>NZ_CM178651.1:0-3663196 GCF_058599305.1 Acinetobacter sp. CAU_H_S139_7
ATGCTTTGGACGGACTGCTTAACTCGCTTGCGACAAGAGCTCTCTGGGAATGTCTTTACAATGTGGATACGCCCTTTAGTTGCAGAAGAGTTAAATGACACACTACGTCTTTATGCTCCCAATCCCTATTGGACACGTTACATTCAAGAACATCACCTAGAGTTGATTACAATTTTAGTGGAGCAGCTCTCTGAAGGGCGTGTACGTAAAGTTGAAATTTTAGTCGATTCACGCCCGGGTGCAATTTTATCTGCGAGTGAGCAACCTGCAACGACGACTGCGGCTTTAGAGTCTGCTCCAGCACCTGTTGTACGTTCGAAAAAAGAAAAAGAAGAAGGGAATTCTAAAAACAGCCGTAAACGCCAGTTAAATCCTTTATTTTCCTTCTCACTTTTTGTGGAAGGTCGTTCAAACCAAATGGCTGCTGAAACGTGTCGTAAGGTTTTAACCCAGTTAGGTGCTTCTCAGCACAATCCCTTATTTTTATATGGCCCGACTGGTTTAGGTAAAACACACTTAATGCAAGCAGTGGGCAATGCCTTGTTGCAAGCCAAACCCAATGCACGTGTCATGTATATGACGGCAGAAAGCTTTGTTCAAGACTTCGTTAGTTCTTTACAACAAGGTAAAGTGGAAGAATTTAAGAAAAATTGCCGATCTTTAGATCTATTGTTGGTCGATGATATTCATTTGTTGGCGGGTAAAGAGGCAAGTTTAGTTGAGTTTTTCTATACTTTTAACGCACTTTTAGATGAATCTAAGCAAATTATTCTGACCTCTGATCGTTATCCAAAAGAATTAACGGAATTGGATCCACGTTTGGTTTCACGCTTTTCTTGGGGCTTGTCGGTTGGAGTTGAACCACCAGATATTGAAACCCGTATTGAAATTTTGCTGAAAAAAGCAGAAAGCAATGATGTGGAATTACCACGAAACTGTGCGTTATTTATTGCGCAACAAGTGGTTGCAAACGTACGTGAATTGGAAGGTGCGTTGAATAAAGTGGTGGCCATTTCACGCTTTAAGGGTACAGCTATTGATTTGGATGTTGTGCGTGAGTCTTTAAAAGACGTCTTGGCCATTCGTGCACGAACCATCAGTACTGAAAATATTCAACGTGTGGTGAGTGAGTACTTTAGAATCCCACTCAAAGAGTTGGTTGGGCCTAAACGTACCCGTATTTATGCTCGTCCACGCCAATTGGCAATGGGCTTGGCACGTGAGTTAACTGGCGACAGTTTCCCTGAAATTGGTATGGCCTTTGGCGGTCGTGATCACAGTACTGTCATGCATGCTTGTGAAAAAGTTTTAAGTCTGCGTGATGAAGATCCGATCTTCAATGAGGACTATAAAAACTTGCAACGCTTGCTGCAAAGTTAAGCGAAATTGCTCAAATTCTATTCTTGCAATGCGGCATGTTCTGCCGCATAGTACACTGCTAAAAACACATTTATTTATTATTTTATCTTCAGTTTTTCGAGGAATGTATCGTGCGTTTAAAAATCGCGAAAGAAAGCTTACTTAATGTTCTATCACATGTCGTAGGAGCGGTTGAACGTCGCCATACTTTAAATATTCTTTCAAATGTTAAAGTGCAAGTGAGCCAAGCGTCTTTGACGATTACAGGTTCAGACCTAGAAGTTGAATTGGTTGCAAGCACTACTCTTGCCGAAGGGGCGTGTTTGCAAGCGGGTGAAACCACTGTTCCTGCGCGCAAGCTGATGGATATTTGCAAATCTTTACCGACTGCAGCACTGATAGATTTACAAATTACTGAAGATCAACGTTGTATTTTAAAGTCTGGTAATAGTCGTTTTGTGTTGGGGACTTTACCGGCTGAAGATTACCCGTTATTGACCACAGAGAACACGCAAGGCACGCAAGTTGCGGTGACACAGCGTGAATTAAAGCGCCTATTTGAAAAAACTGCATTTGCTATGGCAGTGCAGGATGTGCGTTTTTATCTCACGGGAACCTTGCTTGAAATTGATAATAATCAACTGCGTGCAGTGACCACAGATGGCCACCGTTTAGCTCTGTGTGAAACTGTTGCTAGCTCAAATGCCACTCAATTGATTCAAGCGATTGTTCCACGTAAAGCAGTGGGTGAACTACAGCGTTTATTGAGCATTGAAGATGAACAATTGGCGTTGTTAATCGGTCGTGAACTATTGAATGTGACCATTTCTATTGCCAGCCGTGACAAAGAACAAGGGGATACCACTGTTCGTTTCACCACGAAACTGATTGACGGTAAATTCCCTGATTATCGCCGTGTGATTCCACGTGGTGGGGATAAAAATGTCTTAATTGCACATGATGTCTTTAAGCAATCTTTACAACGTGTTTCGATTTTAAGTAATGAAAAACTACGTGGTGTGTTCTTAAACTTTGCCGCAGATACTTTACAGCTACGTGCCAATAACCCTGAGCAAGACGAAGCCGTAGAAGATTTGGCGATTCAATATAATAATGCGCCAATGGAAATGTCTTTTAATGCCCAATACATATTGGAAGTCTTAGGCGCATTGGATGGTGATGATGTGTCAATGACGATGACCGAAGCAAATCAATCGGTTCTAGTGCAAGATCCAGCTCATCAAGATCAGACCTATGTGGTCATGCCAATGCGTGTTTAAGCCCTAGGTTCAGGCATGCAAATCACGCGTTTAAACATCGAACGTGTTCGAAATCTTAGAACGGTTGCTCTCCATGGATTGCAACCGTTTAATGTTTTTTATGGACAAAATGGTTCAGGTAAAACCTCGATTTTAGAAGCCATTCATCTGTTGGCGACAGGGCGTTCCTTTCGTACCCATATTCCGAAAAACTATATTCAAACCGATACCCACAACGCGATTGTCTTTGCCCAATCCAGTTCTGAAAAAATAGGGATACAAAAGCTGTTGTCTGGTGAACAGCTCATCAAGGTCAATGGCGACAACATTGCCACTCAAGGTCAATTGGCTAAGATTCTTCCTTTGCAACTGATTGATCCGCAAAGTACCGATATTATTGATCATGGCGCCAAGCCTAGACGGCAGTTATTAGATTGGCTGATGTTCCACGTGGAACCTGAGTTTTATCATGCATGGCAATATTATTCACGGGCATTAAAACAGCGTAATAGTTTACTGAAAACACGACGGAATCTAAGTCTGACAGATTTGGAGCCGTGGAACAAAATGCTCAGTGACTATGGGGAAATGCTGCATTCGCAGCGCGTCAGCATTGTGGAGCAGTGGAAGGGTTTTTTTGAGCAAGATTTAAAACACTTGCTGCCAGATATCGAGGTTCAGTTAGAATATAGCCCTGGCTTTCATACCGAGTTAGGGTTACTGAATGACCTGCAAAGTCACCATCAAAAAGACCTTGAACGGCGCTATACTGAGTATGGTCCACACAAGGCAGATTTACGTTTAAAAACAAGCCTTGGCGATGCAGATGTCGTACTGTCACGTGGACAAAAAAAGCTGTTAATCATAGCCTTAAAACTGTCACAGATTGCAATGCTGCATGCTTGTAATAAGGAAACTGTGGTATTATTAGATGATCTGACAGCAGAATTAGATTTAACAGCACAACAACGTTTAATTGAGCGATTGAGCCAACTGGGTAGTCAAGTTTTTATTACCACTTTAGAGTGTGAATCAGTCAAAAATCACTTACATGATTTATCTATTTCTTATCAATTATTCTGTGTTGAAAACGGTCAAGTTCAAGTTGTCGCACAATGATTTTAGATTTTACCCATCACGGGATAGACCTATTTTTCGCTAGGGAGAAACCATGAGTTCAGAAGATCAACAAGCTGCTTCTCAAACGGAACAAACCACAGAAAAAGCTTATGATTCCTCTAGTATCAAAGTATTACGTGGATTGGACGCAGTACGTAAACGTCCGGGTATGTATATTGGCGATACGGATGATGGTTCAGGCTTGCACCATATGGTGTTTGAGGTGGTGGATAATGCGATCGATGAGGCGCTTGCAGGTCACTGTGATGAAATTTTGGTGACGATTCACGAAGATGAATCTGTAAGTGTATCGGACAATGGGCGCGGTATTCCGACCGATATTCACCCTGAAGAAGGGGTTTCTGCCGCAGAAGTGATTTTAACCATTCTGCACGCAGGTGGTAAGTTTGATGACAATAGCTACAAGGTTTCAGGTGGTCTACATGGTGTAGGCGTATCGGTTGTAAATGCCTTGTCGCGTAAGTTGGAACTGACGATTCATCGTGCAGGTCATATTCATCAACAAGAATATAAACACGGTGATCCGGTTTACCCACTGACTGTTGTGGGGGATACGGATACCACAGGAACAACTGTCCGTTTTTGGCCAAGTGCTGAAACTTTTAGCCAAACCATTTTCTATGTTGATATTTTGGCGCGTCGTTTACGTGAATTGTCTTTCTTAAACGCGGGCGTGCGCATTGTTTTGCGTGACGAGCGTATTCATGCAGAACATGTGTTTGACTACGAAGGCGGTCTGTCTGAGTTTGTGAAATATATTAACCAAGGCAAAACCCATCTGAATGACATTTTCCATTTCACCGTACAGGCTGAAAATGGCATTGGTGTTGAAGTGGCGTTGCAGTGGAATGATACCTATCAAGAAAATGTACGTTGCTTTACCAACAACATTCCACAAAAAGATGGTGGAACGCATTTAGCGGGTTTCCGTGCGGCATTAACGCGTGGTCTAAACAGCTATATGGAAAACGAAAACTTACTCAAAAAAGAGAAAGTAGCCGTTTCTGGTGATGATGCCCGTGAAGGTTTAACCGCGATTGTTTCAGTGAAAGTGCCTGATCCAAAATTCTCTTCACAAACCAAAGAAAAGTTGGTTTCAAGTGAAGTGAAACCTGCGGTTGAACAGGCAATGAATAAATCATTCTCTGAGTATTTGCTTGAAAACCCACAAGCTGCAAAATCGATTGCGGGCAAAATCATTGATGCGGCACGTGCTCGTGATGCAGCACGTAAAGCGCGTGAAATGACACGCCGTAAAAGTGCGTTGGATATTGCAGGCCTACCAGGTAAGCTCGCAGATTGCCAAGAAAAAGATCCAGCATTGTCTGAATTGTATCTAGTCGAGGGTGACTCTGCAGGCGGTTCAGCAAAACAAGGCCGTAACCGTAAGATGCAAGCGATTTTACCGTTGAAAGGTAAAATCCTAAACGTGGAACGTGCGCGTTTTGACAAGATGATTTCATCTCAAGAAGTCGGCACGCTGATCACAGCACTCGGTTGTGGTATTGGTCGTGAAGAGTACAATCCGGACAAGTTGCGTTATCACAAAATCATCATCATGACCGATGCTGACGTGGATGGTTCGCATATTCGTACCCTATTGTTGACCTTCTTTTTCCGTCAAATGCCTGAGCTGGTGGAGCGTGGTTATATCTATATTGCTCAGCCACCGCTGTATAAGCTGAAAAAAGGCAAGCAAGAGCAGTATCTGAAAGATAATGATGCGCTTGAAACCTATTTAATTTCAAACGCGATTGATGAGCTTGAATTGCACATCAGCGATGCTGCACCTGCAATCCGTGGTGAAGCTTTAGCGAATGTGATTGCAGACTATCAAACGTCTCAGAAGAGCTTACAGCGTTTAACTGTACGTTATCCTGCCAGTGTCTTAGATGCGTTGATTTCGGTTGAAGGCTTTAAGCTTGATCAAAACCATGACCGAGCTTATGTTGAGCAGTGGGCTGAACAAGTGCGCAGTGCTGTGGCAGAGATTCAACCGAGCTTGCGTCCTGAGTTGAGCTTAGAAACGTTTGAAAAAGAACTGGCGGATGGTCAAAAGATCGAGACTTACTTGCCTCGTATCACCATCTATGTACACAATTTGCCGCACAGCTATTTATTAGATGCAGGCTTATTGGGTTCTGGTGAATATGCACGTTTATTGAAGAACTCCAAGAGTTGGTTCACGTTGTTGGAAGACGGTGCTTACCTACAAAAAGGCGATCGCAAGATTGCAGTCACTAACTTCCATCAGGTATGGCAGCATATTTTGTCTGATTCACGTCGTGGCATGATGATTCAGCGCTATAAAGGCTTGGGGGAGATGAATGCGGACCAGCTTTGGGAAACGACTATGGATCCTGAAAACCGCAACATGTTGCAAGTTACCATTCAGGATGCGATTGAAGCTGATCGTATGTTCTCTTGTTTGATGGGTGACGATGTGGAACCACGTCGTGCATTCATTGAGGAAAATGCATTGAATGCGGACATTGATGCCTAAGCGCTTTACAAAATAAGCCAAAAAAGCACCCTACGGGGTGCTTTTTTTTACAGCATTTTTTATGATTTTGAATAAAATATAAGCAGTGCACACTGTTATTAAACTGACTTATAGCGATGTCATGATGTGAGTATCAAGTCTTTTGCACAGTGCAAAATGTGAGGTCATTATGATGGATAACCAACTAGAACAAGTACGCGACATTTGGGTGAATGCTTTTTTTACAGGTAATTATGAGGTTTTAGCTCAATATGAAGATGAGCATTTTAAAGTGGTCTATGAACAAGCTGATCGTGTAGAGAGTAACTATACGCGCTATGAAAAGATCGCGCATGCTGTGAAAAATGGCGTTTGGAAACCTCAAAAACCCGACGTTGAATTTGAAGAATTTGAGTTTGATCGTGACCAAACACGCTGTCAGGTCTTGATCGGTTTGGTTGAAAATCGCCAACAAATCCAAGAAACATGGGTCTTTGATCAGGGATGGAAAATACAAGAATTACGGTTTTTAAAGGCGCAAAGAGCTGTATTAAATTAAGGAAAAAGAGTACAAAAACAGGATGGATTTGCCTAAAACAACTGAATAAATAAACAGCATTAGCCTGTGGATAAATAAAAATAGCACTTTATATCAGTTGCTAAAATACGTATAATTTTATCCACAGTTGTTTCAAGTGTGGTTTTTAAATTTAAAACCATACGTTATTTTTTAAATTTAAATCGGATCTTTTAAATTTATTCCCTCTTTTTAAATTCAAAACTTGTTGTGTTGAAAGGTGCATGTCTGAACATGGTGGATATTCGCTGTCTGTTGTGAAGGTTGTATTTGGCTTTAAGCTGTGAAATGCATGGAAATAGGGCAGTATATAGTTGAATATTCAATTAATTAAGCTAAATTAAACAATCTAATTTTTTGCTTTTTAAGAATATCTAAACAATAAAAATCAATCAATTTATCGCTTTATTTATTAAGAAATAATTTTAATTTCAATCACTTATGAATTATAAAAATGCTCAGATTCTTTGGGTGCATTTCCTATTGAGTTATATGCATAGACCGAAAAGGTACATTTTTCAAGATCGATTGGTGTTGCAGCAAAGTAAATCAATCAAAATGGTTAAGACATAAAAATGCCCGCCATGCATAAACAGAGCGGGCAGGGTGTATGAGGAAAGATTATTCGTTTTCGAATGAGCTTTCGAGTTCTTCAAGTTCCATCATCAGCTCTAGCATTTGTTCTTCTGCTTCACTGACTTGGCTTTTAAGTTCGGTTTGCTCATTCATCAGTTTCATGAGTTCATCTTTGCGTGCAGCATCATATAGGCCAGCATCACCGAGTAAACGTTCAATGTCGACTAAACGTGGCTGGTGTTTTGCCAGTAGGCTTTCACATTTTTCGATATTTTTACGAATCGGACGCGTTTGTTCACGGCGCTGTGCAGCTAATTTACGCTGCGCTTCTTTATCAACCTTTGAAACGATGGTTTTTTGAGTGCTGACTTTAGACACGATCGGCGCTACGATTCCGCCTTGTTTAATCATTTCTAGGCGCGCTTGGCGTAACCAGTTGGCATAATCGTGTAGATCACCTTCAAATTCGGTCGATTTTCCAGCATGGACTAAAATGAGGTCATCACACACGCTGGCAATCAGTTGGCGTTCGTGCGAAACCAAGACCACAGCACCTTCATAGTCTTGTAAAGCCATGGTTAGCGCATGGCGCATATCTAAGTCTAAATGGTTGGTCGGTTCATCTAGAATCAAGACATTGGGACGTAACCACACGATTAAAGCCAATGCCAAACGTGCACGTTCACCACCTGAAAAGCTCTCACAAGGGGTATCCATCCGTTCGCCACTAAAGCCGAAGCTGCCTAAAAAGGCACGTAAGGTCGCTTCACTGATTTTTTTATCCGCAATGCGTGCCAATTGCAGCATTGGGCTGGCCGACTCATCCAGTGAATCCATTTGATGCTGCGCAAAATAGCCGATATTTAGCAGTTCTGAGGCTTTACGTTGTCCTGCCAATAAAGGTAAATCACCGACCAAGGATTTGATTAAAGTCGATTTACCTGCACCATTCATCCCCAATAAGCCAATTCGGCTCGTCGGGGTGATTTGTATATTGATATTGGTTGCAATCAGTTTGTCGCCATAACCAATATCAGCCTGTTCTAGAGTCAGCAGTGGTGAACTCATTTTAGTGGGTTCACGGAAGCTAAAGGTAAAAGGGGTATCGACATGTGCAGGCGCAAGCAGCTGCATCCGTTCCAATTGTTTAATTCGGCTTTGTGCCTGACGTGCTTTAGTGGCTTGGGCTTTAAAACGGTCAATATATTTTTGAATATGTGCCCGTGTTTCGAGCTGCTTTTCATAGGCTTGTTGTTGTTGTGCTAAGCGTTCTGCACGAGTGGTTTCAAAGGTGGAATAGTTGCCGCTATAGAGGGTGAGTTCTTGATTTTCGATATGTAAAATACGGTTGGTAATGGCATCTAAGAAATCACGGTCATGCGAAATTAAAATTAGGGTACCTGTATAGGCATTTAACCAATCTTCTAACCATAAAATAGCATCGAGATCTAAGTGGTTGGTTGGTTCATCCAGTAATAATAGATCCGAACGGCTCATCAAAGTACGCGCTAAGTTTAAGCGCATCCGCCATCCACCAGAGAAACTCGAAACCAAAAGTTGGTTTTGATGTTCCATAAAACCCAGACCCGCCATAAGCTGAGCGGCTTTAGCGGGTGCGGAATAACCGTTAATTTCGTCGAATCGGCCATGTAAATCAGCCAGTTCAGTGTCAGTTAACTGTTCAGGATGGTTGAGCTGTTGTTGAATGTTCCAATATTCTTCATCACCGGTCAGGACGAAATCAATCGCAGCCATATCTAAGGCTTTCACTTCCTGTGCCATGTGTGCCACTGTCCATACGGCAGGGCGGCTCAGGGTGCCATCATCAGGACCTATCGAGCCTAAAAGCGCAGCAAACAGGGTTGATTTTCCAGCACCGTTGACACCGGTGAGACCAACTTTCCAACCCGGATGGATTTGCATGGAGGCTTTTTGAAATAACACTCGTCCACCACGGCGCAATGAAACTTGATCAAGCTGAATCATGGAACTATCAAATATCAGAAAAAGGTGCGCCTATTCTAATGGATGCGTCAGCAAAAGACTAAACATTCAAAATTTATCTGAACTGAAATCTTGAATAGCTGCTTTTAAGGGGAGGATGAAGCCATTTGACCTTTGGTCGGAAAGCTAAAAATTGACCTTTTTTGACCTATATTGAGGAATAGCACACAGATATATTTTCCCAGTAAAACAAAAATATGAAGGGATAATAATGAAAAGAAAAGGATTTTTTATTTTATCGACGCTAGCACTGTGCGGCTTCTCAAGTATGGTACAGGCGAAGCAGCAGGTGTGTGTCTTTGATTTACTGGGTAAAGCAGGGGAGTCTTATAAATTCTTAGAAGAATGGGCTTTGGTCAGTAAAAAATGGGGTGCACAAGTACAGTTGATTTCGTTTCAGGACGAAGACTTGGTCGATAAAGCCTTTCAAAATGATAAATGCGATGCGGTGTATATGACCTCAATGCGCGCGCGCACCTATAACAAGTTCGCAGGTTCGATTGATGCCTTAGGTGGAGTATCAAGCAATAAAATTGCACAAAAGGCCGTGGAATATGTACTCGATCCTCGTAATACCAAGCGCATGACCACCACATTACAAGGTGAAAACTATGAAGTGGCAGGCATTGGCTTGATTGGTTCAGCTTATATTTTTGTCAAAGACCGAAATTTGAATACTATTGAGAAAGCGCAAGGTAAAAAATTTGCCATCCTGCATTATGACCGTGCACAACGGGTGATGGTAGAGCGGGTAGGGGCTGTTCCTGTGATGTCGGATATTTCCAACTTTATAAAAAAGTTTAATACAGGTGAAGTGGATGTGGTTGCTGCACCTGCTTATGCGTATAAACCCTTAGAAATTGAAAAAGGTCTAGGCGCTAAAGGGGCTATGCTTAATTTTCCCGTGGTCAATGTCACTGCAGATTTAATTGTCAGACCCGAGCGTTTTCCTGCCCAATTTGGCGAGCAATCGCGACAATGGTTTTTACAAAAAATCCCGCAATCCTTTGCCATGGTGCAGCGACTTGAAGCTGCCATTCCCAGTAAAATCAAAATGCAGCTCAGCAAAGAAGACAAAGAAAAATATCAGCGCTTGCTACGGGAAGGGCGCATTGATTTAACCAAACAAGGGGTCTATGACCCAGGCATGATGCGCGTGCTTAAAAAAGCCCGTTGTACGGTTGAACGTACCAATTTTGAATGTTCATTGGGCGGTGAATAAGGCGAAAATCTGTATTTCTTTGTAATATTAAGCATCATTCATGTAAAACGGCTGATGCAGGATTTTTATTTTAATATGATGAATTTAAAATGCTTTTACTAATCCTTTGAAAAGAAAAATGAGAGAAAAGAAAAAAATTTGCCCAATTGACAGTAATTTTTGAGTAAATGCTCTATTTTTTTAATTTTAACTTGCTTAATATTTTGCATGTGTATGGACACCTGTCAAACAACAAAACGAACAAGGACACAAGAATGAAAAAATTAACCCTCGCACTCGCTGCTTTTTCTGCTTTGGGTGTAGCGTCGACAGCACAAGCGGCCAAAGTGGACATCTGTGTATTTGACTTGCTTGGCAAATCTGGTGAGTCCTATCAAATGGCGCAAGAATGGGCTTTGGCGGCAAAAGGCTGGGGGGCTGAAATCAATTTAATCCCTCGTCAGGATGAAGCCGTTGCCGACAATGACTTTAAAGCAGGCAAGTGTGATGGCGTGTTTATGACTGCTATGCGTGCACGCCAGTACAATAAATTTGTCGGTTCTATTGATGCATTGGGTGGTGCTCCAAGCAATGCCATTGCACAACGTGCGATTACTTTTGCATTGGATCAGCGTAATGCGACCAAAATGGTGAGCAATCTTGGGGGTAAAAAATATGAAGTGGCAGGGATTGCACCTTTAGGTTCAGCTTTTATTTTTGTGCGCGATAAAAGTATTAATTCCATTGAAAAAGCGGCAGGTAAAAAGTTTGCAGTCTTGGGCTATGACGATGCCCAAAAAATCATGGTACAACGCGTCGGTGCGCAAGCAGTGATTTCCGATGTGTCTAACTTTGTGGCGAAGTTTAATAATGGTCAAGTTGATATGGTCGGCGCACCGGCTTATGCTTATAAACCCCTAGAAATTTATAAAGGTTTAGGCACGAACGGCGCCATGTTTAACTTCCCTGTACTACAAGTGACAGCTGACTTTGTGATTCGTCCAGATCAATTTCCAGCAGGCTTTGGACAAAAATCACGCGATTGGTTTGTGAAAAACCTACCGAAAAGCATCGCAATGATTGGTCGTTTAGAAGCAGGCATTCCTGCAAAATACAAAATGAACCTCACAGCAGAAGACAAAACCAAATATCAAAAAATGCTGCGCGATGGTCGGATGGATATGACCAAACGAGGCATTTATGATCCAGCAATGATGTCGGTGTTGAAAAAAGCCCGTTGCTCGGTGGATAAAGCCAACTTTGAATGCTCACTGGGCGGTGAGTAATTTGCCGAGTGTAATCAAAGAAAGCTCAGTTTAATTGGGCTTTCTTTTTTTGCTTTTAATCGACAGATTTAAATCGATTTGACGCAACTAATTTGTATAGCGCGTAGGAAATGAGTGGTTTTGAACCGAGTGAAGTGTCAGTCGGGGCATTAAAAAATAACAAAGAGCACAAGTGAATGGCTCATCACAATAAACAACAATAAGTCAAAAGGAAGATGCATGAAACAGTGGATGAAAGGCCTCAGTGTCGGGACATTAGTCATTTCTGCAACAGCGATGGCACAGGCCAAACAAGTGGTTTGTGTATTCGACTTGGTCGGTAAAAATGGTGATGTATATAGCTTGATGAAAGATTATCAGTTGGCGGCTAAAAACTGGGGCGCGGATATTGAACTGCGGGTCGGACAAAACGAAGCCGTGATTGCTGAGGATTTTAAAGCAGGAAAATGCGATGCCATTAGTGTTACAGGCATGCGTGGGCGTCAATTTAATTCGTTTACAGGCTCACTCGACGCGATTGGTGCGATTCCCGATCTCAATTTAGCGGTTAAAGTGATGCAAGGCTTGGCTAGCCCCACTTTTGCTAAACATATGGTCAATGGTAAGTACGAGGTCGCAGGTGTGATTCCTGTGGGGGATGCCTTTTTATTGGTGAATGACCGTAGCATCAATACCGTAGCGAAAGCCGCAGGCAAGAAAATTGCGGTTTTAGACTATGACCAAGCGCAAAAAGTCATGGTTCAACAAATTGGTGCGCAAGCTGTGAGTGCCGATGTCACGAACTTTGGTGCAAAGTTCAATAACGGTCAAGTCGATATTATTGGTGCGCCTGCTGCGGTTTTTAAGCCGTTGGAATTACATAAAGGCTTGGGGACGAAAGGGGCGATTGTGAATTATCCGATTTTACAGGTCACAGGTAATATCATTATTCGTCCGGATAAATTTCCTGCAGGTTATGGACAAAAATCACGGGAATGGGTCAAAGGCCAGCTGCCGCGTGCATTCGGTATCTTGGGTAAAATGAAAGCTGAAATTCCGCAAAAATATTGGATGCAGGTGCCGGCTGCAGATCAACCGGGTTATCAAAAGATGATGCGGGAAGCACGAATTGATCTCACCAATCGCGGTATTTATGATAAGCGAATGATGAAACTGTTATGGCAATTCCGTTGTAAGCAAGCGGCGAAAAACTTTGAATGTGGACTACAGGATGAAAATTACAAACAATCTTGAGAAAATTAGTCTGATTTGACTTTAAATATTCAAATAGGGACCATATATTGAGTATGCTATACTCGAAATATGGTCTTTTTGATTTGAAAGACAGCTGAACCGAACTGAGGAATCTAAGATGAATGCCCAAGCACTTGAACTAAGCGACAATGCCGCAAATAAAGTACGTCAATTACGTGACAGTGAAGGGAATCAGGATTTAATGCTTCGTGTATATGTCACGGGCGGTGGTTGTTCAGGTTTTTCTTATGGCTTTAACTTTGCTGAAAACCAAAATGAAGACGACGCAGAATTTATCAATGGTGATGTGAAAATGTTGGTTGACTCATTGAGTTATCAATATTTGGTCGGTTCAGTGGTGGATTATATTGAAGGTTTGGAAGGTTCACGTTTCATCGTGCAAAACCCAAATGCAACAACGACCTGTGGTTGTGGTTCATCTTTCTCGATCTAAACCTGATCTGATTAAAAAAGCCCTCATCATGAGGGCTTTTTTATGTGCAATCATTCACTTTCAATCGAGTTTAATTGCATCGAGTAAGTCAAAAATAATCGTGGTGACATCTTGGCTTAAGTCACGGTTATTAAAAACTTCATAGGCAGTAATGGTGACATCGGTGTCACTCGGTAACAGTTTCTGCTCTTCTTCAATCAAGTCATTGATTGGTAAAAGCGTCTGTTTCACCTCCAGATGTAAAACATCCTTAAACTCTAAATTTTCATCTTCAAGTTCTAACAGCTGCTCGTTAAAATAGGGCAATAGAATAGAATGGAGATAAGGTTGAATCTCAACAATATCAAAGATTTCGATATCACGAGTTTCTTCAATCGTACTGATGTGGTCATTTACTTCGATTAAGATATGGTAGTAACTCACATTCGTCTCCAAAGCTTCTAGTGGATATTCAATTATTTACAATAACACGAACCCGAGTCAAGATGTGCTGTGATTGTATTTCATACACATATTAAAATTATGGGATTTTTTTTAGCAATTCATCATTTCAACGGGCATTAAACAATGCAATATCGGCACTTTGTAAACGGAAATGCTGCATATCTTGCTCTTCTAGCATTGGGTACATCAGGGCTTTCGGATCATTATGATGTTTCATTCCGAGGGCATGGCCAAATTCATGCGCTAAAGTCAGACGTAAGTCTTCTTTGGACTCAAACTCATAAATATGAATTTCACGCCCATTGAACAGTCCTTTATCAAATAGACGGGGTTGAAAGCGCTGGTTGAACTTGTCGATGGCCAGATTATGGCCTTGATCTAAGCGGTTCAGTTCATCTACCTTTTGATTGTAGGCATTCACTTGCAGATTAAAGTTGGCAATTTGTTGGTCTAAAACGTGTTGCTGTTGACGCAGCTGCGCCAAACTCTGTTGTACAGCCGCCTGCTGCGAAGCAGGGACTCCGCCGTGCTGGTTATACTGACGGATCATGGCATTATAGTTTTGGCTAAGTTCCTGTAGGCTCTGTTTTTGTACATCTAAAGCCCCTGAGTAGCGTGCCAGATTTTGTTGCATGGCTTTGAGTTCATTATTTTTTTGACTCAGCCCGTGTTCATTTTGTGTCAGTTTAGACAGTTGATCACGGCGTTGTACCGACTCATCTTGACGCTGGTCATAAATAAGTCGAATACTGAGTCGAGCATTAGGGTCATAGACAAAGTAGTCTTGGCCTAAACCCTGTTTCCAAATATCCGTGGCTTGCTGGCTAATGTACTTTAACTCATGTTCACTAAGACCAAAACGTGGATCGACTTCCGCAATACGATAGCGAATACGCTGATCGAAAGGATGGGTGAGTCGATCCAGCAGGGGATTGAGACGTAGCTGGGGTTGTTGCATATTTTGATACAGAATCAACCCTAAAAAGCCCAGCAAAGCAAACAAGAGACTTTGACGCATATTTCTTCATATATCTTTATTTTTAGCTACTTTAGCGTAAAAAATACCTTTGCAACATAAAAAATATGTCTTCTCTGTGGGCTTAAATTATCCCCAGTGCTGTCAGGCTTTGTTTGACCAGTTGCTCACGCACGCTGGCTGAAATCCCTGTTTTCATCTGCATATTCAAAGCAAAATACACTTTTGCACCTGTTGCTGTTTCGACCCAGCCTGTCCACCAACCGACTTGCGGTTCTAGGTCCATGCCCCAGCCTGATTTTGCATAGAGTTTATAATTCGGTTTTTGTTCAATCAGTAGCATGTCTTGTACTGCATGTTGCACGTCGGGCTTAAAAGCGAGTTTTGTATTGGCTAGTTTCTCCACAAAAAGGACTTCTTGAACAGGCGTAATTTGCAGTGGACCGACTAACCAAAAATTATCGACAACGGTGCCAATCTGTTGATTGCCATATCCAATGCGCTGCACTTCTTTTTGCATCAGGTCTAGGCCAATGCGCCGTGCAAGCTCCTGATAAACGGGAACGGCAGATGCTTGCATGGCTTGGCCTAAAGTCATGTCTTTTTCCCAAGCAGGGAAGCTGCGCTTTTGACCATCCCATTTAAATACTTCGGTGCTGGTTGCTTTACCATGTTCTAGTCCGATTAAGGCATTCAGCATTTTAAAGGTAGAGGCAGGTACATAGGGTGTCTGAGCACGGCTCAAGTCATTACCGTAGCTGTGTAAGCCATGTTTATCCTTAATGACAACCACCCCCGTGGTTTGGAGTTGATCGAAGGCTTGTTGGATCTGCTGCTGCGCGCTTTGCTGATGTTGGTTTTTAGCTGTTTCTACGGAGGGGGTTATTGTGGTACATGCGGAACCGAAGGTTGTAATTAGGGCGATGAGGCCCAATTGTAAATTTTTCATTGAAGGCTGAGATCTAAATTTTTTATCAGCCTAATGTAAAAGTGGAATGTGAAACAACAATATTTAGGTAATAAAAAACCGCGCTTTCGCGCGGTTTTTTATTAAAGAGACAAATTATTTTTTGTCATCTTTTACTTCAGTGAACTCAGCATCTACAACGCCATCGTCCGCTTTTTGTTGTTGACCAGCGTCACCGCCAAATGCATTCGGGTCGAAACCTTCAGCACCGCCTTGACCTTGCGCAGCTTCATACGCACGTTGCGTGATTGGCATGATGATGTTTTGAAGTGCTTCAGTTTTCGCTTTGATGTCTTCTACATCATTTTCTTTAGTTGAAGTTTCAAGCTCAGCGACTGCAGTTTCAACAGCACTTTTTTCGTCAGCAGTTACTTGCTCACCTAGATCTTTTACTGCTTTTTGAGCAGAAGATACCAATGCATCCGCTTCGTTACGTGCTTTCGCAAGTTCTTCGAACTTACGGTCTTCTTCAGCATTCGCTTCAGCATCTTTGATCATTGCTTCGATTTCAGCATCAGACAAACCTGAGTTTGCTTTAATCTGGATTGATTGCTCTTTACCAGTGCTCT
Organism: Acinetobacter sp. CAU_H_S139_7; assembly: GCF_058599305.1. Lineage (NCBI taxonomy): Bacteria > Pseudomonadati > Pseudomonadota > Gammaproteobacteria > Moraxellales > Moraxellaceae > Acinetobacter > Acinetobacter sp. CAU_H_S139_7. Next base: position 16,528 of record NZ_CM178651.1, read on the forward strand.
TATCTTTCGCCGATACTTTTAAGATACCGTCAGCGTTAATGTCGAACGATACTTCAATTTGTGGCACGCCACGTGGAGCAGGCGGAATGTCACCTAATTGGAAGTTACCCAACAATTTGTTTTGTTGAGCCATCTTACGTTCACCTTGGTAAACAGAAATGTCTACAGCAGGCTGGTTGTCAGCAGCAGTAGAGAACACTTGTGATTTCTTCGCAGGAATCGTGGTGTTTTTCTCAATGATTGGTGTTAATACACCGCCCATTGTTTCAATACCTAAAGTTAACGGTGTTACGTCTAATAAAAGAACGTCAGTTTTGTCACCAGACAATACCGCACCTTGAATTGCAGCACCCATTGCTACCGCTTCGTCAGGGTTCACGTCTTTACGTGGTTCACGACCGAAGAACTCTTGTACTTTTTGTTGTACAAGTGGCATACGAGACTGACCACCCACCAAGATCACATCAGAAATCTCAGAAGTTGAAAGACCTGCATCTTTAAGTGCAATACGGCAAGGTTCGATTGTACGTTCAACTAAATCAGCCACTAAACCTTCAAGTTTTGCACGTGTTACGTTAATCACTAAATGTTTAGGACCAGTCGCATCAGCCGTGATGTACGGAAGGTTAATTTCAGTTGCATTTGACGAAGAAAGCTCGATTTTTGCTTTTTCAGCTGCTTCTTTCAAACGTTGTAATGCAAGTGGATCTTGTTTCAAGTTGAAGTTTTGTTCTTTCTTGAACTCTTCAACCAAGAACTCGATTAAAGCGTTATCGAAGTCTTCACCGCCAAGGAAAGTATCACCATTGGTTGATAACACTTCAATTTGTTGGTCGCCATCAAGATCAGCGATTTCAATGATAGATACGTCAAAAGTACCACCACCTAAGTCATAAACTGCAACTTTACGGTCGCCTTCTTTTTTGTCCATACCGAACGCAAGTGCAGCAGCCGTTGGTTCGTTGATGATACGTTTAACTTCTAAACCTGCGATTTTACCCGCATCTTTAGTTGCTTGACGCTGTGCATCGTTAAAGTAAGCAGGAACGGTAATCACCGCTTCAGTTACTGTCTCACCTAAGTAATCTTCTGCAGTTTTCTTCATCTTTTTCAAGATTTCAGCAGAGATTTGTTGTGGTGCAAGTTTCTTGTCGTTTACTTCAACCCAAGCATCACCATTGTCAGCTTTGATGATTTTGTAAGGGACAAGACCGATGTCCTTTTGAACTGCTTGGTCTTGATACTTACGACCGATCAAACGTTTGATTGCGAATAATGTGTTTTTAGGGTTAGTCACTGCTTGACGTTTTGCAGACTGACCCACCAAGATTTCGCCATCTTTATACGCAATAATCGATGGTGTTGTACGTGCACCTTCAGCGTTGTCGATCACTTTAACTTTGTCGCCTTCAAGTACAGCGACGCAAGAGTTTGTTGTACCTAAGTCAATACCAATGATTTTAGCCATTTGGATGATTCCTCAAAAATTTTTGCAATGTTTTTGCTTGTTATTCGATATGAGAGCCGTTCAATTTTTTTCAAGTGATAATCAAGAAAAAATTTTACAAACTCTCGAATTTATAGAGTTTATGCGCCAACCATGACCATTGCTGGACGAAGCAAACGACCATTTAAGGTATAACCTTTTTGTAATACCGTTCCGATCTCGTTGGCTTTCGCATTTGGATCAATCCCGACTGCTTGATGCAAGTCCGCATTGAAACCATTTGCTGTATCAACTGCGACCACACCAAATTTTTCCAGTGCAGTCAGTAACGATTTCAACGTCAGTTCCACACCTTCAAACATTGGTGTTTTTTCCTCACCCGATGCGCTAAGGGCACGTTCTAAATTATCCACTGAGTCCAGTAACTCTTTTGCGAATTTTTCGAGAACGGTGTCTTTATGCTTCTCTGATTCACGTTGAATACGCTCTACACTTTTTTGTGCTTCGTATACAGCATTTGCAGTGCGGGCTTTTTCAAGTTTTAAACTTTCTTCCAGATTAGTGATCTGGGCTTGTAAATCTTCAACTGAAACTTCAGCTTGCTCCGTTTCAGCTTGAGTTTGTGCTGTTTGTTGATCAGCTTGCTCTTGCCCTAGATCTTGAGCTTGTTCGTTTTGCTCAGCCGCCATAGATTTACTCCGTTTAAATGGGTTCTTAAACATGTACAGTCCTTTTGGCTTCAGTGCTAACTGGGTTAATCCTGAACTGCCATGAGTGATAAAATTCATGATTAATACAAAGGTCGGGGCAACAGCCAAAAATTCAAGCGGCTTCAGTGATTAATTCATGTATTTTTGGTAAAAAATTGCTGAAATCAGGCTTTCTAGGTGCTTATTCTGTCCGAAGGTCCATTTCCAATTCTGCTTGAGTTTTTTTATGTTGAAAAAGGCTAATCGTTACATTGAATTATTTTAATTAAATTTATCTGTTTTACTAATTTTTCGCTTGACCACATAATGAGTTCATCAGCGGTGATCATACTTTGTGGAGAGAGCAAAGTATGGTGACTGCGACCTATTTGCATAGCTTGGGGAAACTCTCCCATTTAGAGATTTAGGTTTTTGAATAGTACGTCTCCCAAAAGTACTTTATTCAGTGCAAAGGTATAATGCTGTCAGGATGATTCGAGCTTTGCGCTCAAAATTCGATTTTTAAGGCTGTGGTTTCTTTATTTTTGTATGCTTTTTCGAGCTTAATCCGCCTTGGGTTAAGCTTTTTTTTTTGCTTAAAATTTAAAAGTAACATTATTTAATCGTGTATCAGCATACAAGAGTTCTGCAATGCTGAAGAGTTGAGAGGCTCAGTATAGATTTCCTTTTGTGCTGCTAATCGAAGAGAGAAACAATGAAGAATCAGCACATTAACTTGCATTGCTGTGGAGATGTAGTGCTAAGGCGGCATTTGTGCGCAATTAATAAAAAATTGCACAAGTTGTACTCGAGTCTGCAAAAACTACAACTCAGCACGTGTGTAAAAGTTTTCAGATTTGACAAAGATAGGCAGGGCAAAGTTTGGCTTTGCTATTTTTGTATGACGTAAAAGGAAATGAAAGAATGTTAAATAAGAAAACTGCATTATTGTCTCTAGCGCTTTTAGGTTCAGCATTTGCCATTGTGGGCTGTAGCTCAAATGAAACCAGTACAGCGCCTGAGTCCGCTCAAGTGACCACTGCACCGGATGCAACAGCAACCGTTGAGGGGAGTGCTGGAGTCGAGGTTCAAGCAGATCCTGCGGCTCAGATTGAACCCATCCAATCTACACCTGCGACAACACAACAATAAAGCTTAAAAGAGAACGTTCTCTTACACTCGCTTTGTTCAAGACCTTCACCGGATGCCGTGAAGGTCTTTTTTTAGAGGGTAAATCACTAAAGCTGCTCAGCCGTGTTATTTCATCAGTCTGATGTACGATGACGATTTTCTCGTTCTTGACGTGAGTTATCCCAACCTTTGTTTTGATCGCGGCGTTGATCATCGGGATGTTGCTTACGATCGTTATGGGATTGTTTGCGTCGATCTTCAGTCCGTTGACGCTCTTGCTCGCGACGTTGGCGTTCGGCATTTTGTCGTTGCTGACGTTCAGCATCATAACGTTTACGTTCTTGGTTTAATCGCTCTTGATCACGCTTTTTCTGTTGCCAATCGTGATGACGTTGATTGGCGATCCGTTTGCGCTCAGCTTCAATACGTTGCCGTTCTTGTTCACGGTTTTGACGTTCCCATTCAGCATGTCTTTGGCGGTTTCGGTCTGCCTCGCGACGTTCGCGCTCGATACGGTTTTGTCGTTGTTGGTATTCCCAACGTTGGCGGTCTCGTTCACGTTCATAGCGATCATGCTGGTCGTAGCGTCGATCATCATAATCATAGCGGTGGTCGTAGCGTCCGTCATAATAGCCATCCTCAGGAAAAGCCACACAGCCAACAAACAAAGTGCTGATGAGCGAGAGGAATATTATTTTTTTAGTCATGGCAGATCTCCTTCATAAAACGGAGTAGCAAAACACTCCTAAATCGGCATAAAAATTGTCAATGACAAGCTCTTAAAAGAAGATTAGCGTATAGGGCGTATTGCTATGTATCTTGATGTGAAGACTTATATAAGAGAATGGTCACATAAGTGCTGATCATGTAGAGAATATGAAGAACGATAAAAGGATATTATTGACATGGGCGTGTTGAATCAAACTTTACAACAATGGATGGAACAAGGCCAAGGCAGTGCGGCGCGTGTAATTGATCGCTTACCGACAGTAGCACAAGAAGGCTTGGTGAAAGCGCTGGGTTATCCTCACCAGTTTGAACAATTAGATCCCTTTATCAAATGCTTAATGGCAGCTCAATATAAGCAAGGCAAATCGGGCTTTATTTTTGAAGACTACCATCGTTCGCGTAGATTGTTTGATCATCAAATTCAAATGTTGACCGCGAAACCCAGCGCGGTAAAACAAGTGGAAGATTTACGTCTACCTTTACAAAGTGGAACTGTGTTTGCACGGCATTATCATCCTGCACCGAATAAGAAACTTCCGATGCTGGTGTTTTATCATGGCGGCGGCTTTGTGGTTGGCAGTCTCGACAGCCATGATGAAGTCTGTCGCTTACTGGCGATCCATGCCAAAGTGCAGGTGCTCAGTATTGATTATCCTTTGGCACCTGAAGTTGGCCCAAATGTATTGATTCAATCTTGTGAAGATGCTTTGGCTTGGGTCTATCAAAACCGTCGTCAGTTCAAAATTTTGAAAAACCGAATTGCGGTTGCAGGCGATAGTGCAGGTGGTAATATCAGTGCCGTAGTGGCGCAGCGAACTGCTGCAAAAGCTTATGCGCCAAGTGCACAACTGTTAATTTATCCTGTAGTCGATTTCAAAAGTCGCCATCCATCGTTCTTTGCTTATAAAGATGGACTGACCTTAACTGGACAAGATGTCGATAGGGTGACGTCATTGTATGCTGAACAACATCAAGTAGCTCTGGATGATCCTATTGTTTCGCCAACCTATGGCGTATTAAAAAGTGTCGCCCCCGCTTTTGTCATCACCGCAGGTCATGATTTATTGCATGATGAAGGTGAAATTTATGCCATTAAATTAAAGCAACAGGGCAATAAGGTTTATTATCAGAATTATCTAGATCAACCGCATGGCTTTGTGAACTTCACCATCATTTCTCGTCGAGCAAAAAAAATCACCATAGAAATGGCAAAGAACTTTAGAAAATTTTGGGATAAGAATGCCAAATAAAAAAGCATGGATTTTAAAAAGAATGTTTCACGTGGAACATTCTTTTTTTATTTAGGGCGGATTTTGGCTTCTGGAAAAACGAGCTGAAAACTCGGGACATAAAAACTTTGTAGAGCCTTGGCTTGGCCAAAGTCTGGGAAGAGGGTGGTATGGTTTTGCCATTCAAATTTTTTCAGTTTTATTAGCTTTGCGCGAAACTGTGGAGAAAACTCATAGCGTTGACCTTGCCATGCTTGTTGTATTTTGAGCATGGAACGTGGAATGTGATGACTATTAATATAAAACGGACGTGCCTTTTTGCATTGGGTGAGTGTTAAACACAGGGTTTGGTCTTGAGTGCTGAGTTGACATTGTGTTGTTTCGTGCTGCGTATGCCAGTCAAACTGAGCGAACTCTTTCGGAATGCCCCAAAGTTGTTGACCATGTTCAACTGAAATCTGTGTAGACACATAAATTTTAGGAATCGAGCTTAATCGCCGTTTGCTCAGTAAAGGGTGGTCGAGCAAAAGCAGTTCATCATAAGGTCCAACAGGGGATTGATGATAACGCACCAACATGACTTGAACCACACGACCAATCGGGGACGGGGCGATACGAAACGCTTTATATTGTCGGATAAATTGCGGACTGATCCAATAATTCAAAATAAAGGCTTCACCTTGTAAATGCCAAGGTGGAAATTGACTCAATTGAGACAGGGCTAAAGCTTCATTCATCGTTATTCTCGTTTTCTTAGAAGAAGTAGTGTTTTATTTATCCATTGGAGCGTAAAACCTCGGGGTTTAGCCCATAGGTATCTACACATCTTGATGTACCTAATGCAATTGTTGCGATTTCATTCAGTTCATCTATTGAATATTCTGAGAGCAGTTGAAGAGTGTTCAGTAAAATCGAAAGTCCTGCCAATATTGCAGGTGCACTTTCCAACTTACCTCTCTTCTGCTGTCGGCCTGAAAGACGGGCCAGAAATATACGAATTTTCTGATTTTGTTCATCTTCAGAACGCTGTATTCGCCAAGTCAGTACACACGCCATACTGCTGATCAGGAGCCGTCTTAAAATCGCTGCAGGTGTGGTCTGAAGCCATGATTCAACGTCATGGCCTGCCTGCTTCAGAAGCTTGAAATAGCACTCAATTGTCCAGCGCCAGTAATACCAGGTGGTTAATTCTACCGCATCAATCTCTGAAGAAACATTGCTGATCAGCGACCATCTCGCGACTGTTTTACCTTGAGCATCTTTCACCACAGCAACAATTAATCTGGCTGTAACTGCCTTGCCTGGCTGGGGAGCAACCCGTTGGCCTAAATCATCTTTTCTCTTCGGTTTTGCTGCACGCGTTATCCGAATATCGGTTTCTCCAACATGCAGCATATGCCTGTTTCCTTTATAAGCAATCGGCTTAACTTGCTGAGTTACTACTTTTTCTGCGACTTCTGCAACTTTGTAGGTTTCCCCTTGATGCTCAATCCGATGGCTTTCTTTGGCCCGAATCAACCATTTGAAACCATGGCTGCTGATTTCCCTCAAGTGGGCAATCGAGTCTCCTTCACGGTCAATGATATGGACTTTTGTTTTCTCAATCGGATACTGTTCAATCGTTTTGATTTGTTCTGCGAGTGAGTCCAAATGGGACTTGCGCTCGCTGTATTGTTCACTGAATGTGGAATAACAGCCGGATGCATCTGTTAGCGTCTGAGCTAATGGCGCAATTGGGAGCCCTGATGACGCATCGACAAGTAAACTGCTTTGCAATTCATAGCCTGAATTCGCCTCTGTTCTTTGAAGACGCCGAACCTTATGACTGTGCTTCACATACTGCAGTTGAGACCAGTCATGAACGATTAATGCATACTGATGCGGTGATGTCTTGATCTGTTCGCATGCAAGAAGCTTAATCGGCTGGTTTAATTGACTAAAAGAGATTTTATTATTATTCAGGAATCGCCAAACAGCCTGTGTAGTTGAGAAACTCGACTTTTGGGTAGAGGCCAGGTCTTTGATTGCGGGAGCAAGTGAAGCAAGAGGATTCATATTGAGTTTTACAAGGCTGTTATAACGTTTGACAAGACGCTGATCCAGACCAGAGATGTTAAATTGAAGAGCATGCTCTTCAATTTAACGCAAAGCTCGGAAATTGTGTAGATACCTATGGGTTTAGCCCGAGGATATAAGCGAGTGGCGTAAGCCATTAATGCGGTGTTTGCTGTTGTTGAATATATTGTTTAACAATTCCAATTGGCGCACCGCCACATGAAGCAGCGAAGTAACTAGGCGACCACAAAGCACTGCCCCATAGCTTGTTTTTAATTTCAGGGTGTTTGGTTCTTACAATGCGACTTGAAGCACCCTTTAAACTATTCACTAAGCTAGAAATTGCTATTTTAGGTGGATAATTCACAAGCAAATGAACATGATCGTGTTCACCATCAAACTCTACCAACTCGGCTTCAAAGTCTAAACAAACACGCTCAAACACTTCACGCATTGTTTCAAGCATTGCTTTGGTAAAAACATCTCTACGGTATTTAGCCACAAAGACTAAATGTACATGCATATTAAAAACACAGTGGCGACCTGTTCTAATCTCTTGACTATTGCTCATAGACCAAATATATTTTAATCATGAAAACACTTAAATTACGCATAAAAGACAAACATTACAAGGTACTAGACCAACTCGCATTGGAAGTAAATTTTGTTTGGAATTATGTGAATGATTTAGGATTTAAACATCTAAAAAGAAAAGGTGAATTTCTTTCAGCTTACGATATTGCTAAATACACGAAAGGCACATCTAAAGAATGCAATCTGCATAGTCAAACTGTTCAAGCGATAACAGAAGAATTGGTTACTCGAAGAAAGCAGTTTAAAAAAGCAAAGCTAAAATGGCGGGTGAGTAATAAGAAGTCTGCAAGACGTTCTTTGGGTTGGATACCGTTCAAAAAGGTTGCAATCAAATATGCTGATGGCTACGTGCAGTATGGCAAGCATCAATTCAAGCTATGGGATAGCTATGGACTATCAAAATACAACGTCAAAACAGGCTCATTTGTAGAAGACAGTCGTGGACGTTGGTATGTTTGTTTAGTTGTTGATAAGACAAAACAAGTTAAATCAAAGGGTAATACCTCAATCGGTATAGATTTGGGCTTAAAAGACCTTGCAACCTGTTCAGATGGCGTAAAGCTCAAAGCCCCTCAAATCTATCGGCAATACGAACAAAAACTTGGCATTGCTCAACGTGCTAGAAATAAAAAGCGTGTTAAAGCGATTCATGCCAAGATTAGAAACATACGTCAAAATACGCTACATCAATTCAGTCATAAATTGGTGAATAAACATGCAGCCATCTTCGTTGGTAATGTGAATGCAAAGGCATTAGCACGGACTAAACTAGCGAAGTCTGTATTAGATGCAAGTTGGACAACACTTAGAACCATGCTCAAGTATAAATGCGAGAACGCAAGTGTATGGTATAAAGAAGTCAATGAAGCCTATACCACCCAAACTTGTTCGAGCTGTGGCTCACGCTGTAGTAGTCCGAAAGGTAGAACGGGACTTGGAATAAGAGAATGGCAGTGCATGGAATGCGGTACATTCCATGATAGGGATATAAATTCCGCACTGAATATTCTTGCGCTCGGACATGAGCGTCTAGCAGTAGGAATCCCCGTCCTTTAGGTCGCGGAGGATGTCAAACTGAACGATTAATATACCGAAATCTAATAACATCTGAATGCTGTGAGTAAAGAAATGTTAAAGAAGAGTTTAGTTGCAGTGGCGGCTACATGTATGAGTATGGCGGTCATGGCAAATAACACGATTGTTGAAATGAAAACATCAATGGGCAACATCGAAATTGAACTGTTTAATGATAAAGCACCTATCTCAGCAAAAAACTTTGAAGACTATACGAAAGCTAAGTTTTATAACGGCACGATCTTTCATCGCGTCATTCCGGGTTTCATGGTACAAGGCGGGGGTATGACTGCGGACCTTGTAGAAAAGCCAACTCGACCAGCCATTCAAAATGAATCAAGCAATGGTCTATCTAATAAACGTGGCACTTTGGCGATGGCACGAACCAACCTACCGCATTCTGCAACCAGTCAGTTCTTTATTAATGTGGTGGATAATAACTTTCTAGATAGAAGTACCAATAACGCAGGTTATGCGGTTTTTGGTCAGGTCACTAAAGGTATGGATGTGGTGGATAAGATCACTAAAGTACCGACAGGACGTGCAGGGCCACATCAAGATGTACCGAAACAACCTGTTAAAATTCTCAGTGTGAATATTAAAGCAGCAGCAGTGCAAAAGTAATGAAAAAAGAGAGCAGAAATATTAAATTTATATTTCTGCTTTAAAATTATTAGGTTAGGTGTGTGACTGCATGTTTTTGAACCTTTTTAGTGCATAAAAATACAACACCCGATAAAACAACCAGTTAAAAGCACTTGCAAAGCTTTAGAAATCCTCTAGAATGCACCCCATACCGACGAGATAGACGGAAACGAACGAAGCACGAAGTGCTGAGTTGTTGAGTATATTGAGTCCAGCTTCTAGCACTGACGAGGTGTTAGAAAGATCATTAAGAGATTATGAAGAACAACTTGTGTGGATTTTTACTGATTGATCGATCGAAAATATTTCATTGATTGAATGGTAAAAATTACTCGAAGTTTATTTGAGAAATATTTGTCAGAAAATTGATGAGCCAAGATTTGTAGCCATAAGCTACTAATGATTTTTAACTGAAGAGTTTGATCATGGCTCAGATTGAACGCTGGCGGCAGGCTTAACACATGCAAGTCGAGCGGGGAAGGGTAGCTTGCTACCTGACCTAGCGGCGGACGGGTGAGTAATGCTTAGGAATCTGCCTATTAGTGGGGGACAACATTCCGAAAGGAATGCTAATACCGCATACGCCCTACGGGGGAAAGCAGGGGATCTTCGGACCTTGCGCTAATAGATGAGCCTAAGTCAGATTAGCTAGTTGGTGGGGTAAAGGCCTACCAAGGCGACGATCTGTAGCGGGTCTGAGAGGATGATCCGCCACACTGGGACTGAGACACGGCCCAGACTCCTACGGGAGGCAGCAGTGGGGAATATTGGACAATGGGCGAAAGCCTGATCCAGCCATGCCGCGTGTGTGAAGAAGGCCTTTTGGTTGTAAAGCACTTTAAGCGAGGAGGAGGCTACTTAGATTAATACTCTAGGATAGTGGACGTTACTCGCAGAATAAGCACCGGCTAACTCTGTGCCAGCAGCCGCGGTAATACAGAGGGTGCGAGCGTTAATCGGATTTACTGGGCGTAAAGCGTGCGTAGGCGGCTTCTTAAGTCGGATGTGAAATCCCTGAGCTTAACTTAGGAATTGCATTCGATACTGGGAAGCTAGAGTATGGGAGAGGATGGTAGAATTCCAGGTGTAGCGGTGAAATGCGTAGAGATCTGGAGGAATACCGATGGCGAAGGCAGCCATCTGGCCTAATACTGACGCTGAGGTACGAAAGCATGGGGAGCAAACAGGATTAGATACCCTGGTAGTCCATGCCGTAAACGATGTCTACTAGCCGTTGGGGCCTTTGAGGCTTTAGTGGCGCAGCTAACGCGATAAGTAGACCGCCTGGGGAGTACGGTCGCAAGACTAAAACTCAAATGAATTGACGGGGGCCCGCACAAGCGGTGGAGCATGTGGTTTAATTCGATGCAACGCGAAGAACCTTACCTGGTCTTGACATAGTAAGAACTTTCCAGAGATGGATTGGTGCCTTCGGGAACTTACATACAGGTGCTGCATGGCTGTCGTCAGCTCGTGTCGTGAGATGTTGGGTTAAGTCCCGCAACGAGCGCAACCCTTTTCCTTATTTGCCAGCGGGTTAAGCCGGGAACTTTAAGGATACTGCCAGTGACAAACTGGAGGAAGGCGGGGACGACGTCAAGTCATCATGGCCCTTACGACCAGGGCTACACACGTGCTACAATGGTCGGTACAAAGGGTTGCTACCTAGCGATAGGATGCTAATCTCAAAAAGCCGATCGTAGTCCGGATTGGAGTCTGCAACTCGACTCCATGAAGTCGGAATCGCTAGTAATCGCGGATCAGAATGCCGCGGTGAATACGTTCCCGGGCCTTGTACACACCGCCCGTCACACCATGGGAATTTGTTGCACCAGAAGTAGGTAGTCTAACCGCAAGGAGGACGCTTACCACGGTGTGGCCGATGACTGGGGTGAAGTCGTAACAAGGTAGCCGTAGGGGAACCTGCGGCTGGATCACCTCCTTAACGAAAGATTGACGATTGGTAAGAATCCACAACAAGTTGTTCTTCATGACGATGTATCTGAGGGTCTGTAGCTCAGTTGGTTAGAGCACACGCTTGATAAGCGTGGGGTCACAAGTTCAAGTCTTGTCAGACCCACCAAATCTGACTAACAAGCATTATTAAATGCTGAATACAGAAAAACAGAGACATTGACTTATTGATAAGCTGGGGACTTAGCTTAGTTGGTAGAGCGCCTGCTTTGCACGCAGGAGGTCAGGAGTTCGACTCTCCTAGTCTCCACCAAATTTCAAGACAAGAAAAGCATGCTTTTCCTTGAAATTTAAGCAAGAAGCTATGCTTCGCGCAGATAGGTTGGATTACAGAAATTAGTAAGTAGATAACTTATTAACTTCTGTGATTTATCACAGTTTCCTGACCTGACGAAGGCTGGAAAAATCATTAACAGAATATATTTGAGTTGAAATAATTTGTTCATACTCGTTTTTAAGATTGACATTAACAGTGATTTATTACTGATTGATGAAGATTGAAGAAATGAGTTACTAGCGAAATTAACTGAATCAAGCGTTTTGGTATGTGAATTGAATTGAAGCTGTACAGTGTTTAAGTACACAGAACAACAAACTGTAAGGAAGTGATGAGAAATCATCATAGACTGTCTTAATCCTACTTGTAGGGATTAACGACTGTTTGGGGTTGTATAGTCAAGTAATTAAGTGCATGTGGTGGATGCCTTGGCAGTCAGAGGCGATGAAAGACGTAATAGCCTGCGATAAGCTCCGGGGAGGCGGCAAATATCCTGTGATCCGGAGATTTCTGAATGGGGAAACCCACCTGTCATAAGGCAGGTATCGTATGATGAATACATAGTCATACGAGGCGAACGAGGGGAAGTGAAACATCTCAGTACCCTTAGGAAAAGAAATCAATTGAGATTCCCTCAGTAGCGGCGAGCGAACGGGGAAAAGCCCATTAAGTCATATCAGTTTTAGTGGAATGCTCTGGGAAGTGCAACCATAGTGGGTGATAGTCCTGTACACGAAAGGGCTGATATGATGATGTCGAGTAGGGCGGGGCACGTGAAACCTTGTCTGAATATGGGGGGACCATCCTCCAAGGCTAAATACTCCTGACTGACCGATAGTGAACCAGTACCGTGAGGGAAAGGCGAAAAGAACCCCTGTGAGGGGAGTGAAATAGATCCTGAAACCGCATGCATACAAGCAGTGGGAGCCGACTTGTTCGGTGACTGCGTACCTTTTGTATAATGGGTCAGCGACTTACATTCAGTAGCAAGGTTAACCGCATAGGGGAGCCGTAGAGAAATCGAGTCTTAATAGGGCGTTTAGTTGCTGGGTGTAGACCCGAAACCGGGTGATCTATCCATGAGCAGGTTGAAGGTTGGGTAACACTAACTGGAGGACCGAACCCACTGTCGTTGAAAAGCCAGGGGATGACTTGTGGATAGGGGTGAAAGGCTAATCAAACTCGGTGATAGCTGGTTCTCCCCGAAAGCTATTTAGGTAGCGCCTCGGACGAATACCATTGGGGGTAGAGCACTGTTTCGGCTAGGGGGTCATCCCGACTTACCAAACCGATGCAAACTCCGAATACCAATGAGTACTATCCGGGAGACAGACTGCGGGTGCTAACGTCCGTAGTCAAGAGGAAAACAATCCAGACCGCCAGCTAAGGCCCCAAAATTATAGTTAAGTGGGAAACGATGTGGGAAGGCATAGACAGCTAGGAGGTTGGCTTAGAAGCAGCCACCCTTTAAAGAAAGCGTAATAGCTCACTAGTCGAGTCGGCCTGCGCGGAAGATGTAACGGGGCTAAAACTATATGCCGAAGCTGCGGATTTGCAATTTATTGCAAGTGGTAGGGGAGCGTTCTGTAAGCCGATGAAGGTGTATTGAGAAGTATGCTGGAGGTATCAGAAGTGCGAATGCTGACGTGAGTAACGACAATGCGAGTGAAAAACTCGCACGCTGAAAGACCAAGGGTTCCAGTCCAACGTTAATCGGGGCTGGGTGAGTCGACCCCTAAGGCGAGGCCGAGAGGCGTAGTCGATGGGAAATTGGTTAATATTCCAATACTTCTATGTAATGCGATGAGAGGACGGAGAAGGTTAAGTCAGCCTGGCGTTGGTTGTCCAGGTGGAAGGTTGTAGGCATGTATCTTAGGCAAATCCGGGGTACTCTATGCTGAGAACTGATAGCAAGCTGTACTTGTACAGTGAAGTGGCTGATACCATGCTTCCAGGAAAAGTCTCTAAGCTTCAGTTACATAGGAATCGTACCCGAAACCGACACAGGTGGTCAGGTCGAGTAGACCAAAGCGCTTGAGAGAACTCTGCTGAAGGAACTAGGCAAAATGGTACCGTAACTTCGGGAGAAGGTACGCTGCCGACGGTGATAGGATTTACTCCTTGAGCTATTGGCAGCCACAGAAACCAGGCCCCTGCAACTGTTTATTAAAAACATAGCACTCTGCAAACACGAAAGTGGACGTATAGGGTGTGATGCCTGCCCGGTGCTGGAAGGTTAATTGATGGGGTTAGCGTAAGCGAAGCTCTTGATCGAAGCCCCAGTAAACGGCGGCCGTAACTATAACGGTCCTAAGGTAGCGAAATTCCTTGTCGGGTAAGTTCCGACCTGCACGAATGGCATAATGATGGGGGCGCTGTCTCCAGCAGAGACTCAGTGAAATCGAATTCGCCGTGAAGATGCGGTGTACCCGCGGCTAGACGGAAAGACCCCGTGAACCTTTACTGCAGCTTGACATTGAACTTTGATCTTACTTGTGTAGGATAGGTGGGAGGCTTTGAAACCGAGACGCTAGTTTCGGTGGAGCCAATCTTGAAATACCACCCTGGTAATATTGAGGTTCTAACTCTGTCCCGTTATCCGGGACGAGGACCATGTCTGGTGGGTAGTTTGACTGGGGCGGTCTCCTCCTAAAGAGTAACGGAGGAGTACGAAGGTGCGCTCAGCGTGGTCGGAAATCACGCGTAGAGTATAAAGGCAAAAGCGCGCTTAACTGCGAGACCCACAAGTCGAGCAGGTACGAAAGTAGGTCTTAGTGATCCGGTGGTTCTGTATGGAAGGGCCATCGCTCAACGGATAAAAGGTACTCTGGGGATAACAGGCTGATACCGCCCAAGAGTTCATATCGACGGCGGTGTTTGGCACCTCGATGTCGGCTCATCTCATCCTGGGGCTGAAGCAGGTCCCAAGGGTATGGCTGTTCGCCATTTAAAGAGGTACGCGAGCTGGGTTTAGAACGTCGTGAGACAGTTCGGTCCCTATCTACCGTGGGCGTTGGAAATTTGAGAGGATCTGCTCCTAGTACGAGAGGACCAGAGTGGACGAACCTCTGGTGTACCGGTTGTGACGCCAGTCGCATCGCCGGGTAGCTATGTTCGGAAGGGATAACCGCTGAAAGCATCTAAGCGGGAAGCCTACCTCAAGATAAGATTTCCCTAGGACTTTATGTCCTCTAAAGAGCCGTTGAAGACTACGACGTTGATAGGTTGGATGTGGAAGCATAGTGATATGTGAAGCTGACCAATACTAATTGCTCGTGAGGCTTGACTATACAACACCCAAACAGTTGGTGTTGTGGTTCAAATCACTGCAAACAACTTGATTTAGTTATAAAGCTAGATAAAATATCCAACTCAAATATACCTGTTAATAACTCATTTGATGAAAGTTAGGCACGAAGAGCACTGCTCTGAGGTTAGACCCAACGAATAGTCATAAACAGTTGTGCTGGCGACAATAGCAAGAGTGAACCACCTGATCCCTTCCCGAACTCAGAAGTGAAACCTCTTAGCGCTGATGGTAGTGTGGAGTTATCCATGTGAGAGTAAGTCATCGCCAGCTCATTAATTCAAATCCCCCTAACTTAACGGTTAGGGGGATTTTTTTATGCAACATATATTCAATAATTTAAATAAAGAATTATTAAGTGGGTAAGAAGAGAATTAGAGCGGAGAATACACGCTAAATTATACAAAAATACATTTATATAAATGAAAATTATGTGAAACATCTACCATTTATCAAATAATTTGATGTAGTGCAAATTATTTTTCGTCATTTTCATACAACTTTAGTCTAATTTTTTCAAAAAAAGCCGTTTCAATCGTTTTATTTATAGACAAAAACTGAATTATGATTCATTTTATGTAAAAGTGAATTTTAATTCATTTTTTATAATAAAGCTCACAATTGGAGGTGAGGGAAAAATGACAGCGACAAGAATGAATGTAAATGCTGTAATCGATCAGGCTAAGTTTAAGCCTTTTCATTTAACGGTTGTTTTGTGGTGCTTATTCGTCGTCTTGTTTGACGGTTATGATTTAGCAATTAACGGTGTGGCTTTACCGCTTTTAATGAAAGAGTGGGGCATGACGGCCGTTCAAGCGGGAATGTTAGCCAGTACTGCCTTAGCAGGCATGATGTTTGGTGCAATGTTATTTGGAATGCTGGCTGATAAAATTGGTCGTAAGAAAGTCATTATTATCTGTGTTACGTTGTTCAGTGGGTTCACTTTTGCGGGTGGCTTCGCATCAAACCCGACTGAATTTGGTATTTTACGCTTTATTGCGGGTCTTGGAATTGGTGGTGTATTACCGAACTTGGTCGCTTTAACTTCGGAATATGCGCCGCAGAAGTTTCGTAGCACCTTGGTGACCGCGATGTTTAGTGGCTATGCGATGGGCGGGATTATGGCAGCACTGCTAGGTGTTGCGTTTACACCGACCTTCGGCTGGAAGATCATGTTTTTCATTGCTGGTATTCCATTACTATTTATTCCAATTTTATGGAAATTCTTACCTGAATCAGTCACTTTTTTAGTGAAAGACCAGCAAACAGAAAAGGCACGCAGCATTATTCAACGTCTGGTACCTGAAGAGACTGTAACTTCAGATACTGTTCTAGTGCTGAACGAAGCGAAAGTCCCTGATGCATCTGTCGCTGCCTTGTTTAAAAATGGCCGTGGTATGGGTACAGTTTTATTTTGGTGCTGCTTCTTCATGTGCTTATTGATGGTTTATGCCCTAGGAAGCTGGTTACCAAAACTGATGATGGCTGCGGGTTATTCGATGGGCAGCAGTTTAATGTTCCTCCTTTCCTTGAACATTGGTGCGGTGATTGGCACTGCTGGTGGTGGTGTGCTTGCGGATCGTTTCCACTTGAAACCTGTCATTATTAGCATGTTGACTGTCGGGGCATTTGCATTGGTGGGTTTAGGCTTTAATTCACCACAACCTGTAATTTATTTATTGGTTGCACTTGCAGGAGCTGCTTCAATCGGTTGTAGTATTTTACTATATAGCTATGTGGCGCAATATTATCCATTGGCTGTTCGTTCAACTGGGTTGGGTTGGGCATCAGGAATTGGCCGTGTGGGTGCAATCGTGGGTCCAATTGTCATTGGTGTATTGTTGGGCATGGAATTACCACATAAGTTGAATTTTATTGCTGTAGCGATTCCTGCGGTACTTGCTGCGATAGCTGTTTCTTTTATCCGTTTAAATAGTGCTGAAGAAGCAGTTAAAACTCAGGTGAAAGTTTCAAGTTCAATCAAAGCATCTTCTTAATCACCCCCCCAAAAAAATAAAAGGCTCTCGTTTTGAGGGCCTTTATTTTTCAAAATCGATGTACCGTTGGATGGTATTTGATCGTATTTGACGGAGAGCGCTATGCTAAAGGTAGCTTTAAATAGGGCAGCACAATAACAATGATTAAGCAGCAGAAAAAACTCGAACCTGAGCAAAGTGAACGTTTATTCAATACCTTAGAACAGCGGTTTCAACAACATACTGAACGTCATATGCAAATTAGTTGGGCATTTGTCCGAGAAAAACTTTTGCAGTCCCCTGAAAAATTATACGCCTTACAACAAATGGAAATGAGTGGTGGTGAGCCTGATGTCGTGACTTTACCGAATACGCAAAATGTATATTTTTTTGATTGTTCAATTGAGTCACCGAAAGGGCGACGGAGCATGTGTTATGACCAAGAGGCACTATTGAGTCGCAAGGATCATCCGCCTGAAAATACAGTACTCGATTGGATACAGGCGTATGGCTTAAGCTTAATGACGGAACAACAATATTATCTTTTACAACAGATCTTTAATTTTGACTTGAAAACATCCAGTTGGGTTGAAACTCCAGCCGAATTACGCCAGCAAGGCGGGGCAATTTTTTGTGATCAGCGCTATGGTCGTACGTTTACCTATCATAATGGCGCTGCTTCATACTATGCGAGTCGAGGATGTCGGACTTATATTCAGCTTTAACTGTGGAATAGAGATAAAAAGAAACCCCGACATCCTGTCGAGGTTTCTTTGTATTTCAGTGCTTAGATACAACTCCTGTCATATCTCACATCCTGATGCTCAAACTGATTATTGTTGTTTTAAGTTTGGGAAACGTCCTGTTCCCTGATGATTTAAATATACATGGCGATGGCTGTTGTTCAAACAGCATTTTAACCACGCTATTTGTAAGCCTAAGCTGACAAAAGTAAATGGCTTATAATTTTTGCTTAGTGCTTTAGATCAGCATCAGTTAAATAGCCTGATCAATACTAGATTGATCTAGTGAAGCTGATGATGTTCTACGCAATGACTGGCTTTGGTGGTTTCTCTTTTAAATATAGAGCATCACTGGTATCGCGCAGTTTTAAATACTACTGCACTGTAAGTACAGAACAATATTAAAAAGTTGTATGCATGCATGTGATGTTCATTAGAAATATGGCCAATGTTCCCTGATGGGGTGAATATTTGAATAAAAATGTGAAAAGTAATGTTTTTGTGTGAGGGGTTAATACTTTTAGCGTTATTTACATTGATTTTTTCAGTAGGTTGAGTATCGATGCAGGATCTTCAAATTTTATGCATGAAAGTAGATGCAATAAATCATTCCAAAAAGTTTGTTAATTTATAACTAATTTTGTACAATAAATAAGCTGATTAATTGAACGGTTGAATCAGCACACATTATAAAAATGGAATATTTGAAGCAGAAATTACAGAATATTTTTATAAAAGTGAGTATTGTTGAACCATATAAAAGGGAAGTTTAATCGACACACTTTAACCAAGGTTTTGTGAAAACTCCTCTGTTTGTCATTTAGAACCTTGCACCCAAAAGGTCGAAGCTAAATCAAACACTCAAGATTAATATTAAATGGTTCTTTTTTGTTGCGAGATAACCAAATAAAAAGCAATTAAAAGGGACCTAGGTTTAGGTGTTTTATGTCAGGAACTCGTGAAAACTGGACATCACGATCTGGTTTTATTATTGCAGCTGTAGGTTCGGCTGTAGGTTTAGGTAATATTTGGCGTTTCCCTTATGTTGCTTATGAAAATGGTGGCGGTGCCTTTCTTATTCCTTATTTATTGGCATTAATTACCGCTGGTTTACCCCTATTATTTTTGGATTATGCAACAGGACACCGTAGTTCGGGGTCACCACCTAAAGCCTATCGGGCTTTGTTTAAAGGCGGTGAAACGCTAGGTTGGTGGCAAGTCTGTGTGTGTATCATCATTGGTTTGTACTATGCCAGCGTACTGACGTGGGCGGGAAGCTATGTTTACTTTTCGATTGGTCAGGCATGGGGTAGTGATCCTGAAAGTTTCTTCTTTAATACTTACTTACAAACTTCGAAAGCAACAGGTTTCGATTTTCAGTTTGTGAGCCATTTATTTTGGCCAATCGTGGGAATTTGGGCACTGACCTTAATTATTCTGTTTGGTGGGGTTAAAAAAGGTGTTGAATTATCGAATAAGATTTTCATGCCTTTGTTATTCGTTTTATTCACTATTTTAGTAGTGCAATCACTTCGTTTACCAGGTGCAGCAGAAGGCTTAAATGCATTCTTTACACCGAACTGGTCTGCGATGATGGACTATAAAGTGTGGTTGGCGGCGTACGGTCATACCTTCTTCTCGCTTTCCGTGGGTTTCGGGATCATGGTGACTTATGCATCTTACCTAAAGCCAAAGACCAACTTGACTGGTTCGGGGCTGATCGTTGGTTTTGCCAATGCTTCAACTGAAATTTTGGCGGGTATTGGTATTTTTGCTGCATTGGGCTTTATGGCGCATACCGCAGGCAAAGAAGTTCAAGATGTAGTGAGTGGTGGTATCGGTCTGGCATTTATTGCTTTCCCGAAAATCATTTCAAGTCTAGGTGCAGGTGCTGATCTATTCGGTCTATTGTTCTTCTCATCATTATTTGTTGCTGGTATTTCTTCCATGGTCAGTATCTTGGAAGTGCCAATTGCAGCGATGCAGGATAAGTTAAAATGGAGCCGTAAAAAAGCAGTTACTATTATTGGTGGTGGTAGTGCACTGGTTTCAGTGATCTTATTCTCAAGTGTGAATGCGATTAAACTGGTAGATATCGTGGATCACTTTATCAATAACATCGGGATTATCGGTGGTGCACTATTGTCGATTATCAGTGTGGCATGGTTTAAGCGTTCTGCATTGATTGAGCTTCGTGATCACGTGAACCGTATTTCAACGGTTCAATTGGGCAAAGGCTGGGCATTTACTTTAACTGTCATCACCTCATTGATCTTATTAACGACCTTGAGCATGACCATATTTAACTTACTGAAAAATGGTTACGATAGTTATAGTATGAGTCTACAGGGTGTATTCGGATGGGGCAGCGTGATTTTCTGTGGTGTCGTTGCAATCGTACTCAGTAAAATGAAAGATCGCTAGGAGAGCATAAATGAATACTTCGGCAATCGTGATGATGATCATTTCAATGGTGTTTTTATGGGGTGGACTTGTGTTGTCTATTCTCCACTTGATGAAAAACCCTGAAGAACTCGATGAGGTTCTTGAAGAAGTGAAAGACCAGCATACGTTGTAATACTGGATTTAAAGTTTAGTCGCCCTGAAATAGGTATCTACTTATTAAAAAACGCCCAATGAGCTTCATTGGGCGTTTTTTTAACGAGGGTGTAGTGAGCTATCGCACATCAGCGCTATACAACAATGCTTCGATAAGTTTTTTTGATGAGTTGATTTGGAGCTTAGTGTTCACGTCAATTTGGCTTGAAATAAATAAGAATTCATACGGCTAGAAAGAACAAAAAGTATGCTGTACAAATTTTATCTAATAAATATGCAATCACAATAACAATTATGATACAAAATAGTATAGAATTGTGACACAGTTTGCACTTTTGCTGGCTAATTCATATGAAAATTAACAAAAAGAAATTTTCTGCTCTGTCGTTTTTATTTTTTTTTCATTAGAAGCACATGCATTTCCACAACCGGGAAGCTATATTTCTAACGTTGCATCTGGGGACTATACCGATGAGATGGGGAATGTTTTATTGGTCAATTCCAATCCCGTGGCATTGGAAGTGCAAAAAACGTACTCACTGACTTTAGTACAAAATCAAAACCAATATGGTGTGGTCGGTGGGGCGGTGAATCTGCCACATGTCTTAACCAATACAGGTAATACTGCTGATCGATATACATTGGGTCTAGTACAAAGTAGCACGGATAATTTTGATTTAAGTAATGTGAAGGTCTATGCAGACCGCGATCAAAATGGTTTACCAGATAATACCGAAGACTTATTGGTGGGATCAATTGAGCTCAATGCGGGTCAATCTTTAGCAGTTCTGCTTGTGGGCAGTATCTCGACCAATGTGTCTTTTAATCAGCTCAGTAGTTTAGACCTCATCTACTAGCGTCGAACCTTTGGGTTTCAGGTGGATATAACTTTGTGGGCTATCAAGATAAAGATCTGATTGATAGTGATACAGCGATGGATGGTGCATATTTCCGTTTCCGCTTCAAATTTGACGAAAATCTATTTAACAAAAATAAGCCTTCAGTCAATAAAGCCTTGGAGCCTAAATAATGCTGAAACACCATGCTAAACATGTGTTGTGGCTTCTAGCTTTGGGTACTGTGGTGGCGCATGCTGCAGAGGTCCCTGTCAGCTCAAATTATCCAGTTTCGCAGCAGCAGGTGCATGAGCAATTGCACACTGCAATTGAGCAAGCGATGGACGTACGAGACAAGTACCAGTTAGAAAAAGCACGAACATGGCTGAGTTATGCTGACCATGAATATAGTGAAAAAGCGAAGCGTCAAAATATTGATCTGATCTATCAGCAGGTTTTAGAGATTGTATATGCAGATCAGCGTGCAACGTTAAGTGTAGAAACAGCAATGCTAGCGTTTTCCCAACTGATGCGCCGTGATTTATGGACGCGTGCCGCAACCCTAAAAACACAGACTGGGTTTCAATGTGCCTATAAAGAACTTGCACAAGCTGAGGTGAATTTGGTTTGGGCAGCTGCTGAGTACCATGAATTAGGTTGGCATCATTCGTGTGAGATTTTTGCTTCAGCAGAACGTTTGATGGATCAAGCCACTCATTTATCTGAAAACTGTGGCACACTTAACTTAACGCAGTTCGCTTTTTAGAAAAATTGCAGTAATTGCAATCAGTACACACATGAAAAAAGGAGCCTTTCAGCTCCTTTTATTATTAAATCTTTTCAATGCGACAATAATAAAAACCATCGCCACGCCCTACTTGTGGGAGTAGTTGGCGACCATGAATCTGCTCAACACCCCAATCGGCATCAATTTTAATTTCTTTCGCATCCGTATGTTCAGCAAAGAAGTCGACCATTTGCTGTTCATTTTCGGCTTTCAAAATCGAGCAGGTGATGTATAGCAATGTGCCGCCGACTTTGAGTTGTTGCCACATATTTTCAAGAATTTGCTTTTGCAGCTGTACTGTTTTAGCAATATCGCCCGACTGACGCAGTAAACGAATATCGGGATGGCGACGGATTACCCCAATGGCAGAACAGGGTGCATCGAGAACGATACAATCTGCAAGTTCAGGTGATGTCCACTTCACCGCATCGGCAGTGATAATGTCGACATACTTTTCATTTAAAGCCAAACGCTCTAAGTTTTCAGAGACACGTTTTAAGCGCTTTTCATCTTGGTCGAGTGCAATCAATTTTTTCGGCTGATACATCTCTAAAATATGCGCTGTCTTGCCGCCAGGTGCTGCACAGGCGTCAATTACGAATTTGCCATTTAAGTCGGGTAACAAAGTTGCACAGAGTTGTGCATGTTCATCTTGGACTGAAAAACCACCTACTTCAAAACCTGGTAGGCTTGGGATATGCAGACTGTCATCCAGCACAATGCCGACATTTGAAAGTTCACAGGCATGGGCTTCAATGCCTTCATCTTCTAAAATTTCAAGATATTCGTCACGGCTAACTTGTAAGGTGTTGACGCGCAAGGTTAAGGGTGCAACTTGTTTCAGCTCGTAGCTAATTTCAGCCAGTTGCTCGCCCCAGTCTTTTTTCAAACGCTTTGCTAACCAACTTGGCAGATTCGAGGCTTGTTCTAGAACATCGTAGAACTGTTCCGTTTCACGTGTTGCACGGCGCAAAATAGCATTCACCACACCACTTAAGCTTTCCATACCCAATTGTTTGG
Source organism: Acinetobacter sp. CAU_H_S139_7 (assembly GCF_058599305.1). Lineage (NCBI taxonomy): Bacteria > Pseudomonadati > Pseudomonadota > Gammaproteobacteria > Moraxellales > Moraxellaceae > Acinetobacter > Acinetobacter sp. CAU_H_S139_7. The sequence continues at coordinate 39,600 of NZ_CM178651.1, forward strand.
CTGCTTCTACCGTTTCAGAAATCGCGGCATGCGCTGCAACGCGGGTACACAGCAATTGGTATAAACCCACATATAAACAGGTTTCAACGACTTGGTTTTCCAGTGGCTTAGTCAACAACGGTAAAGTCACTTGTTTAAGCGCATGCCATTGGCGTAAACAGCCAAGAACTAACTCATGGTACAAGGCACGGTCTTTGTCAGACACAATCGCCATGTGTTGCTGGAGCACCGATGCCAGTGATTGACCATTTTGGACAGCCAATAACGTTTTAACAACCTGAGCACGTAAGTTTAGAGTCTTACCTGAGGCGTGGGGAGATTGTTTCATTATAAAATTTGTCCAATATTCAGTTTTTGGGTTTGTAAAATTTGTACGGCATTTAGTGGTTTACCACCTGGCCATTGTAGAGAGCTTAAACACACCGCGTGTTCATCGCCACAAGCGACATGAACACCTTGTTTATCGATGGCTAAAATGGTCCCTGCAGCTTGAGCTTGGGCATTTTCTTGAGACAACATCGAACCCCAAACGCGCAGATTATTGCTTTCATCCAGTGCGATAAATGCGACAGGCCATGGGTTAAATGCGCGAATATTACGGTCAATTTGCACCGCTGTTGAAGTCCAATCAATTTGCGCTTCAGCCTTAGAGAGTTTGTGTGCATAGACTGTCAAAGCTTCATCTTGCACTTCGCGGTTGTCTAAATAGTGCTGCAATGTGCTTTCAGAGGCTAAAACTTTGACCGTCGCTTCAGCCCCTTGGAGTGCCAGTTTGTCATGCAAACTTGCAGAGGTATCTGTAGCTTCAATCGGGCAGTAGGTTTTATACATCATATCGCCCGTATCCAAACCTGCAGCCATTTTCATAATGGTGACCCCAGTTTCGGTATCTCCAGTAGAAATTGCGCGTTGAATAGGCGCTGCACCCCGCCAGCGGGGCAACAGTGAACCGTGAATGTTCAAACAGCCATATTTAGGCGTATCCAAAACCACTTGCGGCAAAATAAGGCCATAAGCAGCCACCACCATCACATCTGCATTTAAGGCCTTGAGTTCAGCTTGAGCAGCCAGACCTTCTTCAGTTGAGGACTTAAAATGCAGCGGTTGATACACAGGAATATCATGCGCTAAAGCCAACTGCTTCACGGCTGAAGCGGTAAGTTTCTGCCCACGACCGGCTTTACGGTCAGGTTGCGTATAGACGGCTACAATTTCATGTTCTGTTTTTAGCAGAGCGTCTAAAGCCACAGCCGCAAATTCGGGCGTGCCTGCAAAGATGATTTTCAAGAAATACTCGGAAAAAAGGAGAAGATTAAAACAATTATAGCAAAACTCGAGCAGCTACAGATTTATCCTGCATAAAAAGCCGATAGAGCGGTTCTAACTGAATGATGTACGAGAGTTTTATTCAAAAAATAGCGCAAGGATCCTTGATCGCACATCGCTCAAAATTTGTATTTCATATAAATAAAACTCATGCAAAATTTAAAAATTATTCATAGAAGTTTTGTATTGCAAGGCGATTGAACGGGTTATAGTAGTTTCCACATGCAATTGAATGTCAGCTCATCGGTTAAAATGTAGCGCGTAAACTTACTGCCTTCGGTAATTTAGGTCGAGATGCCTAAAAACGAGATTTACGCAGAATGCGAATATGCTATGTTTAAATTTTTGACAGTTTGACACTCTCAGAACTCAGATTTTAGCCAGAGTGAATGTGGACATTCATCTCAAGCACAACTATGTTGGAAAAGTACAATGCCTGACTATCGTTCAAAAACATCAACACACGGAAGAAACATGGCGGGTGCGCGTGGCTTATGGCGCGCAACGGGGATGAAAGACGAAGACTTTGGTAAGCCGATTATTGCGGTAGTCAACTCATTCACTCAATTTGTACCGGGTCACGTTCATTTAAAAGACTTAGGTCAACTTGTTGCACGTCAAATTGAGAAAGCAGGTGGCGTAGCTAAAGAATTTAATACCATTGCGGTCGATGATGGGATCGCGATGGGACACGATGGCATGCTGTATTCATTGCCTTCACGTGACTTGATTGCGGACTCGGTGGAATACATGGTCAATGCACACTGTGCTGATGCTATGGTGTGTATTTCAAACTGTGACAAAATTACCCCGGGCATGTTGATGGCGTCTATGCGCTTGAATATTCCAGTGGTGTTTGTCTCTGGCGGGCCGATGGAAGCGGGTAAAGTGAAAATCCGTGGCAATGAACACGCGATTGACCTTGTTGATGCCATGATCGTCGCAGCAGATGACAGCTTCACTGATGAAGAAGTGGCTGAATACGAACGTTCAGCTTGTCCAACCTGTGGTTCATGTTCAGGCATGTTTACTGCAAACTCAATGAACTGTTTAACCGAAGCTTTGGGGCTATCCCTTCCGGGCAATGGTTCAACCTTAGCGACCCATGCGAATCGTAAAAAACTATTCGAGCGTGCCGGTCAGTTGATTGTTGAAATTACCAAACGTCATTACGAACAAAACGATTACAGCTTGTTGCCACGTTCAATTGCCACCAAAGCAGCCTTTGAAAATGCCATGACGCTTGATATTTCAATGGGCGGTTCAACCAATACTGTTTTACACTTGTTGGCAGCGGCGCATGAAGCGGAAGTTGACTTTACCATGACTGACATTGACCGTTTGTCACGTAAAGTGCCGGTACTGTGTAAAGTTGCACCTGCAAAGCAAGATGTGCACATGGAAGATGTACACCGTGCGGGTGGTATCATGTCGATCTTGGGTGAGTTAGACCGTGCAGGGCTATTGGATACGTCTGTACCGACTGTGCATGAAAAAACCTTAAAAGATGCTTTGGACAAGTGGGACATCATCCGTACAGAAGACGAAGACGTGTATCAATTCTTCCGTTCAGCACCGGGTGGTGTCCCGACGCAAACCGCATTTTCACAAGACCGTTACTACTCTCGTTTAGATGGTGACCGTGACAACGGCGTGATTCGTAATGCTGAACATGCCTTCTCTCAAGATGGTGGTTTGGCTGTGCTGTACGGCAATATCGCACTTGAAGGCTGTATTGTGAAAACAGCGGGTGTGGATGATTCCATCTTGAAATTCAACGGCACGGCACGTGTATTTGAAAGCCAAGATGCAGCGGTAGAGGCGATTCTAGGTGGAAAAATCACTGCTGGCGATGTGGTGGTGATTCGTTACGAAGGTCCGCGTGGTGGTCCGGGTATGCAAGAAATGTTGTATCCAACCAGTTACTTAAAATCGAAAGGCCTTGGTAAAGACTGTGCTTTACTCACCGATGGTCGTTTCTCGGGAGGTTCATCAGGTCTATCGATTGGTCACGTGTCGCCTGAAGCAGCTGAAGGTGGTGCAATTGGTTTGGTGGAAGATGGCGACCGTATCGAGATCGATATTCCAAACCGTAGTATTCACTTGGCGGTGGATGAAGCAACCATGGCTGCGCGCCGTGAAGCACAAGAAGCCAAAGGCTGGCAACCTGCTGAACAGCGTCCGCGTAAAGTCTCTAAAGCCTTAAAAGCTTATGCAATGCATACTACCAGTGCGTCTAAAGGTGCGGTACGTGACATTTAAGCTGTAGTCTTTGACTGATTAAAAAAGCACTTCATTTGAGGTGCTTTTTATTTAAAAGTCATTGGTTCAGCACAATGGAGTCTTAAATAGGTTTCTCAAATTGCAGTTGATAACCTTCGGTTCGACCTACTTTTGTTTTAGCAAAAGTAGGTCGAACGCCTTTTTTTTCCTGCCATACAGTGAAACAGCGACATCCATGTCGCTTCATCATGCGACCTGATTTGGGTAGAACCACAATAAATGGCTTCATGTAATACCCAGTGAGTCGCTTTCATGTCTAGCTTGCTTTCTATACAATAAAAACAGCAAAAATTGCCAAGACTGTAGAGTAATACGCAGCCATCGCTAAGGACAAATACAATGAGTAAAGACAATATCCGCGAACATTCAGCCCCCGTTTATGAAGGCATCGAAAATGCACCCGCACGTTCCATGATGCGTGCCACAGGCTTTAAAGATTCCGACTTTACTCGTCCCTTTGTCGGTATTGCTTCGACGTGGGCCAATGTCACGCCGTGTAATATGCACATCGATGGTTTGGCACGTGAGGCTGAAAAAGGGGTTAATCAAGCTGGCGGTAAAGGCATTATTTTTAATACCATTACCATTTCTGACGGGATCTCGAACGGCACCGAAGGCATGAAGTATTCATTGCTTTCTCGTGAAATTATTGCCGATTCGATAGAAGCCGTGGTGGGCTGTCAGGCCTATGATGGGGTGATCGCGATTGGTGGCTGTGACAAAAATATGCCGGGTTGTATCATGGGCTTAGCCCGTTTAAACCGTCCAGGTTTGTTTGTTTATGGCGGGACCATTAAGCCGGGCGCAGGGCATACCGACATGATTTCTGTCTTTGAAGCTGTGGGTCAGCACGCCAAAGGTGAAATCAGTGCCATTCAAGTCAAACAGATTGAAGAAGTGGCGCTACCGGGGCCGGGTTCATGTGGCGGTATGTACACTGCAAACTCGATGGCTTCTGCGATTGAAGCCTTGGGCATGAGTTTGCCGGGCTCCTCTGCACAAGAAGCGGTTTCGGATGACAAGCGGATCGACTGTCAAAAAGCAGGTGAAGCGGTGATGAATTTACTGCGCTTAGACCTGAAACCACGCGACATTATGACCAAAGCTGCATTTGAAAACTCAATTAAAGTACTGATTGCCTTGGGTGGTTCGACCAATGGTGTGCTGCACTTACTGGCAATGGCACATACTGCTGGGGTTGAGCTGAGTTTGGATGATTTTGTCCGTATTGGGCAAGATATTCCCGTAGTGGCCGATGTGCGTCCATCTGGCAAATATTTGATGTCTGAGTTGATCGCGATTGGGGGCATTCAACCGCTGATGAAGCGGATGCTTGATGCTGGCATGCTCGATGGTTCATGTTTAACGGTCACCGGAAAGACCTTGGCGGAAAATTTGGCTGAGGTTGAAGACTATCCAGAAGGTCAACAGATTATTTTACCGTTCGACGCGCCAATTAAAAAAGACTCTCACTTGGTGGTGCTTAAAGGTAACCTGTCTCCAACAGGTGCTGTGGCTAAAATTACCGGCAAAGAAGGCCTTTACTTTGAAGGACCTGCACGTGTCTTTGAAGGTGAAATTGGCGCAATGCGTGGCATTTTGGATGGCGAAGTTCAAGCGGGTGAGGTGGTGGTGATTCGTGGTGAAGGGCCTAAAGGTGGACCGGGCATGCCAGAAATGCTGAAACCGACCTCAGCGATTATTGGTAAAGGTCTCGGTAAATCTGTGGCGCTGATCACCGATGGTCGTTTCTCTGGTGGTAGTCATGGCTTTGTGATTGGACATGTCACCCCAGAAGCCTATGAAGGCGGGCCAATTGGTTTAGTGCAAAATGGCGATAAAATCTCGATTAATGCAGAAACCCGCGAAATGACGTGGCATGTTTCTGCAGAAGAGATTGCAGCGCGTCAAGCCGCGTGGGTGAAACCGCAACCGAATTATCGTTATGGGGCTTTGGCCAAGTTTGCAAAACTGACCACAGGTGCGGAAAAAGGCGCGGTAACTGATCTAAATTTAGATGTCTAATTGATCATTTTGCTATGAATTGATATAAACCCTTGTAGTACTTTCAAGGGTTTAATTTAGAGGCTTTGCTCATGTCACTGTTGCGTCGATGGTTCGATCCGATTCGATCGCGTTGGTTTTACCAAAAACCGATTCGTCAAACGGTCGTATCTACTGAACAAGGCTTGAGTATTCATTTACGCCTCGACGATGTATATAGCTATTTAGCGGTTCAGCAGTTACCACAAATTGAAGAAATTTTAGCGGACGAACTGAAACCATTGAAGGTGGTCATTTCCAGTCAGGCTGCTGCCCCCCCGAATCAAATGTCGGCTTTGGAGTGGCAAACTTATTGTTTAAATGATGCCAAAATTCTGTCGCGCCAGCACCGTTTTAGTTTTCACGAAACGCCAGAACAACCCAGTCCAGAGGCGCTGAGCCAAGCGGAAACCATCTTGCGGCATACACCGCTGCGTGGGCAGGATTTTTTGTATTTGCTGGAAGATGTATTTCACATGCTATGGCAAAAACAAGAAGGTAAGCTGCGCACCTTATATGCGATGGCCAGCCGTCACCATCAAGAGCAACACTTTCCAGAACGTATTTTTAATGATGATGCGGTACTGGCCAGTTACTTCCAACTCGGTGACCGTCAGTATCATGCCGTCGATGATCTGCTGCGTTTAACACGCCGTTTAAAACAACAAAAATTATTTACCGATAACCCAATTTTCTTGATCAATCATATTGATTGGCGTGAGCATTTGATTAGTGATGCTGAAGAGTTAAATGAAATTCAGGCGCTCGATCCAGAGTTAGACCTATACGTTGCGTTGGAAGATCCAATTTCATGGTTGTTATTGGCCTATATTAAAGAAGAACTGGCCGATTATTATAATATTCAGCTCAATGTCTACCCGCTCAGTTATCACGGTCGAGATGGGTTTGATTGGAGTTTGGCAACGCGTTTATCCAAACGGACAGAAATCAAATTCACACCGTTTTGCCGTCCGACGCAAGCAGCCACTTTGGCGATGGCACAGTTATTTTATAGCGTGCCTGAAGAGCAGCGCGTTGATGCCATGTATCGGATTTTGAAAGCCGTTTGGACTCAAGGCAAAGATTTATCCTTTAAATCGCATTTTGATCAACTGATGCAAGAATTGGAAATCACAGCATTGATCACCGAAGATGTGGAAGCCAAGCTTCAAGAAAATGACATGCTCTGTGAAATGAAGTCCCAGCCTGATTTTCCCGTGCTTGAACTGCGTGTGGATGGGCAGAGCTATGTCTTTAATAGTCTTTATCGCGTCTGGATGATTGAAAGTATTTTCAGTAATGTGCTGGAAGATCAATATAAAACCGACCCTGTGGATGAAAGCGAAGGCTGAGTTTTGTATACCTCTTATTGAACAAAACAGTCCAATAACACATGAAACCTAAAGCCGATGGTGTTTTTAGGCTGAGTTATTGAAGTGCTTATTAATAAGGTTAATGAGGTTTAACAATTAAATTCATTGTTAAATTTTATTAATAAATAGGCTTCCAAATGAAAATGATTATAATTGGCATCCTTTCTGTCTGTTGATCGATGTTATGCGTTTTCATATTTCTTCTTTGAGCTTATCCATTCTGGCCGTGATGACTACAGCAGCGTTTGCTCAGGGCGAGACACAGGAAACAGCATCATCCCAAGTTTTACCGACTTTGCAATTTGAAGCCCAAGGTGCTGATGACAAAGCGGCATATGCAGCAAAAACAGCATCAGCTGTTTTGCGTTCAGATGCCCCACTTTTTGAAACCGCACAATCGATCAGCGTGATTAGTGAAAAACAACTGGAACAGAAACAAGCGAAAACGCTGTCTGAAGCCTTGCAGGGTGTAGCGGGGGTCACCGCAGGACAGTATGGTCGCCGTGGTTGGGATGACTTTATTATTCGTGGGCAAATTTCGAGTTCGCAAACGTATATTGATGGTTTACGCATACAAGCATCGGACAATGTTTTAAGAGCAGAAGATATCTCAGGTCTTGAGTCGATTGAAGTGGTGAAAGGTCCTACATCTGTAGGTTTTGGTTTAGCTTTGCCGGGCGGTTTAGTCAATTTGACCACAAAGCGGCCACAAGCAGAAACTGCTTATAAAGGCACATTAAGCTACGGTAGTTATGGTTTAAAAGAAGGCACTTTCGATCTTAATTATGCACCAAATAATACTGATAAAGGGGCGTTTCGTGTTGTTGGGAGAGTGTCTGATCAGGATGATCCAACAGATCATGTTTATTTTAAAAATTATTATATTGCGCCGTCTTATAATTTTGACTTAGGCGACAAAGATGATTTGTCTGTCATCGCCAGTTACCAGCGCCGTGAATATGTCCGTCAACAGGGTATTCCATATAGTGGTGGAAATTATAAAAAATATTCACATAGCCTGTTCTTTGGCGATCCTGACTATGGCTATGACGTTGATGTTTATCGTTTAGGTTCGAACTATGCACATTATTTTGATAATGCTTGGACTTTTAAACAAAACTTTGCTGTGACTAAAACCGAGACATTGGGTGATTCGATTTTAGCATCTGGTCGAAGTACATTACCTACAATTAAACGAGCAATCAACAATCAAGATAAACAAGATATTAATTATACCTTAGACAATAATTTACAGCGAAATTTCAATTTCGAGCATATAAACTATGATGTAATGGTTGGTTTAGATATGATGCGTGAGCGTAGTGATTATTATCGTCGTACCGATACGATCAATAATGACTTTGATGCAGATAATCCAAGTTATGGAAATATAAGTATCAAAAAAGTAGGTGTGCCAACGGAAGAAATCACCTATAGCCAATATGCAGGTTTGTATTTAAGAAACACCATTAAAATTGATGATGACTGGATTATTGGGCTCTCTGGACGCCATGACTGGACTCAAGTTGAAATTGACAATATCCTAACAAATACAACAACTAAAAATTCAGATAATGCTTTTACGGGTAGTGCATCGGTGATGTACCGTATCAATGATATGTTTGCACCATATATCAGTTATGCAACCTCTTTTATGCCGGTGACTGATTCTGGTGAAAATGGTTCGTTGCTTGATCCAGAAGAAGGGAAACAAGCTGAAGTTGGGGTTAAATTCCAAGGGTTGAATCAAAGACTGCAAGGCTATGTGGCTTATTATGATTTAACTCGTCAGAATGTCACAGAAACAGATGCTTCAGGGAATTTTTCAATTCAAACAGGTGAGCAAGTCACAAAGGGCTTTGAAACAGAGTTATCAGCTGCTCTAACTGATCAATGGAACCTGACCGCAACCTATAGTTATATTCCAACTGCAAAAATTACTGAAAGTGAAACTAGCAGCGATATTGGCAAGCGAATTAACCATGTGCCTAAAAATGCCGCCTCTTTATCAACCCAATACTTCTTTGCAGATGAGCAATTGGGCTGGAATATTGGTGCTAGTGCGAATTATCAAGGTGCGCGTACAGCACAACGTGGGACTGATTATGTGCCACTATCGAGCTATACGCTGTATGACGTCAGTGCCGGTTATGAAGCGAAAAATTGGGGCGCAAAGTTCAGTGTAAAAAACCTGTTTGATAAAGAGTATTTAGTCGGCACCACGCCAAATGCGCAATTGGTCAATTGGGGCGATCCACGTACTTTCCGCTTCAGCCTAAATTTCAAATACTAAGCAGAATTGCACTGCATCACATCTGGATTCAATAACAGTTGAGTCCAGTCCATTCTTCCCAGTAAGCCTCAATCTTTGGTTGAGGCTTACTTCTAAAAACAGTGATATGAGTCCAGATTTAAATTATATAGCATGGCGCTAAGTGTTTAGAGAGAAGCGTCATGCTTGCTTTTGTTATTTTTGTTTTTGCTGTCGCAGGCATGATTAAAGGTACCATTGGTCTGGGTTTGCCCGCCGTGTCGATGGGACTTTTATCTTTGGTGATTAGTCCATTTCAAGCGGCAACTTTGCTGATTATCCCTTCCATGGTCACGAACTTCTGGCAATTGTTCGCAGAAGGACGTGTACTGCGACTGGTACAACGCTTTTGGCCGTTGCTGGTGGGCATGATCATTGGTTCAGTTTGGAGTGTTTTTCCTACACTTGGACATGGCGAATTTCAAAGTGAAGCGCTGTTGGGCGGGATGCTGGCCATTTATGGTCTATATGGTTTGTTTGCCAAAAACATGCCCAACTTAGCCCCGTATGAAAAATATTTATCACCGATCATGGGCTATTTGGGCGGTGCTTTGACGGTGGCGACAGGGGTGGTAGTGATTCCCGTGGTGCCGTATTTGCAGTCCTTGCATTTGAAACGGGATGATTTGGTACAGTCGCTCGGCCTTGCCTTTACCGTTTCAACTTTATGTTTGGCCGTGTATTTACATCTAAATCCTGTTGAAGACACTCCCATTGACTATCAACTGTCGTTGATCGCTCTGCTTCCTGCATTGCTCGGAATGTGGTTGGGCACTAAAATTCGCTACCGCATTCCTGAACAAGCCTTTCGTAAGGTGTTCTTTGTGGGCCTAGTGCTATTTGGCAGTTATATGGTTTTACATCAACTGGGCTGGCTTTAATACGCAATGAGTTGGTCATGTTGGCTCAAGAGGAATTGACTAAAGCGTTGGTAATCTGCGGGGAGCTGATCAAAACACTGTGCTGCTAACAGCAACTTGCGGTTTGCCCATTTGCCTAAGAGTTCAACCTGCTGAAAATCATACTGTGCTTTTAAACGCAGGGCTGCCCGTTTGGGAATAATCGCAATGCCGACGCCATTGGCAACGACTTGGGCGATTGCAGCAAAGTTCGGCACCCGTAGACGATAGTGGATGTCACAGCCTAAGCGTTTGGCTTGCGCTTCTATTGACTGTTGTAAGGAGTGATATTGCATGAGGCCCACAAACGGATGTTGCAATAATTCACCCAGCTCCAGTTGAGCCGCAGTGGCAAGTGGATGCTGGCTTGGGCAGATCAGTACCAACGGGTCTTCAGCAAACTCTTGAGTTTCAAGCTGCCCTGCATCAAAAAAACCAGAAATCAGCCCCAACTGCGCCGTACCTGTACTGAGGGCCTGAATGATGTCATTGGTTTCGGCTTCTTTTAATTCAATATGAATCTGCGGATTTTCCATTAAATACTGCGGCAATAAATGAGGTAAGTACTCACTCTGCGCCGATGAGTTGCACCACAATATAATGTTGCTCGTTGCACTGTGAGCAAAGGGCAGCATGGCTTGTTGTAATTGCTGCTGTTGTTGCAGTAAGTGCTGCGCATATTCCGCAAAGGTTTGTCCAGCAAGGGTCGCTTTTACCCCAGTTGCATGGCGGGTAAATAAACTGACTTCAAAATGGTGTTCTAATTTTTTAATTCGCTCACTGGCGGCCTGTAAAGAAATGGCGGAGCGTTCTGCACCCTTGGTAAGACTGCCTGTACTCAGGATATTGATAAACAATTGCAGATCAAAAAAATCAAGGCGCATGGCAGGGTCAAAGCGGAAAATGTTGCTTTATCTTAGTCCTTTTTGCGTTTTGAGACATCCCTTTAGGTGTAATAGGAGTCAGAGCATTAGACCAAAAAAAGCAGCCCGAAGGCTGCGATCAACAATGGATAATCAAAATATCAGATAGATTAATCTTTTTGCCCTAAGCTGAAGAACCAGTTTAAGAACAACGCTGCAAACGTAGCAGTACCAATACCACCCAAGTTAAAGTTGCCAATTTGTAAGGCAAAATCACCTGTACCTAAAATGATGGTGACTGCTGCGACCATCAGGTTTTTGTTCTGTGAAAAATCGACTTTGTTTTCAATCCAAATTTTTGCACCCGCGATGGTAATCAAACCAAACACTACAATCGATGCACCGGTTAAAATCGCGGTCGGAATGGTATGGATGATGGCACCAAATTTCGGTGACAGACCCAAGAAAATGGCAAACACACCTGCGATGGCAAAAATGATGGTCGAGTAAACTCGTGTGACTGCCATGACTCCAATGTTTTCACCATAGGTGGTCATGCCTGGTGCGCCGACACCGCCTGCTAATGTCGTTGCGACACCATCGGCAACAAACGCTTTACCAATGTGCGGATCAAGGTTTTCACCGGTCATCGCACTCACGGCTTTAATGTGACCGAGGTTTTCTGCCACCAAAATTAACGCAATTGGTGCAATGATCATCATGGCATTGGCATTAAATTCAGGCGCATGAAAAGTCGGTAAACCAAACCAAGCGGCTTGTTGAATTGGTGCAAAATTAATCGCTGTGCCATAGCCCATAACGTTGGTCACGATGAAATAGACCAAGTAAGACAGTAACAAACCAATTAATAATAAGAGACGCTGCAATAAACCACGGGTAAAGACTGCAATCGAGCCCATACATAATACGGTAACTAGTGCCATCCACATATTAAAGGAATTGCCCGCAACGCCTTTGACCGTCACTGGCGCAAGGTTGAGACCAATAATCATCACCACAGCACCTGTCACCACAGGCGGCATCAGTTTTTCAATCCACTTAGTGCCCGTTGCCATGACCATAAAACCAAACAAGGTATAGAGCACGCCGCAGGCAATAATACCGCCGCCCGCCATAGCTAAATTTGGATTGAGTGCGCCTGTGCCCGATGCGGTATAGCCCGTTGCTGCAATCACGACCCCAATAAAGGCAAAACTTGAACCTAAATAGCTTGGAACACGTCCACCCGTCATAATAAAGAACAAGATGGTACAAATCCCGGACATTAAAATAGCAAGGTTGGGATCGAAGCCCATTAAGAAAGGTGCAAGAACCGTTGCTCCAAACATGGCAAAGGCATGCTGCACACCTAAAATTGCACTTTGTGAAGCAGGGAGGTATTCACTTGTGCCAACAGGACGTGCATCGATATTGCCTTCGTACGGGCGCCATTTGGGAAACCAATTGGACATTTTTTGAGCACTCTAAAGATAAATTGTGCACATCATACTCTTGTTTTTTAGAAGATTTAATCAGTGATACAAAAAATTGTTCAAACTAATCTTATGACTTTTCAGAACTTTTTACCGTATGGTAAAACTTTTAATTTTTAAAAATAATGAAAAATCAATGTTTAATTGGTAAATTTAGCCAATCGCTCATTCATAAATATTTATGATTGGATTGATAAAAAATTATAAAAGGTTTGACCATGCGGTCAATAAAAAAGCACATCATGCTGATGTGCTTTAAATGGAGCGGGCTTAAAACTTTATCCTGTGTTACGAAGACCCGCTGCAATGCCGGCGATACTCACCATAAGTGCATGATCTACAGGTGTATTTGTTTCCTGACGCTCTTCTAGGTAGCGGCGACGACGTTTCATTAACTCTGCTTGGAGTAAATGTAGCGGCAATAAATACGGTTTGCGCACTCTCATTGACTGGTCTAAAACTTCGTTACTGCTCAGTAGTTTTGATTCACCTTTAAGCGCTAACAGGGTTTGTACTGCATACTTTAAGCGCTGACGTAGATGTTCACCGAGCACTTTCAAGTCCTCATCATCGGTCAGGTGCGACTCATAATATAGCGCTACATGAGCATCAGACTTTGAGAGCACCATTTCCAACATATCAATCAGGGTTTGGAAATACGGCCATGCCACCAGCATTTCATCTAAGGTGGCTTTATGACCTTGATCAATCACTTGGTTAATTGCCGCGCCAGTACCTAGCCAAGCGGGTAACATCAAACGAATCTGGGTCCACGCAAATACCCAAGGAATGGCACGTAGAGACTCAATGCCGCCAGTGACTTTACGTTTTGCAGGGCGTGAGCCAAGCGGTAACATTTGCAGTTCAAGCTCTGGCGTGACGGTGCGTAAATATTTGACGAAGTGCGGGTTTTCTCGCACGGTCTGACGATATACCTGTACCGACAAATCGGTCATGCTGTGCATTAACTCGCGCCACTCAGGTTTTGGGACGGGTGGTGGAAGTAAAGTGGCTTCTAAAGTGGCAGCGGTATAAATCTCTAGGTTTTGTAGCGCAATGCCTTCTAGGCCAAACTTGAAGCGAATCATTTCACCTTGTTCAGTGACTCGAATTGCACCTGAAATCGAGCCAGGTGGCTGTGAAAACAGGGCTTGTTGCGTTGGCGCACCGCCACGGCTGATGGAACCGCCACGACCATGAAATAGTGTGAGTTGTATGCCATGCGTTTTCGCAATTGCGGTTAATTCTTCTTGCGCACGGTACTGTGCCCAATTGGCTGACATAAAGCCTGCATCTTTTGCAGAGTCTGAGTAGCCAATCATGACTTCATGTTTGCCCTGAATATGCTGTTTATACCAATGCATATTGAATAAGGTATTCATGGTGGCTGCGGCGCCATCTAAGTCTTTCAATGTTTCAAACAATGGCACCACACGTAGTGGGTGTTGGATACCTGCTTCTTTTTGCAAAAGCAGTACCGCCAGCACATCACTTGGATATTCAGCCATCGAAATAATGTAGGCACCTAAACTTTCTTGAGGCTGCGCTGCCAAAGTGCGCATGGTGGCAAACACTTCTTGCACTTCAGGTTGTTCAATTAAGCTTTGCGCAGGCTCATTTAAATGCTTGGGCAACAGTGGACGTTTGCTTTGTAGTTCCTGTAATAAGAAGTTTTGGCGCGCTTGTTCGGTCCACGTTTCAAAATTACCCAGACCCAAATATTCAGTAATGGCGGAAATCGCTTGGCGATGACGTCCTGACTCTTGGCGAATATCCAGTTTTAGCAGTTCAATCCCGAAACAGTTCACTCGATGGATAAAGTCTAGCAATTTGCCATTGGCAATTTCAGGCAGGTTGCTGGCAATCAAAGAGCGATAACACAGCAGTAAAGGCTGTAACAGTTCCTCTTTGGCTTTAATCACCAAGCTGTCATCGGCATCGGCACCGCGCAGTTTTTCTGCGAGCCAATGGCGCGTAGCTTTTAGCCGTTCGCGGGTATCGCGTAAATATTCGCGGTAGGGTTCAGGATGGTCTTGACCCAAGGCTTGACGCAGTTCATCACTACAACTTTGAATCGACAGTTCCCAACGCAAGTCTTCAATGTCACGTAAGTAAAGATCAGCCGCTTTCCAACGCGATAGCCACAGGACTTCTTGAGTAATGTTGTGTGTCACATTCGGGTTGCCGTCACGGTCACCACCCATCCATGAAGCGAAACGTACAGGTGCGACATGGAGAGGCAGACGTTGCCCACAGTGCTCTATTACCATGCCGTCTAGTTCACGCATGAACTTCGGTACGGCATTCCATAAGGTTTGCTCAATGGTGGTGAAACCCCATTTTGCTTCATCGACTGGGGTTGGACGGTGTTGACGAATTTCATCGGTCTGCCATGCCGAACAGATCAGTTGTTTTAAGTCTTCAAGGACTGTTTGACGCTCACGAGGAGTTAGTTTTTGCTGATCCATTTTAAATAAGGCATCGTTGATACCATCATATTTTTGGATCAGGGTACGACGGCTGACTTCAGTGGGGTGAGCGGTCAGAACCAGTTCAATATTTAAATCACAGATTTGCTGGAACAGCGTATCGGTTGAAATGTCGTTATTTTTAAATTTAGCAAAAAGGTGGTCGAGTGGATTTGGAGAGGGTGCGGTCTCATCAAATTCACTTTGACGACGGCTACGGACCACATGATATTGCTCTGCAATATTGGCAAAGTTCAAAAAGTGGGTAAAGGCACGTGTCAGCGGCAGAATTTCATCATCTTCAAGGCTGAAAAACAGTTGTTCCAGCTGTTTTTCGGCTTCGACTTGACCATCCCGTGCCCCTTTGGATAAGGCCCGAATTTGCTCGACCTGATTAAACAAATCTTGTCCTGCATGCTCCTTGAGGGTTTCACCCAATAGGTTACCGAGTAATCGGACATCTTCACGTAGTGGAGCATCAATTTGTTGAATCATGATTATTATTCCCTCGTTGTTCTTAATTTGACTATACCCCGATTCGATGACAATCCAAGTAGGGGCAGACAAAAGTAGGGGATTAATTGCTGAATTTAGAATCAAATGAACAACTTAGGGCAAGCAATTGTTTTAAAATAAAGATGGTTTTAATCCCAAGTATTTGAATTAATTATAAAAAATATAAATTTGATTAGCCGAATCTTACGGTTTTTGTATGGGGTATTTTAATAAAAAAATCGCAATGGCTTCTCGAATCAGTTGCTCGCGTTGTTCGGCATTGGGCACTTCATTCATCCCCAACAACATTTCTTGGTGACGGTATCCAAACAGCAGAGACATTAATAAGGTGATGACCTCGTTGACCTGTTCAAACTGAAGCACGCCTAAGGTTTGGGCTTGGTCAAAGAACTGTTCCCAAATCGCCCGCATTTTGAGGTGGGAGGCTTTATAGAAGTTCTCTAGCAAAGGATTTTGTTCAGCGGCCAGCTGTAATAGTAAGTGCTCCAGCTTGATGGCCTCAGGCAGGTTAATAATATGCATCGATAGCGCACAGATCTGTTCGAGCATGGGCACAAAGTCTTCGGCACGTTGCAATTGAAAAGAACGACCCAGCATCAGCTTTTCACAGGTTTCCTCAATCGCACAACTGAACAGATTGGCTTTGTCTTGAAAATGGTTATACACCGTGAGTTTGGTGACGTGCGCTTCCTTGGCAATATGGTCCATGCTGGAGCCGTGGTAGCCATGTTGTAAAAACAACTGACGTGCCACCTCCAAAATACGTTGCCGTTTTTCTAAATCCTTGGGACGTCCTGCTGAAGTTTGCACACATTTTCCTAAAAAAAGTTCAAAAAGTCATTTACATCTGAGCATATCTTTAATTAGTGTACTATGCATTATATTAATTAAAAAATAACCAAATTAAGTCTGGATATTGTGCCTGATTAATTGGTGGTTATGGAAGAAGAGCAGACTTCATGAGCAAAATTCAGACCCTTGTGGCAAGTATGATGGTGGTGTGTAGTATCACCTTGTGGGGATGTAGCAAAGACACGACCGAACCAGAGTCGGTGCCTTTGGTAATGGTGAGCCAACCGAATACCACGCATCTAGAACAAAAAAGCTATGCAGGCGAAGTGCAAGCCCGCCAACAAACTGCACTGTCCTTTCGTGTTGGGGGACAAGTTACGGAGCGTCTGGTCGATGTAGGTGACCAAGTCAAAGTTGGACAAGTTTTAGCACGTTTAGATGTACAAGATGCCCAGTTACAATTAAATGCAGCCAAAGCACAGTTAGAAAGTGCACAAGCGGCTGAAAAAAATGCGCAGGATGAACTCAAACGCTTTAAGCAATTGTTACCGAGTAATGCGGTGAGTCGTTCACAGTACGACAGCGTTGAAAATCAATATAAAGCCGCACTATCGAGCTTGAAACAAGCACAAGCCAATTACAACGTTACGCAAAATCAAACCAGTTATAACCAACTGATCGCCAATAAAAACGGCGTGATTACCGAGCGTAATATTGAAATTGGACAGGTGATTTCAGCAGGGCAACCCGCGTTTCAACTGGCCATTTCAGGTGATCGTGAAGTGGTGATTGGTGTGCCTGAACAAGCCATTGCTCAGATTAAAGTCGGACAAGATGCCCTAGTCACTTTGTGGTCTAAACCTGATGAACGTTTTGCTGCCTACGTCCGTGAAATTTCGCCTGCCGCAGATCAGTCACGTACTTTTAGTGTCAAAGTGGCTTTGCGTGAAGGACAAAATACGATTCAACTGGGACAGAGTGCACGGGTATTTTTCAGCTCAACTGAAAGCAATGTGTTGAGTGTACCTTTAGCCAGTGTTTCCGCTGCGGGTAAAAATGCTTATGTCTGGGTGGTGAATACTGATAACAGCATTCGTAAAGTCCCTGTCAGTGTGGGGGAGTATGGTCGAGACAGCGTTACCATTCGTTCAGGTTTACAGCCAAAGGACTATGTCGTGGTGGGTGGGGTGCATTTACTGCGTGAAAAACAAAAAATTCAACCGATTAGCCGTGACAATAAAACGGTCAAGATTGCGACAGGGAGTTAAGTATGAACTATAACCTGTCGGAATGGGCCTTAAAAAATAAGGGCTTGGTCCTTTATTTGATGTTGTTACTGGGCATCGTGGGTGTGGTGTCTTATTCCAAACTAGCACAGAGCGAAGACCCACCTTTTACCTTTAAAGTGATGGTGGTACAGACCTATTGGCCGGGTGCAACGGCGCGCGAGGTGTCTGAACAAGTGACCGACCGTATTGAAAAAGAGCTGATGACCACGGGTAAGTATGAGCGCATTATGGCCTACTCCAGACCCGGCGAGTCGATGGTGACTTTTGTGGCACGAGATGCCATGCGCTCCAGTGAGATACCAGATGTGTGGTATGACGTACGCAAGAAGGTTGGAGACATCAAACATCAGCTGCCCAATGGGGTACAAGGACCATTCTTTAATGATGAGTTCGGCGATACTTTCGGCAATATTTATGTGCTGACTGGTAAAGACTTTGATTATGCGGTGATGAAAGAATATGCCGACCGTCTACAGTTACAACTACAACGCGTCAAAGATGTCGCCAAGGTCAACTTGGTTGGGCTGCAAGATCAAAAGATTTGGATTGAAATTTCCAACACCAAGTCGGCACAGTTAGGCATTCCTGTGACAGCGGTGCAACAAGCCCTGCAACAGCAAAATACCATGGCCAGTGCAGGCTTTTTTGAAACAGAATCGGATCGTATTCAACTCCGAGTCACAGGGCAAATTAAGAGCGTTGAAGAACTGCAACGTATGCCTTTATTGGTCAATGGGAAAACCATCCAGCTGAGCGACGTTGCCGACGTCTATCGTGGCTTTAGTGAACCTGCTCAACCCCGTATGCGCTTTATGGGGGAAAATGGCATTGGCATTGCGGTGTCGATGCGTAAAGGCGGCGACATCTTGGCTTTGGGTAAAAACTTAGAAACTGAGTTTTCCAAGCTGCAAAAAACCTTACCTTTAGGTATGGAGCTGAAAAAAGTTTCAGATCAGCCTGTTGCGGTGAAGCGTAGTGTCAACGAGTTCATGAAAGTTTTGGCTGAAGCGGTGATTATTGTACTGCTAGTCAGTTTTTTCTCGCTGGGTTTCCGTACTGGACTGGTGGTGGCATTCTCCATTCCACTGGTCTTGGCCATGACCTTTGCAGGCATGAATATTTTTGATGTCGGTCTCCATAAAATTTCTTTGGGTGCGCTCATTTTAGCGCTGGGCCTCTTGGTCGATGACGCTATTATTGCCGTGGAAATGATGGCGATCAAAATGGAGCAAGGCTACAGTCGACTACAAGCAGCAGGGCATGCGTGGCGAACGACGGCTTTCCCAATGTTGACGGGAACTTTGATTACCGCTGCGGGCTTTTTACCGATTGCCACGGCAGCGTCCAGTACAGGTGAATACACTCGTTCTATTTTCCAAGTGGTGACCATTGCCTTAATTGTGTCTTGGTTTGCAGCGGTGTTGTTTGTGCCTTATTTGGGCGACAAACTCCTGCCCGATTTTAATAAAGAGCTGATTCAAAAAGCGCCGTGGTATAGCTGTTTGTGGGCACGTTTGCGCAAACAGCCAGAACCTCAGCCGATGGTGCATCATGCAGGTGAGCATCATGATCCTTATCAAACTAAGTTCTATCAAGGTTTTCGCCGTTGGGTCGATCTGTGTGTGACCTATCGCAAAACGGTCATTGCAACGACGGTGGCTATTTTTGTGCTCTCGGTGTTGATGTTTAAGTTAGTACCACAGCAGTTTTTCCCACCTTCAAATCGTGCCGAAATTTTGGTCGACATAAAACTTGAAGAAGGTGCATCTTTAACGGCAACTGAAAATGCGGTGAAAAAAGTTGAACAGTTCCTGTCGAAGCAAGAAGGCATAGATAATTATGTGGCGTATGTGGGCACAGGCTCGCCACGTTTTTATTTACCGCTCGATCAGCAGCTACCACAGGCCAGCTTTGCTCAGTTTGTGGTCTTGGCTTCTTCACTGGATGATCGCAATGAAATTCGCAAATCCCTAGACACCCAAATCCGCCAGTTATTGCCCGATGTGCGTACTCGCGTCTCTTTACTTGAAAACGGTCCCCCTGTCGGTTATCCACTTCAATACCGTGTGTCGGGTGAAGACTTGACCCAAGTGCGTGCTTGGGCGGATAAAGTCGCAGCGATGCTGAGTGCTAACCCCAACACCACCAATGTGCATTTGGACTGGGGTGAACCAAGCAAGATGATCAATTTAGAGATTGATCAAGACCGTGCCCGCCAAATGGGGGTATCGAGTTTAGATTTGGCCAATTTCTTGAACAGCTCAATTTCGGGTGCCACCATTAACCAGTACCGTGAGAAACGTGAGCTGATTGAAATCCGTTTACGTGGCGATCAAGCCGAGCGGGTTGAAGTGGCATCACTGGCGAGTCTTGCCGTTCCAACTTCAAATGGCGGAACAGTACCGTTGGCACAAATTGCCAAAATTGAGTATAGCTTCGAAGAAGGTTTGATTTGGCATCGTAACCGCCTACCGACTATTACGGTACGTGCAGATATTCGGACCAAGTTACAGCCAGCCACTGTGGTGGATGAAATGGCCGAACAGATGAATCAGCTGCGTGCGGAACTGCCGAATGGCTATTTGGTTGAAGTCGGCGGTACAGTGGAAGAGTCTGCACGTGGGGGTAAATCGGTTGCAGCAGGCATGCCTTTATTCTTGGCCGTGGTCATGACTTTGCTGATGATTCAACTGCGCAGTATGTCTCGTGCCACGATTGTCTTGCTCACTGCACCTTTAGGTTTGATTGGCGTGGTGTTGTTCCTGCTACTGTTCAATAAACCTTTTGGCTTTGTTGCGATGTTGGGCACCATTGCCTTGTCGGGCATGATCATGCGTAACTCGCTGATCTTGATTGATCAGATTGAGCAAGACATTCAAGCGGGGCATGAACAATGGGATGCAATCATCGATGCGACGGTGCGACGTTGTCGTCCAATTGTGCTGACGGCATTGGCAGCTGTTCTGGCGATGATCCCACTATCTAGAAGTATTTTCTTTGGCCCTATGGCCGTTGCGATCATGGGCGGACTGATTGTGGCGACGCTATTAACCCTGTTCTTTTTACCGGCCTTGTACGCGCAGTGGTTTAAAGTAAAAAAAATTAGCCATAAGCTGTAAATTTATGCCAATATCAGGTGCGAAACGTTGAAAATTTCAATATAGTAGCACCTGAAATTTATGGCATTTTTATAAAGCAGTTTTTTGCTACACATTAAAAAACCAACGATGTGGCAAATGGGGTTAAACGCATGATGCAAGACAATGTAACCAAGTATCGCCGCTCTATCGCGATTTCTTATGTCTTCATGTTTTTGGCTTTGTTTACTGTGATTAGTGGCGCATTTTCCTATTGGTATGCCCGAAAAGTCACGCAAATTGATCATGCCGAAGTGTGGTTACAAGCGCAAGCACTCTGGGTCATGCGCAATATTGTGATTTATAGCATTTTGGCTTTATTTGCAGCACTGTGGTTTATTCCTCTTATTTTCTTCACTTGGGACAGCGCATTGTGGGTGACTGCATGCACGGTTGCAGGTGTGGTTTTTAGCTGTATTGCATTTCTCTTCCTTCTAAATGCATGGTTTAAAGGCCTGTCTAAATTTTTGAAAAATAAAGCAGTTTTCTAATCCTACTGATTTTTTTTCAAACACCCCCTTGTAAAACTTGGTTTGAACCCAATTTCAGACCACAGTTGAGTATTAAATAAATTCCGTGAGGAGCATCGCCAGACATGGCTAAACGTGATTATTATGAGGTTTTAGGTGTTGCTAAAACCGCTAGTGATGATGAAATTAAAAAAGCCTACCGTAAGTTGGCGATGAAATATCATCCGGACCGCAACCCTGACAATGCTGAAGCTGAAGAGAAGTTTAAAGAAGCGGCTGAAGCTTATGAAATTTTATCGGATAGCGAAAAGCGTAGCATGTACGACCGTATGGGGCATCAAGCCTTTGAAGGTGGTATGGGCGGCGGAGGCGGCTTCGGTGGTGGTTTCAGCGCAGAAGACATTTTCAGTCAATTCGGTGACATTTTCGGTGGTGCATTTGGCGGCGGCGGCGGTCGTGGTCAACAGCGTGCACGTCGTGGTTCTGACTTACGTTATGTGATGGAACTGACGTTGGAAGAAGCAGTAAGAGGGGTGAAAAAAACCATTACTTTTACTGCACCAGCGCCGTGTGAAACTTGTGATGGTAAAGGCTCTAAAAACCCGAACGATGTTGAAACCTGTAAAACTTGTCATGGTGCAGGTCAGGTTCGCATGCAGCAAGGTTTCTTCTCTGTACAGCAGACCTGTAGCACCTGTCGCGGTCAGGGTAAGATCATTAAGAACCCATGTAATACCTGTCATGGTTCAGGTGTTAAAGACCGTCAACAAACCTTAGAAGTGACGATTCCTGCGGGCGTTGACAACGGTGACCGCGTTCGTTTAACGGGCAAAGGCGAAGCGATTCGTGATGGTCAGTCAGGCGACTTGTACGTAGAAGTGGTGGTGCGTGAGCACGAAATCTTCCAACGTGATGGTGCAGACCTGTATATGGATGTCCCTGTGAGCATTGCTGATGCTGCTTTGGGTAAAGAAATTGAAATCCCGACACTCGAAGGTCGTGTGAGTTTGAAAATTCCTGAAGGCACACAAACGGGTAAAATGTTCCGTTTACGTGGCAAAGGGGTTAAACCTGTACGCACCAGTATGCAGGGTGATTTGCTCTGCCGTATCGTGATTGAAACGCCAGTCAACTTGACGGCACGTCAACGTGAACTGTTGAAAGAGTTGCAAGAAACTTTAGATGGAGATGATCACAAATCATCACCGAAGAAAAAGTCTTTCTTTGACCGTCTGTTTGATTAATTAAATACGGTACGTCTGAATCAGTGTTGAAAAGAGCGGGAATATTTTCCCGCTTTTTTTTTATGTTATTGCGCTTCTGCTGGCAACTCAGGTTGATCAATCTGATCTACAGAGACAGTTTCTTCAACAGGTGCAACTGATGGTGCTTGATGTTCAGTATTGGCCTTTGGATGTGTACTGGTGCTAATTTTGACTTGTGACAAACTTTCCAACGTGTCTCCCACTTGAACAGCGGGTTCAGCCTGAACCTGTGCCCAACTGCCCCCAAACGCCATCGCTAGAAAAAGTACCTTTGCTTTCATTCTATTTTCCTCATTTTAAAGTTGTTTTTAAACGCGAACCTAGTCTGCGTAAGATTGATTGCAAATTTGTGAAAAGCTTGAGAAATCATGTTTGAAAATAAAGCGATTTTTTCGATGAAAATGCCCAACAAACCTTAGTCTGGGCAATCAGTTTTGCTATAGTAAGAGCAATTTTGAAGCTAGATTAGGAATATGTTATGTCAGCAGCTCCACGCATTGGTGTCTTAGGTGCCGGCGGTCGTATGGGTCGCATCCTTATTCAAGCGGTACATGAAGCAGGCTATCAACTGGCTGCGGCAGTGGAACGCCCTGAAAGCTCACTGGTTGGTACAGATGCAGGTGAGCTTGCAGGTATTGGCAGCCTAGGCGTGAAGGTGGTGGGTAGTCTGGAAGCGGTAGTGAAAGATTGTGATGTGATCATTGATTTCACTGCACCAGTAGCGACCGTTCAGCATTTAAAAATTTGTCGTGAAGCTGGGGTGGCCATTGTCATTGGGACCACGGGTATGAATGACGAACAAAAAGCTTATTTGGATGACTCTGCGACTCAAATACCTGTGGTCTATGCAGCCAACTATTCTGTGGGGGTCAACGTTTCGATTAAACTGTTGGAAATGGCGTCTAAAGTCTTTGGCGACACAGTGGATATTGAAGTGATTGAAGCGCATCACCGTCATAAAGTCGATGCACCATCAGGCACAGCGTTGATGATGGGTGAGGCGATTGCGGGTGCTTTAGGTCGTGACTTGAAAACCGATGCAGTGTATTGCCGTGAAGGTCATACAGGACCCCGTGAGCGTCAAAGTATTGGTTTCCAAACCATTCGTGGCGGCGATATTGTCGGTGAACATACAGCTATGTTTATTGCTGATGGTGAGCGTGTTGAAATTACCCATAAAGCGACTAACCGTATGAACTTTGCTTCGGGTGCGGTACGTGCTGCGGATTGGGTGGTAGGACGTGAAGCACGTAAATATGACATGAAAGATGTACTGGGTTTTAACGACATTCAAGTTTAAAAACCTGCTTCATTCGCCATAAAAACAAGATAAAAAACTAAAATAAGACGAAGAATAGAATGAAAAAAGTCATGTATATGGCTTGTGTTGTTGTCGTGATGACGACAGCACAGGCCAAACCTATGGATCAAGCCAAACTCAGTATTCATAAAAATAATATTAAAGTTTGGACCTATCAAAATGCGCAAAATCCGGTCTTTTTATATAAGGCTGAAACCACGTTTGATGTACCGATTGAAAAAGCAGTGTCATTGATCTTAGATGTTGACCATGCGGTGAAATGGGTGCCGTATATGGGCAGTGTGAAAGTCTTGTCGCGCGATGATAAAAAAGGCGAGTTTCAGCTGTATATGGTGCTGGATTTTCCTTTTCCTTTAAAAGATCGCGACTTGGTGGTGCAGGGGAAAATGACCAAGGACAGTCAGGGCATTATTAGCATTAAAAATAAAGCGATTGATAAAAACATCCTTAAAAATCCAGATTATGTGCGTCTAAATCATTATGAGGGCGATTGGACCTTTCAGAAACTGGGACCAAATAAAGTCAAGGTTTCGACCTCGGGCTATGCCAACCCTGAGGGATCGATACCACTGAAGTTTGTGAATATGTTTGTCCAACAACAACCCTATCAAATGCTGCAAAAAATGAAAAATCAATTGCTGGAACAAGAGGGGACACCTGCCCACTTACCGACTGCCTTACGTTAATTTTGAAGACGAAGAAGCCTGCAATGCAGGCTTTTTATGTTTTAAAAATTAAGGCTGTTGATAAGCGCTCAGCAGCTCTAAGGTTGAAGCCTTAGGCAGGTCTAACTGGATTAAACTGAGCATGGCATCTCCTTCACCAGCGAGCGAGATCTTGAAGTTTTCAGCACTGCTTTGGTCACATTGAAACTGTAAATTTTTCTGGCGGGGCAAGTTCATCTGCATTTGACGTTCATTGTTTAACTGATATTGATAAGTTCGTTGGGTCGAGGTTTCAGTCAAGCTCGGCGCTAAACTTAAAAACTGATAATCAGTTAAATTTTGCGTTTTCAGAAACCCTTCAATCAGTGCTTTACAAATAAAATGCTGCTGTTGTACCTGCTGTGAAACATGTGGCGGTTGGCAAGCCGATAAGCTCAATAAGCAAAAGAGAGATATGATTATTTTTTTCATAAAAGTGCCTATTTATGGTTGTGAACGAATGACAGAAGCATAATTCTGTTGGCATAATGGATACAGATACATAAAATTTTAAAAAACAGGTACAGATGAATGGCATTTCAGTATCAAAGCTTAGCTGCACAGTTGCTTGAAAAAATTCAAAATGCTGAATTACCCGCAGGGCAAAAGTTGCTGTCGTTACGCCAGTTTGCTAACTTACAAAAGGTCAGCTTGAATACGGCCAAGAGCTGTTATGAGCTACTCGAGTCGCAGGGGTATATTCATGTGAAAAATAAGTCGGGCTATTTTGTCAGTTATCAAAAAAATACCAGCTCATCTATTCCTGTACCGCAGCATCCTGATTTTCAGTCTCAAGCTCGTGATATTTCTAATTTAGAGCTACAGCTAGAAATTCAACAGTCTTCCATTAATAGCCGTCTCATCCATTTGGGAGCGATTCAGCTTTCTCCAAAACATGTGCCTGTAGAGGCGCTCCGCCGCTCCATTCAACGTGCTTTAAAACACAGTCAACCTGAAGATTTTTTATATAGCGATAAGCAGGGTCATATTCGCTTACGGCAGGCTTTGTCTGAGCATTGGGCTGAAGATGGCTTTTATATTTCGCAGGATGATATCTACATCAGCAATGGCTGTATGCCTGCGTTGTCGGTGATGATCCAACACCTCAGCAAGGAAGGCGACAGCGTGATTGTGCCGACCCCAAATTTTAATGGCCAGTTGCAAATGCTGGCGGGGTTAAAGCGAAAAATTATTGAAATTCCAGCCGATACCCAAGGCTTTGATCTTGAACGTTTAGAGCAGGTCATGCAAAGTTCAGGCGCAAAAGCGTGCTTACTCACGGCCAATTATCAAAATCCATTGGGGTTTTGCTTAAGCAATGCAGAAAAAGAAAAAATTGCACAACTGGCGGCACGCTATCAGTGCTATGTGATTGAAGATGATATTTATGGTGAATGTAGTTTCAGCTCGAGTCGTCCGCTGCCGATTAAGTATTGGGATCAGCAGGGTTATGTGATTTTCTGTGGTTCGGTTTCCAAGTCACTTTCAACTGCGTATCGGGTAGGTTGGTTTTGTATTCCGCAGCGCTTAGCGCATTTGAAGGCTACGTTATTGATGCAAAATATTACAGTGAATACACCCTTGCAGTTGGCACTGGCCGATCTCATTTATAGTCGTGCTTATCGGGAGCATTTACAGCAGTTAAAGCCGATTTTGAAACAGCAAGTTGAGCAATACCGACACATGATTCAGCATGCCTTTAACGGAGTTGAGTTACGTATCAATCAACCCTTTGGTGGTTATGCACTGTGGTTACAGTTGCCAGAGTGTATTGACGGTTTAGATATGTACTATTTTGCTCAGCAGCACGGTATTAATATTGTGCCAGGCGAAGTCTTTGGTGAAGGGCAGCGTTATAAAAACTGTATCCGCCTCAATGCTGGTCATGAAATTTCAACAGATATTCGCGCAGCGGTCACTTTGTTGGCCGATTGGGTGAAAGCGCAACTCAGCAGTTCGACGTTGGTCAAACAAGCGGTATAAAAAGCGCCTCTTTTGAGGCGCTTATGGATTAAAAATCGGCTTTGAGGACGATACGATAACGGGCTTTTCCAGAATGTAACCGTTCCAGTGCTTCATTCAACTGTGACATAGGATACAGTTCAATTTGTGGCGCAATGTTTTTACGTGCAGCGAATTTGAGTAGCTGACGTAATGCCGCAGGTGAGCCAGTGGGTGAACCCGTGATAGACTTTGCTCCACCAATCAGACTACCTGCATTTAACTTGATGGGCTCTAGAGGCAAGCCTAGCAAATGGATCGTGCCATTCGGTGCCAGTGTACTAATATAGGCAGGCCAATTGAGCGTGACATTCACCGTACTGAGCAATAGATCGAATTTGCCTCGCTGGGTTTTAAGCGCATCCACATCACGGCTATTCACCACATGATCTGCACCCATGGCCTTGAGTTCTTCCGTTTTGTCGAGGTTCGAGGTAAACGCCGTAATTTCACAGCCCCATCCTCGAAGTAACTTAATAGCCATATGTCCTAGACCACCAATCCCAATTACCCCGACATGGTGAATGGCTTGAATTTGGTGTTTTAAAATCGGATCAAAAACGGTAATACCGCCACACAATAAAGGACCCGCAGACTCAGGATCCAGTTCTTCTGGTAAAGGAATAATCCACTGCCAACCTGCGCGAACTTTATCGGCAAAGCCACCTGCATGACCGACGATGGTTGCTGTCGACCCACCTGTACAGAGCACTTGTTGGCCCGACACACAGGGGTCACAGTGTTGGCAGCTTTCTGCCGTCCAACCAATACCGACGCGCTGTCCAAGTTTAAGCCCTTTGGCTTCGGAGCCTAAGCGACTGATGGTGCCAATAATTTCATGACCCGCGACAACGGGATAGACCGAAGAGTTCCATTCATTGTTAATGACTGAAACATCGGAATGGCACAATCCACAATATTCGACTTGGACTTCGACCTGATGTGGTTGCAGTTCACCCGCATCGAATTGATAGGGTTGTAGTGCTGCACCTGCTTGCATTGCCGCATAGGCACGAATGGTGTTATCCGTCATAGTCTATATCCTTATTTTCCTGTTTTTTATGTACTTTTATTTAAAATGACAGCTGTTTTCATGATCATTGACCATACCGACCGCTTGCATAAAGGCATAGCAGGTGGTGGGGCCGACAAATTTAAAGCCCTGTTTTTTTAGGGTTTTCGACATATTTTGGCTTTGAGGTGTCTGTGCAGGCGCTGTACGGTAGTCAGGGACATCATTGTTGATGGCGTGTTGCTCGACAAAGTTCCAGAGCCACTCAACGGGGTTGATGCCTTGTTGCCTTAGGGCTTGCCATGCAAGCGCATTGTCACGAATGGCGGTCAGCTTCCCGATATGGCGAATTAAGCCGATATCTTGGACTTTTTCGGCTAAGTCTGTATCACTTAGAGCCGCAATTTGTTCAATAGAATATTGAAAAAACTGGCGATGATAATGTTCACGCTTTTTCAGGACAGTAATCCATGACAGCCCCGCTTGTTGACCTTCGAGGCAGAGCATTGCAAATAATTGCTTTTCATCATGTAGTGGTTTACCCCACTCATGATCATGGTAGTCGATATAAAGTGGGTCTGAGGAGCACCATCCGCAGCGTTGAGTGGTCATGAACATGCTCCTGATCTTTTTATAGGGTAAAAGGTGCCCATTGGTCGTGTTGATTGTCCCAATAAAACAATTGGGCGTGTTCGAGGTCGGAAAAGTTAATCCAAACATCTTTTCCTGTTTTTTCAGCAAATCCAGTACTGATTAAAAGCGCATCTTCGGTAATTTCCATGATCCAACCTTGGTGGTTTTGTCCAGCCAAGATGATTTTTTGTTGATTGCCTGATTCAGCAAATTCGACCAGACGGTTGATCAACGCTTCTGACATGAAAAATTCCTAAAGTTAACGTAAATAAGGATAGGGATTTACTGCACCACGGCCTTTACCTTGTAAATAAAGTCCATAATGCAAATGTGGGGCTGTGTGCCGTGCATTGCCTGTATTACCGACATAGCCAATCAGGTCGCCTTTTTTGACATAGTCGCCGACACTTAAGCCACGTTTATGGTCATCAAGATGAGCGTAGTAATGCCAAGTGCCTGCTGGCCCCATAATCCAAACCACTTTACCACCCAAATTGTTATTGCGTAAGTCTGCGACGAGCCCTTCTGTGGCAGAAAAAACTTTTGTTCCACGTGGAGCCAGAATGTCGATGCCTTCATGCGTCCGTCCGCTACTGCGGGACGCTCCCCAAGTATCTGTGAGCCCATGACGTTTAATGCCTTGAACGGGTACAGGCAGCTGCTGAGCTAAACGCATGTTTTTCAGCTGTTGGACTTGTGAGGCCGGTAACTGGCTTCCACTTGGTGCAGGCGGCGTGGTACGGCAAGCTGCGAGTAACAGAATCACAAAACTTAAACTGGCAAGCGCAGAAAGGCGGGGCAAACAATTACGCACGAACAATCCTTTATTATTTCAGTGATCTAATTTTAAAGTGTCAGGGTGAACCCAATGGATTACCCAACTATGTCACAGTTGAATTGCCGAGATCAATTTTTTCATCGCAGTTGGGATACCCATTTCTGTGACGTTTTGTATGTCTAGCCATGTGCTGGCCAATTCTATACTTAAATGTTCGAGTTGATCGGCATCGACTTCAAAGCAAAGCGCTTCCAGTTGCCAAGTGAAATGGGTGAAACTATGCGAAATGTCAGCGCGTTGCGAGACTTGTTTCAGTCCTAGACTTTGGCGAAGTTGCGTGAGTTCATCACGATTTTCAAAAATAGGTAAACACCATAAACCGCCCCACAGTCCACTATTGGGACGCTGTTGCCACAGCCATTGATTGTGATGACGCAGCACCAAAACTTGGGCTGACTTCACAGGCACAGCTTTCTTGGGTTTTTTAAAAGGCAGTTCAGTTTCTAGCCCTTGTGCATGGGCCTTACAGTGTTGCTGCATTGGGCAGTATAAACACAGTGGTTTTTTAGGGGTACAGACGGTTGCCCCCAAATCCATGATGGCTTGGGTATAGTCGTGGTTACGTTCAGTTGGACAGAGTTCAGAGGCCAGTTGCCACATGCTGCGTTCATGCACAGGTTTGCTTAGATCATCCTCAATGGCAAAAAAACGCGCGAGCACGCGTTTTACATTGCCATCCATAATGACGCCGTACTGACGTAAACCCAAAGACATCAGCGCACCTGCGGTTGATGGACCAATGCCTGGCAGTTCAATCCAGTCCTCTAAAGTTTGAGGAAAGTGTCCCTGACGTGCCACAACCCCTGCGGCTTTATGCAGATTACGTGCACGGGCATAGTAGCCTAGGCCTGCCCAGTAGGGTGCGACCTCATCCCATGATGCTGTCCCTAAAGCTCCAACCGTTGGGAAGCGTTCGATAAAACGCTCGAAGTATTGCAGCACTGTTTTGACTTGGGTCTGTTGCAGCATAATTTCAGACACCCAGACTTTGTAGGGATCATCGGCCACTTGCCATGGCAGATCATGTCGACCATGAACATCGAACCAAGTCAGTAACGCATCTGAAAAAGAGAAAGGAGACATCTGAGGCACAAGCAAAAAATTCGGCTTAGTATAACTGAATGTCTTTTCTGAGCCTGATTTTTTGCACGTAAAAAATGGCGCTTACGCGCCATTTAAAACCATAAAAACTTAGTCTTTCGTCATGCCCCAACGTGCATCGAGTTTTAGCTCTTGGTCTTTGTAGCGTGGAATAATGTGAATATGTAAGTGTTCAGACACATTCCCAAATATTTCACCGTCATTAAAACCAATATGAAAGCCTGAAGGTTGATGACGCAATTGGAGTTCATTACGTGCCAGTTCTAGCAAAGACATTAAACTTTTACGTTCTTTGTCGGTAATGTCAAAAAATGAGCTCACATGACGTAGAGGGATAATGACACAGTGACCTTTAGACAATGCATTGGGTTCGGGCAAAATTACCCCAAAGTCATTTTTATCAAGCACGTCATATTCATCAAAATTACAATATTGGCAGTGGGTCTCAGTCATTGTTATCTCCTCTAAAATCTAATTATGTATCCTGTTGGATCTGAAAAATCAAATATTTGAATTCTCAGCTCTAGTTAAGCACTGAGATTGCGTTCTAGCAAGTCATACATTGCATCTAGCCCTTGTCTTTCTGCTTCTGGGTTATAGCCCAAGTCTACGCCATTGGCTTTGGCACGCTCATCGGCCAATGGGTTGCTAAAACCGTGCTTCGCATCTTCAAAAATGATCACTTCATGGTCCACTTTTGCCGCATGCATTTCTTCACGGAAGCTGGCAACATCATCCAAAGTGACCATGCTGTCTAACTCACCATGTAAAACTAAAATCTCACCCTGAATTTGACCTTCGACCGCGGGGGTTTTCGGTGCCAATGTGGCGTGGAAAGTCGCCACTGCTTTAAGCGGTGCACCTGAGCGAGCTAAGTCTAAAACCACTTTACCGCCATAACAAAAACCAATCGCCGCCAGTTGAGTGGGATTCACTTCAGGCTGGGCAGCAAGCGTATCTAAACCTGCTTGCGCACGGTTGACGATGGTGTCTGCATCGGCAAAAGTTTGCATCATCCATTCATAGGCTTGTTTCGCATCTGTGGTGACATTTTTGTCGCCGTACATATCAATCGCTAGTGCGGCATAACCGTGTTCAGCCAGTTCGCGAGCACGTTGTTCAGTATATTCATTTCGGCCCCACCATTCGGGTGCAACGATGATACCTGCATGCGGTGTTTGAGAGCTTGGTGCTGCAAAATAACCGACTAAGCGTTGTCCATCGGCTGCGTTATATTGAATTTCTCGAGTTTGAATACTGATTGTCATGCTCAAATCCTGATAGATGATCTGTTCTGATTAAAGCATAAAAACTTTTACAAGGATTTGAAAAATATTCCGATCTAGATGAGAAATGTGAGAAATTATTTTTAAAGGCACATATAAAAAAAGAAGGATCTGAATCCTTCTTTTTTTAGTGATTAAGCGTAATGTGCTTTAGACTTTGCCACGGGATAAAAATCCGACAATCGCAAGAATCACAGCAATCACTAATAAAATAATCGCAAAGTCTTTGGATAAACCTGCTACGCCGCCAAAACCAAGTAAACTTGCAATCAGTGCAATCACTGCGAAGATAATCGCCCAACGAAACATAATTTTTCTCCATACATGTTCTTATTTATTACTCTATTAGTATAGAAAGAAGGTTCGGACACACTGTGTTGCTTTTGTTTAAAAAGTGTTCTATTTGTATTTTAAGTTTATGAATATGATGTAAATATTGACACTTTAGATAGCTCTGAAAGCCATGTGACTATAGGTTATAATAGTGCATTCAGTTTTATTGGCAGTGGTTATGTCCAACGAATTAAGACCAGAGTTTTGGAAGCATTATGCGCTCACTGAGCTACGTTCAGCAGAGTGGGAAGCGTTGTGTGATGGTTGTGGTCTATGCTGTCTGGTGAAACTTGAAGATGAAGAAAGCCAAGAAGTCGCCTATACCAAAGTGGCCTGTAAACTGTTGGACTGTCAAACGGCCAGTTGTCGGGATTATCCGAACCGCAAGCAGCATGTGCCCGATTGTATCCAGCTCACGCCCGAACTTTTAGACACGATTCATTGGTTACCACCGAGCTGTGCTTACCGTCGTCTGCATGAAGGTAAAAATTTGCCCAGATGGCACTATCTGAACACGGGCTCACGTCAAAGTATTCTGAAAGCGAAAAAGTCTGCGGCAGGACGCTGTATTTCTGAAGAAGAGATTCAGGATGATGACATCGAAGACTATATTGTGCGTTGGGTTCGCTAGTCGATAAAAGCACAATCAAATTGCATGAAAAGTTTGTGTCATTCGCCTGAATTTGCCATAACATAAGCATTCGATGAACGCATGATAAGTCCTAGCCCTATGTCCGATAGCAATATTCCACTGCCTGAACGTTTACGCCCGCGTGATTTATCTGAAATTATTGGGCAGGATCACTTATTGGGTGAGCAGGCACCGCTCCGCCAAATGATCGATCAAGGGCATTTGCCATCGATCATTTTTTGGGGGCCGCCAGGCGTGGGGAAAACCACCATTGCTTTACTGTTGGCGCAAGCGATTGATCGACCTTTTGTCAGTCTATCTGCACTCAATACGGGGGTTAAAGAGCTCCGTGAGATCATTGCTGATGGCGGAGATTTAATGCCACCTGTGGTGTTTATTGACGAAATTCATCGTTTTAACAAATCGCAGCAAGATGCTTTACTGAATGCTGTGGAGAAAGGCAAAATTACCCTCATTGGTGCCACCACTGAAAATCCTTCTTTTGAAGTCAATAGTGCATTGTTGTCGCGTTGTCAGGTCTATACCTTAAATGCGCTCGATGCCGATGCGATTCAAACTTTATTACTGCAAGCGATTAAGAACGATCCGTTTTTAAAAGAGCGTTATATTCAAATTGAAGAATTTGAAGCACTGGTGCAGTTTGCCGCAGGTGACGCGCGCAAAGCCTTGAATTTAATTGAACTGATTGCGGGCACCTTCGAGCCTGACGTTGAAAATATCGTGACCAATGCAATGGTGGTCAAAGTTGCACAGCAAAATATCGCCCGTTATGACAAATCGGGTGAGCAGCACTATGATTTAGTGTCAGCTTTTATTAAGTCAATTCGAGGGAGTGATCCTGATGCCACGTTATATTGGATGGCACGCATGCTCAAAGGTGGTGAAGATCCCGTTTTTATTGCCCGTCGAATGTTGATTGCAGCCTCTGAGGATATTGGTAACTCAAACCCCAATGCACTGCTGCTTGCTGGAGAATGCTTCCGTTCTGTTCAAGCGGTGGGCATGCCAGAGTGTCGAATTATTCTTGGGCAGTGTGCGGTGTATTTGGCGACCAGTGCCAAAAGTAACAGTACTTATCTTGCGATCAACAAAGCTTTAGATTTGGCTGAGAAAACAGCGAATTTACCTGTGCCGCTGCATTTAAGAAATGCACCGACCAAGTTGATGAAAGAGCAGGGCTATGGCGTCGACTACTTGTATCCGCACAACTATCCAGAGCATTTTGTGATGCAAGAATATTTACCCCCTGAGCTCAAAGGAACCAAACTGTATGAGTCGGCACGTAATAAGCGTGAGGTTGAGGGTGAGCGTTTACAGCAGCGCCGTTGGCAACAAGAACAGCAACAGCAGCAGTAGTAAAAAAGCCTGATTCACAAATCAGGCTTTTTGCTTTTGGGGCATAGGATTTAGTCACATTCATTGAGCAGTTTTTTCTTTAAGCACTGTAGCGTTTTTATGTTCCGATGTGCGTATTCATCAATTTTAATGCCGCAGGTAACACAGCGGCTAATAAAGCGATTGCCATCGTGATGTTAAAGCTCAAGGCAAAGCGCGGTTTCATCAGATATTGGCGTAAGAAAAGACCACCGACTGCCCAAACCCCGACACATGGAATGGAAACTACCATTAAAATCAGGGCCGCATAAAGAATATCGCTGGCATGAGGGTTTAAAGCAAAATAAGTGGCAATGGTACTGATGGAGATGATCCACGCTTTGGGATTGACCCACTGAAAAAGAGCCCCTTGTAGAAAACCCATCGATGGTTTTTGTTCTAATTCGATGTTGAGTGGCCCACTGGACGCAATTTTCCATGCGAGCCACAGCATATAAGCAGTGCCGATCAAACTTAAAATAAATTGGAGCTTGGGCAGGGCCAGAAACACCTGATTTAACCCGATGCCGATGGCGAAGAGTTGCACGGCCACACCAAAGGCAATGCCTAAAACCAGAGGTAGGGTTTTACTGATGCCAAATCGTGCACCAGACAGCATGACCAGTGCATTATTGGGTCCAGGCGTGCAGGTCATTACGACACAGAACAGCAGATAAGAGACAAACAGTGAAGCGTTCATAAAGGGGATGGAGTAATCAAATATGTATCATTTTATTGTTGATCTATCACAATTTGGTTGTATATTGATCGTTAATACTGAGTTTCATGCAACAAATGATTGAATTAGATCGATTAGACCGAAAAATATTGTGTGAGCTTGAGCGCGATGCACATTTAACCAATATTAAACTGGCAGAACGCGTGGGTTTGTCACCCTCGGCCTGCTTACGACGCGTGCAAGAGTTAGAAAGAATTGGTGTGATCCGAGGCTATAAAGCGGTGATTGACCGTTCGCTTTTGGGTGTTGGTTTAACGGTTTATGTGACCATCGGGCTGTCTTGTCACTCAAAAGAAAGCTTGAGTCAGTTTGAGGATGTGATCACTGCAACGGATGAAGTTACTGAGTGTCATACCATTACAGGCTCGGTCGAGTATTTGCTCAGGGTTGAAGTGGCTGACATTAAGTCTTATAAAAAGTTTCATACTGATGTTTTAGGAACGATTCCATCCATTAGCTCGATCACCAGTTTTTTGGTGATGGATACCACTAAAAATCGATAAACCAATCTATAAAAGCTTAGGTGGAAAGGTAAAAAACCGAGCGAAATGGCTCGGTTTTTATCTGAGTGCATATAGTTTCGTGGGATCAGATCAAACAAGGCGCTTTATCTTTTCAACTAAGTATTGAATGTTGAATCATTGCTGCATCAAGCTCTTGAAGACTATTCAATTATTTAAAGTTACCCTCTAAAAACTGTTGCAGGCGTTCACTTTTGGGGTGAATCAAAACTTCTTTTGGATCACCTTGTTCTTCAATTTTGCCTTGATCTAAGAAAATGACATGATTGGATACATGGCGTGCGAAGCCCATTTCATGGGTGACCACAATCATGGTTCGGCCTTCTTCAGCTAAACTTTGCATCACTTTCAATACCTCACCCACCAGTTCAGGGTCTAGAGCACTGGTCGGCTCATCAAACAACATCACTTCCGGCTCCATTGCTAAGGCACGGGCAATTGCAACACGCTGTTGTTGTCCTCCTGACAAAAAAGACGGATATTTCTTTTCGACACTTTCAGCAAGCCCAACTTTTCTTAAGTATTTTCGTGCACGCTCTTCCGCCTCACTCCGCTTTAGCCCCAAGACATGAATGGGTCCTTCAATAATATTTTCTAATACCGTCATATGCGACCATAAATTGAAATGTTGAAAGACCATCATCAGTTGGGTGCGCATTTTTTGCAGTTGTTTGGGATTTGTCGCTTTGAGATCGCCATTTTTATCTAAAGTAGTCTCTAACTGTTCACCATTGAGCTGAATGCTGCCTTGGCTCGGTTGTTCTAGAAAATTGATGCAACGAAGAAAGGTACTTTTACCTGAACCTGAGGAACCAATAATACTAATCACATCACCTGCGCGTGCCTCAAGTGAAACCCCTTTTAAGACTTCATGATCGCCAAAACTTTTACAAAGGTCTCGAATCACCAGTTTTGCTGAATTTTCCATTGTTTCTCCTAATGATTCGATGGTTTTAAAAACGCCAACCAGCGTTGTTCCAATTTACGAAAGATCCAAATGAGGATAAATGCCAGACAGGCATACAGCACAGCGGCAATGCCAAAGGCATCAAACGTGGCATAAGTGGCAGCATTGACATCTCGTGCAATTTTGAGAATATCAGGCACGGTTGCAGTGAAGGCAATGGTGGTTGCATGCAGCATCAAAATGACTTCATTACCATAAAACGGCAATGCTCGGCGTAGCATCGACGGAATAATAATACGGGTATAGCGTTTCCAAGGCGACATTCCAAAGGCTTTTGCTGCCTCAATTTCGCCGTAGGGAATCGAACGTATCGCCCCTGCAAAAATTTCAGTGGTATAAGCTGCTGTATTGAGTGCAAACGCTAAAATGGTGCAATTAAGCCCTTCTCTAAAAAACTCATCGAGCCGTTCATGGGCATGCACAAATTCAAGGCTATAAATTCCGGTATAAATAATCAGTAGCTGCACATATAAGGGGGTACCACGGAAAATATAAGTAAAAAACCAAACAGGTCCACGTACAAAAGCATGCTCAGAAACTCGAGCAATTGACAAAGGCACAGCCAGAACAAAACCAATCGCAATCGATAAGACCAGTAGCCACGCGGTCATGGCGACCCCAGTCATTTGAAAACCATCGGTCCACAGATAGGACTGCCAGTATTGTTGAATAATTTCAATCATAGTTGTCCCTTTTTCACACCAGCAGAATAACGACGTTCCAGCCACATGAGAATCAAATTCGAAAGGGTGGTGATGGCCAGATAAATGATGGCTGCAACAATACTGAAATAGAACACTTGCATGCTGCTTCGACCTGCATCTTGGGTAATTTTGACGATGTCGGTCAAACCAATTAAGGACACCAAGGCAGTGGCTTTGATGAGGACTTGCCAGTTATTGCCAATCCCCGGTAAGGCAAAACGCATCATTTGTGGAAAGAGGACACGCCTGAAGACTTGAAATGGGGTCATGCCATAGGCATATGCAGCTTCAAGTTGACCTTTGGGGACGGCTTGAAATGCGCCACGGAAGGTTTCCGTAAAATAGGCCCCATAAATAAAGGCTAAAGTAATCACCCCTGCCACAAAGGGATTGATGTCAATTTGCTCCATATGGATCGATTCGGTAATGGAGTTCAGTCCAAGTTGCAGGCTATAGAACAACAACAACATGATCACCAGATCAGGAACACTACGAATGAGCGTGGTATAGAGGGTTGCAACATGACGTAAGATTTGAATACGAGAGAGTTTGGCACTTGCCCCAAACAATCCAATAATGATCGAAAGTACCAGTGATAACAAAGCAAGCTGTATGGTCATCCAAGTGCCACTGAGTAATACGGGACCATAGCCAGACAGAAACATACTCAGTTTCTCCGAGTAAAAATATAAAATTTTATAAATCAGCAGTATATAAAAAGTGTCGGTGTTGAACCGACACCCTATAAATTAATAAATGCTGAAGGAGAAGTATTTTTTCTCGAGTTTCTTATAGGTGCCGTCGGCAATAATTTCAGCTAATGCTTTATCAATATTCTTTTTCAGATCGGCATCTTCTTTACGTAAGCCGATTGCAGCGCCTACACCGAGTGTTTTGGCATCGACCACATTATTGCCTGCAAAAGCAAAGCCTTTGCCTTTGGCCGATTTTAGGAAACCAGCATCGACCATAATCGCATCTTGTAAAGTTGCATCTAGACGCCCAGAAACCATGTCTTGGTAAAGCACGTCTTGGTTTGGATAAGGAACTACATTGACACCTTTAGGCGCCCAATAGGCTTTTGCATAGCCTTCTTGAATCGTACCTTGTTGTACACCCACACGTTTGCCTTTTAGGGATGCAGGCGTAGGGAGTAAAGGAGAGCCTTTCTTCGCGACCATGCGGGTAGGCGTGTTGTAAATTTTCTTACTAAACGCGATTTGTTTTGCGCGATCTGTAGTAACTGTCATTGAAGACAGAATGCCGTCGAATTTCTTCGCTTTGAGCGCAGGAATCATTCCATCAAAGGAGTTTTCTACCCACACGCATTTGGCTTTTAATTTGGCACAAATGGCATTGCCCAAGTCGATGTCAAAACCGACCAACTTATTGTCTGGTGTTTTATATTCAAAAGGCGCATACGCAGATTCTGTGCCAAAACGAATGGTTTTCCATTCTTTTGCTTGCACAGTACTGCTTAGTGCTACGGCTACGAATGTAGTGGAAAGTAGTAATTTTTTTTGCCAGTTTTTCATTTTAAATATAGCCATCCGTAAAAATCAAATCTAAGAAATAAGACGAAGATAGAACTTACCCTACTGAGTACTTTTGAATAAAAGCAACATCTATACCAGCTTTCTGCTCTTAGGGGATCGATGGATCTTGTCGCTATGAGAGATGAGGAAATGAGGGTATTTTTTCGGTTAGAATAATTTTTATCTGAGAACATCCTGTTCATATGTTTTTATCATATTAAAAAATGAAGTTGAGACATAGCTGAAATATACCTGAAGTCTTGTGCGCTATGACGTACAGGATTGTTGATTTTTTAACAGTGGCTCAGTGTTTTACAAGACTATTTTTCAGTGTTGAATAGCTCACAAATAAACTGAAGTACTGTAATAGCTATGGAGCTGAAAAACAAAAAAACCGAGCGTTTAAGCTCGGTTTTCTTGAATCTGTAACTGATTAGATATCAGAAAGGTCGATACCTAAACGTGTAGCAACTTCTTCATAAGCTTCAACCACACCGCCTAAACCTTGACGGAAACGGTCTTTGTCGAGTTTTTTCTTGGTTTCTTTGTCCCATAGACGACAACCGTCTGGAGAGAACTCATCACCAAGAACGATACGGTCGTGGAATACACCAAACTCAAGTTTGAAGTCCACAAGTAGCATGCCACCTTGGTCAAATAAGTTTTTAAGAACTTCGTTCACTTGGTAAGTGAGGACTTTCATTTGCTCAAGTTGCTCAGCAGTTGCCCAACCTAAAGCAATCGCTTGAGACTCATTGACCATTGGGTCACCAAGCGCATCATCTTTGAAGAATAATTCAAAAGTCGGCGGTGTTAATTCCTTGCCTTCTTCTACACCTAAGCGACGGCATAAAGAACCTGCTGCATAATTACGAATTACACATTCAACAGGGATCATGCTGAGTTTTTTCACTAGAACTTCTGTTGGAGAAAGAAGTTTTTCAAAGTGAGTCTCAATGCCAGCCGCAGCCAATTTATCCATGATAAAGGCGTTAAAACGGTTGTTCACCTTACCTTTACGATCTAGTTGTTCGATCTTTTCACCATTGAATGCCGAAGCATCATCACGAAAGACTAAAATCAGGTGGTCTGCACTGTCTGTTTCATAGACAGATTTCGCTTTACCAGTATAGAGCAAGGTTTGTTTTAACATGAGGGAACCTTTTTCAAAAAAAAATGCCTAGTACGACTAGGCTGGCCAATTTTGGTAAATCTGGGTTAACAATTCTGTGGCTTTTTCAGGCGCTGCAAAACTGTTATCGGCATTGAACACAGCGAGGTTGTTGCTGCTGCCGACCGCGGTTAGTCTTAACACATAGACCTGTTGATCGATTTTAATGGTTGCTTCATAACCATTTTTGCTTTGACCAACAATTTGATGGTTGAGGCTGCTGAGGGTGGCAAGCGTATATTGCCAAATTGTAGCAGAATTTCCCTCAATTTTGAGCAGCGGATTCTTATTTCCGTCAATAATCAATTGAGGGCGACTCACAGCTGTATCAACTGTTTCCGTTGATTCTGCATTCGACATGACTTGAGCAGCTTGAGGGCGCGGCATTGCAAAACGGTTTCCGCGCTTGTTTTCAAGTACAGGTGCATGTTCAAGAGCGAGTGCTTCAACCGTTGGAGCTGGATACAACGGCGTTGCAGGTCGAACCATAGAGCCTTCAGGGTACTTAAGAGGTTCTAAGGTTGCTGTTTCTTTATAGTCCAAACTACCGTTATTGACTGCAAGGGAACTACAACCCGCTAAACTGACAACTGAAAGTGCGAGAGTAAGACCTAAACGTAATTGCATATTGATGTGCTCTTTATTTAATGACACCCGCCGTTGTGAGTGCTTCACGGAGCGGTGTGCGATATTGTTCTGCAAGTGGTGTTAATGGTAAACGAATACCCGTTTCGATTAACTCCATTTCATGAAGTGCCCATTTCACAGGAATTGGGTTTGATTCGCAAAATAGAATTTCGTGTAAATTTGCAACTTGGGTATTTAGGTTTTCAGCTTTTTCAGCTTCGCCTGCCAGTGCTGCCGCGCAAACATCGCTCATTTCTTTTGGTGCAACGTTTGCAGTCACAGAAATATTGCCTTTTGCTCCCGACAGAATCAGTTGATAAGCCGTTGCATCATCACCTGAATAGACGGTCATCGCTTTGCCAGCAAGGCCTTCGAGCAGTGCTTGACCACGCGGGACATCACCTGTGGCATCTTTGATGCCCACAATTTGAGGAATATCGGCCAAACGAATAACTGTTTCATTCGCCATATCGACACCCGTACGACCAGGTACGTTATACAGAATTTGAGGAAGATCAACAGCTTCAGCAATAGCTTTATAGTGCTGATATAAGCCTTCTTGGGTCGGTTTATTATAATAAGGGGTAACCAGAAGAGCAGCATCTGCACCGAGTTCTTTGGCTTCTTTAGTCAACTCGATGGCTTCACGCGTTGAATTCGCGCCAGTACCCGCAATAATAGGGATGCGTTTGTTTGCGACACGAATGATTTCTTTAATCACTTGTGTATGCTCTTTCATGCTTAGAGTAGACGCTTCACCCGTTGTACCGACAGCAACAATGCTATTTGTGCCTTGTGCGATGTGCCACTCAACGAGCTTCTCTAGACCCTTCCAATCTACGCTGCCATCTTCAAACATAGGGGTGACGATTGCGACAATTGAGCCTTGGATGGTCTGTGCTTGCTGAGTCATTTTAAAAAAATATCCTATTTGTCCATCCAGTTAGGCCAGAAAAACATAAGATTGGATGGGTGCGTATTTTAATTTATAGCATTTTCAAAGCGCTGATGCATTGAATAATGCTTATGCAAATTATGAACGAACACAACATGAAGAACAATATGCTTTAGTCAAAGTGTATAAAAACTTTATCTTTCGCTACAAAAATACAGCTTGTTCAAATGGTAGACAAAGAAATGCTTTTCATTTTGCATCTGAAAAGAGCGTTTTGCATAACCTATTGCCGTTGATTGAAGTATTTAATGAAAGGAGATTCTTCATTTCAATTGAGGCTTAGAAGTCAATTAAACTGAATATCTGGATATAAAGTTCAGGATTGAAGCACTTTTAACGCTTACACAATTTCTCTAAACAGCGATGACATGTCCTTTTAACCTTATAGATCAATGTCCAGTATTTTGTTCTATATTCTATCTTCGCTTCAATTTGCCACAATACCCATTGCACTCAAGGCTGCGGTCATTTAATTTTGACCCGCGAGGGTGAATACTGTTTTATAAATTAAGCTAAGCTTGGCCTTCGAGCGCAGAACAAAAAGGACAGAGAATAATGCAGAAGAATATGGCATTGATTGTGGTGGATGTACAAAATGGTTTTACGCCTGGTGGAAATTTAGCGGTAGCAGGATCAGATCAAATTATTCCTAAAATTAATCAGCTTGGCGATTATTTTGACACTATTGTACTCACTCAAGATTGGCATCCTGAAAATCATATTTCTTTTGCAGACAATCACCCCGATCAACAAGCCTTTCAAACCATTGAATTAGACTACGGCACACAAGTGCTCTGGCCACGTCACTGTGTACAAGGCACACAGGATGCGGAATTGCATCCCGATCTCGATCTTGCCAAAGCGCAGTTGATCATTCGTAAAGGATGTCATGCGCACATTGATAGTTATTCTGCTTTTTTAGAAGCCGATCACAAGACCCAGACGGGACTCGCAGGCTATTTAAGAGAGCGTGGGATTGATACCGTATTTATTGTTGGGATTGCAACTGACTTTTGTGTGGCATGGACGGCAATAGATGCCTGTAAACTCGGTTTTCAAACCTATGTGATTGCCGATGCCACCAAAGGCATTGATTTACATGGTTCTTTACAACATGCATGGCAAGAGATGCTGGCCCATGGTGTGAAACGTCTGTATTGCAAAGATATTGTGCAACAATATGCCGTGAATTGATGTGCTGAGCCAATCGGCTCACCTCAATCACCAATATCGATATTATAAAAACATGTAGCAGGGAAAGGTCATGGGCACTTTTTTTAAATTTACCGCTTGGATTCAAAAAACTTTTGCTCTGTGGGTCGTGTTATTTGCAGGCATTGCGCTCCTGAGCCCTGAAACTTTTATTTGGATGAAAGCTTATATCACGTGGATGTTGGGTCTGATCATGTTTGGTATGGGCATGACCATGACACTGGATGATTTTAAAGGGGTGATGCAAAGTCCTAAAGCGGTTGCAATTGGGGTAGCGGCTCAGTTTGTGGTGATGCCAAGCGTGGCTTATCTGCTGTGTTTATTGTTTCGCTTGCCGACTGAAATTGCGATCGGGGTGATTTTGGTGGGTTGCTGTCCGGGTGGCACCGCATCCAATGTGATTACTTACATGGCGAAAGGTAATACAGCATTGTCGGTCGCATGTACCACGGTATCGACCTTATTGGCACCCGTGTTGACTCCCGCGATTTTCTATCTGTTGGCCAGCCAATGGATTGAAATTAATACATGGTCGATGCTGAGTTCAATTTTGCAAGTGGTCCTGTTCCCGATTATTTTAGGGCTGGTGGTACGCGCCGTGCTAAAACATAAAGTCGAAAGCTATATTTCGGTGATGCCCTTAATTTCTGTAGTGGCGATTGTGCTGATTGTGGCGGCGATTATTGGCGGCTCAAAAGCACAAATTTTAGAATCAGGCTTATTGATTTTAGCTGTGGTGGCATTACATAACGCGATTGGTTATTTACTTGGCTTTGGAGCAGCACGGATGTTTCACTTGCCACATGCCGACTGTAAAGCGGTCTCGATTGAGGTGGGTATGCAAAACTCAGGACTAGGTGTGGCTTTGGCAGCTGTACATTTTGCCGCTTCGCCAGTTACGGCTGTACCCAGCGCAATCTTTAGTTTGTGGCATAACATTTCAGGGCCAATTTTAGCCAGCTATTGGGCCGCGAAAGCAGAGGCTACTGCCAAGGAAAAAAGTGAAAAGGAACAGATGTCGGTTTGAATATTGTACGCTGTTGCAGCTTTAAGCATAAAGTCAGGATGAATTTTCTATTTGGCATGAGGTTGTAACTAAACTGTCATAAAGACTACCTAACATCCCTGCCAAACACTTCATAACAGACTGTTGCAAACAGCATTGAGAGGGTATGGATAATTTTCAGC
Organism: Acinetobacter sp. CAU_H_S139_7; assembly: GCF_058599305.1. NCBI lineage: Bacteria > Pseudomonadati > Pseudomonadota > Gammaproteobacteria > Moraxellales > Moraxellaceae > Acinetobacter > Acinetobacter sp. CAU_H_S139_7. The sequence goes on from NZ_CM178651.1 coordinate 83,002, forward strand.
ATTCATCGGCGACGTATTTTAACCGAGAGTTATCGTTATTTGAGTTTCATCAGCGGGTTTTAGCACAAGCATTAGATCCGAGTTTGCCAGTGCTGGAGCGTTTAACTTTTTTAATTATTTTTTCACGTAATTTAGATGAGTTTTTTGAAATTCGTATTGCGGGCTTGATGAAACAACGCGATATGAATGTGATAGCACGGACCCCTGATGCTGTTCCCACTGAAGTGATATTAGAAGACCTGTCCCAATCCATTCATCGTGCCGTCAAAAAACAGTTTGAAGTTTTAAATCATTCGATTTTGCCTGAGTTACAAGCGCAAGGTATTCAGTTCATCCAATTCCAAGACATTTTAGAAAAACATAAAGCATGGATTGCAGAATATTTTGCCAAAGAAATCCAACCCGTTTTGACCCCAATCAGCTTAGATCCGTCACATCCTTTTCCTCGCCTTGTGAATAAAAGTTTGAATTTCATTGTGAGTTTACAAGGTAAAGATGCTTTTGGACGAAGCATTGAGATGGCGATAGTCCCAGCGCCGCGCTCATTACCGCGTTTAATTCATATGCCGAAAAGCGTGGCAGGCAATATCGACACGCAGATTTTTTTAACCGCAATGATTCAGCAGCACATCAGCGATCTGTTTCCAGGGATGAAAGCCACGGGGTGTTATGCTTTTCGTGTGACGCGTAATGCTGATCTGATTTTGTCGGAAGATGTTGATGATTTGGCGGTTGCACTCAAAGATGAGCTGTCTTCACGCCGTTTTGGTCGCGCGGTGCGTTTAGAAATCGAAGATGACTGCCCTGAAGCGGTGATTGATTATTTGCTCAAGGAGTTTGATTTAACTGAGCAGGAGCTTTATCGCATTGATGGGCCGATCAATCTTTCACGCCTCAGCACCAGTTGTGACCGACCTGAATTAAAGCATCCAGTTTTTATTCCAGTCATTCCCAAAGTTTTGCGTAAACAAAAAAGTACCTTTGATACCTTAAAAGCACAGGATGTGTTGTTACATCATCCTTTTGACTCTTTTCAGCCTGTGATTGGTTTATTAAAAGAAGCAGCGAAAGACCCAAATGTGCTGGCGATTAAACAAACCCTTTACCGCAGTGGGCCTGACTCAGAAATTGTACAGGTCTTGGCAGAAGCAGCACGAAATGGTAAGGAAGTCACGGCAGTGATTGAGTTACGGGCGCGTTTTGATGAAGAGTCGAACATTACCGTGGCCAATATTTTGCAAGAAGCTGGGGCGGTGGTGGTGTATGGCATTGTCGGTTATAAAACCCATGCCAAAATGATTTTGATTGTACGCCGTGAAAATGCTCAGCTGATCCGTTATGCCCATCTGGGCACAGGCAATTATCATGCGGGCAATGCGCGTATGTATACCGACTATGGCCTGATGACCACACAGCCTGATATTTGTGAAGATGTACACCGTATGTTCCAAGAACTGACGGGGATGGGCAAAATGGCCAAATTGAAGGCGTTGTTACATGCGCCTTTTACGTTACACAGTGAACTGTTAAAACTGATTGAGCAAGAAATTCAGTTTGCGCAAGCTGGTCAAAAGGCGCGTATCATCATTAAAGTCAATGCCTTAACGGAGCCGCAGTTAATTGCTGCACTGTATCGTGCGTCACAAGCGGGGGTACAGGTCGATCTGATTATCCGTTCGATCTGCTGTCTGATTCCACAGGTCCAAGGCATGTCTGAGAATATTCGTGTGCGTTCGATTGTGGGCCGTTTTCTGGAACATACCCGCGTGTATTGTTTTGAGCATGGCGGTGAGAAAAAGCTGTACTGTGCCAGCGCAGATTGGATGGGACGTAATTTATTTTCGCGTGTGGAAACTTGCTTTCCAATATTAGATCGCGTTTTGAAAAAGCAGATTTATAAAGACGGATTAATCAGTTACTTAAATGATTGTTTGAATGCTTGGGAGCTACAAGCCGATGGTCATTGGCTTAAAGTGGCCTGTACCGATCCAGAGCAAAGGTATAGTGCGCAGCAACATTTAATTGCACAGAAGCAACTCAAAATTTAACAGTTGCCATAAAAAAAGCCTGACGTAGGTCAGGCTTTTTTATGATTGGATGTAATTAAGAGGCTTTAGATTGTTTTGCTTTTAAAATTTCCGTTCTTAAGCTTTGCGCCAACTCTGCAGATTCTGCACCCATGCCATTGACCATAAAGGCATGACGGGTCAAGACATTGGTTGGATTAGGTAAATTCACCAGTTGGTAACTTTCAGAGATGTCTTTCAATAATTCGTTACTTAAATGTACGGCACTTTCTTTGGCCGACAACTGCTGGACCAAACGCTCAGCAGCTTGATTCGCAGACAGTTGCATCGCATCGACTGCAGTTGAAATGCCACAACGCGTTTGCAAAACAAAGCGCTTTTCTTCGCGGTAACGTTTATACAAAACCTCAGATAGCAGTTGGAACACACTGCTGATCATCATTAAACATGGGACTGCATTGGGTGTGTCTGTCGACATGCTGAGGGTGGCACCATGCTCATTAAAGGATTGAACTGTAGTGATGTCCGAGCTGTTGAGTTTGTAGTGTTTTAAACAAAGTTCTATGCTTTTATTGAGGAAAATCTGACACAAATTAAAGTATGGAATAGACACGGTTGTATTCACCGAGTCCATCAACTGTTTCGGGTCATAAAATTGAATATTGAGCGCAACCGAATGATTATCCACGATCACGGGTTTTTGTTCTTTAGGCTTCGCACTGGTTTTGATTTGTTGTTGTGCTTGGGCAATCGCGACCGCCGTATGGTGTTTCTCTTGTTCAAGGGTTTGGGTTAAAACTTGAATTTCGTGTTTTAAGCGGGATTCATTATTGATCCGTGCCAAATATTCGGTACGACTTGGGCGCGCAATGGCGCGATAAACTAACCACAGTAAACCATGAATCGCTAAGGACAATAAAATCGCTAACCACTGAGTCCGTAAAATCTCACCCATACTTGGTTTAATGAGCGTGATTTCAATGCTACCCACTTTCTTTTCATTTTGCAGCGCATCACGGACAAATACTTCACCATCACGTGTTCGAACTTGGCCACCTGTGGCCAAGACTTGATTGTTGGCATCCAAAATACGAATGGAAGCTACGCTTGGATTAGTCGCATAGCGATCCACCAAAAGCGCAAGGGAAACCGTGTTGGGAGGCTCCAGCTCTGCAAGACTGTCTGTGACCAATTGAGAGGTCATCAGTTGGCCTTGGTTGGCACGGTTTTCATTCAGTTGATGAGTCGTTGCCAATACCAATAAAAAGGTATGTAAAGCAAAACTTACAATTAATAGGCTAGCAAATAGCCCTTGTCTAGGCGCATTCAACGTAAACTTCCAAAGAAAATATATTCAATTTCGATTATGATTCTAACAATAGTCGTAGCTCAGACCCGAGTCAATTCATGCGAGAAATCATTCTTATTTCATTTTTAGGACCAGACCAACCTAATCAGTTCACTCGATTAATGCAGGTTTTGTCCACTCATTCATTACAAATTTTAGATGTCGGACAAGCAGTTATTCATAACCAATTGACCTTAGGTATTGTTATTTCTTCAGACGACCAAACTGCAACAGCTTTGGCGATGAAGGAAATTCTAATTTTAGCACATGATATTGGTTTAACTGTACGTTTTAAACCAATCACTACAACTGAATATGACCAGTGGGTGAGTGAAGGTGGGCGGACGCGTTATATCGTCACGGCTTTGGCGCCAGAGCTTGAGGCGTCTCACTTACAAGCAGTTACAAATATTGTGTCTAACCAAGGTTTCAACATCGAAACCGTGACCCGTTTGTCAGGTCGTCCAGTCTTAAATGGCGAAGTCGATGGACCGAAACGCGCCTGTGTTCAATTCGGTTTAAGTGGTCAAATGCTGGATGCCGCAGCCATGCGTGCAGCCTGTTTACGTTTGTCACATGAACTGAATGTCGATGTAGCTGTACAAGAAGACAATGCCTACCGTCGTAACCGCCGTTTGGTGTGTTTTGACATGGACTCGACCTTAATCGAGCAAGAAGTGATTGATGAGTTGGCGATTGAAGCGGGTGTCGGCGCACAAGTCGCTGAAATTACGGAACGTGCAATGCAGGGTGAGCTAGATTTTCAACAAAGCTTCCGTGCACGTGTCGCACTACTCAAAGGGATGGACGCCTCTGTCCTACCTAAAATTGCAGAACGTCTGACCGTTACAGAAGGTGCTGAACGCTTAATTTCGACTTTAAAAGCGTTGGGCTACCACACGGCTATTTTGTCGGGTGGTTTCCAGTACTTTGCAGAGTATCTACAAGCCAAACTTGGCATCGATGAAGTTCATGCCAATGTCTTAGACGTTGAAAATGGCGTGGTGACGGGCGAAGTTAAAGGTCACATCGTGGATGGTGCACGTAAGGCATTATTATTACGTGAGTTAGCCGATAAGATGGGCATTTCTCTTGAGCAGGCGATTGCAGTGGGCGATGGTGCAAATGATTTACCGATGCTGTCGATTGCTGGCTTAGGTGTCGCTTTCCGTGCGAAACCGCTGGTGAGACAAAACGCCAATCAAGCCATTTCAAGTGTCGGCTTAGATGGGGTGTTGTATTTATTGGGTGTGCACGATAAAGATTTAAATCGTGCTTAAAGCTTGTCCCTGTTATAAAAAACGCAGCCTTTGAGCTGCGTTTTTTTGTTGCAAATTTAAGCGAAAAACGATGAGCGGTCAGTGAAAAATGTCGATAAAAACAACGATCAACAGAATTGGAAAAAATATTTTTAAGCGCTGAAAATACGGGTTTTATTTTGTAATGACACGCCAAGACTGAGCGCGTCTTTGTTTTGGAAAAGTTCAAATCTAAAAAAATGTAATGACAATATAATATGGCGACAAGGTATGTCGCATTCTAAAAATACAAGCCTTTTTTTCTTTTCAAAACTGCTCATAATGCATGCATAGAGTTTGAAAGCTACACAATCCATTAATTTTAAACGGTATCGGGGATGAGTTCAGCACAGTGTATCAGTCGCCTGAATTTATCTTAGACGGAGGTTTTTATGGTAACAGCGAATTTAGCAACCATCGTTGGCTTAAGTTTAGTCGCCGCTGCGTTAATTGCTGTTTTCTTTTCGCCTTATCGTCGCTGGTTGAGTTTTATGGTGGCGGGTATGGTGTTTTGGGGAATCTTGGAAGTCATTCGCCTAGGTGTGCAAGCAGTGTTTGAAATGCCGATCACTTATAGCTACTTAACTGCTTTAACTTCAGCGATGCTTATTGTGACGATGTTGCTTCTACGTGAAGACCGTCGCGCAGAACGTGCACTGGCGCAGCGCCGTTGTATTGAACATACACCTGTATATGAAGATGACCAACAGCAGTGTTCTAGCCGCTAAGTCATAACCTCATACCGTAAAAGAAGATGCCTAGAGCATCTTTTTTACGTTCTTACATGATTGTTATACAAAGCCTAGCGGTAAAAATGGCAACTTGTGGTAGCATTGAAAACAGTCAATTTATCAACAATTACAATAGGCTTTCATGTCATGAAACTATCTTCAATTCCTGTGGTTAAACTTCCATTGGTTGATGTCAGCACGGATCCGCTGGATTTAATGGTTACTGGTTTGGCACTTCGTATGAAACAGCTGGCGCGTACCAGTCCAAAATTTATTGAATTAGTTCATGAACGTCAGTTCCGTATTCAAATTGGTACGGATCTGGGTATGGCGCGCCAAATTATTGTGAACAATGGTCAGATTGATACCGTTTCAGGTGATGCTGAAAAAGCCGATTTTATTTTACAGTTTGCGGACAGTGAGCAAGGTGTGAAAACTTTAATCAAAGGTGACCCAACCGCATTTATGACGGGCATGCAAAACGGTAGCATTAAAATGGAAGGTGATTTTGGTCTCTTGGTTTGGTTTAACCAAGTTGCAAAATTGGTTCCACCAAAGCTACCAAAGCCTGTGAAAGCAAAAATTAAAGCTGCTCGCGCATTTTTGAAAGAAAAAACCGGTAAGTAAAAAGATTTTTTAAACGTCTCGATTCCGTCTCCTTTATAAAAGACAGATTGAGAGTGATGAAATCGAAAAGCCCTCTATCGAGGGCTTTTTTATGCATGGTGTTTTATTCGACTTCTAAATTGAAAGTCACGGGTCCATTATTGACCAAATGTACTTTCATGTCGGCAGCAAAAATACCGGTTTGCACATGCTCAAACTGGGTCTTGGCATAGTCAACCAGTTGTTCGTATAAGGCCTCGGCATCATCCGGTGGCATGGCCGGTCCAAAGTCAGGACGTAAGCCTTTTTGGGTTTGCGCCATCAAGGTGAACTGAGAAACCAGAAGAATACCCCCGCCAGCTTGACTGACATTCCAGCCCATTTTGCCTTGTTCGTCGTTAAAAAAACGATACTTTAAAATTTTATCGATCAGTTTTTTGCCTTTATCTAAAGTGTCTTCTTTCCCAAGACCTAAGAAAACCAAGATACCGTGTTGAATTTCGCCTGTGGTTTCACCATCGACCACCACTTTGGCTTCGAGAACGCGTTGTAATAAGGCCCGCATGACTGATTCTATCTACCTTTTGATTGTGCAGACTGAAATTGTAGCAATTCTAGGGCAGCACAGGAGAAACATCGATTGAAAAAACAAGGCCGTTGCGTTGATATCCATAGCAATGTTTAAGTAAAAGAACATAGGCCAAGAGCGATGACAATAAAGACATCAACACTTGAATTCTGAATAGAGAGAAACAAGAGATGTACTGAGTAATTGGTCGAATAGCAAGACCGAATTACCAAAACATGGCTATGCAGCTTAAAAAAATGTGCTTTAATGCAATAAGTTGCTAAAAACCGAAAATGATATGTCTGCCATCATCCAATCCTTATTAGATACTGATCTGTACAAATTTACGATGCTACAGGTGGTCCTGCATAAGTTTCCCCAAGCGCATAGTGTGTACCAGTTCCGTTGTCGCAATTTGGATGACACGGTCTATCCTTTGGTCGACATTCTTGATGATTTAAATCACCAATTAGATTTGCTTTGCCAATTACGTTTTCAAGACGATGAACTGCAATACCTGCGCAGTTTGCGCTTTATCAAAAGTGATTTTGTCGATTATTTAGAGTTATTTCAGCTCAAACGTCGTTTTATTGTGGCCAGTATCGATCACCAAGGCCGTTTAGACATTCGAATTGAAGGGCCGATGGTTCAAGCCATGATGTTTGAAATCTTTGTGCTTGCCATTGTCAATGAGCTGTATTTCCGCCGTATTCGAAGCGAAGAGGTCATGGCTGAGGGCGAACGTCGCTTACAGGCCAAAGTGGCTTTATTAAAACACTATGAAACATCGCAGACCCCAAATGATCCCCCATTTTTAGTCTCTGATTTTGGTACGCGGCGCCGCTATAGTTTGGCGTGGCAAAAACATGTGATTGAAGTGTTTAATCAAGCTGCACCGCATATTTTCCGTGGCACCAGTAATGTCTTAATTGCGAAGCAATTGGGCCTAACCCCGATTGGCACCATGGCACATGAATTCCTACAAGCATTCCAAGCGTTGGATGTACGTTTACGTAATTTCCAAAAATCAGCACTGGAAACCTGGGTACAAGAATACCGTGGTGACTTAGGTATTGCCTTGACGGATGTGGTGGGGATGGACGCATTCCTGCGAGATTTTGATTTGTATTTTGCCAAGCTGTTCGATGGTTTGCGTCATGACAGTGGCGACCCGTATGAGTGGGGCGATAAAGCCTATGCTCACTATAAAAAGCTGAAAATTGACAGTAAAACCAAAATGCTGACCTTTAGTGATGGACTGAATTTAGAGAAAGCGTGGGATCTGCACAATTATTTCAAAGACCGTTTCCAAGTCAGCTTCGGGATTGGTACCAATTTGACCAATGATATGGGACAAACTCCTTTAAATATTGTGCTTAAACTGGTCGAGTGTAATGGCCAGTCGGTTGCGAAAATCTCAGACAGTCCGGGTAAAACGATGACGGATAACGACACCTTTTTAGCGTATTTACGTCAGGTTTTTGAGATTGCTGAAGCAGAAGCCAATTAATCCAGAATATATACCATGCCAGAATCGGTTCTGGCATGGTTGTATTCAAAAACTGGCGAATAGTGATATCTATAATTCTGCTAAAAGAATGCAAAAAATCAGAATAATTGTAAAAATGAGTTGTGCTAAGATCAAAGCATAATCTGAAAACATACGAAATAATATGACACATTCTGCCTTTGATTTTGGCTTGTTGATAGACGCAGAGCAGTTGGTTCCGCATTTAGGGAATGACAAATTACGCATCGTCGATTTAAGTCGAGCTTCAGTCTATGACCAATTGCATATTCCACATGCTTTACATTTAAAGCCAAAATTTTTGGTGCGCCAAGATGAGCAAGCCACCGGCCGACTTCCTGATGTAGAAGGTTTACAAGAGCTGATTCGTTATTTGAATATTTCACCCGAGCATCATGTCGTGGTCTATGATGATGAAGGTGGTGCTTGGGCGGGGCGTTTGATTTGGAATTTACACTGCTTAGGTTTTGAAAATACCAGTCTGCTCAATGGTGGAATTCATGCATGGCTTGCAGCAGGACTTCCAACCACTTCTGAAGTGGGACAGTTTGAACCTGTGAGCGCCTTGGTACAGGTCGATCAAGCCAAAATACAGCAGTATCGAATTGAATATGCTGAGTTATTAGAGAAAGTTCAAAACAGCGAAGTCCAACTCTGGGACTGCCGAACAGAAGACGAATATACCGGCGTGCGTCTTGCAGCGCGACGCGGCGGTCACATTCCAAATGCACTACATTTTGAATGGAGTACTGCCCTTAACCGTGAAAATCATTTAAGATTGCACCCTTTAGAACGCACGCAGCAACGCTTAGAACAATTGGGTTTTAACTTAAATAAACCTGTGGTGGTGTACTGTCAGTCACATCACCGCTCAGGACTGGCTTATATTTTAGGTCGTTTATTGGGTTGGAATATTCAGGCGTATGACGGTGCGTGGAGTGAATGGGGCAACCGCCTCGACAGTCCTATCATTACCGGAGAGATGCCGTCTTGAGCCTCACATCACGCTTAAAAAAACAAATTTTCATTCAAGCTCAACGTGTTGTACCGCAACATCAGTTATCACGTGTCGTGGGTAGAGTCGCAGCCAGCGAAAATCCGATTGTGAAAAATGCGGTCATCACTGCGTTTAAAGCGCAGTACGGCATTGATATGTCGATTGCTGAGCAGAGCAATGCACTGAAGTTTAAGTCCTTTAATGAATTCTTTACCCGTGCATTAAAAGAGGGTGTACGTGATATTGATACCGATGCGACCAGTATTGTATCGCCTGCGGACGGTGCGATTTCACAGTTGGGTCCAATTGTGGAAGGGGATATTTTCCAAGCCAAAGGGCAAAAATTCACCGTTGATAATTTAATTGCAGATCCACAGTTGGCTGAACCGTTTAAAAATGGTCAGTTTGCAACGGTGTATTTATCGCCTAAAGATTATCACCGTGTGCATATGCCATTTGCAGGCACATTGACTGAAACCTTATATGTGCCGGGTGAATTGTTCTCGGTCAATCAAACCACTGCTGAAAACATTCCAGGCCTGTTTGCCCGCAATGAACGTATGGTTTGTTTATTTGATACGGAAATCGGCCGTATGGCCGTGGTCCTCGTTGGCGCCATGATTGTGGCGGGGATTGAAACTGTTGCAACAGGAAAAGTGAAGCCTACTGGCCGTTTAGAATTAAATCAGCATGACTTGTTCTTGGACAAAGGTGCTGAACTCGGTCGTTTCTACCTAGGTTCAACCGCTGTGGTACTGTTTGAAAAAGACAAAATGACGTGGGATACAGCCTTTAAAGCCAACTCGACTGTGGTGATGGGTGAAGCGATGGGACATACAGTTTAATCGTTTCAGCTCTAGGTCACCATCCTTGTTAAAGGGAAGGTGAGAGACAAAAAAGCACCGATATCGGTGCTTTTTTCATGCTTTTGAAGAAAGGCTTATTCAGGATTATAGGTGCGTTCTTTGGGGAAAATCACTTTAAAAATTGAGCCTTGATTTTCTTTAGATTCAATTTCTAAATGTGCTTGGTGCTGCATTAACACGTGTTTCACAATTGCTAGTCCTAAGCCTGTGCCACCCGTTTGTCGACTGCGCGCGCTGTCAACACGGTAGAAGCGTTCGGTTAAACGGGGTAGGTGCTTAGGATCAATGCCTATGCCAGTATCTTCCACAGTAAAATAAGCTTGCTCACCATTGTCATGCCAACCCATGGTCACCGTTCCACCTTTCGGTGTGTATTTGATGGCATTGGTAATCAGATTACTAAAAGCGCTGGCCAACTCCATATCTGAACCGATTAAGTCGCAATGACTGTCGATATCGAGATTGAGCGTATGCCCATAATCAATATTATAGGCATGTGCATCGTCATAAAGTTGGTTCATTAAGCTAGGCATATCAATGATTTGATTTTTAGCAATTTGCTTGTCATTTTCTAGGCGTGACAGTAAGAGCAAATCATTCACCAAGGCATTCATGCGTTTGGCCTGTGCCTGCATTTGGTCAAAGGCCCGCTTCCAACGTGGGTTGAGGTCTTCTTGGTCTGTAAAGGTTTCAATATAACCACTGAGTACTGTGAGTGGTGTACGTAGTTCATGTGAAATGTTATCGACAAAGTCTTTACGCATTTGTTCGAGATTGTGCATGCGGGTCACGTCATAGGCGACCAGTAAGCGACTTTCACCACCAAAACGGGTCATTTTGACTTGAACATAATGTTCATCAAAACTGGATGACTTCATTTTTAAGCCATCTGGTGCCGCATCAATATTATTGTAATAATCCACAAAACTCGGTTGGCGTAATAAAGTCAAAATATTACGGCCACGGTCATTTTGTTCGATGCCCAATAACCGTTCTGCAGCAGGGTTCCACCATTCAATTTGTTGCATGTCATCAATCAGCACCACGGCTTCTTGCAAAGCGACCAATGATGACTGTGCCCGATCAATCAACCCAACCATTTCCGCTTGTACAATCCGTTCTTGGCGCTGTGCACGATAAACATTGAACAATAATGCCCCCCAAATGCCCCCAAGGTTGGGTGGAACTTCGTAGGGACGATTGGAAATCCAGTCATTGACCAAATACAAAGAGCGCATTTGCAGAATGAAAAAAACGGCAAAGGCAAAGGAGATACACGTCCAAAAATAACCAACGCCAAAACCAATCAAGCTTGCAATCAGCAAGAAAAAGGCAAGGAGACGTAAGTCCTGTTTGGCAAAGCCCCATAAACTGCTGTATCGCGTTTTTTTATGCTCGCGCGCAAGTTCAGGGACCGGGTAGGGTTCATACATAAAACAAAATTAACCTAGGGCGATATCCGCACGTGTAGAGAATCGATAGCCTGTACCGCGAACTGTTTGCACAAAGCGATCTGCCGCATAAGGCTCAAGCACTTTACGTAAACGGCGAATATGCACGTCGATGGTACGGTCTTCAATATACACGTTTCCACCCCAGACTTGGTCAAGAAGTTGTGCACGGGTGTAGGCACGCTCAGGATGAGTCATGAAGAAGGCCAGTAAACGATACTCGGTTGGTCCCATGTCGAGGAAATTATTGCCAAAGCTGACCCGTTGGCTGACAGGGTCTAAGATTAAGCCATTGGCATCAATCGATTTTTCACCGCTGAGCGCATTAGCGCGGCGTAAAACGGCTTTAATGCGTGAAACCAATTCACGGGTCGAAAACGGTTTGGTCATGTAGTCATCTGCACCAGCGTCCAGACCTTGTACTTTATGGTCTTCTTCACCACGTGCCGTGAGCATAATCACTGGAATTTCAGAGAGATTTTCATCGCGCTTGAGACGGCGACATAAATCTACGCCACTGACGCCACCAGGCATCATCCAGTCGAGCAAGATCAAAGCAGGACGCTGATCCACAATCATTTGGTGGGCTTGTTTTGCATCTTCGGCTTGTAAGCATTGAAAGCCTGCCATATCCAACGAGGTGTGAATCATTTCTCGAATGGGAAGTTCATCATCGACGATTAAAATGTAGTCATCTTTCACAACGCAATATCCTATTGTAGGTAACGGCAGGCCGTTTTAATTTTATGACAGGCTTATTACAAAGATTAATTATGACAGTATCATTGCAAAAAACAGACGATTGATGAAATTTGCAAAAAAATGTGACAAAAAATCGTCATATTGGGATTCAAAATTAATGGAAGTTTAATCTAAATTGCATTCGAAAATGCCGATCTCATCCAAGTGAAAAGTCTTAGACATCCAATTTTTCCCGTGCATTCGGGTCAGAAAAGGTTTCTAGGAGTGAAATAAACACAATACGGCTGGAGGTTAAAACTTCTTCAAAGGATTGTTTAAACCCACTGACCACCCAACGGATCGCAATTTGCGTAACATAGCCATTGAGGCCTGTGGCGACCAGCGAAATTTCTCGTTCGGAACGATTAATTTGCGGCATCATCAGCATCACAAAGGCCTGAATCATTCGGTCAAAACGGGTCATGGTTTCATGAATGGTGGCTTGGTTATGTAATTCTTGGACCAACATTGCATCGATATAAATAATACGCGCCATGCGGGGATTGTCTTTTAAGGTAGTGAGTAAGGCACGCAGTCCTGCATCAATCATTTTGTGTGGATCTGAAGAGGCTTGCATGATGGCTTGCATGACATTGTGCTGTAACTCATCGATCAGCTTTAAAAAAATGGTTTGAAACAGCTGCTCACTTTTTTTAAACGACTCATAAAAATAACGTTCAGTAAGTTTGGCTTCATTACAAATATCTTTCACCGTCACGGCAAAAAAGCCGTGAGTACCGTAGGCTTCAATTCCTGCTTCAATGAGTTTTTCACGACGCAGCTGTTTACGTTCAGAAAGCGATAAGCCCTTGAATTGTCTTTCTTTGGTTTTATTATTATCGCTGTTTTTTTGTACTGGTTCAGATGCCGTCATCAGATTTCATCGCCCTATTTGAAAGCCAAGGTTTTGCATAGTTTAGCAATAAACCACGACTCTACCTATGCGTAGGCTTTAATCTCTAGCTGGTTTTCATGGACTTGACACTTTTGGCTATTAAATTTATGACAATTGATATTGTCAATTATAAAAAAAGCATCTACAGTCGATGTACAAAGATAAAGGACAACCACAATCTCATGAAGAATTTTAAAAATAAAGTCGCGGCAATTACAGGTGCAGGATCGGGTATTGGCCAACAATTGGCACTTTTATTAGCCAAGGCGGGCTGTCATGTATCATTGAGTGATGTCAATGAACAAGGGTTGGCAAAAACAGTTGAACTGCTACAAGGCACCAATGTACGTGTCACCACGAAAAAATTAGACGTCTCAGACCGCTTAGCGATGCAAGCGTGGGCTGAAGAAACCGTACAAAATCATGGTTCTGTGAATATGATTTTTAATAATGCCGGCGTTGCTTTGGGTTCAACCGTAGAAGGTGCATCCTATGAAGAGCTGGAATGGATCTTGGGGATTAATTTCTGGGGTGTGGTCTATGGCACCAAAGAGTTTTTGCCTTATATTAAGAAAACAGGCGATGGGCATATCATCAATATTTCCAGCTTATTTGGCCTAACCGCTCAACCGACTCAGTCTGCTTACAATGCCACTAAGTTTGCGGTGCGTGGCTTTACGGAGTCATTACGCCAAGAGTTAGATATGGAAAACTCTGGCGTGAGCGCGTTGTGCGTGCATCCAGGTGGGATTCGAACCAATATTGCCAATGCTGCCAAAGTGAATGACAGCCTGCGTAGCATCGGGATGAACCCTGAGAAATCTGCACAGACCTTTAATAAATTATTACGCTGTCCACCTGGAGAAGCAGCGCGTCAAATTTTAGAGGCGGTACAAAAAGACAAGCGCCGTTTATTGATTGGCAATGATGCGAAAACGCTAGATTTGATTCAGCGCATCTTACCAACGGGCTACCAAAAAGTGACGGCTTTTGCGACCAAATTAAGCCAAAGAAAGTCTTAATGTTGTGATGTAAAAAACCCGCTTTGGCGGGTTCTTTTATGCTTAATTTTAATGAGTGTCATGATCAAAAACGTGTTCTATCAAATATCTGTTTAGCTTTAAATGAGCGTTTCAATGGTCTTTTTCTTCCAAATAAATTGATAATAAAGCCCCTGCATAATGCATAAGCTGACAAAGGCCAGTGCATAAGCATACCAAATACCTTGCAGTCCCCACCATTCACTAAATAAGTAGGCACAGGGCACTTCAATCGCAATAATCGCAATGATATTGATGATCATGGGCATGGTGACTGTACCGCTGGCCCGCATAATGGAGGCAAAAATGGCACTGGCACCAAAGAATAAAATGGACCACAGCACAATGAACAACAGCTGTTGCCCCAGCTCAACCACTGCATGGTCAGTGATAAAGAGTGCCATGAGGTATTTGGAGAAGAGGTAAGCCAAAACCACCAAAGAACCCGTAATGATAATGTTCATGCCGAGTGCGGTACGCGTGACTTTGGCCAATAACTCGGATTTGCCTGCGCCAATGGCTTGCGCACCAAAAATCGATGCAGCAATGGCAATCGATAGAGCAGGGAATTGAATATAATTCAGAACCTGATTAACCGCACCATAGGCTGCGGTCGCATCGGCCCCATGGCGGTTGACTAGGCCCACAATAACAAGACCCGCAACCGAGGTGGTGATCATTTGAATGCCTGTTGGAACCCCTAAGCGCAGAATGATTTTACTCAGCTGGCGGTCAAAGCGAATATGACGTAGCAGTTGTGCATCAAGCCTGAGTGGGTGCTGTTTATAGTTCAAATAGAAATATAAAAAGGTCAGCACAGAAACAAAGCCTAAAATGGTCGCAATGGCAGGCGCAACAATCCCCAGTTTTGGAAAGCCAAAATAACCCGCAATCAGAACGGGTGTGACACAAAGCCCAATCAAGATGGTCATGCCAGAAGCAATTAGAGGTGTCGTGCTGTCTCCGACACCGCGTAAAATTGAGGTATAAATAATATATACAAACAGTAGGGGGCTACCTGCCAACATCCATTGCACATAAGGTAACGAGAGATGCATGACGTCTTCATCGATACCCAAAGCCGATAAAATTGGTCGCGCAAAAACTACCCCAAGAAACGCAATAAAGCTGCCACCAATGAGGGTCATAAAAATAGTGGAGCCGACCACCGCCCGGACTTTTTCAATATTCTGTGCGCCCCATGCTTGACCAACCAAGACGGTAGAACCCGCGGATAGTCCAATTACGAAGGCCATTAAGCAAAATAGGATGGGGAAGAACACCG
Organism: Acinetobacter sp. CAU_H_S139_7; assembly: GCF_058599305.1. Taxonomy (NCBI): domain Bacteria; kingdom Pseudomonadati; phylum Pseudomonadota; class Gammaproteobacteria; order Moraxellales; family Moraxellaceae; genus Acinetobacter; species Acinetobacter sp. CAU_H_S139_7. The sequence continues at coordinate 98,383 of NZ_CM178651.1, forward strand.
CAACCGCTGCAATCGCCTGCACCCCCATCATCTGTCCGACAAAGATGGTATTAATCGTACCCGACAGATTTTGCAGAATATTGGTGGCAATCAAAGGCATCAGGAAAATAAAAAAGGCTTTCCATAGCTTTTGCTGTTGCACCAATGGGGCGTGTGCTGACATAAGTCATCCTGAGGTTATTTTTATTACATTTCTAAGGCTTACCCTAGCATAGTTCAGCGCTGAAAAGCCGATGTATTTCAGTAAGCGAAGCTTGTTCTTGTGCAAAAGAAAAGCTGAAAAATTTAAACGCTTTGCAAAATTTCAGCTGCCTGAGCCAAGGTTTGATCGGTCTTGGCAAAGCAAAAACGAATCATGCGCAAAGCCTCTGGTGCCTGCTGATAAAACACGGAAACAGGAATGCCAACAATGCCATGCTGCTCTGCCAGAAAGCGGCAAAATTCAACATCGTTTAAATCGGGACGAATGTGGCTGTAGTCGACATTTTGAAAGTAAGTGCCTTGCGAAGGCAGCCATTGAAAGCGTGAACCGGTTAAACCCTCAATAAAACGATCGCGTTTTGCTTGATAAAAGCCCGCTAAGTTTTGAATATGCTCAGGATGTTGCTGCATATAATTGGCTAACGCCAGTTGTACTGGGGTGACTCCGCAGAAGTTGGCAAACTGATAGACCTGACGGAACAGTTGCATCAGCGCAGGTGTAGCAACGCAGTAGCCGGTTTTCCAACCGGTCACATGAAAGGTTTTGCCAAAGGACCCCACCACTACACTACGCTCACGCAGTTCAGGAAAAGACAGCGCCGAATAGTGACGTTGACCATCAAATACCAGATGTTCATAGACTTCATCGGACAGGATTAAAATATTGGTGTCGCAAATCAGTTCAATCAGCATCAACCAATCTTGCTTACTCCAAATGGCACCACTTGGGTTATGTGGTGTGTTGATAATGATCAGTTTGGTTTTGGCAGTGATGGCTGATTTGACCTGCTCCCAATCGACCGAAAAATGTGGGGGGTGGAGCGCAATATGAATGGCTTTGCCCCCAACCAAAGCCACACTTGGCGCATAGCTGTCATAACTGGGGTCAAAAATGATGACTTCATCATCCGCATGGACTACGGCTTGAATGGTGGCAAAAAGGCCAATGGTTGCGCCCGGAGTGATGGTAATTTCAGTCATCGGGTCGAGCTGAATCTGATCGCGGTGTGCAAATTGCTGCGCCAGTTGCTCGCGTAATAACCAGACTCCATCGCCTGGAGCATACTGATTGAAACCACTTTGAGTGGCCTGTGCTAAAGCATCCAGCAGTTCAGCAGGAGCTTCGAAGTCTGGAAAACCTTGGGATAGATTTAGTGCATTTAAGCGCTGTGCCATGGCAGTCATAGTGCTGAAAATAGTGACGCCTTGTGCAGGCAGTTTAGATGAAGGCAACTGAATCATGAATGCTTAAAAGTGTCTAAATATCAGCCCAAAATAGCATATTCATCCCCTTTTACTTATGCAAATTTTGCATGTAGGGCAGGGGTGAAGCATGCATTTTTGTGGATTGCTTTTATAAGAGCTGTTCAACTGCCGCGCGAATAATCCCCAGTGCTAAGCCAATAAATGCACCGACTACGACGCCATTGACCCGAATCATATGCAAGTCGCCACCGACTTCATTTTCGATCTTGTCAATCATCACACTGGAGTCCCATTCGTGAATACGTTCACTGATAAAACGAATGACTTTTTCACTGTATTGGTCGCTGAGATTGACCGCAATGCCGCTGAGGCGTTGATTAAGCAAGTCTCTGACGGCTTGATTGGAGATGATGTTTTCCCCGATTTGTTGAATGGATACACGGATGTTGTGAGCAATACCAGAGTCTGGTTTTTGCAAGTCTTGTTTAATGGCATCACATAAAATGACCACTGCACCGCTAATAAAATTCAGCACTTGTGGGCTATCTAGCAGGGCGTCTTTGGTCTGGTTTAAACGCTGACTGGCCCTACTGTCGCTGTCTGCCAGTTCGAGCATAAGCGCGTGTCCTATTGCTTCAATCTTTTGACGCCATGGATGCTCAGGATCGGCCAACATCGATTCGACTCGTTGAATGAGTGAGTCGATGGTTCTTTGCTGCACATCGATGCCAATCCAACTGGCCCCTTTGGCCAGTTTCCAAACCCCGAGTTCTTTGAACAAGGTTCGGGTCAACTCACGACTTTGTTCAGGATGTTGGGTCATCCAGTCATGCGCCAAGTCGAGTCCGCGTTGTAATACATCTTGATGGAAATCATTTTCTAGCACTGCACGCAGCATTTCACTGGCCAAATGATTGACTTGAGTGTTACGCACCCACTGCACGCTGTTACTTTGAATAAAGCGTCCGATTTGTTCTTGGCCCACAAACTCAAAGACTTTAGGCACCGTTTGTTGAATGACTTGGGTGACTTGCAGATTGTTTTGTGGGTTGGCAAGCCATTGGCCAACCGCCAAAGACAGGTCGGTACTTTGCAGGCTTTTTTCCACCACTTGTGGAGAAAGAAAGTTCTCTTGTACAAAGCGGCCCATAGACTCTGCAATACGGTCTTTGTTACGGGGAATAATTTCGGTGTGATCGCGTAAAAACTTTGGAATTGGCATTTTCCCAAAGGGATTACGGAACAGCACAGTAATGGCATACCAGTCAGCCAAGCCGCCGACTACACCTGCTTCGGCGGATAACATTAAAATATGAATGATCCAAACCTTGTCTGTGGGGACAAACTTGGCAACGACCATCAGCAGCAGCCATGTCACCACTGCCGTGATTAGGGCAATGGTGGCAAAACGTTTGCTGCGTTTCAGACTCGATGGGACGGCTTGAGGTTCATTCATAGGCAGGCTCTATGCTTTATTTGCTGGTCGACGCTGGACTGCTCGGTTCAGGCGGTGGGAGCACTTCACCGGTTGGACTCAAACCGTATTTTCTACCCAGCGATTTTAAAATCAGCGTGGCATCAAAGGCATCGCTTGGTGCCGATTTTTGGTCTTTAAAGCATTGAATGCTGTATGACACTTGCACGGGGTCAATGTCGACTACACGTGGTACATCGTAGAACGGATCAGGCCAAAAGGCTGGATGGCGAGAATAATAACCATATGGGTAATAAGGCATTGGGTTTGAATACACCACGGCTTGTCTTGGTGGTTGGTTTTGGTTGCTCGGGTCATTTAGCACTTTAAAGAAGCGATAACCATTTTGCACTGTGGTTTGCGCAGCTTTGACCAGAGTGATTTCTTCAGCCGTGCCATAGCTCATATTTGGGCGCGCTTGGAAGCTGATGCGATAAGTCGAGGTGTTTAATGGCGTATTACTAAACCGACCTAACTGGTCGAAGGTTAAGGGCTTTGAGGGGGTAGAGGCACAGCCTACTAAACTCAGACCCGTCGCCAGTGCACAGGCGATTAAAATTTTCTTCATGAGATAGACTCCTTAGCACAGAGGGAGAAGCCGAACAGTTAAAAATGGCTGTTGGGCTGAGTCAAAAAATCCAGTTCTTCTTGGCTTGAGTTGCGGCCAAGGACTTGGTTCCGATGCGGATAGCGTCCAAAACGATCGATAATCACTTTGTGACGCTGTTCAAAATCGAGGTTAATCGGATTGCCTAAGTCTTCGAACAATTTTAAAGCATATTGATGAATAAGTTTCGATTCACTATGCATAAAGGGCATATATAAAAAACTACGTTGTATGGGTGGTAGTGCTGCATCCAGTTTTAGCGTGATGGCTTCTTGTGCCAAAGCCAAGGCCAAAGCGTCCTGAGCAAAGACCAAAGAACTGTTGCGATACAGGTTTCTCGACAGTTGGTCGAGCACAATAATTTCAGCCAAACGCCCCTCAGCACCAAGACCATAGCTCAGCATGCGCCGCTTGTTGATGAATTGTCTTAAATTTTTCTTCGATGAGTGCATCGAACGCATCATTTTGGCTAAACCACCAGCTTTGGTTTTTGGGATCGAACCAAAAATCTAAAATTTCTTGATAATTCATAAAGTTTACAATTCTTTAGCATTTATTCTTCAATACAATCACACTTTTGATATGTCTAATAGCGTAACTTTGTGATAAATATTTTCCGAAAAAATAGAACAGATGGTTTACTTGAAAATAGGACTGGGTGTAATGTGCCGAATTAAAATCACGTTATACTGATATAAACTGATGATTTTATTTTATTCGTCGTTGTAATTGTTTCTTCCAAAAAGTGAGATTGTAATGGGTCAACCCGCATCTAAATCTACAGCTGTGTTACCGACTTGGGTCAATTCATCACTTTTGCAAGGGATGTTACGTGGGATTGAGCGTGAAAGTTTGCGCATGCAAAGTGATGGTTTTTTATCACAAGCCGACCACCCTCAAGCTTTGGGTTCTGCACTGACCCATCCGCATATTACGACGGATTATTCGGAAGCTTTATTAGAATTTATTACACCGCCCCAGCCCAGCATTACCGAGGCGTTGCACTATTTAAAAGACATTCATAGCGTGGCGCATCGTCATCTGGAACATGGTGAAAAGCTCTGGCCGCTGTCGATGCCATGTATGTTGGATGACAATGACGATAAAATCCGCTTAGCCCAATATGGCAGCTCAAATATCGGGAAGTTCAAGACCTTGTACCGTCATGGTTTAGGGGTACGTTATGGTCGCCGTATGCAAACCATTTCAGGTTTACACTATAACTTATCTTTTCCTGATCAGCTGTTTGAACAATTACAACAACACGAAACAGATGAGGCACTAAAAGCCTTATCTGCACAAGACTATCGTAGTCACCGCTATTTTGGATTGATCCGCAACTTTATTCGCCTTACGCCGTTGGTGATGTTTTTGGTCGGGGCAAGTCCATCGGTCTGCCAGTGTTTTATGACAGGGCGTGAACATCATCTGTTGCCATTGCTGCGCGGGACCTTGTATTTACCTTATGCAACTGCTTTGCGAATGGGACGTTTTGGTTATCAAAACTCAGCACAAAAGCAGCTCGGGATTCATTACAACAATATCGACGGTTATCTCGAAGGCCTACAAAAAGCAGTCAAAACGGCTTATGCGCCGTTTAGTCGCTTAGGCCTCAACGATGCGCAGGGAGAGCCGATTCAAATTAATGATCATGTCCTGCAAATTGAAAATGAGTACTACAGTTTGGTGCGGCCAAAGCAAGTACCACAAGCAGGTGAAACTCCATCACAAGCGCTGAGCAATCGTGGTGTCGGTTATGTGGAACTGCGTGCGGTGGATGTGAACCCGTATAGCCCAATTGGGATCAATGAAGATACCGCAGGTTTCTTAGAAGTGCTGGCGCTGTACTGCTTATTGCTAGATAGCCCAGACTTATTGGCCGCAGAGCAAGATCAAATCGAGAAAAACCAAGCGGAAGTGGTCAATCGTGGTCGCGCACCGAATGCTGCAATTGCTGTGGGTGAGCAATCGTTCCCAATTGAAGCATGGAGTCAGTCTCATTTAGAGGCTATGCAAGAACTGGTTGTGTTGTTAGATCAGTGCTATGACACCACACTGTATAGTAAAGCGATGACAGTCATGCAACAGAGAGTCGCTGAAGTTGATGATACTTTGTCGGCGCAGATGATCGAAGATACTCTAGAAGCGGGTGGGACATGGGGCTTTGGTAGCCAAATGGCTGCACAACATGCATCGAGTTATGAGCGTCATCAGTTGAGTGCAGAGACATGGGCTTATTTTGACGATTTAGCCACGCAATCACTGCAACAACAACAGCAATTAGAGCAAGACAGTCAGCTGAGTTTTGAACAGTATCTTGCGCAATTTAGATAAAAAATTAAGAGGATTGACCATGCAATGGAGTTATCGCTTCGTGAGTGGTGTTTTGGTTTTAGCCAGTATCATCGGGATGGCCTTTGCCTTGTATTTAGAGCATGGCCCGCTACAGTTAAACCCATGTCCACTCTGTGTGTTCCAACGTGTGGGACTGATTGGACTGGGGATTATTTCGCTGATTGCCTTTTTGCATAACCCAGCATCGAATGGTTTTAAACGCTTTTATGCATTTTTAGGCAGCCTCTCGATCTTATGGTCGGCTGGTGTGGCAGCACGTCACGTTTGGTTACAGAGCTTACCGCCTGATCAAGTGCCGAGCTGTGGCCCAGGCTTGGATTATTGGTTAGACACGTTGCCGCTGCGTGCTGTGTTTGAGCAAGTCTTAACAGGTTCAGGTGAATGTGCACTGGTAGACTGGACTTTCCTAGGTCAGTCTTTACCTGTGTGGTCTTTGGTATTTTTTGTGGCACTGGCGTTGATTAGCCTGTGGCAACTGTTGCGTACATATCCAAGCCACGCGAAGAAAAAATAATAAAGATAAAAAAAGCCAACGTGATGTTGGCTTTTTTATGAGGTGAATGAGGGGGCCTAGGTGAGCGCAATGCCCTCTAAGTCATCCAACCCGATCATATATTCATGCACTTGGCCATATTCCGTTTCAGTTGGATTTGGATAGAACCAATTGACGATTTGTTCGGCAACACTGGCATGGGTATGTAGCTCAAAATGGTTTAAGCCATAGAAAATGGCTTTATGTGAATCGGGGACTTTCAGTTGAAAGCGCGGATTCATATGCTCGCCTAAGGCACTTTTCACACTGACCAAATAATCCCCAATCACATTGAGCGCGCGATATTTGCGATGTTCAAACTCAATCGTACCTGCCACCAAGAAGGTATTGATATGGGAGGGTAAAGGGGCTGGCTTACGATTGTCATCAACATGACCAATACGCGCTTCATTATGTTCCCAGTCATCATCCCGCACACTGCCATGACGTAAGTCTAAAATACCGTTGCTGCGAATGTTGATGATATGCCCAATAATTTTGACAAAAGGGAAACGTCCCAATTTGTCCTGCAAATGAAAGCCAAAACGTTCTAAAGCCGCACCATGATGCGGAGAACCAATACAGACCATGTTTTCCACCACATGAATCCAACTTTGCATATTTTGTTTGCCGTAGAACAGCGCACTGCGCGAAACCAGTCCGCCCATACTGTGCCCAATCAGATCAATCGAGCTAATCCGTGGGTTACGGTTGAGTAAATCTTGTAGTGAGTTGGCAAAGCTACGCCCATTGGCTGAAATACGACGACCCGTGTTGTAGTTGAGATATAGCATGGTGTTTTGTGCACGTTGCGTCAGCAGTTTTTCCCCTATACCGCCATAACGCGCCGTGCTCCAGTACAAATGGTTCATGCATAGACCATGAACCATAATCACAACGCGGCCAGATAACTCACCTTGTTGGACAGCGCCATAATGATCATATAGCACCATCGGTAGTGCCACAGGGTTGTGATATTTCAGTAAATAGTCGCCCAAAACACCATTCAGCGCCCCAACTAAATAATGCATGGTTGGGGTTAAGGGTTTGCGATGCAAATTTGGAAATTTTTCAATGATATGACGCAAACTTGGCGCCAATAAATAGCTACCGTAGTTTTGCAAGGTATTGAAGGAAAACTGGTAAATTTTTTCAATTGACCGTGTCGACAGAAACTTCTTGGAACTGGTTTCATTCATCCCAAATATACTGATTAAAATTTCACGCTGAATGGCCTGAATTAAATCGTGGACGACATCGCCTAAGCGGGTTGTCACCAACTGAGCAATCCCTTCAAGCAGGTCGGCTTGGCTGGGAGGAGTACGATCCCATTTACAATAGGTCTCGTGCAGAGGCGTTAAACTTGGCATTTTTTCTACCCTTGTGTTTCTGTGTCCAAAGGGACTTTATTTTTTTCAACGATCACGGTATAAATTCTTAGCACTCTAGCTTATCTAATTCATCTCGAACAACTTTTACAATAGCGATGAATACACAGATGACCTTATTTTTTTGTCTGACAATTTTTATATCCATACAAAATAATACAGTCGGCTGATGTCATCTCTTTTGAGTTCAATAAAAATGATGTAGAAGAGTAAATGTACAGCATGAATATTATTTATTTACATGGCTTTCAAAGCAGTTCTTTATCGATTAAAGGTCAATTGCTGAAACGCTATTGCGAATCTCGTCCACAGTGGCATGTGCATTTGCCAGACTTGAACATGCCGCCACATTTGGCCTTAGAAAAATTGGCCGCCTTGATTCAGGAGTTGGATCAGGTGGTGCTGGTAGGCAGTAGTTTAGGTGGGTTTTATGCGACACAACTGGTCGCGAAGTTGGCAGTGCCGGCTGTGCTGATCAATCCAGCTATGCAACCATGGCATTTGTTCCGAGATTTATTTGGTGCGACGCAACTGCCCTATAAAGTCAATGAACATTGGACGCTCGATGATGCACAATTAGACTATTTAGAGCAGATTGAGCTGCCATTTGTGCAAGATGCAGACAAAATTTTAGTGTTATTGCAACAAGGCGATGAAGTTTTGGATTATCGTGAAGCACAGCGCTATTATAATGGCGCAGCGCTCGTGATCTCGGAAACGCAAGGCAATCATGCGATGGAAGATTTCGCAGACAAAATACCGATGGCATTACAGTTTTTATCGGACTGCTTAAAATAAGGAAACAGTACAACGTGTCTCAATATACGGCTCAATCGCTTGAAGTATTATCTGGTTTAGATCCGGTACGTCGTCGTCCCGGCATGTATACCGATACCACACGCCCAAACCATTTGGCGCAAGAGGTTATTGATAATGCAGTCGATGAGGCACTGGCTGGCCATGCCAACAAAATTACCGTCACCGTTTATAAAGATGGTTCGCTCTCAGTCGAAGACAATGGTCGCGGTATGCCTGTCGATATTCACCCCGAATATGGTCAAAGCGGGATCGAAATCATCCTGACCAAACTGCATGCAGGTGGTAAATTCAGTACCGACAACTACCAGTTCTCAGGCGGTTTGCATGGCGTAGGCATTTCCGTGGTAAATGCCTTATCTAGCCGAGTCGAAGTAGAAGTTCAGCGTCAAGGCAACCTTTACCAAATGGTGTTTGAGCAGGGTGAACCGACTGCGCCCTTGACGGTGCTAGAAGGTAAAGCTCCGAAGCGTGCGACAGGGACCACCGTTCACTTTTGGCCTGAAGCCAAATATTTTGATTCACCGAAATTTGCCTTGAAAGCGCTGAAGCACAACTTAAAAGCCAAAGCTGTTTTGGCGGCTGGTTTGCAAATCAATTATGTCGACCAAATCAATGACGAAAAAATCGTTTGGCAGTTTGAAAATGGCCTCGTCGATTATTTGATGGATGAAATTGAGGATCGTGAGATTCTGCCTCATCCAGCCTTTGTGGCAACAGGAGATGCTGAGCGTGCCAGTGCCGAATTTGCCATTTGTTGGAATGTCGATGGCGGCGAATTGGTACAAGAAAGCTATGTGAACTTGATTCCAACGGCGCAAGGCGGAACCCATGTGAACGGCCTACGCTCAGGTGTGACCGATGCAATGCGTGAGTTTTGTGAACTGCGTAACTTGCTGCCACGCAATATGAAGCTGTCAGCTGAAGACGTCTGGGATGGTGTGAACTATATTTTGTCGTTGAAGTTCCAAGAGCCACAGTTTTCAGGCCAAACCAAAGAGCGTTTATCTAGCCGTGAAGCATCGGGCATTGTCCAGAACATTGCCAAAGATGCTTTTGCACTGTGGTTGAACCAAAACTCCGATATTGCCATGCAGTTGGCTGAAATGGCGATCTCAAAAGCAGGTCGTCGTCTGAAAGCTGCGAAAAAGGTCGAACGTAAGAAAATTGTGGCAGGGCCAACTTTACCTGGAAAACTGTCAGACTGCGTTGGACATACCTTAGAAGAGTCTGAACTGTTCATTGTGGAAGGTGATTCTGCTGGTGGTTCAGCCAAGCAGGCGCGTGATAAAAACTTCCAAGCGATCATGCCTATTCGTGGGAAAATCTTAAATACTTGGGAAGTCTCTTCTGATGAAGTCTTAGCTTCGCAAGAAGTGCATAACATTGCCATTGCGATTGGGGTCGATCCGGGGTCGGATGATCTATCCGAATTACGTTATGGCAAGATCTGTATTTTGGCCGATGCTGACTCGGATGGTCTACACATTGCGACTCTGCTATGTGCTTTGTTTGTGAAACATTTTCCGATCTTGGTTGAAGAAGGACATCTGTATGTGGCGATGCCTCCGTTGTATCGAATTGATGATGCAAAAGATGTGCACTATGCCTTGGACGATGATGAGCTTGAAAGCATGTTAAAAAAATGCAAAACCAAGAACCCGCAAATTACTCGATTTAAAGGTTTGGGTGAAATGAACGCAAGCCAACTGCGTGAAACCACGCTGGATCCAAACACACGCCGTTTGGTGCAATTAGATTTGGATGACAGTCATTTTACTGCAGGTTTATTGGACAAATTACTGGCAAAAAAACGCTCCAGTGACCGTAAAGAATGGTTAGAGCAGAAAGGTAACTTGGCCGAGTTGGTGGTTTAATATATTGATAAGCCTGCGTAAAGTGGGCTTATCTATTATGATGACTAAAAACTAAATTGGCTTTAAGAGAATAAAAATGGAATATCAAGAAAAACATTTAGCGGAAAATATACGAAATGATATGGGCATGGATGAAGAAGAATTACAGGAAATGCGTGAAGCTGATGTGGATGATGAAACACTACATACCTTAAGCTTAGCAGGGCGTGTCGAATGGAAAAAAAGAATTTTGTATTATGCCAATTTATTAAATTCTGAGATGAAAAAAATTTTAGACAATGAGTTAGCACTAGGTAATCGAATCAGTGATGCACATTGTGATTATCCTGAACAAGGCTCAATACACGTTACCCTTGCTGAAAAGTTTAAAGGAAATTATAAAGAACAAAATGTTAAATATACGAAAGGTAATGATCCACATTATTGGTTTGAAGATTACACATCACTAAATCAACCTAGGCATATGATTCTGCATTAAATGCATAAATTGTGTTATTTGAACACTTTTAATCTAAAAATAAAAAGCCCGTACATTGCGGGCTTTTTGTTGCGCAGATGGGCCATAAGATTGCGCTTAATCTGTGCACAATTTTTCAGTCAATCAATTGAATTAGGCGAAATGAATTGATTTGGAACAAATGATGTATACAAGTTTGTATGCAGAAAAGTAGCCATTTGGGCGAAAATCTACCTAAAATACAGTGCATTTAAAAATAAATAAATGATTGATAAATATTGAAATAATTAAAAATTTGATAATGATTTTCACATCGTAAAACCCTGCTTGGCATAGAAATTGAATTGGCACTCATAGCGCGAATAACAATCATGCATTGCAAAATGCACCCTAAGTTTCAAGTTTGGAGAAAATCAAGATGTTCCAACAAAAATTACTCACTAAAACATTCCTTGCAACTGCAATGATGGGGACTATTGCTTTGACAGGTTGTTCAAAACCTGCGGAGAAAGCGGAAACAGCAACGTCTGAGCCAACAGCGGCAGTGAGCAGTGGTGACACCATCAAAGTCGGAATTTTGCACTCGCTCTCAGGCACCATGGCAATTTCTGAAACCTCTCTCAAAGACACAGCATTGATGACCATCAATGAAATTAATGCCAACGGTGGGGTACTGGGCAAAAAGTTAGAACCTGTAGTGGTCGATCCAGCATCTGATTGGCCTTTATTTGCTGAAAAAGCACGTCAACTCATTACCCAAGATAAAGTCGCGGTGATTTTTGGTTCATGGACATCGGTATCGCGTAAGTCAGTGTTACCTGTGGTAGAAGAGTTGAATGGTTTATTGTTCTATCCCGTGCAGTATGAAGGGCAGGAGCAGTCGAAAAATATTTTCTATACAGGCGCCGCACCGAACCAACAGGCGATTCCTGCGGTGGAATATTTGATGAGCGAAGAGGGCGGTAAAGCAGAGCGCTTTGTGCTACTCGGTACGGACTATGTCTACCCACGCACCACCAATAAAATTTTACGTGCGTTCTTGAAGTCCAAAGGTGTGGCCGATGCGGACATCATGGAAGAGTACACCCCCTTCGGTCATAGTAACTATCAAACCATTGTCGGTAATGTGAAGAAATTTGCTGCGGGTAAGAAAACCGCAGTAATTTCAACCATCAATGGCGATTCTAACGTACCGTTCTATCGTGAGCTGGGTAACCAGGGCATTAAAGCTTCGGATATTCCAGTCATGGCTTTCTCTGTGGGTGAAGAAGAACTCCGTGGTATTGATACCAAACCATTGGTTGGACATTTGGCTGCTTGGAACTATTTCATGTCGGTGAAAAACCCGACTAACACCGAATTTGTCAATAAAATGAAGCAGTATGCGGTGCAGTATAAGCTACCGAATGCTGACAAAATCGTGACCAATGATCCGATGGAAGCCACCTATGTGGGCATCAATATGTGGAAGCAAGCGGTTGAAAAAGCAGGTAGCACCGATGTTGATAAAGTTCGCGTTGCGATGGCAGGTCAAGAGTTCAAAGCACCTTCAGGCTATACCTTAAAAATGGATGCTGAAAATCATCATCTACAAAAACCAGTGATGATTGGTGAAATCCGTGGTGATGGTCAGTTTGACGTGGTCTATAAAACACCAAATGTGATTAAGGCGGAACCTTGGAGTCCGTACATTCCTAAATAATTTCCTTAAGCGTTGAGCCTGCTGCGATTGCTGTGGGCTTTTCAGTAAGCACATCCCGATGTGGGGTGTTTTAAGCAAGCTTAAGGAGGTCATATTATGAATCTTAAATTTTTTTGTGCTGCACTGTTGTGCGCAATGGCACAGCTCGTGAGTAGCAGTGTTTGGGCTGAAGAGGCTCAACTTTCTGCTCAGACCCAAAGCGTATCAGCATCGAATGATACGATTCAACGTTTTGTCAAAGCTGAGTTTGCTGAGCGCCGTGTCATGCTCAACCAATGGCCGGGGACGATTGAAGAATTTGATCGATTGGTGGCACTGATCGACAATGATGAGCTGTATCGAGACAGTACAGGTACGACGTATATTTTAAAAAATAATGAAAAATTATTGCGTTATCCCGATGAGCAAGTGATTGACACTTGGCCGGGGGATTTGTCTCAGGTAACTTTGGTCAACACCTTACGTAAGGCTTTAAATTTTGGGCAGGCACAGGCCAAATTAAAATCTGAAGAATCTGCCCAACGTTTAGCAGCCATTGATATTTTAGAAAATAATCTGTCTGAACTGAATGTTGCGCAGATTAATCAGCTCTATCTGCATGAACAAAATAATAAAGTTAAACAGCGCTTGGCACAGCTCAAAGCACGCCTCGACTTTGAAAGTCCAGATGTTTTAGTCCAAATTCAGGCTGCTAAAGTCCTTACCAATTCCAACCGTCCCGAGGTGCTGGCACTGGTTGAGCAGGCTTTAACTCAATCAAATTTGAACCCCGAACTCAAAGCTGTTTTGGTGGATGCCAAAAGCCAGATTAAAACACGGATTCAGGCCAGTGAATGGGCTGGACATGTGTTTTCAGGTTTCAGTACAGCCAGCATTTTACTGCTTGCGGCACTCGGTTTGGCCATCACTTATGGCCTGCTTGGTGTGATTAATATGGCGCATGGCGAGTTGATTATGATCGGAGCCTATACCACCTATGTGGTGCAAAGCCTGTTTAAGACTTATTTAGGCAGTTATGTCGATTGGTATTTGATTGCTGCTATTCCTGCAGCCTTTTTGGTGAGCGCGTTGATTGGCATGTTGATTGAACGGACGGTGATTCGTCCACTGTACGGTCGTCAGCTTGAAACCTTGTTGGCCACTTTTGGGGTCAGTCTGATTTTGATGCAATTGGTGCGGATGATTTTTGGCGCACAAAATGTTGAAGTCTCGAATATTTCTTGGTTATCGGGTGGGATAGCGCTGAGTCCAAGTTTAATGCTGCCGTATAACCGGATTGCCATTATTGTGTTTACGGTTGCGGTGCTACTGCTGTTGGTTTACCTACTTAATAAAACCCGCTTTGGTCTGTTTGTTCGTGCCGTAACACAAAACCGTCAAATGGCACGTGCTGTCGGTATCCGCTCTAGCCGTATCGATATGTTGGCCTTTGGGCTGGGTTCAGGCTTAGCTGGTCTAGCAGGCTGTGCCTTAGCACAAGTGGGCAATGTTGGGCCTGATTTGGGTCAGAACTACATTATCGATGCTTTCTTGGTTGTTGTGGTGGGTGGTGTCGGGCAAGTTTGGGGAGCTGTGCTGGCGGCGCTTGGTTTAGGGATCAGCGGTACAGTCCTTGAAATTGGGATGGGGGCTGTTCTTGCTAAAATTATTCTACTGGTTCTTGTGATTTTGTTTATTCAAAAACGTCCACAAGGTTTGTTTGCCATCAAAGGCCGTTTTGTGGAGTAAGCGCATGAAAATCACTTCTTTATTTTCCGATAAACCTTATAGTGCGCTCGCTATTGCGGTCTGCTTTGCGGTGATGTTGATCCTGCCTTGGTTACATTTGCTACCAGTCGATGCAGCCTTTCATCTCTCTGCGTATTGGGTCACCTTGATTGGTAAAATCATGTGTTTGGCTTTGGTGGCTTTGGCGTTGGACTTGGTTTGGGGTTATGCAGGCATTTTAAGCCTAGGCCATGGCTTGTACTTTGCCCTTGGTGGCTACGCGTTTGGTATGTATCTGATGCGCCAGACGGCAGGTGACAGCCTGCCTGACTTTATGCGTTTTTTAAGCTGGACTGAACTACCGTGGTATTGGGTGGGCAGCAATCATTTCTTATGGGCTTTGGCCTTGGTGGTATTGGTGCCCGGTATGGTGGCCTTCATCTTTGGTTTCTTTGCCTTTCGCTCCAAAATTAAAGGCGTGTATTTCTCGATTATTACCCAAGCCATGACATTTGCTGCGGCACTGTTATTTTTCCGCAATGAAACAGGCTTTGGCGGAAACAATGGGTTTACTGGCTTTAAGACTATTTTAGGCATGGACATCACGTCTGCGCCCATGCGTGCCACCTTATGTTCTCTAACGGCTTTGGTGTTGATGCTGTGCTTTGTGGGGTTGCGTCATCTCATGAATAAACCCTACGGTCGTGTGCTGGGGGCGATTCGGGACAGTGAAAACCGCTTGCAGTACTTGGGCTATCGTACGCTGTGGTACAAGCTTTCTGCATGGGTACTGTCCGCAGTGATTGCAGGTATTGCAGGAGCTTTGTATGTGCCTCAGGCTGGCATTATTAACCCGAGTGAAATGAACCCTGTCAATTCGATTGAAATGGCGGTATGGGTGGCTGCGGGTGGGCGTGGCACCTTGATTGGCCCAATTTTGGGTGCAGGGTTAATTAATGGCGTGAAAACTTATTTCACCGTGGCTTATCCAGAAGCATGGTTATTGATCTTGGGTGCTTTATTTATTGTGGTCACCATTTTCTTACCCAAAGGTGTCATTGGTCTGTTTGACCGTTTTAAAAAGGAGCGTAGCAAATGAGTGAGCTAATACAACCTCATGGTGGCCATGCTTCAGACGGCTATGGACGTCCCAAAGAGCAAGGCGCCGACTTCAGTCATGGGATTGCACTGTACTTGGAAAAAGTTAGTGTTTGGTTTGATGCTTTTCGTGCCTTAAATGATTTATCGCTATACATCCAAGAAGGCGAGCTACGCTGCATCATTGGGCCCAATGGGGCAGGTAAAACCACACTAATGGATGTGATTACGGGTAAAACCCGACCGACCGAAGGCTCCGCTTTTTTTGGGCAAAACTATGATTTGGCCAAGATGAGTACCGAGCAAATTGCGGAAGCAGGCATTGGACGTAAATTTCAAAAACCAACGGTGTTTGAAAACTTTAGCGTGATGGAAAACTTACTGCTTGCTGCACCAAAAGATAAGCGGGTGAAGAAAAGCTTTTTTAGCAAACTTGACCCAGATGCACAGCTGGCTTTGGACGAGTCTTTGGCTCAAATTCGCCTAGAAGAATGGGTACACAAACCTGCGGGGCTGTTGTCACATGGACAAAAGCAATGGTTGGAAATCGGTATGTTGCTTATGCAACGTCCTAAGCTGATTCTACTCGATGAACCTGTGGCGGGTATGACCGATGCCGAAACGGAACGAACCGCTGAGCTATGTTTAGAGCTGAAGAAAAATCACACCTTGGTGGTGGTTGAACATGATATGAGCTTTATCGACACCATCAGTGAGAAGGTGACGGTACTGGCTCAAGGGGCGATCTTAGCCGAAGGTACATTGGCTGAGGTACAGGCCAATGAAGATGTGATTGAGAAATATTTAGGACGTTAAGGAGCCGACCATGTTAGAAGTCAAAGACGTCAATCAGTTTTACGGTGGCAGCCATATTTTAAGAGATGTCTCCTTTCAGGCCCCTGTGGGAGAGTGCTCCGTGGTGCTGGGGCGTAATGGCGTAGGGAAAACCACTTTACTGAAATGTTTAATGGGGATTTTACCGATTAAGTCCGGACAGATTTTACTTGATGGTCAGGACATTTCGAAAATGAGTCCCGAGCAACGCGTGCGTGTAGGTTTGGCTTATGTGCCGCAAGGGCGTGATATTTTTTCAACCTTAACTGTCGAAGAAAATATCCTGATTGGCATGGCCAAGTTTAAGGGGGTGAAAACTCGAAAAGTGCCTGAGCATTTGTATGAAATTTTCCCAATTTTAGATGAAATGAAGCACCGCCGAGGCGGAGATTTATCAGGGGGGCAGCAGCAGCAACTGGCGATTGCGCGTGCTTTAGCATCAGAGCCTCGGGTGTTAATTTTGGATGAGCCTACAGAAGGCATTCAACCTTCTATTATCAAAGACATTGGCCGAGTGATTCGTAAACTGGCGGATGGCGGCGACATGGCGGTGGTTTTGGTCGAGCAGTTTTATGATTTTGCCGAGGAGCTGGCCGATGCATATACCGTCATGGCCCGTGGGCAAGTGATTGCGCAAGGCGCAGGCTGTGAAATGCCTGCAAAAGGTATTCGAGAATTGGTAGCGATTTAAGCTTTTTTATTCTCCCCCCTCTTCCCAAGGGAGAGGGGGGAGAATAATGAAAATCTTGAATATTGTATCGCGATCTTAGTCTACTTTTAGAAATAAACCGTCTGCTGAAATATTGTGCCCAAAACCACAGCTCATGTTATTGGTTTCGCTGACACGGATGGTGTGTCCCATTTTGGGATCGAAGGCGAACTTTAAATTAATTTTACAGTCGTCGACCTGATATTGCGCTTGAGTTCGATTGAGCGGCATGGTGGTTTCAAATTCGCCAATATTGGGTCCGTAGATGAGACTGCGTAGTCCCATATAAAGACCATGAAATTCAATTTTATACACATTTTTAAGCGGTTTTACCTCAATCTGATTCCACTGCCCAAAACCTGCATACTGTACATATTTGCCTGCCAGTGTTGCTGATTGTTTAGGGGGTGGCAGTTGCTTTAAATTAAATTGACTGGATTTAGACTCAGCATCACGCAAAAACCATGCTCTAGCCCAAAGCGGTTTTCCCAACTTGCTATAACTTAAACCGACATTGTTGTTGGCAATTTCGACATCACGTTCAGTGAGGGATACACCACTTTCAGGTTGATTCATTAAACAAAAAGAAGACCACGTCGCCTGATACTGAAATTGCTCTAACGCTTTTTGATATTGTTTTTGATCATAAAATTTCTTACCAGAGTTGGCAGAGCTTTTGACTTTAGCACAACCTTGGCGAAGTTCTTGTTCAAAGGTATCGTCTGCTGAAGCGAGTGTGCTTACAGTCAAAAGTCCAATCAAGAATGGATACTTAAGCATAATTTGATTCCATTTTCGTTATGCTTTGAATAAAACATAGGGAGCTATTCGAAGTAAAGGGACAATCTTTAGGGGCTCGGAATTATTATTCAAGATAGAGAGATGATGGAAACTGAAAAATTACTCATACAAATTGATTGAGCGATCTGCTTTTAGACGCGTTAAGCTAATGCAAAGCAACAACAAAATAAGAGCTGCCATATGGACACATTATTATTAAGTATTCGCCCCAATGCTTTGGAAACATTGATTTTAGAATCTATTTCTATCGACGATGTGCTGAATTCGGAGCACATCGAGTCGCATCTGCTTTTAGGTAAAAACTGGAAAATCTTACAGACCTTATTGCAAGGCAGTTTTAAGTCTGGCACTTCATTACTTGCTTTGAGTGTACAAGCCGAGCATCACTTGGCAGAGCGCCAAAAACAACTTACAGAGGTACGTTATAACACCGCGGTTCGTGTCGTTGAAGTCCAAGAGGCTTTAGAAAAACTGGCTATCGATGACTTTAAAAAACATATGCAAACCACATGTTTGAAACGCTTAGAACAGGAACATGGCATCCAGAGCGAATCGATTGAATTGCAATTTGCTGAGTTGAGTTTAATCTTTGCTCAGCTCAGAAACTTTTATGAACATGCGGCCAAGCATACCTATGCCGTGATCAGCGTCACCAGTGACAATCTAACGCCAATCTCACTGATTTAACAGCAGTTGCATCAACACCAGATCACGCCATTGCCCAAACTTCTGTCCGACTTGGGGCATATAGCCAGTTTGTACAAAGCCAAACTTTTCATGCAAAGCAATTGATGCCAAATTGGCGTGGTCTATTCCTGCAACCATGACATGCATGTGCTGCATTTTTGCTTGTTCAATCAAATAGGCTAAAAGCTGTTGACCTAAGCCCTGACGGGCATAGTTGGGTGAAATATAAATCGAGTGCTCAACGGTATAACGATAGCCTGAAAAATTGCGAAAAGTGGCATAGTCTGCAAAACCTGCAATGGCCTGCGTTTCTTGGTCTTCCACCACGCAAAATGGAAATTGGTTTTGTTGAAAGTGTAGTAGTTGTTTTTGGAAATGTGCTAAATCATAGGCATGTTCATTCCAAGTGGCCATGCCATGTAAGACTTCTGCATTATAAATATTTTGGATCTCGGGCAGATCGTGTTCAGTAGCCGGACGAATGAGAAAAGACATGAAGTCAAGGTTGTATGCGTTGGGAGGGTTATCATGCTGCTTTTACATAAAAAAAAGCAAGACAGAAGTCTTGCTTTTGGATATTCACAAAAGTGAATTAGAAGTGGTATTTAATTAACGCACTTACGTCATTTTGGTCAACGCCTTTATAGCCGTATTTGTTATTCCAAACTGAGTGCTCGATACCTACGTAAAGGCGTGTATCTGGAGAAATGTGTTTACCTACATTCCATTTATACTGACTAGTCCAGTTTAACTCGCTTGCATGATTTGCATTTTCACCTGTTGACCAGTCAAGGAAGGCATCAACTAAAAAGTCTTCAGAACCAAGTTTGAACGGTACTGCATAGTTGATGGTCATTTGATAATCATCATCAGTCAGGTCGTTATCTGCTTTGTAGAAGTTGATGTTTGCATACTGTGTATATGGCACGTTTAAGGCAAAACCAATACCATAGAGGTAGTTATTGAAACCTTCACCGCCTTCCCATGTCGTTGCAACTAGCACATCTTTAACTGGGCCAAGCTCAAGTTTAGTTCCTGTCATTGCACCTAAGCTGAAACGTGGTGCAACTTCAAAGTAAGTTCCATTGCCATCAGCATCGTTGTTGGTACGGTCAGCGAAAGCGAAGAAATCGCCATATTTGAAGCCCGCTGCGTATTCTGCAGTAATGGTTGTTTGCTCAAGCTTTTCGTCTTCAGTTTCGAACGGTGATTTGTAGTTTTCACCATATAAACCAGTGATGCTAAAGTCTTGCCAAATTGGCGCAGCTTGAGAGATTGCCGCAGCAGAAGATAATGCTAAGAAAGCAGCAAGTTGAGTCAGTTTCATGAATATTTCCCCAAAAAATCGGATACAGGATACCGATTATTAAGCAAAAATAAAGCCAAATTTGACGAATGTCATGGAAAATAGATATCAAAATGAGCCATTTTTTATACTTTTTTACCAAATGGTTTAATGTTTCCTTTCAGGCATGACACTTAATTTGATATGGATTTTCATGGAAAAATGTTAAGTGATTGAATAATAAATTTAGCAATATCGACATGATACTGCTCGAGAGAATCATAGAATGCAACAGAGTTTGCACTTATTGGGGGATGTTTGCAAAGAATGAATGGTCGATGTTTGGAGTCATTCCTGCCGTAATTGAAGTTGTCATAATCATTAGATTTTTTTGTTCATTCTAGCCAATGAAGTCACGTGAATAGTTAGAAGATGGAATCAAATCCATCTGTTTTTAGCCATGTAAGTAAGGGCTTGTCACAATAAGTATCCTTTTCATATTTTTTTAAAAATATCACTTGCATAATTTTCAGTTAGGCCCGATATTCAAAGGAGAAGGACACAGATCTGCAGACTCAAAAGTGTTCATCATTCAATCGATGGAGATTACATTCCAAAGCAATTGAAGATGGTCGAATACTGTTAAAACAGTAAGTTACAAGTGTGCCAAGAGATAAAAATCTTCGTACAAAAAAAGAGTCGAATAAAGAAAGAGAGAGGATGTTATTTTATGAACATAGAAATCCGTACAGATAAAAACATTCAAAATAGTGACCGTTTAATTAGTTATATACGCGAAGAGCTGAATCAAGAATTTCAACGTCACAGTGAGCGCATTACCCACTTTTCAGTGCATCTAAGTGATGCCAATAGCCATAAAGGCGGAGATGACGACATTCAATGTATGATTGAAGCGCGTCCAGCAGGTTTAAAACCCGTGGTTGTAAATCATAAAGGTCATAATGTCGATACTGCGATTCATGGCGCGATCGATCGCCTTAAACGTAGTTTAGAACATACCTTTGAAAAAAATGATAAACCACGTGCTGGCCAACCTGTATATGCAGATCAGGATGATGGCCTAGTTGATGATGAGGAAGATTAAACCTCACCGAATTTAAAAAAAGCCCCTCAATCAGGGGCTTTTTTAATGCTGGGCACTCACTTTTATCCAACATTACGGATAACAAATGTCCCGTTTATTCGGCATAATAGAATAAACTGAATTGAAGAGCGTCATCTCCATGTTAACCGCGCAACAACAAGCTTTCGTGCAAGCACTTGAAGAATTAGATCTTCAACAAGTTCAACGTCTATTGACCGATGGGTTAAGTCTCAATTTTATCGATCCTGAAAAAGGACCTGTGATTTCTGTTTGGTCAGACGGCTTATTCAAATGGTGGGAAGCGATTTGCGAAGCGTATGAAGCAGGTGCACCACTGTCAGAACAAGAAAAACAACAAACTCTAACGGTACATTTAGATATTTTAGAACAACTGATTCATGGCAAAGCAAACTTGCATTTGTGGGATACAGAAGAAATTTATGGCCCACTTTGGGATGCGGCAAGTGCTGCATGTGCGCCAGCGGTCAAACGTTTATTGGACGAAAAAGTCGATCCAAACACCAAAGATGAAGATGGCTTAACCATTTTATCCTCCATTAGCGATTTATTCTTTGATTGTGAGTTTGACGAAATTAATTGGGCCGAAGCATTGGCTGAAGAAAAGCAAACTTTAGAGTTGCTTCGTCAGCATGGTGCAAAAATGACAAAAGAATTAGCTTAAACAGCGAGATCATCATGATGCAATTAAAACATTTAGGTTTATGTGTAGCCGCTGGATTCAGTATGAATGCGATGGCTGCAGATTTTTCCTTTGACCGCCCAGGTTCGGGCATAGGGACAGGGATTACGCCTGTGGGGCAGTTGGCTTGGGAGCAGGGCTTGGCCAATGCGCACTATGCTGAATCGACCACGGCTGATGGTGAAAAAGTCAAAACTACCAGCTTAAATGCAGATATGTTATTGCGCACAGGTTTAGCTGAAAACATCGAATTGCAATTGGGTTGGGCTGGACCTTCTTGGCAACAAGTGAAAGTGGCCGGCCACAAGTCTGAAACAGACGGTTTGGGTGATGTCAGTGTCGGTGTAAAAGCTGCGATTCCCTTGGATGATGAACGCTTGAGTATGGCGGTACTGGCTGAAGCGATTATGGCCACAGGTAATGATGGTTTCACCAATGAAGATGATATTTATAGCCTGTCATCTGTGGTGGCATACGATTATAGCGACCTCGTGTCGACATCCATTACCATGCGTTATGAAGTGCAAAATAGTGATTGGGCCATTTCTGCGATTCCGACTTTAGAATATCAATTTACCGATAAACTCAGCGGTTTTTCTGAATTGGTTTATCGTAAAGCAGAAAGTCAAGACAATGAATATGCGCTCGGTACAGGTGTCATGTATGCGGTGAATAATCGGATGCAGTTGGACGCAAGTGTTGGTGTTGACTTAAATGGTTCAAATAAAAGTTATTATTCAGGTCTTGGTGTTTCATACTTATTTTAATTAGAAAAAAGAACATATTATGAAAAAGCATCTTCATCTGAAACAGGGGATGAGCGGCAAAACGTGGTATCTGGCGCTGTCAGTATTGATCATCAATCTGTGTATCTGGGCCAGTATTCTAAACGTTCATGCGGAAACTCCACTCCTTTCAGCTGAAGATGCTTTTCCATTTACAGTGGAATCCACGACTGAGCATACCGCTCAACTGCACTGGAATATCCCTGAACAGTATTATCTGTATCAGCACAAATTTGAAGTGCAACAGGCGGGTCAGCTGCTCAAGCTTGAGCTACCTCCTGCGCATGATCTGTATGATGAAAACTATGGACACACCCAAGTTTATTATCAACAAGTGCAATTTGATTTAGATACACAAGCTTCGCAAACTTATAAGGTGACTTGGCAAGGCTGCGCTAAAGATCGTATTTGCTATCCACCGCAAAGCATTGAGTTTAAAACTGATGTCAATGGCTTGGTCAGCCTACAAGACCAAGCAGGTGGGTCAAAACGACTGTTAGATTTAGCCGCGCAGTCGAATCCGCAATTTGAGCCGATCAACCCAACGGTCACTGCTGAACCCGCCGCAACAGCTTCTGATATGATGGCTGCGCAAGACCAAATTTGGTCTGAAGAGTTAGCCCAAAGCTCATTGGCTTATGGTTTATTACTGTTCTTTGGCCTTGGGATATTACTCGCGTTTACGCCGTGTTCTTTGCCGATGTTGCCGATTTTAACTTCTTTAATTATTCGCGATAGCAAAGGCCTGAAAGCATGGATGATTGCCTTGGTCTTTGTGTGCAGTATGGCTATGGTCTATGCCATTTTGGGCTTGGTGGCCTCATCAGCAGGTTTGAACTTCCAGCGTTGGTTACAACAGCCATCCACCCTGATTGCTTTTAGCATTCTTTTTGTTTTATTCGCGCTCAATCTATTTGGTTTGTTTGAACTTAAACTGCCGCAAGCCGTGGTGAATAAACTTGATCATATCCAGTCTATGCAAAAGGGTGGAAGCCTGATCAGTGCTGCGATTATGGGCATGATCTCTGCGCTGTTAGTTGGACCGTGTATGACGGCACCTTTGGCAGGCGCTTTACTGTTTATTTCGCAAACACAAAGTCAGTGGCAAGGGGCAATTTTGTTGTTCACCTTAGGCTTTGGTATGGGGACACCATTGTTATTGGCAAGCGTACTGGGTGCTAAGGTATTGCCTCGTGCTGGGCTGTGGATGAATCAGGTTCGGGTATTCTTTGCTTTCATCATGTTGGCTTTGGCGCTGTATTTTGTGCGTCCTTTGCTTTCTGAAACATGGATGCAAGCACTGAGTCTGCTGCTAGGCTTGAGCTTTATTATTTATGTGTTGTATCGTTTGATGTGGCATAAAACTCAGTTGCGTATGCTGTACATCGTGGCTCTAGTCATTGGCGGGACGTACATTGCCTATAGCCAATATCAGCAGAGTCAGCGTTTCTTTGAAGCGCCAGTGGCTGCATCTGCGCGTTGGCATGTGGCAGCGACGGCAACGGAGTTTAAGCAGCTCTTGGCACAAGCACCAAAAGGTCAAAAGATTATTGTCGATGTCTATGCGGATTGGTGTGTTGCTTGTCAGCCAATCGAACACCGTATATTAAAGTCTGCAAAGGTACAGCAAGCGCTTGCGCCATATTATTTGATTAAATTGGATTTGAGTCATTACGATGCAACCCATCAAGTGCTTTTAAACCAGTGGGATATTTTAGGACCACCGACCTATTTATTCTTAGATGCCTCACAACAAGAAATTCGTGGTTTACGTTTAACGGGTGCATTTACTGAGGCTGAACTGCTAGCTCAATTACAACGTTTTTAACCTGAAGGAGAGCGGGGGATGCAACGTTTATATATTGCCAATAAAAATTACTCCAGTTGGTCGATGCGAGCATGGCTGGTCTTGACTGCATTTAACATCGATTTTGAAGAGGTACTGGTTCGCTTTGATGCGACAAATCCCAGTTTTAAAGAGCAACTGTCCCTCATTCATGCCAATGCCAAAGTGCCCGTATTGGATGTGGGCGAATTTAAAATTTGGGATTCTTTAGCCATCTGTGAATATTTGGTCGAGCAAAATCCAGATTTAGCCCTGTGGCCCAAGCTGACCCATTTGAGAGCACAAGCACGGAGTATCAGTTGTGAGATGCACAGTAGTTTTATGGCACTACGCCAATTGTGCCCCATGAATATTCAAGCGCAGTACAGCATAGCTGAGGGTCAAGCTTTGTGGGCGCAGCATGCTGAATTAAGAGCAGATGTCGAACGAATTGAACAAATTTGGGCACAGCGTTCGGATGAGCATACCTTTTTATTTGGTGATTTTTCTATAGCCGATGCCTTCTATGCCCCTGTAGTGATGCGTTTCAAGAGTTATGCACTACCTGTAGCCGAACGCAGCCAGCAGTATATGCAACACATCATGCAGCATCCTGCGGTTAAACAATGGGTCGACGCGGCACGGGCAGAAGCCGTTTAGTTAGGTGAAATATGCTGTGTGTCTGCACATGCGGCGCTATATTTGATCTCACTGGGATTGATTTCTAAATAGCATTTGATTTGATTACGTCCACTGGCTTTAGCGGCATAGAGTGCTTTGTCTGCTTGATCCAAAAGCTGTTGCGGTTTCAATTTATCCGCCGCTAGGGCAATGCCGAAACTGGCAGTAATGCGAATTGCACGTCCATTTTCATTTTGAATCACTAAATCTTCAATGGCTGCACGGCAACGTTCCGCGATTTGACGAGCTTTAAGAGCAGAGGACTGCTTTAAAATGAGTATAAATTCTTCACCCCCAAAACGGCCCACTACATCACTTTCACGCAAATGAAGGCCTAATTTTTGACTTACGGCAATCAGAACCGTATCTCCCATATGATGTCCAAATTGATCATTGATATTTTTAAAGTGGTCGAGGTCTAAAAGCACGATGGCATAGGGGCAATTTTTATCATGATGCAACTCATCTAAGCTTTGGTTAATACTGCGGCGTTTCAAGGCGTTGGTGAGTGGGTCGGTCTGACTTAAATGTTGAATCAGTCGCTCACGATGCCGCCATTGGCTGAGTAAGATTTCAAATAAAATCAGACAAGTGACAAGAATAGGGGCAATGAAATACAGCATTGAAAATAACCAAAACCCATTATAAAACAGCTTGCCGTTAATGGTGAAAAGTGGAGAGTAGGGCATGACATCTATAAAACTGAGATAGCCTGAGAAGACCAAAAAGCTGGTTGCGAGAATCAGCATGATATAAATGATTTTGCGTTTAAACAGGACTAAGCCCACGGTCAGCAAGCACATGTAGGTAATCATAGTCATTGGGCTTAATACGCCGACGAAATAGCTGTCTTGGCAAAGAGAAATGACAAAAATGCCGATCGCGACATAGGGTAAAAAACGCTGCACCCATACGCGATCATGTAGGACATAGCAGGGATAAATCAGTCCTGACAAGGTCAGTAAAAAGATAGAGTTCAGTACAAATTAGATGCGTACAATATCGAGATTGACCACCTGCCAATATTGCGGGTTCAGTAGGATAAAGCTATCCCAACCGAGCCAAGCAACATGAATAATGCAAGCCAAAACCAACATCAGAATGCACTTTTTCAAGGTGCTCCAATTCATGATGACTTCCTCTTCAAGTAGATAATGAGAAAGTTTATTTTTATTTAATTTTTTAGAGCTGGAGGCTAGTGAATTCATTCAATCTTTTTATCCTCTACTTTCATATTCTTTTAAATTTAAATAGTGTAATTAATTCTTAAAATTGAATCTAAAGATAGCATCTAAAATCATAGAAAAAATATCCCTATAAAAAGGAAAAAGTGTTCTATTTTTGCAACATAGTGTTTTAAATAAACCAATTATTCTAAGAGCGGGATTCTTTTAAGATGCAGCTATTCAATAAAGATTATGCGGGAACATCCCATGAAAGTTTTACACATCGATTCAAGTATTATGGCGGATGCCTCTGTATCTCGTCAGTTGAGCCAAGCCATTGTTTCGCAACTCAGCGAAAAGCATGCGCAAGTTGAGGTTGAATATTTGGACTTGGCAACGCAACCGATTCCACATTTAGACGCAGAAATTTTAATGGGTCAAAATGCAGAACAATCGGCTTTGGGCGAACGTATTATTCAACAGTACTTAGATGCGGACGTTGTGGTGATTGGTGCGGCGATGTATAACTTCGGGATTACTTCGACTTTAAAAGCATGGATTGATCGCATTAGTGTTGCAGGTCGTACCTTTAAATATACGGAAAATGGCCCTGTTGGTTTGGCTGGTGACAAGAAAGCCTATATTGCCAGTAGTCGTGGAGGTGTCTATGGTGAAAATAGTCCTGTTGACTTCCAAGAAGGCTTCTTAAAAACTGTCTTTAATTTTACTGGTGTGACCGATGTTGAAATCATTCGTGCTGAAGGCGTGAATATGGGCCCAGAGCTGAAAGACAAAGCCATTGCAGCAGCTCTAGCGCAGGTGCAAGCGATTTAAACAATAACTGTAGTTCCATGATTCCTCATTTGGTCAGCGTTAAGCTGACCTTTTTTTATGCGAACTTGTTTAGTCTTGGTCGAGCGCTTGAGCAAACGTTGCGATGTCATGCAACGCCATTTTAGCTTCTGGAAACCATGCATTAAACATTTGAAAGTTATGCCACATGCCTGTGTATAGTTTAAATGTCACATCTACACCTGCCTTGGTCGCTTTATCTCTAAACCGCTGGGCATCGTCCAAGAGAATTTCTTTTGAACCGACTTGTACAAGGGTTGGCGGGAGGTCTGCTAAATCATCAAATAAAGGTGAAATGAGCGGGTCCGCTGGGTCAATTTGCTCTGGGACATAATAGTCGATGCCTGTTTCAAGGGCTTCGATGGATAATAGTGCATCGAGCTTGCTGTTATAGCGAATAGACTCACTGGTTAAGCTTAAATCCAAAAACGGCGAAAGTAGAATTAGTCCACTGACTTGAGGACATTGCTCATCACGAATTCGCAGCGCCAAGGCTAGCGCTAAATTTGCACCACATGAATCCCCCGATAAAATAATATCTTTGGCCTGTATACCTTGCTCCAATAACAGCAGATAAACATCAAACAGCGCATCAATGGCTTCAGGATAGGGGTGTTCGGGTGACAACGGATAGTCAAGGTGAATGACTTGCATTTGTGTACTGGCTGCAAGGTCTGAGACAAACGCACGGTGGGTATTCATTGAACCTAAAAAGAAAGCTCCACCATGAATATGCAAAATGAGCTGAGTGGCTTCAGTTTCAGGTTTTAACTCTTCCGCACGCAGGCCTGCAAGACGTAGAGGACGAATGCGAATCGATTTATTGAGCGGAAATGCACGACACATTTGTTCAAGAAGAAAACGCTGACTACTGGGTGGGAGACTAAAGCGACTTGGGGTTCGAATCGTGGTTTTTAAAAACTGCTCTGTAATGATTTGTTTCCATGGATCGGCAATCTTCATAGTTATTCCATTTTGTTATTTGTTTTACCTTGAGTTTGTGTATTTACCAACATAATTTACAAGGTTACACTAATTGGTCACATTGAAAAATTGAAAAATTGTTGTGACTTTTTAATAATGATAGTCGTCTATACTAGACTAGGGAAATGACAAAAATGAAAAAAATTGCACTTGCGTTAAGCGTACTAGGATTAACCGCTCTAGCTCATGCAGCAGATCCGCTGAATGGCACTGTTTGGAAAACGATTGATGACAAAACTAAACAAGCAAAAGCCTTGGTTAAATTCACTGAGCAAAAAAATGGAACTTTAACTGCGAGTATTCAAGGTATTTTGACGCCAGGTGAAGAAAATGCCTGTACCAAGTGTGAAGGCCCATACAAAAACAAATCGTTGAAAGGTTTAACGATTGTACATGGTCTGAAAAACGCGGGTGGTACAAGCTATGACGGTGGATCAATTTTAGATCCGCAAACCGGTAAAACCTATAAATTAAAAGGCAACATTGCTGCTGGTGGTAAAAAACTAGAGCTTCGTGGTTATATTGGCGTGGCTGCACTTGGCCGTAACCAAACTTGGATTCGCGCGAACTAATCTCATCCAACAAAAAAAGCCGAGCAATTGCTCGGCTTTTTTGTTTTTGTTATGCCTTTAGGGCACGAATTGCATCTTCATTGAAACCCACAATAAAACCATCGGGCGTTGCAATCACGGGGCGCTTAATGAGACTGTGATGGGTCGTGAGGGCATCAATCAGTCCTTGCTCTGAAGCTAAAGCAGTGTCTTGTTCTGCTTCAGTCAACTTACGCCAAGTGGTGCCTTTTTTATTCAGGACCACATCTGCCCCAATCTGATCGAGCCATGTTTTGACAGTCGCAGCATCAATGCCTTGTTTTTTATAATCATGAAACTCATACGCTAAACCTAACTCATTCAGTAGGTCGAATGCTTTTTTCATTGAATTACAATTTTTAATGCCATACACATTTAACATGGAACACCCTTTTGAATTTTAAGCTGGGTTTAGAGTAACGGAAAAAGCAGAGCAGCTCTAGTGTCGCGATTTAAGCCAACAGCGTCATCGTTTTGTCATAAAAGCGATTTAGAATTAAATCAAAGAAAAATAGAATATAAAAAGAAGAAGCATTAAAAAGGCAGAGACTAAAAAAGAGAAAACCCGCATTTAATCATCCTGATCATGCGGGTCTCATTACAACGTCCATTGTCACATCCTTGAAAACCAACTATATCCATAGTTCGTTTTAATTTCATCCTACGGCGTCCTGTCCTTGTGCTGTCATCCTGACATCGTCCCTTTGCCGTGGAAACATAATGCACTGATTGATTGATCAGAAAAAGACTCAAAAAACGGCAGATAATGTAGGTTAAAAACGCATATTCAGTAAACATTTGTTCGCTGAATATGAGCTAAATGCTTACATTTTTCTAGATTTTGTAGTCAATAATGACAGGTGCATGGTCGCTAAACCATGTTTCTTTATAGACCCAAGCATTGACTGTACGGGCTTTCCAGTCAGGTGAGCAAGCTTGATAGTCAATGCGCCAGCCCACGTTCTTCGCACGGGCCTGTCCACGGTTTGACCACCACGAATAAATCTCAGCTTCTGGACGTACTTCACGGAAAGTATCGACATAGCCAAGTTCATCATAAATATGATCGAGCCAAGCGCGTTCGTGCGGTAAGCAGCCTGAGGCTTTTTGATTGCCTGACCAGTTTTTAATGTCGATGCGTTTATGCACGATGTTGTAGTCACCACAGACAATCACGGATTTATTTTCATCGCGCCATTGTTTCAAAATTTGTTTGTATTCTTCTAAGAAGTGATCTTTACGTACTTGTGCTTCTTCGCCAGAAGAGCCCGATGGTAAATAGAGTGAACAAATATGCACGTTTTGGTCTAAGCCTAAGTCAAACTCAGCCGAAATAAAGCGGCCTTGAGAATCGGCCAATTCAAAACCAAGCCCATCAGTGACTGAAACAAATGGTAAACGGCTATAAATAGCAGTGCCAGCATACCCTGGACGTTCAGCAGGGAACAGGTGAGTATGCCAACCTTCAGGTTTAAATTTATCGGTCCATTGTTCGTGGGTGATGCGAGATTCTTGCATGCAAATCACATCAGCATCTGATGTGGCAATCCAATCAAAAATCCCTTTTTTTTCTGCAGAACGTAGACCATTTACGTTAATTGAAACCACACGTAAAATTTTTTGATCACTTGGATAGCTACTCTTTGGTATCATGCGCAAGTCTTACCTCAATTTGAAAATACGGAGCACCGCATGACAACGCAAGCGACATTTAACCCTCAAGCTTTTATCGAACTCGCATTATCACGTGGCGTGCTTAAATTTGGTGAGTTTACTTTAAAATCGGGTCGTGTGAGTCCTTATTTTTTTAATGCCGGTCTACTTAATGACGGTGAAGCCTTGTCATTACTGGCGTCTGGCTATGCAGCCAAACTGACAGAATGCAACAATGTTGAGGTGGTCTTTGGTCCTGCGTACAAAGGGATTCCTTTTGTTGCTGCAACAGCAGTGGCTTTGTCACAAAATCATGGGGTAAGTGTGCCTTGGGGTTTTAACCGCAAAGAAGCCAAAGATCATGGTGAAGGCGGGGTCTTGGTTGGTGCATCCGTTACAGGCAAAAAAGTCTGGATTATTGATGATGTGATTACTGCGGGCACAGCGATCCGTGAAGTAGTCACCATTTTGAAAAATGCAGGTGCGCAGATTGCAGGTGTGTTGGTGGCATTAGACCGCCAAGAAAAAGGTCAAGGTGAACTGTCTGCGATTCAAGAAGTCCAAAAAGAATTGGAAATTCCTGTGCATGCATTGGTGACCATGAAAGATTTGATGAATTATTTAGAGGCTAAAGGTGAGACAGAAGCTTTAGCAAAAATGGAAGCCTATCGCGTGAAATATGGCGTCTAAGCATTGAAACAAAAAAGGGAAGCTTCGGCTTCCTTTTTTATTCGCTTTCTTTTTCAGTTGGTGTTTGGCTATGCGCACCTTCCCAGCCAATCATCGCGGTTTTACGTGTTGTTCCCCACATATAATTACCACGTTGCCCTGAAGACTGAATGACCCGATGGCATGGAATTAAAAAGGCAACGGGGTTGCTGCCAATGGCTGTTCCGACCGCTCGTGAAGCACGCTTTTGCCCAATCTCTTGAGCAATATGTGCATAACTGCTGAGCTGCCCCATGGGAATTTTAAGCAGACTTTGCCAAACCTTGAGCTGAAAGTCGGTACCTTTCAGATGCAGTTTAATCTCTGATAAGCTGTTTTGATCGTGCTGAAAAATTGCGAGTGCTTTGCGTTGTAATTCATCCTGATCTTCAATAAATGTCGCACGTGGGAACTGTTTTTTCAGATAGGCCAATGCATCCCGATCTGCTTCGGTAAAGGCCATATGACAAATCCCTTTAGGGGTCGAGGCAATAATGACGGAGCCAAAAATGGTCTCGGCAAAGCTATAGTGAATGTGGAGTGCTTCACCACTATGTTTATATTCTGCGGGTGTCATACCCTCGATTTGGACAAATAAATCATGCAATCGGCTGGTACTGGAAAGGCCAGTGTCAAAAGTTGCTGCAAAAATATTATTTTCTGTGTGATTCTTCAAAACCGACTTTGCATATTCCACACTAATATATTGCAGAAATTTCTTCGGGCTAATGCCTGCCCATTCGCTAAAGATACGCTGAAAATGTGTAGGACTTAAATGCACGTGTCCTGCAATCTCAGTCAAACTGGGTTGCTGTTTGAAATTTTGTTCAATGTATTCAATCGCCTTTGCCACACGTGCATAGTTACTATGTTTTGTCATGATGACTCACGGAAATCATTTAACTTAAGAAAACAGTAACAAATCCAGCGAAGCCTGAAAATCCGTTTCTTGCGCTTTATAACAAAAGGTTCAAAGCCAGCATTGATTGGCTTAGTCATCCCTTGCTAAGCATAAAAAAGCGGAACAGTGATCTGTTCCGCTTGAGATGGCGTTTTAACTAAAGGGGTTTAGAACTGGTAGTTCAAACGCATGAGGAAGCTGCGTGGTGTACCAGGCATAGAGTCCGAACGCCAGTATTCTTTATTGGTCAAGTTGCTGACAGCTAAAGTCAGGTTCCATGGGTCAGCACTATAACCAATGGCTGCATCGACACGATTGAAACCATCCATCTTGGTCAAGTTATTGATGTTTGGATAGTAAGAGCCGACATACGTTACGCCAACTTCACCATAAAGTTTTTCGGTAGGTAAGTAGCGGACAAATAAGTTGCCTGTATTTTTAGAGGTATTTGCTAATACATTTCCTACATTCTCTGGTTTTTCCTTATCTTTTTTCACTTCAGTATCCGTATAACCATAACCACCACGGACAAATAAGTTGTCCAGTACACGACCGATGAAGCTGAACTCTAAACCTTTGGCTTGATGTTCACCACCTACGGACCAAAGGAAAGGTTGTTCTTTGGCATCAGGTTGATAACGAATATTCTTTTTACGAATGTCATAAACTGAAAGTTGTGTGTTTAAGCGTTGGTCTAACCAATCACTCTTAACCCCAATTTCATATTGCTCATTATATTGAGGTTCTGAATCAAAGGTATTCAGATTGGTATTTGCGGATACAACACTGACACCTACACGCCCACCAAACGGTGCAAAGCTTTTATTGTATGAAGCATAGAAGCTGTGTTGATCTGTGGGTTGCCAAATGAAACCAATGTTGGGGCTAAAGCTTTCGTCATTGATACTACGATGGTAATTGATGTCGGAAGAAGCTAATAATTTATTGGTGGTTGATGTATCGTAATAATCATAACGTGCACCAAGCATTACTTTGAAATATTCATTAAAACTAATTAAGTCTTGAATGAAAAAGCCGTAGCTTGTGCCTTCATTATAATTATGCTGAGTAATGGTTTTAGCACCGTTATCACGATTATTCTGTGTTAATTGACCTGTAATTGGGTCATAAAAACCATCAATTCGACTGCCATTGGCGTTTTTATTAGAAAGTTTCGGCTCTCTTTGTTCATAGGTCCAATCGGTACCCACTAAAAGATTATGTTTAATAGCGCCCGTATCAAACTCACCTGTAATATCCCACGTATTGGTGGTGGTTCGATTAGATGTTTGCTGCCAGTAATAGTTTTGCGAAATTTTTCCGACATTGTTATAGCAGCGACGTTGATCTACAGGGGTAAAACCGGCACCCGCTTTACTACTTTCACCATTACTAGTGGTTTCATTCGAAGCACAGTAGGTACCACCATAAAAATGATCAAAGTCTTGATCTGCTTGGCGGTAACTGGTTGCCCAATGGAATTTCCAATTCGGTGCAAACTCGTAATTTAAATCTGAACGAATGACTTGTAGTACATCATCAACGTAATCACCTTTTTGTGCAAAACTCGTTTTAATCGATGTGCCAGCAGGTAAAACACTATAACTTGGACCACGGTCAGGTACTCGACCTAATTTGTCATAGGTATATTGTGTGGTCCACGTAAGGGTTTCATCATCATTTTTATAAGTGAAACTTGGCGAGATCATCTCAATTTTACTGTTGATGCTTGAGCGGAAACTATCCGCTTCACCGTATTCACCTGTTAAACGGACAGCCCAGTTGTCATTTAAGACTTGGTTAATATCTGCGGTTGCACCGTAGTTATCATATGAGCCTACGTAATTACCGACTGAGCTTTTCGAGTCAAAGTTGGCGTATTTACTCACCATATTGACCACACCACCGCCTGCACTACGCCCGTATAACACCGAGGCAGGGCCTTTTAAAATTTCGATCCGTTCAATATTGGCTGTACTACGACGCACTTGGCCACTTTCACGGATACCATCACGGTAAATATCACCCGAGTCGGCAGAGAAACCACGGAGGGTAATGCCATCACCGCGCATATCGTAGCTGGTGGATACCCCTGGTGTGCCTTGTAGCATCACACTGAGGTCGTTAGAGCCATAGATTTTATATTTCTGTACATCAATGGTGTCGATGGTTTGAGGAATATCTTTTTTCTTTAAACCATTCCGTGTGACATTGGCCTGATCGTAATCAATATAGCTTTTGATTGGATCAAGTTCACTCATTGCCTCAATTTTTAAGGTGGGCAAAACTGCTGCTGTGCCCGATTTGTTTGTCATCGCTTGAGAGGAGGGGTTCTCATTATTTTGTAGCGTTGCTTCATCCGCATAAGCTGCATGCGCATTTAAAATCATAAAGCTGAGAAGGCTATATTTGAATAGGTTAGAACCACAAAGCGGCTGTGGTGAAAATTTCATCATGATTTAAGGCTCGGAGAGAGTGAATTGCCAATAAAAATGAGAAGTATAATCATTTACAAAAAATGAACAAGACTTACGGTAATATTCATTTTTTCTACATGGTTTTACTGGGTTGAAAAGTTCAGCTGTACAGGCTTGTTAATTTTTATAAAAAATTGATAAATAAGCATTAAAATTTGAAGAAAATGTAAAAGAATTATTTTTGTGGATTTTCCATGCATTTTTTACAGCTTAAAAGAACGCCTATTTTTTCTTGGCGTCCTTGCTCAGTTTGTACCCAAGGACGGTTTTGCCACGGTGGCGTATGGCGGACATGTTGTGTGTGGCCACAGGCAAGCTCCGCCACCCAATGATGTTCTTCATCGAGATGAAAACCGACAATCGCTTGTTGCACTTAAGTATCTCGACTATCGTGTTGAGGCTGTTCTAAGCCATTCAAAAAACGTTGACACAATTGATGGATGGCTACCAAATCATCGGGATCTAGACCTAAAGAACACGCTAGCTCAAATGGAATGCCTATAATTTTATCTTTGGCTAAGAGTGCTTTTTCCAGCAGAACGACTTTTTTCATACGTTCATCTTCTTTGACAGCAACACGCTTTAAAAACTGTTTTTCTTCTAGTTTTTTAATAATCGGGGTTAAGGTGCCTGAGTCAAAAAAGGTTTTTTGTCCAATCTCGGTCAGCGTCACATTGTCCTGCTCGTATAAAGCCAACAAAACAATAAATTGAGGATAGGTCAGATCGTAAACCTGTAAGCGTGGACGGTATTGACGAACCATGGCATTGGTTGCGGAATACATGGCAAAACACACGCGGTTTTCTAAAAGTGGGGTGTCCGCCATATTGCATGTCCTTGGGTGTTAATGTCTGTAAAGCAGTATAAATGAAATAGGGGTAAAAGTGTATTGTACATAATAATATTGTGCACAAGTTAATTGTGTGCGATATTGTTTTGCGAATGAGGTCGATTCAGTGCTTGAAGCGACTTTAATTAATGACATTTTGATAAATGGAAGCGATGTAATGAACACAATTTATGATTTTCAGGCCGAACTGTTAGAAGGCGAGCAAAAAAATCTGGCCGATTATCAAGGCAAGGTTTTATTGGTGGTGAATACCGCTAGCCAATGTGGTTTAACCCCGCAATTTGAAGGCTTGGAAAAGTTATATCAGGACTATCAACAGCAAGGCCTGCTGATCTTAGGTTTTCCTTGTAACCAATTTGCGCAGCAAGACCCTGCGAGTAATGAAGAGATCGGCAGCTTTTGCCAGCGTAACTATGGAGTCTCTTTCCCAATGTTTGCCAAGGTCGACGTGAATGGGCCTACAGCGCATCCGCTGTATCAGTATTTAACCACTGAAGCTAAAGGCATTTTAGGTAGTCAAAGCATCAAATGGAATTTCACCAAATTTCTCATTAACCAAAAAGGGCAGGTGGTGAAACGCTATGCGCCGATTGTTAAACCTGAAAAAATTGCCAAGGATATTCAACGTCTTTTGGCTTAATAGAGAAGGTGTGGAAAGGAGCTGCCGCGTGGTAATGGATACATACTTTCCTTTGTTGAATTGAGCAGTTAGCATTTGATTTGTTACTACAATGTGTTGTAGTTATTTGAATAAAATGGATTTTTTAATCTTTAATTATTACACAACTAGTTATACCCAAACTTGAAAACTTCGCTATACTTTTTGCCAAGTTTAAAAAATATGAGCGTGAGAATTATGCGTGTACTGGTAGTGATGGACCCGATTGAAACGGTGAATCTAAAAAAAGATTCCACCATGGCCATGTTATGGGCAGCAAGCCGTCGCGGACATGAACTGGGTTATGCATTACAACACGATTTATATATCGATCAAGGTAAAGCCTTTGGTCTGATTTCTCCCTTAAAAGTGTTTGAAGACTACGATCATTATTTTGAGTTGGGTGAACAGCAAAAAGAGTCCTTGGCCGATTACGATGTGATCTTGATGCGTAAAGATCCACCATTCGACATGAACTTTGTCTACACCACCTATATCTTGGAACAAGCGGAACGTGAAGGCGCGTGGATTATCAATAAACCACAGTCCTTACGTGACTGTAATGAAAAACTGTTTGCCACGCAGTTCCCCGAACTCCAAGTCCCTACATTAGTGACTTCACAACAAAGCCTGATCCGTGAATTTATCAAAGAACATGGTGATGTGATTGTGAAGCCTCTCGATGGGATGGGTGGTATGGGAATTTTCCGTTTATATCAAGATGGTGTGAACATTGGCTCAACTTTGGAAATGTTGACGGAAATGGGCACACGTCCGATTATGGCGCAGCGTTATATTCCTGAAATTGTGGAAGGGGATAAACGTATCTTGCTGGTCAATGGTGAACCTATTCCGTACTGTTTGGCGCGTATTCCACAAAACGGCGAAGTCCGTGGGAATTTGGCCGCAGGTGGTTTGGGTCAAGGACGTCCTTTGACTGAAAACGACAAGGCGATTGCTGCAAAAGTGGGACCCTTCTTACGTGAAAAAGGTTTGGTTTTTGTCGGACTTGATGTGATTGGCAATTATGTGACCGAGATTAATGTCACCAGTCCAACCTGTATTCGTGAGATTGATGCGCAATTTGGTACCTCGATTGCCGATGATTTATTTGATGTCTTGGAAGCAGGCAAAGCCAGCTAAAACGACAGAAAAGGAACCTGAAATGGTTCCTTTTTTCTTTCATGGTTGTGGTCGGTTTTGAAATAGAGCTGTGCTTTGCTGCAAAGTGTATCAATTTGGTTGAAAATAAAGCGGATTATGTTGCCAGACACTACAAATTTTCATCCTACTCAAATGTATGCACTCAGATTGTATTTCTAGGCGCTAAAATGACGCGAATTGGGCTTTAGAATTGTATTAAATAATTGATTCCAATCACCTTCCTGGTTTTAATTTTAAATATAGCCAATTGCGCTGTCGAGCCTGATTGTGTGCTGTAGTTTGAGTAAAAATGCACATCTGATAACAAATCTAGTTTAAACTTGAAAATCAGTAGAAAAAAACAATCAAATGCCTGTTGAAAAAAAGTAAATAATCTTTCGCGGCTATGCGTTTGTGATTACAATTGATCGCTTAAAATTGAATTTTGTTTCCATATTTTTAGAATTGAAGAATTAGACTGTGACCGAAGCAACACAAACAAAGCCGAAACATGTAATGATGATGGCTGCCGGAACGGGCGGGCATGTTTTTCCAGCACTTGCTGTGGCTAAGGAATTACAGCAACAAGGCTGCCAAGTCTCGTGGCTTGCTACGCCTACAGGTATGGAAAATCGCCTGCTTAAAAATCATGATATCCCAATTTATCAAATTGATATTCAAGGTGTGCGCGGCAATGGCTTAGTCCGCAAAGTATTGGCACCCTTTAAAATTTTAAAAGCCACTTTAAGTGCAATGCGTTACATGAAGCAGCTCAAAGTCGATGCCGTCGCGGGCTTTGGGGGGTATGTCGCTGGGCCTGGTGGATTGGCTGCGCGCGCATTGGGTATTCCTGTGATTATTCATGAGCAGAATGCGATTGCGGGTTTTACCAATACGCAGTTATCACGTATTGCCAAAACAGTGTGTCAAGCTTTTCCAAACACCTTTGCTGCACAAGATAAAATTGTGACCACGGGTAATCCCGTCCGCAAAGAGATTGCGGAAATTTTAAATCCGTCTTGGCGTTATCAAGAACGTGAAAAAGCAGGTCTGCCACTGCGGGTCTTAATTGTGGGTGGTTCATTAGGTGCACAAGCGTTAAATGAGCGTGTTCCTGAAGCATTGAAGCAATTGAATGTGCCGTTAAGCGTTTATCATCAGTGTGGTCAAAACCATGCAGAGGCGACCCAGGCGCGTTATGCCGATGCTCCTGAACAACTTCAAGTTGAGGTTCAACCTTTTATTGAAGATATGGCCCAAGCCTATAGTGATGCTGATTTAATTATTTGCCGTGCTGGGGCTTTAACCGTGACTGAGATTGCCACTGCTGGCGTGGCTGCTGTGTTTGTTCCGCTGCCGAGTGCAGTGGATGATCACCAAACGGCTAATGCAAAGTTTTTAGCCAATATCGGTGCAGCCAAAATTTGCCCACAAGCAAGTATGACATCCGAAAGTTTAAAAGCATTATTATTACCCTTGATGAACCGTCAGTTATTGTCTGAAATGGCAGTGAAAGCACGTCAGCAAGCACAACCCGATGCAACCCAACATGTGGTTCGTTTAATTCAAGCATTGTAAACCGAGTATTTTATGTCGCCATCTACGCCTGCTGATCAAGCAAAAAAGTTAATTAAAGTGCCAGAAATGCGCCGTATTAAGCACATCCATTTTATTGGGATTGGTGGTGCGGGTATGTGTGGTATTGCTGAAGTGCTCAAGAACCAAGGCTACAAAGTCTCAGGTTCAGATATCAAAGCATCAAAAACCACGGCTCAGCTTGAAGAAAACGGCATCAAAGTCTATATCGGGCATACCGCTGAAAATATTCAAGGGGCAAACGTGATTGTGGTGTCGACTGCAATTGATGCAGAAAACCCAGAAATTAAAGCAGCCATTGAAACGCGTACACCTGTGGTGCGCCGTGCAGAAATGCTGGGTGAGCTGATGCGCTACCGTCATGGGATTGCTGTTGCGGGAACGCATGGTAAAACCACGACCACTAGCCTTGTCACGTGTATGTTGGCAGAAGAAAATCTCGACCCAACTTATGTGATTGGCGGTTTGCTGAATCGTACTGGTGTGAATGCAGCACTGGGCGCGAGTCGTTTTATCGTGGCAGAGGCAGATGAATCAGATGCTTCATTCTTGCATTTGCAACCAATGGCCACCATCGTGACCAATATTGATGCAGACCACATGGACACCTACGGTGGTAGCTTTGATGTCCTAAAAGATACCTTTGTACAGTTCTTACAAAAACTACCGTTTTACGGCTTGGCTGTGGTGTGTGGCGATGATGCCAACATTCGTGAAATCATGCCGCGTATTGGTCGTCCATTGATCACGTATGGTTTTAACGAAGACAATGACATTCGTGCAGTGGATATTGAACAAGAAGGCATGCAGTCGCACTTTACCGTATTGCGTAAAGATCGTGAGCCTTTACGTTTAACCATCAATTTGCCGGGTTTACATAATATTTTAAATGCGCTTGCAGCAATCGGTATTGCAACCGATGAAGGGGTATCTGATGCTGCGATTGCACGTGCGTTAGAAAGTTTCAGCGGCGTAGGCCGTCGTTTCCAAGTACAGGGCGAATTTGACATCGACGGCGGCAACGTGAAATTGGTGGATGACTATGGTCACCATCCAAAAGAAGTCGAAGCGACCATTAAAGCTGCACGAGCAAGCCATCCAGACCGTCGTTTAGTGATGATGTTCCAGCCGCACCGTTTTAGCCGTACCCGTGACTGTTTCGATGACTTTGTGGATGTATTGTCACATGTCGATCAGCTGTTGCTGCTTGAAGTCTATCCTGCGGGTGAAAAACCGATTGTGGGGGCAGATAGTCGTTCATTGGCGCGTAGTATTCGTTTACGTGGCGATGTAGAGCCGATTTTGATCGATCCAGTCGAAGGTAATTTGCAGCATGCGTTGAAAAAAGTGTTAC
Source organism: Acinetobacter sp. CAU_H_S139_7 (assembly GCF_058599305.1). Lineage (NCBI taxonomy): Bacteria > Pseudomonadati > Pseudomonadota > Gammaproteobacteria > Moraxellales > Moraxellaceae > Acinetobacter > Acinetobacter sp. CAU_H_S139_7. The sequence goes on from NZ_CM178651.1 coordinate 138,147, forward strand.
AAGCGGATGACTTGTTATTGACGCAAGGCGCAGGTAATGTGGGTGCTATCTCGGTTGAGCTTGCAAGCAATCATTTATATTTAAAATAATCACGTTTTGTGATTACTCAATGAATAAAACAGTTATAAAGTTTAAGGATATCAACGTGTCAAATGCTTCAAAATTCGGCAAAGTAGCGGTGTTGCTTGGTGGTAAGTCTGCTGAGCGTGAGGTTTCTCTAGATAGTGGTGCAGCTGTACTTGAAGCATTGGTTCGTTCGGGTGTAAATGCAGAAGCTTTTGACCCGCAAGAGCGTAGTGTGACGGAATTGGTCGGGTATGACCGTGCGTTTATTGTGTTGCATGGTCGCGGTGGGGAAGATGGTCAAATCCAAGGTGTCTTGGAGTGGCTCAACATCCCGTATACTGGAACAGGCGTACAGGGTTCTGCTATTGGTATGGATAAAGTTAAAACCAAGCAAGTTTGGCAGGGTTCAGACTTACCGACAGCGCCCTATCGCATCATTAGCCAAGAGTCAGATTTGGCTGAAGTAGTGGCGAATTTGGGTCTTCCACTGATTATCAAGCCGGTACACGAAGGTTCAAGTGTCGGCATGAGTAAAGTCGAAAAAGCAGAAGATTTGGCAGCGGCAATTGCCAAAGCGACCCAACACGATGCTGTGGTGATGGCTGAAAAATGGATTACGGGACGTGAATTCACGATTTCATTTTTAAATGGTCAACCGCTACCTGTGATTCGTCTACAACCGCCTGCGGATGTGGCTTTTTATGATTATGAAGCGAAATATCAACGTAATGATGTGGAATACGGAATTCCGTGTGGCTTAAGTGCTGAAGAAGAGCAAAAGTTACAAGCGCTTTGCCTCCGTGCATTCCAAGCGGTAGGTGCAAGTGGTTGGGGCCGTATTGATGCGATGCAAGATGAGCAAGGCAATTTCTGGTTACTCGAAGTGAATACAGTACCTGGGATGACCAGTCACTCTTTGGTACCGAAAGCAGCAAATGCAGTGGGTTATAGCTTTGATGCGCTTTGTGTCCAAATTTTAGAGCAAACACTGACAGGTACGGCTCACTAAATGGCGCAATTACCAGCTTCTATGCGCCGTAAACGCGCAGCGATTACTTCAATACACGATAAACCACCGACGCGTAAGGAAAAGCTTGCCAACTTCGGTGGTTGGGTGATGTTGGTCGTTGCCGTGGCGGTGCTGTTGGTTGGTATTTATGGCTTATATCAAGTCATGACAGATGCACGCGTGGCCGAACTTGATATAGTAGGTGTACGTTCTGAGGCGGAAAAAAATCAGGTGATGGGACATGTTTCACCAGCCATTACTCATAATTATTTCACCTCAGATTTAGAAGAAATTCGTGATCGAACTTTAGAGCTGGCTTGGGTTGATCGTGTGGTGGTTTCGCGCGCATGGCCGAATGCGATTCGCGTTCGCGTCATGCCACGGCATGCAATTGCACGTTGGGGGACAGGGCGTCTCTTAAGTGACAGTGGTGACGTATTTAGCGAAGTGACACCGAAAAATAATCAGAATTTGCCTTTATTACACGGCCCAATCAGTCAGTCTAAAATGATGATGCGCCGTTATAATGAAATTAATCAATTATTCCAGCCAGTCAATCTCCGTTTAAAAGAATTATATTTAACGGAGCGTATGACTTGGTTTATGCAGTTCGATTCAGGTTTACGTGTTATCGTAGATCAGGATCAAACCATGAGTAAGCTGCAACGTTTGAGTTATTTGGCTCAAAGTGATTTGAAGCCAGTTTGGGCCAAAGTATCTGCCATTGATTTGCGTTATCGGAATGGCTTGGCCATCCAATGGAAGAATGCTGCCGCACCAAAGATAGCAAATGGTCATTTTGTTGTAACGATTGATGACACAAGCATTGCAGGTGGAGCAGCAGCAAAGCCATAATACTTGGCTTTAAAACAGAGGCATAAAGCCATAAATTAAACAAACATGTGATGGTAGTAGTAAATAATGAATGAAGCGGTTCCCTCAGTTGTTGCGATTGACATTGGGACGCACAAAGTTTCAGTTTTGATTGGTAAGGTACATGCGCCAGACAATATCCAAGTGATAGGAATGGCAACTGCTCGTAACCGAGGCATGAATAAAGGAAAAATTGTAAGTCTTGATAAAGTCATTACAGCGATAAAAAATGCCGTGCAAGAAGCAGAAGATATGGCTGAATGCCGTGTCCATTCCGCGTGGGTGTCGATCCCAAGTGCTGAGTTAAAAAGCTTTTATGCCTCTGGACGAACGCCAGTTGAAAATACTGACCATACAATTACAACAAGTGAAGTGGTTCGTGCATTAGAGTTGGCCAAAGCCAGCCACATGACCTCGGATCATTATTTGGTCAGTGCTGTTCCAATGGGCTTTGAGCTGGATGACTCCACTGAGTGGGTACAAAACCCAATACGGATGTCTGCACACAGCATGATTGGTCATTATCAGTTGATGATGTTACCGATTAGTACCATGCAAAACCTTGATCGGGCATTAAAAGGCGCGAACATCGGGGTAGAAAAACTGGTGGTGTCTTGTTTGGCAACGGCAGAAGCGAGCCTACTCAAAGATGAAAAAGAGTATGGCGTCTGTTTAGTGGATATTGGTGCAGGTACCACCAATATTGCGGTGTATTTGGATGGTCGTTTGGCGTTGACACATACGTTGCAGCGTGGTGGCGAGCATGTCACCCGTGATATTGCTGCTGTGTTACAAACCACCACTGAAGAAGCTGAGCGAATTAAATTACTCTATGGGTGTGTCGACATTAAGTCGGTTAAACCAGACCATATGATTCAGATCCAAGGGATTGATGGTCCGCAAACGATTAGCCGTATTGAGTTGACTGAAATCGTGATTGCGCGTTATGAAGAAATCTTAGGCCAAGTTCGCCAAGAGCTAGAGCGTAATGGTGCGATTCATGGGTTGTATCATGGTGTGGTGTTAACTGGTGATGCCAGTCAAATCGAAGGTATGGTGACGTTGACCCGTCGTATGTTGGGTGTGTCTGCGCATTTGGGTAATCCACCTGTGCAAGTGACAGCAGATGAGCAGAATATTGCCGCACTGCGTCGCTCTCAGTATGCCACTGCCGCAGGTTTGTTGATGTTTAGTCAGAGCGAAACACAAGAAACCATAGTGGAGCCAGAAGATAGAGAAAAACTGTCTCTGATTAAACGCGTTGGACGTGCTTGGTCTGGACTCAATGAAAAGCTGAAATCTGTTTTTTAAGTTGAATTTTTTTGGAATATTGTTAAGAAGTTCTACTACGCATCGCTTAAACTTGACAAGCTATGGCTTGCACAGCATGCTTAAAAGCAATTTTGTTTATTAAGATCAAGGCAGTATACGGGCTTAAGTGACTGCCAATAACGAATTAGGAAATCTATAGGTCATGGCCTCATTTGAATTTTTAGAAGATGATCAAACCGATAGCAACGGTCAAGCCCGTTTTACTGTGTTTGGTGTTGGTGGTGCGGGTGGTAACGCCGTACAACACATGCTTGAGTCAGATATTCAAGGTGTAAAATTTGTATGTGCCAATACGGACAAGCAAGCGCTAGACCGTATGAATGCACAATTCAAAATCCAGTTGGGTGAGCAAAGTACCCGTGGCTTGGGTGCGGGCGCCAACCCAAATGTAGGTCAAGCAGCGGCTGAAGAAAGTCGTGACTTGATTCGTCAACACCTTGAAGGCACTGACATGGTGTTTGTCACTGCCGGCATGGGCGGTGGTACAGGTACAGGGGCTGCGCCAGTGGTTGCTGAAATTGCCAAAGAAATGGGTATTTTAACCGTAGGCGTGGTAACGACACCGTTTAACTTTGAAGGTAAGCGTCGTCTTCAGTCTGCTGAGCAAGGCATTGAAGCATTAGAAGCGCATGTAGATTCTTTAATCATCATTCCAAACCAACGTTTGTTAAAAGTTTTCCGTGACATCTCAATGAAAGATGCCTACAAAAAAGCGGATGATGTCTTATTAAATGCGGTCCGTAGTATCTTTGATTTGGTAGTACGCCCAGGTCATATTAACCTTGACTTTGCTGACTTGAAAACTGCGATGAGCACACGTGGTTATGCCATGATGGGTGCGGGTTTAGGTCGTGGTGAAAACCGTGCACGTCAAGCAGCTGAACAAGCGATCCGTAGCCCATTGCTAGATAATGTCACCATTATGAATGCCAAAGGGATTCTGATTAATGTGACGGGTGGTGATGACGTTACCTTTGGCGAAATTGAAGAAATTACCGACGTTGTGAACCAAATTGTCGATCTAGATGAAGGCCAAGTCTTCTATGGCACCGTATTTGATCCAGATGCGCGCGATGAAATCAGTGTCACTGTCATTGCAACAGGTTTAACTCGAAATTCAGCAGATTCTGCTGAGCCAGTGAAGCGTCCAAATGCACATGTGCAGGTAGCACAACATGGGCATGCAACGCAAGCGGTTGTTGAAGATGATGATGTGCCTGCAATCCAGCGTCAGAACCAAGACGTGGCTGCTGCAGCGAGTTCTGCATCGACAGTGAGTGCTGCACGTCCAACACCAATGAGTATTCAAGATTACTTGAAAAATCAACAACGTAAATAGTATTTGTCGATGTGGTTAAGCCACATGTGATGAAGAAAAGGTAGTCTCTGACTACCTTTTTGTTTTTTATCAATGGCTAAATATGCTAACGTATAGCGGTTTAGTGGTGAGATGATATGAAACATGTTGAAACAAAGAACTCTACAACGTGTCGTTAAAGCAAGCGGCATTGGTTTGCATAGTGGTCAAAAAGTCTTAATTAACTTTGTACCACATCATGCGGACGGAGGAATTGTGTTTCGTCGTATCGATCTCAATCCACCCGTCGACATTCGTGCAAATGCGATGTTGATCCAAGAAGCCTTCATGTGTTCAAACCTAGTTCAAGAAGATGCCAAAGTCGGTACGATTGAACATGTTATGAGTGCAATTGCAGGTTTGGGTATTGATAATTTGATCATTGAAGTGTCTGCCTCTGAAGTGCCGATTATGGATGGCAGTGCGGGTCCGTTTATTTATTTATTGATGCAAGGTGGCCTCAAAGAACTGGATGCCCCTAAAAAATTTATTAAAATACTCAAACCTGTTGAAGCTCTCATCGACGACAAACGCGCCATTTTCCGCCCGCATGAGGGTTTCCAACTCAACTTCACCATTGACTTCGATCATCCCGCTTTTAAGAAAGAATATCAGTCTGCCATGATCGATTTTTCAACCGAAACTTTTGTTTATGAAGTCAGTGAAGCCCGTACTTTTGGTTTTATGAAAGATTTGGACTATCTCAAAGCCAATAATCTCGCTTTGGGGGCAAGTTTAGACAATGCTATTGGAGTCGATGAAACCGGTGTGGTGAATGAAGAAGGTTTACGCTTCTCAGATGAATTTGTTCGTCACAAAATATTAGATGCGGTGGGGGATCTTTACTTGCTCGGCCACCAAATTATTGCCAAATTTGATGGATATAAGTCTGGGCATGCTTTGAATAATCAATTATTGCGCAATGTCCAAAGTGATCCAAGCAGCTATGAAATTGTAACATTTGATGACGAAGATCAGTGTCCAATTCCTTATGTGAGTGTGACTTAAGTCATTGTCTTTATTATGTGATGTTATATTGTAACAAGTATAAATGTGATGAATTTATCATTTTAAAAACGCAATTCTGACGCGGGTCGCGACGAGGTTACTTTTTTTTGCTTGCCAAACGGCGCATTGCTTGGCTAAGCTTAGGGTCGCTCACAAAGTCAGCAGCATCTCGAATTAAGTCTTGAGTTTCTGTGCTTAACGATCTTGAAATAGATTGTATCTTTGCGGGTGTTTGAGAGGTGATTCTCAAACGAACTTGGAGTTTTTGTAGGTCTTTAAACTCATCAAGTTCCGACAGTTGTGCAATATATTGTTTTTGAAGGTAACCAAGTTGACTAATCATCGCTTGATTTTCGCCGGTAATCGTCAAAATACCATATTGATAACAAACAACCTGCCACTGCTCTGGTTGCGGTAGGATCGGTTGAATCAGTTTTGTAAGTTTCTGCCATGCAGTCACTTGCTTTGAGAGAAACGTTAAGTTTCCTGTTTTTATGTGTTTTCTGGTTTGTTGAAAGAGATTCACTGGTTCGGACATACATATTTCCTTCATGTTAATGTCTTAATCTTATGCGCTTCTTTCGGTAGATATCAAGGACGAGATCACGCAAGAAACATTCGTAAGAACAGTTTTAAGAGGTTTTTTATGCATATGCGACGTATTTTGTTGGCTTTTTCTTTTGCGGCATCGGCTGCTTCAGTAGCCTTCGCTGATTTGGTAGAACTCAATACAAATAATGCATCTTCGGATCGAATTGAGCAATTGACACGCACTTTATCCGAAGGTGCTTATACTGAATCTAATGATATTGATGTTCCTGCCGAAACGAAAATGACCGTTCAGCTCCGTGAAAAAACGGTTGAACTTAACAACGCTTCACTGGCGAAAAAATACGGTTCAGAATTCTCTGCAAAAAGTTTTTCAAATAATGCATATTCGTGGTTAGTGACACACCCACTTCCAAGCGCACGTGTGAGCTCAAGTTACGGCGGCCGTACTATGAATGGTCGTGCTGAGCGCCACTCAGGTCTAGATCTTGCTGCGCCAAGCGGTACACCGATTTATGCGACAGGTTCAGGGATTGTGACCAAGTCAGGTTGGGGTACGGGCTATGGTCAATATGTTGAAATTAACCATGGCAATGGTTATATCACGCGTTATGCTCATGCATCACGTTTAATCGCGCGTGTTGGTGACCGTGTAGATGCTGGTGAACATATTGCCAATGTCGGATGCACAGGTCGTTGTACTGGCCCACATTTACACTATGAAGTAGTGAAAGATGGTCAACGCAAAAACCCATCGACTTATCTAGCAATGTTGCCTTAATCCGATTTGATCGGATGCTCCGAACTTACCGTTGGTCTGATGCTTGAAAAAGGAATACAGCTCTGACGAAATCTAAGTTAGCATCAAAAAATAGCATTAAATGTATAAAAAACCGCCTAAATTGGCGGTTTTTTGTTATCTTGGGTAACGAATGGTCAATGACTATTTAGTTGCTAAATAGTAGGGCTCAGCCATATTCAGCTGTAGCGATACTCTTATAGGACGAAAGTATGATACATATTAGCGTATAAGATTAGGATATCGAAATAGGTGAATTATGGCGTTTTATGGTGATACTGACGCGCAAGAAACGCAAGAGTGGCAAGATGCGTTTGACTCCGTTTTACAACACATGGGGACTGAGCGTGCAGCTTTTCTACTGGAAAAACTGTATCAACAAGCAATCGCTAAACATGTCCCTATTCAGCGATTAAATACCCCTTATTTAAATACAATTTCAGTGGCTGAAGAACCTGCAATGCCGGGCGATCAAGACATGGAGCGTCGTATCCGTGCGTTGATTCGTTGGAATGCGCTAGCGATGGTACTCCGTGCCAATAAAACGGGTGATGACTTAGGTGGTCACTTGGCAAGTTTCGCATCTTCAGCAACATTATATGATGTCGGTTTTAACCACTTTTTCCGTGCCAATAACGACAACTTTGGCGGGGACATGATCTATTATCAAGGTCACTGTGCGCCAGGTATTTATGCACGTTCATTCCTTGAAGGTCGTTTGACTGAAGAGCATCTAAACAATTTCCGTCGCGAAGTGGACGGTGTTGGCTTACCTTCTTATCCGCATCCATACTTAATGCCTGATTATTGGCAGTTCCCAACGGTATCGATGGGTCTTGGCCCAATCATGTCGATTTACCAAGCACATATTCAAAAATATTTGATGAACCGTGGTTTGATTAAAGAAGAAAATCGCAAAGTTTGGGCATACCTTGGCGATGGCGAGATGGATGAGCCAGAAAGCACAGGTGCAATTTCACTTGCGGGTCGTGAAAAATTAGACAATCTCATTTGGGTTGTAAACTGTAACTTACAGCGTCTAGATGGCCCAGTACGTGGTAACGGTAAAATTATTCAAGAATTAGAATCTTTATTCCGTGGTGCGGGCTGGCGTGTCATTAAAGTGGTTTGGGGCCGTCATTGGGACCCACTACTTGCAAAAGACAAAACTGGTGCTTTAAAGTCGGTTATGGAAGAAACACTGGATGGCGAATACCAGCGCTTACAAGTGAAGGGCGGTGCATATGCACGCGAAAAATTCTTTGGTAAATACCCAGAAGCGGCTGAGTTGATTAAAGACTTAAGCGATGAAGATATTGATAATCTAAATCGTGGTGGTCATGATCCGTACAAAGTTTTTGCAGCCTATGCAGAAGCATGTACAGCCAAAGGTCAACCAACTGTAATCTTGGCGAAAACTGTTAAAGGTTATGGCTTGTCTGATGAAATTGAAGCAGTAAACAAAACGCATCAAATCAAAAAGATGCAAATCGAATCTTTAAAATATGTACGTGATCGCTTCAATTTGCCATTTAACGATGAGCAATTAGAAGAAGTGCCTTTCTATCGTCCAAGCGAAAACTCGCCTGAATTGAAATATATGAAGGCACGTCGTGAGGCCTTGGGTGGTTATTTGCCTGCACGTCGTAAAGAAAGTGAACAGTTGGCTATTCCAGATATTTCTGTGTTTGATGCAGTATTAAAAGGCTCACAAGGCAAAGAACAATCAACCACCATGGTGATGGTTCGTTTAATCGCTGCATTGTTAAAAGAAAAAGCAATTAAAGACCGTGTTGTTCCTATTGTTCCAGATGAAGCACGTACTTTTGGTCTAGAAGGTATGTTCCGTCAGTTAGGTATTTATGCAGCCAATGGTCAGCATTACACGCCTGAAGACCAAGAACAGTTAATGCATTACCGTGAAGCAAAAGATGGTCATATGCTTCAAGAAGGCATTAACGAAGCAGGTGCAATGAGCGCTTGGGCAGCATTGGCAACCAGTTATTCAACCAATAACTTACCCATGATTCCAATGTACATGTACTACTCTATGTTTGGTTTTCAACGTATTGGAGACATTGCATGGGCTGCAGGTGATGCACAAGCACAAGGTTTCTTATTGGGTGCAACAGCAGGTCGTACCACGCTAAACGGTGAAGGTTTACAACACCAAGATGGTCACTCACATATTCTTGCGAACACGATTCCGAACTGTGTGTCGTATGACCCATGTTTTGGTTATGAATTAGCAGTTATTGTGCATGATGGTTTACAGCGTATGTATGTGAACCAAGAGCGTATTTTCTATTACTTAACGGTAATGAACGAAAACTACGAGCATCCTGAAATGCCACAAGGTGCTGAAGAAGGCATTAAACGTGGTATGTACTTACTTCAGAAAGATGAAAAAGCCACTGTTCAGTTGATGGGTTCAGGTGTGATTCTGCGTGAAGTCATTAAAGCTGCTCAAATCTTACGTGATGAATACCAAATCCGTTCAAATGTATTTAGCGTAACAAGTTTCAATGAACTTGCACGTGATGGTATGGCATGTGAAGAATATAACCGCTTGCATCCAATGAGCGAGAATGTGAAAGAGGCTTGGGTGACTGAGCAACTGCGCGGTACAGAAGGTATCGTGGTTTCTGCAACAGATCATATGCGTGCTTATAGCGAACAGATTCGTGCATATCTTCCAGACAACCGTCCATTCGTAGCATTGGGTACAGATGGTTATGGTCGTTCAGATTCACGCGCTAAATTACGTAGCTACTTTGGTGTAGATGCAGCGCACATTGTTGTTGCCACACTGAAGAAATTGGCTGATGAAGGTGAGGTGGATGCACGCTTAGTGAAAGATGCCATCTCTACATTTGAATTAGATACGGACCGTCCAGTAGCTTGGGCTCCTCAAGCAACGCCATCTGTACACGCTGTAGCTGACTACAAAGAGGAGAAATAAGTATGCAAATTACAACTCCTGATATTGGTGTAGATAAAGCCGTTGTTGCTGAAATTTTGATCAAAGTTGGCGATACCATTGCGGTTGATGACAGTGTCGTTCTATTAGAATCAGACAAAGCATCTGTTGAAGTGCCTAGCACTTCAGCAGGCGTTGTTAAAAGCATTTTAGTAAACTTAGGTGACTCGGTTGCTGAAGGTGCAGCGCTGATTGAGCTGGAAGCCGAGGGACAAACTGAAGCGCTAGCAGTACAAGCACAGGCTGACGTTGTACAAGCTGAAGAAAAGACTGCACCCGCTGCGACTACAGCATCACAAGTGATTGATGTGCAAGTGCCAGATATTGGTGTGGAAAAAGCAACCGTTGGTGAAATTTTGGTGTCGGTTGGCGATCAAATTGACGTCGATCAAAGCATCCTCGTGGTTGAGTCAGACAAAGCGACTGTGGAAGTCCCGAGTACGATTTCAGGCACAGTGGAATCGATTAGTATTCAAGTTGGTGACAGTGTTAAAGAAGGTGTGGTGATTCTGACTGTAAAAACAGCAGCGTCAGTTGCACCATTGATTGCTGAGCCTACTCAAGTTGCAGCACCTCAAGCCACCACTGAAGCTCAGCCTGCTAAAGCGGCGCCACAAGTGGCTGCTGCGCCTGTAGGTGCGGTTGAAATTGCAGTGCCTGACTTGGGTGTGGACAAAGCGGCTGTTGCTGAAATTTTGGTGTCAGTAGGTGATACGGTTGAAAAAGATCAAAGTATCATCGTGGTTGAGTCAGACAAAGCAACGGTTGAAGTGCCTAGTACAACAGCGGGTGTGATTAAAGCCATTCATGTTGCATTGGGACAAAATGTATCGGAAGGTGTGGCTTTGGTGACCATTGAAGCTGAGGGCCAAGCCCCTGTACCAGTGGCACAAGCGGTTACTCAGACACCAGCGAAACCTGCAGCTGCTCAAGCTGCAACTGTGCCAGTGGTAGCATCTACTGTACAGGCTGCACCAGCAGTTCAAGGTGCAGATAAGCTAACCAAAGAGCAAAATGCAGCCAATGCTAAAGTCTACGCGGGTCCTGCGGTACGTAAACTGGCGCGTGAATTGGGCGTGGTACTGGCAGAAGTAAAAGCCTCTGGGCCGCATGCACGTTTAATGAAAGATGACATTTTTGCTTATGTGAAAGGTCGTTTAACAGCGCCTCAAACTGCACCTGCTGCGACGGTTGTTGCTGCCGCGGGCTTACCGAAACTGCCTGACTTTAGTGCGTTTGGTGGTGTAGAAGAGAAAGTGCTGACACGTCTGCAACAAGTCTCTATTCCGCAGTTGTCTTTAAACAACTATATTCCGCAAGTGACTCAGTTTGATTTGGCGGATATTACTGAACTTGAAGCTTGGCGTAATGACCTTAAAGGTAACTTTAAGAAAGATGGCATTAGCTTGACCATTATGGCTTTCATTATTAAAGCTGTTGCGCATTTGCTGAAAGAAGAGCGGGATTTTGCCGGTCACTTGGCTGATGATGGCAAGTCTGTACTCTTGCGTAACGAAATTCATATGGGCATTGCTGTAGCAACACCAGATGGTTTAACCGTTCCGGTACTACGTAATCCAGACCAGAAATCAATTAAAGACATTGCGGTGGAGCTCGGTGTATTGGGTCAGAAAGCACGTGATAAGAAGCTTTCGCCGAAAGACCTACAAGGTGCAAACTTCACGATTTCAAGCTTAGGTGCAATTGGTGGTACGGCATTTACACCATTGGTGAACTGGCCACAAGTCGCAATTTTGGGGATTTCTCCAGCGACGATGCAACCAGTATGGAATGGTCAAGGTTTTGATCCGAAACTGATGTTACCGTTGTCACTGTCTTATGATCACCGTGTGATCAATGGGGCCGATGCAGCGCGCTTTACCAATAAGCTGACCAAGTTGTTGAAAGACATCCGTACTTTGCTGATCTAATGATCTGGTTTTTTGGCCTGTAGGTTTCTCTTCTCAAAAGAGAAAAATAGCGGCTGGAAGCACTGCAAAAATACTTCAATAAAGACTCTGCTTCGGCAGGGTCTTTTGTATTTAGAGATTGCCAAAAAACATATTTTCGCCTAACATGGTGTTACTTCATTGGGGAGTAGCCGCTGTTCTTCAGAACAGGTGATGATCAACATATTTGCTCTAAAACGAGCATGGTCATCATAGCAAAGAACCAAATGAGCTTCTAAAGAGCTTTCTTTTGTTGGCAAGACCTTTGATTTACCACTCTGCAGATTTTGGCTAGCAGGAGCGGTGAGTCATTGGTATTTGTTATGCTAGCCAGAGAAAGACATCATGTATGAATTCCTCCTCTCCACAGCCATCGTGGCTTTAGCTGAAATGGGCGATAAGACCCAACTGCTTGCATTGTTACTTGCTGCACGTTTCCGTAAACCCGTCCCAATTCTATTGGCTATTTTGCTGGCGACCATTATTAACCATGGCGTCTCTGCCGTTTTAGGTCAATGGATCACCACAGTTTTAAGTCCTGATGCGCTGATCTGGATCCTCTCGATTGGTTTTATTGCTATGGCAGGTTGGATGTTGATTCCTGATCAGTTGGATGATGAGTCAGGCAGCATTAAGAAATGGCAGAAACTTGGGGTATTTGGCGCAACGTTTGTGTTGTTCTTTTTGGCCGAAATTGGTGATAAAACCCAAATTGCTACCGTAGCTTTAGCGGCACGTTTTGACAGTATTGTTTGGGTGATGTTGGGTACGACTTTCGGGATGATGTTGGCCAATGCTCCAGCAGTCTTTATTGGTGATAAGTTGGCGACCAAGTTGCCAATTGCCTTAATTCATAAAATTGGTGCGGCCATTTTCTTGGTCATTGGTGTTGCAACACTTGTACAGCATTATTTCTTCTAATTCACCGTAGAAAATAAGAATCCCGACTTAAAAAATCGGGATTTTTTATTGAAAAATTATCTTCAATTTATTGATATATCAAATGATATTGGTCGCAAATGCATTGTAAGTTTGTATAAATCCATATATGTTGTAGGTATTAAAAAGTCTTTTAAGAAAAACAGCATTTTGAGGGGATGGGCATGGCATTTGACCGCACAACGTCACAGGTTTTATATGATGATGGCACACATAAGTGTATTAGCTTTACCAGCTTGGTCAAAGGCGAGGGTGTACAGGCAAATCAGTTTTTAATTATTGATCATGAGCGTGCAGCAGTCTTAGATCCGGGTGGTGATTTAACCTATGTGCCGTTGACCATGGAGTTGAATAAATATACCCGTTTGACCAATCTTGATTTTGTGATGGCCTCACACCAAGACCCCGACATTATCACCTCAATGCCACGTTGGTTAGTGTATACCGAGGCAAAAGTGGTGGCTTCTAAACTGTGGGCACGTTTTTTACCGCATTTGAACTCTGCCTTTATGAGTGAGCGGATGAAAGGCAACTGGTTGGATCGTTTAGTGGAGCTGCCTGACCACGGTCAGGTGATTACGTTGGGGCAGTCTTCGATTATTGCTGTGCCTGCCCATTTTCTACATTCGGTAGGCAATTTTCAGTTTTATGACCCGATTGCCAAGATTCTATTTTCAGGCGATATGGGGGCATCGATGGTGGATGATGCCTCAAAACCTTTGGAAAACTTTGCTGCGCATATTCCTAAAATGAAAGGGTTTCATCAGCGCTATATGTGCAATAACAAAGTGATTCGTTTATGGGTCAATATGGTCCGCACCATGGATGTCGAAATGATTGTACCGCAGCATGGTACACCGTTTATTGGGCAAGAGCAGATTCATCAATTTTTAGACTGGATTGAGACTTTGGAGTGCGGTACAGACTTGATGGATGAGAGTGTTTTTACCTGTCCAACTTAAGTGACAAAATAGTCGTAAATTTTGCTTGTTTGGCAACCACAATTTTTTTAATATTTTCTTCCAAAAAAAGTTTTTGAAAATGAGAATATAAAGGATGTTGTCTCAAGTTCCAACGGAAGATGCCTGTTTAAGCTGCGGGGCATGTTGTGCCTTTTTTAGAGTCTCATTTTACTGGGCTGAAGGCATTTCAATGCCTGAACATTACACAGAGCCAGTGACGGCTGTGTATTCATGCATGGCTGGAACCAATCAAGCCAGCCCACGCTGTATTGCACTGCAAGGTACCATTGGTGAGCAGGTGAGTTGTGGGATGTATGAACAGCGTAGCTCTTCATGTAAAGAAGTTCAAATCGCTGATGATCAATGCAACAAAGCGCGACGTGCGCACAATATGATTCCATTTGTGCAATTGGAAGCGAGCATTCCAGTCAACGATGAAGGTTTTGATCAAGTGTGTTAATCGGTAAAAGCAGAGTCAAGGCTCTGCTTTTTTGAGTTTTAGAACGTCAATTGAACCCATCTCAAAACAAGAAATAAAAAATAAAGGTGAAAATGAAGGTGTCAAATAAAATATGGGTTTTATCACTTTATTTTCTAAGATAAAAAAATAAATTTTCAATTGAAATGAAATTTAAGTTCATATTTGTTTATAATAGCGCACGGAAATTACCAGTGAGACTGCCATGTTGACCATCGTTCAAGACGCGTTAACTTTTGATGATGTCCTATTACTCCCTGCCTATTCTACTGTTCTCCCAAAAGATGTCTCATTAAAGACACGATTCACGCGCGGCATTAATTTAAATATCCCCCTTGTTTCAGCAGCAATGGATACGGTGACTGAATCACGTATGGCGATTGCGATGGCGCAAAACGGTGGTATTGGTATTTTGCACAAGAACATGGATATTGCTGCACAAGCTGCAGAAGTCCGTCGTGTGAAAAAATTTGAAGCAGGAATGGTGAAAGATCCAATCACTGTGACACCTGAAACTACAGTGCGCGAATTGATCTCGATTACTCAAGCCAACAACATCAGCGGTGTGCCTGTTGTGAAAGATGGCAAAGTGGTCGGTATTGTCACAGGTCGCGATACACGCTTTGAAACCAATCTTGAGCAACCTGTAAGCAACATCATGACCGGCCAAGACCGCCTTGTGACTGTTCGTGAAGGTGAGTCGAAAGAAAATATTCAAGCTTTACTGCAAAAGCATCGCATTGAAAAAGTTTTGGTCGTTGGAGAACACAACGAACTCAAAGGTTTAATTACAGTCACTGACTTCCGTAAAGCGGAAAGCTATCCAAGCAGCTGTAAAGATGACCTTGGTCGCTTACGCGTAGGTGCTGCAGTCGGTACAGGTGTAGAAACACCAAGCCGTGTAGAAGCTTTGGTTGAAGCGGGTGTAGATGCGATTGTCGTAGATACGGCGCATGGTCACTCTGCGGGTGTGATCGAGCGTGTACGTTGGGTGAAAGCGAATTACCCACAGGTCCAAGTGATTGGTGGTAACATTGCAACAGGTGATGCGGCATTGGCACTCCTCGATGCAGGCGCAGATGCGGTCAAAGTCGGTATCGGCCCAGGTTCAATTTGTACCACTCGTATTGTGGCGGGTATTGGTATGCCGCAGATTTCTGCGATTGATAGCGTTGCCAATGCACTAAAAGATCAAATTCCATTAATTGCAGATGGTGGTATTCGTTTCTCTGGCGATATGGCGAAAGCGATTGGCGCGGGTGCGAGTACGATTATGGTCGGTTCACTCCTTGCCGGGACTGAAGAAGCGCCAGGTGAAGTGGAATTCTTCCAAGGTCGTTACTATAAAGCGTATCGTGGTATGGGCTCATTGGGCGCGATGGCAGGAGCAACAGGTTCTGCTGACCGTTATTTCCAAGACTCTAAAGCAGGCGCTGAGAAACTTGTTCCCGAAGGAATCGAAGGTCGTGTGCCATACAAAGGGCCAATGGGCAACATTGTGCACCAAATGATGGGCGGTTTACGTTCTTCTATGGGTTATACGGGTTCATCTGTGATTGAAGATCTTCGTCAAAATGCGAAGTTTGTGAAAATTACTTCGGCAGGTATGTCGGAGTCACATGTTCACGATGTTACGATTACCAAAGAAGCACCGAACTATCGCGTTGGTTAATTCAGCTATACCAATTGTTCAATGTAAAAGCCGTCATTTTTATGACGGCTTTTTCGTTTTGGTGTAAAGTAATTCGCAATGAAAAAGGATGATGCAAATCACCCGTTAAGAAGTGAGTAAAATATGAGTTATTTTGGTACCGATGGTATTCGCGGTAAGTTTGGCGTCCTCCCTATTACCCCTGAATTTGCCCTTAAATTAGGCTTTGCCGCAGGGAAAGTTTTAAAACGCCACAGTAAAAAATCAAAACCATTGGTGGTACTTGGTAAAGACACACGTTTATCGGGTTATATTTTAGAGTCAGCATTACAAGCGGGTTTAAATGCAGCAGGGGTTTATGTACATTTACTAGGCCCATTGCCAACCCCAGCGATTGCACATTTGACCCGTGCCTTACACGCAAGTTTGGGCATTGTGATTTCAGCATCACATAATCCTTATTTTGATAATGGGATCAAGTTCTTTTCCAGTGAAGGAAAGAAACTACCAGATGCTATCCAAGAAGAAATTAATCAAGAACTTGAAAAAGAATTAGTGATTGAAGACACGGCAAACTTAGGTAAAAGTGTCCGCGTAAAAGATGCCAATGGCCGCTATATTGAATTTTGTAAATCCACATTTCCATACCATTTAGACTTGAATGATTTAACCATTGTGGTGGATTGCGCCAATGGTGCTGCATATAACGTGGGTCCATCGGTCTTTCGTGAGCTCGGCGCCAAGGTCATTGCCATTCATAATGAGCCTAACGGTGTAAATATCAATGAGCAATGTGGTTCGACCCATCCTGAGCATTTGCAGCAACTCGTAGTGAAGCATAAGGCTGATTTGGGCATCGCCTTTGATGGGGATGCGGACCGCGTTATTTTGGTGGATAAAGATGGCAAGCTGATTGATGGCGACCATATTTTATATATCTTGGCGACTCAGAGCGCTAAAAAACCTGCTGGAATAGTGGGTACCTTAATGTCAAACATGGCTTTAGAGCTGGCTTTGGAAAGAGCCGGTGTAGCGTTATTACGTGCGAATGTGGGTGATCGCTATGTCCTACAAGGCCTAGAAGAAAAAGGCTGGGTCATTGGTGGTGAGCCATCAGGGCATATTTTAACCTTGGATAAAAGTACCACAGGTGATGCCATTATTGCCGCCCTACAAGTCCTTACCGTGATGGTCGAGCAGAAGAAAGCGCTTCATGAATTGGTTGCTGACTTTAAGCTTCTACCGAATGTGCTGGTGAATGTACGTTTAGAGGCGATGTTTGACCCTTATGCGGTGCCTGCTTTGGTGGCTGAATTTGATAAAGCCGAGCAACAACTCAAAGGTCGTGGTCGTTTGTTGATTCGTAAATCAGGTACTGAACCTGTGATTCGTGTCATGGTGGAAGGGGATGACCTCGATGAAGTCAACACTTTAGCCAATACATTGGCTGATGCTGTACGTGCGAATGCAGCTTAATAAGGAGTGAAAAATGAGTGATTTAATTAAAGATCTCAGCGAGCTTCGTTTAAGTTATCAAAAAGGCGAGCTGCGAGAAGATCGTGTAGAAACCCATCCACATGCTCAGTTCTTGCTTTGGTTTAATCATGCTTTAGAAGCACAACTGCACGAACCCTATGCTATGTCACTGGCGACAGCAAGTGTCCAGGGTCGTCCGCATGTACGAACGGTATTGCTGCGCGGTGCAACTGAAGCAGGTTATGATTTTTATACCAATTATGACAGTCAAAAAGGCAATGATTTGGCTGAAAACCCATATGCAGAGTTACTGTTTTATTGGCAAGAGCAGGAACGTCAGATTCGCATTGGTGGTAAAGTGGTTAAAATTTCTGAAGCAGAATCGACGGACTACTATCATAAGCGCCCACGAGATAGCCAAATTGCGGCACATATCAGTACACCACAAAGTGGCGTGATTGAAAGCCGTGAAGTCTTGCAACAACGTTTTGAGCAATTGCAGAACCAAGTTGAAGGTAAATCAGAACTCAATAAACCCCTCTTTTGGGGTGGCTACCGTCTCGAGCCCGACTACTATGAGTTTTGGCAAGGGCGTCCGAACCGTTTACATGACCGTTTAAGTTATGAAAAACAGCAAGATGTCTGGATGCTGAAACGTTTGATGCCATAAATGTCAGCCATTCAAATTAAGCAAAGACCCTTTATTACCTGTCCTGAATTATTTCAGGACATTCCTGCGTTTATTGCAGAAATTTTAGCCCGCCGTGGGGTGGCGTCAACGCAGGAGCTGGAGTTAAAGCTCAAGCATTTACTGGCCCCTAGTCTGAAAGGCTTAAATGAAGCGGTTCAGTTGATGGATGCTGCAATTGATCAGCAACACAAAATTGTCATTGTGGGTGATTATGATGCAGATGGTGCAACCAGCACCGCTTTAATGATCTTGGCTTTGCGAGAAATGGGGGCGCAGGTAGAGTATCTGGTTCCAGACCGCTTTAAATATGGCTATGGCTTAACGCCTGCGATTGCGGATTTAGCATTTACCACCTTTACACCTGATTTATTGATTACTGTGGATAATGGTATTTCCAGTCATGACGGCGTGAAACAAGCGCAAGATCATGGTATGCAGGTGATTATTACCGATCACCATTTGACCACCAAACCGACTCCCAGTGCCCAAGCGGTAGTGAATCCGAACCAGTTGGGGTGTGATTTTCCAAGTAAAGCCTTAGCTGGGGTCGGCGTGGCCTTTTATGTCTTGGCCAACTTATCAACCTATCGTAAAAAACTGAATAAGTCTTCGGCAGTCATGAGTCAGTATTTGGATTTGGTGGCATTAGGCACCTATGCCGATGTTGCTAGTCTTGACTATAACAATCGTATCTTGGTCGATGTTGGCCTGAAGCGTATTCAACAACATTTATGTCGTCCGGGCATCAGCGCTCTACTGGAGATTGCAGGTCGAGAAGCTGCAAGTTTAAAAGCGCAAGATTTGGGGTTTGTACTGGGACCACGTATTAATGCGGCAGGTCGTATGGAAACCATGGATATCGGTATTGAATGTCTGTTGGCACAGGACTTTGCTTCCGCTTATCCATTGGCAGAACAACTGAATCAGTTGAATGTGGAACGTCGTCAGGTTGAAGCGACGATGAAACAAGAGGCATTAATAGCCTTGGATCAAATTCAACTGGATGATACGGTCTTACCTGCGGCTTTAATTATGTTCGAGCCGCATTGGCATCAAGGGGTGATTGGCATTGTTGCGGGGCGTTTAAAAGAACAGTTTCACAAGCCAAGTATTGTGTTTGCTGCAGATGAAGACGGGATACATATCAAAGGTTCTGCCCGCTCGATTGAAGGAATCCATATCCGCGATGCCATTGAGTGTGTTGCTGAGCAATATCCACATTTGGTCAGCCACTTTGGTGGGCATGCTGCGGCAGCGGGTTTAACCATTCAAAAAGTCCATTTTGAAGAGTTTAAGCAGGCCTTTGAAGTACTGATGGCAGCTCAGGATGAAGGTCTATTTACTGCGACTTTATGGACCGATGGTGAGTTAGCAGCAGAAAATATTCAGGTTGAAACGGTCGATCTTCTACAGCAGATTAGTCCATGGGGGCAAAAGTTTCCAGCACCTATTTTTGAAGGAAACTTTCAAATTGTAGATTTCCGCTGGTTGAAAGAAGTGCATTTAAAATTACGTATTGCTTTAGACAATGGACAGGTTGTAGATGCCATTGCTTTTAATGCGGCAGACAAATACCAGTTCAATGAGATGAACCATCAAATTCGTTTGGTCTATGAGCTGGATAAAAATGAATTTCGTGGCAATGTCAGCGTACAACTTCGCATTTTGCATTTAGAACAACATTAAAAAAACCGCTCTATAGAGCGGTTTTTTTAATACATTTTTGTTGCAATTAGAAGCGGAATGTACCATTGATACCGTATGAATCAGCATCTTCCGTTGTTGTGTAGTTCAAGCCAACAGCAATAGCAGGCGTAAAGAATTTTTGCGCGCGAACAGCCCAAACAGTGTCAAAGTCATCGAATGTTGTATCCATAAATGAAACACCAACACTTAAGGTTGGATCGATATATAAATCGGCACCTAAGCGGTAAGCAGTTTCATCGCCAAAGTATGTTGCACCTTCAAAATTGGTAAAATGGTTACCAATTTGAGTCACATATTTAGCGCGTAAGGTCACAGCTGTATCGTCTGCTACTGCGGAGATATTTGAGAATGTATCAATGAAGCCATTTTTTGAAACATACATTGGATCAAGATTTTCTTTGGCTACACCAGCCGCAATCAGTAGCCCATCGACAGGCAGGTAACCTGCTTCTAACGCATAACCCACATTATCATCTGATGCTTTACCAAACTCACCTTCAACCGTTAGTTCAGAGCGGTTGAGGCTACCAGAAACATAAAATTGAGAGTTTGGGATGAAAAATTCACCATTTAAACCGACTGTGTCAATTTCTAAATCGGCGCCGTCTTCATCAATACTTGAGTTCGCATAACCAAGACCAATGTTGCTTGCTTTGCTTAAAAAAGCAGCCTCTGCAAGTGGCGAATTTTTAGTGTTGACTCCATTTAAGTAGTACTTGCCACCGATGCCAAAAGTATCAAGATCTTCACTGTCACCATCAAAGCTTGTATTTTCGTAGTTTGCATTGATTTCTGCTTGGTAAGCATGTGCAGTCCCGAAGCTCGCAATAAGTGCGGTAGTAAGTGCAAGTTGTTTAAGCATTTTAGAGGTTCTCTCTTTGTTATAAAAATATGACTGTTCTATGACAGTTGTAACGAAGTGTACGAAAAAGTAGCAGGGAGTCAATCTTTATTTATAACAATGCTTTATCAGAGTGCAAAAAGCCCATTCGAAAATGGGCTTTGAGTATTCAGGGTTTTTAATTGGTTTTAGAAACGGTATTTCGCAGCTACACCGAATTTGTTGTAGTCGTTGTTGCCATCTTCACCAAAACCAACACGGCCTTCAAGGCTGACTTGCGGGGTAAAGAATTTACGTGCATTGATACCAAATTCGTTAGTATCACCATAGTCACGGTCTTTGCTGTAGTAATCTACACCTAGGCTTAAGGTTTTATCGATGAAGTAATCTGCTGCAAGATTATATTCGTCTAAATCACCAAAACCTGCACCTGCTTCTAAGTTAATATCTTTACCATTACTTAGAGAAGTGACATATTTAGCGCGAAGGGTAGGATCGACACCGTCGTCATAATCGTTGTCATAGCCTTTTAGACCCGCAGCAATTAATAAACCTGGTGCTGGTAAATAACCAACTTCAGCGCCATAAACGGTCTCATCAAAATCGCCACCGCGGTCAAATTTCCTATCATCGCGACCAACATTACCACTCACATAGAAATCTGAGTTAGGGACAAAGACTTCAGCACCGACGCCATAACGATGACGTTCATTATCACCAACTTCGTCATACTGATATTTTGCGTTAACGTTACTTGCACGGTCTAAGAACGCTGCTTCTGCAAGTGGCGCATTACGTGTTTGAACTGGGTTGAAATAGTATGTGCCATCTACGCCAAAAGAGCCACTTGAACTACCGTTGTCTGGATCAATTAGGCCAGCTGAAGCACCCACCTCTGCTTGGTATGCATGTGCAGTACCTGTGATCGCTAGAGCGGAAAGTAATGCTGAAGCAATTGCTAATTTTTTCATGGTATGTACCCCTCGTAAGTGGAACTGTATTTCATTAATTTTTTGTTACAAGTTCAGTCTAGGGCAAAATAAAAAAGCGTCAACCAAAGGAAAGTTACCGCTTTGTTGCAAGCGTAAACTTATGTAATATTTTTTATTTAAGTTATTGAAATAAAAATGAAATAATTAAATGTTTTGTTTTATTAAAATTGTGTAGATTCTGTGGATTTCCTAATTATTGATGTTATTACAAACGATTTTAACTCAAAATGTTTATTCCGTTTGTCTGTTGAGAACACTTCTCAGGTGTGTATTTTGTGGGATGGTTCGCATTTATATGCAGCTTGATTTTGGATCAAGTGAATGCTTTTTCGGAGACTAAACAGTTTTAATGTCTAGAAGAAGGGTGTGATTTTGTCGAATTTGAGATGAATAATCCCAGCCGTCGACTGTGATATAATCAGCGGCTATTTTTCGCTTTATATTGATTGAGAGTAATTCACGTGGAAATTAATCCGTATCTAAACCAATTAAAAGACTTAAACGACCGTGGTCTCACATTACGGGGGTATCTTTGACTACGATCTGAAAAAAGAGCGTTTAGAAGAGGTTCTCCGTGAATTAGAAGACCCAGCGATTTGGAATGATCAAAGCCGTGCACAAGCCATGGCCAAAGAAAAAGGCGAACTTGAAAACGTCTTAAATGTGTTAGATGGTTTGGCAACGCAGCTTGAAGATGCGCAAGCGATGCTTGATTTGGTAGTCGAAGCTGATGATGAAAGTCTGTTGGCTGATGTCCAAGCTGAATTGACTTCTGCAGAAGAAGAGTTAGCGAAGCTTGAATTCCGCCGTATGTTCAGTAACCCAATGGACCCAAATCCATGTTATGTGGAAATTCAAGCCGGTTCAGGTGGGACAGAAGCACAAGACTGGGCTTCAATGCTACTGCGTATGTATATGCGCTGGATTGAACGTCATGGTTTTAAAGCTGAATTGATGGAAGAATCCGACGGTGATGTGGCTGGGATTAAGTCGGCAACCATTCGTGTGGAAGGTGAATATGCCTATGGTTGGTTACGTACGGAATCGGGCGTGCATCGCTTAGTACGTAAATCGCCATTTGACTCGGGTAACCGCCGTCATACCTCATTCTCTGCTGTGTTTGTCTCGCCAGAAGTCGATGACAACATTGAAATTGATATCAACCCATCTGACGTGCGTACCGATACTTACCGTGCTTCGGGTGCAGGTGGTCAGCACATTAACAAAACAGACTCTGCGGTACGTTTAACCCACGCGCCAACAGGGATTGTGGTGGCGTGTCAGAACCAACGTTCACAACATGCCAACCGTGACCATGCTTGGAAACAGTTACGTGCGAAGTTGTATGAATTGGAAATGAGCAAACGTAACGAAGCGGCTCAAGCACTTGAAGACTCGAAGTCGGATATTGGTTGGGGCAGTCAGATTCGTTCTTATGTGTTGGATGACTCGCGTATTAAAGACTTACGTACGGGTGTTGAAAACTCCAACACTGGTGCAGTACTAGATGGTGACCTTGATAAGTTTATTGAAGCAAGCTTAAAACAAGGTTTGTAATTTAAATGATGAATGAAAGCAAAGTGTTATCAATTATTTTACAATATATCTAAAAAAATCGATATTAAAATCGAAAAAATGCGATATATTAAGTAAAACAAGCTGACAACGCTTTGTTGCCCATTAAACGTGTCTTGAGTATGGATATAGATTTAATTTTTAAAGCCTTGGCTAATCCAACGCGTCGCCAAATTTTGGAATGGTTAAAAAAACCGGAACAATTTTTATCGAGTGACGAATGTGGTGACTTTAGACGCGGCGTATGTGCAGGTCATATCGAACGGTTGGGAAATGTATCGCAATCGACGATGTCGAACCATTTGTCCGTTTTACAGCAGGCCGGTTTAATTCAAGTGGAAAAATATGGACAATGGTCTTATTTTTCTCGCAATGAAGCGTTGATTCAGCAATTTATCGAACACCTACAACAACACCTTTAACAGGTGGGAGTAACGATGGCTGAATTAAATTCTCCTTTAACGCTCGGTGCGTTAGAGCTTAAAAACCGTGTCATCATGGCGCCGCTGACCCGTAACCGCGCAACTGCTGATCGCGTTCCAACCCCAATGATGGTTGAGTACTATGCGCAACGTGCAAGTGCTGGCCTGATCATTTCTGAAGCTACAGTGATTTCTGAAGAAGCCAATGGCTATTTGAATACTCCAGGATTGTTTACCGATGCTCAGGTCGAAGGCTGGAAAAAGGTCACTCAAGCGGTTCATGAGAAGGGCGGTCTGATTATTGCCCAGCTTTGGCATGTTGGTCGTGTATCGCATCCGGATCTGTTAAATGGTGAAACACCAGTCTCTGCAAGTGCAGTACAACAGGCGGGTCATGTCAGCTTACTACGTCCAAAACGTCCTTATGTATTGCCACGTCCTTTGGAGGTTTCTGAAATTCACGCGATTACCGAGCAATATAAGCAAGCCGCGATTCGTGCTAAAGAAGCCGGTTTTGATGGTGTGGAATTACATGCTGCCAATGGTTATCTTATTGACCAGTTCTTGCAAAGCAAAACCAATCAGCGTGAAGATGAATACGGCGGTTCAGTGGAAAATCGTACACGGTTCCTGCTAGAAGCCACTGATGCACTGATTGAAGTATGGGGTGCAGATCGTGTAGGGGTGCATTTTGCGCCGCGTTGTGATGACCATGACATGGGCGATGATAATCCACGTGAAACATTTGGCTATGCCATGGAGCAGCTGGGCAAACGCAAGATTGCCTTCTTCTTTACCCGTGAATATCTGGCTGAAGACAGTATTTCTGAATATATGAAAGAGCGTTCTGGTGGAGTGCCTTATATTGCCAATATGCAACTGAGTCGTGAAGATGCGATTCAGCTGTTGGCATCAGGCAAGGCTGATGCGGTGTCTTTTGGTAAGGCGTATATTGCCAATCCAGACTTGTATGAGCGTTTACTGCAAGATGCGCCACTGAATGAACTGAAACTGGAAAATATGATTGGAACGGATGTCGCTGAAGGCTATGTGGACTATCCGACTTTAGCTGAAATGGAAACTGCTGCGGTTTAAATTGCTTTTCCGTTCAATTCGCGACAAGATAACAGCGCAATTCATGGGATAATATGAGTTGCGCTGTTTTATTTTTGCATTGATTTTTGGAGCACGTATTTGGCTACTCCTTTTTGGTATAACGCAGCACTTGCGCTGATCAAACCGCTGTATAAGTCTAAAATAAAAAAACGTGCAGAGACTACAGAACAATTTCAACAAGAATGTCTCGAACGTTTCGGGCCGTTTCAACCCGTTAAAAATCGCCAAGCGATTTGGTTCCATGTGGTGTCGGTGGGTGAAACCAATGCAGCGCAGCCTCTCATCGAGCATTATTTAAAAGAGGGTCATCCAGTCTTGGTGACCAATACCACTAAAACTGGGCAGGCGCGGGCCAAATCCCTATTTTTAAAAGCACCTTATTTAGACCTGTTCCAAGCGGTATATTTACCTGCAGATCAAAAGCCTTTAGTTCGTCAGTTTTTTGCATTGTATCAGCCCAAACTTTTGGCTTTGGTTGAAACAGAACTCTGGCCGAATTTAATTGCCCAAGCGGGGCAGAGTCAGGTGCCATGTATCTTGATTAATGCACGTCTTTCTGAAAAATCAGCCAAAGGCTATGCCAAAGTATCTAGCCTGACGCAGCCGATGTTACATGGGCTAGATCAGCTCTTGGCACAAGATCGGGCAACTGCAGAGCGCTTTATTCAGCTCGGTGCAGCGCCATCGCTAACACAGGTGGTGGGCAGTATTAAGTTTGATATTCATGCGCCAGAATCGGCTGTCAAACTGGCAGCTCAGCTCAAGCAAGAATGGTCACTGGCTGGGCGTAAGATCATCACTATTGCCAGTACCCATGCACCTGAAGAACAAAAATTGTTAAATGCACTTAAGCCATATTTGGATGCGCAGTCTGAACTGTTGTGTATTGTTGTGCCGCGTCATCCAGAACGTTTTGATGAGGTCTTTGCTGTTGCACAGAGTTTAAATTTAAATACCACTCGCAGAAGTACGGGACAAAGAATAGAGGCGGAAACCCAAGTCTATTTAGCCGATTCGATGGGGGAGATGTGGTTATGGTATGCCTTATCGAATGCTTGTTTTGTCGGGGGATCACTAAATGAACCGGGTGGCGGACATAATATTTTAGAGCCAATTGCGTTACATGTGCCGACGGTTTTGGGCAAAAACTATTTTAATTTCCAAACCATTGTCGATGAATTTGTACAAGCCAATGCAGTGAAAGTTGTTGAGGATGCTGAACAAGCTGCCGTGGTGTTGATGACACTGTTAGAGGATACTGAGCAGGCCAATACACTGAATCAATCTGCACAAAAGATTATGCAGTTAAATACGGGCTCTTTGAAAAAGCATATTCAAGTGATTGATACTTATTTATAGACTATTCACAAAAAATAGGAACGGTGAGGTGGCAGGTATGCCACCGTTAGGCTGTGGTATAGGGATGTACTATCAGCCTAACAAAGAGTTTTGCCTACTTTTGCTCTTTCAAAAGTAGGGTCATGCCTACACAGGGGCTTTAAATTTATATTGTTATTTGTGACTATGAGTGATTAAGCTGCTGAATATCACGAGTTCGCACAGTTTAAAGTAGTTTTTTCAAATTATGAATATCGTTCTCTTAGATCCGCGCCAAACTGAATCTGAAGTCTGGTCCATTAGTGCTAAGCGTCAGCTTGAACATTTACATCGTCATTTAGAGCTTAAAGTCGGTGATACTTTAAGAGTAGGAATACAAAACGGGAAGCGTCATCTTACGCAAGTGGTTGAGGTTTCCGAAACAGCTGTACGCTTAAAACCCTTATATGAAGAACCTGTACCAGCCAAACTACCAGTCACTTTAATTGTCGCGATGCCACGCCCTAAAGTTCTGCGTCGTTTGATTATGGATGCGGTGACTTTAGGGGTTGAAAAAATCATTTTGCTGCACAGCTATCGGGTCGATAAAAGTTATTGGCAAACCCCGTTCTTACAACAGTTGGATCAGTATGTGACTTTGGGGCTAGAGCAGGCAGGCGATACGATTGCACCGAAAGTTGAAATTTATAAACGCTTTAAGCCTTTTGTTGAAGATCAATTGCCAAGCCTGATTTCAGCCGACTGTCCTGCCTATGTGGCACATCCCTATAGCGATGCCAAAATGCCTTTTGCGATTCAGCATCCCTGTACGGTTGTGATCGGGCCGGAAGGAGGATTTATCCCTTACGAAGTTGAATTACTTGTAAAAAACGGCTGCCAAGCGGTGAGCTTAGGCAACCGTATTATTCGGACTGAAACCGTGATCCCTTATGTTTTAGGGCGTTTATTTAGCGGTTGAAGTTTCTGTCGGGTAGCTGTCATTTTTTGCGACGCGAACTTCTTGGACTGGGTAAGGAATAGAAATTCCTTGCTCAGCAAAGGCTTGAACCACATATTCTTGTACTGAACTGATCGAGCCAGATACCGTAGTTTCTGTGGTGTTGACCCACCATTGAACTTTAAGATTTACTGAAAAATCTGCAAGTGCAGCGACGTTCACGCTAAAACCCGGTTGACTTAAAATGGTCGTATCTCGGTCTAAAATGCCTAAAATAATATCTTTGGCTTTTTTGATGTCATCTTCATAACCAATACCGACCAAGAACTCGCAGCGACGACGTGGATAGGCGGTGTTAACGGTGACCGCACTGGTATACACAGTCGCATTCGGAATCACGATACGACGACCATCTGGTGCACGTAAGTAAGTGGCACGAATTTGAATATCTTCAACGTTACCTTCCATACCCGAGACAATGATGTCATCGCCAATCTTAAATGGTTCACCCAGTAAAATCAGGATTCCTGAAAGTAGGTTTTGGAAGATATCTTTAAATGCAAAACCAATGGCAACCGAGCCAATCCCCAAAGCACTCATCAGCTGACCGGGTGTGAAACCCGGAATCGCAATCACCATGGCAATCAGGAAGCCAATAAAGACGATGGCCGAACTGCCGACACGGTTCAGGACAAGGACAAGGTTTTGCTTGGTATAAGAACGATCAGACAGTGCTTTACGAACAAAAAGTTTAAACAGCTTGGAGAGCAAATAAAAAATGACGAAGGTAATCAGCGCAATACAAAAATAAGGCATACGCTCCCAAAAACTATCGACAAATTTGTCGATGGTGGAATAGGCGTCATTATATTTTGCCGTATGTGCAATTACACTTTGCGTGGTTTTCGCTGTCGCGTCATGTAGCATCTCTGACGTACCTTGAGCAACCTCGCTCAGGGTATTGGTTTGTTCTGACACTGGTGCTCCAATCGCTGAAAATTTGGCATATTTTGCCTGAAAATTGTGTGTATTTAATAGAGAAAAGCGTATGAAATTATCGCATTCTGGGTGATTGATAGACGGATAAAAACTTATCTCTCTGTTTTTTAAATGCTTGAGTTTTGGAATGAAGGCGCTGAGTCATGCTCCTAAGTATGAAACAGCACCGACTGAAGTGTAACAATATGCTTGAAAAAGTGTAGCTGGAGTGACTTTACGGAGTTCGGCTTTGTTCATGTTACGGATTAAACACAGGATCTCATTGAAAGATCACTATAAAATGTGTTTTAAATTGTAGAAATAATATACGACCAAAGCCGTGTTGATCTGTTTAAAAAACAATCGTCATACTGTGGTTATGCAGTCCAATAATAAACCAATAACTGTGGCATGAACTCTCGCGATGAGAGTCAGAATATAAGGAAGTATGATATGAAAGAAGTCTATCCTGTACCTGCTGAATTTGAAAAAACTGCGCGCACCAATGAACAAGAATATTTTGAACGCTATCAAAAATCGATAGAACAACCTGATGAATATTGGGCTGAACAGGCTTTGAAACTCGATTGGATCAAGCCTTTTAGCCAAGTTAAAAACACCAGTTATGACAAAGATAATTTTAAAATTGAATGGTTTGCCGATGGTCAGTTAAACCTAAGTGCCAACTGCCTTGATCGCCACTTAAAAGAACATCCGTATAAACCTGCCATTATTTGGGAAGGTGACCATCCGTCGCGCCATAAAATCATTTCCTTTGCTGAACTGTATGATGAAGTGTGTCGTTTTTCTAATGTCCTAAAAAAGCATGGTGTGGTGAAGGGTGATCGTGTGGTGCTGTATATGCCGATGATTTCAGAAGCGGCCATTTCGATGTTGGCCTGTGCCCGAATCGGTGCCGTGCATTGTGTGGTGTTTGGTGGTTTCTCGCCTGATTCATTGGCAAGCCGAATTGATGACAGTCAAGCTAAAATTGTGATTACCGCAGACTCTGGAATGCGCGGGGGTAAACCGATTCCGCTGAAAGAAAATGTAGACGCAGCATTGAATCTACCTGGGACAGACTCGGTACAAAATGTGATTGTGGTGCACCGTACAGGCAATCCAATCACGCTGAAAGAAGGGCGTGATTTGTGGTATCACATGGAAATCATGACCGTCAACGAGATTTGTCCACCTGAACCGATGAATGCCGAAGATCCCCTATTTATTTTATATACCTCAGGTTCAACCGGTAAGCCCAAAGGGGTGCTGCATACCACAGGGGGCTATTTAACTTATGTGAATAGTACCTTCCGTGAAGTGTTTGACTTAAAACAAGATGATGTGTTTTGGTGTACCGCCGATGTAGGCTGGATTACGGGACATTCTTATGTGCTGTATGGCCCCTTGTCGAATGGAACCACAACAGTGATGTTTGAGGGGATTCCACAGTATCCAAGTTGGGCACGTACAGGACATATTGTCGACAAACACAATGTGACGATTTTATACACTGCCCCGACAGCGATCCGCGCCATGATGCGTGAAGGGGATGCCTTTGTCCGTGAGAGTGACCGTAGCAGTTTACGTTTAATTGGTTCCGTCGGAGAGCCGATCAATCCTGAAGCATGGAATTGGTACTACACAGTGGTGGGGGAAAGCCGTTGCCCAGTGGTGGATACTTGGTGGCAAACCGAAACAGGCGGGATTTTGATTTCTCCACTTCCGGGTGCGACACCACTTAAACCGGGGTCTGCAACGCGTCCTTTATTTGGGATTCAACCCGCTTTGGTTGATGCTGAAGGCAAAGAGTTAGAAGGAGAAGCTGAAGGCAATCTGGTGATTAAGGATTCATGGCCAGGGCAAATGCGAACCATTTGGGGGGATCCTGAGCGGTTTATCGAAGCGTACTTTGCAACTTATCCGGGAACGTATTTCACGGGCGATGGTGCACGCCGTGATAAAGATGGTTATTACTGGATCACAGGTCGGGTGGATGATGTACTGAATGTGTCAGGGCACCGCTTAGGCACGGCTGAAGTGGAAAGTGCTTTGGTGGCACATGAGGCGGTTGCTGAGGCTGCAGTAGTAGGAATGCCACATGAAATCAAAGGGCAGGGAATTTGTTCTTTTGTTACTTTACAAGCGGGCACAGCGCAAACGGAAGAACTCCGTGCAGAGCTGATTCAGTGGGTAAGAAAGGTACTCGGTCCTGTGGCGACACCAGATGCCTTACATTGGGCACCATCTTTACCGAAAACACGTTCAGGTAAAATTATGCGCCGTATTTTAAGAAAAATTGCGGCGAACGAGTTAGATAGTTTGGGCGATACATCGACGCTGGCTGAACCGCAAGTGGTCGAAGTGTTGATTAAAGAAGTATATCCAAACGGCTAAAATCGACCTAAAAAATACCGTCTCAAGCAGACGGTATTTTTATTTTGGTGTACTGATGGAGTACATCGGTTTGCTGTATACAAATTTGTAAGTGTAAGACGTTTAGAAATTAAAGAGTTCTAACGCTGATGGATGCTTTCTAAGGTATCTACCATCGTCCGTGTCATCTGATCAATTTCATAATTGACCGCATCGCCGACTTGTACCGATGCCCACGTGGTTAGACGCAAGGTTTCAGGAATCAAATCAACTGAAATTTCATGACTGTTACGATCAACACGGTTGACGGTGAGGCTACAACCATTTAGACCAATAAAGCCTTTTAAGAAAAAGTATTTAATATTGTCTTCTGGAATGTGAAGATCCACATGCAGAGTCTCGCCGTGACGGCTCAGCTGCTTTATTGTAGCCGTTCCTTCGATATGTCCATACAAGTTATGCCCCCCATTTTCCATTCCAACTTTGGCTGAACGTTCGATATTCACCTCATCACCTGTCTGTAAAGTGCCTAAAGTGGTCAGGCGTCGAGTCAAATCTGAGACATCAAAATGGACTTGGTTGGCGGTCAGATCGATGCGCGTTGCAGTTAAGCAGGTGCCATTGATGGCTACACTTGCACCGATGAAGACATCGTGAAAAAAGTTGTGTGTATTTGAAACCACAAGGGTGCTAAAACCATCACCTTGACGGACATCTAGAATTTTCTCTAAGCCTTGTACGATACCTGTGTACATCAGAAGTCTTCCTAATTCGGGGTTTATGTTTAATGTAAATGATCTACACCTTGATGTGGCATTATTTTGAGTTGAGATCCGCTAAAACTGTATCTTTAATGGGATTTCGACGCCAATAATAGGGCCGAAAAAATCGGAGCAACAGACGTAAGGGCGTCATCCATACGATTCGACTATGGCGACGTTTATTCTCTAAAATACGTTGAGCCAAATAGCGACAGACCACCTCAGGAGGATCGATAATAAACAAAAAAAGCCGTTTCATTTTGTTCCAGTGCTGAACATTGCCATTTTGCCATGAGGATACCAGTAGGTCGGTTGCCACCATTCCGGGACTGAGCGTACCGACTTGAATGTGGGTCTGTTTGGTTTCTTTAAACAGTGCTTGACTAAAGTACCCTACGGCACGTTTGGTGGTGGCATAGGCGGTCATGCCTGCACTCCATTCGCCTCGAGTACCCCAACCTTCCATGTTCAAAATTTGACCATAGCCTTGTGCTAGCATGCCGTTTAAGGCCACTTGTGAGCCGAACATACTGCCTAGAATATTGGTTTGCACCACAGTCTGTATGTCTGCTGCTGCGAGATCTTTAAAGTCTAGTGTCGCAGTACAACTGCCTGCATTATTAATCCAAATCTGAACAGCACCAAAGTGTTGAATGGCTTCATCCCAAAGCATTTGTACTTCATGGATCTGCGTGACATCACAAGTGACAGCATGAATCAGCGCAGCGGGAAAACGATGCCGTAGCTGTTGCAGGGTGCGCTGTAAATCTGTGCTATTTCGGCCAGAAATCACGACGGCTTGTTGTTGTTCTAAGAAGGCTTGAGCTAAACCTAAGCCGATACCTTTAGAACTGCCTGTAATGACGATGCAACCTGATTTTGAATTCATATGGATCCTTTACTTTGTGAACTAAAGGAAGTCGCTTGTTGACTGTGAAGCATACAATAACAAATGGATAGACTGATCATTGCAAGGTTCATGACCACAGGATTAAAAGCACGAATGAGACTGTCTGGTATTAGAAAAGCGACCAGTGCGAATAAAAACACTAAGCTAAAGATACTGAGGTAATGCAGATATTTACTGGAATTAAAGAGGAACAATAAAGCAAAAACACACTCAAGCACACCTGAGCCCTGACCTGCCAGTTGGGCCTGTGTGTAGGAAAGCCCAAAAGTTTGCCAAATGGCAATCTCATCGGGATTGATAAAAAGGATTTTAGGAACTAAACCTTGATAGCCCCATAAAAAGGCCAAAGAAAGATTAATGAATTTAGAGGGTTGGCTGTTGTTCATATAAAATGGTTATTTTTTACTTTGTGCGGATTATACACCAATAAAAAAACCCTCAAGCCGAGCCCTGAGGGAAGAATAGAGTCACCTATGATTATTATTTTTTAGTTCGTGTCTGCTGCTTACCGAGCTAAGCAGATTTGGCAGTCTCAACGGATTGCTGCTGAGCTTCCAACTCACGAACCAATGGCAACACTTTGGCACCGAAGTATTCAACCTCTTCGATAAAATGTAAAAAACCTGAAAGGATTAAATCCACACCAACGGCTTTTAATTCCACAATACGTGCGGCAATTTGGCGTGGTGTACCAATCAAATTGGTTTTAAAGCCATCATTGTATTGAACCAAATCTTCAAAGGTCGATTTGGCCCAGTTGCCTTCACCTTCCAGTGTGGCAGCACCCGCTTCACGGGTGGCATCGCCAAAGGCATGTACCGCTTGAATATTGGCTTTATCAATAATTTCTTGCAGAACCGTTTTCGCTTCTTCCTCGGTATCTCGGGCAATGATAAAAGCATTCACCCCAATTTTGACCTGATGGCCATTCTGTTGGGCTTTTGCACGAATATCATCAATCTGTTTTTTGAGTTCATCAGGGGTATTGCCATTGGTAAAATACCAGTCTGAAACTCGTGCAGCCATATCCCGTGCAGCACGAGAGCTGCCGCCTTGGAAAATTTCAATATGCGGCTTTTGCACAGGTTTGGGGGACAAGGTGTAGTCTTTGAACTGGTAGTATTTTCCATTGAAACTATAGTTGTCTTGGGTCCAAACGCCTTTTAATGCACGAATAAACTCTTCCGAGCGGGCATAGCGTTGGTCATGTTCAGGCCATGGTTCACCAATGGCATCAAATTCGCCGCGAAACCAACCACTAACCACATTAATCGCAATACGTCCTTGGGTTAAGTGGTCGATGGTTGCAAGCTGTTTTGCGGCAAGCACGGGTTTCCACGGGCCAGGTAAAATAGCGGCAATGACTTTGAGTTTGCTGGTTTTGGCTAAGATACCGTGACTAAAACTGACCGATTCATGTTGGTTTTCTGCGTTATAACCTGCAGTAAAACGAATCTGAGTCAGAGCATAATCAAAGCCACTTTTTTCTGCAGCCTGCGCTAAACGGACGTTATAGTCATAACTCCAATCCGTACGTTGCTCAATATTACTTACCACTAAGCCACCGCTGACATTGGGAACCCAATAAGCAAACGTGATATTTTTATTTTGTTGTGACATGTGAAAACCCTCTCAATGCTTTTCTGCGTTAAGCGACCTGTGGTTTGGCTTTTTTCTGATGCAAGCGGGACTCGGCTGCATCTAAATTTGGAACTGCCGCTGAAGGCAATACATCGTCTTGTTCGATTTGCGTGTTGATACCCAAGTTCTGATTGGCAAGTTGGGTCTTTTCTTTCACCACTTCTGCACGCTGACCTTTGGCGGGTGCCCATTCTAAGATGGGTAAAGCACGAGCTACGGCAAGAGTAATGCGATCTCGTAATAATTCACTGTGGATGGTATACGCTGGGGTAAAGTCTTTGTCTGTGGCATAGACCCCAATCGGTAAAGTTTGTGCTTGGAAGAAACTGAATAGTGGGCGAAGTTGGTGCTCCAGTACCAGGGCATGACGTTCACTGCCGCCTGAGGCTGCAAGTAGTACCGGTACATCGACCAGCGCCGTTTGTTCAACAAAGTCGAAAAAGTGTTTAAACAAACCAGTAAATGAAGCACGGTAAACTGGTGTTCCAACAATCAAAGCATCGGCAGCTTCGACCGCGGCTAGGTCATCTTGCACACGTTGTGGCAGTTGGTTGCGGTAAATCGCGCCACCGAGTAAATGGCCAATTTCGCTGAATTTAATGAAATGTACATTGATTGGGGTTGCATTGCCCAGTTCATTTAATATTTCTTGTACTAATGCCTCAGTTTTAGACGGGGTATTTAAACCACCTGACACAGCGACAATATTGAGTGGTTTTTGCAGTAAAGTAGACATAAGGACAGCCCTAAAGTGTTGTATCTCGGAATGGACTTATTTATCTAATATTTGCATTTGGTCTGTAAAATAAAGAAATAGCGTTAAGTTATCTGATTTTAAGATATATCTGTTGAACTTGAAAAAGGCTGCTTAAATTTTTATTAAATGGTTGTATTTTATATATATATTTAAAATAAATAACCTTTTTCGATGTACTGATAAATTTTATATCAAAATGTGATTAGTTATTTATATTTCAAGATCGACTTGGAATTGAGGCTATTTTTCTGAATAAAGCGTGATAAAGTGAAAAAAAGTTAGACTTTGCATATCCTTATCGGCACTTGTATGGTTAGAATAGTCAAGACTAGTGCACTCGAAATCTGTCGTTGCTTATGAATATATTAATCGTTGATGACCATCCGCTGTTTCGCCATGCGTTAATCCAAGCTGTTCGTTATAGCTTACCGCAAGCTCAAATTCATGAAACAGCCGCAGTAAACGAGTTTTATGAACGCCTTGAAAAAGGTCCTGAACCTGATTTGGTGCTATTGGACTTAAACTTACCAGGTGCTTCAGGTTTTTCTGCATTGGTACACGTTCGTGCCCAGTATCCATCATTACCGATCATTGTCGTTTCAGCGCATGAAGAGACGTCGATCATTCAGCGTTCAATTGCGCATGGAGCGATGGGGTATATTCCAAAGTCGGCACATCCAAGTCATATTGGCGAAGCAATTCGCGAAGTCTTAGATGGTGAAATTTGGTTGCCACCAAATT
The DNA here is from genome assembly GCF_058599305.1 of Acinetobacter sp. CAU_H_S139_7. Taxonomy (NCBI): domain Bacteria; kingdom Pseudomonadati; phylum Pseudomonadota; class Gammaproteobacteria; order Moraxellales; family Moraxellaceae; genus Acinetobacter; species Acinetobacter sp. CAU_H_S139_7. The sequence goes on from NZ_CM178651.1 coordinate 173,358, forward strand.
TACCCGCTAACATGAACTTTGACCCACGTGCTGCCGATGAAACTGCACTGGCTGAGCGAATTCAATCCTTAACACCGCAGCAGTTCCGTGTTTTGATGATGGTGGCAGAAGGTTTGCTGAATAAGCAGATTGCTTATGAACTTGATGTTTCAGAAGCGACGATTAAAGCGCACGTGACTGCGATTTTCCGTAAGCTTGGAGTACAGAACCGAACTCAAGCGGTCCTTGCGATCAATGCTTTAAATATTGAAGAAAAACGCATGTAAGCTGATCTATTGAATTAAAAAAGCGCTGAATCATCAGCGCTTTTTTTCAGTCTTAAGTTTAAGCCAAGCAGTTTTGTTTGCTGGTGACATCGGTACAAAATAAAGGATTTAAAGCGCATTGCAAGTCATCAATTTGCTCTTCAGAGACATAGCCCTGTTGTTTCAAATAAGCGGCAACGCGGTCATCGCGCAGACTTAAAAAGGCCGCATCATACACGCCAAGATCGACAAATAAAGCCGCCGTTTCCAAGCTGTTGAAACGGTCTAAGTAGATTTCGTTGTCATACATGAGGAAAATATGGTCTTGTGTTCCTTGCGCATCAATACTTAAGCGATCCGCCAAGACTTGCGGTGGTGTTTTAATAAAGAGCAGATCCGACAATTGGTCAAACTGGGTGGCGTCGAGTTGATCCTGATCGGTTTTGACTTTACCGAGCCATGCTTTAAACACCAAAACTGCACCGCCGCGAAGGAGCATGCTCCAAATTTGATGGCGCACATCTTCACTGAGTCCGCTGGATTCGGCTTCCAATGCCAGCAAGAACGGGTCTTCTTGTTGCTGAAGTTTTTCAAATAGACCTAAACCTTGCGGTTGGTAAGCCGCGGGGCGAAACACATCAAAGTCGAGTTGTTCAAACACTTGTAATGCGAGGGGAATAGCGGTGTGATACAGCGTATCTAAGGCCTGAACATGAGTCTCGTTGAGTCTACTTTGTTTAAAGAGTTCGACCCAGTCAATACTGGGTAAAAAGGCATTGGCACTATACTGGCGCAAAAATTGTTGTGATTGATCTGAGCCATGTGGCATTGCTTTAGAAATGTTCATCATAAAACTCCAAGAGAAGGATGATCAGTTTCTTTAGCGAAGGAAGAGGTATATAGGTAGAAAAACTGATCTTTTCTTAGTCCTAGTTATCTGCCAATCCCCTGTGGAGATGAATGCGACTAAAGTCGTAGTTTGTGTTTTTATGCATATTTAGTTTAAATAAAACAAATACTTGAAAAATTGTAACTAAGTATACAAGTGTTCACTAATGTAAGTGGTGTATTTTGCCATAGTAAAAATGGATGTGTAATTTTTAGTCAATATTATTGGGCTTCAAAGAGCTGGAAATGAGCACTTTGGTCGAAACCGTTAAAACTTTAGTCAGTTTGCCATATATACAGGGCCTAAAAAAGACAAAACCCAAGTCAGATGACTTGGGTTTTGTGAGCGAATGTAGTGAATTTATTCAGGATTTGAAATTTTTAAACCCGATAACCATGCTCGTAAAGAGGCTGGTTTTAACGGTTTTTTCAACAGTACGATATTCATATCTTTGACTCGTTGTGGCAGTTCAGGATCTGAGTCAGCGGTAATCAAAGCGACAGGTACATTTTCTTGGCGATTGGCCAAAATAAAGTCCAAACCAATTTTGTCATGATTTAAGTGCTGATCGACCAACCAGACCTGAATGTTTTCTTGTTGAATCATCTCAAAAGCCTGTTCAGGTTCAGTTGCCTTAAACACTTGATAGCCCCATTTGGTCAGTAAAGTCGACATCCCTTCTAAAATGGTTTCGTCATTGTCCAAGCACAAAATCTTATAGGCTTTGGTTTTGAGTGGAACCGCTTGTACAGGCGCTGCCACGACTTTTGGTGGGTCAATGATTTGTACTTCAATCATAAAGCATGAACCTTTGCCATACTCCGAATAGACATGTACCGGGTAGTCGAGCAGGCTGGTCATCCGTTGTACGATGGCCAAACCCAAGCCAAGCCCTTGCTCACCCCACGGTGAGGTATGGCCACAGCGCTCAAACTCTTGGAATAGTTTGATTCGTTGTTCTTCTGCAATCCCGGGTCCTGTATCCCAAACTCCAATTCGAATATGGCGTGGTCTGTCCGTGGAGCGGAGTACACCCACCACCACTTTGCCTTTGGCAGTATAGCGTAGGGCATTACTGACAAAGTTCTGAATAATACGGCGAATCCACTGTGGGTCGGTATCTATCCAGAACTGAGCATCATGTACGCTGAAACGAATACCGCGCTGTGCGGCAATGGATTTAAACTGCAATTCGAGGTCACTGAGTAAATCATGCAGCGGATAAGCCTGACGGTTCGGTTGAATAGTGCCACCTTCCAGACGGGCAATATCCAACAGGGCAGATAGCATGCTTTCTGCACCGTGTAAGGCACGATCAAGCTGTTGTAGCGTTTTACGGTCTTCTTCACTTTGTACACTTTGTTCTAAAGCCGTACTGAACAGACGCGCGGCATGCATCGGTTGCAATAAGTCATGACTGGCCGCGGCAATAAAGCGGCTTTTCGACATATTGGCTTTATCTGCTTGCTCACGTGCCAGTTGTTGTTCAGTTAATGCATCTGCTAACTGTTGAGTTCGGTCTTGGACACGCGCCTCCAGCATGGCTTCATTTTCACGGAAGGCGGTAATGTCGGCAAAGGTGGTGACAAAGCCGCCGCCTTCAATTGGGTTGCCACGCATTTGAATGACACGACCATCTTTACGAATTCGTTCAAATTCATGTGCGCTACCGACTTGCATCCAGTGCATCCGTTTACGCACATGTTCTTCGACCGAACCCGGGCCACATTCGCCGCGCTCTGCGTTATACCGAATCAAATCGGAAATCGGACAACCGACATAGACAATGTCTTTTGGATAATCAAACAGTTTTAAATATTGGTTATTCCATGCCACCAAACACATATTTTCATCGACCACACTCACCCCTTGGGTCATGTGGTCAATCATGGTCATGATCAGGTTTTGATTAAAACGTTGCCACTGTGAGGCTTGGTCTAGAATATTTGCCACTTGACCTAGGGCGAGGCCATTGTTGACCATTGCGGTGGTGAGCAGGGTACGTGCCGATGCAGCACCAATAGTGCCTGCCAAATATTGTTCGGTAAAACGCCACCACATGCCGTTGGCATTGCTGTTTTCATTCAGCACTACATTGTTCTGGGCACAGAACTGTTGAAAAGCGCGCATAGTTGCGCCATCGCCAGTAATCCGTTTGGCTAAGGTGATTAAATCACCAACTTTTAAACGTGCAACATCGTGATGAATGTAGTTGATGTCTGTAGACGTGCTCTGTGTCGGCAGTGGCTTGGTTTCATAATAGAAAAAGCTTTCTGCTTGAATTTGTTCGGCCACGCTGGGACGGAAAATTCGGGAAATCCAAATGTATAAAATAATATTCAGACCGAGTGCCCATACCACCCCATGGGTAAGTGCGGCAAAGGATTCAAAACCGAGCAGAGCTTCAGGACGTAACCAGTTAATGCCCATTGGCCCGAAATTGAGAAAGCTTTCGGTAAAATGTGAATATTCAGCAGGTAAACTGCGCAGTACAGTGGGTAACAGCAGGGTGTAGGCCCACATACCAAAACCCGCCAATAAACCTGCATAGACACCTTGTTTACTGCCGCCACGCCAGTACAGACCACCAATGAGGGCTGGTGAGAACTGAGCCACCGCACTAAAGGCCAACAAGCCAAAGACTGAGAGTTGGTCAATATCATTGAAAAAATGGAAGAACAAAAAACCCAGGAGCATTACGGCTAAAATACAGACCCGACGGGTAAATTTAAGCACCAAGGGTAAGCGCTTATCGTGGCGGGACAGTAAATTGGTACGCCATAAGGCAGGCATGATCAAGTCATTACTGAGCATGATCGACAGCGCCACTGAAGACACCAACAGCATACCCGTAGAGGCAGAGAAGCCGCCTAAAAAGGCTAATAAGGTTAACCAGTCTTGGCCATAACTTAAGGGCAAAGACAAAACCGCTACATCGGGGATCGCTAAGTAACCTGGCGTTGCATGCAGCGCCCAACTGGCAATCGGAATAATGGCAATGATGGTTAAAACTAAATAAACTGCGAACCAGCGGCGTGCCCCGCGAATATGCTTTTCATCACGCAATTCGACCACAGCGACGTGGAACTGACGCGGTAAGCAAATGATCGCGAGTCCAGCCAACAAGGTTTGAATCCAAAATGTATCGGGTACACCAATGAGTTGTACTTGATGGAAAGTCTCCGCGACATCTTTGGAGATTTGATGAATGTTTTCAGGTGCAGCAAACACGAAAAAGAGCGCGACACACAGCAAAGCAAACAGTTTGACAAAAGACTCGAAGGCAACCGCCAACATCAGACCGCCATGCTGTTCTGTATTGGCAATCTGCCTCGTCCCGAAAATCATGGCTAAAATAGCCAAGATACCAGTGAGGAACAGCACACCGTTGGTGGTTGAGGCGATGCTGCCTGCGGTGGGCTCTAAAATCACCGCAGCACTGAGTGCAATAGCGCGTAACTGCAGGGCTAAGTAAGGAATAATCGCAATGACGGCAAGGATGGTCACCATCGAGGCCAAAGGCCCACTTTTACCATAGCGTGCAGCGACAAAATCGGCAATCGATGAAATAGCATGGTGCTGACGGACGCGGCCTAAACGACGCCAAATGTCATAGCCCAGTGCGACGAAAAGTAGTGGGCCAAGGTAGATCGGCAGAAAGATAATGCCTTCACGAACTGCTGCACCTGTTGCGCCATAAAAGGTCCAAGATGAACAGTAGACCCCTAAAGTTAAACTAAACAATAGCATGCGCCCACGCGTGCTCAGGCGGCTGGCGTGTTTCTCACCAAAAAAGGCGCAGATAAAGAGTAAGACGATATAGAGGGCCAATACCCCGATAATGAGCCAGCTGTTCATTTTACCTAAATTTTTTCCATCATCTTGTCCATCATAGCGCATCTCGGATAGAGGCTGCTGGGCTTGTTTAAAATTTACAGACCAAAGTCTAAATTACAACCAATACAGAAGCTTGCTACTTTAGCAAATGTAATAATTCGAATTAAAAAATTGTATCTACGGTTGGATACACACAGGAGTATGGTTATGGATGAGAGACAAGTAGAACAGATTCTACAAAATCCCAAATTCAAGGAAATGGTTAGTCGTAAAAGTAAACTGAGCTGGACACTGACAACTATTATGTTGGTTGTATACGTTGGTTTCATGTTGTTGGTCGGCTACAACAAAGAATTTTTAATGACTTCAGTCAGTGGTGGGGTGACCACGATTGGCATGCCATTGGGTCTAAGCATTATTGTATTGTCTTTTGTTTTGTGTGGTGTGTATTCGTATATCTCGAATAACAAACTCGACGCATTAAATGAAGAAGCAATGCGTGAAGTTGAAGCCATTGCGCAAGAGAAAGGACAGCACTAATGAAATGGAATTCATTGAAAGCGCTTACAGTCGCTGCTACAGCACTGTTGGCTTCGAGCCTAGCACTTGCAGGCCCAGATTTGGGTGAGGCTCAACAGCAAGCGACAAACTGGCATGCCATTATCATGTTCGGTATTTTTGTCGGATTTACTTTGCTCATCACCAAATGGGCAGCAAAACAAACCACCAACACTGCTGACTTCTACACAGCAGGTGGCGGGATCTCAGGTTTCCAAAATGGTTTAGCGATTGCGGGTGACTATATGTCCGCAGCATCATTCTTGGGTATTTCCGCAATGGTTTTCAGTTCAGGCTTCGACGGCTTGCTGTATTCATTGGGTTTCATGGTGGGTTGGCCAATCGTATTGTTCTTGGTGGCTGAACGTCTACGTAACTTAGGTAAGTTCAACTTATCTGACGTAGTGTCATTCCGTTTAGCAGAAAAACCAGTACGTACGCTTGCAGCAGTAAGTTCATTGGTTGTCGTTGCATTTTATCTGATCGCTCAGATGGTGGGTGCAGGTCAGCTGATCAAACTGTTATTTGGTTTGAACTATAACATTGCTGTAGTAATTGTTGGTCTTCTGATGATGGCTTACGTGATCTTCGGTGGAATGTTGGCAACAACTTGGGTACAGATTATTAAAGCTGTAATGCTTTTGTCTGGCGCGACATTCATGGCTTTCATGGTGATGAAAGGCGTAGGCTTCAGCTTCTCTGAAATGTTCACGCAGTCAATTCAAGTTTTCTCTAAAGTACATGACATTTCTTTAGCAGAAGCGGGCAATATCATGGGCCCAGGTAAACTTGCAGCGAACCCAATTGATGCCATTTCTTTAGGTTTGGCTTTAATGTTCGGTACAGCGGGTCTACCACACATCTTAATGCGTTTCTTTACCGTTAAAGATGCTAAAGAAGCACGTAAATCAGTGGTTGTAGCAACAGGTTTCATTGGTTACTTCTACCTTTTAACCTTCATCATTGGTTTTGGTGCGATCCTTTATGTGTCGAACAACCCACAGTTCATTGATGTCGCGAAAATGGCAGTAACGGGCAAACTAGAGCTTGTTGGTGGTAACAACATGGCAGCGGTTCACTTGTCTGATGCATTGGGCGGTGACTTGTTCATGGGCTTCATTTCAGCAGTGGCGTTCGCAACGATTCTTGCTGTTGTTGCAGGTCTGACCTTGTCAGGTGCTTCAGCAATCTCGCATGACTTGTACGCAAACGTATTCAAGAAAGGTCAAACGACTCCTGAATCTGAACTTCGTATGTCTAAAATCGCGACTTTAGGTCTTGCTATTTTTGCAATGATTTTAGGGATTCTGTTCGAGAAACAAAACGTTGCCTTCATGGTAGGTTTAGCATTCTCTGTAGCAGCATGTGCGAACTTCCCAGTGCTTGTACTGTCAATGTTCTGGAAAGGTTTAACCACACGTGGTGCGGTGATTGGTGGTGTGATTGGTCTAGTGACTGCAGTAACACTAATTATCTTATCTAAAGCCGTTTGGGTCGATACATTGGGCATTTCTGAAACGCCAGTGAACCCATTCAATGGTCCAGCAATCTTTGCAATGCCATTGGCGTTCTTCTGCTGCTGGTTGTTCTCTGTGACTGATAACTCAGCACGTGCACAAGCAGAACGTAAAGCATTTGATGCGCAGTATGTACGTTCACAAACAGGTATTGGTATCTCAGGCGCTTCAGATCACTAATCTGAACCTGAAATAAAAAAAGCCCCATTCATTGGGGCTTTTTTTATGGTGTTGACGCTCCTAACTGTGTCAGCTTTGTATATTGAAATGCATAGATCGTGACATTCAGTATTCAAGCAGTACTCAAATTGTTGAACAAAATGAATCGAATGACATGAATAAAAAGCATCGGTTTCAGTCGCTATTCATGCTAAGTTAAAAAAGTGAGAACAAGAACCAATCAAACTTGGCTTTAAAAACAACAGGCTGCATATGCAAGTATTTGTCGAATTTTGGAAAGGCTTCCGTCTACTGCCTTCAGCATGGTTACTGCTGTTGCAATTTATTATGCTGATTTTGGCGCTATTGAGCGGCCATAGCCTGTCCTTACGTGTATTGGTTTGGGGCTTAGGTGTTTTGGTCCTGTTACTCATTGCCAAGGTCATTCGCCAAACCCCCGTGTTTACCATCCTCGGCTTGAGTTTTGTTGGTGGGGCATTGTTCTTTTCCTTACTGATTTTGCTGGGTGCGCGAAATCCGATGCTTTTGGTGATTAGTCATGCCTTTGAGGCGATGGCCTATTTTATTGCGGCCTATGGCTTGCTGCGCTATATGTTTGCAGACCGTTATTTGACCAAAGATGAGCTATTTGCTGCAGGGGCAGTGTTTACGCTTATTGCATGGGGCTTTGCCTTTTTATATAGCATTTGTCAGATTTTGGAACCCAATAGCTTTTTAAATCCCAATGTGGCGGGCGCACAGTCATGGCTCGATTTACTTTTTTTAAGCTTTAGTTTGCAGTCGGCGACAGGTTTGTCTGATCTAATGCCACTGACACCACTGGCTCGTATGATTGCAATGTTGCAGATGTTTTGTGGGGTGATGTATTTGGCTTTAGTCGTCTCACGCTTGATTGCCTTGCAGTATATTCAGCACCGACCCAATGATCATAAAGAAAATTAAACTGTTACAGGATTCGCACTGCCTTATTTTTAAACATAAATTATGATGGAACAGAATCGTTAAATTTTAAGCTATTCATTCTTCACTCTTTATTAGACTCGTCTAATTAACCATTTTGGTTATATCTTTGTACTAAAAATAATTTTCTGGGGGAATTATGCCTTCCATAAAGCCATCGCTGTTTGCAAACATCAAACGGAATGTATTTCTCAGCACTGTCGTGATTCTGGTGCTTTTTCTGGCCTTGATTCTTTTTGACCCAAGTGGTTTTGAGGCTTTAACCAAACATTTAAATCAATGGATTATTGACTCATTTAGCTGGTTTTACGTTTTATCTGTCGCGTTATTTCTGATCTTACTGATCTTTATTGCACTCTCCGATATGGGGAAAATCAAACTCGGCCCTGATCATAGTCTGCCTGAATATAGCAGTGGTTCTTGGTTCGCCATGCTGTTTACCGCAGGGATGGGGATTGGTTTGATGTTCTTCGGTGTCGCTGAACCCGTGATGCACTATGTCAACCCGCCCACAGGGGATGGGCAAACCGTAGATGCCGCACAACAAGCGATGCGGATCACCTTTTTCCACTGGGGATTACATGCATGGGCCATTTATGCACTTGTGGGCTTGTCACTGGCCTATTTCTCTTTCCGACATAATTTGCCTTTAAAAGTTCGCTCTGCTTTATATCCTTTGGTGGGCAAAAAAATCTATGGTGCAACGGGAGATGCGGTTGATACCTTTGCAACCTTAGGCACCATTTTCGGGGTTGCGACCACACTTGGTTTTGGGGTGACCCAAATTAATTCGGGACTGAATTATCTTTTTGGCATTCAGCAAAGTATTGGTATTCAGGTCGGGCTAATCATTTTTGTCACTTTTTTAGCTTCGCTCTCAGTCGGTTTTGGTTTGGACAAAGGCATTAAACGGCTGTCTGAATTGAACTTGGTGCTGGCACTGGTTTTACTGTTATTTGTGTTTTTTGCCAGTTCTTCTATTTATATCTTACAAACCAGTATTCAAAATGCAGGGCAATATGTATCTAATCTGTTCACGATGACCTTCAACCTGTATGCCTACCAACCCAATGGTTGGATTGGCGGTTGGACCATTATGTATTGGGCTTGGTGGATTTCGTGGTCGCCTTTTGTTGGAATGTTTATTGCCCGAGTGTCTAAAGGCCGAACCATTCGCGAGTTCATTGTCGGGGTGTTGTTCATTCCTACAGGTTTTACCCTGATTTGGATGGGCTTCATGGGGAATGCCGCGCTGTTCAGTATTATTCAAGATGGGCACACTTCTTTAATCTCAGCGGTACAACAAGACTCATCCGTCGCACTGTTTGAATTTTTGACCCATTTACCTTTCTCTCAAATATCGAGCCTGATTGCGACCGTTCTGGTGGTGCTATTCTTTGTGACTTCAGCCGACTCAGGCTCATTGGTGATTGATTACTTAACCGCAGAAACAGAAAACTCACCCTTGTGGCAACGGCTATTTTGGACCATTCTGATTGCGTTACTGTCGATTATCTTACTGATGGCAGGCGGACTTTCGGCCTTACAATCGGCCACCATTATGAGTGCCTTACCCTTTACTTTGATTATGTTGCTGGTCTGTTGGGGCTTACTGAAAGCACTGCGTTTGGATGTCACCAAAATGCGTGCACTACAAGATGCACGAATCACGCCACGTGCGATTCAAAATCCACGCAGTTGGCAACAGCGTCTAGGTCTGATTATGCATTATCCACATACCCAGTCTGAGGTCGAAGAGTTCATTGGTCAGCAAGTACAACATGCATTTTCAGCGGTACAAAAGGAATTTCAGCGCCGTCAGCTAGACGTGACCATTCAACCGATTGAGCATGGCTTGCAGTTACGCGTGGATCACCATAATGAAATTAACTTCATCTATCAGGTGGTTGCCCGTGAAACCCAGCCACCCAGTTTTATGGCGGATAGACTGGAGGAACAGCAGTTTTATCAAGCTGAAGTTTTCTTAAGAGAAGGTGGGCAGAATTATGATGTGATGGATTGGACTTTAGATGATCTATTACAAGATATTATTTTCCAATATGAGCGTCATTTACATTTCTTAAATTTAGTCAGAGCCACAAACTAAAAAAAGGACGCTTAAAGCGTCCTTTTTTCAATTCAGTTTCTAAATTGAATTAGAAGCGGAATTTAGCGTTTACGCCAACAGTTTGTGTATCGAGATTCTCAGTATTGTCTTTAGCGTTAGCATTTACATAGCTTGCGCCTACAGCAACTGCTGGAGTGATGAAGTAGTTAACGTTTGCACCCCAAGCTGAATCTGGAGTACCAGCAAAGCTTGATTCAACATAAGAAGCACCAACACTTAACGCAGGTGTTAAGTAAAGGTCAGTTTTTAATTGGTAAGCAGTGTCATCACCATAAACAAGGCCAGCTTCTAAGCCAAGCGCCATGTTAGTACCGTCGATGTTACCTACGTATTTAGTACGTGCAGTAATCGCGTCTTGGTCATCACCGATTGTTACAGTTTCACCAACAGCTTTAACCGCGCCATTGCTCATTACGTTGAACGCATCAAGAGCAAATTGGTCAGCAACGCTAGTATAACCTACAGCAACCAAGAAGTTTGGAGCAGCTAAAGCACCCACTTCAAGTGCATAACGGTCGCCATTGCCATCAGGCGTTTCGCTGTTTTTACCATCGAAATGTGTGTGGCTATAAGACGCACTTGCATATGCTGGAACGAATTTAGTAGGAATATACGCTTCTGCTTTAGCGCCGTAGTTGTGTGCGATGAAATCAGTACCGTCAGTGCCTAATTCAGCATAGTTATATGCCAAAGAAACATTTGAAGCTTGGTTTAAAAAAGCAGCTTCAGCTAAAGGACCTTTAGATGAATCAACATCTTTAAAGTAGAAAGTACCTTGTAAACCGCCAGTAAAATCTTTGTCATTTGCATCAGATGCATCGATGTATTCAGATTGACCTTGTACTTCGAATTGGTATGCTTGAGCACCGGTCATGGCTAATAATAAAGCAGTGGCTAAACCGAGTTTTTTCATGATATTTACCAGATTGTTAACATTGGATTAAACTAATGCTATTCTATTGTAACAATTTATTAAGTCAATGAGCTCTAATGGTATTATATTATTGAGTAATTACTCTAGATGTGTTAGAGGTTAAAAAGTGCTCAATTGAGTGTATCCATGTCAACCAAAAAAAACTTACAGCAGAACAATAAGGTATACCTATTTAGAAAACAGAGAATGCAGGAAAATGAATTGTACTGAACTTGATTTTTAATTGGTAAATTAGATTGAATATATAGATATAAACGGTAAAAAAGTTAAATAAGGTACCTCAAATATAGGCGTTTTTGTGTCCTAAATCTAAAAAACGCCTAAAATTAGCGCAAAAAGCTCGTTTTTTGCTTGCATAATGTACATATCCTCTGAGTATTTGTGATAATTTTCACGATAATTATAGCGTTGTGTTAATCCATAGTGCTTTAGTTGGCTTTACAAGTGAACGGATTTATTTCATAATGATTTTAGCGAATCATTTAACAATATTGTTGTTTTCTGAGAAGCTAATTCTCCTCAAACAGTTTTTGTTTATCTGCCCAACTTTCCCCAAGGTTGGGCTTTTTTTTTATTTAAATTCGCAGATTCAAATCCCAAGTGCGACACATTTGTAGTTAGTTGAAAAAGTTAGGTGTATTCGTAGAATCATTGGACTTTTTCAACTCGCAATTGGAAAGCACACAATGAAGAAATACACCCAACTTTCTCAAGATGAAAGATACGAAATTTATGCTACTTTGAAAAGTAAAAGTTCAATCGCTACCCTTGCTCGGGAGTTAGGGCGTTCACGATCAACCATCTACCGTGAATTAAAAAGAAATACTGGACAACGTGGATATAGAGCTCAACAGGCAGCTAAATTTGCAAGTCAAAGACGGTACCGTCCTTCATCACCCATGACAGCGTTTGCCTTCGCTTATATTGATTATTTGATTGGCTTGGACTGGTCACCAGAACAAATTTCAGGTGCTTTAACACAACGCTGTTGGCTGGATGTACCTTCACATGAGTGGATTTACCAGTACATTTATCAAGATAAATCAAAAGGCGGTAAACTCCATCTACACTTAAGGCATCAGAAGAAATATCGAAAACGAGGTTACAAAAACACGGATCGTAGGGGTCAAATCATTGATAAAACAAGTATTCATTGCCGAGACCAGGTCATTGATCAACGACAACGTTTAGGAGATTTCGAAGGTGACACGGTGATTGGTAAACATCATAAAGGTGCTTTATTAACTCTCGTTGATCGAAAGAGCCTGTACGTACATATTGTTCATTTAGGGTCAACGAGAGCATCCTCTCAAACGATTACTTGTGCATTAGATCGTTTACAGATGAGCCATGCTTATAGTGTGACATTTGATAATGGCAAGGAATTTTCCGAACACAAAAGAATTACTGATGCTGGCATAGATACGTATTTTGCTGATCCTTACAAGTCTATTCAGCGAGCTAGAAATGAAAATACGAATGGTTTAATCCGGCAATATCTGCCAAAATCGTCATCGTTTGATGACGTGTCAAACGAACAAATAGAGCAGATAGAATTTGCACTCAACCATCGTCCTAGAAAAACACTAGGTTGGCATACACCGAGTGAAGTTATGGCTGGTTTTTATACTGTTGCACTTGCCGCTTGAATCCGCCATTTTCGAGATCTTATTTTTTTCTGAATAAAAATATATTGCAATTTAATGCACAATAATGAATCTGTATTTTTCATTAAAAACTTTTATTTGAGCAAAAAAAAACCAACCTCTAAAAGAGGTTGGTTTTTTCAGCCAAAACTTGTGGGAAAATTAGAATATCTGCTGAGGATATACTCTAATTCGCCCCAATACTGTGCATTATGCACTTAAATGTTGCATGTGTAAATATAGGCACTTTAAAAAATGGGAATTAAAAATATTGAATGAAATTCACACTAAACATGAATATTATTAAGGATGGATTGACTCAGCTTTCATAGGTGCGTGAAAGTTTAGCCATGATTATTTGGGGATGATGAAATCTTAAAACGATGTAAAACAAAGAATTAATCACTTAAATACACGATATACTGTTCGTATAATAAACAGTTAATTTAGTTTTCTTTTATTTAGGAATGGGGGCGTGGTTGAAGTATGCGAGAAATACGCTCTGAGTATTTGAGTCAAAAGCTGTATATTGCAATGAGCATTATTATTTTGTCATTGTGCAGCTTATCCATTCCGTTGATAGTTAAAAGTTATCGTGATTACAACAAAACCAACCAAGCTTTAACTGAAATACAAGCCTTACAGGCTGTTGCAGACTTGGCCAATAAGATTTCACGAGAGCGTGCGCCCGCCAATAAACTCATGTCGAGTAATCAACAAGATTTTGCCAAACACGTGCTTGAGTTAAAACTATATCGGCTCACGGTGGATGAGCAGATGAAAAAGACTTTAGAAGTTTTAAAGCACTCGAACCTCCCAAATTTAGATTTAAGTTTAGTTGACCGTTTAGATGAAGCTTTAACACAAGGCAGACAACAGGTAGATGCTTATGCAGCTCTACCACGTGAGCAACGTAATGCCGAGACCATGGATCAAGCCATCCTAAAAATGTTCAATGCTTGGGATCGTAGTCATGATGTTTTAAAAGACGTAATCGCTGTATCTGAAGGCAAAGACACCGCGATTTCAAACTTTTATACCCAAATTTTATTATTAGCGGACTTACGTGATCAGGCAGGTCGTGCTGCATCCAACGTGATGGCGCATGTGACCTTCGAGCAACCGATTCCTGAAACCAATTTAGCGCGTTCTTTACAGACTCGGAAGCAAGTGATGTATTTGTGGGAACTCATTGATACCTTACAGCCCGAGCGTGATAAAACCGAAGAATTTAAAGTGCTGCATCAAGCGGTTTATAACGAGTTTTTAGCCAAAGGGCTATTGATTGTTGAACGCTTAATGAATGAAAGTATTTACCATCGACCGTACTATTTAACGGGGACGCAGTTAACCGAAGCAATCGTTGATAAGTTTTCAACCGTGGTAGAATTACAAAAGTATTTACTCAAATATAGCGTTGAAAAAGCCATCATCGAAAAGCATAAAGCACAAAATATTTTGCTCACAACTGTGGGTATTTCACTGATTTCAATTTTTGCGGCACTGTTTACCATGATCTATGCGCGTAAGAGAGTGTTTAGTCCACTCATTCAAGCGCGTGAAATTCTGTTTGATTTATCCCATTCAAGTATTCGCCCCAACCCGATGGATACCAAAGATCAACCTGCCAATATGTATTCTTTATTTACAGCAATTCAGCAATTAAAACAGACGCTTCAGCAGCGAGATGCGTTGGAGTTTCGACTCAAGAATATTGCGCATTTGGATTCATTAACCGGGGTTGCAAACCGTTATGCGTTGAATGAATACATTAAACTTTTGGAAAATCAGCCGACTCAGTTTTCGGAGACTTGTTTAATGGTGATCGACATCGATCACTTTAAACAGGTCAACGATGTATATGGACATCTGATGGGGGATCAGGTGATTCAGTTTGTGGCCGAAAAATTAAAAGAAAATATTCGGACATCTGACTTGTTGGTACGTTATGGCGGTGACGAATTTATCGTACTGATTGAAAATGTTGGAATGGAGCGCGCTTTAAAAATTGCGGAAAAGATTCGTTCTGAGATTTATGAAGCGAAGTCAGTTGATAATGTACGCTGCCCTGATTTGAAAGTTAGTATTAGTATTGGGGTGGCAATTGGCGCGACCAGTTGGATGGCACTGTTAGAAAAAGCCGATCGTGCTTTGTTTCAAGCCAAAGAGCAGGGGAAAAATAAGGTTGTGGCTTATTCAGTCGATGAAGTCAATGAGTCATATTATATTTAAAAGAACTAGATCAAAATAAATAAGTAAATTAAATAACAGTACAAAAGAATAAATGAGGGGAAAATGGGAACAGGCTGTATTTTTTGTCAGATGACACGAAATGAAATATCTTGCCATATTATTGATAGTAATGATGAATTTATGGCATTTCTCACGATATTCCCCAATACTTTGGGTGCAGCTGTTGTAATGCCCAAAAAACATTACACAAGTTATGCTTTTGATTTGGATGATGATGTTCTCACCGGATTGGTACTTTACACCAAGAAAATTGCGAAAAAGTTAGATGGATTTTTTGAAGACGTTGGGCGTACAGCAATGGTATTTGAAGGTTTTGGTGTGGATCATGTTCACGCTAAGTTATTTCCAATGCATGGTACTAAGCAAGTGCATGAAAACTGGCAAGCTGTGAACTCTAATGTTGATAAGTATTTTGAGCAGTACGAAGGCTATATTTCATCACATGATTTTCAGCGAGCGGATGATGGAGAGTTGGCTTTGCTTGCTGAGCAGATTCGAGCTTTTGAATAATAAGTTGAACGATTGGTATTAATGACTATCGTTTTAGAGCATCTTCCTACTGGATTGCTGGCGTAATTGCTATTGTGTAGCGTTATCTCATTTTTACTGGGTAAAAGTGACAAAACCCATTTGTTTGACTATGCTCAGTCCCTTGAGCATAGTCAAACAGGCGACATTCATGTCGCCTGTCGTGTGATTGGATTTCAGATAAATTCAATCATTAGTGAATAGCTTTGTGTAGGCTTTGATACAAGTTCTTTCTAGCCTCTAGAATTTTAGTTCTATATTCGGCTGTTTTCTGTATATCTACCGAGCCATTTTTAAACAAAGTATAGGAATTGAATTTTCCTAAAAGTTGTCCATAAAATCTTAATTTTTCTTGTTGTTCTGTGTATCCGTGGAGTAATAAAAGACCTTCATTCTTGCTTAAAAGATCGAAGTCATTGAAAAGTGATGTTCTTAAAGGATCAAGTCGTTCTAATATTTTAGTTTGATTTATTGGTGATTTCTTTGCTTCGAACTCAAAGATACTCCATATCTTTAATATTAAATGATTAATTTCTTCAACATCTTTAGAAATATTGGTTAGTAGATTTCGGTTGTATAAAAGATTTTCTTTGGTAACAGAAGCTGAGATGCTCGCTTTTTGATTAAAATACGCTATTACACCTGTGACCAGTGCTCCTAAGCCAATTTTAATGGATGTATCTAATATTTCTAATAAAGTCATAAATGTTAAAATTATGAATAAATCATAGTTTTAGCATAATTATTTTATGAATCAAATTCTTCTTCAACCTCCTTTGAAAAAGGAGGTTGAATTATAAAATCACTTCAACATTGGCTTTAAAAACTTCGCAGTATGTGAAACTTTATTTTTCGCCACTACCTCGGGCGTTCCTTCCGCGATAATCATCCCACCACCTGCACCACCTTCAGGGCCTAAATCAATTACCCAGTCAGCAGTTTTAATCACATCCAAATTATGCTCAATCACCACAATGGTATTGCCCTTATTGCGCAGCTCATGAAGGATATCTAACAGTTTAGCAATGTCATGGAAATGTAGACCAGTAGTTGGTTCATCCAAAATGTACAGTGTTTTGCCTGTATCACGTTTCGCAAGTTCACGTGCCAATTTCACACGTTGCGCTTCACCACCTGACAGTGTCGTTGCAGACTGACCTAAACGAATATAGCCTAAACCCACTTGATTCAGTGTTTCCAAACGACGATGAATCACAGGAATCGCATCAAAGAAATGCATGGCATCTTCAACTGTCATATTGAGAACATCGGAAATATTCTTACCTTTATAACCGACTTCTAAAGTTTCACGGTTATAACGTTCACCATGACAATTATCACAAGGCACATACATATCAGGTAAAAAGTGCATTGCCACTTTGATCATGCCGTCACCTTCACAGGCTTCACAACGACCACCTTTCACGTTAAACGAGAAACGTCCCGCAGCATAACCACGTGCTTTGGCTTCAGGTGTTTGCGCAAACAATTCACGAATCGGAGTAAACAAACCCGTATACGTTGCAGGGTTAGAACGAGGTGTACGACCAATCGGGCTTTGGTCAATATCAACCACTTTATCAAGGAATTGCAGACCATCAATCGAATCAAATTTCTCGGCCGTTAATGTCGTTGCACCATTAAGCTGTGTCGCTGCCAAAGGCAATAAAGTACGGTTAATCAGCGTTGATTTACCTGAACCAGAGACACCTGTGACACAGGTCATCACGCCTAGAGGAATGGTTAAATCCACATTTTGTAGGTTATGACCCGCAGCACCCATCAATTTAATTTGTTCTTCAGGCTTTGGTGGTTCAGTACGTTTTTTCGGTACTTCAATTTTCAGTTTGCCTGATAAATATTGACCCGTGAGAGATTCACTATTCGCAAGGATTTCATCATAAGTCCCTTCAGCAATCACATGACCACCATGAATACCAGCACCAGGACCAATATCGATAATATGATCTGCTGCACGAATCGCATCTTCATCATGCTCAACCACTAATACTGTGTTGCCTAAGTCCCTTAGGCGGACTAAAGTTTCAAGCAAGCGGTCATTATCACGCTGATGCAGACCAATGGATGGTTCATCGAGGACATACATCACGCCCATTAAACCTGCACCAATTTGTGAAGCTAAACGAATACGCTGCGCTTCACCACCGGACAAAGTTTCTGCAGAACGAGAGAGACTTAAATAATTCAAACCCACAGAGACTAGAAAGTGCAGGCGCTCACGAATTTCTTTAAAAATCTTATCGGCAATTTCGCCTTTTGCGCCATCAAGATTTAAATCTTGATAATAACTTTCCGCATCACCAATCGACATTTTAGTAATTTGGGCAATGGTTTTGTCTTTCACTCGAACATGGCGTGAAATTTCATTCAGACGTGATCCGCCGCAGGCATCACATGCCGCATTAGACAGGTACTGTGCTAAATCATCACGAACATAGTTTGACTCTGTTTCACGATAGCGACGTTCTAAATGTGGCAAAATTCCTTCAAAAGGTTGTACACGATTATGTTTGCGACCACGTTCATCGATATAACTTAAATCAACTTTTTCTTTGCCTGTACCGTATAAAAATTTCTTTTTGGTATCCGCATCCAATTCATTCCAAGGTGTATCCAAAGAAAAACCAAAATGCGCTGCCACTTTTTCAATCATGCTGTAATAATACGGACGTTGACGATCCCAACCACGAATAGCACCTTGGCTAATCGACACATCAGGACTTGGAATGAGTTTTTCAGCACTAAAATGGCTACGGGTCCCTAAACCATCACAGGTTGGGCAGGCACCAAAGGGATTGTTGAATGAGAATAGACGAGGTTCTAATTCTGCGACAGCACGGGCACATTCAGGACACGAGTGTTTAGCCGAAAAGACCCGATCTGGGTGTTCACCGTTCATCCAAGACAAAACAGCAATATCACCACCTAAGCGCAGTGCCGTTTCAAAAGATTCTGCAATCCGGTTGCCGAGGTCATCACGAACTTTAAAACGATCCACCACCACTTCAATGGTGTGTTTTTTCTTTTTATCGAGTTCTGGAATTGGGTCGAGATCAACAATTTCACCATCGACGCGCGCTCGGACAAAACCTTGACTTTGTAATTGTTCAAACAAGTTGGAATATTCGCCTTTACGCTCACGCACCACTGGTGCAAGCAGCATCAGTGCTGTTCCTTCATCCAATCCTTTTACGGCATCGACCATTTCCGATACAGTCTGTGCCACCATCGGCAAATCATGCTCTGGGCAAAATGGCGTGCCGACACGTGCGTAGAGCAGACGTAAATAGTCATAAATTTCGGTAATGGTACCTACCGTAGAACGTGGGTTATGGCTGGTTGACTTCTGTTCAATCGCAATGGCAGGGCTTAAACCTTCAATTGAGTCAACTTCAGGTTTTTCCATTTGTGACAAGAACTGGCGCGCATAGGCCGAAAGCGATTCGACATAACGACGCTGGCCTTCGGCGTACAGCGTATCAAATGCAAGCGATGACTTACCTGAACCAGAAAGTCCCGTGATCACCACGAATTTGTCGCGGGGAATATCAAGGTTCACATTTTTTAAGTTATGGGTACGTGCGCCTCGAATACGGATATGACTTTGGCTCATAAAACTATCTCGAAATTGTGCAGATGAAGGAGGTATATGATAACGACTTATGCTTTATTCAAGTGTTAAACATGATTTTATAGCGACAAATCATGTCGGCCAAAAGAAAAGTGATGCTGCTAGACTGTAGCTAGATTTCAGTGTTGAAACAAGTCTCAACGTATCGACATTGGGTGTGACTGAAAACTGAAAGGTATTTATAAGTTGTGTAAAAAAGAGAGGATCACCCATTCGGCGTAGCGCAAAAGTTGAATCATGGCTGTACTATTTTTTGTTTGCCGTACGCCTTCAGGGATAGAGTATTGTCATGGTTGCAGTATTTAGCATGCTAGCGCATAACGACGTTCAAAGATTGAATCGACCGTCTCAAAAGCAAAGGGACGGATAATGTCATGATGGAGACGGGCATAGAAATTGACTTCATGCTCAAGAGTTTGTAAGAAGGCGTCGTAGTCATCTTCAAAGTCTGGTAGGTCGAGTAAGTCTTGTTCTCGACTTAAAACACAATGATATTTCTTAATAAAAGCCAACATCAATTTTTGAATATGTGGATTGGTATAATAAATGAGATAGGTCGCGGCAGAACCGCAGTGTAAACAGCCTTTTTCAAGGTATATTTCTTCGTTATTTAGCCAGCAGCATTGTACGGTAAAAAATGCACGAATGGCTTCAGTACCTAGAGAGTATCAGGAGGCATGAGAACGGCCCTCGAAAGTTAATTGTATAAATGATAATTATTATCATTATTAGAGTTTAGTTTTAAATGTTTAAAATAGCAATCGCGCCTTCTGAAAAAATACGATATTCGGTCAATAAAAAGCCCTGAAGGATTCAGGGCTTTTTGGATCATGTATGCTTTTAAGCGTGATCTAAACCGAGCCACTGTTGCTGTTTATAAGCGCTGTCCCAGAACAACCATTCCAGTTCAGCCCCTTTACGGTAGGCTTTATGCATTTTCTCAATAGTGTCTGCATCGCAGCGTGCAGCCACTTTATCGATGGTTGCAATTACATTACGTACTGCTTGGTTGAATTCTTCACCTGCGTAAGTATCAATCCACGCTTGGTATGGGTTGTTGGCGATAGAGTTACCCACAATGTCTTTACCGACTTCAGCATAAATCCAAAAACAAGGTAAGAGTGCTGCTAACACTACAGGGTAGCTTTCAGACCAAGCGGTTGCCGTTAGAAATGAAGTGTAATGGTGACATGCTAAAGTCAGCGGGGTTTCTTCAAACTGTTGTTTTGAAATATCAAAATTTTTCATAAAGCCATCATGCAAACTGCGTTCTACCACAATCGCTTCTTTAGCCCCTTGGCTAAACTGAATAATGTCGTCAGCCTCATACGCTTTGGCACCACACACCGCTAAAGCACGACCATAAGCCACCAAGTAGTGCGCATCTTGAATCACATAATGACAAAATGCTTCTTTATTAAGTGTGCCAGAGGCCAATTCTTGGTTAAAAGGTAAAGCCAGTGTTTTTTGATATAAGTCGACATTACGTTGCCAAACGTCTTGAGAAAAAGCCATGATTAGATCCTAAGGGAAGCCAAAATATGGGCAAGACTATAACAACAGTTTGCGCGGAACAACAATCCATCTGCGTACATCGGTGAGATAAGTAAAAATTAACGAAGATGTTTTGGTTTCAGGCGCAAAAAGCGTCATAATTGCGACCATAAAACTCAACCTGTTTTTTAAGTTTTCGTTCATCTCCAAATTTTTTATAGGTCGATCTGTCATGATGAAACATTTTGGTTTCTCTATCATTTTTACGATCGTGTGTCTTGCGTTGTCTGCGTACTGGGGTTTTACCCATGGACCAGAAGCGGGCTTAAAGACCATGTTTACTGCTTTGACCATTACTGCAATTTTAGCGGTGATGGAGGTCTCGTTATCTTTTGATAATGCCGTGGTCAATGCATCTGTGTTACGTGGTTGGGATCATTTCTGGAAAACGTTGTTCCTGACTGTGGGTATTTTAGTCGCTGTATTTGGTATGCGTTTAATCTTCCCTGTCGCAATTGTGGCTGTAACTGCAGATATGGGCTTTGTTGAAGTCGTACAATTGGCTTTGAATGATCCAAAAACCTACTCACAACGTCTGATGGATCACCACCCTGAAATTGCTGCGTTTGGTGGAGCATTCTTGTTACTTGTGTTCTTAAACTTCTTCTTAGATGAAGAGAAAGACACGCACTGGTTCCGCTGGTTAGAACGCCGTTTGACCAACTTAGCCAATGTTCCTGCAATGTCGGTCTTTCTTGCACTGATTGCACTTTTGGTGATGGCGGCTAATGTCGATGAAGCTAAACGTCTCGTGGTGACCATGGCGGGAATCTGGGGCATCGTGGTTTACATTGGCGTACAAGTCTTGAGTCATTTGTTGGGTGGTGAACCTGAAGTTGATGAAGACGGCAATGCAGTTACACATGATGCCAATGGCGCAACCACGGGTGTGGTCAAAGCAGGTATTGGTGGTTTCTTATACCTAGAAGTACTTGATGCATCGTTCAGTTTTGATGGCGTAATTGGCGCGTTTGCCATTACTTCCGATGTCGTGATTATTATGTTGGGTCTCGCGATTGGTGCGATTTTCGTGCGTTCGATGACGATTTACTTGGTAGAAAAAGGGACTTTGGATGCCTATGTCTTCCTTGAGCATGGTGCACACTACGCCATTGGTGCTTTAGCATTCATTATGCTGGCAAGTGGTACAGGTCTACATGTACCAGAAGTTGTCACGGGTTTAATTGGTGTGGCCTTTATTGTTTGGGCAGTTATTGCTTCTATTCAATACAAAAAACATCAAGCCGCTTAAAGCAGATTGCTTTAAACCGCAGAAAAGCGCAGCTCAGGCTGCACTTTTTGTTTTTCAGATCAGGAAGGCTTTTATTAAACATAAAATTCATGCCGCTAGTCGGATTGAATAGCCTATAATCTTGATCCAAGATTAATTCAATACAGTCTGTCCTCGTTTATGATGAATGCTTTAGAACGTCGTTCAACTTTTGCCTTAAGCAGTATTTTTGCCTTACGCATGTTGGGTTTGTTCATGATCATCCCTGTATTTTCTGTGGCAGGGCAGACCTATGAATATGCAACGCCTGCGTTGCTCGGTTTGGCTGTGGGGATTTATGGTTTAACACAGGCCATTTTACAGATTCCTTTCAGCTTGATTGCCGACCGTTATAGCCGTAAGCCTTTGGTGGTTTTTGGGCTACTTCTATTTGCTTTAGGTGGTGCAATTGCCGCGATGTCCGACACCATTTATGGGGTGATTATTGGCCGTGCCATTGCAGGTGGGGGGGCAGTGTCTGCAGTGGTGATGGCACTACTGGCGGATGTGACCCGTGAAGAAAATCGTATGAAAGCCATGGCAACCATGGGCATGAGTATCGGAGTTTCTTTTGCTGTGGCTTTTAGTTTGGGGCCGTGGCTTACCGGTTTAGTGGGGATTTCAGGATTATTCTGGGTAACGACTATCATGGGCTTGGCCGCTATTTCGATGTTGTTTTTGGTGCCAAAAGTCACCCGCCATCATCGTAATTATCAACAAGGTTATTTGGCCCAGCTCAAACAAGTCTTAAAAATGGGCGATCTGAACCGTCTGCATGTATCGGTGTTTAGCTTACATTTATTGCTGACGGCAATGTTTATTTATGTCCCATCGCAACTCATCGACTTTGCAAAAATTCCACTAAATTCGCATGGCTGGGTGTATTTGCCGCTGTTGGTTATTAGCCTATTTTTTGCCTTTCCAAGTATTGTGTTGGCTGAAAAATATCGCAAAATGCGAGGCATCTTTTTAACGGCTATTGGCGGCATTATTTTAGGTTTAGGCATCCTAATTTTTGGCTTTGAGTCGAAGTATATTTTGCTCACTGGTTTGGGTTTATTCTTTATTGCTTTTAATGTCATGGAAGCGTTGCTGCCGTCATGGTTATCGAAAGCTGCGCCGATTCAGTCTAAAGCGACTGCGATGGGCCTCAATGCCAGCAGCCAGTTTTTAGGCGCATTCTTTGGTGGTGTCACAGGCGGTCAGTTGCTGCTGTTAAACAATACAGCCTTGGGCTGGAGCATCCTGACTGGACTAGCGATTGTTTGGTTATTGATTAGTTTTGGCTTGGCACAACCACGCTATCTGTCTTCGATGGTGTTGCGTTTACCTGAGCATAAACAAACGGACGAATGGACTTCACAGCTTTTAGCGATTCGTGGTATTGAAGAGGTCGTGGTGATGTCTGATCAGCAAGTAGCGTATGTAAAAGTCGATAAGCAGCAAATAGATGATGCTACACGACAAGATTTAACGCAGTTGTTGGGGAAAGAGGTAGCCATTTAAGCATAACTCTTATAAAGTAAATAATAGAAATAGATAGGAAGTAAACATCAGATGCGCGGTGTAAATAAAGTTATTTTAGTGGGCACATTAGGCCGAGATCCAGAGACGAAAACTTTCCCAAATGGTGGTTCGTTGACCCAGTTTTCAATTGCCACGAGCGATTCTTGGACAGACAAAAGCACAGGTGAGCGTAAAGAGCAAACCGAATGGCACCGTATTGTGTTACACAACCGTCTAGGTGAAATTGCGCAACAATACCTACGTAAAGGTTCGAAAGTTTATATTGAAGGTTCACTGCGTACTCGTCAGTGGACAGATCAAAATGGTCAAGAACGCTACACCACAGAAATTCGTGGTGAGCAAATGCAGATGCTCGACAACAACCGTCAGCAAGGCGAGCAAATGCAAGGCGGAAATGATGGTTATGCACAACCACGTTTCAACAATAACCAAGGTGGTGGTTATAACAATAACAACAACCAAGGCGGTTATGGCGGCAATCCTGCAGCGGGCAATAGCAACAACCAACAAAGTGGTTATGCGAACAATAACCCAAGCGGTTTTGCACCAAAGGCGGCTCCTCAGTCAGCGCCTGCGGCAGCACCAGCAGATATGGATGATGATCTTCCGTTCTGATCATATATAGATATAACTTGTTAAGTTATTTAAGATAATTTTGTTTTAAATTTATTTTAAATTAATTACTTAAACAGAAAAATAGCTTCTTTTATGTTGTAAATAAGGGAGGCTATTTTTTAAACTATAGAAAATAGACCTCTTGCGAAAGTATCGTTTTGCCTAATTTTTGAATTGGCTAAAACCTTATTAAATGTAGCTTTAGGCTGTTTAAATTTTGACTAACGCAATAGGTCTAATGTTAAGTGGCTTTGTTGCACAAAGATTTCATAACTATATGATTTTAAAAGTTTTGATTATTTTTTGATCCAAAATTAAATTTATTTAAATCAGATGCTTACATATTTATGCAACAAAGCCCATATGGATACTGCAACTTATAGTAAAACTAATATGAGCAAAGTCATATTAGTGGGCACATTAGGCCGAGATCCAGAGACGAAAACTTTTCCAAACGGTGGTTCGTTGACCCAGTTTTCAATTGCAACGAGCGACTCTTGGACAGACAAAAGCACAGGTGAGCGTAAAGAGCAAACCGAATGGCACCGTATTGTGTTACACAACCGTCTAGGTGAAATTGCGCAACAATACCTACGTAAAGGTTCGAAAGTTTATATTGAAGGTTCACTGCGTACTCGTCAGTGGACAGATCAAAATGGTCAAGAACGCTACACCACAGAAATTCGTGGTGAGCAAATGCAGATGCTCGACAACAACCGTCAGCAAGGCGAGCAAATGCAAGGCGGAAATGATGGTTATGCACAACCACGTTTCAACAATAACCAAGGTGGTGGTTATAACAATAACAACAACCAAGGCGGTTATGGCGGCAATCCTGCAGCGGGCAATAGCAACAACCAACAAAGTGGTTATGCGAACAATATCCCAAGCGGTTTTGCACCAAAGGCGGCTCCTCAGTCAGCGCCTGCGGCAGCACCAGCAGATATGGATTTCCCTTTTGATTTGTATAATATCTAAATATTGTATGAAGTGAAAAAGAACTTGATTTATATCAAGTTCTTTTTTTATGGCTAGGCAAATTTGGTATTTAAAAAAGAGCTTTATAGAATAAAGATGTTCAGCTAATACGAGTGACATAGCATACTTTTCCTCTCTATAAAAAAGGGACCTCTGATGAGATCCCTTTTTAAAAAGACGAAATGCTAATAAATCATGATAAAGATTGCTGAGGATGAACCATATTTTTGATTGATAGCACATCAGCCAAAAGTTGATCAGACAATAGGTTTTCAGCTTTAATTAAAGCCAATACACTTTGACCAGTTTCATTGGCTTGTTTTGCAATACGAGTCGTTGTTTCATAGCCCAAATATGGGTTGAGTGCAGTAATAATGCCAATTGAATTATCTACATTGGCCTGACAGTGTTCAGCATTGGCACGGATGTTTTCAATACATTTGTATTGGAACATTTGCATAGCTTTACCTAACAAATCGATCGATTCGAACAGTTTAAAAGCAATTAACGGCTCCATCGCATTGAGCTGTAACTGACCTGCTTCGGCCGCCAAAGTAATGGCTAAATCATTGGCAATCACTTGAAAACACACTAAGTTCATGGCTTCTGGGATAACAGGATTCACTTTGCCTGGCATAATTGAACTGCCTGGTTGGCGCGGTTCTAAATGGATTTCATTCAGACCAGTACGAGGGCCACTAGAAAGCAAACGCAGGTCATTGGCAATTTTTGAGAGTTTAGTCGCGGTACGTTTTAAGAAGCTCGATAATAAAACGAAATCGCCCATATCTGAGGTTGCTTCAATTAAATCAGGTGAACTGCTGATCTGCTTTTGGGTAATTTCAGACAATGCTGCGATGGCATATTCACGATACTTAACTTCGGTATTGATCCCTGTTCCAATTGCCGTTCCGCCCAAATTTACAACACTTAAAGCAGACGGCATGATGTCATTGAGCTTGTTTAAATCATTTTGTAAGGTATTTGCAAATGCGCCAAATTCTTGACCCAAGGTCATTGGAACAGCATCTTGCAATTGGGTACGACCCATTTTTAAGATATGCGAAAACTCATCTGATTTGTTCTTAAAACTTTGAATTAAATTTTGGAACGGGCTGTTCAATTGCTCAATTGCAAAAATTAAACCCACTTTAATGGCTGTTGGATAAACATCATTGGTTGACTGAGACATATTAATATCATTATTTGGATGTAAATATTGATATTCGCCTTTTAAATGCTCTAAATGTTCTAATCCAATATTAGCCAGTACTTCATTGATATTCATATTGGTGGATGTTCCCGCACCACCTTGAATCATATCAATTGGAAATTGGTCATGATACTTATAATTAATAACTTGTTCACATGCATACTGAATGGCATTGTATTTATTTTCTTCAAGTTTATTGAGTTTAAAGTTGGCTTCTGCGCATGCAGCTTTAACCATTGCAAGGGCATTAATAAAAACAGGGAATTGATTGAGTTTATTTGGACTTAAATTAAAGTTCTCTAAAGCTCTTAAAGTTTGTACACCATAATAGCAATGAGCAGGAATTTCTTTATGTCCTAATAAATCCTTTTCAACGCGTGTGTTAATCTTAATGTTCATTTAAATAGACTCTAATCTCGAATAAATCGATATTAAAGTGCGTACGGTTTTTTTTCTAATGTAAAAATATATTACTACATGCATTTTTTGCATAATAGATTATAATTGATCAAAGGATGAGTGAAGAATGAGTTATGACTTTAGAAATTCGATGGATTGAAGATTTACTTGCGTTAGAGCAAGAAAAATCGATATCTCAAGCAGCAGCTCTACGACATGTCACGCAGTCTGCCTTTACGCGCAGAATTCAGAATATTGAAAACTCACTTGGTTTCCAGATTTTGAAAAGATATAGTAAAAATATTGATTTCACAGAAGCAGGTCAAGTTTTACTGGCTTCGGCAAAAAACATACAAAATCAACTCACTACAACAATAAAATATTTAGAAAAGAATGTGAAACATGATGAGTTAACCGTCAAGTTTGCAGTGTCACACTCGCTCATTACCCAGTTTTTTCCCCGCTTTATTCATGAATTATCGATGGATATGACGGACTTAAAATTGGAAATTATTGCCTCAAATTTCAAACAGGGGATGCGCTTATTAAAAGATGGCTCGTGTGATTTTTTAATCAGTTATTGCGATAAAAAAACATTAGAACAATTCGATCGTTCTTTGTTCGAATTTCATAAAATTGTTGAAATGGAAATACTCCCGGTGACGGCCTTAGATCATGACGGGACTGCCAAATATTCACTCGATCAGTCATTTCCTTTGTTGTCTTATAGTAAACAAGCATATTTAAGAAACTGTGTGGATGAAGCGATTGAAAATAAGTTGGATTATAGAACTTTATATGAGACGGATAATGCAGGTGATTTAAAAGAGTTGGTGTTGCAAGGTTTAGGTGTGGCATGGCTGCCTAAGTTATTGGTTGAAAGAGAAATCCAAGAAAATAAATTAAAAGTACTGGACGGTAAGCAGTACTATTTATTTCAAGATGTCTATCTGGTTAAACGAGAAATGTCATTTTCAAATAGAATTAATTATATTTGGAATGTTTTAATTCATAAAAATAAATAATTGGATTTTATGGATTATTTTAGTTAATCGTTGTGAAAACTCTTGTTAATAATAAATACGGTGATTTTATGAATAGTAAATAAAGGACTTTACTTACTATTTAAAAATCACCTTTTATTTTCTCTATAAATAATTCTAACTATTATCGGCTAATTGGTTTGCGGGAGGAATGTTGTTCACCATAATACCTTCTTGCTCCGCAAGCTCATCTTTATTGCCCTCAGTACGTGCAATCACGGCAGTTGCAATACTATTTCCAATCACATTGGTTGCCGTACGGCCCATATCTAAAAACTGATCAATCGCTAAAATTAATAGAATACCAGCTTCAGGAAGCTTGAACATAGCCAGAGTGGAGGCAATCACCACTATGGAAGCCCGTGAAACACCTGCAATCCCTTTACTCGTAATCATGAGGGTAAAGAGTATGAGTGCTTGCTGTGAAAAACTTAAATCAATGTTATAGGCTTGTGCAATAAATAACACGGCAAATGCCATATACATCATCGAGCCGTCGAGGTTGAAAGAATAACCTAAAGGGAGAACGAAACTGGTAATACGTTTAGGCACACCGAATTTATCCAAAGCTTCCATGGTCTTTGGATAAGCCGATTCACTACTTGCGGTCGCAAAGGCCAACATGGTGGGTTCACGCACGATTCGCATCAATCTAAAAATATCTTTTTTCAAGAAGATATAGCCGAAAGCAATCAGGAGAGTCCAAAGCACCAGTAATCCCACATAGAACTGTCCAATGAAAATACTATAATCGATAATCAGTTTAGGGCCTTGGATGGTAATCGCGGAAGCAATGGCTGCAAAAACGGCGATAGGTGCAAATGCCATGACATAATCTGTAATTCGGAACATGACCTTACAGAGTTCATCAATTATTTACCAATGACGGTCGCTTCACTATGATGTTGAACATAGGCAAGTGCGGAACCAAAGAAAATTGAGAAAACCAAAATCTGTAATATCTCATTATTGGCCATGGCTTCAGCAAAACTACGCGGGAAAATATGCGTAATGAAGCTTTCTAAGCTCAGACTTGTCGCACTGACACCGATATCAACCGCTGTTTGAGGAACGGTGAGATTCATTCCAGCGCCAGGTTGGAATAAATTGGCTAAGCCCATACCCAGTAAAAGTGAAATAAATGATGCACCAATGAACCAACTCATGGCCTTTAAGGTAATTGATCCCAGAGAAGAGGATTTTCCCATTGAGACAAGACCAGAAACGATTGTTGCAAAAACTAAGGGTGCAATAATCATTTTAATTAATCTTAAGAATACATCGGTCACTATTTTAAAATAGGCGGCAAGTTCTGTGGTTTGTGCAGTCGTTAAAGTGCTATGAAAAGCCCATCCAATCAGTATTCCTGAGATCATGGCAATCAGAATATATTTCAGTAGTTTCTTCTGCTTCATACTTATCGTTCCTTCTTTTAATCTTCTTTTCATCAACTTTTGGCCTTATGTAGCAAGGCATTGATGACATTCCATGTTGATCAATTTATAGAGGCATTGCTTTAGATATTGAGTGCTAAATCGTCGATTGGGGATTTAACTGTGGCAAGTGTTACTTTTTTTTAAAAAAAACGACAATGCAATTTTTAATTCAGTTATGCAAAAAATGCATGAGATGATTATTTAGTTTTACTTGATATAGGTGAGCTGTTTTTAATATAACGACCGAATGTTTGTTTTTTTCATTCTGATTGGTGATAGGAAAGATATTAAATTTCCTGATTCTGTGAGGAAGAGCCAAGGTCAGAAAGAGGAGCCAAAGTTAATAAATACAAGAACTCAAAACCAAGCTTGCACTCTTAATTTTCCCACAGACAAAACCATTGAATTGCCTGTTTTATCTAATATTTTAATAATCAGTTCATGACTTTAAGTTGCTGATATAAATAGATAATTAAAATAGAGGTGTAGCGTGTTGATAACATTGATTTAGCAATATCATGACTTTTCACAGCTCACGTATGAGGGTTTGATGTTTTCATTCTCTCCTTTCGTACATCCACAAAAAATTATCCACGCACAATTCATTGTGAATGCGACAGAATTTCCAAACATGAATTTAGTTCACTTTGGTGTGAGATTAAATCATTTTTATTCATGTGATCATTCAGGTATAAATTAAACCACGCTCTTAACGATAGATCATATTCATCGTTGCTTCTTAGCCTGACGCTCAGAAAAATCTGAGAAGGTTGGAAAGACGATTTGCTAGAAAAATCCAAAAAGAAAATTGGACCCTCTAGAAAGAGCATGAAAGAAATTCAGTTTTATCGCAGAAATATAGGGTAACAGATCGCCATGAGTACAGAGTTTGCATGTTCAATTAAACGCATTCGTTTTGATGAAAACTATCAACCAGCAGATAACACACGTCTAACGACGAACTTTGCTAACTTGGCGCGCGGTGAAAGTCGTGAGCAGAACCTACGTAATACACTTCGTATGATTAATAATCGTTTCAATGCCTTAGCACAAACAGATAACCCGAATGGTGATCGTTATTCGCTTGAAATCGATATTATTTCTGCAAATTTAGACATTGAAGGGAATGGTCAAACTTTCCCAATTATTGAAATGCTGAAAAGCACGATTAATGATCACCACACCCATCAACGTATTGAAGGCATGATTGGCAATAGCTTCTCGTCTTATGTACGTGACTACGATTTTAGCGTGGTGCTGAAAGAACATAATAAAGAGAATTCGACGTCGTATGCACCTGAAGGTTTTGGTGATCTACATGGCAAACTGTATCAATACTTGGTGAACTCAGAGACTTTTAAAGCAGAGTTTAATCAACAGCCTGTGATTTGTTTGAGTGTTTCAACGGCGAAGAAGTATCACCGTACTGCAAATGAGCATCCTGTGTTAGGCGTTGAGTATAAACAAGATGAATATTCACGTACCGATGAGTATTTCCATAAAATGGGCTTACAGGTTCGCTTCTTTATGCCGAAAGGGAGCGCTGCACCTTTAGCATTCTATTTTGCGGGTGATTTACTGCGTGATTACACCGATCTTGAATTGATCAGTGTGATTAGCACCATGGAAACTTTCCAAAAGATCTATCGCCCTGAAATTTACAATGCAAATTCATCAGCGTCCCAAGTCTATCAAGCCAGCCTAGAGTACCCAGATTACTCTTTGACACAAATTGTCTATGACCGTGTTGAACGTGGTCAGCTCGCGGTCAAGCAAGGTAAATGGACGGAAGAGAACTTTATTAAGCCTTATCAAGACATCCTTGAACAATGGGCTGCGAATTACACCGTAGACAGCAACGCTGCTTAATTTAACTGAAATAGAATATTGAAATAGAGATTTAAAATGGCCATTTTATTACCAACATCAACTGCAGGCAGTTTACCGAAACCTTCTTGGCTTGCTGAGCCTGAGAAACTTTGGTCACCTTGGAAACTCGAGGGTGAGGCATTACTCGAAGCGAAACAAGATGCCTTACGTTTGTCATTGCAAGAACAACTCCATGCAGGCATTGATATCGTTAGTGATGGTGAACAAACCCGTCAACATTTTGTGACGACGTTTATTGAACATCTGGATGGCGTTGATTTTGAGAAACGCGAAACGGTTCGTATCCGTAATCGTTATGATGCGAGCGTACCCTCAGTAGTAGGTGCAGTAAGCCGTCAAAAGCCTGTTTTTGTTGAAGATGCTAAGTTTTTACGTAGCCAAACCACCCAACCGATTAAATGGGCGCTGCCTGGTCCGATGACCATGATTGATACGCTGTATGATGGTCACTACAAAAGCCGTGAAAAACTGGCTTGGGAATTTGCTAAGATCCTGAATCAAGAAGCACGTGAGTTAGAAGCTGCTGGCGTGGATATTATTCAGTTCGATGAACCTGCATTTAATGTGTTCTTTGATGAAGTGAATGATTGGGGTGTTGCAACGCTTGAACGAGCACTTGAAGGTCTGAAATGTGAAACTGCGGTTCATATTTGCTATGGCTATGGTATCAAAGCCAATACCGATTGGAAAAAGACCTTGGGTTCAGAGTGGCGTCAATACGAAGAAGCATTCCCTAAACTGCAACAATCTAAAGTTGATATCATCTCACTTGAATGTCAAAACTCGCGTGTGCCAATGGATCTGATTGAACTGATTCGCGGTAAAAAAGTCATGGTCGGTGCGATTGATGTCGCAACCAACACTGTTGAAACACCTGAAGAAGTTGCGAATACACTACGTAAAGCACTTCAGTTTGTCGATGCAGATAAACTCTATCCTTCGACCAACTGTGGCATGGCCCCTTTAGCACGTGAAGTCGCACGTGGTAAGCTGAATGCGTTAAGCGCAGGTGCAGAAATTATTCGTAAAGAACTTTCGGCTTCATACGCAGCAAGCGCGTGATGTGAAAGGGCTATCTATTTGATCAGAAATGGGTAGCTTTTATCTGAGTCAAAGCATGTGTCCGTTCTACTGAGGAATAAAATGATGATTGAAGCAACAGACTTTAGAAATGCAATGTCTTTGTTAACCAGTGCAGTGAGTGTCGTAACCACGGCAGGCATGGCTGATCGTCATGGATTCACAGCATCTGCCGTATGCAGTGTGACGGATACACCACCGACATTATTGGTCTGTATGAATAAAGCATCGCGTTCACATGCACATTTTGTCGATAATAAAATCCTAACTGTGAATGTGTTAGGTGCACAACATCAGCATATTTCGAATGTCTTCGCATCTAAAATGACGTCTGAAGAGCGTTTTAAACATGGTGTGTGGACAGAGCTAGAAACGGGCGCACCTGTTTTAAAGGATGCTTTGGTCAATTTTGATTGTGAAATTGATGATATTCAAGAAGTGGGAACACATACGGTTTTTATGTGCCGTATTGTCGCGATTCAACAAAGCCAACATGAGCAAAGTTTGGTTTATTTTAATCGTGCTTATCATCAGGTGGGGCAGACCGAAACGGCTTAAATTCACTTTTTATTGAACATCAAAGCTTTGAAAGGCCCTTCCAAATCATAGATTTTCCACTGCTTGACTCTAGATTTGACTGTATTGAGCCCATTTGAAAAATCGAAAGGTTTTCATTTAGACCACAAGATAGTGAAAATCGGGCAACAGCGTAGGGAAATAGTAAATCTAAAAATCCGATAAAAATAATAAAAACTTACTGTTTTACCAATTTTAGATTTGTGCGTATTCTCGCTTCATCACTTAAGCACTCTCACAAATCTTTTGAGGACGAATACATGAGTTTAATCAATACTGAAGTTAAAGCGTTTAATGCAACAGCCTACCAAAATGGTGAGTTCATTGAGTTGTCTGAGCAAAACTTAAAAGGCACATGGTCTGTCGTATTTTTCTATCCTGCTGATTTCACCTTTGTGTGTCCAACAGAATTGGGCGACTTAGCCGATCACTATGCTGAGTTTAAAAAACTCGGTGTGGAAATTTACGGCGTATCGACCGATACCCACTTTACCCATAAAGCATGGCACGACACTTCAGATGTGATTGGTAAAATTCAGTATCCCTTGATTGGCGATCCAACTTGGACTTTGTCTAAAAACTTTGATGTGCTGATTGAAACAGAAGGTCTAGCAGACCGAGGTACTTTTGTGATTGATCCTGAAGGTAAAATCCAAATTATTGAAATTAATGCTGGCGGTATTGGTCGCGATGCGTCTGAACTATTACGCAAAGTGAAAGCAGCACAATATGTGCATGCACACCCAGGCGAAGTATGTCCTGCAAAATGGAAAGAAGGTGAAGCAACGCTTGCGCCGTCAATCGACTTGGTTGGTAAAATTTAAATCAACCTCGATGGTTGCATTGTGCTGAGTCATGAGCATGATGCCTGTACAAAATCAGCCCAAGTGGCTGATTTTTTTATGCGGGTTCTTTTAGCTTTTACAGATGGTAGCCTTTGCTGGTGCTGGCAAAGCCTCTTAAACCCTGAATCAAATGCTCAATTAGTTTTTCCATGACCAAACGTTGTCCTTTACGTGAAGCATAGACCAACTGTACGGTTCCAATATTGGAACACCAGTCGGGCAAAATGTGAACTAGGCGACCTGAAGCAATATCTGCCTCTACCGTTAAGTAAGGCAGGTTGGCAATGCCGAGTCCATCCAGAGCCGAGTAATACACGCCTGCGACATCATTACTTTTGACGCGTGGTTCTAAAGGAATAACGATCTGTTCATCACTCTGGGTATGATGCAATAACCATTGATAATCGGACTTTTGCACCCCCAGTGCGAGCGTTGGAAAATCATTCAGCTCGGTGGCAAATTGAATTTCACGGCCTTGTAGCAGATCAGGACTGGCCACCAAACAATGTGTAGTTTTGACCACATCACGGACCACAATGCTTGAGTCTTCATTGGCGCTAAAATTGGTTCGAATGGCAAGATCAATGTCATCATGCAAGACATCGACACGACGGCTGGTTAGCTCCATTTCCACTTGGACTTTGGGATATTGTTTTAAAAAATGATTGAGTAAGCTTCGCACTTGATAGCGCATCATCACAGAAGGGCAGCTGATCTTGATTAAACCTTGCGGTTCACTTTTCTGTTTCAGTAAAACATTGTGTGCACTTTCGACTTGCTGAATGATTTGACGACATTCTTCAAACAGCTCTTGTCCCAAGGGGGTGACTTTAAAATGTCGCGTTGAACGCTGAATTAGGGTCACGTTGTACTTGGCTTCAAGGTCTAAAATGCGGCGACTAAGTTTAGACTTGGTGATGTTCGAGGCATCGCTTGCAGCACTGAAACCGCCGTGCTTGACCACAAGATAAAAATAATAATAGTCGTCAAATGAATGCATGATGGGTTCAAGCCTGTATTGATTTGTGACCGAAGCCAGTCTGTGATGGATGATCTGATACTGTATCATCGCTAACGATTGCGCACGACAAAAAAGCGATCCGAAGATCGCTTTTGCTCAGGTCGAATTATTTCTGAGCCGTATTTTTGCTATAGCTTTGAATCAGGTTTTTATAGTCTGGAATATGCGCTGCAAAGAGTGAACCGAGGCCTTCAATATCATTACGCCAGTCGCGGTGTAATTCACATGCTGCACCAAACCATGACATCAGCTGTGCGCCTTCCTGAGACATGCGATCCCATGCTGCATCACGGGTGATGGGGTTAAAGGTTCCCGACGCATCGGTAATCACAAAGACATCAAACTCTTCTTCCAGTGCTGACAGTGCAGGGAAGGCCACACAGACTTCAGTCACTACACCCGCAATAATCAATTGTTTTTTACCTGTGGCTTTCACGGCTTGAACAAAGTCTTCATTGTCCCATGCATTGATTTGCCCTGGGCGTGCAATATAGGGTGCATCGGGGAACATTTCGACCAATTCAGGGATCAAAGGACCGTTTGGACCATCTTCAAAACTGGTGGTCAGAATGGTGGGAAGATTAAAATATTTCGCGGCAGCAGCCAGTGCCAGCACATTGTTTTTAAATTTGTCTGGGTCAATGTCACGGACCAATGAAAGGAGACCCGCTTGGTGGTCAACCAAAAGAACCGCTGCATTATCTTTGTCTAAACGAATATAAGGTTTCGCCATTTTTCTGTCCTCGTTGTGATTATCAGTCGAGTCTCAAGGCCATCAGTAAGAAGGTTACGGCCTTGAGCTTGAACATCATCATAGGTAGGAAAATGAGACAATAAAATAAGCCAAACGAGATGCTTAATCTTAAAAATAGGAAAATTTGAGCAAAATATGCCATAAAATAAAGAATGGCTTTGTTTTTAAATTGTTTTTTATGTGGGTGAGATGATTTTAGCGGTATTGTCCTATCTGTGTGATTGTGTGTACTAGCGCAGCGCTATAAGAGGGCTGAGGAAAGGGGTAGTATAGATTGCATATTCATCCTATCGATATAGGAGTTCCAAGATGAAAAAAGTAATCGGTGTTTATCGTAATCAAGACATGCATTGGGTTGGTGATGGTTTTCCTGTCAAAAACCTCTTTTCATATGACCGCTTAGGACAAGCAATTAGTCCGTTTCTACTTTTGGACTATGCTGCACCTTACAAATTTGATCCAACCACATCGCAACGTGGTGTGGGTTCACACCCGCATCGTGGCTTTGAAACAGTCACCATCGCTTATAGCGGTGAAGTGACGCACAAAGACTCTAGCGGCGGCGGTGGTACCATCAATACTGGCGATGTACAGTGGATGACTGCGGGTTCAGGTGTGGTACATGAAGAGTTTCATTCTCCTGCCTTTACTGAGCATGGTGGTTTGTTTGAAATGGTGCAACTTTGGGTGAATTTGCCAGCCAAAGACAAAATGACCACACCGCGTTATCAAGCCTTGACCGTGGCGGATATCCCGCGCATCGAAATGGATGACAATGCTGGACATCTACGTGTGATTGCGGGTGAGTTTGGTGGTCATCATGGCCCTGCTCAAACGTATAGTCCCGTCAATGTTTGGGATGGTGAATTAAAAGCAGAGTATGAAACTTTTATCCATGTGCCCGTCACGCATAACACGATTGTGGTGGTACTCAGTGGTGAAGTGCTGATTAATGGCACGCAAAAAGTGGTGGATAGTTCCATTGTGATGTTTGCTCAAGATGGCGAAGCTGCAATTCAACTACAAGCGCTGCAAGACACTAAGTTCTTGGTGTTGACTGGTGAACCACTAAATGAGCCAATTCAAGGTTATGGTCCATTTGTGATGAATAGCAAAGCGGAAATTGTGCAAGCTTTTGACGATTTTAATCGTGGCAAGTTTGGTGAAATCCCCGTTGCTGTGGTGGACTAAAATCTTGTCGCTAAAAAGAAGAAATCCCTACTCGGTCAAGGGTAGGGATTTTTTAGGCGCTGTAGTCTTCTTGTTTTGCATAGTTGGTCATGAATTATTATGTGATGTAATTATCGTTTTTATGCGGGGCGAATATTAGCGCTTTTTCGCTGGTTTGTAAAACGGAAGTTATAAAAATAGTTAATTTATATACTTTGTTTTTAAAGGGTTTATATTTTTATTTAAAATAAAATGTATAAAAAACCTGTGTTTATTTAAGTGACTTTTTAGTGTAATAAAATGTAATTTAAGCAAATATCGTCCTACCAGTGCGGCACATGAAAAAATGTGATTCTGGTATTTTTTAATAGCCCTATTTTTTCGACATTGGGTCATAATTTCAGTCAATATAAGTCAGACTGACGGATCATAATTTTGGATATTGCAGTTA
The DNA here is from genome assembly GCF_058599305.1 of Acinetobacter sp. CAU_H_S139_7. Lineage (NCBI taxonomy): Bacteria > Pseudomonadati > Pseudomonadota > Gammaproteobacteria > Moraxellales > Moraxellaceae > Acinetobacter > Acinetobacter sp. CAU_H_S139_7. The sequence continues at coordinate 210,507 of NZ_CM178651.1, forward strand.
TTGGTAGCGGCATGGCCGGTCTTGCTACCGCAAGAATTCTAAAGGATGCTGGGCATAATATTACTATTTTCGAAGCACTGACTGGGCGAGGGATGGATAGCCACAGTACAGAGTTTGAAGGTGGATTGATTGATGCTCCGTTACGTGTCATGAACCCACACTTATGGAAAAATACCTTAAGTCTTGCGACTTATTTAGGCATTAAAACGTATCCAGTACGCACCTACATGGCGTGTAGTTGGTTGTTTGAAGACCGTACAGAAACATGGTTAACCACTACGCGTAGCCGCATTGGCAATTTTCCAATTATCAATAACCGCAAAGGCCTGCAGCAGTATGGATGGCGCTTGGTTAAAGGTATGTTGCAGCTTAAAACCGCGATTGCTAAATTCTTCAAATCTAAAGATCAAGACATTACTTTGGCTGAATTTATCAACCAGCATGACATTGAAGAAGTGTTTTGGCATGGCGCAGTCATGCCTGTGCTCTACACCATCTGTACCTGTAATCCAAAAACCATTGGCGAATGGCCAGCGAAACCGCTGTTGATCTTTTTACGTCAGTTGACGGATGGTGATGCTTTATTGCGTATACAAGGGGGAACACCTGCCTTAGTCGATAAATTGATTGAAAACATCAATATCCAAAGTGGATCTGCTATTAGCAAAGTCACTGAACAAGGTGACAAAGTTTTGGTTGAAAATAATAAGGGCGAACAGCAATTGTTTGACCGTGTGGTGGTGGCAACGCCAACCACAAAAATTGAAGAGTTTTTAGATCCTGTTCAGTTTGCAGATGATATTGCGCTGTTAAAACAGTTCCGTTTTGAGCAAGGCCAACTAGTGATCCATACTGATCCTTCCGTGATGCCACCTAAGCGGAAAGACTGGTCGGTGCTGAGCTATATGATGGACCGTAAGTTTACCCGTCAACAGTTCACGGTTTGGCTTAATTCAGTCGAACCAAGTCTGGTCGGTAAAAACGCCGTGTTCCAAACGTGGCAGCCTGTGACCGAGATTGACCCGAAAAAAGTGATTTCAACAGTAATTTTGACCCGTGCGGTGGTGGACTCGCAAACTGTGGCTTTGAATAAAGAGTTACAACAACGCCATAAGAGTGCTAACCGAAAAGTCTTCTTCTGCGGTTCATGGTCGTGCGATGGTCTGCCTATTTTAGAGTCTGCTGTCACTTCAGCAATGCATATTGCAGAAATTTTCGGTGCGCCATTGCCGTTTGTTGGATTAAAACCTAAAGTTGAGGTTGCCCCACAACTCGGCTACTAAAGCATGAAATGGCTCCAAACCTTACAGCGACATCTGCCCAAACATAAATATGCAATTGATGCAAAACAATTGGGAGATCACGCTGTATTGGCTTGGAGCAATCTTGGTTATTGGGAAAAGAACCCATCCTCCTATCCTGAGGCTTGCCAAACACTGGCAACGCATCTTGCTGATCGATTACAGCTAAAGTCAAATGACCGTGTTTTAGACTTGGGCTGTGGACAGGGCGCAAGTCTATTGCTGTGGCAGCAGCATTACCATGTTCAGCAACTTTGTGCGGTTGAGTTACAAGCTGAATGTATCCAGCGCATACAACACACTTTAAATTCAAATATACACATCATTCAAACGTCATTTTTAAATTTAAATTCAAAGCTATTTTCAGTACCTTTTAATGTGGTGTTGTGCCTTGATGCCGCTTATCACAGTGATTTAAATTCATTTCTAAGATCAACCCATTCTGTTTTAAATTCAAAAGGTCGGATTGGTTTTCACTATCTGATGCTGAGTAATGCATTTTTGAATTTAAATCGTTTTGAGAAACTTCAACTGAAAATGCTGTTAAAGGCAGCCGATGTTCATTTGGAACATCTTCAGTTAGAGACGAATTTGCAGCATTCGATAGAAGCACAAGGCTATCAGCAGGTTGCTATTGAAGATTTATCAGATGCAGTTTTGGCGGGGTTTTCTCGTTATTATCATGTGCATTTAGTCCAACAGGCCGCTCAAAATTTGGATTATTTCAAAATTAAAATGACGGCTAAGCTCTGCCAAAAATTATTTGAACAGGGCATCGTGCGCTATGTTCAAATTACGGCAGTGAAAGACATTTAAAATGAAATAAAAAACCAAAATGCCAGAAACAACAAAGCCTCACTAAAAAGCGAGGCTAAGTATAAAATGGTGCCGGCACACGGATTCGAACTGTGGACCTACTGATTACAAGTCAGTTGCTCTACCAACTGAGCTATGCCGGCAACGTGGTGAGAATAATAGCGGATTTTCTTGAAAACGCAAGCCAAAAAGTGAGCGATTGAAATGCACATGATTTTTTGTGCAAACTTCACCCACCAAAGGGTGGGTGAAAGCTAAGAATAAAATTTGGGGGGCTGTGATGAAACTATTTTTAAATAGGGTTCAGTGAAAACATGGAACTTATTTGCTCCTTAAAATTTGATCGAGGTCTTGGGCACATTCTTCCAACGTAAAAGCCATGTCGAGTTGCATTTGAGGTTTGAGTTCATTGGCCAGCGTTCTCCATTGTTCAATCAGACGAATTGCTTTTTGAATTTTATGTTTGTTGACATCCTTTGCAAGGGTTGGGGTATAACCGCCTCGTTTAGCGTTTTTAATTTGTTTGACATAATTGGTGCTGTTATTCATTCTGACTCCCGAATAGCAGTTTTATTGGTCAATTTTGTGTTTCGCTAGTTATATACCGCAAATGAATTGTGCTTCATAAACATTGCATCTAGATGATCATTGATGATTTATTTTAACCTCCCTTAGAAATTGTTTTAGCTCAAGTTTGAATCAGGTTCAAGCGTTTATTTTTGAATAAATATTTCACTTTGTGGTGCAAATTATCCTATTGGGTGAAGAGTCATTTTTATGAAGCAGACTTTGTGCCAAGTCTAAATAAGAATGTTCAGCATAAAAAAAGACCTTAATCTTTCGATTAAGGTCTTTAAAATTTTGGCGAAAGAGGGATTCGTATTTTTAATTTAAGATAATGAATATAAAATATTATTTTTTAATAAATTAGAAAAATACCCCCATTTATACCCCCAGAAGAGCGATGGTGGTCCTGCATGGACTTCACAGACAATCAAATGATTATATACTAACCATCTAAGCTTATCTCGGCACTATTAAGTTATGATTTTGAGCTTAAAGGTTTACCCATAGTCAGGAAGAGCTTTTCCCACATTGTCTAAACAATAAAGAGTAAATAGCTGATGCATAGTGAATCCATTTTGGCAGTCATTAAGCGTTCAGGCTATGCAGGTCGAATGACAACACACGGTTTTAGATTGCTATTCAGTACAGTCATGAATGAATCAAATCTGTTTAATCCTGATGCTATTGAACGCCAACTTGCTCATGTTCCTCAAAACAGAATTCGTTCCGCTTATAACAGAGCGCAGTACTGGGATGAGCGGGTAAAAATTATGGAGTGGTATGGGGAGCAGGCAAGAAGTTGGATGGATGAAGTGGGTTAATTTTCATTTCATTTTTCCAATTAATTTTATAGACGTGCCTAGCACGTCTTTTTTTATGCTGAAAATTTGAGGGTTTCCTATTGTAAGTGACTATACAACTACTATTTCAACCAAGGTTTAAAGAGTAAAAAAAGCCTATTTAGGCTACTGATGCTGTTTACTAAAAATGGGTATTCAACAACATTGGATGATGTATTGAAGGAATTTAGAGTGAGAGATAGAGTTATAAAAAATAGTATATAATGTTAAATAAATTAGTATTTAATAAATTTTTTTTAAGGGATAGAAATGAATAGCAAATTTCTTTAAGGCCTTATTTTATTGTATTTCATGCATAATATTAATAAAATCGAATAATTTAAGATAAATGTAGTACTTCAGTGGCTGTAGGTGGGCAAAAATAATGAATAAGCAATGGATGGGGCAGACTGAAGCTTTCTATAAAGAGTGCTTCACTTATTTGAAAGCTAAGTTTTCGAATAAAAGGCCGAAAGCCGTGGGGAGTGAAATTTATACTGAACAGCCTATTTATAATGAGACCATTGTTGCGTTAGAACAGATCCATAACGTGCTGACAAAAATTGAAAATGGTTCTGCATATACACGTGAAGATTACGAGGATTCTGTAATAAAAAAAGAAGTCGATAAAACTAAAGAGATCATCGATTTCTTTAAGGTGCTTGGGCTCAGTTCATCTGATGAAATGGCTAGTGCATTTGATAATTTTCATAAGTATTACTATTGGGATTCAAAAATTTATCGTTATAAAAAATTTCTGCATAGTTCGGAAGAAATGAAAGATTGGGACCGTACTGAGCTAAAAATGTGGAGTTTGGAAAAATTTGATGCCACAAAGTTTTTTGATTTTCTAGATCGTTATAAAAACTTCGTTGATTCATCTCTAGTCTTAAGTGATGAAGAAGGACAAAAGTCTGACTTGATTAACGAAAGAATTGTAGAACAAAATGCAAATTATGAAAGACTGCTTTCCAGCTACAACAATTTGTTAGATCAAAAAGTAAAATTTGGGGTGAGTGTATTTGATGTTAATTTACCTAGTAGTTTGAATGATCTAAGTGATCCTGATGTACGGTTTTTTTCGTCTAAGTTTGTAGCTGAATTTGCTCGTTATATGGATAGAGAGTTTAGTGGGGATGATGGCATCTTATTAGTTATTAACCATGCGCATGTGGTGAGCTACAACACATTTGCTTTATCATATTTGGTTATTTATAAGAAAAAAAATTATGATTCCCCAGAAAAACTGGTGGAACATTATTTAAAAAGAACATACACGTTTGCAGGTACACGAAAGGCTGAACATATAAAAGTGATTGATCGAGGGCAAATGATCAAGAAGATCTATCCTTTAGATCATTTCATTGGAGAATTAAAAGGCGAAAAACAAAAAATTGATTTTCGAGAAAAATTCCTGAGATATTTTTTATCGAGTGTTTTTTTGTTGGATGTTGATAAAGGAACTTTTCTTGAAGAGTATGAAAATTATTATTCTATTTTCTTTAATCATTTCAGATATTTTAAAGAAAAAATTTATATTGAACCAAAGTCTCAAAAAGTTCACAGATCTTTGTTTCAGCAGCTGGTTGAGAATAAAGTATTCTTGAGCGATCTGTTAGATGATGGAAATACGGATAATTTAGACAAATATTTTTATTTAAGGGATTTGACTCCTCAAGCCATAGAGCGAATAGAAGTAATTGAGTTTTTGTATCGTCAGCAAGCATCGATTCTGGAATGCGATGAGTACTTATTGGAAGATTTGATTCGAATTGAAAAATTTTTAACTCAACTGATGTTTTTAAGACGTGTGAATGCTTTTGAGACAGAAATGATACAGAAAGGCTTTAATGCAAAGCCTTCCTTTTTGAAACTGACAGTTTTATTTCGACAATTCATTTTAATTTTAGAGATGAGTTGTTTCAAAAATGCAAACCACATGCTAGGGAATTATTCTTCTAGTAAGAGTTTTCAATCTAGGAACTTACGCTCGGAAGCGGTGCGGTTCTTAAAAGAAATTAACAATGACTTTCCGCAGCTAGTCAGAATCGATTCCATTCAAACGATTAAAAATAAGCTACATAATTATCAAAACAGCATCCTTCGGGTTGTAGCAAAAGATGAAAAAGTGGCATTTAAGAAAGCTAAAAAGCATCAGGTATCAATAAAAAACTATCTTGAGCAAGTCCTTCAAAAAGGTGTAATTGTTTTGAGATTTATATTTACGTGTGGAGCGGTAGGGCAATTAGATAAAGCTAAAACATTTAATGCAATGTTCCAAGACTACATTGATAATTTGAAACGCCGCCACACAGCAGGGATACGCTTAGTTGATCATGTCGGAATCTATGTTCCTTATTGTCATGCCCCTTATATCGATGCAACGCTTTTTTTTGAGTACGATGAAAAAAAAGAAATTGAGCCGAATACTCTAAAAAAAGAAGTGGCTGAATATTGGGTTGAGTACGTCTTTAGAAAGAGTGAACAAATTCAAACCTATGTTCAGAAGCAGAAAAAAACCAACAATATGACTAATGCATTTGAATGTTTTAGGGGGGAGCAATTGTCAGCGAGATCGGTAGATGTGTTGCGAATGGAAGGTCCATTAAATGAAGAGTATGTAGAAGTTTTCCCAAATCAAAGAAAAAACAAACAATTATTAATGGAGAGTATCTCTAAATTTTATGCCTATGGTCCTTTAATTTTAGTTGACGATGAAGATCGTAACTTGTTACCAAGGAAAGATTGTTTAATTATGGGGCGAAAACGAAAAAGTCAGGAAGCCAAAGATAAAAAAGAGGGGGGCTCTAAGCCTACCGCAGGCGAAGCTGCGGGTCATAAGAGTGATATTCAAATATCAACTTTGTACAATGTTGAAACAAGTGCATTTGAAACTCCAAAATCGAATGAACAATACTGTACGGAAGATGAGTCCGTTGATACTTCTGGTAGTTATGAAAATTCAAGCAATATGCTTGCCTTAGAGCAAGATAAAAAACTTTTGGAGCCGATACCTAGTGTGGCCCCAGAAATTAAAGTAGAACAAGCTGATATATCAAAACCAGATGTAGGGAATAAGTTCATAAGAAAAGCTGTAATCGCGCGATCTAAAGCCAGAGTTAGAGCTATCGCTAAGCCGATAGTTAAATAGACTGAGTACTTTGTGCGTAACTTCCGCTTCAATCTTTTCTATAAAAATAGGAGAAATTGTAGAATTTCGACAGTTTGCTATAGAAGCAGCGTTTTTAATTTTATGAGATGTCGAGTGAGTGTGTTTTGAGTTTATTGGGCTAGGATATATATTTAATATTATTATTTATTAATTACTTAATCTTCTTCATGAACCTTCATCATCCCCAAATGATGAAGGTTTTTTATTGAGTTCAATATTTCAGTCCATGTGTAAAAAATACTGAGCAGTGATTCCTATGAGTTTAATCAACCATAGGAAATATACTCATGAACGAAGCACAAACCTTACTTGAAATTGAAAACTTTATGCTTAAGGCGACTAAAAGAACATACCGCTGGACTTACTTTAAAGCGGACTATGACGAACTAAAAAGATCAGCTGAAGCGGTCTACGATCCAAAATGTGAATACTGTCCTTTGGTTCAAGCCTACTTTGAATTATTGCCAGAGCATGCATCTTTCGAAAATCTAGAAGTCTTTAAAAACAGCAGAGCATTCAGTTGTTTTCAGAATGAGCTTATTGAAGAGCATGAATCCTTTCTTGATAAATTCAGCAGTAATAACCGTCGCAACCGCAATCGCTTGAAAGAGTATTTTAATAATCTTGTACAAAACCATCGCAAGTTATTGCTGGTCAGGGTTGATCTTTCATATCGATTCAATGCTCAGCCAGATATAAAACAATTTAAACGTGATGTGAATAAATTGGTACGGCGTATTCAGGACAAGGACACTATCTTTAGAGATCAGGTGGGTTATGCCTATCGTCTAGAGCAGGGAGGGAAGAGTAAAGGGTATCACTGTCATCTGCTGGTGATCTATAACGGTTCTTTGCGTAATCGAGATTCGTACTTAGCGCAGTGCATTGGTGAATTGTGGAAAGATAAAATTACAGGAGGGTGTGGACAGTTTTATAACTGCAATCAAGCTAAGCATAAAAAGTATTATCTGGATTTGAATCAATTAGGTATAGGAATGATCGAAAGGCGGAATTTAAAAGAGGTCGAGAATGCTTGGCTCGCCATCAGCTATCTGGCTGATCCTGAAAAAGACAATCAATACTTGAGAGCATCTGTGAAGGTAAAGGGGCAATTTAGTAAAGGGGAGTTAAAGCCTAGAGCGGCAGACCGTTGATCCCAAAAAATCATAGATATACATCATTAACATGAACTGTGAATGTTTATTTCCCCCGACATTCAAAATCTAAGGCTTGCCATACGGTAAGCCTTTTTTCATTTTAGAGGTATATCTTATGAGTAAACATTGTCCTTACTGTTTTTCTGATCAAATCGTTCAAGTGATGAATCAACAGGTAAATGGCTCGGCTGGAACAGGCGTTGCAGCATCAGCCTCCTTTGCCACGATTGGCGCATCGATTTCTAAAACCCTACCTTTACCGCTATCTCCATTGCTTGGTGGAATTGCAGGTGCTGTGATCGGTGGGGTATTCAGTAGCTTATTCGATTCACCTAAACAGCACATTCCGATGTGTTATTACCACTGCCACCACTGTAACCAAAACTTCCAATAAGTTCACAGAGGAGAAATGAACAATGGCACATCAAATTGAACAGATCGCCTATGTGGGCGAAACCCCTTGGCATGGCCTTGGGAATCAACTCAGTCCTCATCAACCGATTGAAGTCTGGGCAGAGCAGGCAGGCATGGATTGGCGGATTGAATCTTCCGATGTGAGTTATATGGCACAGAATGAACGTGGGCAAAGCATCATCATGCCGTATGAGGAACAGCGGGTGCTGTATCGTTCCGACACGCATGCCCCTTTATCTGTGGTCAGTCAACGCTATCAGGAAGTGCAACCGAAACAGATCTTAGAGTTTTATCGTGATTTGACTGAACAATCAGGATTTGAGCTAGAAACCGCAGGCGTGCTGAAAGGTGGTAAGAAATTCTGGGCTTTAGCCAAAACGGGGCAAACATCGGCTTTAAAAGGTAAAGATGTCAGCAATGGCTATATCTTACTGGCAACCGCTTGCGACGGTACACTGGCAACCACGGCACAATTCACCTCTATTCGTGTGGTGTGTAATAACACCTTAGCCATTGCCTTAAAGGGTCAAAACTCAAGTGCAGGCGTGGTTAAAGTCCCGCACAGCACCAAGTTCGATGCTGAGAAGATTAAGCAGCAATTGGGTATTTCAGTCCGTGCATGGGAAGATCACATGTATGAGATGAAACAACTTAGTCAACGTAAAGTCACACAGACTGAAGCAGCAGCTTATTTCGATGCAGTATTTAACAATACTAGTCTGAGTGTGCCTGAACAGGAGGATGGCATTATCCAGTTCTACCGTAATGTGGCGATGCAGGCTCAAAGCAATAACCCAGCAACCAAAGCCGACAACAAGACAGAACCAAATGGCCGTGCCATGTCGAAGGTGATGACCATGTTTAATGGACAGGGCCGTGGAGCAGAACTGAGTTCAGCCAAAGATACCGCCTATGGCTTGCTTTGCTCTATAACGGAATTTGCCGACCACGAACGCAGAGCCATGAGTCAGGATCATCGTTTGGATTCTGCATGGTTCGGTGCAGGTGCTGGACTTAAGCAAAGAGGATTAGAACAAGCCCTCGCGATGATTGCTTAAGTTTAATCAATGAGATGAGTTAATTTATTAGCCTAAGCATCCTTATTTCCATATTTCAAAGACCTTAACCCATTCATTCAAAGCTGTGTCTACGGACACAGCTTTTTTTATGCGCAAAATTTTACAGATAGAGGACATTACTATGAATTCAGCGGTGATTAACCCGAACAATGCAATATCGAGTATCCATACTCCTCGGCCCAAATTGTTTACAGCCAAACGCTTTGTGGATACCAAAAACCTGACGCATGCAGAATGGTTAGAAGTTCGACGCAAAGGGATCGGCAGTAGTGATTGTGCCGCAGCCTGTGGTCTCAACCCGTATATGTCGATGCTGGAACTTTGGATGATCAAAACTGGTCGTATCCAGCACAACATGGATGAACAAACTGAAGGGCATGCCCCTTTATATTGGGGAAAACGCTTAGAACCGCTGGTGGCGGAATACTACAGTATGCATACCCAGTATAAAGTGCGTCGCGTCAATGCAGTACTCCAACATCCAGATCCAGACAAACATTTCATGCTGGCTAACTTGGATTATTCAGTGGTGGGTAATGCAGATGTGCAAATTCTGGAATGTAAAACCGCAGGTGAACATGGTGCCAAACTTTGGCGAGATGGCATCCCGCTGTATGTACTTTGTCAGGTACAGCATCAGCTGGCGGTGACTGGAAAAAAGGCAGCACATGTTTGTGTACTGATCTGTGGGCATGAAACACGTATCTTTAAAGTCACCCGTAGTGAATCGGTGATTCAACATATTGTAAATGCAGAACGTTACTTCTGGGACTGTGTTGAAAAGGATATTCCACCTGATGCCGATGCCAGTGAATCCGCAGCCAAAGCATTGCAACTACTATATCCAGCACATGTGCCACTTAGTGTTGAAGATTTAAGTCATGACCCACATGCCAATCAGTTGTTTGATCAGCTCATCAAAATGAAAGCCGATCTTCAAGATCAGCAAGAACACGTTGATCAACTGAAACATCAAATCCAAATGCTAATGAAAGACAACGAACGTGCGGTGTTTAGCAGAGGTTCGGTGGTCTGGAAAAAAGCAAAAGATACGATCAGTCTCAATACCAAAACATTGATCGAACATCAACCTGAGCTAATACAGCAATATCCACTGCACAAGCAGGGTAGTCGTCGATTCAATATCTTTACTGATGCTGAATCTTGATCTAAGTGCCTGCATAAAAAATCGGCAAAGCAGCCCCTTCGCCCCTCCTTCAAAGAAGAAAGGGCATTGGACAGCTTTGCCAGATCGATTGACCGATGCACAACAGACTCCTGTAGTCATTGCTTGATGTGTCTTGCTTGACGCTATCAAAGAATGACGTAAGAGCAGGTGCTTCAATACATTCGGCTGATCAGTATAAAAATGAATAGAAGGAATATCCCCATGATTAAAGGTTTAGTGATTACACCGCCAGTACTCGGACGAATCAGTATCGGAAAAATTGTAGAAAAGAACGGCAAGCGCCTACCTGAAAAAGATGACCAATTCACCATCACCAGCCAAATCCAGAACAAGGAGGGTTGGGTGAAACATCCTTTAGATGAGCAGCTTCGAGTCAAAGCCCCTAGTCAAAAACTCAGAACCATTCCAGTACGGATGATCTTTAATGATCCCGAACTGAACTTACGTGCGGAATACAGTTTATTTGATCGGCAGACGGGGCGACTTGTTTGTATGGGCAATGGTGAAACCTGTCAACGCTTAACCAATCAAGGCGTAGAGCAACATCCATGTCCATCCCCAGATTTATGTGCCTTGGCACAAGGGGGCTTATGCAAGCCCTATGGTCGTCTGTATGTGAATTTGGATGAGTCGGATGAGTTTGGCAGTTTTGTATTTAGGACCACAGGCTTTAACAGTATTCGGACTTTGTCAGCACGACTCCGTTATTACCACGCAGCATCGAATGGCTTGCTGTCATGCCTGCCGTTGCAATTGACCCTTCGAGGCAAATCCACGACACAAAGCTATCGTACCCCTGTGTACTACGTGGACTTAACCCTACGTGAGGGGATTCACTTACAAGAGGCGATTCAAATGGCTAAGGAGATTGATCAGAAAAGTAAGTTGGCTGGATTTAATCAGCATGCTTTAGATCAGATAGCTTTACAGGGTTATGGGCATTCGCAGTTTGAGGTGGATAGTGAGGATGGCATGAATGTCGTTGAGGAGTTTTATCAAGGAGAGGAAGGTCAGCCAACAGATGAGGATAAAGTGTTTAATATCCAGCAGGGATTGCAAGGGTCGGTTACGGCGTTGAACTGAATTGGACTGGTTAAAACCTTACAGGAATCCCGTATCTCATGAGCGAGTTGCTCGTCACCATGAGATAGGAGTACATATCATGAATGCATTCACAGGCCAGACTTTCCAGATGAATAAAATTATTAACATTAAAGATCTTGTCGAATTTACGAGTATTAGCCGAGCTAAGATCTATGAAATGATTAATAAGAAATCAAAATACTATGATCCTACTTTTCCTCGACCTGTACGTTTAAGTGAATCCCGTATCGGCTGGTCAGCTTGGGAAGTGCACCAATGGATTGAAGATAAGTTAGAGAGTCGTGAATAAAAAGCGTGGAATTCTACTAAAAGTTGGATTTTTTATTAAACTTGATATTGAGAGGAGTAGCTATTCTGAATGTAGTTACTCCTTTTTTCTTATTAAATAGTTTGTTAGGTCGAGCCCCACGAAAATATGATTTGCTCAGTGTAAGCCATTTTGCATTATATCTAGCTTAAACGTTAGGTCATTAATATGTTCTATTAGATTTCTTATGAATAATTTTTTTTTGAAAAATCAATAAAAAAGTAAAATTGTGTGATGGAGTTAATGTTAAATTTTGTTTATTATCTGTGTGTTTTATGTGTGAATAAAAGATCACTTTAAAATCTAATAAAGAAATTATAGATGTAACTAGAAACTTTAATGAAGAGGGAAATGATGAAAAAGGCTTTATTGACACTATTGTGTTTGGGCGTTGTTCAAATGAGTAATGCTGAAATCATTAAAGTGAATGGGGAAGGGGTTGCACCTGTTATTAAAAAAGATTTAAACAGTACACGAAATCAAGCATTTAATAATGCAAAAAAAGATGCTGTGATTACTCTGATTAAACGTATTAATGGCCCTCAAGCCATGAACGAAGCGAATCAATATTTAGATGATATTGTAAAACAAATCGATAGCAGCTACGTGTTAAACCGAGGCAGCAATACCAATAGTAACAATGAGCTAGTTACCCAAGTTAGTCTAGAAATGGATGATCAAGAATTTCGTTCAATTCTCAATGATTTAGGGCTGGCGAAGAAAAGTAGCCGAACGAGTCCAATTATGATTGTAATGGATGAATATTTTGGGGTACCAAAAGATAACTCAAAACCTGTTAAAGAGTTCACATCATATTTTTCTGATCGTAGTTATAGCTATGATGAAGATGCGAGTTACAAAGCTAGCGAAAGTGCCAAAGCCAGTGCTTCAGATTCTTATTCTTCAAAAGGACGTTCAGCTGCTGCATCTGGTTATGCTTATGATAATTACTATGGGGCGGGTGTTGGTGTTTCCGCTCGTTCAGCAAGCCATAATAATTCAGGTAAATCAGCTTCTTCAAGTAGCTACAACGCTAGTGAATCAGCTAAATACAGTCAATCCGAACGACAAAATGATATCCAAAGCTTTGTGAAATATGTGGAATATCAGACTCCAAGTACTAAAGCTGAGCGTGATAATCAAACCTTAAATTCAATTGCGAGTTCTGCTTCACGTTATGATTTGCGGTTGCTCGATTCTGACCGTTTTAGAAGTCAGTATTTGAATGGTCGGAGTATGTCGATTCAGCAACTGATGAGTGATACAGAGTTGAATAAACTCGTAATCGCTGCACGAAAAGAAAAAGCCGATTGGTTTATGGCGGGTAGCTCTTATATTTATGATCGTGGTCGTTCGAGTGCTACTGGGCAATTTGTCTGTGATGGTGCCGTTAGCTTCAAAATTTATTCAGTCGATGATTCAACTTTGATGGGTGGTGAAACCCGTACAGAATCTTCGACAGGTGCGACTACAGATTCTTGTCGTACGAATGTTGCTAAGAAACTTGGCGAATTGGCCGTTAGCCAAGTAGGGCCACAGATTCTGGGTTATGCAAAAAATCGCACTATGTATGGTAAAGAAATTACCATTTTTGTGAAAAGTGTTTCTGGCAATGTTTCTTCTCGTTTAGGTGATGATTTATACATTGCCTTAGATGAAATGGATGGTGCAGAAAATATCGATATTCGCACTCAGGATGGAAAATTGGTCGAAATGACCATGACTTATAAGAGTGAGAAACCTGTTAGTGCAGAATTGGCTAAAGCACTACGTAAAGTAAATCCAACTCTATCAAGTGCTGAGCGTTTACAAGCTGGCAATACGATTACGCTTTGTATTGGTGGTACACAATGCAAATAAAGTTAAAAGCTTTATGTTTAGCTATGCCGATGCTTGTTTCGGCATGGGCAAACGCGAATATTCAAATCTACCCATCGAAAGGAATTTTTGGGCTAGAGCAACCTTGTCGTAATGATCCTAGCAAATACGAAGCGAATGGGTCTTCAATTGTATGTGACTTCAGTCAAGCGATTGACAATGAAAGCATTCGTAAACAAGTTGAGCAACTTTTTGTACAAAGTTTAAAGCAAGGTTTTAATGAACAGATAGTCGATACTATTTCACAAAAAACGAAAAATCGTACTTATATTGCATCACTAGAAGTTTTACGCGCAAGTGAATACATTGTGAGGAAGGATTCTACCGCCGAGATTTTTCTTCCAGTGACCTTAAGTCTCAAACTCACCAATGTGTTATCTGGAGAGGTTATATATAGTGACAGTAAGACCTTGTCACAACCTATTCAGGTACTTGCTACAGAGATTGATTCCAGCGTAACCAAAACAGCAATTAAGCAGAAATTTCAAAGTACTTTGTTGATGCTAACGCAACAAGTGACTCAAGAATTAAAATCAAAACTTAAAGTTTCTGAAATAGAAACTCAAGTGATTGATCAGTGGAAATCTTATCTGGTTTTAGATAAAGGCTTTAAGCAAGGGATTGCTGCACAAGATGAGCTCAGTTCAGCAGATGGTGATTTGATTCGTGTAGTGCATGCAGACAGTGATTATGCTGTGGCTGTACCAGTGTTGATGCAGAGCAGTAGTAAGCACTTTAGTAAAGTTTCAAACAATACACGACAGGCTATGAATAAGCCCAAAGCTTTGGTGGTCGATGTGCTGACTTATCAAGGCGAATCGAAAGATTTAATCGAACAAATTTTTTCTGATGCAGTGGGTGAGCAAGCCTCATTTACTTTAACACCAGTCAATCGGCGTTATAGTGCGATGGCACAAAGTATTAGCGAGCAAACTGGATTAGCGCAAAGTGAAGACATTAACCAACGTGAATTACCTGAATTTTTCATTCGAATAAATGTCATCCCTGTAATTGCTTATCAGCAACAAATTGGAAAAATAACTCAGCAACAGGTTTTTCATAGTGAAGTCTTTGCTGAAATGATTGATCGTTCTGGCCGGGTAATTTACTCCGCACATGCGACCGATGATATCAAAGATGTGATTTCAGATGGAATGGGATTTTCTCTCGAGGCTCGTAAAGAAGTTGTATTGAAAAATGCACTTTTGAAATTAGGCCAACAATTTCAAAAAGGGATTCAATTTACTCGTTCTGATTTAAAAGTCTCTGGTTCAAGTGGTCAGAACATAGTTATTGATGATGCTGGAGAGCGCTTAAGTACAGGAATGAAAGTCCATGTTTATCATTCAGATAAAGCAGCAGGGCGTAATATTTTAATTCCTACATGGGAAGCGACTGTTTTAGAGCGCCAAGGCACGAAAGTTAATGCGCAATTAGATTTTCCAGTGAACAGCATTGATCGTTTACCTGTGCGTTCAGGGGACAGCGTTTTGCTTGATAGCTCTGCCCCAGTGGGAGATTCAAAACAATCTCGTGTCTTATGTTTAGGACTGCATACTGAGCAAGTTGGTGAAATTCCATTTTATGGTTTTGGTCCATTGATTTATCACGCTTTTACCAGTCAATCAAAACGACCATTCTATGCGACAGGTTCAGGCTTTAAAGGACAGACTTTACTAAAAGACTCAGTGATCGCCATGACTGAAAATGCAGGGTTTAAAAAAGATATGAAAGTTAACTTTCATATTCCAACAGATGAATGCTTACAGCCAGTGCTTAAGCTCGAAGTGAAACAAGACAGTATTCGATGTAATGCAGACAAAAGTAATTGTGATGCCACATTAGTTATGGCTAGTGGGGCGCGCAGATTTAACCAAAAGGCTGAAAAAATAGGGGCTTATGGTTTGCAACAAGAAATTGGATTGAAGGGTATTGATTATCAGCATCGTCATGAAATGTATAACATTCAGATGTTTGAGGCTTTACCAAAAATTTTAAATCAAATCGTGCAAAAAGCCGATTCTTCACAATAGGGGTAACAGGGTATGAAAAAAATTGCGATTGTTTTAGCAGCAACTGCTTCAATAAGTGCATCAGGTGTCTATGCGGGTTTTGGATCGTTGAGTAATCTTTCGTCATCATTATCTGAATCTGTAACTGGCGTATCTTCTTCAAATATGGACCTCAATGGTTTTTTCACGCAGGCTAAAGCAACAAATGCAATGTTTATTCAGAGTCGTACGGCTTTAGCTTCATTGCTTGCAAGTAAGCAGGATTCAGATGAATTAAAAGCAAAACAGAAAAGCTTGAAAACGACCTCTGACTTGAAAGAAAAAGAAGCAATTCAAAAACAGATTGTTGCATTATCAGACAGTGTTTTAGAAGCTTCACAAAAAGATGAGGAAGCAACTGTAGCTAAACTTTCGGCACTGAATGCTGAGCAGAAAAAACATTTATTGAATTCTGCAACTAATTTTGCCATAGCAAGCCTAACTGCTCGCGAATTAGCTGTAGGAGCTAAAAAGGTGAGCACCAGTTTAATTGCAAATCCAAGCAGCCTAACTAATACAGGAATGTCTTTAGTTGATGCTAAAGGTATGGTTGGTGATATCACAGGTATTGCTAAAAATTCAACGATGGCTTTGGTGGAATACCCGAAACTGTTTAAAAAAGCGGGTATCGAATTTAAAGTCCCAACAAGTTCGTCAGAAAAACCAAAAACTCTTAGTGATATTTAAAAAAGATTGTTTTGGATTAATCGTTAAATTAATTAAAGAGCCTATTGAGTAGGCTCTTTTTTATTTTTATACCCTTGTGAGCTTTCGATTATTAAGCAACAGTTAGCCCTTGCTAAGAGGTTATTAATAAAGCTATTGAACAGTTAAACAAGCATATCCCAGAAATAAACCAGACAATTGATGACGGCGTTGATCTAAATCGTAATTTATGCTGCTCCGAGTAGGAAACTGTAAAATAGTAAATAAAGTACATGTAGTCCATTGATATCCTTTTATTTGTTATATATAGCTCATCTCAATAATTTTTATAGCTGCAAAAATAGCGGCAAATATTTTTGTTGAATTTACTTATGTTTTTGATATATATGAGTTTATATTTTTTTATTTCGGCACAAATACCCTATACTAATGCTAGTTGTTTGTGGATGTCGTTAAAGTGGATATTACCCCTATAGCACGTGTGTACTCACCTGAGCTTGAAGAGAAATTATTAGAAATAGCTCGTTTAGATGCGCAATTGAATGCTACTGTGCCTGTCACTATGCGTGAGTCGGTAGAAGGTTTACTTCGAGTAGTGAACTCATATTACAGTAATAAAATCGAAGGTAACCCGACTAAGCCAAGTGAATTGATTGCATTGGTAGATGATTCAATCGAACATAAATCGAAAGGGCTTTTGGAAATTAAGCGTCATATTGAAGTTCAAGTAAAACTTAATTTTGAGAATAATCCTCGCGAAGATGTTACGAAGCAAGATTTTATAAAAGCAATTCATAAAGCTTTCTATGCTGAATGTACTCCTGATGAGCTTTTGGTTTCATCCAGCGATAACGCTAAGTTTTATGAAATTGAGCCAGGCGAATATAGGGCTACGGATGTTGTTGTAGGACAGCACAGACCCCCAAAACCAGATTTAGTGCCTACCTACATGAGTTGGTTTGCGAGTGCTTATAAAATTGAATATTTGCATGGCTTAAGTAAGTACTACGCCATGGCTGCATCGCATCATCGCCTTGCTTGGATTCATCCATTTTTAGATGGGAATGGACGAGTAACCCGTTTATTCACCGATTGCTTTATGCGAGGGATAGGTTTGAAGAGTTATGGCCTATGGTCAATGTCTCGGGGTTTTGCTCGATCGAGTGAGCAGTACTATCGTTACCTATCGATTGCTGATAGACCACGACAAGGTGGAGAAGATGATCGTGGAATCCTATCTGATGCGGGTTTAGTAAGTTTTACTGAATATTTTGTGGATGTCGCAATTGATCAAATGACTTACTTCACCAGTCTTTTAGAGCCTTATAAGCTGGAAGAAAGAATCAATGTTTATTTCCAATTGCGCTTTAATGGTGGCTTGTTTGACAGTAAAGGCAAGCCATTAAAAAAACTACCATTGGAAGCGAAAGATATTTATAAAACGCTTTTATACAATGGCCCACATACGCGTAAAGAGTTACAAGATAAGTTGCAAGTGAGTGAACGGAAACTAAGGGATATCATCAGTGAAATGGCGAAAGATCACCTGATCTTTGCTCCACCTAAAAGGCCTTTACAAGTTCGCTTATCACCACATGCTGTTGAGGTTTTATTTCCTTATTTATTTCAATAGCTCTAAAGGGCATAATGAATAAACGATCAATAACGTCAGCACGACATGTACTGACGTTATTTTTTTTATCTATAGAAAATCTATGCTTATTTCAGGCACAATCAAACTAATTTAAAAATGCTATAGCTTTCACGCTTTGGAAATTGCTGGTATGTCGAATAATAATTTTTCTCAAGTTGCAGCCTTCATTTGGTCGGTTGCAGATTTACTGCGTGGTGACTTTAAACAATCGCAATATGGACGTGTCATTTTACCGTTCACCTTGTTACGTCGCCTAGAGTGCGTGCTTGCTGAAAGTAAAGCAGCTGTTGTGGCAGAGCATGAAAGAATTCAGCTGTTGAACCTGCCTGAAGAAGCACAAGAAAAGTTCTTATTACGTGCCACCAATGAATTGGCATTCTTTAATACATCGCCTATGGATTTAGGCAAGATGGGTCAAACCGATATTAAAGCCAATCTCAAAACCTATGTGCAAAGTTTTTCTAAAGATGCACGTGAGATTTTTGAGCATTTTAAATTCGATGAATTTGTCGGTTTACTCGATGATGCAAACTTACTCTATAAAGTCGTCAAGATGTTTGCCACAACTGATCTCAGTCCTGAAGCTGTTTCTAACCATGAAATGGGTTTAGTGTTTGAGGAACTGATCCGTCGTTTTGCCGAAGGTTCGAACGAAACAGCAGGAGAACACTTTACCCCGCGTGACATTGTTCGCTTAACCACATCACTGGTATTTATGGAAGATGATGAAGCCTTAAGTAAAGAAGGCATCATTCGCACCATATACGATCCAACGGCAGGTACGGGTGGTTTTCTATCATCAGGGATGGAATATGTACTGGAGCTCAACCCGAATGCGGTGATGCGTGCTTTTGGTCAGGAGTTAAACCCTGAGTCTTATGCCATCTGTAAAGCAGACATGTTGATTAAAGGTCAGGATGTGA
Source organism: Acinetobacter sp. CAU_H_S139_7 (assembly GCF_058599305.1). Lineage (NCBI taxonomy): Bacteria > Pseudomonadati > Pseudomonadota > Gammaproteobacteria > Moraxellales > Moraxellaceae > Acinetobacter > Acinetobacter sp. CAU_H_S139_7. Next base: position 229,624 of record NZ_CM178651.1, read on the forward strand.
GTCGAATTAAACTTGGCAATACTTTATCTAATGACCAGCTCTCACAGGATAAATTCGATTACATGCTGTCCAATCCGCCTTTCGGTGTGGACTGGAAAAAGATTGAACAAGAGATTAAGGATGAACATCAAGTCAAAGGCTTTGATGGGCGTTTTGGTGCAGGCTTGCCGCGTGTGTCGGATGGTTCTTTACTATTCTTGATGCACCTGATTAGCAAAATGCGTAATCGTGATCAAGCCAATGATCAAGGTAGCCGGATCGGGATTATCCTAAATGGTTCACCATTGTTTACTGGTAGTGCAGGCAGTGGTGAAAGTGAAATCCGTCGTTATATTTTAGAAGCTGATTTGCTGGAAGCGATTATCGCTTTACCGAATGACATGTTCTATAACACCGGAATTGCCACCTATATCTGGGTACTCAGTAACAAGAAAGATACCGAGCGTAAAGGTAAAGTACAGCTCATTGATGGCAGTAATCTGTACAGCAAAATGCGTAAGTCTCTCGGCTCTAAGCGTAACGAGATGAGCGAAGATGATATCAAGACCATTATCCGCAGTTTTGGTGACTTTGAAGTGATGGATGCACGTACACTGGATAAACCCGCTGATGTTAAGTCTAATCGTGGTCGCCAGTCTGCCAGTCCAAAAACAGAAACTGCCAAAACCTTTGCCAGTAAAATTTTTAACAGCTATGAATTCGGTTATCGCCGCGTGACCATTGAACGTCCATTGCGTTTATCGGCACAGATTACGGATGAGGCGATTGCTTCTTTACGTTTTGCACCGAAGCCATTTAATGCGGTGATGCAAAGCATTTATGAGCAGTTTGGTACGACATGGACAGATGCATCCACAGACCAAAGCTATGGTGATTTATCCGAGGTTGCGCTTGAAGTGCGTGCCTTGATTAAAGCTGAATATCCCGAGCTGAAAGAAAAAGACATTAAAGATGTACTGGATAGTAAAATCTGGTTATTCCAAAAAGAACTGATGCACAAGGCTCAAGCCTTACAAGCGCACATTGGCACGGCGCAAAGTGACGACTTTAACCAGTTTGATGAAAGCTTAAAGCAGGCCTTTAAAGCCACAGACATCAAGCTCGACAGCAAAGAGAAAAAACAATTCCTCGATGCCATTACTTGGAAAAACCCTGAAGCAGAACCTGTTATTAGTAAAGTCGTAAAAGGTGCTGAAAACCCACTCTATGGTCAATTTACTTACAACGGCAAAGTGATTGAGTTTGTACAGGATGGAGATTTGCGTGATGCGGAAAATATTGCATTGAATCCAAATGTAGACACCACCGATTTAATTGAGACTTACTTTAAACGTGAAGTTCAGCCGCATGTGCCGGATGCATGGATCAATGCTGATAAGCGTGATGATAAAGATGGCGAGATTGGCATAGTGGGTTATGAGATTCCGTTTAACCGTCATTTTTATGTGTATGAACCGCCACGTGATTTAGCAGAGATTGATGCGGATTTGGATGCGGTGAGCCGTGAAATTATGGCACTTCTGCAAGAGGTGCATTCTTAATGGCTAAATATGATAAATATGATAAATATAAAGATTCAGGTGTTGATTGGTTAGGTAACATCCCTAGCCATTGGGAGATTGTTCCTGTTGGTAGATTATTTATACGACTTAAAAGAACAGGGTTTCCTGATCAGGAGCTTTTATCTGTTTATAGAGACTACGGTGTAATTCCAAAATCAAGCCGTGATGATAATAACAATAAGCCTTCGGATGATTTAGGTCAGTATCAATTAGTTAATCCAAATGACTTGGTAATGAATAAGATGAAAGCATGGCAAGGCTCAATTGCTATATCTGAATATGAAGGTATCGTTAGTCCAGCTTATTTTGTTTATCAGCCATTAAGAAGCCTATTCAAGAGGGCTCTTCCGAAGTATGTGCATTATTTATTGAGAAATCCTCGTTATATCGCACAGTATTTAAGACAATCAAAAGGGATTCGTGTAAATCAATGGGATTTAGATCCAGAGGAGTTTCAACGTATCGAATTGGTATTACCTCCTAAGTCTGAGCAAAATCAAATTTTTAAATTTCTCGACTATGAAACCTCAAAAATTGACAGCCTCATTGAAAAACAACAACAGTTGATTGAACTGCTTAAAGAAAAACGTCAAGCGGTAATTAGCCATGTTGTGACCAAAGGATTGAATCCTGATGTGGCAATGAAAGATTCAGGTGTGGAATGGTTAGGGCAAGTGCCTGAGCATTGGATGGTCAGTAGGCTTAAATATATTAAATCTAAGGAAAGTAATGCTTTTGTAGATGGACCTTTCGGGAGCAACTTGAAATCTGAACATTTTATTGAAAATGGGGATGTTTATGTTATTGAGAGTAACTTTGCGACAACAGGCTACTTAGATCCTCAAATGCTTAAAACTATTTCTTTTAGCCATTTTGCAACTATTGAGCGAAGTGAGTGTAGAGAAAATGACATAATTATTGCAAAAATCGGTGCGCGATATGGAAGTAGTGCTATTTTACCTAAACTGGAGAAAAGAGCAGTTGTATCTGGAAACTCTTTAAAACTTACAGTTGATACGACAAACTGCGATATAAATTATGCACTTAATTTATTACGACATCTGAAAAATGAAGGGGCAATGGACGATGGTGTTAATGGTAGTGCTCAACCTGCATTATCTTTAGGAGGATTAAATAACATTGGTTTTCTAACACCACCGATTGAAGAACAAAAAGAGATAACAAAATTTATTTATAATAAGTTGCTAAGTTTTAATGGATTAATAGAAAAGGCAGCCTTTGCAATCCAACTAATGCAAGAACGCCGGACCGCACTTATTTCCGCAGCCGTCACTGGCAAAATCGACGTCCGCAACTGGCAAAATCCAAATAACAACAATGAAGCTAAAACGGAGTTTAGCGCATGAGTCTAGATGCAACCCGGGAAAATAATTTCCAAAATGACATGATTCAGCACATGCAATTCAACGGTTGGGTATTGGGTACAGCCAAACACTACGACCGTGAAAATGCACTGTATCGCGCAGACGTTCTAAACTTTGTACAAACGACGCAGCCTGAAGAATGGAACAAGTTTTGCCAAAACTATCCCATCGATTCAGAACAAAAATTTATTGATGCCTTGGTGATACAACTCAAAAAAGCCGACATCAATGCCACCGATCAAGCTTCACGTAGTTACGGCACCCTGGGCGTGTTACGTCATGGATTAAAAATCCGTAATGCCCGTTTTAAATTGTGTCAGTTTAAACCTGAGCATAATCTCAATGCCGACACCTTGGCACGTTATGAGCAGAATATTTGCCGTGTCGTGCCTGAGTTGGTGTATAGCCCATATGCCACTAAAGCAGAATTAGAAAGTACCGGTGTGCAAGCCAAAAAATGGCGCATTGATCTGGTACTGTTTATCAATGGCTTACCTGTCTCTACGCTGGAGCTTAAATCTGAATTTAAGCAGACTGTGCAAAATGCCATTACCCAATATAAAAAAACGCGTTTGCCTAAAGACCCTGATACCAATAAGCCTGAACCCTTACTGACCTTTAAACGTGGTGCATTGGTACATTTTGCCGTGAGTCAGTATGAAGTCTATATGACCACACATCTGGCAGGCGACAGCACCTTTTTCTTGCCCTTTAATAAAGGTACGCATGACGGCGGTGCAGGCAATGATGCACCTGAAGACCAAACTCGCTATGCAACCGATTATTTGTGGAATGAAGTTTTAACGCCTGACAATTTGCTGAATATTCTTGGACGTTTTGTTCACCTCAATATTGAAGATAAAGAAGATGCGGAAGGGCGTAAATACAAAAAAGAAAGCCTGATCTTTCCACGTTACCATCAGTGGAATGTCGTGACTAAACTGGTTCAAGATGCCAAAGATAATGGCACAGGGCATAAATACCTGATCCAGCACAGTGCCGGTTCAGGTAAATCCAATTCGATTGCATGGACAGCGCATCAGCTTTCCACCTTGTACGATGAACATGGTAATAAACAGTTTGATTCCGTGATTGTGGTGACGGATCGCACCATCCTAGATGCCCAGCTACAAGATACGATTTATCAGTTTGAACATGCCGATGGCGTAGTGGGACGAATAAACAATAAAGAAGGCGATGGCTCCAAGTCAGAGAAACTGGCAACGTCACTGGAAAAATCTCAACCGATTATTATTGTTACCATTCAGACGTTCCCCTTTGTACTCAAAGCCATTGAAAACAGCACCGCATTAAAAGAAAGACGTTACGCAGTCATTGCCGACGAAGCACATTCATCACAAAGCGGTTCAACGGCGCGACAACTCAAAGAAGTCTTGATGACTGAGAGCAGTGATGAAGATGTCATGCTGTCTTCAGAAGATATTTTAGATGCAACCTTGGCAGCGCGTCGTGCCAATCCGAATGTCAGCTATTATGCCTTTACCGCAACACCTAAAGCCAAAACCTTGGAATTATTTGGACGTTGCCCAAATCCTTTATTGCCACCGTCAGCAGAGAATAAACCTGAAGCCTATCATGTCTATTCCATGCGCCAAGCGATTGAAGAAGGCTTTATTTTAGATGTCCTGAAGAACTACACCAACTATAAAGTGGTGTATAAACTGACGCAAAAACTGGCAAGCAAAGACCATGAGGTGGATGCTAAAAAAGCCAAGGTGAAGGTCAATCAATGGGTACGTTTGCATGACCACAATATTTCACAAAAAGTAAAAGTGATCATTGAACATTTTAAAAAGAATGTGATGGGCCTATTGGGCGGTCAAGCCAAAGCTATGGTGGTCACCAGTTCACGTAAAGAAGCCGTGCGCTATAAACTGGCCTTTGATAAATATGTCACCGAACAAGGTTATCAGTCGATTCAAGCGATGGTGGCATTCTCGGGTGAGGTTGAGTTTAACGATTCAGATCCCAACAGCAGTACCTTGGTCGGGCAGAAATTTACTGAACACAACATGAACCCGAATTTAAAAGGGCGTGAAATGCGTAAGGCATTTGACAGTGATGACTATCAGGTGATGCTGGTAGCTAACAAGTTCCAAACGGGTTTCGATCAGCCGAAACTCTGTGCCATGTACGTGGATAAAAAACTCGGTGGGGTAGAGTGCGTACAAACCTTGTCGCGTTTAAACCGCACGTATCCAGGGAAAGCTGAGTCAGGCACTTTTGTGCTCGATTTCTTTAATGAACCCGATGAAATTTTAGAAGCATTTCAGCCATATTATCAAACCGCTGAACTGGCTGATGTCACTGATCCAGATAAGGTCTTTGAACTGTTTAACAAGCTCAAAAGCAACGGCATCTTTTTATGGTCGGAAGTTGAGCAATTTGCCACGGCATTCTTTAGCCGTAATAAATCCAATGCAGTACTGGCAAATATCTGTAAGCCTGCCATTGAGCGTTGGCAGCAGCGCTATAACACAGCGATTGCTGCATACAGTAAAACCAAAGACATGCTGGAACGCTGTAAACAAACGGGTGATGCTGTCTTGATTGGTAATGCAGAAAAGGATTTTGCTGAAGCTAAAAAGGCCAAAGATGAACTGGAAATCTTTAAAAAGGATTTAGGCACTTTCACTCGCTTTTATGAGTTCATGTCACAGATTGTGGATTATGATGATAAAGAGCTGGAGAAGCTGAGTCTGTTTGCACGTAACCTGAGACCAATGCTACGTGAAAATATCATCTTGGATGATGAAATTGATTTAAGTAATGTCGAGATGAGTCACTATCGCTTATCTAAGCTACGTCAGATTGATATTGAGTTACAAGCCAATAGTAACGAGCATCAGCTAGAGCCAAGTAATGATGTCGGTAGTGCGACTGCTAAGGATAAAAAGGAGGATTTTTTATCTAGCATTATTCATCGTTTAAATGAAGTCTTTGTGACGGATAAGCTGACTGATCAAGACATGATTAATTACGCAAATACGATTGCAGATAAGGTCTATGAGAACAATGGGGTGATGTCACAGATTGCCAATAATACACGTGAGCAAGCAATGCTAGGTGATTTCCCTCGTGCTATTGATGATGCCATTCTAGGCAGTCATGAAGCGCATAGAGAGCAAATGATGCAATTGCTTTCAGATCCATCTAAGGCACATATTTTTGGTCATTTGATTTTTGATATGTTGGCGAATCGTGGGCAGATGCCTTTGAGATAGCTTTAATGCTTTAAGTTTTTGAAACTATATAAAATGATATGAACTCTTTTCTTTATATCAAAATTTATGTAAGTTTCTATATTCATTTAATAAAATACATTTGAGGGTTTTTATGAAAAAAATAGCAGTGTTATTTTTAAGTTTTATTTCAGTTTCTGCTTTTGCCGCTACGACCACTTTTAAAGTAGTGCAGAATAATCCGAATAACTATGGGGAAGAATCGATTCAAATCAAAACGGATAAAGGGCAGTTGGCCATTTATGCTGTTAATCTCAAATTATCACACACAAAAATTTTAACTTCTTTGAAAAAAGGGGAGTGTGTTTCTATTACAACACCTGATCAATTAATTAAATATGATGGCTACTACTCAGTGGACCAAATAAATTCTGTAAAAAAAGTGGCTTGTTCTAAGTAACAAATAAAGGGAGAGGCTATAAGCCTCTCCCTTTTATTTGGCAGATACTTAGAAGTCATAACATGCTGTAGGTACTGTCCATTCAATTTGACCAATTGAATCATCGTAGGTAGCTTTTACATTACAAGAAGAGGTAACGTGCCCGCCTCTAATAACACCAACTTTAACATTATAAGTAGCTGATTTATCTTTACTATTTAGAAACCTTAAATCTTCTATTTCGGTTACTTGAAATAGGTCATCAGTTTCCGCAGCAGAATTAATTTCGTAATCTAAACTTTTAAGTTCATCAATTGAATAAATTACAGCAGCTGCATAATCTTTATATTTAGAAGCTTCTTTTTCTTTTTTGTATGACGCTAATGCTTGTTTAGTAGCGTCTTCACTTTTTACTTTTTGATTCTCCATAGGTTCTGATACGGGGTGGATGGTTTCAGAAGCCGCAGACTCTTCAACAACAGTAGCTGAGGAAGCCTCAACTTGATTCGATGATTGATTACTTGGTTTAGAGCAGGCCGTTAAAGAAACTAGAGAAAAAAGAATTACTGAAGTTTTAAAAATATTTGTTCTCATGGAGTTCTCAGGTTTTATATTTTAAGTTATTGATTGTAATATTTAAAAATAAATAAACAAAGAATATTTAAGCTTAAGGGATGAAAATTAAAATTCTTTATCAATAAATCTTTTCCACTGAATTATTGTTTTTTTTAAACTGTCTTAACTTTTTTCGTTTGGGGTGCTCTGTAGAGAAAGTTTTTTCAAATGAAAGTTAGTAAAGTTTATTCACTTAGTTGAGAGGAAGTCCTTAACCATATGTTCGTTTTGGAAAAGGCACTATTTTGTTTCTCAAACTATCAATAAAGTCTGACCATTCCTGCATCATCTTAGTTCTATATTCTAAATGTTGTGCATGGTTGTAGGCTTGAGAGACGGCATTTCCGACAGTATGTGCTAGCTGTATTTCAATTGCATCATGCATATAGCCTTGCTCATGTAGTGTAGTAGATGCAAGTCCACGGAAGCCATGACCAGTCATTCTTCCCGTATATCCCATGGTGCGAATCGCACTTAACAGAGCATTGTTGCTCAAAGGCTTAGCTGTACTGTGGTTATAAAAAACAAATTGCTTATTACCAGTAATGGGCTGTAACCCTTCGAGTAATTCAATAGCCTGCCTAGATAAAGGAACAATATGTGGTAACGCCATTTTCATCTTATAAGCTGGAATCCTCCATAAATGATTATCAAAATCAATCTCATTCCATTCCATGTTAATGAGCTCGGCAGTTCTTACAAATGTTAGAGTCATAAACTGTAAAGCTGTCTTAACCAAGATATTGCCGTGATAACGATCCATCCGTTCTAAGAAAGGCGGAAACTCAGAAACATCTAGGCGAGCCATATGTTTTACTTTACGTGGCTTGAGAGCTTCTTGAAGGTGGGGTGTAGGGTCATTCTCAATGAGTCCTTTACGGATCGCATAACGAAAAATACGCCCAGCTAAAGGAATAGAGCGTTTAGCCATCTCCTGAGCACCACGTGCTTCAATTTGCTTAGCACAAGCAAGGACATCTTTTCCTTTAATCTGATCAATAGGTATATTACCTAAAGCAGGGAACAGGTCTTTTTCAAATACAGACAAGTCACGTAAATATGTTCCTTCTTTAATGACGGCCTTACGATCTTCCATCCATTCCATAGCAAGAGCTTTGAAAAGAATATTTTCATCGATTTGTTGTTTCTTCTGTTTTTTATCTTCATTGGGATTAATCCCATCTTTAAGTTTTAATCGTGCTTCATCTCTAGTACGGCGAGCCTGAGCGAGTGTAATTTCAGGATAGGTCCCAATACTAAAAATGTTCTCTTTGCTATTAAAACGGAATTTCATTCGCCAATACATGCCACCTGAGGGTGTGACTTCTAAATACATGCCTTTTTCGTCAGAGTATCTGGCTTTTTTTTCTGATGGTTTTATATTTCTTATTTTTACATCTGTAAGCATGACAGCATGTCCTATGGAGTATTTGGGGGTATAAAAATAGGGGTATAAATACTTACCCCCATTTATACCCCCAATAGGTATAGGATTTCAATAGATGTTGTTAGATAGTATTAGATATAAAAAAGACTTAAACCATTAAGATTTAAGTCTTTTAAGATCCTATGAGATGCCATAGGAAGCTAATTTGGCGGTGAAAGAGGGATTCGAACCCTCGAAACGCTATAAACGTTTACACACTTTCCAGGCGTGCTCCTTCAGCCACTCGGACACTTCACCATGGCGGAGGATAATATCGAAAAACATAGCCATCGACAAGGTGAAACAATTGAATTCGAGCAAAAGTTTTAGCTCAATGATATGATTCGCAAAAATAGTGTCGATAATTGAAGACAAGCTTATGCAAAGTACTGCAAAAAAAGCCGCCTTGCCTGCGATGACCTTGGCAGCATTAGGGGTCGTGTTTGGGGATATTGGAACCAGTCCACTCTATGCATTGAAAGAATCCTTCCACGCTGCACATGGCTTGGGCATCACCCCTGCAAACGTATTGGGTATTTTGTCCATTATCTTCTGGACCATGACCATGGTTATTACCATTAAATATTCTGCAATTGTCATGCGTGCAGATAACAATGGTGAAGGTGGGATTATGGCTTTGCTTGCACTCAATTTGCGCAATACCAATTTTAGCCATCGGAAAAAATTACTGTTAATTTCGATTGGCTTTATTGGGGCGTCACTATTTTTTGGGGATGGGATCATCACCCCAGCCATTTCAGTCTTATCTGCCGTAGAAGGCTTATCCATCGCAACCGATGCACTTGACCCTTATATTGTGCCGATTGCAATTAGCATCGTCATTGCTGTATTTGTCATGCAAAAGTATGGGACGGCCTTTGTCGGTAAGTTCTTTGGTCCACTGACCTTATTGTGGTTCTTCTCTCTGGGTATTCTTGGGATTTCGAGCATTATTCAAACACCTTTGGTTTTGGGCATGCTGAGCCCACATTGGGCATTTCAGTTTATCGTGACCAACCCTTTAATGGCCTTTTTCATTATGGGTGCGGTAGTGTTGACCGTCACAGGTGGCGAAGCCCTGTACGCAGATATGGGACATTTTGGTCCTGTGCCGATTCGTTTGGCTTGGTTTATTGTGGTTTTGCCGTGTTTACTGCTCAATTATGCAGGACAAGGTGCATTGCTGCTGCGTGATCCGACTGCGATTGAAAATCCATTTTACCTGTTGGTGCCAGAGTGGGGCTTGTACCCAATGATCTTCTTGGCCACTATGGCCGCCGTTATTGCTTCACAGGCGGTAATTTCAGGCGTCTTCTCTTTAGCGCGTCAGGCTATTCAATTGGGTTATTTACCACGTTTAAATGTGAAGCATACTTCAGATTCGGAACAGGGGCAGATTTATGTACCTTTACTGAACTGGATATTGTTGGCATCGATTATTGTCTTAATTTTAATCTTCCAAACCAGCTCACAGCTTTCGCATGCCTATGGTCTAGCAGTCACCATGACCATGTTGTGCGATACCTTATTGATTGCGGTATTTATTCGTTATACATGGAAATGGAGCATGCCAAAATTGGTGCTGCTGATTATTCCATTCCTTGTTTTAGATTTGGTCTTGGTGAGTGCGACCTCACTTAAAGTATTATCGGGCGGTTGGGTTCCATTGCTGATTGGCGGTATTGCATTCATGTTATTAATGACATGGAAACAAGGTCGCGAGTTAACCTTTGCCAAGCTTCAGCAAGATACATTGCCACTCGATTTATTTGTACAAAGTATTGGTGATCAAGCCAATTGGGTTGAAGGCGAGGCGGTCTTTTTAACAGGAACGCCGACCGTTGTGCCACATGCCATGTTACACAATATGAAGCACAATAAAGTACTGCATCAAAAGAACATCATTCTCACAGTTAAAATTCAAGATGTTCCTTATGTGGAAGAGTCTGATCGTTTCCATGTTGAAACCATGAATCAGCATTTTTATCGTCTTGAATTGTACTATGGCTTTAAAGATGAAATGAACATTCCTCAAGCGCTTGAAGCGGTGTATCAAGCGATTGAATTGGAATATAACTTAATGCAGATCAGCTTCTTTGTATCGCGTGAACGGATTATCAGTACCGTGGGTGATGGTATGGCGCCGTGGCGTGAAAAGCTCTTTATCTCAATGCAAAGGAATACCAGTCCTGTGAGTGACTTCTATCAGATTCCACCAAACCGTGTGGTTGAGCTCGGTAGTCAGATCGAGATTTAAAACCTCAATAAAAAACCAGCATATATGCTGGTTTTTTTGGAGGATAAATCAGTGAAGTCTTAGTTCATTGGGTCATTTATAGGTGCCTCAGGCATCGCTTGGACAGGCTGTTCTGCTGAAGCATCAGGAAGTGCCTGTGCAGGAGCATCAGGTGATGGCAGTGAATCAGGCTCAACCGCATTGACGGGTGCCTCTGCTGATGAATCTAATTGAGGTGCAGCAGCTGGGGCAGCATTCATGTCTGCATTTGCCGTGGGTGCGACAGCATCATTTAACGCCGCTTCAGCTTGTTGTGCTGAGAGTTCTGCATTTGGTGCCAGCGGATGTTGCTCTGTTGGAGTCGCAGCGACTTGTTGTTGCGCTGTGGTATCAGGTGCGGCCTGTTGAACAGGAGCTTCACTCTGTTGTGCTGTTGGCGTCACTGCTTGGTCATTGGGTGCACCTTGGCCTACTGGGCTGATAGGTGCTGCATTTGGATCAAGCAATTTAATTTGCCCTGAGCTTACGAGTTCTTGAATAGAACCTGGTTGACCATTAACCGTAGTAGTGACTTTGGCTTGAGAGAGACTTTCTAAGGTATCACCCGGTTGGATCGGTGGCTCCGCGAAGGCTGAAGCACTTATCACTGTGCCGATTAAACCAAGAGAAGCTAAAATCTTAGAATGCATAAGAACTCCGTAAATTGCATGTATTATTTCGTTGAATTCATTTTTACCTTGGCATATTTTTTGAAGCGACAGCAATCAAAGATACGCAATCGCATCACGTTGCCGTAGAAAAACTCTACAAAAAAGACATTTTGTTACATGCAAAATCATCTAAATATGGCGTTTTGTTTAATTGTTATGCGAATAGAACTCGAGCGATATACTTCGTATACGCTGATTGTTAAGCTCGTGAAAAACCGATGTTTATTGTAGTTGTGATGGCGAAGAAGAAAAGTAGTTCAGGTAAGTCAGTCTTTAACATGTTTAATCAAAATGGCCTGAAAGTGATTTTAGGATTGGTGGCAACGGGAAGTTTTGCGATTGCCTTTGGTCAAGAAAAAATTCAGCAATACGTGTCTTTAAGCCCAAGCTCAAATTCAGCCTGTTTAGAACAATTTTATCGGGAAATTCCGCCTTATTTACTCAAAGAAAGTTTAAGTAAACACAGCTATGCACTGTGCTTTAACGGTTTTAATGTGATGTATTCGGGCGTTTCGAAAACACCTCTCTGGGTTGCAGAGGCCCTGACGCCGCAGCGCTTGAGCCAAAAAATTCCACGTGAAGATAGTTTTCACGAAGAAAATAATGTTGCAACCGAACATCGAGCGACATTGTCGGACTACCGTGGTTCAGGCTATGACCGTGGACATATGGCACCGAATGCTGATATGCCCAATAAAGCCGCACAATTCGACAGTTTTTCTTTGGCCAACATGGTGCCACAGGCCCCTAAAAATAATCAGCAAGTGTGGCGTGAATTGGAAGAAGCCACACGGGCGCTTGTGACCAAGCAAAAGCTAGATGTTTTTGTGGTGACTGGGCCAGTGTTTCACGGCAAAAAGCTCAAGACCATTGGTCAGGGAGTGATTGTTCCGAGTGCGGTTTACAAAGCGATCTATATGCCAAAAACGGGTGCAATTGGCGCTTATTACGCACCGAATGATAATTCACAGCAGGTAAAAATTGTCAGTGTCTGCTATTTGGAAGAGCAGTTGGGTGTGAATTTATTTCCGCAACTGACAGAAGAGCAAAAACGTAACACCTATAAACTACCGTTGACAGCAACTGCGGTAAAAGCCAATAGCGCAATTCAATACTCACATTGGGATGCGGAAAGTCAGTGTGCTGAGGAGGTTTCATCCGAGCAGCTCAAAGCCTTACAAAAAAACTTTAAATCGGGCTCTACTCAGTCGAGTAGTGGTAGCACCGTCACAAAGGGCACGGGTATTGGTGCGGCGGATCAAGATGCGATTGTTAAACAATTAGTCGACGTCTTATTGCAATATATTTTGCAGCTGTTACGTTAAAGTTCTAGGCAGTTGGATGTATAGACATTCGACTGCAGTGCCCAATGCCTGAAAAATAAATACGAGTAAAAATAAAATGTTTAAACCTTTTGTACAAGGCAACGAGTCTCATGCCATTCATGATTTGACCCTTGAAAATGACACAGACTGCGTCAGTATTTATGGCAATTTACAACTCACCAAAGACCAAGCTGGCCTAGCTGCGGCCAAAGCATTGCAGGCGTATCTGAATGCCATTGTGCAACAGCTTGAAAGTGAAGCTCAGCTTCCTGAGAAAATTGAACGTCCGCAGTCGGATGAAATTGACAATCCATTTTTATAACATAAGTCTATCTATGTTCCATGTGGAACAATAACAAACCCTACAGATTGTAGGCTTTGTTATTAATGGGGAGAGAAAAAATTAATCCTCGCCAGAGATATGTCTAAGTGCAAAGGCACCCGTTAAAACGGTTAAACCAAAGGCAAGTGCAACGCCAAGAAAGCCGATGCGCAACTCGGGAAAAGCTGCTGCAAAAATGGCACTGCCACAGCCTCCGAAGACCAACCAAAACGTTCCGATGAATTCAGCAAGATATTTATTCATAATGCGCTTTTTGTAGTTATTGATGTTTTATTCGCATAGAACTTTATATCTAACGAGAAAATACTCGTTTTTCAATCAATTTAACAAAAAAAGCATGACATCCTGATGACGTGGATTAAACAGGTCAGATTTTAGTGAAAATGCTGAATACGCCACTGCTGAGGTGTGACTTGTGTCCAGTGTTTAAAGGCACGTTGAAAAGCACTTTGTTCAGAGTAACTCAGCAACAGTGCAATTTCCTGTAAGCTGAGGTGTGGATCTTTTAAGTATTGCTCCGCCAAAATACGTCGAACTTCTTGCATCCGCTGTTGGTAGGTCGTGCCTTGTTGTTGTAAGTAACGTTGCAGCTGTCGGACTGAAAAATTCAGTTGCCGAGCAATATGTTCAATTTGATATTGGTTTTTTTGTAGCCCCGTTAAAATCGCATGCTGTAAGCGCTGGTCGATGTGGGTGGAGTTGGGAAGTTTTTCCAGTAAGGCTTCGGCCTGCTGTAAGAGCAGTTTTTGCAGGGTTTGATCACCTTGCTGAAAGGGCATGGATAATTCGCTGAGGGGAATCATCATCATAGGTCGGCTTTGAGAGAAGCGAACTTTACAATTAAAGTACTGCTCATACAGTGCCGTATTTTTCGGGGCAGGGTGAGTAAAATGAACCTCGCTGAGCTGGATGTCATCATGGGCGACAAAGTGCTTCATAAACTGAATGATCAGCGCCATTGCCACTTCATTGCTGAGTTGTGTGGTCAGTTCAATTGGCATCTCCACCCAACCAAAGCATAGATTTTCACCTTCAACTGCAACATATAGCGAGCTGCCATCATAAATGAGACGGTGAAAGTCATGATAACGGGTGAGCGCTTCGCCTAAATTTTCGCAGGACAGCGCAATATAGCCCAAAATGCCTAAATGCTTGGGCTGTACATACTTTGCAATCTCGAGTCCGAGCGCAGGGATATGCAGATGGCTGTCAAGATCATTCAGTAACTCTAACCACAGTGCATAATCAAAACGTTCTAAGTTCTGTGCTTTTTCAAGCTGTTCAGAAATGGGGTAGCCCACAGCTTGGCAATAGGCATAGAGTAAATGCCCCAGTCCACCGTAGACAGAACCTGTGTAGTCTTTGAAATGTTGCATTTATTGGCTCTATTGTTCTTGTCGTAATTTGTCAATGAATTTGAATGCTAGGGTCAATATTTAGCATAGTTTCCACATTATATTCAATCTGAATATAGGAGGAATTTGCCATGTGGAAGGGTTTTGTCGCAGGATTGGTGGTTGCCAATGCGTTTGAGTGGGTTGCACATAAATATATTTTGCATGGAACACACCGTGCTGGAAAGCCACGCTATAGCCCTGTGCCTGACAGCATGAAATCGCATTGGGAGCATCACCGAGAAGTACGGAAAACCACGTTTCACGATCATGGTTATGTTGAAGGTTGGAGCAACTGGCGTACCAAAAATGAAATCGTGTCACTCGCTGTCGTGGCGGGTGTATTTGGGACATTATTTTATCCTGTCTCCAAGGGCATGACTTTGTCTGTGTTGTACAGTGCAGGAAATTATTACTACATCCACCGCCGTGCGCACTTAGAGCCAGACTGGGCAATGCGTAAGATTCCTTGGCATTATGATCATCATATGAACTCTAATCAGGATGCCAACTGGTGTGTGACCAAGCCGTGGTTTGATTATATTTTAGGAACGCGGGTCATTTCCTCGTTGGATTTGCAAGAGCAAAATCCGTTGGGTATTGCTTTACCTCAAGTGGTGTCGGATAAGCTCACCCAGTGGGTCAATCAGGTCTTCCCTGCAAAATGGGTTAAGGCACCTGAAGCGATTCCACTGAACTCAGCGCAGACGACGGAAACGGTTGCAGGATAACTGAATAGGTATTTTTGTCGTGATTTGTCAATAATATTGGTATGTATTGTCAATATTTCGTCATTTGAACATTCTATAGTAAAGCTGTTGATGAGGTGAAATCATCTCATGAGCACTAGTACGTCATTTTTCATTTTCCAGTTTAACAAGACAATGTTGTAGTTATTCTAGGTTTATAGGGAGTCGCAAGACTCCCTTTTTTTTATCTCAAAAATTGAGAGCATAATTGCGGTCAAGAGCCAGCGAACATTCTAAGCTTTAATATCTGCTGCATAATAGAGGTGATAGTACTGTCCGACTTAGCATTAGCTCAGCTGTGCCGAAGTACAGCGTAATTGAGCCATTTAATTCGCCTGCTTTTTAAAGCCCGTTAAAATATAGCGATCCATTTCATCGGTATAGTCCGGGGAAAACTGAAAGCAAACATGCTCGTTGATGTTTAAGGTTTTGAGATCAGGGAAGCTTTGTCTGGCACGCGGACTATTGCTAAATAAAAAACCTTGTCGATCACTCTGAAAGTAAAACACTTTTTCAGTACTGATGTTGTGCCGTCGATAATGGGTGACCTCCGACCATTGTGTAAAAATACCACAAGCCCGAATTTGATCAGGTGCAATCAACGCTTTTTCATAATAGTGTTTAAACTGATATTTGCAGAAGCTGATATAGCTAAACAGGCATAAACCAAGGAGTAGCAGTACGGCCAGCATACCGAAAGGGTGGTCAGCATATTTCTTCATCAAAAGGATGAAAACAAAACAGATCAATAGACCACAAATAAATAAGATTAGTTCTAAGTGATACATTTTTTCTCATCTTTAAAATGATAAAAAGAGTACTCGAAAGCACTCTTTTCATAGGTTTTACGGTTATGGTCTGTTTATAGACGCATTTCGATGCCTTGATCTGCAAGGTATTTTTTCGCTTCAGGAATGGTGTGTTGTCCAAAGTGGAAGATAGAAGCAGCCAGTACAGCGTCTGCGCCACCTTTTAAAATACCATCGGCCAAGTGTTGTAAGTTACCGACACCGCCCGAAGCAATGGTTGGAATGGTGACGCGGTCATTGATTTGACGCATCAGCTCGAGGTCATAACCTGCTTTGGTACCATCGGCATCC
Source organism: Acinetobacter sp. CAU_H_S139_7 (assembly GCF_058599305.1). Taxonomy (NCBI): domain Bacteria; kingdom Pseudomonadati; phylum Pseudomonadota; class Gammaproteobacteria; order Moraxellales; family Moraxellaceae; genus Acinetobacter; species Acinetobacter sp. CAU_H_S139_7. Next base: position 246,111 of record NZ_CM178651.1, read on the forward strand.
ATCGAAGTAATGAGCAGTTCACCCGCACCAAAGTCAGCCATTTTCACGGACCATTCAATTGCATCAATACCCGTTGGTTTACGGCCGCCATGGGTAAAAATTTCCCATTTGTTCTCGCCCGTTTTTTTCGCATCAATGGCAACCACAATACACTGTGCGCCAAAGCGTTGCGATGCTTCTTGTACAAATTCTGGGTTAAACACCGCTGCTGAGTTAATGCTGACTTTGTCCGCGCCAGCATTGAGTAAGAGGCGAATATCTTCAACTTTGCGAACGCCACCACCGACCGTTAAGGGAACAAAAACCGTTTCAGCCATACGTTCAACCGTACGATAAGTCGTGTCGCGACCATTCGAAGTTGCGGTAATGTCTAAAAAGGTAATTTCATCAGCACCTTGTTCGTTATATCGACGTGCTACTTCTACTGGGTCACCTGCATCACGAATATCAAGGAATTGAACACCTTTCACTACACGACCGTTGTCTACGTCGAGGCAAGGAATAATACGTTTAGCTAGCATAATTTTTTCCAAAAATAACAGCCGATTATGAAACTTCGCGACTTAGATGCTACACCTTAATAGTCGGAGCGGGTATTCTATCAAACTTATGTAAGTTTTTTTGCAGGTTTTATATGTCGGTTTATACCACTTTGACTTTACAGGAAGTTCAGGCGTTTGCAGCACCTTATGGACTTGAGGTAATCGATCTGATCCCAATTCAAGGCGGTATTCAAAATACGAACTATTTTATTGTGTGTGAAAATGCTGTGCAGTATGTATTGACTGTATTTGAAGAAATGGATGAACAGGGCGCAGGCGAGTTGGTTCCTGTGCTTGAGCATTTAGGTCAGGCTGGTTTAGTGGTTCCTGTACCTTTAAGTCACTCAGGCAAAGCCATTCATAGTTTAAAAGATAAACCTGCCCAAATTGCCCCACGGATGATGGGCAAACATCCCATGCCTGCGACTCTTGAGCAAGCCGAGGCGATTGCGGTTGCACAAGCGCAAATGCACGTCGCACTGCAAGATTTTCCATTGGAGCGTGCAGAATACCGTGACCATGATTACTGGCTCGCTGTAGCGTTACAAATGAAACTGACATTAAGTGAGGCGGATCAAGCACTACTCAATAAGTTATTGGGGTTATATGACGCATTATCGGCGGTTTATCCGAATCGTCCAAAGGGCTTTATCCACTCGGATTTATTCCGTGACAATACTTTATTTGAGGGCAATCAGCTCAAAGGCATTTTAGACTTTTATGAACTGAATAAAGATGAGTTCTTGTTTGATATTGCGATTACGCTGAATGACTTCTGTACTGAATACCCAAGTGTGCATTTAAATGAAGACAAAGCCATCGCATTTTTAAATGCCTATGAAAGCATTCGTCCTTTGACTGCCGATGAAAAATCTTGCCTAGAGTTGTATCTCGCAATGGCCGCTGCACGTTTTTGGATGATGCGTTTACAAGTGGCACAAAAAAATGCAGAACAAGGCCGTACGGGGGATGACATTTTGCAGAAAAATCCTGCCGAAATGCGTAATATGGTGATTGACCGCCTAAAATTTGTAACTGCTTAAATAGGAAAGAAAAATGCGTGACCAAGGACGACTCGTTGAATGGTTTGATGAAAAAGGCTATGGCTTTATTCAGCCCAACGATGACAGCAAAGATCGCGTGTTTTTACATATCAAGGACTTTGCTCGGCAAGGTCCTCGTCCTATTTTAGGCTGTGCGTTGGAATACAACGTGCTTGTGGATGCGCAAGGGCGTTATCGTGCACAGCAAGTTAGTTATTTAAAAGCATCACAAACCCAAAAGAGTCGTACCCAAAAAGCCTCCCCGAAAAAGACCGAACCACAACGCTGGAGTCCAATGCAAATTGCGTCGGTGGCATACATCGTGTTTTTGGCACTATTGGTATTGCTGGGGCGTTTGAGTGGATTAGTGCTGCTGTTGATTAGTGTGATGAATGCGGCCAGTTATTGGTTCTATGCACAAGACAAAGAGGCTGCACAAAATGGGCAGCGCCGTGTACCTGAAAATACATTACATCTCCTTTCATTTTTAGGGGGATGGCCTGCAGCATGGTTAGCGCAGCAAAAGCTACGACATAAAACACAAAAACAACCGTTTAGAAAGATTTACTTTTGTACAATTCTATTCAATATTCTTTTAATTTTATGGCTTATTTCTCCTTTTAATAGTTTGCCTATTTAAAGTTCAAGCCCACTTCATGAGGGACAATATGAATTATTCAGTCGATCAAGATCCGAATCGTAGTCTGACTTTTATTCTTTATATTTTGTATATCGTTGCGATTTTTTCCGCAGGGATTTTAGCCATTATTGCTTTAGTGATTAATTATGTGAAGCGTGGTGCTGTGCGTGGTTCCATTTTTGAGAGCCATTTTACTTGGCAGATTCGCACCTTTTGGTGGTATTTGATTTGGAACGTGATTGCCTTTGTGCCATTTATTTTCTTATTCTTTACAGGTGAAAATGCCACCGCTTTCGCAGGTGTCGCACTCGGTGCTTCAACCTTCTGCGTGTCTGTGATTGGGTTGTCGTGGATGTGGATTGTGTATCGCGCCATTAAAGGCATTATTCGTTTAAACGACAATCAACCGATGTATCAATAAAAATAGGTTAACCCGTATTCAACATCAGAACATTCCTTTTGGCCGTGCACTGGCGCCGTTGGTCATTCCAATAGCCAAAAGCATGTATGGACTCGGAGCAATGATTAATCCGGGCAAGATGGTGTCATTCTAACCACCTGACTGAGCTGCTGAATCGATGGCCATTGATCACTCGATTCAGCAGTTTTTGCGTTTCGGAGATAGGCTAAAGTTGTTCGACGTTCTTTTTCGATTTCAGCAATTTTGGTTTCCATTCACTGATCATAATGCCAAACACCACCAAAAGCCCACCCAACAAAGCCAGTGGTGCTAAGCGTTCTCCTGCAAGGCGTCCAAATAGTGCTGCCCATACAGGCTCTCCTGCATAAATAATTGCCGCTTGAGATGGATTGACTGAGCGCTGTGCCCAATTCATTACATATTGAATCACGGCACTGGCAAGACCCAAGCCGAGTGCGATACTCAGTAAAGGCCATGAAAAGTCTGGAATGTGGTGTTCACCTGCCAATGGCATGGCTGCAAAGGCGAGCACAGAGGCAACTGCCAGTTGAATCACTGTCACTCGACCAATATCGACTGTTGGAGCAAAATAACCAATCAGGATAATTTCAATCGCTATAGCGATTGCACCGAGTAGGGTTAAGGTCTGGCCAAAATTCAGTGAAATTGAATTCAGACTATTGCCTGTGAGTAAGACTAAGCCAATAAACGCACAGAGCGCTCCGATCCAAATCATAAAATGGGGCACTTTACGAAAGATCAGCCACAACAATACAGGTACCAAAGGCACATACAGTGCGGTTAAAAAGGCAGATTCACTGCTACTGACTGTTTGTAGTCCGACTGTTTGTGTGCCATAGCCAATAGTGACCATACAGCCAATGAGTGCACCTGCCCACAAGTCCTGTCGGGTAATGTGCTTTAAATGCTGATAGGAAAATAAGCCAATAATTGTCGCGGCGCAGGCGAAACGACAACCCACAAAGAACATGGGTGAGCTGAAATTTAAGGCATATTTCACGGCCAAGAAGGTACCGCCCCAAATAAAGGTAATTAGAATCAGCGCAATGACAGGCGCTTTAGAACCGAGCTGAGTATTCAACATAAAAGAACTGGTGTGCAATATATTGCACATAGCTTGTCATGCTTTGTTTTTGTGTGCAATATATTGCTCAATATTTTTTTGATTGAACTTTATGAAGTCTCCTGCAGTACTACAACACGTCAGTCAAAATGTGCGTCATTATCGAAGCTTAAAAGGCCTGAGCCAGCAACAACTAGCGGATTTGGCTGGCTTAAGCCGTCGCATGGTGGCTGGGGTTGAATCAGGGCAGGACAATATTAGTTTGGCGAAACTCAGCTTGATTGCCGATGTGCTTGAGGTCGATTTTGTACAGATTATTGCCGCGCCTGAACAGCAAGGGCAAGCGGTGGTCAATGTTTTGGCTTGGCAGGGCACACAAGCACACAGTGAAGCAAAATTAATGGCCTCGGCGGCGGCAACACAAAAAGTTGAACTGTGGACATGGGTACTTGCCCCAAATGAGCACTATAGTGCAGAACCTGACCCAGTCGGTTGGCGTGAGATGCTCTATGTGATGGAGGGGGAGTTAACTTTGGATTTGGCGGGTGACATGAAAGTCTTAGGTGTAGGTGAGTCGATTGTGTTTTCGAGTGCCATCGAATACCAATATATCAACCGTGGAACTGTACCGTTAAAGTTTATTCGTAATGCAATTTATTAAGAAGCAGATCTTAAAAACTGATATTTAGCGCATAAAAAAGAGGTCAAAAGACCTCTTTTTTAAATTCTACAATTAGAGCGATTGTTCATCTAACAGCAATTGTGCTTCACGTAGGTTTAAACTGCCTTCATAAATCGCACGACCGGTAATTGCACCCAAAATACCAGGTTGACCTTTGAGGTTACGTACGTCATCAAGGTTGGTCACACCACCTGATGCAATCACAGGTAGACCAGAGTATTGTGCCAGTTGAACAGTTTGCTCAACGTTCACACCTTGCATCATCCCGTCACGCGCAATGTCGGTATAGACAATGCTCGATACGCCCGCATCGGCAAAACGTTTGGCCAAATCGGTTGCTTTCACATCGGTCACATTGGCCCAACCATCGGTGGCCACCATGCCATTCATGGCATCGATACCGACAATGATATGACCTGCAAATTTCTTACATGCTTCTTCAACAAACTCAGGGTCTTGAACGGCTTTGGTGCCAATAATGACAAAAGACACACCCGCTTCTAAGTAGTGTTCAATGGTTTCTAGTGAGCGAATACCGCCGCCAATTTGAATTGGCAGTTCAGGTTGTGCGCGAGTAATGGCTTCAACCACAGGTTTATGAATTGGCGTACCAGCGAAAGCACCATTTAAATCGACCAAATGTAAGCGACGCGCGCCTTCATTTACCCAGTGCTGTGCAGTTGCAACAGGATCATCAGAAAAAACCGTATCGTCTTCCATACGACCTTGTTTTAAACGAACACATTTGCCATCTTTCAGGTCAATTGCAGGGATGATCAGCATGCTTTCGCTCCTAGCCAAATCTTAAATAAAATCAATGTCCGTCATCTTAGCAAAGTATTGGCAATTTTCTAAGCATCTGTTACAGCTTTTCATGACGACAAGGTTTTGTTGTTTTTTCTAATTCTTTGGAAATATCTTTTGGGAGTTGCTCTAAACGCCGCAATTCTTCAAAAACCAACAGCGCCGCATAGGCATCCGCAGCGGCATAGTCAACTTGTTCAGGCGTGAGTATTTTCCTTGCCCAATTTGAAGTGCTGACTTTTTTGCTTTTGGGGAAGTTGAGTTGAAACAGCAGGGCGATGGCATTTTTAATGCCGACAGGGTTGGTCAAACCAAAGCTGGCAAAGCATTTTGACAGCTCAACCACACCCTTGAGTTCAAAACCCTTTTTGCGGAATAGATGGGCATCATTTTTTAAACCAAAGCCCACTTTGAGCTGGTCTGGATTCGCCAAAAATGGTGCAAGGAAGCTCCAAATGGGTGGACTCATTTGAAACAAATAAGCCTGCTCGACGCTGGCTAGTTGAATTAAATGCGGACCCGTGGAGACTTCTCCCACTTGAAAGGTCGGTTTGGACTCGCTGTCAAAACCGAAGATGGAAACCTGTTTTAGTTCAGCGCGGATTGCTTCGCACTGTTCTAAGTTTTGAATGATATGAATTGCTTGTTTTGGCAAATTTTGAAAACGAGGAAATTCTTGAATTTCGACTTTGCTGGGAAGGATGTGTTGAAAAGAAGAATCCATCATGCTTTGACTATGCAACTGTTGCTTAAGCCTAAAGCTTTTGCGTTGATTTAGCAAAACAGCCGACCTAGGTAGGCTGTTTTGCATGGGTGATTTTAGGACATAAAACCAGCCGCAATACCGCCGATAATTGCTAAAACGAAAATCAGGATGTAAATCCATGCCAAAACGGCTTCCCAGCCTGCCGTTGGGCGTGGTGAGCCATAGCTGTTGCTACGATCATCACCTGGTGCGAAAATCAGGTAAAGCATTAGGATCACGTTGGCAAGAGGCACCAGCATCAACAGTGATAACCATCCCGTATGGTTGCGGTCATGTAGGCGACGAATAGTAAATACAAACGTGAAGTACATCAGCGCAACATAGATCAGGATGATAAAAATCATGCCGCCACCGAAGTTGCCTGTTTCCAAGTTCACGAATGTATTAGGAAAGATGGCGATGAAAATACCAAGAATAATTGACGCTACAATGGCAAGTAGACAGTTCCATGCTAGGTATGAAAAACGTCCGAAACGACCTGCGGCATTCAGCGCAGATTCTTGTGCATATTGAGTCATAGTGACTTACCTTATCGTTGTAAATTAAGTTTTTTATAAATAAAAATGTCTAAAAAGCAGGCAAATCATAATCAAATTTGGTGACAATGAAAAGGCATCGTAGTCATCTTGAGTGTAGTAGCGTGCTGTAAAGCAAAGATTTTATATCTTCAGATGTATAGGAGTGAGGCACACGCCTCATTTACTTAAGCTGTTTCTGATTTATTTTGAGTCTAGGTGCATCAATTTTGGATAAACAAAAGCCCAACCGAAGTTGAGCTTTTTCAATCAAACAGAAGCTGGAATGAATTAAATTTTCCATTCCACAAAGTTTTTCAGCAGTTGCAAACCTGCGGTATGACTTTTTTCAGGGTGAAACTGTGTCGCAAACAAATTTTCTTGGTGAATGGCCGTGCAGAACTCTAAACCGTAGTCACAGGTCGCAGCCACAATACCAGAGTTCTTCGGTTCAACATAAAAGCTGTGCACGAAGTAAAAACGTGCATCTTGTTCAATGTCTTTCCACATTGGATGATTCGGATCGGCTTGATGAACTTGGTTCCAACCCATATGTGGGACTTTCAAGCCGTCTATATCAGGAAAGCGTTTCACGCTGCCTTCAAAAATACCGAGAGCATCGACTCCGCCATTTTCTTCAGAGCATTGCATCAGCGCTTGCATACCCACACAAATCGCTAATACAGGCTTATTAAATGCTGCATGACGAACGACTTCATCAATCCCTGCTTCATGCATTCCTTGCATACAGTCACGCATAGCACCTACGCCAGGGAACACAATTTTATCAGCTTGAGCCACTAGCTTGGGATCATTGGTCACATCGACCGTTGCACCAACATGCTCAAGCGCTTTTGCTGCTGAGTGTAGGTTACCCATACCATAGTCAAGAAGGGCAATACGGGTCATTACAAACTACCTTTGGTTGAAGCAATGGTGTTGGTTGCACGTGGGTCAATTTCACAGGCCATACGAAGTGCACGCGCAAATGCTTTGAACACACTTTCAATTTGGTGGTGACTATTTTTACCTTTGAGGTTATCAATGTGTACTGTCATGAGTGCATGGTTCACAAAGCCTTGGAAAAACTCAGAGAAGAGATCCACATCAAAACGACCAATCATGGCGCGGGTAAATGGAATATCCATAAATAAACCCGGACGGCCTGATAAGTCCACCACAGCACGGCTTAAAGATTCATCTAACGGTGCATAAAAATGACCATAACGACGTAAACCTTTTTTGTCACCTAAAGCTTTGGCAAAAGCCTGCCCAAGCGTGATACCACAGTCTTCAACCGTGTGGTGATCATCAATTTCCAAGTCGCCATCACATTCAATATCAATATCAAATAAGCCATGTCGCTTGATTTGATCAATCATATGATCTAAAAAGGGAATACCTGTGTTGAGCGTGCCTTGACCCGTACCATCGAGGTTTACACGAACTCGAATTTTGGTTTCGTTGGTATTTCTTACCACTTCACTGATACGTTCTGTCATAGACACGTTCCTCAAAGACGTCAAATAATTGATGTAAAATGTTTCGCCGTAACGAAGTCACCGCATATTAGATTGCTCAGGAGGGTTTATCAATGCCTATTACCGTACACGCTTATACTTCACTGGAAAAAGAAGAGTTGCGCAGCCAGCTAGAGCGACTGTACGACACCAGTCCTGAATTTGGCGATGGGCATGATGCCGTAGAACAACTTGAGCAAAATCTAGCTCAGTATACCTTACTTTACACCGCAGAATTTAATACTAAAGTCATTGGTGCCATTTGGTGTAATGGGCAGGGTGAAAATAAAACCTTAGAATACATCGTAGTACATCCTGCAAACCGTGGACGAGGGGTTGCGGAGCGACTGGTTGAAGAAGTCTGTCGTATGGAAGAATCCAAAGGTGTGAAAGTGTTCGAGCCGGGCTGTGGTGCGATTCACCGTTGCTTAGAGCACATTGGTAAAATTTAAGCTTTTTTAAAGCAGTCTTTGGGCTGCTTTTTTTCATGAATAGGGATGGTGACGTGCTTTAAGTGCAAAGAATGACTCAAAAAATGTACGAAGGGTGTTGGGTTTGCTGTAAAAGTAAACACTCAAATGATTTTTTTGAAAACGGACTTGACGCTGCGCGGCTTAAACTGTTTAATACGCGACATCGGCGTGATAGCTCAGTAGGTAGAGCAACGGATTGAAAATCCGTGTGTCCCCAGTTCGATCCTGGGTCTCGCCACCATATTCAAAATCTTATTTAAAGATTTCAATCCCTGATCCCATCAGGGATTTTTTTTGCCTGAAATTTATCCGATCAAATAAAAAAGTGATGATTTTTATTGACTATTCATCCGAGATACGGCTTAATACACGGCATCGGCGTGATAGCTCAGTAGGTAGAGCAACGGATTGAAAATCCGTGTGTCCCCAGTTCGATCCTGGGTCTCGCCACCATATTTAAAAAAGTCTCAAACAATGTTTGGGGCTTTTTTTTGTCTCATGAAAAGTAGGATTGTATAAGGTTGTTGGACAACATCATGCTTTGGCTCTTGAAGAATGTGCTAATTTTGAGTCAAAAATAAGACTGAGAATAGCTTATGAAAGACCGCTTTTCATCGGGAAGTCAGCTTTATCAACTCGCACGGCCGAGTTATCCAGCGAGTTTGATTCAAGAAATACTCAAGCATGTGGCGACTCCTCAATTTGCATGGGATTGTGGCGCAGGCTCGGGGCAATTGACTCAATTGTTGGCGCCGCATTTTGATGCCGTGGTGGCGACAGATATCAGTGCTCATCAGTTACAGCATGCACCTTATTTTGAAAATGTCAGTTATCAAGTTCAGTCTGCAGAGCACACTAGTTTTGCCGAGCAGAGTTTTGATTTAATCACGGTGGCTCAAGCCATTCATTGGTTTAACTTTGATCGCTTTTATGCAGAAGTGCGGCGGACTTTACGACCTGAAGGCATTTTGGCGGTCATTGGCTATGGTTTAATTCAGCTGCAGCAACCTGAGTTACAGGGTTGTATTGAGCGACTTTATTTTAAGACTTTGAAAGGCTATTGGGATGCCGAACGACGTTATATCGACGAGGCCTATCAAACCATTCCTTTTCCCTTTGAGGAAATAGCGACGCCTGAATTGTCGATGTCATTTCAATGGTCTGCTGCTCAATTGTTGGATTATTTAAATACATGGTCTGCACTGAAACATTATCGAGCGAAAAATTCAGATGACCCCTTATATGAGTTCAAAGCATTCTTTGCGTTGGATGATCACGCGAACCAAGTCTTTGCGCTTAAATTTCCAATTTTTTTAAGATTGGGTCGTTTACCTGTATCGGCGCATTGAGTGTCTGAGCTTAATCGGCAATCAGACGTTTACCAAAGCATACGACTTCGATTTCCTCATAGCCCAGTTGCTCATAGAAGCTTTGCACGTCGATGTTTTCTTTACGTACAAGCAGTTGTAGTTTAGGGCAACCTAACGCAATCAGGCGCTTCTCGAGCTGCTTTATGAGTGCGGTTGCGACCCCATTGCGTTGAAAGTGTGGATGTACTGCCAAATAATTAATCCAGCCGCGATGGCCATCATAACCACCCATCAATGTGGCGATGAGTTGTTCATCTTTAACAGCCAATAAAAATAAACCATCTTTTTGTGCGGTTTTTCTAAAAATATCAATTTCAGGGTTGTTCCAAGGGCGAGTGAGGTCGCATACCTCCCAAAGTGCAATGACATCTTCTAAATCTGTTTCGAGATAGGGGCGAATAATGAACATGAGCTTGGCATTTTTATTTTTTGGATGCCTTTAGATTAATTGAGTTTTTTTATTTTGATAAGTGTTTTCTTACACTTTTCATCAGCCATAAAAAAACGCCCAAGAGGGCGCTTTTCTTAAACTTTAAATTAAGCAGATTTTGCTTCTGCTTGAACAGGAAGCATGTGGCCTGTTTCTTCAAAGTTAGAATGCCAAGACAACGCTTCACGAAGAAGGTGAGGTGTATGACCACCTTTTGCACATGAACGATCGAAGTAGTCATTTAATGCATCACGATACAGTGGGTGCGCACAGTTGTCGATAATCGCACGGGCACGTTCACGTGGTGCTAGACCGCGAAGATCTGCCAAACCTTGTTCAGTCACAAGGATGTCAACGTCGTGTTCAGCATGGTCGATGTGCGACGCAAACGGTACGATTGAAGAAATGTCGCCACCTTTTGCAATTGATTTGGTTACGAAGATTGCAAGGTGAGCATTACGTGCGAAGTCACCTGAACCACCAATACCGTTCATCATTTTCGTACCACAAACGTGAGTTGAGTTCACGTTACCGTAAATGTCAAATTCAAGCGCTGTGTTGATGCCAATAATACCTAAACGACGAACCAATTCAGGGTGGTTCGAAATTTCTTGCGGACGTAAAACCAGTTTATCTTTGTAGGCTTCAAGGTTATTAAATACTTTCTCGCCGTATTTAGCTGAAAGGGTAATTGATGAACCTGAAGCAAACTTCATTTTACCTGCATCAATCAATTCAAACGTACAATCTTGAAGTACTTCTGAGTACATGACGAGGTCTTCGAAGTTTGAATCTTTAAGGCCTGTAAGTACAGCATTGGCAATTGAACCAATCCCTGCTTGTAATGGGCCTAAGTTCTTCGGTAGACGCTCTTCAGCTACTTCTTTTTCAAAGAATGCGATTAAGTGGTCTGCAATGCCTTGAGTTTCATCATCTGGTGCAGTTACTGTTGATGGAGAGTCGTGCAAGTCATTGTTGATGACGATACCTACGATTTTTGCAGGATCGATATTGATCGCGTGCGTACCAATACGCTCATCCACTTGAGTCAATGGAATCGGTTGACGTGTTGGACGGTAAGTTGGGATGTAAATATCGTGTAAGCCTTCAAATGCAGGGCTTAAGTTGGTATTGATTTCAACAATCACTTTTTCTGCGAAAATTGCGAAGCTTGCAGAGTTACCTACCGACGTTGTTGGAATGATGCCGCCATCTTCAGTAATTGCAACCGCTTCAATGATCGCTACATCTGGCTTTTTCAACTGAAGGTTACGCATTTGCTCAACAGTTTCAGACAAGTGTTGGTCAATGAACATCACTTCGCCATTGTTGATTGCTTTACGTAACGTGTTGTCCACTTGGAACGGTAAACGACGTGCCAATACACCCGCTTCAGTCAATTGCTTGTCTAGGTCATTACCTAAAGAAGCACCAGTAATTAATGTGATTTTTAAAGGATTTGTGTGTGCACGTTTAACCAATGCCAAAGGTACAGCTTTCGCTTCGCCAGCACGAGTGAAGCCACTCATACCTACAGTCATGCCATCTTCAATAAAAGCAGACGCTTCTTCTGCACTGATGACTTTATCGTGAAGTGAAGCTAAACGGATACGATCTAAAGACATGGTTTACTCTCGTTAATATTCTGGATCTGGCACCGATTGTACCGATCAAGAACGACATTGTGCATACCTGTTAGGCTAAGGTCTAATTTTTTGAAAAAATGTGGGTATAAGGGATTCTGATGATTTGTAAGTGGTTGAAATATATTTGGTAAAATTAAATTGTTGAATAGTTGAACAAAATCGTTTGATCAACTATTGTACAAAGTTTAAAAATGCTCAACCAAGGTTTGCTTTAATTTTTCGAGTGGATTGTTGCTGGAAATTTCAACATCTTGATTGTGATGAAGAGGTAGCGAAATAATTGCTTCAAGTCCGCCTTGTTCCCGATTATGAATGCTGAGCTGACCTTGGTGAATATCGACAATGCGTTTCACAATGGCGAGACCTAAACCACTGCCTTGGACTGTTCTGGCTTCATTGCCACGCACAAAAGGCTGCATAAGTTCTTCAATTTGATCGTCAGGAATGCCTTCACCATGGTCTGCTACGCTAATTAAAATATGTTCATTTTCCACTGTTGCGGAAAGTTCAATCGGCTCAGCACCGTAGCGTTTTGAATTATTAATCAAGTTACCAATCAGGCGTTTAAGAGACAGACTACGTGCCTGAATAATCGGTAATTCAGCAGGTTCAAAACGAATATCCAGCGGTTTGAATTGCACCACCAATTCTTGTAATAGCATATTTAAATCGGTGTCTTGGATTTCCTCATCCGAACCATCACGCATATAGGAAATGAACTGATTTAAGATCGCGTCCATATCTTCAACGTCATAAATCAGCCCTTCTTTTAAAAAATCATCATCGGGCATCATTTCTGCACTGAGTCGAATACGGGTCAGAGGGGTGCGTAAGTCATGTGAAATCCCTGCCAACATAATCCGGCGGTCACGTTCAGTCTGATCTAGGGTGTAGATCATGTGATTAAACGCTTGGTTGACCTCGCGAATTTCTTGAGGGCCGTGATTGGTTTCTAAATACGGCGCTGTGCCTGTTTTACTATAACTGTTGGCAGCATTTTGCAGACGGCGCAGTGGGCGATTGAGCTGACGAACCAAGGTTAAAATAATGGCTGCTGCAATAAGGGGTACGCCAAGCAGCCAACCGAAAATTAGCTCAGGGCTGTAGTTGGCATAGGTTTTCAGTGGTTCGCGGACCCAGTTACCGTTCATTTCAGGAGTTTGAATCCAAATCCGCGGGCTAGGTTTAAACTGGAAATATACCGTGGCATGTTCGACTTTTAATTCTTTGGCCAGCTTAGCTTCAATTTGGTTGGTAAAGAACTCGGCAATCACCTTATCTTTAACATTGGGATATTCTTTGGGATCGGTGACGTATTCAATGCCAACACGACTTCTTAGCCAGTCATCGACATCGACTTCAGTATTTTGATGATAAATCCGTAAATCGGGGTTGTTAAGAATTTCTATTTCAACAGCAAGATAACGAGCATGTTGTTGAATTTCTGGAAGATATAAGGTGCGCCAAAAGAACCACAAAGACATAAATAAACTGAAAAATACAATGAAGAGTACCAGTACGGTGGTGCGCATGGCAGCAGAACGCGGCTTGATTTTATCTAAAAAGCGTTCCCAGCGTGTGCGTTTCCGTTCTGAATACGCTTCGTAATCTGTAAATTTTTGAGGGTCGATGGGTTCGAGTTTCACGTGATTTCCTGTTTCTATGTAAGTGACATAGTTCAATGGTGACAGGTATGCGATACGCGAAAAGTCATCTGCAATTGTTCGAGGCAGGAGGTCTAAATGTTATAAAGTTTCTGCGAGCATGATGTTGAAATACAGAAATATGCCGAGTTTTGCAGATGACAATGGTTTTGCTTACTTTTGTCGAAACAAAAGTAAGGCGAACCGCAGGTTAATCGATAAAGTTGAGCTTAATTTTAGGACTCCGACGTGCTGATTATTGCTACTCAGTTTAAAAAGACCGAAGCCGTATTTTTCAGTTTTTGAATTATTCCGCGCCATCTGGAACGAACACATAACCTACACCCCAAACCGTTTGAATATAGCGTGCACGCGCAGGGTTTTCTTCCACAAGGCGACGTAGGCGCGATACTTGAACATCAATTGAACGTTCCATTGCACCCCATTCACGGCCACGTGCAAGGTTCATCAATTTGTCGCGAGTCAAAGGCTCACGTGGATGTTGTACCAAGGCTTTCAGTACCGCAAACTCACCTGTAGTTAGGGTTACGACTTGACCTTCACGCGTGAGAGTGCGTGTTGATAAATCAAGTGACCATGGACCAAAGCTGACTACTTCCATTTGTTGGCTTGGTGCGCCTGGAACTTCACGGACTTGGCGGCGCAGTACAGCGCGAATACGTGCTAACAACTCATTTGGATTAAATGGTTTCGGTAAATAGTCATCTGCACCTGCTTCTAGACCTGCAATACGGTCTGAGTCACTGCCACGTGCGGTGAGCATAATAATAGGCGTATCGATATTGGATTGGCGTAGACGACGACAGATACTTAAGCCATCTTCAACAGGGAGCATGAAGTCGAGCACAATCAGTGAAAAAAGTTCACGTTGTAAGAGACGATCCATTTGTGTTGCGTCATGCGCTGTTTTCACCACAAAGCCTTTGTCTTCTAAAAAGCGTTGGAGTAGCGTACGTAAACGCACATCGTCATCTACCACTAAAATGCGTTCAACGCGATCTGCGTCGCTATGTACGGCATCTGTTTTTTCAGCAGGTACAACTAAACTCATTGAAGTGCTCCTTTATTCTTTATTGTCATCGTAAACAAAAGTCGGGATAGTCTTGAGTATACGACTCATTTGTATGTCTTTACTATGCTCTAAAGCAACAAATATTGCAGGTAAAATCAAGACATAGATACCAAATGTATACATCTTAGCCCATAGAAAAAAATGGCAAAGAATACCTAAAAATAAGATTTAACACTGAAAATGAGATGGATTTATGAAATTTGCCTGAAATATGTCACATTTAAGCCATTAAATTAATAAAAACAGTTGTGGATTTTATAGTCTTGGTCTTTATAATCATGGCTTTTAGTACATATCCTTGTGGGATCACATACGATGACTGACTTAGTTCAGCAGTTGGCAAAAGAAATTGCCGTACGTCCAAATCAAATCGAGGCTGCCATCAAGTTGATTGATGAAGGTGCTAGCGTTCCATTTATTGCGCGTTACCGTAAAGAAGTCACGCAAGGCTTAGATGATGCGCAGTTACGTCAGCTCGATACACGTTTGGCTTATTTACGTGACTTATTTGAACGTCGCGACAAGGTAATCGAATCATTAAAAGAACAAGACAAATTGTCTGATGATTTATTGGCACGTGTAAATGCTGCTGAAACTAAAAATGCCTTAGAAGAAATTTACGCACCGTACCGTCCAAAACGGACCAGTAAATCATTTAAAGCCAAAGAAGCAGGCTTAGGCTCGATTGCAGAGAAAATCTTTGCAGAAGCGGTTGATCCAGCTGAAGCATTGGCAGGCTTTAGCCATGAAGATTACCCAGATCTAGAAAGTCAGTTGGATGCGATTCAACATATTCTAATTGATGACTGGGCGCAGAACATTGCACTGACCACTGAACTCAAGGCCATGTTTGCAAAAACAGCCACTTTAAAAAGTTTAGTGGCAAGTGATGAGAAAAAAGAAGTTGGCAAAAAATTCCGCGATTACTTCGACTTTTCTGAAAATTTAAATAAAGTCCCGTCACACCGCTTATTGGCTATGTTACGTGGTCGTCAAGAAAACGTTTTAGGTTTAAAAGTTGATGGCGAAGATGATGCACCATTGGCGCGTATTGAAACAGAATACAGCCTTGAAACTGCACAGCCGCAAGCACGTCAAGACTATTTAAAACAAACGGCTAAATTGTTCTGGTTAGGCAAGGTTCGTCCAAGTATCGAACATTCGTTGCTCACAGAAAAACGTCTTGCAGCTGAATCTGAAGCAATGGATGTTTTTGCTGAAAACTTACGTCATTTGCTGTTGTCTGCACCCGCGGGCGCACGTACAACGTTGGGTGTAGATCCTGGCATCCGTACAGGAGTGAAATTGGCTGTGGTGAATGCATCAGGTGATGTACTTGCACATAGCACGATTTATCCATTTGCACCCAAAGATGATAAAGCGGGTTCAATAGCAGAACTTGCCCGTTTATGCCGCGAGTTCAATGTTGACCTGATTGCCATTGGCAATGGTACAGCAAGCCGTGAAACAGAAAGTATTGTGGCTGAAATGATGGCTGCAAATAGCGATCTTAAATTGACGCGTGTTTCTGTATCAGAAGCCGGTGCATCGGTTTATTCAGCATCTGAATTGGCTTCTGCGGAGTTACCAGAGCTAGATGTGTCGATTCGTGGTGCAGTGTCGATTGCACGTCGTTTACAAGACCCATTGGCTGAACTGGTGAAAATCGATCCAAAATCGATAGGTGTAGGTCAGTACCAACATGATGTGAACCAAACTGGTTTAGCTAAAACCCTTGAAGCAGTCGTTGAAGACTGTGTGAACTCGGTAGGTGTGGATGTTAATACTGCATCATCTGCTATCTTGGGTTATATCGCAGGTTTGAATAAGTCGATTGCGCAGCAAATTGTCGATTTTCGTAAAGAAAATGGCCGTTTCGACAACCGCCAAGATTTGAAAAAAGTACCGCGGTTAGGCGAGCGTACTTTTGAACAAGCGGCAGGTTTCTTACGTATTCAAGATGGTTCAGAGCCACTGGATGCTTCTGCTGTTCACCCAGAGTCTTATGCGCTGGTCGGTAAAATTGTTGAAGCGAAAGCGACGACGGTGAAAGATATCATTGGTAACTCTGAAATCATTCGCCAAGTGAATGCTGAAGAATTTGCAGATGAGAAATTTGGTTTACCAACTATTCAAGATGTACTGTCTGAACTGGAAAAACCAGGTCGTGATCCGCGTCCAGAGTTCCGTACAGCAAAATTCCGTGAAGACATTACGGAAGTTGCGCAACTGACTGAAGGCATGCAGCTTGAAGGTGTCGTGACCAATGTGACGAACTTCGGTGCTTTTGTGGATGTGGGTGTACACCAAGATGGTTTAGTTCATATTTCAGAGTTGGCCAATGAATTCGTTGCAGATCCGCATAAAGTGGTGAAGCCGGGCCAAATTGTGCAAGTACGTGTACTCACTGTAGATGCGGAGCGTAATCGTGTGAATTTGTCGATGCGCCCTGAAGGTGCTGAAGCGCCTAAAGCTCCACGTCAACCACGTCGTGAAAATACAGAGCGTAGTGAACGTAAACCACAAGGTAAACGTCCACAACAAGCACGTCCGCAAGGCGAGCGTGCTCAAACAAACAAGAAGCCGCAAACGGCTAAACCTCAAGAAAATAAAATTGGTGGTTTAGGTGCATTGTTACTTCAAGCAGGCATTAAAGGTTCGAAATAATCTTTAAGATTTGAATAAAAAAACCTCCCAAGTGGGAGGTTTTTTTATGGTTACTTTTATCCGTTGATGATGGGCACGATCCAAGTGGTGATAATCAGCATAATGCCAAAGTGCCCAAGCTTTCGGCAAACTTTGACAAAGGTAGGAGCGGGTTGTTCCAGTCGAGTGGCATAATCTTTGAGGCTTATGGCTTGGGTACTGCGGCTATGCCACAGGAAAACAGCAAGATCGATACAGATTAGAATCGTCCCGACATTGGCCACGATATCCATCATCACATAATCTTGTAAATACAGGCTACTGCCTACTCGGTAGCAGAGATAAATCGCAAAAGCGATACACACATATTGCAGTACGAAAGTAAAAGCGCGCATAAATTCACAAAATAAAAAAAGACGGCTGTTTATAACACAAAAAGTAGAAGGGTCACGTCGTCTTTATCTTTTGTCCACAAAAAAGGTATGAGTCTTAACTGATTAGGCTTTGTCCAATCAGGCTGGAAAAAATGGAGACTAACCCTATTTTTGAAAAAATATTGCTATATATGCTTGGGGGTTGTGAAGTTGGCCCAGTTTCTGTTTCTAGTGAGCGTATTTCACTCGTTAGTGGGGTAGTCTGTTGTGGTGCGCGTTGGCTCTTAAAGCCAAATTCGAGCAAGATCATCAGCAAACCACCATGAATCAGCACTTGCCAGATTGAAATATGAGAGAGGGTAAGTTCTGTATATAGATTAAAAGTGGTAATTGCAGCAAAGATGAAGCAAAAAAGCTTGAATAAATAAAGTGCCTGCATTTCTTTTCCCCTTTTATTGTTGCTCTTATGGTGGACTTTTTTTCTTAAGCGAATATTAAGGACTATAAAAGAGTGGTGAAAAATTTAGTTACCCAACCTTTAATCAAAGGTTGGGTAACTTGTAAGAAAACTTACCAGTGTTCACCTGGGAACAAGCGTGCATATGCTTTTTGTACCCAGTTGAGTTTTTGCTGTTCGCCCACAGACGCGGTAGAACTTGGGAATAAGTTATAACCAATCGACATGAGCTTATTGTTGATGTCTGGTGCGATTGAATAAGTGATTGATGCCAAACGACCTAAGTTAGTTGCCACTTTCTTCGGGCGTTTCACAATCGCATAAGCAACCAGATCTGCTGCTTGTTCAGGCGAAAGAGTCGGAACGTATTTATAAATTTTTGTTGGCGCAATCATTGGCGTACGTACCAAAGGCATATACACCGAAGTAATCGCAATTTTATGTGAATGCACTTCAGCAGAAAGACAGCGACTGAATGCATCTAATGCGGCTTTAGACGCCACATAAGCCGAGAAACGAGTGGCATTTGCCAATACACCAATCGAGCTAATGTTAATAATATGCCCATCACGACGAATCATCATTTGTGGCAGGATGTTCATGACTAAACGTACAGCACCAAAGTAGTTGAGCTGCATGGTACGTTCAAAGTCGTGGAAGCGTTCGGCTGACTCATGTACAGCACGGCGGATCGAACGACCTGCGTTATTAATTAAAATATCAATATGATCGACTGAAGCTAAAATCTGCTTAGAGACTTCATCAATCGAGTCTAAATCATTTAAGTCGCATGGAAAAACAGAGGCTGAACCACCTTTGGCTTCGATTTCTGCTTTAACTTCTTCTAATGTTTCTTTGGTGCGCGAAACTAAAAGGACGTGTGCTCCTGCATCAGCCAGTTTGTGTGCAACGGTTAAACCAATACCACTTGAAGCGCCTGTAATTAAGACGGTTTTTCCATTTACACGTTCTTTAAAAAGTCTATCCATTCTTGAATTCACGTTATCATTCCTGATCTAAGTCAAATATTTGAGGGTTATGGCTATTTTTATATTCGATTATTAAGGCTACATTTTCTGAGAAATGTAGCGGCTTTCCTTCACGGTATAATACCTAAACTGCTTAAAAATATCACTGCATAAGTTATTGAAATAATAAATAAAATTAGAGTAAAAGCTCTATTTTATTGGTTCTAATTAATTGTTTTTAACATGAATTCAATCAAAGTGAAAGGGCTATAAATATAAAAGACAAGCGTATAAAAAACCTCAATCATGTGATTGAGGTTTTAAGTTTAGCGGTCTGTATTTTAGACTTGAGCCAAGGCTTGCTCTAAATCTGCAATCAAATCATTAATATGTTCAATGCCTACAGATAAACGTACCATATCAATACTCACTCCAGCAGACTTTAATTCCGCTTCATTCAGTTGGCGATGTGTGGTGGTGGCAGGGTGGCACGCCAAACTTTTGGCATCGCCAATATTGACCAGGCGAGTGAAGAGTTGCAGAGCATCAATAAAGCGAGTGCCACCTTCACGGCCATCTTGTACACCAAAGGATAAAATTGCCGAAGGTTTTCCTTTGACATATTTTTGCGCTAAGCCATGCTGTGGGTGATCTTTCAGGCCGGCATAGTTGACCCATTTCACTTTGGGATGGGCTTGTAAATATTCTGCGACTTTCTGCGCATTTTCAGTATGACGTTCCATACGCAGATTCAACGTTTCTAAGCCTTGCAGAATCAAGAACACGCTTAAAGGGCTAATCGCAGCGCCGGTATTACGTAATGGTACCACGCGGGCACGCGCGATATAGGCTGCTTCGCCTAGAGCTTCGACATAGTTCACGCCGTGATAGCTTGGGTCTGGCGTATTCAGCACTTTAAAGCGCTCAGGATACTTGCCCCAAGGAAATTTACCGCTATCGACAATCGCTCCACCAATCGAGTTACCATGCCCGCCAATATATTTGGTCAAGGAATGCACCACAATGTCTGCCCCATATTCAAAGGGTTTCAGCAGCGCAGGGGTTGCGACGGTATTATCGACCACCACAGGCACGCCATACTCATGTGCGATTTTGGCAATCGCTTCTAGGTCAATGATGTTGCCCAGTGGATTGCCGATCGATTCAACAAAGACCAACTTGGTTTTTGCATCAATTAAACCGCGTAGGGCCTCTGGATCTTGATAATCAAAGAAACGTACCTCAATGCCTTGCTTCGGTAGAGTGTGGGCAAACAGGTTATAAGTGCCACCGTACAAGGTCGACACGGAAGCAATATTGTCGCCTGCTTCGGTAATGGTTTGAATGGCATAGGTGATGGCCGCCATGCCAGAAGCCAAGGCCAATGCACCAATGCCTCCTTCGAGTGCGGCTAATCGTTGTTCTAGCACCGCAGTGGTCGGGTTCATAATTCGGGTATAAATATTGCCTTGGACTTTTAGGTCAAATAGATCCGCACCATGTTGCGTATTATCAAAGGCATAAGACGTGGTTTGATAAATCGGCACAGCCACTGCTTTGGTGGTGGCTTCGGGGCTATAACCAGCATGGATAGCCAAAGTTTCATCTTTATAGGTCATGGGACTTCATCTACGTGAGTTAAATATTGCACAGTCTACCATCAATGAATATGAGTGAAAGTGTGAAAATAATGAATATTTATCTAAAAAATTCATAAAGATGAGCTGCGAGCAGCCCCTTGTCTGCGGAAAAGTGAGATAAAGAGGGCGTTTAAAAAACAACCGTGCTGAAAGTTGTAACATTGCATTGAAGATCGGTTTCATGCCTTATTTTTTCAACGTATTCATCGTATAATGCCCGCAAATATTTTTTCGCTTCTTGCGATTTTTTGGTTTTTCTATTGAGGAGTCCTACGTGGCCCAATATATTTATACGATGAACCGAGTGTCTAAGATGGTTCCGCCTAAGCGCGAAATCCTAAAAGACATCTCTTTGTCATTTTTCCCAGGTGCAAAAATTGGTGTACTTGGTTTAAACGGTGCAGGTAAATCGACCTTGCTTCGTATTATGGCGGGCGTAGACAAAGATTTCTCTGGTGAAGCGCGTGCGCAACCGGGTATCAAAATTGGTTACCTAGAACAAGAGCCGCCACTTGATCCAAATAAGGATGTTCGTGGAAACGTAGAAGATGGTTTACGTGAACCATTGGATGCTTTGGCGCGTTTGGACGAAGTATTTGCTGAATATGCAGCAGAAGATGCAGACTTTGATGCGTTGGCAAAAGAGCAAGAAAAACTTGAAGCGATTATCCATTCATGGGATGCGCATAACCTTAGCAACCAAATGGATCAAGCTGCAGCTGCCTTGAACCTACCAGCTTGGGATGCAGATGTAAGCTTGCTTTCAGGTGGTGAGCGTCGTCGTGTTGCATTGTGTCGTTTGCTTTTATCTAAGCCAGACATGTTACTTCTAGACGAACCAACGAACCACTTGGATGCAGAATCTGTGTCTTGGTTAGAGCGTTTCTTGAAAGACTTTGCTGGCACGATTGTGGCGATTACGCACGACCGTTATTTCTTGGATAACGTAGCGGAATGGATTCTTGAGCTTGACCGCGGTATGGGTATTCCATATCAAGGTAACTATTCTTCTTGGTTAGAGCAGAAGAATGCGCGTCTAGAACAAGAGAACAAGCAAGAAGAATCTTTTGCTAAAGCATTGAAAAAAGAACTGGAATGGGTTCGTTCAAATGCCAAAGGTCAGCAAAAGAAAAACAAAGCGCGTATGGAGCGTTTTGAAGAGCTTAACTCACGCGAATTCCAACAGCGTAACGAAACTTCTGAAATCTATATTCCACCTGGCCCACGTCTAGGTAATAAAGTCGTAGAAGTCGAAGGCATCAGCAAATCATTTGATGGTCGCGTACTGTACGAAAACCTGAGCTTTACCGTACCGCCTACAGCAATTGTGGGTATCGTGGGTCCAAACGGTGCGGGTAAAACCACACTATTCCGTATGATGACTGGTGAACAACAGCCAGACACAGGTACGGTGACTTTGGGTGAGTCGGTTAAAGTGGCGTATGTGGGTCAGATTCGTGACACTTTAGATAACAACAAAACTGTTTGGGAAGAAGTTTCTGGTGGTTTGGATATCTTAAGAATTGGCGATTATGAAATTGCATCACGTGCTTATATCGGTCGCTTTAACTTTAAAGGTCAAGACCAGCAGAAGCGTGTAGGTGAGTTGTCAGGTGGTGAGCGTAACCGTTTACAACTGGCGAAAATCCTGCAGATGGGTGCAAACGTCATCTTACTGGATGAGCCATCGAACGACTTGGATATCGAAACCTTACGTGCACTTGAGGATGCAATTCTTGTATTCCCAGGTACGGTAATGGTGGTGTCGCACGACCGTTGGTTCCTTGACCGTATTGCAACGCACATCTTGTCGTTTGAGAACGAACAGCCTGAATTCTACGAAGGTAACTATGCTGAGTATGAAGCTTATCGTTTAGCGCGTTTAGGTGATGCTGCAGTTCAAAAACGTACCAAATACAAGAAAATTGGCGGTTAATTTCCCCGCATAAAAAAACCAGCCTTCGGGCTGGTTTTTTTTATGCTTATCAATTGCCGCTTAGGGCGTTTTAGGGGCATTCACTTGTAAGCTGATAATGGTGTAATACTGATTTTTAGGTTTTGCTTTGGCATCGACTTTTTCGCTCACTTCAATCAGGTATTGCCCAGCTTGTGCAAAAGTGAGTGTGGCATTGCCTTGTGCGTCGACAGGTGTGCTTTTCGCTTGTTGCTCAAGCTCACCTTGAGCACGAACCATGAGTTCTGCATGTGCAAGGGCTTTGCCTGCTTGCGTAATTTGCAGCTGTACAGGTTGTTGTTTCGTGATTTCATTTGGATGGGTTTTGAAGTTGACTTGAATTGGGGCTGGCGTTACAGCAACAGGTGTGGTGCTGTCTTTGCTCACATAGCTTTGAATGCTCCATTCGCGAACCGTCGAAACCTTGCTTGGCACTTTGCCTTTAAAGTCACTTGGTATGACATAGTCACGCTCGCTTAAAGCAGGGACTTTGTCTGCTGCGACATCAGCAAAGATTTTCCATTGACGATTATGTTGTACATATTCAATTGGATATGAGGTCTTGGCAAAAATGGTATAGGTGCCTTTTTCCGGTAGCTTAAGATCAAATGCAGTTGCAGATTCTAAGTGCTTTTGTGCTTGAATCGTAGTCTGTGTTTGGTTGGGTTGGAAAACGCTGAATGAAATATCTTTTAGGGCATATTCAGGATGAAAGGCTTGTTCCACATAGGCGCTCAATACAGGGACTTGGGTATTTTCAGTGTGATACGTCAGTGGAGCGACGTAGGGTTCATGTGCTTGAGCCACTGAACAGAACAAGAGTGTGCAGAGTAGAGCGTTTTTCATAGAGACTAGGCCTAAAAATATTTGGTAAGATAAGGCTTTTGATTATATCGAGAAAAACTAACAGGTGATAATAATTATTATTTATTATTTGGGTAGATAAAAAGGGAGTGCATAGACTCCCTTTTTGGATGCGGGTTCTAAGTTAAGGCTTAGATTTCCCACTCATGGTCGCATTCACGGCATTTCCATTTTTTCTGAGACTGCATAAAGCCTTGCATTGAAATCTTAAAATCAGGAAGGTCGCGGTAAAATAGGAAGCCTGCAATTACACACACGATGAAAACCACAACCGTTGCAATTTGTAGTGTTGAGCCAGCGCCATCCCCAAATAGCCACATTGCGATGCTAATGAGCACCAAAAGTAATAATACAAAAATGGCTGGAACTAAAAAAACCAGACTTTTAGGCACAACAGGGCGTGTTGCTGGAGCCCCTGCTTGAGCAACAGGCATAATTTTTGGGCTTTGACATTGAGGACAACGATATTGCATTACAACTCCAAAATTCGAATCTATGCCGTATTCTAATCGGATTGGAGCAGAAAGCCAAAAAAGCGTGGTAATGAAGTGCTGATAAATTTGAGGCAATAAAAAACCCAAGTCATAATGCTTGGGTTTTTTACCAGATGTTGCCATCTTAAATATGGCGTCCCTACGGGGATTCGAACCCCGGTTACCGCCGTGAAAGGGCGATGTCCTAGGCCTCTAGACGATAGGGACTTATTGAGGCATCACGTTGAGTGGTTAACACCGTCTCTCTGTGTGAGCGCTATATTAGGGATATAACGCCCATGCGTCAACTAAAAAATCAATTAAGCTTCATCAACTGCGTCATTTTTCGGCAATTTTAGGCTTTCATTGAGTTTTTCCCAAACTTTTGCTTCTTTTTTGCTAGGACCACCCACAATTTCAAGGGCATGACGTAAGCGCGCGAAGGTTAAGTCAGGACCAATGGTGACCATGGTTTGCATCACTGGGGTCGAAGCGGTTGAACCTGCAATGGCAATAAAGAACGCTGGCATAAAGTCACGGAGCTTAATTTCCATTTGGCTGGCTAAGTCCATCAAGGTTTGGCTTACGGTGTCATTGTTCCATGTGAACATGCTTTCCAAACGCCAAATCGCAAATTGCAGACTTTGACGAACTTGTTCTTCGCTCAGTTTCTTGCTTTCAAACTGTTCTTTGGTCAAGCTTGGGAACTGGTTAAAGTAATGTGCAGACCAGTTCACCGCTTCTGAAAGTAAGTTGATACGAGGTTGAATCGCTGCAGCGATGTCTTCGAGCATCTTACGATCTGCTTTCCATGCCAATAAAGTATCTAACAGTTCAGCAGGGCTTAAGCCTTTGATCCATTGACCATTGAGCCAATTCAGTTTTTCCACATCAAAAATTGGACCACCGAGGGATACACGTTGAATATCAAAGTGTTCAATCATCTCCGCCAATGTGAATTTTTCGCGTTCATCTGGCATCGACCAGCCCATGCGGCCTAAGTAGTTCAACAAGGCTTCAGGCAAGACACCAATATTTTTGTAGTAGTTAATAGAGGTTGGGTTCTTACGTTTCGACAGTTTTGATTTGTCTGGGTTACGTAGTAATGGCATATGACCTAGTACAGGCATTTCCCAACCAAAGTATTGATACAGCAACTGATGTTTAGGTGCAGAAGGCAACCATTCTTCGCCACGGAAAACGTGGGTGATTTGCATCAAATGGTCATCGACAACATTGGCAAGGTGATAGGTTGGTAAACCATCGGTTTTAAGCAAGACTTGCATGTCCACTTGTACCCAAGGAATTTCCACTTCCCCGCGCAGTAAGTCATTGATTGTACAAATGCCTTCTTCGGGCACTTTCATACGAATCACGTGTGGCTCACCTGCAGCAAGGCGACTTTGGACTTCTTCAGCAGATAACTTTAAACCACGGCCATCGTACTTTGGTGTTTCACCACGGGCCTGTTGTTCTGCACGCATTTGATCCAACTCTTCGCTCGTAGCAAAGCAGTAGAACGCATGACCTTTTTCAACCAAATCCAGTGCATATTGTTTATAAATATGCATGCGTTCAGACTGGCGATACGGTGCATATGGCCCGCCAATGTCCGGACCTTCAGACCAATTCAATCCTAACCAACGCAATGAATCTAAAATCATTTTTTCCGATTCAGGAGTCGAACGAAGTTGGTCGGTATCTTCGATACGCAGAATAAATTCACCACCATGTTGCTTGGCATAGCATAAGTTAAATAACGCAATATACGCTGTGCCCACATGCGGGAAGCCAGTTGGAGAGGGTGCAATACGAGTACGAACAGTCATAGCCAATTATGATTCAGAATGTAAATTGAGGTCTATTATAACGAAAAAGCCCGACCACTTAATGCTTAATTCAACATTCAGTGATCAGGCTTTAGTACGCAAATGTCATAACTTGAGAGTGGTTACGACACTGTGGCTTATTTTTAGTTTAGAGGAACAATGATTGCACAAAACGGCTAAAGCGCTGGTTTTGTGTAGCAAAGAAATTTTGTGTCGGTGCAACTTTGATTGAGGTCATGATTTTTAAATCATTATCCGTCATCGTGGTTCGGTCACTGCCTTTTTGTTGACTGATCGCTTTTTCAATCAACGATGTTTTCTCAGTGGGCATCGTCGCTTTGTCATTGCTTTGAATGGCTGCACTATGTCCCAGTTGGCTAAAACAAGCCAAGCCGATACTCAACGTAACGGTATGTAAAAATGTTGCTTTCATGTCCTTTTCCCCCCTCTCAACATGGTATTGGAACAGATTTTTATTAAAGTCATTGGTAATCTAGTTTCAATTTAACCGATTTCACAAATAAAAAAGTAGAACTGTGTCACATAATTTACAAAATTATAAACAAATTTGGGCTAAATTGACATTTAAACATCAAATATAAATCATTTGGCTTTTTGTACCAAATAACTGTGGAGATAGCATGGAGATTTTGAGCTTGATCTGTGGAGGGTGGATATGGGTTATCCTTAAAAGTGCACAAAATAGTCCTTTTAGAGATATCTTTTTATCAGTATAGCCGTAAAACCTCGCCTTCAGGGTATAGGTATCTATGATCCTAGCCAAAATAATGGACAGCACGTCCCTCTAAAGATAACGTAACTTTAATCTTTGGAGATTCAAGAAATGGCTATCTTGCGAAGCAATGCTTCTCAAGTCCTGAATTTAAACAGCAAGCGATTGATTATGCACTTTCAAACCCCCACGAACCTATAGCTGCAATCGCCCAGAAATTAGGTGTTGGTTATTCAACATTGGATAAATGGATTCGTGAAGCCAATCCAGTGGGTTCAAGCAAACGCCAACTTTCATCAGAACAACAGCGGATTTTAGAATTAGAGAAAGAAGTCAAACAGCTCAGGGACGCCAATGACATCTTAAAAAAAGCGCATGTGTACTTTCTGACAGATCATGCCAAGAAAAGTACACGGTAATTCAAGATCTGGATGTGAATGAAGTCACTGTATCTTCTGCCTGTAAATGCCTGGGTGTCAGCACTTCAGGCTATTATGCCTGGCGAAAATGCCAGGCCAATCTAGCGCAGAAATATAATGATTTAAAAGCCGTATATTGGCAGCATCATGCACGATTGGGTGCACCTTCATTGGTACATGACATGCATGATTTAGGTTACAGCATGAGCGAACGAACCGTTGGAAGAATGCTTAAAAAGCTTGGTTTACGTAGCAGGATTGCACGTAAATACAAGCATACGACTGATTCAAACCATCGTTTGCCTACAGCGCCTAACTTGTTGGATCGTCAATTTGGCGTTGGTCAATTGAAAGCTACTTCAAGCTTCTAAAACAAGCGGGTCATGATGTTGAATCGTGGCTCCAAACGACCCCTCAAGCAATTTTAAGAAAACTACTTGTTGCGAGTATGGCCTGCGTACTGACATGGCGAATACAACGCTGTAATGATGAACAAACTACTCGAGTAAGAGCCGTACTAACACGACTATCTGGGCGACAGCAAAAGCGAGGGAAAAGAGAAAGTGCACCATCAATACTTGCTGGACTTTCAATCTTATTAAACACCTTGAAGCTACTGGAAAGTTATTCGGTGGATGAGTTAAAGGAAATGGCTAAAATTGCGTTGGGGTATCCACACGAAGATGTGTAGATATCTATACCTTCAGGGCGGGGATGTAAGGCTGCAATCCGCTAGTCCCCTTGTGGGGATTAGCTAGGATTGCTAATGCGGAGTTTGCTGTTGCTGAATATATTGTTTGATAATCCCAATAGGTGTACCATCACATGATGCAGCGAAATAGCTAGGCGACCACAAAGCATTACCCCATAACTTGCTTCTAATTTCAGGGTGCTTGGTTCGTAAAATACGACTGGAAGCACCTTTTAAACTATTTACCAAGCTAGAAATAGCGACCTTTGGCGGATAATGCACAAGTAGATGGACATGATCATCTTCACCATCAAATTCTGCCAACTCGGCTTCAAAGGTAAGCGTGCGCTGAACCCCATAGCTATTTTTTAACTTGGGTTGGATTTCCAGCGGTGTGGCAGTAATTCTTCTATTTGGGTCACTTTATGGGTCGGTAACCTTTTCAGCACATCACTGAGATAGGCATACGGATCCAGCCCATTCAGTTTTGCTGACTGGATCAGGGTCATGATATTGGCCGCTCGTTGACCACTACGCAGCGAACCTGCAAATAGCCAGTTCTTACGTCCCAAGGCCCAGGGACGCATCTGATTTTCCAACCAATTATTATCAATGGGCAAATTGCCATTATCCAGATAGCGACTTAAGGCTGGCCAGCATTTTAGGCTGTAGTTGATCGCTCGGGCAGTTGGGGAACTCAATGGCACCGTCAGCTGATGTTGGTTGAGCCACTCATATAGTTGTTGCATCACCGGTTGACTATACTGTTGCCGGTATTCGCGGCGGTGTTCTGCTGTACCATCCGTCTTTTTCCTGAGTTCTGCTTCTATCGCATACAGTCTCTGAATCATCAGTAATGCCTGTTCAGCGATCTGACTTTTCCCGGTCACATGCAGTTCATGGAATTTACGACGTGCATGCGCCATGCAGCCCACCTCAATGACATCGCCTGATTTAAAGCGTGCTTTATAACCACTGTAATCATCGCAGACCAGATGCCTCTGCCAGCCTTTCAGGAACTCTTCAGCATGCTGACCTGAACGGCTATCTTGAAAGTCATAGATCACCGCCTGAACTGGATTGTACTGTGTGGTGGCATAGGCCCAGATATAACCTTTCTTCGGTTTTT
The DNA here is from genome assembly GCF_058599305.1 of Acinetobacter sp. CAU_H_S139_7. Lineage (NCBI taxonomy): Bacteria > Pseudomonadati > Pseudomonadota > Gammaproteobacteria > Moraxellales > Moraxellaceae > Acinetobacter > Acinetobacter sp. CAU_H_S139_7. Next base: position 274,960 of record NZ_CM178651.1, read on the forward strand.
TCTCATCATCCCCATCTGCATGATGATGACTGGTGTTTCATCTGCATGCAGCACCTGTTGTTGCAGCACAAGCTGTTTTAAGGCATTGGTCAGAGGTTCAAGTTCTACCCCACAGCGTCCAATCCAGTCAGATAATGTGGATCTGGAAAGATCAACACCTGCGCGTAGAAAGATTTGACGTTGACGATATAGCGGTAAATGATCAGCGTATTTGGAAACCAGCACATGGCTGAGCAATTCAGGTGTAGCGATTCCTTTATCAATAACATACGCAGGCATCGCTTGTTGAGTCAGGATGTCACACTGATCACAGACCCATTTACCACGGATATGTTGTTCCTTATAGAACTGTGCCGGCCTGAAATTTAGTTTTTCACTGATATCTTCGCCGATACGACGCAATGTGCAGCCACAGCTGCATTGCGTTGAGGCAGGTTCGTGCTCAATACGGAGGGTTGGCAGGTGATCTGGCAGTGGTCGACGTTTAGGTTTGTTGACTGTGGCTTTCTGTGTCGCTGCATCGGTTTTATCTGCATTCAGCCGCTCCAGTTCCAGATCAACTGCTGCGATATCTTCTTCGACCGCTTCATCCCACAGATGGATTTGTTTTGCGGTTAGATGTTCGTTTTTACTGCCGAATTTGTGCTGTTTAAATAGTGCGAGTTCATGCTCGTATTTTTGATTGAGAATAGAAAGATGTTGAACTTTAGAATCTAATTGCTGATTGGTGACTTCAAGATGTTGAACTCTGGCATCTAATTGCTGATTTGATTGTTCCAGTTGTTGTTTAGATTGTGCCAGAGACTGATGCTGCATCGCCAACTGTCTGGTAAATTCCAGCAGTTGTTCATGGGTCAGTTGGCTTAAGTCAGGCAGCGTATTCATGACCGCAGTATGCCTGATGTCATGATGCAGAGGAAATAGAACGTTTGGAGAATAGCAGAATGGACGAGCCTGGTTTAGAGCATAGTCACCACCTGCTGTCGTCCAATGCGCTGCCAGGGCAAACCCTGGATCAATGCCTGTAACTGTTCCGGACTGAGGGCTACGGTTTCACCCTGATGAAGCTGAACCCAGTGGAATTTTCCCTGTTCCAGCCGCCGGGCACACAGCCAGATACCCAATCCATCATGTACCAGCAGTTTCATGCGATGGCCACGTTTATTACAGAACAGGTAAGCGCAATGCGGTTTGATGTAGCCAAAGGCTCTCAGCACCTGAGTCATGACAGTATCCATACCTGCACGCATATCCATCGGCTGGGTAGCAAGCCAGATTTCATCAATACGGATCATTGAGTCAAACCCTGGATCAGCACCAGTAATTCAGTTACTGACTCCACCGGCCAGTCGATCTCGATCATCTGACCCCTTACGGAACCTGGTTCCTCATGTAGTGGAATCCTAATATGAGCGACAACTTTCTTCTCTGGTACAGGTGGCGGAGGTGCTTCTTGTCTGACTGGAGTCGGGTGAAGAATGACGGGAAGGAAGTCGGTCTGTGGAATAGATGGGGGTGTTAATGATGGAACCATTGATCTGGACTGACGAATCCATTTATGCAACAGATTCGCATTGACCTGATGTTGCATTGCCACCTTGGCCACTGATGTGTCTGGCTGCTGACATTGCTGAATAAGTTGATGTTTAAATTCAGCCGTGAAGGTTCGACGGGGCTTTTTTAGGGTTGGTGTGCTGTCTATAACTGTCTTTAAATCCATAAATAGGTGTCCACTTAAATTTTAGTGGACACTATCGCGGTATTAATGAGTTAGAAAAAGTGGGGTTCAGCGGACGCTTACCTTCAAAGTCTAAACAAACACGCTCAAACACTTCACGCATTGTTTCAAGCATTGCTTTGGTAAAAACATCTCTACGATATTTAGCGACAAAGACTAAATGAACGTGCATATTAAAAACACAATGACGACCTGTTCTAATCTCTTGACTATTGCTCATAGACCAAATATATTTTAGTAATGAAAACACTTAAATTACGAATAAAAGACAAACATTGCAAGATGCTAGACCAACTAGCAGTAGAGGTGAACTTTGTTTGGAATTATGTCAATGATTTGTGTTTCAAGCACCTACAACGTAAACAACAATTCTTTTCAGCATACGATATTGCTCAATACACGAAAGGCACATCAAAAGAATGTAACTTACATAGCCAAACCATACAGGCAATTGCAGAAGAATTAGTTACACGAAGAAAGCAGTTTAAAAAAGCCAAGCTAAAATGGCGTGTCAGTAACAACAAATCTGCAAGACGCTCATTAGGCTGGATACCTTTTAAGAAAGTAGCCATTAAATACGCCGATGGCTATGTGCAATATGGCAAGCACCAATTCAAACTATGGGACAGCTACGGACTAAGCAAATACAACGTCAAAACAGGCTCATTTGTAGAAGACAGTCGTGGACGTTGGTATGTTTGCCTTGTGGTTGATGATATTCAACAAGTTAAAGCTATAGCTAAAGGCTCAATTGGCATAGACTTGGGTTTGAAAGATTTAGCCACTTGTTCAGATGGTGTGAAACTCGAAGCTCCTAAAATCTATCGCCAATATGAGGAAAAACTTGGCATTGCTCAAAGAGCAAAAAATAAGAAACGTGTCAAAGCGATTCACGCCAAGATTAAAAATATACGCCAAAATATGTTGCATCAATTCAGCCATAAACTGGTGAATGCACATGCAGCAATCTTTGTTGGCAATGTGAATGCTAAAGCATTAGCACAAACTAGATTAGCGAAGTCAGTGTTAGATGCCAGTTGGACAACACTAAGAACCATGCTCAAGTATAAATGCGAGAACGCAGGAGTATGGTATGGAGAAGTCAACGAAGCCTATACGACCCAAACATGTTCGTGCTGTGGCTCACGCTCTAGCAGTCCGAAAGGTAGAGCAGGTCTTGGAATAAGAGAATGGCAGTGTATGGAGTGCGGTACGCTCCATGATAGGGATATAAATTCCGCACTGAATATTCTTGCGCTCGGACATGAGCGTCTCGGAGGAGGAATCCCCGTTCTTTAGGTCTGGGAGGATGTCAACAAGAATATAACCAAGCCTTTGGACAGTATTGGAAAAGCAAAGCTGGGCAGGAGGTCAACTTTAAACAGTCTCATGGTGGATCGGGCAAGCAAGCACGTGCCGTTGCAACGGGTCTCCAAGCAGATGTGGTGGCCTTGGCCAATGATATTGATGAAATTGTGAATACTGGACAAATTGATAAAAACTGGCAAAAAGAATTTCTAAATAATTCTGCACCTTATACTTCAACCATTGTTTTTTTAGTGCGTAAAGGTAATCCAAACAAATTAAAGACTGGAATGATTTAACCAAGCTGGGGGTGAGATCATTACCTCAAATCCAAAAACAAGCGGTGCGCCGCGTTGGATCTATTTATCTGCTTGGGGGTATGCGTTAAAACAACCTGGAGGTAATGATGCTAAAGCCAAAGAATTGGTGAAAAACTGTATCAAAATGTCAAAGTTCTTGATTCAGGCGCGCGAGGTTCATTGACCACGTTTGCTGAACGGGGCATAGGTGATGTGTTGTTGTCTTGGGAAAATGAAGCTTTACTGGCAACTCAAGGCCTAGGTAAAGACAAATACGATATTGTTTATCCGTCTATTTCGATTTTAGCGGAGCCGTCAGTTGCGATTGTAGACAAAACCGTGGACAAAAATGGCAATCGAAATTTGGCCAAGGGCTATTTAAACTATCTGTATTCGCCAAAAGGGCAGGAGTTGGCGGCGAAGCATTTCTTCCGTCCACGAAATAAACAAGTGGCGAACAAATACCTTGCGCAATTTCCAAAACAAAAAACCTTTAATATTAATGATGTCTTTGGAGGGTGGGCCAAAGCGCAGAAAACTCACTTTGTAAATGGTGCGATCTTTGATCAAATTTATACTGAAAAATAAACGTGCTGCGGTTTAATGAGATCACGTTCGGACATAAAAGTGGATATACGCATATCCACTTTTATTATATTTTAAGCATAAAAATGTATATAATAAGAATAAGTAAAGTGTTTGCTATTATTTTAAATAAAAACAATTCATTAAGTCTTAGTGATGTAAAAATAATGTGTATTTAAAAAACAAAAGCGAATTGCGATTTATGATTTTGTTTCATATATTTAGCATAATTCTTGATATTTAATTTAATACGCTATGAAAACGCATTTGAAATCTCTCTGGGCTGCTGCCGTAGTGGCAACAGGTCTGACATTCAGTATGACATCAGCTCAAGCAGCTGACCGTACTATGCTCAATGTCTCCTATGATGCAACACGTGAATTTTACGATGAGTTCAATAAATCCTTTGGTGCTTATTGGCAAAGTCGTACAGGACAAACGGTTGACTTTAAACAGTCACACGGGGGGTCAGGTAAACAAGCCCGTTCGGTCGTGGATGGTCTAAAAGGGGATGTGGTGACCTTGGCCTTAGCCAATGACATTGAAGAAATTGTCAAATCAGGTCAAATTCAGCCGGGTTGGCAAAAAGAGTTCCCAAATAACTCTGCACCTTATACATCGACCATTGTGTTCATGGTACGCAAAGGCAACCCGAAAAAAATTAAGGACTGGTCTGATTTAACCAAACCGGGTGTACAAATTATTACGCCTAATCCTAAAACAGGTGGTCTACCACGTTGGGTGTATCTGTCTGCTTGGGGTTACGCACTGAAACAACCTGGTGGCAATGAGGCCAAAGCCAAAGAGTTCGTAGGTAAAATGTACCATAACGTGAAAGTCATGGACTCTGCGGCACGGGCGTCTATGACCACCTTTGCAGAACGTCGCATTGGTGATGTGTTATTGACTTGGGAAAATGAAGCCTTAGTGACACAAAAAACTTTAGGTAAAAATCAGTTCGATATTGTTTATCCATCGATCTCGATTTTAACCGAGCCTTCGGTGGCAATCGTGGATAAGACCGTGGCGAAAAATGGCAACAAGTGGTTAGCACAGGGTTATATCAACTATTTATATTCACCACTGGGTCAGGAAATGGCGGCGAAACACTTCTATCGTCCACGTAATGCTGCGGTTTTAGAAAAATATAAAGCGCAATTTCCACCGTTAAAAACCTTCACCATTGATGAAGTGTTTGGTGGTTGGGCCAATGCTCAAAAGACCCACTTTGTGAATGGGGCGACTTTCGACCAAATCTATAATAGCCGTAAATAATCCAGTTAATTATTTCAGCTGCTGCTTACAAAGCCTCCCTTGGGAGGCTTTTTTGATAATGAATGCCGTTTAAAAACGGTTTTGTCTATGAAAAGTAATATTTCCCTACAAAAAGTCGTTTGGAGCTTTGTTAAAACAAGGTAATAATGTGCAGTTACATTTTTCCTTCCGATCATATTGAGTCTTTATGTCGCATATTTCTGTATTACTTCACGAAACTGTTGATGCTTTGGTAGCAGATCGCAATACAGGGATTTTCATTGACGGGACGTTTGGTCGTGGCGGACATACGCGTTTGCTGTTGTCTAAGCTAGATGAAAATGCACGTGTCTATGGTTTTGATAAAGACCCGCAAGCACTGGAAACAGCCGCGATTTTAGAACAAGAAGATCCACGTTTTAAAATTATTCATGCCAGCTTTGCTGACCTTAAACATGAGTTAGAAGTACGCGGCATTGGCTTGGTCGATGGGGTTATGGCCGATCTGGGCGTGTCTTCACCGCAGCTTGATCAGGCGGAGCGTGGTTTTAGTTTTATGAAAGATGGACCACTGGATATGCGTATGGACAATTCAAAAGGTCCAACCGCAGCGCAGTGGTTGGTTAATATTGAGGAAGAGGCGTTAGCCAATATTATTTTTCAATATGGTGAAGAGCGTTATAGCCGTCGTATTGCCAAAGCGATTAAAGCGGCCGGATTGATTGAAACCACAGCGCAGTTGGCTGAAATTGTGAAAGTAGCGCACCCGAAATGGGAAAAAAATAAACATGCCGCAACACGAACTTTCCAAGCAATTCGTATTGCCATTAATAAAGAATTAGAAGATATTGAAGTTTTCCTACCGCAAGCGGTAGAAGTATTAAAACCGAATGGTCGCTTGGCTGTGATTAGCTTCCATTCCTTAGAAGATCGATTAATTAAACAATTTATTCAAAAAGAGTCGACACTTGAGGAAGATATGGGTTGGGGTATGCCACAACAACGACCAGATACGCGTCGTTTAAAGAAAGTATCACGTGTGAAAGCAAGTGATGCAGAGGTTAAAGCTAATCCACGTTCACGTAGTGCATGGCTTAGAGTTGCAGAGCGCTTAGCACTTAAAGGCGAATAATGAAAACTGAAGTCGTTGAAAAAATTCCAACAAAGTTAAAGTTTAAGAAGTTGATTGCCTATGTCATTTTATTGGTGCTGGTGTTTATCAGTGCCATGATGGTGGTGTTCCAAGTGTTTGAATACCGTCATGACTATCGCGAAATGAGCTCTTTTATGCGCGAGCGTGATGACTTAAATGCAGAGTGGGGCCGTTTGCTGATTGAACAGCAAACTTTTGGCGCAACTGCACAAATTGGAACGCGCGCGGTGACGCAACTGCGGATGTATTCACCACCTGCGGCGCAAACCGTAGTGATTTCTTTACCCACGACTTCAGAAGACAAAAAATAAGGCCGCTGTAACATGGTAGAAAAGCGTAAACCCACTCGTAAAAAACAGCAAGCGGTGACTGAAAAATCGGCTCTACAGGTTGAAATGTGGCGCTTTTATCTTATGTGGGCGGTGGTTTTAGCCTGCTTTATTGCTTTGGTTGGACGTGCTTTTTACGTACAAGTCATTAATACCGAATTTTTGCAAAATAAAGCCAATGCCAATATTTTAAGAACTGAAAAAATTAAGGCCATGCGCGGTGTGATTTATGACCGTCATGGTGTGCCTTTGGCGATCAGTACGCCGATTATGAAAGTGGTGATTGACCCACGTGATTATTTTGATAATAAAAAACTATTTGATGAAATTACCGCTGAATTAGCCAAAGATCCACACAATCGTAAATTGAAGCGTCAATTACCAGACAAAAACTTAAATCTAGATGAGTTGGCTGATGCCGTCGGCATGGATCGTGCGGAACTGAAGCGGAAACTGAATGAACGTCCGCGTTCGCGCTACTTGGTCTTAAAAAAAGAAGTGCCACCTCAGCAAGCTGAACTGATTGCGAAACGTGAGTTCCAAGGGGTGTATACCGAAAAGAACTACAAGCGTTACTATCCACAACCACAACCGAATGCGCAAATTATTGGTTTGACCAACAGTGAAGGTTCGGGCATTGAAGGTTTAGAAATGCAGCTGAATCAACGCCTGTCGGGTATTGATGGTGAGCAGCAAATTGTTCGAGATAAAAAGGGCAATCGTTTTAAAGATGCAGAGGTAATTAAAGAAGTTGAGCCAGGCGAAAATATTACGCTCAGTATTGACTCGCGCCTTCAATACATTATGTACCGTGAACTGACCGCTGCGGGTGTAGCCAATAATGCACGTTCTGCAACAGCAATTGCGGTAGATGTGAAAACAGGTGAAATTTTAGCAATGGCGTCTTGGCCGTCGTATAACCCGAACGATAAAAATAGTTTGTCCAATAAAGACGCCATGCGTAACCGTGGTGCGGTTGACTCTTTCGAGCCGGGTTCAACCATGAAGCCTTTGACTATTTCAATGGCTTTGGAAAGCGGCAAATACATGCCGAATACTGTGGTCAATACCACTCCGGGTTCAATGCGAGTCGGTAACCACACCATCAGAGATACGCATAACTATGGTCCACTGACTTTGGGTGGGATTATTCAAAAATCCTCTAACGTGGGTGTGGCTAAAATTGCCTTGTCTCTCCCTTATGCAACTTTACCGACTTTTTATAAACGTCTTGGTTTTGGTCAGCGTTCTGCGGTTAAATTTCCAGGTGAAAGTGGTGGTTTAATTCTTCCGCCAAGTAAATGGAATGTATCGGAAGTGGCGACCATGGCATATGGCTATGGCTTAAATGCGACTGTGCTGCAACTGGTGGATGCTTATGCCATGTTGGCTAACAAAGGTGTGAAAATGCCTTTGAGTTTGTATAAGTTAGATGCGCCGCCCCGTGGTGAACAAATGATTGACCCAAAAATTGCGGATCAAGTTTTGTTGATGATGGAAACGGCAACTTTACCGGGTGGTACCGCGACTCGTGCAACCATTCCGGGTTACCGTGTGGGGGGTAAAACAGGAACCGCACATAAATTACGTGCTGACCGTAAAGGCTACTCAACCAATGAATATCGTGCACTTTTTGCTGGTGTAGCACCAGTCAGCGACCCGCGTTTAGCGATGGTGGTTGTGGTCGAAAACCCGCAAGGGACCTACTATGGTGGTACGGTGTCTGCTCCTGTATTTGCCCGTGTTATGCAAGAATCCTTACGTTTAATGAACGTGCCTTTAGATAAACCTTTAGATGCTCCTGTAATCAAGAAATAGGTGATGAATGTCCATTACATTTCAACAACTCTACACCGCTAACCAAAACGCTGGATGGATGGCACAGCCATTTCAAGGTTTTGTTCTTGATAGCCGTAAAGTACAGGCAGGGCAAATTTTTATTGCGCTGACATCACTTTCACAACCTGAGAAAACAGAGCAGTTTGCGCAAATAGCCTTGGACAAAGGGGCTTTAGCAGTGGTGAGTGAAACTGAGCTTGCACTTGCAAACAGTATTGTGGTGCCGAATGTGCGTCACTTGATGGGAGGCTGGCAAAAGCAATTTTTGTTGGCCACTAGCCAAGTACAGCCTGCTCGTATTTTAGCGGTGACAGGAACCAATGGTAAAACCACCATTTCTCGTTTGGTTGCTGAGCTGTTGATGTTGCAAGGTCAGTCTTGTGCTGTGATGGGCACGACAGGTAATGGCATTTTACCCAATTTAGAAGCATCGTCGCATACCACCTTGGATGCGCTGCACTTACAAAATGCACTACATAGCTATGCCAAACATGGGGCTGAATTTGCATCGATTGAAGCCTCTTCGCATGGTTTGGAACAAGGTCGTTTAGCGGGTAGTGAAATTGAAATTGCTGCATATACTAACTTAAGTCGTGACCATTTGGACTACCATGGCACGCTTGAGGCTTATGCCGAAGCTAAATCTCACTTGTTTCAATTTCCATCATTGAAAGTTGCAGTCATCAATCTGGATGATGAGCATGCTGGAGTCATGATTCAAGCGGCACAAAATAATCCAGCTCAACCGAAAATTTTAACCTATTCAACCACGCAGCCTGCAGACTATCAGGTGAAGAATATTCAATATAGCCTGACGGGTGCGAACTTTAGCCTGTGTACGGCACAGGCCGAATATCAGGTACAGAACCCATTATTGGGTCATTTTAATATTGAAAATTTGGTCGCAAGTTTAATTATGGTTGAACAAGCGGGTTTTGATTTAGCCGATGTGGTTACTACGACAGCACAGCTGAAGGGTGCACCAGGCCGTATGCAAGTGATTCGTGATGATGCGCGTTTATTTGTGGTTGATTATGCGCATACGCCTGATGCTCTGGTGCAAGTCTTAAGCACGTTGAAGCGCCATGTAGAACAGCAACTCTGGGCGGTATTTGGCTGTGGTGGAGACCGCGACCGTGGAAAACGCCCACTCATGACCCAAGCAGCATTAAACGGAGCAGATGTGGTGTTGTTGACTTCAGATAACCCACGGACTGAAAATCCTGATCAAATTTTTGCCGATATGAAAGCAGGTGTTGATTTCTCAAACCGTGTGGTTCATGAAATCCATGATCGTCGTGAAGCGATTAAATTTGCCGTTCAACAGGCCCAAGCGGGTGATATTGTCGTGATTGCCGGTAAAGGTCATGAAAACTATCAAGAAATAGAGGGTGTTCGGCATTGGTTTGACGATGTCGTCGAAGTGCAATCCGCGATTGATGCACAGCACCACACTACTGATTCTGCTTATCCTGCACACTAAGGAAGTCGTATGCATACCTCAACAACCAGCACAGTGCCTTTAGTGTCATGGACCGCCGCACAGTTACTCGAAGCAACCCAAGGTTATTGGCTCAATGTTCAAGCGCCAAATACTGAAATTAAGCGTATTTTGACGGATTCGCGTGATGCAGAAGCAGGAGATGCTTTCTTGGCACTCAAAGGCGAACGTTTTGATGCACATGCTTTTATTACGCGAGTTGCTGAACAAGGTTGCCAAGTGGCCATTGTGAGTCAGCCTATAGATGCAGAGATTTGTCAGTTGGTAGTGCCTGATACACGTTTGGCATTGGGACAACTGGGGGCTTATCGTCGTGCACAAAACCCACAGCTAAAAGTGATTGCGCTGACGGGTAGTAGTGGTAAAACCACCACCAAAGAAATGTTAGGCAGTATTTTGTCACGTATAGCACCAACGTTGGTGACCCGTGGCAATCTGAATAATGACTTGGGTGTGCCAGTCATGTTATTGGAATTACGTCCTGAGCATCAATATGCAGTGATGGAATTGGGTGCAAGCCATCAAGGTGAAATTGATTATACCTCGAATTTGGTCCAGCCCTTGGTTGCAGGCATTATCAATATTGGTACAGCACACTTGGGTGAGTTTGGTGGACGCGATGGTATCTGCCGTGCCAAGTCTGAGATTTATGCGCATATTGCCCCAAATGGCACATCTATTGTTCCAGCAGCCGATGATTTTGCCGATAGCATTCGTCAAGCAGTGCAAACTGAACAGGTGCTCAGCTTTGGTGCGGGTGGTGAAATCTTTGCCACTGAGATTGACCTACAGGCACAATCTGCAATATTTAAGTTGAATACGCCACAAGGCGTGTGTCAGGTGAATTTACCATTTGCTGGGGAGCATAATGTTCAAAATGCAACCGCTGCGGCAGCTTTTGCTTTAGCGATTGGTATTAGTTTGGATGAGATTGTAATTGGCCTTGAGCAAGCGGTCGGTGCAAAAGGGCGTTTGAACTTTATTCAACAAGGTCGACATTTGTTAATTGATGATACCTATAATGCCAACCCAACTTCTATGCGTGCCGCTGCTAAAGTGCTTGCACAGCAAGAGGGGGTTCGGGTGATGGTGATGGGTGATATCGGTGAGCTAGGTAACTCTGCTGCACAGCAGCACTATATGCTGGGGCGTGATTTGGTCTCAGTGAAAGGGCTGAACTTCGTAGTGGCTGTCGGTGAATTTGCACCTGCTGCACAAGAAGGCGCACGCAGCACCCAATATGGCAAAAAAATGCAGGCTTTTTTGAATCAAGAGCAGGCTTTGCCGTTCTTACTCAGTTTAATTGAAACACATCAACCCCAGTCTATGAGTTTCCTGTTTAAAGGTTCTCGTTATACCCATATGGAAACGTTGATGGCTGATTTGATGGAGAAACTCTAAATGTTGTTATGGTTATTTGAACAACTGGCGGGCTACCATAGTTCGTTTCAGGTGGTTCGTTATTTAACATTGCGTTCTTTGCTCAGTGTTTTAACCGCACTGACCATTGGTCTAGTGCTCGGTCCTGTGATGATTCGCAAGTTGCAAGCACTCAAATATGGTCAAGCCGTGAGTTCATATGCTCCTGAAAATCATGCCAAAAAAATGGGTACACCAACCATGGGTGGGGTGCTGATCTTACTCTCAATTGGTATCTCCACACTGTTGTGGGCAGACTTATCCAACCCTTATGTATGGATTGTCTTGGCAGTGATGGTGATTTTTGGTGCAGTGGGTTGGGCCGATGACTGGATCAAGATTCGCTATAAAGACAATGCAGGTTTACCTGCCCGTAAAAAGTTCTTTTGGACCTCGCTTGCATCATTGGGCGCAGGTATTGCGCTATATGTAATTGCACAGCAACAGAGCAATCCTGTACATACTGCAAATATGCTGGATCTGCTAATTCCATTTTTTAAAGATTTAAGTATTCCTTTGTCGGTGATTCCGTTGGGTATTGGTTTTATTATTTTCACCTATTTGGTGATTAATGGTGCATCAAATGCCGTGAACCTGACCGATGGTTTGGACGGTTTAGCGATTATGCCTGTGGTACTGGTTGCTGCAGGTCTAGGTGTATTTGCATATCTGGCTGGTGATGTCCGTTTTGCCAATTATTTACATATTCCTTATGTACGATTTGCCTCTGAATTGGTGGTGATTTGTGCAGCCATGATTGGCGCGGGTCTAGCCTTCCTTTGGTTTAATGCACACCCAGCACAGGTCTTTATGGGCGATGTGGGTGCATTATCATTGGGTGCAATGCTCGGTACAATTGCGGTCATGGTTCGTCAGGAAATTGTCTTTGCTATTATGGCTGGTGTGTTTTTGGTCGAAGCGATTTCAGTCTTCTTGCAAATTGGCTCCCTCAGAATGCGCAATAAACGCGTGTTCCTGATGGCGCCACTACACCACCATTATGAGAAAAAAGGCTGGCGTGAAACCCAAGTGGTGATTCGTTTTTGGATTATCACAATTATGCTGGTAGTTTTAGGGCTAATGACCTTAAAATTGCGTTAAGCAAAAAGTATGAAAAGAGTCGGTATTTGCCGGCTTTTTTTATGCCTGAGGTAATGTCTTGGAGAAAATAATGAATCTGCTCATGTGTCCTGTGTGTCGTGAGGCTTTAACTTTAAACGAAAGAACATGGCGCTGTGCGAATTCACATAGTTATGATGTGGCGAAACAAGGCTACGTCAATCTGCATGTCGTTCAACATAAGCACAGCAAAAATCCAGGCGATACGCCTGAGTCGGTACAAGCCCGCCGTGCCTTCTTAAGTGCAGATCATTACGCGCCTTTACAGCAAGCAGTGATCAATAAGGTGCGTGAGTTACGTATTGAAAATTTACTCGATATCGGCTGTGGTGAAGGCTATTACACCGATGCGATGCAGGCTGAAGTGCTGCAATGTGTCGGTGTAGATATTGCAAAAAATGCAGTGCAAGTGGCTGCGAAAATCAATAAAAAGATTACTTGGGTTGTGGGTACAGGGGCAACTTTACCGGTGCTAGATCAATCAATTGATCTGTGTAGTAGTTTGTTTAGCCCGATTCCAAAACAAGAGATTTTAAGGGTGCTCAAACCGCAAGGATATTTGTTGGTGGTGACGCCGGCGCCTCAGCATTTATATGCAATGCGTGAGGCTTTGTTTGAAGAGGTGAAGCCGCATGAACCGAGCAAATTTGTAGAACAGTTGAGTGATGCATTTGACTTGGTGAGTGATGGTGTCGTCGATGCTGAACTTAAGCTTAATCAGCAGGATTTAAAAAACCTGATTGCGATGACCCCTTATGCCTATAAAGCAAAACAAGAGCGCCGTGAAGCTTTAGAGTCGCAAGCAGCTTTTGAACTACACGCCCAGTATCAAATTTTACTGTTTCAGAAAAAAGCATGAGTATAAAAAAGCCCGCATCTGCGGGCTTTTATTATTGGACTTGATCAATTAAATGATCGAGCGCATCTGATTTAGGTTTCGGTTGTTCTTTGGGTGCTTGCATGGTGGGTGGAGTACTATTCTTTGGAACCAGTGTTTCCTCTTCACCTGGCAAATCATCAAAGTCACGCTCAGGAGCACGTGGAACCACCACTGGTGCAGGGCGATACAACGGCTGCGCCAAAGGTGGGGTTGGTCCTAAGTTGCTCTGAGGTGTTTCTTTCTGATGGCGTTGAATCGGTGCTTTGGCTTTAGCGTCGAGTTGAACCCAAGCCGAAGGCGTGCCTTGTAAGGCTTTGGCCATGAAGTCTGTCCAAATCGGGAGCGCAGCCACACCGCCGTATTCGCGGCGTCCCAAAGTTGTTGGTTGGTCGAAACCGACCCACGCTACGGTCACCAATTTGCCATTAAAGCCGGCAAACCAAGCATCTTTTGCATCATTGGTGGTTCCTGTTTTTCCGCCCAAGTCATCTCGTCCAATACGCAATGCAGCACGGCCTGTACCATGTTGAATCACGTCTTTTAAAATATTCGCCATATCATAAGCAGAGCTGGATTTTAAAATACGTTGCGCTTGACGATAGTCACTGTTGATCTCAACAGGATTTGCCGATTTTTCAGAGGGGTTCAGATCTTGGTTAGTGACTTCAATTACTTCATCATCAGGCGTGATGGTGTCAGCAGATTGAGGATTTGACTCTTCTTGAGAGATACAACTAATACATGCATATTCAGGGTTGTTCTGATAAATGACCTTGCCATAGGCATCTTCAATCCGATTGATGAAGTGTGGTTGAATGCGATAACCGCCATTGGCAAAGGCTGAGTAACCTGTGGCCATTTGAATCGGTAAAACCTGAGGTGTTCCGAGTGCAATGGTGTAGTTACGCGGAATCTGTTCGTCGGTTAAGCCGAAGTCCATGAACAATTGACGTGTACGTTCAATGCCTACGGTTTGTAGGAGTCGAACTGACACGGTGTTACGCGATAAATAGAGTGCACGACGCAGGGGAATCATGCCTAAATAGCGACCATCGGCATTACGCGGTGACCATTTCCCAATGGTGATTGGGCTGTCATTGACCATGCTATACGGTGTCATACCGCGCTCTAAAGCGAGTGCATAAACAAAGGGTTTAATAATCGAACCTGGTTGGCGCCAGCCTTGGGTGGTTCGGTTAAATTTAGATTGATAAAAATTATAACCACCAACCAATGCTTCTACAGCGCCATTGTTTGGGTTAAGTGCAATCAGCTGGCCCTGAACTTTAGGCAGTTGCACCAAAGCCCATGAGGTTTTGTTGTCATTGGGGCGCAGACGTACAATGTCTTTCACTTTAACAATTTGAGATGCTCTTGATGGTGCACCGCCTACCGCATTTGCATTGCGATAAGGACGTGTCCAAGACATGCCAGACCATGGCACGGTTACTGTCGAGCCATCTTGCATTAAGGCATCAAAGCTATTTTGATTCACACGGGTAACTTCGGCAGGGAAGGTATTGGCAAATGCACTAAAGCTACTTAAGGGTTTGTCATGGGCTTCTGCACCACGCCAACCATGACGACGGTCATAGGCTTCTAAACCATCTTGTACTGCTTGTTCGGCATAGGCTTGGCGTTCACTGTTGATGGTGGTGTAGACTTTATAACCAGAGTCAATCGCATGCTCGCCGAACTTTTCAACCAGTTCGCTGCGGACCATTTCACCGATATAGGGAAATCGGTTGCTTACCCCGCGGTCAGGCATGTCGAGGTTAATTGGTTCAGCAATGCCTTTTTCATATTGGCTTTGGTTAATGTAGCCTAGCTGGAGCATACGACCCAAAATCCAGTTACGACGTTCTAAAGCACGTTCTGGGTTCACCACTGGATTGTATTTAGACGGTGCTTTAGGTAGACCTGCAATCATCGCCATTTGTGCAATGCTGAGTTGATCTAAGCTTTTGTTGTAGTAAATTTTAGCTGCAGCAGCGATACCGTAGGCATTTTTACCCAAGAAAATCTTGTTGACATAGAGGGTTAAGATTTCCTCTTTCGTCAAATTTTGTTCAATTTTTCGTGCCAGAAAAACCTCAGTCAACTTACGTTTTAAGGTACGTTCGGGACTGAGATAATAGTTTTTTGCCACTTGCATGGTGATGGTCGAGCCACCCGTTTGGACGTTTGACCCAGTAATACTTTCACTGACTGCACGTCCTAAACCTTTAAAACTGATACCACTATGCTCAAAAAAAGAAGAATCTTCCGCTGCTAAAAAGGCATGAATAAAACTTTGTGGGATCTGATCGTAATCTACGGGTACAGATAGCTTGCCACCGTATTCCGAAATGAGTTGGTTATCCGCACTATAAACTTGTAAAGGTTTTAGTAATGGCGCCTTTTTTAGAGTTGTCATTTGCGGCAAAGATGGGGCAATATAGAGATACATGCCATAAAAACCCATTGGAATTGAGACCAACATGATAATAATGATCAAAAAAAATGGATGAACACGGCCCGAACAAGATAGCTTTTTCATAACAAGTAAGTTTTAATAAGAGCTAATGGCAAACTAATTAGCGGTCAGTATATCCTTTACACATACGGAATGTTAGATGAGTTATTGTATCCGTATAAAATTATAGACGCGGACTAATTAGTGGGTTACTTTTTTTGGGGATAAAAAAATAATAGGAATGATACTGTGCTCAGGTTATATCGTAAGCCAAGTAAGGGGTTAATAGGAGTAGATATTAGTTCGACTTCTGTTAAGGTATTAGAACTTTCTGTTAAAAACAATCGGTATTGGGTGGAGAGCTATGCACTAGTCCCATTACCAGAAGGAAGTGTGGTCGAAAAAAATATATTGAATCCAGAAGCAGTTGGTGATGCCCTTGAGCGTGCGGTAAATTTGGCCAATGTTCAATCGACAGACGTAGCACTGGCAGTTCCGACGTCCATGGTGATTACTAAAATCATTGAAATGGATGCCGATATGAACGATGACGAACGTGAAATTCAGATTCGTGATGATGCTGAGCAATATATTCCATTCCCATTAGATGAAGCGAGTTTGGACTTTGAAGTCCTTCCAGACCGTTTAGCCAATCCTAATCGTGTCAATGTACTCCTCGTTGCAACCCGCATTGAAAATGTAGAGGCGCGTGCCGAAGCATTGGAGTTGGGTGGTTTAACGCCTAAAATTGCCGATGTTGAAAGTTTCGCCATTGAAAATGCATTCAAAGTCTTTTCGGATACGCTTCCAATGGGTGTAAACACCGTTGGGATTCTGGACATCGGTCATACCATGACGACCTTATCTGTCATGAAGAATAATAAAGTCATTTATACCCGTGAACAGGTGTTCGGTGGTAAACAACTGACTCAAGAAATTCAAAACCGTTATGGTTTGTCCTTTGAAGAAGCTGGACGTGCCAAAAAAAGCCGTACACTACCTGATGACTATGATATTGAAGTACTTGAGCCTTTTCTTGAAGCTGTGGTGCAACAAGCAGCACGTTCTTTGCAGTTCTTCTTCTCGTCCTCTCAATTTAATGAGATCGACCATATTTTATTGGCAGGGGGGAATGCCAATATTCCAGGACTGGCGAAGTTATTACAACAAAAATTAGGTTATCGGGTCACCATTGCCAACCCATTTTTACAGATGGGCTTTTCTCCACAAATAGACATTAAAAAAATTGAAAATGATGCTTCATCACTCATGGTGGCATGTGGATTGGCATTGAGGAGTTTTGATTAATGGCAAAAATAAACCTACTCCCTTGGCGTGATGCGTTAAGAGAGAAACGAAAAAAAGAATTTATTGCCTATTGTGTTGGGGCTGCATTAGTTGGGGTTTTAGCTGTTGCTTTGGCTTGGTTCTTTTACAGTCAAAAACTGGAAGATCAGGAACAGGCCAATCAGTTGGTGGTGAGTACCAATCAAAACTTAGATGTCCAATTAAAGTCATTGGAAGGTCTGCAAGAACAGCGCAATGCGATTGTTGAGCGGATGAAGTTGATCCAAGGTTTGCAAGGTCAACGTCCTGTGGCTGTGCGTTTGGTCGATGAAATGGTACGTGTCACACCAAGTAATATGTACATTACTAAGTTTGTGCGTACGGGTGATAAATTTACCATTGAAGGTAAAGCGGAAAGCCCGAATACAGTTGCGGAATTCTTACGTAATCTCGAAGCATCTGCGTGGTATCGCAATGCCTTTATGAATTCATTCTTGGTTGCTGAAGAGAAAAAAGATAAAGCACCAAGTTCTATCGTGCCACGTGTTGAAGAAACCTATGGCACCTTTGTGGTCACGGCAGATTTAGATGAGATTGCACAGCCAGTAGCGCCTGATGCGACTACACCTGAAGCCGCAAGCACAGTTAATAATTCAACAGCGGGGGCAGCACAATGAGTCGCGATGAATTTGAAGAATTAACATCAGAAAACCATGCTGTAGCCAAGAAAAAAATGACGGTTGATAAATTTTTTCAACAGTTTAATACCTTAGATCCAAACAATTACGGTAGTTGGCCCTTTTCAGTCAAATTGACTTGTTGGATCTTTATCATTTTAGTGATTGGGGCATTGGGTTATTTTGTCGTGATTAAGCCGAAGCTTGATGCGATTTCAAATGCACATGCGCAAGAGCAAAATTTACTGAATGAGTTTCGTGAAAAAGATTCAAAATTACGTAACTTGCAGCAATATCAAGCGCAATTGCAAGAAATGGAAGCCAATTTCAATCAGCAATTAGAACAGTTGCCGAAAGAAACTGAAATTCCTGGTTTGGTTGAAGATATCAACGTGAGCGGCGTAAATTCTGGATTAAAGTTTAAAAATATTCGTTTAGAGCCAGAAATTCGCCAAGAGTTCTTTATCGAACAACCGATTTCCATTGAAGCGACGGGTGATTATCATTCTTTTGGTTCATTTGTCAGTGGAATTGCAGCTTTGCCACGTATTGTGACCTTGCATGACTTCGATATCTCAGCATCAAGTAACAATGAGAAAAAGACGGATATTCCGCAAATTTCATACAGTGTAAAGGCTAAAACCTACCGTTATGTCGGGGCGACAGCTGCTACTGGTGTGGAAGATATAGCTAAGGCAGATGCAGGAGGAGCTCAGTAATGAAATATCAAAATCTCATGCTTAGTCTCTGCGTAGGACTCTTCCTTGTCGGTTGTGATTCACGTATAGATGCGGTCAATATGCAAATGGCTGAAATTCGCAATCAGCCACCATTGCCGATTGAGCCAGCGCCAGATTTCCCACCTGTACCGACCTTTAACTATGCTGCGCACCAATTAAAGAGCCCGTTTATGCCAAGCTCGTTAGCGGCTGAACTGAAGATTATGGCTGGAAAGCGTGTCTATCCAAACCTATCTCGCCAATTACAACCCTTGGAAAGCTATGCGATTGAATCGCTTAACATGAAAGGCAGCATGCGCGGACAAAATGGACAAATTTTGGCGTTGATTCAAACACCAGATGGTGAAATTGAACGCGTGCAGCGTGGTAGTTATTTGGGGATGAATCATGGTCGTGTGATTAATATTACTGCCACACAAATTGATTTGATTGAAATTATTCCGGATGGGCGTGAGGGCTATGTCGAGCGCCCGAGAAGCCTAGTATTAATTGGGCCGGCGCCTTAAAAAAGGAAAAGGAATAAAAATGAAAAATAGTGCTAAAGATTTTATATTTGGGGATGGCAATACGATGAACCATATGTTCCGTCAGTTTTCAATGGGTGCAATTGCAATGGCGGTGATGCAGGCTGCAAGTGCGCAAGTCAGTATTACGAATATTGTGCCGATGCAAATTCCGGGACAGGGAACAGAAATTCGTGTCATGTTCAACGGTTTGCCACCACAGCCACAAGCCTATCAGTTGGAACAGCCATCACGTTTGGTTTTGGATTTTGATAAAGCACAGCAGAGCTTAAAACAAGGCAGTATTGCGGTGGCAACGGCTGAAGCAAGTACAGTTGATGTAACTTCAGATGCACAGCGTTCACGTTTAACTGTAAATTTGGCTGATGCCGGTGCATTTACTACACGTGTTGAAGGTAATACCTTTATTCTGAAAATTAACTCAGCGAACCCAGCGCTAGCAACACCTGTTGCTGCGGCGCGTTCAGAGCAAGGCATTTCAAATATTGGCTTCCAACGCGGTTCAGATGGTGAAGGCCAAGTTGTCATTGATTTAAAAGGTAGCAATACCCCTGTCGATGTGAAACAGCAAGGCAGTAAAATTGTGGTGCGCGTTTTGGGGAATAAAATTCCTGCCCATTTATCACGCCGTCTCAATGTGAATGATTTTGCCACGCCAGTATCGACCATTGATGCACAAAACGATGGCAGTAACGGCCTAATCACGATCCAATCGAATGGCAGTTTTGAATATATGGCTTATCAGGCAGAAGATAAGCTCACGATTAGTTTAAAGCGTCCTGAAGATAAAAATCCAATGAAGCCTAAAGCACCAAGAGCTTATACGGGCAAAAAGATTTCTTTAGATTTCCAAGATATTGAAGTGCGACGTGTATTACAGCTTTTAGCTGATTTTACGGGTATTAACATGGTGGCTTCGGACACAGTACAAGGCAATATTACCTTGCGTCTTAAAGATGTTCCGTGGGATCAGGCACTTGATATTATTATGAAAACCAAGAACTTGGATAAGCGACGAAATGGTAATGTGATTTGGATTGCTCCTGTAGCTGAACTGATCAAATCTGAGGAAGATGAAGCCAAAGCCATCGCACAAAGCATTAAACTTGCTCCGATTCAAACTGATTACATTCAATTGAGTTATGCAAAATCGGCGGATGTGTTGAAATTGTTAGAAGACTCTCGTGACAGTAAAGGGAGTGAGTCGAATCGTACAGCGGGTTCAGAGTCATTGGCTTTAGAAAGCTTATTAAGTGCTCGTGGTAGTGCGGTTTCTGATTCGCGTACCAATACGCTAATTATTAATGATACGCAGCAAAATATTGACAAGATTCGTCGCATGATTGACTTGTTGGATGTCGCAGTGAAACAGGTGATGGTCGAAGCACGTATTGTCACAGCATCAACAGACTTTTCTCGTGAATTGGGGATTAAGTGGAGTGCGAAGAAGCTGGGCAATAGCCCAGTGTGGGGCGGAGATTTCCAGCCAAGTTTTGATTTGGGTGTGGATTTAGCAACAAACACTGCTGGTACGTTTAACTTTGGTTTATTGAAAATTTCAGACTATATGTTGAACCTTGAGTTAAGCGCACTTCAAGCGGATGGTCATGGTGAAGTGCTATCAGCGCCTAAAGTACTTACTGGCGATAAACAGAAAGCCTATATCTTGCGTGGTACAGAGATTCCTTATCAAACATGGAGTGCGACAGAAGGCTTAAAAACCGAATTCCGTGCGGCTAACTTAAAGTTAGAAGTGACTCCAAGCATTACCCCTGATGGTAAAGTTCAAATGGCGCTCATGGTCGAGAAAGATTCGATTGGTGATATCACCAATGATGGTATTGCGATTGACACCAGTGAATTACAAACCAATGTGTTGGTAGACGATGGTGAAACCGTCGTGCTTGGTGGTATTTTTGATGATACGAAACGTAATGACTATCAAAAAGTACCATTCTTAGGAGATTTGCCTGTGGTGGGTAACTTATTTAAGAATAATGTCAAAACGACGATACAAACTGAGTTATTGATTTTTGTGACACCACGAATTGTTAATGACAGTGTTTCAAGAAATCATTAATATATTTTCAATTTGAACAAATCTAAAAGGTGACTCCTTGCCAAGCAAAGAGTTTGAAACCCTACCAAATATTTATTTGGTAGGGCCTATGGGGGCTGGAAAAACAACGGTAGGACGACATTTAGCTGAACTGTTAGGGCGCGAGTTTCTTGATAGCGATCATGAGATTGAGCGTAAAACAGGGGCAACGATTCCATGGATCTTTGAAAAAGAGGGTGAACTTGGGTTTCGTAGTCGTGAAACGGTTGTAATCGATGAGTTAACCTCTCGACCCAACTTGGTCTTGGCCACAGGTGGTGGGGCGGTGACTCAGGCTCCAAATCGCGCATTCCTAAAACAACGAGGTATCGTTGTTTATCTTTATACTCCTGTAGAGATTCAACTACAGCGAACCTATCGTGATAAAAATCGCCCACTGCTTCAAGTGGAGAATCCTGAACAAAAGTTAACTGACTTACTCTGCGTTCGAGATCCTTTATATCGTGAAGTTGCCCATTATATTATCGAGACCAATCAAGGGGCTGCACGAGATCTTGCGCAGCGTATCTTAAACTTGATTCTTGTAAAGTAGTTTTGATTCAGTTTTGAAGTGATTTGATCCATGCAAACCTTATATGTTGAACTTGGCGAACGCCGTTACCCGATCTTTATTGGCAGTGATTTAGATCCGAAAGCTTTACTTGAGCCGTATATTCAAGGGCGCCAAGTGATGATTGTGAGTAATGAAACGGTTGCGCCTTTGTATTTAGCGCGTTACGTGGCAGCAATTGAAGCTTTGGGAAAAACAGTTGCAACGTGTATTTTGCCCGATGGTGAAAAATATAAGAATATTGAGCACCTCAACCTGATTTTTGATGCATTGTTAGCGTCAGGCTTCAACCGTGATTGTACAGTTTTAGCTCTAGGTGGCGGTGTGATTGGTGATATGGCGGGCTTTGCTTCGG
The DNA here is from genome assembly GCF_058599305.1 of Acinetobacter sp. CAU_H_S139_7. Classification (NCBI taxonomy): domain Bacteria; kingdom Pseudomonadati; phylum Pseudomonadota; class Gammaproteobacteria; order Moraxellales; family Moraxellaceae; genus Acinetobacter; species Acinetobacter sp. CAU_H_S139_7. Next base: position 297,088 of record NZ_CM178651.1, read on the forward strand.
CATGCTTCCAGCGCGGAGTCTATTTTATTCAGGTGCCAACGACACTTCTTTCACAGGTTGATTCGAGTGTCGGTGGTAAAACAGGGATTAATCATCCGCTGGGTAAAAACATGATCGGGGCATTTCAACAACCGCAAGTGGTCTTGGCGGATATGTCTCAACTTAAAACGCTGCCAGCACGTGAGTTATCAGCAGGTTTAGCAGAAGTGATTAAGTACGCACTCTTGGGTGATGCTGATTTTCTCGCTTGGTTGGAACAACATATGGATGCTTTGGTGCAGGGGGATGAAGCTGCACTGGCTGAAGCTGTGTATCGTTCTTGTGCCCATAAAGCGCGTATTGTTGCCAAGGATGAAAAAGAACAAGGTGAGCGTGCCTTATTGAATCTTGGGCATACCTTTGGACATGCGATTGAATCTTATCTAGGCTATGGTGAATGGCTCCATGGTGAAGCTGTGGCAACAGGTATGGTGATGGCAGCAGATTTATCGCAGCGTATGGGGTGGATCAGTGCAGAAGATTTGGCACGTACAAAAAATATCATTCAACGCGCGAATTTACCGATAGTATGTCCGCAGATTCCCATCGATGACTTTTTGGCGTATATGGCGCATGATAAAAAAGTCTTGAACGGGCAACTGCGTTTGGTTTTGATGCAAGCGGTAGGACAGGCCATCATTACCAAAACATTTGATGTAGAATTGATGAAACAGGCGATTTTAGCCAACCAAGAACAGGCATAACTTTATTATGGCAACAACCCTTCGAACCCAGTGGCAGACAAAGCAAAATTATATTTGGCTTGCATTCGGAGGGGTATGCTTGTTTGGTGCCTTAGTCTTTTGGGCTATTACAGATCAAGAGACTGTGGTTGATGTTGAAAAAAAAGCTGAATCTGAAGTTGAGTTGCAAATTCAACCAGAAAAAGTCGCAACAACCGCCCATTTAGGCTCATTCCTTGATGAGGTAAAACCTTTGGATATGACGTCACGTGTTGTGGCTATTGCGCAGCATGAAGCTGAATTCCGTGGGACCAAATTTATTCAGGAAAATAAAAAGAACAGTACAGTTGAACTGTTTAGAGTCTCAGAAGAAGCGATTATTAAGCGCTTTTTGCAAAGACAATCTGATCGTCAAGCTTTTAACTACTTAAGACTGACGGGTGAAAACCAAATTGAGCAATATGTGCTGATCTATGGTGCGTATAAAAATGCCAATGAGGCGCAAAAGGCATTGGCGGATTTAAAACTGACGTTGCCGAAGTCAGTGCAACCCAAAGTTAAAAAAATTGAAAGCTATGCTGAATATGTTAATGACCTCGGTTCTGACGAACTTGGACTTAGCAATAAGCTGTATGCTGTGCAGTTGAAACCAGCCGCTGTACCCGTGATTGATGAAGCTACCCTTGCTGCGCGTCAACAAGCGGCACGTGCGGCAGTCGCACAAAATAAACAATCGACAACATCGACGACGGTTACTCGTCGTGATGCGGATGGAAATGTGGTTGATGTGCAAAAGTCACAAACAACCGTAGAGAATGCGCCACAAAATAAAACAAATGAGCCTGAAGTGACCGATCCATTTAATTAAAATTGGTTCATTATGGCGCATCAAAAAATGTAAATTTCATATACGCACAAATATGGTGCAATAAATAGATTGTCCTCGAACTGATTTTTTACGTAAAAAACACAAACCTAATAAAACTAAAGCGCTTAACGCACAAAATAAATAATTGGCATAAAACTTGCTTTAATGGTGCATGAATTGAGTTGATGTCACTGTTTTGGCGCAAAAAAGATTCGATTTATGAGCGAAATAGTAGCGGTCAAGTGCCTTAAAAAAGTGCGTGACTGCTGTATACATTTTTTCAATTAAGACATGCATAAAGACGAAAATCAGTCTATCTTGGGTGTGAAGAAAAAATGCTGTACTTCAATCAGAATCTGAATATGAGTCAATTGAACGAATCGGCAAGAAGTAATTAGATTGTTAGACGCCCGACAGGGCCTGTAGAAAGAAGGGTACGCTATGCACATGCCATCGCCTAATACTGTAGCTCCCGCTCAAGGTTTATACCAACCGGATGAGTTTAAAGATAACTGTGGTTTTGGTTTAATCGCCCATATGCAGGGTGATGCAAGCCATGATCTTGTCAAGACTGCTATGCACAGTCTGAGCTGTATGACCCACCGCGGTGGTATTGCTGCAGATGGTAAGACAGGGGATGGTTGCGGTTTACTCTTGGCAATGCCAAAACAGTTTTTCCGTGAAGAAGCGAAAAAACTCAGTGATATTACACTCAGTGAAGTTTTTGCTGTCGGCACGGTGTTCTTAAGCCTCGATCCAGCAATTGCAGCACATGCAAAACAAATTCTAACTAAAGAAATTGAATCTGAAGGCTGTCGAGTATTGGCGTGGCGTGTGATTCCGACCAATAACGATGCTTTAGGTTCGATTGCGATGCAGTCACTTCCTGCATTTGAGCAAATTATTGTGAACTGCCCAATGGGAGTGTCTGAAGTTGAGTTTAACCGTAAACTCTTCTTGGCACGTCGTCGTGCAGAACAACAGCTCAGCAATGATTCTTCATTTTATGTAACCACATTATGTTCAACAGTGATTAGCTATAAAGGCTTAATGATGCCTGAAGCGATTGCTGACTTCTATACAGACTTGGCAGACCCACGTCTTGAGTCACATATTGTGGTGTTCCACCAACGTTTCTCGACCAATACATTGCCGCGTTGGCCTTTGGCTCAGCCATTCCGTTATCTTGCGCACAATGGTGAAATTAATACCATTACTGCGAACCGTAACTGGGCGATGGCGCGTACGCCAAAGTTTGAAAACCCGTTATTGCCTGGTTTAACTGAGCTCAACCCAATCGTGAACCGTACTGGCTCGGATTCTTCAAGCTTAGATAACATGCTTGAAATTCTTGTGGGCGGCGGTATGGACTTGTTCCGTGCATTGCGTATGTTGGTTCCGCCAGCATGGCAGAACGTGGAAACTTTAGATGCCGATTTGCGCGCATTCTATGAGTTTAACTCGAAGCATATGGAAGCATGGGATGGTCCTGCTGGTCTCGTGATTCAAGATGGTCGTCATGCAATTTGTATGTTGGACCGTAATGGTTTACGTCCAGCACGTTGGGTGATTACCAAAAATGGTTACATCACACTGGCGTCTGAAATTGGTGTATGGGGCTACGAGCCTGAAGATGTGATCTCTAAAGGTCGTGTCGGTCCAGGTCAAATTTTAGTGATTGATACCTTCACAGGTAAAATGCTCGACACTAAAGATGTCAGCACGCATTTGAAAAAAATGCGTCCTTACCGTGAATGGTTACGTGAAAACTCGGTTCGTGTACAAGGTAGTCCAGAGCTTGAAGAATATTTATGTGATCAAGGCTTAAAAGGCGACGACCTTAAAGCATCACAAAAAATGTTTATGGTGACCTTTGAAGAGCGTGACCAATTGCTTCGCCCAATCGCTGAAAGCGGTCAGGAAGCAGTGGGTTCAATGGGTGATGATACGCCAATGGCAGTTTTGTCTCGCCAAGTACGTCATGTATCGGATTACTTCCGTCAACAGTTTGCTCAGGTCACTAACCCACCAATCGACCCATTACGTGAATCGATTGTGATGTCATTGGAAACGTGTTTAGGCCGTGAGCAAAACGTTTTTGAACAAAGCCCTGAGCATGCGGATCGTTTGATCATTTCAAGCCCAGTGTTGTCAAATTCGAAAATGCATCAAATCCGTACGTTGGGTCGTAAGGGTTATGAAATTGCAGATATCGATTTAAATTATGCGGAAGATGAAGGTCTAGAAGCTGCAATTGCGCGTATCTGTGAAGAAGCAGCGCAAGCGATTCGTGATGGCAAAACCTTATTGGTGTTGTCTGATAAGAAAATTCGTCAAGGTTTCTTGCCTGCAAATGCATTGATGGCAACAGGTGCTGTACATCACTATTTAATTAATGTTGGTTTACGTACTGATGCCAACATTATTGTTGAAACAGCATTGGCGCGTGATCCGCATCAATTTGCGGTTATTCTAGGCTTTGGTGCAACTGCGATTTATCCATACCTAGCTTATGATGTGATCAATGACTTGGTTGCCAAAGGTGAGCTATTGGGTGACCCAATCCAAGCGCAAGTGAATTTCCGTAAAGGCATTGAAAAAGGCTTGTTAAAAGTCCTTTCAAAAATGGGTATTTCTACGGTTGCCTCTTACCGTGGTGGTCAGTTGTTTGAAGCGGTGGGTCTGTCTGAAGAAGTGGTTTCAAAATGCTTCACAGGTGTGCCAAGCCGTATCAAAGGTGCAACCTTTGTTGACCTTGAAAATGACCAAAAGAAATTGGCTGATACTGCATGGAAAACACGTAAACCAATCGATCAAGGTGGTTTGCTGAAATTTGTCTTCGACAAGGAATACCATGCATTCAACCCAGACGTGATCAATGCTTTGCATAAATCAGTGCGTTCTGGTCAATATGCAGACTTTAAAGAATATGCTGAGCTGGTGAATAACCGTCCAGTGGCAACAATTCGCGACCTATTAAAGTTAAAAACAGATAACTCGATTGCTCTAGATCAAGTGGAGTCTGTAGAAGCGATTTTACCGCGCTTTGACTCTGCAGGCATGTCTTTAGGTGCATTGTCTCCTGAAGCGCATGAGGCGATTGCGATTGCGATGAATACCATTGGTGGCCGTTCAAACTCGGGTGAGGGTGGTGAAGATCCAGCGCGTTATGGCACGATTCGTAACTCGAAAATCAAACAGATTGCATCAGGTCGTTTTGGTGTAACGCCTGCGTATTTAACCTCTGCTGAAGTCTTGCAGATTAAAGTGGCGCAAGGGGCTAAACCGGGTGAAGGTGGTCAATTACCAGGGGGTAAAGTGAATGGCTTAATTGCACGTTTACGTTATTCAGTACCGGGTGTGACCTTAATTTCTCCTCCACCGCACCATGATATTTATTCAATTGAAGATTTATCACAATTGATCTTTGACTTAAAACAAGTCAATCCTCAAGCGATGGTTTCAGTGAAACTGGTGTCTGAGCCGGGTGTAGGCACCATTGCTGCAGGCGTGGCAAAAGCCTATGCCGACTTCATTACCATTTCAGGTTATGACGGTGGTACAGCAGCCTCTCCATTGTCTTCAATTCACCATGCAGGTTCGCCTTGGGAGTTGGGTCTTTCTGAAGCGCATCAAGCACTTCGTGTCAATGACCTGCGCGGTAAAGTTCGTGTTCAAACCGACGGTGGTTTGAAAACTGGTCTAGATGTGGTGAAAGCAGCCATTTTAGGTGCAGAAAGCTTTGGCTTTGGTTCTACACCAATGATTGCTTTAGGTTGTAAATACCTGCGTATTTGTCACTTGAATAACTGTGCAACGGGTGTTGCAACTCAACAAGATCATTTACGCCAAGAACATTATATTGGCGAGCCACAAATGCTCATCAACTTCTTCACCTTCATTGCTGAAGAAACACGTGAGTGGCTGGCAGCGTTGGGTGTTTCAAGCCTCAAAGACTTGATTGGTCGTACAGATTTGCTTGAAATGCTTCCAGGTGAAACGGAGAAACATGCGCACCTTGATTTGAGCGCATTACTGGAGTCACATCCTTCTGCGCAAGGTAAGGCGCAGTACTGTGAAGTTGAAGGTAACGCACCGTTTGATAAAGGCTTGCTTGCTGAGAAAATGGTTGCTGAAATGCTACCAGCAATTGAAGCTGGGACCACAGGTGAATATCACTTCACCATTGGTAACTGTGACCGTTCAATTGGTGCTCGTATTTCTGGTGAGATTGCGCGTCGTTATGGCAACCTCAGCATGGAAGCGCACCCAGTGAAGATGAACTTGGTGGGTACTGCGGGTCAATCTCTCGGCGTTTGGAACGCAGGTGGTTTGCACATTCGATTAGAAGGCGATGCGAACGACTACGTGGGTAAAGGTATGGCAGGTGGTCGTGTGTCGATCTTCCCGCCAAAAGGTTCGCCTTTCCAAACTCAAGAAACGGCAATCATTGGTAACACCTGTTTATATGGTGCAACAGGCGGTAAATTGTTCGCGGCAGGTACGGCAGGTGAGCGTTTTGCAGTCCGTAACTCAGGTGCTTTTGCAGTTATTGAAGGTGCGGGCGATCACTGCTGTGAATATATGACGGGCGGTATCGTAACCGTCCTTGGTAAAGTGGGTCATAACTTCGGTGCAGGTATGACAGGCGGTTTTGCTTACGTTCTTGACCTTGATAATGACTTCGTTGATCATTACAACCACGAGCTGATTGAGCTGAATCGTATTTCGACTGAATCGATGGAAGAACATAAAGAGTTCTTAAGCCGTATCTTAGATGAACACATTGCTGAGACTGGTAGTGCTTGGGCGTACAAGATCCGTAACGAGTTTGATTTCTACAGTCGTAAATTCTGGTTGGTGAAACCGAAAGCTGCCAACTTACAGACTTTGTTGAAAACCACTCAAGCTGATCCACAATAATTCCACTACTGCTGATACATAGGCAGGTGCAGACGATAGATAAACGGGCTGCACCTACCCACGGAGAGAGACATGGCAGAGCGCCTAAACAATGACTTTCAATTTCTGGATGTAGCACGCCAAGATCCAGAGAAAAAAGAGATTCAGGTCCGCAAAGCAGAGTTTGTGGAAATTTATAAACCTTTTACAGCGGAAGTGGCAGCAAATCAGACCCACCGTTGTTTAGGGTGTGGTAACCCATATTGTGAATGGAAATGTCCAGTACATAACTACATTCCAAACTGGTTAAAGTTGATTGCTGAAGGTCGTATTTTCCAAGCAGCAGAATTGTGTCACCAAACCAACACGCTACCTGAAGTATGTGGTCGTGTTTGTCCGCAAGACCGTTTATGTGAAGGGGCTTGTACCTTAAACGATGGTTTTGGTGCAGTGACGATTGGTAACGCTGAAAAATATATCAATGACACTGCGTTTGCACTGGGCTGGCGTCCAGATATGTCTTCAGTAAAGTGGACAGATAAAAAAGTCGCGATCATTGGTGCAGGCCCTGCTGGTCTAGGCTGTGCTGATATTTTGGTGCGTAGTGGGGTTAAACCTGTAGTATTCGACAAACGCCCTGAAATTGGTGGTCTACTGACTTTTGGTATTCCAGAATTTAAAATGGAAAAAGATGTGATGAAGCGTCGCCGTGAAATCTTCACGGGCATGGGCGTGGAATTCCGTTTAAATACTGAAATTGGTACAGATGTCACCATCGATCAATTGCTTACTGAATACGATGCGGTGTTCATGGGTATGGGTACTTATACCTACATGAAAGGTGGCTTCGCAGGTGAAGATCTAAACGGTGTCTATGATGCATTGGATTTCTTGATTGCCAATGTTAACCGTACGCAAGGTTGGGAAAAAGACCCAAGCGAGTACATCAGTGTTGAAGGCAAAAAGGTGATCGTTCTTGGCGGTGGTGACACTGCGATGGACTGTAACCGGACTTCGATTCGTCAGGGTGCAGAAGTGGTGAGCTGTGCATACCGTCGTGACGAAGAAAACATGCCAGGTTCACGTCGTGAAGTGCAAAATGCCAAAGAAGAAGGTGTGAACTTCTTGTTTAACCGTCAACCGATTGAAATCGTCGGTGAAAATGGCAAAGTTACGGGCGTGAAAGTGGTTACGACTCAACTTGGCGAGCCGGATAGCCGTGGTCGTCGCAGTCCAGAACCAATTCCGGGTTCAGAAGAAATTTTACCTGCAGATGCGGTACTTTTAGCTTTCGGTTTCCGTGCCAGCCCAGCAGATTGGTTTGCGGGTGCAAACATTGGTTTGGATGGTTCTGGTCGTGTGGTTGCAGCTGAAAAGCAACAATACAAATTCCAAACATCAAATCCGAAAATCTTTGCGGGTGGTGATATGGTTCGTGGCTCTGACTTGGTGGTAACTGCAATCTGGGAAGGTCGTGAAGCTGCTGAAGGTATTTTGGATTACTTAGACATTTAATCTAAATAGTTCAACACAAAAACCCGCTTCGGCGGGTTTTTTATTGATCACTGTTTGCTTGAGATGATATGAAAGAGGTGAGTCGGGATAAATCGAAAGAGATCTGGTGGTGAGTCAGATAAAAATGGACGAATTTGCAAACGCACTAAGCATTTTTGCCATATGTGAACGGCCTCTAAATTCAGATACTGAAGATCGCTCGGTTAAATGTTAGGAAATGGACATGACTCAAGTGACGACAGAAAAACTATATCAACATCGTCCAAAAGCTCAGGGTATTACGATTCGACGTTTGTAATTCAACCCCAAAGCTATTCGCCGGCATTATTTTGCCAATTCACCGGTCATGTCGCATTTACTGACGGCATTGTCTTCGACTTTTCCCATCGGTGAGCAGTTCTTTGTGCATAGTGTGCGCAATGTACGTGACCAAGTGAAGGATGATAATCTTCAGGCGCAGATTGCGGCATTTATTGGTCAAGAGGCGATGCATTCTCAAGCACACACGGCATTTAATGCTGCATGGCGCCGTGATGATTATAATCTCGACCGTTTTCAGGCATGGTTGGCGCGTAAAGATGATTATGTGAAAAATCTGCATCCTAAAATTCAGCTCGCAATCACCTGCGCTTTTGAGCATTTTACGGCACTGCTAGGCGGCTATATCTTAAGGCATCCTGAGGTATTGAGTACCTTGGATGATGATGCCGTGAAACTCTGGGTCTGGCATGCCATTGAAGAAATTGAGCATCGTGCGGTTGCATTTGATGTTTATCAAGATGTGTATGGTGATGACAAGATTCGCCGTTTAATTATGCGCAGTGTAACAACAGGTTTTGCCAGTTTGACTTTCTATTCGGCCAGCCGTTTATTTTTACAAGACCGTAAAAAGAGTATATCGAAGTTGGGCGGGAATCTGTTTGGATTGTATTTACTGGCGAAGATGTTTGTGCAATTGCTGCCTGAATATCTGTCCTATTATAAAACCAACTTTCATCCCTCTGACATTGATTACAGCCAACTGTTGAAATACTGGAAAACTCGTTTGGTAGAAGACTATCAACTAGAAGGTTTTCAGCAGGAATTGCATGCGTTGTTTAATGTTAAGTATAAGAAACGAGCAATAAAGACCGAGTGAAGATCACTCGGTCTTTCCACTTTTAGATGTTTTAACTAAAAGCAACAAAAGGATAATCAAATGTGTTTACAATCAGGTTATTGCAATAAATACAAAAGAAAGAGGATAGCTGAATGAATTTTATGAAAAAAACTGCTGTTGTTGTTACCCTCGCGAGCACGTTAACCCTATCGGGCTGTGGTTATAATACCTTACAGGTTAAAGATGAGGCGGTTACAGCTGCGTGGTCGGAAGTACAAAACCAATATCAACGCCGCGCAGATTTGGTGCCGAACTTGGTGAATGTAGTGAAGGGGTATGCTAAGCATGAAGAGCAAGTCCTAACTGAGGTCACACAGGCTCGTGCCAATGTGGCAGGTTTAAAAGTCGATAAAGAAGTATTAGAAGACCCTGCATTATTCCAAAAATATCAAGAAGCTCAGGCGCAAATGACAGGTGCATTGTCGCGTTTAATTGCGGTCTCAGAAAACTATCCAGACTTAAAAGCCAATGAGCAATTCCGTGATTTACAGGTTCAACTCGAAGGTACCGAAAACCGTATTGCAGTAGCGCGTAATCGCTATATTACTACGGTGCAAGACTTTAACTCCTATTCACGCCAGTTCCCACAAGTCATGACTGCCAAGGTGATTGGGATGGACACCAAACCGAACTTTAGTGCAGAGCAAAGCGCGCAAAAAGCACCAACGGTGTCATTTAATTAACTGAAACCTCAGTGATCTAAAGCAATCGTAGGCATAGGGTGAATGAATGATAGGACAGCAGCAGTTCGTACGCTTTTCGTATAAATGGGTGGTTGCATTCATTTTATCAGGACTGCTGTGTCTAAGTTCGTTAACATGGGCAGAGGTTGCTACAGCAACAGATGATGCTGCTGAAACAGTCGTTGCTGGAAAAATTATTCAAGGTCAGCATGCGGCGAGTTCCAATAATGTAAGCTCTACCAATGCTGATGCCGTGTCACAACCACCTATTGCTAATGATATGGCAGAAGGTGATTCGATACGGGTGTTACCAACCTTAAATGAACCCGTGATCGATCAAGCACATATTTTAAGTGCTGAAGATAAGCAAGCCATTGGCCAAAAAATCCGTGCGTTGCATGACGCAGGAAAAGCCCAAATAGGCGTGGTGATAGTACCCACTACAGGTCAAGAGGATATTTTTGGTTTTGCCATGCGTATTGCAGACCAATGGCAGCTCGGTTCAGCAAAGCAGGACAACGGTTTGCTGATAGCAATTGCCGTTAATGACCGGCGTATGCAGATTCTTACGGGTTATGGTTTGGAAGGCGTTATTCCTGACATTATTGCGAATCGCATTATTAACCAACAAATCACACCGTATTTTAAGCAAGCTCAGTATGCTCAAGGGATCAATGCGGGGCTTACTGAAATTGAACGTATTTTAAATCTTGATCCTGAAGTTGCAGCCCAAGCGGCGCAAGAACTACAAGAGCGCCAAGACCAAGCTATTCGAGAGCAGGAAGCCAAAAGTAAAACCTTTAGTACGGCTATATTTATTCTAATTGCTGGCGCAATTGGCTCATTTGTGGTGGGTAAGCGTTTAAGTGCCTCGACGGCTGCAGTTGCAGGAACCGTGGCAGGCTTGGTGAATGGAGCAGGCTTAATCACCAGCTTACTGATTGGTGGTGGGATTTTCTTTTTACTCATCACGACCTTAGCTCAAACGATTTTTCAGCTCTTTCTCTCTTCTGGCGGTGGAGGTGGGCGCGGAGGTCGTGGCGGCGGCGGTTTTGGTGGAGGTGGATATAGTGGCGGGGGCGGCGGCTTCGGCGGTGGAGGAGCATCAGGGTCATGGTAACAACAACTGAAACGACGGACATCGTCACTAAGCCAAAGCTAGATGAAGTCGTACAACCCAGTTTTAAACGTTGGCTAAAGCATTTACTACATATGCCAGCGAGTAAACGCTTTTTTAATCAGCAAGATCAACATGCGATTGCGCAAGCGGTAGCTGCTGCTGAACAGGGTCATGTTGGTGAAATTCAGGTAGTGATCGAAGGACATATGCCTGCACGAGAAGCCTATTATTTAGATACTCGTGGACGTGCAAAACAGCTTTTTGCTGAGCTTGGTGTGTGGGATACCGAATTGAATAGTGGTATTTTGCTTTACTTGAACTTGTGTGAGCGCAAAGTCGAGATTGTGATTGACCGTGGGATACAGCAAGCCACCACACAGGAGGTATGGAATGAGGTCTGTCAGAGTGTTATTAAAAAAATGGCACAGCAGCAGTATCGGCAGGCTTTAGTCGATGGAGTTACTCAAATTGGGGTTATTTTGGACGAATTCTATGCCAATAAAATAGACGATAAAGCTGATGAATTGGGTAATTCTCCAATCATGTTGAACTAGAAAGAGGTAAATTGACAATATTTGTCAGTTTTTTACATAAAAATACAATGGTCAAAAATAAATTTTTAAATAGTGAAATAAAGTGCTGTTTTTTATTTGAAAATAAATATAATAAAAGTTGGCATAATACATGCTAATTACAAAGTAGCTTAAAAAGCTTATAAAAAATTAACAAAACATTTGTGGAGAATGTTATGAAATCAGTTCAAAAGGGTTTCACCCTTATCGAATTAATGATCGTTGTTGCCATTATTGGTATTTTGGCGGCAATTGCACTTCCTGCGTACCAAGACTATACAGTTCGTTCAAAAGTATCAGAGGTGGTATTAGCAGCATCTCAATGTCGTACTGCTATTTCTGAAGTGGTTCAGACAAGTACATCGCTTCCAGCTGCTGCAAATAGCTGGGGATGCGAATCTGCTTCGCCAACTACAAAATATGTTGCCTCAGTGGCGACAGCAGCAACAACAGGTGTGATTACTGTTACGGCTCAAAATATTCCAGCTCTTGTTTCAGGCAAGAGAACATTAACCTTAAAACCAGTTTCTGATAATTCTGGTACTGCGATTGCAGTAGGAGCACCAGTATTTGGATGGGTTTGTGGAAATACTACTGATGGTACAACTATTGAACCAAAATATTTACCAGGTTCGTGCCGCGGTCAATTATAATTTAAATGATTAAAAAGGCTCTGTTTAGAGCCTTTTTTATTTGAGAAAAAAATGATTTTTTTAATTGAAAAGCTATTATTGATTCTTTTTTATATCTTAATTTTGTTCTCGTGGCTAAGTCCGAATCATTATATGCCATGGGTGACTTCACATCATGATTTTTCAATTTTTATGGCTTTATTTTTTTTAGGACTATATTTAGTTCCTAAAAAAAATAATTTAGAAATTCCTAAAAATTTTATTTTTCTTGTTGGCTTATCAGCTTTACCTTTATTTTTATGGCTATTGCGAGGGAATGTTTTTTTTGGTGAAGCGTTGGTTTCTTCCATTTATATTGCGGGGTTTGCATTTGCATTTTTTATCGCTTTCAATCTTGCAAAAGAAAGTGAAAAAATAAAATTTGAAACCTATAAGATTCTTAGCTATCTCATTCTTTTGGCTTGTATAGTCTCGGTGGGAATCCAGTTAAGCCAATGGTTAATGTTAAAGACGGGTAGTGTCTTTATCATTGATTTGATACCAGGGGGGAGACCATATGCAAATTTTGCACAGCCAAACAATTTTGCGACATTCTTGTGTTTAGGATTAATGGCTAGCTTATATCTATATGAGAAAAAATATATCAATGGAATATGTGGATCATTCTTAGCCATTTTTCTGTTATTCGGTTTAGTATTAACACAATCAAGAACGCCTTGGATATTTTCTATATGCTTTGCAATTTGGTGGGTTTGGAAAACGTATGATTTGACGGTGTTGTTTTCGAGAAAAAAATTACTATTTTTTATAATTGTATATATTGTCCTTCTTATCGTTATTCCTTTCTTATCTAAATTTCTAGGAGTAATCACAACTTCTGATATTGTTTCTAGAGCTACTAATGGATATTTGAGATTACCAATGTGGCATCAGATGTTGATTGCTATTCAACATGAACCTTGGTTGGGGTATGGCTGGAATCAGGTGAGTGTTGCACAAATCACGGTATTTCTGGACTATCCAACAACAGAATGGATAGAACACAGTCATAATATTCTATTGGATCTAATAATTTGGAATGGTATCCCTTTAGGTATCGTGATTATTCTGGGTTTCTCATGGTGGTTATATCAATTAACTAAATTGGCAGCATCTATTGAAATAATAATTGCGCTTGCAATGATTGGCTCAGTGTTGGTTCATGCAATGCTAGAGTATCCTTTGGAGTATGCATTTTTTCTTATTCCAGTAGGTTTTTTACTGGGTTTAGTGCAAGCAGATCGATTGAATATAAAATTGTTCAAAATTAATAAGAATTCTTTTGCTTTATTTTTATTATTTTATTTAATGTTATATGTCTGGATTTTTGTGGAATATCGAGTAATTGAAAAGGATGTTGAACTAGCAAGATTTGAATTAGCAAATATTGGAGAAATTCATTCAGAAAAAGCGGCACCAAATGTAATATTGTTGACTCAATTACGTGAGCAAATTCGTTTTATGCGTACGGAGCCAAAATCTAATATGACTGCTGAGCAACTAAAATGGATGAAGCATGTGGCATATCGATATGCGATGCCGATTTCTTTGTATCGTTATGCGCAAGCATTAGCACTAAATGAGCAAGAGGCTGAGGCAAAACGACATTTACTCATTATTCAAAAACTATATGGTAGAACTTATACGTACGAATCTTTATTTAATAAGGATACTACATTGGCTTTTAAGTGGAACGAACTGAGCGGATCAAAATAATGATGTCTTTCACATCGAAAAGAAAACTATTTTTTATTAAGCATTTAAGTGTTTCAATTTTAATTGCTTTAATTATTATCGGAGTTGTCTTTTTTGTTTGGTATCCATCACCACTTGCCACAGCGGTTGGCGTGACTCAAATCTTCCTTATGATGCTTGCTATAGATGTAATAGTCGGCCCTGTGCTGGGTTTATTGGTTTATAAAGAGGGCAAAAAAACCTTAAAAATAGATTTAAGCATCATCATTGCACTACAAATTTCAGCACTTGGCTATGGTATATATAGTATTGAGCAGGGCCGCCCTGTATGGGTTGCCTACAACGTAGATCGTTTTGAGTTGGTGCGAAAAAATGAAATTATTGATGATCATATCGACAAAGCCTCACCACAGTATCAACAGATATCATGGTTTAAACCGCAATATGTTGCTGTTGAATTTGCTAAGGATGCAAATGTTCGGAATGATGATTTATTCGCAGAAGCACTAGGTGGTATTTCGATTGCGCAGAAACCTGAGCGTTATGTTGATTTTGTTCAAGCAAAACCACAACTGCAACAACGAACAAAAAGTTTGAAGGAGCTTAATCAGTATAATGATGTAAAACAAGTAGAGCGTATTGTGTCTAAATATCCTCAAGCAACTGGTTTTGTTCCTCTAAAAGCCAATGCTGTTGATATGACAGTTTTAATCAATAAAGAGAAAGGTGAAGTAGTGAAGATCGTCGATCTTCGACCTTGGAAATAAAGCTCAACAGTAAAAAAACCTGCATATGCAGGTTTTTTAAATGATAGAAAAGTCTTAAATTTGGCTCTGAATATAATTCTCTACACCGACAGTTTCAACTAGATCGAGTTGCGTAGTGGTCCAGTCTAGCCACTCTTCTTCTTTTTCTAAAATCTCTTGAACAAGATCTCGAGTAACGTAGTCCAGTTGCTCTTCGGCAAGCTTAACGGCGGCTTGAATGGATTCAATGTTCTCTTTGGTTTTACGGACATCGCAATTCAATGCTTCAACAGTATGTTGGCCGATGTAGAGTTTACCCAAGTGTTGTAAGTTTGGTAGACCTTCTAAAAAAAGAATACGTTCAATGATTTTGTCAGCATGCTTCATTTGACGGATTGACTCTTTATATTCGGCAGAACCGAGTTGTTCAATCCCCCAGTCATTAAACATACGAGAGTGTAGGAAATTTTGGTTAATGGCAGTTAAATGATGATAAAGCACCTGATTTAACTGATTAATTACATCACGATTGCCTTTCATGAGAAAGCTCCATTCAAACTGCGGCTTAAAAATAATATCAATAACTTATGAGAAATATCTTAAACAACAAAGTGGATTTTGGCGAGTAATTTATAGAACAGCAAATGAAAATCGCAATCAAAAGCATGCGGGATGCAAATTTTATTTTTAGACATTTAAGAAAAGAAAACCCGCCTAGAGTCATAAGCGGGGGAGGAGCTACTCATAAAGAGTAAATTTATAATTATGATTATTCTAAAAACGAATCAAATATCTAGGCAGCAATAGCTAAGCGTGAGGCAATCGCAGAGACTTCAGCACTGATGATTGAGCGTGCTTCTGGTGCACAGCGACCACAGCATGTGCCGAGATCCAGCATCTCGCGAACTTCGCGATAACTACCCGCACCATTTTCAACAGCGTCTTTAATATCTTGATCTGTAATACCACGGCATAAGCACACGTACATTTCAGCAAGCCACATGAATGAAATAAGATAAGTGATATTATTGATAATTGTTATCGTTTGTCAATAAAAATCATTTGAAATCTCATTTGTCTTTATTGGGATTTTGGATGAAAAAAAGCCACTCAATCGGTGGCTTTTTCTTAAAAAATATAACTTATTGATTAATAATCACAATGCCATCCATCTCAACCAGCGCATTTTTGGGTAGGCTTGCCACACCGAGCGCTGCGCGTGCTGGGTAAGGTTGTGCAAAATATTCACCCATAATTTGGTTGACCAACTGGAAGTTTGAAAGATCGGTTAAGAAAATATTCAACTTCGCGATATCAGCCAGTGTTCCACCAGCAGCTTCACAGACAGCTTTTAAATTATCAAACACACGACGAATTTGTGCTTCAATGCCTTCAACCAACTCCATACTGTATGGGTCTAAACCGATCTGACCAGAAAGGTAAAGTGTATTGCCAACTAAGATTGCTTGCGAATAAGTGCCGATCGCAGCAGGGGCATTTTCAGTATGAATTACTTGGCGGGACATCGTGTTCTCCTATTATATTCACCATCAATCATAGCCTAGATTGGCATTAAAATGTGTGGATTTAAACAATTAACTCGCAATCGATGTTTCCGCAATGCTCACTGGTTGAGCCAGTCGACTGATACGCGGGAAGCCAAAATGCATGCGTAGATCGCGAATTATTTTTGCAATTTGCTTGCGGTTGTGTACCACAACATTGACATAAGTCTTGTCATCTTGATTACGTACCATTTCGACCCCAATTTTTTCTTTACGACATTGATAAATCAGGTCGGAAATTTGTTCGTCATCCATGGCCATGTTAATCAATAAATATGCAGTGAAACTAATTTCTTCTTCATTCTCGTTAGTCCACTGCAACGGCATGATGTTTTCAGGGTGTAGATGTTGTTCATGCAGGAGATTATGACAACGCGCACGATGCACAATAAGACCGCGGCGTGATAAATGTCCTTGAATTGGGTCGCCGAGTACAGGATTGCAGCAATGTGCATATTTAACATCGACTCCTTCAGTACCTTGAATGAGTCTGTCAGATTCCTGTGCACTTTGGTCATGCGCAAACAAATGATTCGCAACCAATTGCGGCAGTAAATCGCCCACGGCAATTTGTTCAAACAGTTGGTCTTTACTTTCAATATGTCGCCATTGTAAAAGTTCTAACCAATCTGATTCAGTTAAATCTTTAATGGATACATTGAATAGCTTTAAAGCGCGATTTAAAGCTTGTTGTCCAACAAGGCGTTGTTCTTCGATATCTTGCTCACGCAGTATATTTTGTAAGGCACGACGGGCTTTTTGCGTGTTGACAAAGCTGAGCCAATCTGGGTTTGGGGTGGCCAAGACATCGGTAATAATTTCAATCACCTGACCACTGTGTAATGGCGTAGAAAGTGGTTTAGTTTCCCCATTGATTTTCGCACCTACCGCATGGTTCCCTAAAAATAAGCTAGCAGAGTAGGCAAAATCGACTACCGTTGCCCCTTGCGGTAACTCGTGTAGATGACCTTGCGGGGTATACACCCAAATTTTCTCTTGGTGTAAATAATCGAGCAGTTCGCTAAAAGTGGTTTTAGCACAGGCTCCATCAATCAAGACATTCAAGTTCTGCATCGAGGCTTGAATCGCAGAGCGGCAAGCTTGCGGAGCACTATCGCCTAGGACCACACCAAAACGTGCAGCTTTACGCATCAGTTCGGTTTGAATGGTGACTGATAAGGTTGTATTTTCACCTTTTAAACGCAGTAGCAGCGATTGGTTACCACCTGGGAGTGGTTTACGAATATGGTCTGCAAAATGTAAAACTTGAAAACTCTCTCGCAACACATCGGCTAAGCGGTCACAGTCAGCAATGCTATTTAGGATAATTTCAAAGGCGTGACTATGCGTAAGTTCATGTAGATCAATGTCATTTTTTACAAAGTGACGTAACAGTTCGATATTATTATTTTTCTTTTTAATTCGACCTGAGATTTGATGGGTTTTTAATAGCTCGGTCAGATTATTTTCCCATTTGCTTTGATATTCACAGCGTTTAGGTTTAGTTTGGAGAAGGGCTTCTTGGACATTGTTATACATGTCGAGATCAAGGTTTTGATAACACAGATGTTCGAGGTTATCGCCCATCTCATTCATACCAACAATACGTGCCATTGGGACAAAAATATCAAAGGTTTCTTGGGCAATACGCGCACGCTTATCGGGGCGTAGTGCATCCAAGGTAGTCATATTGTGATAACGATCAGCCAGTTTAATAATAATGACACGTGGGTCTTGTAGTGTGGCTTGCAGAATTTTTCGGAAAGAAGCGGCTTTATTATATTCTTTATCACTGGATTGGCTAAGTTTGGTGACGCCATCGACCAGTTCGGAAACGGTTTTTCCAAATTTTTCTGCAATATCTTCTTTGCTAAAGTCTGTATCTTCAATCACATCATGTAAAAGTGCTGCCATCAGAGTTTCGGCATCTAGACGCATATGCGCTAAAATACAGCTGACCGCAATGGGGTGTAAAATATAGGGTTCGCCACTTTTACGGGTAATACCATCATGGGCAATATCCGCATAATCACAGGCCGCAAGCACACGCTCGACGTCGCTTTCAGTTAAGTAAGCATCGATAATAGTTTTGAGCTGTTGTTTAGCTTGGCTGACCATTGGGCCTGGCATAAAACACCTTTAAGACGTAGCAATGACAAGAAAATTTTACTGATACTCTAATGAAAAACATAGCCTGAATTGTCAAATTTTTCATCGGAATAACAGCAAAAAAGACACACCTAAACCACGATGAATCCTATCTTCTAGTTATAACGTGTATTGGATAAATATAAAAGTTATCCAATAAAAAAGCCTAGTTAAAAAACTAGGCTTTTAAGCGATAAATTTTTCTTATTGGAAAGAAAAACCATCTAAATTCAAATTGTTTGCAGAAAGTGCAAGATCAAGACTCGAAGTTTGGTAGTCTTGGTCGCGTTGTTTCAAAATATCTTTAGAAACATGACCGATTGCGATTTCACGTAATGCAACAACAGTCGGTTTGTCATTGTCCCACTCAACAGTAGGTTCAATGCCTTGACGTGCCAATTGACGCGCGCGTTTGCTTGCCACTAGTACAAGCTCAAAGCGGTTGTCTACATGGTCTAAACAATCTTCAACGGTTACGCGTGCCATAAGAGTTCTCGTTACAAAGGCTAAAATTAAACAGACTGTGCAGTATAAAGTGCTTTGTCTGTAGACTCAAGTTTTAATCACTTTTCAACAGGGGTGATCAGCTCAGAAATCATTTTCTGATGGCGGCTCGCTTGTTGAGTAATGACTAAACGATTGGCAATAATCACAGACTCAAGATCGTGCAATGCCTTATTGAAATCATCATTAATAATTACATAGTCGAAGTTAACATATTGTTGCATGTCTTCGACCGCACAGCCTAAACGACGCTCAATCACCTCAACCGAGTCTGTGCCACGGTTAGACAGACGTTGACGCAGATCAAACTGGCTTGGTGGTAAAATGAAAATTTGTTTAGAGTCAGGAAAAAGCTTACGAACTTGCTGTGCGCCTTGCCAGTCAATTTCTAGTAGGACATCATGACCTTTCGCCAGTTGTTCTTTTACTGTAGCTTGAGCTGTACCGTAGTAATTACCAAAGACTTCGGCATATTCAATAAAACCACCTTGCTCAACCAAGGTTAAAAATGAGTCTTTTTCGGTAAAATGGTAATGTACACCATCAAGTTCGCCGGGGCGTTGCCCACGTGTAGTATGAGAAACAGAAACGTGAAGATTCGTTACACGGTCAAGGAGGGCTTTTACGAGGGATGTTTTGCCTGTTCCTGAAGCTGCAGAAACGACAAACAAGAGACCCGACATGATATTTTTCCTGATATGATAAAATATCTTCTCTATTTTAAAGTAGACAAGGTTTAAACGAAATAGCAAGGCGTCACTTTGTTTGCATTTATTTTATTAGTTTCCGCTGATTGAAAAGTGGTATCGAGGAACATATGGAAATTGTATTGGCCAATCCACGTGGTTTTTGTGCAGGTGTTGACCGTGCGATTGCCATCGTAAATCGTGCGCTTGAGTGCTTTAATCCACCCATTTATGTAAGACATGAAGTGGTACACAATAAATTTGTCGTAGACGATTTACGTCAACGAGGTGCAATTTTTGTCGATGAATTGGATGAAGTGCCAGACGACAATATTGTGATTTTTAGTGCGCATGGGGTTTCTAAAGCAGTACAGATCGAAGCCGAACGTCGTGGTTTAAAGGTTTTTGATGCAACCTGTCCATTGGTGACCAAGGTTCATATTGAAGTGACCAAATATGCCCGTGAGGGGGTTGAGGCCATCTTAATTGGTCATGAAGGCCACCCTGAAGTTGAAGGTACCATGGGGCAATATGACCTGAAAAATGGTGGTGCGATTTATTTGGTTGAAGATGAACAAGACGTGGCCGAGCTTCAAGTGTATCATCCTGAGCGCGTGGCTTTTGTTACTCAAACCACCTTATCGATCGACGATACTGCAAAAGTGATTGATGCTTTACGGGCGAAATTCCCTGAGATTCAAGGGCCGCGTAAGGATGATATTTGTTATGCGACTCAAAACCGTCAAGATGCGGTGCGTGATTTAGCAACCCAATGTGATGTGGTATTGGTGGTCGGTTCGCCAAATTCATCGAATTCGAACCGTTTACGAGAATTGGCTGAGCGAATGGGTAAAGCGGCTTATTTGGTCGATAATGCAGATGAGCTTCAACAAGTGTGGTTTGAAAATATAACCAAGGTTGGCGTCACAGCGGGTGCATCTGCACCTGAAATTTTAATTAAGCAAGTGATTCAACGATTACAAGATTGGGGTGCAACACCACCAAAAGAGCTTGCTGGAACGGAAGAAAATATTACCTTTAGTTTGCCAAAAGAGTTACGTATTGCGGTAACTCAAGCCTAAAAGGTGGATTAGTTAACATTCTAATTTTATTGAAAAATTGACAGATGATTGTAAATTGGCAATCATCTGTTTTTTTATGCCTTTTATCCTGTATTGTGCTGATTGTGTAAAGAATTAGAATATGATTTTAAATAGGGTAAAGTTTTGTTGCCTTGGGGAGGGAGTATGCAAAATAAACATAAAGGGTTCACCTTAATTGAGCTGATGGTGACGATTGCTGTTATGGCAATTATCGCGATGATGGCGGCGCCTTCTTTTACGGGTATGGTTCGCAGCAACCAGCTGAATGGTGATACTCGTGCATTTGTCAACTTACTCACCGAAACACGTTCCGAAGCGATTTTTAAACAGGCAGATCGACAGCTCACTCTAAATGGCAGTGGCGGTTTTAAAGACTGGAACAATACAGAATATGTCAAAAAAAGCAGTGGTGAAGGGAGTGTTACATTTAACCGCACGGGGCAAAGTAAAGAAACAGACGATGCGAAGCGCTGTTTTGTATTTGAACATATGAGTGATGAAAATTTAAAATCTTATGTCTTTGTGCAGAAAGGCGGTACGGTTTTGTATAACAAAGCAGCGACCAGTTGTAATTATGAAGTAGCAGGGGCTTGAGGGGGCGGAACATGATGCAAGCGCAAAAAGGGGTGGGCTTGATGGAGGTACTCGTGGCTTTACTGCTGCTGAGTATTGCGATTTTAGGCTTTGTAGGCTTGCAAGTTCGCGCCATTGCGGCCAGTAATGAAGCGGGTCTAAATGTACAAGCGACCAATCTAGCACGGGATTTGGCCGAGCGGATGCGAGTCAATCGAGATGGCATTCCCAGTATTAAAACGTCCAGTACAGCAGCGTGTAGTAGTTCCGCCTGTACCTCTGCACAAATGGCAAATTATGATTATCGTATGGTGCAAGCACAGGCAACAGCATTGGGTATGAGTTTGGATGTTTTGAAATGTGAAGGGATTTCTCGAGATCGTCAATGCATTTATGTCGCTTGGGAGGGAACTACTGCAAGCAATGGTACAGCAGATACGGATTGCACCAATGGTACAGCCTATGTGCCTAACGCTAAATGTATCATTATGGAGGTATATAACAATGACTAAGCCTCAACAGCCTTCCAATTCTCACCGCTCAAGCATAGTTTCCTTACAGAGTAGTGCTCCTCTTGCGACTCGACCGAGCAGTGCTCGGTTTAATCGAGTCTCAGGATTTACCCTGATTGAGTTGATGATTGCCCTTGCCTTAGGTTTGCTGGTTGTGGCTGCCGCAATCGCGATTTTTATCAGTAGTCAGCGTTCTTTAAGTTTACAGGCTGGCATGGGGGAAGTGCAGGAAAATGCTAACTTTGGTCTAGCGCAAATTGCACATGATTTACGACATGCCAATCTGAATACCGCATCCAACCAGTATATAGACGCACACAGCAATGGTTCGGGCATTATTTTTACTGCTGAAAACCTTCCAGCTACGATCACCGCGTGGAAGACTGACTATGTATCTGCACAGGATAAAGATAATGATAATACGGAGAACAAAAGCGATCGTTTAACCATTCAATATGTACCTGTAACGGACGAAGTGATCACTTGCACGGGGGAAACCTTAGGTAGCGCTACGAATAAAGTTTTGATACAGCGCTATTATTTGAAAAAAAGCCCGAAGCAGGTTACGGGTGAACCGACCGCATATTCATTAATGTGTGATGCCGGCTGGTATCCTACAGGTGGCGGGGCGATTACGGGTCTAAACGTGGACGGTGGTGAGCAACTGATGCAGCGTGTGGATGCGTTTAAAGTACAAGTGAGTGTGAAATTACCATCTGGTAACAGACGTTATGTGGGTTTAAACGAATATTTGACTAAACAAAATGAAATTAAAGCTGCATGTACTGCTGCCGCGACCACTTGTGAGTATTGGCAAATCTTAGCGGTTGAAATTGGCATTTTGGCACGTTCGACAGGCGCGATTGGTTCGAATGCAGCTTTAAATACCCAGACTGAATACACCCTTGCAGGGACAAAAGTGACGCTAGATGGCTCGGCTGGAAAAGATGCGCTGAA
This sequence comes from Acinetobacter sp. CAU_H_S139_7, assembly GCF_058599305.1. Classification (NCBI taxonomy): domain Bacteria; kingdom Pseudomonadati; phylum Pseudomonadota; class Gammaproteobacteria; order Moraxellales; family Moraxellaceae; genus Acinetobacter; species Acinetobacter sp. CAU_H_S139_7. The sequence continues at coordinate 319,789 of NZ_CM178651.1, forward strand.
TAAAAAATATTTGCGGCAGGCGGTCAATCAAGTGATTGCATTTCGCAATACCTTGGGAGCAGAGTAATGAAATATCAACAAGGTGCAACGCTGATCGTTGTCATGATCATTTTACTGGTCATTACTGTCTTAGGCACCATTGCGGTGAAGTCGGGTATTTTAGGCTTGAAAATAGCCACCAATAGCCAAGTCAGTGCGTTGTTATTAGAAAGTTCAGATGCTGCTTTATTTAATGTCGAAAACCCAAATGAAGTAGAAACACAGCTTTCAGGGCGTGGCATGTTTGCTTATTTAGATTTGGCTACAAATGCCGATGATGAATTGGTATTTTGTTATCGTGCCAAAGACAGCGAGTTTTTTAGTTTAGCTAAGGCGAGCGCTATTTCAGGTGCATCGACCAGCAAAATGGGTATAACCGGCTATTGTACGGCCAGTGATTATTCAACGGGGCGGTCTGCCGTTTTAACACAAGTGTATTTAACGCGAATTAAGAGCAATACAGCACCTTTAAGCACGTTTGCAATAGGCACAAGCGCAGGACAAAGCGGTTTGCCTGTAACCAGTAATAGTGTGGGTGCAACCGTGATTTCAGTTTTACCCAGTTTTTCTGGCGCAGCTTCAGATAAAATTAATGGCTGTTTTAAACGGTCTAAAGATGCGGTGGCTGAGTGTTTTGAAGACTTAAACGTGCCCTACAATATGCAGCGTGCAGACTATACTGTAGGCGGTTCGCCAACGTTAAAGACATCTTAAAAAGATAAGGAATTTTATATGAATATATTGCATCCAAAAAAATTGCTTTCTACAGCGGTGTCGATGGCGATGACGGTAGCCGTGTGCCAAAGTGTGGCAACGCAGGCCAGTGATATTGAGATTTATAAATCAGGTACAGGCGGTACAACCTCAATTTTACTCATGCTAGATACCTCAGGCAGTATGGGGATTAGTTCCTTGGTACTGCCTAGAGATAATAAATGGGGCAGTCCGGGAGATGTGGATTCATCATTATGTAGTAGCACCAATGTTTATGAATCTGGTGGTAATAAAGCGGGTAATATTCTTGAATATCAATATAATGCAATAGATACACGTAATACTGTTAATGTGAATGGTGTATCAACAACGAATCCAACTAAAAATAAATCATCATTTTATAAAGAAGTGGTGATTAATGGTACCAAAGTCCCTTATTATGTACGTGGTTGTGGTACAGCTACAGTAGATAGTACAGGCAAGTTGGTTGAAACTCCAGCGGGTAAATTTGACCGATTATCACGTTTAAAAGATGCTATTTTAACATTATTGGCGAGTGCTGAGCTTTCAGATAGTATTAAAATTGGTTTAGGGCATTACTCTACACAAACGTCATTAAAAGTAGGGTCGTCGTCGAGTAATATTCCATTTGTAGATGGCCATTCAGGGAATATTTTGGTACCTGCTGATGCATTGACTAATGCGCAGCGATTAAAACTTGCTCAAGCTATTGCGCAATTTCAATCTTTAGATACAACGACACAACAAGATGGAACGGGTGCTGTAAAGGATGGTAGTAATAGTAGTCAACGTTACTCATCAACCAATCCGCCACAAGGTATTAAAAAAGCATCCAGTGGTACACCGACTGCTCATGCCTATGCAGAAGCTGCTGCCTATATGATGGGTACACAAACCCGAACCAATACATTGACAACTGGTTATGTACAGTATGTTTATGATGGCGCATCTATTATTCGAAGAAGAAATAATACCAATAATTCAGCCGCAAATGACTTAAATGATCAATCCTATTTTATTTGTGTTGTTCTTGGAACAGGTAAAACAAATGCATTAGGTGGATCAAGTAACGTTAAACAATGTATCAATAACTGGCCTGCGCGTACTGGCACTAATGTAAGTGCAACGACGGTTTCTGCTGGAGTGTATAAGCCTAATGGTAGTGGGGGATGGACTGCGGCAACTCAAGCTGACTTAACCGCTAAAATGGGCAATCTGAGTGATGACTGGGATTTATATTCAAAGTTTCCGTCAGGATGGCGTTATGGTGGATGGATGAAAGTCGATGCTGAAGCGATGGATATTGAGCCTGTAGCAGCAGCAGCCTGGGATCAAAATTTAGTCATGTATCGCAATTTAGTCACTTATCGAACCAACCCGTTTGCTTTAACAGAGACAGCAAATAGTTATACTGATAACTTAAGTGGTGGTATTAGTTATTCTGCCACTGATACAAAAAAGACAAATCTAGATGGAACTCAATATTATATTGCAGGAGGATCTCTAAATAACACATGTGATGGGAATGGGATTTATTTCTTAACAGATGGTGCGCCAAACTCGACTAAAGACAACATGGCACGTGCGATCATGAACGATACACTCACCACGACGCTGGCAACAGATAGCCCTGCTGGAACCTATGGATTCTCCAGTAAGCCATCAGGTACAGGTGTTTTGGTATCGCCCGCTTTACAATCAGGCTTATTTAGTGGTGAAACAGGCGGTTGGGAATATATTGGTGAGTATGCTAAGAAATTACGCAATCGTACAGAGATATCCAATACCCAAAAAAATCCAAAAGATATGAATATTAAGACTGCGGTGGTTGGTTTTGGTTCATCTTTTGCGGGTATCCCTCAAAATACCGATGGGACTTATAACTGTGAGGCGGTAAAGGACAGCAATAAAGACGCTTATAATGCTTGTCTTTGGGGAAGTAAAGACTATGGCGATGGCGGTTTCTACTATGCGGAAGACTCTGACGGAATTAGAGACAGTATTATTGATTTCGTAGAAAAAACAAAAGTTGTCATTGATCCAGTGGTGACAGGCTCACCGACGATTCCACAAGATGCCTTAAATCCATTACGTGTACAGCCTTATGGTTACTATACTTCTTTTGACCCAAAACCATCGCAGTCGCTTTGGGTGGGCAATATGAATAAATACCATGTCGTAAATGGTAATTTGAAGGGCTCAGATAAAATAAGCTCTATTTTTAAAAACGATGGTTCCTTCGACAGCACGGTGGCGGGGCTTTGGTCAAGTAACCTGATCAATGGCTTTAAAGGCACATTGGAACTGGGAGCGAATAGTGAACAAACCCAATTTGTGCGTAATGTATTGACCAATCGGGTGATTAATGGCGGTGTGGCATCTGAAGGAAATAGCTTAGCTCAAGTGACAAAGGAAAGTGCTTATTTAAGCACCGATCCAAAGCAAAGATATTGGTTGAATCTCTTAGGTTATGATGTAGATACATCTGTTACGGCCGTTGATCCAAACTTGGCAGCGACTTATCTTACGGCAACGGCAAATTTACGCCAAGTCGGTGCGACCATGCACTCAACGCCTATTTTACTGACCCAGTCAGGAACAATTGCCAGCGATTTAACGACCACAAACCGTAAAGATTATTTGCTCTTTGGTACGACTCAAGGCTTATTGCATGTGGTTGATAGTGAGAGTGGTAAAGAAGTCTTTGCTTTTGCACCGCATGAAATGATGGAACGCCAACCGAAGGCATTGCTTGAAGAATCTAAGTCAGGCCCAGGGAATTTATTTTACGGCATAGATGCACCGTGGGCGGCATATACCGAATATGTCAATAATAAAAATGGTTCGTTGACTGTAGGGCAGTCCGACTATAGCAGCACTGAACGAAATAAATTAACAGGTAAACAATGGGTTTATGGCGGTTTGCGTATGGGTGGACGGAGCTATTATGCACTGGATTTGTCTAGCATCAGCAGCCCGGTACTCAAATTTCATATTGACCCTGCCAACCAAACCATTCATTACGGTGCTTATAAAGATGCAGATAATAACGATGTTGCAGCAGGAGAACATAGCAATGTCGGTGCATTGAGTTATATGGGCGACAGTTGGTCTAAACCTACGCTTGCTTATGTGAACTTTGGCGGTAAGAAAAAATTGGTGATGTTTGTTGGGGGCGGCTATGATGAAGGCTATGAAGCTCCTGACTATAACCCAACCACTGCGACTAAAGGCAATGGCGTCTATATGTTCGATGCAAACAATGGCAAATTGTTATGGTGGACAGGGGCAAATGCAACAACAAAGGACGGAGCAGAAGCGTACACAACGAGTACGGATATGAAATACAGTGTGGTCAGCCAAATCAATGCCATTGACCGTGACAATGACGGCTTAGTCGATAACCTATATTTTGGTGACTTGGGTGGGCAAGCATTCCGTGTTGATTTGAATAATGCTGCAACAGGAACGGGTGACAACGCAGCTGTAAAACTGGAAAGCCAAAAAACCAACTTTGCCACTCGTGTGGTACTTTTAACCAGTCGACATGCAGGCGGTGCAAGCCCACGTTTCTATGAAATGCCAAGTTTTTCGGTACATCGTGACAGTAGCTTGGGCTTATATGGCGTGGTTGCTTTGAGTTCGGGTAACCGTAGTTCGCCTTTGGCGGGTGTGGTCGGTAAGAATAATTCTTCAGCAAGTACCAGTGCCAACGACGGTGTATTTGTAGTCTTTGATAAAGATGTCGCTAGAACAGATTTATATGCTGCTTTACCAGATTCGGGTGCTTCGAGATTAAAAACTAAAAATGTAAATTTAGACATTCTAGATAACAATAATTATTCGGCAGGTGTAGCACCGACTAATAAAGAAGGTTGGTCCTATACATACGGTACAGCGGCTGGGGTGTATAAAGGCATGAACAGCATCTATGCAGTTGATAGTATTTTATATGCCAACGTGTTCCACCGTGATGGTAAGGGTATTGGTGGCGGTTGTGGTGCGGGGGTCGCAGGTGACTCTTATCTATACCGTTTCTGCTTGCCATCAGGTTCATGCTCAGGACGTTTTAATGGGGCAGACGGAAATCCGATCACAGAAACTTCACCACAAAGCGTTGCTTTGGGTGCGGGTATATTGGGTTCAGCATTGGGTGGCGCATCTGAGCTGAAAAACATTGCACCGAGCACGACAGACTGCAACATTGCGGAAAATAAAAATAAAATTGAATGTCAGGCATTTACCACTGCGGGTAAAATTCGGACATTACGCTGGTATGAAACACGCTAAGGAGGCGCTATGAGCAAAATACCGCATGTTAAAACGCCTCCTCGTCTTATGGCGCAATGCTGTTCAGAGTATGAGGTATTGGATATTGGTGAAAATTTGACACGCTCCCCCATACACAGGGGGAGAGCTAAAAATCTCGCAGGATTCACGCTGATAGAGTTGATGGTTGTGGTGGTGATTGTGGCAATTTTTGCCGCTATCGCCATTCCGAGTTATGCACAGTATATAGAACGCAAAGACCTTGCTGTCGTGAAACAAGAAGCGCAAAAGTTGGCATCTGAGCTAGAGCGCTTTAAGTCTAAAAATTACAGTTATAAAGGTTTTGATGCCACTTATTTGTATGCTGGTAGTTATGATAAGGCAGACGGTACATTGTTATTGCCCATTGGCTCAGATGCAAATACGGCCAAATACACACTCACTTTGACTGAAAATGCGACAGGCTATAAAACGCTAGACCAAGCAGACACGGGTTTAAAATGGGTGATAACAGCGACACGTATGGACACTACTAAGCAAGCCAATAATTATGATGTAATGTTGAATAGTGATGGCTTGCGTTGTATGACCAAAACGACAGGTGTTATTGCAGATGCTGATAATGGAAAACCGAATAAATCATTTAGCAGTTGCAGTGATGTCAGTGCAGACAGTGAGGCATGGTGATGAAACAACAACAAGCATTTACCCTCATTGAGCTGATGATAGTGGTGGCCATTATTGCTGTTTTGGCTGCGATTGCTTACCCAAGCTATCAAGAATATATCAAACGTACTCACCGCGCCGATATGCAAAGTGAAATGATGCAACAAGCACAGCAGTTACAAAGTTATTATGTGATTAAGCATCATTATACGGATGCAGCGTTGAGTTATGTTGGCAATGAGCGTTATGCCCTTGCATTAACAGCGCAAAGCGCACAAACGTGGACAATGACTGCTACCCCAAAAGCGGCTCAAGCTGGTGATGGCGTGATTTTACTCAATAGCCAAGGGCAAAAATGCTGGACCAAAGGTGCATCGACTTGTGCCCTAAGTGGCACATCCAACTGGGACGGCAGATAAAACCCAAATTCAAAACTGTGGATAAATAAATTTTAATCTTTCTTTCACAGCAAAGATAACGTAAAATATTGCCCTCTATGAAAGGGGTTTGAAATGTTCCGGTGGTCGGGGCAGGGATAATCCGTAAAAACTATAAGGTTGTATCATGGTAGTTATTCGTCTTGCACGCGGTGGTGCTAAAAAACGTCCGTTCTATCAAGTTATTGTAACTGATAGCCGTAATGCACGTGACGGTCGTTTCATCGAACGTATTGGTTTCTTCAACCCAACAGCTCAAGGTAAAGCAGAAAAACTTCGTTTAGATGCTGATCGTTTTGCGCACTGGGTTGCTCAAGGTGCTCAACCATCTGAACGTGTTGCTTCTTTAGCTGCTCAAGCTAAGAAAGCTGCAGCTACTGCATAATTTTTGCTAATTAAGTAGTAGGTAGCCCATGACACCAACACAGAATGTTCCCGAAGATCGTATTCAGATTGGACAGTTACGTTCAGCATATGGATTAAATGGGTGGCTCTGGATCTATTCCAATACAGAACCGATGAGCAACATCTTTGACTATCTGCCTTGGTACATTGAAACCAAAGCAGGTTGGCAAACAATAGATGTAAAACGTTGGAAACCGCATGGCAAAGGCTTAGTTGTTTCGCTCAAAGGCGTCATTGATCGCACTGCAGCAGATAACCTAGTTGGCGCAAATGTCTGGATTTCAAAAGCGCAACTTCCTAAAGCAGGAATGGATGAGTTTTACTGGTCAGATTTGAAAGGCTTAACAGTGTTAGGTTTGGATGATGAAGAACAAGAAGTAAATCTCGGAAAAATCCATGAAATGTTTGAGACAGGTGCCAATGATGTGATGGTGGTTCACGCAACACCAGACAGCGTTGATGCTGAAGAGCGTATGATTCCATGGCATAAAGATGTGGTGCAACGCGTTGATCTCGAAGCTGGTCGTATTTACGTGAATTGGGGCGTAGATTACTAATTATTTTTGGAAATACGGGAGTCTGCGATGTTTTTTGCAGTCATTACGCTTTTTCCTGAAATGTTTGAAGCGATTACAGCCTACGGTATTAGCGGGCGTGCAGCAAAAAGTGATTTAGTACAAGTAACTTGTATTAATCCTCGTGATTATGCTGAGGGCAACTACAAACGAGTGGATGAACGTCCATTTGGTGGCGGTCCAGGTATGGTGATGATGGCTGAGCCTCTGGCAAAAGCAATTCAACATGCCAAAGAGCTTGCCATGCAAGCAGGTGCAGTTCATGTTCCTGTGGTGTATATGTCACCGCAAGGAAAAACCTTAAATGAGCCTGCAGTACAACAGTTTGTCGACTATGATGGATTGATTGTATTGTGTGGTCGTTATGAAGGGGTTGATGAACGTTTGATCCAAAAGTATGTTGATCAGGAATGGTCCATAGGGGATTACGTTTTATCGGGTGGTGAGCTTCCTGCGATGGTTTTATTAGACAGTATTATTCGGAGACTTCCGGGTGCAATGTCTGATGAACAGTCTCATGTGCAAGACTCATTTGTGGATGGTCTTTTGGACTGCCCACAATATACCAAGCCAGACCATTTTGAAGGTTTGGATGTCCCTGAAGTCTTAAAGTCGGGACATCATGCCAATATTGAGAAATGGCGGTTTTTGCAGCGTTATCAACGAACACAACAACGCCGACCTGAGTTAGTGGAAAATGTGGAGTTGACGAAGCAGCAAAAGAAATGGCTAACAGATTTGAATACTTAATTCAGAGTATTCTTTTAATAGGCTCTTTGTGCATTGAAGTGGTCAAGCATAAAGAGAAAGATAATCGGGTCTATGCGATTTAGCCTCTATACCCAGCGGATATCAGACCTCTTCTGACCCGCACATATTGGAGATACCCCATGAGCGGTAAGCATCCTTTAGTACAAGCTGTTGAAAATGCACAGCTTAAACAAGACATCCCAGCTTTTGCACCAGGCGATACAGTTATCGTTCAGGTTAAAGTAAAAGAGGGTGACCGTGAGCGTCTTCAGGCATTTGAAGGTGTTGTAATCGCGAAGAAAAACCGTGGCTTGAACTCTGCGTTCACAGTACGTAAAATTTCTAGCGGTGTTGGTGTTGAGCGTGTTTTCCAAACTCACTCTCCAATCGTTGCTAAAATCGAAGTGAAACGTCGTGGTGACGTTCGTCGTGCTAAACTTTACTACCTACGTGAATTGTCTGGTAAAGCTGCACGTATTCGTGAAAAGTTACCAGCTCGTAAAGTTAAAGCTTAATTTTAAGTTTTATACGAGTAAAAAAATGCGCCTAATGGCGCATTTTTTATGCCTAAATTTTAGAGTCCTTGAAGCTTCAATCGGTTGGCGTGTTGTCGGTAAACATCAACAGGGTCTGGAGCAAAAATAGAACGTAGTCCAAAGAACTGGTTAATCACATCTAAATGGTTCCAATTATAGTTATCGCGCACGGTCTTGCCATATTTGGCACTACAACGTGAGACTAAGCCATCATTATCATTTGGCGCTTGCATGAGTAAGCCTGTCGCACCCAATAATGAGTCTGGATCAAGAATATTGGTTAATGTTGAGTTGCCAGAGAAAGAGTAAAAATAAACCCCATTCTCTTTCGCTAAACCTTCACCACAGCTTGTTTTTGGCATACCCAATGGATATTTCTGTGCAAAAGCTTTAGACCCAGCTTGACTCAAACTTTTACCCGCACCGAGTGCATCATGTGGAAGTGAGTTCGGATTTTGCTGTTGTGCCCAAACAATAGCCTTGGACCCAAAGTTGATTAAGCCTACCAGCGGTTGTTCTAGCGGCGTACCTTGCGCGGAAATAATCAAATCCGCCACAGGAGAGCCTTTTAAAGGACTGGAAATGGCTGTTGCAGACGCGATTTTATTGGGCATAACATTTGAGACATAGGCAATACTATGTCCGCCGTGACTATGACCAAGCAAATTGACTTTGGGTGCTCCTGTAATCGCTAAGATTTCATCAACTTGTTGCAGCAGTTGTTCACCACGAACTTCAGATGTGTTGAATGGCGAAACGCGTGTTGCCCATGCGTTTGCACCGTTACGGGCTAAATCTGGCAAGATTTGATACCAGTAATCCACACCAAGTTCATCGGTTCCTGCTCGAATCCAGCCCCCCATACCATGTGCAAAAACCAAAGGGTATTTGGTCTTTGCATAATTAGAGGCAACGTAGTTTGATTTAATTTGTGAAGCGGCTGCTTGCGTTTGTGTAGTAGCAAGTGCGCAGGTCGACAGCAGTCCAGCTATCAATAATCCATATTTCATTGATCATCCTCGTTTTTTATTTTTTATGACGACAATTTAAGTTGTCAAAAATGAGTATAAAGGTGAGGGAGGAAGAGCGTAGAGAAATCCGATTAAATTAAATACAGTTTGTAACTGGATAATTCTAGGAGGCATCCCTCCGAAACGGTAAAGATTCGAAGGGAAAAATAGAACTAGAGTCCTTGAAGTTTTAAGCGATTGGCATGTTGGCGATAGACATCAACAGGGTCTGCGCTAAATAGTCCACGTAGCCCCATAACTTGGTTGACCTCATCTAAATGGTTCCAGTCATAGTTATCACGGATGACTTTACCGAAGTGTGTACTACAGCGTGCCACCAAACCATCATTGTCTAAATGGCCATAGGCTAAAGGCCCTAACAGTGAGATCGCACTATCTGCAACATCGAGAATGTTCGTGACTTGAGATGTGCCTGTCCACGAATAGTAATATACGCCATTGCTGGATGTTGCACCGCTCTTGTTACAGTCTGAAGCCAATGCTGATGTTGGATATTTCTGATTAAAAACAAGGGAACCTTGCTCACTAATTGAGGTGAGCGATGCCGTTAAATTGCTTTTTAATGCAGGGTTGCTTTGTCCATAGGCAAGCATAGGACCAATAATATAATCTGCCGCTAGGCTGAGGAGTTGTGTTCCGCCTTGATTGGCAAGAAGCTGATCAGCTACTTTTGAACCTCTAAACGTTGCTCCCACGCCTGTCAGTGAGGCCACATATTGCGGTTTAACTGCTTCTACATAGCGAATGGTTGGTCCGCCATGGCTATGTCCAATCAAATTAACCTTGGGCTTGCCTGTCAGGGCGATGACCTCTTCAACTTGTTGTAGTAGCTGTTCACCCCGTACTTCAGTTGACTCTAAAGGGGAAATTTGTGCTGCAAAGGTGGTTGCTCCATTTCGAGCCAAGTCGGGTAAAATTTGATACCAATAATCTAGCCCCAGTTCGGCAACGCCCACTCGGCTGAACCCAAACATGCCATGGGTAAATAGCAATGGATATTTGGTTTGAGCATAATTACTTTTTACGCTTGCGGTCACCGTCTGTAATCCAGCTGTGGCTGTGGTTGCGCTGAGTCCAAGGCTGGTAATCAGTCCTACGAGTGACATTGTTTGTATCATTCTTTTCGTTATAAACATTTTTTTCATCCTGAAAAAGTCAAACACGGTATAGCTTTAATCTGCGAACGGAAGTTTTCCTCCTGTGTCATGCGTGGTTTCAAAGGCTCCTAGTCGAAGTTGTTCTTGTGAATTATTAAACTGTTGATCACGTAGTTTTTGAATGGCTTGCTGCTGAGTATCTTGATTCATGTTGCTGTTGAGAATGCTGTCGCGTTGTTCTAAGTAAGTGTTGACCCGAGATTTCCAATTGTTTCGATCTTGGTCGAGTTTTTCTAAGCGTACGGTCGCTTCGGCACCGACAAGATTCTGGCGCATTTGGCGAATTTCTTCGGCAGAGCCACCCCGCGCTTTAATATCTGAGGTCAGTTTACGCAGATCTTCGAGTTTGGAGAGTTGTTCTAGGTTTTCTTTCCAATCTTCAGGCAGTTGAGCAAACAGTTCTTTCAGTTTCTGCGCTTTTTGTACTTCAGTTAAGGATTGATCTGCCATGATGCTCATACGGTCTAAGGTATATTCATGGTAGGTATTTTCAGCGCCAAAGAGGCCTTCGATTTCATAGTCGGAAAAGAACTGGCTGCGTAGGGTTTTCATCGAAGCAAAAATTTTACGATAGTACTCAGGGTCTTCTTTATTTAGGCTTGGCTCCTTCAGGCTCCCCAATTGCACACGATAATCTAAATAACGAGTCCAAAGATCTAAAATCTGCTTAAGCGCAGGTTCTTTATAACCTTGCTGCATATAGGCTTTAAAATCTTGCTTGATCTGATCAATATTTTTTTCACCATATTGGGTAATAAAATATTCAAAACAGTTACGTGTTTGTTCATTGACAACTAAGCGATTACCTTGGTCGAGCACCAGTTGGCAGTTGACTTCGGTGTCCTGTTGGCTGTTACTGACAAAAGGCAGCCCTGAAGCATGTGGCAAGTCTGACGCTGTGGGTAATAAGCCTGTCGTATTTTGAGCGCTAGAGCGAATCGACTCATGGTTTGAGCCAACAGTTGCATTGGGTGCGAGCCAAATGAGAAAACCAAGAATGACAACAGCGATCACGGCGAAAATGAGCCATAATTTCTTTTTTTGCATATCCTATGCCTAACATCCCTATTGTATTTTTTATTTGGTTCATATGACTGAACTCGATTTATTCTGAAACAAAAGGGCAAATAAACAACAGAAAAGTTGTAAAACTAGACAAGCGGTTGATAGTATTGCGGCAGCTTTAAGACGTGTCTATGTTATGAAATCATCTGCTTCAAAAATCCAGCGCCGTGCCGTGAATGGTGTATTTTTATTGAATAAGCCATTGGGGATCAGTTCAAATGCGGCATTGCAAAAAGTGCGTTGGTTATACCGTGCGCAAAAGGCGGGGCATACGGGAGCGCTTGATCCATTGGCATCGGGACTGCTGCCGATTTGTTTGGGCGAAGCGACCAAGTTTTCGCACTTTTTGTTGGACTCAGTGAAGCGCTACCAAACCACCATTCAGCTGGGTCACAGCACCACCACAGGTGATGTGGAAGGCGAGCAGTTGTTAGAGCAGGCTGTACCTGAGTTAACCGAAGAGTTGATTGAAGCCGTTTTGGTTCAGTTTATGGGTGATATTCAGCAAGTGCCACCAATGTATTCCGCTTTGAAGAAAGATGGTCGTCCTTTATATGAGTTAGCCCGTAAAGGGATTGAGATTGAGCGTGAAGCCCGTCCGGTTACCATCTCTGCGATTGAGTTGCTTTCATTCACAGCAGACAGCGTCACCCTTGATATTACCTGCTCGAAAGGTACATATATTCGTGTTTTAGGCGAAGATATTGCGAAGGCATTGGGTACTTATGGTCATTTGACTTATTTACACCGCATTAAAACGGGTCATTTTGATCTGATTCCAAGTTATACCATTGAGTATTTGGAAAGTTTGTCTGAACAAGAGCGCGAAGCACTGTTGTTACCTGTATATGCACCTGTAGATCATTTTCCTAAAGTACAAGTTCCAGAAGGACGCAGTGAATACTTTAGTCGCGGTATGGAAAGTAATATTGAGCATACAGCGGAAGCGCAGGTCTTGGTTTTCGATGGGGAAAAATGCTTAGGCTTGGCTGAAATTACTGATAAGAAAAGATTGGTTCCAAAGCGAGTTTTAAATCTATAATCGAAATATATCACTCGGTAAAAAGGATAAGGCGTGGACATCGACATTATTATCAGTCTGATCTTTTTTGCCTTTTGTGCAGGTGCAATTGACGCTGCCGTCGGTGGTGGTGGGCTGATCCAAATTCCCGCTTTGATGAATGCATTTCCGTCGATGGCACCTGCCACTTTATTTGGCACCAACAAATTAGCGGCAGTGGTGGGTACAGCCACTTCAGCCGTTTCCTTTGCCCGTAAAGTGCGCTTTGAATGGAAACTTTTGGCTGTGGTCGCAGTGTGTGCCACCATCAGTTCATTTGGGGGCGCGGCCAGTGTCGCCATGATTCCAAAAGAAGTCCTCCAACCCTTTGTCTTGCTCATGTTGATTGTGATGGCGGTCTATACCCTCATGAAGAAGCAATTTGGGCAAGTGCATATGGCGCAAACTGTGACGCCTAAAATTTTGCTGTTGGCGGGAATCGGGAGTTTAGCCATTGGCTTTTATGATGGTTTGTTTGGCCCAGGCACGGGCAGTTTCTTTATTTTCTATTTTATTCGCTATTTACGCGTTGATTTTTTGCATGCGGCGGCATTGGCTAAAATTGGCAATGTGATGACCAATCTTGCAGCGCTAAGCTTTTTCATTCCCTCGGGGCATGTGCTCTTTGCTGTAGGAGGCACGATGGCCGTCGCAAATATGATCGGGTCTATTTGTGGGGTAAAAATGGCGCTGAAATACGGCAGTGGTTTTATCCGCATTTTATTTCTTATTTTGGTGACGATTCTGATTGTAAGATTGAGCTATCAAATGTTTTTGATGTAATCGGGCTCCACCTTTAAAACTTCATTACAAAAAACGCGCAGTCTGTGACCTCATTTCTCGTTTATTGCATTTATGATCAATACAGTGCACTCAACGCTGTGCCAAGAAGCTTTTCAATAAAAAATGATGTTTTAAGTTGAATGGAACTGGAGCATAGAATGAATATATTTGAAGCCTTAAGAGAAAGTCACGTTATACAACGAAATTTGGCTGAACGACTACTCCAAACTTCAGGGGATACGCCTGAGCGCCGTGAGCTATTTGAACGGCTTAAAAATGAATTATTTGCCCATGCTGTGGCAGAAGACCGTTATTTTTATATCCCTTTAATGATGACTGATTCGGGTCTCAACATTACCCGCCATGCTTTGGCAGAACACCATAAAATGGATGAGTTATTGGAACAATTGACCGAGACGGAGTTCTCCAATCCGGGCTGGTTGGCAATTGCAAAAAAATTATCGGAAACTGTACATCATCACTTACAAGAAGAGGAGCATGGTTTCTTTCAGCAAGCAGGAAAAATTTTACTCGATGCTGAAAAGACTGCGCTCGCCAAGCAGTATCAGCAGGAATACAAAAAGTACAAAAAAATTGAAAAAGACAGTTTAGTTTAAGTCCATTTTCAACCAAAGATGGCGAGTGCCATCTTTGGTGATTTAAAGCGCGTCATCACTTTGCGGTTTGGCTCTAAAGGTAACACCAACAGAGGCAATCATAATGCAAACCAGCGCCAACGTTTGCCACATGCTAATTTGCTCTTTTAGTAGTAACCAACCTGCCAAGGCTGCTAAAGCCGGCGACAAACTTGAAAGCGTCCCATAGCTGAGTTTACTTAAACGTTTCAAAGCCATGAGGTCTAGAGCATAGGGAATGGTTGTGGCGAGTAGTGCAATCAATAAGGCTTTCGGCCAGTATTCCGTTTGCATCAGCGCTGTAGGGTTATGCGTGGCACTAATGGGCAGAAGCACCAAGGCTGAGATCACAATAGCAATACTGAGGGCATGCATGCCGATATTTTGACGGACGACTTTTTGCCCAAAATAAATATACAGCGCCCAGCAAGCACCCGCTGAAACCGCAAATGCAGCTCCTAAGAAGGAGAAGTTGGTTGCATTGGCTTGATGCCACGGCACCATCAGTGCAATGCCTAAAATCGCTAATCCGACCCAAATATAATCACGACGTTGTTTGATCGAGAGTAGCGCTAAAGTTAAAGGGCCTAAAAACTCTAAACCTACGGCAATACCTTGCGGCAGTCTACCCAGTGAAGCGTAGAATAAAATATTCATGAGGCATAAGGCTGCCGTATAGCTCAGTAAATCTTTCCATTTTAAATGCGGTAGGCGTTTAATGATGCTCCATGAGCGGAACATCAGCACAATTAAAATTGCCGCAAAGCACAGTCTAAGGGTCACCACGGTGAGGGGATCCAGGATTGCAATCAACTGCTTGGCAAAAGAAGCACTGATTTGATAGGACAGCATGGACAAGACCATGAACATCACTGCCATCAGTTGAGAATTAGGCATCATGCACACATCAGGTCATGGCGACCTGTTATTTTAAGACGGTGGATTAGTATAACGATTCAGCACCCAAGTTGGCTGCTGAATAAGCTGAATTTTTTAATGCAATGACATGAATTTAAAAGTAATCGATAGAGCCTTTGGATTTAAAAGCTAAATTCAAACGTTTGATCACATGGTTTAAACTACAGTTTTTCGGTTTTTCTGGGCTGTATGGGTACAACCAATAGACGCCATGATAATCACGCTGAGCGCAAGCCACTGTGACCACAATAGTTGCTCGCCTAGAAAGACAAAACCGGATAGTGCTGCAATGGCAGGCTCAAGGCTCATGAGCGTCCCAAAACTTAAAGCGGTTAAATTGCGTAGCGCAATCATTTCCAAGCTAAAAGGCAAAGCGCTGGCCAAAACTGCCAAAGCTACGAAATAGATCAGGTTTGAGGGTTCAAACACATTTGTGGGTAAACCACTGAATAGGGCGAGCGGCATTAATATCAGCATGCCGACAAACATGCCTAAGCACACGGTATGGTTGCCCGAAACACCCGATGGGCGCTGTCCCGCCACGATATACAAGGCCCAACATGCACCTGCACCTAGTGCAAATGCAATCCCAAGAGGATCTAAAGGTTGAGCAGCTTGGTCGAAAGGAAACAGTAAAACCAAGCCTAAAATAGCCAGCCCGACCCAAACAAAGTCAAAGCGTTGTTTGGCATAAAACAGGGCAACACTGAGCGGGCCAATAAACTCAAACGACACTGCAATGCCGAGTGGCAGGCGAGCAATGGATAAATAAAACAAGAGGTTCATGCCTGCCAAAGCAAAACCATAGCTGAGAATGGCTTTATATTTGACTTGCTTAAAGTCAACCTGCCAAATTTTAAACAGCACGGCCAAAATGATTGATCCCAACAGCAAGCGCATGGCGGAAACGGTTAAAATGGGAAATTGATCGAACAGCACTTTGGCCAGTGAGCCACTACTTTGCAAGCTAAGCATTGCAATCAGCAATAAAAAGGTCGCTTGGAGGTGGGGAGTACTTTTTAGATTTGGCATTATTAGAATACTAGATAGAGAAATGAATACTTGCGAAAAGTAGCGGAGAATGTGCTTGGATCGCACATAAAATTTTAACAAGTATTCAAAAATAAAAAAACCACAGCTTGGCAGCTGTGGTTTTTAAATAGAGTCGAATTAGAACAATACGCGAACGCGGATTGTGCCTTCAACGTCTTGTAGCGTATCTAAAGCTTCTTGAGATGCTGTTGCGTCTACATCCATCACCAAGTAACCCACATCACCTTTGGTCATTAAAGACTGACCAGAAATGTTGATGCCGTGTTCAGCAAACAAGTTATTGATTTTTGACAACACGCCTGGCACGTTTTTGTGGATGTGAAGTAAACGGTGTTTGCCTTCGGTCAACGGTAACGCGATTTCTGGGAAGTTCACCGCAGATAAAGTCATACCTTTATCTGAATAAGAAACGAATTTCTCAGCCACTTCTAAACCAATGTTCGCTTGCGCTTCCATAGTCGAACCACCCACGTGAGGGGTTAAGATCACGTTTGGAATATTACGTAGTGGAGAAATGAACTCTTCACCATTGGCTTTTGGTTCTTTCGGGAACACGTCAACCGCGGCACCCGCAACATGACCTGATTTCAAGGCATCTGCTAAGTCTTCAATCACGACACATGTACCACGTGCAGCATTGATGAAGATTGCACCTTCTTTCATTTGTGCAAATTTTTCTTTGGTCATGAAGTTACGTGTAGACGGAACATCAGGTACATGCAAAGAAACAACATCAGCATTGGCTAAAAGTTCGTTTAAGCTACCGACTTGACGTGCATTACCTAATGGTAGTTTCGTTACTGTGTCGAAGTAGATCACTTTCATACCCAAGCTTTCAGCAAGGACAGAAAGTTGTGAACCAATTGAACCGTAACCAACAATCCCTAAAGTTTTGCCACGAGTTTCGAACGAACCAACCGCTGACTTGTTCCAACCGCCTGCATGTGTATCTGTCGATTTTTCAGGTACACGGCGAAGAAGAAGGATAGCTTCAGCAAGTACAAGTTCAGCCACTGAACGTGTATTTGAGTATGGTGCGTTAAATACTGGAATACCACGAACCATCGCAGCATTTAAGTTCACTTGGTTGGTACCAATACAGAAACAACCAACAGCGATTAATTTATTCGCTGCTTCAAACACTTCTTCAGTGAGTTGTGTACGGGAACGAATACCAATGAAATGTGCATCTTTAATCGCTTCTTTCAACGCTTCACCTTCAAGCGCAGTTTTACGATAATCGATGTTGGTGTATCCGGCAGCATTTAGTGTGTCGATTGCGTTTTGGTGAACGCCTTCTAACAACAAGAAACGAATTTTATCTTTAGGAAGTGAAAGATGTTGGCTCATTACGGCTCCGCTACAAAGGCCAAATTTAGTGGCGATATAATAGCACGTACCGCGCCCGATATACATTTCCTTTATGCGGACTCTGCTGGGTATTTTTAACCTCTATAGTGCGTAAAAAAGTCTTTTTGGTCTAATTAAACTAATCATTTCAAAGGTATCCTGAATAAAACAGCTTTTTCTGCGGGAAACAGAAAAAATGCCTTATAATATGACTCCGTGAAAATAAGCCAGTTGCACACTGCTGCTTAAATCCTCACGAACTGCCTGAGCCTTAGGGCATGGAAAGACTGAAATGAAGTGCTTTTCATGCAGAGAACCCTAGCGGCCACAAACAACTTGTTTACTTCTTGCAAGGTCTGAAAACGATGAATGCTCCAGTCGCTTTAACCCCAGAGTTATTGACCCAATTGACAGCAATTGTGGGTGAAAACCGCATTAAAACTGATGCGGATAGCCTTGAAAATTGGGGGCGCGATCATACCAAACATTTTGATCCAAACCCGTCAGTCATCGTTTTTCCATCGAGCACGGAACAAGTGCAAGCGGTTGTGAAACTTGCAAATGAGTTCAATGTTGCGATTACACCATCAGGTGGTCGTACTGGCTTATCTGCCGGTGCAGTTGCTGCCAACGGTGAAATTGTGGTGAGCATGGACAAGATGAACCAAATCTTGGAATTCTTCCCAGCAGATCGTATGGTTCGCGTCCAAGCAGGCGTGGTGACTGAGCAGTTGCAAAATTATGCTGAAGAGCAAGGCATGTATTACCCCGTCGATTTTGCTTCTGCGGGTTCGAGTCAAATTGGTGGAAACATTGGCACCAATGCAGGTGGTATTAAAGTCATTAAATACGGTATGACGCGTAACTGGGTACTTGGTTTAACTGTAGTCACGGGTAAGGGGGATGTGCTGCGTCTAAACAAAGGCATGATCAAAAACGCAACCGGTTATGCACTACAACATTTATTCATTGGTGGTGAAGGGACACTGGGCTTAGTGACTGAAGCTGAAATCAAGCTGGAACGCCAACCGCAAGACCTTCAAGTAATGGTATTGGGTGTACCTGACTTTGATGCTGTGATGCCTGTACTGCATGCTTTCCAAGCAAAAATTGACCTGACTGCATTTGAGTTCTTTGGTGAACTGGCAATGCAAAAAGTGTTGGCACATGGTCATGTACAACGTCCATTTGAAACCGAATGTCCATTCTATGTATTGTTAGAATTTGAAGCGCCATTTGAGCCAATTATGGACAAGGCGATGGAAATTTTTGAGCACTGCATGGAACAAGGCTGGGTACTGGATGGCGTGTTGAGCCAAAGCCTCGATCAAGTGGAAAGCTTATGGCGTTTACGTGAAGACATTTCTGAGTCGATTGCTCCATTTACACCATACAAAAACGACATTTCAGTTTTGATTACGCATGTGCCTGCATTTATTAAAGAAATTGATGCGATTGTGGCAAGTAACTACCCTGACTTTGAAATCTGCTGGTTCGGCCATATTGGTGACGGGAACTTACACCTAAATATTTTAAAACCGACTGATTTAAGCAAAGACGAATTCTTTGCCAAATGTCAGGTGGTGAATAAATATGTCTTTGAAACTGTGAAAAAATACGACGGTTCAATTTCTGCGGAGCACGGCGTTGGCATGACCAAAAAGCCATACCTTGACTACACCCGTTCGGCGGAAGAGATTGAATATATGAAGGCATTGAAGCAAGTTTTCGATCCAAACGGGATTATGAACCCAGGTAAATTATTCGACCTTTAAGTCCGAATTGGGTTTTAAAAGCGCATCCACCGTGATGCGCTTTTTTATGGTTGAAGGGACTGAATTACATTTACTAAATAGTGTAATAGGCCTAAAAAAGGCATGATGGACTGATAAATAATGAATTTTGGGTGGGATTTATGTTGCGTCTTATTTTAGCTTCGGCCGTATGTGTGGGATTATTGTCTGGTTGTGCGACGACCAAAGAATTAGTAAATAAAGTCGGTTCGTCAGATACGCCGTTGGCTCAGGTACTTAAAGAGCGTCCAGATTTGCGTAATGAGTTGGCTACGGTTGAAATTCGTCAGTACTTTAATACGGTTGAGTCACCGACTGCGGCAGAAGTTAAAGTGACTGAAACAGGGTTGTTAGATGATTCGGTGAAGTCAGTACGTACCGTGTATAACTTTAAGTTGGTCGATGGTGACTGGGAAAAAACTGCGACGAAAACCTCTTACCAATGTGCGCGCGGTAAAAATACCAAGAACTTCCAAACAGCCAAATGTGCATAATAAATCTTTGATTTATGGTTGAAATATAGGCAAGTTTGCCTCATAAAAAGCGTATCGGTTGATGCGCTTTTTTGCTTTTTGGGGTTTTATAAAAATGAATATTTTGATTGTTGGGAACGGTTTTGATTTGTCACATTATTTGCCGACGAAGTATGATCATTTTATGGATGTAATGGGGGCAATAGAAAATTGGGATGTGTCAAAAGGTGAAATGAACTTTGATGATCTATTTGGTGCTTTATATGAAAAAGAAAGCTACTTTTTTGGCTATACAAAAGCAATGTATAAAACGGATGAAATAAAAATATCAGTTGATCAAATCAAAGATTTACAAGAACAGTTGAAAGATAATGTTTGGTATCAGTATTTTTCAGATCATGTGAAAGAAGTAAAGACATGGATTGATTTTGAAACTAAAATTGAGGAAGCGCTAGAAATTGTTTGTGATTTTATGGATGAAATAGAAATATATTCAAACAAAAATAATTCATTAGAAAAAATAATTTCCTTTTTGGAAGGAGGAAAAGCGAAGGATTATTTTTAAGTCAAAAAAGTATTAGAGTTTTAGGGTTATTAAAGATACTGGATGTGGAATATAAAAATTTGGGGATTGATTTTAGTTCACAAGTTGTTGGTTTTGATGGTGATTGGAATCATAGTTTTTCGAGTCTGTCTGAAAGTTTTTTGGCCAAATATAAAGGTTACGATGATTTTTTATATAAAAATGTGGCTTTGTTGCACAAAGATTGGAAATGCAAAGCACCCCTAATTGAGCTAAATTTAAGGCGTAACTTGGGTAAGTGGTCGACCTAATTCCGTAAATCTGTTAAGGACTGCTACACGTGCATGGATTTCATTCACTTGGCTATCAAAACTCCTTGCACTGAGTTTATCGCCTAATAATTTGATGCAATGCATCTTAGTTTCAACCAAACTTCGACGATGATAGCTTGACCATTTTTTCCATAGTGTCCTGCCTAAACGTTTAATTGTTCGAAGTAATTCATTTCGCTCTAGCGAGCTACTCTTTGTATCTTTCCATGGTTTCGCATTTTTTCTAGGTGGAATCACCGCATGCCCTTGCCGATCTGCAATGACCTGACGGCATTGCTTGGTGTCATAAGCTCCATCGGTATAAACAGAGTCAATCCGCTCATCTTGTGGAATCTGATTAAGTAAATCACCAAGCACCTGTGAATCACTGACATTATTGGTTGTAAGCTGAACTGCTCGTATTTGTAGGGTTTTAGCATCTATACCAATATGAAGTTTACGCCATTGGCGACGATATTCAGGTCCATGTTTCTTGCGTTTCCATTCGCCCTCACCTAGAAACTTCATGCCTGTAGAGTCCATGAGTAGATGCAGCCCATCGCTACTTTTTTGGTAGCTGATTACAATATCAATATGCTTTTGTCTTCTACAAAGCGTGGTGTAATCTGGAGCTATCCAATTTAATCCGCAAAGTTTAATCAGACTTTGCACAAAGCCAGTGACCATACGTAAAGACAGACGGAATAAGGATTTAATCATTAAGCAGCATTGGATGGCTGCGTCGGAGTAGGTTTGATTTCGCCCTTGTTTGCCTTTTGATGGCGCATACCATTGCGTAGCAGGATCAAACCAAATGGCAATATTTCCGCGACTAATGAGTGCTCGGTTATATGCGGGCCAATTGGTTGTGCGGTAGATTTTGTGTGTAGGCTTCTTCATTTGAAAATTATATCGCTGAAAAAGCCTTTACAGATAGGTTTGTGCAACAAAGCCACTATGAACTGGGGAATTCGGTTTCACCTTTTCTATTGCTGGATCATATAGGCCCGAGTTATTTACAACCAACTCGCTTAAAAAAGGGCGTGAGTGAACATCCGCATCGTGGCTTTGAAACCGTAACCATTGTTTATCAAGGTGAACTCACCCATCAGGACTCTACAGGCAGTGGCGGTGTGATTGGGGCAGGGGATGTACAGTGGATGACAGCAGGGGCTGGAGTACTACACGAAGAAGTATTTAGTGAGGCATTTTCCAAAACAGGTGGGGTATTTGAAATGATCCAACTGTGGGTCAACCTACCAGCCAAAGACAAAATGAATCCTGCACGTTACCAACACTTGAGTCATGAAGCTATTTCAGAAGTTGAGTTGGCGAAAGCTCAAGGAACGGTCAGGGTGATTGCAGGGACGTATGAAAACTAGACAGGGCCTGCTCAAACGCATAGCCCTATGACCGTGTTGGATGTTCAGCTTGCAGCGGATACGAAAACAGTTTTACCTGCATTGGAAGGCGAAACGACACTGCTGTATATCCGTAGTGGTCGTCTTCAACTCAATAGTGGCGAAACCGTTGAAGCACAGCAGATGGCAGTCATGTCCAATCATGGCGAGCACCTTGAAATACAAGCGGTACAAGACAGCGCTTTTTTATTACTCAGTGGGCAGCCTTTAAATGAACCGATTTATGGACGCGGTTATTTTGTCATGAACACCTTCACCGAAGTTTTACAGGCGTATGAGGACTTAAAACAAGGGCATTTTATTGCGCCTAATACAAAACCAAATGCGACAGATGAAACTTAAAAAAGTAACAATACAAACAGATGCAACACTGCTAAAATAGCTTAACTGAGCTTTGTCAGTGTCACCGCTCAGTCTATTTTAATAACACCTTTTCTAAAAACGCTTTGTGAATACAGCGTAAAACCAGTGTGCATTTCTCGCACCCACACATTTTTTATTCAATTTTACAGTGCTTGCCATTGGGCTTAGTCGTCTCTCCCTCTAACTGACTTTGCTCAGGCTTGTACGCATTTTATATGTAGATAACAATGCAAAACGTACAAACTTTAAAGTTAAGCCGTGCCACATTGATGTTTCCTTTGGCATTGGTTTTATTCGAATTTTCGGTCTATATCGGTAACGATTTAGTCCAGCCTGCTATGCTCGCGATTACCCAAGACTTTGGAGTAAGCAGTGCGTGGGCACCATCCTCTATGTCCTTTTACTTACTGGGCGGTGCTTGTGTCGCGTGGCTGCTTGGACCACTCTCAGACCGTTTAGGCCGTAAAAAAGTGTTGCTCGCAGGTGTGGCATTTTTCGTGCTGACCTGCCTCGCGATTTTACTCACTCAAAACATTGAGTCTTTTTTGGCGCTCCGCTTTTTACAAGGCGTGGGGCTATCGATGATTTCTGCTGTGGGTTATGCCGCAGTACAGGAAAGTTTTGAAGAACGTGATGCCATTAAAGTCATGGCACTCATGGCCAATATTTCTTTGTTGGCACCGCTGCTTGGTCCCGTTGTTGGCGCATTTATGATTGACCATGTGTCATGGCATTGGGGCTTTATTGGCATCGCCTTTTTGGCTTTTTTAAGTTGGTTTGGTTTAAAAGCCAAAATGCCTGCGACACAGCAGCGTCATTCTAAAAAGCCGCTGCGCTATATTTGGGATGACTATAAAACGGTCTATAAAAATAAGACCTTTTTGGCGCTCACCTTTGGCCTACCCATGGTCGCCATGCCTTTGATGCTGTGGATTGCGCTGTCGCCTGTGATTTTGGTGGAAGAACTTGGCTTGAGCAGTATGCAATACGGCTTGGCACAGTTCCCCGTCTTGGGCGGTCTCATTCTGGGCAACATTGTATTGATTAAAGTCATCGACAAAATGGCACTCGGTAAAACTGTGTTACTCGGTTTGCCTTTAATGTTCGTCGGTACGCTTTTGGTGGTGCTCGGCACCATTTTCCAAAGCTATTTCTTGCCGTTACTGATTGTGGGGATGACTTTGGTGAGCTTTGGCGAAGGTATCAGTTTTTCGGTGTTATATCGCTTTGCGTTGATGTCATCGGAGGTGTCCAAAGGGACGGTCGCCGCAGCCGTTTCGGTACTGATGATGTTTACGTTTTTCTTCGTGATTGAACTGGTGCGTATGGCTTATGTGGCATTTGGTCTTTGGGCCTACAGTTTGGTCTGCCTCAGTTTAATTGCGTTGTGGTTTAGCTTTCCACGTGCGACCGTGAAAAAAGTGATGCAAAAACGTCTTGAGAGTGGTGTTTACTAAGATTTTATTCGCTGAATTCAGCTAAGTTCACATTATAAAAAAAGCGCGCATTCATTTGAATGGGCGCTTTTTTATTACTGCTCTAAAAAATCCTTTTAAAGCCAGTTTTTTAACTTAGGCTTCAGCTTGCTCAGGTTCTAATTTTTTAATTTTGGCATCAAACACAAAAGGCCCAAAAGGTAAGATTGAAGCGATCAAACCTAAAATAAACATCTTCAAAGACCATTTTTGCTTTTCACAGACCACAAACAGCACGATGAGAAACAAGATAAATAATACGCCATGCCCCATACCCACGTATTTGACTAGGATCGGGTTATCAAAGATGTATTTCATTGGCATCGCAACGAATAACAACAGTAAAAAAGAAATCCCTTCTAAAAATCCTACAACACGTAATGTCTGAATGTTCATGGTCAAAAAATCTATGAGAATGAAGCTCGAGTGTACGCAAGAACCAGATAAAAATGAACCACAATACACCCGTACATCATGAACCATTTAAAGATCGTCGTTGTGTAGTCCGTTTTATTTAATGTCTCGGGCCAGTAGTTCCGTTTTTAACTTCAGCAATTCGGGCAAGGTTTCCAGTAGTAGGCTGATTTGTTTGAGGACCAAGTGTAAATTCTGATTCATGGTTTCTTGAGCATTTAAGCGTTTAATCTCTGCCAGTTTCTGCTGGATATCGAGTTCAGCTAATGCCTGCTGATGGAGCAGTACATGATTTAGCGTATTTTGACACCAGAGCATGAGTTCCAGCACTTGTGTATCCTGTACCAATTCTCGGTGACTTCCCAAAGCAGAAATATAACTGAGTTGACTGTGGCTATATACCAAGTAGCGAAAAGCATGATGTACCAGTTCTGGGTTTGGATTGGGCTCGGTACTGAGACTAGAAATCATATTCGCCAGTTCAGTTTGGGCATTATGCGCAGTACGACGAGCACTGCGGTAAGCCAGACTATTATTTTTGCCGTGTTGATATTGCTCACAGATGGCATTGAAATAGTTGAGGGTTGCATCGGATGCTTTTTTAATGGTGTTGGAAATATTGCGGAAGTCCCAATCGGGCCAAATAAAACTCACTGCGAACCAAGCAATGGCACAACCAATGAGGGTGTCTATAATTCGCGGTAAAATAATGGCATAGCCTGCACCTTTTAAATTAAAAATCAGCAGCACCATGAGTGTTGCCATTAGGGTCGCCATGGCATATTTTTTGGAACTGAGATAGAAAAAGCACACGCCAAAAATAATGGTTAGTAGCAGTTGTCCTTCAATACTCGGCACAAAATATAGCAGCGGAATCCCTAAAATAACGCCCAAAATAGTGCCCAAGGTTCGCATTTTTAAGCGGCTTTTGGTGGCGAAATAACGCATTTGGCAAACAAATAAACTGGTGAGTAAAATCCAATAGCCATGTTGCGCAAAGGGTAGAAGTGAGATGCCATAACCCACAGCAAAGACAAAGGCGATGCGTACCGCATGTCGAAACAGTGCGGATTGGGGAGTGAGATGTTGGCTGAGTTTGAGCCACAGATCATGCCAATCATGAATATCATCATCATATAAGTTGAGGTTATCAATATGCTGTTGATAACGCTGTTCTTGGCGCGATTGTAGTTCGTTGAGGTGCTGAAAACGTTCATGCACACTGTCCAAATTATTTAAAATCAGTTGTAGATTTTTGACTTCAATATTGTGTGGATGATCTCGAACCCAATCCTGCATGGAACTGTGTAAATTCAGCAACGCCTGAGTAGTTGTTGGATCTGATACATAGGTTTGATTGGTTAAGATACACCGTGCCAAAGCCTGACAGGCAAGGGCTTGCAGCCGAATATTTTTTTGAATACGAAAAATGAGGTCAGTTCGGCTAAAGTTTTGATGTAACTGCTCATAGTGTAAATAATTAGAGCTGGCTTGTTCATGAATGTCTTGAACGAGAAAATAGAGGTTGAGCCAATAAATTGTATTTTGGTTGGCGCGAGATGCTTTTAGTCGCGTCAGTAGTGAGCTTTTGGTGTGGTTAAAACTTTGCACCACAGTACTGTTTTGTAAGGATAAATTGTAGAGCAGCGCTTCTACATTGTCTCGATTGTCTGGGTCGAATAGACGTGCTTTTGCGTTGAGCAAATCGGCAACTTGGTTAAAACAGCGGGCTAAGTTGTCCTGAACGGCCAAGGTGGGTTTAAGGATATAAAACACAATGGCAGTACATCCATACCACAATGCCCCTAAGACAAAACAACTGGGTTGAAAGTACCAAGCCGAATATTCACCTAGGCCAAACATACTGTATAGGGAAAGTAGAATGGTGCCAAAGCTCATTGCTGCATAGCGTTGCCCCAGTGCCCCCAGTAAAATAAAACAAGCACTAGACAGTGATAAATATAAGATGAAGAGGAATTTATAAGGATGTAAAAAATCTAAAATGCTGCTGACGCTAAAGAACAGTATACAGACATAGGCTAGGTTTCTGAGACGAATGCTGAGCCGATCATCGAAGTCAGTTAAGGCTGTTGCAATTGCGCCTAATGTGGTCGGAACGATGAACTGTTGCAGTCCTAAAAAATATAAACCTAAGGTTGTGCCACTCAGCACAATCAAGATTTGCAAGCAATACATAAAAATTGCATTAGACTGAAAGGACTGAAACCACTGACGAAGATTGTTCACGATGTAATAGTCTAGGCTTAGTTTTATTTTGGTTTTAGCCTGAACTTTTTTCAGGGCACTGTCAATTTAATGCTGCGGTCTATTGTATGAAAAACTCACCTATGACAATAAAAATGCAGCAGAGCATGGCTCCGCTGCATTGTGTGTATAAGTTGAAACTTATCCACAGATACGAGGTAAGAACACCACCCACTGTTTTATTCACAGTGCAAAGGCGATAGCCTTATTTAATCACGCCACACGCGATACGGTCACCGCCACCGCCAAGTGGTTTAGGGGTGTCTGAATAGTTATCACCACCTGCATGTACCATTACGGCTAAGCCTTCAACGTCGGCTAAACTTAAGCGAGGAGCGAGTAAATTGACTTTTGCATTACCTGCCGAGTCGACATTCAAGATCGGTAAATCACCCATATGGCCATTCAGTGGTGTGCCGTGGTTTGGTGCTTTTTCTGGGTTAAAGTGTCCCCCAGCCGCTAAAGCAGCCACAGGTTTTCCTTCTTTTTCAGCCACATCACACGAACCTTTTTCATGGATATGAAAACCGTGTGGGCCGGGTGGAAGTTGAGTCAAATTGGTTTGAATCGCTAAACCAACAGGGCTATCAATAAAACGAATGGTGCCAATTTTTTGTGCTACACCTGCAGTTGAAACAGCGTGTACATCGACGTCTTTGACCATCGTATTGGTTTCAGTGGGTGTAGTGGTACATGCCACAGTCCCTAAACCGATTAAAGTCACAAGTGCACTTAATTTGAAAGCAGAAGACAACATGTTGGATCCTTTTTTCCTTAAAATTCAGAACCATTCAAACAAAGCCAAGGCTTCGGTTCAATGTTGTCCGTACAGCGTTTTTGTATCTGACATAAAAAAACGCATACTTTCGAGGAAAGCATGCGCTCAATTCATTTCACAGAACTTATTTTTTGGGCGTATCTAAAGGCTCTTCAGGTGGATCATAAGCCAATGTCGCTTTCGGCATCATTAGGGGTTCATTGACTTGTTCATGTAGCCATTCGCGCCAAATGGCTAACAGTACCGCTAGAATCACGGGGCCGACAAACAAGCCGACCATACCAAAGCTGGCTAAACCACCCAATACACCAAACATGATGAGCAAGAACGGAATTTGCGTTGCACCTGAGATCACCAATGGGCGAATCACATTGTCTGCTGTGCTGACCACACAGACACCCCACGCCATCACTCCAATCGCTTCAATAGTCTGTCCTTGAGAGAATAACCATAAAGACACGGCGCTATATGCCACAGGAGGGCCAAAAGGAATGAGTGCAAAGATAAAGGTCACAATGGTCAGTACCATTGGGTTTGGGACACCAGCAACAAAATAGCTCAGGCCTGCCAAGAGTGCTTGAGCAATTGCAGTCAGGCCAACCCCATAGACCACAGCACGCGTGGTTTCTGAAATGGTGTCTAAATAGTGGTGGATACGTGGGCCAATCACCATTTCCAGCGCTTTACTGACCTGATTTAAAATGGTTTGTCCGTCACGATAGAAGAAGAATAACGACATCACCGCAAAACAGAGTTTAAAAATATTTTTACTAATTTCACTCAGCACCAAACGACCATAGTTTAAGTGGCTTTGAAACCAGCCCGAGACATTTTGTACAATACTGTTCGGATCAGTGTTGATTTCTTTTAAGGTACGGGTGACTTCTTTACCAATAATCGGCAAATCCCGAATAAATTGCGGAACATCTAAATGACCTGAGAACACTTGTCTTTGCAGTTCATAAAACAGATTACGGCCTTCATGCTGCAGCATAAAGATGGCAAAGGTCAGCGGGATACCGACAACTAACACCACCATACTGATCATGATAGTGGCACTTAAGGTTGGACGTGATCCACAGAGTTTCTGCACTGAGTGATATAAAGGCCATGTGATGTAGGCAATAATCGCAGCCCAAAGCACAGGTACAATAAAGTATTTCAGGACTTGAAAGCTCAAATAGAACAGAATAAAAATCAGTCCAAATAACAATACTTTTTGTAAGGCTGGTGCGTATCGTTGCACGGTATTCACTGCTATATCTCTAAGGTCAAAGTCATATTAACTGAAAAAAATGCGCACGAGAACGTACCCTTGGTAAGTTCTCGTGAATAACCGACTATAAATAGGGAATAGCCCCATTTTATCTATAGTAAAACATTTTAGAACCAAGCACTTGGATCATCGACAATGGCGTTGAGCAGCGGTTGCCATTGGCTTTGAATGGAGAGGTAATTCTTTTGTGTTTTATCAAATACGCTTAAACCTTGCATTGCCAATTGGCCATACGCGGTACGTTCTGAAATCCACGCTACAGGTTGTTGTTCAATTTTCGCAAAAAAATCTTGGATGTCTTTGGCACTGGCGCTGTTGGCTTTGACACGATTGGCCAAAAGCAAAATTTGCACTTTGCCTTTACGAATGCGTTTAATGTCTTGTAAATGCTTTAAAAAACGACGGGTACTGTCAATATCAAAAAACGAGGGTTGCAGTGGGGTCACAATCGCGTGCGCCTCACTGACCAGTTGTTCGGCATGCTCACCAGACAGTGCACCTGGTGCATCGATAATTAAATATTCAATGTTTTTAGGTACGTCTCCTATCGATTTCTCATGGCGCCAATCTAAACTTTGAATATGCGCCACTTGCTCTGGACGCTGTTTTAACCATTGACGAGCAGATTTTTGATTATCGGCATCGGCCAAAGCCACTTTATAACCTTTTTGTGCGAGTGCCGAAGCTAAATTGATTGCGGTTATCGTTTTGCCACAGCCACCTTTTTGGTTGGCGATTAATATCGTTTTCATGACCTTAAATGATTTTATTCTGCTCGCCCCTAGCATATCATTCTTTTGTGTGTCGCATATGACACCAAACCAAAGTTGTAAGTTTAAATCTTGCTACCTGTAGCACAAAATTAGGAAAGAACCATGTCCATATGGATGGCAATATTGATCGGTGCAGCAATTGGTGTGGTCTTGACCACCCTCATTTTAAGTCACAGCCGAAATGGACGCATCAAAGCAGAATATGAGCGCTACATTGCTGAATTAGAACTAGAGCATCAGCAGGCTTTGGCTCAAGCACAAAAGCGCAGTGTCAATACCAGTCGTGCAGTGCTCAAAGGCAAAATGGCGGAGCAACTGGCACCGATTATGCCGCAGTTTGAATACTTACCTAGTGATGCCAAGTTTTTGGGTGATCCTGTCGACTATGTGGTCTTTGATGGCTATACCGACCTGCGTGATGGTGAAGGGCGACCAGAGGATATTGAAATTGTTCTCATTGATATTAAAAGCGGTGGGGCGAGGTTAACCAAAGGACAAGTTGCCATTGCGCAAGCGATTCAAGCAGGGCGGGTTCGTTTTGAAACGGTCCGCATCGACTTCGATACGATCGAATAAGCTTGATAATGTCTACCCATGAAGGCATTTCTTTATATAGAGCAGATGCTTTCTACATGACTATCATGATCCATCGCTTGAGTGTGGCTTTTGAGCACGTGCAAAAAACATCAGTTGTCCGAGTTTCGGAATACCTTCGGCATAAAAGTAGTGTTGTTCTATCAAATTAAAACCTGCTGCTTTTAAGGCCTGTTCAATGTTTCGATTGAGATGGCAACCATCGGCTAAACGCTTTTGCACAGGCGTGAGTAAGTGTTGTAGGCGCTGAATATAAAGGTTATTTGTATTTAATACGTGCTCCACCACATGTAAGGTGCCACCCGGTTTGAGCACGCGTAATATTTCCGCCAAAGCCTGTTCTAGCCCAGCAATACTACACAATGTCCATGCACTGACCACATGCTCAAGGCTCTGGTCAGCAAAAGGCAGCTTTTCCGCACGGGCTTGTACATGATGCACTTCAAATGCTGCTGTTTGTACCCGATCTAAAGCCAAATGATAAATTTCAGGACTGGGTTCAAGGGCAAAGACAGTATCGACATTTTGATAAAAGGGCAGATTCAGCCCTGTACCAAAACCAATTTCCAATACCTCTCCCTGAATTGGCAAAAGCAGTTCGCGGCGCTTGTCCATTAAGCTTGGTACTTGCATGACCTGATTTAGGACATGTGGAAAGATGTGTTGTTGATAGTATTTATAAAGCATGATTATTTTTTGGGGCTCTGTTCTTCAGCTCTAGCCTAACTGAAAAGTGCTGTGGCTAAAAGTAGACTGCATAATTCGTTCACAATGTTACTAAGTTCATAAGCTTCTTTTCAGGAAACTGGATTAAGATGAAATTGGTTCGTATTTTCCTAGGTCGATGGGAATGAGGTTTGCAATGAAATCTAAATTTATCCTGCTCGGTTTACTCAGCAGTTTGCTGTTGCCCATCAGTGCAAGTGCCACTGTGGATTACAACATTGCCAAAGGTTTAGCGCCGACCTCTAAAAATCAATCGATTTCGGTGTTGAAACCGTTTAAAGGTGATTTTCGAATTTTAGGTTCTAAAATGTATTCGGATGATGCACAAGCCAAATTCTCTCCGATTGACTACGCCGTGAGTTGGGGCTTATTTGCTGAACCTGAAATTGCACGTCATATTACTGTGAATCAATACGACCGTTATCTCAACTGGAAAATCGATCGTTTGCCTGTGCCTGCCGAGCAAGCCATGCAAATGGTGTCGAATATGCACATTATTCCAGCCAACCCAGAAATTGCTAAACAAATTAAACACGTGAAACGTGGTGATTTGGTTCGTTTAAAAGGCGAGTTGGTTGAAATTAAAGACAAAGATATGGTCTGGACCTCATCCTTAACCCCGACCGATACGGGTGATGGTGCGTGTGAAGTATTTCGGGTCAACTCAATCCAATGGATCGAACGGGTAAAGGGATAAATTGGAAGTAGCGCTTAGTTACTTCATCGTGTTGTTTTAATTTTTTTAGACGATTAACACCCATATGAAGTCTTGCTCCACGTGAAACCTATTGGTCAAATCTGTGGATGCTTATAGGTGTATCAATGTTAATAGTGTTTATAACTATCTGATAATAAAATTAATCTTGTATTTGTTTAAAACCACGTTCAAGTTGCTTGAACGTGGTTTTTTTATCTTTATTTTGCAGTTAATGCCGTACCATCAAATTCAATACCATCCCATCCATTCAACATGAACTGACGAATATTTTGATGATCTGTTGCATCAGGTGTAGCTAAAACAGAAGCATAGTGTTCTGCAAATAGGCTTAAAGTTTGCGCTTGATTGAGACCTTGAAGTTGTGCAAACGAAAACACTTTTGCGCTGCCTTGGTTTTCAGTTGCCGCATTGTGCTGCAAACCATTTTTAAATGCGGTTGGTGTATGTGTATAGGCTGCTTCAATAAAAGCCAATACATCTGAAAATTTTGCTTCGCCCGCTGCAAGCTGAGCCAATAATACCTGTGCCATGCGTCTATTTCCGACTAAATTTATATCCACATCATACCCAAAAAGTGTGCTCTTGTGAGTTTTTGCCTGAGAGAAAACCTTCTGTTTTGCATGAAGAACGAGTGCTAGTGATTTTGGGAATCTATATTGTATTGGTCATAGAGCACATTAGGGGAAGTAAAGATATTCGGCGATGCTAGGTTTAATATCCCATGTAAAGCATGTGTGAGTTTGAATGCTAGTGTTCACTTTTGAGAGTGAGACAATAAGATATGTAGGGATCAACAACCGATGTTGAAAAACCTTGAAGTGCGAGGATTGATTCAGGTTTAATAGCATTATAGTTGATGAACTGTGGATAACTTCGGACTTATCCATACCGCATTTTGTAAAGAATAGGATAGGTCAATGAATTGGATCTTGGTGGCAATGGGGGGCGGAATAGGTGCCTGTTTACGCTACGGTGCAGGATTATGGTTGTTTAAACCGAGTATGAGTTTTCCATGGCCGACATGGTGGATCAACATCATCGGTTGTTTTGCTGCGGGTATTTTCTTTGCATTCAGCCAGAAGTTTCCAGTACTGCAACAAGAAGCACGTTTATTTTTGATGGTGGGCATACTGGGCGGTTTTACGACATTTTCTAGTTTTGGCCTCGAAACTTTTCAGTTATTTAGACAGGGGCAAACAGTCCTGGCTTTGAGTTACGTCCTGTCGAGCTTAGTGGTGGGTGTCATCGTGCTTGGGATCGGATTTTATCTGTTGGATAGTGTGCTTAAACATTAAGAAAAAAAAGATGGTCAAAATAGGAACCAGAAAAGAATACATAAAAAAGAAGCCTAAGCTGGAGGAGGTCTTAGGCTTCTTGATATCTTTACAATAACGCGTATAGCTTAAAGAAAAATGAAATTATTGTGAGCGTTTGAAACGCGCGAAACGTTTATTGAAGCTTGCAACACGACCTTCATTACTGGTTTGACGTTGTTCACCGGTATAAAACGGATGTGAAGCACTTGAGATATCTAAACTGACGTAAGGATAAGTCTTGCCTTCATACTCACGAGTTTGATGACTTTGTAAGGTACTGCCGATCACGAAAAACGCGTCGGCATTGGTGTCGTGGAACAGAACTTCACGATACTCTGGATGAATATTGGCACGCATAGACTTCTCCTTAAATGTGTTATTTTGAAATGTTATAATATAACAATAAGGAAGTCAAAATAAACCCCGTGACTTTATGTAACTGGGTTTATTGAGTTGTAGCGATTTTATCGTGCCCGCAGTTCTTATTTAGGCAGGAGGTGGCACCAACTCTTCAAATAGATCATTGAGGTTGTCGTGTACTTTGAGATGAATCAGGTTCCAATAATGTCCTGAGACTGTTCGATTGACCATTAGTGTATCGGGTGAGGGTTTAAACACATCCCAGTATTTTAGCGATGGTTTGACCAGTTCAATGCCATCATGATGCGCTGAGTTTTCGGCAAAGTCATACAAAGTGGTCAGTGGACGCATGAGCACTTCTAACCATGCTTCATACAGTTCGGCAGGGAACTTGCCTTGCTCAGACATGGAGTGCAAAGCAGTCAGTTGCTGTTCCATGACCAAGATATCACTGTCGCGCGCTGCTTGAATCAGCTGCTTAAAATGCATCACGATTTCAGTCGATAGGGTTTTTACACCGCCGTAGTCATATACGATCACGCTACCATCTTCTCGGAAGGCAAAGTTGCCCGGATGTGGGTCGCAGTGGAAGCGCTTTAAGAAGAAAATCTCACGGCCAATGGCACGAAATAAACGACGCCCCAGTTCATTGCGTGTGTCTTGTGACCATGTACTGGCAGTTTCAATGCTTTCGCCGTGCTCTAAGCTTAAGGTTAAAATATGGCGGCTTGAATAGTCTTTATAGACTTGAGGAATAATAATCTTAGGGTCTAGGGCCTGATGAAAGGTTCGTGCGACCTCCAAGTTTTGCGCTTCTATTTGATAGTTCAGCTCGTTATCCAAACTGTCTTGAATTTCTTTAAAGAGTTGATCTTGTAACTTACGGTCAATTTTGAGCACACCCATTAAGCGGAGCGCTAAACGGACTTGTTTTAAGTCACTTTCACAGGCTTCTTCTACACCCGGATATTGAACTTTAACTACAACTTGCTCACCACTCGGTAAAGTAGCTTTATGCACTTGGCCAATGGAGGCCGCGGCAAAGGGTTGTTCTTCAAAGGCTGTAAAAATTTGATTGAGCGGTTTACCCAGTTCTTTTTCAACTTGAGCTTTGATCTCTTGAAAAGGCATCGCAGGCGCTTGACGTTGTAATTTACTAATTGCACGTGCCACTTCAGGCGGGAAAATGTCTTTGTATTGAGATGCAATTTGCCCGACTTTCATCACGGCACCTTTCATTTCACCTAAGGTATCTGCAATTTGAAGTCCAATGTCCTGAAAAAGCTGACTGCGCGCCGCATTTTTTTTATCTTCATCGGCATTGAAGTTTTTAATTGAATTGGTCACAGTTTTGGTTGCGATACTTGCTGTCATACTGGCAAGTTTCATAAAGCGACGACCGGGCGTACGAGTCGTATTTGCCATGCGATATTCCTCGGGGCATCTTCATTACATCTCAGATTTGATCATAGGCGACAAATGCTAAACTGCCTACTTTAAATTGTTAAGCTGATGTTTCTATTTAAATAATAGTGGTCAATTGAGTGAATTGCACACAAGATGTCTCTGCATTTAAAAATCGCGTTACACTGTGCGAAAAATTTTGAGTAAGAAATAAATGAAAGTTTATCGTTATTTTACAGGCAAGGACGATGTACATTTTTGTGCGCGTGTCACCAAAGCACTGAATGAAGGTTATAGCCTGTATGGTTCACCCACCATGACCTTTAATGGCAGTGAGGTGATCGTGGGGCAGGTGGTGGTTAAAGACGTTGAGGATGAGAGTGAAGTGCCACAAGGTCTGAAAGACACTTTGGCACAACAGTAGAACAACTGGAATAGGAGAAGAGTCTGGCTCCTTCCTATTCCATGCCATGCATGACTTATGGATAGTCCTGACTGAGGCGTTTATTGTTGTTATAAAGTCGGAGCAAGAGCAGGACACATGCCACGCTTAAACCGACAATTAGTCCAATCCAAACACCTGCTGCACCTATGTTGGTGTAGCGCGCCAAATAGATACTGACCGGAAAGGCCACGATCCAATAGGCAACCATTGTGATCCACATTGGACCTTTGGTGTCTTGCATGCCGCGTAAGCAGCCTGCGGCACTAATTTGCCAAGCGTCCATCAGTTGGTAGGCGAGTGCGAACAGTAGTAAATACATCGCAACTTCTGATACTTCATGATCTGAGGTATAAATTGCCACAATTTCAGGACGAAACAGTGCAATCAGCAGCATGGTCATCAGCGCCAAAACCGTACCTGTCGCCAGTCCGAGTTTTTGCACCTTTCGCATAGCCTCCCAGTTTTTTTCGCCATAGTAGGTCCCAACACGAATAGTCAGGGCGATGGCAAGGGACATCGGAATCATAAATAACTGAGAGGTGACCGACATTGCAATTTGATGCGCCGCCACAATGGTTTCACCCAGTGGACTCAGAATAATTGCAGCGGTACTAAAAATACTGACTTCGAAGAAAATCGCTAAGCCAATGGGTAAACCAAGTTTTAAAATGCGTTCGATCCAATAGCGATCCATCTTCTCCCAAGTACTAAACACTTGAGTTTTTTGATATGCCGAAGCTTTAAAAATATAAGTGGCTAAGGTGAAAAACATGATCCATTGTAAAATCGCAGTGGCAAATCCGCAGCCTGCTGAACCGAGTGCTGGAATCGGGCCGAAACCATACATAAAGACAAAGTTCAGTGGAACCAAAAGAACCAAGGCCGCTAAGCTAATGACGGTCACAGGACGTGGATGGCCGAGTGCCTCAGAGTATCCACGCAGTGCTGCATACATAGTCACCGCAGGCATGCCAAAGCCAATGGCATGTAAAAATAGGCTGGCTTTCGGCAGTAAGTTTGCAGGTACACCCATGAGTGGCAGTAAGAGCGGCATACTTTGTAAAATTAAACCCGCAATGCTCCCCAAAATAAAGGCCACCCAAAGGGACTGACGAGCAATAGTGGCGATTTTTTCAGGGGTACGTGCGCCATTGGCTTCTGCCACCAACGGTGTTGTCGCAATCATGATGCCACTGAATAGCAACATCACTGGTATCCATAAACCGACACCGACGGCAATCGAGGCTAAATCAGTAGGAGATAAATGTCCCGCCATGATGGTATCAATTAACCCGAGACCCGCTTGAGAAAACTGCGTGATCAGGATGGGCAGCATTAACACCAATAACTTTTTTAATTCGAAACGATGGGACGTGATTTTATTTGTAGTCGACACAAAAATTACTCATATTCATCATGTGCTTGGTCTAAATAAATTCAGCGTTGTAAAGTGAGAAGCACACCAATAAAAATTACGACGCCACCAAGTAAACGCTGCCAATTGACAGGGGTTTTTTCGGTACCAAGTAGACCATAGTGGTCAAAAATCACGGAGGTCAGGATTTGTCCAAAAATAACCAAACCTGAAAACGTGAGAAAGCCTAATTTAGGCGCAGTATAGATGCTTATACTGATAGCATAAACCCCTAAGCAACCACCGAGCCATAAGTACCATGGAATATTGGAAAAATCATGTAACTGTGGTTTGTCGACAGGCTGAAGTACAACCAAAAGTGCTAAAACGCAGGTTCCAATGAAGAAGGATAACAATGCAGCTTGTAGTGGAGAGTAAAAATATTCTCTGAGTTGTGTATTTAGTGCCGTTTGAAAAGTCATAGCAATGCCAATACCAAAGGCCAGTGGTAGCATAAACAGCAAGTGGCTCGATATTTTCATCATTTTAAACCATTCATTCTTCTTGTCTTTTTATCAGTCTAATCCAAATAGACACAGATTTCATAAGTGTCTTGATGCAGTCATGTTAAAATATGCAAGATTACCGCTGTGCTTTAGAGTCTCTTCCTTGACTGATTTACATCCTGCAAATATTCCGTTGTCTTTATATATTCACATGCCGTGGTGTGTGCGTAAGTGTCCCTATTGCGACTTCAACTCGCATGCGGTGCCAGATGGCAAACTGTCTTTAGATCTAGAGCAAGAATATTTACATGCTTTGGTGGAAGACTTTAAAACTCAACTCGAGTTTGCTCAAGGGCGTCATATTCATAGTGTGTTTATTGGCGGCGGAACGCCGTCTTTGATTTCAGCACAAGGGTATCAATGGTTATTTGCCCAGTTAAAAGCACTACTGCCCTTTGAGACCGATTGTGAAATTACCTTAGAAGCCAATCCAGGTACAGTCGAACATGACCCTTTTGCCGATTATTTAGCGGCAGGTATCAATCGGTTGTCGATAGGGGTTCAAAGTTTTAATACTGAACATTTGACCAAGTTAGGACGAATTCATAGCAATACCGATGCGATTTCTGCAATTGGCCTTGCGCGTGATGCAGGCTTTCAGCGAATTAATGTCGACCTCATGCATGGTTTACCTGAGCAGAATTTAGAACAAGCTCTACTGGATTTGAAGCTTGCCGTGGACAATGGTGCAACCCATATTTCATGGTATCAACTCACGATTGAACCGAATACCGTGTTCTTTAGAACCAAGCCTGTCTTACCTGTGGACGATGTGCTTGAAGAGATTCAAGCCCAAGGTGAAGCTTATTTAAAAGCGCAGGGTTTTATCAATTATGAAGTTTCGGCATGGCGTAAAGAGCAGCCTTCCGCGCATAATTTGAATTATTGGCAGTTTGGCGACTATTTAGCGATAGGGGCAGGTGCACATGCCAAAGTGACCCAGCCAGATGGGGTCTATCGGTTCCAGAAAACTCGTTTGCCCAAAGACTATTTGGCTAAAGTCCCTGCGGAGCATGTGCAGTGGAAACGCATTGAAGCCGATGAACTTCCATTTGAGTTTATGATGAATGCTTTGCGTTTAAATGATGGGGTTGCAGCTGAATATTATGCGCAGCGGACAGGTTTGAATCTCGATAGTTTGGCTGAAACGTTGGACTCACTACGCATTCGAAAAT
This sequence comes from Acinetobacter sp. CAU_H_S139_7, assembly GCF_058599305.1. Lineage (NCBI taxonomy): Bacteria > Pseudomonadati > Pseudomonadota > Gammaproteobacteria > Moraxellales > Moraxellaceae > Acinetobacter > Acinetobacter sp. CAU_H_S139_7. The sequence goes on from NZ_CM178651.1 coordinate 357,776, forward strand.
TAATGGTAGATGATGCCACGCGCTTAGCATGTACCGAGCAAGGGCATGTGTTTTTAAACTCAGTGTTAGAAGAATTTATCTAAGTTTTATCAAATCGAACGTAAAACCCCGTTCTTTAGGTCGGGGATATAAGCGAGTCGCGTCAGCGATACGACATGAAATGTCGTTTTAATTAAATTATTTACTTTTTGTCATTCTATTCTTTGATTAAATTGATAAAGTAATCGTATGAAAACACTTAAATTACGCATAAAAGACAAACATAGCAAGGTGCTCGAACAGTTAGCATCTGAGGTGAACTTTGTCTGGAATTATGTCAATGATTTAAGTTTTAGACACCTAAAAGGGAAAGGTGAATTTCTTAGTGCTTACGACATTGCCAAGTACACAAAAGGCACATCCAAGGAATGTAATTTACACAGCCAAACGATTCAGGCTGTGACCGAAGAATTAGTCATACGAAGAAAGCAGTTTAAAAAATCAAAATTGAAATGGCGGGTCAGCAACAGGAAATCAGCCAAAAAATCACTTGGATGGATACCATTCAAAAAAGTTGCTGTGAAATATACAGATGGCTATATCCAGTATGGCAAGCATCAATTCAAACTATGGGATAGCTATGGCATTGGCTCATACAAGGTTAAATCGGGTTCATTTGTTGAAGATAGTCGTGGGCATTGGTATGTCTGCCTGACAGTTGAAGATCATACCAAGTCTGTCCAGTCCAAAGGTACAACTGCGATTGGTATTGATTTAGGCTTAAAAGACCTAGCCACCTGTTCAGATGGTTATGTGGTGACAAATCCAAAGCACTATCGTAAATATGAACAGAAACTAGGTATTGCTCAAAGAGCAAAGGATAAAAAACGTGTACGTGCATTACACACCAAGATCAAGAACTGTCGCAAAGATCATTTGCATAAAGAGAGTTCTAAGCTTGTAAAACGCCATGCAATGATTGTAGTTGGAAATCTGAGTGCAGCTAAACTGGTCAAAACTAAAATGGCAAAATCTGTTTTAGATTCAGGGTTTAGTGCATTCAAAACAATGCTTCGGTATAAATGTGAGAGCGCAAAAGTATTGTTTGAAGAAGTGAGTGAGAGATTCACGACCCAAATCTGTTCGAGCTGCGGTGAGATCACCGCAAGCAGTCCGAAAGGTAGGATAGATTTGCGAATAAGAGTATGGGAATGTGAATGCGGTGCTGTCAATGATCGTGATTGCAATGCTGCCAAGAACATACTCGCGCTTGGACATAAGCGCCTAGCAGTAGGAATATCCGTCCTTTAGGTCGGGGAGGATGTCAAAAAGCCATGATTGTATGAATTACTATCAGGGTTTGAGTGAAGATCTCAAGCCAATTTTTTAACTTGCATGATTACTTAAATGGCATTCGATCAAGCCAAGAACTCCAATTAGTATAACCATCATCAAAGCCGATATATTTCAACATCACCAGTGGGTGATGTTTGCTGAATTAGCAGGAGAATTTCACTTGGGAGATTTTAGGCAGCCAACTTGCAAAAGTCCTCTGCCATTTGATTTGGTGTCTTAAAATCCAAACGTTTTTGAATTCTTCGCTGATTATAAAATAATAGGACTTACGCATTGACGGATTCAAAAAAGTATTAAAATACTTTATAAAGTATCTGTGATCAGACGAATTAAAAATGCTTCTACAGCAACTTGTACACTACCCATTTATATGGGCTTTCTCATGACAGAACCGAACTCTATTAGCTGCACACAACTTGCCGAGACTTATAACATCTCGCATGATAGTGTAAATCGCTTTCTAGAGCGTGAAGACTACACACCTCACGACCTATATCAAGAAGCAATTCAACATATTGATAACAATAAACTTATAGTCAGTATTGATGATACTGTTTTAGATAAACCGTATAGTCAGTATTGATGATACTGTTTTAGATAAACCGTATAGTCAGCATATGGACTTGGTTAGCTATTTTTGGTCAGGCAAACACCACCGATCCGTCAAGGGTATTCATCTCATTACCTTGTATGCGACAGATCAAAATGGTCAAAATATTCCAATTAATTTCCGAATTTATGACAAATCTGAAAGTAAAACCAAGAATGATTACTTTATGGATATGTTAAGTGAAGTACTTAGTTGGGGTGCAAAGATTCAATTTATTACAGGTGATAGTTGGTATTCATCGACTGCAAATCTAAAAACCATAAGAAAATATGGTATTCGATTTATGTTTGGTATCGACTGTAACCGTAAGGTTTCCCCAGAAAAAGGACAATGGTTTCAACTGCGTTTATTGCCGAATTTCCATCAGGGTCAAGTGGTCTGGCTCAAAGATTTTGGCTTTGTACAATTATTTAAGACTCAGTTAAAAGAACAGCAGAGGTTTTATATTGTGCATCAAGATGAAGATGATTTATTGTCCTTTGATGGTTTTCATGAATTACATTCAAGTCATTGGAAAATAGAACAATATCACCGAGTGATTAAACAGGTTTGTCATATTGAAAAGTTTCAAGTAAGACGATCTAAACTGATTTCGAATCATATTTTTTCAGCCTTGATGGCCTACGTTGAGATACAAAAGAACCAGTTTGAGCGGATCTTTGAAAATGTATATCGTTGGCAGAAGAAGTTATTTAGACCAATGATCAAAAACTTCATTGATGACTTTATTCTCGATAAAAATCATCTGCTACCACAGAGAATCTATAAATAATACTGCGTAAGTCCTAAATAACTCTATATATTTTGTAATCTCTGCTTTAGTTTGTTCCCTCGTTTTATAACCATGATGATGAACTCATTCATTTTTGAGTATGCCCCAGAAGCCTTCGATCGGTGCATTATCAAATGAGGAATATATTCCGCAAGGCCACGCTTACTCATCGAACTCAGGTTAAGGATGAGGCCAGAAAATTGGAGCGAATGAGAAATTACAGGGGGAGTTGAATTTTAGGTGGTGTATCAAAAAGTATGCTAAAAAAAAGCAGGTTGAATTTTGATAAAATAGAGAAATGCAAATAACTCTAGAAATCAAATGTCCAACCTGCCTCAGTTACATTATAAAGAAAAATGGCATCAAAGTAGATGGGAAACAAAACTACCAATGCAAAGACTGCAAACGTCAGTTTATTGGTGACCATGCTCTGAGCTATCTAGGATGTAATTCTGGCATTACTCGTAAAATATTACAGTTAATGGTCAGAGGCAGCGGTATACGAGATATCGCTGAAGTTGAGCGCATTAGTATCGGTAAAGTCTTACGGACTTTAACTGAATCGGCCTATCAAATTCAGCCTAAACAAAGTCATTATGAATCTCTCGAAGTAGATGAATTCTGGACTTTTGTTGGAAATAAAAATAATAAACAATGGCTTATTTACGCCTACCATCGAGAAACAGGTGAGATTGTTGCTTATGTTTGGGTTAAGAGAGATTTAGCTACAGTCCAAAGGTTGAAGACAAAGCTTAAACAATTAGGTATTCACTACACCCGAATTGCAAGTGATCATTGGGACAGTTTCATCACTGCTTTTAAAAACTGCAAGCAAAGTATTGGTAAGTTTTTTACTGTAGGAATTGAAGGTAATAATTGCAAAATAAGGCATCGAATAAGGCGTGGTTTTAGAAGAAGTTGCAATTTCTCCAAAAAGCTTGAAAACCATTTTAAAGCCTTCGACTTAACCTTCTTTTACATCAATAATGGCTTCATTTAATGTCAGCATACTTTTTAAAACACCACCGAATTTTAAGGTCAGACAGGAAATAAAAAGAGCGCCTAGGCGCTCTTTTTATGGGTCTAATACTGTTAGTTAGTAGTCAAAGCTAAAGTGTTCAGGTGCTAACGAAGTCATGGTTTTTGAAGGATTGACCATTGCTTCAGCATGTCCTTGGGTACGTGGTAATAAACGTTCGAAATAGAAGTCTGCAACTTTAATTTTTGCTTTATAGAATTCAGCAGATTCTTTGCCATCACCAGAAGCCAATTTTTCTGAAGCTACAGCCGCTTGTTGTGCCCAGAAATACGCCATCATCACATAGCCAGAGAACATCAAGAAATCGACAGAAGCTGAAGATACCACGTCACGGTCTTTACGAGCTGCCAGCATAATGCGAACAGTTAAGGCATTCCACTGTGCGCATACTTTGGTTAAGTCCCATGCAAAACGACGCATGTATTTGTTGCGTGCCTGTTGACCACAAAATTTTAAAATTTCAGTGGTGTAGTCGCGAATCACTTTACCTTTAGAGGTCAGAAGTACTTTACGACCAATTAAGTCCAGTGCTTGAACACCTGTTGTGCCTTCATATAGTGTCGCAATACGTGCGTCACGTGCAATTTGCTCCATACCCCATTCTTTAATGTAGCCATGACCGCCATAAACTTGCATACCGTGGTTTGCAGCTTCCAAGCCCAATTCAGTTAAGAAGCCTTTTAAAATTGGGGTATAGAATCCTAAGTGATCATCATGTGCTTCAAATGCAGCAGTATCGCCACGCTCAAGTGCATCGGCCATTTTGTCTGCAATTTGTGCTGCATAATAAATCATTGAACGACCGCCTTCAGCAATCGCTTTTTGTGTCAGTAACATACGGCGAACGTCAGCATGGTGAATAATGGCATCAGCGACTTTTTCAGGGTCTTTCTTGCCAGAAAGTGCACGCATCGACATACGTTCTTTGGCATATGGAAGTGCACCTTGGAAAGAAAGCTCAGCATGTGCAATACCTTGAATTGCCGTACCGATACGTGCGGTGTTCATAAAGGTAAACATGGCATGTAAGCCTTTGTTTGGCTCACCAATTAAGTAACCGACAGCATTGTCAAAGTTCAGCACTGCGGTTGCAGAAGCGCGAATCCCCATCTTATGTTCAATTGAACCACAGGTCACAGGGTTACGTTCACCAAGGCTACTGTCTGCATTGACCAAGAATTTAGGCACAATGAACAGTGAAATTCCTTTGGTGCCTGCAGGTGCATCTGGAAGTCGAGCAAGTACGATGTGAATGATGTTTTCAGTTAAATCTTGCTCACCTGCAGAGATGAAGATTTTGGTGCCTGAGATGTTATAAGTGCCATCGGCATTTAATTCTGCTTTGGTCTTTACTTGGCCTAAGTCGGTGCCACACTGAGGTTCAGTTAAACACATGGTACCAGACCATGTACCTGCCACTAAGTTCGGCATATACAGATTTTTCTGTTCGTCTGTACCAAACTGTAAAATGGTATTCATACAGCCGATGCTTAAACCTGGGTACATTTGGAAAGACCAGTTTGCGGTGCCCATCATTTCCGATTTAATCAGATTTAAAGATTGAGGCAGGTTCTGACCGCCAAATTCTTCAGGGAAAGACAAACCTTGCCAGCCACCTTGGACAAACTGGTCATAAGCGTCTTTGAAGCCTTTTGGTGTTTTCACTTCACCATTGTCGAAGGTACAACCTTCTTCATCGCCCGATTGGTTTAAAGGAGATAAAATATTTTCACAAAAATCTGCTGCGCCTTCTAAGATCATATCTACCGTATCAGCGTCGGCAGCTTCACTATTCGATAGGGTTTGATAATGTGCAGGATAGTCCAGCACTTCATTCATTAAGAAGCGAATATCATGTAAGGGAGCTTTATATGCAGGCATGTGTGTAATCCTAATTTAGAAATAGTATTGGATTATTTAAATCGATCATTTCATTATTCACACATCGTATCAAAATACATTGATAGATCCGACTTGAGAAAATGTCAGAAAGGCGAATTGGTAGATAAAATCATCAATCTAAAAAGACAGTTCTGTTACACTGACTCGGTGGTCTTTTGATCATGTACTTTTTTAATAAACTATAATTAACTCAGGTTTTCAGCAAGTATTATGCGCTTAAAATATATAACACTTTGTTTATTGGGTTTTAGTATCAGTGGGTGTACTCAGCATGTCATTAAATCCAATGCCTCTTCAGATCAGCAGCTCGGGCAACAAGCCACGCATGGTCTTAATGCCATGTTTGAAAATGCTAGCTATGATTTTAAAGGTCAGTTCTCTATTCAATCTGACTTTAATTTTAATGAGTCCAAGCCAAAGACTCAGCCAAATTCTAAGTCGAATACTCAGTCAAATGGGACGAACTTAGATCCAGAGTTGAAAAAACAATTAGATCAACTATTAAAAAATCAAAAGATTTCCTTTACCACCAAAGAAAAACAAGCCTTATATGATGCACTTGCGCGTGAACAAAATCCGTATGCATCGTTGTATGGCAGTGGAGAATCACGTTCTGCTAAGGTTCAAATCGCAGAGTCTTTGGTAAATTTACTCAATGACTTACAGTTTAGTTATCAAGGTTCTGTGCATTTCCGTCAAAAATTGGCAGCATTGACTTTACAGTTAAGTTATCAAAAACCAACCCTACAAGTGCAAGCACAGTTGCCGATGGTGGTTGATTTTAATGATTATAAATTTTACACCAACTACTTTGCCTTTATGCCGTTCATGGTGAATCGTGAAAGTCAGGATCGTTTTACATACATTGACTTTTCTAAGCATAAAGACGCATTCGGTCATATTGATTTTAAAAAGTTTGCTGAATACTTAAAGCAAATGAATGCACTGCCATATGCTTTGGCAGAGCCAAATCAGGTGCATAGTGTTGATTTAAGCAAGTCAGAAAAAGAAGCTGGGCTAAGCAAAAAAATTCGCTATATGGGTGACTTAGAAACAGCACAAGTACAATTGGGTTTGTTTGAATACGTCAATAAACTGCACTATACCCAACAGATACAAGCTTTTGATGCTGAGCGTCTGATTGAAGATGCTGCAAAAACACCAAGCGCAGCGGATGAAGCAATGCAGGCGGCGAAAGAAGCAGAGATTGCTGCAAGTAGCGCAAGTGAAGACCCGGCCTATGATTCACTCGAACGTGTCAGTCATTTGGTAAACCAAAAAATGCAGAACCTGAGTGGTTATGGGCAGAGTGATGAACAAGAGATTGTTGTAGATGCCGCTGCCGATGCTACGGTTGATGCAGCAGCAGATGTGGCTTATGCGCAGGCCGCGACAGAAGATGCGGATGAGACAGCAACTGAAGTGTCTGCTTCTGTAGCACCAAATACACTATCTGAAGAAGCTTGCGATGCGCTCATCAACAGCAAGAACATTCCTATTGGTAAAGTGACCGCATGCCGTGATTATCAAGATATTGATGTACTTGCACCTAAAGTAACCAATCAATCTGTAGATGAAGAGAGCTTTGGACAAGCAGCGACCAATGTTTTGGAAGAGTTGAAACCACTCTTTAGCGCGTATCAAACAGAACAACTGGTAGACGCACAAGGCTTTAAACAACTTTGGCAAAAACATCAGGCTGAAATTACACCGATCATGGCACAGCTGGGTAGCGAGCGTTCACCGTTTGTGATGGATGTTGGACTCGACCAAAAAGGTCGTGCGCAAAACATGGATTACAACATTGTGATTAGCGATGAGCAAATTGGTAAGCTACAAATTAAGAGCACCAATCAGGTGTTTAATTATGGCAGTGCGACAGCCATTGACCGTCAAGCTTTAAGAAATGCCAAATCGATTGAGGAAGTGTCTAAAGGTTCATTACTGGAAAATGTAGTGAAAGGCATGCTGGGTCCGTTAGGTGCAGACTCATCAAGTACAGAGAGCGCATCATCAAGCACAACAGAATTACCTAAGGCTATTTCAGATTATTACCAGCAGGCAGCGCAGCAAAGCTATGCACGTCATCATTCTGAAGTTAAAGCGTATCAAGCGGTATTTGCTTTGATGTTTGCCGCACAACGTCCAGAGTATATTCGTTACTATAGCTCAGCGACCATCAATGAAATTTCAGAAGTGTATGCCTATGAGTTCATGGATGTTGCAGAGCCGAAGGGTGCAGCACTTAAGCGTCTGACTCAGCTACGTCAAAAACATGCTTTACAGCACGAACAAGACTTTGATGAGCTGGGAGAAAGTATCGCCAATATTGTTAATGATGCACTGGAAGATGTACAAGAAAATCAGCATTGGAAGGATTTGGCGAAGAAATACAAAACCAAGCAAGCGGTCTTTGCTCAGGTCTATCAAGACAAATTTACCGATACCTATGAGATTGGCCAAGAGCAAACTGCATATTTGACTCAGTCTGCACAAGTCTTTGCTAAAGCATTTGCAGATGACCTAAAAGGTCAATTGACAGAAAAATCGTTGCAAGGTTTGAAGCTTGAACATGATGACTTCTTTAGCGATTCGACCTATTACGAGACCTATAAAGCCGTACAGAAACACATGAACTAATCTGAAAAAAGAACCTCTGCGGAGGTTCTTTTTTATTTGTGCTTATAAAAAATCTTTCAGATTGGGTTTGACGCTATTCCAAATTGAAAAAGATTCAATCGCCTGACCCACGAGCATGCCGTAGCCTTCAGAGGTGGGGACGCCGCGAGCTTTGGCTTGATCTAAAAAGGTTGAGGGTTTGCCATAGGCCATTTCATACGCATGTTGAAATTGCAGGGTTTCTGGCAGAACGAGGGCATCGCCGCTTAGGCTGGCAGAGGTTGCATTAATCACCAAGTCAAACTGACCTTCGAGTGCCTCTAAGCTGATGGCTTGCAATGTGGCTTGCGGTACAGCTGTTTTTAAGTCAGCAACCAGTTGCTCAGCACGGGCAAGGGTACGATTGGCAATCACAATTTTTTTCACCCCTGCTTGGACCAGTGGATAAATGACGCCGCGAGTTGCACCACCTGCACCGATGATCAGTACATCAGTTTGCTCTAAGCTCCAGTCCAACGCACGAATGGCATCGACTAATCCTTGTCCATCGGTGTTATCACCATGTAATTGACCATCGACCATCCACAGCGTATTGACTGCTTTTGCGATTTTAGCGCGTTCAGTGAGGACTGTGCAGGCTGCAAAGGCTTGTTCTTTAAATGGAACTGTGACGTTTAGACCTATGCCACCGTGGGAGAAAAATTCTTGGATGTTGGCGAGGAAGCCATCGAGTGGCGCAAGACGTTTACTATAGTTGAGGTCGAGCCCCATTTTTTGTGCAAACGCATGGTGAAGTTCAGGTGAGCGAGACTGCTCAATTGGGTTGCCAATGACAGCGAATTGTTTGCTCATCGCACCAAATCCATGTGAGAAATGCTGTTCAATATACGGCAAATTACACGCAGGCTAAAGCGTTCAGTGGTTTTTTATCAACAGAGAAAAGAAAGGCGGCTTATGGATTACAGATGCTGTGAATCGCATCAAACAATAATTTTGCTGCGGTCAGGGTTAAGCCGATACCTGCAAATACGGTGATGCTGATGGATGCATTGTCATTAAACGCACTTTCAGAAAAAATAGTGGTACTGATCGAGCTTAGCAATACAATAGCAAAGCAGAAAAGAACCATGGTGGTTGAGCTAACTCTTTTTGCGAACATGTTTGGGACCTCAGAGAACAGCAAAGGAGGATACTAAAGGTTGATGTCATTAAAGTGAATACATTGAAAATGACTTAATTTAGCTTACGGTTTTTGCGAACTTAAAAGAACCCAATTGCTGTTTTAAACCTGTGACAATGCTTTAATAAATGCAAAGAAATGACGCTTTGTGTAGTGGTCATTCTACGAGGAATTGATCGGGAAATATATAAAATTTAATATATAAGCTGCCCTAATCTGGTGAAAAGGGCATGCGTGGGGGATATAGAATTGTAAGCCTGTGTGTCTATTTGAGTAGCTTGAGCCAATCTTGGGGTTTCAGGTAAAAGTCGGTCAATTTTTTCTCAGCAGAATCGGCCTCCCATTCAGGTCGATATGACCAACCCGCCAAATTCGGCAAGCTCACTAAAATCGATTCAATCCGGCCACCTGTTTGTAAACCAAAGAGCGTGCCGCGGTCATAAACTAAGTTATATTCGACATAACGACCACGACGATAGATTTGAAAGTCGCGCTGTGCCTCGCTATAAGGCTTGTCTTGGTTACGCTGGAAGATTGGGAGAATGGCGTTGAGGTAGCCATTGCCCACGGCTTGGATATATTGGAAACAGGTTTCAAAGTCCCATTGATTGAGATCATCAAAGAACAATCCACCGACACCACGTTGTTCGTCACGGTGTTTTAAATAGAAGTAGTCATCACACCATTGTTTATGTTCGGCATAGACTTCAGCGCCAAAGGGCGCACATAAGTCATGCGCTGTCTGATGCCATGACAGCACATCTTCATCATTTGGGTAAAATGGAGTGAGATCGAAGCCCCCTCCAAACCACCAAATTGGATCTTGGCCTTCTTTTTCAGCCACGAATAAGCGCACATTGGCATGTGAAGTCGGGATATTTGGATTTTTTGGATGAATCACTAAAGAAACACCCATGGCCTGTGCTTTGGCACCTGCAATTTGCGGATGGCGCTCAGTCGCTGAAGCGGGGAGTTTAGAAATGTTGATGTGTGAGAACATCACTCCACCTTTTTCAATCACCGTACCATTTTGCAGTACGCGTGAACGACCCCCACCGCCTTCATGACGCTCCCAATCATCTATTTCAAACTGCGCAGTCCCGCCACCAGCACGTTCTTGTTGTTCAAGTGCGGCACAAATACGAGCCTGTAAGTCGAGGAGAAATTCGCGAACGCGTTGGATATCCGCAGACGTTGGGTGCTGCATGAAAAGCCTCATGGGAAAAGATGAAAACTGATTACATCAAAACATAAAACAGCAAAAAGATTAAGAATATTTTCCGAAGAGTCCTACCGCAGCATTCACTGTTGTGAAGCAAGTTAAAAATGAAAATGCTGCTATGTGCAAAATAACCTGACCAATTTGCTAGGTTGAATTCTGATTCTAAGCTCAGCAGAATAACCACAGTACAGACCCGAGTTTGGCGATGCAGAATAGGCTGCATCTTCTGAATACGGAAGAGCTGATGGTAAATATGAGCGATTCATTGATTCAAAAATACAATGTTCCTGGTCCACGTTATACCAGTTATCCAACGGTGCCGTATTGGGAAGAGGCGCAGTTTTCCTTAAATCAATGGAAACAGACGCTGAAAACATCGTTTGCTGAATCGAATTCAACGGAAGGTATAAGTCTGTATATTCATCTGCCTTTTTGCGAAAGTCTCTGTACGTTTTGTGGCTGCCACAAACGGGTGACCAAAAAGCATGAGATGGAGCAGCCTTATATTCAGGCTGTTTTAAAGGAATGGTCTCTTTATTGTGAATGGCTTGAAGAAAAGCCGCGCATTAAAGAAATTCATTTGGGTGGCGGAACGCCAACTTTCTTTTCTCCAGCGCATTTAACTCAGTTAATTGAAGGCATCCTTGCGCAAGCAGAGATTGCCGAGCAGTATGAGTTTAGCTTTGAAGGGCATCCGAACAATACTACGCGGGAGCATTTGCAAGCCCTGTATGACTTGGGCTTTCGCCGTGTTAGTTATGGGGTACAGGATTATAATGAAAGCGTACAAAAAGCCATTCATCGGATACAGCCTTTTGAACATGTCGAGCAAGTGACGCAGTGGGCACGTGAAATAGGCTATAGCTCAATTTCACATGATTTGGTCTTTGGTCTGCCTTTTCAAAACCTAGATGATGTGCTCAACACCATTGATCAAACCAATCGTTTACGTCCAGACCGTTTGGCATTTTATAGTTATGCGCATGTGCCATGGATCAAAGGCAATGGGCAACGTGGTTTTAAAGATCATGATGTGCCGAAAGATGAAATAAAACGGCAGTGCTATGAGGAAGGAAAAAAGAAGCTGCTTGCACAAGGTTATCATGAAATTGGTATGGATCATTTTGCTTTAGAAAGTGATGCCATGTATCAATCATTTCAGGCAGGCATTCTGCATCGCAATTTTATGGGTTACACCGCATCGAAAACTCAAGTGATGATTGGTTTAGGGATTTCATCGATCAGCGACAGTTGGTATAGCTTTGCGCAAAATGAAAAAAAACTCGAAGATTATTATGCGCGACTGGAAAACAATGAACTTCCTGTCTATCGCGGGCATATTTTGAGTGCTGAAGATCTGATGATTCGTCGTCACATTTTAAATTTAATGTGTAGCTTTCAAACGTCGTGGGCAGAATCAGATATGCAATTTCCGGAATTGGCTGAGGTCTTGAGACAACTGGAAGAAATGCGGGACGATGGTTTATTAGAGATTAAGCCACAGAGCTTACGAGTAACTGAGCAGGGCAAAGCCTTTGTACGCAACATTTGTATGGCGTTCGATTTGCATTTAAAACGCCGTCGACCTGAGAGTCGTATTTTCTCCATGACCATCTAATCTGATTGAAGCGCTCTAAACCGGCTTTTTCAAGTAGGCTTAGAGCAAATGATTAAATTTTAAAAATCATCTTTCTTGTACAAGTGTGCCATGCGTTCATGTTTGGTTTTTAAATATTCTTCATTGAAAGGATTTAAACCGACCGTCAATGGTACACGATCCACCACATTGATCCCTTGCTCTTGCAGTGCTGCAATCTTCAATGGATTGTTGGTAATCAAACGGACTTGTTGAATATTTAAATGCTCCAACATAATGCTGACCATGTCATAACGACGTGCATCGGCAGGTAGGTTGAGCATCAGGTTGGCATCGACCGTGTCATGCCCTTGATCTTGTAGCGCATAAGCACGAATTTTATTGGTAAGCCCAATGCCACGACCTTCTTGGCGCAAATACAGAATCACGCCTTGCCCAGCTTCATTAATCAGTTTTTGCGTGGCTTGCAATTGTGGGCCACAGTCACATTTCAAGGACGCAAAGGCATCGCCCGTGAGACATTCGGAATGAACACGGACTAAAACGGGTTCAATGATCGGCTGATCCAAACCTTTTGAGAGTGCAACATGTTCTTCACCGGTCTTAGGATCTTGAAATACGGTGATGTTAAACTCACCAAAAGCAGTCGGTAAACGGGATGTGGCAACAAATTCAATAGGCACAGCTAAACCTGTAAATAGTTCAGAAATTGGCTAAAGTATAGCGTAATGCATCGACATTGGTAGAATTGCATCCACGAATTTATGCAGAAGATTTTCTTTTTTGTATAAAGCGAACGATAATAGTTGATAAATAGTAAGATTATTCAGGATAATCACCTGCACTAAACGAACACCCAGTGAGAGCACTGCTCAAAACTGCATCGCTAGAAATATGGCTGATTGAAGGTGATAGCATTCGACGATATGATCGAATTACCCATTTGACCTAGCTAGATTTGCCAGGCTTTAGAAGGCTTTGCCATATTATGTTGTATACAGAAATACCAGCTCATCGCCCTGTAACACCGTTGTTGGATACGATTGATCATCCTCAACAACTTCGCTCGCTTGAGCAAAGTCAATTAGCACAAGTGGCAGACGAGCTACGTCAATTTATTCTGTATGCCGCAGGACAAAGTGGGGGGCACTTTGGTGCAAACCTCGGTGTAGTCGAGCTCACCGTGGCATTACATTATTGCTTCAACACGCCGAATGACCGCTTAATTTGGGATGTCGGTCATCAAGCTTATCCGCATAAAGCATTAACGGGCCGCCGTGAACAGCTCACGACTATTCGTGCCAAAGATGGTTTAGCTGCCTTTCCTGCGCGTGATGAATCGGTATTTGATACCTTTGGAGTCGGACATTCTTCGACTGCGATTTCAGCAGGCCTTGGTATGGCGCTGGCACGTCGTTATCAAAACAATCCATGTGAAGTGGTCGCGATCATTGGCGATGGGGCGATGACAGCGGGTATGGCCTTTGAAGCTATGAACGATGCAGTCGCGCATGATGCGGACCTGATGGTGGTGTTGAATGACAATGATATGTCGATTTCATGCAGCACAGGTGGTTTTGCTAAACATTTGGCTTCGATTTGGGAAAGTGGTCAGTCCATTAATATTTCAGCAGATGGTGAAGCTTATGTGCAGCCACATCCTGAATGGACCTATAACTCACGCTTACATAGCGCAGCGACAGATGCGGCCGATAACGTCTTTAAAGCGATTGGTTTTGATTACTTTGGGCCTTTTGATGGGCACGATGTTGAGCAGTTGACACAAGTCTTTACCGCATTGAAAAAACGTAAAGGGCCACGTTTAATTCATGTTTATACCAAAAAAGGCAAAGGCTTTGCACCTGCTGAAGCTGACCAAATTAAATATCACGCGATTACAAAAATAAATGCAAAGTCTGCTCCGCAAACGGCGCCCAAATATTCAGATGTCTTTGGTCAATGGTTATGTGATGAAGCCGCGCAAGATGAGCGCTTACTGGCGATTACCCCTGCCATGTGCGAAGGCTCAGGTATGGTAGGTTTTGCTAAACAGTATCCACAGCGCTTTTTTGATGTCGCGATTGCAGAACAGCATGCTGTAACTTTGGCGGCGGGTATGGCATGTGAAGGCTTAAAACCTGTGGTGGCCATTTACTCTACCTTCTTGCAACGCGGCTATGATCAATTGATTCATGATGTGGCCCTGCAAAATCTAGATGTTACCTTTGGTATCGACCGTGCAGGCTTAGTGGGTGAAGATGGCCCGACTCATGCTGGGGCCTATGACTATGCCTTTATGCGCACCGTACCGAATTTGGTGATTATGGCGCCTAAAGACGAAAATGAATGTCGTCAAATGTTGCATACTGCTTATTTATATAATGGTCCTGCTGCAGTGCGTTACCCGCGTGGCAATGGTCTCGGTGTTGAAATTCAACAACAGATGACCCCGATGGAAATTGGTCAGGCTGAAATTGTAGCGAGCTTTAATGATGCCCAAGACGACGTTATTAGCATTCTCGCTTTTGGTAGTCGTGTTCAGGCCGCAGTAGAGGCAGCACAGAAATTAGCTGAACAAGATTTGGCGGTTCGTGTGGTGAATATGCGCTTTGTTAAACCGCTTGATGAAAAGATGATAGCGACTTTAGCACCATCAACGGCTTTATTTGTTACGGTTGAAGAACATGCTGTGATGGCGGGTGCGGGTAGTGCAGTCAATGAATATTTGGCACAGGCTCAAATCATGAAACCGATGTTAAATCTCGGTTTAGCGGATATATTCATGCATCAAGCCACACATGCGCAAATGTTACATCAGGCAGGACTAGATGCAGAAGGCATTGAAAGCTCGGTGCGCCAAGCATGGTCAAAACTTGTACACATGGTTTAAGCACCGTTTTTAAATTTTAGAAACATTTTTTCCCTAAAAGCCCCGATCTTTGATAAGATGCGCGGGCTTTTATGCATTATTCTTTATCAATATCTTCAAATTGTAGTGGGTGTTCAATGGAACCTATGGTGGTGATGGCTGCGCGTGCGGCTCAATTAGTCGGTCAAGAGCTTTTAAAAGCGCATCAAAATCGTCATAAGCTCGATCTACAAGTCGAAGAAAAAGGAATTGATGGTCCTGTAACGCGTGTAGACCGTTATTTGGAACAATTGGCTATCGATACCCTACGTAAAAGCTATAAAAATCACAGCTTCCTTGGTGAAGAGTTTGGTTTTCAAGAAGGTAAAGGTCACGACGCAGATTGGTGTTGGATCATCGACCCACTTGATGGCACTCTAAACTTCATTAACGGTGTTCCTCACTTCTGTATCTCTATTGCAGTTCAACATAAAGGCATTACTCAACACGGCGTAATTTACGACCCTGTGAAAGATGAGTTGTTCTCTGCAAGTCGTGGTCGTGGTGCCATGATGAACCAACGCCGTATTCGTGTAAATGTGAAAGACAGCCTTGAAAATACATTCATGTCTGTGGGTCATGCTTACCGTGCAAAACGTAATGGTGAAGTGATTTCTTATGCAAAAAATCATTTTGATTCATTGTTAAATGTGACTGAAGCTGGCGCGCAATACCGTCGTACAGGTTCTGCAGCATTAGATTTGGCATATGTTGCAGCAGGTCGTTTCGATGCGTACTTCGAACTTGGCTTAAAGCCTTGGGATATCGCAGCTGGTGAGTTGATCGTGAAAGAAGCGGGCGGTACAGTAGTTGATGCACGTGGTGGTAGCGAATCTATGGAAAATGGCCAAGTACTGGCATGTTCTATGAAAATGTTGAAACCTCTGATGAAAGCAGTTGTACCTGCTTGGGGTGAAGCTGCTAAGTAATAGTATGCAGATCGTGTTTTAAGACATTGAAAAAGCTCTCAGAAGAGGGCTTTTTCTTTGATAAGGATAAAAAAAGTAAAGGCCTTTGTGGTGATTTACTTTATGGCTTTGCCCTCTATAGATGGTAAAATATAGGCTGTGCCAGAGTCTGATCACCTCTTAATGAAGATCGCGCTATACAGAAATAAAGTAGGTTGAAATTAGACAGCGTATAGACACCTATTTAAGCTTGCTGTGTGTAATGTTCATTACAGGTCAGATAGCATGTCAAATCACGGCAGCATTAGAGCAATAGCTAGTACAATTAATTGCGTCATATGGCTCATAGTTGAGGGGTAGAACGTAGAATGCTATTCAATATTTTTCTAGATGGTCAAAAAAATTAAAGTGAAAACCTGCATTTATTCAATCTTTGAGGAAAATATTGTATCAATTTCACGAAAAGAGGTGACTTTTAAAAATATCCTGCTATACTCCGCCCACGCACTAAATTTCGTTCATTACCTGAACATTCTCTTCTATCATTGTGTATGCGCGTCCGGTCCAAAGAGAGGACATTATTTCGCGCCCCACCCAATCGCTTAAGCGATTCCTTCAGGTTGCGGCTGTAATCAAATGTGCGTTATACGCATCGTCGTTCTCGGATCGCCGCTGATTCTATATTTTCAGCGATTATTGCTGTGCCGCTTTTTGCCGATGTCCATCAGACCATATATTTAATGGAGCACCCATTTTTCGGGTGAAATACTCTATGAGCAAAACTTTTGCTGATTTTCCTTTACATGAATCGTTACAACAAGCTTTACAAAGCTTAGGTTTTACTTCTCCTACGCCTGTACAGGAACAATCTATTCCTGCAGCTTTAGAAGGTAAAGACCTTTTAGTATCTAGCCAAACAGGTTCAGGTAAAACTGCTGCGTTCTTACTTCCAACGTTAAACGCACTTGCAGCCCAAGAGACTTTCGTTCCGTTCAAAGAACGTATGAAAGCAATTACACAACCGAATATCTTGGTTCTTTGCCCAACTCGTGAGTTAGCGCAGCAAGTAAGCCAAGACGCGATTGGTTTTGTCCGTCACATGAAAGGTGCACGTATTGCGGCGATCATGGGTGGTATGCCGTTTGGTAAGCAAATCCAACAGTTAAAAGGTGCGCAAGTTGTTGTTGCAACACCAGGTCGTTTACTTGACCTTGTAAACCGTCGTCAAATTAAATTAGACCAAGTTGATGCGCTTATTGTTGACGAAGCAGATCGTATGCTAGATCTAGGTTTCTCTGAAGACTTAGAAGCAATTAGCGATCTTGCTGCAAACCGTAAACAGACTTTAATGTTCTCTGCAACATTTGCTGGTCGTATCATTACACTTGCTGAACGCATGATGAATGATCCACAACGGATTGCAATCGAAACTGGTCACTCTACGAATACTGACATCACTCAGACTTTACACTGGACTGATGGCTTTGAGCACAAGAAAAAATTACTAACGCATTGGTTAAGTGCTGAAGACGTAGATCAAGCTGTTGTATTTGCTTCTACTCAAGAAGACACCGATATGTTGGCTGAAGAACTTGCTGAAGCAGGTTTATCAGTTGTAGCACTTCATGGTGCTATGCCACAAACTGTGCGTAACCGTCGTTTACGTAGCATCCGTGAAGGTCGTGCAAAAATTTTAGTTGCAACCGACGTTGCTGCACGTGGTCTTGACGTACCAACCATTTCACACGTAATCAACTTCGGTCTTCCAATGAAGAACGAAGACTATGTACACCGTATTGGTCGTACAGGTCGTGCGGGTCGTACTGGTAAAGCAATCACTTTAGCAACTTACCGTGAACGCGGTAAAATCCGTGCTTTAGAAGATTTCTTAGATGCACGTTTGAATGTATCTGAAATTGAAGGTCTTGAGCCATCTCCACCTCCTGCACGCGGTAGTCGTGATGGCGGCGGTCGTGGTCGTGATGGCGGCGGTCGTGGTCGTGATGGCGGCGGTCGTGGTCGCGGTGGTTTCGGTGGTCGCGATGGCGGCGGTCGTGCTCGTTTCGAAGGTGAGTCTAACTTTAAACGTCGTGAAGGTGGTGATGACCGTCCACGTCGTAGCTACGATGACAAACCTCGTGGTGATCGTCCATCATTTGGTGGTGAAGATCGTCCACGTCGTGAGTTTAATAATGATCGTCCACGTCGTGAAGGCGGTTTCGGTGATCGTCCGCAACGTTCTTTTGATGACCGTCCAAAACGTGATTTTGGTGATCGTCCAGCGCCACGTCGTGAAGGCGGTTTCGGTGATCGTCCGCAACGTTCTTTTGATGATCGTCCAAAGCGTGAATTCAACTCTGATCGTCCACGTCGCGAAGGCGGTTTCAACGATAAGCCACGTTTTGACGCGAATGATGACAACCGCGGTAACCGTGTAGACTATAAACCACGTCGTGAAGGTTCTTTTGGTGACCGTCCAAAACGTGATTTTGGTGATCGTCCAGCGCCACGTCGTGAAGGTGGTTTTGGCGACCGTCCACAACGCTCTTTTGGTGATGACCGTCCAAAACGCACTTTCGGTGGTGAAGACCGTCCTAAGCGTACTTTTGGTGGCGAAGACCGTCCTAAGCGTGAATTTAATTCAGATCGTCCACGTACTGAAGGTGGTTTTGACCGCCCACGTCGTAAGTTTAACGACTAATTCTGAATGAATAAAAAAACCAGTGGAAACACTGGTTTTTTTTTGTCTACGGCTGTAAAAAAATAAATTAAAATGTATACTGAGTCATATTTTAATTGTATTGATAATAATGATGCACAATAATGAGGTTGAATCAATCGTCACACTCTCTGACGTGAAAGAGGTCAATATGGCACATTATCTCGGACTCTTTTTGCTGATTTGCAACATTCTTTTCTTTGTCTATAGTCGTTATGGATGAAGTATTTCATCTTATGTAGTTTGTTTTCGCCGTTCAAATAAATATAAATACAACCAACTGAAATCAATTCGTGCACAAAATTAGACACGTAATACGCTAACATATCGTTTTTTAATCCTTTATAGTATGCATGCTGAAAAAATGCAGGAAAACGCACAGCTATGAATAATCAAGCGCCTCTGACTGCTCAAGCCCTCATTGAGGTCAAAAACCTGAGCTTTAAGCGAGGGGAACGTGTCATTTATGATCAGGTCAATTTAAAAATTCGACAAGGTCAAATTACGGGCATTATGGGACCATCGGGTACAGGTAAAACCACTTTACTACGTTTAATTGGCGGTCAATTGACGCCTGACCAAGGTGAAGTGCTTTTTGATGGGCAAAATATTGCGAAAATGTCACGCAAAGAGTTATTCGCTGCGCGTGCGCGTATGGGTATGCTTTTTCAAAGTGGCGCATTGTTTACCGATATGTCGGTGTATGAAAATGTGGCCTTTCCGATAAGAGCACATACCAAGCTGCCTGAGCATTTACTGTCAGAAATTATATCTTTAAAACTAGAATCTGTCGGTTTACGTGGCGCAGAACAGATGATGCCTTCTGAGCTCTCAGGCGGGATGAACCGTCGTGTGGCTTTGGCACGTGCAATTGCGCTAGATCCTGAGCTGATCATGTACGATGAGCCATTTGCAGGACAAGATCCAATTGTGAAAGGTGTACTGACACGTCTGATTCGATCATTGCGAGAAGCTCTTGATTTAACAACAATTATTGTTTCACATGACGTGGCTGAAACCTTATCGATCGCAGACTATATCTATGTTGTTGCTGAAGGTAAAGTGCAAGGTGAAGGCACGCCTGAACAATTGCAGGCGAATGCTTCTCCGTTTGTTAAACAGTTTTTAACAGGTGCAGTTGAAGGGCCTGTCGATTATCAATTTAGCCATAAGGCATATCTAAATACTGAGGTGCAAGCATGAATGCGATAGCACTCTTAGGTCGACGCGTGATTGAACGGGTTCGCGGCATTGGTGTTGCCAGCCTGATGTTATTACAAATTTTATTTTCGATGCCCACTGCTTTAGGTGTTCGGTTATTTGTTTACCAAATGTACCGTGTTGGGGTGTTATCACTGCTTATTATTGTGGTGTCAGGGCTATTTATTGGCGCGGTACTGGGCTTACAGATGTATAGCATCTTGGTGACCTTTGGTAGTGAAGCGATGCTGGGTACAGCAGTTGCGTTAACCTTACTTCGTGAGTTAGCACCTGTAGTTGCAGCATTGCTGTTTGCAGGTCGTGCAGGTTCTGCATTAACGGCTGAGATTGGCTTAATGAAAGCCACAGAGCAGCTGTCCAGTATGGAAATGATCGGGGTTGATCCACTTAAACGAGTAATCTCACCGCGACTTTGGGCCGGTATTTTCAGTTTACCGATGTTGTCTGTCATTTTCGCTGCGGTGGGGATTATGGGTGGTAAAATGGTAGGGGTAGACTTCTTGGGTGCAGATGAAGGTTCTTACTGGAGTGGCATTCAAAGTAGCGTAGAGTTCTATAAAGATGTCCTGAATGGCACCATCATTAAAAGTTTTGTTTTTGCTTTAATTTGTACATGGATTGCGGTGTATCAAGGCTATGCCTGTGAACCGACATCTGAAGGTATTGCGACATCAACCACACGCACTGTGGTGTATTCATCGCTCTGTGTTTTAGGTTTTGATTTTGTGTTGACTGCGGTCATGTTTGGAGGTGTTTAATGAAATCACGTGCAAGTGAGCTGGCAGTCGGCATATTTGTCATTTTATTCGGTATCGCGTTGTTTTTTATCGCGATGCGTGTGAGTGGCTTGGTGGGATCGAATCTCAGTGATCGCTATGAAATGAGTGCAACCTTCGATAACGTAAATGGTTTAAAACCACGTGCTAAAGTGACGATGAGTGGGGTAAAAATTGGTCAAGTCGATCAAATAAGCTTAGACCCTGTGACACGTTTAGCGACCGTTTCTTTTTCTTTGGATGGTAAATTAACGACCTTTAATGCAGCACAACTCAAAGAAGTTGAAAAGAATGCACTTGAAGAGCTTCGTTACAGTAGCGACTATACCGCTGCGGATGCTGCGCAACAAAAAGAAATGGAAAAGCAACTTATTGCGAACATGAAGTCCATCACCAGCATTGATGAAGATGCTTATATTATGGTGGCAACCAATGGTCTGCTAGGGGAGAAGTACTTGAAAATTGTTCCAGGGGGTGGTTTGAACTACGTGAAACGTGGTGAAAGCATTGGCAATACCCAAGGCACAATGGACCTAGAAGACTTAATTACTAAATTTATTACGGGCGGTGCAGGTAAATCGAAAGATGCTTCAGCAACAACTGAGCAACCTGAAACTGCTGAAACAGCAGATGCCAACGTGTCATTTGTTGAATGATTTGAAGAGGACCAATTGTAGTGAATACTTTATTGAAACAAACACTGACAGCTAGCATTTTAACTACAATGTTTGCGGGTACTGCTTTTGCAGCACCAAGTGAAGCACCACCTGCTTTTGTTAAAAAAGTGGCAGATGGTTTGATTGCGCGTTTAAAAGCGGATCATGCCAAACTCCAAAACAACCCAGCTGCGGTGAAAACGATTGTTCGTCAAAACTTAGACCCATATGTGGATTCACAAGCATTTTCACGTATTGTGATGGGGACTTATGCAACCAATCAATACAGTACAGCTGCACAACGCGCGAAGTTTGAAAATAATTTCCGTGAAACACTGATTGAAAATTACGGTTCTGCATTCGCGAAATTCAGCAATCAGACATATACCATCCGTCCGTATAAAGAAACGAACAGCAAAAACCCTGTGGTGACGATCGACTTTAATAACAAAGGCGAAAAAATCCCAGTGTCTTTCCAGTTAGCGGATAAAGGCAACCAATGGAAAATCCGTAATATCAATGTGTCGGGTATCGACCTTGGTTTACAGTTCCGTAATCAGTTCGCGGCAACAGTTAAACGTAATGGCGGCGACCTAGATAAAGCGATTGCAAATTTCCAACCTGATGCAGAAGCAGCGGTTGAAAAGAAAAAATAAGTAGGTGAAAGGTGATTAACTTTAGCAATCAGGAAATGCAGCTTTCAGGTCAGATTACATATGACAATGCTGAAAGCTACTATCAACAAGGTCTGAAGGTGATTCAGTCACAGTCTTATCCTGTGGTGGTGAATTTGGCCCAGCTTGAGCATGGTAGTACATTGGCACTGGCGGTTTTGGTGCGTTGGTTACGTCAAACACCCGATGCACATAGTTTACATTTTAAAGCTGTACCTGAGAAAATGATGAAAGTGATTCAAGCCTGTCATTTACAGGATGACTTAAAGTTAATCCCTTAAATAAAAAAAGCACCCTACGGTGCTTTTTTTATTTATTGCGTTTATGAAATCTATTAGGAAAGGCAGTGTTTTAACGTGTACTCAAATCCATTTTTTCCAGCGGAAGTAAATGAGCGGACCAATCAGGAACGCCATTAAGATCAGGCTCACCACAATAAAACTGGTGCCGCCTTTGGCAAAAGGCAACACGTCGGTGTTCATGCCGTAAATACTGGCAATCAGCATCGGTGGAGCGAGCATACTGGGTAAGATAGAGAAGCGACGAATTGTGTCATTCTGCTCGGTGTTAATGAAGCCTGAAGTGGTGTCCAGTAAGAATCGCACTTTTTGGAACAAGAAGGCATCGTGCTCAACCAGTGAGCGAACGTCTTCACTGAGCTCTCGAATGTCTGCATCATAAATATGACTGCCTAAAGCACGCGGGCGTGATAAAAAGGTCAGCACACGACGTAAGTCAATCAAACACAGCTGTGCTTTTCCAAGCATATCTTCCAAGTGGGCCAGACGTGTAATCATGTCATCTAAGTCGAGAATCATCTCACGGTGACGGTTATTCAGCACTTCTGTGGAATACTTTTCCAAGTCCTTGTGGATATCTTCTAAGATATCCGCAAGCTCGTCCAGCTTCGCCTCGAGCAAACCGAGTAAGATCCACGTTGGATCTTTATAGTCAATTTCGTAGTCATTGCGGCGCGCACGCGCACGAAAGGCACGGAACGCCACCAGTTTTTCCCCGCGAAGGGTAAAGAGACGTTCTTTATGTAAAATGAAAGCGACAGTTTGTACCGTGGCAAGGGCACCGCTGCTTTCCTCAGGTTCACCATCGACTTGATAGTTTTTATTTTTCGTTAAAAAATACGTACTGATATGCAAAATACCGTCGTCATCACGGTAGAATCGAGCTGAAGATGAAATGTCTTCGAGTGATTTTAGCGTAGGTAAATTTTGTTCATATGCATCTAAAATCCACTGTTGTTCTTCTTGGGAGGGAGCAATGAGGTCAAGCCAGACCAAATCGGGCTGAAGATCAAAATCGCCATTAATGGTGATGTCTTCTAAGCTACCGCGCTCTGTGGCGTAAAAGGCTTCAAGCATGCCGTCTTTCTCCTTTGCGCAGTAATGGTTGAAGTGGATGGGTGTATTTTAGACAAGGATTGCAATAAAAACACTGATCGAATGGTTAAATTGCTAAAAAATATCCATTCATTTTAGTGAAGTTGCATGACAATTAAATATCAGAGTAAAAAATGACAAATTCAATTGCGATCTTTTGTGGTTCCGCATTAGGTTCAGATCAAATCTTTTCCGAAACAGCACGGCAGGTTGGACACACCATTGCAGAACAAGGCAAAACCTTAGTCTATGGTGGTGGTCGTTCGGGCTTAATGGGTATTGTGGCAGACAGTGCTTTAGAGGCAGGTGGTCAAGTGATTGGCGTGATTCCACACGTGCTGGTGGATCGTGAGTTGGCGCATCAAGGCCTGACCGAGTTACATGTCGTCAAAGACATGCAAGAGCGTAAACTGAAAATGTCAGCCTTATCGGATGGATTTATTGCAATGCCTGGCGGCGCAGGGACTTTAGAAGAAATTTTTGAACAATGGACGTGGGCGCAGCTCGGCATTCACCTTAAGCCGAATGCCTTTTTAAATGTAAATGGCTTTTATGATGATTTACTTAAATTTCTGAAGATGACCACCGACAAAGGCTTTACCCATGCACGCTTTACCGACAGCCTGATTGTATCGGATTCGGTGAAAGCAATTTTAAAGCAGATGGATCAGTTCCAAGCACCTGAACCGAAGTGGGGCATGGTTGATCCTGAGTTGTTGGATGTCAAAGCATGAAGGTGATTACGGTCGCTGCGGCTATTATTGTGAATGAACAGCAGCAGCTTTTATTGGTGCGCAAGCAAAACACCGCATGTTTTATGCAAGTGGGCGGTAAGCTTGAGCCCAATGAAGCACCTGAGCAAACCATGCTGCGTGAGATTCGGGAGGAAATTGGAAGTGATGCGACGATTGAACAGTTTGTTGGTCATTTTGAAACAGCCACCGCCAATGAACCTGATTTTAAATTGGTGAGCTATGTTTACCATGTTCAGCTTCAGCAAGCGCCACAAATTGCGGCTGAAATTGCAGAAATGAAATGGGTCAGTTTGAATGACCAGCAGACTGCACTTGCACCGCTAACCACTGAGGTGGTCATGCCATGGGTACGTGAACATTTGATGATTGACGTAGTCTAATTATTCAAGTGCATAGGCAATACACGCGGCGCTGACTTTATGACAACCCAATTGTTCAAGTTGTAAAGTCAGTGCCTGAATGGAGCTGCCTGTGGTCACGACATCATCCAAAATCAAAACACGCCGGTAGAGTTTTGCATACTGACGTTGCTGTGGATCGATTTTAAACTGTTGATGAATTTGATCTAAGCGTTCCAGTCGACTGAGTCCTTTTTGTGAATGTTGATGCAGTCGTATCACAGGTTGCCAAATGGGAACATTTAACTGCTTGGCTAAGTCTTTGGCGAGGATCATTGATTGGTTGTAGCCACGTTCCGCTAAACGCTGGGTCGAAATCGGCATTGGAACAATTGCTTGTACTTTAGGTAAGTGAATTTGCTGAAGAATACCAGACAGTAGAGGTTGCCAATGCAGTTGTTGTTCATATTTAAACTGCTGAATCAGATGATCTAAAGGATATTGATACTGCCCTGCGACATGAATGCTCAGCTCTTGTTTTTCAACGGTCTGTGGATGCAGTGGAAGTTGTTGCCAGCAGTCCAGACAGACCGAATGCAGATCTGCGCGTACAATGCCACACAACTGACAAGGCTGTACTTTGTGTAGCATCTGTTTGGCGGTGTGTAATAAATGACTAAACATAGGCATAGCGTGGTGCTTCAGGCAGCCAGCGTTTCAGTAAGGCTTCAGCATTTTGTGGATAGTCTTTTAAAATCTGAGCTGCGACAAAATGGGCTTGATTGAGCAAATGATCATCGCGTTCTAGTTTCGCCACACGAAAGCCCATATCACCCGTTTGTTTGGTACCGAGCAATTCACCAGGGCCACGAATTTCCAAATCTTTTTCGGCAATTAAAAAGCCATCATTGGTTTCCCGCATGACGCGTAAGCGTTCTTGTCCATTTTGAGACAGCGGGCTTTTATATAACAGAGCGCAAAAGCTAGCCTTGGCACCTCGACCAACACGGCCACGTAATTGGTGTAATTGAGAGAGTCCTAAACGTTCCGCATTTTCAATCACCATGATCGAGGCATTTGGTACATCGACCCCCACTTCAATCACTGTGGTCGCAATTAAGAGTTGTAATTCATTGGTTTTAAACTGTTGCATCACTGTTTGTTTTTCATCAGCCTTCATTTTGCCATGTACAAGACCAATGTTTAGCTCGGGAAAACGCTCTTTAATTTCTAAATAGGTTGCTTCAGCGGCTTGAGCATCTAAGGTTTCAGACTCTTCAACCAAAGTGCAGACCCAGTAGGCTTGTTTGCCTTCTAGACAGTTACTGGCAATGCGCTGTAGTACTTCTTCACGGCGGTCGAGTGGAATGGTCACGGTTTGAATTGGCGTTCGTCCGGGTGGAAGTTCATCAATCACGGACGTGTCTAAGTCTCCATAGGCAGACATGGCTAAAGTTCGTGGAATCGGCGTTGCGGTCATGACCAATTGATGTGGGGTCATATTCTGCGCACCTTTATTACGCAGGGCTAAGCGCTGATCGACCCCGAAGCGGTGCTGCTCATCAATAATGACTAATCCAAGTTTGGCAAAGCGGACATTGTCTTGAAACAGGGCGTGTGTACCCACCACCAGATGCGCTGTGCCATCGACAATCGCTTGTTCGGCTGCGGCACGGGCTTTGCCTTTTTGTTTACCTGAAAGCCAAGATACACTGAGTCCCAAAGGCTCAAACCATTTTTTAAAATTGAGATAGTGTTGTTCCGCCAAAATTTCAGTCGGTGCCATTAACGCCACTTGCCAACCGTCTTCTAAGGCATGACAGGCTGCGACTCCAGCGACCAAGGTTTTGCCTGCGCCGACATCGCCTTGAACCAAACGTAACATCGGTTTATTGAGTTTTAAGTCTTGTACAATTTCTTTGGAGACACGCTTTTGTGCATTGGTCATTTCAAAAGGTAGGCTGCTGAGCAGTTGTTTGGCAAACTGACGACTGGCAGAAATACGCGGCGCTTCAATTTGTTGGATATAGGCGCGACGGCTTAATAGACTGACCTGATGCGCAACCAACTCTTCAAAAATCAAACGTTGCTGGGCAGGGTGTGAGCCTTGGCTCAGTTGCAGCATATTGGCATCTACAGGAGGATGATGGATGTAATCCAACGCCTGTTTAAGTGCATAGCCATTGGTAAATTTTGCAGGTAGCAGTTCAGGTAAATCATCACTGTGCTTGGCTAAAGCCTGTTTGATGTATTCACGAAATTTAGGCTGAGTCAGACCTTCTGTGCTGGGGTAAATCGCAGTCAGTTGGGTTTGTGGAAGCGGCGTATGTTCTGTAATAAGTTGAATTTCGGGATGATACATTTCCAAGCCACGCGCACCCACACGGACTTCACCAAAAATGCGTAGACGATTACCGATCTTTGCACGGTCCGTTAAGCCTTTATAAATATGGTAAAAGCGCAAAGTCACTTTGCCAAAGTCATCTTGCAGTCCAATCGCCATTGATTTACGTTTACCCGGCGGAAAGTCCACGCCTTGAATCGTTCCTTCGAGTAGGTAGCTACGCCCAACCGTTAATTGGTTCATGGAGATGATCGTGCTACGATCTTCATAGTCTCGTGGCAGATGAAACAGCAGATCATCTGTAGTGAAGAGATTCAACTTTTCAAGTAGTGCAGCAGAGGCAGCTCCGACCCCCTGCAACTGATGGACTGCAGCCATGTCCCCTCAACTTTGTCTGTGATTTGGTGCTAAATGCATATTTTATTTATAGGTTATGGTAAAACATCTCAGCGTGTTGCTAAACAGTTATTTCAGCAAGGCCACCAAATTACCACAATTAGCCGAAGTACGAAATCAGATGATTGGGCTGAGCATTTGACTCAAGATATTCATCAGTTGGATTTGTCTCAAGTCGCACCGATTGATGCCGTATATGTCTTACTCTCGCCTGAGAGCAGTACGGTGGAGTCGTATCAGCGAACTTTTATAGACTCGATTGCACCCATGCGGCATGCCTTAAAAAGTCATCCTTTAAAAAAAGTGATCGTGGTTTCTTCTACACGTGTCTATGGTGAAAGTGCAGGTGAGCGAGTGGATGATGACACGTGTCCCCAACCGAGCGATGCGCAAGGGCAGGTGCTATTAAATATGGAAACTTTGTGGCAACAGGCTTATCCATCTGAATGTGTGATTGTACGTCCAACGGGAATTTATGGGACTTCAGTTGCACGTATGATTAAACTTGCAGAAACCACAAAAGCTTATCCCAAACTGCATTGGTCAAATCGAATTCATGTTGAGGATTTGGCTGCTTTTCTAGCTCAATTGCTTCACGTGGAACATGCTGAAAAATCTTATATTTGTAGCAATAGCCGACCATTGCCTTTACATGAAATCATTCAATGGTTTCAACAGCAGTTAGGACTACCAGCTTTGGTTTTGGAAAGTGATGTGCCGTCAGGCAAGCGAATTTATGCTACACGGATGCAGCAGATGAATTTTGAATTACAACATCCGCATTGTTTTGATGATTATTTGGCGTTGTTAGCAGAGGGTGAGTCAAAATAATTTTTTACTTCCACTAAATGAAAAATGTGAAGCATCGTTTGGAAAATGGCTGTGGAACGTGAAGAATCATGACAAATCCGTTCCAGTGCGCTTAACCCTAGAATGGCTTTTATTAAGATATTGATGCTTATAGGAAAATTTTAAGAATTTCGTATAAGGTGTATTATGTTAATTTTAGAGAAAGCTAAAAATATGAGAAAAGAGTTAAGAGAAATATTTATTCATGGATGTAATGAGAAAATTGAGAAAAAAGGAGATAGCGTAGGTTTATCTTTCTATGCTTTTTTCAAGAATAAAAATGATAATCCTGAGCTTTTAATGGAAGCAGCCAATTGGTGGATCATGCAACATAAATTAGATCATTTCGAAAAAGCCGTAAAAATTAAAGCTCTTGTTTTAAGTGAGTCTTCGCCTAACTTAACATAATGGCTGTTATACGAACAGCAAGAAGCCTAGATCCAGATCGTAGTTTTAAAATTTGGATCTATTTTTTCTTCTACTCGTTGTACATACTTTTACTATCGTTATATTAGTAATCAATAAAATCCATTTAAGTCCAATAAGTATATGTTTATAATAGGGATAATAAAATTAATATATTGTGATTGATATGTCATTAAGTTCAAAAAAAATAGTCGAGTTTTCTATACTTGCTATATTAGGTTTTACACTTTATTTCGGGGTTACCACTTACTATAATTGGAAATACAAACAGGCGTTAAAATCTGGTAATCAAATTCGTGAGTGTGGTGAATTTATTGAAAAAACAGAAATCGTCAAAGAGCGCTTTGGACGATCGGATAGTATTGAACCGATCTATACCTTCAAGAACTCACAAGGCAATTTATTCAGTTTTAGTGGTAGTAAACAAGTCATCAAGCACTTACCTAGACTTAATACATTACAACCACAACAGGCTATTTGCTTCCAATATGCAACGATATCGAAAGATAAAAATGATTTCTTCCCTCTCACCAATCTTTACTAAAAATTAGCTTATTTAACATAAATCTCTTATTCAAAATAGATTTTAATTTTTATTCATAGACTTACAGCATAGGTACCTACATGTTGTAGA
The DNA here is from genome assembly GCF_058599305.1 of Acinetobacter sp. CAU_H_S139_7. NCBI lineage: Bacteria > Pseudomonadati > Pseudomonadota > Gammaproteobacteria > Moraxellales > Moraxellaceae > Acinetobacter > Acinetobacter sp. CAU_H_S139_7. The sequence goes on from NZ_CM178651.1 coordinate 387,050, forward strand.
TCCCTATGCTTTTAAAAAGAAATTACTTCTTCTTACGTTTCAAACGCTTCTTCGCTTGTTCAGCAGCCACTTTGTCTAGCGTGTCTTTCAGTTCTTCATCGCTGAAAGTAGTGATGTGTTGCAACATTTGTAGCGTGACATCATCTAGTACCAAGTTGGCATATTGCGCAACGTTTTGGAAGTTCTCATCAAACACAATCGCGTTGTCTGAGTTGGTGCTGATATAACCCTGTTGCGTCAGCACTTTAATAAAGCTTTGGAACAGGGCTTTATCAAAGAATTCAGGTGAATTGAACTCATATAGGACAGAAAGACGCTGACCCACCAAATGACTCAGCTCTTCCACCTGACGTGCTGAAATGTTCCCAGAACCGCGCTGTGTAATTAGAGCAAGCGTCATGTAGTAACGCTCAAGACTCTGCATGACTGGCGCAGCCAATACCACCAACTGGTTATGATCTTCACTGTTTGGAGCAGGAGAAATCAAGTGGCCTCCGGCATCTTCAGAAATCAGTTTGGCTTGAATCAAACCATCTACATAGGCACAGATTTGATCTTTGAGTTCAGCATCTTCCCATTTTAAGAACAATTCAGCTTTTAAAAATGGATATAGCGTGCGAATTACATTGATTAAATCACCGCGGCCAATGGTTCCATTGTGTTCAACCAAAGCGGCAACGAGTGATGGCAAGACAAAGGCATGCAAAATGTTATTACGGAAGTAGGTCAGCAGTACCGCTTGATTGTCCGCAATTGCAATAATGTCACCGAGTACGTGATTGACGCGCTTGATCAGTTTTAGCTTTAAGCCATAAGCAATGATTTCTTTACCAGATAATGGCGTGACCAACAGACGCTCATCATAAGGAAGTGTCGTCAACAACTTGCGATAGGTATCGAGCTGTTTGATACAGATTTCTTCATCCAGCGTATGCTTTTCAGTGGCCAGCAGAACCAAAGACAGTAATGAAACAGGATTCACCACAGCTGCACGGTTAATATTTTCTAAAATTGCATGTGCTGAACTGTTGACTGCATCAGAGACTTCTTGCGGAATTGGATCATCATTTTTAGCAATTTGTACATTCTCAGCGCCATGCTTTTTCAGCATGTCATCGAGGAAAACAGGCTCGCCAAAGTTGAGATGGACTTTACCGAAAATACGTTCAATTTTGCGCAAAGTTTGCAGAATCCCAAAGACAGACTCGGCTTCTTTGGGTTTACCGTTCATCTCGCCGACGTAGGTTGCACCTTCCATCAAGCGTTCATAGCCAATATAGGTCGGAACAAAGACAATCGGTTTGGCACGCCCACGCAAGTGACTGTGCACCGTCATGGCTAACATACCTGTCTTTGGTGGTAGCAGACGACCTGTACGTGAACGACCACCTTCGATGAAGTATTCCAAAGGCGTGTTACGCGACAAAATGCTATATAGGTATTCTTTAAAGACCGAAGTGTAGAGCGCGTTACCGCGGAAAGTACGGCGAATAAAGAATGCACCGCCACCACGTAAAATTTGCCCAACAAATGGCATATTCAGGTTATCGCCCGCAGCAATATAAGGCACCATCAAACCACGGTTATACACCACATAAGACAGCAGTAAATAGTCGATATGGCTACGGTGACATGGGGTATACACAATTTCGTAGTCTTTAGCCAGCTCACGGACCGTATTGAAGTTATGAACTTCAACCCCGTCATAGAGCTGCGTCCATAATCGTGCCAGCGCCATTTCCGCAAAACGGATGGTCGAATGCGAGTAGTCAGACACGATTTCATTGACATAACCAATGGCACGACGTTCTGCGTCCAACATGCTAATTTTGCCGCGAATACTTTCACGGCGAATGGCTTCTTGTACGTCATTCGATTTAATCAGTGAGTGCATCACGTTGCGACGGTCCGAAAGATCGGGACCGAGCACCGCTTCACGGTGTGCATCGAGCTGATTATTTAAGGTATTTAGAATATAAGTCGCAGGTGATAAATTCGGATAGGTGGTTTTTGCAAAGTTCACCAAGGCACGTAAAGACTGACTTTCATGAAACTCTAAAAATGACTGACGACCATGTAAACCGATATTCATCAGCTGTTTCACCGTACTTGGAGTTGCCCAAGTGTCGGTAAATAACAATTTAAACCAAGAGTCTTCTTTATCTGGTGAACGTCCCCACAGTACCGTCACAGGTACCAGCTCCACGTCTAAATCGGGTTGTTGCTCTAAAGCTTCAACTAGACGTAACAGGCGCGGTGGAAAGGTGTGTGGTGAAGGGTTAAGTAAATTATTTTCATCGTTATGCTGTAAAAACACGATCGATGCTTTTTCTTGATGTGTCCCCACGACCAAAGGATCGAGTGCAGGAGCAAGCTTTAAACGACGTGTTTCACCATCCACCAACAGCGCATTACTGCGTGAGTGATTTTGAAGCACATAACAGACAATTTTTTTGGGATGGCCTGAAGCTGCTGGGTCAGCATCTGTTGCTGTCGGTTCTGTTGGAACCTCACCCAATACATGTGGGGTTACTATGAGGTCAAGAAGCTTACTTGAAAGCTTTCTATACATTTGACCAAAGCCACTTTTGGACATATACACTCCTGCTTAAATGACCAATCCCGCAGTTTGTCTGAAGGGGTATTTATTTTGCGTAATTGTAAACATAAACCGTATGTCATTTCCTGACAAATTTGTTTTATATGGTGAATTTTATCGTTAAAAATCGTATTTTTAGTCGGAAATAACGAAAAAAACTTATGACAACTCAGTCAAGCAATCTATAGGGTTTTAGTCTGAATTTATGGCAAAATAGATTTTAATATCGATATCATACCTCATCACTTTACAGAAAAATCTGGTCTCTCACCATTAAGTAGGTTGCTTATGAATGACTTAACCCAAGAGTTGGTTGAATTACTGAGCCTCGAAAAAATTGAGGAAAATATCTTTCGTGGACAAAGCCGTAATTTGGTTGGGAAGCGTGTTTTTGGCGGACAAGTCTTAGGTCAGGCCCTACGTGCGGCGTCATATACGACGGATCGTCCAGCTCATTCTTTACATGCATACTTTTTATTTGGTGGCGATGTGAACGCGCCGATTATCTATGAAGTTGATCGAATTCGTGATGGTCGTAGTTTTGTCAGTCGCCAAGTGCGTGCTATTCAGCATGGTAAAACCATCTTTATGTGTATGGTGTCTTTTGCTGACAATGAAGAAGGGCTGAATTACCAAATCGGTGAGCCTGAGTATCCAGCACCAGAGTCTTTAAAGTCTGAGGCTGAACTGAAAAAAATGATGGTGGAATTTGTGCCCGAAAATGTGCGTGCAAGTTTCATGCGGGATCGTCATGTGGAAATTCGTCCAATCAATCCACAGAACCCGTATCAACCGCAGCCTGAAGCACCGGTGTATGCGCACTATATTCGTACGCATGACCGCATTGCAACAGAAGTGGATGAGATTTCGTTGCATCAGGCGATTGCAGCATTCTATTCAGATTTCACTTTAATGACCACGGCACTGCGCCCGCATGGTTTAAGTTATCTTTCGCCAAGTTTACAGTGTGCGAGTATCGATCATGCCATGTATTTCCATAAACCCTTTCGCGTGGATGACTGGATGCTGTATGACATGGATGCCACAGTCAGTGCCAGTTCACGAGGTTTAAACTTTGGACGAATGTGGCAAAACGGTGAGTTGGTGTGTAGCACTACGCAAGAAGGTTTGATTCGGCTCCGTGAAATCGAAGCTCAATAAAGTCTGAGTACAGAAAAAGCTGAGGGATATGACTCAGCTTTTTTTATGGCTGATTTTATGACTGAAAGGTGGTCAGAGCAGAGCGAGGCGTTGAGCTTCAATTGTAATAGTCTCATATTTTTGGGAGAGGCATATGGGTAAATGTGCAGTACTTGTGACAAAAAAATGCTCGATTCTAGTCCGTTCACATGGCATAGTTTCCCAAAGAAATCTTTGAAAAGCATGAAGCTATGAGCTTAAACACGCAAATTCTAATTGCAGCGATCTTTGGGGTCATCTTCGGATTTGTTCTCAATCTTTTCCCGGGTACCGTTTTTTTAGAGATGAGTTTGTATGGAATCGGGGTGGTCAGCAGTATTTTTATTGGTCTGTTAAAAATGCTATTGATTCCCCTCATTTTTAGCTCAATTGTGGTGGGAGTATCCAACTTGCAAGCGGGCGGACAGCTCTCCCGTGTTTGGAAAATTACGCTGGCATGCTGTGTCACCACCACGACTTTGGCCTTGATATTGGGTTTAAGCTGCGCGCATTTATTTGAAGTCGGCAAAGGTGTCGATATCGCCATGTTCCAAGACGCCATGGCCGCTCATCAAACTCCAGATACGCTCACCCCATCTTCGTTCTTCACCAACTTTATTCAAAATACGCTGATTAATCCCTTCAAAGCCTTTGCCGAAGGCAATGTTTTAGCGGTAGTGGTTTTTGCGTTGTTCATAGGTGTGGCACTCGTCAAGGGCGGCGAAAAATTCCGTACCGTACGTAAGCTGAGTCAACAGTTCTTTGACATCATGATGTTGATGATTGGTTGGGTGATGAAGCTAGCCCCGCTAGGAATTTTTGCCTTACTTGCTAAGTTGATTGCCACTGAAGACATTTCGGTATTGAGTCGTTTGGCTGAGTTTGCGGCTGTGGTAACGGGCACTACCATTTTTCATGGTCTGGTGGTCTTGCCGCTATTACTGTGGATTTTTGGCAAGATGAATCCGATGACCTTTTTTAAAGGTACACGTGTGGCGTTAATTACGGCTTTTGCCACCAGTTCAAGCTCGGCGACCATGCCTTTATCCCTCAAGTGTGCGCAAGAAAATCTTGGTGTACGTCCGCAAACGGCAGGCTTTGTGATTCCGTTGGGGACGCAGCTCAATATGGATGGTACTGCGCTGTATGAGGCAGCGGCGGCTTTGTTTATTGCCAACTTGATGGGACTAGATTTGACCTTGAGTCAACAGTTGGTGGTGTGTCTGACGGCGATGATTGCTTCTTTAGGTGCTCCAGGGATTCCGAGTGCAGGTATGGTCACCATGATTATGGTATTGCAGTCTGTTGGACTTCCTGCTGAAGCAATTGCGATTTTATTGCCGATTGATCGCTTACTGGATACCGTACGAACTGTGGTAAATGTACAAGGTGACATGATGATTAGTGTGGTAGTGGATCGACATACCAAGGATTTGGATGCACCTTTGCCCAATTTATCGAATCCGTCTTAAGTTTTGCTCTAAATTAAAAAAAGCAGCTGATTGAGCTGCTTTTTTATTTTAGGGGATTAAGCGACTTTGAGCATGGCACGTTTAGCCGCTGGGGATTGGTCTAAGTAGGCAATCGCATCTTCTGTTTTGGCTTCGTGTACAGGGTCATACCACGGTACCAAATAGCCAAGTTGCTGTGAGATGAGCCATAAAGGACTTGGCAACACTTGATGATTCCGTTTAGAAATAGACAGCCACTCACGCCAAATCCAAGGTTTAAACAGACTGGGTTGAATCGACTTAAAGCGGTCATCTTGTTTCATAATATGGGCTGCACCATCGACCCATAAACCCAGCACGGCAGCAATCACCACCAGACTCAAATAATAACGCGCAATATAACCCCCGCCTAAATGTCGGTACAAATCAAATGCGACGGTACGGTGTTCAATTTCTTCTGCGCCGTGCCATTTGATCAAGTCTAACATCGCAGGGTCAGCGCCCATTTTCTCCCATTCGGTGTTGTCCAGTGCATATTTTCCAAGGACACAGGTCATGTGTTCCACCGTGGCAATAATACCGAGTCGAAACAGATCCCACTGGTGCTCAAGTGCTTTGGGTACAGTGAGATCAAGTGGCTTATCGGCCAGTAATTTTCCAAATAAGAAATCCATCAACGCTATATTACGGGAGACATCAATATTTCTTTGGCTGAGATACTCCTTATTGGCTGAGTTGTGTGCCTGCGCATGCATGGCTTCTTGGCGAATAAAGGCTTGTACATCTTGCTTCAGTTTTTCATCGCTAATTTGCGGTAAAACTTTGTTATAGAGGCGGCAGAACCAGAACTCACCTGCGGGCAGGATCATATTAATTTCATTGATGAAATAGCTGGCAAAAGGGTGGTTGGGAATCCAATCAATCGGACTGTCTTGCCACTCAAATTTAACTTTGCGAGGCTTAATTGTGTAGGCAATAGAGGAACGAATTTTGTTTTGTTTCAATCGAGACCATAATTTCATATGCTGACCTATTTTTATATGTATTGAACTTTTTCACGAGCTGAATAAAGTCAGTATAAAAAAAAGTCCCCGATTGTGATTAGCAATAGGGGACACAGATACAGCAATAGATGATGCTTTTATAGGTTGGCGTTTAAAACTTAAGCCTCAGACTGTGGTTTGGTTTCCACATCGTCTTCAGCATCAAGATCCATAGCGGCTTCAGGATCTTCATCGAATTCGTCTGCATCCAGCTCATCTGCCGTCGCATCTGGAATGCTGCTTAAGTCAAAGTGTTGGGCTTGGTCTAAAGTAAAATTCAGTCGTCCGCCCATTACACTTGCCAGTTCTTCTAGGCCTTGTTTATTGAGGGAAGAGAACAATTGAATTGAGAAATCCAGTTTCATCTTTTTCAATTGGGCTTTAACTTCTTGCAATGCTTTAGAGGCAGGGCCACGGTTGAGTTTATCGGACTTGGTTAGCAGTACATGCACAAACAATTTACGTGAATAAGCCCATTCCAACATCATCACGTCAAAGTGCTGTAGTGGATGACGAATATCCATCAACAAGACTAAGCCTTGTAAGCTTTTACGCTGAATCAGGTAGTTCTCTAACTCTTTTTGCCACACGATTTTCATTGCTTCAGGCACGGCTGCATAACCATAACCAGGTAAGTCGACGAGACGTTGGTCAGGATTACCCAGACTGAAAAAGTTAATCATCTGCGTACGCCCCGGTCTTTTCGAGGCACGAGCCAATTGCTTTTGGTTGGTTAAGGCGTTGATCGCACTAGACTTACCTGCATTTGAACGACCCGCAAAGGCAATTTCATAGCCTGTATCTTCTACACACAGATTGAGCTTCGGGGCACTCATTAAAAACTCTGCTTTACGCAGCCAGTTGAGAGCGCGCACAGCATATTCAGTAACTGCAGAATCTACCTTTTTTTCATAGCTAATTTTTTGCTTTGGGGCAGCAGCAATTTTACTGTTTTTGGATTTTCCTCGGCTGTGGTGCATAACTCAACTTCAATTTATGATCTACAATCAGCCATTATAATGGAAGTCGAGCAGGCAATCGACCTTTGCAGCGTAAAGTCCGTAATCTTGTCTATAAAAGACCTTAATTGGCGAGATTGATCAGGTTAATCGGCGAATGGGTCGTGAACTTATTCTGAGCTTCACTGCCCAGCACATCCGCTAAGGTATACTGGTCTAAGCTGTGATAGAACTGATCTAACGCTTGATCTAAGATCCCTTTCAGTCCGCAATTTGAACGGAGTACGCAAGGTGGGGTATTACATTCCACAATGCTCTGATCTGCTTGCAAGATCCGTACAATCTCGCCCAGTCTTAAATGTAGGGTTTCTGGATTGAGTCGAATCCCACCACCACGACCGCGTGCAGTAATAATCCACTGCTGTTTCGCCATAAAGTGTACGATTTTCATCAAGTGGTTTTCAGACACTTGTAGTGCTTGTGCCAGTTCTGCGATGGTATGCGGCAGCGCTTTCGGCTGTGAAACATACATCAGAATACGCAAAGCATAATCGGTAAATTTATTGAGCTGCATGAGGAAACTGATCGTTGATAAGCAAAAAACAAAGGGCTAGTCTAGCATAACCTGACTAACCCTCTCTATTTTATGCCGATGGCATGGGTTAGTGATGAACACCACCTGTGCCAAAAGCTTCACTGTGAATATTTTCGGCAGGCACACCACGAGCAATCAGGGCTTTTTGTTGTTCAGCCATAAATGGCATTGGGCCGCATAAGTAGTAGTCTGCTTGAACAGGTAGAATCGCGCTATCAATGGTACTCAAATCAAGGCGACCCTGCGCATCATAATCTTGACCCAAAACATCGCTTTGATGTGGGAACTCGTACGCAGTAAAGGTACTTAAACGTGGGTATTTGGCTTTTAAGTCATGAATATGTTGTTTCATGGCATGCACTTGTTTGCTACGGCAGGCGTGCACAAAAGTCACAGGCTCTGGCATATCTAAAGTCACCAACTGATTTAGCATCGCCACCATTGGTGTGAGGCCTACACCACCACTAATAAAGACATTACGTTTGTTTGGGTCAATCAGGTAGAAGTTACCTGTTGGTGCAGACACTTCAATTTCAGCACCTTCGGCTAAACCATGCAGAGTATTTGACACCCAGCCTCCCGCCAAATCACCTTTTTCATCTTCGCGTTTGACCGAGATACGTAAATAGTCAGCTTGAGGGCTGGTTGAAAGGGTGTATTGGCGAGGTTGTTTTAGACCAAGTTCCTCAACAAATACACGTACTGAAATGTACTGACCTGCTTCATATTTTGGTAAATCACCACCGTCCACAGGGGCAAGATAGAAAGAAGTGATTTCATCGCTTTCAACCACTTTCTTCGCGATTTTAAAGTTGCGCCAGCCTAACCAGCTACCTTTGGTTTGTTGATGTTGCTCATAAATCGCTTTTTCAGTGCTAATGAATAAATCAGCCAATTGACCATACGCTGTAGCCCAAGCATCAATCAATGGATCTTCCATTGAAATACTTAAAACTTCACTAATCGAATGGAGGAGGTTTTCCCCAACAATGTTGTAGTCAGGTGCTTGAATATTCAAGCTGACATGTTTGTGGGCAATCAGCTCAACCACAGGGAGTAATACTGAAGGATCTTCAATGTTTTCTGCATAGGCCAACACAGCACCCGCCAAAGCTTGGGCTTGAGCACCACTGCGTTGATGCCCCATATTAAAGGTTTCTTTTAAATTAGGATTGTTGCCTAACATGCGGTTATAAAAATAACCTGTGAGTGCGACACCATTTTCACGAAGGACAGGAACAGTTGCTTTTACAAGTTCAATTTGCTGCGGAGTCATGTTTGATCTCTCTTGGCTATCATTTATAAGATGTATTTAAAATATACCTTTAAGGATGTAATGTAAATACATCTTTAAAGAAAAGCTTAACTTTTATATGGGATATATGAATATCCCATAAATTTTGATTTTTAGATTTAAAAAGTAGATCACTTACGACCAAACAATGAGCCGAGTAAACCACGGACGATTTTTTGTCCCGTACTGCCCCCGAGACTACGTGCGGCGCTTTTGGCAAAAGTTCCTACTGTGTCTTGAATTAGCTTCTCACGCTGTTTTGCTTCACGTTCAGCTTCTTTCTGCTGTTCTTTCGCAATCCGCTCTTGCTCACGTGCTTGTTGCTTCGCTAGTGTTTCAGCTTCTTTGGCCTTCTGTTTCGCTAGCGCCTCTTGTTCTTTGGTTTGTTGTTTCTCTTGCTCTATCTGTACAGCTTGTTGTTGGCGTTCAACCACTTTATTTTGTAGAAGTTCAAAAGCGCTTTCACGGTCTAGGCTTTTTTCATAAATGCCTGCCACGATACTTTGTGAAATCAAGGCTTGACGTTGCTCTGGGCTAATCGGAGTGAAAGACGAATAGGGTGGCATCACCCATGCACGCTCTACGACTTGCGGCGTGCCTTGTTCATCTAGGCAACTAATTAAAGCTTCACCCACAGCTAGTTCAGTGATGGCTTGCTCAACTTTAAATTCAGGATTGGCACGGAAGGTGTCTGCAGCTGTTTTAACTGCTTTTTGATCTTTCGGGGTAAAGGCACGTAAGGCATGTTGTACGCGATTTCCGAGCTGCCCTAACACGCTTTCAGGCAAATCCAGTGGGTTTTGCGTGACAAAGTAAATACCCACCCCTTTGGAGCGGATCAGGCGCACCACTTGTTCAATTTTTTCTTGCAGCGCTGCACTGGCATTATCAAACAGTAAATGCGCTTCATCAAAGAAGAACACCAGCTTGGGCTTGTCCATATCGCCAACCTCAGGCAGCTGTTCAAACAGTTCTGAAAGCATCCAGAGCAGAAAAGTGGCATAGAGCTTTGGGGTATTCATGAGCTTGTCTGCGGCTAAGATATTGATATAGCCATGACCATTACTGTCGGTCTGAATAAAGTCGAGAATATTTAAGCTGGGCTCCCCGAAGAATTGATCACCGCCTTGATCGGCCAGTGCCAATAAATTCCGTTGAATCGCGCCAAGGCTTGCAGGAGATAGGTTGCCATATTCGGCTTTAAACTCTGCGGCATGTTCACTGACATAACCAATCATGGCTTTTAAGTCTTTAAAGTCGATCAGTAACATGCCTTGATCATCTGCAATACGAAATACCGCAGAAAGTACCCCTTCTTGGGTATCATTCAAATTCAGCATACGTGCCAGCAACAGCGGGCCAATTTCGGTAATCGTGGTACGAATAGGATGACCTTGTTCAGCAAATAAATCCCAAAACACCACGGGTGATGCAGCAAAGGGAATGCTGTCGATGCCTAAACTTTTAATGCGTTCATCAAATTTGGGGTTGGATGCACCTGCCTGCGCTAAGCTGGAAACATCACCTTTGGCATCGGCTAAAAATACGGGCACTCCGAGCCTGGAGAAACTCTCAGCCAATACCTTCAGGGTTACGGTTTTACCCGTCCCTGTTGCCCCTGCAATTAAGCCATGACGGTTGGCAAACTTTGAGTGTAGAACAACATCTTGTTGGGTATTCGTGGTTTTCTTAGCAATGATGATCGGGGTGCTCATACTTCTTCCTATTCAATTTTTTTGTGATGGTTATTCAGTTGTTTTAGTGCGTTTTCTATATCTTGAATTAAATCGGCAGGATGTTCTAGTCCTATACAAAAGCGAACCAATAAACCTTGTTGTAAATGTGTATGCTCAAGTGCACGCATGTCTTTGAGGTCATACAGCATCACCAAACTGACAGGACCGCCCCAACTAAAGCCGAGTTTGAAGAGCGACAGGGCATCACAAAACTGACGAATATCCTGCAGATCAAATTCAGGCTTGAAAATGACACTGACCAAACCTGCACTGTGTTGATCGACACAAATGTCTTTCCAATATGAATGACCCGCGGCACTCGAGTCAGCAGGGTGTAAGACCTGCACAAATTCCGGTTGTTGTTTTAGCCATGCCAGGAGTTGCAGCGCACTTTCAGACTGTGCGGCATACCGAATGCGCATTGATGCCAGACTGCGTTGGACTTGAGCAACATCATCCCCAGAAACGCTAATGCCTTGAATGGCATGCGTACGAAAGAGTTGATGATGTAAAGCTCGTTCGCGTGTCACGACTGAGCCCATTAAAATGTCTCCGCCGCCACTTGGGTACTTGGTCAAAGCATGTACTGTTACATCTACACTTAAGTGCTCATCACTAAAATCAAAAGCATTAAAGGCAAGGCCTGCGCCCCAAGTGTTGTCTAGAACAGAGAGCACATGATGGGCTTGTGCCTTTTTCACCAGTCCGACCAAATCTGGAAATTCCAGTGTGACCGACCCTGCGGCTTCTATCCAAATCAGTTTTGCTTTTTCCGTCGGTTGGAAAGAGGACACATCAATAGGGTTATAAACACGAACACCAATGCCATAGCGTTTTTCTAGATTACGAAGATGCTCCATGTTTGGCCCGTAAATATTATCTGCCACCCAAACTTCATCACCATGGCTTAAAAAACATGAGTTCACTAGGTTGATGGCAGATAAACCACTTGGTGCGAGTAGGCAGTACTTTCCACCCTCAATTTGTGCAATGTTATCGCCTAACGTAAATGTGGTGGGGGTGCCATGGGTGCCATAACTATAGTCATAGTCATCGGTCCAATGGCGATTAAACAGTGCATCGGTATCTTTAAAAATAATCGTCGATGCACGATACAGGGGAGGTTGGATTGTTGAAATGTACTGAGGCGCTTGTCTTGGTGCATGGACCAAGGCAGTTTGCGGATTTTTTTTCACGAATCGACTCATCATAAAGCGATAAATTGTTTTTAGCTTAAGAGAAAGTTTCTAAATAGGCGAGAAAATTGAACAAATGTGAATAAAGGTAAGCAAAATAAAAAGTTGGCTTCAATTTTGCTAAATCATCTATAAGGATAGTAAAAAGAAGGCATAAGCGCATGACGTCGCATTTAAAAGTACATTATTTTCAGCATATTGCTGGTGAAGGGTTCGGCAGTTGCTATACATATTTAAAACAACAAGGTGCAGTGATCAGTGCAACCGAGTTTTTTGCTTTACCTATAGATCAAGCCTTAGAGATAGAAGCTTTACCGAGTGTTGAGGATGTTGACTTACTCATCATTATGGGGGGCACCATGAGTGTGAATGATGAAGCGAATTTTCCATGGTTGAAGATTGAGAAGCGTTGGTTAAGGCGTTACTTGGCCGCAGGAAAACCTGCGATTGGTTTATGCTTGGGCGGGCAACTGATTGCCAATGCGCTCGGTGCCGCGGTCAGTCGCAATGAACAACAGGAGTTGGGTTGGGCGACAGTACGCAAAATCCAGCATGTCCCAATAGAATGCTTTGAGTTGCCTGAACAGTTTAATGTGATGCAATGGCATAGCGAGACCTTTGAAATTCCAAAAGGTGCCGTACATTTGGCTGAAAATACCGTCTGTCGTAATCAAATGTACCAAATTGGAAAGAATGTATTGGGTTTTCAATTTCACCCAGAGATCGTGCCAGAAACCTTGGCACTCTTTTTAGAAAATGATGACGAGCTGAATAAGTTTGCGGGGCAATACGTGGCAACTGAGACTGAATTGAAAAAATCGTCAAAATTAAATTTTATTGAGGGAAATCAAATTCTTAATAGTGCAATTGATTATGTATTGCGGCAAACAGTCTATTGATGCTTTTTTAAGCTACTGATAATCCAAACAAATTGAATATATTGTAAAAAATCAAAAATGGATTTGCTTATGCATTAAACAATGGCTATAATGAGCGACCCTTTAATGAAAGGGGGTTAACTGCGAATAAAGTAGTTAACATCGTGACAGTCGTGGCATCGATCATGACCTTAGTGATATTTCACTGCTCTTGACACTTACCTTTTAGTGGGGTGAGATGCGTCAGGAGTGATTCTTTATATATTTGGCTTGGAGTTTACTGGTATGTCTAACCAGAGAATTCGTATCCGTTTGAAGTCTTTTGATCACCGTTTAATTGATCAATCAGCTCAAGAAATCGTAGAAACAGCAAAACGTACTGGCGCACAAGTTTGTGGTCCAATTCCAATGCCTACACGCATTGAACGTTTTAACGTTTTAACATCACCACACGTTAACAAAGATGCGCGTGACCAATACGAGATCCGCACTTATAAACGTTTGATCGACATCGTTCAACCTACAGACAAAACTGTAGATGCATTGATGAAGTTAGATCTTGCAGCTGGTGTTGATGTTCAGATCGCATTGGGTTAAGGCTTTCGGGTTAATTAACGCTCTAAGTTAATTAGGCCGCTTTTTTAGAGGTTTATGCACATGGCTATTGGTTTAGTCGGTCGCAAGTGCGGTATGACACGTATCTTTACAGATGCTGGTGTTTCTGTGCCTGTTACAGTGATTGAGGTTGATCCTAACCGCATCACTCAAATCAAAACGCTTGAAACTGATGGTTATCAAGCGATTCAAATCACTACTGGTGAACGTCGCGAATCTCGCGTAACTAACGCTCAGAAAGGTCACTTCGCGAAAGCGGGTGTTGCTGCTGGTCGTCTAGTTCAAGAATTTCGTGCAACAGAAGCTGATCTTGAAGGTCGTGAAGTTGGTGGAACTATCGGTGTAGACATGTTCACAGTTGGTCAAGTAGTTGACGTAACTGGTCAGTCGAAAGGTAAAGGTTTCCAAGGTGGTGTTAAGCGTTGGAACTTCCGTACGCAAGATGCGACTCACGGTAACTCACTTTCTCACCGTGTTCTGGGTTCTACAGGTCAAAACCAGACTCCTGGTCGCGTATTCAAAGGCAAAAAAATGGCTGGCCATTTAGGTGCTGAACGCGTAACTGTACAGGGTCTAGAAATTGTATCTATCGACGCAGAACGTTCAGTTTTAGTAGTGAAAGGTGCAATTCCTGGCGCTACTGGTGGTGACGTAACTGTTCGTCCTACGATCAAGGCCTGAGGGGAAATAACGTGAATTTAAATACTGTTTCCGGCTCTGCTGTTGAATTATCAGAAGTTGCGTTCGGTCGTGAATTCAATGAAGCTCTTGTACACCAGGTTGTTACAGCTTATTTAGCTGGTGGCCGTCAAGGTTCAAAAGCTCAGAAATCACGTGCAGACGTTTCTGGCGGTGGCAAAAAGCCATTCCGTCAAAAAGGTACTGGTCGCGCTCGTGCTGGTTCTATTCGTAGCCCAATCTGGGTAGGTGGTGGTAAAACTTTTGCTGCTCGCCCACAAGATTGGTCTCAAAAAGTTAACCGCAAAATGTATCGCGGTGCAATGCAATGTATCTTAGCTGAACTTGTTCGCCAAGATCGTCTTGTATTGGTTGAAGAGTTTGCTGTTGCTGCTCCAAAAACTAAAGAGTTGCTTGCAAAACTTAACGACTTGAATGCTACTCGTGCATTGATCGTTACAGAATCTGTAGATGAGAATCTATACCTTGCAGCGCGCAACATTCCACACGTTGATGTGGTTGATGCTGCTGCTATCGATCCTGTTAGCTTGATTGCGTTCGATAAAGTTGTTATGTCTGTAGCTGCTGCTAAGAAAATTGAGGTAGAACTCGGATGAACAACGAACGTATCTATCAAGTCCTACAAGGACCTGTATTCTCAGAAAAAGCACAAGTTTTAGGCGAAACTGCTGGTGTTCAAGTTTTCAAAGTTGCACTTGATGCAAACAAACTTGAAATCAAAAAAGCTGTTGAGCAATTGTTTGGTGTTCAAGTTGTTAAAGTTAACACAACGATCACTAAAGGTAAGACTAAACGCTTTGGTAAAACATTAGGACGTCGTTCTGATGTTAAAAAAGCATACGTCACCCTGAAAGCTGGCCAAGATGTTGAAATGGCTGACTTGGGCGATACCGCTGAAAGCGCAGCGGAATAAGGACGAGAATTATGCCAATTCAAAAATGTAAGCCAACGTCTCCTGGACGTCGCTTTGTAGAGAAAGTCGTTCACGACCATCTTCACAAAGGTGCGCCTTATGCTCCGTTGGTTGAAGCTAAAAAACGTACTGGTGGTCGTAATAACAACGGTCACATCACGACTCGTCACGTTGGTGGCGGTCACAAGCAGCACTACCGTCTAGTTGACTTTAAACGTAACAAAGATGGTATTCCTGCAACTGTAGAGCGTATTGAATACGATCCTAACCGTACAGCACACATTGCACTAGTATTGTATGCTGATGGTGAGCGTCGCTACATCATCGCGCCTAAAGGCCTTCGCGCTGGCGATAAAGTTCAATCTGGTAACGATGCTCCAATTCGTCCAGGTAACTGTTTACCGCTTCGCAACATGCCTATCGGTTCTACTCTTCACAACATCGAACTTAAAATCGGTAAAGGCGCGCAATTAGCTCGTTCTGCTGGTACTTCAGTTCAGTTGTTGGGTCGTGACGGTTCTTACGCTATCGTTCGTTTACGTTCTGGTGAAATGCGTAAAATTCACGTTGAGTGCCGTGCAGTTCTTGGTGAAGTTTCTAACCAAGAAAGCAACCTTCGTTCACTTGGTAAAGCAGGTGCAGCACGCTGGCGTGGCGTTCGTCCTACCGTTCGTGGTATGGCGATGAACCCAGTAGATCACCCGCACGGTGGTGGTGAAGGTCGTAGCAAAGGTATTCAACCTGTAAGCCCATGGGGTCAAAAAGCTAAAGGGTACAAGACACGTACCAATAAGCGTACGACTAAGATGATTATTCGCGACCGTCGCGTTAAGTAACAAGTAAAGGAATCTGACAATGCCTCGTTCTCTGAAAAAAGGCCCATTCGTCGATGCGCACTTGTTCGCTAAGGTTGAAGCGGCTATCGCGGCTAATAACCGTAAGCCGATCAAAACTTGGTCGCGTCGTTCGATGATCCTCCCAGATTTTGTTGGTTTAACAATTTCTGTACATAATGGCCGTAACCATGTTCCAGTGATCGTATCTGAACATATGGTTGGTCACAAACTTGGTGAATTCGCGCCAACTCGTACCTATCGTGGTCACGGTGTTGACAAGAAATCTAAACGTTAAGGTGCTATGATGGAAGTTACTGCTAAATTACGCGGTGCCGCTATCTCGGCACAAAAAACTCGTTTGGTTGCAGACCTAATCCGTGGCAAATCTGTTGCTCACGCGCTTAATATTCTCAACTTCAGCAACAAAAAAGCTGCGGTTTTGGTTAAAAAAGCATTGGAATCTGCAATTGCAAACGCTGAACACAATAACAGTTTAGATGTAGACGACCTTAAGGTTACTACGATTTACGTTGACGAAGGCACTAGCCTTAAACGTATTATGCCGCGTGCTAAAGGCCGTGCAGATCGTATTACTAAGCGTACTTGTCACATTACCGTTAAGGTAGGGGTTTGATATGGGTCAGAAGGTTCATCCAATCGGTATCCGCCTTGGTGTTGTAAAACGTCATAACGCCAACTGGTATGCGAGTCCGAAACAATACGCTGAATACTTGCTTAAAGATCTTCAAGTTCGTGAGTTTTTAACTAAAAAACTTAAGAATGCAATGATCAGCAATATTCTTATCGAACGTCCTACGGGCGCTGCTAAAGTAACTATTAGCACTGCACGTCCTGGTATCGTTATCGGTAAAAAAGGCGAAGACATTGAGAAACTACAGCGTGAACTTACTCAAATTATGGGTATTCCAGCGCAAGTAAGTATCAATGAAATCGATCGCCCAGACTTAGACGCTCGTTTAGTTGCTGAAGCTATCGCTTCTCAATTGGAAAAGCGTGTAATGTTCCGTCGTGCTATGAAGCGTGCGGTTCAAAACACAATGCGTGCTGGTGCTAAAGGTATTAAAGTTGAAGTATCAGGCCGTTTAGGTGGTGCTGAGATTGCTCGTACTGAGTGGTATCGTGAAGGTCGCGTACCTTTGCATACACTTCGTGCAGACATCGATTATTCAACTATGCGTGCTGAAACGACTTACGGTACGATTGGTGTTAAAGTTTGGATCTTCCGTGGTGAGATCTTGGGTGGCATGAAACAAGTCATGAACCCAGCTCCAGCTGAAGAACGTCCAGCTAAACGCGGTCGTGGTCGTGGTGAAGGTCAAGAGCGTCGTGGTCGTCGCAATGATCGTTCTGCTGAAAAAGGAGAATAATCCATGTTACAACCTAAACGTACTAAATTCCGTAAAGTGCAGAAAGGCCGTAACACTGGTCTAGCTCACCGCGGTAGCTCGGTATCTTTTGGTACAATCGCACTTAAATCTGTTGAGCGTGGTCAAATGACTGCTCGTCAAATTGAAGCAGCGCGTCGTACAATCAGCCGTCGTATTAAACGTGGTGGTAAGATCTTTATCCGTGTTTTCCCAGACAAGCCAATTACTTCTAAGCCTCTTGAAGTGCGTATGGGTAAAGGTAAAGGTTCTGTGGAATACTGGGTTTGTCAAATCAAACCAGGTAAAGTCTTGTACGAAATTGATGGTGTTAACGAAGAATTGGCTCGCGAAGCGTTTACGCTTGCAGCTGCTAAACTTCCGTTTAAAACCACTATCGTGACTCGGACGGTAATGTAATGAAAACTAAAGATCTACGTGAAAAGTCGGTAGAAGAGTTGACAGCTTTGCTTGATGAGCAACAGCTTAACCAATTCCGTCTTCGTATGGCAAAAGCAACTGGTCAATTGGGTAAATCGCACGAAGTTGCACTTACTCGTAAGACAATTGCTCGTATTAAGACACTCCTTACCGAAAAACAGGGGAACGGACAATGAGTGAACAAACAGTTCGCACGTTAACCGGCAAAGTAGTAAGCGACAAAATGGACAAGTCTATTGTTGTACTTATCGAACGCCGCGTTCAACACCCGTTGTATGGCAAATCAATCCGCCGTTCAACTAAATTACATGCTCACGATGAGAACAACACAGCTAAAACTGGCGACGTTGTGACTATCAAAGAAAGCCGCCCAATTTCTAAAACTAAGTCTTGGACTCTAGTTGAAGTTGTTGAAGCTGCTGCTGAGTAATTAGACGTATCTGTTGCATCATCGGTTAATTTCGAGTACTCTTTGAGCCTTTCGAAATTGTGACCGGTGATGCTCGGTTTTGGAGTAGGGCAATGATTCAAACCGAAAGTATGCTAGACGTAGCAGACAATAGTGGTGCTCGCCGCGTACAATGTATTAAAGTACTTGGTGGTTCACACCGTCGTTATGCTTCTGTTGGCGACATTATTAAAGTTACTGTAAAAGAAGCTATTCCACGCGCACGTGTTAAAAAAGGTGACGTGATGAATGCTGTTGTAGTTCGTACAAAATTCGGTATCCGTCGTCCAGACGGTTCAGTGATTCGTTTCGACGATAACGCTGCTGTTATTTTGAACAACAACAAAGCGCCGATTGCAACTCGTATTTTCGGACCAGTGACTCGTGAACTTCGTACTGAACAGTTCATGAAAATTATTTCACTGGCTCCTGAAGTTCTATAAGAGGCAATCATGGCTAAGATTAAAAAAGGCGATCAAGTTATTGTGATCGCAGGTAAAGAAAAAGGCAAACAGGGTACTGTTCTGTCTGTTTCAAATGACCGTGTTATGGTTGAAGGCCTTAACTTGGTTAAGAAGCATCAAAAGCCGAACCGTGCAACAGGTGCTGAAGGCGCTGTAGTTACACAAGAAGCTTCGCTTCATATCTCTAACGTGGCAATTTTTAATGCTACAACCCAAAAGGCTGACCGTGTTGGTTACCAAGTGACTGAAGGCGTGAAAACTCGCGTTTACAAGTCAAATGGTGAATCAGTGGCGGTAGCGAAGTAATAGGTTGAAAAGGCAATGGCCAGACTTAAAACGCGTTACAACGACGAACTTAAGGCTCAATTACAAGAGACTTTAGCCGTTAAAAATGTGATGGATATTCCTCGCATTACTAAAATCACGATCAACATGGGTGTTGGCGCAGCTGCTGCTGACAAAAAACTCCTTGATGGTGCTCTTGCTGATATGCAAGCTATCGCTGGTCAAAAACCAGTTCTTACGTTAGCTCGCAAATCAATCGCTGGTTTCAAAATCCGTGATGGTTGGCCGATTGGTTGTAAAGTTACTTTACGCGGCGAACGTATGTACGAATTCTTAGACCGTCTAATCTCGATTGCGATCCCTCGTATCCGTGACTTCCGTGGTTTCTCTGCGAAATCATTTGACGGTCGCGGAAACTACTCAATGGGTCTTAAGGAACAAATCATGTTCCCTGAAATCGATTTTGATAAGATTGATCGTATTCGTGGTATGGATATTACCATCACTACGACTGCTCGCACCGATGACGAAGGCCGTGCGCTTATGCGTGCATTCGGCTTCCCGTTCAAATAAGAGGTCGATATGGCTAAGAAAAGTATGATTAATCGCGAATTGAAACGCGAAGCTACTGTTGCTAAATACGCTGCAAAACGTGCTGAATTAAAAGCTGTTATTGCAAACGTAAATGCTAGCGACGAAGAGCGTTTCGAAGCGATGATGAAA
Source organism: Acinetobacter sp. CAU_H_S139_7 (assembly GCF_058599305.1). Lineage (NCBI taxonomy): Bacteria > Pseudomonadati > Pseudomonadota > Gammaproteobacteria > Moraxellales > Moraxellaceae > Acinetobacter > Acinetobacter sp. CAU_H_S139_7. The sequence continues at coordinate 406,789 of NZ_CM178651.1, forward strand.
TTCCAAGCATTACCACGTAATGCGTCTCCAGTACGTTTACGTAACCGTTGTGGTTTAACTGGTCGTCCTCATGGTTACTTCCGTAAGTTCGGTTTAAGCCGTAACAAATTACGCGATACAGTAATGCAAGGTGATGTACCGGGCGTTGTTAAGGCAAGCTGGTAAGGAGCGCTATAGATGAGTATGCAAGATACCGTTGCCGACATGTTAACTCGTGTTCGTAACGCGCAAATGGCAAAGAAACAAACCGTTTCTATGCCTAACTCTAAGTTGAAGGTTGCTATTGCAAACGTTCTTCAACAAGAAGGTTACATTTCAAACGTAGAAGTTGCTGATGCTGAAGGCAAAGCAACTCTTACTTTGACTTTAAAGTATTTCGAAGGCAAACCAGTTATCGAAACTGTGAAACGCGTAAGCCGTCCAGGTCTACGTCAGTATCGCGGTAAAGATGCACTTCCGAGCGTTAAGCAAGGTTTAGGTATTGCAATTGTTTCTACAAGCAAAGGCATCATGACTGATCGCGCTGCACGTGCTGCAGGTATCGGTGGTGAAGTTATTGCTTTTGTTTCTTAATAGGTGATTCCTCATGTCTCGTGTGGCTAAAGCCCCAGTAACTGTACCTAACGGTGTAACAGTTACTCAGAACGGCCGGCAGGTCGAAGTGAAAGGTAGCAAAGGTACTTTGTCTTTCACCCTGCATGCGCTGGTCGAGCTTAAACAGGAAGACGGTATTTTAGCGATTGCTCCAAAAGCTGAGTCGAAAGACGCTTGGATGCAAGCTGGTACTGCTCGCGCTGTGCTTAACAACCTTGTAAAAGGTGTGAGCGAAGGCTTCGAACGTAAGTTACAACTTATCGGTGTTGGTTATAAAGCTGCGGTTAAAGGTAATATTGTTAACCTTAACCTTGGTTTCTCTCACCCGATCGACTATACGCTTCCTGAAGGTGTAACTGCTGAAACTCCTACCGCAACTGAAATTGTTCTTAAATCTGCTGATAAAGCACGTTTAGGTCAGGTTGCTGCAGATATCCGTGGTTACCGTCCACCAGAGCCTTATAAAGGTAAAGGTGTTCGTTATTCTGACGAAGTTGTACTTCGTAAAGAAGCTAAGAAGAAATAAGGCGCGAGGTTCTTATGAACGAAAAGAAACAATCCCGTTTGCGTCGTGCGAAAAGCACACGCTTGCACATCCGTGCGTTGGGTGCGACTCGTTTGTGTGTAAACCGCACTCCGCGTCACATCTACGCTCAAGTTATTTCAGCAGATGGTGGCAAAGTTTTAGCGCAAGCTTCAACTTTAGATGCTACTTTACGTGCTGGCACAACTGGTAACGTTGAAGCAGCTACTAAAGTAGGTGCTTTAATCGCAGAACGCGCTAAAGCAGCTGGTGTTACTAAAGTTGCATTTGACCGTTCTGGTTTCAAATATCATGGTCGTATCAAAGCCTTGGCTGATGCTGCTCGTGAAAACGGCTTGGAGTTCTAATCATGGCTAAAGTTGAACAAAACGAAGGTCTTGTTGAAAAGCTGGTTGCCGTTGATCGTGTAGCCAAAGTTGTTAAGGGTGGTCGTATCTTCTCTTTCACAGCATTGACTGTGGTTGGTGATGGTAATGGTCGTGTAGGTTTTGGTCGTGGTAAAGCACGTGAAGTTCCAGCTGCTATTTCTAAAGCACTTGAAGCTGCTCGTCGCAACATGATTACTGTTGACCTTGTTAACGGTACTGTACAGCACCCTATTAACGCGCGTCACGGTGCAAGCCGTGTTTACATGCAGCCTGCTTCTGAAGGTACTGGTGTAATCGCTGGTGGTGCTATGCGTGCAGTTCTAGAAGCTGTGGGCGTACGTAACGTATTAACAAAATGTTATGGTTCTACTAACGCTGCAAACGTAGTAAACGCGACTTTTAACGGTCTGCGTGATATGACTTCTCCTGAGAAGGTTGCTGCGAAACGTGGTCTTACAGTAGAACAAATTCAAGGGTAATCAATCATGAAAACGATTAAAGTTACCCAGACTAAATCTTCTGCGCATCGCTTGAAAAATCACAAGCTTAGCCTACAAGGTTTAGGTCTGCGTCGTATTGGTCATACTGTAGAAGTGCAAGATACGCCTTCTAACCGTGGTATGATCAACCAAGTCTACTATATGGTTAGTGTAGAGGAATAAGCCATGACTCTGCGTTTAAATGAGCTTGCACCTGCTGAAGGTGCAAAACGTGAAAATCGTCGTCTAGGCCGTGGTATCGGTTCTGGCGTTGGTAAGACTGGTGGCCGTGGTGTCAAAGGTCAGAATTCACGTAAGAGCGGTGGTACTCGTCCAGGCTTTGAAGGTGGTCAAACTGCGTTATATCGTCGTTTACCTAAATTCGGTTTCACTAGCCAAATCGCTTTGAAAACTGCTGAAGTACGTTTATCTGAGCTTACTAAAGTGGAAGGCGACATCGTTAGCCTAGAAACTTTAAAAGCTGCAAACGTTGTACGTAAGGATATGTTACGTGCTCGTATCGTACTTTCTGGTGAAATTACTCGTGCATTCACTGTTCAAGGTGTTGCTGTGACTAAAGGCGCTAAAGCTGCTGTTGAAGCTGCTGGCGGTAAAGTCGAGGAGTAATCGCTAGTGTCTATGTCTCCTAGTTCTTCAGGTCATGTCAATATGATGAAAGGCCAGCCATTTCATGTGAAATACCGTGAAATTATTCGCCGCATGATGTTTCTCATCGGTGCATTATTGGTTTTTCGACTAGGAGCACATATTCCAGTACCAGGCATTAATAATGCCGCACTTGAAAATCTTTTTAATGCAAACCAAGGCACGATCCTTGGTTTGTTTAACATGTTTTCAGGTGGTGCATTAGAGCGTATGTCCATTCTTGCTCTTGGGATTATGCCGTACATTTCTGCATCGATTATCGTGCAGTTAATGTCTACAGTTATTCCTTCGCTGGAAGCTTTAAAGAAAGAAGGCGAACAAGGCAAGCGTAAGATTAATCAATATACGCGACAGGGTACATTGTTCCTTGCACTCGTGCAGGCAATTGGGATGTGTGCTGGTCTGATCAGTCAAGGGATTACCTTAACTGCAGGTCTGGCTTTCTACGTACCAGCTGTAACCTCTTTGGTTGCAGGTACAATGTTCTTGATGTGGTTAGGTGAGCAAATTACTGAACGTGGGGTGGGTAATGGTATTTCCATGATCATCTTCGCCGGTATCGTTGCAGGTTTGCCGAATTTAATTCTGCAATCAATATCATCAGTAGATAATGGTCAAACCAGTCTAATTGGCTTGGTGATTTTTGGCGTGTTGTCTCTGGCTGTATTAGCTGCAATTGTGTTTATTGAGAAGGCGCAACGTCGTATTCCAGTAAACTATGCTCAAAAACAACAAGGACGTCGTGTATTTACTGCACAACAGTCGCATTTGCCATTGAAAATTAATATGGCGGGTGTGATCCCTGCGATTTTCGCAAGTTCATTGCTTTTGTTCCCTGCGAGCTTAGGGCAATGGGTGGGTAGTGCAGATCCGAATGCGGGTATTATCAAACGTAGTTTGCAAGATTTGGCATTGGTGCTTTCGCCTGGTCAGCCGTTGTATTTGGTGCTCTTTGGTGCGTTAATTATCTTTTTCTGTTACTTTTATACAGCGCTTGTATTTAGCCCGAAAGAAGTATCGGAAAACTTGAAACGCAGCGGGGCTTATGTACCTGGTATTCGTCCAGGTGAGCAAACTGCTCGTTACTTAGATCATATTCTTAACCGTTTGACATTTATTGGCGCGATTTATATCACCATCATTTGCTTAATGCCGATGATTTTACAAAGCTCATTTGGTATTCCATTCTCTTTAGGTGGAACATCTTTGCTTATTGTTGTGGTGGTAGTGATGGACTTTATGGCTCAGCTACAAGCACATCTCACCTCGCATCAGTACGATAATCAAACGTTAATGAGAAAAACGACTGCTCATCCTAAGGGATAAGCGCACTTGAGGTTTCATCATGAAAGTACAAGCTTCTGTAAAGAAAATTTGTGGTAGCTGTAAAGTTATCCGTCGTAATGGGGTTATTCGCGTAATTTGTAGCGCAGAACCTCGTCATAAGCAGCGTCAAGGTTAATCTGATCAAGACCTGTTGATTTCAGTAGGCTAATTAGGTTATTATCCGCCCCTCAAGATTTTTGTGGGGCGGTTGATTGTCTTAACTGCCTTTTTGGAGAAAATTGAATGGCTCGTATTGCCGGTGTAAACATTCCGGATAACAAGCATGCTGTTATCTCTCTAACGTACATCTTTGGTGTAGGTCGCCACACTGCTAAGAATATCTTGGCTGCTGTTGGTATCGCGCCGACTACAAAGATCCGTGAATTAGATGACGCTCAGCTTGATGCGATTCGTGCAGAAGTTGCTAAGGTTCCGACCGAAGGTGATTTACGTCGCGAAATTTCCATGAACATTAAACGTTTAATGGATTTAGGCTGCTACCGCGGTCTTCGTCATCGTCGCAGCTTGCCTGTCCGTGGACAACGCACCAAAACTAACGCACGTACCCGTAAAGGTCCGCGCAAACCTATTAAGAAATAAGATTTCTGGAAGCTAAAAGATGGCTAAAGATACTCGCACACGCAAGAAGGTCACTCGTACCGTCTCTGAAGGTGTTGCACACATTCACGCTTCTTTTAATAACACCATTGTGACTATTACCGATCGTCAAGGTAATGCACTGGCTTGGGCTACCTCTGGTGGACAAGGCTTCCGTGGATCACGTAAATCAACTCCGTTTGCTGCTCAGGTAGCTGCTGAAGTTGCTGGTAAAGCTGCTTTAGACTACGGTTTGAAAAACTTGGACGTCCTTGTAAAAGGTCCTGGTCCTGGTCGTGAATCTGCGGTTCGTGCTTTAGGTGCAGTGGGTTATAAAATTAACAGCATTACCGATGTGACGCCAATCCCGCACAACGGTTGCCGTCCACCTAAAAAACGTCGCGTGTAAGGAGAAACATTCATGGCTCGTTATATTGGTCCAAAATGCAAACTCTCTCGCCGCGAAGGGACAGACCTGCAATTAAAATCTGGCGTTAAACCATTTGACGTCAAAACTAAAAAAGCTGCTAAAGCTCCTGGCCAACATGGCGGAGCGCGTGGTGGCAAACAATCTGAGTACTCACTACAATTACGTGAAAAACAAAAAGTACGTCGTATGTACGGTGTTTTAGAGCGTCAATTTAGTAATTACTATAAAGAAGCTGCTCGTGTGAAAGGCGCAACTGGTGAAAACTTGTTGAAACTGCTTGAAAGCCGTCTTGATAACGTCGTTTATCGCATGGGTTTTGGTTCTACACGTGCAGAAGCTCGTCAGCTTGTATCTCACCGCTCGATCACTTTGAATGGCCGTCGTGTTAACATCGCGTCTATCCAAGTTAAAGCTGGTGATGTAATTGCTGTGCATGAAGGTGCTAAACAACAATTGCGTATCAAAAACGCAGTTGAATTAGCTGCACAACGTGGTATTCCTTCTTGGATGGAAATTGACCATTCTAAGTTGGAAGGTACGTTTAAAGCTGCACCAGATCGTTCAGATTTACCTGCTGAAATCAACGAAAGCTTGATTGTAGAATTGTATTCTAAATAATCCTTGAGGTAGCAATATGACGCGTACTGCAAATGAGTTTCTAACTCCGCAAGCGATCAAGGTCGAAGCGGTTAGCGGGACCTCGGCAAAAGTTATTCTAGAACCCTTAGAGCGTGGCTTTGGTCATACTCTGGGCAATGCTTTACGTCGCATCCTTCTTTCTTCTTTACCTGGCGCTGCTGTGGTTGAAGTTGAGATTGAAGGTGTCGAGCACGAGTACAGTACTTTGGAAGGCTTGCAGCAGGACATCGTCGAGCTCTTGCTGAACCTAAAAGGATTGTCTATTAAGCTGTTCGATCAAAATGAAGCTTATTTGACATTAGAGAAACAAGGTCCTGGCGACGTAACTGCCGCTGACCTTCGTTTACCTCATAATGTTGAAGTGGTTAACCCTGAACATTTGATCGGTACTTTAAGTGCTTCAGGCTCATTAAAAATGCGCTTGAAAGTTTCTCAAGGTCGTGGTTATGAAACTTCTGACTCGCGTTTCCCAGAAGGCGAAACTCGCCCTGTAGGTCGCTTACAGTTAGATGCTTCTTATAGCCCAATCAAACGTGTGTCTTACACAGTGGAAAACGCTCGTGTAGAACAACGTACAGACCTTGATAAATTGGTCATTGATCTTGAGACCAACGGTACAGTTGATCCTGAAGAAGCGATCCGCAAAGCGGCAACAATCTTGCAACAACAAATTGCAATTTTTGTTGACCTTCAGAAAGATCAAGCTCCTGTTGCTCAAGAACCTCGTGAAGAAGTTGATCCGATTTTGCTTCGTCCAGTAGATGATCTAGAGCTTACTGTTCGTTCTGCTAACTGTTTGAAAGCAGAAAACATTTACTACATTGGTGATCTTGTACAGCGCACTGAGGTTGAGTTACTCAAAACTCCTAACCTTGGTAAAAAATCGCTTACTGAGATCAAAGATGTTCTGGCTTCAAAAGGCTTACAACTCGGCATGCGTTTAGAGAACTGGCCACCAGCTAGTCTCCGTATGGACGATCGTTTCGCCTATCGTAGCCGTTAATTAAGTAGGACTATCACCATGCGTCATCGTAATAGTGGTGTGAAATTAGGCCGTACAAGCAGCCATCGTAAAGCGATGTTTCAAAACATGGCTAACTCTTTGTTTGAGCACGAGTTGATCAAAACAACTGTGCCTAAAGCAAAAGAGTTACGTCGTGTAGCTGAGCCTTTAATCACTTTAGCTAAAAACGATACTGTTGCAAACCGTCGCTTAGCGTTTGCTCGTACTCGTTCAGCAGCAACTGTTGGTAAATTATTTACCGTTCTTGGCCCTCGTTACAAAGAACGTAACGGCGGTTATCTACGTGTTCTTAAAGCGGGCTTCCGTGCAGGTGATGCTGCGCCGATGGCTTACGTTGAACTAGTAGATCGCGAAGTTAAATAATTTCGTAGAACTATTCAGTTGTTCTTAGAAAAAGACCAGTGTTTCACTGGTCTTTTTTTATGGGTTTTTGTTCGACAATCTTTGTATTTTGGCCTGTAGTGACATATTTTACGAAAGATCTGCTTAAACTTGACATTGTGTATTGTCAGTTTTATGGTTTAATAAGAACAGAATATAAGACAGGATAAAAATAACATGGATAAGCACGTCGATCTGCTCATTGTAGGTGCAGGTATTTCAGGCATTGGCCTTGCGGCACATTTAACCAAGCATTGTCCACAACGTTCGTTTGAAATTATTGAACGTCGTGACAGCTTTGGTGGAACATGGGATTTGTTTAAATACCCAGGTATTCGTTCTGATTCAGATATGTCGACCTTTGGTTTTAATTTTAAACCGTGGCAACAAGCCAGCGTTTTGGCAGATGGTTCTTCGATTAAGGGCTATTTAGCGGAAGTCATTGATGAACAGAAACTCAAAGAAAAAATTCATTTTAAACATCGAGTACTTAGCGCCAATTATGATTCTGCTCAGAAAAAGTGGCAGATAGTGATTGAGAATGCAAAAGGCAAAAAAGAAAACTGGATTGCAAATTTTGTGTTTGGCTGTACAGGCTATTATAACTACGACCAAGGCTACCAACCTGATTTTCCAAATAAAGAAGTATTTAAAGGCGAGTTTGTAAATCCACAGTTTTGGCCTGAAAAATTAGATTATACAGGTAAAAAAGTCGTCATTATTGGTAGTGGTGCGACAGCAATTACACTGGTGCCTGCGATGGCCAAAGGTGGGGCGGCGCATGTCACTATGCTACAACGCTCTCCAACCTATATTGCTTCGGTACCATCGATTGATTTTGTGTATGACAAAATGCGTAAAGTGTTGCCGGAAGATGTGGCTTATAAACTGACTCGTGCACGTAATATTGGGATGCAACGCGGGATTTATGCACTCGCGCAGAAGCAACCGAAATTGCTACGCCGACTGCTGCTCCAGTCGATTAAGATGCAGCTCAAAGGTAAAGTGGACATGAAACACTTCACCCCAGAATATAATCCTTGGGATCAACGTTTATGTGTGGTGCCAGATGGTGATTTATTTAAAATTCTTCGTTCAGGTCAAGCCAGTGTTGAAACAGATCAGATTGAGCGCTTTACCGAAAGCGGTCTTCAATTAAAGTCTGGTCAGCATTTAGAGGCCGATATTGTCGTCTCAGCCACAGGTCTAGAAATTCAAATCTTGGGTGGTATACAAGCAACCATTGATGGCAAACCGTTAGATACCTCTAAACATATGCTGTATCAGGGCGTGATGGTGAGTGATGTACCGAATATGGCGATGATTATTGGCTATATTAATGCGTCATGGACCTTGAAAGTGGATATTGCTGCTGAATATATTTGTCGTTTACTCAACTATATGGATCAAAAGCAGTGGGTAGAAGTAATCCCGCAGGGGGATGCGACAGAGCTCATGGATGATACGGTTATGGGTAGTTTGAGTTCGGGTTATATTGCACGTGCCGCTAATGTAATGCCAAAACAGGGTAAACATGCACCATGGAAAGTCAGCAATAATTATCTTGCGGATCGTAAGACATTGAAAAGTGCTTCTTTTGAGGATGGAGTCCTGAAATTTGCTAAACGTGATGCAGCATTGAACCAGAAGCCTAAACTGGTGTCTTAAGCTGAGTAGTTGATTTTAAAAGGAGCGTAATGCTCCTTTTTTTAAGGAAGTGACTTTAGGATGTTTTGTTTTTACTTTCTTAAACTGTAGGACTGGTAGATGATTTTTAAAACTTAAAAGATAATGAATAGGGAATATTTTGAATATCTTAGAACAAAGCTACCAAGTCCCATCTGCATCAAATATGATTCATGCCAAAAAATGGCACACTGATGCAGCAGATCATGCTTTAGCCCCGATTATTTTAATGCACGATTCATTAGGTTGTGTGGCTTTGTGGCGGGATTTTCCTGCTCAACTGGCACAAGCGACCGCGCGCGTGGTCTATGCCTATGATCGATTGGGTTTTGGTTTATCCGATGCGAGTAAGCAGCCACTGGCATATAGTTTCGTTATCACTGAAGCAGAACAGACCTTTAAAGCTGTATTGGATTATTTTTCGATCCAGAATTTTGTGATCCTAGGGCATAGCGTGGGTGGGGGGATGTCTGTTGCGATTGCTGCGGCGTATCCAGAGCGTTGCCAAGGATTAATTTCAATCTCTGCACAATATACGGTTGAAGCGCTAACACTGGCGGGTATAAGTGAAGCAAAAGTTGGTTTTCAACAAGCGGGACAAATGGAACGTTTAGAGAAATATCACCCTGAAAAGGCGCAGTGGGTACTTGATGCATGGACTGAAACATGGCTATCGCCCGCTTTTCAAGATTGGAATTTGGCCAGAGTGATTGATGGCGTGTGTTGTCCAACGTTGGTTATTCATGGTGAACTGGATGAATACGGCAGTACGGCACAACCCCAGCAGATTTTTGAAGGGGGTGTCTGGACAGGCTGAACTGCACATTTTAGAAGGTCTACATCATATGCCACATAAAGAGCAGCCAGAGTTGGTGGTTGCCTTGATTGCGGAGTTTCATCAAGTACATTGTTAAAAGTAAAAGCCCATCGAAAGAGGGGCTTTTTGATCTTAGAGTGAACGGGAAATTAACTCTTTCATAATTTCATTGGTTCCTGCATAAATGCGATTGGCACGATTATCTAGATAAGCCCGTGCAATCGGGTATTCCAGCATATAGCCATAGCCGCCATGCAGTTGTAGACATTCATCGACAACTTTAGAAAACATCTCGGAAATTTTATATTTGGCAGCCGCTGCGGCATCAATGCCGAGACTCTCTTCCAGTTGCAATTGCATACAACGGTCGAGGTAAGCGCGGCAAAAATCGATTTCTGTACGTAACTCTGCTAGTTTAAAACGGGTATTTTGAAAGCTTGAAACTGTTTTTCCAAAAGCTTTACGCTCTTTGGTGTACTGAACAGTATGCGCCAGTGCTGCTTCAGCACCCGCTTGGCAGATAATGGCCACCAACATGCGCTCCCAAGCCAGTTCTTTCATCAGCATCATAAAGCCCATGCCTTCCATACCCAGCAAATTTTCTTTGGGGACTCGGACATGATCAAAAAACAATTCGCAGGTATCTTGTCCTTTCATTCCAATTTTATTGAGGGGTTTACCTTTACTGAAGCCCGCACGATCAGTTTCAACGATGATTAATGAGAGATTGGCTGAACCCTTTTCGCTGTCGCCTGTCTTGCAGACCACAATCGCCATATCGCAGAGATAGCCGTTGGTAATGAAGATTTTGGAGCCATTGATAATATAGTCATCCCCGTCTAAAACAGCCGTTGTTCGTACCGCTTGCAAGTCTGAGCCTGTGCCAGGTTCAGTCATCGCAATGGCTGTGACGGTTTCACCCGAAGCCATCCGTGTTAACCAATAGTATTTTTGTGCTTCACTGCCAAAGTTATTGATATAGTTCGCGACAATGTCAGAGTGTAATGAAAAACCTGTCGAGGAATCCATGGCATAGGCTTGTTCCTCAATCAAAATCATACTGTACAAGCGGTCTACACCCGAACCACCATAAGCTTCAGGCATGGTGGCACACAGTAGCCCCATGGCACCTGCTTTATTCCATAGTTCACGATCGACATGTTGCTGTTGTTCATATTTTTCAATATTTGGAACGACTTCTTTAGCATAAAACTTCCGCACAGTTTCTCGAAATGCTTCATGTTCAGCATTAAATAAGTTACGCGGCAGCATATTGTTTAAAGGGCGAATTGCGCCTGATTGCATGGAAGCTCATCCTGATGTTGTTATTTTGCTAAGAGAGTAGTGAAAAGCAGGACATGCGACAATGGACTGAATGCTCAAATCTATTTGATTTTTTGATGAGTTTTGCCAGTTGTTAAAATTGCGACATTTAACTAGTGGCGAGGGCGGTGTGATCGGTTAAACTAAGCCGTTTCAATTAATTTGGGGAATATAATGACTGAAGAAATGAGCTTAGAAGAGCGTAAAGTAATCTATCGTGCACGTCGTGGTTTAAAAGAAATTGATGTGTACTTTGACCCTTATGTGAAAAATTATTATCTTCAGGCAGATCCTGCGGAAAAGGCCATGTTTGCGGCATTGGTTGAACAGGAAGATCCAGATTTGCTGGATTGGTTTATGGAAGTTTCTGAACCACCACGCCCTGAAATGAAAACCTTGATTCAAAAATTAAAGCATTATGTACACGGATAAGTGCAATGGAACATCGTCATTTTCAACTTAAACCCAGCCGTTTGGCTTATGTGTTTCAGTTGTCGATTTATGCCGTTCTGATGCTGGTCTTGTATCAGCTACTTCCTTTTGGACTGTGGCTGATCACTTTGGTTGCAGGCTTTGTGCTGTATTTGTTTTTTCTACGTGGGCCGCAACATTTTCAGCTTCAGCATTTAGATGGCCGTGATTGGTCTTTGTCACTTCAGAAACAAACCAATGTGCAACGGGTACAGATCAGCCATATTGTGGATCATCGTGCTTATATTGTGATTTATTTTCAACACTTTAGAGCAAAACCGATGTTGGTTTGGTGTGATCAGTTACCCATCACGCAATGGAAAGCCCTGAAAATACTCACTAAAATGCAATAATTGTTGGACAATTTTAATTCGTAATATCCATCTAAACTATTGAAAAATACTAAATATAACCATATCTCATTTTCTGTTGTCTGACATATCTGAAGAAACTGATGTGCTTTTTTGGATTGTCAGACAACTTTCCTACAGTTTTTTGATCTTAAAATGTACATTCAAATCACCAACAGCAAACAAGGAAAATCGTATGATGATCCCAACTTGGATGTTTCTCGTGGTAGCAATTGTGTTAGCGATTGTTATAGGACGATTAGGAACTGTGCTGAAGGAACGATTTGCACCAAACAAAGCCTAGCTAGGCTTCCCAGTTGATAAGTAGCATGTGCCGAACCGTCGCTATGCTACTTTTTTTTGCCTAAAAAAAAGTTGAGGCGTCATTTTAGTCAATTTTCCGCTTTTTATTTCATGGCAGAGTAGTGGTCTGATTTAGAGTAAATACTCTTTTCTTCGGAAAATGCTTCTGCTATGTTTGTCAGCATGGACACATACAATTATACAAATAGAGGACAGGAAAATGTCGCAAGTCCAAAAAATAGGCCAAGGTGTGGCTGTTGTAGCGCTTACAAGTTTATTATTTTCGGGTTGTTCACAAGTGGTTAAAACAGGCGCCAATGTTGCGCTCGGGTTTAGTGAAAAACATATTGTGCCGCCTATCTTAGCCATGGAAGATGCTGAGATGGTGTGTAACTCAGGCAATGCTTTGACTCCAGCGATTATGTCGACCAAAGATATGGGAGCAGATCCAACGCGTGTGGCAGTTTTACTGTATTCAGCATCAGGTATTTGTGCGGAGAATCAGGCGCTTGAGGCAGAGTTACGTTATTTGCGTGCCTCGAAAGCAGGCAATGTTTCTGAAGCACAGGATGCTCGAATTGAACAAAAGCGTTGGGCGACGACTGCAGCACAACGTCAATATACTGGCTATCAACTTTTTCAAAACCGCTGGGAAAAGAAATATAAGAAACCATTGGGCGAAGGCTGTCCAAAAATGAACAGCGATTTGGATCAAACTGTATATATGCTGGGGATGTTGAGTGGTTTACAAGCCATGACCAATGATATTAACTCAGGTGGTGCAGTCAATGTTCCTAAAGACATTGCGGCTATTGTTGAACGTGGGATGGTGTGTCTAGACAATGAAAAGTTTTGGGGTGCACCGAATGCAACACGTGCGGTGATTTGGACCTTATTGCCAGGTGCGGGTGAAGGTAAACCTGATCCATATCAGACCTTGAAACAATCGATGCAAATTGGAGAGCAAAAAGGGGTTCGTTTATCTCATGCAATGTATGCTGTAGCGGCTCAAGCCAGTGGTGACGATGCCAAGATTCGTGATGCATTGAAAAGTTATGCGGCTTCTTATAGTGATGAAAAACAGAGCAATCCACAATTTAAACTGATTGATAGTATGGCCTCGAGTATGGTTCAAGGGATTTCGGATCGTTATTGGACTGAACATACTGGGACACGAACTGGGGATGGTGGTATGGCGCACTTCTGGGATGAAAAAGAAGACCGTTCTGAGCTAGATGAGTTGTTTAGTGAAAGTTAACCAATTTTAAACTGAGCCGAAGGGCAGAAAAAATAACAATAAATAAATGAGCAACACGATAAGGACATGTGATGCATGATCAATTTCTGAATCGAAAAATCATTTTGATTGCATTTGTCGTGTCGATCTCGGCATGCCTACAGATTTTTAAAGATCAATTTATTTATTGGCGAGTGGATATTTTTCCTGAAATTTGGCGCTTGTGGACCGCGCATTGGGTACATGTGGGATGGATTCATTTTGCACTCAATATGCTGGCTTTTATGTGTTTGCCTTTTATTTTTCCACGGGCCCGTGTCTGGCATTTTGTGGCGTTATTGCTGATTTTACCGCCGCTGATTAGTTTGAGTTTTTATTATTTTTTGGGGGATATTGAAGCCTATGCAGGGCTGTCTGGTGTGCTGCATGGAATGTTCACTGCCATAGCCATTGTCCATTTGCTATACCGTAAAGAGCGGATGTTTGCGAGTTTGGTGTTGTTTCTCATTTTAGGCAAACTGATTTGGGAAAATACCTTTGGTGAGAGTGCTACGGCTGAACTGATCGGAAGTCCAGTTTTGGTCGAAGCACATTTGTTGGGCGTGATCTGGGGAATTGTGATTGCAGCTTTATATTTAATCGGGGTGAATCTATTTGATGAATAGAGGATTGACTTAAATTCTAAAAAGAAAATCCAGATTGTCATATTCAAAAATATAAATTTGATGCAAAGATAAACAAAACAAAAATCTAAAGGCAGAGAGAAAGGACAAGCTCGAGCCGACTAAAACGACAGGTTCTACGGTGTATTACGCTGGACAGAACGGTAATAAAAATAGGAAACAACATGCAGAATCATGGACAGCACAGATCAGGATTCGATCTGCTGAAGTATATATGGACCGAGTGGATTTCTACTTTTGTCATTCTGATTTTACTGTTACTTACGCTGTTAATTGGTACAGGTGAAATGATTCATGGCCAATTACTGCGTATGGGTGAGCGCTTATATGGCGATCCAGCCACGGGTATGCAGTACTCTTTTTTAAGGGCAGAGCCTGCCAAACCAGAGTGTAATCGTCAGCCGAATGTGGATGCTTTGGTCAAAACCCAAATGCAAGCCAACGCCGCAGATGAGTTCGCTGACTTCTTTGGTACGGCTTCGGAAGCTGATGTGCGTGCGTCCATTTTGGCAGGTGTACAGCAGTGTGAAGAAAAATATCAGTTTTATGATCAAGTGATGCAACATATGGAGGCACATCCAAGTATTCGTGCCTATCGTAATTTTGAAACCACTTTTTTTGGTATTTTTAAGTTTGGAACAGAAAATCGCGCCATTCTATTAATTTTTATGGTGGTTTTAGCTGCGATTAGTGCCACCTTAAAAATCCATCATATTGGTTTACGTGGCCCTGCAACCAAGCTGGATTATCGAGTTTATAGCCTACTGATGACACTGGGTAATGGTTTATTAACCTACTCAAGCATTAGTCAATTTAACTCAGTCAAAGACTCGGGTGTACCGATGAATGGCGAAACCCAGCTGATTTATTGGCTGTGGATGGTTTTATTTGGCGTACTGACATTGATAAGTGTGTGGCAGCTGTTTAGCCCGCCGAAAGAGGCCAAAGTCGGCGGGCGTCTAGGCTTTGCTTTCCTGAGTGTGCCTCTGTATGCCTACATGGCGGTGATTACGGGTGTGGCATTTATCTTCTTCATGGACTACCCCATGGGGCAAGGGATTTATTTGGGACAGTTGGTTGAGTTCTCGAGTATTTTCCTGAATTTAGCACTGTTTATTTGGGCGGGTATGTTGTTGAAACAAACCCGTGTTGTGGATCTGTTCTTAAATATTTTGCGTCCATGGAATTTGGCGCCTGAAACACTCACCTGGTTGATTTTAATCGCTGCGGCTTTACCGACCGCATATACGGGTGCATCGGGGATCTTTGTGATTGCAGCAGGGGCGATTATTTATAAAGAAGTCTGGAATGCAGGTGGACGTCGTCAGTTTGCTTTGGCGGCAACGGCAATGTCAGGTTCGCTGGGTGTAGTTTTGCGTCCATGCTTATTGATTGTGGTGGTGGCATCCTTAAACAAAGAAGTCACGACGGACTTACTTTATCAATATGGTGTTTACACGTTCTTACTGACCTCAACACTGTTTTTAGTAGTTTCACTCTTCTTTGCAGAGAGTAAATTCCGCATCGCGGCACCGAGTTTGGCCGCACCGAAATCAGGGCGCGCATTCCTGGCAGTTGTACCTTATATCGTGATTTTTGTCCTCACGTGGATGTTCTATAAATTCTTATTAGACACTAACCTAAATGAATTTACTGCACCGGTGATGATGCCTGTGATTTTATTGATGATCGTATTGTTTGATAAATTACGTCATCAGCCTGCGCCTTTGCCTGCTGTAGGGCATTGGGATGAGACACTCAGCGCAAATTATAATTCAAGTGCTGAGCCAGCTTTAGCGGGTGCGCAAGTTGCCCATGCAGAATACCGAGAAGGGCTACATGGTAATGCCGCAGATGATGGACAAGTGGTGAATCATGGGGTGGTTCAATCTAGTTCCATGGACGTGTTACGCCAAGTCGGTTTTTGGAAGTCGATGCATATCTCGACCAGTGAAACCGTTGGACACATTGGTGCTTTGGTTATTTTAATGGCACTGTCGGTGAGCGTGGGCGGATTGCTTGAACGTACGGAGGTAATGAGTTTCTTCCCGACTGATATTAGCAGTACGTTCTTGGTCATTACCCTGATTTTGGGGTTGATGGTCTTTGTTGGGATGATTATGGATCCGTTTGGCGCCGTGATCTTGATTTCTGCGACAGTTGCGCCTGTGGCCTATCAATATGGTATTCATCCTGTCCATTTTTGGATGATCACCTTGATTGGCTTTGAGTTGGGCTATGTGACACCACCTGTGGCCCTTAATCATCTTTTAGCAAGACAATCCATTGGTGATGCCGAGGTGAATGAGGCCGATGAGGAAGTGCGTCATTTGTCTTTCTATTATCGTTATGAACGTTGGATTTTACCCTTGATCGTGTTGTTCCCAGCGATGCTGATCATTGCTTATGTTCCATACTTCTTTAAGTTATTTGGCTGGTATCACTAAGTTGTGAACTTGAGTTAGACCATAAAAAAAGCATCTTCGGATGCTTTTTTTATGTTTTGGAGTTATTGGAGATACTTCTGAAGAAAATAGCTTCTTTCTAGGAATTACCCACTCAAATCGTCACTTATATCAAATCAAAGTACAACGATATTGCTAAGCATCCTATCTTAAAAAATCAGCCCGTACTTAGGCTCAATGATAAGAGCCAATCGACAAATAAAGTCCATCTAAAAGATATCCTTGGCATGAGCTAGGGGTTGTGATGTATAGCGGCTAGAGACTTTATTAGTGGAGGTAGTTCAAAAGAGATGATAAGTTGTGTAATGGCTTTGCGCTGATTGAATAGGTGGGTGAAGCAGCAGGGCAAAAAAAGACGTTAGCGTATCAGTCGATAGGCTAACGTCTTTAAAATAATAACCGTATTTTACTGAGCAGCCAATTGGGCTTCTAACAGTTTAATTTGTTCTTCTTTGAGCTTTACCAGTTCATCGGCATCTTTGTGCTGTGCTTGCAAGCTCTTTTCCTGTTCCTTCAACTGGCTTTGAATATCGTCCAGTTTCGCCACTTCTTCTTTGGCAAGTGAGGCATTTTCAGGTACAGGTGCTTTTAAAATATCTTCTTCGACCAATTTAATGGTGTTGTCAGCCATGGCGGTCGAAGCTGCTTTTTCAGCTTCTGGAAGCGCCTTCACGGTCGGTTGAATCAACTCCGCTTGGTGCACCGGTGTTGCAGACTCTTGTGCAGCAAACAACCACTGATAAAGTGCAAAAATCGCAATGATTGCGACTAAACCTACTGTAATACCCCAGAGTAATTTAGGGTTGTTGTGTTGTACGGACGACATTCGATTCAACCTTTATTCTTTGGATTGACGTGGTTTAAATTGAATGACCCCAACCTCGTCGGGGATAGCGGGGATTTGAGGCTCGTCTACATGAGTCGGACGATTCTCAGAATAACCACAGTCGATACATTCAATCCATTCATCGTCATTCGAGGTAAGCATAACAACGCGATCCATCGCCTGACATTTAGGACATTTCGCACCTGCAATGAAACGACGTTTAATAGTCATTAGACTTACCTTCTGAACAATTTAGGCGCCTAGTTTACTCACTTTTTTAGCGGTTCGTCCAACCTTGATGACGAAGTAAAGCATCTATTTTTGGCTCGCGCCCACGGAAATTGATAAATGCATCAAGCGCTGTATCTTTTCCGCCAACTGCTAGAATAAACTGACGAAATTCTTTTCCAGTGGCAGTATTAAAAATCCCTTCATTTTCGAAACGATCGAAGGCATCACTGGCCAAAACTTCCGCCCATTTATAAGAATAATAACCTGCTGCATAGCCGCCTGCGAAAATATGGCTGAAGCTATGCTGGAAGCGGTTATAAGGCGTGGTCTCTAAAACAGCATATTGTGCACGGATCTGGTTTAAGGTGGCTTGGATTTGATCCGCTTTCAAAGCAGGAGCTGCTTTATGAATGCTGAGGTCAAACAGGGCAAACTCAATTTGACGTAAACTTTGCATGCCAGATTGGAAGAAACGCGCGTCTAGCAAGGCTTTGAGTAGACTTTCTGGTAAGGTTTCTTGGGTCTCAATATGGGCACTGAGTAGGTCTAAGCTTTCAGTATCCCATGCCCAAAACTCCATGAATTGGCTTGGTAACTCTACCGCATCCCATGCCACGCCGTGTGTCCCCGCAACTGCAATATTGTCGACTTCTGTCAACATATGATGTAAACCATGTCCAAATTCATGGAACAAGGTGACCACTTCATCATGTGTCAGTAGTGCTGCTTGATCCCCCACAGGTGGCGTAAAGTTACACACCATATAGCAAATCGGTTTTTGTAGGCCGTGCGTTGTTTGGGTGCGAGAGCGGAAACCACTCATCCATGCGCCACCACGTTTGCCCTGACGCGCATAGAGGTCAAAGTAGAATCCACCGACCACTGCGCCTTGATCTTCTAGTTCAAAATAACGTGCATCTGAGTGCCAAACGGGGGCTTCACGCTCCACAATTTGAATCCCATAAAGACGATTCACAATGCTAAATAAGCCCTGCAAAATCTTGGGTGCAGGGAAGTAGGGCTTGAGAGCTTCTTGAGATAAATTGAACTGCTGGACTTTCAATTTTTCCGAATAATACGTGCTGTCCCACGGTTTTAAATCCTCAATGCCATCTTCAGCTGCAATAGCTTTCAGCTCCGCCACTTCTTTGAGCGCAGGGGCACGTGAATGTTCAGCTAAATCACGTAAGAACTGATCCACCGTTGCTACATTTGGCGCCATTTTGCTGGCCAATGAAAGCTCGGCGTAGTTATTGAAACCTAACAGTGCAGCCATTTCCTGACGCAGGCTTAAGATTTCTTCCATCGCCGCGGTGTTATCAAACTCAGTGTGTTCAGACTGATCAGATGCACGTGTGGTATAGGCACGATACAGTTCTTCGCGTAAAGGACGGTTTTCCGCGTAGGTCATAATTGCCAGATACGATGGGAAGTCTAAAGTGGCAACGGGTTGATCAAGTTCGTGCTGCTGACCATATTGTTTTAACAGCTCAATACTGCTTTGTGGTAAGCCTGCCAGTTCGTGTTCCGCTAAAGGTTTGAAATAGGCTTGTGTTGCATCCAGAACATGGTTGGAAAAGTCGGACGACAGTTGTGATAAACGTGCCGAAATTTCTGCGTAACGTTTTTTGGCTTCACCTTCTAAAGCCACACCCGATAGTTTGAAGTCGCGCAGTGCAAGTTTAATCGCACTTTGTTGGGCTTCGGGGAGGTGATCAAATTGCGCAGCATCATGAATGTGTTGATAGGTTTGATACAGCGCTGTGTGTTGACCTAACTCGGTATAGTATTCACTTAAGCTTGGTAATAGTGACTGGTACACCTCACGAGTTTCAGCATTGTTCATCACTGCATTGAGGTGGGACAGCACACCCCATGCTTCACTCATATTATTTTCTAAATGATCGACTTGTTCTAAGACCGCAAGCTGTGCCTGAATCGATTCAGGGACTTCGCTCAGGTCTTTTAAAAAACTTTGACCCTGTTGAATGGCTTGTTCGATCTGTTGTTGGAGTTGTACTAAGGTGATTTGATCAAACTGTGGAACAGGCAAGGTTGCTTTTTCTAATGTCATGCGTTTAAGCCAAATTAAAAGTTCAGTTATCACTAGATGTAAGGGTGATGCACTGGGAAATCAAGTTTTAATTGGTTTTGATGTTTTGCGCCGCTTGAAATTCAGCCCATGAAGGGTAGTGCTGATCAATGCGTGAGGGCTGATAAAGCACTTTGGCAAAGTTACGGGTCATACATTCAGTTGCTAAGATTTCACCGCTTTTATATTTTTCTTTGCGGTGTCGCCAAATTTCGTTTTGTCGGTAGTAGTCCGTCCCGATTTTTAGGAAGGCATGCTGTTGTTCAAACACGTGATAGACATAGCCTAAATCGACTGAGCAACGCAGTTCACCTTCTAGGCATTTCTCACTAAACCACAGCCGAATTTGAAAGCTATGCGGGGTGGGGTTGTAAAATTGATAATCAATATAGTTATAAAAAATTGCAGCGCCACTACCAAATGGAAGTACACGACCATGATCTGGAAAAGGGTCAAAGGAGTGCTGTGAACGCTGTACCACTTGCAATGGGCTATGCAAGACAAGCCAGTGAATGAGATTGGCAATTTGGCAAATACCGCCGCCAATACCACCGCGTGCTTGACCAAAGCTGAGTTCCATTCCCTCAACATAGCCTTTTTGAGTTGTTGGTTGTCCTACCAACTGACAAAAAGAAAAAGTCTGTTGTGGGTGGATTAAAATCCCAGAAATACACGGACTGGCAATTTTGAGATTGATGACTTTATTGTGTTGCCAGTGCTGATCGATGTCGCCTAATTTACGAAACAGAACGGACTGATGCTTTTTGACGCGAAAAGCCAAAGGAGCGTTAGAAAATGAATGTGCGTAGTCTTTCCCATCTGTTTTCCATTGCCAATAGCGCATCATACGTCGGCTACGCGTGGCCATGAAGTAAAGCAAGGGATGATATTGGCTGATGGGTTTGCTTAAAAATAAACGCAAAAAATTCATGTTGGCCCTATGAAAAAAGGTGCTAGGACACATTAAGCCCTAGCACCTTTTTCATCATTTACTCAGTTTTCGCTTTTGCGTTTGATTTTTTCTTTTTAAGTTTAGCCTTTTTCTTCACTTTATCTTTAACCTTTGTTTCAGACTTTGATGAAGATTTTTTACCAGGCTTTTTGCTGTAGGAGCTAGGTTGGGATTTATCTTTTTTGCGTCGTATGGGCTGGTCTCCGCTGTTACTGGGAGAGGCGTTTGTCGACTCGCTGAAGACTTCTTCTTTACTTTCGCTTCGTGCTGTTTTGGCTTTACCAACACGGGGTGCTCGACTACGTATGGGCCGACCACCATGTGAGAGTTGCTGCAATAATTCAAAATCAATTTTGCGATCTTCTAAATTCACTGCTGCAACTTTGATTTTCACTTCATCGCCCAAGCTAAAGCTTTGACCGCGTGCCTGCCCAATCAAGCTCTGACTTGGTTGGTCATAGACAAAGTAGTCATCGCCTAGTTGGCTGACATGGATCATGCCGTCAACATATAAGTCTTTGAGCGTGACAAATAGACCAAATTCCGCTACGGCAGAAATGGTGCCGACAAACTCTTCACCTAAATGTTGCTGCATATAATGACATTTCAACCATGTGGTGACAGAGCGAGACGCTTCATCTGCACGACGCTCAGTCGCTGAGAAATGTTGACCAGCATCATCCAAAGCAGCCCCTGAAAGAGGTGCAGGTTTATGTTTTAACTTGGCTTTAATCGCACGGTGTAACAACAAGTCTGGGTAGCGACGAATTGGGGAAGTGAAGTGCGTATAGGCTTCATATGCCAAACCAAAGTGACCTGCGTTATTCGCACCATAGTAGGCTTGCATCATTGAACGTAACAGCACGGCATGGATACTTGGAGCATCAATACGATCTTTGGTTGCATCAATCACGGCTTGGTAGTCTTTCTGAGTCGGCTGTTCTGGGAACGGTAGACCGAGCAGTTTGACAAAATCGCGTACTTTTTGAATACGTGAAAACTCAGGTGGTTCATGAATACGGTATAACATTGGCACATCATGTTGTAGCGCATATTCAGCCGCTGCCACGTTTGCCAATAACATACATTCTTCAATCAGTTTATGCGCATCATTACGCGTACGCGGTAAAATTTCCTTAATGCCGCCCAGTTCATCAAAGGTCATGTAGGTTTCAACGGTTTCAAATTCCATAGCATGACGTTCTGCACGTAAACCTTTGAGGACTTGATAAAGTTGGAACAGGGTGTTTAAGGATTTGCGTACATCACGGTCTTCAGGAATGGCACTGCTGTCACCTTCAAAGTATTGAGCAACGTTGGTATAGGTTAAACGTGCCTTTGAATGCATGACTGATGGATAGAACTCAAACTTGGTGACCCGACCAGCACGTGACAGGTTTAAATCACAGACCATACACAGACGGTCCACATGCGGATTGAGTGAACATAAGCCATTCGAAAGAGCTTCAGGCAACATCGGTAAAACAAAGTGCGGGAAATACACCGATGTACCCCGTTCTTGAGCTTCATCATCCAGTGGTTTGCCAGAACGGACATAGTGACTCACATCTGCAATCGCCACCACCACACGATAACCGCCACCTGGACGTTTTTCTGCATAGACCGCGTCATCGAAGTCGCGTGCATCTTCACCATCAATAGTGACTAAGGCTAAATCACGTAGGTCAATACGACCTTCACGGTCTTGCGCTGACGGCTCTTTAAAGCTCTCTGCTTCTTTTATGACTTCTTCTGGGAACTCATACGGCAAACCAAACTCTAAAATGGTTTGCGGAATAATAATTTCAGTGTCGGCCTTGTCTGCCATCGATTGCACAATATGACCTGTCGCCAACTCATCTTTGGTTGGGTAGTCATCAATTGCGACACGAACCGAATCGCCCACTTTGACTTGTGCGTGTTCGATTAACTCTTTTTCTAAAGTAATCGGTTGGTGCGCATTCGGATTTGCTGGCTGAATAAAGTATTCACCATCATGTATTGATACTTTACCAATGATTTGCTTCACACGATGTTGCACTACCTCGGTAATAAAGCCCCAAGCTTTACCTTTGCGGTCTACTGAGGTTTGACGCACTTTAACACGGTCACCATTAAATACTTGGCGTAGTTCACGTTCAGGCAGAAGTAAGTCTTCATGACCTGCAATATTGGCCGTGCCAAAGCCTTTACTATTGATGTAAACCGTTGCTTCATGTTCAGGTTGCTCTTCGGCAATTTGAAATTTGAAGCCATCTTTCATCAGTTGACCATCACGAACCATCGCAATTAAGCGATGGCTGAGCGCTTCAATGCTTTTTTGGTCTGCAATTTCAAAAATTTCGACCAAGTCCGCATGCGATAAAGCCGTCTTTTTTTCTTCGATGGTTTCTAAAATGAGCGTGCGGCTCGGAATAGGGTTGTCATAACGTTCAGCTTCAGCTTTTGCTTCAGGATCGACCCAATTTTTCATAATGTCTTTGGCTGTATGTCAGTAGATAGGATTAGCATAAGTCATGCGAAGACAGACTGCACGCAAATGATTGCAATATTGTGTTTTATGTCGGCAATTTAGAATATCTGCTGTTTTATTCAACATGCAGATCTAGATAAAAGAATAAATTTAGCTGAATCCGCCCTAAATTGTTTAAAAAGTATTTAATTGAACAGAAATATGCAAAAAATTGAGTGTCTGTGCTTGCAGTGCTAGCATGAAGTTTGTATTATGGCCGCACGTTACGGTGAGATGGGTGAGTGGCTGAAACCACATCCCTGCTAAGGATGCGTACGGGTAACTGTACCGAGGGTTCGAATCCCTCTCTCACCGCCAACTTTACTTATGTCGCGCTCATAGCTCAGCTGGATAGAGCACTTGGCTACGAACTAAGGGGTCGGGAGTTCGAATCTCTCTGAGCGCACCAATAAGTAAACTGTATGTAACGTATCGCCTGAATTGGCACACAAGTAATGCGCTCATAGCTCAGCTGGATAGAGCACTTGGCTACGAACTAAGGGGTCGGGAGTTCGAATCTCTCTGAGCGCACCAACTTGAACAATTAACCGCACATGTTGCGGTTTTTTTGTGTCCGTAAAAATGAAGTGTTTCGCTTGAGAAAGTGATTTATCAAGAAAGATTCGATATAAATAAAGCTCTACTCTTGCGTGATTCCCCAGCTATTTTCATATGCAACGATCAATATGTTGGTTTATGCAGCGTTTTATACCCACTATGCTTAATAACTGGGCAGTTGATCGGCTTTTATGAAAATAAGACTTAACAAAAAATAAGATTCACGTATAATTCACCCCATCAAGACGTCGCGCTCATAGCTCAGCTGGATAGAGCACTTGGCTACGAACTAAGGGGTCGGGAGTTCGAATCTCTCTGAGCGCACCAATTTGATAAATATTGAAAAAACCGCACATGTTGCGGTTTTTTTTGTGCCTGCACTTTCTGTTCAGTAGAAATCCATAGCAGGGATGGATTTTTTGCCGTAGTTATTCAGTTGTTTTTTGCATCTCAGTTTTATCATGCGGTTCTGATATCGGTATGGCCTCGGCTTGAGTGGATCGCCGCTAATCAACATCGATCTGCTAAAGTCCTAAAAAAATGACCGATTGTGTTGTAGTATTGAGCACAATATTTTTAGCTATTTGATATGACCCTATGTCAGAGAACAAGCCTGCATTATCGACACGTTATTTCCTTACTTTAGAAGAATCCCAAGATGGTTTTGCCTTAGCGACCTTTGGTAAAAAGCAAATGACGCGTTTTATTACACCGTTGATTAGTGTCGGGATTATTGTGTGGGGCTTTATGCTCGGCTTTTCAGGCGTCGGTCGCTACTATGTGGCATTGGGTATATTTTTCTTGGTTTTACAAATTCTCATGCGCTATTGGTTCCTGCCGATGATGTTTAAGCGCCAATTTGTGAAATATCAGTTTGGTAAAAGTGAGCAAGGCATCGATTTATACCAAGATTATGCGGAAATTTATGCCAATGGTCGCAAGCAAGTGGTCCATTATAATGAAGTGCAAAAGTTTGCCAGTGGCAAGTTGACCTATATGCTTGAGCTGAAAAACCGTACTGTGGTGATTGTGCCTAAGCGTGCGTTGGCCGATAGTGCGGATCAAGCAAAATTTGAAAATACTTTCAAAAAATAAACATTTTGCTCCATAACACCATCAACAAATCAGAGGAAGATCATGAGTACACGTCCATCTAAAATTGTCTGTGTCGGGCGTAGTTATGCAGACCATGCCAAAGAATTAGGCAATGCGATTCCTGATCGTCCGGTTTTATTTATTAAACCACCGAGCAGTTTGCTCAGTTTAGATGCGGGCATCTCTTGGAATTCTGCATGGGGCAGCTGCCACTATGAATGTGAACTGGTTTTACGCATTGACCATCGCCTAAGCAAAGCAGCCGATCCAGCTCAAGCCCTGCAAGCAGTGGGGGCTGTGACTTTAGGTTTGGACTTAACCTTGCGTGACTTGCAAGATGACTTGAAAACCAAAGGCCAGCCTTGGGAACGTGCCAAAGCCTTTGATGGTTCGTGTGTACTGGCAGACTGGGTTGCTGTTTCCGATGTGGTACAGGACTGGGATGATGTGCATTACAGTTTTCATGTCAATGATGAGCTGCGCCAAGCGGGCAACACTGCACACTTAATTTTTGACATTGGCACCTTGCTGGCCGACATTAGCCAAGTCTTCACTTTGGAAGCGGGCGATGTGGTCATGACAGGTACACCTGCTGGGGTGGCTGCACTACAGGCGGGTGAGCAGTTGAAAATGACCCTAAAAGGTAAAAACCAAGACTATTCGTGGAATACCTTTGTTAAAGCTTAATTTACAGGCTTTCAAATTCCATCATTCAAAAAGGTCACTTCGGTGATCTTATTTTAGCGCTGTTGATGACTATGGTACAGTTTGCGGAACTGATCGGGGGTATATACCATCCAGCGTTTAAACATATTAATAAAGGCCGATGCATTGGCATAGCCCAAATCCAGCGCGATACTTTCGACCTTTTTTCCTTCTGTCAGCATGCTCATGGCTTTCATGACTTTTAAACGCTGTCGCCATTCATTCAAGGACATGCCAAGTTCTTTTTGACTATAACGTGCGAGTGTGCGTTCAGTCATATTGTGCTGTACTGCCAGTTGTTGCAAAGAACTGTTGTCCGCAGGGTGCATATGTAAAAAATCTAAAATGCTTTTTAGGGTCGGGTGTTCAGAGTGCGGTAAATAGCTACTGACCAATTCTGCATGGTGTAATTGGTCAAGCAAGACATAGAGTAAGCGCATATGTTCAGGTGCATCATCTGACAGGCTATGTTGTCTCAAATGCTTAAATAGTGCCGAGACCAAAGGTGAGCTGAGCATAATACCCGCTTGCTGAGGTAGATGAGTGCATAAGCTTTCATGGATATACAAGGTGCCATGCGAAACATCGGTACGATTTAAGCTGCTATGGGCCACATTGGGTGGAAGCCAAATGCCATAAGGTGGCGGGGTAAGATAGTCAATCTGGTTGATATTCACTTCCATCACGCCATTAAAGGCATATACAAATTCCCCCCATGCATGTCCATGCACAGGATAAACCGACTGCGCGGGGTCTTCGCGAAAGCTGATCCACAATAATTTATCAATATGATCATTGGTTGGTAATTGTTTGAGTGGCGCGCTCTTTTTTTGTTGTCTTTGGGGCATGGCTGAAATTGCCTGAATAAGAAGATCTCTTGTCTGTTTTAAATTATATGTTTTATTTCAGACAAATCTATAGTGAGCTTTGATCTTTTTCAGTGGAGCAGGTCGTGAGTAGTCGTCAAGCGCTGGACAGTAAAGCTTCAGGGATTATGTTTGGGCTGTGTATTTTGTGGGGATTACAACAAGTGGTGTTAAAGCTTGCTGCCCCCGATATTTCTGCAGTGATGCAAATTGCACTTCGCTCAGGTCTCTCTGCGTTGATGGTTTACCCCATGATCAAGCTGGCAAAGGGCACATCTTTATGGGGTCGAGACTACTTACCCGCAGGAGTTTTAGTCGGGCTTTTATTTGCAGCTGAATTTTTTCTGGTCGCGCAAGCTTTACGTTTTACCTCCGCGGCGCATACCGTAGTTTTGCTGTATACCGCACCTATTTTTGTAGCATTGGGTCTGCACTGGAAATTACCCTCTGAACGTTTATCGCTCATTCAGTGGTTGGGCATTGCATGTGCATTTTTCGGGATCGTGATTGCATTTTTATTTCGCCCTACAGCTTCACAAGCGGCTGCGAGTTCGGCACTTTGGGGTGATGTTTTAGCACTCATAGCAGGGGTGTTGTGGGCAGCCACGACCATTGCAGTTCGGCTGACGAAACTAGCAGAGGCACCTGCGACCCAAACTTTATTTTATCAGCTGTTTATCGCATTTTTAGTGTTATTGCCTGTGGCTTTTTTTATGGGACAAGCGACGATACACTGGTCTGTATTATCCTTTACAAGTTTGCTTTTCCATACCGTTGTCGTGTCATTTGCCAGTTATCTGATTTGGTTTTGGCTGTTGAAAAAATATTTGGCGTCCCAGTTGGGTGTCTTTTCTTTTTTGACCCCAATCTTCGGGATGTGTTTTGGTGTGGTGTTACTCAATGAACAGTTGGAACTCAACTTTTTGGTAGGTACATGCTTTGTGTTGATGGGTGTGATGGTGGTGAGTTTGCATCACAAAATTAAGCAGTATATACAGGCATTTAAAATGGCTTTGCAGTAAATACTGAGTCGGCTTGAACCTGTCTTAAACTCAGGACGATTTGAGTTGGATGATAAAAAAACGTGTCTTGGACACGTTTTTTTATATGAAGTCTTAAGACTTATCATCAAAAATTGTAGACAGTGGAATGGCGAGTTTGGCCGCCAAGTAATCATCCGATTCTACTAACGCTGGGCCAATTTTTTGCATCCAGACATCATCAGGATGGACATTACCCAAATCTTTACGCTTTGGTAAAGGGTAAGGAAGTTTGCTGTAAAAACTCCAAAAATCGACTTGAGATAAATTACGTACTAGTACAAATTGGTTGTCATCGGTACGTTTGACTAAGTTTTGCTGTTCAAGCATAAACACGTAACTCGGCCAACGGCCCAATTCATCTCTTCCTAAAACATCTAAAGCTTCATCATCAGAGACACTGAGTCCTTGCTGTTGCTTTTTATAAAACAGCTCCAGCAAATCTAGTAGCATAATGACAGGGTGCCGTTTTTGCTCTTTATGGGAAGTAAATGCGGTCAGTGCATAACTAATTTCGACCCCGATCAGGACAATATTCCACGACAAAAAAATCCATAATAAGAAAATAGGAATCGCAGCAAAGGCACCATAAACGACTTCATAACTGGTGAAGTTTGACATGATAAAGCCGAACAAATTTTTCAGGAGTTCAAACACGACAGCACTAAATAAGCCTGCAATCAAAGCGGATTTAATTGGGACACTTCGGTTTGGAATAGTCCAATTCAGGATAAAAAATCCTAAAACCGTTAGACAGAAAGAAATCAACCACAGGACAAATGCGCCATTGAGTTCATAGCCTGCAAAATTATTGCTCAAAACATTGAGGGAAGCCATCGTCGACGAAATAACAAAGGCACTACCGAGTAGAATAGGGCCCAAAGAAATAATGGTCCAATAGCGCATAAAGCCAATAATGCCGCCGCGGGTTTCGCGGACTCGCCAAATACGGTTAAAGACTTTTTCAATGCTGGTTAGCATCATGACGGTAGTGACGAATAAAAATAAGATCCCAATAATGGTTAAATTACTGGATTTATCGGTAAACGCATTTAAGGCCTTATCAAAAGCAATCGTGGTTTTCGGTAAAAAATTACTATAGATCAGTTGTTGTAATTGCTGCCGTGCAGGTTCAAGCGCTTTAATTGAGGAAATGATCACCAAAAAAACGGTCAGCATCGGAACGACGGCAAACAGGGTGGTATAGGTTAGTGAACCTGCTTGTTCACGACATCGATCAGCCTCAAAGCGTCGCAGTACAAATAAAATGAACTGAAACCAAGTTTTCTCATAGAAAGGAAGTTTTCTTAAGTACTGTTCTAACATAGGCAAAGTATCTCTTTTGTTTTCTTCATCTTTTCTACATTTTTCACTCTAAGCTTAACCAAAAAATAGGAAAAATACCGTATAGTTTTATTTTTTCTGTCGTCGAACTCTATTCATGCAAACCTATGTTTTAGTTTTATATTACAGCAAATACGGCAGTACCCGTGAAATGGCGCATCTGATTGCAAATGGAATTGAAGCCAGTGGTGTTGCAGTTAAAATTCGAACGGTGCCGAATATTGCGGCTGTGGTGAAGGAAGCAGAGCCGAGTATTCCTGCAGAAGGCGATATTTATTGTAGTTTAGAGGACTTGGCAAACTGTGCAGGTTTGGCACTAGGCTCACCAACCCGTTTTGGTAACATGGCCTCTGAAATGAAATATTTCCTCGACCAGACCACCAGTCTATGGCTCAATGGAGCACTGCATGGCAAGCCGGCTTGTGTGTTTACCTCGTCAGGTTCAATGCATGGTGGCCAAGAAAGTACTTTATTGACCATGCTGCCACCGTTGTTTCATCATGGCATGATGATTTTAGGGTTGAACAATGCCATTCCCGCATTGTCACATACTAAAACAGGTGGAACACCGTATGGTGCGAGCCATGTCAGCGGGCCTCGACATGATCAAAGCTTAAGCCAAGATGAAAAAGTGCTGTGCGAAGCTCAAGGTAAGCGTCTTGGGGAAGTTGTGAAGAAACTACAAGCCTAGAACACTGAGACATGAAAAAAGCCCATCCATGATGGGCTTTTTATTATTGAGCTGGCGTCAGATGCTGTTCTTTGAACTTTGTACCGCACTTGAGACATTTATAGTCAAGAAATACATTTTTATCGACAATCACACCCGCTTTTTTACCAAAACGATGTCCTAAAAACCCGCCTGTTACACCAATACTGACTGCACCGACAAAAGTGCCAATGGTACCACCCATAATCACCCCAAGAGGTCCAGCCGCTGCACCGATCGCTGCACCAATAGAGGCCCCAGATGCTGCACCACCGACGGTACCAGCGGTAGCACCTGCCGAACTGAGCAATACGCCCCCAATTTTAGTCAGTTGTTGCTCGTGATTGCGTTTTTCAACCTCACTAAAGCCACATTTTGGGCAGAGAATTGTATTTTCCATAGTCTATTGGCCTATTCGGGTGACCAGTGATTGAAGCTGGCAGCCGTTTTACGGTGTGGATGACACGTTGCGCAGAACAACCGTGTTTTGCGCTTGAATTTGAAAGATCTAAACAACTAAATCTAGAGTAAATCTTAGTTGAACTTGCAGCAATAATATTTATTAAACTTGTAATTTTCTTAAGTACTTTATGCTGAATTTTTAAATATGGTTTAGTTGGCAAAGTGAATTCGGTTTCGTCCTGCTTGCTTGGCACAGTACAAGGCTTTATCTGCACGTTTAAAGACACGCATGGCTTCATCACCCAAGCAGGCAGGTAAAATAATCGCAAATTCCTCACCGCCAATACGAGCTAAAAAATCGCCCTCACGTAGGATATCTTTTATTTTTTTGGTCATCTTTTTCAGCACATGGTCACCTGCGGTATGCCCATAACAGCCATTCAGCTGTTTAAAGTGATCAATATCTAAGATGCCTATCGTAAATGGCACGCGAGTATGGCTGAAATGTTGCATGGTTTGATTGCTTTCTTGCACAAATTCACGACGGTTAAAGGTTCCTGTAAGCTCATCTGCGGACGCTAAGACCGCCATTTCTTGCACTTGTAAATGCAATTTAATGTTTAAAGCTAACCATGTGGCGAGGCTCTGTAAAAGAATCGCTTGTTGTAGGGTGTAGTGATACTTACGTTGATCTGCCACATTTAAGGTACCAATACACACGCCATTGTGAATCATGGGTGCATCCATACAGGTTCCCATGCCATGCTCAGAAAGCATTCTACAATCCAGCTCATCCGACTGAGCGAGGTCATCGCAAATGATTAGCTTTGCGCAGGCAAAAACTCGTCCGACAAAAGTCTGCCCAATCGGAATTTTAAAATCCATGGGAATCGCATGATTGCCTGAGATCGAATACAGCTTGAGATATTCTTCAGTATCTTGCAGGGTAATACTGGCCCGATATCTTGCAGGGTAATACTGGCCCGATCCGCATCAAACACGTGAGAAATCCAGTAAGCAATGGTATCTAAAACAGCTTGCAAGGAGTCTGCTTTACTCAAGTCGTGAATGAAGTCTACGGGCGAGTTGAATGGAGTGTACGCCATCAAAGACAGATAATTGGCTTGTGGTAAATGATCGTTGAGTTAATTGATTCTTGTTTATCATTCAAATCGGTATCTCTATAAAATAGTATCCAATTTGGTCTTTGTTTGTTTTGCTCTTAGAAAATGGACATTACCTTTTAGATTTGATCATGCTATATAAATCGCATTTCTCCAACTTCAATGTGTAATTAAATTGAAAATAACCTACTGTGACATTTACATGTGGATGACCCGCGGGTCATCTGAGTGACAAAAAAAGAGCATCTGAAGTGCTCTTTTTTGAAGTTAAACGCCGTGATTAGTCACGAACAAATTCAACAGTACCATTTGCCAAAGACTTTACGCGTGCCAAAGATTCAACGCGGTAGCCTTTTTCAAGCAAAATGTCACGACCAGGTTGGAATGATTTTTCAATCACAATACCGACACCAACAACTTCTGCTTTCGCTTGGTGAATTAAGTCAATCAGACCCAATGCCGCTTGACCATTGGCCAAGAAGTCATCAATCACGAGGGCTTTGTCTGCTGAGCTGATGTGCTTATTTGAAATTGCAATCGTGCTTTCGGTTTGTTTGGTAAACGAAAAGACTTTTGAGCGGTAAAGGTCATCTTTTAAGGTTAAAGATTGGTATTTACGCGCAAAAATAACGGGCACGCCCAGTTCTAAACCTGCCATGATTGCAGGTGCGATACCTGATGCTTCAATCGTGATGATTTTAGTGATGCCTGCATCTTTAAAACGAGCAGCAAATTCTTTACCGATTAATTGCATCATAACCGGATCAATTTGGTGGTTTAAGAAAGCATCAACTTTCAGAACTTCATCAGATAGAACGATACCTTCGCTTAAGATTTTCTGTTCTAGTGCGTACACGGGAGAATCCTCTAGGGGCAGGTGCTTTTTCAAGCAAAAGCGTATTTTAGGAAGCACCTGAAAAAATGCAAGTAAAATTCGTCAAAATGACTAATTGCTTGCACCTTTATAACCCGTTAATAGCAATCCATAGGATGTTTTCTTATCAACATGGCTGACTTTGACAGGAAGGTAGTCCAATTTAGGTGCTAACCAGAAAATGGTTTCGCGGCCAGGTTTGTCATGTTTCATGACCACTTTAATGGTATCAAAGGTGCCATAATCGGTTTTGATTGACTCAGAACCTTGCCTTACAAATTTACGTGCTTCCACTTCTTTGGCATCGGCCAAATAATAAGTCGATTTTAAACCGCCATTTTTGATGTCTTCACGAAGTTGTAATTCAGCATTCAGTTCATCCAGTACGCCGGCTTTCCAAGCGAAAGAACGCGCTTCTTTGTCTTTCTTGGTATTGATGGTTTTTGCCGCTGGATTGAAGTTAATACTCATGGTGTTGTTATGCACCAAAATTTTACTACTACGGCTAAAACTGCTGGACTGAATTTGCTTACCATTGAAACTAAAGCGACTGCTTTCGGTCGCAGAGGCGATACCACCAGCTTTGGCTGCAAAGACATAGTTCCAGTTGTTGCCCGATTTCGATAACGTACGTGTCGCTGAGCCCATGTTTTTGCCATTATAATTAAATTGATAACTGGCTTGGAATGGACTCATGGCAAAGGTTTGACTTGAGAAACCAACAAATAGCAAGGTGCTGACACCTGTTGCCATTGCGACTGTTTTCAACATTGATTTAGCCATAAGAAAAAGTTTCCTATTCAGTTGTAGGCACAAATTTTTTGCATAGAAATATTATGCACGTTGATTATGAAGAAAAAATTCGAAACATAGGGCAAACTGTAGTTTTATGTTTCTTTTACACAGCTTAAGTCACATTTTAGTCGTGGAGTACGAGGTTATTTTTGTCGAATTGGCGAGACCGTGCTTTCGTCTAGATTGGGTTCAATCAAGTCATCGATAGAGGTTTGCGAAAACTTATTGAACAATGCCGTTAAGTTGACATTACCGATCACCACCAATTCTGCTTCACGCAACACGGCATGATTGACATGGACTTTACCTAAGGTATCGATAATGGAACGGTTTTTCCCTAACCAGCGATTCAGATCCAAATGCAGCAGATCATCTTTGACTTTAATCACATTCAGTTTTTCTAAAATCATGCCTAAGGGGTCTTGGTTCAGGACTTTTTGATAAAAGAATAGGGCACAGCGCACACCCATTTTATGAAATACCGTTGGGTATTCAGCATCCAGCACACTGGTGTCACTGATTTGCTCAAATACGATCAACTGCGTTTTTTTATTTAACTCCATTTGTGCCAGTTTCAAATCTACCGAAAGCGTGAGTTTGAGCCCGTTATAATCGAGCGTGGCGTATAAACGTAACCAATCATCATGTAAGTCGGCATGCAAGTCTTTCAACATTCTCACGTTGTCGGTCACAAAACGCTGAAAAGTGGCATTTAAAAAGACTTGAGACATTGGAAACTCGCGCTCATCCTCAATAAATCCTTCCGCCTTTTGATAAACTTGGCGTAAACGATTTGAAATGTTGGAAATAAGCGTTTGCATAAGAGGCGTCCTAGCTAATCAACGTGTTTGAGCGATCAGATCTCTGGTCGAAATGTTTGAAAAATACTGCTCATGAACCTTGCAGTTTAGCAAAATTAATTGCACCATTTTCATGATTTTACGAAACAGTGAATCTAAAGGGCACAAGGTCTCATTCTACGCAATAAAATGAAGACTGTGTCTATTTTATACTGCGCGTATGCGCTTTGGGGAACAAGACAAATTGTCGGTTTGGTGTGATGCTTAGAAAAATAAATGTAATGCCTTTGGCTCATGATTGGTGGAAAGACCCAATTTTTACAGCGACCGTCGTACTGGCGGTATTTTTGCATCTCGTGATTTTGACTTTGCAATTTGCGATGCCTCAAGAAAATGATGCGGCAGTGAAAGAAATTGCCGTTACTTTGCGTCCTTCAGATAAAAAAATTGAAAATGCAGATTTTTTAGCGCAGGCCGATCAACAAGGTTCAGGGACCTTTCGTGAGTCACATCGCATGTCGAGTGACATGCCCGCACCGATGCTTGAGCAAAGTACAGGGGAACAGCAGCGCGAGACTTTAGAGCAGATCCAACAAAAACGTGAGCTGAATTTTGAAGAAAAACTGTTGATGACGACTTTAAGCTGGCAAAAACAAGCTGAGGATAATCAGCGCAAAAAAGCCATGGACGAAATGAACAGTCAGTTTCAAGCCAAAGCAGCAATGGTGGCCAGCCTTGAAGCGCAATATTTACAACGCCAACAAAACTTTAGCCGTCAGCAAAAAATTAAAACAGTCGATGGTATTCAAGCCAAGCAAGATATTTCGGCTGCCTATCTTGAAAAGTTCCGTCAGAAAGTCGAGTTTTATGGCAACCGTTACTACCCAGAAGCAGCTAAACAGCAGCGGCTGGCGGGTGAAGTGCGTTTAATGGTGATTCTAAATGCATCAGGAGGTATCCGCGCCATTCGCCTGATTGATAGTTCAGGCCATGAGATGCTCGATGAGGCTGCAAAAGCCTCGGTACGTAAAGCTGCACCATTTGGTGGATTTGATGCCAAAATGAAGGATATTTCTGAGTTACGCATTGTGCGTACATGGCGTTTTGACCCAGCAGAGGCGGAGTTTGAAGTGCACTGAGCTGTGCACTTTTAAGTATACTCTGATGATTTTGCTTACTTCGATTTATTGGGTTGCGCGGACATAGGCCCCGTCTTGACGTCCACCGATCCAAGTCACAGTTAAATGAGACTCTTCCACATCTAGGCGGCTAGGAAAGATTTCTAAATGCTTGCTATATTTCGGTAATGCTTTTAAACCAATGCAGTTGCCGTTTTTCCACCATATTCCTTCGGCATATTGGTCTAAAGAGCCGACAGCTAAGTACCATTTAAATTTACCGTTGGGCTCTAGTAAAAGTTCGGAACCGACCTCCATAACACCCTGCAAATAATAATGCCCAGCCCAGGCCTGAGCCGTGTCTTGAAATTTCACTTCTTGACAGGATGTTTGATTCTCATCATTGCTCTTGGCATAAAGTGGCGTGGTGCAAGATAGGGCGATAACGCAGAGTAGTTTTGAAATTGGTGTATGCATTTTTATCATCACTTCATCTCTTTTTTCATTTTGCATTATTTTTAGCATAAATAAACCCGACACATCGAGATGAATCGGGTGAGTTGTTTCAGATCTAATAATTATTGTTCTAAATAAGGGTTTTCAAAACCGAGTTTAGCCAAAATTTCAATTTCGATGCCTTCCATTTCTTCAGCATCTGCTTCTGACGTTTCATGGTCATAGCCCATGAGGTGCAAAGTGCCATGTACCAACATATGGGTGAAATGCGTCAGTGGTGCTTTGTTTTGTTCTTTCGCTTCCAACAGCACCACAGGAATGCAAATGACCAAATCGCCAATAGGAAATGAGTCAAGGATTTGCGCCATTTCATCGGGTAAGTCGCTCGGGAAAGACAATACATTGGTTGATTTATCTTTGCCGCGATATTCCAAATTCAATTTATGACTTTCGTCATGGTCGACACAAGCAATGCCAATTTCACAGTTACTTTGTGTGCCAATATGACGTAAAACATTTTCTACAACTTTTTTGATATAGCCACGTTTCAAGACCAACTCAGGTGCTTGAAAGTCCTGTTGTAGAGAAAGACTCAGTTTCAAAATAGATCCTTAAATAATGATATCTGCGGGCATTTTAAAATGCCCGCAGACTTTAACTTAATGCTGAGCATCGGCAGCGGCATCATTTTCAGCCACCAAGGCCTCTTGACGCGCTTTGCGTTCAGCACGCGCTTCAGCCGTTAAGCGATGTTGTTCTGCATCCCATCCCTCATAAGCTTCAACAATTTTTTGCACTAATTGGTGGCGTACCACATCACGAGAGTGGAAGCGGGTAATGTGAATTTCTTTGATTTTGTCGATGATGCGTAAAGCATGCGCCAGACCAGATTGCTGACCACGCGGTAAGTCGACCTGTGTGATATCGCCTGTAATCACTGCGCGCGAACCAAAGCCTAAGCGTGTGAGGAACATTTTCATTTGTTCAGGCGTGGTGTTTTGCGCTTCATCTAAAATCACGAAAGAGTGGTTTAAAGTTCGACCACGCATATAAGCCAGTGGTGCGACTTCAATCACTTGACGTTCAATCAGTTTGGCCACTTTTTCAAAACCAAGCATTTCATACAAGGCATCGTAGAGTGGGCGCAAATAAGGGTCGATTTTTTGGCTTAAATCACCCGGCAGAAAACCAAGTTTTTCACCTGCTTCAACGGCAGGGCGAACCAATAAAATTCGTTGAATTTCATTACGTTCTAGCATGTCAACTGCGGCTGCAACTGCGAGATAGGTTTTACCTGTACCCGCAGGTCCAATACCAAAAGAAATATCACTTTGTAGAATACGCTGCACATAACGCTTTTGGTTGGCACCGCGTGGATTGATACGACCTTTACGGGTTTGGAGCCACACTTCATCTAAACCAGTTTGCTCTTGCCCATCGAGGTCTTCTTGCAATTCACGGTCAGTCTGACTGCCTTGAATCATGAGGTGTAAGGTATCGGCACTGATTTGTGCCGTATTTTCTGCTTCTTCATGCAGGCGATGGAGCAGACCTTCGGCTCTCTCAACTGCATCCATTTCACCATCGACATAAAATGCATCACCTCGATGGGAAATAGTGACATCTAAACGCTGTTCGATTTGTTTCAAATGACCGTTATAAGCACC
Organism: Acinetobacter sp. CAU_H_S139_7; assembly: GCF_058599305.1. Classification (NCBI taxonomy): domain Bacteria; kingdom Pseudomonadati; phylum Pseudomonadota; class Gammaproteobacteria; order Moraxellales; family Moraxellaceae; genus Acinetobacter; species Acinetobacter sp. CAU_H_S139_7. The sequence continues at coordinate 443,338 of NZ_CM178651.1, forward strand.
GAGCATGCTCTTTAAACGTTCTATTGAAACCCCAGGAAAAGTTACTGTACGTCGAATCGCTGCAGTCAAGAGAATTCCTTTAAGTAGTCAGAATCTATTCCCTTACATTACGCCACGTCAGGCTCAAGATTCAAGAGTTCACCATAAACAAAATTCAAAGTTTTAATCTCTGTCACTTCGATTTCGGCGAAACGTCCGACCCATGCTGCATCACCAATAAAACTCACATAACGAGTGTTATCCGCCGTACCAATCAGTAAGTTTGGATCTTTGTCTGAAACTTTCTCGACCAAAACGCGTTGAATGGTGCCGAGCATGGCATCGGTCTTGTCAATACTCGAGCGTTTGATCCATTTTTGAACTTTGGATAAACGTTCTTTTTTTACCTCTTCAGAGGTGGTGTCTTCAAGATCAGACGCAGGTGTACCTGGACGTTTTGAATAGACAAAACTGTAGGAATGGTCGAAGTCCATATCTTTGATGAATTGATAGGTTTCTTCAAAGTGCGCATCGGTTTCACCCGGGAAACCAATGATGAAGTCACTGGATAAATGCATATCAGGACGAACTTTGCGTAATTTGGCAATTTTGTCGATATATACATCAATGGTGTGGTTACGCTTCATAGCTTGCAACACATCATTTGAACCACTTTGTACGGGCAAATGTAGATGCGACACCATTTGCGGTAGGTCACGGTAGCATTCAATTAAGTCATCATTAAACTCAAGTGGATGTGAGGTGGTGTAGCGTAAACGCCCAATCCCCGGAATTTCTGCCACCAGACGTAACAAGTCTGCAAAAGTACAGATATTGCCTTCGAAGGTTTCACCGCGGTAACCATTCACGTTTTGACCGAGCAAAGAAATCTCACGGACGCCTTTTTCGGCTAAGGTCGCAATTTCAGCTAAAACATCATCCAGCGGGCGAGAAACTTCTTCACCACGGGTGTAGGGCACCACACAGAATGAACAATATTTTGAACAACCTTCCATAATTGAAACAAAAGCCTTGTAACCTTCTACACGCGGTTCAGGTAAAAAGTCGAATTTTTCAATGTCTGGGAAAGAAATATCGACCAATTTGATTTTTTCTTTCTTGGGTTTTTCGATTTGATCAAAGTGCTGATCCAGCATCTGTGGCAAACGGTGCAAGGTTTGCGGGCCAAAAATCATGTCGACATAGTTGGCACGTTTTTGAATGTTGTCACCCTCTTGAGAGGCCACACAACCACCGACACCAATGATCAGGTCCGGATTTTTGTCTTTCAGCTTGCGCCAGCGACCCAATTCAGAGAACACTTTTTCTTGGGCTTTTTCACGAATCGAGCAGGTATTCATGAGTAGAATATCGGCTTCTTTCGGATTTTGGGTCAGCACATAACCGTGAGAGTCGCCAAGTAAGTCTGCCATACGGTGACTGTCATACTCATTCATCTGACACCCTTGCGTTTCGATATACAGTTTTTTAACTGATCCATCGATGGCTGGGGTGTGCTGTGGCTGGGTAACAGTGTTTTCTGAGGCAGCTTGGGCACCATTTGGAATGAAGGTTTGAACCGTCATGTAGGCTCCTAAGGGGGGGATAAATCTAGGTTTTTGTGTCTGATCGGTATCTGTGGCGGCGAAAGCAGAGCTTGGCTGGCGACAAAAAGGGTCGATCAAACACCATGTGAAATCTACGAAAGGCGCATATTTTAGCAGGAAATCTGAATAAACTTATAGCTTTAAATCTGAAGCTAAAAAGATTGATTTGTGAAGTGAAAATGCAGGAGAATTAATATTGTCTAATCATAAGGTTACATAAGAGAACAATAGAGTCTGTTATGAGTTATTAAACTAATGAAAATGATGAGACGAGACTAGGCAATCCAAAGATGACTGAAGGCAAACCCATGTTAAAACGATTACAGAATAAATATTATCAAGTGTTTGCGTTGGGTGTGGCTGCCTTAGGTCTATCGGCAGTGACACATGCCGCAGATGAACAGTTTAATGATGCCTTGCGTGCAGCAAATGCAGGCAATGTTGGTTTATTACAACAATATCAAAGCAGTATGCAGGGTGATGTACTGGGCTATTATCCTGAATACTGGGTGCTTAACAGTAATTTGGCATTGCAACCTGCGGCGAATATTGTTGGATTTGCACAGCGCTATCCTCAATCTGCTATGGCTGAGAAGTTAGCAGCAGATTACATCGAAGAAAAAGTCAAAATGGCCGACTTTACTTCTGCGCAGCCGGTATTGGCCTATGTGTCCAATGCAGATCGCGCAGAAAGTTGTGCTATAGCACAAGTCCGTGCCAAGTCTGGCGACCCTTTGGTTTTTGCTGAATATAAAGATGTTTGGCTCACGACCAATTCACAGCCTGAGTCTTGTACGGGGCTGGGGCGCATGATGTTGTCTAGTCCACTGATGACGGAACAAGACAAACAACAACGTTTATGGACGCAGCTACGTGCAGGGCAGTCAGGTCAAGCGATTGCAACCGCACAGACCATTGGCATGAATCTGTCTTTGGCGCAGCTGAATAGCATTCAAGTCGATCCACTGAACTATCTCTGGTCCGCACCGAAAGCATCGGTGGCAGATCAAGCATATTTAATTTATGCCATTGGCCGTTTAGCCGACAGTGATCTAAATACTGCACTGGCGTCGGTCAAGCGTGCTGCAGAGGGGACACCTGAGTTGGTACAAAAAGCGTTGTACCGTACCGTGGGGTATATCGGTGGCACAACTGTTATGAAAAATAATTTTAATGTGGAAGTGTTGCAAGCCTTCGATCGGAGCTATGGTTTAGCACTGAGTGAAGAAGAAGCTGAAATCTATGCACGCCAAGCCATTCGTTTCGGCGCATGGGAGAGTGTCATTCGTGCCATTGATGGCATGAGTGTGACGCAAAAACAAGAAGATCGCTGGCAATATTGGTTAGCCCGTGCTTCAGAACAACGTGGTGATGCAAAATCAAAAACACTGGCACGCGAGATCTTCAAAAAATTGTCAGTAGGTGACGATTATCATAACTTATTAGCAAAAGATCGTATTGGTCAGCGTTATCAAACGATTCCAGCAAATACACAACCGAGCAATGCTGATGCGCAGCGTTTGAGCCAAGATATTCACTTTAGTCGCGCTTTTGCACTGCGCAACGTCAATGCACCAGACAATTATGTCAACCGTGAGTGGAATTGGGCAGTTCGACAAGCTTATTTAAAACAAGATGATGGCTTAATTTTGGCTGCTGCCAAACGTGCCACAGAAATGGGATGGTATGACCGAGCGATCTATGCAGCCGATCGAACCGTCAAGCAACATAACTACAGTTATCGTTATGCTATGCCACATCAAAGCTATGTGGTCAGCCATAGTCGCAATGCAGGCATAGATCCTGCATGGGCATATGGGTTAATGCGCCAAGAAAGTCGTTTTGTTACCCATGCTCGCTCGCATGTTGGTGCAGGGGGCTTGATGCAAATCATGCCTGATACTGCAAAATTGGTCGCAAGACAAATGGGTGAAACCTATAATCCAGCCGCACTGAGTGATATGAATACCAATGTACGTTATGGCACATTCTATTTGTCCATGATTCAAAGCCAACTAAGCAACAGTCCTGTACTTGCCACAGCAGGTTATAACGCAGGGCCAAATCGTGCACGTCGTTGGCAGCCTGAAAATCAGCCGATTGCGGCAGATCAATACACCGAAAGTATTCCATTGAATGAAACTCGCGATTACGTCAAGCATGTGATGAGTAATGCGACACATTATGGTGTGCTGCTTGGACAGGGACCACAGTCGATCACCCAGCGCATGCAAAATATTCCTTTTAGAAGTCAATGATAAAGGCCTAGGCATTTTATGGTTTTGATGTCATCCCAATCAGTCTTAACGCAAAAGCTTCTGCTGTTGATCAGCAGTGGCATAGCTATGGGATTTTTTGCGACATCAGCCCATGCAACACCGACTGTGTTTGGCTATGTGATGGAAGTTCAAATGACACCCGCCGTGTGTTTGTTCGATAGTCAAGGCTCAAAGAAACGGAAATGTTTGGAAGGCTATTCACTCAATATCACAGGCTTATACCCTGAAACTACGACACGAGAGTGTCAGACCAAGTCTTCAGCTGTATTGTCTCCGCTTCAAACTAAAGTGGTGGCTAGGGTGATGCCCGATGAGCATGCACGTCGCCAGTTATGGGCTGAGATTGGGGGGTGTGTGCCGATGAGTGCCAGTCAATATTTCCGTAACGTGATTAATTATGCAGAACGTTTAAAAATTCCAGCAGATTTGACTTCATCTGAAAATAAAACCGCACAACTGCACAGTTTACGTGGACAGTTCCAGCGTTTAAATCCCGGACTGCCTGCCAGCGGGCTCCGTTTTAGCTGTCGTACTCACCGTCAAACCAATATTTTGACCGAAGTCAAAGTTTGTTATAAACCCAATGGTCAGTACAAAGGCTGTGCAGAGAATATACAAGAAAACTGCCCAAATTCTTTTGCGATCAAGGGTTCTTACTAATCTCTTTCCTTAAATTAATTTATATTTCCTATCATACTTTTGTTGGAATTCATTCTCTTTTACATGCATCTGTCAAAGTATTGGAGTACAATCTTTGCCGTTTATGATTATTAAGATTAGATAGAACAGCTATTTAATCATATAACGTTCCTCAAATGGAGATAAGTACATGAAGCAACCTGTTCGCGTTGCCGTTACTGGCGCTGCTGGTCAAATCGGTTATAGCCTATTATTCCGTATCGCTAGTGGCGAAATGTTAGGTAAAGACCAACCAGTTATTCTGCAATTGTTAGAAGTTCCTTTTGAGAAAGCTCAAGCTGCGCTTAAAGGCGTAATGATGGAATTAGACGACTGTGCTTTCCCATTATTGGCTGGCATGATCGGTACTGATGATCCAAAAGTTGCATTTAAAGATGCTGACTACGCGTTATTGGTTGGTTCACGTCCACGTGGTCCTGGTATGGAACGTGCTGACTTATTGAAAGTGAACGGTGAAATCTTCATCGGTCAAGGTCAAGCACTAAACGAAGTTGCTAGCCGTGACGTTAAAGTACTTGTTGTAGGTAACCCTGCAAATACAAATGCTTACATCGCAATGAAATCTGCTCCAGATCTTCCAGCGAAAAACTTCACAGCAATGTTACGTCTTGACCACAACCGTGCGTTGACTCAAATTGCTCAAAAAGCGGGTGTTGCTGTAGCAGACATCAAAAACATGACTGTTTGGGGTAACCACTCTCCAACGATGTATGCTGACTACCGTTTTGCAACTGTAAACGGCGAAAGCTTAAAAGACAAAATCAACGATGCTGACTGGAATGCGAATGTATTCCTTCCAACTGTTGGTAAACGTGGTGCTGCGATTATCGAAGCGCGTGGTTTGTCTTCAGCTGCTTCAGCTGCGAACGCTGCTATCGACCATATGCGCGATTGGGCTCTTGGCACAAATGGCGAATGGGTAACGATGGGTATTCCTTCTGACGGTTCTTATGGTATTCCTGAAGGCGTAATGTACGGTGTTCCTGTAACTTGCGAAAATGGCGAATACACACGTGTTGAAGGCCTAGAAATCGATGCGTTCAGCCGTGAGCGTATGGACAAAACTCTTCAAGAACTTGAAGAAGAGCGCGCAGCAATTGCTGACATGCTTAAATAATTAAAAACCGATCGGTTTAAGATCTGTTTTGAAAAAGCACTCCATTTGGGGTGCTTTTTTATATGGGGTGTTTATTGAACAAAAAATAACATGCTGTGATGTAGATACAACTGAGCGTAGATGGGCAAAGGTTTATTCTAAAAGGGCATGATCAGGGCTTGAGGAGAACAATGATGTTTGACCAACAACCGACTTTAGAACTTTTATTTGAACAATTGGGGCTTGATGCGAGTGCGGAAGCAATCGATCAGTTTATTGAAACACACCAACTTACTTCAGACGTTCCATTACATAAAGCACCCTTTTGGTCAAAAGTACAGCATGACTTCATTATCAGTAATTGGAAAAAAGATGATGAATGGGCAATGGTGGTCGACCTGTTAAATGAACAATTGCATACAGAACATACGCTTTCAGGTTCGTGTCATTTATAATCACAAATTGAAACAACAAACCTAGTTTTATGACTAGGTTTTTTTAGAAAATACATATAAGTTAATTCAATAATAATTGACAATAGTATTGATAAGGAGGCCGAGATGCTCAGTCAACATAAACCATCCTTAGAGCTTTTATTTTCGCAACTGGGACTCGCCAATAGTGCGGCTGCCATCGAGTTATATATTCGTACGCATCAACTTCCTGCTCATCAATCTTTACACGACGCACCGTTTTGGAATTCCGCACAACGTGCGCTATTAATCAGTCATTTGGTTCAAGATGATGATTGGGCGATTATGGTTGATGAGCTCAATCAACAGTTGCATCTTGATGCTTATAAACTTCAAACTGCTTAAATTGATTTTATGCCGTCGTCATTTGAAGATTGGAATTGACCCATAAAAAAACGCCTGATTTCAGGCGTTTTTTTATTTGTGCATTTTAGTGCAATTTACTTTGCATCAGCTTGATAAACCAATCTTCTTGATGAAGGTCAACAAAAGCGGCATGTTCACGCAGTAAAACGAAATCAAACTCGGTGCTTTTCGCATATTTACCAAGCCAGTGTCGTGCCAATGCCGACTCTTTTCTACTGACCGAGGCATAGGCCAAAAACAGGTAAATATCGCCCTGACCATAGCTGGTCAGTGGTTTTAAAATTTGCTGTGTAATCAACGCAAAGCGATCTTCTTTGGTGATTTCAAAGTACAGCATATAAGCCTTAGCAAGGTGCAAAGACAAATTGAGGTACAAAGACAGAGGCATTTCCTCAAACTCAATTCGGCCTTGCTCAAGTAATACCACCGCTTCTTGTAAAAAGTGCACTTGCTCTTGGCGCAGTTGGCTCAGTGTGACCAACTGTAAGCGCAAATCAGCGCGCTCAAGGGCTAATTCAGGGCTATTGCCTTGTAGGTAGAGTTGATCTGTTTCACCAATACGCTGAATAATTTGTTGACTGCTGGCACGCATCGGTTACATCCTCATCAATTGATGTTCAGTATATGAGGATACTTCTTACAATTTAAAGTCTTTTTGCTTGAATCACAGGATTGTACTGTCACTCCGTAACCACCCAGTAATCGATAAACGCTGATGTTTGGCTTCTAAAACCTCATGCAGTAAGTCACTTTGAAACAATGCAATACGATTCGGTTTGGGTTGTAGCACATGCCAAATGTCATTTTTATCTTGCAGATGAAGTTCACCGCCCCAATCATCTTGCCAGTCTTCGTGTAAATAATAAACCGTAGAAATCATGCGGCCATTTTTGCCTTGAGGATTATCACGATGTAGGGCATAAAACTCGCCAGCGTTATAGCAAGCAAAATGAGCTTCGACGTCTCGAATACCAAGATAAAAGGCACGATTTAGTTCCTGACCCAAACTATAAAGGGCTTGAACATGTTGATTGGAAATAACGAGTTCGGGATTGAGCCATAAAATGTGATCACTACGGATCTTGCTGATGACACCGTTTTGAATAGCGGCTTCACTAAAGCGATTTAAGTTCGAAGTACATTCTTCAATGAGTTGATGTACATAGTCATCAGAGTAGGCGTCATCAATGATGGCAAAACCATGTTGATCTAAATCATCTAGGATTTGATCAACATTCCAAGACTTTGGGAGAAGAACTGCTTCCATTACATTAACCTAAAAAAGACAAAGAAAAGCCACGGTTATTCTAGTGTATGAAAGCAATCTGAACGAAACTATTTTTCATGCTAAAATACTCATTGATTTTAGGAATGATAGAAACATGAATTACCGTCACCACTTCCATGCAGGTAACTTTGCAGATGTCATGAAGCATGTCCTTTTGCTTCAGATTTTGACTCGCCTCAATCAAAAAGATAAACCGTATCGTTATATTGATACGCATGGCGGTGCTGGTAAATATGATTTATCAACTTCAGAAGCACAGAAGTCGGGTGAGTTCTTAAATGGTATTCACCGTTTAGTAAAACTTGATGACTCGATTAAGCGTAATGCACCTGAAGGTGTTCAGCAGTATTTAAAAATTGTTGAAAAAATGCGTGAAGGTTCAGGTAAGGGCGCTTATCCAGGTTCGCCGTGGTTTGCATTGGAAGGTATGCGCGAAATCGATAAAGCCACCATTTTTGAAATGCAGCGTGATGTATTCCAACAGTTGTATTACAACGTTCGTGACAAACGCGCGGGCTTACATGAGCGCGATGCGTATGAAGGGCTATTTGGCGTTATTCCACCCAAAGAAAAACGCGGTTTGGTGATGATTGATCCACCTTACGAAGTGGAGCGTAAAGATTTCCCTCAATTGGTTGATCTCATAGCGACTGCATATAAAAAATGGCCAACGGGTGTGTTTGCAATTTGGTATCCAATCAAAGACCGCGCCATGATTGACCGTTTTGAAAAGAAAATGATTAAAACCGGTATTCGCCGTCAGTTGATCTGTGAAGTATGTGTTTGGCCAGATGATACCCCAGTGGGCTTAAACGGCTGTGGTCTGTTGGTGATTAACCCACCTTGGAAGTTTTCTGAAGATGCAGATGAAGCGCTACAATGGTTATTCCCACATTTGCGTATGAGTGAAAATGGTGGTCATGCTGCTGTTCGTTGGTTAGTTGGCGAATAAAGATAGACTATAAGAGAAAAGGCTACATTAGGATCGACAGAGAATGACAAATATAAATAAACCTGAAAGCGAATCTTCACCCCGCAGTACGCCTACTTTTGATGGGATTACTTTCGAGGTGGAAGAAGAAGAGCACACACAGGAAGGTCAAAAAGTAAAACGTCGAGGTATTTATTTGTGGCCGAACCTGATTACAACGGCAGCGTTGTTGTCAGGCTTTTATTCCATCATTGCCAGTATGAATGGCAACTTCCAGCAAGCGATTTATGCCATTTTCTTGGCAGCGTTGTTGGATGGCTTAGATGGCCGTGTTGCACGAGCCATTGGTGCGCAGAGTGCTTTTGGTGAACAGTATGATTCTTTATCTGATCTATTGGCGTTCGGTGTTGCACCCGCTATTTTGATGTATAGCTGGAGTTTGGATTCGCTCGGTCGCATAGGTTTGGCGTGTTGTTTTGTCTACACTGCCTGTGCTGCGTTCCGTCTAGCTCGTTTTAATGTGCAAATTGGTGTGGTCGATAAGCGTTACTTTATTGGTGTAGCTAGTCCACTTGCTGCCATTATTATTATTTCATTGGTTTGGGTCGGACTCGATTTCCCCGAAATTTTTGATATTCGTGAGCGGGGTATTCAAGCCATCAGTGCAGCAGTGATTGTGTCTGTGGGGCTCCTCATGATTTCGAATATTAAATATTATTCATTTAAAACGGTAGATCGTAAACGAGTACCATTTTTTGTCCTTCCTATCGCGGTCTTTATTTTTGCTGCAATAACTTACAATATTCCTGTCGGTATTTTGGTCATTTCCTTGATTTATGCATTATCTGGCTTTATTACTACGTTTTTAGCACGACGTCAGCACAGCCCATCATGAGTTAATGATATGTAGAAGGAGTATGATATGTGGTTGTTTCAAGATTTTCTCGATCAGTCTAAACAACTTAATCAGGCTCCTTCAGGGTCACTCCCTGCTTATCATCCGCCCAATAAAAAATATAAAATTATTCATCAAGCTTTAACCATTCCCAATCTTCCTGCACCACTGCATTATTTAAATTTTTTGAGCATGATTGGTCAGCCCAATACGCCTATGTTTCGCAATAATAGTGCAATCAGAACTACACCTTTAGATACTGCTACGGTATTGGCCAGCAGTAGCCCACATATGGCTGGGCAACTGAACCGCTATTCAATTTCTGTGGAATGTTCATTTCAAGAAAAAACATTTAAATTTGCCAACAAAGAACAACTCATGGGAGCGTTCCCAAAATTTCAAATTCAAAGAAAAGACACAGAATTGAGTTTTGAGATTGAAATTACAACAACGCCGCTGATTTCACATTTCACCAAATTGCGTTTTGGTCTTGCTGAGCATTGGTCTGTATTGTGTCGATGTCAGGGAGAAGTTAAATATAAAGAACAGTGCTTTGACATTGACCAGTTGGGAGCTTTTGAATACGCGCGCAGTATCGACTTTAGTTATTTACCCTTAGCGTTTTTCACATATCAAGTCATTAATCTAGTAGATCAGCGTCAGTTATTGTTAGAACAAATTCGAGATTCGTTTAATCGAATTGTACAGTCACGTATCTATATACGTGATTTACAAAAACAACAAACCCATATGTTTGATCGGATGGTGCGCTTTCAAGTTCATCGTGTTTATCCTGCTGTGAAAACTCCCAATGGGCAAAAAATGTATTTACCGCGAGAGTTTGAATGGCATTATCAAGATGAGCAGGGACATCACATTCATCTTTACGCTCAAAGTCGTGGTGATTTTAAATTTGGTTTGGCTGCGGGTTATGTAGGTAGCTTTAAATATCAACTCAAAATGGATAATTATGAGGAACAGGGCGAAAGTGGTTATTGTGAATATGTGGATTGTCGTGCATTAAAGTGGCAAGAAAAAAAATCACAAGAAAAAAATCGAAATGAAATTGGAGAAATTGTTCCCTTTTCACTCAAGAAATAAGAAAAAAACATCATTTTGCTGAATAAGTAAACAGTTGGAAGTTTTTTTATAAATAATTGAATAAAGGGGGTTGTGTTGGTTTGGAAATGCTGTAGAATGCACATCCATCGGCGGTGATGTTGATTAAAACTTGTTAAGAAACAAGGATTTAGCCCAAGTGGTAGAATCTGGAAGTCTTGAATAAGTTTAAAAATAATTAACAAAACCAGTTGACTTCTTCTTGAAAGAGAGTAGTATGGCCGACCTAGCTTGCTGATGACGAATCAGTAAGAAGATCATTAAGAGATTATGAAGAACAACTTGTGTGGATTTTTACTGATTGATCGATCGAAAATATTTCATTGATTGAATGGTAAAAATTACTCGAAGTTTATTTGAGAAATATTTGTCAGAAAATTGATGAGCCAAGATTTGTAGCCATAAGCTACTAATGATTTTTAACTGAAGAGTTTGATCATGGCTCAGATTGAACGCTGGCGGCAGGCTTAACACATGCAAGTCGAGCGGGGAAAGGTAGCTTGCTACCTGACCTAGCGGCGGACGGGTGAGTAATGCTTAGGAATCTGCCTATTAGTGGGGGACAACATTCCGAAAGGAATGCTAATACCGCATACGCCCTACGGGGGAAAGCAGGGGATCTTCGGACCTTGCGCTAATAGATGAGCCTAAGTCAGATTAGCTAGTTGGTGGGGTAAAGGCCTACCAAGGCGACGATCTGTAGCGGGTCTGAGAGGATGATCCGCCACACTGGGACTGAGACACGGCCCAGACTCCTACGGGAGGCAGCAGTGGGGAATATTGGACAATGGGCGAAAGCCTGATCCAGCCATGCCGCGTGTGTGAAGAAGGCCTTTTGGTTGTAAAGCACTTTAAGCGAGGAGGAGGCTACTTAGATTAATACTCTAGGATAGTGGACGTTACTCGCAGAATAAGCACCGGCTAACTCTGTGCCAGCAGCCGCGGTAATACAGAGGGTGCGAGCGTTAATCGGATTTACTGGGCGTAAAGCGTGCGTAGGCGGCTTCTTAAGTCGGATGTGAAATCCCTGAGCTTAACTTAGGAATTGCATTCGATACTGGGAAGCTAGAGTATGGGAGAGGATGGTAGAATTCCAGGTGTAGCGGTGAAATGCGTAGAGATCTGGAGGAATACCGATGGCGAAGGCAGCCATCTGGCCTAATACTGACGCTGAGGTACGAAAGCATGGGGAGCAAACAGGATTAGATACCCTGGTAGTCCATGCCGTAAACGATGTCTACTAGCCGTTGGGGCCTTTGAGGCTTTAGTGGCGCAGCTAACGCGATAAGTAGACCGCCTGGGGAGTACGGTCGCAAGACTAAAACTCAAATGAATTGACGGGGGCCCGCACAAGCGGTGGAGCATGTGGTTTAATTCGATGCAACGCGAAGAACCTTACCTGGTCTTGACATAGTAAGAACTTTCCAGAGATGGATTGGTGCCTTCGGGAACTTACATACAGGTGCTGCATGGCTGTCGTCAGCTCGTGTCGTGAGATGTTGGGTTAAGTCCCGCAACGAGCGCAACCCTTTTCCTTATTTGCCAGCGGGTTAAGCCGGGAACTTTAAGGATACTGCCAGTGACAAACTGGAGGAAGGCGGGGACGACGTCAAGTCATCATGGCCCTTACGACCAGGGCTACACACGTGCTACAATGGTCGGTACAAAGGGTTGCTACCTAGCGATAGGATGCTAATCTCAAAAAGCCGATCGTAGTCCGGATTGGAGTCTGCAACTCGACTCCATGAAGTCGGAATCGCTAGTAATCGCGGATCAGAATGCCGCGGTGAATACGTTCCCGGGCCTTGTACACACCGCCCGTCACACCATGGGAATTTGTTGCACCAGAAGTAGGTAGTCTAACCGCAAGGAGGACGCTTACCACGGTGTGGCCGATGACTGGGGTGAAGTCGTAACAAGGTAGCCGTAGGGGAACCTGCGGCTGGATCACCTCCTTAACGAAAGATTGACGATTGGTAAGAATCCACAACAAGTTGTTCTTCATGACGATGTATCTGAGGGTCTGTAGCTCAGTTGGTTAGAGCACACGCTTGATAAGCGTGGGGTCACAAGTTCAAGTCTTGTCAGACCCACCAAATCTGACTAACAAGCATTATTAAATGCTGAATACAGAAAAACAGAGACATTGACTTATTGATAAGCTGGGGACTTAGCTTAGTTGGTAGAGCGCCTGCTTTGCACGCAGGAGGTCAGGAGTTCGACTCTCCTAGTCTCCACCAAATTTCAAGACAAGAAAACTTAAAGCACTGCTTTAAGGCTTTTCCTTGAAATTTAAGCAAGAAGCTATGCTTCGCGCAGATAGGTTGGATTACAGAAATTAGTAAGTAGATAACTTATTAACTTCTGTGATTTATCACAGTTTCCTGACCTGACGAAGGCTGGAAAAATCATTAACAGAATATATTTGAGTTGAAATAATTTGTTCATACTCGTTTTTAAGATCGACATTAACAGTGATTTATTACTGATTGATGAAGGTTGAAGAAATGAGTTACTAGCGAAATTAACTGAATCAAGCGTTTTGGTATGTGAATTGAATTGAAGCTGTACAGTGTTTAAGTACACAGAGCAACAAACTGTAAGGAAGTGATGAGAAATCATCATAGACTGTCTTAATCCTACTTGTAGGGATTAACGACTGTTTGGGGTTGTATAGTCAAGTAATTAAGTGCATGTGGTGGATGCCTTGGCAGTCAGAGGCGATGAAAGACGTAATAGCCTGCGATAAGCTCCGGGGAGGCGGCAAATATCCTGTGATCCGGAGATTTCTGAATGGGGAAACCCACCTGTCATAAGGCAGGTATCGTATGATGAATACATAGTCATACGAGGCGAACGAGGGGAAGTGAAACATCTCAGTACCCTTAGGAAAAGAAATCAATTGAGATTCCCTCAGTAGCGGCGAGCGAACGGGGAAAAGCCCATTAAGTCATATCAGTTTTAGTGGAATGCTCTGGGAAGTGCAACCATAGTGGGTGATAGTCCTGTACACGAAAGGGCTGATATGATGATGTCGAGTAGGGCGGGGCACGTGAAACCTTGTCTGAATATGGGGGGACCATCCTCCAAGGCTAAATACTCCTGACTGACCGATAGTGAACCAGTACCGTGAGGGAAAGGCGAAAAGAACCCCTGTGAGGGGAGTGAAATAGATCCTGAAACCGCATGCATACAAGCAGTGGGAGCCGACTTGTTCGGTGACTGCGTACCTTTTGTATAATGGGTCAGCGACTTACATTCAGTAGCAAGGTTAACCGCATAGGGGAGCCGTAGAGAAATCGAGTCTTAATAGGGCGTTTAGTTGCTGGGTGTAGACCCGAAACCGGGTGATCTATCCATGAGCAGGTTGAAGGTTGGGTAACACTAACTGGAGGACCGAACCCACTGTCGTTGAAAAGCCAGGGGATGACTTGTGGATAGGGGTGAAAGGCTAATCAAACTCGGTGATAGCTGGTTCTCCCCGAAAGCTATTTAGGTAGCGCCTCGGACGAATACCATTGGGGGTAGAGCACTGTTTCGGCTAGGGGGTCATCCCGACTTACCAAACCGATGCAAACTCCGAATACCAATGAGTACTATCCGGGAGACAGACTGCGGGTGCTAACGTCCGTAGTCAAGAGGAAAACAATCCAGACCGCCAGCTAAGGCCCCAAAATTATAGTTAAGTGGGAAACGATGTGGGAAGGCATAGACAGCTAGGAGGTTGGCTTAGAAGCAGCCACCCTTTAAAGAAAGCGTAATAGCTCACTAGTCGAGTCGGCCTGCGCGGAAGATGTAACGGGGCTAAAACTATATGCCGAAGCTGCGGATTTGCAATTTATTGCAAGTGGTAGGGGAGCGTTCTGTAAGCCGATGAAGGTGTATTGAGAAGTATGCTGGAGGTATCAGAAGTGCGAATGCTGACGTGAGTAACGACAATGCGAGTGAAAAACTCGCACGCTGAAAGACCAAGGGTTCCAGTCCAACGTTAATCGGGGCTGGGTGAGTCGACCCCTAAGGCGAGGCCGAGAGGCGTAGTCGATGGGAAATTGGTTAATATTCCAATACTTCTATGTAATGCGATGAGAGGACGGAGAAGGTTAAGTCAGCCTGGCGTTGGTTGTCCAGGTGGAAGGTTGTAGGCATGTATCTTAGGCAAATCCGGGGTACTCTATGCTGAGAACTGATAGCAAGCTGTACTTGTACAGTGAAGTGGCTGATACCATGCTTCCAGGAAAAGTCTCTAAGCTTCAGTTACATAGGAATCGTACCCGAAACCGACACAGGTGGTCAGGTCGAGTAGACCAAAGCGCTTGAGAGAACTCTGCTGAAGGAACTAGGCAAAATGGTACCGTAACTTCGGGAGAAGGTACGCTGCCGACGGTGATAGGATTTACTCCTTGAGCTATTGGCAGCCACAGAAACCAGGCCCCTGCAACTGTTTATTAAAAACATAGCACTCTGCAAACACGAAAGTGGACGTATAGGGTGTGATGCCTGCCCGGTGCTGGAAGGTTAATTGATGGGGTTAGCGTAAGCGAAGCTCTTGATCGAAGCCCCAGTAAACGGCGGCCGTAACTATAACGGTCCTAAGGTAGCGAAATTCCTTGTCGGGTAAGTTCCGACCTGCACGAATGGCATAATGATGGGGGCGCTGTCTCCAGCAGAGACTCAGTGAAATCGAATTCGCCGTGAAGATGCGGTGTACCCGCGGCTAGACGGAAAGACCCCGTGAACCTTTACTGCAGCTTGACATTGAACTTTGATCTTACTTGTGTAGGATAGGTGGGAGGCTTTGAAACCGAGACGCTAGTTTCGGTGGAGCCAATCTTGAAATACCACCCTGGTAATATTGAGGTTCTAACTCTGTCCCGTTATCCGGGACGAGGACCATGTCTGGTGGGTAGTTTGACTGGGGCGGTCTCCTCCTAAAGAGTAACGGAGGAGTACGAAGGTGCGCTCAGCGTGGTCGGAAATCACGCGTAGAGTATAAAGGCAAAAGCGCGCTTAACTGCGAGACCCACAAGTCGAGCAGGTACGAAAGTAGGTCTTAGTGATCCGGTGGTTCTGTATGGAAGGGCCATCGCTCAACGGATAAAAGGTACTCTGGGGATAACAGGCTGATACCGCCCAAGAGTTCATATCGACGGCGGTGTTTGGCACCTCGATGTCGGCTCATCTCATCCTGGGGCTGAAGCAGGTCCCAAGGGTATGGCTGTTCGCCATTTAAAGAGGTACGCGAGCTGGGTTTAGAACGTCGTGAGACAGTTCGGTCCCTATCTACCGTGGGCGTTGGAAATTTGAGAGGATCTGCTCCTAGTACGAGAGGACCAGAGTGGACGAACCTCTGGTGTACCGGTTGTGACGCCAGTCGCATCGCCGGGTAGCTATGTTCGGAAGGGATAACCGCTGAAAGCATCTAAGCGGGAAGCCTACCTCAAGATAAGATTTCCCTAGGACTTTATGTCCTCTAAAGAGCCGTTGAAGACTACGACGTTGATAGGTTGGATGTGGAAGCATAGTGATATGTGAAGCTGACCAATACTAATTGCTCGTGAGGCTTGACTATACAACACCCAAACAGTTGGTGTTGTGGTTCAAATCACTGCAAACAACTTGATTTAGTTATAAAGCTAGATAAAATATCCAACTCAAATATACCTGTTAATAACTCATTTGATGAAAGTTAGGCACGAAGAGCACTGCTCTGAGGTTAGACCCAACGAATAGTCATAAACAGTTGTGCTGGCGACAATAGCAAGAGTGAACCACCTGATCCCTTCCCGAACTCAGAAGTGAAACCTCTTAGCGCTGATGGTAGTGTGGAGTTATCCATGTGAGAGTAAGTCATCGCCAGCTCATTAATTCTAAATCCCCCTCCGCTAATCGCTGAGGGGGATTTTTTTATGCAAGGAAGGTTGAATAATGTTAGATAATAAAAAAAGAGATAGAGAACGAGTGAAATAGCTTATCTATAAGGGCATAAATGGTAAAAAGCCAGCATTTTCTGGTTTTTATGTCTTATTTAAAAGAGGTTATAGAGCATCTTTTAAGTTTTCTTGATGTGCTTTAACCTGTTTTGTTGGTATGCTTTCTATAGTGGTAATCTTTATCCCCTAAACAAAAGCAAGAATATGGTGAAATTATTCGCTAATTAAGCAATTATTTGAAGGGAATAGCTATTGCTGAAGCGAAAATGGATCGGGAATTACTGACTTATGTATTACAACACATGGTTTATTACGGGTATTAATATGTTTTAGATTCGTTAAGTTACGCACTAAAATAAGAACTTTACCGAAAATCTATTAAGCGTGTGTCTTGTAATTAAATCAACGTATGCAGCGAATAGTTTATAGCTTGCTACACAGCGTTGATGAAATCGTTTAATTGCACACAGAAAACCTTATTAAAAGAATATGAATCATGAATTTCGCAGCTTAGGTATTAAGCTGCCGGCGTGCATGTTTTAATGCCGTTCTTAAACCTTCTTCAAGGGTCGGGTGATAAAACGGTTTTTCTAAAATTTCATCGACGGTCAGTTGTTCTGCAATCATCCATGCCAGTAAATGGGCCAAATGTTCAGTAGACTCTGTGAGTAATTCAGCACCAATTAGTTTTCGGCTGGTGTTATCCACATAGACCTCAATGGCTCCATGGTTCTTACCCAGAACCAATGCACGTCCTTGTTTAGCATAAGATACTTCGCCGATGACAAAATCGATAGGTGCACTTTGTAGTTGCTTAAAGTTTTGTCCAACCATTGCCATTTCTGGGCTACTAAAAACGATGCCTAAGGGCGTTAGGGTCTTACATGATTCTATAGTGGGAAAGTTCAATGCATTTTTGACTGAGACCTTACCTTCGTGAGCGGCTTCATGTTGTAATGGAGTTTCGGTATGTGCATCGCCAATGATAAAAATCGGATAGTCGGCGAGTTGTTTGGTCTCAGGATCAACAGGTAAATGTTTTAAGTCTGTGAATGAGGTGTCGATATTTTCGAGTTGAAGGGTATTTAAAAGGCTGCTTCGTCCAGTAGCGACCAGTAAATAATCGATGTTAAGTGTTTTAGGCTGACCATTTTCAGTAAAACTAAGTTCGACTTGATCGTTTGTATAATTTACTTCTGTGGGTAAAACCTCAAATTTGATCTCAAGTTCAGCGCTAATTTCTGTTTGTGCCAACTGCTGCAATTTAGGACTGGTCAGAACGCCGACTTTACGACTACGTGCAAAGACTGTGGTATTGACGCCAAGTCGTTGCATGGCTTGCGCAAGTTCAATCGCGATGACGCCGCTCCCAATCACCGCTAAAGATTTGGGTAAAGCATTGAGTTCAAAGATTTGATCGGAGGTGATGAGTCGATCACCAAGTTCATCCTTCCATGCTGGGTCAAAGCTAGGGGTGGAGCCTACAGCTAAAATAAAGCTTTTGGCTTGGTAGTGTTGCCCATTAACTTCGACTGTTTTTGAATCGAGAAAGCGAGCACGGCCCTGAATTTTATGGGACTCAGGCCAGCTCTCTACGGTTTTAAGGGTACTATGAGTAAAGCGATCACGGAGTTTTTGTACGTGTTGCATGACCTGACTGCGGTCTATTTTTGACTCTACTTGCAATCCCACACGATCCGCATGTTGAATATCATGCATGCGATTTGCTGTAGAAATTAGCACTTTTGACGGCATGCAGCCGACACGTGCACAAGTGGTGTCCCATGGCCCATCATTAATGATTAATAGATTTTGTGTGGACTTCACGGCTTGTTGGTAGGCTGCGATACCCGCAGTTCCAGCCCCAATAATAATCAGATCATACATAAGCAAACGTTTATCTAAGCGAGACATACTCTATAGTTAACATATTCAGGGCTGTAGATGATTATATTTTGTAAAAAAAACGGCACTAGATGCCGTATTCACTTTCATTTGACTTATAAGCCAGTGCCAACGCTTACCCCAACGGTAGGACGGACATTCATTGAGCTACATGCTGTCATTAAGGTACAGCAGAGTAAAAGCAGCAACAGTTTATTCATGGAGTAATCCTCGTTGTTTTGCCTGATTGAACAGCAGACTAGAGCGAGCACCACTCTTACAGACCATTAAAATAGGCTTGGGCAATTCATTATAATATTTAGCAAATTCGACCACATCTGTTTCAGAAATTTTACTGCTGGTAACCGGTTGGTAAATTACGCTGACTTTGGACTGTTCCGCAATATTACGCAGTTGATCAACGCGAACGGTATTACCTTGTTCTTGATCTGGTCGATTGACTATGACCGACTTAAAGCCTTGTTTCATCAACTGTTGAAACTTGTCTTGGGTCATTTCCCCTGAAACGCTGAGCTGCGGGCTGAGTGCTTGACTCAGGTTATTCGTTGCCGCGCACAATGCACTGCTCGTTAAAATCAGAGCAGTGCAGATGACACTTTTAAACAACCGTTTAGTCATCTAACAGGTCCATTTGCTTCGCTAGTTGGTATAAGTTGTTTGAGCGATTGCCTGTACGACAGAACATTAAAACAGGTTTTGGTAGCTCATTGAAATGATTGGCAAAAGTGCGTACATCCATTTCTGTGATTTGCCCTGCAACGACAGGTTGATAGACATAATCGAGCCCTGCAACACGTGCTGCTTCTTCAATTTGAGCGCTGGTCGGTTGTTCTGGGCCACCTTCCATATCTGGGCGGTTATTGATCACAGATTTAAACCCTTTTTCAACCACTTGAACCAAATGTTCTGGGCCAATTTGACCTGTAAAGCCTACATTTTCGCTCATGCTGTCACTCCAAAATTAAACTAATCAAGATATGCTTTATGATAGCATTAAGCTGAAAGTTCAGCCTATGCTGTTGAAATATTTATAAGCGATTACAACCATAAAATAACGCAATGGAGCAGGTATGCACGCCTATACCGTTGAACCGCTATATGTCAAAAGTGGCCAAGAGGTCATTGCTGCGGATTTCTATCGTCCGAAAACCGAAGAAAAACCAGCAGTGATTGTGATGGCCCATGGCTTGGCTGGGCTGCGCCAATTCAAACTGATCCAATTTGCGCAGCGTTTTGCACAAGCGGGTTATGCAGTCGTGTTATTTGACTACCGTTATTGGGGCGGGAGTACGGGGCGCCCAAGAGAGCTGGTGTCGATTAAAAAGCAGCTCGAAGACTGGCGCACCATGATTAACCACCTCAAAGAACGTAAGTCGATCGATAGTCGACGGATCGTGCTGTGGGGGACGGCACTCAGTGGTGGATATGTACTCGATATTGCTGCAGAGTTCAAAAATGTTCAGGCGGTGATGGCGCAAGTGCCTTTTGTCGATGGTGCTGAAAGTGCCAAGCTTTACCCGTTACAGCAACTCCCGAAAGCGTTAAAGCTGTCCAGCCAAGATTATATGGGGGGGAAAGTGGGGATGTCCCCGACCACTTTACCTGTGGTTAATCCACGAGAGTTATGTTTTTTACCGACGCAAGATGCGTATTTGGGTTATCGTTCGATTATTAATCCTGATTATTATTGGAGTGGTGAGATACCTGCCCGATTATTTTTTAATTTAATTCGTTATCGTCCGATTCAAAATGTCAGACAAATTAATATTCCTGTACTTTTCATTGCCGCCAAGCATGATAGTTTAATTCCGATTGAATCCAGTCGTGAAGCAGCTACCAATATTGCCCCTTTTGTTCAATATCATGAATGGGAGATGCAGCATTTTGATATTTATCATGCCAGTTGGTTTGAAAAAGCCATTTCGACCCAATTAGAATTCTTACATCAACATATTGGAGTCAACTAAATGATTATCGTCTGTCCGACCTGTATGGCAAAAAATCGTGTCCCTGAAGAGAAGCTGAATGCTAATCCGAGTTGTGGTCAATGCCACGCAGCGCTTTTACCTGCGGCACCGATTGAATTGAATGAGCAGAATTTTAGCCAGTTCATTAGCCATAGCGATTTGCCTGTATTTATTGATTTATGGGCAGAGTGGTGTGGTCCATGTAAAATGATGGCTCCGCACTTTGCTGAAGTGGCGAAACAAAATCCACAAGTGATTTTTGCCAAAATTAATACCGAAGAATCTCCACGATTAAGTAGTGCCTTTAATGTGCGAAGTATTCCAACCTTAGTTTTAATGAATAAAACTACTGAAATTGCTAGAATAAGCGGCGCGCTCCGTGCGCCACAATTGCAACAATGGTTAGATCAACAGTTGCAAGCCCAGTCATAACGAAAATTGGAGTCAACGTGTCAGAGATTCATGTGAAACCAGAAGGGATGCTATCTCTTCAAACGATTGCAATGCCAGCTGATACCAACTGGAGTGGAGATGTGTTTGGTGGTTGGATTGTGTCACAAATGGATTTGGCCGGCGCAATTCACGCAGAACGCTTTAGTAAAGGGCGTTGTGCAACGATTTCAATTAATCAGATGACGTTCTTGGTCCCTGTCAAAGTCGGGGACGTGATTAGTTGTTATACTAAAATTTTAAAAGTAGGCAATACGTCTATTCAGATGGAAATTGAAGTGTGGGATAGCCATGACAGTTCACGTCCACCTGTACGTGTGACTGAAGGTGTATTTACCTTTGTTGCTGTTGATGTCAAAGGCAATAAACGTCAGATTCCAGCGGATGTTAAAGAAAAGTTTCTTGCAAGCCAATCTAACTAAAGCTTGAATTGGTCTGCAAAAAAAAGCCAGTGTAATCACTGGCTTTTTTATTGTTATTCCATACATTCCGATGGATTAAAACATAGTATTGCGGTTGGCGGACTCCGCGGGAATGCTTTGTATCACATCCCAATGTTCTACAATTTTGCCTTGTTCGATGCGGAAAATATAGACAACGGCTTCACCACCATCTTGTGCATTTTGAGTGGAATGTACATGGAACACCACCAAATCACCTTCGGCTACGACATGCTTGATGGTGTTTTTTGCATCTGGATGTTCTTTAAAGTATTGGGTGAAGCAGTTTACAAAAGGTGTTTTGCCGTCTGCAACATAGGGATTATGCTGAATGTATTGTGTATCAATATAGCGGTCAGAATAGGTTTGAACCTGATGCTTGCTAAAAACGCCTTCATAAAAGTCCACTACAATTTTTTTATTTTGTTCAGTCAGGGCAGAGGTAGAATGATGACTCGGCGTTGTTGAAACCGATGAGTTGGCTGGTTGTGCTGTTGGCAGGCCACCAGCCCCAAAGAAAATAAGGCAGTCGCTAAAATTAGTCTTTTTTCATCAGGTCAGCTCAAATATTCATGTTATGTAGCATGATTTTGAGCTGAGTCGAAGCACAGATATAGTAAGTTTTAGTCGTAGCTTTAGCGTATTGTTGTAAATTTTATACTTACCAAACAGTAAGTTATATTTACATTTTTACTTTTTTAATGATGCCTTGTCGAGCCACGCCCATAACATTTCACATTGAACGGGTGCTTCACCAGACTCATCCATCACTGTCACAGAAACTAAAGTTTCACCTTTAGCGGTGGTTTGCATCAACTGTTGCTGTTCTGGTGTTAAGGTGGCTGTCGCTGTCATGGCACCTTTACTTGGACGTTTAAAGTCAACGTGAATGCTTTTAATCAGAACGATGCAATGATCAGGTACATTCATCCCTGTTACAAAACCGGTTGCCGTTTCAGCAATTAAGGCCATAGCACAGGCATGCAGTTGACCAATATGGTTTTGCATGGCACGGTGATTTTCGATTTTGACCACGACTTCGCTGTGACTGACTTGCAAATAACGAATATTGGCACTGCCGACCATGGGAACTATGCGACCAAAAGCTTGACTCCATAATCGCGTACGCAATGCTTTCGGCAAGCGTGACGTGGTTTTTACAAGTTTTGATAAGCGATTGGCCTTTGGCATAGTTACCTCAAATGATCAAACAAGAGTATTAGTCTTTAAAGTTATTGAATTGTAAAGGCAGACCAAATTGTTGTTCTTTTAAAAAGGTCATTACTTGCTGTAATGTATCGCGCTTTTTATCAGTCACACGAATTTTGTCACCTTGAATTGAAGATTGCACTTTAATGCCGCTTTCTTTAATGGCCTTGTTAATTTTTTTTGCGGTATCTGAGTCAAGTCCATCTTTTAATTTCACCACTTGAAGTACATTTTTACCTGAAGCAGTCATTTTTTGTGGATCAAGCGCTTGAATATCGACTTTACGCTTAAAGAAATGGTTCTCTAACATGGTATACACTTGTTCACACTGGAAATCACTTTCAGTTGAGATTTTGATTTCTTTGTTTTTTTCATTGAGTTCAATTGAAACGTCCTGACCACGGAAGTCGAAACGGGTTGCGATTTCCTTTTGGGTGTTCTGAACAGCATGATTTACTTCAAAAATTTCTAATTCTGAAACAATATCAAAAGATGGCATGGATTAAACCTTTACAAATGGAAAGAATATCTGAGATGCTAGGGATGTTTTCTTCATTTGCCAAGTGTTGTTTACATCAAAGGAGTGCGCAATGATCCGTAAACAAGAAATTACAACATTTGAGTTCCCAGAGGATGCGATCATCTGGGATGTACGCGATTCAAGTGCTTATGCTGAAGCACACGTGAAAGGGGCGATTAATCAGCCAATCACAGAACTTTCAGCACAAAGCCTTACTCAAGTGTCGACGGATCAACCGATTTACATTTTATGTGGTGGCGGTAGTAAAGCGCCACGTGCTGCAGAGTTACTCGAAGGTTTTGACAGTGCGCGTGAGTATGTGATTTTAATGGGTGGTACCCGTGCTGCTCGTGCTGCTGGTTTAGCCTTAGAACAAAGTAATTAAGCAGAAGCAAAAAAAGCGCCGTAAGGCGCTTTTTTAATGTCTTGGAAATGTGATTTTTTCTCTATAACGCCATTCGCTGCACTTAAGTCATAAGCAGAACTAAGACTGCGCTTTAAAATAAGGCTTTTTGGCTTTGAGCTTTTTATGGAATCGGGTCGGACTGAGCTTCTGTAACAGTGACTCAGGAACGGGACAGGCCTCTTTCAGTATCTGCGCTGCTAAAATTTCACTACATAAAGGCGCAAACAAAAAGCCTTTAGAGCCCAAGCCCGCAAAGCTATAAATTTCAGTCTGTTCAGACATTTTTCCAAGGACTGGAAAATAGTCCAGACTTTGCGCGCGAACAGATGCACGGCCTTGCCAAGTCGTCACATCAGGAAGCGATTGTGCATAATGTGGAAAGACGCTGTGGATAAGCTCGTAGTTATGCACATGGTCTTCAAGCAAAACATCGCTGTCGTCCCGATTTGGATAGAAGGATGCACCTAAGATGAGCTGTTGAGCATCAAGCTGCATACAATAGCCGCCATAGCTATAAGCTTGATTGAGGGTTAAAGGTTGTGCAGTGTTCCCCACCCAACTGACTTGTCCGCGAATGGGTTTCAGTACAGGATACTGCTCAAAGAAAGCAGCCGTGTGGCGTGCACAACAGACAATCACGTGATCAAACTGACCTAGAGATTGGGCTTGTGCATTAAAAAGTTCATTGTGCTCTGGATGGATTTGAGTAATGTTGGCTTGTACGAACTGAATGAGCGGATGTGCTAAGATTTGATCTTTGAGTTGATGTGGTGAGACAGCGCCGGCTTCAGTTAGATTCAGACTTGGATATTCAGTGATTAACGCAGAATCAGCAGTGGTTTCGGTTGTCAGAAGACCCGCAGGATATTGTTGTTCGAGATCGAGTAAGTCTTCGGCTTTTTTCAGCGCCAGTTGATGTACTTGAATGGGGCGAAAAGCCTGAAACTTGGGATAGTGCTGTAAAGCATGTTGCCAAGCCAAAGTCATTAAATGTTCATGACTTTGTTCAATCGGACAAAGTTTGGGGTTGAGTAAGGCGAGCGGATTGCCTGAACCTCCTGCAAGTGGCTCAGATTGGTCGTAGAGCGTGACTTGGTGTCCGCGCTCAGCAAAGGCCCATGCGCTAGTTAAACCTGCAATCCCTGCGCCAATGATAGCAATTTGGCGTTGCTTAAAAGCGTGTAGTACTTGATCAGGTTGATTTTGATTCAAAATTGATTTGGTATCGACAGCGTTTGATATGTTTTCAGGCTCAGCAGCTAACCAGATGGCTTTGAGCATTTCGCGTTTATGCCTATAGCCGCGCGGACGTGAAATAGAAATACCATGCTGTGTTAAACCACGTTTGAGCACGCCTGCGACACTAAACGAAGAAAATGTCGTTCCAATACCAGATAAGCGAACGATGTGATTCAGCACTTGCTCTTCCCATATGTCTGGGTTACAGGCAGGCGCGAAACCATCGAGGAACCATGCGTTAACGCTACTGGTTTTTGCCATACTGGGGAAAACATCGTGGGCATCGCCTAACCAAAGGTCAAGGCTAAAACGTTCCTCAGGGAAGCTCAGGCGATGACAACCCGCAATTGGGTGCGGGTACTGTGCGATCAGTTGATTGGCGATCGGTTTGAGGTCAGGCCAGACATTGAGTGCACGTATCAGATCCGTTTTAGACAGCGGAAATTTTTCAACTGAAATGGCATGAAGGTGGCTGTGGTTATTTGGGCGAACCTGTTGCCAAAGTTGCCAAAGCGCCAAGATGTTGAGCCCTGTGCCAAAGCCTGTTTCACCAACACTAAAATATTCAAAGGGCTGAAGATTGGACAGACGCTCAGGTAAATCATTGCCATTTAAAAACACATGGCGAGTTTCGAGTAGACCATTGTCTTTGGAAAAATAGACATCGCCAAATTGTTTTGAGACTGGCACATCTATGCCATCAATCTGTTGCCACTCTAAATCGGCAGTTTGAATTGCACGCGACACAACCACAGCACCCTATTGTTTTCAATAGGGCTTAGCTTACCACTGACGACGACGTTTGGTATAAACGTAACTGGCAATTAAGAAACCTAGTAATACACCAACAGCGATGGTCGCTGCGCCGTAGAGGAACATTTGCGCACTGCGTTCGCTTTGTAAGACTTGCACTTGTACACCGAGGCTGTCATTTTTGAGTTGTAGCTCTTGGTTTTGCGCTAAAGCATCAAGATTAGCTTTTTCCAATTGTGCAAGACGTGAAGCTTGGTCTTTGACCAGTGCTTTGACTTTTGCATCTTGCAATGCTTTGTTCTTAGCAAGTTGTTCAGCGGTGAGTGGTTTGGCTTCTTGCGGTTGACCTGTTGGGCTAACTGTGGCCACTGCAGGAATGATTTTCGGTTGAATCGTACTGCCTTGCACCAGAACAGGTGCGGCAGTCGTTGCTGGTACAGCAGAGGCTACACTCGGGACAGGAGCGGTTTCAACGGCCCACGCCATAGAAGAAAGAAGAGATAAGCCCAATAAGCTTGTGACAACAACGCGCATGACCTTATCCTTGAGGGAATGCTTTATTAAATGGTTTAACATCAATCTGACGATAAACCCCTGCTTTTAAGAATGGCTCTTCCTGTAACCAGACATCGAGTGCTTCACGTGAGTCAAAATCAACAATGATCGTACTACCGTAAAAGCCTGCTTGCGGATTACTTGGATCTTTCGGCATCGCTCCTGCAACAATTAAACGACCTTCATCATTGAGCTTTTGTAAACGAGCAAGATGTTCTGGACGTGTAGCAAGACGTTTTTCGACTGTACCTTCTTGATCGGTACATGTGACGACGAATAGCGGCATATGAGTTCTCGATGTATATTCTGGCTAAATTACTCTTCAGAAGATTTAAAGTATTTACGCAATACAATAAACTGAATAATGATAAAGGAAAACATCACGATCATGTCACCAAAAGCCGTGAATTCTCCCCAATATTTTCCGTCCATAAATAAAAATGCGAAAAATACGTGTAAAAAAGACATTAGGGCAAACATAGCAGCCCATGCAAAGTTTAAATTTTTCCAACCTGCGTCGGTTAAATTGAAGATTGGGCCGAATAAGCGTTTGATCAGCGGTTTGCGTTCTTTGCCAAAATAAGGAGAAAGTAAGAAAGCGCCTGAGAAAATAATATTCAGTAAGGCCGCTTTGAGTTTGATGTAAAAATCATCCGACAGCATTAAGGTGACACCGCCGAAAATAACCGTCATAAACAATACAATCCACTGTTGTTTGTCTAAACGGAACTTTTGCATGAAGAACAGTGCGCCGTAAACTACTAGCATCGAAATAATCAAACCTGTGGTCGCTACAAGAATATTATTATTATCGACACCCCCAGCAGAACCAATCAATTGGAGCAATGGGTGATCAGTATTTTTAGGGTCTACAGTTTTATATAAATAAAAGAAAATTATCAGCGGCACAAAGTCTAAAAGTGCTTTCATGTTAGAGTATCTAAATCTGTTCAAATAAATAGCTAGTATAAGTGATGGAAGGCGTAGATTTACATACTCACAGCAATATTTCTGATGGTACTTTCACACCGAAGCAATTGGTTGATGCTGCCGCGGAAAAAGGCATCCACACCTTGGCTTTGACAGACCATGACACCATGGATGGTCTTGCGTTGGCAGAGTCGGCTGCAAAGTCGCATGCGATGCGTATTATTTCGGGGGTAGAAATTTCGAGTCAGTGGTCGAGACCCTCAACCCAGAAAAACTATGGTGTGCATGTGGTTGCATTGAATATGCAAGACTTAGAACCACTGCAAAAATGCCTTGAACAGCAAAAACAAATCCGTGCGCGACGTGCTAAGCAAATCTGTGATTTGTTGATTCCATTGATTGGTGAAGATATTTATCTCGATGTTTTAGCGAAAGTTGAACAGATGCCTGACCGTGTGACTCGAACGCATATTGCCAAGACCTTGGTTGAAAAAAAGTATGTGAGTCGTGCGCAACAAGCATTTGATAAATATATTAAGGAAGGTAAGAAAGCCTACGTGAAATTTGATGGGCTGGGTTTAGAAGAAACCATTCAAGTGATTCATGCCAGTGGTGGTTTTGCCGTATTGGCGCATCCGACACGGTATGACTTATCTGCTACGAACATTCGTTATCTGATTGAAATATTTGCGCAGTTTGGTGGAGATGCAGTTGAATTGCCGCCCAATGTCGAACCGACATCTACCCGTCAAATGGTGGACCGAATGATTGCCGAGCATGGTTTAAAAGTATCGGTCGGGAGTGACTTTCATGGTGACAATATGCCGTGGATTAAGTTGGGCAATATTCCCAGAGTTAAAGACGGGCAAGTGGGGATTTGGGAAAGTTTTGTCTAAAGATTTTTGACCATTCCTACCTTCTCCAAGAGCTATATAGTCTAAGAGAAGGTCAGCGTGAGTTCAATTAGAGTAAGTTATTGTCTTGTGCTTGAATGGGTGGAGGGGTCGGTTTACCTAAAGTCCCAAGCAGTTCAATTTCGATGGTACGCACCATCGAGTCCAGCGGCAAGTCATTACTTTGCGTTCCGAAAGGCTCTTCAATTTCCGAACTTAACGCATCGAGTCCTAAGAAAGTATAGGCCAATACACCAACCAATAGTGGGGTGAAAATACCCAAAGTTGAGCCTAAGCTAAACGGTAAAATGAGACAGAAAAAATACACCGTACGATTGAGTAATACCGAGTAGGCAAAAGGTAGCGGCGTTGTCGCAATACGGTCACAACCAGTTTGCACCACACTCAAGTCAGCAACATGCTGATTCAGCTGTGCATACACAATGTCACTAATTTCACCTTCTTTTAATGCCTGCATTAATTCCCACTGAATCAAACTGAGCGTGTACTGCGGGGCATTGGCTTGTTGATATAGCTGAGTCAGTGCGTTTTGACTTAGGCCACTAGTTTCTACCAGTTCTGTTGGATTGGCTGTTTGATGGCGTAAACGGTCACGTAAGACATTGGCAAAGACAATCACATGTTGAATTACACGTTCACGACGACCTTGGGTCAAGATACGACAGTCACGGTCAAAGTGACGCGAGTTAGCAATTAAAATGCCCCATAACTTTCGCGCTTCCCACCAACGGTCATAGCAGGCACTATTTTTAAAGCCGAGGAAAATAGAAAGTACCACCCCAATGAGGGTGAAGCCGACCAAGGGCAGTTCAGGGAAGTGGAAATAGCCGACATAGGACAAAATGCCAATAATGGCAGAGACCAACATGACCACACCCAAAGGGGGTAAAACTTTGGGAAGAATGGTGCCACGCCATGAAAAAAGCACCTTAAAAATACTTGGCTGATCACGCACAATCATGTGATTAGAATTCTTTTAAAATTTTGCTTGATCTTCATATTTGTCGCGGTATTTGTCAATCATTTGTCTGCATATTTAACGGATTGGATCAGGCCGTGTTCAGCAAAAGAAAAAGCACCTTCGGGTGATAAAATGAAATGATCAATCAGTTGAATATCCACGAGCTGACTGGCTTGAAGAATGCGCTCGGTCAGTTCGATGTCCGCTGTGGAGGGCTGAGCTTTCCCAAGTGGATGATTATGGGCAATCACCATGAAAGTGGCGTGTTGAGCAATACAGTAACGGAGCAACTGATTGATCGATATTTCACAAGAATTCACTGCTCCAAAGAACAATTTTTTAAAGTTTATTTTTCTTAAATGTGCATCCAAGCAGAGCACCGCAAAGACTTCTTGGTTTTCGCCTGAAAACTCATACTGTAAAAATTTGAGCAGTTGAGCTGAATGATTGAGTTCCAACTTGTGTTGCTTGAGCTGCTGGCTACTGTAGCGTCGCCCCAATTCTTTGACGGCCATTAATTGTGAATACTTGGTCGGGCCAATGCCGTGAAATTGGCTGAGCTCGGGCAGTTCAGCATCAAAAACCGCATTCAGACTACCAAAATGTTGCAACAAAAGACGTGCCAATTCGACTGCAGAATGTTGTGTTGAACCCGAGCGGATGAAAATAGCCAGCAGTTCTGCATCGGAGAGGCTGGCTGGTCCTTGTTGTAATAAGCGTTCACGTGGCCGCTCTTGTTCGGGCCATTTTTTTATGGATAAGTGCATTATTTAATACTTTTTTATTCTTAATCTGAGAAACAGGGCCCAATCGATGATTGGGTACGAGACTATTTAATGCTATTGTGAGCGCCACTGCAACAGAAAGGTAGCCTGTTCGTGAGCTTTGATCTCAGTGTAATTCCAAATAAAAATATCCTTTTAGCTGTTACGGGCGGTATTGCTGCCTATAAAAGTGCCATTTTGGTCCGCCGTTTAAAAGATGCGGGTTTTCAAGTCCGTGTGGTGATGACCGAAGGTGCACAGGCTTTTATTACGCCGCTAACTTTTCAAGCTTTGTCGGGCAACCCCGTCCATACAGAACTTCTCAACCCTGAAGTCGAAGCGGGCATGGGCCACATTGAGCTGGCACGTTGGGCAGACTTACTCTTGGTTGCGCCTGCCAGTTGCAACACCATTGCAAAGTTTGCTGCGGGTTTAGCCGATGACCTGCTTTCTACTTTATATTTAGCCACCAAAGCCCCTGTATGGGTCGCACCAGCCATGAACCAACAAATGTGGGCAGCAAAAGCGACGCAGCGTAATTTAGCGACTTTGGTGGAAGATGGCGTGCATGTAATCATGCCAGATGCGGGTGCGCAAGCTTGTGGTGATGTCGGGTTAGGCCGTATGCCTGAGCCTGAGGATTTGGCACATCAAGTGACAGAATACTTCCATAAAGCGCAGCGTGCCATGGCTGAAAAATTTGGGATGTTGGCGGGTAAAAAAGTAACCATTACTGCCGGGCCAACGCGTGAAGCGATTGATCCTGTGCGTTATATTTCCAACCACAGTACTGGGAAAATGGGCTTTGCCATTGCTGCTGCATGTTATGCGGCAGGAGCCAAAGTGACTTTAATTGCAGGTCCTGTCAGCTTAGACACACCGAACGGTGTACGCCGAATCAATGTTTCATCTGCCATGAAAATGCTGGATACCAGCATGCAAATGTTAGATGAAGGCTGTGATGTGTTTATCGCGACAGCCGCTGTTGCTGATTATCGTGTCGCAGAAGTTGCAGAGCATAAGATTAAGAAAGCAGGGGACGAGCTCAATGTTTCTTTAATCAAAAACCCTGATATTGTGGCGACCATTGCACAGCAAGATAAACGCCCATTCATGGTGGGTTTTGCAGCAGAAACACGCAATGTCGAGGAATATGCCGCAGGTAAATTGGTGGCGAAAAAGCTCGATATGATTGCCTGTAATGATGTGTCACGTCCTGATATTGGTTTTGCTTCTGATGAAAATGCGATGACGGTCTTTTTTGCAGAAAGCTATAAAATGGAAAAGCGCGATTTGGAAAAAGCGTCGAAACAAGAAATTGCTTTGCAGTTGGTTGAAGCGATTCATGATGCTTTACATCGAGACCCTGAAAGTGATGATGATTTTTAATTTACATCGGTCTTCATTTTTGCGATATTCAATGCAGCCTTAGGCTGCATTTTTTTGCAAACTCATAGGAATAAGAATGAAAACATTATTAAAGGTTGTGCTGTTGAGCAGTGGTTTATGTTTGGCAGGACTTGCACAAGCGTCGGAAGTGCTAGAAGGTGCGATGAAATCTTTGGCGAAGAATTCAAAAGCTTTTGCTCAAGCCAAGACTGCCACAGAGGCGAATACCGCATTAACTGAAATGCAAAAAGCTGCGGCAACTGCCAAGCAAAACAAACCTGACAGTTTGGTGAAACAACCAAAAGACAGTGTTAAAGTGAAACAATATGAACAAAAGTTTGATGCATTAACCCAAGAAATTGAACATGCTCAACATTTGGTACATGCTGGGAAACTTGCGGAAGCCAAACAAAGTTCAACCAAGTTTGAGGCTATTAAGCAGCAAGGCCATAAAGCATTTAAATAATTCAGTACAATAAAAAAGACCGCAAAAGCGGTCTTTTTTATGTTTGAAGGGCTTAAAGTTTTAAGCTTGACCTTCAACAGCAGCTGCTTGAGCACGCTGCATATTTGCTTCGAACTCAGCATCAAAGTTAATTGGTGTGAGTAACAATTGTGGGAAACTGCCTTTAGTAACCATATCATTCACCGCTTCACGAAGGAACGGGAACAAGATGTTCGGGCAATATGCACCTAAGATGTAAGGAAGACGTTCTTCTTCAACACCATCTACAAGGAAAATACCCGCTTGAGTAACATCGACAATAAATGCCGTGTCGCCTGCATTGTTTGCTTGTACAACCACTTTAAGTGAAACTTCGTAGTGAGTTGGATCAACTTTTTCAGCAGAAGATGACAAGTTGATGTTCAACTCTGGTTGCCACTCTTTGGTAAAAACTTGCGCCCCAGGGACTTCAAAAGAAATATCTTTTGTGTAA
Organism: Acinetobacter sp. CAU_H_S139_7; assembly: GCF_058599305.1. Taxonomy (NCBI): domain Bacteria; kingdom Pseudomonadati; phylum Pseudomonadota; class Gammaproteobacteria; order Moraxellales; family Moraxellaceae; genus Acinetobacter; species Acinetobacter sp. CAU_H_S139_7. The sequence goes on from NZ_CM178651.1 coordinate 475,340, forward strand.
ATACGTTCTAAAGCAAGTTGTGGTTGAGCTTCACTCATTTTCTAATCCTTAATATGCTGAGCTAATTATGCCAATAGTTGGTCGAGTTTGCCTTCACGCTCTAAAGCATAAAGTTGATCAAAGCCACCAATAAATTGGTCATCAATAAAAATTTGTGGAACCGTACGGTGATTGGTGCGTTGCATCAATTCAATGCGGACTTCTGGCGCTTCTTTAGATAAATTAATTTCTTTATATTCAACGCCTTTACGCTCAAGGAGCTGCTTTGCGCGAACGCAATATGGACATACAGTCGTTGAGTAAATAGTGACTTGAGCCATGAGTTTCTCCTTGTGCAAATTATTTAGCTTTAACCAGTGGTAAGCCTTGAGCCTTCCAGTTGCTAATCCCGCCATCTAAACGATAGCTGTCAGTATGTGCAACTTGTTGTAAAGCAGTACCTGCCACTTGGCCTAAATTACAGATGAAGACGAGTGGACGATCTGCAGCTTTTAACTCTTCAGCATGTTTTGTAATTTGGCTGTAGGGAATGTTGCGACTTCCACTGATATGACCTTCACGGAAATCTTTGGCATCACGTAAGTCAATCAACATGGCATTTTTAGCTTTCACTAAAATGCCTAAAGATTGTGGTGAAATTTTGCGACCATTGCGTTGTCCTTCAAGTACGAAAAACAAAACAACCAATACCGCAAGTGTTCCAAATAAGAAGGGGTGATTCCCCATAAACTCGAACCAACGTTCCACAAGTCACCTAAATTACAATTCAAAAATTGCTAGAGAGTATAGCTCATAAAATATGGTGATCAAAATCACCGCTTCAAGGGCTAAGGTTGAATAAAAATTAATTTTTTTGCTGAGCTTCAGCAATTTCATCAATTAGACGTAAATAGCTGTCTAAACGGCGCGTTAAAATTTCACCATTTGCCGCAGCTAAGCGTAAAGCGCATTGTTTTTCATGTTTATGGGTGCAGTTACGGAACTGACAGTAGCCCAACAAGTTTTCAATTTCAGGAAAGCCACGTTGTACTTTGTCCGCATCTAAGTGCCATAAACCAAACTCACGAATTCCTGGTGAGTCAATCAGCGAAGCGCCTTCGCCAAAACCAATCAAACGGGTAGAGGTCGTGGTGTGCTGCCCTAGGGCTGAGTTTTCAGAAATCACATTGGTTTTCTGTGCAGCGTCTGGCACGATGGCATTAATCAGCGTGCTTTTACCAACGCCAGATTGGCCAACAAAAGCCACAGTTTCATTTTTTAAACGCTGAGTCAGTGCTGTTAAATCACCATCGGCTTGTGTTTGCATCACTTCATAGCCTAAGGCTTGATATTCCGCAATCAACGCTAAAATCGGGTCATTGTCTTTGAGCAAATCGGTTTTGTTCAGCACTAAAAGTGCTGGAATGTTGGCATCGGCACAGGCCACCAAATAACGGTCAATTAGACCTGGTGCAGGCTCAGGCAGTGGCGCAAACACAATCACAATCAGGCTGATATTGGCCGCGACAGGCTTCACTTTGTGATAACGGTCTGGACGAGTCAGTAGTGACTGACGTGGCTGTATGGCATTGATGATACCCAGCCCCGTATTTGGGTCGGCTTGCCATTTGACACGATCACCTGTGACCAGTAGTTCGAGGTTGGTACGTGTGTGACAGCGCCAAATGCTGCCCAGTTCAATCGGTTTCCAAAACGGTTCAGGCTCACCTGCTTGTACTGTCGGTTTGATGGGATGTGGATCTGGAGTCGTAAGGGCTTGCACTTCAAGCTGACGGCCGTAGTGTTGTACCACCAAGCCTTCTAAATCATTTGAAGTGTCGATATCTTCTTGACGTGTTTGCTGTTGTTTCTGAATGCGACGTTGTTGCTGTTCAGTTAAACGACGTTTACGAATTAAAGCCATTCATATCCTAAAAAACCATGAATTCAAGATGGCAAAAATAGCACGAAGCAGGGTATCAGTTACAGCATCGAAGCAATTAATTTGCTACTATCATCGTTTTTAAGCCGAATAAGATTGCACATTTATGAGCAGCACCGCTGATACGCGTTTGATTTGGATTGACCTTGAAATGACAGGTCTCGATACTGATAATGACCAAATTATTGAAGTTGCTACAATTGTGACGGATGATAACTTAAATATTTTAGCTGAAGGGCCTGTGCTTGCTGTACATCAGCCAGACCGTGTGCTGAATGCAATGGATGAGTGGAACACTCGCCAACATGGTCAATCCGGCTTAATTGAACGTGTACGTCGCAGTAAATTGACTGCGCAAGATGCTGAGCAGCAAACTTTAGAATTTCTAAAGAAATGGGTCAATCCAAAAAGCTCACCAATGTGTGGCAATTCAATCTGCCAAGACCGCCGTTTTTTACACCGTTTAATGCCTGAAATGGAACAATATTTCCATTATCGTAATTTAGATGTGTCTTCGGTAAAAGAGTTGGCTAAACGCTGGCGTCCAGAAATTATGAGTGGCTTGAAAAAGAATGCTTCACACTTAGCGATGGATGACATTCGTGATTCGATTGCGGAACTGAAGTATTATCGTGAATACTTTTTTATTATGAATAAATAAGTGGTAAAGAAAGAGGCGTTAGCCTCTTTTTTATTGAAATCGAATAAAATAGAGCTGAGGGTGTTTGTGTAGAAAAAAGAAACACTTTTTTGCTATACAAGTTTAAAACAAGCTTTATGATAAAGTAAATTAATTAAATTATAACAAAGAGTTGAGTTATGCAAAGTAATAACCCTATTTTGAACCGCGTGGAAACACATGCTGACTATAGTCAACCGATGACTGTTCAAGGTGCTATTCAGAAGTCTGTATTACTTACAGTCATTGCGGCTGTGGTCGGTATGGCACTGTTTTTATACTGTTTCATGACCTTAAATATTTCGCTAGCCTATGCTGCAACCTTAGTCGGTGCGATTGGTGGTCTAATTTTAGGCCTAATTGCAACTTTTAAACCAAATACCGCACGTACCCTTGCCATTCCATATGCCTTGTTTGAAGGTGCTTTTTTAGGTGGGGTGTCGGTTATTTTCCAATTGAAATATCCGGGTGTACCTTTACAAGCATTGTTGGCAACTTTTGTCACCACTTTAGTAATGTTTGGTTTGTATCGTTTTCAAATTATTCGTGCCACTGAAAAATTCAAATCGGTAGTGATGTCAGCATCGATTGCCATCGCGATTGTGTTTGTGGTGCAGATGGTTATGCGTTTGGCTTTTGGTTCAAGCATTCCATTTTTATTTGAAAATAACTTATTAGGTCTAGGTTTTGCCGCTTTTATTGCAGTGATTGCATCACTGAATTTAATTCTAGATTTTGATTTGATTGAAAGTGCTGCGGCACAACACGCTCCTAAAGCGATGGAGTGGCTGTGTGGTATTGCACTACTAGCGACTCTGGTGTGGATGTACTATTCATTCCTGCGTCTACTCAGCATGCTGCGTGGTGACGACTAAGTTCCACGGTTTTAACAAATACGCCCCTTCATCGGGGCGTATTTGTTATTGAATGTTGATGAATTGAAAAAAGGCGCATTATGCAATTTCGGTTTCAACTTAAACTTGGCATTATGCAGATAAATTATTTTGAGTGAGAGTCACATGGCACAAGGACTATTGGCTGGAAAGCGTTTTTTAGTAGCAGGTATTGCAAGTAAATTATCAATCGCATTTGGTATTGCTCAAGCACTTCACCGTGAAGGCGCGGAACTTGCGTTTACCTATCCAAATGAAAAACTGAAAAAACGTGTAGATGAATTTGCAGCACAATTTGGCTCAACGATTGTTCTACCATGTGATGTGGCTGTCGATGCTGAAATTGAACAAACTTTTGTTGAATTGGCAAAACATTGGGATGGTTTAGACGGTGTGGTGCATTCGATTGGTTTTGCGCCTGCGCATACATTGGATGGTGACTTTACCGATGTAACTGATCGTGATGGTTTTAAAGTGGCACATGACATCAGTGCATATAGCTTTATTGCTATGGCGCGTGCTGCGAAGCCATTACTTTTAGTTCGTCAAGGTTGCTTGTTGACCTTGACTTACCAAGGTTCTGAGCGTGTGATGCCAAACTACAACGTGATGGGTATGGCGAAGGCGTCGCTAGAAGCGGGCGTACGTTACTTGGCTTCTAGCTTGGGTGCAGAAGGGATTCGTGTGAATGCGATTTCAGCAGGCCCAATCCGTACTTTGGCGGCATCAGGTATTAAATCGTTCCGCAAAATGTTAGACGTAAACGAAAAAATTTCACCACTTAAACGTAATGTGACCATTGAAGATGTGGGTAATGCTGCATTATTCCTTTGCTCACCTTGGGCAAATGGTATTACGGGTGAAATCATGTATGTCGATGCAGGTTTCAATACTGTAGGAATGAGTCCAGACTTGATGCTCGATGAGTAATTAGACTGATTCATGTTATATGATAAAGCCGTTGTTATAGCGGCTTTGTTTTTGAGATTTTGAGATTTTGAAATATAACGTTCATATTTGCTGCTGTTTTGGAGCGTAGCTTAAAATTAGCCTGACGGCACGCGTTTACTACTATGCATTGCTTGAGCTAATTATTTTAAAGAATTCTGCTGTTACCTGACTATCAGATAGTTCTTTACGGCAATTTTCTTTAATTCTTCTTCCATTTTTTTTATATTCAATAATCCACCCATTCCTTTTGGGTTGTTTTTTAAGCTCATAGCTCTCACTATTGAGCCCAGTACCTACCCATGAGTCATCATCAATTGGCCGCCAATCAATAGGAATTACAATCTTTTCTATCGCTTGCCTGAATTCGCTTGCACTTTGAAACCGTTTGTAAGGATCATTGTTAATTGCTTTATTTATAACTGTCTTTATTTTTCTAGGGATATGTGGCTTATAGCACCTTTCTGGATACTTATTGGCTTTTACCGCTGCACGCCACTCGTCGACTTTTGAAAAGTCGAATTCAATCTCAGAAATGTTGTTGATTAGGCGAAATAGAGTAATACCCATAGCATATATATCGCTCAGTTTATCCATGGGATTACCTTCTATGACTTCTAGTGGCTGGTGAGGTCGATAGCCCATCGTGTCTGAAGGATCAACATGATAGTCGAGCGCCAATCCAAAGTCTGATAATTTCGCCTCTCCATTATCTCCAAATAAAATATTTCCAGGTTTAATATCTCTATGAAGCACATTGCTATTGTGGGCATGCTCTAACCCCAAAAGAGCTTCAGATACAATTTTCAGCGAATATTGGATAGAAATAAATCTATTCTCTAAATGTTTTTGAATCGAACCTTGCGCCAAGTACTCCATAGCTATGTAAACACACGGAGTTCCTTCATAAGTGAAGACATCAACTTCTTTCACATCAACGAGGCTTTGTTGCACAAAGATTTGAAATACAAAGCGCCCCTAATTGAGCCAAATTTAAGGCGTAACTTGGGTAAGTGGTCGACCTAATTCCGTAAATCTGTTAAGGACTGCTACACGTGCATGGATCTCATTCACTTGGCTATCAAAACTCCTTGCACTGAGTTTATCTCCTAATAATTTGATGCAATGCATCTTAGTTTCAACCAAACTTCGCCGATGATAGCCTGACCATTTTTTCCATAGTGTCCTGCCTAAACGTTTAATTGTTCGAAGTAATTCATTTCGCTCTAGCGAGCTACTCTTTGTATCTTTCCATGGTTTCGCATTTTTTCTAGGTGGAATCACCGCATGCGCTTGCCGATCTGCAATGACCTGACGGCATTGCTTGGTGTCATAAGCTCCATCGGTATAAACAGAGTCAATCCGCTCATCTTGTGGAATCTGATTAAGTAAATCACCAAGCACCTGTGAATCACTGACATTATTGGTTGTAAGCTGAACTGCTCGTATTTGCAGGGTTTTAGCATCTATACCAATATGAAGTTTACGCCATTGGCGACGATATTCAGGTCCATGTTTCTTGCGTTTCCATTCGCCCTCACCTAGAAACTTCATGCCTGTAGAGTCCATGAGTAGATGCAGCCCATCGCTACTTTTTTGGTAGCTGATTACAATATCAATATGCTTTTGTCTTCTACAAAGCGTGGTGTAATCTGGAGCTATCCAATTTAATCCGCAAAGTTTAATCAGACTTTGCACAAAGCCAGTGACCATACGTAAAGACAGACGGAATAAGGATTTAATCATTAAGCAGCATTGGATGGCTGCGTCGGAGTAGGTTTGATTTCGCCCTTGTTTGCCTTTTGATGGCGCATACCATTGCGTAGCAGGATCAAACCAAATGGCAATATTTCCGCGACTCATGAGTGCTCGGTTATATGCGGGCCAATTGGTTGTGCGGTAGATTTTGTGTGTAGGCTTCTTCATTTGAAAATTATATCGCTGAAAAACCCTTTACAGATAGGTTTGTGCAACAAAGCCACTTCAAGGTTGTGCCGCAGTGATGGCGAGTAACCAGCCGCATAAAAAGAATTTGACGGTTTTAGAGGTTGGAAAACATCGTAATTATGTGATTTCTGAATTGGGTGCACCAGTCACCTCAGAAAACATCAATGGAGAACGTAAAGAGATTTATACTTTCCAACAAGGCTACTCAAAAGCAGCCAGAATCAGTCGTACGTTATGGCACACGACTGCGGATATTGCCTCGATTGGTCTATGGGAAGTGATTGGCTCTCCAGCCGAGATGTATTTCGATGGTCAGCAACTTTCGTATGAAGTTGTTTTTGATGATCAAGACAATATTAAACGTATTCACCAGATCCAGAATAATCCAGATCTAGTGAAAGAATAAGAGAACAAAACAATAGTGCTCGGACTATTGTTTTGCTAGTTCTTTTACAGGACTTCCGCCCAAAGCTTGCATCAGCGTGACATAAGCGTTGTATTGGCTTTGTTTGGTATTGACCAATGTTAAGCGTGCAGTACGCGTGGTTTCTTGTTGATCCAATAAGGTTTTTAAAGCTACGGCACCATAGCGATAACGCACTTTAGTTAGGCGTTCTACCTTTTCAGCAAGCTCCAAATTGCGCTGTTGCAATTGCACTTGTTGACTCAACTCAGTTCGCGCAGACAGGGCATTTTCCACATCGGCAAAGGCTTGGTACAAGGTTTGACGATATTGCACGATAGCTTTTTCATAGTCCAATTGACTAATCGCAAGGTCGCGTTTCATGTCGTTATATTGCAAGAACGGCAGACTTAAATTTGCGCCTAAGGTTAACGCTGGGTTCTTGAGCAGTTGGGTGAGTGAGGTACTGCTTGAACCAAGATTCCCAGTCAAACTGATCGAAGGATAATAGCTTGCCGTGGTGGCATCTTTGGTCGCTAAACTCTCACGTAAACGTAGCTCAGCCGCTTTTAAGTCTGGACGGCGCGACAAAATGTCGGCCGGTAAGCCCGCTGCGATACTTGGCAAAGCTAATCGTGGTAAACGCTGAGGTTCATCAATACTCAACTGCTGTACAGGCATATGCAGTAACACGGCAATTGAGGTACGGGTCTCGACCAAACTTTGCTGAATTTGACTCAGACTAGCTTTTTGACTTTGTACTGACTGTTCAGCTTGGGTTAAGTCCAGTCCTGATACAGCACCAGCTTGATACTGAACTTTAACCAAGTCATACAGTTTTTGTGAGGTGGCAAGGCTTTGCTCGGCAGTTGTACGGCTTTCATTATAATAGGCCAATTGCCAATATAGCTTCGCTGTGGTGCCAATTAAGCTTTGAGCAGTGGCTTGCAAATCTTGCTCAGTCGCCAGTGCTTCCCATCTCTTTGCTTCCGTTTGACGAGCCAATTTACCAAATAAATCGACTTCATAACTGAGCCCAGCTTTGGCAGATAGCCCGCTTGATGTATCACTTCCATCATTAAGATCAAAAACATGACTTGTAGATACTGTAGAACTCACCCGCGGCTTTTGTTGATTCTCGGCCAGTTCTGCTTGTAAGCGCGCTTGCTTTAAGGTCATCCCTGCAACGGCCAAATCGGCATTTTTGGTTAGCACGGCATCGACCAGTTGATTGAGCTGTGCATCACCAAATAACGTCCACCATTGATCGGCATACAGGGCTTGTTGGCGTTGTTGTGATGTTACTTTGTCGTACTGAAACTGGGTCGGCGTCTGTACCGCTGGTGCTTGATAAGGTGTTTTAACCACAGCTGCACAGCCAACCAAGGTGCTGCCAAGCAGCATCGCGGTACAAAGGCGCGTTAATAAAAAAGGCATATTGTTTCCTTATTCTCTGGCAAGTGCTGCAACAGGGTCGAGTTTGGCTGCATTTTTTGCAGGCAAGAAACCAAACACCACACCAATTAAAGTCGAGCATACAAATGCGGCGATAATAGACGTGGTTGAGTAAGCAACCCCGAAATTACCCCCAGCAAATTTTTGAATGATTTGTCCTAGACCCAGCGAGAGCAATACCCCTAAAACCCCACCAATCAGGCAGACTAAGATGGCTTCAATCAGGAACTGCTGCAAAATATCACTTTGACGCGCACCCACCGCCATTCGAACCCCAATTTCTTGCGTCCGTTCGGTGACCGAGACCAACATAATATTCATTACACCGATACCGCCCACCACCAAAGAAATCACGGCAATTGCAGAAACCAATAGGGTCATGGTGCTGGTGGTCTTTTCAATGGTTTGGCGAATACTGTCGCTGTTCATGGTGAACACATCTTGTTGACCATGACGCAAGGTGAGTAAGTTCACAATTGCGTTTTCAGCCGCACTGGTGGAGTACTTATCATTGATTTGCACCACGATATTACGCACATTACTTTGACCGAGCATACGACTCATGACAGTGGTGTAGGGCATATATACATTCAAAGTATCATCGGAACCCATAGCACTGGTTTGCGGTTCGACGACACCAATAATTCGTGCAGGAACACTGCCCAAAAGTACGACTTGCCCAATCGGACTGCTACCATCACTAAAAAACTGTTTTTGTGTATTGGTGTCAATGACTACGTCTTGGGTACGGTCGCGGACACTTCGCTGGTCAAAGGTCTGCCCATTTTTGAAGGTCAGGCCTTTCACTTTGAAGTAATCACCACCGACACCATTAATGGTGGCATTGGCTTCACTTTGTTGATAGCGAATAGTTTTGGATGAACTCACCATGGGACTGACCGCACTCACATATGGTTGGGTGGCGAGCGCTTCAGCATCGGCAGGAACAAGGGTTTTAAAGTTGGCCGTTTTGGAGTTATCACCAAAACCGCGCCCTTGGAACACCGTAATGGTGTTGGTGCCTAAGCTACTGATGTTACTTAAAATCTGCTGTTGTGATCCATTTCCCAAAGCCACCACTGTCACGACTGAGGCAATCCCGATAATAATGCCAAGCATGGTCAAAAAGGTTCGCATGCGGTGCGCATTCATCGACAAAAGTGCCATACGGAAGGCTTCGCCTAAACGGTCGAGTAGGGAACGCCATGCAGAAACACTTTTATTTTTTTCTTGTTGGGCAGAAATCGCAGTTTCTGCATCAGGATCGCTATGCAGTTCAGTGTCGTGCTCAGGTTGATTGACACGGTCTGCAATGATTTGCCCATCACTGATCTCGATAATCCGCGAGGCATTTTTCGCCACTTGCATATCGTGGGTGACCAAAATAATGGTATGGCCTGCGGCATTTAACTCACGCAAAATCCTCATCACTTCCACGCCACTATGCGAGTCTAGGGCACCTGTCGGTTCGTCAGCGAGAATGACATCACCGCCATTCATCAAGGCACGTGCAATCGAGACACGTTGTTGCTGCCCCCCAGAAAGTTGACTTGGACGGTTTTGAGTTTTATTGCCTAGTCCCAATTCTGTCAGTAAAGCAGTGGCACGTTGTTTACGTGCATACGGTGTTGCACCTGCATAAACCGCAGGGACTTCAACATTACCTTCTGCGGTTAAGTCGCCAAGAAGATGGTAACGCTGGAAAATAAAACCAAAATACTCACGACGTAATTCGGCCAATTGGTCCGGTTCGAGTTTACCAGTTTCGCGGCCATTGACCTGATAACTTCCTGAGGTTGGGCGGTCGAGACAGCCCAAAATATTCATCAAGGTCGATTTACCTGAACCTGACTGGCCGACAATGGCAACCAATTCACCTTCGTAAATGGTCAGATCAATGCCTTTGAGAATTTGGACAGTACTTTCGCCAGCTGGAAACTCTCGCACCAAATTGCTGACTTCAAGCAAGGCTTTTTTGGTCATGCTTACATTCCCATCGGTGGACTGTTACGACGGCGGTTGCTGCTATTGGCAGAAGCGGCAGTGTTCTCCGAACTGTCTGCAATCACCACTTGATCGCCTTCTTTTAAGCCTGCAAGCACTTGTGCATTGACGCGGTTATTGATACCCACCAGAATTTGTTTGGGTTGAGCTGAGCCGTCCGCTTGTAAGACACGAACCACACTCAGCGTAGCTTTACCTTCTTTAACCAATTGTTGTTGTGCTGCATTTAAATTTAGACGTTCAAGACGTGGACCTTGTGGACGGTCTGAGTCCGATTTGCTTTGTGTCGATGACGCAGCTTGCATATTTGAACCACTGTTACGCTTTGCATTTGCAGGACGAGTGGAAATCGCAGAAGAAGGGACTAATAACGCATTTTTTGCAGAATCGAGCACGATGTAGACTTGTGCAGTCATATCAATACGTAACTTGCCATCATGGTTGGGTACATCAAACAGCGCATTGTAGTAAATTGCGGTGCTGGTTGATGTGCTGGTGGTACTTTCATCGGTAATCGAATCTGGTGCGGGCTCAACTTGACGTAGGCTAGCATAACGCTTGCTGTCGTCACCTAAAGTGGTGAAATAAACCTGTTGGCCTTTTTCAACTTTCATGATGTCTGCTTCACTGACCTGCGCCTTAATGGTCATGTTTTGCAATTTTGCAATTTTAACAATAGTCGGCGCACTTTGATTGGCGTTTACAGTTTGACCTTCTTCAGTCACGATCGCCACCACAGTACCGTCAGTCGGTGCCACAATGCGGGTATAACCGATATTGGTTTGTGCGGTCGACTTGGTTACTTTTGCAGATTCAATTTGTGCATCAATAGCTTTAATCTGTGCTTGTGCTGTTTTATAGCTGGCCTCAGCCGATTCTAATTCTGCTTTTGATGTGGCATCTTGCGCATACATTTGCTGTTGACGCTTATATGCCAGTTGCGCCTCATTAAGACTCGCTTCTTGTTGTAAACGTTGTGCTTGCAAATTTTTAATGTTGGCTTCTGCTGTCTTGAAGCTGTTTTCTTGGGTGGTTGAATCAATTTGCGCAATCAATTGACCTTGTTTAACTTCATCGCCCAATTGCACATACATTTTCTGTACTTGACCTGAGACCTGTGCGCCGACACTTACCAGTTTGGTTGCATCTAGAGTACCTGTTGCCAATACCGTATTTTCAAGATCACCACGAGTGACCGATTCGCTAATATATTGTGGTTGTTCTTGTTTAGGTTTGAAATATGTCCATGCGACATAAGCAAGTACGGTAACACACAGTACCGCGATAACCATTTTGACAGCTTTTATTTTTTGCATTGGAATCAGGAAGTAAACAGAATTGCAGATAGTATAAAAGCGAAATACGGATAAATCGTGAATTTTTTGAACAAATAGAAATGATTATTATTTTTAAAAGACTCATTATTACAATTTAAGCGGGGAAGAGTGATTTTCCACAGAGCGTCGCAATGGCTTGCATCACGACATGTTCCGCATTTTCATGCCCCAAACCTTTAATCGAAGCATCAATGCGAAGCAGGAGACTAGGCCATGTTAAAAAGCATTGCGGGTTCAGTCGGCGTAAGGCGTGTTGATAGACGCTGACTTTATTTTTCCAAATCCCCAGTTGCAGTGCATTTTGCGGTTGCTCAAACAGTTGCATGAGTAAACGCATTTCTTTGCTGATACTCCACAAAATTAAACTGAGGGGTTCACCTGAGGCAATCAGGTATTGGTAAATTTTAATCGATTGCGCCAAATTGCCTTCGAGTAGAGCATCACTCAAATCGAAAGTACTATAGCGGGACTGGTCTTGTAAGCAGGCATGTAAATGATCAATTTGAATCAGCTCAACCTCGGCAAAGGTATCGCTGACCCGCATTAAGCTATTTTTAGCTGCAAGTAAGTTGTGTTCATGGTGTTGTTCTAACCACTGCCATGCATCCTGACTCAGTTTAACCCCAAGCTTATCTGCTTCAATGCTTAAAATCTGCTGACGATCACGCGGATAATTCGCGGTCAGGGCAACATGCACCCCATTGGCTTCAACCGTTTGGAAAAAGCCCGTTTTTAGGCTGGCGCTGTCCTGTTTTGGCATCACCACTAAAAGCAAGTTCTGTTCATTGCTTTGGATATAGCTTTTTAGCAACTTCAAAGCGTTGGCATCGGGCTTAATATTGCCATGAACTTCAATGGCAAGCTGGCTTGAAAATAAGGACAAGCTATTGAGCGCATTAAAGACATTTTTCCAGTCATTGACATTGCTGATGTCATGCCGTTGTCGTTCAATCTCTTGCTTTTGCCAACTTGCTCGAAATGCATCCAGTAAGTTTTGTTCAAGTAATGGCTCTTGACCTTGCATAATCCACGCGCCTCGAGCTTCGTCGACACGTTTTAGGGCTTGCAGATAGTCAAGTTTCATTGTTAATAAACCTTACTGCTGTGCAGGTGGTAGACGGTTCGATGAAATCTGACGCACAATTTGCTGCGCGACATCATCCACGATGACTTGATTCAAATAGTTTTTCTCTTGGTCATCGGTATTGACGGTTTCAACGTTGTATTGATAACTACGTGATGCAACTACGGTGCGTGGTTCAGTGATTGGACGGCCTTGTGCGTCTTCAATACGGAAGGTTACATTGAGGCGTAGTAATACTTCAATCAGTTTACCGTTCAGCTCTAAACGCTGCGGTTTATAATCTAGCACGCGAAGCACATAGGCATCTGAACCATTGCTCAGCTGTACACCCGACGCACCCAAATAAATTGCCAATTTTTCATGCAATTCATCGGTGTTCTTCGGAAGCACCAAATTCATTTTTGAATAAGCAATAGGTGTTGCGCTTGGATTGGTGCCTTTTAAATGAAAGCCACACCCGACCAAGCCAGCACTTAGGCCACAAGTTAAAACAATAGCTGCCAAACGTTTGCCTAAATGCATGTGTTGTCCTCTGTTTGCTCTTTTTGATAAAAGAAAAATAATATGTCGTGATTGTATGTGCAAAGCCCGTTGACTAGCAACGGGCTTTGTTTGGGTTTTGTTTAGAAATCCCTCCCGACCTCCCTTTGAAAAGGGAGGAGTTCCCCTCTTTAATAAAGAGGGGTTAGGGGAGATTGAATTAAACCACCAAATTCACTAATTTATTTGGCACAACAATTTCTTTCTTGGTTGGACCTGTCAAGAATTGTTGAACTTCTGGCAATGCTTTAGCCAGTGCAAGCAATTCATCTTTCGATGTATCTACAGACACTTCTAGTTTGCCACGTAGTTTACCATTCACTTGAACCACAATCGTTTGCGTATTACGTGTGAGTGCAGATTCGTCTACAGTCGGGAACAACACGCTGGTTAAGTCCAGTCCAAATTCAGCCAATAAAGTTTGGCTTAAATGTGGTGCAAATGGCGCAAGTAAAGTTAAAAGCGTCGTAATCGATTCACGAGCAACCGCAATATCGTTATCATTTTTCGCTTCAAACTTGTTGTTCGCATTTAACAGTTCCATCATCGCTGCAATAGCCGTGTTAAAGGCATGGCGGCGTTCGATGTCATCACCCACTTTTTGAATGGTTTCATGCGTTTTACGACGTAAGTCTTGTGCTTCTGTAGACAGTTGAGCAGTATCAATTGCAGAGGCTGCATTACCTTTTTCAAGGAAACTTGCAACCAAACGCCATACACGTTTCAAGAAACGGTTTGCGCCTTCCACACCTGCATCAGACCATTCAAGAGATTGATCTGGTGGAGCAGCAAACATCATGAATACACGTGCTGTATCTGCACCGTACTGATCAATAATAGCTTGCGGGTCGATACCGTTATTTTTCGATTTCGACATTTTCTCTTGTCCGCCCACAATCACGTCCTGACCATCACCTTGGTATTTCGCAGACAGAATACGACCTTTTTCATCACGTTCGAGGTCGATATCCGCGGGGTTAAACCAAGTTTTCTTGCCTGATTCAGCTTCACGGTAATAAGTGTCTGCCAAAACCATACCCTGAGTTAACAGGTTGGTAAATGGTTCATTGCCTTGTACTACACCTTCATCACGCATCAATTTGTGGAAGAAGCGTGCATAAAGTAAGTGCAGAATCGCGTGTTCAACACCACCGATGTATTGGTTTACAGGAAGCCATGTTTGAGCAGCTTCAGGCTTAACTAAACCATCAGTAAAATCAGGAGATGCATAACGTGCATAGTACCAAGATGACTCTACAAAGGTATCTAAAGTATCAGTTTCACGACGCGCATCACCACCACAGCTTGGGCAAGTGGTTTGATAAAACTCAGGCATCTTGTTCAATGGGTTACCCGAGCCATCAGGTACGACATCAGTCGGTAAGACCACTGGAAGTTGCTCTTCAGGTACAGGAACCTGACCACATTTTTCACAGTTGATCATTGGAATTGGACAACCCCAATAACGCTGACGCGATACACCCCAGTCACGTAAACGGAACTGAACTTTGGTGCTTGCAAGAGTTGTTGGTTCTAATTTCGCAAGGAACGCATCATAAGCTGCTTGAAAGTCTAAACCGTCAAATTCAGCAGAATTGACCAATTTACCCTCTTTAGAGCCGTACCATTCTTGCCATTGTGCAGCATCAAAGTCTGCATCGTCTGCACCTTGAGCATCAATCACTTGTTTAATGGTTAAGCCATATTTATTGGCAAATTCAAAATCACGTTCGTCGTGTGCAGGTACAGCCATCACTGCGCCAGAGCCATAAGACATCAACACGTAGTTGGCAATCCAAACAGGAACTGCTTCGCCAGTGACAGGATGCTTTACAGACAGACCTGTTGCCATGCCTTTCTTTTCAGCAGTGGCAAGGTCAGCTTCAGCCACAGAACCCATACGGCATTCTTCAATAAATGCTTTAAGTTCAGCATTATTTTCCGCAGCTTTCAGCGCCATTGGATGTTCTGCTGCAACAGCAACATAAGTCACACCCATTAAGGTGTCAGCACGTGTTGTAAATACTGTTAAGCCATCTGCATATACGTCAGGATTTGCAGAAGGGAAGGTAATATCCATCCCTTGTGAACGACCAATCCAGTTGCGTTGCATGGTCAAGACTTGCTGTGGCCAACCGTCTTTTAAGGTATCTAAATCGTCTAATAATTCTTGTGCATAGTCGGTGATGCGGAAGTAGTACATTGGAATATCACGTTTTTCAACCAATGCACCTGAGCGCCAGCCACGACCATTTTCAACTTGTTCATTGGCCAGTACCGTCTGATCCACAGGATCCCAGTTTACTGTTGAAAGTTTACGGTAAATAAGGCCTTTTTTATAAAGTTGCACGAACAACCACTGTTCCCAGCGGTAGTACTCAGGGGTACACGTTGCAAATTCACGATCCCAATCGACTGATAGACCTAATTTTTTTAATTGGTCACGCATATATGCGATGTTTTCAAAGGTCCATTTCGCAGGTGCAACTTGGTGTGCAATCGCAGCGTTTTCAGCAGGTAAACCAAAAGCATCCCAACCCATAGGTTGCAGGACAGTTTCCCCTTTGAGACGGTGGAAACGGCTGATGACATCACCAATAGTGTAGTTACGCACATGACCCATATGCAGTTTGCCACTTGGATAAGGGAACATCGAGAGGATATAACGACGTGGACCTTCTACAGAGTCGGCAACTTTAAAGGCTTTACGAGCTTCCCAGTCGTGTTGGACGGTAGGTTCAATCGCGCTCGCTTGATATTCAGGGTCAATGTGAGTAGTCATATACGTATGTAGAACAATGGTTAAAAAGTTTGTTGCACAGCATAGCGCAAAATGCACCTAAAAGTGAATTTTGCGCTATGTTTTGTGCAGGAAATTAAACAAGCTGAAAATAAATCTGGAACCGTACGGAATGATTAAACCGCAGGGCGGACTTGTTGGCCTTGTTGAAGTGCTTCATTCGCTTCACGTCGTTGATTTTCTAAATCAACCGCTGGTGCTGGGGCAGCACTTGGTACAGCATTGGGGGGAGCTGGTACGGTATTTGGCATATTGGCAGGTGGAGGTGCTTCCGGTGAAGCAGCTGGTGGCGAATTTTTCCAACCATAGGTATCGACTTTGCCTTTTTTCTTTGCTGTTTTGGGTGGAGGTGTCGTGGTGTAATGTGTCGAGCCTTGGCTATCAACCCACTTATAATACGTCTTGGCAAAGCTTTGTGTACTGCCCATTGCAATCCCCATCCCCACCAAACATGCTGCCATTTTTGCAAACTGAATACTCATCTACCATTGTCCTTTTTATATCCGTAATCATTGGATTTTATCGGGTTTATCGTGGTCGTTATTTTATGCCAATTTTAGAGCAATAAGCAGTGTTTGATGTGTTTTTCATCTGAGTTTTTTGAAATATTTTGCAGGTCAAATCCTCAGTCTAACGCGTGAAATATGTGTTATGACAAAGTATCAAAATAAGAAAGTTGTGTTAAAACCTGATGAGCAAATGCTGATCTATATTTAAAACTGAAAAAATCTGAGATAGATGTTGGATTTAAATTTAAGTGAATATCTTATTAAACTTATTTATAGGTTTTATTATGTTTTTTTATTAATAAATTCAGTGAAATAGAAATCTATTTGTTTTTGCACTAAAAAACCGAGAAAAAGCGACTCAGTTTTCTTTGTTCGCGATGAATAAAAAACAAACGCTCTGTAAATAAACAAAAAAAAGCTAATTTTTAAACTTGACTTTAGTCAGGAAACTCCTAAAAATGCTGTCTTTAGTTTTATATGCCTTTACTCGATCACCCTTCGATAAAGTGTCATTTCATGCAATGGACACGCTTTCTAGCCGAGACCGTGAACAAAGTAAAAAAATGTGTTTATCCCAACACGTTTTAGATCTCATATTGCTCAAACAGCATACAGATCAGAATTTTTTCCTATTGCTATGAAAACTAAGAAATATGTGTGCTATAACAGTGCAGACAATCAATGAATGAAACACTGCTGGTGCCTTCCACCATTGCAGTGATAAAGATTAGGGTGAATCACGTTGGAACTTTTATCTGGTGGTGAAATGCTCGTTCGCGCATTGGCGGACGAAGGCGTTGAACATGTATTTGGATATCCAGGCGGCGCAGTTTTACATATCTACGACGCGTTCTTTCAACAAGACAAAATCAATCATTACCTCGTGCGCCATGAACAAGCTGCTGGTCATATGGCAGATGCTTACTCACGCGTAACAGGTAAGACGGGTGTGGTCCTCGTGACTTCAGGTCCGGGTGCAACCAATACTGTGACTCCAATTGCAACGGCTTATATGGACTCAATCCCAATGGTGATTTTGTCAGGTCAGGTTGCGTCACATTTAATTGGTGAAGATGCATTTCAAGAAACAGATATGGTCGGTATTTCTCGTCCGATCGTAAAACATAGTTTCCAAGTGCGCCATGCCAGCGAAATTCCTTCGATTATTAAGAAGGCATTTTATATTGCTGCTTCTGGTCGTCCAGGTCCAGTTGTGGTCGATATTCCAAAAGATGCAACCAATCCTGCTGAGAAATTTGCTTACGAATACCCAGAAAAAGTGAAGATGCGTTCGTATCAACCGCCGCATCGTGGTCACTCAGGTCAAATTCGTAAAGCGATTGAAGAGCTGATTCATGCTAAACGTCCTGTGATTTATTCAGGCGGTGGCGTGGTTCAAGGTAATGCTTCTACACAGTTAACTGAACTGGCGCACATTTTGGGCTTCCCAGTCACCAATACCTTGATGGGGCTTGGTGCATTTCCAGGCAATGATCCGCAGTTTATTGGCATGTTGGGTATGCATGGTACCTATGAAGCCAATATGACCATGCACAATGCTGATGTGATTTTGTGTATCGGTGCGCGTTTCGATGACCGTGTGACCAATAATCCAGCAAAATTCTGTCCAAATGCCAAAGTGATTCATATTGATATCGACCCTGCGACGATTTCAAAAACCATCATGGCGCATATCCCGATCGTGGGTGCGGTAGAACCTGTCCTTCAAGAAATGCTGACACAGTTGAAACAAATGAATGTGTCTAAACCAAATCCTGAAGACATGGCTGCTTGGTGGGCGCAAATTAATGAATGGCGTAAAGTTCATGGTATGCGTTATGAGTCTGGTGCAAACGGCGTAATGAAACCACAACAAGTGGTGGAAGCGTTGGATAAAATCACCAATGGTGATGCGATCATTACTTCTGACGTAGGTCAGCATCAAATGTTTGGTGCGAACTATTACAAGTATAAACGTCCACGCCAATGGATTAACTCAGGTGGCCTAGGCACCATGGGTGTGGGCTTACCTTACGCGATGGCTGCGAAATTGGCTTTTCCAGACCAACAAGTAGTATGTATCACGGGTGAAGCATCGATTCAGATGTGTATCCAAGAGCTTTCGACGTGTAAGCAATATGGCCTAAACGTAAAAATCCTCTGCTTGAATAACCAAGCTTTAGGGATGGTGAAGCAGTGGCAAGATATGAACTATGAAGGACGTCATTCAAGTTCTTATGTAGATTCATTGCCTGACTTCCCTAAATTAATGGAAGCATATGGTCATGTTGGCATCCAAATTGACCATGCGGATGAGCTAGAGTCAAAGCTTGCTGAAGCAATGGCGATCAACGATAAATGCGTATTTATTAATGTGATGGTTGACCGTACAGAGCATGTTTATCCAATGCTTATTGCAGGTCAGTCAATGCAAGATATGTGGTTAGGTAAAGGGGAGCGCACGTCATGAGACACATTATCTCTGTACTTGTAGAAAACGAAGCTGGTGCGCTTTCTCGTTTGGTGGGTTTATTCTCTCAACGTGGTTATAACATTGAGACTTTAAACGTTGCGCCAACCGAAGATCCGACTTTATCTCGTTTGACATTAACGACTTATGGCGATGATCATAAAATTGAACAAATCACCAAGCAGCTCAACAAATTAGTTGAAGTGGTGAAAGTGGTTGATCTGTCTGAAGGTGCGCACATTGAGCGTGAGTTGATGTTGATTAAAGTCAAATCACTTGGCTCGGCACGTGCTGAAATCAAACGAACTGCGGACATTTTCCGTGCGCAAATTGTTGATGTCACCCCAACGACCTACACCATTCAAATCGCGGGTACGACTGAAAAAATTGATGGTTTTATTGATGCACTCGCAGAGAACACCATTCTTGAAGTTGTACGCTCAGGTGTTTCAGGCATCGCGCGTGGCGAAAAAGTTTTAACCATTTAATTCATTAACACGATTCAACCTCCTTTTGAGTAAGAGGGGGATTTCATCAAACAATAAATCCCTTGATGGAATTACAGAATACCAAGCATTTTAGCGGAGACAGCAATGCAAATTTTTTACGATAAAGACTGCGACTTATCTATCATCCAATCTAAGAAAGTAGCGATCATTGGTTACGGTTCACAAGGCCACGCACACGCGCTTAACCTTAAAGATTCTGGTGTAGACGTAACTGTAGGTTTACGCGCTGGTTCTACTTCTTGGAAAAAAGCTGAAAATTCAGGTCTTAAAGTTGCTGAAGTTCCTGCTGCTGTAGCACAAGCTGACGTAGTCATGATCTTGACTCCAGATGAATTTCAATCACAACTTTACCGTGACGTGATTGAGCCAAACATCAAAGAAGGCGCGACTTTAGCATTTGCTCATGGTTTCTCTGTTCTTTACAACCAAGTAGTTCCACGTGCTGATCTTGACGTAATCATGGTTGCACCAAAAGCACCAGGCCATACTGTACGTTCTGAATACCAACGTGGTTCAGGCGTTCCTGACTTAATCGCGATTCATCAAGATGCGTCTGGTAATGCACGTAACCTAGCACTTTCTTATGCTTCAGGCGTAGGTGGTGGTCGTACAGGTATTATCGAGACTTCTTTCCGTGAAGAAACTGAAACTGACTTATTTGGTGAGCAAGCAGTTCTTTGTGGTGGTGCAGTAGAACTTGTGAAAATGGGCTTCGAAACTTTGGTTGAAGCAGGTTATGCGCCTGAAATGGCTTACTTCGAATGCTTACACGAACTTAAGTTAATCGTTGACTTAATGTTTGAAGGTGGTATCGCGGATATGAACTATTCAGTGTCAAACAACGCTGAATATGGTGAGTACGTAACTGGCGTTGAAGTCATCAACGAACAGTCTCGTGAAGCGATGCGCAATGCACTTAAACGTATTCAATCTGGTGAATACGCGAAGATGTTTATTAACGAAGGTGCGTTGAACTACCCATCAATGACTGCTCGTCGTCGTCAAAACGCAGCGCATGGCATTGAAGTAACTGGTGGTAAGTTACGTGCGATGATGCCTTGGATTCAAGCAAACAAGATCGTTGATAAAGAGAAGAATTAATTTCTCGAATCAATTGATTTGAATGCGAAAACCCACTCTATTTGAGTGGGTTTTTTCTATTTTTATTGTTACGTGCCTCAAAAAGATGAAAGCAGTGCTTTCATCTTTTTCGTACTTTGGATTCAAGCAAACAAGATCGTAGATAAAGAGAAGAACTAAGGTTACGTTACGTGCCTTTAAAAATGGGAAAGCAATGCTTTCCCTTTTTTTTCGTACTTTAGATTCAAGCGAACAAGATTGTAGATAAGGAGAAGAACTAAGGTTCTGATCTAGCTGATTTTAAGTACTAAAACCCTGCTTCGGTAGGGTTTTTTTATTGATCTACTATCATGTTTTATATGGGGCAAAGCTATTAATTAAAAAGATGTGAGTATAAATAGGGCCATGATATGGCTATCGGTACACAGCTATAAGTTGATCTTACCCGTGTTCAAAATCGTTATATGGTGTCAACGAGAATTCCATTTCAGTGCTAGATATATGGGTAGCATATATCGTCAAAAAACTATTGGATTAATAACGTATCTATGGGCTTTATTGCAATAAATGAAACTCTCAAAAAAGTGTACCTATCATTACGTTTGGGTTTTTAGTGTGAGTTTTTGATTTCTAAAATAGTGGGTCATGTAAATTTAAGGCTTGATTATGTGATTTTAGTCATATTGTTCAATAACTGAAATTGGGTAAATAGCATGTGAATAAACTTTGAATTTTAGCGAGATGATCGACCTAAATTGAATAATTAGTAGAAATGTAAAGTAAAAAAAAGATGAAAAATGGATTTTTTAGCGGGTTAAGAAATTATTCACCCAAATATGTAATTAAATGTAAATTTGAAATGTTAAAAATTTCTAAGATAAAACAGAGATCTACTTAAAATATAAAAAAACACTAAAATTGTGCATCACTGAAAGTGGTGTAACTATTTTCAGGGATTTATTAAATTAATTAATAAATAAAATGACAATAAAAACAATATATTAATTTTACTTTGTTGAGATTTTAAAGTTGGGTCTCTATTTGAGTGAAAAAGGCTGCATAGATGGTTTTTTATACAGAACAACTAGAATAAAAACACGCTTAAGAAAAGCTTGGTAGCCAAACAAGGTCCAGTTTAATTAAGGGTGATCATAACAATTAATCAGTTTTAAAAGAAAAATCTCGGAGAGTCGCTATGAATAAATTACTACAAGCATCGCTAGTTGCAACGCTAATGAGTGCAGGTTCTACAGCCCTTTATGCAGAGGGTGATACAGCATCACGCCCTAGTTATAACTGGGGGAACTGTACTTCTATAGGTTGTGAAAAAGATATTCCTATTAAATTGGAAATTCCTAAAAAATGTGAAGTACTCGGTGGTACTGCAATTACCTTGAATAAAAATGGTGGAACACAAAGGTAAGCGTCCGCTGAACACACCTTATGAATTCATCCTATAAGCCTTAATTTAGTCCCCACTTAAAAACAAGTGGGGACTAAAATTTATGACTACAAATCACCAGACATCCATCGCATCTCTTGCGAAAAAACGAAGAACATACAGTGCTGAATTTAAACAGCAGATCGTTCAGGCTTGTAAAGCACCGGACGTTTCAATTGCTTCGGTCGCTTTGCAACATGGATTGAATACAAATCTTGTATCCAAATGGATTCGCTTAATTGATGCTAAGCCAGGGAATGATCGCTCACCACTACCGAATAAACCTGCATTTATTGCCTTATCTTGCTCTGCACCATTAGATCCTACTCCTACTGACATGTTAACGGTTCAAATTACTTTACCCCACTCAAAAGCAGAAATTGGCTTGAAATGGCAAGTATCAGAAATATCTGCTTTAGCAGAATTACTCAAGGCACTTGCAACATGATCCGCATTGATGAAATCTGGCTTTCTACCCAACCTCTGGATATGCGAGCAGGGATGGATACTGTCATGGCTCAGGTGGTGAGAGCCTTTGGCTACATTAAACCGCATTGTGCTTACCTGTTCTGTAATAAACGTGGCCATCGCATGAAAGTGCTGGTACATGATGGACTGGGCATCTGGCTGTGTGCCCGGCGGTTGGAACAGGGAAAATTTCACTGGGCTAAAGTTCACCAGGGTGAAAGCGTAGCCCTCAGCCCAGAACAGTTACAGGCACTGATCCAGGGTTTGCCTTGGCAGCGCATTGGACGACAGCAGGTGGTGACGATGCTCTAAACTAGCTTGGTCCATTCTGCTATTCTCCAAACGTTCTATTTCATTCTTCTCATGACCTCAGGCATACTGCGGTCATGAATACACTGCCTGATTTAAGCCAACTGACCCATGAACAACTGCTGGAATTTACCAGACAGTTGGCGCTGCAGCATCAGTCTCTAGCACAATCAAACCAGCAATTAGATGCCAGAGTTCAACATCTTGAAGTCACCAATCAGCAATTAGATACCAAAGTTCAGCATCTTTCCATTCTCAATCAAAAATACGAGCATGAACTGGCGCTGTTTAAACAGCACAAATTCGGCAGTAAAAACGAACATCTCACTGCAAAACAAATCCATCTCTGGGATGAAGCGGTCGAAGAAGATATTGCCGCGGTTGATCTAGAACTGGAACGGCTAAATGCAGATAAAACCAATGCAGCGACACACAAAGCCACAGTCAACAAACCTAAACGTCGACTGCTGCCAGATCATCTACACACCATTCGTATTGAGCATGAACCTGCATCAACCCAATGCAGTTGTGGCTGCCAACTCCGTCGTATCGGCGAAGATGTCAGTGAAAAACTGCATTTCAGACCGGCACAGTTCTATAAGGAACAGCATGTGCGTGGCAAATGGGTCTGTGATCAGTGTGACACCCTGACTCAGCAAGCGATGCCCGCCTATGTGATTGATAAAGGCATTGCTTCACCTGAACTGCTCAGCCATGTGCTGGTATCGAAGTATGCCGATCATTTGCCGCTGTACCGTCAGCGCCTGATCTATCAGCGGGCGGGCATTGATCTGTCCAGATCTACTTTATCTGACTGGATAGGTCGCTGCGGTGTAGAACTGGAACCTCTGGCCAATGCCTTAAAAGAGGTGGTACTACAACAGCAGGTGCTGCATGCAGATGAAACACCGGTCACCATCATGCGGATGGGTGAGAATGATAAAAAACCGAAGAAAGGTTATGTCTGGGCCTATGCCACTACACAGTACAATCCAGTTCAGGCGGTGATCTATGACTTTCAGGATAGTCGTTCAGGCCAGCATGCTGCAGAGTTCTTGAAAGGCTGGCAGGGTTATCTGGTCTGTGATGATTACAGTGGTTATAAAGCACGCTTTAAATCAGGCGATGTCATTGAGGTGGGCTGCATGGCGCATGCACGTCGTAAATTCCATGAACTGCATGTGACCGGGAAAAGTCAGATCGCTGAACAGGCATTACTGATGATTCAGAGACTGTATGCGATAGAAGCAGAGCTCAGGAAAAAGACCGATGGTACAGCGGAAGACCGCCGCGAATACCGACAACAGCATAGTCAACCAGTGATGCAACAACTATATGAATGGCTCAACCAACATCATCTGACAGTGCCATCGAGTTCTCCCACCGCCAAGGCCATCAATTACACTCTGAAGCGTTGGCCAGCTTTAAGCCGCTATCTGGATGATGGCAATCTACCTATTTGCAATAATTGGGTCGAGAATCAGATGCGTCCCTGGGCGTTGGGGCGCAAGAACTGGCTGTTTGCAGGTTCGCTGCGCAGTGGTCAGCGAGCGGCAAACATCATGACATTAATCCAGTCAGCAAAGCTGAATGGGCTGGATCCGTATGCCTATTTAAGTGATGTGCTGAAAAGGCTGCCGACACATAAAGTGACCCAGATTGAAGAATTGCTGCCACATCGTTGGAAACCTGAACCGAATTAAAAAATAGCTATGGGGTTCAGCGCACGCTTACACACAAAGTTCAAATTACACTGTACGTAGTAATACGCACTATACACTTAACATTCAAACAGCGAACACAGGTACAAGTGTAAGTACTTATGTTAAACATGAGGACGATGGCAGTGTTCGTGTACCAACAACAATTGTTACAAATAAAACAGGTGGCGGTGTAATTCCATTCGGTAATTCAAATCATAATGGTCTAGCTGACGATCAATATTCTGTTTCGGTAACTAATGCAGCAGTTGGTGCATTCCAACGTGCGGGTACATATAACGATACTTATAAAATTAAAGTTTACTACTAATTTAGTTAAACTAAGCCTAACTTGATTACAGTATCAGGTTAGGTTTTTTAAAATTATAATAAGGGGTGTAATATGAAAAGAATAATATCAATTTTGGTGTTTTCGATGCTGTATATGTCGGGAACACATGCCGGTGTTTCAGTTGACCCAGTCCAAATGTATATTCAAAATCCCGCAAAGCAAAGAACAACAACATTAACCCTAGAATCTAAAGACGAGACAGAAAAGCGAATTTTTGAAGTTAAAGCATTTAAGTGGACTCAAAAAGACAATGGTGAAAATGTGCTTGAGCCTGACAATAGTTTAATTATTAACCCTAAGAATTTTATTTTACAAGCCAATGGCAAGCAAACCATTCGTATCGGTTTTAATCGTCCGGTAGAGTCGGTTTTAGAAGGGCAACAAGAAGGGACATGGCGTGTGATTGTTGATGAAATTCCACAGGCTGTAAAAGAATCTTCAGTAAATTTTCTGGTTAGCTTTAATTTACCCCTCTTTGTTGGTAAGCAAGAAGATGTTAAACTAAATTTCAAAGTTGAAAATAATAAGCTGATTGTTAAAAATAATGCAAAATCGCATATTCAAATCGCAAATTTGAAAATTGTAGATGCAAATAAAAAAGAAGTTTTTAAATCGGAAACCATGAATTATTTGCTTGCAAATAAAAGCGCGTCCTATGATTTAAACAATATACGAATATCAAATCCTAAAAATTATTATGTTCAATTGTTTACTGATAAGAATGATAAAATGGTGGAGCTCAAATTCTCTGATTAGTTTGGGGTGGGGAGTTTACGATGAATACGAAAATAAGAATACTTATCGCTATTCATATTTTTTTTGCACTAAATGTGAATGCCAGTGAGGGTATGCTGGAAGAAAATATTGCGAACCTTTGGATTAATGATCTAGATCATCATACAGATGTCGCCTTATTAAAGCAGGGAGATCAATATTATCTTGAATGTCAGGTACTGGCAGAACGTCAAATTTCAACTGCGCAATTAAAAACCTTAGCTTCGCGACCAGAATTCTGCTTGGTGTCATCAAGTAGTGTTCAGTCAACTTTTGATGATTCATCGCAATCCATTAAGCTCACGATTCCAACAGAACTTTTTGAAACGGACTTTAATGCATTAAACAATAGCATCATTCCTGAAAAGGCCAGTTTTGGCGGTTTCATAAATTATGATTTTCTTTATGCAACTAGTAATTCTAATAACTCTTATAGTGGACTGATGGAGTTAGGGGTTTTCAAAGATTATTGGATCATGAAAAACTCGATGTTGTATCAGAATACCCCCACTGATGAGCGGGTGGTTCGCCTAAGTAGTAGTGTCGATTTTGAATTTCCTAAACATATGACCCGCTTAACGATAGGGGATACTACAACTACATATAACCCTTTGATTAATTCTTTACGTTTTGCAGGTTTAAATTGGGGGACGAATTACACTGAAAGACCAAATTTTGTGTACTGGAATATGCCAAGTTTACAAGGGAGTGCACGCGTTCCTTCTACTGTTGATTTATATATAAATGGCGTAAATATTTATAATCAAAAGGTGAGCCCTGGTGATTATAACTTACTGATGGGGGCACAAATCCAACAAGCAGGTAATGCGCAAATTGTAGTTGAGGATGTACTCGGGAATCGAAGTGTACAAAGCTTTCCTATTATGGTGACCAATAGACTATTACGATCTGGTTTGAATGAATATAGTGTTGCAGCAGGTAAACTTCGTTACAACTATAATTTGGATAGCAGTGATTATAGGGACTTCTTTGTGAATACTTATTTTCGCAGAGGTATGTCAAACTCAACTACGTTAGGAAGCAATTTATCTTACAGTAAAGATATACAAAATATAGGGTTCATGTGGACACAAGCGATTAGTAATATTTTTGTTCTCGATAGTGTTGTTCTTGCTTCTCATGATGATGAAAACCAATTTAATTATTCCTATGGGTTATCCGCAAGTAAAGACTTTGGTCGATTTTCAATGGGGGCGAGTTCAAAATATACAGAAAAAGATTTTAAATTTTTAGGAGATGAGTTAGGTGCCAATTCTAACTATCCGAAGTTTGAAAATCTTGCATATTTTAGTATGAGTAATGTGCCCTATTTGCATAATCTAAATATTAACTATGCAGAACAAAAATATTATGAAAATCCTGATTTTCTTAATAGTAACCAAAAGGTAATAAATGTTGGGTTTAATCGGAATTTTGGTCGTCGAATTTCATTTGGTTTGAGTTATTTCAACTCTTTTGGTGATAGGAAAGACTCAGGCGGCATTCTTTCACTTAGCTACAGTTTTGATAATAAGTCCGTTTACTTTAGTCAATCAGCTGACCAAAATACAAACCTCCAGTTAGTGAAATATGACTCCAATCAAGTCGGGTTCGATTATTCTCTTGGCGTAAACCGTCGTAGTGAAGACGCGATGTTTAACTTTAATGGTGTTGTTAAAACAGACGTAGGAGATTTAGATTTCTATCATGTGCAAGGTCGTGAAGACCGTGAGTCACAGTTAAATTATCGAGGAGCAGTTGTTTGGTTAGGTAATAAAATCAGTTTTACTAAAATGGTTGATAACGCATTTACTCTAGTCAAAGTAGGGGATTACCAAGATATTGATATTTTAAGATCGCTGACCTATGTTGATAAAACTAATAAAAAGGGGTATGCCTTTATTCATGATGTTATTCCTTATGTTAAATACGACATTGCATTTGATCAAAATCAACTACCTATCGAAGATAAAATACAGTATTCAAGCAAACAATTAACAGCTTTAAATCAACGCGGCTATATCATCAATTTCCCAGTATTCCATGCGAAACAAGTCACTGTTAAGCCAGTAGATAGTAACAATCGGTCTTTTGCTGCTGGTTCAGAGCTTTATATTGATAATAATGGTGAAGGAGAGGTTTATCCGATTTCTACCGATGGTAGCGTAACGCTTTATGGTTTGATTCCGGGAACATATAAGATACAAATTAAAACTAAAGAAGCACGCAGTTGTTCGGCAGAACTTACAATTACAGATACTAAGAATGATGACAACTCATCAGTACTGGATCTTCAGTGTAAATAAATGGAGTAGAGCCATGAAACTGAACATTATTATACTGCTGTTTTGTGTAGCGGCCACCCCAATAGCTTATGCAAAACAGTGTCAAATTGAGCGTTTAACTTCAAGCCAGTTGAATCTAAGTTCATCGTATCTTAGTCAAGCTGCAACTTCTTTCTCAGTGGCTTGTGATAGTAATTACGCGATTAAATTCAATTCGCGTAATTTAACTAATGCAACAGGGAGTAGTTATTTAGTCAATGAGAAAAACTATAAATTGAGAACTCAAATGAATATTTCAGGAGCAAGTGCATCACGTTGGAATAGCCCTATTGCTCAACCAGCAACTGAGCAAAATAAGTTTGTAGTCTTGGTGCAATTGATGGAGCGCCCAACTGCCTTAACCCCAGCAGGTGTGTATAAAGATAGCTTGTATATTAATTTGATGTTTTAAATTTTAGGTCTTTAACCTATTAATATGTAAAAAGATACCTACTAATCATAGGTATCTTTTTATTTGATTGCATTCATTATCATAAAACTGTCAAATAGTTTGCCTAAACTTGGAGGAAAATAAGAAAAGTTTGGAATAGCATGATCGGTTCAATGACAACAAAATTATTCAAACAGCACAATTTCCCAGAACCTCAGCGGTTTTATCTCAAGCAACAACATCAGCATAATATTCAGCAAGAACTCTCTATCCTTCAAGAAACACTAAAACCCAAGTTAAAAATAACCATCGTGACGGAAACATGGTCACCAGAAATCAATGGTGTTGCGAACTCTTTATTACAACTGTGTAAAGGTTTGCAAAGACTGGGGCATCGTATTCAGCTCATCCGCCCAATACAAAAAACTATATGCACTGACTTTCAGGCAGAACATGAGTGTTTGGTCTGGGCAAAAAGCATTCCTAAATATGCCGACATGCAATTTGGTATGCCACAGTATGTGAAAGTCAGCAAAGCGATTGAACGCTTCGCGCCAGATGTGGTCCATATTGTGACGGAAGGTCCGCTAGGGCTGACTGCACTGTATGCAGCTCAAGCACATCAAATTCCAGTATCAAGTGGCTTTCATTCAACTTTTCATGACTTTAGTCGCTTCTTTGATTTGGCTTTGCTGGTCAAACCGATTGAAAGTTATCTTCGCTGGTTTCATAACCATACGGTACTCACCTGTGTGCCGAGTCAAACCACATTAAATCAACTTAAGGCCTTTGGTGTGACTTGCCCCTTGGTTGAGGTTGGGCGAGGGGTGGATACAACTCGCTTCCATCCAGAACATCGCTCAGAACAATTGCGTCAGTGCTGGCAAGCAGATGCAAATACTTCTGTATTGCTATATGTGGGACGTTTATCTCCAGAAAAAGAAGTCGACGTGCTCATTCAGAGTTATTTGAATATCAAGAAGCAGCAATCGCGCAAGTTGAAAATGGTGATTGTGGGGGATGGGCCAGATCGTAAGCGCTTAACCGAGATAGCAAATGGCTCAGATGTTATTTTTACGGGAAGCTTAACAGGGCAGTCACTCGCCCAAGTTTACGCCAGTGCAGATGCTTTTGTTTTTGCAAGTCAAATAGAGACTTTTGGTAATGTGGTACTTGAAGCCATGGCCAGCGGCTTGCCTGTGGTGGCCTATAACTATGCCAGTCCGCAGCGTTATATCAAGCAAGGTATAACAGGGTGGTTGAGTCCTTTTGGACAAGTGGCACATTTTATGCAGACTATTATTCAACTGCCAGAGCAAAAGGTGCTTAGATGTATGGGAACTCAAGCACGCCAAGATATTGAAAGTGTAGGCTGGCAGTATCCTGTGAAACAGTTTGAGCAAGCCTTATATCATGTGGCCAATATTAAGGCAGCACTTTAGCCAATAGCTGTTTTAAAAGTGTCAGTGATAAAGACGAGTTGGGTAATTTTGATGGGTTTTAACTTAAATCATCAAACTGTCAAAAACACCCTTTAACATGAGCTTAACGAGAAGCGATTTTGATGAATTAAATCGTCATAGAACAATGATTTTCCAGCTGAACTTTCAACATTGTTGTTAAGGAGAAGTGGTATGAATCTTAAAACTGCAAAAATAAGAATATTAGATTTAGATTTAAAAGGCTGTGTCTATCTCAATCATTTTTCCCATTCGCATGTTGTAGCCAATTTTTTTAAGCGGATCAGTCGATTGGGGGATGGCATCTTTTGGTACACCATGTTGGCCTTAACTTGGTTGTTGCAAGGATTGGTCTACAGTTTGCAAATTGTGTATTTGGTGCTTGGTTCATTGTGCGGGACTTTAATTTATAAAGTTTTAAAAATCAAAACTATTCGCCCAAGACCCTATCAAGTACATCAAGTGATTCGAATGGGTGAGCGACCTCTCGATCACTTTAGTTTTCCTTCAGGCCATACTTTACATGCAGTGATGGTGAGTACTTTATTGGGCTTCGTACAGCCAATTTTATTGGTGCTCATGTTGCCTTTTACTGTTTTGGTTGCCGCGTCACGCATGATTTTAGGGCTGCATTATCCAAGTGATGTGTTGGTGGGAGCGGCTATAGGTGCGGTGGTAGCCGTCACTTTAATTTGTAGTGCACCATTTTTAAATATTGTGTTGTAAAAAAGCCCAGTTTTATCTCAAACAAACTAGCGCTTAAATTTCAGAGTTTGCTACAGTACAGCATCTTCTACATTGTGATGAGACTCCACCATGGGCTTACGTTGGTCAGACACTATTGATATTGCTATTGAGTTGTATGAAGCTCATCCAGATGTCGATCCGCAGTGGATTCGCTTTACAGACTTACATGCTTGGGTATGTGCCTTACCAGACTTTAGTGATGATCCGACCAAGTCGACTGAAGGTTTGCTTGAAGCAATTCAAATGGCATGGATTGACGAAGCGCGATAATCCTTGTATCGAAAAAAGCAACTTTTTACAGAGTAAAAGCAGAAAATTGTGCATTATGTCGGTATAATGCGCCAAAATTTTCATGTCTACATTGACTTAAGGAGCCAATCATGGCTATTGAACGTACTTTATCTATCGTAAAACCAGACGCAGTTGCTAAAAACCACATCGGTGACATTTTTGCTCGTTTTGAAAAAGCTGGTCTTCAAATCGTTGCAACTAAAATGAAACACTTGACTCAAGCTGAAGCTGAAGGTTTCTACGCAGAGCACAAAGAACGTGGTTTCTTTGCTGACCTAGTTGCGTTCATGACTTCTGGTCCAGTTGTTGTTTCAGTTCTTGAAGGCGAAAACGCAGTTCTTGCTCACCGCGAAATCCTTGGCGCAACTAACCCTAAAGAAGCTGCTCCAGGTACTATCCGCGCTGACTTCGCTGTAAGCATCGACGAAAATGCTGCTCACGGTTCTGACTCTGTAGCATCTGCTGATCGTGAAGTTAACTACTTCTTCGCTCAAACTGAGATTGCTCCACGTACTCGTTAATTCGAAGTATTCAAACCAGATAAGTGTTATTATACTTATCTGGTTTTTTTATTCCCTGAATAAATTTCTGCTCGTTTATTGAGCTTCTCCTTTCATCGTTAGACATGGTTTAGGTAATACACATGAGTACTGAAGTGGTCGCTGTCTCTACAGTTTCGGCTGAACAGCAACAATCTCCATCCGCTCCTGCACAGCAAAACTCTGTTGCGAAAGTGAACTTACTTGGCATGTCACGTCCGCAGCTTGAAAAATTCTTCGAAGATATGGGAGAAAAAAAGTTTCGCGCAGGACAGGTGATGAAATGGATTCATCAGTTTTTTGTGACTGATTTTGCTGAGATGACCAATATCTCAGGCAAGTTACGTGAAAAACTTGAAAAACTTTGTGAAATTAAAGCGCCAGAAGTGGTGCATAAAAATTATTCTAAAGATGGTACGCGTAAGTGGGTCTTTCGCGTCGGTGAGGGCGAAGGCTCTTTGGTTGAAACCGTATTGATCCCTGCTGAGCATCGCAGTGGTTTGCGCCGTACTTTATGTATTTCATCTCAAGTGGGCTGTGCACTGGATTGTTCATTCTGTTCAACCGGTAAACAAGGTTTTCAGCGCGACTTAAACCCAGATGAAATTATTGGTCAGCTATGGGTCGCAAACTATTCTTATATGGAAGATGTGCCTGTAGCTGAGCGTGAGCGCTCGGTGACCAACGTCGTAATGATGGGGATGGGCGAGCCATTACTCAACTATGATGCCGTATTGAGCTCAATGCGTATTATGCTAGATGACTTTGCTTATGGTATGTCTAAGCGCCGTGTGACCTTGTCAACTTCAGGTGTGGTGCCGAAAATTGATCAATTGGCACAAGATATTGATGTTGCACTAGCAATCTCCCTACACGCGCCAAATGACGAACTACGGAATGAATTGGTTCCAATCAATAAAAAATATCCATTGGCACAACTGATTGCAGCATGTCAGCGTTATATCGCTAAAGACGGTAATGAAAGTGCGCGTAAGCATGTCACGATTGAATATGTGATGTTGGATGGGGTGAATGATCATCCTGAGCATGCGCAGCAGATGATTAAACTGTTGAAGAATTTACCAAGTAAAATTAATTTAATTCCGTTTAATCCATTTCCACATGCGCCTTATGGTCGTTCAAGTCGCAACCGCATTATTTCTTTCCAAAAAACTTTGTCTGACGCCGGATTTGTGTGTACGATTCGTCAAACGCGTGGTGATGATATTGATGCTGCCTGCGGACAATTGGTTGGTCAAGTGGCTGATCGAACACGTCGTGCTGAGCAGTGGAAAAAGAAAGTAGCAGAGAAAAACGAGATTCTACGTTCACAAGGATAATATAAGGGGATGCCAATTGAAAAAACCCGTTTCTAAACTTTACCTTGCGCTGACACTGGGTGTGACAGTGTGGTACTTGGTGGGTTGCCAAACCGTGAATACGAAAGGTGATCCAAGTAAAGCAGTACAAGTTAGAACGCAGTTGGCGGCTGAATATATTAAGTCGAATGATTACGATGCTGCGAAACGTACATTGGATCAGGCATTAGACATCGACTCTCGTGATGCATCTGCAAATATGATGATGGGGGTGTTGTTACAGCGTGAAGGCAGTCCACAAAATGTGGAAAAGGCAGAGCGTTATTTTAAGCATGCAATTGCGGCTGAGCCAAAAAATGCACAGGCTCGTAACAACTACGGTACGTATTTATATCAAATTGGGCGTTATAATGACGCGATTGATCAACTTCAAGTTGCAGGTTCAACTTTAGGGTATGATCAACGTTATCGAGC
Organism: Acinetobacter sp. CAU_H_S139_7; assembly: GCF_058599305.1. Taxonomy (NCBI): domain Bacteria; kingdom Pseudomonadati; phylum Pseudomonadota; class Gammaproteobacteria; order Moraxellales; family Moraxellaceae; genus Acinetobacter; species Acinetobacter sp. CAU_H_S139_7. The sequence goes on from NZ_CM178651.1 coordinate 508,508, forward strand.
ATTGGAAAATTTAGGTCGTGCGTATCTACAAGTAGGTCGAGTGGCGGAAGCAGAAGCTGCTTTTAAACAAGCCCTACAGGTAAACTCAGGTGCCTATCTTGCCATGATCGAAATGGCGGAAATTTCATATTTACGTCAGCAAAATGCTGAAGCTACGCAGTACTATGAACAGTTTGTGCGAGCGGTTGGCGAGAAAAACTTAGATGCACGTGCGCTTTGGATTGGGATCCGAATTGCGCGAGCAAATCATGACACGATGGGTTCGCAAGTACTGGTCAACCAGCTACGTGCATTGTATCCAGACAGTCAAGAATACAAACGTTATTTGCAATTACAGTACACTACTGAGGCCGTATGGAAGTAAATCCTAATTCACCACAATCGAATGGTTCTAGCAATGCTTTAGGAAATATCCAACGTCCGGGTGATTATCTTCGTCAAATTCGTATTACACAAAAACGTGAATTAAGCGACGTTGCCAAAGAGTTGAATATTCCACTCAAGACCTTAACTGCGCTTGAGCAGGACGAATATACAGCGCTTCCAGAAGCAACCTTCATTAAGGGTTACTATCGTACTTATGCGAAGTTCCTAAAAGTGGATGCTACTACGATTATTCAGCGTTTTGATGACATCTATGCCAATGATACGGGGCTATTGCCGAATCATGCATTGAATAATTCACCGATTAAAATCATGGGTAAATTACCCGGTTCTAACCGTGACCGTAACCGTAAATGGTTGAAACGTGGACTGATTGCGATTGTTGTAATTGCGATTTTGGCAGCGTTGTTCGGCATGATTCAGAATTGGTCAGGCAGTACAGATGAGGCTACGACTCCGCAGACTGAATCTGATGTACAAATCATCAATATGAATGGGGCTGCTGCAACCACAGGGGATCAGTTGAAACTTGAGTTCAATCGTCCTACGTCTGTACATATTGTCGATTCAACTGGGAAAGTACTGGCAACAGGGCGTCAAGCCTCTACACTTGAGCTTGCTGGCGAGACACCTTTTCAAATTCGTATCGATGATGCTGCTGCTGTGTCACTCAGCTTAAATAATGAAAGTATTTCATTGTCACCATATACCGTCGGTGGAAAAGCAGATTTCCGCTTGTCACGTTAATGGGATCAAGGAAAAGCAATGATTGTAAATCCAATTAAACGCAAGCCTACTCGTAAGATTCGTGTAGGTTCAGTCTATGTCGGTGGCGATGCACCCATCAGCATTCAAAGTATGACCAATACTGAAACTTGTGATGTGGAAGCAACGCTGGCGCAAATTCAGCGCTGTGCAGATGTAGGTGCGGACATCATGCGCGTTTCTGTACCAACGATGGAAGCGGCAGAGGCTTTTGGTGAAATTCGTAAGCGTTCATCGGTGCCGTTGGTTGCAGATATTCATTTTGACTACAAGATTGCACTGCGTGTTGCGGACTTGGGTGCGGATTGTTTACGAATTAACCCTGGAAATATTGGCTCTGAAGCTAAAATCCGTGAAGTAGTGGCTGCAGCGCGCCATAACGATATTTCTATGCGTATTGGGGTGAATGCAGGTTCACTGGAAAAAGATATTCAAAAGAAATATGGTGAGCCAACCGGTCAGGCATTGCTTGAGTCGGCGATGCGTCATATTGATATTTTAGATCGTCTGAACTTTCATGAGTTTAAGGTTTCTGTAAAAGCATCCAATGTGTTTTTAACCATGGATGCTTACCGCCTACTTTCACAGCAAATTGATAATCCGTTACATCTGGGTGTAACGGAAGCTGGGATTTACCGTACAGGTTCAGTGAAGTCTGCGATTGCATTGGGCGGTTTGTTGTTGGATGGCATTGGTGACACCATGCGTATTTCCTTGGCAGCGGAACCTGAAGAAGAGATTAAGATTGGTTTTGATATTTTAAAATCACTCAGTCTTCGCTCAAATGGAATCAACTTCATTGCTTGTCCAAGTTGTTCACGTCAAGAGTTTAACGTGATTTCAGTGATGCAAGCCTTAGAAGAGCGTTTAGAGGATATTCGTACCCCAATGGATGTGTCGGTGATTGGGTGTAAAGTGAATGGTCCGGGTGAAGCCAAAGAAGCCGATATTGGTGTAGTTGGTGCAAGTCCACGTTCACTGGTGTATCGTAATGGTGAAAAGAGCCATTTAATTGACACAAATCAGTTGGTTGACGAAATCGAAACGATGGTTCGTCAGCGTGTTTCAGAGCTTGAAGAAGCTAAATCTAAAGAGATCATCCGTAGTTCATCATGAGTTCAATTGTCGCAATCAAAGGTTTTAATGACATTCTTCCTACGCAAACACCAGCGTGGAGACGTCTTGAACAGCATCTCGCATCATTGATGGATGCGTATGGCTACCAGCAAATTCGTTTGCCTATTGTTGAACAAACCAATTTGTTCAAACGTTCGATTGGTGATGCAACGGATATCGTTGAAAAAGAAATGTACACCTTCTTGGACAAAGGTAATCCGCCTGAGTCTTTGACTTTGCGTCCTGAAGGAACAGCAGGCTGTGTACGCGCCATGCTGGAGCATAACTTACTTCGAGGTGCGACGCCTCGTGTCTGGTATATCGGGCCGATGTTCCGTTATGAAAAGCCGCAAAAGGGTCGTTACCGTCAGTTCCACCAGTTCGGCGTGGAAACCTTTGGTGTCGCAACCCCAGATATGGATGCTGAGCTGATTTTGATGACAGCACGTCTGTGGAAACGCATGGGTGTAGCAGATAAAGTTCAACTTGAGTTGAATACTCTCGGTGAGTCGGATGAGCGTGCAGCTTATCGTGCGGCATTGGTGGAGTTCTTAGAATCACATAAAAATGATTTAGATGAAGATTCACAGCGTCGTTTAACCACCAACCCACTACGTATTCTTGACTCTAAAGATGCAAAAACCCAAGCCATTTTAGAAAATGCGCCGAAGTTGCATGACTTTATGGGGGAAGAGACGCTACAGCACTTTGCAACTTTGCAGCAGTATTTAACCGATGCAGGTGTGAGCTTCGTGATTAACCAAAAACTGGTGCGTGGCTTAGATTATTACAATAAAACTGTATTTGAATGGACCACCACGCATTTGGGTTCACAAGGCACAGTCTGTGCGGGCGGTCGTTATGATGGCTTAGTGGGTCAGCTTAAAGGCAAGGCCGATCAGTCTGTACCTGCAGTTGGCTTTGCGATGGGTATGGAACGTCTGTTGTTATTGCTTGAGCAAGTCGAAGACGCTACACCTGTACGTGACTGCGAAATGTTTTTATTGGCAGATCCAGCTTCTCAAGGCAAAGCTTTGGTGCTTGCAGAACAAATTCGTAACCAATTAGATGCTGCATCAAGTACGCTTCGTTTGAAAGTTGGTTCACATGGTTCAATGAAGTCGCAAATGAAAAAAGCGGATCAGTCTGGCGCATTGTTTGCCCTCATTTTGGGTGAGCGCGAGGTGGAAGCTGCACAGTTTGCCGTAAAAGAGTTGGCAACAGCTGAACAAACTCTGGTTGCGGTGGATGACATCGTGCCATTTATGATTGAAAAATTTTCTTCAAAATAAGCCAAAATATAAGGAAAGGGTAGTCACATGAGCGCATTAAGTGATGAAGAACAACTTGATAGTTTAAAGTCTTTCACTAAGAAATATGGTTCAGCCATTATTAGTGGGATTTTAATTGCGCTGATTGCCTTTTTTGGATGGCAATACTGGCAGAAGAAGACTTTGGCCGAGAACCAAATGAACACGGCTAAAGTTCAGCAATTGATGGATGAAGCACGTGCAACGCAAGGTGATGCATTTACAGCCTTGTCTGCAACTGCGGACAAAATTGTGAAAGAAGCACCAGATTCGGCGCAGGCCATTCAAACGCAATTGTTGATGGCAAAATTGGCCTATGACAAAGCGGATTATGCCAGTGCTGAAAAAGCGTTGAAGAAAGTTGAAAACTCGAAAGTGGATGACGACGGCTTAGTGCAAATTGTGAAATTGCGTTTAGCGTATGCACAATTGGCGCAAAAGAAGTTTGATGATGCGATTAAAAACCTCGCATTGGTAAAAGATCCTGCTTTTAAAGCGACAGCCGATGAAGCTTTGGGTGATGTCTATGTAGCTAAAAACGACATCGAAAATGCGAAAAAAGCCTACCAAAGTGCATGGGATCAGTTGGTTGAACGTAAACAAGAACGCCAAATTTTACAAATTAAACTCGAAAGTGTTGGTATTTTAGTTGATGATCCTGAAATCGAACGTCCACTTATAGAAACAGCAGCGGAAGAAACTGAATGAATAGAAAATACAAAATTTCGTGCGCATTAACCGTATTAACTTTAGCACTTGCGGGTTGTGCAAGTAGCGGAAAAGTAGAAGAAGTTAAGCCGAATCCACTTCCAAAACTGATGCAGGCGAAAACCCTGACTCCTGTATTTTCTCAAAGTGTGTCTTCAACTTCGACTGCTGATCCTTTACGTTTACGCCTAGATGCAGACAACGGTGTAGTTTTTGCACTTGACCCTAAAGGTGTCGTAACGGCGTATCAAGGCAAACAAAAACTATGGCAGAAAGAAGTATCTAAAGCCGGTTTGAGTTCAGGCGTTGAAGCTGCCGATGGTCATGTCATTGTAGGCAACGCCAAAGGTCAATTGTTTGCTTTAGATCAGGCAACTGGTGAGCAAAAATGGACTGCACAATTAACAGGTGCACTTCTTGCGCCATCGTTGATTCAAGCGGGTCGTGTTATTTCTGTCAGTAATGATGGCACTGTTTTTGCGCATGATTTGGCAACAGGTCAGCAAGTGTGGACTTATAACTTACCAAATGTACAACTTAGCTTACGTGGTAATGCAGCGCCTGTTCCTGTTGATGCGCGTACAGTGCTCATTTCTTCAGCTAATGCCTATGTTTATGCTTTAGATGTGCTTACAGGTGTACCACGTATGCAGCGCCGTGTAGCTGTGTCGGATGGTCGTTCGGATATTCAACGTTTGAATGATGTTGATGGTGATCCTGTAGTGGCAGGTCAGTACTTGATTACGACCAGCTATCAAGGTCAAGTGACCATGACAGACTTGGCTTCACAGCAAGTGGTGTGGAGTGAAGATTCGAGTAGTACGCAGCGCCCTGAAGTGGTGGGTAATGGTGTATTCGTGGCGCAAACTGACGGCAAGTTAGTGGCTTATGAAATTAGCACGGGTCAAAAGCTTTGGGAAAATGACAGCTTGCTGAACCGCCAATTGAGTAATCCAGTGATGTTGGGCCAAGACCTAATTGTCGGTGATCTAGATGGCGTATTGCACATGCTGAACCCTGCGACAGGTGAGTTGATCGGTCGTGCGAAGACGTCTGGTGAAGTGCGTACTTTACGTGTGATTGATGATCAACTCTATGTTGCAACACGAAAGGGTGCATTAAGCATTTGGCAGAATCGTTAATTCTGTTCGACTTATGTTAAACTAGTCGAAATTCGTATTTTTTTAAATTCCTCGGGGTGTTTGCTTAGTCAAAACCCCGAGTTTTTATTCAGGTTTTTCACCTAATTTTCTTCCAGTTTCTGATGTTCAGACCAGTCTCACTGGCTGATCTTGAATAAAGGTTAATCTATGAAACCCGTAATTGCGCTCATTGGTCGTCCGAACGTCGGAAAATCAACGCTATTTAACCAGATCACCAAAAGCCGAGACGCGCTTGTTGCTGACTTTGCCGGTCTGACTCGTGACCGTAAATATGGTGATGCTGTATTTCAAAATAAGTCTTTCATTGTGGTTGATACTGGTGGTATTGGCGAAAATGAAGGTGGTATCGACTCTTACATGGCAGAACAGTCTAAAACTGCCATCAATGAAGCCGATATTATTGTATTCGTAGTTGATGCACGCGCAGGCCTGCTCGCATCGGATGAGCAAATTGCGCGTGAGCTACGTACACTCGGTAAGAAAGTTTACCTTGTGGCGAATAAAGTTGATGGTGTACATGCCGAAGCTGCACTTGTTGAATTTTACAAGTTGGGTATGGGCGAACCTATGCAAGTGGCTGCGAGCCATGGTCGCGGTGTACAGCAAATGCTTGAAGATGTGCTTTCAAGTGTGCCTGAAGATGAAGATGCAGATGAGCACGATAAGAACACAGGCTTACGTTTAGCGATTATTGGTCGTCCAAACGTCGGTAAATCGACGCTAGTGAACCGTTTATTGGGTGAAGAGCGTGTAGTTGCATTTGACCAACCGGGTACAACCCGCGACTCGATCTATATCCCGTATGAACGTGATGGCCGTCAGTACACCTTAATCGATACTGCAGGTGTGCGTCGTAAAGGTAAAGTCGATGAAATGATTGAGAAGTTCTCAATTGTGAAAACGCTACAGGCCATTAAAGATGCCCATGTCATTGTGGTTGTACTTGATGCACGTGAAGGTGTGGTTGAGCAAGATTTACATTTGATTGGTTACGCGCTTGAAGCGGGCCGTGCGATGGTGATTGCAATTAACAAATGGGACAACATGTCTGAGTATGATCGTAAACAATGTAAGTTGGATGTCGATCGTCGCTTTGACTTTATTCCTTGGGCGAAAGTGCATTTGATTTCTGCATTGCATGGTACGGGTGTGGGGGATCTATATCCATCGATTCACCGTGCTTATGATTCGTCACATTTGAAAGTTTCTCCTGCAAAAATCACACAAATTTTAAGTGATGCTACGGATGCGCACCAACCACCAATGGTCGGTGGTCGCCGTATTAAAATGCGTTATGCCCATATGGGCGGACAAAATCCACCTACGATTGTGGTGCATGGTAACAAAGTTGATAAAACCCCTGCGGATTATCGTCGTTATTTAGAAAACGTATTTCGTAAAGTGTACAAACTTGAAGGTACGCCAGTGCGTATTGAGTTTAAAACCTCTGAAAACCCATTTGAAGGACGTAAGTCACAGGTGGATGAACGTACAGCAGCGCGTAAGCGTCGTTATGTTCAGAAATTTAAGAAAGCTGAGAAGAAATTCAAACGCTAATCAGGCATTAAGTTTTTGATGCTGAAAAGCCCAAAGTGATCTTTGGGCTTTTTTATTTTATCCATTGGAGCGTAAAACCTCGGGGTTTAGCCCATAGGTATCTACACATCTTGATGTACCTAATGCAATTGTTGCGATTTCATTCAGTTCATCTATTGAATATTCTGAGAGCAGTTGAAGAGTGTTCAGTAAAATCGAAAGTCCTGCCAATATTGCAGGTGCACTTTCCAACTTACCTCTCTTCTGCTGTCGGCCTGAAAGACGGGCCAGAAATATACGAATTTTCTGATTTTGTTCATCTTCAGAACGCTGTATTCGCCAAGTCAGTACACACGCCATACTGCTGATCAGGAGCCGTCTTAAAATCGCTGCAGGTGTGGTCTGAAGCCATGATTCAACGTTATGGCCTGCCTGCTTCAGAAGCTTGAAATAGCACTCAATTGTCCAGCGCCAGTAATACCAGGTGGTTAATTCTACCGCATCAATCTCTGAAGAAACATTGCTGATCAGCGACCATCTCGCGACTGTTTTACCTTGAGCATCTTTCACCACAGCAACAATTAATCTGGCTGTAACTGCCTTGCCTGGCTGGGGAGCAACCCGTTGGCCTAAATCATCTTTTCTCTTCGGTTTTGCTGCACGCGTTATCCGAATATCGGTTTCTCCAACATGCAGCATATGCCTGTTTCCTTTATAAGCAATCGGCTTAACTTGCTGAGTTACTACTTTTTCTGCGACTTCTGCAACTTTGTAGGTTTCCCCTTGATGCTCAATCCGATGGCTTTCTTTGGCCCGAATCAACCATTTGAAACCATGGCTGCTGATTTCCCTCAAGTGGGCAATCGAGTCTCCTTCACGGTCAATGATATGGACTTTTGTTTTCTCAATCGGATACTGTTCAATCGTTTTGATTTGTTCTGCGAGTGAGTCCAAATGGGACTTGCGCTCGCTGTATTGTTCACTGAATGTGGAATAACAGCCGGATGCATCTGTTAGCGTCTGAGCTAATGGCGCAATTGGGAGCCCTGATGACGCATCGACAAGTAAACTGCTTTGCAATTCATAGCCTGAATTCGCCTCTGTTCTTTGAAGACGCTGAACCTTATGACTGTGCTTCACATACTGCAGTTGAGACCAGTCATGAACGATTAATGCATACTGATGCGGTGATGTCTTGATCTGTTCGCATGCAAGAAGCTTAATCGGCTGGTTTAATTGACTAAAAGAGATTTTATTATTATTCAGGAATCGCCAAACAGCCTGTGTAGTTGAGAAACTCGACTTTTGGGTAGAGGCCAGGTCTTTGATTGCGGGAGCAAGTGAAGCAAGAGGATTCATATAGAGTTTTACAAGGCTGTTATAACGTTTGACAAGACGCTGATCCAGACCAGAGATGTTAAATTGAAGAGCATGCTCTTCAATTTAACGCAAAGCTCGGAAATTGTGTAGATACCTATGGGTTTAGCCCGAGGATATAAGCGAGTGGCGTAAGCCATTAATGCGGTGTTTGCTGTTGTTGAATATATTGTTTAACAATTCCAATTGGCGCACCGCCACATGAAGCAGCGAAGTAACTAGGCGACCACAAAGCACTGCCCCATAGCTTGTTTTTAATTTCAGGGTGTTTGGTTCTTACAATGCGACTTGAAGCACCCTTTAAACTATTCACTAAGCTAGAAATTGCTATTTTAGGTGGATAATTCACAAGCAAATGAACATGATCGTGTTCACCATCAAACTCTACCAACTCGGCTTCAAAGTCTAAGCAGATACGCTCAAACACTTCACGCATTGTTTCAAGCATTGCTTTGGTAAAAACATCTCTACGGTATTTAGCCACAAAGACTAAATGTACATGCATATTAAAAACACAGTGGCGACCTGTTCTAATCTCTTGACTATTGCTCATAGACCAAATATATTTTAATCATGAAAACACTTAAATTACGCATAAAAGACAAACATTACAAGGTACTAGACCAACTCGCATTGGAAGTAAATTTTGTTTGGAATTATGTGAATGATTTAGGATTTAAACATCTAAAAAGAAAAGGTGAATTTCTTTCAGCTTACGATATTGCTAAATACACGAAAGGCACATCTAAAGAATGCAATCTGCATAGTCAAACTGTTCAAGCGATAACAGAAGAATTGGTTACTCGAAGAAAGCAGTTTAAAAAAGCAAAGCTAAAATGGCGGGTGAGTAATAAGAAGTCTGCAAGACGTTCTTTGGGTTGGATACCGTTCAAAAAGGTTGCAATCAAATATGCTGATGGCTACGTGCAGTATGGCAAGCATCAATTCAAGCTATGGGATAGCTATGGACTATCAAAATACAACGTCAAAACAGGCTCATTTGTAGAAGACAGTCGTGGACGTTGGTATGTTTGTTTAGTTGTTGATAAGACAAAACAAGTTAAATCAAAGGGTAATACCTCAATCGGTATAGATTTGGGCTTAAAAGACCTTGCAACCTGTTCAGATGGCGTAAAGCTCAAAGCCCCTCAAATCTATCGGCAATACGAACAAAAACTTGGCATTGCTCAACGTGCTAGAAATAAAAAGCGTGTTAAAGCGATTCATGCCAAGATTAGAAACATACGTCAAAATACGCTACATCAATTCAGTCATAAATTGGTGAATAAACATGCAGCCATCTTCGTTGGTAATGTGAATGCAAAGGCATTAGCACGGACTAAACTAGCGAAGTCTGTATTAGATGCAAGTTGGACAACACTTAGAACCATGCTCAAGTATAAATGCGAGAACGCAAGTGTATGGTATAAAGAAGTCAATGAAGCCTATACCACCCAAACTTGTTCGAGCTGTGGCTCACGCTGTAGTAGTCCGAAAGGTAGAACGGGACTTGGAATAAGAGAATGGCAGTGCATGGAATGCGGTACATTCCATGATAGGGATATAAATTCCGCACTGAATATTCTTGCGCTCGGACATGAGCGTCTAGCAGTAGGAATCCCCGTCCTTTAGGTCGCGGAGGATGTCAAGATGCATGAAACCATGATAGGAACGAAAAGTGGCAAGGACAATACGTGTTGAGCTGAAAAAGATTGGTGACATTGTGCAGGTGGATCACAGCCTGTCACGTGTCGAGCAAATTGCACAGCGAAAACAAGCCATTTATCAATATCGCAATCAATGCTTATCCAAACAACGGCAGATGGTTGTAGATGATCACTCCATTGCACTGAGTGAGATAGGTAAACCCTATTGGGTTGATCAGCCTTCTTTTCATTTCAATCATAGCCACAGCCAAAATTACTATGCTTTAGCTACGAGTGAGCGGATGCAGGATCTAGGCGTGGACGTGGAGGAGTTAAACCGAAAAGTTCGCTTTGAGGCTTTGGCTAAACATGCTTTTCACGTAGAGGAACTTCGCGTGTGGCAACAGTATGATCAGGACAAAGCATACTGGTTTAAGGTCTGGACAACCAAAGAAGCGGTGCTTAAAGCATCAGGTTTAGGCATTCGTTTAAACTTAAATGAACTGAACACCCAAGCACATCCAACGCATAATGGTGGCATGTGTAGTCATCCGCTGATTGGGAGTTTTGCCTATCAAAATTTTGAGTTAGGAGATGTGATGTTGACCGTGGCTTGGCGGGCAGAGCAGTCCTGCCGTGGCTATGCGTTGCCTCAGATAGAGCTGGTACAACATCTTCAGAGCGACATAAAAAAGCCTCTCAATTGAGAGGCTTTCTTTTTTCACACTATGGTGTGCATTTATGGAATTTCATTTTCTTCTTCAAACTCAGGCTTCACTTGAACAATGAAGTCTTGACGGTTTAAGCCACGCCATAAAGCAAAAGCTGTACCGATGTAGATTGAGGAGTAGGTACCCACAAAAACGCCCACAAACATTGCAACAGAGAACCATTTAAGGCCATCACCACCGAGGATCATCATCGAGATCACCACCAACAATAAAGTCATTGAGGTGTGAATGGTACGACGTAGGGTCTCAGTTAAAGCGATGTTAACGATCTCTAAAGGTGAAGCGCCACGAATCTTACGGAAGTTTTCACGAATACGATCCGAAACAACAATGTTGTCATTCAGTGAGAAACCAATCAGAGCCAGAATTGCAGCCAATACAGTTAAGTCAAATGGCCACTGCATCATGGCAAAAATACCGATGGTGACCACCACGTCATGGAACAACGACAGTACCGCACCCATTGCCAGTTTGAACTCAAAGCGAATCGTTACGTAGACCAACATCAGCAGTAACGCTAAAGCTACAGCACCCGCTGAGCGAATGTAGAGTTCATTGCCGACTTGTCCACCCACCACATCAACTTTGTTAACCGAAGCTGAGTTACCCGGTAGCTGTACAGCTTGGGTAATAGTTTTGGTTAAGTCTTCTGCTGCTGTGTCTTCTTGTACAGGCATACGCACAATCAAATCACGATCTGAACCGATGGTTTGTACTACAGGGTCATGAAAGCCAGCTTTGGTTAATGCAGCAGAGACATCGGCTGATTTAACAGGTTTTGTGTAGTTCAGCTCAGCTGAAATACCACCAGTGAAGTCTAGACCTAAGTTAAGCCCCTTGGTGAAAATGAAAAATAAACTGCCGATGGTTAAGACAATAGAAAGAATGGCTGCAGGCAGCGCAATCTTCATAAAATCAATCACACGTTCATCATCTGGACGGCCGTATTTTTTTGAATCTTGTTGAGTCACATCAGTCATCATCGATCTCCTTATATGCTCAACTTTTTCAAGTTACGTTTTTTGCCATAAATGAGCTGTACAATCGCACGTGTTACTGTAATAGCAGTAAACATAGAACAAACAATACCGATCATTAAGGTTACAGCGAAGCCTTTAATTGGGCCTGTACCAATAGCAAACAAAATAAACGCAACTAGGAATGTGGTTAAGTTTGAGTCGAAAATGGTGTTATAAGCACGGTCATAACCCGCCACAATGGCTTGTTTGGGCGATGCTCCCCACTTCATTTCTTCACGTATTCGCTCACAGATCAAGACGTTGGCATCGACCGCCATACCAATGGTAATCACGATACCCGCAATACCCGGCAGGGTGAGGGAAGCACCAATCCAAGACATGACCGTTAGAATCATGGCTAAGTTGAAAACCAAGGCAAAGTTAGCTATTAAACCAAATACGCGGAAGAAGACCACCATCCAGATCGCGACTAGTAAGAAGCCGATTTGAGTTGATAGCACACCTTTATCAATGTTTTCTTGGCCCAGGCTTGGACCCACTACACGTTCTTCAACAAAGTACATTGGTGCAGCAAGTGCACCTGCACGTAGCATCAATGCAAGTTCAGATGCCTCTTGAGGAGAGTCTAGACCCGTGATCCGGAAAGAAGAACCGAGTACCGCTTGAATGGTTGCAGCGTTAATCACGACAGACTCTGCATAAGGTGTACGGACTTCGGTTTGCGCACCAGTCGCAGGATCAGTTATATAGCTAATACGTTGTTTATTTTCGATGAACAACACAGCCATACGCTTACCCACCGCATTCCGGGTTGCATCTGCCATCAGTTTGCCACCTGCTGTGTCTAAGGTAATGTTTACCTCAGCACCGCCAGTGTCTTGGCTAAAGCCACTTGATGCGTTTTGAACACGTTCACCCGTTAAAATACGGTTACGGTTTAAAAGTAATTCACGTCCGCTGTCTAAAGATTGATATGCAAAAAGTTCGGTTCCTGGTGGAAGCGGTTGACCATTGCTCTTGCCCGTATAAGGGTCAATCACTTGGTCATTTTGGTCAGAGACCAAACGGAACTCTAGGTTTGCTGTACGACCCAAGACACGTTTTGCCTCAGCAGTGTCTTGAACACCTGGAAGCTCAACCACGATGCGGTTACTACCTTGTGTTTGTACCAAGGCTTCTGCCACACCTAACTCATTAATACGGTTACGTAAAGTGGTTAAGTTTTGGTTCACGGCATAAGATTGAATTTCTTGGCGGCGAACATCGGTATAGGTTAAGCGTAAGGTTGAACCTGTAGTAGTTGCGACCGCTTGCTGATTAAACTCATTACCATTGCTACGTAAGTAGTCTTGAGCCGCAGTACGATCATCATTGTTGGCGAACTGAACGGTAATGGTGTTGTTGTTTAATGCAAGGCTGTTAAATTTAATTTTGTTGTCACGGAACTGACGACGTAAATCAGTCGCAGAGGTTTCCATGCGTTGAGCAATTGCTTTATCCATATCCACTTCTAATAAGAAGTGAACACCACCACGTAAGTCAAGACCGAGCTTCATTGGTTTTGCACCAATTTTTTGTAGCCACTCTGGCGTGGTTGGTGCCAAGTTCAACGCGACAACATAGTCATCACCAAGGCCACGACGTAACGCTTCTTTGGCTTTTAATTGTGCTTCGCTAGAGTCAAGACGTAACAGTGCAGCATTATTGCTAAAACTGTTGTCATGGCTTGAAATACTTTCAGATTTTAAAATCTGCTCTGCTTTTTGTACGATGCTTTGGTCAATTTGGGTACCAGCTTTGGCACCAGAAATTTGAACCGCAGGCTCATCCGGATACAAACTAGGCAGGGCATATAATGTACTGATCGTCAAAACCACGAGAATCAGTAGATATTTCCATGCTGGGTAACGCATTTGTTTTCTTCTTAAAATGAAAAAAGTCGTGCGGATGCACGACTAATTTTTTTGATTAAAGGTTATTTAATGTGCCTTCAGGAAGAACTGAAATCACACTTGCGCGTTGAATTTTTACGTCTACACCGCGGCTCAGTTCAACCACTGCAAAGTCACCTTCGAGTTTAGTGATTTTACCCATTAAGCCACCAGCAAATACTACTTCGCTGCCTACGCCAAGACTTTCAACCAAGGAGCGGTGCTCTTTGGCACGTTTTGCTTGAGGGCGCCAAATTAAGAAATAGAAGATTGCAATAAAAACAGCAATCATCAATAAGTTTGCGACCATACTTGGTTGTTGTGCAGCTTCACCCGCTGCGTGAGCTGTAGAAATAAAAAGGCTCATTTCAAATTCCTAAACTAAAAAAACGGTGACCAACGAATTGATCATAAATAGACTTGTTCTGCAATTTACCTTGTCTTTTTACCAAGCGCAAATGCTCACAACAATTAATCTTGGGGGCAAGGTGGAACTTCTAAACCACGACGTGCATAAAAATCTTCAACAAAGGCATCAAAGCGATCATTATCCAATGCATCACGAATGTCTTGAGTGAAACGTTGGTAGTAACGTAAGTTGTGAATAGTACCTAGCATTGAACCCAGCATCTCGCCACATTTTTCCAAATGGAATAAATAAGCGCGAGTAAAGTTGGTACAGGTATAACAGTCGCAGTGTGGATCAAGCGGACTTTGATCATGACGGTATTTACTGTTACGGATACGCACTAAACCGTCGGTCACAAAATAATGTCCATTTCGGGCATTACGTGTAGGCATGACACAGTCAAACATATCGACGCCACGGCGGATGCCTTCTACGATGTCTTCAGGTTTACCTACGCCCATTAGGTAGCGCGGTTTGTCTGCCGGCATTTTTTCTGGAAGGTAATCCAGCACTTTGATCATTTCTTCTTTCGGTTCACCGACAGAGAGGCCACCAATGGCATAACCGTCAAAACCAACTTCAAGCAAGCCTTTTAAAGACTCATCACGTAAGTCTTCATACATACCGCCTTGAATAATGCCGAAGAGCGCATTTTTATTTTCAAGCACATCATGATGCTGAGTCTTACAACGCTTTGCCCAACGCAATGACAGTTGTAGCGACTTTTGCGCTTCTTCATGCGTTGCAGGATAAGGCGTACATTCGTCAAAAATCATCACGATGTCTGAGTTCAATGTATGTTGGATGTCCATTGAGATTTCAGGAGACAAAAATACTTTAGAGCCGTCAATTGGAGAGCGGAACGTTACGCCATCTTCTTTAATTTTACGCATCGCGCCCAAACTGAAGACTTGGAAGCCGCCTGAATCGGTCAGAATGGGTTTATCCCACTTCATGAATTTATGCAGGCCGCCGTGCTCTTTAATCACTTCAAGGCCAGGGCGTAGGTAAAGATGGAAGGTGTTACCTAAAATAATTTGCGCTTTGATGTCTTCAATATCACGCGGGAGCATGCCTTTCACCGTACCATAAGTACCGACAGGCATGAACACAGGGGTTTCAACCACACCATGCTCTAAAGTTAAACGACCACGACGGGCGCGACCCGACTGACCTAATTTTTCAAACTTCATAAAATATCCTGAACAAGAGCAAAGCACTGCTCTGCTTGCAGTGCAAGAGCGAAAAAACAGTTCGCCGCTAAAAGGAGGCTATTTTCCTTGATTATGCAAATAAACACCAGTGTTGTAACACTTTTAACGCAAAGCTTTTCTGTACGAAATTGTGTGCGGTGACAACGGTTTTGATTTGAGTGTGTTGGGGAGAGGAGGGAGATGAATTGCCGTGGCATAGCAAGCGATAGCTGCCAGAAGTGAAGTAAATTTAGATATTAAAAAAGGCACTCATTTTGAGTGCCTTGGATGTGTGATTTGTGTTAAAGCGATCTTTTTAGTTGAAATTGGGACGGTAATCAAAATTTTGTAGTGCAGTCGCGTCGCGGAAAGGACGTACCGCTTTTTTACCCACGGTCATGGTGTTGACAATGTTGTTTGGAAAAACTTGAATGTGGTTGTTAAACAGTTCGACATTGCGGTTAAAGATGCTGATCGCAGCACCGACATTTTCATTTTGCTCTTCAATTTCATTCATCATCTTTAGATAAATATCATTGGCTTTAAGTTCAGGGTAGTTTTCGACCACGACATTGAGGCTACGCATTAGCTCTTGGTTTAATGCTTCGATACGCTGCAACTGATTGACATCTGTATTGTTTAAGTTCAGGTTGAGAATGTTCTGACGGAGCTCAGTAACTTTTCCCAAGGTACCTTTTTCAAAGCTGGAGTATTGTTCGACCAAAGGTTCTAAGCCATCTAGAATTTTTATTTTCTGACGCTCATAGGTTGCTACATCCGACCATGCGCGAATGGTTGCATTGTGGTGTCGCACAATATTATTACGAATAACGATCACGCCAAACACGATTGCAATAATAATCAAGAAGAAAATTAATAGCCCCATACAGTCCTCAAACGGCAAAATGTCATTATTTTAAAAATTGTGTTAGATCAGATTCTAAGCGCTCTAGATAAGGTAATTTAAAAGTGCGTAAGTGTCCACGCAATGTCGAAATGTCATTGATTTTTTTTGCTTTGCTGGATATTTCAAACAGGTTTTGTGGGCTGATATAGCACAAGATATTTTTTTCAGGATGAAAAAGTAAATCGCCTTAACGAGAACGGAAAAAATCGGCAGTACGCAGCACAAATGCAGGGGAGAGGAGTTTGGCCATCTGCATCTGGTCAGTACCAAAAAACTTGAGCTTTTGGTTGATTTGAATATCACTGCTATGCCATGGAAAACTATAAGGGTAATAGAATTTTTTATTGTATGCGGTAATCGCGAGTCCTTGCGTGGGTACCTCAAAGACAAAACATCCCCATAAGTCTTTATGCACTTCTTTCACTTTTAACTCATTGCCATCTTTATCACGTACGCGAATTTCATCAACAAAATGATATTGAAACAGCAAAACCTGATGCTGTTGTCCTGCTTCATCCTGCCAAGTGGTACTGGCGTAGTAAGGAATATCATTGCTGATGGTGCCTTGATTAAAAATTGGAAACAGCTGTTTGAGGTGGGCAATAAAAAATGCAGGTTGTAGGGCCACGCCAATATGCTGCGGAGGGGTAAACTCGTTGAGCTGGTATTTTTTATGAATAATTTGTTTTTCGAGATAGTCAGTGACCTCTTCAAGCGGATCATCTTGCTCATAACTTAAATAGGCCCAAAGCAGACAGCCTAAGCCGAATAAAAAGCTGAATAAGGTCCAAATGTGCTCTCCGGCAAAGAACACTGGCACAATAAAAAAAATGCCGACTATTCCAAGTAGAATAGGCAGCACATTTTCAAATTTGAGGGTAATCGGGGCATTCCAAGGGTGCAGTCGGTCAAGAATATCTTGTGCCGAATCGGCCCCTCGACCAATGTCCCAAAGCCTATCGATATTATCAAACACAACTTTATTCTTTTTACGTCGAATATGAATGGAATGTTTGATTGTATCGATAGGCATGTGAGGTTCTTATTTGGGTTGAAGTTGGTCAACTAACATGGCATCGCCATAACTAAAGAAGCGATACTGGTTGGCTACCGCATGTTGATAAGCTGCCAAAATATTATCACGATTTGACAGCGCTGAAACCAACATCAAGAGGGTCGATTCAGGCAGATGGAAGTTGGTGATAAGACGATCCACCACTTTGAACTCATAACCTGGGTAGATAAAAATTTGGGTATCTCCAGTCCAAGCTTTCAGTTCACCATCATGTGCCTGCGCTGCACTTTCAACCGCACGTGTCGCTGTCGTTCCGACAGAAATGACTTTATTACCACGCGCTTTGGTTTGACGAATAAGCTCAACTGAATGCTCAGGAACATCACACCATTCACTGTGCATAATGTGATTGGCAATGTCATCGGTACGTACAGGCAGAAAGGTACCAGCACCCACGTGTAAAGTGACAAAGGTTTTCTGAATACCTTTGGCTTCAAGTTGATCCAACAGCTTTTGGTCGAAGTGTAAGCTTGCGGTAGGTGCAGCGACACTGGCTAACTTGGTTGGATCATTAAATACTGTTTGATAACGCTCGGTATCAATGGCTTCAGCTTCACGGTTGAAGTAGGGAGGGATCGGAAGTTGTCCGTATAAATCCAGCACCGTTAAAATTGGCTGGGAAAACTCCACAATAAATAAATTTTCATGACGACCTAGCACTGTGACTTTAACGGCATCTGGGCCAATAAAGAGCTCAGCTCCCGCTTTGGGTGTGTTGCTGGATTTGATGTGGCAGTGTGCAATAAATGCATCTTGCATGCGTTCAACCAGAACTTCGACAGCTCCGCCACTGGCACGTTTGCCTTTGAGACGTGCTTTCATCACTTTGGTGTCATTTAAGACCAGTAAATCACCTGCATCGAGCAAATCTAAAATGTCGGTGAATTGAAAGTCATGATGCTGACCTTGAGCATCGAGGTGTAATAGTCGAGATGCACTGCGCGTGTCTAAAGGATAACGGGCAATGAGTTCATCAGGGAGGTCGAAATTAAAATCAGAAAGTTGCATGATGGGAAAGCAGCGTCAAAATAAGGGAGGTCAAAATTGCGCTCAGTATATGCGTTTTTGTTGAAAAACGCTGAAATTGCACAAATATAAAGCTAAAAAATCAAATATGACTTAAAAATAGCCAATCATCACCAACTTGCGTTGACAAGTTTTTCAAAAAGTTTAATATACGCATCAACACCTTCCCGAGGTGGTGAAATTGGTAGACGCGGCGGACTCAAAATCCGCTGTCAGAGATGACGTGTCGGTTCGAGTCCGACCCTCGGGACCAAGATATTAAAAAACCCAAGCATATTCAGTCTTGGGTTTTTTATTGCCTGAAATTTAAGATTTGAATCAAATCGCCATAAAACATTACAGATGGCTTAAAGCAATTGAATGTTTGGTGCGGGTTTGCTTAATTATGTCCTCATATGATGGACTCACAATTTTGTTTTAATCCTTCTGATAAATAACGAGTTTTCAAAAAGAGAAAGTAGTCACAAGATAAAATTCTGAAATAATTAATTTTTTTGTTAAATGCCACGCTTGTATTGTTGTATTTTTATATTGTTTTAATGTTGAAAATTTGCTAATAAATACAAGTAAATAATAGGTTTGTGCCGAAAATCACAAAAGATGAGGCAGAAATGGGTATTCAATTGCTAGATATCGGGTCTGATACAGAACAGTTAAGTGCTTGTCACTTATCTTTATTGTTGGGCGTGAACAGTAATGACAATAAAATTAAGAGCTTTCTCAAATTTGCGCGAAAAATTTTAGGTGCACATGCCGCAATTCTAACGTTTAGCAATGAACCTTATAGTTGGTATGCGGGCAAACACGCATTCAATGCTTTTCAGTTACCCGCTGCAGCCAATTTTGCTACTCATTTTGAAGGGGAGATTGCGATTGATAGCCTGCATCACCATTATCATCATCTTTCTCAGCAGGTGACTGCTTTAGGGTTTAAACATCAGCGGATCATCGCATTGGATTTAAAGACATCGGATAAATCTGTAGGGCAAGTGATTTTCTTTGATGAGCAGTTGGAAGCTTTTACGCAGGATGCTGTAGAAAATGTCTATGAACTGGCCTCTGGTTTTCTCAATTTGCTGCATTTGCGCATGGAAAATGCGGAGCTCAAAGAGTTGTATGAACAACAGGTGGCCATGAATGTCAGTAAAACCAAATTTTTCCAAATTATTGCACATGATTTAAGGGCGCCTTTTCATGGCTTAATTGGATTCTCAGAAGTGTTGGCTGAAGAGCGCAAAAGTTTGGATGAGTCTGGTGTGCAAAGCATTGCAGATTATCTGCATGATACAGCACAATCGACTTATAGCTTGTTAGAGAGTTTATTGAATTGGGCGATGGCAGAAGGCGGGCGCTTTGTTTATCACCCCATCCATTACAAGCTTAAGCAGTCCTCTCAAATTGTTTTTGATGTGTTGCATGCGTTGGCCATCAATAAAAATATTCAACTGATTGACCGTGTCCCCGATGATTTAAAAATTTTTGCAGATATCAATATGGTGACCTCGGTGATCCAAAACTTGGTCTCAAATGCGCTGAAATTTACCCATATGCATGGCGAAGGGGTTGTGACGATTGATGCCAAAAAACGTGATGATTTTATCGATATCTACATTCAAGATACGGGTCTAGGTATGACCTTGGGGCAAATCGAATCTTTATTTGAACCGAAACTAACCGTTAGTTTTAAGGGGACAGCTGGGGAGAATGGGACTGGTCTAGGTCTGGTGTTGTGTAAGCGTTTTGTTGATTTGAATAAAGGTGAAATTTCAGTCACATCGAAAGAAGGTGTAGGTTCAACTTTTATCGTCAGCCTGCCACGTTCGAACAGCGCACATCAAGCATTGTCACTTGCGACATCCCAGCAAGAATTTAGTGAATAATCATACTTTTCTTATAAAATAATTCGCCTAATCTCATGATCTGCTGTTATAAATAACCAAAACAATCCGAAAGAGTCGATCATGAATGCTGAGCAATTGCAAAAGACATTGCGCGCAAGTCAATATGCGGAACAAGTCCTATCTATACATCAGGTTTATCTTGAACAAGATTATGCAATTGATCAATTTTCTCAGCCATTGACCACCGAACAAATTTTCGATGTCGTTCAAAACACCTTAAAAGAGATCAGTGATGAAAGCACATGGATGCGCACCATCCGAATTTTACGTGCGCGTTTAATGTTTCGCTGGATTTGGCAGGATGCCAACCAACTGATCGATGTGATGGAGTTAACACGGGAGTTATCTGATTTTGCTGATGCAGCCATTTGTGTGGCAAAAGCGTTTGCCTTAGCGCCATTGGTGGCTAAACATGGTCAGCCTGTGGGCTATAACCATAAAATTCAAGATTTAATTGTGGTTGCGATGGGGAAGCTCGGTGCACAAGAGTTGAACCTATCCAGTGATATCGACTTGATTTTTGCCTTTGATGAGCAAGGTGAAACAGATGGTCGTAAATGTATTGATGTACAACAGTTTTGCATTTTATGGGGTCAGAAGCTCATTTACTTGTTGGACCATATCACGGCTGATGGTTTTGTCTTCCGTGTGGATATGCGCTTACGTCCTTGGGGTGATGGTTCTGCACTGGCTATTAGTCATGCGGCGCTGGAGAAGTATTTAAGCCAGCATGGGCGCGAGTGGGAGCGCTATGCGTGGATTAAGGCGCGGATTGTGACAGGGGGCAAAGAGGGGGATGAGTTGTTGGACATGACACGTCCTTTCGTATTCCGTAAGTATGTCGATTACACCGCTTTTGAAGCCATGCGCGAAATGAAAGCCATGATTGAGCGTGAAGTATTACGCCGCAACATCGAAGATGATATTAAGCTGGGTGCGGGCGGTATTCGTGAAGTCGAATTTATTGTGCAGGTGTTTCAGCTGATTTATGGTGGGGCAAAATTAGAATTACAAGACCGTCAATGTTTAGTGAGCTTGCATCATTTGGGTGAAGTGGGTTTGCTGGATGGTCAGGCGGTCAGTGAGCTGGAAGATGCTTATTTATTTCTGCGCCGTGTAGAGCATGCAATTCAAGCCTTAAATGATCAACAGACCCAGTCTTTGCCCACAGAACCAGAACTCAGACAAAGGATGATTGATACCTTGGGTTTTGTAAGTTGGGAAGCATTTATTGAGCACTTAAACCAAAAGCGTGCCAAAGTTATTTACCAATTTGAGCATTTAATTAAAGAAAAAGAACATGACCCTTTCGTAGAAAGCTTTAGTCAGTTAGAAGCGCGTTTAAATGAGGTGTTGGATGCGAATGCAAAAAACCTCATTCATGAATTTTGGAATGGGCATGCGCTAAAAAAGCTGCCTGCAAAAGCGATGCAGCGTTTAAAAATGTTTTGGCCGCATTTGATTGAAGCGATTTTACAGTCAGATAAGCCGCAAGCCGCGCTGCTACGCCTCATGCCCTTGGTTGAGTCTGTGATGCGACGTACCGTATATTTGGTCATGTTGATTGAGAGTAAAGGGGCGTTACAGCGCTTGGTGAAAATGGCAACCGTAAGTCCATGGATTTGTGAAGAATTGACCCATTATCCAGTACTCTTGGATGAATTTTTGTCCATGGACTTTGAGTTGCCGCGCCGTCAAGATTTGGAAGATTCTCTGCGTCAACAGTTGCTTCGTATTGAGCTTGATGACGTTGAAGATTTGATGCGTGTGCTGCGCCTATTTAAAAAATCCAATGTATTGGCAGTTGCAGCCAGTGATGTCTTGGCTGAAAGTCCGTTGATGAAAGTATCCGATGCTTTGACGGATATTGCAGAAGTTTCGGTCAGTACAACTTTAAATTTAGCTTACCAAATGACGGCAAAGAAACATGGTTATCCGCTCGATGTTGAAGGACAGCGCTGTTCGATCGATCATTTGGCATTTGCTGTTGTGGGTTATGGCAAGGTTGGCGGGATTGAGCTGGGTTATGGCTCGGACTTAGATCTGGTCTTTATTCATTATATGGATGAGCAAGCCGATACCGATGGGCTGAAGTCGATCAGTGGATTCGAGTTTGCAATGCGTGTTGCGCAGAAATTTATGTCATTGATGACCACGCAGACCCTCGATGGTCGGGTTTATGAAATCGATACGCGCTTACGCCCATCGGGTGAAGCGGGGGTCTTGGTCACCAGTTTAAAAGCCTTTGAACAGTATCAGTTGAAAAATGCATGGGTCTGGGAGCATCAAGCATTGGTGCGTGCTCGTTCGATTGCGGGTGAGCCAAGTTTGCGTGATAAGTTTGAAGCATTGCGCTGTCGGATTTTGACGCAGCCACGTGATGAAGAAAATGTACGCGCAGAAGTGCTGAAGATGCGTCAAAAAATGAAAGACCATTTGGGTTCTTCTAAAGAACAACAAAAAGATGGAATTTTTCATTTAAAACAAGACGCAGGTGGTATCGTCGATATCGAATTTATGGCACAGTATGCTGTGTTGGCATGGAGCGGATCTCATCCAGATCTTGCCCATTATTCCGACAATGTACGAATCCTTGACGACGCCGCAAAAGCCAGTTGCTTATCCAGTGACGATGCGACTGCATTGATTCAAGCTTATCTCAGTGAACGAGCCGAGAGCCACCGTTTAGCCCTTGCGAATCAATCCATGCAAGTAAATGCTGCGGACTGGCGCGATACCCGAGTGATCGTTTGCAAATTATGGCAAAGATTAATTGATCCAAGCTCAATCGTGAGCATTGGATAACATGACTGTGTATATAAATTTGGAGTGTGTGTCATGAATTTGGCTGATCGTGATGGTTTTATTTGGCAAGATGGACAATTGGTTGACTGGCGTGAGGCAAAAACTCACGTATTAACACATACCTTGCACTACAGCATGGGTGTGTTTGAAGGTGTCCGTGCCTATGAAACACCGAATGGCACGGCTATTTTCCGTTTAAAAGAACACACTAAGCGTTTATTGAACTCTGCAAAAATTTATCAAATGAAAGTCCCATTTGATCAAGCAACACTAGAGCAAGCTCAAATTGATGTGGTTCGTGAAAATAAATTAGCGTCTTGCTACTTGCGTCCAATTATTTTTATTGGTTCTGAAAAATTAGGTATTGCTGCAACAGACAATACAATTCATGCGGTGGTTGCTGCGTGGAGCTGGGGTGCGTACCTTGGTGACGAAGCAATGGCGAAAGGTATTCGTGTGAAAACTTCATCATTTACCCATCACCATCCAAACGTGACGATGTGTAAAGCAAAAGCGTCAGGTAATTACACTTTGTCGATTTTGGCTCACCAAGAAGTAGCGCATTCAGGTTATGACGAAGCAATGCTGCTCGACCCTCAAGGTTATGTATGTCAAGGTTCTGGCGAAAACGTATTCTTGGTGAAAGATGGTGTTTTACATACGCCAGATATCGCGGGTGGGGCACTTGATGGTATTACGCGTCAAACCATTATCACGATTGCAAAAGACCTAGGATATGACGTGGTTGAGCGTCGTATTACGCGTGATGAATTCTACATTGCGGATGAAGCATTCTTTACAGGTACTGCTGCTGAAGTGACGCCTATTCGTGAATATGATGACCGTGAAATCGGTTCAGGTACGCGTGGTCCTATTACTGAACAAATTCAAACCACATTCTTTAATGCGGTTAAGGGTAAAGACCCGAAATACGCACACTGGTTAACTTATGTAAAATAAGTGATTCGGTGAAAAAAAGGCTCTTCGGAGCCCTTTTTTGTTGGTCTTCAGTTTAGTCATCGATACCGAAAATATCTCGAGTGTAGAGTTTATTTTGGACGTCATTTAGTTCTGATGTTTGACGATTGCTAATAATTAAGTCAGCTACTTGCTTAAATTTTTTTAGATCGCGAATAATTTTACTATTGGCAAATTTTTTTTCTGAAATATTTGGCTCATAAATAATCACCTTGATGCCTTGCGCCTTAATTCGGCGCATAATCCCTAAAATTGCGGATGAGCGGAAATTATCAGATCCTGATTTCATGACTAAACGGTAGATGCCAACCACTTTGGGATTTTTATGAATAATTGTTTCAGCAATGAAATCCTTGCGGGTTCTATTTGCATCTACAACTGCTTGAATTAAGTTACTTGGGACTTGCTCATAATTTGCTAAAAGTTGTTTAGTGTCTTTAGGGAGACAATATCCTCCATAGCCAAAAGAAGGGTTGTTGTAAAACTTTCCAATACGCGGATCAAGACACACGCCATCAATAATTTGACGAGTATTTAAATCAAAAACTTGAGCATAGGTGTCAAGTTCATTGAAATAAGCGACACGCATGGCGAGATAAGTATTGGCAAATAATTTGATAGCCTCTGCTTCAGTCGAATGAGTAAATAGTACAGGGCAGTCTTTTTTAATAGCACTATTAAGAAAGAGTTGTGCTAATGTTTCAGCACGTTCCGATTGCTCTCCTATAATAATTCGAGAAGGGTAAAGATTATCCTGAAGTGCTTTGCCCTCACGTAAGAATTCTGGTGAAAAAATAATATTGTTTGTGTTAAATCGCAGTCGCATTCTTTGTGTAAAGCCGACAGGTACTGTCGATTTAATGATGATGGTCGCAAGCGGGTTAGTGAGTTGGATGTCGTGAATGACTTGCTCCACACTTGAAGTATCAAATTGATTGGTGATGGGGTCGTAATTGGTGGGTGTTGCAATGAGAATAACCTCAGCATTGATGTAACTGTCTATTTTATTTGATGTTGCTTTAAAATGAAGGTTTTCATTTTCTAGGAATAATGAGATGTCTTTATCTTGAATTGGGGAGATTTTTTGATTTAACTGATGAATACGATTTTCATCGATATCAAATGCAGTGACACAGTGCTGTTGCGCTAAGATCAAAGCATTAGAGAGTCCAACATAGCCTAAACCGACCACTGTAATTTTCATTCTGTTGATTCTGAATTATTTTATAATACGGTGCAGGAGCAAGATGTCACGTAAATGAACAATACATTTCAGTTTAATTACCGTGTAATTACTTGGGATTTTATGGCTCTAATCTTCAATCAAACCTAGACTATGTTATGATGCAAAATACTATGTAGATCGGTAGTTTCAAGCATGTCTGTACATGAAAATGATGACGTTTTAAATACGACAGAGCAACAAAATCAGAATATTGTGCTGTGTATGAAGTGGGGGACCAAATATGGTTCGGACTACGTTAATCGCTTGTATAACATGGTAAAACGCCACACTACTGTTGACTTTAAAATGGTGTGTTTAACTGACCGTACCGATGGTATTGATCCTGCTGTACAGTGTTTTCCTATTCCTCCATTAGCACTTCCAGAGGGGAGCCCTGAACGTGGCTGGAATAAATTGTCTACGTTTGAGCCAGATCTTTATGGTTTAAAAGGCAATGCGCTCTTTTTAGACTTAGATGTAGTGATTGTTGATAACATCGATAGTTTCTTTACCCATTCTGGGGATTTTCTGATTATTCATGACTGGAAGCGCCCTTGGCGTATTACGGGAAATAGTTCAGTTTACCGTTTTAAGTTGGGTGCTTTTCCTGGATTGATGCCATATTTTCGTGAGCATTTTGATGAAATTCGTCAAAAGTTCCGCAATGAGCAAGCTTATTTGTCTTGGTATGTCGATCAAGAGAAAAAGCTCTCTTACTGGCCTGACAGTTGGTGTAAAAGTTATAAGTATCATTGCTTGCAAAAAATACCTTTGGCGTACTTTAAAGCACCCGTAAAACCCGAAGGTGCAAAAATTATTGTTTTCCATGGGGAAATTAACCCACCTGATGCAGTAAATGGTGGTGGTGGCAAGTGGTATCGTTACGTCTTGCCATCAGATTGGATTAAAGAGGCTTGGCATTAAAAACCCAATGTTGGTTTACTTTTGATTAGAAAATTATGAAAAAACTAGATTTTGTTATTGCTTGGGTTGATGGAAGTGATGAAAATCATCGATTGAAACGTCAACAATTTCAACCTGAAAATGTTGTAAAAGGTGCAGCGGAAGACACTCGATTTGCCCATAATGATGAAATCTATTTTTCGATTGCTTCAATTCTGAAATATGTTCCGTATTGTGGAACGATTTACATTATAACTGATCACCAACAGCCGAGTTTTGTTGGGGAGTTTGAAGCGCAGGGGCTATGTCGCTCTGGTCAAATTCAAGTGGTTGATCATCAAGAAATATTTAGAAATTACCAACAGTATTTACCTACTTTCAATTCACTTACAATTGAAACGATGCTTTGGAATATTCCAAATTTATCGCAATATTTCATTTATTTAAATGACGATTTTTTCTTTAATGCACCTTCTAAAATCAGTGATTTCTTGGTCGATGATTATATTAAGATTTATGGGCACTGGTCTAATAATTTATTAGTTAAAACTAAATTTAATATACGTAAAGGGTTGAATAAATATTTTGCTAAACCCTTAGCGCCTAAATATACGGTTGCTCAGATGTTGAGTGCGGAGTTGTGTGGGATGAGCCGCTATTTTGAAATTCATCATCGACCACATGTTTTAGATAAAATATTATTTCAAAAATACTTTGAAGCCCATCCATCTGTTTTAGAAAAGCAAATTTCCTATCGTTTTCGTAGTGCCTTACAGTTTTTACCTGTAGGGCTCAATAATCATTTAAAAATTAAGTACAAACAAGCTGAGCTTTTTAATGATATCGAAATTGCATATTTGAAAAATGAAACATCAATTGAATTATTTTTAAAAAATTTGAATAATTCTAATGTTAAATTTGGTTGTATCCAAAGTTTAGATCAATTTGAAGAGAAACAATTTCAAAAAATATCATCAGCTTTGAATTTGAAATTTAAAGACTATTTACCTAAATCTATTGCTTTTAAGAGTCCATCATGAAAGTTGTTACTTATTTGATTAATTTGGATGGCAGTCAAGAACGACTTGAGCGAGCAACGCAGCAGCTGAATCAAGTTAACTGGCCTTTTGAGCGCTTTTCTGCAGTCGATGGTCGTGGTAAAGATTTAACTGAATTTGCAAACTACGATGATCAAGGGGCGAACGACGTACTCGGTCGCAGATTGATGAATTCAGAATTGGGCTGCTATTTAAGTCATTATGGCTGTGCGGAACAATTTTTAAGTACGGATGCTGATTATTTGGTGGTACTTGAAGATGATATGAAAATCAACCAAGACTTCAAAGACAAACTTGATGGTGTGATTGAGTATCTCGATCAGCATAAAGAGCTGGATTGGTATCTGATTAATATTGCAGCCAAAAAGAAAAAACTGAGCAAAGATATTACGAATATTGATGGCATGAGTTTATGGCACGCTTTTTATTTTCCTATTCGTGGTCTCGGTTTAGTTTGGTCGCGCAAAGGTGCAGAAGCATTTATACAAGCAGGAAAATCAATGACCATGCCTGTTGATATTTTCTTTCAAACTTGGCTCAGTAAAAATGGGAAAGGTTTAGGGGTATGGCCTGCATTGGTCAAACCAGCAGGTCTGGACAGTGATATTTTGGGAACTGTAGCCGCACAAGGAATTTCTCGTAAAGAAAAAGAAGGTCGAAGCTTTTCTTATGGGATTAAAAAACAAAAACGAATGTGGCGCGACAAATTTTATGCAGTGAAGCATAAGTATTTGTAATTGTCCTAAGGTGTTTCGATACAAGGCTAAATGATCGACTAAAATGAAAATTTTTAAAAAGTTATTTTATATTTTAAAGTTTTATACACTGCTTAATTTAAAACAACGAAATAAATGTGATGCCATAGATAACTATGCAGATCAGATTGTTTTACAGGCTAAGCTAGAGAATCAAGGCATTCAATTACCTAAAAAGATATGGATCTATTGGGAAGGGAGCATGCCTACTTTGGTTCGGCATTGTATTGATCATATTCAGAAATTACATCCTGACTATACTGTGAATCTGTTAAATCCAAATAATGTCGCGGATTTTATTAGTTTTGATTTAACCTCGCCTATTTTGCAGAAAGCAACGTCCCAGCAACGCGCAGACTTAATCCGTTTTGACTTGATTTACCATTATGGTGGGATTTGGTTAGATGCAAGTATTATTGTTTATAAAAAATTAGATTGGATTGAAAAACTCATCCAGCAAACAAAAACGCAAGGCTTTGCCTATTATCGGAAAAAAAATACGACACTGGCTGATTTTCCCGTGATTGAAAATTGGTTACTGGCGAGTGTAGAAAAGAATCCATTTTATCAATTATGGTTTGATGAACTTTTTAAAGCGATTGATATCGGACCCAAGCAATATATCCAATATATCCAAGCCACCTATGATAATTCTCAAGATTATTTTCAGCGTATTGGTCGGTTAGAGTATCTTGTGGCTTATGTTGCGTGTCAGAAAGTGATGCGCGATGTAGCACCGAGTATGGTATTAATCAATTGCGATAAAAATGCATTTTTCTACCAAGTTAAAAATAAATGGGTTAAAGAAAAGACCCTGATTGATTTGGCTATTCATGAGTCACCAGATGAGTATCCGAATCTCATAAAACTTGCAGGGAAAGAGCGTCAGATATTGGATAAGCATTTTGCGCGAGGGCAATATTTCAAGCACTCACTTTTGGATTTTTAGTCAGCACTCGAAAAAATAGCCTTGAATCGGGTGTATTTTATTGGAATTTAAATAAGTCCTTTGCATTTACTTTTGGAAATGCTTCCACAGCACTATGTTCAGAAAGGTTATATACGGTAATTCCTTGAGCCTTAAAAAACTGTGCCGCTAAGTCGAAAGCTGGTAATGTGAAATCTAATGATCTGTCTAAAAGCGTTGGTTGTTTATTTTCAGCACTCTCATAGAAACGGGGCTGGGAAAAATTATTCATGTCTAACCCAGCTAAGTAAATCTCTTGATAGCGGAGTGAGTGAATAATCTGTAGTGCAACGTAGGCTACAGTAAAATAATCAAAGATCGCGGTATATATTTGAGTTGAAAAACCCAATTGATTGTTGGTATAGAAATAACTTTTTTGCATGTCGACCGCTTTTTTAGGCTGTAAGATTGGTTCAATTTCACCGCGAGTAATAGGTTCTACGACTCTAATGTTACATTGGATATCCTGAAATAAAACTTTTCTTAAAATCTGGTCTAAACAACGTGGTGTAGTGTAAAACGTACAATTGCTATTGAGGACTTTCAACACCAAATCAAAACGGCTCTCAACGAAATTATGGTCAATAATGACATAATGCTTAAACGCAACATTAGGCATCGAAATTGCGCCATTTAATCCAATATAATCTATGTCGGAGCGGGTAAAAGCTTCGGGAGGGATCCGTTGTACTGATGGCCCAGTTGCAATCATCATGCATGGCTTATTTTCTGTACAAATAGCTTGCGTATTATCGACGACCAACTTCTGTTTGAAAAAAAGTTTTTGTAAGCCATTTTCAGTATCACGTTCAACCTGATAATACGGCCAAAAACGGCGATTATGTTTGTATTGATTTGAATGACTTAATTTATAAACGACTTTATAAATGCTTCTAAAACACAAGTTTGAAAAAAATAATTGTAAGGTCTGTAGCTTTTTAGGAATCATAAACAAGTCATTCAGGTTGAACGTTTTAAAAAATAGGCTAAGTTGTGACTAAAGCAGTCACTTTAAGTTTTAGTCATCTAGTCTAAATTTGTTGCTATTGAGTTTAGACTTTAATTTATTGAGCTTTTGAGTGAACCAAGATTCTTTCTGCCCTGGACGTGTAATTTTATTGCCGTGATAGTTGGCTTGAGTTGCTTTGGTAAAAGCACCAAAAGGTTCAATCATATATTGTTCTGGTTTGTATCCAGCAGTTAGTGCTTCGTCATAATATTGATCAAAAAGTGCTATTAGATCTGCCCTAGGGTGAGGCATTATTTCACCATCAAACCAGTGCTTTTGGCCTGTTGCTTCAAGACGAGATAATGAATACTTATGACTGAACTGCGTGCCCATATCTGAGTAATGTAGAATTTTGATTTGTTCAATCGACATTCCTTCGCCATCAATATTATTGTAAGAATCTTGATAAGGTTGTACGAGATTTGGTTTTTCTTTTAGAAGGCGCATTAAATTCTTATGTGCATCTGGATTGGCTTGAATGTCTTTCAATGCTGGAAGATATTGTTTGGCTTTTTCACAATCCCATACACAAGTACATAGACGCGCTGAGCTTTTGCCGCCCTTAGCGATAACAATGGCATCGTCTTGCATTGGATGAGACCAAAGTTCTGCAATATCACAAAGTACAATGACGTCGGCATCCATGTAAATTGCGCGGCCTTCGAAGTTACACGATTCAGGAATGGCCCAACGGAAACCAGAAAAAGGAGTAGCCCATTTTTCAGTACGCCAACCTTCACCAGTCGCCTGATTGGTATACCACGGACTGTTTGTGTCATGACTCAGTTGCATCCAAGTAATATTCACAGGATGCGAAGTGTGCTTACGAAGACTATATTCAAGAACCATCATTTGTTCTAAGTCACAATTATTGGGATCACAACCTACAAATACTTGAATTGTTTGAGTCATCTTACACACCGTTTTATATAATTAGATTTTAATACAAAGTCATCGCTATAACTATAATAGGATTATAAGTGCTAAAAGCTAGTTCTGCGTAGTAGTTTTTTGCAAATAGTGTCTTGCTGAATGCGGTGCCGCTAGAGATATATGATGTGATTGGTCGCTTTAAATTGATGAGTTTGGTGGGTTCAACTAATATATGGATATGAGTTAGAGCTCTTCCTTAGATTGAGTTTGGTCATCATTGTATTTTATGATTTTGGCGGATTATTTTGAGTGAGAATAGAAATACTTTCTCTGTGATGTCCACATTTATACGTTAAATTTTAAGTGTAAGTGTTAGATGATTTATAGATTTAAGTATTTGTAATTAAATATAAAATAACCTTGAGTGTTTCTTCAGGTTTTACAGGATCGGTAATGTTAACAGTTTTTGGTTTCCATACGGACGATAAGTTATATACAAAGCATGCGGATATTTTAAAATGCTCGGCAAATAAATTTGGTATAGATGTGCATTTTCAAAGCTTTTCCAAAGATGATTGGCAAAAAATTATAGCTTTTAAGCCATGTTATATCGCAAAAGTTCGACATGAGCTACAAGGGCCGATTTTGTATATTGATGCCGATGCGATCATTCTTGAAGATATTCGACCTTATTTTGAATCAATCACAGAAGATATTGCTGTGCACTATATTCATAATAATCGTTTAATTAGTGCCACGCTGTTTATCAACGATACTCCAAATGCGCGTTTATTGGTTGATGAATGGGAAAAAAGACAGCTGGCTGAGCCTGGCCGTTGGGATCAGGTTGTATTGCAGGAATTACTGGATGCATGGGTCGAAGAAAAACGCGTTACACTCAAAAAGCTACCGCCCGAGTATAACTTTATTTTTGACACATCACGTAAAGCATACGGTGATACAGTTGAACCGATTATCGAGCAATTACAGGCGAGTAGAGACATGCGTTGGGTGCAAAAATATCAGCGTAGAAACGCGTTCTACCGTTGGTTTATGCGCTCAACCACATTAGCAAAAAGCACACGAAAAATTTTGACGCGCCACGCGGTTGTTAACGCACGGGCAAAGCAATTGGGAATTGATATACAGCTTGAACTTCAAGACCTCATGTAAATGGTGTTTAGGGGTGCTGTAGAGGGAGTTGGATCTGCTGGTAGGGAGCCTTTTTTAAAATATACCTGATCCAGTTGCCAAAGCTGTATTTCTCACGAATTTGTGTATCTACAGCGACATAAGGACTGTCTAAAAAGTCTTTCAATGTATCTAAATTTTTACCATCCCAAATCAGAATGTTATTGGGATGGTAAAAATCATAATTGCGTATTTGCGCATTGTTTGTGATTAATTTTTTTTGATAATACAGTCCTTCAAAGGTGCGGAAAGATAATCCTTTATGCACTGGATTGACTACATCTACCAATATATCTGCTTGATTAATATGTTGAAGGTTATCCTCATAGTCAATATTTTGGTTGATAAATTTTATTTCTTGAGTTTGATATTGCGTTTGCGCATCTGCTTGATCACCATGGCGAAATTTAATATTGAAATCTAAAGTAATACCATGCTCAATAAGCGCTTGTGCACAATGATCAATCGGTTGAGAGCGGTCATCAAAATGTAGACCTACAAAGTAGGCAACAGTACCTGTGTGTAACTTGGGTTTTGGAGAGTACATGTCAAAATAGAAATTGGTACAGCCTTGAAACTTGTAGCTACTGTAGTCTGGATTTGATAAATCTTCTGGGTCAAATACAAAAAAATGGTCAAATAAATCAACGGATGATAATGTTTTAGGAAAGCGTTCTATGCCATTCCATTGATAGCCAATAAAATGGTGATTTGAACATGCTTTTAATATTTTTAAATGTTGATTATCAATTAAGTCTGGACGTATGACGAGTACATAATCAAAGGTATTATTCTGTAAAGCCTTGGAAATTTCTTCGGCAATGATTCGCTGTTTGATGGTATCTTTTGCTTTATCTTTATATGAAAAATCAGCCAAGAATAATTTTCGGAAAAGTGTGTAGATATTTATCCATCGTGGCAGTTTAATTTTTTGAATATTTTCAGGTGAGCTATTAATGAATTTGACTTCAAAGTTATGGAATTCTAAATTTTTCTGAATAGCAGTCGCAAAATTACTATGGCTGGGCATCACTAAGATTATTTTGTAGGTCATGATGTCTGTCTCATACGGATTTCAATCTATTTATACGACGGCTAAGGGGACAAAGCTTCCTAAAAGAAATTTATATTTTTGGATATCTCTCTAGGCTGTATACCATATTTAGCTGCGATTCTGACTGTATGGTCATGTGTGTGTATTTTTGTGATCAGTTTATGTTTAATAAGCATATTCAATCATTATTAGACAACTGGAGATTTAATTAGACCAATATCTACAGGTAAATTAAAGGTTTTTTGGCTTCCGAATACATGTTTTTGTATGCTGAGCAAAAGCAATAGGCACCGCCTTGACGGTACTGTTGCTATACATAATTGCTAGCTTGACCATCAACAAAAAAGTGTATTTAGAGAGCAATATAATTACTCTGGCTTATCCGCATTTCCTTTCAAGACCATATAAATTAAGCCGACAAAAATGACAAAAGCACCCGCAAGGCTACTTACACAGAAAAAGACAATACGATCATAGGTTGTTAAATTAAATAATTGATTGTCTAAAATATAGCGCATGAAAAACCACTGTACGATTGCAAAAACAATTAGCACAATACCTCGACGACGGACTTCAGGACGCATAGCCATTTGGTTGCTCACAACTTATCTAAAACAGTGCGCTATTATGCCACTGCTGAGAATTGATCTCAAATGAATAAAAGTATTCTATTCAGGCCGTTAGGAAATAGCATAAATTCTTGCTTTCGAATTGCTTGAGATTACGTGCTGGTTTGTGGAGCCTACATTGGTGGCTGTATCCGATAAGCATTGGTATTGCCATAACAATTTCTAAAACGTCTATAGGACCAAATATACTGTTCAGGTGCTTGGTTTATCATGTCTTGCATGGCAAGATTTAAACTGTCTACAGATAGCTGTAGATCTGTCGATAAAATATCTTGAGATAACTCAGTACAATACACATCAAAACTTGCTGTGTCAGTATTACGAATACAACTTAATCCAATCACATTGCATTGCGTTTTAGCGGCCATTTTAGAGACCAGTGTTGTGGACAAAGTATTCTGCTGGAAAAAATATGAATAAATACCCCCGCTAGGTTTGGGTAGATGGTCCGGTAAAATCACCGTCAGCCCACCTTGTTTTAAGTGTCTGAAGATACTGCGGATACCTTTTTCATCAGTAGGAACAAGGGTTGCATTAAACTTTTGCCGTGCAGCTAGAATATAGCGGTTAATTCCTTTAATTTTATAGGGTTTATACATGATCATCGGTTGCGTATAGACATTTAACCATGCATTTAACAGCTCCCAACAACCAAAATGCGGAATGACCACAATCACGCCTTTTTTATTGGCTAAAGCTTCTGTTAGAACAGATTCCCCCTGAATATTTTTTAATAAATCTAGGTTGTATTGTGGTGGCATTCCCCAACATTTTAAAAATTCAATATAGGTCTGACACTGGCTTTGAATGCTGAGATGAACACGTTTCTGGAGTGCTATTGGGTCGAGCTCAGGGTAGGCCAATTGCAGATTAATAGTGGTGATACGCTTAATTGAAGAGTCACTATAGTAAAGCAGGTGCGCAATTCCGCGTGCGATGTATTGTAAAAAGGACAAGGGAAAAAGTGAGATGATTTTAAGTAGATAATAAATAGCCATATTTTGACTCAGAAATCTTTTTAAAAGATGAGATGAGAGAAAATTTTGCAAAGAGACTTAAAAATCTAAGATAGATAAAATCAAAAAAAGATGAGCGTCTTAAGAACAAAATAAATGAATAAATCAATAGAGTGATTCAGTGCCAGAACTGCTGCAATAAAATATAGACTATCGTGAATCACTGTAAGGGGGATAGATCAAAAGTTCAAAAGAAATTTTGGAAAATTTGAAGCGAAAATAATATCTATGGAATGGATGGTCTTGTCTTGAATGAAAAAACCCTGCGCATGGCAGGGTTTCTTTAATCAAAATCTAAAGATTATTTTGTTTCTTCAGCTTTTGGTTTTTCACGTAAGCGAATACCCAAATCACGTAGTTGATTTGATTCAACTGGTGCAGGCGCTTGCGTTAATGGACATTCAGCAGTTTTGGTTTTCGGGAATGCAATCACATCACGAATAGACGCGCCACCCGTCATGAGCATGACTAAACGGTCTAGACCGAATGCTAAACCACCATGCGGAGGAGCACCGTAACGTAATGCGTTGAGTAAGAAGCTGAATTTCTCTTCTGCTTCTTCTTCACCAATACCTAAAGCTTCAAAAATTGCTTTTTGCATTTCTAGGTTATGAATACGCAGTGAACCACCACCAATTTCGGTACCGTTTAACACCATGTCATAAGCCACAGAAAGCGCAGCACCTGGGTTATTTTTCACATCTTCAACGCTTGATTTAGGCAGTGTGAATGGGTGGTGAACAGAAGTCCATTTGCCATCATCTGTTTCTTCAAACATTGGGAAGTCAACCACCCAAAGCGGTGCCCACTCGCAAGTTGACATTTTCAAGTCATGACCAACTTTAATACGTAAAGCACCCATGGCATCGTTCACAACTTTAGCTTTGTCTGCACCAAAGAACACGATATCGCCATTTTCTGCGCCAACACGTTTCAAGAGATCAAGCACGATTGGCTCAATGAATTTCACGATTGGAGACTGTAAGCCTTCAATGCCTTTTTCAAGCTCGTTTACTTTAATGTATGCTAAACCTTTTGCACCGTAGATGCTGACAAATTTCGTGTATTCATCGATTTGGCTACGTGGTAAAGAGCCTGCACCTGGAACACGTAATGCAACGATACGGCCTTTAGGATCTTTCGCTGGACCTGCGAATACTTTGAATTCAACTTCTTGCATTAGGTCTGCGACGTCAACCAATTTCAAAGGAATACGTAAGTCTGGTTTGTCCGATGCATAGTCACGCATAGCATCTGTATAGGTCATGCGTGGGAATTTATCGAATTGAACATCAAGAAGTTCTTTGAACATCTTAACCGTCAACGTTTCCATTAAATCCATGATGTCATCGTCACTCATGAACGATGTTTCAACGTCGATTTGGGTGAATTCAGGTTGACGGTCTGCACGTAAGTCTTCATCACGGAAACATTTTGCGATTTGGTAGTAACGATCAATACCACCCACCATCAACAATTGTTTGAATAATTGTGGTGATTGTGGAAGTGCGTAGAAGCTACCATTTGAAACACGGCTTGGCACTAAGTAGTCACGTGCACCTTCAGGCGTTGCACGGGTTAAAATCGGAGTTTCAACGTCCAAGAAACCATTGTCTTCGAAATAGTTACGAATTAAGTTTGTTAGTTTAGAACGGAAACGTAAACGATCTAACATTTCAGGACGACGGATGTCCAAGAAACGGTATTTCAAACGAATTTCTTCAGAAATATTGGTGTTGTCGTCATTCAATGGGAACGGCGGAGTTTCTGATGCAGCAAGAACTTCGATTTCTTTACCTAAAACTTCGATTTGACCGCTCACCATATTGGCATTTTCTGTGCCTGCATAGCGGCGACGTACACGACCTGTAATTTTTAATACGAATTCTGAACGTACTTTGTCTGCAGTTGCGAATGCTTCAGGAGTGTCTGGGTCAATAACCACTTGCACAAGACCATCACGGTCACGCATATCAAGGAAGATGACACCACCGTGGTCACGGCGACGGTGTACCCAACCGCAGAGGGTTACTGTTTCATCAATTTGAGCTTCGGTTAAAGAACCGCAGTAATGAGTTCGCATCATGGCGTTAAAAATCCAACTATATGGCTAAAGGTAGCGAATACGTAAACAGCGCATCGCCTAAAATTTAATGTGAGATTATGCCTCTTTGGGCATTGAGTCACAAGGCGTAGTGTAAAAAAGGCA
The DNA here is from genome assembly GCF_058599305.1 of Acinetobacter sp. CAU_H_S139_7. Lineage (NCBI taxonomy): Bacteria > Pseudomonadati > Pseudomonadota > Gammaproteobacteria > Moraxellales > Moraxellaceae > Acinetobacter > Acinetobacter sp. CAU_H_S139_7. Next base: position 545,338 of record NZ_CM178651.1, read on the forward strand.
TGAAATAGCATTTAAGCGTTGGTCTAAATTCAGCCCAAACGATAGTCACGATCTAAAAATAAAAACAGAATGCAGCCAAAGATTAAAATCAGCAAAGCGACTTGGCTAAACTCATTAATACTTCGCCCTGTAAAATAATACAGGTCTGACTGCCACACTTGTGTGGGGATATAACGTGCATAGTCCCAAACACTGACTAAACCGCCCAACAGGCTCAGTATAAACAGTCCAATAGCAAAGCGTTTTATTTTTAGACTGACAGGAAAATGTTGCTGATAGGTTTGGTAATAACGCCAACTCATCCACGCCAACAAGGGGAGGGTCAGTGCCGATGTGCCAATTTGTAAAATGCGGTGTAGCGGATAATAGTGCCCTAACAAAGGAATCTTCTGACTTAGAAACTCATGTCCGAACAAAGTTCGGTGATCAACATGGGTGAGTCCGTCCCATAACAGATGCGTTGCTGTGCCGAGCAGTATTGCGAGAACAACACCCACAGAAAATTTAAAAAAACGCAGCATACTGCTCAGCCTTAACTCATGCTGAATACCTAAAAAACGATAAAAACAGGGCCGCAATAGCGCGTACCACAAAACACAAAAACTGAGTCCAATCCAAAGATCAGGATGAACGAGTGAAGTCCAGTAGTGGGTAGTATTTGAATTGGCTTGTGTAAACAGCCGATAAAGATCGGGGGTCATACTGCCAATGGCAATGGCAGCAATGGGTAAACGGTCACCACTGAGTTTGGCTAAAGGGGGCGCGAGAACGGCATGTGAAATGGTAAAGGGCATTGATCTTTTGGCGTTGGCATCGACTTAGATGGATAGGGCAGTTTATCTTTTTTCTGCGATTGGAATGTTTTTTATTGCAATGAATTTGAAATGTTATATTATAACAATATTCAAAAATTGTACGCTTGAGTGAGTTCCATGGCTTTCCATAAAAATTTGATAACGCTCTCTATTTTGGCGGTGGTCGCACCTGCCGTTTTTGCAGATGACACAACAACACAACAACTTGAAACGTTGACCAGCCAAGCACATCCACTCGTTCAGACCGCTGCTGATTTTGCCGTCGCCGATCAGGTTATCGAACAAAAAAGCTTAAAAGAACGTGCACCGACCATTGGGGATGCTTTGGCAGATGAGTTGGGGGTATATTCAAATCAATATGGTTCAGGTTCAAGTCGACCCGTGATTCGAGGTCAAGATGGCCCACGCGTGAAAGTCTTACAACACGCTTCAGAAACAGCCGATGTCTCGACTTTATCGCCAGACCATGCCGTGACTGTTGATCCGATTTTGGCCAAGCAAATTGAAATCATCCGTGGCCCTTCAACCCTGTTATATAGTGCAGGTACCGTGGGCGGTTTGGTCAATGTCACCGATCAAAAAATTCCAACCAGCATGCCTGAAAAAGGTTTAGAAGGTACGGCTGGATTACGCTACAACTCTGGCAGTGATGAAAAGTTGGCCAGTGCTGGGGCGACGGTTGCTTTGGGCCGTCAGTTTGCTCTGCGGGTTGAAGGTTCAAAGCGTGAAGCGAATGACTATATTGCGCCGAACTATTTCCATGAGCATGAAGGTGAACTCGAAAAAGAACGTCGTGTCGGAAATACCTTTGCCAAAGGCGAAACTGTCAGCGTTGGTGGTTCATGGATTGGTGAGCGTGGTTTTGCGGGTATTGCCTATACCAACCGTCAAGATCAATACGGTTTACCTGGGCATAGCCATGAATATGAAAGCTGTCATCCGCATGATGATCATTTGCACTGTGACGGGAGCGATAATCATGGACATACGGATGAACACGATCACTCAGGACACGACCATGCACATGACGAACATGAGGCAGGGCCTTGGGTTGATTTAAAGTCGGAGCGTTATGACTTCCGTACAGAAATTTTAAATCCGATTGCAGGATTTGAGAAGTTACGTGCCCATGCCAGTTATACCGATTACCAACATGATGAAATTGAAGGCGATAGTGTTGCAACTACCTTTAAAAGTAAAGGTTATGATGCGCGTCTAGAAATGGTGCATCAGCCGATTGCGGATTGGGAAGGTGTGGTTGGCGTACAGTACAATCAACAAAAATTAGATATCACTGGTGAAGAGTCTATTTTAGAACCGACCAAGACGCAAAAGTGGAGCGTATTTGGTTTAGAACATAAACAGTGGAATGACTTCCATTTTGAGTTAGGGGCGCGTGTCGATCAGCAGACGATTGATATTGAGTCAGATCGAAAAGACTATGATGATTATGCCGTGTCCTATTCGGGTGCTGTGAATTGGATGTTTGCACCGAACTATAAACTGTCTTTGGTCGGGTCACATCAAGAGCGTTTACCTTTGGCGCAAGAGCTTTATGCTGATGGTAAGCATCTTGCAACCAATACCTATGAGCGTGGCAATGAAAATCTCGATGTTGAAAAGTCCAATAATCTAGAATTAGGTTTCCATTACGATACGGATAAAATTGATTATCACGTTCATGTTTACCATAACTGGTATGACAACTACATTTATGCCCAAACCGCAGATCGTTACGAAAACTTCCGTCTAGTGGACTACACCCAAGACAAAGCACGTTTTTATGGGACTGAAGCAGAAGCGTCTTATGCCATCAATGATGTTTATAAAATGAGTGTCTTTGGTGACTATGTCCGTGGCAAAATTGACAATGAAAATGCGCCACGGGTGCCTGCTGGCCGTTTAGGAACAAAAGTGAATGCTAACTTTAGTGACACGTGGTCGGGTACTGCAGAGTATTACCATGTGTTTGAGCAAGATCGAATTGCAAGCTATGAGACCGAAACCGAGGGTTATAACATGGTGAATTTGGGCTTGGCGTATAATGGTCAGTATATGCAGGGCAATGATTATCGCGTGTATTTCAAAGCCAATAACCTCTTAGATGAGACAGTTTATTCGCATACCTCTTTCTTATCGACCATTCCACAAGTTGGGCGTAACTTCACAGTTGGACTGGACTTTAGTTTCTAAGTGCTATTTCAAGCCTCAACCCAACCTTTTCCGTAAAGAGGAGGTGCTCCCTCTTCTTAAAGGAGAGGGTTAGGGAGAGGTTGCCAAAACATTGACAACAGAAATCCTCTTGAAAAATCAAACAATAAAACCTAGTCTGAGTATATTGGATTAGGTTTTTTGTTATGCGTATCTTTCGAAAATTACATCAAAAGCTCAACTGGACATCGACCCGTTATGTCGGTGTCGTGGTGGGTTTATTGGCTCTGACTTATTTAACCTCCGCAGTTTACCATAGCGTTAAACCACTGCCTGATGGGCTGGACTATACGGGCAAGTTACGTCATGCCGATGTCAAATTTATTGCAGATCAAACCTATATCGATGCACAAGGCAAGCAGCAACAAGATCATCATATTTTCAACGCAGTGTTTCAACTGATTGAAGATGCACAAACCACGATTGTGTTGGATATGTTCTTGTTTAACGATGAAGTGGGGACATCTCAAGCATCACAACGGGCTTTGACTCGTCAGCTGACCGATGCGTTAATTGTCAAGCGAAGCTTGCATCCAAATATTGAAATCAAAGTCGTTACCGACCCGATTAACTCAGTATATGGCGGACTATTACCTGAGCATTACCGTAAGTTACGTCAGGCAGGCGTGGATGTAATTGAAACCGATTTACGTCCGCTCCGTGCATCGAATCCCGTTTGGTCTGGTTTTTGGTATCTCTGTTGTCAAAACGCAGGCAATAATCCCGACGGTGGTTGGTTAAGAAACCCATTTGGGGATGAAAAAATCACCCTACGTAGTTATTTAAACTTATTTAACTTTAAAGCCAATCACCGCAAAACTTTGGTGGTCGATACCGCCGAAGGTTGGAAAACCTTGGTCACATCTGCGAATCCGCATGATGGCAGTTCGCGACATTCCAATGTGGCGCTGTTGGTGACAGGCAATACCGCAATTGATGTGTTGAAAACAGAGCAAACTGTGGCACATATGTCTCAGGGCGATGTACCAATGGTGATTCTAGGCGAAATTGCAGGAAATCCATCTCAACCGCAGGTACAGGTGCTGACGGAAAAAGCAATCCTAGACGCAACACTCAACTTGTTGAATACGGCAAAAACCAATGACCAGATTGATTTGGCGATGTTCTATTTGTCTGAGCGTCAAATTATCAATGCTTTAAAAGATGCACAGAAGCGTGGAGTTAAACTTCGGATTTTACTCGACCCCAATAAAGATGCATTTGGTCGTCAAAAGAATGGAATTCCTAATCGTCAAGTTGCGTCTGAGCTTAACGATGCAGGTATTACAGTACGTTGGTGTAATACTCAAGGAGAGCAGTGTCATAGCAAAATGATTTTAAAACGCCATGCGCAAGAAGCCGAGCTTATTTTAGGTTCTGCGAATTTTACCGCACGGAATTTGAAGAATTATAACTTAGAGACCAATTTACGTGTGATTGGCCAGTCTAATGCAGCGGTGTTTATAGATACACAGCAATATTTTGATGGGGCATGGTCGAACTTAAATGGTCGTCAAATGAGTGTGGGCTATGAGCAATATAAAGATGAGTCAAAACTCAAATATGGGCTATACCGCTTTATGGAGTGGAGTGGTTTATCGACGTTTTAGAGATTTTTTTCCTTGTTAGAAAAGGCGTAGCACAGCTAGGTAAGAGAAAAACTAAAATAAAAAAAGCGCATATTGCGCTTTTTTTATTTGGACTTACTGTTCAGGATTTGGCGGGATGATTTGATCCAAATCTTTATCGGTCATGTTATCGAGTTCATGTAGATCGGTTTTGATTTTCCATTTTTCGGCATCTTCCACTGGGCTTGGTAGACGTGCTTCTAACCAGTCACAAATGACATCGGGTGGAAAGTCAGCATGGTTACACTGAATGACCCATGCCAAGAATTGCTTGGCTTCACCATTCATATATGGCGGCGGTGAAACAGGTAGAAACTGCGTCGGTAGGCGCTCATTTTTAGAAATATAGTTCAGTACATGTCCAAGCTCTTGTACCGTTTGCCATGCCAAAGGATGATCTACGTCAATTTGAAACTTAAACCACCATGCACTTTTTCCATCTGTGCCATAAGCATCAATCAGATTTTTTTGAATACTGGGCACTTTTGCAAAATATTCATAGAGTCGATCAAAACTTAATTCAGCCACGATTGTTCATCCAATACATTTATAAACAAAGATTAAGTATAAACTGAAAACTCATGCATTTTTTGCTTTTCAAAGAAATCCAGCTTCAAACCTTATAGTGGTGATAACGGCCAGTGATCTAAAATTGATAGTTTGTATATTTTTTATCCGTAAAATTGGTTTAAAATAATAATATTCACCTCAGTGGAGGAAGATGATGAAATATTTAAAAATAATCTATGGAATAAGTTTACTCAGCTTATTTCCTGCACTGAGTTTTGCTCAACCCGCGACGCGTTATTATGGAAAACCGCTGACTTCGCAAACCCAGCGTTTCCCAACCTATGCTGGACCGTATCAAGGTGCAATGCCCAGACCTACATCACCGCCTCAAATTGAACCCCCTCATCACAGACCACCTCCGCACCATCCATCACATGGCGGATATCCAATGCGACCCGGTGTGAGTATTATTTACCGAGCGCCCAGCTATTCAACCTATAGTCAGGAAACCAATAGCTATGTGTATGGGGATGGCGACTCTAGTATTGAAAGCCGTGATTATGTGTTGATTACCGATTGGCGACGTTTGGGACTGCCAGATCCACCTGAAGGCATGCACTGGATCTATGAAAATGGACGCTATGCTTTAGAGCCGGATTCAAAATAAATGAATCTTTGATTGATACAAAAACCCTCCGTTGTTTAGACAGAGGGTTTTTTAGTGGTCAATAAAAAATTAAGCGAGTTCATCATCTTGTGGGCGTGGTGTTTTTCCTTCAGGTAAAGGCTTGTCGGCATGTTTATCCCGAATTACTGAAGGATAATTCCACGATGCATAACGCACTACCAAGATTGCAACCGCCATAATTAAAATTGAACCCGTAATAATCACCAAATCCATATCAGCTTTGTGGTCATGCTGGATATCGGAAATTAAAAGTCGGGTGAGCGCAGTGATGGCGATATAAATTAAAAAGCGGACAGGCATGTGGTTGGTTTTGAAATAGATACCAACCATTGCACCCAGTTCGAGGTAAATGAATAACAGTAAAATATCATCAATTGAGGCATATTGTTTAATGGTCAGGATCTCATAAACGGTATGTCCTGCCGACCAAATCACCATACAGCCAATAATAAATAAAGCCACATAGTGAAAGCTTTCTACTGCAGTATTGCCCAGTTTATCGAGGAGGGTTTCTATTTTCTCTATTTTAGGGTCACGGTTAGTCATGGCTGCCTCCTGATATGTTGATGGTGGTTTATTGCATCATAAGCAAATTTCATGCACATGACGTATAAAAGTAAAAATAAAGCTGAGCCATAAAAAAACGCCTGACAAAGCAGGCATTTTTTATTCAGTGTTTAAGCGATTAAGCTTGGCTAGTGAAGTAGTCTTCAGAGAAGTTCATGATGACTTCTGCACCTGCTTTTACTTTTGCAATACGTAAGTCGATTTCAGGCAAAATACGTTGAGCGAAATAAGCTGCAAGTGCCAGTTTGTTTTGATAGAAGTCACCATCTTTAGCTTTTGCAGCATTGGCAATTCTTGCAAACATATAGGCAAAGCTGAGTAGGCCGACTGCATGTAAGTAATCTACTGCTGCTGCATTCGGGAACTCTGCACTTTCAGCAGCACGTTCAAGGATATACTTGGTCACTTCTTCCACTTCAGTTGCCGCATCGAGTGTTGCATCTTTAATGAAGTTTAGGTCTGCATCTAAGCCGTTAGCAAAGTCACGGATTTCAGTAATGTAGTCTGCAATGAATGCACCACCACATTTAATGGTTTTACGACCGATTAAATCTTGAGACTGAACGCCGTTGGTGCCTTCGTAGATTTGTGCAATACGTAAGTCACGTACACATTGCTCCATGCCCCATTCACGAATATAACCATGACCACCGAAGACCATTTGCGAATCAATCACTGCATTAAAAGCGGTATCGGTTAAATAGGCTTTTGCAATAGGGGTTAAAAGTGCAACACGGTCATTGGCTGCTTTCACCGCTTCAGGGTCTGTTGAGAACTTAGTGATATCCAGTTGCTGACCCACGTAAACTGCAAATGCACGAGATGCTTCATTGTTCGCACGTGCATTAAGCAACATACGACGCACATCACCATGCACAAGAATGCTGTCTGCAGGCTTAGCAGGTGATTGAACACCAGAAGCGCTACGACCCTGTAGACGATCTGTTGCGTACTGTGCCGCATTTTGGTAGGCAAATTCAGATGCGCCTAAACCTTGAATACCCATCGACAAACGTTCGTAGTTCATCATCACGAACATTGCCGCAAGGCCTTCATTTTCTTTACCGACCAAGTAACCTTTGGCACCGTCAAAGTTCATTACACAAGTTGCAGACGCTTTGATCCCCATTTTGTGTTCAATTGAACCTGGACCTGCCGCATTACGCTCGCCTACAGAACCATCTGCATTCACGAGGAATTTAGGCACGATGAAGAGTGAAATACCACGTGAACCCGCAGGTGCATCAGGAGTTTTTGCCAAAACTAAGTGAATGATGTTTTCAGCTAAGTCGTGGTCACCGCCAGTAATAAAGATTTTGGTCCCTGTAATGTTATAGGTGCCGTCTTCGTTACGTTCAGCTTTAGTTTTGATAATGCCTAAATCTGTACCTGCATGTGGCTCAGTTAAACACATGGTCCCAGACCATTCGCCTGAGTAAATTTTAGGTAAATAGGTTTCTTTTTGTTCTTGCGATGCGTAGCTGTTCAGCGCCATACCTGCACCGACAGAAAGAAGCGGGTAGAGCATGAATGATGGGTTGGTTGCGAACAGCATTTCATCTGCAAGAACCGTCAGCATTTTTGGCATGCCTTGACCGCCCCATTCTTCATCAGCCGCTAAGCCAATCCAACCACCTTCAGCATATTGCTTAAACGCTTCTTTAAAGCCAGCAGGCGTAGTCACTGCACCATTGCTAAATGTTGCGCCTTCTTCATCACCTGTACGGTTTATAGGTAGGGTGACGTTCTGCGCAAATTTAGCCATTTCCTCGAGGATCGCTTCAGCCGTCGCACTGTCTACATGAGCTAGATTTTCATTAGACTGCCAGAACTGATCTGCATTGAAAACGTCATTGAGGATAAATTTCATATCCGCAAGTGGGGCATTATAAATTGGCATGTTCGTTCACCTGTTTATTGTTTGAATCTCTGTAGACTTAGGACAACTTAATTAACAACGGAGAGTGTTGTCAGATGACCCAAGCGAAATAACGCTCTATTTATAAAGAAAAAGGACCGCCAAAGCTATGACTGTCCTTTTTTATTTCTGTACTCAAGAGTACAACTATTTCGAATATCGAATTAGTTATTAACTACTTAGAATGCAAAGTGCTCTGCATCTAATGCAAGTAACGGTTCTACGCCACCAGCAATCACGTCAACGTGTGAGCGAACACGTGGAAGGATCTTCTTGAAGTAGAAACGAGCTGTCGTGACTTTCGCATTATAGAAGTCAACGTCAGTTGTACCTGCAGCCAATGTTTCTTGTGCAACAAGTGCCATACGTGCCCATAGATAAGCAAGCGTTACATAACCAGAGAAGTAGAGGTAATCGACCGCAGCAGCACCCACTTCATCTGGGTTTTGCATTGCTTTCATACCAATTTGCATGGTTAAGTCGGCCCACTCTTTATTTAGAGCAGCAAGAGGTTCAACAAACTCTTTCATTGCAGCATTGTCTTTGTTTGCTTCAACAAATTTGTGAATAATCTTAGTGAAGTCTTTCAACATTGCACCTTGAGTACCCAAAACTTTACGACCTAACAAGTCAAGCGCTTGGATTTCAGTTGTCCCTTCGTATAAACACGCAATACGTGTATCACGAACGATTTGTTCCATGCCATGCTCTGAAATAAAGCCGTGACCACCAAAGACTTGAACGCCGTGTTTTGCAGATTCAGAACCTGTTTCAGTCAAGAATGCTTTTGCAATTGGAGTAAGCAGTGACAAGATGTTGTCAGAAGATTTACGCTCTTCTTCAGTTGCACCTTGCTCAACTACGTCCGCATGTAGAGACAATAAGTAAACCAGTGCACGACCACCTTCAGCAAATGCTTTTTGAGTTAACAGCATGTTACGAACAGCAGGGTGAACAATAATTGGATCGGCTTCTTTTTCTGGTGCTTTAGGACCTGTCAAAGAACGCATTGCTAAACGGTCTTTCGCATAGGTTAATGCACCTTGGAATGCGCCTTCAGATGCTGCCAGACCTTGTACAGCCGTACCAATACGTGCAGTGTTCATGAAAGTGAACATGCAGTTTAAGCCACGGTTTTCAGGGCCAATCAGGAAACCTTTTGCATTGTCAAAGTTGATCACGCAAGTTGAGTTACCATGGATCCCCATTTTGTGTTCGATAGAACCACAACGCACGGCGTTACGCTCACCCACAGTACCGTCTGCGTTTAAGTTAAACTTCGGCACGATGAATAAAGAAATACCTTTGGTGCCTTTAGGTGCGCCAGGAAGACGAGCAAGTACAATGTGAACAATGTTCTCAGCCATGTCATGTTCACCCGCTGAGATAAAGATTTTCTCACCAGTGATTGCATAGCTACCGTCAGCTTGTGGCTCAGCTTTAGTACGGATAATACCCAAGTCAGAACCTGCATGAGATTCTGTCAAGCACATCGTACCTGTCCAAACACCTGAAACAAGGTTTGGTAAGTAAGCATCTTTTTGTTCAGCTGAACCGTGATGTTCTAAAGTACGAACTGCACCATGAGAAAGACCTGGGTACATACCCCATGCCCAGTTTGCAGTACCTACCATTTCTGAAATCACGTTACCCAAAGAAACAGGTAATGCTTGACCGCCATATTGCTCTTCAGCAGAAAGAGACGGGAAGCCAAGTTCGATATATTTTTGATACGCTTCTTTAAAGCCAGTTGGAGTTGTAACAACGCCATCATTCCAAGTACAACCTTCGCGGTCGCCGCTTTGGTTGATTGGAGACAATTCGTTTTCACAGAAATCTGCAGCAGCTTCTAAATATTGGTCAACCAATTCACGGCTTACGGTTTCCTGAAATGCAGGCAATTTAGAATAGTGTTCTTCTGCATTCAATAGCTCATGCAGTACGAATTGCATATCACGTAAGGGCGCTTTGTATTGTGGCATATCGGTTTCCTCAATACTGGTTTAACCAGCTTATAATCCTAATAAACATAAAAACGTGTCTTCTTTGACACGGATTGGAATAACTTAATCGTGCAACATCTTCTAATTTGGTACAAGCGGTTCAGGTGCTTTTCTTGGTGACTGTAAAGTCAAATAAATATTATTCAAAATCGCTAAGTGCACTGAGTGTAAACAGTTTTGCTGCTTTTGGCATGACATAAATAGTCAAAAAGCGTAAAAAGTTATGTCCAATAAAAAAGGCGCAATTTGCGCCTTTTTGATCTATTTATGCTTTTTAGAGTGGTTTAAGCAGCCTTATTGGGTGCTGAAACAGGAGCTTTAGGTTGGAAGTGAACGATACATTTGCCATCTACTGTTTGTGTGCCAACTTTTAACTGCACGGCTTTACCATCGGTTTGACCTTGGCAGGCTTTGGTCGCAGCTTGTTGGCGCGCTTGACGTTCAGCTAAACGTTGATCGTATTGCTGGGTTAACTCAGCACGTTTCGCATCGGTTAGTGGTTCGCCGCGTTGCATATGCATACCACGGAATTCACCACGATCGGCTTGATCGCCACGCATTGGGCGATGTTCACCACGTTTCATTTCAGCACGGTTAGGTTTAAATGAAATCGCACATGTACCTTCTAGTGTTTGCTCACCTGCTTTGACTTGGACTGCTGAACCCACCGCTTTGCCATCGCAGGCTTTTTTAATGTCTTGCATGACTTGTTTACGTTCAGTACGCATTTTTTCAAATTGTTCGCGTTGTTCAGGTGTCATGTGACGGTCTTTCTGATAATGACCATGCATATGTTGCGACTGCTCCATATCTTTTGGTGCTTGGGTGGATTGACAGGCAGTTAACGCACCTACAGATAAAACGCTGGCAGTGGCTAAAGCAATTTTTGTCATCTTATTCATTCTACAACTCCCCCATACAAGAGCATGTGATTTTGGATGATTAAAGATTAAATAATAAAGATGTAGAAACAATGGAGAGTTTTTTGATGCAGTGTTCTATACAATAACAAGGCAAAAGAATGACCGAGAGATTGCTTTTGAAGATTCGCCGCGTACCGATTGCTTTACGCTTATTCCTCACTGTATTGCTGACCACTTTGGTGATTACCACGGTGAGTTTAGGTGTGCTGCATTGGACGATGCAAAAGAATTTTGCCAAATATGTGGCGGACGTGGAAATGCAAAAGCTTGATCATCTGATTGATAACTTGGCTGGCGTTTATAGCACTTATCATGACTGGGGCAATGCCATTCAAGCGCAAATTTTGCAGATTGAAGGACATGCCGCGCCAGATGATTATGACCGTCTCTCTCGTTGGTGGCTGCGCCGCCAGTATGATATTGCTCTGCAACAGCGTTATTTTAAAGAGAATACCAAAACCTTACTCAGTGATGTCTCTACCACAGAAGTCAAACATGAAAAACAGATTTTAACTGAACAAGAACTGCAAGCTTTGGAGGAAAACTTACCTTCGGAGTTCCAACCCTTTGAAGGTTTAAAGTTCCCGCTCAGCGCCAATCAAAATGTGTTCCGTCCAGATCGTAAAAAAGAAGAGATTGAACAAGAGAGCAAACAAAACACAGGCAAAAAACAGTTTATTTCCACGCCTGACCGTTTAGGTCTTAGCTCGCGTTTGTCTTTATACGATACGCAGCGTCAGTTCGTGGTCGGTGAACCTTCGGATGATCAAGTTTCTTTCCTTCCTATTGTAGTGAATAACCAAGTGGTGGGCTACTTGGGGCTGAAACCAGTTCTCGATCAAGATGATGCGTTGAGTATCAACTTCTTTAGTAACCAAAAACGTTATTTATTGCTGGTCTATGGTTTAACTGTTTTTGCCAGTTTAATTGCTGCACTGTTACTTGCGACTTATTTTAAGACGCCAATTCAACGTTTATTGAATGGTACGCGTGAATTAACCAAGGGTAATTTTCAGCATCAAGTTAAAGTGAATCGAAACGATGAGCTGGGTGATTTGTCCAATGAACTGAACCAACTGGCGGTGATTTTAGATCAGCATGAAATTTCACGTCGTCAATGGGTGTCAGATACTTCACACGAGTTGAAAACACCGCTGGCGGTATTACAAGCGCAGATAGAAGCAATGCAAGATGGTATTCGAAAACCAACAGCTGAGCATTTTGAATCGATGTTACGCCAAGTCACCAGTTTGAAAAAACTCACGCATGATTTGGCCGATTTGGCACAAGCGGAAGCACAGCAATTAAACTGTTACTTTGCAACCGTGAATCCGTGGGCGGTGATTGAGCAAGAAGTGGAAAACTTTAAGCCTAAATTTGAACAGGCCCATTTAAGCATTAGTGTCGAAGGTGAGGGCGCTGAGTTACAACTTGATATTGACCGCTTTAAGCAAATCATGGTCAATTTGTTGGGCAATAGCATTCGTTATACCGAAGCGGGTGGTCAGGTTCGAGTTCATACGGAACAGTCCGCAACAGATTGGACGGTCTATGTCGATGACAGTCCATATGGTTTAACTGATGAGCAACTGGCACGACTCGGTGAGCGTTTCTATCGAGTCGATGATTCGCGTACGCGGAGCACAGGTGGTACAGGTTTAGGTTTGGCTTTATCGGCTAAACTGGCACAGGCTTTAGGCGGCGAATTGAGTTTTGATCATTCGCCTTTGGGTGGTTTACGTTGCAAGTTAACGTTCCCAAAAAAATGAAACACAAAAGGAAGTATGTATGAAACATATTATGCTGGTTGAAGATGAAGTAGAACTTGCACAATTGGTCCGCGATTATCTTGAAGCAGCGGGCTTTGAAGTCAGTATGTTTCATGATGGTCAGGAAGCCTACGATAGCTTTACGCAGCGTAAACCGAGTCTGATGATTTTAGACTTGATGGTGCCGCGTATGGATGGTTTGACCATTTGCCGTAAAGTTCGTGAACAGTCGGATTTGCCGATTATTATGGTCACCGCGCGTACGGAAGAAATCGACCGTGTGCTTGGCTTGAACATGGGGGCAGACGACTATGTATGTAAACCCTTTAGCCCGAAAGAATTAGTTGCGCGTGTGCAAGCCGTGTTACGTCGTTTAGAGCGAAAAGCTGAGCCTGAAGATCAGTCTTTGTTCCGTATGGATAAAGCGCAGCAACGTATTTGGTATCAACAAAAGCCTTTAAGCCTAACGCCGACTGAGTTCCGTTTACTGGAGTTGTTTTTAGAGCATGTGGGGCAAGTCTATTCACGTGCGCAGTTGCTGGATCATATCAACCCAGACAGCTTTGAAGTGGCTGACCGTGTGATTGATAGCCATATTAAGAATTTACGTCGTAAGATTTCAGATGCAGCTGAAACAGGCAACCGTCATGAATGGGTGCAGGCGGTATATGGGGTAGGCTACCGTTTTGAATATCCTGAAGATTAATTCAGTTTTCTGAACGATAGAAAAAGCGGATAAGCCTAGGCTTATCCGCTTTTTTTATGGGATTAAAGCAAAGATGGCAATCAAAATCAGCAGTTCGCTTAAATCTCCAACTGGTGAAATGAAACTGAGCAATCTGCGATTTTAAATGACAAGACTGGTTGATTGTCTGTGCAAGCGGTACAATTCATTTTTTTATCAGATGAGCATGTGTTTTGAGCAGCGAGACGCCTAAACTTCAGCGCCGTTTAAAGAACCGCCATATTCAATTGATTGCCATGGGCGGTGCAATTGGCACAGGGTTGTTCTTAGGTTCAGCACATATAATTGAGTCTGCTGGCCCATCGATTATTTTGGGTTATATGATTGGCGGTTTGATTGCATTTTTAATTATGCGTCAGCTCGGTGAAATGATTGTGCATGAGCCAGTGACGGGTTCATTCAGCTACTTTGCCTTTAAATATTGGGGGCGGTTTTCAGGTTTTTTAACGGGCTGGAACTACTGGGTACTGTATATCTTGGTGGTGATGACTGAACTGACCGCGATTGGCAAGTATGTGAATTACTGGTGGCCACATATTCCTGCGTGGGTCTCGGTGCTGGTATTTTTTGTGGTGATCACACTGGCCAATCTTGCCAATGTCAAACTGTATGCGGAGTCTGAGTTTTGGCTGTCGATGATTAAAGTTGTGGCGATTATCGCCATGATCATCTTCGGAGTTTACCTGTTGTTGACGGCTGATGTCGGTTCAACCGCATCCGTCACGAACTTATGGGCACATGGCGGGTTTTTCCCACATGGCTTTGAAGGCTTGTTTTATATGTTGGCCTTTATGATGTTTGCCTTTGGCGGTATTGAGCTGATCAGTATGGCGGCTGCGGAAACCGAAGATCCTGAAAAGAACATTCCAAAAGCCGTCAATCAAACGGTGATTCGGGTTTTCCTGTTCTATATTTGCTCGTTGGCGATCCTTTTGTCTTTGGTGCCTTGGAATCAATTGGATTTGGGTGGTTTAGATAAAAGTCCATTCGTGCTTATTTTTAAGCAAATTGGCATTGATTGGGCAGCGCATTTACTGAATTTTATTATTCTGACTGCATCGGTTTCTGTTTGTAATAGTGGGATGTATGCCAATAGTCGCATGCTATTAGGTCTGGCAGAACAAGGCAATGCCCCACAAGTTCTTAAGCAGGTGAATCGACAAGGGACACCGATTGCGGCGGTTTTATTTTCAGCATTACTGATTTTTGGGTGTGTGCTGTTGAATTACTTTTTGCCTGAAAAAGCGCTCAGTTATCTGATTTATATTGTGGTCAGTGCGGCTGTGCTGAATTGGATGATGATCAGTTTGATCCATCTTAAATTTAGACAGAGTATGAAAAAACAGGGCATTCAAACCAAGTTTCCAGCGTTATTTGCACCGTTTAGCAATTATTTTGTTTTAGTGTTTATGCTGATGATTTTATATATCATGTGGAATCAGGGTTTTATGCTTTCCGTGTTGATGCTTCCTGTGTGGATCCTCGTGTTATTTGTTTTATTTAAAACATTGAAGCCGAAGAAAAGCTAAAGCTTAGGTGATGATGTTGAAAAGGACTTAATATGAGTCCTTTTTTATTGGGCTTTTGATCGGTATATAAATTATAGATATTTCAAATCATGTGTCAGTTTGTCTTTTTACTTTTACATTTGTTTTAGA
This sequence comes from Acinetobacter sp. CAU_H_S139_7, assembly GCF_058599305.1. Lineage (NCBI taxonomy): Bacteria > Pseudomonadati > Pseudomonadota > Gammaproteobacteria > Moraxellales > Moraxellaceae > Acinetobacter > Acinetobacter sp. CAU_H_S139_7. Next base: position 560,773 of record NZ_CM178651.1, read on the forward strand.
CAAGGTCGATGAGTCTGTATTCAAATCAGCGAAGTATTCTTCTAGCCATTTGCATACCACTTAGGGTTGGATTGTGAGATGGCATTCTAACTTTTCAACAATGGAATCAAATAAGCAACTGAATATGAAAATGACTAAGACTTTACTGATTCTCAGTCTGTCTTTGTACGAGTTCAGCATGGCTTTCTGATTAACTTGGATGGAGAGTGAGCTACTCTCATACTTCATCTTTTCGGATTGATATGTATAGATAATTAAATAGGCAAAATCGAGAAAGAGTGATTGTATTTCCAACAGATTGAAGTACTGAGCTATAAAGTTGCTTTTAAATCACGCAAAAAGTAATTTTTAGGAGTAAGGCTCAGCTTTAGTCATCCTGAAAACTATCCACAATTTCTGCGGATAATTTTGGGGGTAAGTCTAATTAAGCTTATTTTTCTATGTACGTTTTGGCTTACACTAATTCAAGCGGATTGCGTCTAGGTCAGTCCCAAGATTTTTTATATGATGCAGTCATAGAGAACAGGAAGTTCCAAAACATAAAACAAAAATGATAAGTTCAACACTAGGATGTGAGGTACGACAGGAGTTATACCTAGCTAACCAATACGAAAAAGCTCGACAGGATGTCGGGCTTTTTTTATCATCTATGAATGTCTCATTTCACTTTTGGTTTCGAATTTTGGGTTCCAAAGTGGGCAATACGTAGAAAACGTTGAAAAACTGTTTAGCCGAGACAATATACCTTCAAATCCATGACCTGTTTGATGCAGTGATAGGGTTGCGCTTTAGAAAATGTAATAGGAATAATTAACAATCTTTTTCATTCAATACATATTTAGGTGATGGCTTTAAGCGCAGCGATTCGCTGTCTTTGTAGTTTATTCAGCTTGGATACCACGAGCTCATAAGAGCTATGTACTAGATCAATGACTAAATCCGAATCTACGTTTTCATCTTCATATATTGAAATCCAATGTTTTTTGTTCATATGCCATCCTGCATGAATATACGGATAAATATCACGTAGCATCGCACCGTGGTCAGGCGTAACTTTTAAGTTACTTAAAGCTGCCCCACTTAAAGATGAATTGAGCAAAAATATTTTGTCCATGACTTTATAAACATCACAGCCCTCACCAAAGGGCTGACTACACGTCACTTCTGGCAGGGCAAGTGCGGCTTTTGCAGCAATAAGGTGTAAGGACATGGTGATCATCACTCAATGGGCGAAGCCCTGTGGATATTGTTTAATTTATCCACAGTTTAAGCCAAACGCTTAAGAGGAACAACTCACCATTACCTCAGGAACATCCGTTGGCAAAGGTGCTAAATCTTCCGCTTTCTCTAGTGCTACATTCCGCTCAAACGGTTGGCTAAGCAGGTCAAATAAGCGTTCGACTTCTGAAAAATCATTCCGTTCAGCCAGCTCAATCGCTTTTTGTGCCATGTGATTGCGTAGGGTATAAACAGGGTTGGCTTGTTGCATGGCTGCATCGAGTTCTGTTGTGTCTTGATTGGCACGAATCTGTTCATATTGTGCGAGGAAACTTTCAAACTGACGGCGGTCAAGACAATCATCTTTAATCATTTCATATTGCTGCTCTTGCAAACGCGTAAAGCTCTGTGTGTAGTCGAGCTGTTCGGTTTGTAGAATCCGTAAGAAGGTCATGGCACAGTCAAAACTGTCAGTGTGGAAATGAGGTAAGCCCATTTTCTGACTTAAACCCAGTTTGTAGTGCTCCAAGAACGTGGGTTCATAGTGCTCTAGGCAAGTGGCAAGGTCTTGCTTCCATTGTTCTTTGTCATAGTCTTGTGGACAAAGCGGAATGAGGTTATTCAACCATGTCCATAAGTTCCAGTGTCCAATGCTCGGCTGTTGCTGATAGGTATAGCGACCTTGATAGTCGGAGTGATTGTTAATCCAATTCGGACGGAAGCGTTCCATAAAACCATAAGGGCCAAAATCGAGGGTTGAACCCGTAATGTTTAAATTATCGGTATTCATCACCCCATGTGCGAAGCCGACCAGTTGCCATTTGGCAATCATGACTGCAGTCCGTTGAATCACTTGGGTTGCAAATGCCAAAACAGGTTGTTCCAAATCTAAACACTCGGGGTAATGCCATTCGATACATTTTTGGGTAAATTCTTCGAGTAAATCAGGTTGGTACTGGTTGATCCACTCAAAATGCCCCAAGCGAATATGACAGTCTGATGTACGTAACATCATTGCGCCGAGTTCTAATTTCTCCCGCTGCACGCCTTGAGTCGACGAGGTAAAGCCAACAGCATTACTCGATGCGACGCCTAAATTATTCAGCGCATGTCCAGCCAAATACTCACGAATGACGGAGCGAAGTACCGCACGACCATCTCCCATACGTGAGTAAGGAGTAGAGCCGGCACCCTTTAAATGCAGGTCAATGGTTTGTCCATGTTGATCAAGAATTTGTGCGATCAATAAACCCCGACCATCACCGAGCTGTCCTGCCCACTGACCAAATTGATGTCCTGCATAGACCATTGCCAATGGTTCAAATTCACTAAAGGTTTTTTGTCCGCTACAAATCTCTACCCAAGACTGTTTGTCTGCTTCAGACCATTGCAACTGTTCTGCTAAAGAGGCATTGAAATGACCTGCTTTTGCCCCTTTTAGTGGCAAGGGCTGTTGATGGTGATAAAGCTTTGAAGGAAGGAGAGAGTAGCGTGAATTGAACTGCATAGTGAAGGATCACAAGGGATAAGCCATGACCCCATCAATATAGCAAAGTTTTAGTGTTAAGACATATATCCAACTGTTTTAGTCAACTATAAACAGTTTGGCACCTTTTGAGGTGGACGAGCGATGGGCTTCGGCTTGATCCGCAACTTCGTAACTCATGCCAGCCGTGAGGGTAAAGCTACGACCATCATCTAGTTCCGTGTGTAGTTCGCCTTCTAAGCACAACAGGATATGTCCTTTAGAACACCAGTGGTCGGCCAAATAGTTCTCAGAATACTCCACCATACGCACGCGAATCGCGTCAAATTGCTGAGTACGCCATAGGGCATAACCCTGATCACCTGTATGGCGGGTGGGTGGTATCTCGGTCCAGTTGGTAATACCGAAAGGAATATTCTTAATATCCATGTTGTTATCCTTTATGAACTGCTAAAAAAAGCCCCTTGCGGAGCTTTCTTTTGAAATGGTGAATCAGAGATTAATTATTGTGAAACAGGGGCTTTTTTAATGCTACGCATCAGTGTGGTCAAAGTTTGACGATGATGACCTAAGCGCTGTTCAACCAATTGAAACTCAATTTTGAGTTTCTCATCCATTTGATGGATTTTTTCAGCCACTGCTGTTTTCTTGGCTTGAATTTCTTGTTCTTTCAATTTTGCCCAGTCATTTAAGGTTTGGGTGAATGCATCATACTCTTGTGCAATACGAGCTTTTGCGGAACTAATGTCATCACTGACATTTAGACCATGAACTTCTAAGTCTTGTTCAGCGTATTTAAACTTCATCGCAAGTTCAGCTTTTTTAATATTAAAGCTCGGAATACGACGTAAGTTTTTAGCTAAACCCAGTTTTGAGCATGACCAAATCAACCATTTGGTTGGGTCATATTGCCACCATTTCACTCCGTTACGATAGTCGTATTGGAAAATGTGGTGGTAGTTATGATAACCCTCACCCCAAGTGGCAATGGCTAACCAGAAGTTGTCACGTGCAGTATTTTCGTCGGTATATGGACGTTTGCCCCACATATGACATAAAGAGTTAATAAAGAATGTGACATGGTGGCTGAGGATTAAACGCATTAATCCGCCCAACAATAATACGCCCCATAAGTCACCTACCGCCCAACCAATCGGTAATAAAATACCTGTGTGTACGATGATTACTAAAGGAACATAGTATTTGTGTTGGAACATCACCAATTTATCATTCAGTAAATCGGGTGCATTTTTAAAATCAGGTTCTGCTGACGGATAGTCACGAAGCATCCAACCCATGTGCGCATACCAAAAACCATTGTTAATCGAGTACGGATCTTTCTCGATATCATCGACATGGCGGTGGTGTGTACGGTGACCTGAACCCCAATATAAAATACTGTTTTGCACAGCAAAGGTACCCATAATCATCAAAATGATTTTTAAAGGTAAGTTTGCTTCATAAGCACGGTGTGCCCATAGACGGTGATAGCCAGCGGTAATACCTAAGCTACTAACACCCAGTAATACAAACATACTGATCCAAGCGGCTAAGCTGAAATCATGCTGAAAGGCATATAAGGGAATTGCAATCACAGCCACAATCGGAAGAAAAACCAATGCAAAAATTGCAACCCAGTTAAATGGGGCTTTGGGTAGGGGAGCATTCATCTCCAACAGCACTCCTGAAACCTTGGGAGGTATAAATGGAAGGTCAATCCATTACTTTTTGCATGGATTAAGCCACAGCATATTAGCATGAGCGAACCATGCTTCACTAGCATTATTGTACAGATGTATTGTACTAAACAGTAACAGAATACGAATGTTTAGATATCGAAATTACCGAAGCTTTTCTAGGCTTTATAGTAGCAGAGCGATCAATATGAAAAATAAACATTTTCAGTGCTACTACTCATGTAAAACTCAAGTCAATCTGTGGCCTGTTCAATGCACATCGGTCAAATGTTGTAGCATCATTTTAGGAAAATCGGTAATTAATCCATCAATGCCGCAGTCACGTAAATGTTTAGCACGCTCGATATCATTTACCGTCCATACGCTAATGGCTAAATTCGCTTGTTGTGTGGCTTTTAACAAGTCATCGGTTGCCAGTTGGTTCATCCAGCCGATTTGGCAACAGTCGTATTTGAGCGCTTGTTCAATCGCAAGATGTTGAATATCGTCTTCAATCAATAAGCCACGTTTAAATGTTGAGTGTTGATGTTGCAGTGCTTGTAGGATTTTAAGATCAAAACTGGTAATGACCGCATTGTGTTCAAAGCCTCTAAGTTGCTGTGTTAAATGTTGCGTCAGTCGCTCAGCTTCAGCTTGTGTTTCTACAGCTTTGACTTCAACTTCAAGATGTTCGAAGTCCTGCATGATCTGAAGGGCTTGTAGTAATGTTGGCGTACTTTGCTTTTCCCAGTCTAGCCAAATATGTGCTTGGTTATAGGTGTCGAGTTGTGTGCTGTTTAATGGGTAGAGTGCTTGGTCACTACCTGTGGTTCGGAGCATGTTGTCATCATGCATAATGATCAGCTCATGGTCTTTGAGCTGACGAACATCAAATTCGACCGCACGTATGCCCAGATCATGAATATATTGAAAACCGCCGAGTGTATTTTCTGGGGCTTCGCCACGTGCACCACGATGTCCGATGATTCTCATATTGAACCTGATCTATATACGTCTTTTGAGTGATTGTAGCGCTAAAACATTGGATTGGGGGATAGATTCTAAGCTGGAGATATTAGATATGCGTAAATGCGATTCGTAATGGTTTGAGATAGAACTGAATTTGAATGAAATGTTTATATTCACGATAAGTGATGGTATTTGACGAGTTTTACGATTGGAAAAATGGTTTTGATTGCTTTGCCCAAAAGAAAAGTAACATTAAAAAGTCTTCCTGTGAATTGATCACAGGAAGACTCTGAAAAAATCTATTTCGTTCTAAATACTTAGAATTGTTTAAATAGTTTCATTGATATTTTTTTGCCAAAGTACTTCCGAGCCACCTTCAGCACGCTGTAAAGCACGCGATGCAACAAAAAGCCAATCCGATAAGCGGTTGAGCAACTGTAGTGCGGTGCTTTGAATATTTTGATCACGAGTGTGCACCGACATTAAGCTACGTTCAGCTCGGCGACATACCGCTCGTGCTTGATGTGCATAGCTACATGCTAAAGAACCCGAAGGTAAGATAAACTCTTTAAGCATAGGTAAGTCTTCATTCATGCGGTCAATTTCTTGTTCAAGAAACTCAATACAAACCGGTTGCAGCAAGTGATAGTTGGGAATGCACACCTCACCACCTAAGTCGAAAAGCCAATGTTGAATGAGGCTTAAGCTTTTGTCCCATGTGGCTTTGTTTGTGATTTGGCTTGAAGTAATTTGAGCACGAAGCACACCAATCGTTGAATTGAGCTCATCGACATCACCGAGTGCGGTAATTCGTAGATCATCTTTAGTCACACGTGATCCATCGCCCAAACCTGTGGTGCCTGAGTCGCCAGTACGGGTATAAATTTTACTTAAACGGTGGCCCATAATTTGTCCTGTCTAAAGAATGAAAAAAAGGATAATGTCGGTCAAAACATTATCCATAAACTGCGCTGTTTTAAATTGTTTTTTGAGTCTTTACGTTAAATTAATAACGGAAAGTGACTCCTGCGGAAGCGAAACGACCGCCGTTGATGTACCAATCTTCTGGGGAGTTATCCCAAGAACTTGCCGCTTTATATGCTTCTCGATATTGAACATCACCCATGTTTTGAATGTTAGTAAACACTTTAACTGTTGGGTTAATATTCCAATAGGCATTGAAGTCGACAGTTGCATAACCTGGAACTTTTACGCTATTTGCACTATTGCTAGCATTGGCATGTGAACGAGCTATTACCGAAGTACTAAGTCCATAGACAGCATTTTCTAGTCCTGCAGTGAAAGTAAGCGTCTGTTTTGGGCGATAGGCAATTTCTAAACCTGTTGCTTTATTTTCAGTTTCAACATAAGCATATTCTGTCGCGAGGAATAAATCGTCTTGTTTCCATTTCAGACCTGCCTCACCGCCTGTAAAATTGGCTTCGCCAACATTTTGATTCATGCTGTCGCTATAGACGATTAAGTTATCCACATTGGTGCGATAAACAGAAAAACTAGTCGCTAGATTATCCGTAATCGCATAATCAAAACCTAGTTCATAAGAGATGCTTTCTTCGGGTTCTAAATTTTCATTACCGCCCCACTGAGAATAGAGTTCATTTAGGGTCGGAGCACGGAATGCACTGCCAATATTGGCATAAACGCTTGCATTAGGCAGGAAATGATAGCGAATAGCACCTTGACCTACTGTGTGGCTTCCAAAAAGCTCATTGTCTTCTACACGCAGACCAACTTGAGTGTCAAACAGTTCATTTTTAAATTGGTGTTGTAGATAATAACCTGTGCTATTAACGCTCTGATCTTGATTTTTGATTGAGCTGGTTTTGTAGTTGGCGTCATTATAAGTTGCACCAACTAAAATATTTTGATTTGGTGTGAATTTCCATTTTAGGTTTAAATCACTTTGGTTATTTTCAGTGTTGTACTGTGTGAAATATGATGGAACATCTTGCTTGTCTTGAACATTTGCAAAATGTGCACCTAAAATTAGATTTTGCAGAATATTGTAATCAACTTTCGCATTAATAACACGATTAACAAAATTACGAGGAGCTGTATTGGTAATGTAGTCATTACTGAAAATACTTGTTCCTTTATTTTCACTAATCGAAGCAGAAGCATCAAGCTGATTTTCTTGGAAATATCCAAATTTTGCATTATAGCCTTTTTGATCATAGCTGGCCTTATCACTTTTATCTTGGCTTTCAAAAATACGAGTTCCATCACTTTCTAAGCGTTGGCCACCTACTTGAGCATAGAAACCTTGATCTGTGACTAAATCTGCTTTTGCGATGGTTTTATAGGTATTGTTTTCACCATAGATACCAGTTAATTCTGCACCAGACTTAACTGGTTTTTTTGAAATAAGTTGAACTACACCACCGATTGCATCACTACCATATTGGACTGAAGCGGGGCCTTTCAAGATCTCAATTTGTTGAACATCTGAAGTATCTAAAAAAGCAGGATAAAGTGGGCCAAGTTCATTTTGACTATTTAAACGCGCGCCATCTTTTAAAACTAAGGTATGGACAGCTTTTGTTCCACGTAGTCCAATTTCAGAAATTTGTCCCATACCGCCACTTTGTTTCACGTAAACAGAAGGGTCTTGTTGGATTAAATCAGATAAATTGAGAGCAGGGTTCTTTTCAATCGCATTTTTATTGATGACAGAAATACGGGCAGGAACGTCTTTAATCTTTTCTTCAGAACGTGTTGCAGTGACAACCAATGTATCTAAAGATGCATTAATACTGTCTTGTGCAGATGCAGAAACGGAGAAACCCATCGCAATAGCGATTGCGCCCACTAAAGCTGTAGGCTGAAATAAATTTGGCATGCTGGCTCCATACATTCACCCCCCGTGAATGATTGAGTTAAATGGCGCAATAAGCAGGTCTCCGGACTTAAATATAAATATTGCGAACAATATTGGTATATCCATCTTCCCACACGAGTGCAGTGATGTAAGTGCAAACACTTATAAAGATATACGTTTCGTTTTACCGTTGCGGGGGCAGTGTTGGACTCTCACCAACTTCCCTAAAGCATAGTGCTTAGACTTATTGCATTTGGGCGAAGTATAAGGTTTGTATGTGAATTAAACAATCTATGTAAAGATTTTTCAGGATGAACTTTACGCAAGGTGAAAAAATTGCATTACAATGATTCGCCCTGTTATTTATAGATCAGCTATAAATAGGGTTGAGCCAGAGTCATAACCTATGCGAACCCGTGCCAAAATTTGTGGAATTACCCGTAGCCAAGATATTCAAGCTGTGGTCAATGCCGGGGCTGATGCAATTGGTTTTGTATTTTTCCCGCTTAGTCCACGTCATGTCAGTGCAGCTCAAGCCAAAGAACTGATCCAACATATACCTGCCTATGTGCAAACTGTTGGACTTTTTGTGAATGCAACGGTGGATGACATTGCCGATGTGTTAAAACAAGTGGCGCTCGATATCATTCAGTTTCATGGTGATGAAACACCAGAAGACTGTCAGACAATTGCGGCACAGGTGGGACGCCGTTGGTATAAAGCCATTCAAGTGAAACCTGACCTGAATGTGGTGGCAGAAGTTCAATGCTTTCAACAGGCAGGGGCAAGCGCAGTCCTTTTAGATGCATGGCATCCCGAACTGAAAGGGGGAACAGGACACAGTTTTGACTGGTCACAATTCCCCAAACTGGATATTCCTTTAATTTTAGCTGGTGGTTTAACCCCTACTAATGTTGAAAACGCTATAAAGACGACTGGGGCTTATGCTGTAGATGTCAGCGGAGGCGTCGAATCCGCTAAAGGTATAAAAGACCAACAACTTATAGAAAACTTCATGCAAGGAGTCCATCGTGGATCAGCAAAGTAATGTGATTGACTATACCCAATACCCAGATGAACGTGGGCATTTTGGTATCCATGGCGGACGTTTTGTGTCAGAAACTCTAATGGCTGCATTAGAAGACTTAGAAAAGCTCTATTTCCGTATGAAGGATGATGAGCAGTTTCTGGCAGAATTCGACCGTGACCTCGCCTACTATGTAGGTCGTCCTAGTCCTTTATATTATGCTGAGCGATGGTCGAAAGAGTTGGGTGGTGCGCAAATTTATTTAAAACGTGAAGACCTCAATCATACGGGTTCGCACAAAGTGAATAACACCATTGGTCAGGCTTTACTGGCAAAACTGTCAGGTAAAAAACGAATTATTGCTGAAACAGGTGCAGGGCAGCATGGCGTTGCAACGGCTACGATCGCAGCACGTTTAGGTCTTGAATGTGTCGTTTTCATGGGCGCAGAAGACGTAAAACGTCAAGCCATGAACGTCTATCGTATGCGTTTGTTGGGTGCAACCGTTGTGCCTGTGGAAAGTGGCTCTAAAACATTGAAAGATGCCATGAACGAAGCGATGCGTGATTGGGTCACCAATGTTGATTCAACTTATTATGTGATTGGTACGGTTGCAGGCCCACATCCTTATCCACAATTGGTTCGTGATTTCCAATCGATTATTGGTCGTGAAGCACGTAAACAAATTCAAGAGCAAGCAGGGCGTTTACCTGATGCCTTGGTGGCATGTGTCGGTGGTGGTTCAAATGCAATGGGCTTGTTCTACCCATTCTTAAACGATGCTGATGTGAAAATGTACGGTGTTGAAGCTGCAGGTTATGGCATTGAAACAGGTAAACACTCTGCACCATTGAATGCTGGTCATGTCGGAGTTTTACACGGTAACCGTACTTATTTAATGTCGGATGAACAAGGCCAAATCATTGAAACTCATTCAATTTCAGCAGGTTTGGATTATCCAGGTGTAGGCCCTGAACATAGTTTCTTAAAAGATATGCACCGTGTTGAATATGTGCCGATCAATGACAATGAAGCTTTACAAGGTTTCCGTGATTTAACCCAGATTGAAGGGATTATTCCTGCACTGGAAAGCTCTCATGCGATGGCTTATGTGACTAAACTTGCGCCAACCATGTCTAAAGATCAAATTATTATTGCGACGGTTTCTGGTCGTGGTGATAAGGACTTAATGACTGTGGCACGTATTGATGGCGTGGAAATGGTTGAGATGTAAGAATCCTCGACTAACCACTTTTGAAAAAGAGAGAAAAGCCTCCCCCCTTTTAATAGATGAGGGTTGGGTGGATTACAAAAATCGTGCTGAAGTGATTCAGCACGATTTTTTCTTATGTAGATAATTTTGGTTTAAAAATGAGCATTTAAGAATTTGAAAATTAATATATAGTCAAACTACTTTATTATTCATACAGGATTCGAAAAAAACTTGAAATAACTCATCGACTGAATCGATCAACCATTCTTTACGCTTACGTTTAACCCATGCCCACATCTGTTCTATAGGATTTAAATCAGGGCTGTATGCAGGAAGCCAAAGAATTTTATGCCCTTGTTGTTCCAATAACTCCTGAATATCTGCTCTTTTATGAAATGCTGCATTATCCATAACCACTACACTATTTTCAGGTAATGCTGGTATGAGGAATTGCTCAATCCAAAAATGAAAAACATCTGAATTGATTTTGCAGTCAAATAAACCGACTGAAAATAAATACCCTTTATGGATTGCTCCAATAGCATTGGTCTGATTCTTTAATTGCCAATTATATTGCCCTAAACAGGGTACTCCTTTTCGTGAGTAGCCATGAGGTCTGTAATCATGTGACTTAAAACCACTTTCATCCAGATAAATAATCGGATGGTTTTTTTCTAATTCATTCACTTGCTGAATAAATTTATCCCTGAGCTTTGTATCTGCTTTAGGATGGCTTAACGTCTTTTTTTAACTGTAATATTTAAGCGCTTTAATGCAGCACCAATAGATGAAACACCACAATTAAAACGTGCAGCACGTTCATATTGATAAGCATCAGGATACTTTTCAACATCTTCACGTAAAGCATCATCGTTAATTTTAGAAGGTTTACGTACACGAGTTTTTTTAATCTCTATACGTTTCTTCCATTCAACAATGGTATTTTTATTAATTTCAAATTGTGTAGCTACCGCTCGAATAGAATAACCTTCCTCAAGCTTAGCTAAAATTTTACGTCTAAAATGTTCTGAATAACTCATTGCACCATTGTATTGGTTTTATAATGATTTGACTATAATTGTTTGATTCGAGGAAAGGCCGTTTGCAATTGTTCGAGGCAGACTATTAGTTGAACTATACAGTTTCTGCGATATAGTGAACGGATTGATGATATGTGCCGAGTTTTGCAAACGGAAATGCCTTTGGTTACTTTGGGCAAAACCAAAGTAACATGATGAGCTCCGCAAATAAGAAGTACAAACTGTAAGACTCCGCTAGGTACATTTTAATTTGAAAAGGAGCAAAACATGCCTAACCTATTTATGGTCATGCTTGGTGGTCGCCATGCACGTGCAAATACCGAAGTCCATGATGTTGTATTTGCAGTCGCTGACAGTCTAGAAGAGAGTTACCCGCAACTTAAAAATGCATGGTTTGGTGAACAAAAAGGCTTACATATTGATGCTTGGATGCAAGTGAATGGTATTGAATGTCGAGGGAAAAAATACCAAATACAGTTTAGTGATGCCCAACCCCAAGCAGAGGATGAAAAACTGTGGCTCATAAATTTAGGTGGCTATGACATACGTGAATTTGGGGAGTTACATCGTTATGTACTCGTCGTTGCGCCGCATGCCGCGGAAGCTAAACAACTTGGCAAACAATATTTTGATCAAAAGTGGCAAAAGCAACATACTGACCGTATTTTAGACGTTGATGGCTGTATTGCGATTGATTGTGTACATGGTCGTTATGTGGCATTGGTTGAAGCTGAGTTTGATGTAAACACATGGGAAAATACATATCTCATGTTAAATTAAGTTTGAACTATTCCTAATTCTTTTAAGTGATGTATTAAAACGAAAAGCAGGTTTAACGAATAATTTGATGAAAAAACAAACTAAATACTTTTCACCTTTAAAATTATAGGCATAATAGGCTTAGGGATATTAATTAACTTTTGCTTAAGGATAAAGCATCAATGGATTTGATACAGTCCAACGGACAACCACATTATGGTCGGTTTAGCGAACTTCCAAAAACCATTGATTTAAATAAGTATCAGTATAAAACCCCATATGGTGAAGTGCTCACTGGCTGGCGGAAAAAGCTAAAATATAAGAAATTTAAGTTTTGTAGCATTCAACATGAACACTACACCATTGGCTTAGCGATTGCTGATATTGCTTGGGCTGGACACGGTTTCGTTTATATTTATGATCATCTCAAAAATGAAGTACTTGAATGGAACGCCGTCAATTTTCTGGCGCGTAAAACCGTATTAGATGAACAGCCTTTATATAACCAAAGTGTATTTGCAAATTCACCTTTTCAAATTGAAATTCAGCATGCCAATGGGGCGCGTTATGTTCAAGTCACCAAGTATGGTGAAATTAAGCTGAGCGCCCGTATCTTCTGTGCAGGCACTGATCCATTGAGTATGTGTAGTCCAACAGGGATTAATGGCTGGACTTATACTCAGAAATTGACCACCTTAGCTTGTGAGGGTTTTTTTACCAATAAAGCGGGGCAGATCATTCAGTTTAATGAGCGGACCTTAGCTGCGCTAGATGATACCTGTGGTTTCCTCCGACCGGAAACAGCTTGGTTTTGGCTCTCTTGTAGTTTTTGGGATGCACAGGGTAAGCGTATTGGTCTGAACTTAGCCTCTGGTGTGAATGAAAGTTTTGGCAATGAAAACTGTCTGTGGGTAAATGGAAAGCTCTATACCGTGAGTGATGTGCTGTTCCAGATGGAAGAAGAAGGACGTTGGAGCATTCGTTCGCTAGATGAGCGCTTAAATTTAACTGTGACTACGGGCTGGCGCCGTTTTGAAAACCTAAATTTGCGTCTTGTGGGCAGTCAGTTTAGTCAGTGGCAAGCCAAAATTAGCGGTACGATTCAGCAGGATGATCAAGAAATTGTATTGCTAAATGAATATGGACTGCTCGAACAGCACTATGCAAAGTGGTAAAAGACCTATAACAAAAAAACCAGCATCATGCTGGTTTTTTCTTTTGTTATGTTTATGAATTTATTTCCCTGCTTGCCAAAAAGCTTCACCCGCTAAAATCGGATCATGACTTTCTGCAAGGGTATCGATCCAAACATCGTACTGTGCAATCACAGGATGTTGATTGGGATGAAAGTCTTTCTTAAACCAATCGAGATATTGACCACGCATGCGGGACAGTATCCCTTTTTTACCAAAGAACCAAGGCAGCCCTTTACGCATCATTTGCAAGCGCTGAATACGGCTAAAGCCATCATGCTTGAGCATGACATCTGCACGATAAGTGGTGAAACCAAACATCATCACCGTGGTAAAGGCCAATGCAAATAGACGCGTCGCTTCAGGCACATGTCCGACTTGTTTCATCACATCAAACGCGACATCGCGGTGTTCCATTTCTTCAATGGCATGCCATGCAAATAAAGCACGTACATAGGGGTGGGCCTCAGCCAACGTGGCTTTATGGCTATAAAAAGTTTCGGCCATCAGTGCGGTTAAATGTTCTGCCGCAGCCGTCATGGCAATGTTGTATTGCGGCGAGCGTTTGCTTAATTCGAACTTGAAGATTTTATTTAAACGCTGAATAAACTGATCGACAGGCATGCCTTGTTCTCGCATGACCTGATTCATTTTGTCATGGGCAATGCCATGCTGTGCTTCCTGCTTAATAAAATCGCTTACACGAGCCGCTAAGCTTGGGTCTGTAATTTGGTCCCTAAACAAACGCACGCTTTGAATAAAATAGCGTTCTCCATCGGGGAAAGTGAGGCTGAGTGCATCGAACATGCGCGTAAGGAATGGGTCGCCGCCAAACCAAAAACGGGGCACTTCATCGAGCTTAAAATTAAGTTGAGTTCGCACAATCGGTTCAACAGGGGTTGTAACAATGGCATTCATTTTGTTTTACTTCATTTGCCTTGGATGATTGCAGTATGTCGGAGAAAATGCAGTTTGTTTTGACAGATATTGCCATTTTTTATACATTTTACGCCAATGTGAAAATATCGCATGTCAAATAGTGGGTGGGCCGTCATGCAAGAATTACAAATCCCCAATGGTTATTTTCAGCTCTTGAATATGTATCTCATAGAGCAAGGAATTGATTTTCATCGACTCGGTTTTTTAGCGCAATATCAGTATGAACTGGAACATGTATTACAACTGCCAATTGATACCCAATCGCCATTTTCGTTCTTTCAAACGATTTTACAACTGACGCGAGAACAGTTGGATTGCCCTCAGTTGATTATGGAGATGGCAAAATTTATTCAACCTGAGCATTTTGGTGTTTTGGGCTATATGGCCACACGCAGTAATAGCGTGGCTGAAGCACTGAGTTATGTGATGCGTTTTAGTCGTTTGGTGATTGATGGTGCAGAAGTGAGTCCCATGCAGATGCAGCAAAGGGGCAGTAAGATTTGGCTGACTTGGCCTTTTCTCAATGAGAAATATGCTTCACTGAATGAAATGACCATGGCATCCATTGTGCATTTGGCCAAGAAAATTTTCCCCGATCAGTTACAGTTCTTAAAAATCCAAATGGCGCATCCAGCCCAGATGGCACAGTATCATTATCAAAAATTTTATGGCTGTGAAGTGAGCTTTAATCAAGCCTGCTATGCCTATGTGATGAGTGCGGACAGTTTGACTTTAAAATCGGGCTTTGCTGATCCTTCCTTAACGCAGCTTTTACTGAAACAAGCAGAGGTTGCAATTGCCCTCAAGCCTCGTTATGAGAGCGTGTTACAACAGATTCATAGTGCCGTGGCTGATTATCTTAAAGCGTATGAGGAAGCCCCTAAAATCGAACAGATTGCCAATGAATTACACTTGTCGACGCGGACCTTACAACGCCAGTTACAAGACTGGGATAGTTCATTTAAGCGGGTACTTGAGTCAGAGCGCATGAAACGATGTGAATATTTATTACAACAAGGTTTGAGTTTAACTGAAATCGCCTTACAACTCGGCTATTCGGGACAGTCTGCTTTAGCGCGTGCCTATAAACAGCACAGTGGACAGACCTTATTACAGTTGAAACGACAACTGAAATAACAGCAGGAATAAAAAAAAGCGCCTTTGGGGAGGCGCTGAAATGTATGCAATGATCAGACTGATTTCAGTCGTGGAAAACGGAATGCAATCGCAAGGATGGCAAAAATTGCCAGTATCCAACAGTAGTAAATGCTGCCGATGAGTTCAACTGGCGAAAGCTTTGCAATTGAGCAGGCCAATAGAAGCTGTGCACCATAGGGAATAAGCCCTTGTACAACACATGAAAAGATGTCGAGCAAAGCGGCTGCACGTTTGGGGTCTACGCCATATTCTTTCGCGACTTCACGCGCCATATCGCCCGATAAAATAATCGCTACAGTGTTGTTGGCCACAAAAATGTTGGAGAAAACCACCAAAAAGCTCAATCCGATTTCCCCTGCGCGCTCACGACCAACTTTAAATAAACGGGTTAGGCTGTAAATGCGTTGAATAAGCCAGTCGAGACCACCTTCTTTTTGCATAATGGTCGAAAGACCGCCCAAGAACATCGACAGTAAAGCGACTTCAAACATACCGACAAAACCATCATAGATGGCTGTGTTGAGTTGAATGACCGTAAATTCTGGCTGTGTAATCAGTCCCATCACCCCAGAGAGCACTACACCGACTGTAAGTACCGCAAGCACGTGTAAACGACTGAATGCGAGGAAAAACACCACCACATAGGGCAATACTAGCCAAGGGTTAAAGTCTTTGGATTGAATGGGTTCGGTTTGATGGATGCTAAAGACATAAATCGCGATTGTGATTAAAGCCGCAGGTACTGCAATCCAGACATTGACGCGAAACTTGTCTCGAAGTTGAACTTTTTGACTGGTGGTGGCTGCAATGGTGGTATCCGAAATCATCGACAGGTTATCACCAAACATCGCACCGCCCACGACCGCACCTATGGCATAGACAGCAGCAATATCGGTGGCTTGAGAGAAACCAAAGGCAATCGGTGCACAGGCCGCAATGGTGCCCATCGAGGTGCCCATTGCTGTTGCAATGAACGCTGAAATAATGAATAGCATGGGCAGCACAAAGGCTGGTGGAATCGCAGACAAGCCCATTTGCACTGTGGCATCTACACTACCAATGGCGCTGGTGGTACTGGCAAATGCACCTGCCAGCATGAACACCATGAACATCAAGATGAGGTTCGGGTGACTTGCACCGCGCAGAAAGGTTTCGATGCCTTGATTCAGCTCACCGCGGTAGATCAACACCGCCAAAATAATGGCAGGAATGGCCGCAACAGGCGCTTTCATTTGATAGAACGCAAACTCGGTTCCAATCACAGAATGGTAAATACCACTGCCTAAGAAAATGGCTAAAAAAACAATAAGCGGTAACAGCGCAAGCGCACGTGCTTGCACTAAACCTGAGTTATCGGTGGTCATAGGAGATAGGGAAATGAAAGAATGTGCGTAGTATAATGCAGGTTTTGCTATTTCATAAAACTTTAAATGTAAAAGCTAAACCGCCTATTTTTATCATTTTTTTGCAAATAAAAATAAGTTTATCTAAAACTTAGACATTTTGGTATTTCCTAAAATTAGGCATCTTTGATCATTGAGAAAAAAACCGAAATATCAGTAAATGGTGCTTTACGGTTGTTCTGAAAATATTTGACGAAAAATGAATTGGAACGCGAACGCGATGTGCTCTATTCAATGAGTAAAAAATAGCGTTACAATGCAGCGTCTTGTATTTTTACAAAGCCAACTCCTCAGTAGTTTTAATTTTAAACAAGTTAAGGAAAGCACAACCCTATGTCACGTTTAGCCACTCGTTTTGGACAGCTTAAATCTCAACAGCGTAAAGCTTTGGTTTCTTATGTTATGGCTGGTGACCCTCATCCACAGGTAACAGTTCCTTTGTTACATCAGATGGTCGAGGCGGGTGTAGATGTGATTGAACTCGGTCTTCCATTTTCAGACCCTATGGCAGATGGTCCTGTGATTGCCCTTGCTGCAGAACGCGCATTGGCAGGTGGCACCAATACCTTAGATGCTTTGAATATGGTCAAAGAGTTCCGTCAAAAGGATCAAGAGACCCCAGTCGTATTGATGGGTTATCTGAATCCAGTTGAAGTCATTGGTTATGAAAAGTTTGTATCGACTGCGCATGCATGTGGTGTCGATGGCATTCTACTGGTGGACTTACCACCAGAAGAAGCAGCAGAGCTTGATGTTGTATTGAAGCAATTTGATATGGATCAAATCTTTTTACTAGCGCCAACGTCAACGGACGAACGCATTAAACATGTGGTGAAACAGGCGAGTGGTTTCATCTATTACGTGTCTTTAAAAGGGGTCACAGGTGCAGCAACTTTAGACGTTGCTGAAGCTGCAAACCGAATTGCGAAAATTAAAGCAGAAACAGATATTCCTGTCGGTGTTGGTTTTGGGATCAGTGATGCGACATCTGCCAAAGCAATGGGCGGAGTGGCTGATGCTGTGATTGTTGGTAGTGCTTTTGTTAAGCAATTTGCAAACTTAGCACCAGAACAAGCCGTGGTTGAAACGGTTAATAAAGTCAAGGAGCTTCGAGCAGCGCTCGATGAGTTAGTATGAGTCAAGATGTTAAATCAGGGAAAATCCTAAGCCCATCGACGCCATGGACTGAACGTGGTGTACCTGGTATTCAAGTACCTGATGAGCAAACCTCACTCAAGGCGACGTTTACAGAACCAACGATTGAATGCCCTGAGTGCCATGCACTTGTTACACGTACTGCAATGTCATTTAACGCGTATGTTTGCCCTCAGTGTGATGAACATTTGCGTATGAAAGCCCGTGATCGTTTGAATTGGTTCTTTGACCAAGTGCAAACAGAATTGGGACAAGAATTTAAAGCCAAAGATCCACTGAAATTTGTCGACTCAAAGCCATATCCAGCGCGTATGAGTGAAGCGCAGACCAAAACAGGTGAAACTGAAGCCTTGGTCGTGATGCAAGGTTTACTCAAAGGTATTCCTTTGATTGCCTGTGCCTTTGAATTTGACTTCATGGGCGGCTCAATGGGTACAGTTGTTGGTGACCGTTTTGTGCAAGCGGCTGAAAAAGCCATTGCGGACAAACAACCCCTGATTTGCTTTGCTGCTTCAGGCGGTGCGCGTATGCAAGAAGGTATGTTGTCTTTGATGCAAATGGCGCGTACTTCAGCGGCCATCCAAAAAATGAAAGATGCTGGCTTACCTTATTTGGTGGTGTTGACCCATCCTGTTTACGGTGGTGTAACCGCATCTTTAGCAATGCTCGGTGATGTACATATTGCTGAGCCGAAAGCGATGATTGGTTTTGCAGGTAAACGCGTGATCGAACAAACGGTACGCGAAAAGTTAGAAGAGCCATTCCAGCGTGCTGAATACTTGCTTGATCATGGTGTAATCGATCAAATTGTTCACCGTCACGCATTACGTGATACAGTTTATCGTATTGTCGCGAAACTGATGAATTTGTCTTGAACACAGCACCACTTGCAACAGACTCTTTAGAAACATGGCTCGATTATTGGGGCCATGTTCACGTTACGGGGATTGATTTAGGATTGGAACGGGTCATTCCTGTAGCTGAAAAGCTCGGTGTGACGCGTCCCGATGCCAAAGTTTTAACCGTAGCGGGAACCAATGGAAAAGGTTCGACCACCACCACACTGGCTGCCATTTTAAATGCGCAAGGCTATAAGGTGGGACTGTATCAGTCACCACATATTTACCGTTTTAATGAACGGGTCAAATTGCGTGGTGTAGAGGTCGATGACCAAAGCTTGGTCGATGCTTTTGTACAAGTGGATCAAGCGCGCCGTGATTGTGATTTAAGCCTCTCGTTCTTTGAGGCGACCACACTCGCGGCTTTTGTCATTTTTAAAGACCAAGCATGTGATGTTTGGGTGCTTGAAGTCGGTCTGGGCGGTCGCTTAGATGTGGTCAACGTGATTGAACCCGATGTTGCGGTGATCACCAATATTGGTTTAGACCATACTGACTGGCTGGGCGATACCATCGAAAAGATTGCCTTTGAAAAGGCTGGCATTATCCGTCCCAATATTCCTGTGGTGTTTGGCGGCTTACAACAAATCCCTCAAGCGATTATCGATAAAGCGGATGCTTGTGCTGCAAAACTTTATGCAGTGAATCGTGACTATTTTTATCAACGCAGTGAGCATGGTCAGGCGTGGATGTTTGCATCCAGCGGCACCACTTTAAATTTACCTCTCGGCACATTGGCGGTTGAAAATATTTCAACAGCTGTTGCTGCTGTTTTATTGAGTGGTTTAACGGTCACTCAAGCGGCTATTTCTGAAGGAATTCAAAACGCAAAATTGCAAGGTCGTTTTGAAATTCGCCAAATACAGAACAAAACGGTGATTTTTGATGCAGGGCATAACCCGCATGGTGTTGCTTTTTTATTAAATCAATTGCGAAATTTCCTAAAATACAATAAACAGTACACTGAATTAGTCAGTGTTTTCTCGATGTTGGCAGATAAAGATGTGAAATCTGTCACAGAGTTATTGAAAGACTCCATACAAACGTGGAAAATTGCGGCATTAACTGTCCCGCGTGCAGCTCCAATTGAACAATTGGATCAAGCGCTGCAAGGGCAACATGTGCAGCACTTTGACAGTGTGAAATTGGCTTTTAAATCAGCGCTCGACGAAACAAAGAATAATCAGCTGATTTTGGTATGTGGTTCATTTCATACATTAGAAGCGGTATGGGAGTATTTGGAAGAATGTCAATGAATAGCAAACAACGTTGGATGGGTGGCGTTGTTTTATTAGGTGGTGGTGTCCTTTTGGCGGCATTACTGCTTAAAGGCAAAGAAGAAATACATCAAAATAATATTAAAACACCAGAGCTAGTCACACAAAATGTGCAACGCAATGCCGAAGGTGAGTTGGTTCAACTTCAGCCGTTAACGGTTGATGTTGAAACAGAAAAGCGTTTACTGGAACAACAACGTGTAGCACGTGAAAAATCGGTTGCTGAACAAGAAGCTCGTGCGGCCGAATTTTTAGCAATGCAACAGCAAGCTGAAGCAGATGCTGCACGTAAAGCAGCGGAAGAATATGCCGCGTTAAATGCACACCGTAATGCTGCACAGCAAAGCTCGGATAACATTCCACCAGAATTGGTTGAAGATGAAAAAGCCAAGCAACAGCGAATTGCTGCGGATAAAGCCGCTGAGCTAAAGAAGTTGGAACAGCAAAAGCTGCAAGCACGTACTGAAGCAGAAAAAGCAGCGGCTACAAAAAAACTGGCTGAGCAAAAAGTCTTAGCAGAAAAGCAAGCACTTGAAGATAAAGCTAAGCGAGAAGCAGAGGCTAAACGTAAAGCAGAAGATGAGCGTAAATCTGAAGCGAAAAAAGAAGCCGAACGTAAAGCAGATGCTGAGAAAAAAGCGGAAGACAAACGTAAGGCAGATGAAAAGCGTAAAGCTGATGAAGCCAAGAAAAAGGCGGAAGCTGAGAAAGCGCGTGATTTGCTTGAACATGGTGATAAGCAGTGGATGGTACAGGTGGCATTGGCTGCCAATGAAGCCAATGCGGATGCACTGGCTGCTAAGCTTCGTGCCAAGGGCTATAAGGTCACTAAAAGTCCAACCTCTAAAGGCGTACGGATTATGGTGGGGCCATCTAAAGACCGTGATACTGCCGATGCAGCCCGCAAGAAGATTACTTCAGATGCGAGCCTCGGCATGAAGTCCGCATGGGTGATTGACTGGGTGCCACTCGACAAACGCTAAGATCGGATTCAACCTAATTGCCTTCACTAAGATGGATTCAATAGTTGCTGTTGAATCCATTTTATATTTTCAGGGCTGAATAATGGCTCAATATTTTGCCAAATTGGATGAAAACCATAACCCCCATGTTTCATCTCAGCCAAGGCATCAGTGGTAGACCAGTTTTGAAAAATAATGCGGTACATGGCCACACTGGCGCCTGTACGGTCTGAACCATGGTAGCAATGCAGTAAAACTTTTTGCTGGTTTTGCTCTGCAAGTTGGATTTGCTGCATCACCTTTAACAAGTCTTCTCGGTCAATCGCCCATGTATGAATGGGGATATGTACCAGTTCAAACCCTTGGTTGGATAGTTTTTTCAGGTCTTGATTGCGTGAGCGTAAATTAATAATTACATCAATTTTCTGTGCTTTTAAACTCTGAACTAAATTTTGATCGGGTTGCTCACTACGAAAAATGGTTTTACTGATTTGATAGAAATTATGCTCAGGCTGCATCGACTGTCCCCAGTGTTGTGGACGCTCTGTCTCTGGCAACCCAGGTGTAGTCATACAGCCAGAAACACTGATACACAGAGAAAGCATAACAAGATATTTGGTCATAGGATCAGGCTCTGATGGTGTGAAAGTTCAACAGGGTCATGTGCGCAAAAGATTTCGATACTTGGTTCAGACTGTGCCAAGTGTTGAATTTTATGCAAGTTACTTAAACGCTGTGCATTATCTTCGGCAAAAAATACTTCCAAGGCATTTAAGCTGCGAAGTCTGTTTTGGGGGGTAAGTTCTAGGTGGGAGTAGTAAGCATCCCCGCAGAAGAGTTTCCAACCTTGTTGGGTTTTAATGGCAATGCCACAGTGGCCTTCAGTATGCCCAAACAGTGGAATCAAAAGAATCTCATTATGAAATAAGTCAAATCCTTGCACTTGAGTCAAATTAAACCATGCGTCACCGTGGATCGGCTCAATAAAGTGCCAATGGCGATGCTGCTGAAATTGTTGTGTTTTATAACGGGCCTTATTTTTAAATGATTTTAAATTTTGTGCCGCATTATATTCGTTAGACAGGATATGTACCGTTGCATTGGGAAAGTCGGAAATGCCCCCCGCATGGTCAAAATCCAGATGTGAAACCAAAATGTGTTTGACATCCTTTGGGCTAAAGCCAAGTTTTTGGATTTGTGCAATTGCAGTTAATTCTAAGTTTTGTTCAATTTTTCCAATTCGAGCCACCAACTGCCCCAAACGCTGCTTGGTGTGTAGATAGTCCTGTATGCCTAAGCCCGTATCAATCAGCACCAGCCCTTGATCTGTTTCAACCAAAAGACAATGGCACACCACCTTAGCTTGAAAACCTTTTTGACCAAAGAGTGGGGCACACACTGGACACATGGTGCCACAATGTAAATGGTGAATGTTATAAATCATAAAGTCTTTTTTATCGTATTGTTTTGACTGTTATAGCGGAAGACTTGAGTTTTAACAGTTTGATTTTGTTAAAGAGTTATGTGTATCTGCTTTAAACGGAAAAAAGCCTGTCGATTGACAGGCTTTCAAAAGTTCAAACTCGGCTCGTCATTGGAGTTTGTAACGATCATACAAGGTGACTCAGAACGTATTTTTATGGGTTAGTTTCCTCTTTTGGATTGCTTGGAGTTTAGTGCCCCATTTTTGTTTTCAATCGGTCTGCTCGGTTAAAACTTCGAGCTTCGCTTGTCTGCTGCAACAGCAGAGTATTTTATCCTTGCTCGGGCTGTGGAGTCAGGCGTAAATACGGGGTGATTGCTTTATAACCTTTCGGAAAGCGCTGTGCGATTTCAGCTTCATCTTTGAGTGACGGCACAATCACCACATCTTCGCCTTGTTGCCAGTTCGCAGGAGTTGCAACTTTGTGGTGATCGGTCAGTTGCAGTGAGTCAATCACGCGTAAGATTTCATGGAAATTACGACCAGTCGATGCAGGATAAGTGATAATCAAACGGACTTTTTTGTTTGGATCGATAATCACTAAAGAGCGAACTGTTAATGTTTCACTGGCATTAGGATGGATAAAACCATATAGCTCAGACACTTTACGGTCTTGGTCGGCAATGATCGGGAAATTCACCGTGGTATTTTGGGTTGCATTGATGTCTTTAATCCAACCTAGATGTGACTCAACATCATCGACCGAGAGAGCAATGGCTTTTACCCCACGTTTTTCAAATTCATCTTTGAGTTTTGCGGTAAAGCCAAGCTCGGTGGTACATACTGGCGTGTAGTCAGCAGGATGTGAAAACAGTACTCCCCAGCTATCGCCTAAAAATTGATAAAAATCGATTTTGCCTTCGCTCGAAGCCTGTTGAAAGTTGGGTGCGATGTCGCCTAAACGTAAACTCATGTTGAACCTCAAATTATCTTTATGTCTATGGAATGAACATCACTATGGCGCAATTTCTTTTGCATGAAAAATAGTGTTTTATTATTTGTTTATACAAAATATTCATAATTGGTCGGATAGCTGTTATGTATTTGGGGATGCCAAAGATGACCTCATTGTTGCTCTAGAGACCGTTTATTTGCATATTTGGTAACGGTGTTTAGACGAGATTTTTTCTGCTTCTGTGAAGTGTATCGCTCTATAGAATTGATTGCGCATTCGATCGGTTTATGATTGGATATAATTCTTTTCATGATTGATTTATATTTGTTTTTTAAAGCAAATTCACAAAGTATAAAAAACTTGAGTATTAGAACAATGAAAAAAATAGGTATCGCCCTGACTTTAGTGTTATGGGGACTGGAAGTAACCCATGCGCAGAATGGTGGGCAATTGAAACAAGCCCAAGTGAGTACTGCTCGTCAAACGCCACAACAAATTACAGATCAATATCTAGCGTCCCAAAAAAGCCTTACACAGCGGAAAGTGGCGCTGTCTCAGGCTCTCGAACAGGAGTTAGCTCGAGGTCAGAATGCGAATAATATTTATCAAGTTGCTTGTGTACAGCTTGTTCCAATTCTTACCGCAATGCGAGTCAATGATGAACAACTCTTGGGTTTCTTACAGAGCATGAATCCAAATCAGTCCAACAACGGGGTGAAAGCCTCGCTGCGGCAAAATCATGCACTTGAAAGCAAAACCTTGAACAACTGCAAACAATTAAAGTCGCTACTTTAAAAAGACTGTTGAATCCTGATGAGTTCGGATGAAATCTCTATGTCGGCTGTTTAAAATTTGTTACATTAGTTTGCCTTAGATTCGACGGGCTAGAAACAATGAATAGATTTTTTAAATGGTTTTGTGTAAAGCCCTTGTACTTCAAATTTCTAGCACCATAATAACGACTAAGAAAACATATTCATTTGACAAGCAAGATTTAGAGAGTCTATTCATGTTGGCAAGTCTGATCGGAGGAATCTTCGGTACCAAAAATGAGCGCGAACTCAAACGCATGCGTAAAATCGTAGACAAGATTAATGCGCTCGAGCCGACGATATCCGCTCTTGGCGATGCAGACTTATCTGCAAAAACTGAAGAATTTAAACAACGTTATAACAAGGGCGAAAGCCTCGATAAATTACTCCCAGAAGCATTTGCCGTTTGCCGTGAAGCAGCTAAGCGTGTCATGGGCATGCGTCATTACGATGTACAGTTGATCGGTGGTATTACCTTACACGAAGGTAAAATTGCAGAGATGCGTACAGGTGAAGGTAAAACCCTGATGGGTACCTTGGCGTGTTATTTAAACGCGATTAGTGCTCAAGGTGTTCACGTCATTACCGTGAATGACTACTTGGCACAGCGTGATGCTGAATTAAACCGTCCGCTGTTTGAATTCTTGGGTTTAAGCATCGGGATTATCTATTCCATGCAAGATCCAACAGAGAAAGCTGAAGCCTATCGTGCCGATATTACCTACGGTACCAACAACGAATTTGGCTTTGACTATCTACGTGACAACATGGTGTTCTCGCTTGCTGAGAAAAAACAACGTGGTTTGATCTATGCCATCATCGATGAAGTCGATTCGATCTTAATTGATGAAGCGCGTACGCCTTTGATTATTTCAGGGCAAAGTGATGATTCTTCACAGTTGTATGCCGCAATCAACAGTATTCCGCCCAAGCTGCATGCGCAGAAAGAAGAAAAAGTCGCTGATGGTGGTCATTTCTGGATTGATGAAAAACAACGTTCTGTTGAAATGACAGAAATTGGTTTTGAAACGGTTGAAAATGAACTGATTGAAATGGGCTTGTTGGCTGAAGGTGAAAGCCTGTATTCATCGACCAACCTAAATCTAGTTCATCATGTTACTGCTGCCATTCGTGCGCATTACTTGTATCAACGCAATGTGCATTACATCATCAATGATGGTGAAGTAATCATTGTCGATGAAAACACAGGACGTACCATGCCAGGTCGTCGCTGGTCAGAGGGTTTACACCAAGCAGTTGAAGCAAAAGAAGGCTTAGAAATCCAGCCTGAAAACCAAACACTCGCAACTACAACCTTCCAGAACTATTTCCGTCTATACAAAAAGCTTTCGGGTATGACCGGTACTGCCGATACTGAAGCGGCGGAAATGAAAGAAATTTATGGTCTAGATGTAGTCATCATTCCGACACACCGTCCAATGATTCGTCTCGACCAAAACGATTTAATCTATTTAAATCGTAATGGTAAATACAACGCGATTATTCAAGAAATTCAACGCGTGCATGAGTCTGGTGTAGCACCAATTCTGATTGGTACAGCAACCATTGAAGCCTCTGAGATTCTTTCTGATAAATTGCGTGATGCTGGCATTCAGCACGAAGTGTTAAATGCGAAACAACACGAACGTGAAGCGGATATTATTGCGCAAGCGGGTGCACCGCGAGCAGTAACCATTGCAACCAACATGGCAGGTCGTGGTACAGACATTCTGCTCGGTGGTAACTGGAAAGCTTTACTGGCAAAAATTGAAAACCCAACCCCTGAAGATGAAGCGCGCTTAAAAGCCGAATGGGAACAAAGCCATGAAATGGTATTGAGTTCTGGTGGCTTACACATCATTGGTTCTGAGCGTCACGAATCACGTCGTATTGATAACCAGCTTCGTGGTCGTGCAGGTCGTCAGGGTGACCCTGGTGTGTCACGTTTCTACTTGTCCCTTGAAGATGACTTAATGCGTATCTTTGCAGGTGATCGTGTTGTGGGCATGATGCGTGCGATGGGCTTACAAGAAGACGAAGCCATTGAGCATAAAATGGTGTCACGTTCGATTGAAAATGCGCAGCGCAAAGTTGAAGCACGTAACTTCGACATTCGTAAGAACTTATTGAAATACGATGACGTCAACAACGAACAGCGTAAAATTATTTACTCGCAACGTGATGAAGTTTTAGCTGAAAGTACATTACAAGATTACATCGAAGAGATGCAACGTGATGTGATGAAAGGCGTGATTTCTAACTATATTCCACCTGAGTCAATTCATGATCAATGGGATATTGATGGGCTTGAAAAAGCGTTACGTGAAGACCTCGCAATTGATTTGCCAATCAACCAATGGTTAGAAGATGACCGTCGTTTAGATGAGGAATCTTTGGTTGAGCGTATTACCGATGAAGTGGTACAGCGTTACCGTAGTCGCCGTGAACAAATGGGTGATGAAACTGCAGTTATGCTGGAGCGTCACTTCATGCTGAACTCGCTGGATCGTCACTGGAAAGATCACTTGGCAGCGATGGATTATTTACGTCAAGGCATTCACTTGCGTGGCTATGCGCAGAAAAATCCTGAGCAAGAATACAAAAAAGAAGCGTATAACTTATTTGTAAATATGTTGGCGATTATCAAATCGGATGTTGTGACTGATTTATCTCGCGTACATGTGCCAACGGCTGAAGAGCTGGCTGAAATGGAAGCTCAAAAGCAAGCTCAAGCTGAAGCGATGCAATTGAACTTGTCGCATGCAGACTTTGATGGTTTGTTGGCTGATGATCAAAGCCACTTCGCAGAAGTAGATGCACAGTATGAGCCAGTAGAAGAGTTTGCTGCACCTGCGAGTCGTAACGCGCCTTGCCCATGTGGTTCAGGCCTAAAATATAAACAGTGTCACGGTAAAATCTAAACTGTGAACGAGTGAAAAAGCAGAACTTCGGTTCTGCTTTTTATTGGCATGACTGAAAAATTGACGTTAAGATCAATCCAAATACGATTCTGATTACAGCTAAAGCGTTGCATAATGTGAATAGCATTTGCAGTGTTAGGCATTAAATGCTATTTAGTTGCTCATCATCTAAACCTCTAAAGTGGAAAGACAATGAAAAAAGTATTAAAACCAATCATGATTGTAGCTTTAGCGCTTCCAACTTTTGCATTTGCAGATACCACTACCGCAGCTAAAGTTCAACAAGCGCGCGGTGCAACTACAGCACCTGCGGCACAAGCCAATGGCAATATTACGGTACAAAGTCCGCGTACAGGGATTCGTTATACCTTTGCCAACCCAAATCAACGCCCAGTAGTTCTGCAAACGGCTGCTATTGCTCCTGTAAATGCAGCAACGGTGAATCGTATTGTGGCTTCAAATCCAGCGCTTTCTCCTGTAAGTCAAGAAAATGCTAAACAAGCGCTTTTGTCTAGCTCAGCACAGCTTGCTTCAAATTAATCAAATGCTGCTGCATAAAACCAATCTTCGGATTGGTTTTTTTATGTCAAAAATGAGTGTGCATTGAAAAGTTAAAGCAAACAAAGTCTTCTGCTCGATTTTTTCTGAAAATTCTAATAAGCTGTGTTTTTTCTAACAAATGAATTGGACGTTTAAAATGCCAGTAGGTGACGTATCAATGCCACAAATGCACGTGGTGAAAGGGGTGAGAATCGGAACGGCTGAAGCTTATGTGCGCTATCAGAACCGACGTGATCTTGTCATTTTCGAATTTGCTGAAGGAACGAACGTTGCGGGTGTTTTCACTCAAAATGCGTTCTGTGCGGCGCCCGTGCATGTGTCAAAAGCGCACTTACAGGTGGCGAATCCGCGTTACCTCATTATTAACACTGGTAATGCCAATGCCGGTACAGGCAAGACGGGCATGCTGAATGCTGAGCGTACTTGTGCAAAATTGGCTGAGCTTGCTGGTGTGCAAGCAACGGAAGTGTTACCGTTTTCAACAGGGGTGATTGGTGAACAATTGCCGTTGGAGCGTTTGTTAAATGGTTTACAGTCTGCATTAAATAGTTTGAGTGCTGATGCTTGGGATGCTGCTGCTACTGGGATTATGACGACTGACACCACACCGAAAGGCGCATCTGAGCAATTCGAGTTGGATGGCATCACGTATACCATGACGGGTATTTCTAAGGGTGCAGGCATGATTCGTCCCAACATGGCAACGATGTTGGGCTATGTTGCAACCGATGCCCCTCTTAGCCGCGAGTTGGTTCAGCAACTGTTGAGCGAAACGGTGAATGTTTCTTTCAACCGAATTACCATTGATGGTGATACTTCAACCAATGACTCCTGTATCTTTGCGGCTACGGGTCAAGCGGGTGGTGTTGAAATTAGCTCAACCCAAGATGCACGCTATACCGTAGTGCTAGATGTACTCACGCGTATGATGAAACGTCTTGCACAACTAATTGTGCGTGATGGTGAAGGTGCAACCAAGTTTATTACGGTTGCTGTTGAAGGTGGGTATGACACGCAAGAATGCTGTGATATTGCTTATAGTATTGCGCATTCACCTTTGGTTAAAACCGCGATTTTTGCGTCAGATCCGAACTGGGGACGTATCTTGGCTGCGATTGGTTATGCTGGGGTTAAAAATTTAGATGTTGAAAAAATCCAAGTTTGGTTAGATGATGTGCAAATCTGTAAGGATGGTGGCGCGGCTGCCGATTACACGGAAGCGGAAGGTGCTCGTGTAATGTCACAAGCTGAAATGACCATTCGTGTAGATCTAGGACGCGGGGCAGCGAAAGACACAGTGTATACCTGTGACTTATCTTATGACTATGTAAAGATTAATGCGGATTATCGTTCTTAATCTTAACGAGTTTAAAAAAAGCCTCCTTTGGAGGCTTTTTTACCATAAGAACTTTTGAATGATTGGTCAAAAGCCGAGAAGCCATTTGGCCAATAAATTAAGTGCGGGACTTGCTTGCCGACAAGCATGAAGGGATGAATGAATGATGAACAATGCGACCAATTTAATTGCCAATGACGCAAAATCAATTGTGCAGGCGCATTTGGACCGTTTGGGTGAAACCAAAGACTCAAAGCTCAGTGAAGAACTGAAGCAAGAAAAATTTGCTTTAATCTTGGACGAGTTGAAAAAGCGCGATGCGGTATTGGTGGCGCACTACTATTGCGATCCTGAAGTGCAGGAATTGGCCGAGTTAAGTGGCGGATGTGTTTCTGATTCATTGGAAATGGCCCGCTTTGGTCGTGATCATCCAGCATCAACCTTGGTGGTGGCGGGCGTTAAATTTATGGGTGAAACCTCAAAAATTTTATCACCGAATAAAACCATTCTGATGCCAACTTTAGAGGCCACATGTTCTTTAGATTTGGGCTGTCCTGTTGAAGAATTTAGTCAGTTTTGTGATGCCCATCCAGACCATACAGTAGTGGTCTATGCCAACACTTCAGCAGCCGTTAAAGCCCGTGCTGATTGGGTGGTGACCTCAAGTTGTGCGGTCGAAATTATTGAGCATCTAGACAGTTTAGGTGAAAAGATTATTTGGGCGCCTGATCAGCATTTAGGCCGTTATATCCAAAAGAAAACAGGCGCAGACATGTTGCTTTGGGATGGTGCATGTATTGTGCATGAAGAATTCCGTGCACGTGGCATCGCGCAAATGAAAGCGCTTTATCCTGATGCTGCGGTGCTGGTACATCCTGAGTCGCCTGAATCGGTGGTAGATGTTGCTGATGCCGTTGGAAGTACGTCGCAACTGATTAAAGCGGCACAAACCTTACCCAATGAACGACTGATTGTGGCAACCGATCGGGGTATTTTCTACAAAATGCAACAAGCAGTGCCCAACAAAATTTTGGTTGAAGCACCAACAGCCGGAGAGGGTGCAACCTGTCGTTCTTGTGCACATTGTCCGTGGATGGCAATGAATGAGCTGGATGGTATTTTAGAGGTATTACAGCGTGGCGATCAGGAAATATTTGTAGACCCGGTACTTGCTGAGCGTGCGAAATTACCTTTAGATCGCATGTTGGATTTCAGTGCATCGCTAAAACGGTAAAATTTGTATAAAAAATGCTTGAAACGCTTGATTAATATACATTTGACGTGATTTTTTTATTTTTTTTAAATATAGGTGTTGACGTTATCAAGCGTCGCGCCTAGAATGCACACCGTACCGAACGAGATGTTCGATACAAAAGCTGAGATGAATCGGAGCATAGCACAGCCTGGTAGTGCACCTGGTTTGGGACCAGGGGGTCGTAGGTTCGAATCCTACTGCTCCGACCAATTCTTCAAGGCAAGGTTATCCATAATACCTCGTATTATTGGTCATGCGCCTGTAGCTCAGTTGGATAGAGCATCCGCCTTCTAAGCGGATGGTCACAGGTTCGAATCCTGTCAGGCGCGCCATTAGGTAGCTTGGTATTAAGAACCGACACGTTATGGTGGATGTAGCTCAGTTGGTAGAGCCCTGGATTGTGATTCCAGTTGTCGCGGGTTCGAATCCCGTCATTCACCCCAACTTTAAAAAGTTGAAATCGGAGCATAGCACAGCCTGGTAGTGCACCTGGTTTGGGACCAGGGGGTCGTAGGTTCGAATCCTACTGCTCCGACCATTTATTGAAATGGTCGAGATAAAGATACCGCATTAAGCGGTTTTTTTATGCCTGAAATTTAGTAAAGTACATAAAAAAGCCTTCGTGACGAAGGCTAAAGATAAAACATAAATGCTTAAGGAATAATAATATTCACACGACGATTCAGCGCTCGATTTTCCTCGCTGCTATTTTCTACCAGAGGTTGTGATGCACCGCGACCCATGCTCTGAATATTTTGAGTTTTAAACCCTGTTTCGATAAAAATCTGGCTAACCGTTGATGCGCGTTTCTCCGAGAGTGTTTGGTTGTAGCTTGGGTCACCAATATTATCTGTATGTCCAACCACTTTAATTTTATTTAAATTGTATTGCTGTAGCTGTTTAGAAAGCGCTTCGAGTGCGGGTTTTTGAGAGGCTTGAATATCGGATTGGTCAAAGCCGAACAATAATTTTTCAGGCAGTCTCAGCGTCCAGCCTTCTTCGGTCAGGGTAAAGCCTTGTTTCTTCAGCATGCGCGCTTGTTTATAGTTGAGGTGCCCTAAACTAAGGCAGCCAGATAAAGCAGTAATAAGACCTGCGATAAGCATAAATTTACAAAGATGTTTTAACATGAGGATTCCTGATCAGGATTTAGGCAAGGTGTTATGTACCACCCTTGAGCTAAGTTTTTGGCTTTATACATCGCATTGTCTGCTTCAGCAATCAAATCTTCAGGCGTTGTTGCACATTTTGAGAAAGCAACGCCAATACTGAAACTAAAATGAATCTGTTGTTGATCAAAAGATAATGGTGCTTTACTGCATTCGATTAAATGCTCGCAAATTAGTTCTAAATGATCATAGTGTTTGATATTGCGGAGTAGAATTGAAAATTCATCACCACCTAAGCGAGCAACCACATCGTGGCTTCTGACATTCTTTTTCAAACGTTGGGCCATTTCTTTGAGCACGGCATCACCTGCTAAGTGCCCATAAACATCATTAATGTTTTTAAAGTTATTGTTGTCGATAAAAAAGAGAGCGGTCTGGTTTTTCTCAGGGTGCTCAAATTGATTGAACAAAATATTGTAAAAATAATGACGATTCGGGAGTTCAGTTAATTGATCATGCAACGCTTGATGTGATAATTGAGAGTTTTCACTTTGTAGCTTTTCATTGGTACGTTGCACCTTGTCTAATAAATTATTAAATGCACCACTGATGACGCGAAATTCATAAATGGGGGATGATGGGAGACGTGCTTGATATTGGGTATCAAGATTAAGGCTTTCAACGGTATTGACCATGGGTTGAATCGAGTACATCACCTTTTGATATGTTGAATGTACCAACCACAACATAATCAGTAGGATGACAAAAATCCCAGCGGAGAGACAAATCAAGAGCTGAAAGAAAAAGCTCATGAGTTGAGTGGCACTACCGTAAATGATCAATGTCCCGTACTGGTTATTTTGATGTTTGATGGTGCGTGTCACAGGGTGTTTAAAGAAGACCTTATCAAACAGATTTTCCATCCATGCAAACTCAGGTGTAGGTTTGTATGCTTCGGCCAGTGGTTTCCCTTGTAGGTTGATGACTTGAATAGCGCGAATTGGATATTGCTGAATATGATTGTTCAGTGTTTGCTGTAGTGTAATAGAATCATTGAAAATGACAGCAGGTTGAATTTGCTCACTTAAGGTTGCGCTAAAAATATTAAGGCTTTGCTTGGCGTAGGTATTCATGGTGTAGATGGAAATCACCACGAAGATTAAACTACAAATTCCAAGAGTAAGAGCAAAAATCAGCAATTGAGACTGACTAAAAATTTTTTGTAGGGAGGTGTTAGAGCTTTTACGAAACATTGACTTAAGGCTCCGTAGATTTTGCTAATAATAAAACACGTGGATCTACACGTGCTTGGGACTGGGACAGGCTGGCCAAGTTTACCTTAAAGGAAGTTCGCGTTTTGTTTTGATATAAGCAAAATGCGCTACCTAATTCGCATTCAGTATTGTTAGAGCTAAAAGTCAGAGGAGCATCTTTTAGGTTATTTATAATATTTTGCTCTTCACGTGGTGTGTAGGTTGAGAAAAAAACAGCATTGCACATAACCTTATTCAATTCAGACAAACTGACCGCTTGAATTTGATACGCACTCTTGAGTTGCTGATTGACTTGAATGAACTGATTGGATAATTGGTTGTTATTTAAAATGCATAAAGAAATGGGATTGGGAGTATTCCAACGTACATAGCTCAAAATCGTCAATGTGGTTGCCGGGAGATTTAGTTGTGGTTGTGCCTGTACCTGAGAAATCATTAAACAGGACAAGAGGGTTAAATAAATTTTGTATTTAAAAGCTGTCATTATTCATTTTGCTTGGCAGCTAAAGTGACCCTATTTTAACGAAAAATAAACAGTGATGGTTAAAATTGCTTTAATAATCGACAAAAATCACATTTTTGACCAAAAAATATGCGCTTGAAATGAAATAATAGAAAAAGGTGTTGCAAGGGATTAGAAATGCTGTAGAATGCACATCCATCGGCGGTGATGTTGATTAAAACTTGTTGAGAAACAAGGATTTAGCCCAAGCGGTAGAATCTGGAAGTCTTGAATAAGTTTAAAAATAATTAACAAAACCAGTTGACTTCTTCTTGAAAGAGAGTAGTATGGCCGACCTAGCTTGCTGATGACGAATCAGTAAGAAGATCATTAAGAGATTATGAAGAACAACTTGTGTGGATTTTTACTGATTGATCGATCGAAAATATTTCATTGATTGAATGGTAAAAATTACTCGAAGTTTATTTGAGAAATATTTGTCAGAAAATTGATGAGCCAAGATTTGTAGCCATAAGCTACTAATGATTTTTAACTGAAGAGTTTGATCATGGCTCAGATTGAACGCTGGCGGCAGGCTTAACACATGCAAGTCGAGCGGGGAAAGGTAGCTTGCTACCTGACCTAGCGGCGGACGGGTGAGTAATGCTTAGGAATCTGCCTATTAGTGGGGGACAACATTCCGAAAGGAATGCTAATACCGCATACGCCCTACGGGGGAAAGCAGGGGATCTTCGGACCTTGCGCTAATAGATGAGCCTAAGTCAGATTAGCTAGTTGGTGGGGTAAAGGCCTACCAAGGCGACGATCTGTAGCGGGTCTGAGAGGATGATCCGCCACACTGGGACTGAGACACGGCCCAGACTCCTACGGGAGGCAGCAGTGGGGAATATTGGACAATGGGCGAAAGCCTGATCCAGCCATGCCGCGTGTGTGAAGAAGGCCTTTTGGTTGTAAAGCACTTTAAGCGAGGAGGAGGCTACTTAGATTAATACTCTAGGATAGTGGACGTTACTCGCAGAATAAGCACCGGCTAACTCTGTGCCAGCAGCCGCGGTAATACAGAGGGTGCGAGCGTTAATCGGATTTACTGGGCGTAAAGCGTGCGTAGGCGGCTTCTTAAGTCGGATGTGAAATCCCTGAGCTTAACTTAGGAATTGCATTCGATACTGGGAAGCTAGAGTATGGGAGAGGATGGTAGAATTCCAGGTGTAGCGGTGAAATGCGTAGAGATCTGGAGGAATACCGATGGCGAAGGCAGCCATCTGGCCTAATACTGACGCTGAGGTACGAAAGCATGGGGAGCAAACAGGATTAGATACCCTGGTAGTCCATGCCGTAAACGATGTCTACTAGCCGTTGGGGCCTTTGAGGCTTTAGTGGCGCAGCTAACGCGATAAGTAGACCGCCTGGGGAGTACGGTCGCAAGACTAAAACTCAAATGAATTGACGGGGGCCCGCACAAGCGGTGGAGCATGTGGTTTAATTCGATGCAACGCGAAGAACCTTACCTGGTCTTGACATAGTAAGAACTTTCCAGAGATGGATTGGTGCCTTCGGGAACTTACATACAGGTGCTGCATGGCTGTCGTCAGCTCGTGTCGTGAGATGTTGGGTTAAGTCCCGCAACGAGCGCAACCCTTTTCCTTATTTGCCAGCGGGTTAAGCCGGGAACTTTAAGGATACTGCCAGTGACAAACTGGAGGAAGGCGGGGACGACGTCAAGTCATCATGGCCCTTACGACCAGGGCTACACACGTGCTACAATGGTCGGTACAAAGGGTTGCTACCTAGCGATAGGATGCTAATCTCAAAAAGCCGATCGTAGTCCGGATTGGAGTCTGCAACTCGACTCCATGAAGTCGGAATCGCTAGTAATCGCGGATCAGAATGCCGCGGTGAATACGTTCCCGGGCCTTGTACACACCGCCCGTCACACCATGGGAATTTGTTGCACCAGAAGTAGGTAGTCTAACCGCAAGGAGGACGCTTACCACGGTGTGGCCGATGACTGGGGTGAAGTCGTAACAAGGTAGCCGTAGGGGAACCTGCGGCTGGATCACCTCCTTAACGAAAGATTGACGATTGGTAAGAATCCACAACAAGTTGTTCTTCATGACGATGTATCTGAGGGTCTGTAGCTCAGTTGGTTAGAGCACACGCTTGATAAGCGTGGGGTCACAAGTTCAAGTCTTGTCAGACCCACCAAATCTGACTAACAAGCATTATTAAATGCTGAATACAGAAAAACAGAGACATTGACTTATTGATAAGCTGGGGACTTAGCTTAGTTGGTAGAGCGCCTGCTTTGCACGCAGGAGGTCAGGAGTTCGACTCTCCTAGTCTCCACCAAATTTCAAGACAAGAAAACTTAAAGCACTGCTTTAAGGCTTTTCCTTGAAATTTAAGCAAGAAGCTATGCTTCGCGCAGATAGGTTGGATTACAGAAATTAGTAAGTAGATAACTTATTAACTTCTGTGATTTATCACAGTTTCCTGACCTGACGAAGGCTGGAAAAATCATTAACAGAATATATTTGAGTTGAAATAATTTGTTCATACTCGTTTTTAAGATCGACATTAACAGTGATTTATTACTGATTGATGAAGGTTGAAGAAATGAGTTACTAGCGAAATTAACTGAATCAAGCGTTTTGGTATGTGAATTGAATTGAAGCTGTACAGTGTTTAAGTACACAGAGCAACAAACTGTAAGGAAGTGATGAGAAATCATCATAGACTGTCTTAATCCTACTTGTAGGGATTAACGACTGTTTGGGGTTGTATAGTCAAGTAATTAAGTGCATGTGGTGGATGCCTTGGCAGTCAGAGGCGATGAAAGACGTAATAGCCTGCGATAAGCTCCGGGGAGGCGGCAAATATCCTGTGATCCGGAGATTTCTGAATGGGGAAACCCACCTGTCATAAGGCAGGTATCGTATGATGAATACATAGTCATACGAGGCGAACGAGGGGAAGTGAAACATCTCAGTACCCTTAGGAAAAGAAATCAATTGAGATTCCCTCAGTAGCGGCGAGCGAACGGGGAAAAGCCCATTAAGTCATATCAGTTTTAGTGGAATGCTCTGGGAAGTGCAACCATAGTGGGTGATAGTCCTGTACACGAAAGGGCTGATATGATGATGTCGAGTAGGGCGGGGCACGTGAAACCTTGTCTGAATATGGGGGGACCATCCTCCAAGGCTAAATACTCCTGACTGACCGATAGTGAACCAGTACCGTGAGGGAAAGGCGAAAAGAACCCCTGTGAGGGGAGTGAAATAGATCCTGAAACCGCATGCATACAAGCAGTGGGAGCCGACTTGTTCGGTGACTGCGTACCTTTTGTATAATGGGTCAGCGACTTACATTCAGTAGCGAGGTTAACCGCATAGGGGAGCCGTAGAGAAATCGAGTCTTAATAGGGCGTTTAGTTGCTGGGTGTAGACCCGAAACCGGGTGATCTATCCATGAGCAGGTTGAAGGTTGGGTAACACTAACTGGAGGACCGAACCCACTGTCGTTGAAAAGCCAGGGGATGACTTGTGGATAGGGGTGAAAGGCTAATCAAACTCGGTGATAGCTGGTTCTCCCCGAAAGCTATTTAGGTAGCGCCTCGGACGAATACCATTGGGGGTAGAGCACTGTTTCGGCTAGGGGGTCATCCCGACTTACCAAACCGATGCAAACTCCGAATACCAATGAGTACTATCCGGGAGACAGACTGCGGGTGCTAACGTCCGTAGTCAAGAGGAAAACAATCCAGACCGCCAGCTAAGGCCCCAAAATTATAGTTAAGTGGGAAACGATGTGGGAAGGCATAGACAGCTAGGAGGTTGGCTTAGAAGCAGCCACCCTTTAAAGAAAGCGTAATAGCTCACTAGTCGAGTCGGCCTGCGCGGAAGATGTAACGGGGCTAAAACTATATGCCGAAGCTGCGGATTTGCAATTTATTGCAAGTGGTAGGGGAGCGTTCTGTAAGCCGATGAAGGTGTATTGAGAAGTATGCTGGAGGTATCAGAAGTGCGAATGCTGACGTGAGTAACGACAATGCGAGTGAAAAACTCGCACGCTGAAAGACCAAGGGTTCCAGTCCAACGTTAATCGGGGCTGGGTGAGTCGACCCCTAAGGCGAGGCCGAGAGGCGTAGTCGATGGGAAATTGGTTAATATTCCAATACTTCTGTGTAATGCGATGAGAGGACGGAGAAGGTTAAGTCAGCCTGGCGTTGGTTGTCCAGGTGGAAGGTTGTAGGCATGCATCTTAGGCAAATCCGGGGTGCTCTATGCTGAGAACTGATAGCAAGCTGTACTTGTACAGTGAAGTGGCTGATACCATGCTTCCAGGAAAAGTCTCTAAGCTTCAGTTACACAGGAATCGTACCCGAAACCGACACAGGTGGTCAGGTCGAGTAGACCAAAGCGCTTGAGAGAACTCTGCTGAAGGAACTAGGCAAAATGGTACCGTAACTTCGGGAGAAGGTACGCTGCTTTTGGTGATGGAACTTGCTTCCTGAGCTGAGAGCAGCCACAGAAACCAGGCCCCTGCAACTGTTTATTAAAAACATAGCACTCTGCAAACACGAAAGTGGACGTATAGGGTGTGATGCCTGCCCGGTGCTGGAAGGTTAATTGATGGGGTTAGCGTAAGCGAAGCTCTTGATCGAAGCCCCAGTAAACGGCGGCCGTAACTATAACGGTCCTAAGGTAGCGAAATTCCTTGTCGGGTAAGTTCCGACCTGCACGAATGGCATAATGATGGGGGCGCTGTCTCCAGCAGAGACTCAGTGAAATCGAATTCGCCGTGAAGATGCGGTGTACCCGCGGCTAGACGGAAAGACCCCGTGAACCTTTACTGCAGCTTGACATTGAACTTTGATCTTACTTGTGTAGGATAGGTGGGAGGCTTTGAAACCGAGACGCTAGTTTCGGTGGAGCCAATCTTGAAATACCACCCTGGTAATATTGAGGTTCTAACTCTGTCCCGTTATCCGGGACGAGGACCATGTCTGGTGGGTAGTTTGACTGGGGCGGTCTCCTCCTAAAGAGTAACGGAGGAGTACGAAGGTGCGCTCAGCGTGGTCGGAAATCACGCGTAGAGTATAAAGGCAAAAGCGCGCTTAACTGCGAGACCCACAAGTCGAGCAGGTACGAAAGTAGGTCTTAGTGATCCGGTGGTTCTGTATGGAAGGGCCATCGCTCAACGGATAAAAGGTACTCTGGGGATAACAGGCTGATACCGCCCAAGAGTTCATATCGACGGCGGTGTTTGGCACCTCGATGTCGGCTCATCTCATCCTGGGGCTGAAGCAGGTCCCAAGGGTATGGCTGTTCGCCATTTAAAGAGGTACGCGAGCTGGGTTTAGAACGTCGTGAGACAGTTCGGTCCCTATCTACCGTGGGCGTTGGAAATTTGAGAGGATCTGCTCCTAGTACGAGAGGACCAGAGTGGACGAACCTCTGGTGTACCGGTTGTGACGCCAGTCGCATCGCCGGGTAGCTATGTTCGGAAGGGATAACCGCTGAAAGCATCTAAGCGGGAAGCCTACCTCAAGATAAGATTTCCCTAGGACTTTATGTCCTCTAAAGAGCCGTTGAAGACTACGACGTTGATAGGTTGGATGTGGAAGCATAGTGATATGTGAAGCTGACCAATACTAATTGCTCGTGAGGCTTGACTATACAACACCCAAACAGTTGGTGTTGTGGTTCAAATCACTGCAAACAACTTGATTTAGTTATAAAGCTAGATAAAATATCCAACTCAAATATACCTGTTAATAACTCATTTGATGAAAGTTAGGCACGAAGAGCACTGCTCTGAGGTTAGACCCAACGAATAGTCATAAACAGTTGTGCTGGCGACAATAGCAAGAGTGAACCACCTGATCCCTTCCCGAACTCAGAAGTGAAACCTCTTAGCGCTGATGGTAGTGTGGAGTTATCCATGTGAGAGTAAGTCATCGCCAGCTCATTAATTCTAAATCCCCCTCCGCTAATCGCTGAGGGGGATTTTTTTATGTGTGAAATAATAAAAAATGAACGAATCAATCGTCTAATTGAGATTTATCGTAATTAAATAAAACATCCTAAATAGTCATAATTAGGCGGATTCAAGCGGCAAGTGCAACAGTATAAAAACCAGCCATAACTTCACTCGGTGTATGCCAACCTAGTGTTTTTCTAGGACGATGGTTGAGTGTAAATTCTATCTGCTCTATTTGTTCGTTTGACACGTCATCAAACGATGACGATTTTGGCAGATATTGCCGGATTAAACCATTCGTATTTTCATTTCTAGCTCGCTGAATAGACTTGTAAGGATCAGCAAAATACGTATCTATGCCAGCATCAGTAATTCTTTTGTGTTCGGAAAATTCCTTGCCATTATCAAATGTCACACTATAAGCATGGCTCATCTGTAAACGATCTAATGCACAAGTAATCGTTTGAGAGGATGCTCTCGTTGACCCTAAATGAACAATATGTACGTACAGGCTCTTTCGATCAACGAGAGTTAATAAAGCACCTTTATGATGTTTACCAATCACCGTGTCACCTTCGAAATCTCCTAAACGTTGTCGTTGATCAATGACCTGGTCTCGGCAATGAATACTTGTTTTATCAATGATTTGACCCCTACGATCCGTGTTTTTGTAACCTCGTTTTCGATATTTCTTCTGATGCCTTAAGTGTAGATGGAGTTTACCGCCTGTCGTTGATCAATGACCTGGTCTCGGCAATGAATACTTGTTTTATCAATGATTTGACCCCTACGATCCGTGTTTTTGTAACCTCGTTTTCGATATTTCTTCTGATGCCTTAAGTGTAGATGGAGTTTACCGCCTTTTGATTTATCTTGATAAATGTACTGGTAAATCCACTCATGTGAAGGTACATCCAGCCAACAGCGTTGTGTTAAAGCACCTGAAATTTGTTCTGGTGACCAGTCCAAGCCAATCAAATAATCAATATAAGCGAAGGCAAACGCTGTCATGGGTGATGAAGGACGGTACCGTCTTTGACTTGCAAATTTAGCTGCCTGTTGAGCTCTATATCCACGTTGTCCAGTATTTCTTTTTAATTCACGGTAGATGGTTGATCGTGAACGCCCTAACTCCCGAGCAAGGGTAGCGATTGAACTTTTACTTTTCAAAGTAGCATAAATTTCGTATCTTTCATCTTGAGAAAGTTGGGTGTATTTCTTCATTGTGTGCTTTCCAATTGCGAGTTGAAAAAGTCCAATGATTCTACGAATACACCTAACTTTTTCAACTAACTACAAATGTGTCGCACTTGGGATTTGAATCTGCGTTATTATTTAAATGAACCTTTCTATACTTATTTTTCTTTTTTACTATCAGTTAATTTTTACTATCAACTAAATACTATATTTTTATCTAATTTAAATTAGGCCTTTATTGTTAATTATTATTTTATTTCATATCAGAAAGACAAGTGTTAATGGTTGGTTTTATTTATTTTTAATGCGAATTAAATCATTTATTTAGACTAATGTTGAATTTTTATATCACTATAAATTGTGTGAATATAACACCAAATTACTTTGGTGAATGACTTCTGTTTGGGCTGAATTAGCACATTATAAAAACTGAAGGGTGCTAGTTAAAGTGCAATGAAACAATAGCTCATAGGAGGTGAATAATGTCAGCTAAAGCAGTGAATGTGAATGATATTATTGATCGTGCAAAATTTCGGGTTTCCATTTTCAAGTTGTTGCTTGGTGTTTGCTAATTATTTTATTTGATGGTTATGACTTGGCAATTAATGGTGTGGTATTGCCATTATTAATGGAAGACTGGGGCTTAAGTGCTGTACAGGCGGGTATGCTTGCAAGTACCGCTTTAGCAGGCATGATGTTTGGTGCAATGATATTTGGCTCTTTGGCGGATAAAATTGGCCGTAAAAAAGTCATTATGATTTGTATCGTGCTTTTTAGCGGGTTTACCTGTGCAGGTGGTTTTGCATCAAACCCAACAGAATTTGCGGTTTTACGTTTCCTTGCGGGACTTGGAATTGGTGGGGTAATGCCAAACCTTGTTGCGCTGACATCTGAGTATGCACCACAAAAAATGCGTAGTACTTTAGTAACCACAATGTTTAGTGGTTATGCCGTGGGTGGTGTAATGGCTGCATTGTTAGGTGCGTGGTTTACTCCAAGTTTTGGTTGGCAAATTATGTTCTTTATTGCAGGTATTCCTTTGTTGTTGTTACCTGTTATTTGGAAGTTTTTGCCCGAGTCTTTGACTTTTATTGTGCAACAAAACCGTCAGGCGGAAGCACGTAAAATTGTTCGTCGTTTAGCACCAACGGTGACAGTAAAAGAAGATACAACTTTTGAGTTGCATCAGGTTGATGTGCCAGAATCTGCAAATGTTGTGAGCTTATTTAAACGTGGTCGTGCGGTAAATACCTTGTTGTTTTGGGTGGCGTTCTTCACCTGCTTACTGACTATGTATGCTTTAAGCAGTTGGTTGCCGAAGTTAATGATGGCAGCAGGCTACTCAATGGACAATAGCTTGATGTTTATGATGGTGATGAATATTGGTGCTGTGATTGGTATTGTGGGGGGAGGAGTTTTAGCCGATCGCTTCCATTTGAAACCTGTGCTGATGTGCTTGGGCATGATGGGTGCTGTTGTAATGAGCTTGATGGGCTTTCAATCTAATCAATTCCTTTTATATATTTTAGTATTCTTGGCGGGTGGTGCATCGATCGGTTCGCAAATGCTTCTTTATAGCTATGTCGCCCAGTATTATCCGCTTGCTGTTCGTTCAACTGGGATTGGTTGGTCGTCTGCGATTGGTCGTATGGGTGCAATCATTGGACCAATTTTAATTGGTAGTTTGTTGGGAATGAATTTGCCTGC
Organism: Acinetobacter sp. CAU_H_S139_7; assembly: GCF_058599305.1. Classification (NCBI taxonomy): domain Bacteria; kingdom Pseudomonadati; phylum Pseudomonadota; class Gammaproteobacteria; order Moraxellales; family Moraxellaceae; genus Acinetobacter; species Acinetobacter sp. CAU_H_S139_7. The sequence continues at coordinate 602,981 of NZ_CM178651.1, forward strand.
ACACTTTAACTTTATTGCAGTGGGTTTACCTGTGTTGATTACTGCTATTGCGGTTGCACTGATTATGCATGAGGATGAATCCGAAAAGCTTAAGTCTGGTTCGCCAGCGGCGGCCAAGGCTTAAGGCAGAAATTGATAAAAGAAGCCTCCAGTTATTGGGGGTTTTTTTGCATTATTGCTGATCGCATGCGGGCAAAAGGCAATGCCAGGAATTCAGTTCTGTTAAAATTTGATCGAGAATGCATTACCATTGTATTAATGGAAAAATTTAATTTTTCTGGATTTTCGAGGTGAAAAATTTTAGCTGTGCTGGCACTGGCGGGGTGGCTCATCTGCAAGTAAATCATCATCAGCCTATTATTCCTAAATACCCTGATCTAAATGGTCAGGATGCTTTTTATATGCGGATTAAATTTTAAAAAGTATTGAAACTCAATCAAAAACTAATGAATTCAGGATCTGGATTAAATGAAGAATATAAGCATCTTAGTATTTTTAAATTTTCTTTGTTTCTCAAGTTCGGCATTTTGTTCCGTAGAGGACGGTTTAACAGCGTATTCTAAGAAAAATTATACATTGGCTGTTAAAGAGTTTGAAAAATCCTCAGATAGAGGAGATGTTCAAGCAATCCATTATTTAGCAAGCATGTACTATCAAGGATATGGCGTTAAAAAGAATTTAGCCAAATCTGCCGCGTTATTTACACAGTCTGCAAATCAAAATTATGCGCTTTCTCTTTCGAATTTAGCTGTTATGTATTCAAAAGGGGAAGGTGTTAAAAAGGATATGGAAAAATCTTGGGAATATCAGATTAAAGCTGCTCAAGTAGGCGATGCGCAGTCTCAATTTAATTTAGGGCAAATGTATAGAAAAGGGGAATATGTTCAACAAAGTTTTCCTAAAGCGCTCTTATGGTATTTGAAATCAGCTGAACAATTTCATACTCCTGCTTATAATGAGATTGGACTTCTATATGCGCAAGGCCTAGGTATAAAAAAAGATTTTATTATTGGGTATGCATGGATTTATTTAGCTGCAGAAAGTGGCAATTCTGAGGCAAAGCTGAATCTGAAAAATTTTGATCAGATATTAGATTCAGCGCAAAAGCAGCAAGGCCAAACAATTGCTAAGTCTATTCTTCTGCAATATAAGGAAAGCGAAAAGTAGATGGCTTTAATTCAATATGCGTGCCAGAAAGTCATCATTGTGTATTTTTGATTTTTCATCTTAATTTATTATGAGATATTTGCTATGAAACTCAACTCATTCTCCCCAATTCCTGAAAACGATGATGAACTGCATTTACCTGAACTGGTGTATTGGGCTTCTTTAGGTGAACTCGCTGAAGTAGAAAAAAGTCTCGCCAATGGTGTAGATGTGAACTCGACCGATGATGAAGGCTATAGCGCACTTCAAGCAGCGGCTGAAAATGGCTATCTAGAAGTCGTGAAACTATTGGTTGAAAAAGGTGCGAATGTCTACTACAAAGGTGAATACACTGCGCTTCAACTGGCTGAAATGGCAGAACAAGTAGAAATTATTGAATACTTAAAAAGCCTGTAACTTTTAAAGATAAATAAAAGAGCCTGCTCAATATCAGGCTCTTTTGTTTTTATGGGGTCTTAAACGGACGAATTGGATTCAAGTTCTTTCAATATCACTTGATTAAAAGTGGGAAGATCTTCTGGATTACGTGAACTGATGAGTGTCCAACCACCTGCATTACATGTGTGAACGGCTTCATCGACCCATATAGCACCTGCATTTTCCAGATCGAGTCGTATACTTTGATGCGAAGTCAGATGTTTAGCTTGAATCCGTTCAGCATTAATCAAAACCCAAGGCGCATAACAAATCACAGCTATCGGTTTGGCTTGTTTGCTAAAACTCTGGATAATTTCGAGCGCTTTGGGATGTTGGCGTAATAGATCAGTATTAACTGCACCGCCGGGGATAATCAGCAAGTCGTAGTCGTCATAATGAACATGATCCAAATCGACGTCTGGAGGATAGCTTGCTGCCGAGTCTGAGTCCATTTTGACAGTTCGAACATCGCTAGCCTCTATGGCAGCATGAATGCATTCTATGCCTTTGGACTGTAGAAAATGGAGAGGATGAATTAGCTCATCATGCTCTACGCCTACATTTGAGGTTATGAACAATACTTTTTGAGTCATATAAACCCCCTAAAAAATGTCTATGCTTTAGCCTAACAAAGCAGCATGATTCAGATGTTTTGATTTAACGGACTCTTGTAAGTAAGTGAAAGTAGCCGATGTAGTGTTTCGTGTAATTTCTAACTGTGTGAGGGTTTTAATGAGCCTTTTCAATAATTGATATGCATTAAGACATCCATAAAGTCTAAAACTAGACAGAAAATGAAAAACAATCTGCTCAAAAAATGTAGGTTTTTTGAATTTTCTATGCTATAAAAAATAAAACGGCACAGAAATTGCTTGTAAAGCGTGCTTTAAAAATAGTTGTATTGATGAGTAGGGTTTTATGAAGTTATCGGTTGGATTGAAAGTTTCGAACTCTTTGTCGTTAACCCCCCAATTACAACAAGCTATTCGATTGCTTCAATTGTCGAGCCTTGAACTTGAACAGGAAATTCAGATTCAACTCGACAGTAACCCGCTCTTAGAAAAAGTAGAAGAACAGTCATCTATCGAAAGCTTATCCAGTGTGCAAGAGCAAGAACAGGATAAGAAAGATTTAACCAACGAACTCAACGCCGACCATTTACCCGATGATTTACCCGTCGATACCGACTGGGATGATGTCTATACCCATCAACCGACCAGTTTGGGCGCGGCAGAATTTGAAGAGCGAGAAGATAATCGCCAAGGTCATTTGGGCTTAAAAGAGCATATGCTTGAGCAAATCAATCTGTTGCATTTTTCACAAGTAGATATGTTGATTGCTTATTGCATTATTGACTCGTTGGACGATAAAGGTTTTTTAGACAGTGATATTTCAGAAATAAAGACTTCAGTTCAACATCTTTTAACCAGCATGGACTATGACGACGAAGTCGAAGATGACGAAGTGGTTGTGGTGCTCAAGCATATTCAGCGTTTAGACCCACTTGGCGTTGGGGCGCGGAATCTTGCAGAGTGCTTAATGGTACAGTTGGAAGCCTTGCCGATGCAGACCGCGTGTCGAAATGATGCCATGAATCTGCTGAAAAACTATGAACTATTGATCAGCAATGAACTGGCGAAATTGATTAAACAAACAGGTTTAAATCAAGAGCAGCTCAAGTGTGCGGTTGATTTATTGAAAACGCTAAAAGCGCACCCAGGACTTGAGTTTGAAGATAAAGACTCGGATTATCAAATTCCTGATGTCGTGGTAATGAAGAAAAACGAACAATGGCAAGTGGCTTTAAATCCTGATGTGATGCCAAAACTTCGTGTGAACTCGTTTTATGCCAATATGATTAAGCGTGCTGATCAAAGTGAAGATAATCAATACTTACGTAATCAAATGTTGGATGCGAAAAACTTTATTAAAAGTGTCGATGAACGCCATAAAACTTTACTGAAAGTGGCGACGTGTATCATTGAACATCAGCGTGCATTTTTAGAAATTGGTGCTGAAGGGATGAAGCCTTTGGTACTTCGGGATATTGCAGAAGAAGTTGAATTGCATGAGTCGACCGTCTCTCGGGTGACCACCAATAAATATATGCTGACGCCGCGCGGCTTGTTCGAGTTGAAATATTTCTTTTCAAGCCATGTGGGGACTACTTCAGGTGGTGAAGCATCTTCAACTGCAATTCGTGCCAAGATTAAAAAATTGATTGCTGAAGAGAATGCACGTAAGCCTTTGTCAGATAACGCAATTGCTAATCTTTTAAAAGACGATGGAATTGATGTAGCGCGTCGGACAGTGGCGAAGTATCGTGAATCGTTACATATTCCGTCATCTTCTGAACGAAAAGTCTTGATCTAAAATTTAAAATCTGACTATTCTAGAGGTTCATTATGACAACATAATGAACCTCTTTTTTCTTTAAGGAATGGCTAAAATGATTTGATGTTTCTATGCGCGTTGGTTGTTTTGCAGTCATTAAATCGTTTTGGTTTTTCCTCATTAATCCTAATGAAGGTGAGGGATAGATATATGCAAATAACAATTCGTGGACATCATTTGAGCATTACCCCAGCTATTGAAGATACCATTCGCTGCAAATTTGCAGAAATGACCAAGCATATTGATCAGGTGAACAGTATGCAGGTGAAATTAACCAAGGATCATCAGGTCGATAAACATACTAAAAAAGGCAGTAGCAATCATATTGCAGAAGCAATTATCCGTTTACCGGGCATTGAATTTTTTGCTCAGGCTTCAGCAGATGATATGTATACGTCGATTAAAAAATTATCAGAAAAACTAAAAAGACAGCTCGATAAGCACCGTAAAATGCAGCAGGTTTACCAACCGATCGCCATTTAGTTTGATTTTTATGCAAAAAGAGGTTTTTTAAAACCTCTTTTTTTATATATAAAGTGTGTGGGTTTATGATTTATTTTTCAGATTTATAGTAAAATGGCAGGTTTTTACACCGTTGGTCCTATAAGAGGTCTTTGTGATGAATAGTGAACAGCTCACTGAAATTTTAAAAGCTGCTTTTCCTGAAGCTGAAGTTGCAGTTAGTGGGCAAGGCGGAAAGTTTGACTTACGTATTGTCGACGACCAATTCGAAGGCAAACGCCCTGTTGCACGTCAGCAAGCTGTTTATGCACCATTAAATTCTTATATCGCAAGTGGCGAAGTGCATGCGGTGACTATTCGTGCAATGACTAAAGAAGAATGGCGTAAAGCAAGCTTATTCGGAGCTTAAAATTAGATGGATAAATTTTTAATTCAAGGTGGCACTAAGCTCGAAGGCGAAGTTCGTATTTCGGGTGCTAAAAATGCTGCCTTGCCGTTGCTTGCAGCAATGATTTTGCCTGAAACTCCAACCAAGCTTACCAACGTGCCGCATTTAAAAGATGTCAATACTTTGGTGCAGTTGATTGGTGGTCTAGGCATTACCATGACCTACGAAGGTGACACGGTTACTGCAGATACCTCAACGCTGGATAATCAGTTTGCACCGTACGAACTGGTGAAAACCATGCGTGCATCTATTTTAGTGCTGGGTCCATTGGTGGCGCGCTATGGTAGTGCAAAAGTGTCTTTGCCAGGTGGATGTGCGATTGGCTCGCGCCCAGTCGATCAACACTTAAAAGCTTTAGAAGCTTTAGGTGCAGAGATTGAAGTTGAAGCGGGTTATGTACATGCTAAAGTTGATGGCCGTCTGAAAGGTGGCGAAGTTATTTTTGATATGGTGACCGTGGGTGGTACTGAAAATATCTTAATGGCTGCGGCATTGGCAGAAGGTGTGACTACGATTCGTAATGCGGCACGTGAACCTGAAATTACTGACCTTGCGAAAATGTTGATCGCGATGGGGGCAAAAATTGAAGGATTAGACACAGATACCTTAGTGGTAACAGGTGTTGAAAAACTACATGGCTGTGAATACGCTGTAGTTGCTGACCGTATTGAAACAGGTTCGTATTTGGCTGCTGCGGCCATTACCGGTGGTCGTGTAAAAACCACACATACGGATCCAACTTTGATGGAATCGGTCTTAGAAAAGTTTGAAGAAATGGGCGCGGAAGTGACCCGTGGTGATGATTGGATTGAACTGGATATGATGGGTAAACGCCCGAAAGCAGTGAGTTTCCAAACGCTTCCACATCCTGACTTCCCAACCGATATGCAAGCACAAATTATGGCGGTCAATGCCATTGGTCGTGGTTTTGCTACTATTTCTGAAACGATTTTTGAAAACCGTTTTATGCACGTACCTGAATTGTCACGTATGGGTGCCAATATTCAGGTCGAAGGTAATGATGCTGTTGTGACTGGTGTAGATAAACTTTCTGCTGCACCTGTGATGGCAACAGATTTACGCGCTTCTTTCTCGCTGGTGTTAGCTGCACTTGCTGCGGATGGTGAGACGCTGATTGATCGTATCTATCATATTGACCGCGGTTATGAAGATGTCGAAGCGAAATTACAAGGTATAGGCGCCCAAATTAAGCGAGTAAGTTCATGAGCGATATGAGAAACGATGATCCAAATTTTGACGTAATGGGCAATTTTGATCATGGTTTAACATTGGCATTGAGTAAAGGTCGTATTTTAAAAGAAACCCTGCCTTTACTTGAAACGGCTGGAATTAACTTACTGGAAGATCCTGATAAGTCACGTAAGTTAATTTTCCCAACCACCCATAAACAAGTCCGTATTTTAATTTTACGTGCTTCTGACGTACCCACCTATGTGGAGAATGGTGCGGCGGATATTGGTGTTGCGGGTAAAGACGTGCTTATGGAACATGGCGCACAAAACGTTTATGAACCACTCGATCTAAAAATCGCAGTATGTAAACTGATGACCGCGGGTAAAGTTGGTATGGAGCGTCCCAAAGGGCGTTTAAAAATTGCCACTAAATACGTAAACTTAACCCGTCAGTACTATGCAAGCTTAGGTGAGCAAGTCGATGTGATTAAGTTGTACGGTTCAATGGAACTTGCACCGTTGGTGGGTTTGGGTGATTACATTGTTGACGTGGTCGATACTGGGAATACTTTACGTGCCAATGGTTTAGAACCTTTGGAAGAAATTTGTAAAGTGTCTTCACGTTTGATCGTGAACAAGGCAAGTTTCAAACGTAAGCAAGCATTGTTAAACCCAATTCTTGCACAGTTAGAAACAGCAGTTGCTGAACGTGAAGCGTTAAAAAACAAATAAGTTGATCTTTTTTGTTGAAAGAAACCGCTATCGATGGTGGCGGTTTTTTTGTACCTGCTCATTTTTTAATATTTTTATTGGATTGAAATACAATAGGATTGAATTTGAGCCAGTTGAATTAAAGTATTAAAAGTATAGACATCACAAGCAGAAATTCGGGATGTCTGCTTGGCGTCATGAAATTGCGCTTCCCCTTGAACAATCACATGATGACCCGTTTCATGAATTGCTTGAATATGGAACTCATGCGCGACCGTCGTAAAATAATGCTCGTTAGACTGGCAATGCTTCAGCACTTGATCAAAACCTGACAGCTGTTGTTCACCTACAATTTCCCATGTAATGGTTTGTGAAAAATGCTGTTGGATTCGGCTAAATTTTCCCGTTGAAAAGCATATGGCTATGTCCGTGAGGGTCATCTTTTTTTGACTTTTTTTATTCAGATTCGGTAATTCTAGTTTAAAAATCATGATCACATTCATTTCCCGATGAAGTTAAAAGTAATTTTTCATTACACTCCGTGTTTAGCTGGAGGATTGTTGCCCACAAAATACAGGAAACAAGGTAAACTAAAGCTTCCCTTTATTTTCATTGTGGATAAATTGATGCGACGTTTATCGACTCAAGATCAGAACTTTAAACAAGTCTTTGCTGATTTGTTGGCTTTTGAAACCGTGAGTGACCCAGAACTTTTAAAAACCGTAGATCAAATCATCGCTGATGTTCGTCAGCATGGTAATGCTCATGTTCTTAAACTCACTCAACAGTTCGATCGACATCCCGCGCATCAATTCTCAGATTTAGAACTGACCCAAGAACAATTAAAAACTGCTTTTGAGGGTTTGAGTACTGAAGTCCGCGAGGCGTTAGAGCTTGCTGCAAACCGTATTCGTGAGTTTCACCAAGCGCAAAAACAAGAAGGCTGGACCTATGTGGATGCATTAGGGAACACACTTGGGCAAAAAGTAACGCCTTTAGATCGCGTTGGTATTTATGTACCTGGCGGTTTGGCATCTTATCCGTCTTCTGTGTTAATGAACGCTGTGCCTGCGCATGTGGCAGGTGTACCTGAAATTATTATGGTGGTACCTGCACCGAATGGTGAGTTGAATCCTTTGGTATTAGCAGCTGCTTATTTGGCTGGTGTCAGCCGTGTCTTTACCATTGGTGGGGCACAAGCGGTTGCGGCTTTAGCCTATGGTACAGAAACGATTCCGGCGGTGGATAAGATTACAGGACCGGGCAACCGTTTTGTCGCGGCTGCGAAACGTGCAGTATTCGGACAAGTCGGTATCGACATGATTGCAGGGCCGTCTGAAATTTTAGTTTATGCCGAAGGCGCGAATAACGCTCAATGGCTGGCAATGGATTTATTGTCCCAAGCTGAACACGATACTGTGGCACAAGCAGTGTTTATTACACCAGATGAACAGTTGTTAAATGATGTAGAACTGGCTATTGAAGCGCATTTGCAAGCGTTACCTAAAGCAGAGATTGCGCGTACATCGATTGCCAATCGTGGCGCATTAGTGCTTGTGAAAGACCGCGCTGAAGCCGTTGAGCTGATTAATCAAGTCGCGCCTGAGCATTTAGAACTGTGCCTAGATGAAGCACAGGAAATGGCCGAAGATATTCGCCATGCAGGCGCAATCTTCATGGGGCGTTACACCCCAGAGGCAATCGGCGACTATTGTGCAGGGCCAAACCACGTTTTACCAACTTCAGGTACAGCACGCTTTTCATCCCCGTTGGGTGTATATGATTTCCAAAAGCGTTCAAGTTTGATTATGTGCTCTGAGCAAGGTGTGAAAACTTTGGCGAAAACCGCGGATATCTTAGCGCAGCAGGAAAACTTAGATGCGCATGCGCGTTCGGCACGTTATCGTTATCAATAATATAAATTTAGATCCCTCATTTGTTCAGTAATGAATGTTCCTCTCCCATAGGGGGAGGTTAGGAGAGGGGAAAATATTTAATTCAGTTTGGGACATTATAAACTTCTCCCAAACCCTCTCCTAGAAGGAGAGGGCTTATATAAAAGTAAGTTGAGTGCATAAATGAGATAGACAATGTTTAACATTACTACAGAACAAATGCGTTTTTGGAGTCCTGAAGTACGTGAATTAGAACCGTATGTGCCAGGTGAACAACCGAAAATTCAAAATTTATTGAAGCTCAATACCAATGAAAACCCATATCCACCCTCACCAAAAGTGGTGGAGGCTGTTCAAGCGGTTTTGGAAAACTCTGCAGATGTATTGCGTTTATATCCAGATCCAGATGCTTCTGCGTTAAAGCAGGCGATTGCGAAACAACAAAAGGTTGCAGTTGAAAATGTCTTTGTCGGTAATGGTTCAGATGAAGTCTTAGCACATATTTTTAAAGCTTTTTTTGTGCAAGAGCTGCCTTTACTTTACCCCGATATTACCTATAGCTTCTATCCTGTTTATAGCCAATTCTTTGGGGTCAAAACCAAAATTTTGCCACTCAATGATGACTTTGAAATTGTGGTGGATGACTATAAGCAAGCCAATGGCGGCATTATTATTACCAATCCAAATGCACCAACCAGTATAGATATTGGTTTGGCAGCTATTGAGGAAGTACTTCAGGCCAACCCAAATTCAGTAGTGGTCATTGATGAAGCTTATGTAGACTTTGGTGCTGAATCGGCAGTCAGTTTGGTGGAAAAATATGAGAACTTGGTGGTGTGCCAAACCACGTCTAAGTCTCGCTCATTGGCAGGTTTACGTGTTGGTTTTGCGATTGCTCAACCGCATTTGATTGCGGCACTTGAAGCGGTGAAGAATAGTTTTAACTCTTATCCGATGGACCGTTTTGCAATTGCCGCTGCGGTTGCTTCATTTGAAGATCAAGCTTATTTTGAAGCACAAAATCAAAAAGTGATTCAAAGCCGTGAACATTTGGTTGAACAACTGACCGCACTGGGCTTTAACGTTTTGCCATCAAGTGCCAACTTTATCTTTGCATCATTACCTAGCAAAGATGCGGGTGAATTAGCGGCTGAATTACGTGAACAAGGCATTATTGTGCGTTATTTCAATAAACCGCGTATTAACCAGTTTTTACGTATCACGGTTGGAACTGATCAGCAAAATCAACGCTTAGTCGATACATTGAAAAATGATATTTTAAAATAAACTTTCAACAGTTTTGATCTTTGAAAAGTGAACGTTCATTAATGTGAAGGTTCACTTTTTTATTTTGGAGGCTATTCAGTGTCCGTTTGTACAAAGGTATCGAGTAAATTAAGAAGTGCTGAGACCTTGTCAAAACATTCTTGGTATTCAGCCTCACACTCTGATGCAATGGTAATTCCACCGCCAGCCCAAAGTGAGACCTCATCGTGGAATTTTTGAATAGAACGAATCAGAATGTTCCAAGAACCAGTACCATCGAGATTAAAATAACCCATTGAGCCACAGTAGGCTCCACGTGGCTCACCTTCCAGCTCTTCAATAATCTGCATTGCTCGAATTTTAGGTGCACCTGTAATAGACCCGCCAGGTAGCGCAGAGAGTAGCACATGAAAGGGATGAACTTCTGCTTTAAGTGTTGCTTCGACTTCGCTGACCATATGATGGACTTGATTAAAGCTTTCAATATTAAACAGTTTAGGTGTTTTGACTGAGCCTGTTTCTGCATAAACACTCAAATCATTACGCAGTAGATCAACAATCATCACATTTTCAGCTTGGTCTTTTTCCGAAGCCATCAAGCGTTGTTTAGATTGTTCATCCAAGACTGGATCTGCAAAGCGCGGCATGGTGCCTTTAATCGGCTTGGTGATGATTTTTCGATGAGCTTGAAAATCAATAAACAATTCGGGTGAACAACTTAAGAGTTCAAAATCATCGATACGGAGATAGCCTGAGTAAGGTGCATCGGTCAATTGCCAAAATGCTTCGACTGCACTTAGGAGTTGACCGTATGCCTTGGCAGTGAACTCTTGTGTTAGGTTGATTTGATAACAATCCCCAGCTTTGATGTATTCCTGTACTTGCTGAAAGGCTTGCTTGTATTGATTTTTAGTCCAGCGTGCTTGGCAGATCGACCCGAGTTGGAGTGGATGGGTTAAGGCCGATGGCTGGAATAAATACGATTCAATTTTGCGATAAATGTGTTCAGCTTGTGAATCACTACTGCAAAATAGCCAGCCTGCATCAGTCCATTGTAGATAAGTGCTGTATAACCCTAAAAATAGGCTTGGCTGAGACTTAATTTGAACCGGAACGTGTTGCTGGGCGGCATAATCATAACTGACGAATCCAATGAGTCCACCACTAAAAGATGCTTCTTTTTGTTCTGTGCTTGGCTGAATATTACTGGAAATGTCTATTTCTTTGTCATCACGGATATAACAAAAATCCTGTGTGCGTTGAAAGAAAAAGTGCTGTTTTTTTTGAAAAACTTGATAACGCTCGGGTAAAAAAGCAATGACAGGTGCATCGACATTTTGTAAATAGACTAACTGTGTGAGCTCATTCAATGCCTGTAGTATATGAGATACAGAGAGGCTTGAATCACAAATTATCTTTTTAAATGATTGGCTTAGAGTCATGCTAACGCAAATAGGATTAAAAAATTCAGGCTATTTTACCGCATTGTACGTGTACGCATAGAGGAAATACCGTTTATCGGTAAGCTATGGATTGCGACCAACAGCAGTTGATCAAAAAATCACTCGCATATAACTTAGTTCAGGCAATGAAGTCACTCAAGGATAGATGTTAATACTGGGTCAAAATAAAAAAAGCAGTAGTTAACATCGAGTGATTGGTATCACAAAAATAAAGCTCTTAGGAGAGGAACAAGATGAAAATTATTACTAAACTTGCTTTAGTTTCTTCAATGGCAATCAGTGCAAATGCGATGGCAATGCAAGCAATGGATGACGCTTCGCTCAGTGCCGCTACAGGTCAAGATGGTCTAAATATCGGTATCGGTATTTCTAAAATCGAAATTGGTAAGGTTTTTGTTCATGATAATGATGGTTTAGCGACTACATCTCTAGGTGGTACTTCAACTGCTGGTGCTATCGTTATCCAAGGTAATGGTATAGCGGGTGATACGCTGGAAAATCACGGTATTGTTATTGGTGCGAACTATGATAATGCAGGAGCATATTTACTTCCATCTCGTAACTTAGCTGATTTGCAAATTGACACAGATGCAAACGGTGGTAATGCATTTATTAACATTGCAGCTCAAGTTTCAGGTTTAGATATTAAAATTGGTCAAATTGGTGTAGTTGCTTCGGCTGATGTTCCTACAACAGGAGCAACCTCTATCCGTCGTGGTGGTACAGGTACAGTGAATCCGATTTTAAGTGGTTTATCACTGAAAACAGGTCCAATGTCTGCAAACATCCAACTAGGTGCTGCACCGCAAGGCGCAATGATCCAATTAAATGCGACGATGGTTGGTGGTTTAGAAATTAAAAACTTAGGTATTTTAGATAATTCAACTAAAACAGCAACGCGTGCTGCAGGTGAAATCTTTGTTGAAAGCATTAAAGTTGCAGATGCAAACTCTCTAGATTTAACACTGAATCAAAAAATTAGTGTAATTGGTGAAGAGGGTGCGAATAAGGGCTATATTCGTATGATTAGCACAAGTGGTGCGCACGATACTTATGTGAAAGGTGTACATTTGGGTAGCCGTAATGCTGCATCCATTGGTGACGTAGAAGTTCAAGGTATGCAAACTTACTTTAGCCCAGCTGCTGGTGTATACATGCCAGGTGCTGTGATTACCATTTCTGGTCACTAAAATTAGACTTTAAGAAAGCGCGTGAATTCACGCGCTTTTTTTCTAAAATATATTCATAAAAAATGCAAAAAAGACTATTTTTTTTAGATAAAACACAGTATCTTCTTGAATGTATGGATATAGAGTATTAACTCTAAAAACAAGAAATGGGCGGGATGCCTATATTATTAAAAAAAGTAAAAAGCTATGTTAGAGATCGCATTGGGCTCAGCAATGATGTATTACTTTGCCACCGAAGCCTTTGATATTAAGAAAAAACCAGCGGAAGCGGTTTACTATACTGAAGTTTTAGACTCTCGAAATGCATCTTTTACCAGAATGCATCATGAACCTGTCCTAATTAACCCTGCTGTAGAAGACCAATTCCGAGGCATTGTCCGTCAAGCTTATGACTATAGTTGTGGCTCAGCGGCACTGACCACCTTAATCAATGGCTATGTCGGTGCTCAACTTACAGAACAACAAACCATGGATGGCTTGCTTCGCTATGGCGAATATGAGCGAATTATTGAGCGTCGTAGTTTTTCTTTATTGGACATGAAACGCTTTGTGACTGCACTTGGTTTAGAAAGTGGAGGCTACAAGGGGGAATTTGAAGATTTGGTCAAGCAAGGTCAACCTGCCATTGTTCCAATCTCCTATGCTGGTTTTAAACATTTTGTGGTGTATAAGGGCTATAAAGATGGACGGGTCTATGTTGCCGATCCTGCCTTAGGAAATATTAGTTTTGATGAACAACGTTTCAAGGATGTTTGGGAAAATAACACGTTGTTTTTAATTAATGTTCCGACTGAAATGCGTAAAAATATGTTGGCTTTACAGGAAGCCGATCTGCGACATGTAGATGATGCTACGGTCAATCGTTATGCACTCGTCGATATTCAATATCCGCAACACTATATGGAAAAAATAGCCGATCGTGCATCTACAATTCGCCTAGAGCGTAATAAAAATAAAGAGTCGGAATACTATGGACAGCCGACGTACAATTTTCTCAGGCTTTATTATAAAAACAAATAAAGTGTGAAAAAAATAAAACAAGAACAATGGTGTAGGTAAGGACAATGATGAAGACATGGATGAATAAAACACTGCTCGCAGTGAGTGTACAGATGATTCTTGGGGTGGCCTATGCTGCGGAAGAACCGAGCTTAGGAGGATACGAAACAGTCGGTGAAACCATTGAGATAGAACAAGCTACTGAGCAAGCACAAGATCAAGTTGGGTCGGATCAACCTACAGTGCCTGCACCACAAGAAAAGTCAGTATCTGTAAACACTGGAAGTGTTGAGCAAGCAGCGTCTTCTGCGTTGCAACAGCAAGAGGGTGATGCAACTAAAGAGACCAACTTAGAAGAAGTTTTTACCTCAAATGAACGTCAGTATTCATTAATTAAACAAGGTGAGATTTCATCTTACTACGACATCGATTATACCTACTACCGAGATACTCAACTTGATTTAGAGATGGCACAAGGCCAGCTTTATCAACTACGAGTACAAGAAAATGCAACGCACAGTCTAACCAATACCTTTACGGCACAGTATGGTTTAAGAGATAACTTAACCTTAACAGCATCATTGCCTTTAGTTGCCAAAACTGACTTATTAAAAGATACCTCTACAGCGGGTCTTGGGGACATTTCATTTGGTGCGCGTTGGGAACCGTTTCCACTCAAAGCTGGCCGTTTGCCTTTAATTTTATTTGGTAACGTATCTACTAAAACTGGGGATAGTCCTTATGAAATTAATGCCACTTCAGACTTAGCAACAGGCAAGGGGTATTATTCAGCAGGTGTTGGGGCAAGTACGCGTAAATATATTGATCCCGTGGTGCTGTTTGCATCGGTCTCTGCGAACTATGGTTTCAAAGAATCGGGCTTAGATCAGCGCCGTGGTAGCCGTGTGATTGAAGCGTTTGAACCAGGGATTAGTGGTGGTTTTGCCTTTGGCTTTGCTTACTCCTTTAATTATGATGTTTCAATGACAATGTCATATCAACAAAGTTTCAATACTGGGGCTGAATTTACCTATAGCTCGGGGGAAAGCTACTCTCCAGCAGATCAAACCAGTTCAACTTTTGCAATTTCCTTAGGTGTACGCGTTTCACCTGAAACAATTGTGAATGGGACGGTTGGCCTTGGTTTAACAGAAGATGCACCTGATGTGTCATTAGGGTTGTCTTTCCCGTTAGATATTCTTGGTTTTGGAAAAAAGCTTAAATAATAGGGGAGTCGTATGAAAAATATCCGACTTAGCCCTTTGGTGTCTGCCATATTATTAACGGGCTATTCTAGTGTTACCTTTGCTGCTTTAGGGCAAAACTTATCAGTTGATATTCGCTCTTTGGCTATGGGGAATGCGGTCACTGCTGATCCACCTGGGATCAGTGCCATTCACTTTAACCCAGCAGCACTGACCAAAATTGAAGGCTTACAAACGGATGTACAGGGTATTCTCGCTGATTTTAATATCGAGCGTGAGTTCTCTGTTCCTGCAGGTTATAACGTATTTGGCTATTCAGATGACCCGATTGTTTGTAATGATGGGCCTGAAGTAGATGCCGATATCTGTACCGACTTTAAAGGGCCAGTCCGCGGTGATGTTGAATACCCGAGCTTATATGTACCTGGTTTGAAGAAAATGGTGGACTTGGGTAAAGGTATGCCTGTGGCTGCCCCGACTGCGGGTATAGCATATAACCCGCCAGGCTCTAAAATGACATTTGCAACTGCCATGTATGCGCCATTAATTGCAGGATTCGGTGCGGAAGATGGCAACCCTGGTAACTTTATGGGACAACAAGTTGCGCTAGAACGAATCACTTATTTATCACCCTCTATGGCGTACCAAATCAATGATCAACTTTCCATTGGTGGTTCAATTGGGATGTCTTATCAAGCTTTGGCATTAAAAAATGATCTACGTTTTCCCAATGAGTTGATTGGGATGCTGCGTATGATTGATGATGTCGTTTGTACCCCGTTCAAAGAAAACTCAGATGTGATTACCGACATTCTCTTGCTGGGCATGTGTAATGCTGAAGAGGGGATGAATCCTTTTGGGCGTTTTGGTCAACTCGAACTGTCAGCAGAACAGTCTCTGAGCCCAAGCTATAACTTGGGTGTGCTGTGGGAGCCGACAGAAGATTTTAGTTTTGGTGTGGTCTACCAAAGTGCCGCCAAAATGCGGATGAAAGGTAAATATCACATAGACAATGCTAAAGCACCACAAGAACTCATTAAGGGATTGATGTCCTCCCCAACAGGGCAGATTCTGGCTGCAGTTTTAGGTTTTCCAAGTTCTGTGCCAGCCAGTGAGTCGGGTCTGGTATCAATGGATTTAGAATATCCAGCACATTTCCAAGCGGGTATTAAATATAAACTTTTACCCGATTTACAAGTCAATGTTGATGTGGGATGGACCGACTATAAAGCATGGGACAAATTTAAATTTGAATTTGACCGTCAAGTTTCGGCGCTCAAAATTGCAAAATTGCTTTCAGCCAATATCTCCGATAGTAGTTTGGCTTTGCCTTTGGCATTTGAGTCACCGTGGAACTACGGTATTGGGATTGAATATTCAGCAACAGATCGTTTAAAACTCCGTGCAGGCTATGAGCCACGGACCAGTGCAATCCCTGATGATAAGCGGAATACGATGGTGCCGATTAACAATGCACGCTTGTTTGGTTTGGGGGTTGGTTATCGTTTTGATGCAGATACTGATTTAGATCTATCCATTGGTTTTTTGCAAAGCCGAGATAAAATTCCTGCAAATTCTAGTAGCTTAGCGAACCAAACTGGGGTAAATAATATTTTATTAAACCCGTATGCCGGTTTAAATGTAAAAACAGATACAACCATTACGATTTTAGGGTTGAACTATAGAACACGGTGGTAAGCACATTGAATACAATAAAAAGGATTTTATTGCCCTCATCACTATGCTTATTGGGTTGGATTTCGAGTGCAAGTTTTGCGGGAGAGTTTTTTACGATTATTGGTCCAGATGGTAGACCGATGGTGGTACAAGGCAAAGCCAGTGAGTCCCCAGATAAGCAAGTGAAACAGGGTCGTAAGCAGGAAGAAAAGGAAACGCGTGAAGTCTCTGAGGTCAGAGTACCAGTACTAATGCCCGCTCAGGAATTTGCACCACAGCCGATACAGCCAATAACCGAAATGAAGGCTCATTTACCAGATACAAAGCCTGCGCCAAAAAAGAAACTTTCTGCTGAGAAGCAAGTCACTTCTTCTACAGTGATTCAGGCTGAGCGTCCATTAAGCAAAACTGAAACCAAGGTACTGGTTCAACAAAAAGTGATTGAAACCACTCAGCAGATCCCGCAAGCCCCAGTGAGTAGTACTCAAACCATTAAGCCTGCATCAACGCCTCAAAGCATAACTCATACGGATTCGGTAAGTGCAGAGAAATCAACTGCATCCTCAAGCATGTTTAATCAAATGGATGGAACTGATTACGTTCGCAATGAATATTTAGAAGACCGTGAATTTAACTTAGAAGGCAAACGCCGTTTTTATACCATGCCTGAAGGGGTGATTGATCATAAAACTGGAGCGACTCGCTTTCAGGTCATTGAGCGAGAAAAAGGAGTGAGTAAATCTGTCCTTAACGCTATGTTTAAACAAAAGCAAAAAGACAATTTAGCACCGATTGCCTTAGCATCGACTTATTACAGAATGTCACAACAAGACACGATCGCTAGCTTAGGACAAACTTGTTTTAAGGATAAAAAGCTGAAAAAAGCAAAAAGCTTACAAGCCAATCACGATATTAATGTTTGGCCGAAAAAGCCGATAAAAGAAAATTTTGAATTTGAAATCATCAAAGTGGACAGCAATATTCAAAATATTCAATTAAATTCGTATGCATCTACAAAAAATGATCCCACATTTTATTGGCCTTTTGCTGTGTTCTTAGACCAGAATGCTTGTGTGCTTGAAGGGGTAGGAGGGTTTAAAAATGATGAAAACTCACCCTCCATGCTATCGCATGAAATGATCGCAGGTATTTTACATGTACCTGAGCAAAGTCATTATTTATTGTTAACACCACTTTCTTCCGCTGTAGATGTCGAACATAAAGTTCTAACCAATCACGGTCAGTTAAAATTAATCGCAATTCGCTAAAAATAAATAGAGTATGAAAATGAAAAAACAAATTTTATGGCCATTTACCTTGTCGACATTGGTTGTTGCCTTAGCTGGTTGTGGTGGAGAAAGTGCCAATGTGAATCCAGAGCCGAATCAAGTGAATTCTGTCAACGGAAGCTGTTTGCTGAAAGATAAAAACTGTGTTGAGTTTGCCTTAGATTACCCTGTTGATGGAATTAACTTTGTCTGTAGTAGCGACCCCGATAATACGTATATGACTCTGATGGAGCCGAAAACCAATGCGGCAACAGGCCGATGCTCTGAAGGGGACAAAATTCACTTCTTGTTGACTGGAAGTTCGGATAAACAAGTCGAACTCGGTACAGTTCCTTTGTCTGAAATTGGCAATGTGAGTACGGTTTCAGCCTCACTGCCACGCCTTAGTATTTTAGATATGGCAAAAGGGCTAAATGGTGGAACGGCTGCAACCAGTTTGAGTCCAAACGATAAGACCGTAAAAATTGCGATGGCTTTGGCGAAAATTTTTCAAGCTTTAGGTCTAGAGCGTGGCGCGGGTGTGGTTGGTGATGTACAACCTTTTGGTATTTTAGCCTCTAAAAAAGCAGACTTATCACTTCTCTTGGCATCAATTAGTGCTGAAGATTATGCTTCGGGAGCGTATGTCGATAAAATCCGACCATGGATTGATGTCAGCCAAATCAGCAATGAGGATGCTTTTAAAGTGGTCCAAACATTGGTGCTTATGAATAACTCTGCCACCTACCAAGCTGACTTCCCGATTTTTGCAAATGCTCTATCGGACAAGACAGGGATTGGTTTACCGCAAGGCTTATATGGTTGTAATGCTACAGACTGTAAGACTAGTCCTGCTAATCTTCGCCATTTAATTGGAAGCTTTATTATTTTAACGGATCGACAAGGTTATACCTTTGGTTCAGGTGTACAGTGGCGTGGACCATTAAAAGAACAATTAGGCAGTGATTTGGCAACCAGTGTGACGGTCGATTTACTGAAAAATATTGAACCTGCCAAAATGAATGCTTTAGCACAAACGTCTTGGATTAACCCCTTAACTAAAAGTATTCAGCAACCATTTAAGTTTAATCTGACAGATCCAAATTCGGATGATTTCACCATTACCCAAGGCAAGCTGTTTAATGACTATCTAATTGCAGGGACGGAAAAATTTTATAAGCAATTAACCAAGGATCCAAATGCTAGCCCATCATCCTATGGTTTATGGCAGCAAAATTATGGCACAGATACCTTCAAAGGTTCATTTGATGCCTTTAAAATTTTTCCAATTGGCTATTTAGATAATGATGTATTTAAGTCTAAGAGTAATGTAGCGTCTGGGCAGAAGTATATTTTCCCACTGTATGCCAACTTAATTTTTAATGGAAAAAACTCTAGTGATAGCGTGGCTTTAGGCATTGCAATTGATGAGTCGGGAGATATTCGTACTGATATGCAGTCCGCTAGTAATAAAACGACGGCATGTACACCGCTACTAACAACGGGTGAAACCTTAACGACAGATAACAATCAAGTACAGTACCGAATTGGGACACTGGGTGCGACAGATACTTCAAATAAAGCGGTAACCTTCCGTATCCTCTTGGCAAATCCTATCTTTGATAAAATTGATGGTGCAGTTATTGGCGCAAATACCAATATTGTGAGTGATGTAAATAGTGAAGGAAAACAAACCTCTACAGTAATTGGTGGGGCGCGCGTTAATCTTGGTAATTTATTGTCTGCCAATGTAAATGAAAGTGCTTATATTTCTCTTAGTGATTTTTCTGGTGCGGGGGTAAAGTGGACCAATATCTATAAGGCGTATTTGAATAACTATTATGAAAAAAATAGCATCGCCAATCAAGCAGCCGCAGACTTCCGTGAGGGTGAGGTTTCAATTGAAATTGCTGAATGCTATAAGGTGTTAGCAAAATAATATCGTTGTAAACACAAAAAAAGCCCATCATCGATGGGCTTTTTTTGATATTAGGCAACATTAACCTGTATGGTCTAAGCGTGTACCTAGGGTTTCGAGATGAAGATTAAATTGATTACTTTTACGGTCAGCAAAATAGTGACGTAAGGTATGTTCGACACTTGGGAAAGCCAGTTCTGACCAAGGAATTTCATCTTCTTCAAATAAACGACATTCAATGCTTTCTTCGCCAGCACCAAATTTTCCATCCACTAAGTTCGCTTTGAAGAGCACATAAATTTGACCAATACGCGGAATATTGTACATGCAATATAGCTGTTCGATTTCAACTTCTGCTTCCGCTTCTTCACGGGTTTCTCGTGCAGCACCTTGTTCCATAGTTTCAAACAGCTCCATGTAACCTGCTGGTAAAGTCCATAGCCCATAACGCGGTTCAATAGCACGGCGGCATAACAATACTTTATTTTCCCAAAGTGCGAGTGCGCCACAAATCACTTTAGGGTTCACATAATGAATAGAACTACAAGAGGTGCAAACACGACGCAATTGATGGTCGCCAAGAGGGATTTGTTCTGTTGTTTTTTGTCCGCAATTGCTGCAAAAGTCCATATTCATCATCAATGATAAAGTTCAGACTCAGCATAACTTAAAAATTAAATTTTGGCATCATTTCTCTTTTTTCAGTATCAAATTCAGCTATGATGAAAAAAAGAATGATGGGGACGACGTTCAATGGATGAACATTCATTAACACGCATACTGCAGCAACAGTTACGGTTTTCAAACAAAATTAAATCGGCAGATGCAGCTGTGTTAATCGCGATCACCAATGAAGCCGATCCCAAAGTTTTACTGACCCGCCGCTCTGTTTACCTATCCAATCATGCTGGTGAAGTGTCTTTTCCTGGTGGAAAAAGAGATCCGCAAGATACCAGTAATATCGTGGTTGCCTTGCGTGAAGCTTATGAAGAGACTGCGCTGAATCCTTTTGATGTACAGCTGCTCGGTGATTTGCCGATGCAAAAGGCCCGTAATGGCATGCTAGTCAAACCTGTGGTCGGGCTGATTCCGCCTGAAGTCGAATTGGTTGCCCAGCCGACAGAAATTGATCGTATTTTCTTTGCATCACTCAAACAGCTGATGGAAGTGCCTGCGGTGCCTTATGAAGTTCGTTTTGCCCATCAATCTCTCTATTTTCCGAGTATGCGGGTGGAAAATGAAATTGTTTGGGGGCTGACAGCACGGATGTTGGTTGCATTATTTCAATATGGTTTGGGCTACCATAAAGAGTGGCCATTTTTAGTCAATTCCCCGACTTTTCGGTTCCCCAAGTAAGTTGAGTATTTTAAGGAAAAAATATGTTGTACAAATTTAAAGGTCATTCCCCACAAGCAATGCATCAACCATGGAATGGTTGGGTTGCGGAAAATGCCACAGTGATCGGTCAAGTCGAATTGGGGCAGCAGGTTAGTATTTGGTTTGGGGCGGTCGTACGTGCAGACAATTGCAAAATTCGTTTAGGAGACTTTACCAATATTCAGGAAAATGCGGTTTTACATACCGACGCTGGGATTGAAATGAATATTGGCAATTATGTCACGATTGGGCATCAAGCCATGTTGCATGGTTGCACAGTGGGGGATAATAGTCTGATTGGGATTAATGCTGTCGTTTTAAACAATGCTGTGATTGGGAAAAATTGTATTATTGGTGCGAATGCGCTGATTCCGGAAGGCAAAGTCATTCCAGATAATTCTCTAGTCATGGGCTCACCGGGTAAAGTGGTTAAAACTTTGGATGAAACGGCTGAGGCTCGTTTGAAAATGAGTGCACTGCATTATGCAGAACACTTTAAACAATTTATCGATTTAGAGCCGGCACAGTTATAAGCTTATTTTTTCCCATTCAGCCTAGATTTTTCTAGGCTTTTTTAGCTCTGTTCTGAGAACATCTCGCCTAGTGCTTTTGAGTGGAGTATCATAGCCACGTTTTTATAGATTAAATCATTAAGGTTGTGCATGAAAGTGCTGGCATTGGAATCTGCAAATGAGCAGTGTTCCGTCTCTATTGTAGATGAAAATCAAGAACTTTTTTTCCAATTGGATACGCGCGCAAAAGCACAAACGCAAACGATTCTCCCAATGATTGAACAAGGGTTTTTACAGTTGGATATTAAGACAGAAGATTTGTCTTGTATCGCTTTTAGTCGAGGTCCTGGTTCTTTTAGCGGTGTTCGTATTAATGCTGCTGTGACTCAAGCTTTGGCATGGTCGAATGATTTGCCTGTGGTTCCTGTCTCAACCTTACAAGCGCTCGCACAAGCCGCACATCGCGTGCATGATCTAACCACAGTCACCGCAGTTTTAGACGCTCGTATGAGTGAAGTCTATATTGCAAGTTTTCAATTAGATGCAGATGGCATCATGCAAGCAGTTGATGAAGAGCAGCTTTTAAGCTATGCCGCGGCTACTGAATGTACACCGTTTATTTTAGTTGGTTCAGGCGCAACCTTAATTGAGCCATCACAAATACAATACAAAGATTTAAGTGCAACCGCGCAAGATATTGCCACAATTGCGCGCAAGAATGCACAGCAACAACACTGGGTGAGTGCTGAACTTGCACTTCCAGTCTATTTACGTGATAACGCTTGGAAAAAAATCCCGGAACAGGGCAAAGCATAATTAGGGTTTTTTATGGATCTTTTACTGCTGCTCAAAGCGGCAATTATGGGTATTGTTGAAGGTATTACTGAATTCTTACCCATTTCGAGTACTGGACATTTAATTTTAGCTTCAGAACTCATGAATTTCTGGACCAAAGAAAAAAGTGATGTCTTTGTGATCGCCATTCAAATGGGGGCAATTGCAGCCGTCATTTATGAATATTGGGCACGTTTGTGGGGAGCAGCAACGGGGATTTTTAGTGGTGAACCCCAAGGTCGCCGTCTTGGGATTGGGCTAATTTTAGCGTCGATTCCTATTGTGCTGATTGGTCTGACATTTGGTCAAACGGTGAAAGAGCTTTTATTTAATGATATTGCCATTGCAATCGGCTTGATTGTAGGTGGCTTGATTATTATTTGGATTGAAAAGCATCCACCACAAGAGCGCGTGCATGAAGTTGAAGACCTGAGTATCAAAGATGCGATTTGGATTGGTCTGATTCAAGTGCTGTCTTTAATTCCAGGGACATCACGTTCAGGGGCAACCATTATTGGTGCGATGTTTTTAGGTGTATCGCGCAAAGCAGCCACTGAGTTTTCATTCTTCTTGGGTATTCCAGTAATTATTGGTGCGGGTCTGTTAGATTTGTACCAAAGTGCGCATGTGTTTGATGGACAACAAGATTGGATCGTGTTGGCAACAGGTATTATTGTTTCTTTTGTCTCAGCTTTACTGCTGATTCGTGCTTTAGTTGCTTATGTGGCGAAGCGTGATTTCATGATTTTTGCATGGTATCGCATCGCTTCGGGCTTAGTGATTCTATTGTTTGCCTTTACGGGTTGGAAGTTATGGTAAGCCCAATGCGCTTATATGTGGAACAAGAGCATTTAGAAAAAGCACAGCACTATGTTGCTGTGCTTTTTTCTCGTGGTGTCGAGGTCAGCATCGAAGTTGCCGAAAAGTTAAATGCACGTTTCTTCCGTTTTCATCCTGAACTGGGTTTGTGCGCCGATGCGGAAGGGCTTTGGCTTTGTGCCAATGGCATGAAAATGCAGCCGGATTGGAAAGCTGAAGTTCCACGTTTAAAGCGTGCGTCGTTAAAATCTGAAATGATTGCTCGTGCTTGCCATTTGACTGAAAAACCTAAGCTCATTGATGCAACAGCAGGGCTTGGGCATGACTCACTGCTCATGGCATATTTGGGCGCCAATGTCACTTTGGTCGAACGCCATCCCATTTTATTCACCTTGTTAGAGTCAAGTAAGGAACAGGCTTTGCAGGATGCATTTTTAAACCCCGTGGTGACTCGAATTGACTTGGTTTTTTCAGATTCCGCACAGTATTTGCAGCAACAAGCAGAGCAGGGCAATACGGTCGATGTGGTTTATCTAGATCCGATGTTTCCACAACGGGATCAAAATCAGCAAGCGGTGAAAAAACAGGCGCAAGTGAAAAAGCAAATGCAGCTTTTACATATGTTACTGCCTGAAGATGGCGAAATGGATTTGGGTGATCATCTGCTTGGCTTAGCGCAAAAAGTGGCAAAACGGGTGGTGGTCAAACGTCCTCGCTTGGCCGTATTTTTGGCAAATCAAGAAACCACTCATCAGTGGCTGGGTGATGCATGCCGTTTTGATGCCTATTTTCAGCATGAACGCTTAGACTGAAGTGGAAGATTGCTTCAAAAGTATGCAAAGATTTGTTATATAGTTAAAAACATCATTGATAAAATGCTGATCAAGCATAAACTTAGTGTGTCCCTACGCAAGTCACAATTTAATTAGAATCTTATGATCGACTTCAAACCCTCCATCAACTTTTGGCATGATTTTAAAAGCAACCAAACTGCGGGGATGTGGTTGTTTCTAGGTTCACGACGCTCTTTGCAAATTGTCCATCCTTCGATTATGCAGCTCATCTTCTGGGGGATTTTAGGTGGCTCAGCCAATACTTTATTTAGCTGGTTGAGCGCAGGAGAGATCGGTGACTTTAACCCACAAGGTTTGGTCAGTTACGCACTTTGGCCTTTCATTGCCCTGATTGTCGGGATTTTTCTGTCTCAACGGGTGAATAATCCGCGTTTGATGTTGGTACCAGCACTGCTCTGGTTGGTGTTGGATACGCATATCGCGTTATTACAAAGTTTTATCCAATATTTAGGCATGATGGATGTCCTGCCGTATTTCTTCTACGACTACCTGCCGAATGTGTTCATGGTACTGTTTGTTTGGCAGAGTTTGGCTGTGGTGTGGGTGTTTTCACGTGAACTGAAATGGCCTTGGTGGGAGCGAGCCCTGATTGTCTTGGCCACGCTGTTTACCCTTGTGGTTTGGCAAATGTCAGTGACCAGTCAGCCGATTTGGAAAGTAGAAGAAACACCACCAACCTTTGCAGAAGATGCTTTCTATGCACAAAGTCGCTTACTCAATAAAGCACTTGAGTCTGTGCAATATGGCGAATTTGCCCAGTCACATTGGTATTTCCTTGGTGTGGCGGGAGCGAGCTATCAAGATGTATTCCGTTCGGAAGTCGAGCGAATAAAAGAACAGTTCGATACGCGTTTTGGTACGTTGGGCCGTTCGATGATGTTGGTAAATAACCCTGCTACACGAACAGAAATTCCGATTGCCTCTAAACACAGTATTGAAATGGCGCTGCGTCGTATGGGACAGCAGATGAACCGTGAAAGTGATGTGTTATTTTTATATATGACCTCGCATGGTTTACCGAACCAGTTCGAAATGGAAAATGCACCTTTAGACTTAACTCAGGTCGACCCGAAATGGTTACGTGAAACCTTAGATGCATCGGGTATTCGCTGGCGTGTGATTGTTATTTCATCGTGTTTCTCTGGGAGTTTTGTACCAGCACTGCAAAATGACAATACTTTGATCATTACCGCTTCGGCGGCAGACCGCCAGTCTTTTGGGTGTACCAATGAAGCCGATTATACTTATTTTGGTCGGGCGTTTTTTGATCAAGCAATGCGTGAACAAAACAGTATAGAAACTGCTTTTAGCCAAGCACAAAAAACTGTAAGCCAATGGGAAACAGCACAAGGCTTTGAGCCCTCTGAACCGCAGTGGTCGATGGGTAAAAATATGGAGCTGATGCTTCCACAACTTGAACAGCGCTTGTTTCCACCTAAAGCTGTTGCAACCCCTTAATTTGGATCTAAAAAGGAACCCTGATGGAATTAGTACAATCTAACCGTAGTTTTGATGGTGAACAGCGTATTTATCGATTTAATTCCATCAACCTTCAAGGCGAGAGCAAGTTTGGTATTTATTTACCCGCTCAAGCGTTAGCAGGGCAAGCGTGTCCAACATTATTTTATTTGGCAGGTTTAACCTGTACCGAAGAAACCTTTGCTATTAAAGCGCACGCACAACGTTTAGCAGCTCAGCTAGGTCTGATTTTGGTAACACCTGATACTTCACCTCGCGGTGAACAGGTTGCGCAAGGTGATCATTGGGATATTGGGCAAGGGGCAGGTTTTTATATTAATGCCACTCAAGCGCCGTGGGCCGAGCATTTCCAGATGGAAAGCTATGTCGCTGAAGAGTTGTATGATTTAGTGATTCAGCAATTTGCTGTACAAGCAGAGCGTATTGGGATTTTCGGGCACAGCATGGGCGGGCATGGTGCTTTAACCTTGGCCTTGAAATATCCTGAGAAATTTAAGTCTGTGTCTGCATTTGCTCCGATTTGCGCACCAAGCCAATGTCCTTGGGGCGAAAAAGCGTTTTCAAACTATTTAGGTTCAGATCAAGCTGAGTGGTTGAAACACGATGCAACCGCTTTGGTGCAAACAAAAACAGCTCATTTTGCCGATATTTTAATTGATCAGGGTTTGAGTGATCAGTTTTATAGCCAGCTCAATCCTGCATTATTTCAGCAAGCCTGTCAGGCTGCGGGCCAGCCACTGACGCTTCGCGAACATGCAGGCTATGACCATGGTTATTACTTTATTCAAAGTTTTATTGATGATCACCTGCAGTTTCATGCCGTACAGCTCGAATCTTAAATCTTGATTTGTCATATTTATTCTTAATTTTTGACTGGAAATCATCCAGCACTGGCATTAACATGGTTGGGTGATTGATTTTTTGTTCTTAAAAAATAAAACAGTAAAATAATAGATAGGGTATACATGCAAAATTCAGAGGCATCTTTGCCACCTGTAGAGGCTTCTTTTGAAGCAAGCTGGCCACCTCCACCAGCCGTTCCCACGGATGAGCCAAACGCCTATTTGGGACAGACCTTTCGTTTCCAATTCCGTGGTAATGCCCGAGAGTACTTTGGCATTTGGATTGTGAATATCTTATTGACCATTGTTACCTTCAGTTTATATGCGCCTTGGGCGAAGGTTAGACGCTTACGCTATTTTTATGGCAACACGGTGTTTTATCGCCGCAAGTTTGATTTTACGGGTGTACCTACACGCATCCTGATTGGTCGAATTATTGCTTTGGGCGTGTACTTTGGCGCTTCAGCTTTGGCTCAAGTATCTTGGCAAGCTTCTTTAATTGGTTTCCTCATCATCTTTTTATTGGTTCCGTGGTTGGTGCGTTCAACCATTCGTTTCCGAGCGCGGAACAGTAAATTTGGTAATAGCCGCTTTTATTTTACAGGCACGACCAAAGAAGCCTATATCTTGGCGCTGAAAGGCATTTTGATTTACATCTTTACCCTTGGGATCTTTTTCCCTGTGCTATTTTGGTATTTTAAAAAATACACGCTGGATAATTTACAACTCGGGCAATTACGTTTTGAGCTACATGCCGATTGGCCTGACTATATGCGTGCCATGTATGTCCCGGTGTTTTTGTTTATTGGAATCGTCTTTGTTTTAGGCTTATTCGTTGCCTTCACCCTTCAAGTGGGGAGCAGTTCTCCAACACAGTTTGGGGTTATTGTGGCGGTAATTTATATGATTGCTGCTTTTATGATTTGGCCGCTGATGATGGCTCGTATTTTTATTACCACATGGAATAAAGCCACGTTGGGGCGTAGCCCTTTCCAAACGGACTGTGGTCAGATGCATTATGCATGGATCGTGATGACCAACTGGATTTTAAAAATCCTCTCGCTCGGTTTGTTATCGGCATGGGCTGCGGTACGTTTATATCAGTATCAAATTGAGTCATTAACTTTAACCCTAAAAAATGATCCAGATCATATGTACAATTTGGCTCAAGATGACCCGAATGCGATAGCTGAAGAGCTGAGTGATATTTTTGACATCGATATTTCGCTGTAACGAGGCTTAAATGCAGGAACAAAACATCACCTTTTATGATGGGCAGATTTCTAAGCCTTATCCAGCCACGATTGCACCGATTGATAGCGAAACGGTCTTGATCTGTTATAACCAACAGCAGCGTCGTTATTACTATGCAGATATGCAGTTGATTGGGGCATTGGGACAGATTCAACCTGTGATTGAGTTGAAAGATGATGCAAGGATTGAATTTCCACAAGCATTGCCTGACTGGTTTGAGCTGAACAAAAAGCATGTGCAGCATTCGATTTGGAAATTAGAGCGTTCACCAAGTCTCATCTTGTTTAGTGTGGTGTTTGTTGCCGCTTTTATCTTCGCCATTTTAAGATGGGGTATTCCAAGCGCAGCACATTATGTCGCGATGCAACTACCTGCCGATACCATCTATAAACTCGGCGATGAAGCGCAAGAACAAGTGTTTAAGCTGACGGGACCTTCGACTATCCCTCTTGCACGTCAAAAACAAATCATACAAAGCTATCAAGACCTTGTTGCCAATGGGCAACCTGCCAAAGTACTGTTTCGTGCAGGTGGACAAATTGGAACGAATGCTTTAGCGCTGCCAAACAACACCATTATTCTGACCGATGAACTGGTTAATTTAGCCAAAGATGATCATGAAATTATTGGGGTTTTAGCACATGAGCAAGGGCACTTGGTCGAGCGGCATAGCTTACAGCAAGCCTTATCGAGTTTAGGTTTTAGTGTGCTATTGATTGCGGTGACGGGGGACAGTTCGGCCTTATTTACAACTTTGCCTGTGGCTTTGGTTGGTGCCAGTTATTCACGCAATTTTGAAAGTGATGCGGACTTGTATGCCATGCAAGTGCTGGATAAAAACCATATCTCCAGCTTACATTTGGCAAACTTTTTAGCGCGTATGGAAGATGATGCACGTGCCGAAGAGGAAGAAAAGCAGCCGCAAGGGAAGTCCGAAGAAGAGGAGGACGGTGGCATTGGTTCATTTTTCCAAAGTCACCCTGCGACCCAAGAGCGTATTGCGGCTATTCGCCAATTTAACCAACAGCAACGGTTATCAAACTAATTCAATTCAGCCGCTGACTTAAACTTGTGTCCATGTTGCCGTGAGTGGCGTTTGTCCCATACGGATCAGGTGGTCTAAGACCACGTGTTCTAAGTGACTCAATTTTTCTTCACTCGCCTCAATGCTGACATGTAAATGTTCGGCTTGAGGACTTAAAAGGACCTGTGCTTCAGGCATGATAATGGTAAAACTACTGGGTTCTTGTTCGATTTCAAACTTATGTTTCCAATGATTCACCAGTCGTTTTGCAATTCGAGCCGCATCTGTCGTGACAATATCCGCAGTACTTTTCATATTTACCTCGTCGATTGATCTCTTACCATAGCAGTTTAAAGTCAAATGAAAAGTTGAATGTTGCAACGCTACGTTGCAAATTTAGAAAGCTTAACGCTTTCTTTTTTCACAAGTCCCAGTTCAAAAGCTGAATTTGCTATAATGCTTTTATTCCCTTTTGTATAAGCCAGGTACACGCATGTCCAAGCCTTATTTAATTGCACCATCTATTCTCTCTGCTGACTTTGCCCGTTTAGGTGAAGACGTTGAACATGTACTTGCAGCAGGTGCAGACGTGGTTCACTTCGATGTGATGGATAACCACTATGTGCCAAACCTGACTTTTGGTGCGGGTATTTGTAAGGCACTCAAGAACTACGGCATCAAAGCCCCAATTGATGTGCACTTGATGGTCAAACCTGTCGATCGCATGATTGGTGACTTCCTAGAAGCAGGTGCGGACATTATTACTTTTCATCCAGAAGCCTCTGACCATATCGACCGTTCTTTACAGTTGATTAAATCAGGCGGTGCAAAAGCAGGTTTGGTCTTTAACCCAGCAACGCCGTTACATTATTTAGATTATGTGCTGGATAAAGTCGATCAAATTTTGTTGATGAGTGTGAACCCAGGTTTTGGCGGTCAAAAATTTATTCCGATGACTTTAGACAAACTGCGTGAAGCACGCAAAATTATTGATGCTTCAGGGCGTGATATTCGTTTAGAAGTGGATGGCGGCGTGTCGCCTGCAAATATTCGCGAGATTGCAGAAGCGGGTGCAGATATGTTTGTTGCTGGTTCAGCTATTTTTGGAAAGCCAGATTATAAAGCTGTGATTGATGATATGCGTGCAGAGCTTGCAAAAGTGGGTGCGGTAAAGGTTTAAGCTCATAGGTATAAATGCTATACAGACTGTGGATAACTTTATGGATAAACTGGTGGATATCTATGTTGATAACGATATGGATAACTTGATTAATATTCAAACGTTTACACAGCAATGGTTTAGTATTTAGATGTTAAATGTATAAAAAGGACTCATTTGAGTCCTTTTTTATGGTGTGAAAGCCTGATTGTTACTGATGCTTTATTCATCTGTACTTAAAAATAGCGCTGTTTAAAAAATAACTTTATTGTTTAAGTGTGCGTAGTGGCTAAACTGTCGCAGTAATTGAATTTAAATTTATAATCTTGTGTATAAGCCATTCTTTGCTTATCCTGTTGATTGGGATCAGCAACAAAAGGTCAGGCATTTACATGCACAGAGCGTTTTGTTGCGTTGAAATATCATTCTTCACTGACTAAATAGGATTGATTGTGCGTTCATTGCTCAAGACACATTCTTGGTTTGTCTTACTCATTACCTTGGTAATGGGGTGGAGTGGTATTGCCCAAGCTTCGGCAGCGCCGATGTATCAAATGATGCAGCTGAGTATGCAGGCTGCAACCAGTGAGCAAAGTTCTGCGCATGCAACAGGCAGGCAAAGCATGCTCGACTGTCATCAAACGAAATCATCGAGTCCAGTCTCTGGACATCAAATGCATATAGCTCAGACCGACATAACAGCGAAGAGCAATTGTCATGCCTTGGATATGCTGCAAAATAAGCAAGTTCAGTGTCAGGAGTGTGCACAGTATCACTGCCAAACGACGCTGACGCTTTTAGACGTTGAACCGCTTGCAGTGGTTCAGCTTGAAGCCGCTTTAGTACAATCATCCCCCCATTTTCGTTATCAAGCTCAACATCTAGTGGGCTATTGGCAAGAAATTCTACGTCCTCCCAAAGCCTAATCCTGATTTTTAAAACTTTATTTTTAAAATTATTAGGATTTAGTCATGTCTATTCAATTTAAACAAAGCCTCATCCTTGGGGCATGTCTGATGTCATCTTCTTGGAGCTTTGCCGCAGTCAAAGAATACCAATTGGTGATTGATGAAAGTCCCGTCAATTTAACCGGCAAGTCGCTCAAGCGGATTAGTGTCAACGGACAGTTTCCAGCTCCCTTGCTTGAATTTGAGGAGGGCGATGATGCGGTCATTCGGGTTAAAAACAACTTAAAAAAACAGGATTCATCGATCCACTGGCATGGTTTGCTTTTGCCCGGGCTAATGGATGGTGTGCCAGGTTTTAACGGGTTTAATGGTATTCAGCCGAAGAGCGAATTTGTCTATAAGTTCAAAGTGCGTCAAAGTGGCACCTATTGGTACCATGCGCATTCTAAAGGACAGGAACAAGATGGGCTGTATGGCGCATTGGTTATTTATCCCAAAGACAAAAAGCCTTTAGCTCAGCATGAAAAAGCCGAGCGTGATTATGTGGTGATGCTATCGGACTTCCATGAGCAGACCAGCGAGCAAATTCAGAAAAACTTAAAAATCTCTGCTGAGTATTATCAAAACCAACGTGAAACCGTTGGTGATGTGTGGAAGCAAGTGCAACGTGATGGCTTAAAAGCCGCGTGGCAAGACCGTTCCATGTGGAACCAAATGCGCATGCTAAAAACGGATCTGTCAGATGTCACGGGTTATACCTTTCTGATCAATGGTAAAACGCCTGAGCAGAACTGGACAGGTATGTTTAAGCCGAATGAGAAGGTTCGGTTGCGTTTTATCAATGCTTCAGCCATGTCATTTTTTGATATCCGTATTCCTCACTTAAAAATGACCGTGGTCAGTGCAGATGGTCAGCCTGTTAAACCCGTTCCGGTGGATGAGTTTCGGATTGGAACTGCTGAAACTTATGATGTGATTGTGGAACCGAAAGCAGGGCATTATCAAATTGAAGCAGAGTCGATTGACCGTTCAGGCTACGCCATTGGAACTTTACACAATGAGTTGACTCCAATGGCACAGAGTATACATATGCCTGCGCCACGTCCACGCTCATTGTTGACCATGGAAGATATGGGACACGGCTCAGAACATTCAGGTATGGATCACTCAAAGATGAGTCATGAAGCGATGCCTGCAATGGATCACTCCAAAATGAACCCTGAAGCGATGCCTGAAATGGATCATTCGAAGATGAATCATGCGGCGATGGCTGGTATGGATCATTCAAAGATGAATCATGAGACCATGTCTGAGATGGATCATACACAGATGGGTCATGCGCAACAGAATACGACAGCAAGTTCGGTACAGAAAGCTGTTACACCAGTTTATGGTTGGGCGAATGCCTCTACGCCTAAAGGTGATAAGGCATTGCAATATAGCGATCTGAAATCCTTAGCACCTCAAAAAGATACCCGTAAGGCGACGAGCGAGTTAGTGATTCGTTTGGGTGGAACTATGGAACGCTATTTGTGGACCATCAATGGGAAAAAATTTAGCGACGCTGAACCGTTGAAAGTGAAGTACGGCGAGCGTATTCGGATCAAATTTATCAATGACAGCATGATGGCGCATCCGATGCATTTGCACGGTATGTTTATGCAACTGGAAAATGGGCAAGCCGCCGTTGATATGCCGAATAAGCACACGTTGATTGTGCCACCGGGCAAAACAGTGACTGCTTTACTAACTGCTGATGAGTTAGGCGAATGGGCCATTCACTGTCATCTGCTTTACCACATGAGCTCAGGCATGATGAATAAACTGATTGTGGCCAATGTCAGTGACGCTCAAGTGTCCACCACGCCAATTCAAGGGCAAAAAACAGCAGCTCAAGCTGAGCCAAAAGGAGATGAACATGCGCATCACTAATCTTTTTTCAGGTTTTGCCCTAGTTGTTAGTGTCTTATTGAGTTCGTTAGCTATGGCTGCCGAATCTCATGCACAGCATGAAAAACAAAAAGACAAATCTACAAGCCAAGATCAGTCCAAAGAAATGCCACATGAGCATCATCAGCATAGTGCCGATGAACATGCGCAGATGCTGAAACAGAAAAATGCGGTTGGTCAGTCTTCATCGGAGAAGCAAGCTCAAACTCAACCAAGCAAGCAGTCGAAGGTTCAGAAAGGAGATCATCATGCGCACCATTAATCTTTTTTCAAAAAGCATAGTGAGCAGTTCTTTCGTGTTGATGAGTGCTGCGGCTATGGCACATGAAGGGCATGATATGCCTGCTGAAGCAAATGAAAATATGTCCATGACAACTGAGTCCGTGATGTCACAACATGCACAGCATCAGGCGATGACCACTCCAACTCAAGCTGTTCCACAGACTAGCGCACAACATGTACAGCAGATGAATCATGATTCAACGGCACATACGCATGATCACCGCAAAGAGCACGGTGCGCAAATTTATGCGGTCACCACTGTCGATAACAAATGGTTGCTGAATGAAGAAGGCGATGGTGGTTTAAAGTCTGAGTTTGAAACCCGTATCGGGACAGATGAAAATAAGTTGTTTATCAAAGTACATGCGGATAAGCAGGAAGCGCATAAGGCTGAGTATGATGCCAAAGTGCTGTATAGCCGTATGATCTCAGACTTTTGGGATGTACAGGCGGGTGCACGTTATCGAGCTGAAAAAGTGGAGCGCGAACAGCATGGATGGGATACGGAAGAAAACGTGGATGGGGTGCTTGGCTTACATGGTTTAGCGCCGTATTTCTTTGAAACTGATGCCTACATATATGCTGGTGCAGACAACTATACTGCGTTTAGTTTAGAAACCGAGCGGGACTTGTTACTGACCCAAAAGCTGATTTTCAAGCCTTATTTAGATATGAATATTATTTTCAGTGATGACTCTAAATATGCCAAAAAATCAGGCCTTAGTAATGCAGCTGTCGGTCTTGAGACGCGTTATGAAATCAGCAAAAAAGTCATGCCTTATGTGGACATTGCCTATGAATATAGCAAAGGCAATGAAGCGACGGCTTGGCAGGCTGAAAGTGACGAAGAGAAAGGTTGGCAGTATGGAATGGGTATTCGCTTTAAGTTTTAAGTCGGACGTTTAGGTTTAAAGTAAATATTTGAGATTGCACCAATGTTGTGCTGAAAGAGTGATCTGCTGGTTCGGATCACTCTTTTTTGCGCTTTAATGATTTCTAAGTATGAAAATAATTCATTTTGGTGCGCTCTTTGCTATAATTTGAGGCATATTTAGGATGAACGACCTCCCTCATATTGAGAAAATTCGTCAGGACGGCCTGACTCTAGTGAAGAGGAGTCAGTAGCATGGCTTGGGTTTTTCTTATCTTTGCGGGTCTGTTTGAAATCGTTTGGGCATATTCAATGAAACTGTCCGAAGGGTTTAGCAAACTCACACCCAGCATCATTACCATTGTGTTCATGATTTTAAGTTTTGGTTTACTGGCCTATGCAATGCGAACATTGCCGCTAGGAACCGCGTATACCATTTGGACTGGGATTGGTGCGATTGGATCTTTCTTGGTGGGGATTTTTATTTTAGGTGAGCCAGCAACTGCTATGCGGATGTTTGCTGCGGTGCTGATTGTATCGGGCCTGATTTTGATGAAACTCTCATCAAGCTAAATTCATTCAAATATGTAGAGCTTCAAGCGATCCTTCGTTTGAAGCTTTGTTGTTTCTGCTCGGAATAAAAGGTGTGTTGCGTATGGCATGGGTGATTTTAATAGTTGCAGGTATGCTCGAAGTGGTTTGGGCTTATGCAATAAAAGTATCGGATGGTTTTACCAAACTGACGCCGAGTATTTTAACCCTCGTATTTATGGTGGCCAGTTTTGCGCTGCTGTCTTATGCCATGAAGACCTTACCTTTGGGCACTGCCTATACCGTTTGGACAGGGATTGGCGCGATTGGTTCATTTTTGGTTGGTATTTTGATTTTGGGTGAACCTGCCAATGCCATGCGGATGCTCGCAGCGGTTTTAATCATTTCTGGGCTTGTATTGATGAAACTTTCATCGTCATAATGTTGCATACATAGACAATTTTTGTGGTGAACCATGCGCTTATTTTTTAAATATATGCCATCTCCTGTCGGGGTACTGAGACTGGTGGCACATGATCAAGCCTTGGTTGCCGTATTGTGGGAAAATGAAAATCCCAAACGGGTACGTTTAGCTGAGCTGGTCGAACACAATCAGCATCCGATTTTGTTGGAAACAGAGAAACAGTTGAGCGAGTATTTTGCGGCAAAACGTCAAAGTTTTGATTTGCCTTTGGATTTTGCGGGGACAGATTTTCAGAAGCAAGTTTGGCAGGCTTTATTGCAAATTCCTTTTGGTGAAACCCGAAGCTATAAAGATATTGCGCTACAGATTGGTAATGTCAAAGCCGTTCGTGCAGTGGGTGCGGCTAATGGCAAAAATCCAATTTCAATCATTGCGCCGTGTCATCGGGTTGTGGGGGCGAATGGAAAATTGGTCGGCTTTGCAGGCGGTTTGGACAATAAAGATATTTTATTGAAACTTGAGAAAAATGCGAATTAAGCATGTGTTTCGGAGTTTTTACGCTCGTATTTTAGTTTAATAATTTAAAAATCAGTACCTTATGTTTTAATCTGTATTCTTTTAAAGAATCGTGTCTCTAACTCAAATAACGATGAATAATATGATGAGTCAAATTGTGGGGAATGTGTTTTCAGAACTGTGGTGGATGCTACTGATCTTGTTCGGGATCGGCCTTTTAAAAGCGTTTAAGCCTTATCTGAAAGGAAAATTCGGTGAGTTCGCAGTTCAAGCGCATGTGAAATTATATTTGGATGAGCGTTATATTTTAATTAACGATGTGACTTTGCCTGATGAGCAGGGAGGGACAACTCAAATAGACCATATTCTATTGAGTCCCTTTGGTGTTTTTGTGATTGAAACCAAAAACTATAAGGGCTGGATTTTTGGTGGTGAACGTCAAAAGATGTGGACGCAGAAAATTTATAAAAAGAGTTTTAAATTTCAAAATCCGCTGCATCAAAATTATAAACACGTCAAAGTGCTGCAAAGTGTGTTGCAAGATATTGTCGATGTAGATTATATCCATTCTGCTGTGGTGTTCATGCCTGAATGCGAGTTTAAAACTGCGATGCCCAGTACGGTATTTAAAGGTAAAGCATGGGTCGATTATATTAAGACCTTTGACACAGTGGTGATTCCAGCGATGAAACTGAAACGGATTCAGCTTCGGATTGAAAAAGAAGTGTTAGAAAAGTCATGGAAAACCAACCGTGAGCATGTGGCACATTTAAAACAACGCCATCAAGATGGTTAAATACTCCATTCCAAAGGTGACTCATTCATTTTGTGCCGAAAACTAAAATCTAGAATTTTAAAAAAAAAGCCAGTCCATTTCTTCATGGACTGGCTTTTACCTTTGCAGTTTTTTTCTAACTTAAAAACGCTTTGGAATTTTTTGACCGCCTTCAACAGGTGTTTCTGCCTGTTTTAATACGCCAAAGAGCCATGTTTCGGCATGATGTACTGCAACTTTAACACTGTCACCTTGCGCCAAACGACCAGCAATAAAACTTGCCAGCGAACAACCTGAACCGTGATATTCGCCAGCTAAACGCGGGCAGCGAGTTTCAGAAAGGAGCTTGCCATTCACAAACAGGGCATTACGAATATAGTCAGGTGTGTCTTCATGACCACCTTTGACCAGTACCGCTTTGGCACCCATTTCAAACAGTTTTTGTGTTGCGGCATCTAAGTCATCGAGACCTGTTAACGCCCGTAATTCAACTGTATTTGGGGTAATAATGTCCGCTAATGGGATCAGCTCAACAAAGGCTTTGACCAAGGTTGCTTGATCACCCAGTGAACCTCCACTGTTCGCCACTAAAACAGGGTCTAGCACATACTTGTACTCAGGATGTTCACGTAGAAACTCAGCCAGTGCTGCAATATTATCTGTGGTGCCTAACATGCCAGATTTTACGGCTTTAATCGGTAAATCACCGACAACAGCGTGCGCCTGAGCTAACAGCAATTCTTTTGACGTCGCTTCAAAGCCAAACACTTGTTGCGAGTTTTGAACAGTGAGTGCTGTACACGCAATGGCTGCATGCGCACCACTTTGACCAATCGCTTCGATATCGGCCTGTAAACCAGCACCACCTGAAGGGTCTAAACCAGAAAAGCACAGTACGGTTGCGCGCACAGAAATATCCTTGTTGCGAAAATTTGCGATAGTATAGGCAACTTTAGCAGAACTCTCGATAGTATTTTATTTAAAGCCCAAGAAGGATCAGCTGTGATTAAACATATTTTGCTAGATTTAGATGGAACATTAACAGATCCAAAAGTTGGCATTACCACCAGTGCGCGTTATGGCTTAAACAAAGTCGGACATCCCATTGCTGAAGATCTAAACATTGACTGGATTATTGGGCCACCACTAAAAGCGTCTTTGGCAAAACTCTTAAATGTTGCAGTGGACGATGTTTTGGCAGAGCAAGCTTTATTGGGCTATCGTGAGCGTTTTGCGGTGAAAGGTTTATATGAAAACCATTTATTTGCCGATGTTGAACCGACCTTAAAAAAACTGACCGAGCAGGGCTATCACTTATATTTGGCGACAGCAAAACCAGAAGTCTATGCCCGTCAAATCTTAGAGCATTTCAATTTACTGCAATACTTTGTGCATCCCTATGGCAGTGAACTGAACGGTGAGCGCACCAATAAGGGAGATTTGATTGCTTATATTTTAGAAAAAGAGCAGTTAAAAGCAGAAGAATGTCTGATGGTTGGCGATCGTGAGCATGACATTTTGGGTGCACGTCGCAACGGCATTGAAACCATTGTGGTGGAATACGGTTATGGTTCTGATCAAGAGTTGACGGAAGCCGCACCTAAAGCGCGAATTAAAACCTTTGCCGATGTCTTGGACTTGATTTAACTCAGACAGAATTTAATTCGGACAGGATTTAAATAACGCCTTTTTTGACTGCGCACTACTTTCTACATTAAAACAGTTGTGCGCAGTGATTAAAAATTAAAGTCCCAACATGCGTCTAATTTCATTCACTAACAGTGCCGGATTGGCCTGCTGATGGGGAATGGTAAGGCTGTTGAAGCCATCACCACGAAATTTACGATCCACTTCTAAAAGCACATGGGTTTGATGTTGCTCTGCCACAAAGGACACTTCAACTTCATTGATGCTGTTGAACAATTGCGTAGGTTTAAATTCAAGTTCTTGATAACAACCAATGCTCGAGTGGAAGCCGTTGCCACGCAGTTGGCCTTTTTCAACATCGACGGTCATCAACTGAAAACCGCATTGCTGCATGGCTTGAATAAACGCTTGCATAGTCGGTGTCGGTAAGATCTGTAAATAGTCTTTGTCAGTAGCATCGAGTCCCCAGTCCACATCTAAATGTGTATGTAACCACACTCGGGTTTTATTGACGCGGCAAGGTACATCTGTAATTGGCGTTTCAAAGGGCAGTTGAATCGAAAAAGGAAATGCGTGTGATTGATGAGCTTGTAACTCAAAAGCCCCGCTAATGTGCCATTCGGCAATACTTAAGGCGCTATTGTACTCAGCATCATCTGACTCAACCTCGGCTGTGGTCATGAGCTTTAAATAAATACCGTTGATAATTTTATTAGACGCGGCACCTTTAAAAATAACCTCACCCTGAATGGCTTGACCCGCTTGTGGTGCGGTGGTGTGTAGACGAGTATCGACTTGAATGCCTTGTAAGCCAAGACTAGACATGAGTTTGTTAAACATGGTGCAGAACTTCCAATAGGGAATCGATAGGTTTTAAATATTTAAAGTAAATGCATTTTTAAAACGCGTATTTTTAATAAGCTGTTAGCGAATGTCCAAATAAAAACTTTCTTTGACTTCTTCCATCACAATATAACTGTGCGATGACGCTGAAGAGGGCAGTTTTTTCAGTAAATCACCCAATAGGCGTCGGTAGGCACTCATTTCTTTTAAACGGGCTTTGACCAAATAATCGAATTCACCTGAAATCAGATGGCATTCTAAAACTTCAGGGATTTCGACCAAGTCACGTGCCACTTGATCAAACACATCACCAGACTTGGCCGATAGCTTAATTTCTAAAAACACCAATAAGTTTCGATCGACCAGTTGTGGATTGAGGCGTGCGTAGTAACCCATGATAATACCGTCGCGCTCTAAGCGTTTGACACGTTCTGAACAGGGTGTGGTTGAGAGGTTGACGCGAGAGGCCAATTCACTAATCGCAATTCGTCCATCGCGCTGCAAAATGTCTAAAATCTGCTGATCAATCCGATCTAATTTACGCATTATAAATTTCCTATGTTTAGAATTTTAGTGCGACAAAAATGGCGATTTACCTAGATTATAATATTAAAAACAGTGAAAAAAACTATTAACCTAAAAATATACTAGTGAAATAAACTAGTGTGTGTAAGGGATCAGTCATGCGTGTAATTGTCTTAGGTAGTGGTGTCATCGGAGTTGCAAGTGCGTATTACCTTGCACAACAAGGCGCAAGCGTTACGGTTTTAGACCGTCAAGCTGGTCCTGCTGAAGAAACTAGCTTTGGTAACGCAGGGCAAATCTCTCCAGGTTATTCTACACCGTGGGCTGCACCTGGTATTCCGTTTAAAGCCGTAAAGTGGATGTTCCAACACCATGCACCGTTAGCGATTAACATCGATGGTAGCATGTGGCAGTTGAACTGGATGGCGCAAATGTTGAAAAACTGCAATCCACAAAGCTATGCTATTAACAAAGAACGTATGACGCGTGTTGCTGAATACAGCCGTGACTGCTTACGTGAACTGCGTAAAGAAACAGGCATTCACTATGAAAACCGTGCGAAAGGAACTTTGCAGGTTTTCCGTAATGAAGCACAACTAGATGCAGTACAACGTGACATCCAAGTATTAAAAGAATGTGGTGTTGACTACGAACTATTATTAAAAGATGATTTAGCCAAAGTTGAGCCAGCTTTAGCCTATGCCAAAGACAAACTGGTCGGTGGTTTACATTTGCCGAATGATGAAACAGGTGACTGTTACTTATTTACCAATGCTTTGGCAAATCTTGCGAAAGACATGGGCGTAGAATTTAAATTTAACCAAAATGTTGAAAAACTAGTGGTTGAAGGGGATGAAATCAAAGGTGTAGTGGTTGATGATCAAGTGCTTACAGCAGACCGTTATGTGCTTGCTTTTGGTAGTTATTCACGTGATTTCTTAAAACCATTGAATTTGAATTTGCCTGTCTATCCTGTCAAAGGCTACTCACTGACCATTCCAATTGTAGATCCTGCATTTGCACCGCAGTCTACGGTTCTTGATGAAACTTATAAAATTGCCATTACGCGTTTTGACCAACGTATCCGTGTGGGGGGTATGGCTGAACTGAGTGGTTTCAACCACGGTTTAAATCAAGACCGCCGTGCAACCTTGGAGATGGTGACTCAAGACTTATTCCCAGGTGGAAATTTAGCTGAAGCAAGTTTCTGGACGGGTTTACGTCCAATGACACCAGACTCTACGCCGATTATTGGTGCGACTCGTTTTAAAAACTTATTCTTGAATACAGGACATGGCACCTTGGGTTGGACCATGGCATGTGGTTCAGGCAAGCTTATTAGTGACTTGGTGATGAACCATCAACCAGACATCAGTACTGAAGGCCTATCGATTCAACGTTATCCTTCAGCAGCCTAATTCGTTTTAGGTCATATTGATTCAAGGAAGAAGAAAATGCCACGTCCAATTACTGCAGTGATTCATAGTCAATCACTGCAGCATAATTTAAATGTTGCTCGCACGAAAATGCCGAATAGCCAAGTCTATGCGGTGGTCAAAGCCAATGCCTATGGTCATGGGATTGAACGCGTCTATCAAGCGTTCAAATCTGCCGATGGTTTTGCGCTGCTCGATTTGGCAGAGGCGAAACGCATCCGCGCTTTAGGCTGGATAGGTCCGGTTCTGTTACTCGAAGGTATTTTTTCAGAGCAAGACCTATTTGACTGCCATGAGCTGGGCCTAAGTTTCAGTATTCATAGTGAATATCAACTCGAATGGTTAGCGCGTTTTCCTTTAGAGGCGCAGTTCGATGTTTATTTAAAAATGAACAGCGGCATGAATCGTTTAGGTTTCCGTCCTGAACAATACCGTCAAGTGTGGCAGCAGCTTTCCAGTTTGCCTCAAGTTCAACGCTTGACCCATATGATGCATTTTTCGGATGCCGATGGTGAGCGTTTCGGACGTGAAGGCATTGCGCATCAATGTCAGTTATTTGATGCCATCACCCATGATCTACCGGGTGCACGTTCAGTCAGTAACAGTGCAGCCATTCTCCGCCATGAACAGTTGCAGTCGGATGTGATCCGTAGCGGCATCATGCTCTATGGTAGTTCTCCAGATTATCCAAGCCACTCCATTCAAGACTGGGATTTGCAACCTGCCATGAGTTTGCGCAGCGAGTTGATTGCCATTCAGCAATTAAAAGCAGGCGATAGCGTCGGTTATGGCTCAAAGTTCATTGCTGAAAGCGACATGCGTGTGGGTATTGTGGCTTGTGGTTATGCCGATGGTTATCAACGGATTACCGCAACAGGTACGCCTATTTTAGTTGATGGACAACGCAGCAGCTTGGTCGGGCGTGTCAGCATGGACATGTTGGCGGTCGATTTATCTCACCTTCCAAATGCCGAAGTCGGCAGTGAAGTGGTGCTGTGGGGTACATCGAAACAGGGTGCTGTACTCAGCATTGATGAAGTCGCAGCAGGTTCAGGCACGATTGGCTATGAGCTGATGTGTGCTGTCACTGCACGTGTCAATTTTATCCAAGATTAAATTTTATTTTTATACAGTTTCATACAAGGAAAGACCTATGTCACATTCAGACATTCAAAAATTCAACACCAACGAAGTCATGAGTGCAGTCACTGTGTTTAATCAAGTGGTGTATTTGTCAGGGCAAGTGCCAAAAAATACCGACAATGATGTCGCAGGTCAGACCCGTGAAATTTTAGCAACAATTGATGAGCTTTTAGCTTTGGCAAATACAGATAAATCACGTTTGTTATCTGCTCAGCTTTACATCAAAAATCTCTCTGATTTTTCTACAGTCAATGCGATTTGGATTGACTGGATGAATGGTTGTGTAGCACCTTCACGTGCCACGATTCAGGCTGATTTGGTTAATCCAAACTGGTTGATCGAAATTGCAGTGACGGCTGCACAAAACTAATTTTTAAACTCTCCCCGTGTATATCAGCGCTTGGGTTTCAACCGAAGTGCTGATGAGCGTATAAATGCCGCCCGTTAGGATAACGAGCACTGTATGAACATGGTTTATACGCAAAAAAGGACTTTAACAGGATGTTAAATTATGACGACTACCCCACAAGCTGACGGTGCAAATGCACCATCGCATGAATTACAACGGAAATTATCCAACCGCCACCTGCAATTGATTGCCATTGGTGGCGCGATTGGTACGGGCCTGTTCATGGGTTCGGGCAAAACTATCTCTCTTGCTGGTCCTTCTATCCTAATCATTTATATGATTATCGGGACCATGTTCTTCTTCCTAATGCGTGCATTGGGCGAAATTTTATTGTCAAATTTGCACTATAAGTCGTTTATCGACATGGCTCATGATCTGATTGGGCCGGGTGCGGGTTACTATATCGGTTGGTCCTATTGGCTCGGTTGGGTCTTAGTCGGTATTGCGGACTTGGCAGCCATTATTAACTATCTCGGCTTTTGGCTCCCGCCAGACATGGCCTTTACTCCCATGGGGCAGGCTTTAATCAGTGTCGGCTGTGTGCTGTTTGTCCTTGGGTTAAATTTGCTGACTGTGAAACTCTTTGGTGAAATTGAATTTTGGTTTGCTTTAATCAAAATTTTAGCCATTTTAGGGCTGATCGTGATAGGCGGCTTTATGGTATTCAGCCATTTTCACTCACCGGATGGCACGGCTTCCAGCTTTACCAATGTCTGGTCGCATGGCGGCATGTTTCCTAAAGGTGCCGATGGCTTCTTGGCCGGTTTTCAAATTGCACTCTTTGCCTTTGTCGGTGTAGAGCTAATTGGAACCATGGCTGCTGAAACCAAAGATCCTGAAAAGAACTTACCGAAAGCAGTGAATGCGATTCCAACCCGTATCATTTTGTTCTATGTCTTGTCATTATTTGTAGTGATGTCAGTGACGCCGTGGAATCAAATCCCTGCGGATCAAAGCCCGTTCGTTTCACTATTTTTACATGCGGGTATCCCAACTTCAGCTATCATTATGAACTTGGTGGTGCTGTCTTCAGTGATGTCTTCAATGAATAGTGGTGTGTTCTCTACATCACGTATGCTCTTTGGTTTGGCAAGAGAAGGGCAAGCACCACAGAGCCTAGCGCGTCTATCAAAACGTGCGGTGCCAGCAAAAGGCTTATTCTTCTCATGTGCTTTTATCATGGCAGGTGCTGCGCTGCAGTACTTTGTACCAAACACGGTTGAAGCCTTTACATTAGCCAGCTCATTGTGTGTGATTCTGTTCATCAGTATCTGGAGCATTATTATGGTGTGCTATATCCGCTATCGTAAATTGCGTCCTGAGCTACATGCAAAATCGACCTTTAAAATGCCAGGCGGTGTTTGGATGTCTTATGTGGTCTTAATCTTCTTGTTCTTTACGTTGATTATTTTGAGTTTAGAGGCGGATACCCTTCGCGCATTGATGATCAGTCCATTATGGGTGATTATTTTAGCCGTGACGTATCAACTGCTGTACAAACCACGTATGAAAAAACGTCTGTTAGGGCAGCAATTGGATAACTAAGTAACATTTATTTTGTACTCGTGATGTTTGAAAGAAAGCCCTGCATAAGTAGTAATACCAGTCAGTTTCTTAACTGGCTGGTATTTTCTTTTTAAGTTTGAGGTTTTATTCGATACGTGACGATGTCATCCGCAACCTGTCTAGCATTTAAAGTGGACTGTTTTTGCAACGAAATTTTTAAATACAGAAAGTGAACAGGTTTTGCGGATGACAAATGTTTTTGGTTCTTTTGGCGAATGAGAAGTACAACTTCGCAAGGAACAAAACGAACTCAAGCAATTAAAACTTAAAACAGTAAGACTCCGCAGTAAATAGCTAAAACTCATTCTGTACTTTTGATATTTGAAAGAAAGCCCTGCATAAGTAGGGCTTTCTTTTTTACTTGAGCTGAATCAATGGATTCTAACTAAGTGTTAGATCATTGTATGATTTTATATATAAAAGCTGTCTAAATTAGGCGATTTCACTTTTAATGAGGCACTTTAAAATTTTAATAATGATTTATGCGTAATTATAAAATCGACATCCTGCGTGGCATTTCCATCCTGTTGGTGCTGATTCACCATTTCAATATTCCGTATAAATTACATGATACCTTTCTCGGTATCCCCATTGGGGGTGAGAGCTTAAGTACCTTGATTGCCCGAAACGGCAATTATGGTGTGACCATGTTTTTTGTCATTTCAGGTTTTTTGATTACCCAGCATACTTTACAGCGTAGTGGATCTTTGGCGCAGATTAAGCTGAAAGATTTTTATATCCGTCGTATTGCCCGAATCATGCCGTGTCTGGTGTTATTGGTTGCGATGGTCAGTGTGTTCGGAAGTTTAGGATTGCAACCCTTTATCAATCAGTCGCCCAATGGCGTAGAGGTGTCCTATGCTGTGACTGTTCTTTCAGCTTTGAGCTTCTGGATGAATCTATTGATTATTGAATACGGCTGGATGAACTATGCCTTGGGTGTATTGTGGTCTTTATCGGTTGAAGAAGTTTTCTATTTAGCATTTCCTGTCCTGTGTTTAGGGCTTGGTCGTGGCAAAGGTTTTATTGTTTTTCTGCTCGCTGTCATCGCGTATGCACCGTATTTTCGTGCCTTACATTTTGGCGAGGAAAGCGGTGCTTATCTGTATCATTATTTCTCTAGCTTTGATGGAATTGCCATTGGCTGTCTCACCGCAATGTATGTGCAACATTTTAAAGCTTCTATTTACAATCCAAAAGTAATTGTTGCTGTGATATCGTTTCTAATGACCGCTTTATATTTTTATGCACCCATCAAAGAGGTGAGTACTTG
The DNA here is from genome assembly GCF_058599305.1 of Acinetobacter sp. CAU_H_S139_7. Lineage (NCBI taxonomy): Bacteria > Pseudomonadati > Pseudomonadota > Gammaproteobacteria > Moraxellales > Moraxellaceae > Acinetobacter > Acinetobacter sp. CAU_H_S139_7. The sequence goes on from NZ_CM178651.1 coordinate 647,907, forward strand.
GGGCATCAGCGTATTTGCTTTACTTACGGCGTTACTCATATTTTGCTTTATCCACGACCCGAAAGTTAAACCTACCTCATCCACGGCCCGCAGTTTGGTCTGGATTGGACAGCGTAGCTATGAAATGTATCTGTTTCATTTGATTGTTCTCGGCTTAATGAAAGTGGTGTATTTCCCTAAAGAAACTGTAGCCGCTGAAAAGTTGATGTTGTTGCCTGTTTATTTTATCGCGGTGTTTATTTTGAGTTGGGCGATTGAGAAATATTATTCGACCCCGCTCAATTTAAAAATTCGTCAATCTTGGATACGCTCGTAGCGCGGATCTTTGGTTGTGCTGTTGATTTTTTACAGATATTAAAAAGCCCCGAATCAATCGGGGCTTTCATTTCAGAGATTTTAAAACGTCGGTTTAACCACGACTAAAATCACCACAGCAAATAAAATGAGGGTCGGCATTTCATTAAAGAAGCGCCAGAACTTGTGTGACTTGTAGTGCGCATGACCAATCAATTTCTTACGGTAATAACCGCAAACAAAGTGGTAAATCACCAACAATCCAACCAAACCGACTTTGAGGTAGAACCACAGGGCTTCATGGTAGTGGCGCGTTGCATCACCCCAATCCACCAAGAAGTGTGCCGTGATCAGTGTTGCAATCATCGATGGCCACATAATGCCACGGTACAACTTGCGTTCCATGACCTCGAAACGTTGATGACTGACGGCATCATCACTCATGGCATGGTAAACATAGAGCCGTGGTAAGTAGAACAATGCAGCGAACCAACACACCACGGCAATAATATGTAATGCTTTTACCCATAAGAAAGCATCAGAAGGAGCATCCATCAAGTCACCCTAAAATGGGCGGCTTAGCCTTCCCACTTTTTGAAAATGAGACATGCATTTACGCCGCCAAAACCGAAACTGTTACTCATCACAGTATTCAATTTTGCGTCACGTTTTTCAAGCACGATATCAAATGGTTTTGCGCCTTCATCCAGTTCAGTCACGTTGATGTTTGGTGCAATAAAGTCATTTTGCATCATTAGGACTGAGTAGATCGCTTCTTGCACGCCAGCAGCACCTAAGCTATGACCTGTCATTGATTTGGTCGAGCTGAGTGGAGGAACTTGACCTTCGCCAAATGCACGTTCCATTGCTTTTAATTCAGTGATGTCACCAGCAGGCGTTGACGTACCATGCGTATTCACATAGTCAATTTTGTCTACGCCGTGTTGTTTTGCTTCTTCAAGTGCCATCAGTACACAACGTGTCGCACCTTCACCCGATGGCGCAACCATGTCTGCACCGTCAGAGTTTGCCGCATAGCCCACAACTTCAGCCAAAATGTTGGCACCACGTGCTTGCGCATGTTCTAAAGACTCAAGCACTACAAATCCGCCACCGCCAGCAATCACAAAACCGTCACGGTCAGCAGAGTAAGGACGAGACGCTGTTTCTGGCGTGTCATTGTATTTTGAGCACAGTGCACCCATCGCATCAAACAACAAGCTTTGAGACCAGTGATCTTCTTCACCACCGCCTGCAAGCATTAAGTCTTGCTTGCCCAATTGAATCAGGTTATAGGCATAACCAATGGCATCAGCAGACGTTGCGCATGCGCTGGTAATGGTGTGTGCAACACCTTGCATTTTAAAAGCAACACCAACGTTTGCCGTAATTGTATTCGACATATTACGTGGTACGAAGAACGGACCAACTTTACGTGCGCCTTTGGTGTCTAACAATTCTTTCATTTCAACTACAGACGCAGTTGAACCACCACCTGAACCGCCCGCGATACCATAGCGTGGGTTGCCACCAATTTGCTCTGCTGTTAAGCCTGCATTTTCAACCGCAGCAACCGCAGCATTGTATGCATACATGGCACAAACACCCATAAAGCGTTTTAGCTTACGGTCGATACCATCAAAGTCTTGTTCAGCAGCAGCGCTGATATGACTTTTAAAATTGAGTTCAGCATAGGTTGGGTTAAAACGTGTCCCAGAAATCCCGTTTTGTAATGCATGAGTAACTTCTTCCAAAGTATTACCGATACATGAGTTGATACCCATGCCAGTGATTACTACACGTTTCATTTAAAGATCCCTTATATGGTGGTTTTGCAGAGTTGCGCTTAAAGATGAATCAACAATTTATTTCTAAGCCAATTGCAACTCTTATGTTTTCAATGCAGATCATAATAGCAGAAAGAATTTTTAATTCTTATGGCAAATCCTATGCCAATTTGACTTGTCTTAAAATCAGGAGCAGAGCATTTCAACTTTACTAAAAGACACATATTCTTATTGAGATAAATGCGTACTACACCTAGTATTTAGCTAGAAATGAAAGATTATAAAGTACGGGGTACGGAATGGCGGATTCAAACAATAAACAGCGCAGTGGTTTCTTTTCAAATGCCTTCGGAGTGGCTAAAAAGCTCAGCCATACAGGTTTAAACATATTAAACCAAGTGAGCCCAGATACGGCCTCAGCACTGACCAATGCTACAACTGGTGATAGTGCGAGTACAAAAACAAAATCGAAAAATAAGCGTTATGAACACCCGCAGCAAGTCTTAAGAGACCACCTGCCGACAGTATCACGTCATTTATTAGGACGTCATTATGTCAACGCAAATCGAGTCGTGCATTTTGTGTCGCCACAACTTTCCGATAAAGCCGCAGATTATTTTTTTAGCCAGCTCAATCAATTTAGCTCAAGTATGAGCTCGGTCGATGCCGTTTTAGATGAAGCGGGCGTGCGTGATTTAGAAATGCTGACCCAAGATGTTGACCGTTCAAAACGGATTAGTCAGGCACTGTCCGAACAAAATAAAATTATTGCTATCTTGCAAGGTGCACTGACTGGAGCAACGGGCTTTGTGGGCTCAACCGTAGATGTGCCCGCTTCCTTGGTGATGTCGTTACGTATGATCTACCAAGTGGGGCGTTCTTATGGTTTTGACTTAAGTAAAGAATCTGATCAAGACATCGTCCAGTTTATTTTTAAACAGATTGATCTTGGGTTGATTGCGGAAAAACAAACTTTGTTGATGGCGATAAAAGCCATTTCAAGTACCTTACAAACGCATGATGTCTCTCAGTTACAACAGCTTTTAGGTTCAAGCAATGATATTGAAGCCTTAAAGAAATGGTTGATCAATGCCGATGGTCAGCTGAAATGGGGACAGTCGATTGCCAACCTCTCGCTACTGAATAAGCTAGCAAAACTCACGCCAATTGCCAGTGCAGGGGTGAGTGCAGCTTATAGTTGGCGTCTCGTTGATGATGTACACCAAAAAGCACAACTGGTTTTTTCACAAGCCCGCCAGTATATCATCCAACAAAAAGATACCAGCCTGAGTGCTTTAACAGCATATGAACGCTCACTTGAGCTTTTGGTGAAAGCCTCGCCAAGACTGTTGTCACAGCGCAGTACATCAGACACCGATAGCCCAGATTTGAAACTTGGAGCTGAAGTGGAGTTAAATGGTCATCAAAGTATTGCTAAGGTAAAAGTTCAGAAAAAGTCCGACAAAGTCACAGAGCCTGTCGCAACCGAAGAGCGTGTTCAACAAGGGCTAGAACAGCTCGCAGATCAAATGGTTGAACCCCATGATGCTGTCGCACCGCAGCAACCAGCCTTACACGTGGAAGAAGATCTTGCAGATTTATATCCAATGGATGAGGTTGAAGAGACCACACAGAACAATAATGAGTCTTTCACGGAAAATGAACCTGACATAGCTTCAAACGTTGCAGCGAAACCTGCTGTAGAGCCGACCGAAAAAAAGGTTACAAAAAGACGAAATGCGCCAAGTAAAAAATAAACCCTTTAAAATAGATGGAAATTTGTAAAAGCCCTGATTTGGTCAGCATTACATGTAGTTTGAAATGTTGACCATTTTTACGTCTTAGCTTACAATTGCATGCCCTCAAAAAGTCGTCTTTTTTTGGGTTTTTTATTAACGGGAGAATTGCCAAATGGCAACAACAAATCAGTTGATCCGTAAGGGTCGTACGACTTTAGTTGAAAAATCTAAAGTTCCTGCGTTGAAGGCTTGTCCACAACGTCGTGGTGTTTGTACACGTGTTTACACAACTACACCTAAAAAACCTAACTCAGCAATGCGTAAAGTTTGCCGTGTGCGTTTAACTTCTGGCTTTGAAGTTTCTAGCTACATCGGTGGTGAAGGCCACAACCTACAAGAGCACAGTGTTGTTCTTATCCGTGGTGGTCGTGTTAAAGACTTACCAGGTGTACGTTACCATACCGTTCGTGGTTCTTTAGACTGTGCTGGTGTGAAAGATCGTAACCAGTCTCGTTCTAAATACGGTACTAAACGTCCTAAGAAATAATCTTTCGAGATTAACCTCTTAGTTCGCTAGAACTGCAATCCTTTATCGTCTCGCTTGTCTGATTTCTGCATTAATTTTGTGAAATTCAAGCGACGTGTAGTAAGGCCAGCGAAAGCACATGACACTTTGTGCTACGGCTGGATTAACCTGAAGTGTCATATATATAGGTAGTTTAAAATGCCAAGACGTCGCGTAGTTGCTGCTCGTGAAATCCTTCCGGATCCTAAGTTCAGCAGCCAAACAATCGCTAAATTCATGAACCACGTAATGCAAGATGGTAAAAAATCTATTGCTGAAAGTATCGTTTACGGTGCTTTAGACCGCGTTCAAGAAAAAAACAAAGTAGACCCAGTTGAATTTTTCGAGACTACTCTTGAAAAAGTTCGTCCTATGGTTGAAGTAAAAGCACGCCGTGTTGGTGGTGCTACTTATCAAGTACCTATGGAAGTACGCCCATCCCGTCGTACTGCTCTAGCTATGCGTTGGTTAGTAGATGCTGCTGCTAAGCGTTCTGAAAAAACTATGGCTTTACGTCTTGCTGGTGAGTTGCTTGATGCAGCTGAAGGTAAAGGCGCAGCGGTTAAAAAACGTGATGACGTGCATCGTATGGCTGAAGCCAACAAAGCATTCTCTCACTACCGCTTCTAAGCGACTAAAACAGCCCCTATTCAGGAGGGTGACAGCTTGGTTTACGCCAAACTGTCATCGAATCGCTTTAAGCTGTTCGTCAGCTTAAAGCGCCTGTTTTAAACAACAAAATTTAGGAATGCAAGAAATCATGGCTCGTCAAACCCCAATTTCTCGTTATCGTAACATTGGTATTTCTGCGCACATTGATGCGGGTAAAACCACAACTACAGAACGTATTTTGTTCTACACAGGTGTATCTCACAAAATTGGTGAAGTACACGACGGTGCAGCAACAATGGACTGGATGGAGCAAGAGCAAGAACGTGGTATTACCATTACTTCTGCTGCTACGACTACATTCTGGTCAGGTATGTCTAAACAGTTCCCTGAACACCGTATCAACGTAATTGATACACCGGGACACGTTGACTTCACAATTGAAGTTGAACGTTCTATGCGTGTTCTTGATGGTGCGTGTATGGTTTACTGTGCTGTAGGTGGTGTACAACCTCAGTCTGAAACTGTATGGCGTCAAGCGAACAAATACCAAGTGCCTCGTTTAGCATTCGTGAACAAGATGGACCGTACTGGTGCAAACTTCTTCCGTGTTGTTGAACAAATGAAGACACGTTTAGGTGCAGCTCCTGTACCTGTAGTAATCCCTGTTGGCGCTGAAGAAAACTTCCAAGGCGTAATCGACTTGATCGAAATGAAAGCGATCATTTGGGATGAAGCTTCACAAGGTATGCAGTTCGAATACGGTGAAATCCCGGCTGAACTTCAAGCTACTGCTGAAGAATGGCGTGTAAACATGGTTGAAGCTGCTGCTGAAGCTTCTGAAGAGCTAATGGACAAATACCTAGAAGAAGGCGAACTATCTAAAGAAGATATCGTTGCTGGTCTACGTGTTCAAACTTTGGCTTGTCAAATTCAACCAATGCTTTGTGGTACAGCGTTCAAAAACAAAGGTGTTCAACGTATGTTGGACGCAGTAATTGAATTCTTACCGTCGCCTACAGAAGTTAAAGCGATTGAAGGTGTTCTTGACGACAAAGCTGAAACTAAAGCGATTCGTGAAGCATCTGACGAAGCTCCGTTCTCTGCGCTTGCGTTCAAAATCATGAACGACAAATTCGTAGGTAACTTAACTTTCGTACGTGTTTACTCTGGTGTTCTTAAACAAGGTGATTCTGTTTATAACCCAGTTAAATCTAAACGTGAACGTATCGGCCGTATCGTGCAAATGCACGCGAACGATCGTCAAGACGTTGAAGAAATTCGTGCGGGTGATATCGCTGCATGTGTAGGTCTTAAAGACGTGACTACGGGTGATACACTTTGTGATGAGAAAAATGTCATCACACTTGAGCGTATGGAATTCCCAGAGCCAGTAATTGCATTGGCTGTTGAACCAAAAACTAAAGCTGACCAAGAAAAAATGTCAATTGCTTTAGGTCGTTTGGCTAAGGAAGATCCATCATTCCGCGTTCGTACTGACGAAGAGTCAGGTCAAACAATTATTGCTGGTATGGGTGAACTTCACCTTGACATCATTGTTGACCGTATGAAGCGTGAATTCGGTGTTGAAGCAAACATTGGTAAACCAATGGTTTCTTACCGTGAAACGATCAAGAAGACAGTTGAACAAGAAGGTAAATTCGTACGTCAAACTGGTGGTAAAGGTAAATTTGGTCACGTATACGTACGTTTAGAGCCAATGGATCCTGAATCAGAAAAAGATTACGAATTCGTTGAAGAAGTTGTTGGTGGTGTAGTTCCTAAAGAATTCTTCGGTGCTGTGGATAAAGGTATCCAAGAGCGTATGAAGAATGGTGTCCTTGCTGGTTACCCAGTTGTTGGCATCAAAGCTACATTGTTTGACGGTTCTTACCACGATGTCGATTCGGACGAATTATCGTTCAAAATGGCAGGTTCTTACGCATTCCGTGACGGTTTCATGAAAGCAGATCCTATCTTGCTTGAACCGATCATGAAAGTTGAAGTAGAAACTCCAGAAGACTACATGGGCGATATCATGGGTGACTTAAACCGTCGTCGTGGTATGGTTCAAGGTATGGATGACTTGCCTGGCGGTACTAAAGCAATTAAAGCTGAAGTTCCACTTGCAGAGATGTTTGGTTACGCGACTCAAATGCGTTCTATGTCTCAAGGCCGTGCAACATACTCTATGGAATTTGCTAAATATGCTGAAACTCCACGTAACGTGGCTGAAGGCATCATTTCTAAATTCCAGTCTGGCGGTAAAAAAGGTGACGACGAGTAATCTTTCGATTACTATAAGCCCAAACTAATTCATAGTTAAAAACCAAGTGCTCATGCAGTGATCCTGCATGAGTAGTTTAAAAAGGAAGATCTCATGGCTAAGGCTAAGTTTGAACGTAATAAGCCACACGTTAACGTGGGCACAATCGGTCACGTTGACCATGGTAAAACAACTTTAACAGCTGCAATTGCAACTGTATGTGCGAAGAAATTCGGTGGCGAAGCGAAAGACTACGCTGCAATTGACTCTGCACCAGAAGAAAAAGCACGTGGTATTACAATTAATACTTCACACGTAGAATACGATTCTCCAACTCGTCACTACGCACACGTAGACTGCCCGGGCCACGCCGATTATGTTAAAAACATGATTACTGGTGCTGCTCAGATGGACGGCGCGATCCTTGTATGTGCTGCGACTGATGGTCCAATGCCACAGACTCGTGAACACATCCTTCTTTCTCGTCAGGTTGGTGTACCTTACATTCTTGTATTCCTTAACAAGTGTGACCTTGTTGATGATGAAGAACTTCTTGAACTAGTGGAAATGGAAGTTCGTGAACTTCTTTCTACTTATGACTTCCCAGGTGATGACACTCCAGTTATCCGTGGTTCAGCTCTTCTTGCACTTAACGGTGACGCTGGTCAGTATGGCGAAGAAGCAGTTGTTGCGCTTGTTGACGCGCTTGACACTTACATTCCAGAGCCAGTACGTGCAATCGACCAAGCATTCTTAATGCCAATCGAAGACGTATTCTCTATTTCTGGTCGTGGTACAGTAGTAACTGGCCGTGTAGAAACTGGTATTGTGAAAGTAGGCGAATCAGTTGAAATCGTTGGTATCCGTGATACTCAAGTAACTACAGTTACTGGCGTAGAAATGTTCCGTAAACTTCTAGACGAAGGCCGTGCGGGCGAGAACTGTGGTGTTCTTCTACGTGGTACTAAGCGTGAAGACGTACAACGTGGTCAAGTACTTGCTAAACCAGGTGCAATCAAGCCGCACACTAAATTCGATGCAGAAGTATACGTACTTTCTAAAGAAGAAGGTGGTCGTCACACTCCATTCCTTAACGGTTACCGTCCACAGTTCTACTTCCGTACAACTGACGTAACTGGCGCGATCAAATTACAAGATGGCGTTGAAATGGTTATGCCTGGTGACAACGTAGAAATGTCAGTAGAATTAATCCACCCAATCGCAATGGACCCAGGTCTACGTTTTGCGATCCGTGAAGGTGGTCGTACAGTTGGTGCTGGTGTAGTTGCTAAAGTAACTGCATAATCATCTGATTGTGTGAAAAAAAGCGCTCCTTTGGGGCGCTTTTTTTATTTCTTCATCTTAGCAATTAAGTGATTATTTTAGGGCAAGATACAGCATGCTTTAGTGTTCATCCTAAAAATAGCGTAGAACTTTACGCACACTAAATTGTCTAACAATCCACCCCGAAAACTGTCCTAAACTGATATTTTGCTGACCCTAACTGCACTTATGGGCGGAGCCCAATCACGTAAGATAAAAAGACGAAAACAACTATAAACAGTGGATGTCTTCAGGATATTCATAGGAGCAGAAAGATGAATGCGAAGGTAAAAATCACCAATCGTGCGGGCGCGAGTTTCCCTGTACGTCGGATGAACTTTGAGTTTGAAAGCGTACCTGAATATTGGATGAATGGTTCAGCTGGATTGACCCATTTTATGACCGCGCTGTCAGCACTCTTTCCAGCAGGTGAAATGTTTTTTATCGATAGTGTTCGTGCGGTCAGACAGCATCCCTCAATCAAAGACAATGCCGAATTACAAAAAGAGATTTCAGCCTTCATTGGTCAAGAAGCGATGCACACACAAGAGCATGAAGGTTTTAATGCGTCGGCACAAAAGTATGGGCACGATGTTGCAACACTTGACCGCTATACGGATCGTGCAATTCAAGCCACACGTAAAGTGTTTGCTTTTCTAGGCAAGCCTGTGGGTATTACTCAAGAGATGGTGGATTTAACCGCTACCACCGCGCTGGAGCATTTTACTGCAACTATTGCTTCTCAATTGTTGGTCAATAACCACATTCAAGAGCTGATGAGCGATGAAACCATGAAAACCATGTGGTTATGGCATGCTATTGAAGAAAATGAGCACAAAGCTGTGGCTTATGATGTGTTTGAGGGAGTTTTTGGAAAGGGAGTCAAATCCTATCTACTACGAACGGGATCACTGGTTGCAGCCATGGCCATTTTATTTTGTGTACAGTCGTACTTTGTATTTCGGTTATTAAAGCAAGATAAACAACTGAATAGGGCAGCGTTGAAGGATATTTATACCTATGCATATAGTCCATCGAAAGGAATTATTACCGGTATGGCTCGTGAAATGATCATGTACTTTAAACCGGGTTTTCATCCTAATCATCACGACACCGACGCTTTACTTGAGAAGTGGAAGCTAAAATTAGGTTTTTAAGCAGTTTTGGCTCTTTGAGCGATGTAAATCACTCTTTTTTTTGTTCGGTTTTTAGCACAAATTTTTTATACTGTGACCTCCACATTTTAGAAAGATAAACGAAGATGATTCGTTTAATGCAAGCTGCGGACTTAAGCCAAGTTGCGCAGATTGAAAATTTAGTTCAAACCCATCCTTGGAGCCTACAACAGTTCCAAGAGTCCATGCAGTCTTATCACAGTACCGTGATTGAACAGGCAGGGCAGGTGGTAGGCTTTTGTATCCTCCAGCCCGTTCTTGATGAGGCCAATTTATTGTTGATGGCCATTCATCCAAGCCAGCAAGGTAAAGGGTTGGGTTATAAGTTATTAGATGCCTCACTGGCACAACTCAAAAACAACCCAATACAAGTGTTCTTAGAAGTCCGTGAGAGCAATCAGGCGGCCATTGCCTTGTATGAAAAGTCCGGTTTTCATCAAATTGATTTGCGTAAAAACTATTATCCTAAACCAGATGGTGGTCGTGAGCATGCCATTATTATGGTGAAATCATGTAGTGATGACTTTTCCGAGTTGTTTAAATGAGAGAACAGTTAAGCTTCTGTATAACGCCATTATTTAATAATGGCGTTATTCCACCCCGAAGGTAGGGTGGTCATTAAGGAGTTTCCCAGTTGCTGCACTTCCTCGCTGCTCAGGCTATGATTGAGTCTGCGCCACTGACCATCAATCAGTAACTCTAGCGGTAAATACTGCGATTTGTAGTTCATTTTTTCTGAGTGTGGTACCCAATAGCCCAAATACACAAACTGCAAAGCGCGTGCTTTTGCTAGCTCGATTTGTTTTAAAATGGCGAAAGTGCCGAGTGAGCGTTTGTTTTCATCGGGATCAAAAAAAGTATAAACCGCAGATAAGCCATCATCTAAAGGGTCGCAGGTCGAAACACAGATGAGTTGGTCTTCTTTCCACAGCTCTAAGAAAAAGCTCTCGGTACAGCTATGCACGAGGAATTTATCAAACTGATCGCGGCTAGGTGGGAACATGTCTCCATCGGCATGGCGTTTAAAGATATAACGCTCATATAAGTCATAATGTTTTTTGGTGGCATCCGCAGTGCGGGTAATTTTTAAAGTGAGATCTTGATTGCGTTTCCATGCTTTTTTTTGACTGCTGTTCATCTTAAATTCGCGTACAGGTACGCGGCTAGACAGACACTGTCGACACAGATGACACTCTGGGCGGTAGACAAAATCACCACTCCGGCGAAAACCTACGCGAGAAAGTTCGGACAGCGTGACCACATCAATACGATGTGCGGGATCGAGAAATACCATCCGGGCTGACTTTTTTTCTAGATAGCTGCAGTCATGCGGTGGCGTGATGTAATACTGTAAATCATTCAGTAGGGACTTCGGGTGATACGAATTCATGATAAATCCCTCTATTATTCTTTATTCAGTCAGTCGCGCATTTTGCGCTATTGTTTTACTTGAAAATACACCCTCCTGATACATTTTCCAATCGATAGCGGGTTGATTTACAACATCTTGTAACGATTTTAAGTAGGTTTGCCGAGAAAGTGTACAAGCACCGAGGCTTAAAAGATGATCATTGACCAATTGGCAGTCGATCCAAGGCAGCTTATTTTCACGGCCAATCAACATCAGCGTATAAAATGCCATTTTTGAGACATCCGTTTCGGTACTGAACATGGACTCCCCAAAACAGCCGTGTCCAATGCTGATGCCGTATAGTCCACCAACCAAGCGTGTTTGATCCCAAACTTCAACGCTATAGCCATAACCAGCATCAAACATTGCGCAGTAGCCATCAATAATATCATCACTGATCCACGTGTCATCAGCATAGCTGCGTGGCAGTGAGCAGGCACGGATCACCCGTTCAAAAGCTTGATTGATGGTGATGCGATAATCTTGCTTTTTCATGCTCCGAATGAGGGTTTTACTGGGCTGATAATCCTGCGGGCGAATGATGCAACGCGGCTCGGGGCACCACCAGCAAATGGGCTCACCTGTTGAGAACCATGGAAATAAACCATGGGTATAGGCTTCAAACAGGGTAGAAGGGGAGAGGTCTGCACCGATACAAATTAAGCCTTCACCCTCAGGGTCAACTTCAAGCGGATCGGGAAAGATATACTCAGAAGGTGGTAACTGCTGCATAGAGGTGTGTGTATGATAAAAAAATGACTTTAAGATCATACATAAAAAAACCGCCTATGGAAGGCGGTCTTTTTCAAGGCTCAGATTATTCGCCTAAAGCATCCAAATACTTTTCCGCATCTAGCGCAGCCATACAGCCAGAACCCGCTGAAGTGATCGCTTGACGATAAACGCTATCAGCAATGTCACCTGCTGCGAATACACCAGCGACAGAAGCAGCTGTGGCATTACCAGATGTACCGCTTTGAACTTGGATATAGCCATCACGTAAGTTCAATTGACCATCGAACATTGCGCTGTTTGGTTTGTGGCCAATTGCAACAAACAAACCTTGAACATCAATATCTTGTGTAGATTCGTCTTGAGTTGATTTTAAGCGAACTGCGGTTACTCCTGTGTTGTCACCTAAAACCTCATCTACTTGGTGATTCCAAATGATGCTAATTTTGCCTTCTTTTTCTTTTTCAAATAAATGATCTTGAAGGATCTTTTCAGAACGCAATGAGTCACGACGGTGAACCAAAGTCACATGCGATGCAATGTTAGACAAATATAGTGCTTCTTCAACGGCAGTATTACCGCCACCCACAACCATGACTTTTTGGTTTTTGTAGAAGAAACCATCACAGGTTGCACATGCGCTCACGCCTTGGCCCATAAAAGCAGCTTCAGACTCAAGACCTAAGTACTGAGCGGTTGCACCTGTGGCAATAATCAGTGCATCACAAGTGAACTCATCCATGTCACCTTTGAGTACAAATGGACGTACAGAAAGATCGACTTCATTGATATGATCGTAGATGATTTCAGTACCAAAGCGTTCAGCATGCGCTTGCATACGTTCCATCAGTGCAGGACCTGTTAAGCCTTCAGGGTCACCCGGCCAGTTATCGACTTCAGTCGTTGTCGTTAGCTGACCACCGAGTTGGATACCCGCAATCAATGTCGGCTTTAAGTTGGCACGTGCAGCATATACCGCAGCGCTGTAACCCGCAGGGCCTGAACCGAGAATAATCAAACGTGAGTGACGAGCGCTCATACGTAGAATCCTTTTTTTATTTAGAAATTTGTGGAATTATACGTGAAACTCTATAACAGTTGTGTGAGTTCAATGTCGATATTATTGATCAATCAAATCGATTTGAGCTATATAGAAGAAATATGCGGTGTAGAGCGGGAAAAAGTGGAAAAATCATCTGCTCGCTATACATAAAGCATTTAAGAATAGTGCATCTTTTTATAAAGAAGAGGTGCATAATATGACGTTTATTGTGAAACTTTTGCTTTAGGTTTCGAACAAAAACATTAATGAAGAATTTGTTACAGGACAGTATATGACTGAGGTGTCGGGTGCTTATGCACAGCGCTTATTAATGACATTATTTTTAGTCTCGTTTGGCATTTATTTGTTCCTTGCTACCGTGACCTATACCCCATTTGATCCGGGCTGGATGCATATATCAAGTGATACTTTGCAAGTCTCGAATGCCAGTGGCGTTGCAGGGGCGTGGATTGCTGACTTACTGTTCGGTTTTTTAGGCTGGGCAAGTCTACTTATTCCTGTGTTTTTGTTCATTGAAGCCATTCAAGTCTGGTGGCCGCATAGTTTTTTAAACCGCCCATTTCGTTATGCGGCACAATTCTTTATTTTGCTTGCAACCGCCAGCTTACTGTTCTTGTTTTGGAAAGTTCCAGCGGACACTTTAGACAATGCCTCTGGCGGCATTATTGGTTATGAACTGGGACAAAGTTTGTCGCAGATTTTAACCATTTACGGTGCAACCTTATTTTTGGTCGTGTTTACCGTGGTCTTATTGACCTTGGCTTTCGGTATCAAATGGAACCGTACTTTCGCGACCCTCAAAGCAACTCCTGCTTATTTACAAGATTTATTTTACCGTAATGTGCCTGAAAGCGAGTCTGCCTTTGATCGTACGACGCCAAGCGTCAAAAAAGAAGTGATTGCAACGGCACCGAAAAAGAGTGTTGAAGAGACCGAATTGGTCGAGGCACCAGCCGTGCAAGAGGCATCAGTTAAAGCACCTCAGCGCGACTATTCAGCAGAGCATTTGTTTAATGACATGGTGGCCAAAGAGCAACGTGTTCAAGAAAAACAGGTGGATGTGGATGATGAAGTAGAGCTTGAGCGGACTATAGAAAAAGCGCACCAATTAGAACAAGACAGTCAACGCGTGGTGGCGACAGGGGAAGTGTGGCGTGCATTAAACTCAGGTGAAGATCAACGCCATAAAAATGATATTGATGCTTTACTTCGTGCTGCCGAAGAAGATCGCCCATTTAGTCAAGAACAACATTTTCAAGCAGTGGTGCAAGATCATACAGCGCCAATTGCTGATCCTCATTATTTCCAAGACGATGCTCCTGCACAGAAGAAAAATGTTGATTGGGATGATGATGAAATCTTTGACGAGCTGCTTGCTGCCGTACCCAATGGCAAAACAGCAACGGATGTTCACAGCCCCTTCAATACGCCTGAACCGGTGTCTCATTTACATGTGGTTGAAGATCCAATTGCGGTAGCCGAGGTTGCAACCTTAAATGCTGCTGTGAGTCCAGTTGCCTTTCAACCAGCGCCGAGTGGAATTGCAAAAGCACAGCTTGATGAATTGGATGATTTAGACGAATTCCTTGCTGAAGATTGGTCGGAGCAGAAAGTTGCTGCTTCAGATGTACGCACCAGCAGTAGTTATGCGCAGTCATCTGCTTTTGTACAAGCACCTATCCAGCATCATAATACCGCAAGCACAAGTGCTACAGCGGCTGTAGCCAAAGAAGTTTTGTCCAAAGAAGCGTTTATTGAAGCATGGCAGGACACCGCTGGAAAACCGCAAGAAGAAGACGACTTCGATTTTGATGCGCCACTGACGGATGCATCAGGCCGTCCAATGTCGTTGTCCATGCAAGTAGCAGAACGTCGTCGTGATTTATCACCGCTGCCAGGATTAGACTTACTGGATGAAGTTGACCTGAATAAAAAAGTCAATTTCACCGCTGAGCAGTTGGCGCGTTTATCTGAATTGCTTGAAATTAAGCTACAAGAATTTAATGTCAAGGCTAAAGTAGTCGAAGCACAGCCGGGGCCTGTGGTAACTCGTTTTGAGTTGGATTTAGCACCAGGTGTGAAAGCCTCTAAAGTGACCAATATTTCCCGTGACCTTGCGCGTTCAATGTCCATGGCATCTGTACGTGTGGTTGAAGTTATTCCGGGTAAACCGTATATCGGGATTGAAGTGCCGAATAGCACACGTGAAATGGTGCGTTTAATCGAGTTGTTGACTATTCCTGCTTTTACCGATCCGAATAGCATTCTTTCGATGGCAATGGGCAAAGATATTTCAGGTAATCCTGTCATTGCTGACTTAGGTAAAGCGCCGCATATGCTGGTTGCAGGCACCACAGGTTCAGGTAAATCGGTGGCAGTGAACTCGATGATTTTATCGATGTTGTTGAAATATACGCCGAATGAGTTACGTTTAATTTTGATTGACCCGAAACAGTTAGAGCTCGCTAACTATAACGATATTCCACATTTGCTCACCCCTGTGGTCACGGACATGAAAGATGCAGTCAATGCCTTGAACTGGTGTGTGAATGAAATGGAACGCCGTTATAAGCTGATGTCTTTCTTAAAAATTCGTAAGCTAGCGGACTATAACCGTAAAGTGGAAGAAGCGATTGCCAATGGCGAAGAGCTGATTGATCCGACCTGGAAAGCCAGTGATTCGGTTGCCGGTGAGCGTGCACCACGTTTGACCCCATTACCATCGATTGTGATTGTGGCGGATGAATTTGCCGATATGATTATGCAGGTCGGTAAGAAAGCTGAAGAAATGATTACGCGTTTGGCACAAAAGTCACGTGCCGCAGGCATTCATTTGTTACTTGCAACGCAGCGTCCATCGGTCGATGTAATTACGGGTCTGATTAAAGCCAATATCCCAACACGTGTGGCTTTACGTGTGAACTCAAAAATTGACTCACGCACGATTTTGGATGCTGGTGGGGCGGAAGACTTACTGGGTCATGGTGATATGTTGTTCTTAGGGCCGGGTAAAATTGAACCTGAACGTGTACATGGTGCCTTTATTGCCGATGATGAAGTCAACCGCATCTGTGATGCTTGGCGTGAACGTGGCTCGCCAAATTATGTTGATGAAATCCTAACGCCATATGATGAAGAGCCAAGTTCTCGTGGTTTTGAAGATGGTGATGGCGATCCAAACCGTGATGCACTTTATGACCAGTGCGTATCCTTTGTATTGGAAACACGCAAGGTTTCGGTGTCCTCGCTACAACGTAAGTTTAGTTTGGGTTATAACCGTGCCGCACGAATTGTCGACCAAATGGAAGAAAACGGGATCGTGAGTGCGCAAGGTGCGAACGGTAAGCGAGAAATTTTAGTTTAAAAAAGAAAGCCTGCGGATTGCAGGCTTTTTCTTAATCATTCAGTTTAGGCATCCAGTCATGCAAATTATTGATGCATTAATTCCATTGGTGGTACTCATTGCCATGGGGTATGTATTAAAGCGGTATCGCTTTTTAACGGTGGAATTTTGGCAAGGTGCTGAAAGACTGAATTATTGGATTTTATTTCCTGTTTTGCTGTTCAGTAGTCTAGCCACCGTTCATTTTAATGTCGGGCAAGTCCTGCCAGCGCTTGCTGTGGTCTTTACTGTGACCTTGCTGATGAGTGTGGTGCTGTGGGTATTAAAAGCAGTATATGGTACGCCTGTGGCGCAATTTGGCGTCTATTTACAGAGTCATATTCGCTTCAATACTTATATTGGTTTGACCAGTATGGCTTTGATTTTTGGCGCTGCGGGGATGCAAGTCTTTGCCATGATTATTGCCTTTGTCATTCCTTTGGTGAATGTACTGTCCGTACTTGGTTTTTCTCAAGGGCAGGGACTATCTTATAAAAATATTGCGTGGTCGGTTGCGAAAAATCCGCTGATTCTGGCTTGTCTGGTTGGGCTCATTTTTAATTTTTCAGGTATGCATTTGCCCGAGAGCATTAGCCAATCTTTAAAGCTGGTAGCAGGGATGAGCCTCCCGCTTGGGCTATTGTGTGTGGGCGCTGCACTCCAGTTTGATGCGTTAAAATATGCTGGCCGAGCGCTAATTTTAAACACTTTGGGACGTTTAATCTTGGTGCCTATTTTAGCCTATGTAGGCTGTCTTTTATTTGGTTTAGCAACATTTAAAACCATGATTGTAGTGGTATTCTTCTCGCTCCCAACGGCTTCAGCAGCCTATGTCCTGACCAAATATTTTCAAGGGGACAGTCAACTCATGGCAGCAATCATTAGTTTGCAAACTTTGTGTTTCGGTTTGACTTTTCCACTTTGGATGTGGTTTTTACAGTCATAAAAAATGCCAGTCTCCTAGGAATGAACTGGCATTTGTAGATCATGCGCATTAAGCAGATCTAGGTTTAGGCGAATTTAGCCAAAACCTCTAAGAAGGGAGCTGCTTGACGTGGATAAGCAGCAATTACGTCATGGATACGCTGACCTTCTGGATTGGTGGCATTAATGTCGCGACCATCCGTTTTAAATTGGGTGAGCAGTCGCTCATAATCACTTGGGCGCATGTGTTTAAATGCATGGTACAACACATGAAAATCGCCATTCACACCTTCAGGAGGAAGCTGAGTTAAGTAGGCAAATACACGCTCATCTGACCATTCTTCATTGAACGTTGCTGGCTGAGATAATGCCATAGCAATCTCCTTGCTGGTTTAATCATTAAAAAAGGCAAAATATGGGAGACAAAGAAAATACTTTCTTGTGTCTGCGCATATTCTGCCTTGATTCAATTTGCTTGACTAATCAAAAATCAGATTAACGTTCTTCAGGCAAATTGATATTCATTTCAAGCATTTCAATATTCGCTTCAGAGCGTACAGCCATTTGAATGTGCTGTTCATCTACACCGCGAACATAGCGATTCACCACTTGCATGATTTCTTTCTTCATTTGGTCGATTTTGTCTTGGCTAAGACGTTTACCTAAACCACTTTCAGACGCTACGATGACTTTCAAACGATCCTTCGCTGTTTGAGCACTAGACGGTTTTTCATCATTACTAAAAAGCTTACTCCAAAATCCTGCCATGTCTACGCTCCAAATAGTCGTGCTAACCAGCCTTTAGGCTTCACCGTAATATGACGGTAAGGACGTTCGTCACCTAAGAAACGTGCCACAAGGTCATCATAGGCTTGACCTGCTGATTCTTCAGTAAAGAGAATCACTGGTTTACCTTCGTTCGATGCTTGTAAAACACTCTTACATTCAGGAATCACTCCCAAAGTTGGCACACGTAAAATATCTTTAGAAATGTCGTCAATGGTTAACATTTCTTGTTTATCGGCACGTTCAGGGTTGAAACGTGTGATACACAAGTGTTTACGAATACGACCTTCATTCATTTCAACTTTTTTGGTTTTGCTGTCGAGCATACCAATAATACGGTCAGAGTCACGTACAGATGAAATTTCAGGGTTGGTCACAATAATCGCTTCATCGGCATGGTACATTGCTAAAATTGCACCGCGTTCGATACCTGCGGGTGAGTCACAAATAATGTAGTCAAACTCTTGTGACAACTCATCCATGACACGTGCTACGCCTTCATCAGTTAAGGCATCTTTATCACGGGTTTGCGAAGCAGGTAAAATATATAAATTCTCGATATCTTTATCGCGGATAAGCGCTTGTTGTAATCGAGCTTCGTTATTTAATACATTGACAAAATCATACACAACGCGGCGTTCACAACCCATGATCAAATCAAGGTTACGTAAACCTACGTCAAAATCGATCACAACAGTTTTGTGACCACGTAAGGCTAAACCTGTTGCAAAAGATGCGCTTGTCGTAGTTTTGCCTACGCCACCTTTGCCTGATGTTACGACAACAATTTTCGCCACCGAATCCACTCCTGTTATGGTTTAAATCCCCTTATTTATCATTTGGGGCTTTTGGTGTTTATTTATACATTAAAATTCAAGCGCTTCAAATACAAGCTCTTGTTGATCATTTAAGTAAATATGTGTTGGGCGTTTTAAATGCTGCGCTGGAATATCATCTGCGACACAATAAGTTCCTGCAATTGAAACCAATTCAGCTTCTAAAGCATGACAGAAAATACGTGCAGCGCTGTTTCCGCCCGCGCCGGCAATGACTCTACCACGAGCACTACCATAAATATGTATATTTCCTGAAGCAATCACTTCTGAACCACTGTTAATACCTGCGGTAATAATGATATCACCTTGATTTTGAACCAAGCACTGGCCCGTACGTAAAATTTCGTCATGATAAGAGGTCACATGGCGAATGACAGGTGCTACCGCAACTGGTGCATTGGTAGAAGTTGTCGCAGCAGGGACAGGGGCTTCAACCACTTGCTCTTTGGTTGCTTTGACTTCTTGAAGTTGCGAGCTAATGCCGTGAGCTTGGGCCGGAATCACTGGGAACTGAATCGCACGGGCTTGTTCAGCCAAAATTCCTTCTTGTACTGCCATTGGCTGTACATCCAGATCCAGCAATAATTGAATCAAGGAAATTAACTCTTGCTCCACGCTACTTTCCAGAACAACTAACGCCCCAGCAGTCGATGCATTTTGTAATGTTTTACTTAATTGCTGTCGGATTGCATCATGATCATTGGTGTCAAGGGTAATGCGAATCGCATTGACCATTCTGCCAGTTATCCGGATATCAGCCATAATTTTTCCTTAAGACTTCTCAGATTTATTTTTTACTAAAGAAGTGATGTTGTAAATAGAGCAAATCCTAGAACAAAATGAAGGATTGCACTAGCTGCGTTTGTAATATTTTTACCTTAATGCTTATTCTTTGGCTTGATCATCTTTTTCAAGCTCTTCTAACCACTGTTTCACCTTAACTTGCTTGCGAATGGCATCCAAACTTTCATAGACCACAGACTCAACCAACTGTTCCAAAGACTGATTATCGATTTTTAAATCACTGACTTTTTCAGCTATCAAGCGATAGGTGGCATTGGGCTGTGCAGGATTTCCCACCACCATTGGTTCCAGTAAACCTTGTGTGATGTTTTCACCGAGTCGTTGTCCGATACTTTGAATTTGTTGCTCAATTCTTCCACCCACAATTGGGATTAAACGCAGTAATTGGGTGAGTTCAGGGGTATCTTCAATCGCACGATTCACAATCAGGCCGACATTTTGAGCAATAAAATATTGACGTTGTTTCAGTTCAGTGGCGAGAGATTCTTGTAAAATTTCAGCCAATGCTTGTGCAAATAAAGTCCGATGATGATCGACCAGGTCATGGATAATTTTTTTATGGGTCGAACTGGTATTTAATTCGTGCTTCACCCCATCCAATACAGTAATCACGACGCGGTCAGAGAGCTCTTCCATCACCACGCGGTAGTAAAATTTGGCCTTGGCTTGTACCGACTCAGGAATCACGTTATAGCCCAACTCATGCAGGCGAAAAGCAATCACCCCCGCACGAAATAATCTTAAAAAACGTAAATGAGGAATAATGGCTAAAATTTCGTACCAATGAATGAAGGGAAAGAAAAACCAGCGACGATGGTGTCGATACACGATGGCAATGCCCCAACGCACCAATAATTCAGTAATCAAGAACAGAATAAACCAAGCTTCTGTGGTGATGACCCACGGATGCAAATGCTCACGATAGAAGCTTAAGACACTTTCTAGCTGAATGGCATGGAAAAACCATCCACCGATATTGCTCATGATAAAAAAATTAGCACACAAACAAAACAAGTTAAAAATGATGAGAAACACCATAAAAATGTCATAGATCAAAAACAGTTTGAAATACAAACTTTGTGGATCAACCTGATGATATTTAGACTTTTTGACTTGGTTATTCTGCATCATGCATAGACCCTTACTGGGTTAAATTCGACTTTGAGTATTTGGCTTTCATTTTTTCAATCAACTGGTCTTTTTCAGCCCAAAGTTGATCGACCCACTGTTGGAATTGTTCACGAAAGTGAGCATCGTCTTCATAGTTTCCAGCGAGTACCCATGTAGGAATATCAATTTTACGCAAATTAACCGCAATCCGTGGGACTTCCCCGAGCCAAAATTCGCTATAGCCAGGTGCGCCGTCGGGATAGACAATGGTCATATCTACTAAGGCATCAATGTCATTACCTAAAATACTTAAGGCTAAGGCCAAGCCACCCGCTTTCGGTTTAAGTAAATTTTGATAAGGCGATTGCTGCTGTGCATGTTTTTCTGGAGTAAAACGCGTGCCTTCCAAATAGTTTAACAGGGTGAATGGTTGGCTAAGCAGTTGTTCACAAGACTTGCGTGCCTCTTCCATATCGCGTGTTTTCAACGCAGGATTTTTCGCAATTTGTTCTTTACTATGCCGCTTCATCATCGGGAAGCCTAGAATTTTAAAAGCTTGGCCGACAAATGGAATAAAAATAAGTTCCCACTTGGTAAAGAAACGGGTGAGGGGCATACGGGTTAAACCAAAATATTGGTTAACCGTGGTGTCGACCCAACTTTGATGGTTGCAAGTCATCAGGTAACGACCCTGCATACTTAGCTCAAGATCATCATCAACAGAAATGTCCCATTTCGTGTTGGGCAAGACATGATCGATTAAATAATTGTTCACAGCCAGCCAGCTGTTGGTGATTTGAATATTGGTCTCATCCACTTTTTTAGATTTTTTAAACAGTTTGGTCAGGCCGAGTGCCAGCACTGGCGGACCATGAAAAAAAGTACTGCCTGTAATGACTGAACCAACAGTTAAACCACGTGTGATTTTTTTTAATAAAGGTTGTTTTTGGTTTGGCGATGACATAAAAATAAACCCTAAAATATAATGCGTTTCGCAACTCGTTCTATTTTCTAAAGGTCAATATAGTACGGGATGATCAAATAGAAAAGCACCAAACATTAACTGTGTAGAAATTGTGACGAAGAAAGCCGTGAAAAGGAAATTTTTTATTACATATTGTAAATAAAGGCTTTATTATTAACAAAAAATCAATGGTCTAGATCATCGTTTTACGACAATATTCGTTCTATAAACAAAACACACAAAGAAGGAGGCATGCGATGCGTGCACTAGCAATTTCCGCAGTCGTTGGGGCAATGGTTCTTACAGGTTGTCAAAGCACTGGTAATAACATTGGTGGTGTAGAATACGATAAAGCTGCTCTAGGGACCTTAATTGGTGCTGGTGCGGGTTATGGTATTTCTAAAGGAAACGCAAACACGAGCCGTCAAAACAACCGTGCTGCAGCGATTGGCGCAGTTGTCGGTGGTGCAACGGGTGTTTACCTTGACAACAAAGAGAAGAAACTTCGTCAACAAATGGCGGGGACTGGTGTAGAAGTTAACCGTAATCCAGATGGTTCTGTAGGTTTGGTTATGCCGGGTAACATTACTTTTGATACCAATAAATCAAACATCAAGCCGAACTTCTACTCAACTTTAAACAAAGTTGCGCAAACATTAACTGAAGATAACAAGAGTGGTATTCTTGTAACAGGTTATACAGACAGTACAGGTAATGATTCAATCAACATTCCTCTGTCTCAAGCGCGTGCACAATCTGTAGCAAGCTACTTGGCATCTCAAGGTGTTTCTACAACACGTATTAATGCACAAGGTCAAGGTTCAGCAAACCCAATCGCGTCTAACGCGACTGCTGAAGGCCGTGAGCAAAACCGTCGTGTAGAAATCAGCATCTATGCAATTCAATAATTTTTATTGAAGACTGAAAAACCACCTTCGGGTGGTTTTTTTATGACTGTTAAAATATGAATTTGCATTATGCATCTGTAGCGGAGATGACTATAATCGAGCTCGGAATGAAATAGAGGAAAGACTATGTCACTGGCAAGTCAATTAAACGACAAGCAACTTGAAGCCATGAAATATACTCAAGGACCCTTGTTAGTACTTGCAGGGGCTGGTTCAGGTAAAACTTCGGTGATTACCCGTAAGATTGCCTACTTGGTGAAACACTGCGGCATTCCTGCTTATCGTATTACCGCGATGACGTTTACCAACAAAGCAGCACGTGAAATGAAAGAACGTGTCACCAAGCTGCTGTCACGTGAAGAGGCAAAAGGGCTTTCAGTCTCGACCTTCCACACCTTTGGCCTAAACATGCTGCGTTTAGAGCTGAAACACACGCCATTAAAAAATAATTTTTCTATTTTAGACGCAGACGACTGTAAGCGTATTTTGATGGACTTGATGCACCGTGACAATTTATCCGGTGCGGAAAGTAAAGAACTGATTGCCAAAGCCATGAAGATGATTTCAGATTGGAAAAACGATCTGATTCCACCTGAGCAAGCACACACCACCTGTGAAACCGCAGAAGATGTTCAGTTTGCGCACTTGTATCAACTGTATGAGCGTAATTTACGTGCCTATAATGCGGTCGATTTTGATGACCTGATCGTGATGCCGACGCGTCTTTTACAAGAAAATGCAGAAGTACGTGAGCGCTGGCAAAATCGCATTCGCTATTTATTGGTCGATGAGTATCAAGACACCAACACCGCACAGTATATTTTGGTGAAATTGCTGGTCGGGGTGATGGGACAGTTCACAGCGGTGGGTGATGATGATCAATCGATCTACGCATGGCGTGGTGCCAAGCCTGAAAATATGGCTTTGCTGAATGAGGATTTTCACAATTTAAAAGTGATTAAACTCGAACAGAACTATCGTTCGACCAGTCGTATTTTGAAAGCGGCCAATACTGTGATTGGTAACAATCCACATATTTTTGATAAAAAACTGTGGTCAGATAAAGGCCATGGTGAAGTAATTCGAGTGATTACGTGCCGCAATGATGACGATGAGTCAGAACGCGTGGTGAAAGACTTAATTACGCATAAACTGATGAATGGTAAAAATTGGAAAGATTACGCCATTTTGTATCGGGGTAATTTCCAAGCACGTGCACTGGAAACACAACTGCGTCAAATGCAGATTCCGTACAAATTATCAGGCGGTCAGTCGTTCTTCGGACGAGCTGAAATCAAAGACGTGATGAGCTATTTGCGCGTCATTATTAACCCTGAAGATGACAGTGCATTTTTAC
Source organism: Acinetobacter sp. CAU_H_S139_7 (assembly GCF_058599305.1). Lineage (NCBI taxonomy): Bacteria > Pseudomonadati > Pseudomonadota > Gammaproteobacteria > Moraxellales > Moraxellaceae > Acinetobacter > Acinetobacter sp. CAU_H_S139_7. The sequence continues at coordinate 671,942 of NZ_CM178651.1, forward strand.
GGATTATCAATACACCTAAACGTGCCATTGGGCCTGTGACTTTAGAAAAGCTGGGTCTGTTTGCACAAGAAAATCATTTGTCGTTGCTCTCTGCAGCGGGTGATCAGCGTCTCACCATGGTGATTCCTAAAAAAGCCACCACACAGTTGGCGGAGTTTGCAGACTTCATTACCACCTTTACCCGTGAGTTGCTTGAGGATGATGAACCTGTGCCCATTATCCGTAAGATGATGGTTGAAGCAGGCTATATCGACTATGTCAAAGAGTCTGCGGCGACGCCTGCACAGGAAAAAACCAAGCTAGATAATATTGAAGTGCTGTATAGCAGTATTCAAAGTTTGATTAACCGTGCTGAAGATGTTGATGAGAAAAACATTGAAAGTGTAATTCGTAAAATGGTGTTGCTAGATATGTTAGAGCAGCAGCAAGAAGAAGAAGACACTGACAAAGTAAACTTGTTGACGCTGCATGCATCCAAAGGTCTTGAGTTTCCATATGTTTATCTGATTGGTCTTGAGGAAGAATTGCTGCCGCATAAAAACTCGATTGCCGCCGATACAGTTGAGGAAGAGCGTCGCCTGATGTACGTGGGCATTACCCGTGCCCGTCAGGGGTTAACCATCACGCTTGCAGAACAACGTAAGGCAGGCGGTCAAATGAAGCAAATGACACCAAGCCGTTTCTTGGATGAGTTGCCGCAAGATGAGTTGGAATGGCTAGGGCGTAAAAAGAAACTGGCGGGCAATGTCGATCCGAAATTACAAGCGCAGCATTATTTAGACAATTTACGTGCGTTGATTAAGCGCTAAATATTTTTTTGTTTTAGAAATTTATTGTACTAGGAAAAAGAGAATGAAAGTTCAGGTTAAAGTGTTGGATTCACGTTTAGGCAATGAATGGCCAATGCCAACTTATGCGACAACGGGTTCAGCAGGCTTAGACCTTCGTGCATGTGTCGATGCTGCGACCGTCATTGAACCGGGACAAACTGTTTTGGTCAAAACGGGTTTATCTATTTATATTGAAGATCCACACTTTGCAGGTTTAATTTTACCGCGTTCAGGCCTAGGTCATAAGCACGGCATTGTTTTGGGTAACTTGGTGGGTTTAATTGATTCGGACTATCAAGGTGAATTGATGGTGTCGGTTTGGAACCGTAGCCAAACAGCTTTCAGTTTAGAACCAGGTGAACGTCTTGCACAGTATGTACTTGTACCTGTGATTCAAGCACAGTTTGATATTGTAAATGAATTTGAAGCGACAGAACGTGGTGCAGGTGGTTTCGGACATACTGGTCAAAACTAATCTCTCAGTGATAAAGTAAAACAACAAAGCCTCTCCATGAAAGAGGCTTTGTTGTTTTACTGCTGAATGATCATTTTTAGTTCATAAAAAGTTACAACTCTTTTTTGAATCCTTAGTAAAATTAAATGCAGCGTTAAGCATAACAACAAGGACAGCTGAAAGAGCTGTTGATCTGAATAAATTAGAAGTTAGACCTATGGATTTTCAGCCAAAATTTCCTGCACATATATTTCGTGCCTATGACATCCGTGGCAAATTGGATGTCATGAGTGCTGAGCTGATTCGTGCCATTGCACAAGCGCTCGCAACTCAATATTTAAAGACTGGGCAGACACGTTTAGCCATTGGTTATGATGCTAGACAAAGCAGTCCTGCTTTTGCAGAAATTATTTACAAAGAATGTCTTAAACAGGGCTTAGATGCGCAAATCATCGGATGTTGTGCTAGTCCTGTGTTGTATTACACGGCACGCCAGTTTGATGGCAATGGCATTATGGTGACAGCCAGCCACAATCCGAAGTCGGATAATGGGATCAAATGGATTATGCAGGGTGAGCCTCCTTTACCTGAGGCAATCCAACAGGTGGCACGCGATGCAAATGAATATTTTGACAGCCATGCAGAGATGAACTGGCAAACGTTGCCACATCAGATCGTGCCTGAATATTGTCTGGCTTATCAGGGGGCATTGCTCAATGATATACAGCTCATGCCTCAACCGCGACCCTATAAAGTTGTGGTGGATGGTTTATATGGCTCAGCAGGACGTTGTGCCGTCTTGGTCTTAAAGAAACTCGGCTCTGAGGTGTATGCTTTACGCTGTGAGGCCAATGGCGAATTTCCTGAACATGCCCCCGATCCCTCTCAAGCCAAACATCTAAATCTGCTACGAAATGCCGTGCAACAGCAGCATGCCGATATCGGTATTGCCTTTGATGGTGATGGTGACCGTGTTGTATTGATTGATGAAAAGGGCGTAATCATTTCAGCAGACCGCTTATTGTCCTTGTTTGCGCATATGTGTTTGGCCGATCATCCTGAGCATGAAGTGGTTTTTGATGTGAAATGTTCCACCATGGTTCGAAATACAGTACTGGCCCATCAGGGTATTCCAAAAATGATTCGCACAGGCAGTTCTTTTTTGCGGAAATATTTGGCGCAATCAGAAGGGCATGCAGTTTTTGGCGGTGAATATGCAGGGCATTATGTGTTTAATGATGGTCGTGGTTTTGGTTATGACGACGGTTTATATGCCGCACTACGTGTGTTGGAATACTTAAGCTTGAAGCAATGTACTTTGTCGGAAGCACTGGCAGACTACCCAGAACGTGCCAGTACAGAGGATATTTATATTAGCACCCATCAGATTTCACCCGCGCTGGTTTTAGCGAATGTGGAAAAACAAAGTCAGCACTTTCAAGCGGAAATGAGTAAAATTGATGGCGTAAGACTTGATTTTGAGGATGGATTTGGCATTATTCGAGCATCGAATACGGGCGAGTATTTTACCGTACGTTTCGACGCGGACAGTGATCAGCGGCTCCATCAAATTCGCCATAACTTTGTGCACATGCTGACGGCAGATTATCCGCAGATTGCACAAGACCTATTAGACGCCCATTAAGGAGAGGCACATGCCACATCAACATACTGGCCTCGACAAAGCACAAGTCCTGACTGAAGCTTTGCCGTACATTCAACGTTTTGCTGGAAAAACGCTAGTAGTGAAATATGGTGGCAATGCAATGACCGATCCTGAGCTTGAGAGCTCGTTTGCACGTGACATCGTTTTGTTAAAAACCGTCGGTTTAAATCCAATCGTGGTGCATGGCGGCGGTCCACAAGTGGATTCGTTTTTAAAGCAATTGGGGCGTGAGTCGGATCGTATTGATGGCATGCGTGTGACCGATCCAGCGACCATGGAAGTGGTTGAAATGGTGTTGGGTGGTAGTGTGAATAAATCCATCGTGAACTTGATTAACCAACATGGCGGTCGTGCCATTGGTTTAACGGGTAAAGATGGTAATTTACTGCGTGCACAAAAGTTACTGATGGAAAAAACTGCGGAAGATGGCACGGTACAAAAAATTGATCTAGGCCTAGTGGGCGAAGTGACCAGTGTTAAAACTGATGTATTGGAAATGTTTAGCAGTGGTGATTTTATTCCTGTGATTGCACCCTTAGGTGTGGATGAAGAGGGCAACACCTATAACATCAACGCGGATTTGGTGGCTGGAAAAGTGGCTGAAGCTTTAGGTGCTGAAAAGCTGATTTTGTTGACCAATATTTCAGGTGTTTTAGATGAAAATAAAAACCTGCTCACGGGTCTAACCACCCAAGAAGTTGACCGTCTCATTGAAACGGGCGTGATTTACGGCGGGATGATTCCGAAAGTGGGTTGTGCTCTAGATGCGGTGAAAGGTGGTGTGGTAAGCGCGCATATTGTGGATGGTCGTGTGCCACATGCAACACTGTTGGAGATTTTCACCGATCATGGTGTGGGTACATTGATTACCAATCGCAGTAAACACTAAGTATTTTGAAAGCCTCTTCGGAGGCTTTTTTTAGGCCTATACGTTTTATAAAAATGGTTTTATGCCTGAATGTGTTCGGGTTATGAAGCATTGTGAATTGCAAGCCAGTCAGGACTCATGCACAATAAAACCATCATCAATAAATATGTTTAAATAAGATCAAGCTTATGTGCCAACTGCTCGGAATGAACTGTGCAACACCGACTGATATTACCTTTTCATTTCGAGGCTTTTCACAGCGCGCGGGGATTACTTCAGACCACTGTGACGGTTTCGGGATAGCTTTTTTTGAGGATAAAGCCTGCCGTTTATTCGTTGACAATCAATCTGCAGTTGAATCGCCGATTGCTGAATTAATTCGTAATTATCCGATCAAATCACGCAATGTGATTGCACATATCCGCAAAGCGACACAAGGAAAAATCAACTTAGAAAACTCACATCCATTTAGCCGTGAGTTATGGGGACGACAGTGGATTTTTGCGCATAATGGCGATTTGCATGACTTTGATCCTGTACTGTCAGGACGCTTTACCCCAGTGGGTAATACCGACAGTGAACGTGCATTTTGCTATTTACTGGACCAACTGGTGAATAAATTTGGCTATACCGAGCCAAGTCTAGATCAAGTTTTTGATTTATTAACTGATATTTCTCCACAAATTGCAGAGCATGGCACGTTCAATTTCTGTTTATCGAATGGACAAGCCCTGTTTAGTTATGCCATTACCAAACTGCATTGGTTGGTGCGTGAGTACCCATTTAAACCTGCGCAGCTGATCGATATTGATGTTGAAGTCGATTTTAGCCAAGTCACTACTGTAGACGATCGCGTGGCCGTGATTACTACCGAACCGTTGACTCAAAATGAAGCGTGGACAGCCTTTGCACCAGGGGAAATGATTTTATTTCAATATGGCAAAGCGATCCGTCACCAAATGACCCATGTGGAACGTTTAGTCCGAGAAGCCAAAGATCCGTCTTTAAAACGCGTTACTAAAGCAGATCAATATTAATTTATTTTAAAATGATTAGAATATAAAAGCATGTTGATAATAAAATAAAACATGCTTTTATTTTGATGCATACTTATAAAATAATAAAATCGATTAAATAATAACTGATTCTTTTGGTCGGTTTTAAATTTATTTACTTATTTAAAATAAATACTTAAGTTTAATTTTGTGAAAATAGTATAAAACCAACCAATTTGATTCACTTTTATTTTTAATTATAGTCGATATGATTAATTCATGTAATTAATCTATTAATTTTTATTGGGTGGTCGGAATGATAATGAAGTGGGTTCCAGAATATAATACTGGTATCGATGTGATTGACGATCAACACCGTCGTATTCTCGATTATATCAATGAAATTGATGCGATTGATGTCAATACTGACCGTGAACGCGTGAAACAGATTTTAGAAAATATTATTGATTACACACAGTCTCACTTCACTTTTGAAGAGTCTCTCCAAGAAGAGGCGGGTTATAAATATCGTGTACCCCACAAACGTGTACATGATTTATTTATTAAAAAAATTGAATCTTATCGTGACCGTTTTGAGCTGGGGCATTCAATCGAAGCTGAACTGCATGAAGTGTTGTCGAAATGGCTGATTAATCATATCCAGCATGATGATGCAGATTATGTCGGTGCCGTAAAAGAAAATATGATGGGCATTATCAAAGAAAAAGAAAAGAAAAAAGGGAAAAATTGGTTTGCTCGTTTCTTTTCATAAGTGAGCCAAACGAGGGATCAAAACAATAAATTTTAATTATATTTAGCGCAGCAAATCATCAGTTTTGATGGTTTGCTTTTTGTTTTTGATTTTCATAAGCGAGCAAGGCAAAATAGCGCAAGACTTATTGAAGGAACGCATCATGCAAGACAATGCTCTGTCACGATGGTTATCGCCGCTGATGGCATTTTGTTTATCATTTATTATCATTGCCACACTTGCACCCTTGGTGGGAATTCAGGTTGAACGTCAGCTCGACTTTTGGTTACTTTGGTTAGTGACCATGGTGATCTTGGCTTTACCTGTGTGTTACTTAGAAATTGCTTTAGCCAAGCGTTCAAAAACCACGGCATTGAATGCTTTGTCGAGTTTGACACGTGATGCTGATGCTTCACAGACGTGGCGTCTTGTGGGATGGCTTGCTGTCGTTTTTATTCCTTTTTTAGCGGGCGGCATGTTGTCTAATGCTGCGCAACTATTAAATCAATATGCACTGGCCGATATGACATCGTCCGTGATCTTTATTGCTTTGGCCGTGGTTGCCATCGCGTTGTCTTTTGCCCCACGTCTATTGACCTTAGCGTTAACGGCGATCGGTGTACTGATTTCCTTAGTGCTTGCAAACCTTTCTGGTACAGGAACTGCTGAGTGGCAGGTGACACCTGTTGAATTTTCAGAATGGGGCAGTGCAACGGTATTGGCTTTGGTCGCAAGTGGTTTAGGACTCGGCCTGTACTGGCAGAATAGTTTGGCACAAGTTCAACAGCAAGATGCTGCAAGCAAGACTGTTTTACCGATTTGGATTGCACAAATTTTGGCGGTAGTTGCTTTTGCATTTTTTGCAGTCCAAGCGGCATTACCTGCGTATGCGATTGCTTTAACTGCGGTTGCAGCGGCAGCCGTGTTGTTGCAGATGGCACGTGAGCAGTTGGCACAGCGCCAGTTAAATATTGTGATTCAGTGGCTCGTATTGCTGGCTGCAACGTTGGTGTGGTTAATTCCAGCCACTGGCCCGATCTTTAACATCTTACTGATGCTGTGGGGCTTAGTGATTTGTTTGATTTATGCCATTTTTGCTGGTTGGATTATGAAAATTAGCCATTTACGTAAGTCGATGAACTTTAGTAATGAAGCTTTTTATAATATTTGGCGCATCGCTGTGCGTGTGGTATTACCCGTTTCTATTGTATTGGCAATTGTAGCCGTACTTGGAAAATTGATTTAATGCGTATGCTTCAACAAGTCTGGGTTGCCTACGTAACAGCAGACCAGCAGTTTCATATCAGTGTGCCGTTTTCTGAGGGAATGACGGCACAAGACGCAATTCAACTGAGTGGTATAGGTTCGCAGGTCGAATTGCCTGAGCCTTTACAATTGGGCATCTTTGGTGTCCGATTGAAAGACTTTCAACAGGTTTTGCAGGTAGGGGATCGTGTTGAAATTTACCGATCTTTGAGCATTAATCCTAAAGATATTAGACGGATACGTGCACAAAATAATCCTGTGGGTCGCTTTGCAAAAGGCAATCGCTTAAAACAATCGAAATGATATGAAAAACCCCTCAGTTGAGGGGTTTCTTTTTTAGAATAAGGCTTTATAGTGGGGGCGCGTTTAGAATCGCTTCTTTCGATGCTGGTAAGCCCGGCTGAGATGCAGGAATGGTTTCTAAGCCTTCAATTTTTTGCACAATACCGTTTGGGTCGAAATAGACTTTCAGATGTTGACCTTGTGCAGCAGGAATCTTGGCTTTTTTAGCATACGTTCCTGGGGTATAATTGTAGATATAGTCCCAACGTAGCGGATTCATTGGATCTGAAACTGTCGGGCTGCCAAGCAAAAAGCGAACTTGTTGATGGCTCATGCCAACTTGTATTTTTGACGCTTGTGCTTGAGTTAATGGCGTACCTTGAGGAATATCAACTTTATAAACGCCCAAGGTCGAACAGCCTGCGAGCAGTGAAGTGACGAATAACGCCAACATGATTTTTTGCATTTTGCTACACTATCCCAAATTAATTATGATGCAATTGAGCCACGGATAGATCATACTGCATCTACACTTTGTTGCATATTCTAACTTTAAATTTGTTGAGAGACCTTTTTACATGCCAATTTCAAATCAAGATCTACGCAAAGCTGGACTTAAAGTTACACTTCCACGAATTAAAATATTAGAACTATTAGAAAATTCAAAGCAACACCATTTAAGTGCGGAAGATATTTATAAGACTTTACTTGAACAAGGTGAAGATGTCGGTTTAGCAACTGTTTACCGCGTGTTAACGCAGTTTGAAGCAGCGGGCATTATTCAGCGCCATCACTTTGAAAATAACCATTCTGTTTTCGAAATCATGCAAGACGATCATCATGATCATATCGTTTGTCAAAACTGCAACAAAGTGGTTGAGTTTAGCAACGACGTGATTGAGCATGAGCAGCACGAAGTCGCTGAAAAGCATGGCTTTACTTTAACAGGTCACTCACTCAACCTATACGGTTACTGTGATGCTGCTGAGTGCCAAGAAGCACTTCGTAAAAAGTAATAATCTAGACCTAAAAAAGGGCTTCATGAGAAGCCCTTTTTTATTGTTTAAAGAAATGCTTAAGCTTGTCCGTCAAAGGTGATGTTTGCACTGGCATGCAATAGACGATCACCGCCTTCTTCAGACAACTTGATTTGTAATCGTAAGTCGTTTGGAGAGTCGGCGTGTTTAAGCGCGTCTTTATAGGTAATCTGCTTAGCTTTGTATAAATCGAATAAGGCTTGGTCAAAGGTTTGCATACCGAGTTCACGAGAACGCTTCATCAGGTCTTTAATTTCGTGGATTTCACCTTTACGGATCAAATCAGAAATTAACGGTGAGTTAATTAAAATCTCAATTGCAGCGCGACGTGAATTACCGTCCGGTGTTGGAATCAACTGCTGAGCAACCATCGCTTTAAGGTTTAAAGACAAGTCCATAAACAATTGGCTATGACGGTCTGCTTCAAAAAAGTGAATAATACGGTCGATGGCTTGGTTGGCGTTGTTGGCGTGTAGCGTTGCAAATACCAAGTGACCTGTTTCAGCAAAGGCAATCGCATAATCCATGGTTTCGCGGGAACGAATCTCACCAATCAGGATCACATCGGGTGCCTGACGTAAGGTGTTTTTCAGCGCGATTTCAAAAGAGTCAGTATCAATGCCCACTTCACGCTGGGTAATGATACAGCCTGCATGCTCATGAATAAATTCAATTGGGTCTTCAATGGTAATGATATGACCTTTTGAGTTTTGGTTACGGTAACCAATGATCGAAGCCAAAGAAGTCGATTTACCCGTACCTGTTGCACCCACAAAGATGATGATGCCACGTTTGGTCATGGCTAACTCTTTGAGCACAGGCGGGAGTTTTAACTCGTCCATGGTTGGAATTTGCGTCTCAATCCGACGTAAAACCATACCTGGCATATCACGCTGTTGAAAGGCACTGACACGAAAACGTGCCGTTTTATCCCGATTCATAATCGCGAAGTTGCACTCATGTGTATCTGCAAATTCTTTACGCTGCTTTTCACTCATAATCGAGTTGAGCAGTTGCCCCGCGACATCACCCGTCAGCTTGCCTTTAGCCACAGGCACAATTTGACCGTTAATTTTCATGGAGGGCTCAACATCAGCGGTGATAAATAAATCTGACGCTTTTTGTTGAATCATATAATTGAGTAAGTCGTTAAAATCCATATCTATACCCCAAATCCATTGTTTTCTTATAAGAAGGTTTCAGGTTGCTTGGCAGCTGTACGTGCGGTCTGCGGACTGATCACTCCTTTGGTGACCAAGTTTTTCAGACTTTGATCCAGTGTGGTCATACCGTAGTTTGCACCAGTCTGAATAGCAGAATACATCTGTGCCACTTTGTTTTCACGAATTAAGTTACGAATGGCAGGAATACCAATCATGATTTCATGCGCAGCAACACGGCCACCGCCATTTTTCTTGAGTAAGGTTTGAGAAATCACGGCTTGTAGCGATTCAGATAACATGGCACGAACCATGTCTTTTTCTTCAGCAGGGAATACGTCAATCACACGGTCAATGGTTTTTGCCGCAGAGGTGGTATGTAGTGTACCGAAGACCAAGTGACCCGTTTCAGCGGCAGTGAGCGCCAAACGAATGGTTTCAAGGTCACGCATCTCACCCACGAGGATAATATCGGGGTCTTCACGGAGTGCAGAACGCAGTGCTTCGTTAAAACCATGTGTATCACGGTGCACTTCACGTTGGTTGATCAAACATTTTTTTGACTGGTGTACAAATTCGATAGGGTCTTCAACTGTTAAGATGTGGTCATAGCGGTTATCATTAATATAATCGATCATTGCCGCCAACGTGGTAGATTTACCAGAACCAGTAGGCCCCGTTACTAAAACTAAACCACGTGGCAATTCACATAACTCTTTGAAGGTTTGTCCTAAACCTAAGTCTTCCATGGTCAGGACTTTAGACGGAATGGTACGGAATACTGCACCTGCACCGCGGTTTTGGTTGAATGCGTTCACACGAAAGCGAGCAATGCTTGGAACTTCAAAGGAAAAGTCTGTTTCTAGTTTTTCTTCGAAATCACGACGTTGTTTGTCATTCATGATGTCATAGACCAGTTTATGCACTTCTTTGTGTTCTAAAGCTGGTAAATTGATACGACGAACTTCGCCATCGACACGAATCATCGGTGGCATACCCGCAGATAAGTGTAAATCTGATGCCCCGTTCTTAGCCGAAAAGGCTAGTAATTCTGTGATATCCATTATTTCCCCGAGTTCATTTAAATGCTAATTATTTTGATAGAATAATAAGGCTTTCAATCAACTTAACCAACAGTTTGTTGAAAGGCAAAGCAAAAAAGATGACCGAAATGAGACCCTCGTCAATGAATATCTTGCAAAATTCACGTCAACACGTGTTATCCCAAATTCAACAGGCCTGCGAAATTTCAGGGCGTGACGTGGAGTCTGTAGAACTTTTGGCGGTTTCTAAAACACATCCGAGTGAAGTGTTACGAGACATGTACGCTTGTGGTCAACGCGCCTTTGGTGAGAACTACTTACAAGAGGCTTTGCAGAAGATAGAGGCGCTACAAGACTTAGAGATTGAATGGCATTTTATTGGGCATGTACAACGCAATAAAACCAAACATTTGGCTGAACAGTTTGCATGGGTGCATGGGGTTGATCGTTTAATTATTGCAGAGCGTTTATCGGCGCAACGTCTGATAACACAACCACCATTAAATCTTTGTCTACAGGTCAATATCGATGCTCAAGACAGCAAAGATGGCTGCCAACCTGATGAAGTTGCTGAGTTGGTAAAAAGTATCAGTCAGTTGCCTAACATCAAACTGCGTGGTTTGATGGTGATTCCGGCGCCGAACAATACCCAAGCCTTTAAGGCCGCGAAAGTGTTATTTGACCAAGTGAAAGAGCTGCATGTACATCCTGAAGACTGGGATACCTTAAGCATGGGCATGTCAGGCGATATGGTCGATGCGATTGCAGCTGGGTCGACTATGGTTCGCGTTGGAACAGCCTTGTTTGGGGCGAGAGATTATTCACAGCATTAAGTCTAAATAGGGCTTCTTGTGCTTAAAGGCAGTGAGAAGCGCTTAACTTACAATTATATAAAACTAATAGGCTGCTGAAAAAATAGGCTTAATTTAAACTCATGAATTGAACCGTCTATAGATTAGACAGATGAACAATGATTGCCTGACAACGATAAAAATTGCATTTAGGATGAAGCCAAAATGAAAAAACTCTATTTATTTATCTCCCTGCTTTTGAGTTTATTTGTAGCAGCTTGTAGTAGCACAAATACCAAAATGAGTGAGATGAGTGCGGAATCTACGGTTCAAAATGCTCACGTCGCTAAAAGTGAAAAATTAGGCACCAAGTGGGGCGATGAGATTAGTTCAAACGTAACGGAAGTCAATTTAAAGCGGTTATCCAGCAGCCCAATAGCTGAATCACAAGTTCGCTATGCCAGCAAAAAATACGTGGGTAAGGCTGTGAACAGTCTGTCATTGGCTGCTGGGAAAATCAGTTTTTCGATTGTAGACGATGCACAGCGTCCACTGCCTTTATTTCGAGATGGTCAGCAGTATTATTTATCTGGCAAAGATGGACAAAGTTATCAACTCAAATACCAAAACCATAGCAATAGCACATTTGAAGTGGTTGCCAGTGTGGATGGTTTAGATGTTATTGATGGACGTGCAGCATCACGCAGCAATTCAGGGTATGTGCTTCGTCCACAGGGGGAGTTGATTGTTGAAGGCTTCCGTAAGAGTGACTCTGCGGTGGCATCTTTTACCTTTAGTCGACCGGAAGATGCCTATGCTGCAAACTCAGATCATGGTTCCATCCAAAATACAGGTGTGATTGGTACTGTGATTTACCCGCTACAGTCTGTGGCGACTACAGACAAAGCAGTAGATGCATCTAAATATGCGCCTCCACCAAAAGCATTCCCAGCGGATTAAAGCATTCGTTTGGATCTCACAGGGAGCACTTACATTAAGTAAGATGCTCCCTTTATTTTTAACTGAGAGATGGTGTCTTAAAACAGATCAAACTTTGACTTTCAAAACTCTAAAATTATCCCACTACCTCAATGGTACTGGCACCTGCGCCCAAAGCTTTGACTTGGATTTGCACAGGAATACGTTCATGCATTTCTTGGATGTGTGAAATCAGCACCACCTTACGTCCTTGGTTTTGCAGTTGATCGAGAGCATTCATGACCATGTGCAGGGACGATGCATCTAAAGTCCCAAAGCCTTCATCAATAAATAGAGATTCGATTTTCATTGAGCCTGAGGCCATATTGGCAATGGCAAGAGATAGGGCAAGGGCAGTCAGGAAAGACTCGCCCCCAGAAAGTGATGCAACGGAGCGGATCTCTCCATCCATATCATGATCAATAATAGCCAGACTCAGCGAATGCTCTAAACGCTTTAAGGTATAACGCTGTGAGAGTTGGTTGAGCTGTTGGTTGGCATGTTCCAGTAAAATATCGAGATTATATTGCTGCGCATAATCACGGAATTTTTTGCCAGTGGCATCTCCCATGAGGCCTGAAATTTTCCCCCAACGGTGTTCTTCCTGTTGTATGGCTTGAATCTGATCTGCAAATTGCTTTTGTTTTGCGACATTTTGCTGATGCAATTCGAGTTTGAGTTTGAGCTGATCGCGTATTTCAAGTTGTGTTTGTAGTGCCGCTTGATGCTCCTGCATTTGCTGTTGTAACTGTGCTGGGTCAATCTCAGGTTGATGGCCCAGATGTTCACTCAACTGCTCTTGCATAGTTTTCAATGCAGCATGTGCTTCATTTACTAGGCGTTCTGCATGCTGTAATTTCTGACGAATGTGCTGTTCCTGAGCCGAGTTAATTTGAGCCAGCGCATCTAAATCAGGCTTATGAAAATCAGGGTGCGCATTGAGCCAGTGTTGAAGGGTATTTTCTACTTGGCTGGCACTGGTCTGATTCTGCTGTAACTGGGCTTTGAGCTGTTCTAGCTGATTTTTTTCCTGTTCGAATTGATGGCGCAATTGCTCAAAATGTTGTTTCAGCTGTTGATAATGGCTTTGCATCTGCTGGCGATGTTGATCGTGCTGAATGAGCCATTCATTGGCTTTGATGTCAGTTAAGCCTGTCATTTGTTGGATTAATTGATTGGCTATTTCTGTATTTTGCTGTCCTCTTTGTTTGATCTCACTGAGCTGCTTGTTAGTTTCAGCGATGTGCCTACTGGTATTTTCGATATTCAGTTGATTGGTCTTGAACTGTTGTGTGGTTTGTTCGCATTGCTGACGCCATTGTTCCAACTGTTCCAGTTGTTGTGAACGGGTATTTAGACGTATCAAGATTTGCTGAGCGGTTTGGGTGGTCTGCTGTTGCCAAGCTGTTTTTTCAGCTTCAGATAAACACTGCACGATATGCTGAACTTGGTTTTGCAAACCGTTCGCTGTTTGTAGTAAATGTTCAATCTGTTGAATGTTTTGGATGCATTGTTGCTGGATTTTAATATTGTGTTGCAACAACTCAGATTGTTGTTTGAGTTGTTGCAAATTCAACTGATATTGCTGAGCCATTTGCATGAACTGAGTCTTCAATTCTGATGCTGTTAGGGTGAAGTCGAGTGCCATATTTGCTGTTTGACTGTGTGCGATTAACACGTGTTGCAAAGTACTAATTTTTTCAGAAAGTTGCTGAATTAAAGTTTGGCGTTGTTCTATTTCAGTATTCAGTTTAGTCAGCTGCTGCTGCGCTTGTTGCCAGCCATCAAAGCAATTTTGTTCTTTCAGTGTTGCCTGTTGTTCCTGCTGCTGTTGAAGCTCAAACAGGGCCTTGGAGAGCGCAGTATCTTCCACTTTATAAGGATGTGAGGTACTGCCACAGACTAAACAGGGTTCGCCGTCTTGGAGTGCTGAGCGTAAATCTGCGATATTTTCAGCATGTAAAAGTCGCTGCTGTTGCAAAACCTGTTGCAGTTGGATGCGTTCACTTTTGGCAGCCTGAAAGGCTTGTTCTGCTTGTTGGCTATTGTGTTGCACGGCTTTAAGCTGTGTTTTGGCATTGTCGAGTTGTACTTGCTGTTCTGTAGACTCAGCCTGCAAGTCAAAAAACTGCTGAATTTTTTGCTGAATCAGCTCGAATTGACTGAGTTGATTGATTTTTAACTCGCGTTGCTGCTGTGTCTGCTCAACTTTGATTTCAAGCTGTTCGATCTTCCCGAACTGTTGAATCGACTGCTGTAATTGTTGTTTTTCTGATGCTAGCCGATGTTCAGCCTGAGTACGTGGCCCGAGTTGATGTTCAATTTTTTGATATTGATGAATGAACTGTTCTAGCTGTTGAGTATGGGCGCTGAGACCTTTGTCTAGGTTTACAAACTGTTGTGAGCTTTCCAGTTGCTGCTTACACTCGGTTTGCTGTCGCTCAATGTGTTGAATCTGCTCTTCAAGCTTTTGTTGTTGCTGGCTTAGGGGCAGCTTAGACTGCTCTAAAGCCTGCAATTTTTCCTGAACTTTCTTAAACTCAGCCCCAATAAAATCACGTTCTTGAATACATTTACGCACCTCATTTAATGCAGCATGATGGGTACTTTCAAACTGTTGTAGTTTATTGACTGCCATTTCAGCTTGCGTAAATTGGACTTTTTCACTTTCAAATTTAAGTTGTAAATGATCGAACAGTTGTTGCTGTTGTTGAATACGGGGCGTCAGTTGCTGCACAGTTTGCTGTAACTGTTGTTGTTGGAATACCACAGCACGAATTTCTGAAAAGATCTCCAAACGAGCCAAATGTTCGCGCTCAGGAGTTAAATCTTGTTGTAACTTGCTTTGTGTATCGAAGAGTTGTTGTTTGCTAATGATTTCACTGTCGAGTTTATGTTTGCGCTCAAACCATTGTTGTTGTTTTTCCAGTTGCGACTTTTGAGCTTCAAGCTGTTTATAATCCCTGTCACACTGCTGAAACTGTGTCGATAATGCAGTGACTTGATCATCGGTCAACAGTTCAATATGACCCAGTACATTTTCCAGTTCTTTGCGCTGTGTGGCGACGGATTTGGTTTTCTCATAAGCCAGTTGACCAATTTTCCCAAAAATAGCGGAATTGGTTAGATATTCCAGCAACTCACCGCGTTCATTGTCCCGTGCTTTTAAAAAAACGGTGACCTCAGATTGGGCCAATAAAACGGCACGAGTAAATTGTTCAAAACTGAGCTGTGTGATGCGTTTGATATTTTCATCGACGGCTTTGGCTTTATCCGCAACCACAACACCATCGGTGACACATTTTAAAGAACGCTGCACACTTTGCAGTTTGCCGTCTGCTTTTTCCCGCGAACGTTTTAATTCCCAACGCGCGATATAGCGTTTTTGGTCTTGTGCAATAAAGCATAGCTCGGCATAGCCATGTGCAGTGCCACGACGCAGTACGGTCAATGGGGAATTGGTGAGCAGCTCTGAGCCATCGACATCTTGAAGTTTCCCATCACTGTCTTTTAGTCGTGGAATACGGTTAAACAGGGCCAAACACATAGCATCTAAAATGGTGGATTTACCTGCGCCTGTTTTCCCCACAATGGCAATCAGACCTGCACTGGCAAGGGGATCGCTTTCAAAATCAATCAGATGTTCGCCAGAAAGTGAAGCAAGGTTCTTAATTCGAATCGATAAAATATTCATACTAAACCTTTAAGCCTCTTGTTCATCTGCAAGGGATTGTTCTGCTTCACGCATTAAGCTCATGAAATCGTTTAACACTTCTGCATCATTGTGATAACCCTGTTTTTCCCAAATTTGCTGAAACAGTTTTTCTGGTGTAGGTGGCTCTAAACTCACTTTAGTGGGTGCATTGGGGTCTTGCTCAGTCGCTAAATATTGACGTGAAATACGGACTAAACGATAACGGTCTTTGGGTAGAGCCTCTTCGAATTGTTGTCTTAAATTGGGCTGCGGTGGAACAGCAGTATGGTATTCAATATCAACATATTCACGTTGATCAAGGTCTTGGATAGCGCCTTGAGGCAATGCTTGCAGTTTCTCCAATACCTCATTGAGTTCACCGCGTATTTTATGCAGTTGAATACTTCGTGGTATTGCTAAAACATTCAATTGAAAACGGGATGAATCGTTTTGTGTGGGATCAAGTATTACTTCAACAACTTGATGTTTATAGTTAATTTCACTAAAAGATAGTGGAATCGGGGAGCCACTATAGCGGATATGCGCTTCACCGACTTTTTGCGGTTTATGCAAATGTCCGAGCGCTACATAGTCAATGATTTCATCAAATAATGCTGTTGAGAGTGCTTCTTCATTACCAATTACAATGGGCCGTTCAGAGTCTGAGGTTTCGCCGCCTTGCATATGTGCATGAGACATTAAAATCAGGGCTTGATCTGCTGTTTTGCGGGCTTTGGCCTCAGCAATCAGTTGTTGATGCAAATAGGCAATCGCATTTTGGCTATTGGTGGTGTGTTCATTAAAGCCTGTAATTTCAGCAGGACGTAAAAAGGGCAGGCTCAGACACCATGCCACAGTATTTTGTTGCTCATCTAAAATTGGCACCAATAAGTGCTCAAGATCGATCTGCTGTTGACTATTTTTATGAATCACTCCCACCGCTTTGGCATTGTATTTGGCCAATAACGGTTCAACTTGTTCAATGCGGTAGCCTGAGTCGTGGTTGCCTGCAATCATCAGGGTTTGCATATGCGGTGCACGTGCATGCGCATCTGCTAAGAACTGATAGAGTTGCTTTTGTGCGGACGATGCAGGGTTGATGACATCGAAAATGTCTCCTGCAATCAAAAGCGCATTTGGCTGTCTTGCACTGATTTGTTCCAGTAACCATGCTAAAAACTGTTCATGTTCATACTGACGGGAATGGTTATAAAAAAACTGTCCCAAATGCCAATCAGATGTATGAAAAAAACGAACAGCCATAGATACCCCAAGCTCAAAGCGCAATAGAGCTATAAGCTAACATAAATCAAAATTATTCGATGGATAATTGTCGCTACGACGACAATCTTTGACCTGATAGTTGAGTGCCTATTTTTAAGTTGAATTGCACAGAAAAACTATTGAGCGATTAGGTGAAAAAGAATGTGATGGGTTTATATGATTAACACTATAGTAAATAGATAAATTATGATTAAAAAATGTTCTTTTAATAGGGTATTATGTAAATCTATGAAATTGTATATCGTGTCGAAGTCATAAATGAAATGTGAACATCGATCACGGATTCAATTTTGAGACTTTATAAGAATGATTTATGCAGAATGTCTAAAAAATAAGTCATGCCTTGAATAGGACAAGGTATAAGGAGAACATAACTATGTCTGATTCTATTTTCAGTTCGCCCCGTATTGTCAATGATCTGGTATATAAGACGCTGATTGAATCAACACTTGCTATTCCTTGGAGTATTGATTGGGAAACCAAAACGTTTAGTTATATTGGCCCACAAATTGAAAAAGTGCTGGGTTGGAAGCAAGACTCGTGGAGAACAGTCGAAGATTGGGCGATGCGAATGCATGAAAAAGATCGTGCATGGGTGGTTGATTTTTGTGTGGCACAGTCGATTTCGGGGGTTGATCATGAGGCGGATTATCGCGCACTGACCATAAATGGAGAATATATTTGGATTCGCGATGTGGTGCATGTAGTGCGCAAACCCAATGGGGAAGTCGATAGTTTGGTTGGATTTATGTTTGATATTTCGGAGCGTAAAAAACAGGAACAAGAGTTAGAAATACTGAAAAAACAACTGGAAGAATATTCGTATCAAGACGGTCTGACGGAGATTGCCAACCGTCGCTTCTTTGAAGATAGCTACCAACGTGAGTGGCTCAATGCCCAGCGTGAACAGCAACCTTTGACCCTCATGTTATTGGATATCGATTATTTTAAACAATACAACGATCATAATGGTCATCTTCTCGGTGATGCTTGTCTGAAACAAATTGCACAAATACTGAAAAAAAGTGTCTCAAGACCACGTGATTTGGTCGCACGTTTTGGCGGGGAAGAGTTTGTTTTGATATTGCCTGATACAACACAAGCGTCTGCAATTGAAGTGGTGGAGCGTATTTTACAGAGTATCCGTACCGCTGATATTTGCCATAGTACATCACCATTGGATCAGCGTTTATCGGTCAGTTTAGGGGTGAAGACCATTATCCCAACCCAGAAAAATGACAAAATGGCCTTTTTAAAAGAGGTCGATCAGAATCTGTATTTGGCCAAAGAGCGGGGACGTAATGGTTATGTCATTCAGGATGCAGAAGACGTCCAGCACTTAAACTCATATTAACTTTTAAGCGCTTCTTCATCTATTGAGGTGGGGGAGCACTGAAAAATCAGTCCTCAAAAAAATAAAGACCGACGATTCGAGTGATGATGAAATCGTCGGTCAAAGAAAACTGCTTCACGCTTAAATGTCGGCTGCTGACAACATTTAAATTTGGAGCCAATCTTATTGCTCTAGGAAAGGTCACCGTACGTATTGTGGATGCCGGTACAATGTTGACGGTTGCTGCGACCTTGTATCCTATTTAACGCACATCAACTTCGATTGGTTGACATGAAAATGAAAAAAAACTGAATTTTTTTTATAATGATTTTTTGGTTGGGTTTAAAGTAGCGCTATGATTTCGCTAACACGATATTTTCTCTGGTTTTTTTTCATATGTTTTGTCTTTAGTTGTGTCTGTGGTGTACTCGCTGCTCTACTTCCGACAGGGATGGGAGCAGTATTAACGGCTGTACCTTATTTGGTGGCCATGATTTGGGTTTTACTTAAATTTATTAAGCAGCAGCGCCGTGCGCCAACCCAAGCAGAGCGGAAGAAATTCACTTTAGGTTTTAGTCTGATTTTTTGGAGCTATAACTTTGCCTTTCTCATGTTAGGTTTATTTATCTTTGCGCAGGGAGATGCTGAAGTTTGGCAAAACTTTATGCTCTACGTCCAACAACCGCAATTTATCAGTATGGTGGTGATTCTGATTTTATTGATCGCGATTCCGCTGTATGTGCTGACGTACTGGTTTTATGGCAAACAAGCAGAGCGTATGGCAGCAAAAATAATCGATTAATCGTAAAGCTTTCTTCTAAATGCTATAGTTTGATCAAAAGCATCATTTGAGATCACGCTATGCAAAAAGAACGTGTATTGGTGACAGGAGCAAGTGGTTTTATTGGTTCAAACTTGCTCGATTATTTATTAGAAAAAGATTATGAAGTGATCGGCTTAAGCCGACAGAAGAATCTGCCTAAAATTCACCCACATTTGACTTGGATTCGAGCTTTAGAAGAACTCAAGCATGATCGCATTGATTATGTGGTGAATTTGGCAGGGGAAAGTATTGCTCAGGGGCGTTGGACAGATGCCCGCAAACAAAAGCTGATCGCCAGTCGTGTTGAAACGACGACGATGCTCTATCAATATCTCGCTAAAAGAAAGATTCAACCGAAATGTATTATTTCAGGTTCAGCAGTGGGCTATTATGGTATCGATCCGACTGAACAATGGACAGAGTGTTGTAATGAGCAGTCAGCGCCGCAGTCTATTTTTATGTCAGAGTTGTGTCAAAAATGGGAACAATCTGCACGGCAAGACACGTCGCAAAATACCAAAATTATTCGTTTAGGCGTGGTCTTTGGACGTGGGGCCGGCATTTTGCCGCAAATGTTGTTTCCGATCAAAATGAACTTATGTGGACGTATTGGTTCGGGGCGGCAACCTGTGGTCTGGGTGCATATTCAAGACGTGCTGCGAGCGATTGAGTTTTTAATGTTGCATGAAACGACTGAGCAAGTTTTTAATGTCGTCAGTCCAGAAAAAGTTACCCAGTCAGCATTTGCACAAACTGCAGCGCAAATTCTAAAACGTAGACCTGTACTTTCTTTACCAGCTTTTGTGCTGAAGTTACTTTTAGGCGAGCAGTCTCAACTGGTGCTGAATGGTCAATTTGTTCGCCCCGAAGCATTGAAAGCACAGGGGTTTGAGTTTAAATATCCCACTTTAAAAGAAGCCTTGATCCACATTATTCAACCGCAAAATTTAGCCAAGTAGCGTTTGATCAAGCAAAGCTTACCAAACGCTCAGGACTATAGGCACTGGCGTTAACCGTTAAGCTTTGAGCCAACATCAATTCGCGTAGCAGTCGAGCAGATGCAGGCCCCATACATAGACCATTTCTATAGTGACCGAAATTTGCCCAGAGATTGGCTATTTCGGGGAAGGGTCCGATATAAGGAACACCCGTTGGTGAACTTGGGCGTAGACCCGCCCAATGTTTCACAATTGGGAAATCGGCCAGTTCAGGCACCATGTCCAAACAGGCTTTATAAATATTTTGCTGGGTCTGTAGAGAAGGACGTTGGTCAAAACCGACATCCGCCATGCTTGAACCACAAACGATATGACCATCCAAACGTGGAATCAGATACATAACCTGATTCATACACATGGTTGGTAGCCAGTTTTCAGGGGTTTTAAACAGCAGCATTTGTCCTTGTACGGGGTTCACTGGAATGCTGCACTGGAGTTGTTCGGACCAGTGCTGTGACCATGCACCTGTCGCAATCACCACATGATCTGCCGAATAGCTCTGACCATCAGCAGTTTTTACCCCTTGAACTTGCTGGTTGAGTATGTCAAAGGTATGCACCCATGCTTGCTCATGAAAGGTGACTTGTGGCTGCCGTTTGAGATATTCCACAATCGACTTGAGCAGTCGCGGATTGCGGACATTGGCCAACTGCGGAAAATGGATAGCTTGTTGAAAGCGCGAAGAAATGCGCGAATTGACCTGTTCCAGTTGTTCGCGTTGCAAACGTTCACAATGCTGCATCGGTTCTTGATGTTGGTCTTTATAATTTAGGCCAATGTCAAAATCAGCTTCATCAAAAATCAGCATGCCTGTTTCATGGATTTCAAAATCAATCCCCGAAACGGGGCTAATTTTTTCATTCCATGCTTGATACATGCTTTTGCCATATTTGGCGAGGTCATTGACACTTTGTGGATAGCGCCATGGGTACATCGGGGAAAGAATCCCTCCACCTGCCCATGAAGCCGCTTGTCCCGCTTGCTGTTGGTCAAAAATCTCAACCGAACAACCATGTTCAATCAGCTCAAGCGCTGTCAGTAAACCACTGATTCCTGCGCCAATGATGGCAATATGCATTGAAATTCAATCCTTTTAAACGCGCTGTTATTTCATGTCTTTTAGTTTCAGTGCCGCTTCTTCTGCAAAATAGGTCCAGATGCCATCTGCACCCGCGCGGCGGCAGCTCATCAGTGATTCAATAATCACGCTGTCCGATAACCAGCCGTTTTGGATGGCCGCTGCGAGCATGGCATATTCGCCACTGACTTGGTAAACGAAAGTTGGCACGCCGAAGTTATCTTTGACTTCACGGACAATGTCCAAATACGGCATACCCGGTTTCACAATCACCATGTCAGCCCCTTCTTGAATATCAAGGGCAATTTCATGTAATGCTTCTGCGCGGTTGCCAACATCCATTTGATAGTTGTATTTGTTGCCACCTTTAAGGTTGCTGGATGAACCGACCGCATCACGGAAAGGGCCATAGAAGCTCGACGCGTATTTTGCTGAATAGGCCATGATTGAGGTGTAGATATGACCATTGGCTTCAAAGGCTTGACGAATCGCCCCGATACGACCATCCATCATGTCACTTGGCGCAAATACATCTGCTCCAGCTTCAGCGTGGCTTAACCCTTGTTTGATCAGGGCTTCAACGGTTTCGTCATTGAGTACATAACCCGTGTCATCAATGATGCCGTCTTGGCCATGCGTAGTATACGGGTCAAGTGCACCATCGGTAATCAGCACCATTTCAGGTAATTCTTTTTTGAGCAGACGTAGCGTGTTTTGAACCACACCATCTTCACGCCATGCTGCTTCGGCACTTAAGCTTTTATCTTCTTGGGGAGTAACTGGAAATAGCGCCAGTTTCGATACGCCAAGTTCAAGTAAACGTTCTGCTTTTTTTAAGAGTAAGTCCGCAGATAGGCGTTGCACCTTCGGCATACTGGGGATGTCTTGCGTCTGGTTCTGTCCTGGCAGGACAAATACTGGATAGATAAGATGATCTGTCGTTAAATGGGTCTCGCGAACCATAGAGCGCAGATGTTCATTTTTACGAATACGGCGCATGCGAGTAGCAGGGAAGGCGGGACGATTGAACGTATAGGTCATACAAATCTCGATAATCGGTATTAAACTAGGTCAGTATTGTAGACCTATCTTATGGCTTTGGGCACATATTGACGGGTTTTTATTGTTTTAAGAGTGAAGCAGAGTGTTATGAGTAGTGGTGAAAAAAGCTGGACGGGCAGCATACACTTAGGAGCAAAAGTGGATATAGATGTAGTTTTTGAGCAGTTGGTTAAGGCTTTTAATGCGTCGCCATTTTTTAAGCACAACACCATGACTATGCGAGTCGTTGACGGGCAAATTGAAGCCTATATCGATATGCAAGATTACTTAATTGGCAATGTTGCGTTCCAAATTTTACATGGTGGCGTGGCTGCAACGGTTTTGGACAGTATTGGTGGCATTGTAGCGATGGGGGAACTGTATAAAAAAGCGGAACCTGACACGATTGCGGACACCATTAAAAAAGTATCCCGTTTAGCTACAGTGGATATGCGGGTCGATTATCTCGCGCCGGGACGTGGAAAATACTTTATTGCCCGTGCTGAAACTCTAAGATTGGGGCGTAAAGGCTGCACCATGCGCATGACCATGGTCAATGATGAAGGCAAATCGATTGCAACTGCTATTGCTTCTTATGCTTATTAGTTTTAAATTAATTAAGTATTTAATATTCAAGTGAAATTTATAGCATCTAATAGGAAGTTGGATGCTGAAAACTAAAATAGACTGAGCAGTTACAATTTACTTTCTCAAAATGTGATTATTTGCTCTTAGAATGCATCAAATTTTATTGTGACTTTCTCATCGACACCAATGCAGACAATACTTGTCTGATGTCCCTTTCGCAGGGATGATGCCGGCTGACCAAGTCTGTTAGATTTAGGAAAAATCAATGACAGATGCCTCAAATACACTGCCAGATACTGATCCAGCCGATCAAATCAATGATCAAGCACTGAAAGCCAAACGTAAGAAAAGCTTAGGTTTCGTGGCTATGATCCTGATCATTGCTGCCATTTTATTCTTGATTTGGAAACTGTTCTTTAACCATTCGGTTTCAACTGATAATGCTTATGTGGGGGCGGAAACGGCCTCGATTACTTCTATGGTGACTGGCCAAGTTGAAAAAGTGTTGGTCAGTGACACGCAAACTGTAAAGAAAGGCGATGTGCTGGTTTTGGTCGATCATCGTGATGCTGAAATTGCTGTAGCCCAAGCTCAGGCCGAATTACTTAAAGCACAGCGCCAGTATAAACAAAGTGCGGCCAATATAGCTCTTTAAACTCGCAAGTCTTTGTGAGTGATGACGCCATTCACAGTGCTGAAGCGCAAGTGGCTAAAGCCAAAGCAGAGTTGGATAAAGCGCAAGATGATTTGAACCGTCGTCAGCAGTTGAGTGCGACAGGCGCGATTTCTAAAGAAGAATTAAGCACAGCACAAGCTGCTTTAAATAATGCACAAGCGGGCTATAACTTGGCGCAAGCGGGTTGGGCGCAGGCTAAATCCAGTCAGAAAGCTGCGCAAAGTAATTTGGCTGCAAATGAAGCTTTAATTCAAGGCAGCAATGAAAATTCGACTCCCGATGTTTTGGTTGCGCAAGCAAAACTGAAACAAGCTTTACTTGATTTAGAACGTACTGAAATTAAAGCACCATTTGATGGGGTGGTGACGAGCCGAAAAATTCAAGTTGGACAGCGTGTGGCGCCGGGTTCGGTACTCATGGTGGTGGTGCCAATTTCACAGTTATATGTCGACGCGAACTTTAAAGAAAGCCAGCTGGAAAATGTACGTCCAGGTCAAAAGGCAGTTTTAACCTCAGACTTGTATGGCGACTCGGTTGAGTTCAATGGCACGGTTTTGGGCTTTTCTGGTGGAACAGGTTCAGCCTTCGCGCTGATTCCTGCACAAAATGCCACAGGCAACTGGCTTAAAGTGGTACAGCGTTTGCCTGTGCGTATTCAACTCGACCCGAAAGAGTTGGCTGAACATCCTTTACGTGTTGGCTTGTCAATGGAAGCTCAAATCGATTTGAAATCGAAGTAGTTGCACATGAATAGCTACGTTCCCTATGGTGACTTAAAGGGTGGTCGCCTGATGCTGGCGGCCTTTGTCCTCGCTTTGGCCAACTTTATGGTCGTGCTGGACATGACCATTGCCAATGTTTCTGTGCCTCATATTACGGGGAGCCTTGCCGTATCGAGTTCGCAAGGAACATGGGTGATTACCTCTTATGCCGTGGCTGAAGCGATTTGTGTCCCTTTAACAGGCTGGCTCGCAGGTCGTTTTGGTGGCGTGAGGGTTTTTACCTTAAGTCTGATTGGCTTCACCATATTTTCGGTATTTTGTGGTTTATCGACCAGTTTAGAAATGCTGGTTTTCTGCCGAATTGGCCAAGGTTTATTTGGTGGCCCGATCATGCCGCTCAGTCAGATGTTACTGATGCGGATTTTTCCTCCAGAAAAGCAATCCCAAGCGATGGGCATGTGGGCAATGACGACGGTGGTTGGCCCGATTCTTGGTCCGATTTTAGGAGGAACCATCAGTGACAACATGTCTTGGCATTGGATTTTCTTTATTAATATTCCTGTTGGGATAGCGTGTGCTTTTGCTGCGATGCGTCTGCTTAAACCTGCGGAAACCGCAACGTCCAAACTCAAAATTGATCGCGGTGGATTGATCCTCCTGATTTTATGGATTGGGGCATTACAGCTCATGCTCGATCTGGGGCATGAACGCGATTGGTTTAATAGCCCTGCGATCGTGATACTGGCTTTAACGGCTGTGATTGGCTTGGTGATTTTTACCATTTGGGAGCTGACCGAACGGCATCCAGTGGTGAATATCCAAATCTTTAGATACCGTAGTTTCACTATTTCAGTCTTGGCACTGGCCTTTGGCTTTGGCGCATTTTTTGGCAGTATTGTACTGATTCCGCAGTGGTTACAGATCAATTTGGGCTATACCGCAACTTGGGCCGGTTATTTAACCGCAACCATGGGTTTTGGTAGTTTAGCCATGTCACCCATTGTGGCGAAATTGGCAACCAAATATGACCAACGTGCACTGGCCAGTTTTGGTTTGAGCATCTTGGGCGGGGTGACCTTGATGCGCTCATTCTGGACCACAGATGCAGACTTTTTTGCATTGGCATTGCCGCAAATTTTGCAGGGCTTTGCTGTGCCATTTTTCTTTATCCCATTATCAAATATGGCACTGTCATCGGTATTGCCGCATGAAATGGCATCAGCCGCAGGTTTAATGAACTTCTTAAGAACTATGGCAGGAGCGATAGGCGCCTCTATTGCTGTCACTATTTGGGACGACCATACTAAAGTTGCACGTAGCGAAATGGTTGGCAGTTTGCATACAGATCAAACCCAGTCAGTGTTGATGCAGCAGGGAATGAGCGCGGAAGGTGCATTAGGCTATATTTCTAGTTTGGTGGATAAAGAAGCGTTGACCCTGTCGGCAAACTATATTTTCCTAATCCTAGCTTTGGTATTTCTATTTGCAGCATCCATTATTTGGCTCTGCCCTAAGCCTAAAATAGGGGCAGGCGGTGGTGGACATGCGCATTAGGGTAATAAAAAACCGCTTTTAGAAGCGGTTTTTTATTCTACATGTTATGTAGTTTTATGATGTTTTTGATATTTCAAAATAATAGAGATATTTAAATAATCAAAGTTCTGACTTTGCGCGCTTTAAGGCAGATTGCCATTGTTGCAAATGAAACTCACGTTGATCTGGACTCATTTTGGGTTCAAAAGCACGTTCAAGCTGCCAAGACTGTGCAATTTCATCCAAACTTGAAAATACGCCACACCTTAAGCCTGCCATGGCCGCCGCGCCCCATGCGGTCGACTCCTGCATCTTAGGGCGTAGTACAGGCACATTCAAAATATCGGCTTGAAACTGCATGAGCATGTCATTTTGACTGGCGCCACCATCGACGCGGAGCTCTTTCAGCGGCTGCTGAATATCGGCTTGCATGGCAGTCAGTACATCCGAGACTTGAAAGGCAATGGATTCTAAGGCTGCACGGGCGATATGAGCCTTATTGGTGCCGCGTGACATTCCACATAATAGGGCACGCGCTTCACTGTCCCAGTGTGGCGCACCGAGTCCAGTAAAGGCAGGAACCAGCATGACGCCATCGGTATCTTTAACTGTACAAGCTAATTTTTCAACATCGCTACTTTTTTGAATAATGCCTAAATTATCCCGTAGCCACTGAACAATTGCACCTGCCATAAATACACTGCCTTCTAGGGCATAAGTGGTTTGATGTTGCGTTTTCCAACCCAGTGTCGAAAGCAGTTTGTTTTTACTGTATTGAACGGTCTCGCCTGTATTGAACAGCATAAAACAACCTGTGCCATAGGTGTTTTTAGCAGTCCCAATCTCAAAACAGGACTGTCCAAACAGTGCAGACTGCTGGTCGCCTAATATGCCTGTGATCGGAATATTGGCACCGAGTAAGCCTGCCGCGGTATCGGCGACGTAGGTATCTGAGTTGATGATTTTCGGCAGTAATGCAGACGGAATATTAAATAAATCTAATAGCTCTTCATCCCACTGCTGGGTACTTAAGTTCATGAGCATGGTGCGAGAAGCATTGCTGACTTCGATGACATGTTGAGCGCCTTGGGTGAGATTCCAAATCAGCCAACTATCAATCGTGCCAAAGGCCACATGCCCCTGTTCAGCCAGTGTGCGTAGACCATTGACATGCTCAAGTAACCAGACCAATTTTCCTGTACTAAAGTAAGGGTCAATTCGGAGTCCGGTTTTGGATTGAATCTTATCTTTTAAGTTTTGCTGTAGGAGCTGATTGCACCATTCAAATGCGCGACGGTCTTGCCAGATAATGGCTGGTGCAAGCGGCTGTCCTGTACGTTTATCCCATACGACAGTCGTTTCTCTTTGGTTAGTAAGACCAATTGCTTTGATGTCTTTGGCTAAAATACGAGCAGAAGCCAGAGCCTGCTGTACAACAGCAATTTGTGAGCTCCAAATCTCTTGGGCATCTTGTTCTACCCAGCCTGATTGGGGGGTATGTATACGTGTTTCGCGTTGCGCCGTTGCCTGAACTTGACCTTGTTCATTGAAAATAATGGCACGACTCGAAGTGGTTCCTTGGTCGAGTGCAAGTAAGTAGCTCATAAATTATTTTATTGTTGGACTTGAAAACCAAAATATTAGCGCAATTATGTAATTAAGCGCATCAATATGTGTGTTTGTTTAGAAAATAGATCGTATTTTCTAGCAACTATGCTATGATTGCCGCTACTTTGGGGGTGTTTCTGGCTTCGACGCTGGTGATGAAACTCATAGATGCATGTCGAGAGCGCATTTTCTCTCGTAAATCAAATTTGCATTTTTTAGTCGCAAACGACGAATCATACGCTCTAGCTGCCTAAGGGCAGCTTGTCCGCCTCTCCGAATACTTGTGGTTAGAGAGTCCGACTGAAGCGCACGCACACAAGTCCGTATAAAACCAAGCCTCGGGGTTTTGTACTAAATTAAGAGGATCGCGATTTGTACCCTGTTCGTCGGGTCACAAAGAGTTAAAACAGTAGACGATATCTAAGCATGTAGTATTCTCGAGCGTAGTGCTGGCGGACGCGGGTTCAACTCCCGCCACCTCCACCATATTCCTAACAAAACATACCCAAATATGTTTTAAATAGTAGATGAAAGGCTTGATTCTAAAGGGATCAAGCCTTTTTTCTTGCCTGAACATACCCAAACATAACTAGCTATAGTGTACATACGCCGTGTACACTGTCATGTACATTGCAATATTTATTGAACTCGCTGGTGTACAAGCTCATGAAAAGAACAGATATTAAACGCCGTCCTTTGTCAGATACAGTACTCGCTAACCTTGAGCCTGAATTAAAAGAATATCGGGAGTTAGACGGCGATGGCTTATATTTCCGTGTAAAGCCTGATGGTAAGAAAGCATGGCTATTCAGGTATAAAAAGGCGGATGGTAAGTGGTCATGGCTTGGTATCGGTACTTACCCTGAATTGTCGGGTAAAGGCGCTAGAAAGAAAGCATCTGAGATTATTTTAGATATATCCCACGGCGATAATCCAATCATTACAAAGCAGGAACGCAAACGCCAAGAGCTGGACCACAATAATGCAACCTTTGAAGTACTGGCACGTGAGTGGTTAGAAACCAAAGTAAATACATGGGTTCCTGACACCATGACCCGAAATAAAGGTGCATTGGAAAAGCATATATTCCCTATTTTTGGCAAACGCTTGTACACCAGCATAAAACCTATTGAGTGGATGAATCATTTAAAAGGTATTCAGCAAAAGCAGGGTATCTATGAACAGGTAAGCCGGGTTCGGGCAATGTGCCGTGATATTTATGATTATGCAAAGGTAACAGGGCGAATTGATTACAACCCATTAGAGGGCATTCAGAAGTATCTACAGCAGGGCAAAAAAGAGAATATGGCTCATGTGAGTGAGACTGAGCTACCAACCTTAATCAGAGCTATTAATAATTACCCGACTATGGATGTACGTATGGGGTTACAGCTTTTAGCTATGCTGTTCTGCCGTCCTACTGAGCTAAGAGGGGCTAAATGGGATGAGTTCGATCTAGAACAAGGCTTATGGAATATTCCTGAAGAACGCATGAAGAAACGCCGTGAGCATGTTGTGCCTTTACCTAAGCAAGCCATTGCCATACTTAATGAATTAAAAACCTACGAAACCAATTCTGAGTATTTATTTCCAAGCCGATCCGACAAGAGCAAACCAAAGTCAGATACAGTTTTTATAATGGCTTTGCGCCGTATGGGATATGAGGGCAGACAGACACCACACGGTTTTAGGCATATAGCCAGTACGTTACTAAATAACCGTGGCTTTGATGAGCGTCATATTGAATCTGCTTTGGCCCATGTCAAGGACGGCGTAGCAGGGGTATATAACAAGGCCCAATATTTAGATGACAGGGCAAATATGATGCAGTGGTACGCCAATTATTTAGAAGAAATAGCAGATCAGAGCATTATCCAATTTAAAAAGGTTAAGTAGCATTACTGGTCATTCAATCTGCATTTTATATATTTCTTATAGAAGTACGGCTTAATGGCTTAATCACCTTGAAAGCCTTGCTATAAAAGGGATTTTATTAAGCACTACTGTATTTTATACACTGGCATAGTGGCTTAATGGATATATTTTATATTTCCCTAGAAACCCTGAGATTTTGCGAATTGCGTTTGTATGCCTTGCTGTATAAGGCTTTATGCTTCGCAAATGGTTTGCGATTCACTTGCGACAGGTTGCGATTCGTATATTTTTATTGCGACATAGGTTGTCTTACTACTTACCCAAACATACACAAATATAATTAAATATCGTTTATATTCAGTTTGCTAAGTCTAGGTTTGCTCCCGAAAGTCGAATACCCAATTTGATTGGCTTAGCTATTTCTTTGGGGCCGTGGGAGGCATAGAAATTGAAATTAATAGAATTAGCGAAAAAAAATCTACAAGAATATATTTCGGTTAAAGAAACCTTAGAGTTAATTTCTACTACACAACAAACACCTTTAAGTTATGTTGCAACTTTCTTGATCAGTCAAAGTGTTGAAACCAACATTCCAACCTATGATGCTGATAAATACTATTCTATCCATTCTAATGATGATTGGAATTGGGGGGTATTTCAATACACCAATTCTATACTTTCTAATTTAGCTGATAATGAAGTATATAAAGATGCTTTTACTTTTAGTGGTAATGATTTACCAGAAAATTTAGAGAATACATACTGGAAAAGAAAAGAACTTTATAATTTGGAGTTAATAAAAAACTTGTCTCTTGATTTCTATTTTCGTGTCCAAGATATCAAAATTATTGCTCAACACACCTCTTTTGATTCAAAAGAATTTGAATCAAAAGAGCTTTTTTCTGATATTGATGTAAAAAAACTACTAAAAAATGGTATCTCTTCATATATGCCTGGTAGTGCTAAAAAATACAATCTTATAGATGATTTTGTCTTATCAAGTCTTGGCTTTTTTGAGTGTAATTTTGATAAGGGCTTTGAAATAAAAAGAGATGATTTGAAGAAACTTTTTTTTGAGAATCAAATTATTATCAAGGGTTTTAATGATTTCTCACCTAAAAGCAGTCAATCAAATAGCAATATTTGGGATGCTCAATATTTAAATATATTGAAAGATGATGTGCCTGATTTAAAGATAGATGATTATGAACTATTTGAAGATAGCATTACGAACTACTTAAATGAATCTGGGCTAATCAAAGATCCAAAAGAAAATACTTTAAAGCAAATAGAAAATCAGATACCACTTCATATCAAAATTTTGGCTATGAATGATTATTTTACAGTTATCGAGTCAGCTTGTTTTATTTCTTTTGATGAGCCCGAGAAAATACAGGCTTATGTAGATAGCGGTGATTTCACTTATGATGCATGGAGATATGGTGAGCATATTCAAGCTGTAAAGGTTATCGAAAATGGTATCAGAGCAAATAATCTAGATATTGAAGATGATGGCATGATACCAAGAGTATCATTGCAGCGATTTCTATATGAGCGTAATCATGTAATTAGTGGTTTTAACGACAATCAATCATTATTAATTCTGCCAAGATATGGAGACCCATCAATTGGATATGCCTCACCAGAAAGTTATCAAAAAGAACGCGCTCAACTGTTAAAAGAACTCAAGCAGCTCGAAAGTGAGTTAGAGCAAGAGAAACTTCAGTCATCATTACTCATTTTAGATAATCAATCCTCGCTATCTGAAACCAACCAGCTAAAAGCTAGAATTACAGAACTTGAAGCTGCTCAACCCAAGCCAATAGATTCTGATGTTCAATTAAGTCCAGAACAGGAAATCCCTAATTCAAGACAAAGAAATAATATTCTAAGAATTATTTCGATCTTATCCCAAATGGCTGACTTGCCCCCTGAGCCATTCTCAGCATTCAATGTATTGGAAGCATATGCAGATCAAAATAATAAAGAGATTCCAAGTAAGCACACGGTCGCAGATTGGCTAAAAAAGGCTAGAGATTCTAACTAGAATGAAAGTCATTCTAACTAGAATTGGAATGATTCTAACTAGAACAAAGTAATTAAAATCAAAAACATACTAAGCCCACTATATTTTTGTATATGTGGGTTTAATTATGACTATCAAACCAATTCGTGTTCAATTTAAAACAGCTTGTGAACTATTAGACGTAAGCCGTGAATCATTACGCCATATCGTGCGCACTGATGCCTCATTTCCCCGACCAATTAAGACAGGGGAGAGCAAACAGGCCTCAGTCTATTTCGACTATGCTGAGCTTGTAGCGTGGCATAACGGTCAAAAGCAAAGCCTTGCAGTATTGGAGGCTTAATCCATGACTAAAACTCAAATCAAAGCCATTGCGCTAAATGCTAGTCGGCAACTAAACGCCGTGGCAAAGGATGTCTATAACCGTGATTTAGTGACTACGACTAATCATGACCAGTTAAAAGAAACCTCAGCCACTTTAAATGACCTATACGGCGTATTGGATACCAATTATCAGCGCAGTATGAAAGCTGGCATTGATGAATCAATGGAGTATGCAGAGCTTGTTAAAAAGCGCATTGATGCCCTTGCCGAGTACATCCGCCCTACACGCCTCAAAGCAGTCCACATTTCACCTAAGCAAATTGTGCAGATGCTGGATACAGAACAACAGGCAATGCATCACCTCTCAACCCTACTCGATGACATCACTCTAGGGGGCAAGGCATGAGTACAAATCATCAAACCCAAGTTTTAAACCATCTCAAACAAGGTAAGACCCTTTCACAGGCAGAGGCGATTCACCATTTTGATTGTTTCCGCCTCAGTGCCGTTGTAGAGCGCCTACGTAAGCAAGGTTACGACATCGTGACCCATCAAGAGCCAAACCTGAATAACAAAGGCACACATGCACGTTATGAGCTTAGAGAGGTGCAAGCATGAACCCATCTATTTTTAATTTTAATGAACACGGCGTTCGAGTGGTCCTAGATGATAATCAAGAACCGTGGTTTTGTTTAA
Organism: Acinetobacter sp. CAU_H_S139_7; assembly: GCF_058599305.1. Lineage (NCBI taxonomy): Bacteria > Pseudomonadati > Pseudomonadota > Gammaproteobacteria > Moraxellales > Moraxellaceae > Acinetobacter > Acinetobacter sp. CAU_H_S139_7. Next base: position 704,362 of record NZ_CM178651.1, read on the forward strand.
CTGATGTATGTAAGGTTTTAGACATTTCAAGATCATCGGATTTATTACAGATTCAAAGGGGGGACGTTAAAAACGAAACCCCTAAGCGAAATGGCGCATTAGATCCAAAGGGTGTGTCGGATTACCACACCCCTACAAATGGCGGTATTCAAAAACTCAAATTTATTAATGAGCCGAATTTATATCGAGTTATCTTCCGATCTAATAAAAAGGAAGCTCTCAACTTCCAAAACTGGGTATTTGCAGAGGTACTGCCGACTATTCGCAAGACAGGCTCATATTCAGCAAGACAAACTGCTTTTGATGAATTAAACCGACTTTGTATGCAAGAAAAAGTATCCAAGGAAAAAGGCACATTTCACAGTCTTGGTATGCACCGCCGTAAACATGAAAAGCATTTAAACGCCGTGCGTATCGACACATGCAAAGCCAATTTACAACTTACTTTTGAGGGGGTAGTACAGTGAAAACTCATACACCCCCTGAATTTTTCCAAGCCTTTGACCACTATAAAAATATGGTTAAACAGTACGGCGATGACCACCCCATCACTGAGCAAGCACTCATGCTCACACTGCATTACACGCCTGAACATATCAAAGCGGAAATGCACCAAAAGGCTAAGGAATTAAGCCTATTGCCACCAGTAAGCGGATACACCGATGAGGGTGAACCCATGTACAGCCTTGAGGATATTGCCAAGCATTTCGGCATGAGTGTTGAAGATGCAGAGCAACAGTTATTGCAGATGATGGATAACCGCCAGCAAGTCGGATTATCAAATGATGGCGTTTTGATTAATTCAGATATTCATATCAACCGTGTGCAATGAGGGGGAAGCATGAAAGACATTGTACTGGCTTCATATCGCACTAACACCGAGGCAGATATTGAGGCAGATTTAATCTTAAACAATGAGGCTTATAGTTTTATCGAACTAATCACCGTAGGCGGTGGAGTTCAGGCCATTGATGACGGTATGAAGCAACTTATGCAAAACCCTCAAGCTACTGGCGTTGTGGTGCTGCATGGGGAGAGCTTACAGCAGCTTATTGATGCTTACTTGAGAGGGGCAGAAGCATGAAAAACAATTTATTCGATATTGCTAACATGCCCAAGTATGGTTATATTAATCGGGCTTTGGGCAAAATCTCAAAGTTAGCCTTGGTCGGCTACAACTCGTTAGCGCATATAGTCCGCTCAGGGCTTTTTTTATGCGTAATATCTCTATGCGTTCGCATCTTTATGGTGAAGCTGGAGAGGGACATCCTCGGATGTGCAGGTTTTCTAACGAGCCTGTCGACCAACCCTTTTCAGCTTTGCCACCCTCACTTGGTCGTGAATGGCAAGGCTTCTAAACCATCGTTAGGAGCGCATTAATCATGCCTAATATCCATCAAATTACACGCCAACGCATTCAATCTGCCGACTTTGCACATAAGCCAAGCCTAGGCAAACGCATATCTTCAATGCTTAAACAAGTATGGGGAGTGTGATTATGTCTACTCAAAATAAACCTCAAAACACGCCTAAGAACTATGATGCTGGCGATATGGCAGACGTGCATTTACTTGCTAAACAGCATTTATCATGGGTAAGTGCCTTAGTAAGTACAGTCATTAGAAACAATAAAACAGATAAAACTTTTCACAATAAAGAGCTTTTAGAAGTTGCTCAATATCTTTCTGAATCGTTTGCCAATGACCATGATTTACAGTGTGAAGGCTATCAAGCTGAATGGGATGCAAATAAAAAGGCGGTGATACTATGAATATCACCACCTCCATCAAACCCGATTCAATTTTAGCAAATTGCACGGTATTTAATCCATCGGATGATGCATATATCAATCATCCCATCATTGAACGTTTTGGCCATCCATCACAGCCGATCTATGTTGACCAATGCAATGTAGATATAAACGGCGTGAGCTATGAGAATCCTTTAATTCTACCTATCTATGATGGGCAATTAAATCTTGTGCAATGTGCTGTGCTACAGGACAAACAACAGGTTCAAATCATTCCCGATGGATTGGCCAAAGGTTTTGCAAGGTATGGTGATTTCGACCATGCCCAACCTGTCATCATCACCTATAACCTAGAGGCATTCTTTAAGATTGCCCAAACAGGCTACGCCGTGGCATTGGTCATCTTGCCGAGCCTATGTGATGCTCAACATATTGAGTTTAAGCCCTTTGATTTTGAACAAATGCAGTTTGTTATTAATCAGCTTTCAAAGGCAGGCCATACCAAGCTCTATATGCCAGTACGCCCCGAGCATATCCAGCTCGAGGGATTTCAAAAGCTGGAGCATGACACGGCGCTTCGCTTGCTGAATCAGCATATCGTGATTGATGAGCAAGGCATTAAAAATGATTACCTGGTCGAACTGTACAAGGATGATGATATAGAGGATGTGGCCATCTTCATTGATGAATCTATCAAGCTTTTATCGCCCCCTAATCAATGGGGTGAACTCTTACCATTGGTACAGGCTGAAACGTCCGTAAATAGCGCTTATCCAATCCATGCATTACCACCACTGGCAAGGGATGCCGTTATTGCGATTGCCGAGCATGTACAAGCGCCAATTGGAATGACAGCTCAATGCGTCATAGGGGCTATGTCACATATCGCTCAAGCCCACGTAAATGCACCTCATCCATTCAACCCTCAAGGTGAGCCATGTAGTTTATATCTACTCACTGAGGGGCAAAGCGGAAGCCGTAAAAGTACCAGTCGTAATATGGCAGACAAGGCCATTATTCAGCATGAGCGTAAACAGTATGAGCTATACCGCCGTGACCTTGAACAATGGAAAAGCGGACAAGCCTCTTTGAATAAAAAGGATAAAGAAGCCTATAGCGCAGAGAATCCCCCACCACATGACCCTAGCACCCTATACAGTGACATCACTTTAGAATCTATTGCAGGGCTATATGTGGATGGCATATTAAATAATGCATCCATTGCCAGTGATGAGGCGGGTCAATTCTTTGGTGGCTATACCATGAAAGGAGATACACGTACCCAAGCCATAGGAGGCTATGCCAAGCTATTTGATGATGGTTTTGTGGAACGTACTCGCTCCAAATCCAATTTAAACGGTAGTGGTCGTGCTTATGACGTTCGATTGACCTTTAACCTACAGGGACAACATGAGGTTTTATCGGATGCCTTGAAAGACCCAGTGTTAAGGGGACAAGGCTTTTTACCACGATTCATTTTAACCATCCCTGAGAACTTGGCAGGGACACGCCTCCAAGATGCCATCTACCGATCTAAGAATGCCAATCATGACCATAGGCTTATCGCTTACTGGACACGGTGCGAATACTTGCTTGATGACTGCCCTAGACCACAAGGCGGGCAAGAACTTCATAATGGACGCTATGTCATTCCCATGAATGATGAAGCAAGGGATATAGATGCATCGTTCTACAACATGTTTGAGGAACTACAGGGCAAAGGTAAGCGCTACGAATACCTACAAGCATTTGCCAGTCGTGCCAGTCAATTAGCACGGCGCTTAGCTACCGTATTTGCTTATTTTGAGGGATTACAATGGATTGATGCCAAGACCTTAACAGGGGCTTGTGAGGTCGTTAAGCACTCACTGAATGAATGGGCGATGTATGCAGATATTGAAGTCAAAACGGAAAGTGATGCTGAGCGGTTGATTAAGTGGTTCGCTAAGTACTGTACTAACAAGAAAATAGACAAACTTGCCTATTCTTCTTTTATGAATAGTTGCCCTCGTCCAATGCGTGGCAGTAAGCAGAAATTAGAGCCAGTTTTAGAGGAACTGATAGACAGCCACTATTTAAAGATAGAGGAAATATCAAAGGTTCGACACATCTTAATTAACCCTATTTTACTAGAAATGGTGGCTTAATGGCTTAATCACCTTGAAAGCCTTGCTATAAAAGGCTTTCCATTAAGCAAGATAGTGTTTTGTGTAGTGGCATAGTGGCTTAATGAGTGAATAAATTACCCTGATTAAGCCATTATGCCAATGGCTTTTTAGGGGGGTGGCTAAGTGAAAATCCTTGCTAGAAAAGCATTACAGACCAATTAAGCCATTAAGCCAAGCTCTCTAAGAAAATATATAAATTTAATAGGTAAAAGATGCCAAACGTAAATAAAGTTACTGTCATGGGTGTATTAGGTCGTAACCCTGAAACTAAACAATTTCCCAATGGTGGAAGCGTTACCACATTCAGCGTAGCAACTTCTGAGTTTTGGAAAGACAAGACTACTGGTGAGCGTAAAGAGGCTACAGAGTGGCACAGAATCACCACCAACGGACGTTTAGCGGATGTTGCCAGTAAGTACCTCAAGAAAGGCAGTAAGGCATATATTGAGGGTTCATTGCGTACACGGAAATGGAAAGACCAAAACGGCGTAGATCGAGAGGTAACAGAGATTAGGGCGGATGTGTTGCAGTTACTTTAGGTTATTTTTTTGGCTTCTTAACTATCTTAAGCTTATCTTTAGGAGTACGAACAGACTTAAGGTTTAAAACACAATGTCTAACCTTGTAGTCTTTTAAACCCGAGTGAGGATGTATTTGGGTGCTATAAAAAAGATTAATATCATCATCTGGCCAAGTTAATTTTAGCCCTTCTAAATTTGTATTACGAGCTGGATCATTCCCAGTGGCTTCTAATTCGGTATACCAAGTTTTTAAAATTTTATTTGTCGAATGAGTAGTATTAACTGCATAAATTAGTACACCACCACATTTTTCATTTTTCTCCCCAGTCGAATAATCTTCTAAAAGCTGTTTGAATCCTCCATCAATTTTTGTGACACCACTCCATATCTTTGATTCACCAAACCACTTATAGGGATGACCAGATAGCTCTACATGAATATCAACATGTCCATTGGCAAATTTATCATGAGCAGCATCATAGCTTAAGATTTTTAAGTCTCTAACTATTTGTGTGTTGATGTCATCCTCAAATACTTTTAGTGCTTCTTTATTCGAATCATTTTCAGGATACTTTTGAACTATAATTTTTCGACTAGCTTGGATTTCACGCAAAATTTCATCCAAATCAGAATAAAGAAAGTCTACGAATTCTTCATATGACTTTGGATTTAATCGAGTTATATATTTAATAACACGTGGATCTGTTAAATTTGGATTAGTGAGCATTTAAATTACTCACAAAAAACTGCGATGGGGAGAAATACGTTAATACTTGTTGATTAAACTCTTCTGCAGTCAACACATTACCATTTAAAGGATGAATATACTCACCGCTAGCAATTGAATCTAAAATTTCCCTGACATCTTCAACATCTGAAACAGTCTCAAACCTATTAATTAAAGAGTTATAAGCTTCATATTTTTGGGTTAAAACATTAACATTATTTTTTGTTAGAAAAAAAACAGCACTATAGAAAATATCTTCTGGGATCGATGGATCCACATGCTTATAAAGGTCAACAAACGTTAGATGGCCTTTTCTAGAGGGCGCAATTGAGACATAGTCAATCATTTTAAGACACGCACTCAACATTTCAGTTGAAACATCTCTCAACTGAAAGTCTAAATTTTGCTCTAGCTCTAACAAATATTGAGAGCGTGTCATTGTCAAATTACCTTAACGTTAAAAACTTATTGAGAACAAACTCAATATCTTCATAAGATCGACTACCTATTACAAATGCATTGTAAAGATGGCTACCATTAATATTACTTAAAGCGTTATAGCTACTATTTAATGAAATTTCTATATCTCGATCATAGTATTTTTTACTTATCCGATACGGTGTAATTGTTTCATCAAGTTTCACGCCGTCAACTACTGTATTTTTTAAACCGTCAACACCAGATTCATGGTATGTAACTTGTCTAATATCAACACTATCACCACGTAATTTCTCATGATGAGCCGTGCCTTCAGTTGTTGTAAAGTAGATTTCAGTTACACCACTAATCTTATCAACAGCCTCGTCATAAAATTTTTGAATACATGGAAATAAATCTAATGGAGCAGTTAAGAAATCATATTTTTGTATGATTTCTAAACCCAACTCTCTTTTTATGAAATGAGAAAAATTGCTATGAATGACATTAAGTTCATTCCTAGGCATAACTCTAGCTAAGTCTACTAAAAGAATTAATACTTTTCGTTCCTCATCAAGAATAACTGAATCAAAACATCTCAATTCGGTAGTTTTGAAACCAAAAACTAAGTTATATAAATCGCTAATACTATCTTTTAAATCATCAGTATCAATTTCTTGTCTAACAGTTAACTCTCGTACTTGGGAAAATTGATATGAAATAATCAGATCTTCACGAATGTCATGTCTTTGAAATGGATAAAAAGTTCTTTTGTTAACTTGTGATTCAAGTTCAGGATTAGGCTGATAATCTTCAAAAATAGAGTCTAGTTTTTCTTTAATCTCATTAATATTTTCTACATCTTGATAAACAGTAAGAAATTTATCATCAAATAAGATATGCCTATTAACTGTATCCGAAATTTTTTCTTGTAACTTTTCTAATTTATCTAAATCATAGATTGCTGCTAATTTTTGTTGTAAGTCCGAAAACTTACGGCCACTTAAGTTTCTACCAAAAGTTTTAAAAATACGTTGAAACTCTTTTAATGACATAGCTCGTTCTTCTGCTATATCCAAAGAAGATGCTATTATTTCGCGTACATCATCAGTGTTGTGCTCTTGATTATCTGTCATTTTTAGCTCTATATTGTAAATTAATTTACCAATTAAATCATACATTTAAAAAATATTGTTTATATAAAATTACGCTAAGTTTTAGCACCCAATAGCATGGAAAGTGCTCTAAATTTTGATTCTTTTTAAGCTTAATTTAATTGATATATCAACATTCAAGCCACTCTTATATTAATTTCAATAGGGATAGACTTGATATTAAAAATATATAAGTGAAACATATCAAGCTATACCATAATTTAACTATACATTGGAATCTTGGTTAACTCTAGTTCGTTTTCCATAAGTACGCCTACCGATACCTGAACATATTGGACACCAAGAATTATTATGGTATAGATTTTGAAAGGTTGGATTCCAAACATGACCTTTGTCGCATTGGACCTCTAATTTTTGTCTTACATTCTTATATTCCGTAGAAAATAAAGCTCCACCTTTTGATTCGATATACTCTTTCACAAAATCTAAAGTATGGGCAGTATCTCGGTTGCTGCATTCATTGCACCATGACTTTTTGTGTATATGTGCAAATGGTGTCGCATAAAACTCATGGCCACTCTCACATCTATACAAATGCTTAGTAGTTCTACCCAAGTATTGAGGTGATAAACACTCACCATTATGTTGTTTTGCGTAGTTCTTACACCAATTTAGGTCATACTTAGGTAATGTCATTTTAAAGCCCTACAGAAGTAGCTGTATCTAAAAATAAATTTAGTTCTGTGTTGTGCATAAAGCAAGTTAATCGCACCCGGTAAAAAATATCTTCTGTCTAACTACGTCTAAAAAAATTCTGGATTTCAAATCTGAAAGGCTCGTATTTCAAATGTGGCACTTTATAGATATAGCGAAAATAGTTGCCCTAATTCGTCAAAAAAGACGTGTGAAAAGAGAGAAATTTAGCTATACAACACACCCTGAATTTACCTTGACAATACCCCACCATAAAAACCTATACAATACACTAAAAGTCTTATCAGATAAGCATTACAGCCATTTTATTGAAACTGCATTTCGTCAAGGTACGTCAAGGTAAAAAGTGATTTCGTATAGCAAAAATTTGGTCACATTCTAAATGGCATCAAGCCATGGTCATTTTGATCATTCCATCAACATAGAACGTCAAAAACTTAAAGTAAAAAGGCCGTGTATTTTGTTGTACAACACTGGTGTAATTTACTTGGACGGTTCTATATTTAAAAACACATTGAAATCCCACTTAGAGCCTTATATATCAAGCATCACAGCACTTTTATGATGATTACTGGAAGTAGCGTTTTGTCCAAGTACGTCCAAGTAAATCCGTACAGCTAGGTACAACAAAAGAAGTAAAAAAGAGCTTAAATCTTGTTATACAAGACACAGGCAATTTACTTTGACAGACCTATATTTAAAACAGCTTGTCCATTCAACCAAAAGCCTTACCCATAATGCATTACAGCCAATTATCGTAAGGTTTTAAAAGTGGCATTTCGTCAAGATAAATAATCAAATGGTTCTTGCTAGTATTCAAATGTGACCAAGTTTTCACGATAGCTGGATGGTCATTATCACTGCACAGGGACAACAAGAATCACTCCCCATCAAGTAATGAATGTCAGGCCCATATACTCATCTATAGTTATGTTTTATGTATTTTCTTTGCTCAGCTACCTTTTTTTTATTCAATTCTGACCTAAATCATTAGTAAAATAATGCAACGTGTTTCGCAGGTTTTTAACCTAATGTATTGATTAATATTAATTAAATTGATTTTTAATCACCTTGACATACACCCCTTAAAATATGCTGTCTTATGCATAAATAAGGGCTATTGATGTGGTTTTTATGCTGTTTTACGCTAAAAATGGCCTTAAAAATGCAATTGAGGGGTGTCTGCTGTGAATTTTTTGGCAATTATTGCGGATTTTATGCATGAAAAGAGAAAGTAAGGGTACGGTTGAAGATTGTTTGAATATAGATAGCCGAACTATGGCCAGATCCAACACATTTGTAGATGGTACTTCTGGTACTTGGGGGTGGAAACGAGATAACGAAATTAGCTCATCTATGGGCTATGAGTATCGTCACGGCGCTTTAATTCTCTCCTTTATACAGAATGGTTCCAGTCATCGTTTGCATATTGGAGTAACTACTACACCATGCAATTACGGCAATCACCGGTACTGGTTTATATGTCCTGGTAATGATTGTGGTAACAGAGCAGCAAAACTATATTTAGTTGATGGCCAGTTCAAATGTAGAAAATGCCAAAAACTTAACTACCTTATTCAGCAGTGCAATAAAGAACATGTGGCTAGAATTAATATGCAGCGAATGCGAATAAAGCTTGGATGGCCACTGGATCGTGAAGCGGTACCATTCTTTAAAAAGATCTATAAGCCACTTAATAAAAACAAAAAGACATTCCAGACCATGGTTGATAAGCATGATATGTACGAACGCAAAGCAAATGCCACAGCTATAGCCTTACATAATGCATTTATGGATAAACTAGAAAGGTTTGCGGAAAAGTGAGTGCTTCAAACGAATGATTCATAAACGTCCGCTGAAATCCTGTTTAAGTCTCGCTAAGCGTAAACTCAACAAGCTAATATATTCCCTAATTTAAGAACCTTTCATCGGCATACAATTACTAATATGCAATAGTTTTTACAGATAACTTTACGCAACAGAGTAACATAGGCTTTGTCCGCACTTTTGATTGTTTTATATACATGGACTATGTTACTACATCAAAATTTTGCTGTTACCACATCGAAACCTATATACACTTTTTCCTGTTACCACATCAAATGTTGAACGCTTTTTTGTCTAAGTAGTGGGTATCCAATCTTCATTAGGGATATCCTTATATTCAAATGTAAGTAATACCGCCCCCTCCTAGTTCTATAGGCTAGCTCACCTTCAGCAACCAAATAAAGAAAGTAAAGTTTAGTAGATCATAAAATTACAGAAATTAAGGCCAATCTAGCTTTTTCCTTTAAGCTAAAACAAAAAAAATGGTAAAATAAAACCCAATAACGGTAAATAAAATTTCAAAATTGGTAAGCTTTAAGTTAAAATCCAATTGTTATTTTAAAAAAGTTTACCAAAATGGAACTTAAACTTAGCCAACTCCTTATCGACTCAGCTCTAACAGGAAATGTAAGATCCGTCGAAATGGCATTGAAAAAAATTGCTCCTAAAATTAAGGGGGATAATCCAGAACTTTATCAATTTATTACTGATAGATTGCAATCAAACCTTTTACGCTCAAGAGACAATTCAAAGATACTTCCAGTTGATACTGATTCACGATTACAGCTAGTACGTGTTGAAAATCCAGTAATACTTTCCTCAGCACCAATTCTCTCAGAAAGCATTGAAAGTAAATTGTTTCAAGTAATTAAAGAGCGCTCTCTAATTGAAAAACTATTGGAACTTGGGCTAGCACCAACTAAAACTATTCTATTTGAAGGTCCACCTGGTGTCGGCAAAACAATGTCGGCTAGATGGCTCGCAAATAAATTAGAACTACCGTTAATTGTTTTAGATTTAGCAACCGTTATAAGTAGTTATCTAGGTAAAACAGGAAGCAATATCCGTTCAGTCCTTGATTATGCATCCTCGTTCCCTTGCGTAATGCTTTTAGATGAATTTGATGCTATTGCAAAACGTCGAGATGACGAGCGAGAACTCGGAGAGTTGAAACGTCTAGTAACTGTGCTTTTACAAACATTAGACGATTGGCCTGAATCATCTATATTAATAGCAGCCACAAATCATAGTGAATTACTCGATCCAGCAATTTGGCGTAGATTCGACTTACAGCTTAAGTTTAGCAATCCGACTCCGCAAATGATCGAATCATATATTGAGCAACAACATCCAGATCTGATACTTCATAAAAAACTTCTATGTGAATTATTTGCTGAAAAATCTTTCAGCGATATAGAGAGAACTTTTAACTTATCCAGAAAAGAAGCCTTTATTAAAGATCAGCCACTCGTCAATATTCTATTAGGAAAAAATCAACCTTTAGAAAACATGTCTAACGTATCAGAAAACCGTATTTCTAAAACAGACAGAAATGAATTGGTGCATGAGTTATTTAAAAAAGGTCTCTCACAAAGAAAAATCGCTGAAGAAACTGGCTTAAGCAGACCAACAGTTAAAAAAATTATTACCACTTTACAAACAATTGAGAGTACTTAATTATGAAAAATTTCTTGATAGGTTATGGTGAAACTATCACAGATCCAGTGTATATAAAAACAGGCGGTGGGGATAAAAAACACCCATATTCAGTAGAAGAAGGCCGACTAAGATTTCAGCATAATTTAGAAGAAATTATGTGGGAAATCGAGAATAAGCCTTCAGTGGCATGTGCTAATGATGAAGTGGTAATCAAGTTTATTCAACACCCTTCATATTTAGCTAAATCTTATTATCCACGTAAGCTTTTTAAAAAATTTGGAATGAAAGATGTAGGATCAAAATCTGTAAAAATTTCACCTGATAATTGGGCTACCCGAAAGCACCCTGATATTGCTGTAACATCATGTATTTATGTATCTGGTAAAAAAACTGACTATCAAAAAATGCTGCAAGATGTTGAAGCAAATCATTTAGATCAGACCGCTCTAGAATTTATTCGGACTATTGAAAGAGTAGAAACTTTTAAATCAGAAGAAAAGATTAAAAGTTTAGATCCAACTAGAGAAATAAATAAACTTGAAGTAGTTATTCATGCTTCTCTAGACGAGAATAGTATTGTGGAAGCCTTCTTAAAATACGTTAATACGCTAGGAGGTAATGCAGAAAAAAATAAGTCTAAAATTGTTGGCGGTCTAACTTTCTTACCTGTAACTATTGAACATGGTCTTGAAGAAAAGCTTGCTGAGTTTTCCCATTTACGTGCTTTAAGAAGTATTCCTAAGTTACGTTTCAATAAGCCTAATCTAACGAGAACACAACTAACAGAGTCATTTGCCTTTCCTCAAAATTATCAACTTTCAGAAAAGTTTAAAGTATGTATATTCGATGGAGGTCTAGGGAATACTCATCTTCTAGGAAATTTAGCAAACGAAATTATTCCGAATGATATTTCTATCTCCCATCCTCATTTTCTAGCTCATGGCAGTGAAGTATGTTCAACCTATCTATTCGGGCCATACGAACCAGGTTCTGCATTACTAGGTACTCCTTATACATGTGTTGATGTAGTAAGAGTTCTGTCTCCAGAAGATGAACATGATCCAGACTTGTTTAATGTACTATCAAGAATTGAAACTGTACTTAAAGAAAAAAAATATAAGTACATTAATTTGAGTTTAGGACCTCAAATAGCAGTTGATGATGATGATGTGCATGTATGGACCTCAGTACTAGATCAATACCTTCAAGATGGGCATTGCTTAGCGACAATTGCTATTGGAAATGATGGAGATCTACCAGGTGAATTAGGTCGTATCCAGCCCCCAAGTGACATGGTGAATAGTCTTGCTATTGGTGCAATCAACAGTCAAAGTACAAACTGGGAACGTGCACCATATAGTTGTACTGGGCCTGGAAGAAGTCCTGGTCTAATTAAACCTGATGGTGTGTTATTTGGTGGAAGTGAAGAAGAAATGTTTCATCTTTATTCACCACTAACCCATTCAATTGTCTCAACAATGGGGACTAGTTTTGCTTCTCCCCTTGCGATGCGCGTAGCAGCTGGTATTGATGCTTTAACAGATTTTGAATTAACAACTAATTCTATTAAGGCCTTAATGATTCATAAAGCGCAGCCAGAACAGCACTCACAGAATGATGTCGGCTGGGGAAAACTGCCTCATAAACCAGAAGAGGTATTAGAGTGCTTAGATGATGAAGCGACCATTCTGTTCCAAGGAGAGCTTCAACCGGATCAACACTTACGTATTCCTATTCCCGTTCCCAAAGACGCAGATTGCACATGGGTTATTCTGAAAGCTACTTTTAGCATCAATGCAATTACTGATCCTGAGCATCCATTACACTACACACGATCAGGGTTAGATATTACTTTTAGAGCTAATCAAAATAAGAAAAGTAATGAACAACAACATCCGGATGCAAAAACATTTTTTTCAAGTAAAAGCTTATATCTGACTGAAGATGAATTACGAGAAGATGCCCATAAATGGGAAACAACAATATCCAGAACTCAACGTTTCAAATTATCAACTCTTGAGGATCCAGTATTTGATGTTAAATATCATGCTAGAGAGCAAGGAGCATCTACTGAAATTTCAGAGTTATCACCTATTAAATATTCTTTAGTTTTATCGATTCAAACTGTAGGCGATGTGAATATTTACAATAGTATTCTTCAGAAAAATCAAACACTCCTACCAGTCAAAGTAACGAATCGTATTCAGATTTAGGCAACTAACAAGTTCAAAAAACCTCAAATTTGAGGTTTTTTTATACAGATTGGTTTAGACAGCAATTAATATCTTCATTACATTAAGCAAACTAATAATAGGTGCTTACAGCAAACTTTAAATGAATTTTTTCAAGGAAATAGTATGAAAAAAAATACAGGAAAAGACTATGAAATTTTCGTGGGGGATATTTATAAATCAATATTACTTTCGGATGAAATGGGATTTAGTGGACAACAGAATATAATTGTCGAAGTTGATAAGAAGTTGAAAGATAAAAATGGTATTGAGAGACAATTTGATATTTATTGGGAGTATACCTCTGCTGGCTTAATATATAAAACTGTAATTGAATGTAAGGATTACAATAGCTCTATTTCAATAGATCGTATAGATGCACTGATAGGAAAGCTACAAGATTTTCCTAATTTACGAGGGCTATTTGCCACTAAGAAAGGCTATCAATCAGGGGCTGAAGAAAAAGCTAAAAAACATGGAATTGAATTATTAATTGTGAGAGAACAAAACGATAGTGACTGGAAAAGTAAAAATGGTGAACCATACTTAAAAGAAACTCATATTAATATGACCTTGATACCTGCGGCTAGAATTACATTTTTTACAGTACTAATTCCTAAGGAGCTTCAGGACGAGCCTCAAATAAAATTAACAGCCCTAAATACTGAAATTTCTATCAAGAATTTAGATACTCATGAAGAATTTACACTGCATGACTTGCAGAGCAAATTAGTGAATGCTCATGAAAATGGATTTGGGGAATTTGACAAATTAGAAGTTTTTAAAGGCTTAGTAATTTATCCAGGCGGTGAACGTAGAATTGATGGTTATCATGTTAAGTACCAAATAGCCAAACCACATACAGAAACTCTGATTTATGACTTCACACAATCCTTAATAGGAGTTGTTGAGTACCTCTCACAAAACAAAAAAGCCAGAATTTTCGATAATGGAAAAATTCATTATGAATAAAGTCTTCCACGTGATGAACCTTATCAATTAATAGTTAAGCCACTTTCTTGAAAGCAAGTCTCTAAATTCAGCCCTTTCACATTTTAAATGTCATTCGGTTATATCGTCGGAGTATCAGCAGGGCATTCAATACATGAGTTGTACTCCCGATACAGCAACCCAACCCACTTAAAAAATCCTAGCAACAGATAATCTGTACACTGTGGTGTACACTGTGATTTTTGTATAAATATTAAATTATATAAAACAGCTATTTAGCAAATTTGTTCAATTGACGCCACCCCACCAAAATTCTTTCCGAAGTAGTCCATCGGAATCTAAAAAAGCCTTTAAACTCAATGTTTAAAGGCTTTTTTATTGGCTGTATTGTCCGATACTGTCCTAAGCGATTTGACCCTATTTTTGCTTTGTGTGGGTCAATATTGGGACAATTTGACCCACTAAATAAGTTTAATTAAGTGGGACAAAGATATGTCACTAACTGATGTGATGTGTAAAAAAGCGCAGCCTCAAGAAAAACAGTATCGCCTTTCTGATACTAACGGTCTCTCTTTGCGAATCGATCCGAATGGGAAAAAATATTGGTCTATTCGATATACGGAAAATGGGCAAAGGAAGTCAAAAGCATTAGGTGTATATCCCGAGCTGAGCCTAAAACGTGCAAGAGAGATAGCGCTTGATCTAAGGTATAAACTCAAAAATATGGTTGAGGCCGAAGTGATGCAGCCTCATTTTCAAGAGGTTGCAGAAGATTGGTTTAATAATCAAAAAGAAACATGGTCATCTAAACACATTAGCAATGTTCGAGCTTCTTTGGATGAGCTTTATATTGCTCTTGCCAATAAGCCTATTAACCAAATTCAAGCGCCTGAAATTTTGCAGATCATAAAAAAGATTGAGGCAAGAGGCTCACTTGAAGTGGCTAAACGTACTTTGTCTCGTTGTGGGATGGTCATGAAATATGCCATAGCTCATGGCTATCGTTATGATAATCCTGCTGGTGATTTGGTTTATGCCCTTAAGAATAAAAGGGTTAAAAACTTAGCCTCTTTAGCTGCCACTGAAATGCCTGAGTTTCTCAGACGTATTAAGGCTTATCCTGCTGATGTTCAAACACATCATGCCATCATTTTAATTATGCTGACTGGTGTTCGAGTCAGTGAGTTACTACAGGCACGTTGGGATGAGTTTGATTTGGAAGGGCGTAAGTGGGATATTCCTGAAGACCGCATGAAGAACCGATTGCCACATCGTGTACCCTTAACAGACATGATGATCGATGAGCTTCAGGCACTACGCCTGACACATAACCAAGACTTGCTATTTCCACATCGTTTAAATAATAAAGAGCCTATGCGTAGTGAATCGATTTTAGCTGTGATTAAGAGGTCAGGCTATGCAGGTCGAATGACGACACATGGTTTTAGATCGCTATTCAGTACAGTCGTGAATGAATCAAATCTCTTTAATCCCGATGCTATTGAACGCCAACTTGCTCATGTTCCTCAAAACAGAATTCGTTCCGCTTATAACAGAGCGCAGTACTGGGATGAGCGGGTAAAAATTATGGAGTGGTATGGGGAGCAGGTAAGAAATTGGGTGAGTTAATCTGCTTTAATTCCACAACTAAACCACGCTTATAGGCGTGGTTTTTTTATGTATGAACTTTTAAAACCTTAAAATATTTAAATTTTTTAGATGAAACAATATAGAAAAAATTAAATTTTTTTGGACTAAATATGATATTTAAATTTGTTTATAGTTCGAATTTAATTGAGTTTTAAACTTGTATTTATTATTATATAGTTAATCGTAAAAACAATAACTTAAGTTTTAAAGTATGAAAAATATAACTCATGATTCTAAATATAAGTCTACATTTTTTAAACAGTTAAAAGTGTTGTATGAGGGTGAGCGTTATTCAAAGTTTGATAGCAATGAATTTTTTTCGGTTTTGCCTTTGATATCTGTTTATGCGCTTTTGGATTTCGCTGTCCCATATTTAATAGATAACTTAGAGGATGGCGTGTGTAATCTTGATCAGCATTTGAGATTTCAAAGCGTCGCTTCTTTGTTGGATGCTTTAAAACAAGTCCATGTATTTCCAGAGATGAGTAAATTTAGAAATGTGGGGGATGAGTTTTTGGAGTGTCGAGCATTTAATTGTTTTGTGCAGCGTGTTCAAAATGGAAGTGTGGTCATTCATTCTCAGAATTCACAAAGCTTAGACAACCGAGTGAATGGGGAGAATCATTTTGCAGATGATGGCTATGCGGAGGCTTTTTTAAAAAAGTATATTGAATGGCGCGGCAATAAAAGTACATCATGCTTACTCGATGCACGGCTAAATTCCAGTAACGTCGTTTTAGCAAATCTAGAACAGTTGAAGAATAAAATTAATCCGGAGATTGATTCAATTTTAGATCAAACGGGGTTTATCTATGTCGCTGCTTTTAGAGTTGTGATTCATTCAATCGATGTTGATGAGCTCCATTCAAATGAGCTTCTGAACGTTTTCCAATCTTTTGGTCAATTGGATGAGATAAAGCATGCCATGGCTTTGAGTTGTTCAAAGTTAAAAGAGAGTGAAAGCTACTATGTCGTTTGCCTTCTACAAAAAAAGTACTCCCCTAATGAAAATCACATTGCACAAAAAATTAGAAAAGTCGTACAGAAAGAAATAGATCGATCAGTTTCAAAGAGACTGCAAATAGATGTTCAGTGTTTAAATGAGAAATTTAGAGCGCTGGAACCGTCTATGCATGACGACACGCTTTTTATATTAAAGGGAAATGATGACTCTAGTCGGTTGATACGTGAAACGGTTTTCGATTTTGCTGAACATCTATTGAAGTTTGGTCAGTTGAGCTATGTGCAAGTTGAATCTAAGGAGAGAAGAGAGAAACTTTCCGATTTAGAACTTTTATCTGGCTTACCCAATTTATTGGATAGAGCTTTACCTAAGCATAATTCATTGAAGAGAACTTTACCGAAGCACGATTTATTCTGGGTGAAATGTAATGAGTTTGAAAACTATCAAAGTTTATGGAATTTATTACAAGGATCTAAAGGGTCTAAACGATTCAAGCTGATTTGGGATCAGAAGCATTTATCTGAAAATTCCAAGGAGTACTTTACTCAGGCTTCAATGATTGTTGTAGAGCAGTTGGCGATTTGGGGGTTGTCTAAATTTACTGATTTAGTCATTAAAATAGAATTTTTTATTTTAACATTTATGGAATCCAGCGTTATTGGTTTCTATCCTTTTGTAAAAGACTATCGGTTCAAGAGATGGAGCGACCCCGTTTCTTTTGAACAGATAGCGACTAGACAGCTTATTCAATTTGCTGAAATTTCTAAAAATCGTGAATTGCTGCATGAACTGGCAGTGAAATTGCAAGGTAAATTCATAAGTAAAACACTGGCACACTTTTTTTCAGTATTCCGTAACCAGATTGGGGACTCTTACAGTTCGGGATTACTCTATCGATTTTTATATATAGATTTAGAGGCAGAAAGAAATCAAGAGCAGATCGAAGATTTATTGGCAGTGTATCAATTTAAAGAAGTGTTGTTTTTTCATCCTCAAAATAATATAAAAAACAACCAGTCTGCTTTGCCTGCAAAGTTTGAATTCAAGGAGGAGACGAAGGGAGAGCAAGATGTGATTAAAACGTATATGAACAGAAGTTCAACATTAAGCATCGGTTGTAATGATTCATCCAATTCATTGACTATTGATGGAACTCCTTTCCAAAAATATATCAATACGTTGCCAGCAAGACCTGTTGAGGGTCAAAGTAGTCATTTGCTTCACATGCAAAGGCACAAGACACGTTTGATTAAGGTTAAAGAAATGTTGCACTTTGCAATGCGGCAAGATGTTGTGATCATTCGATGTTTATTCTCCGAGCAATCTAAAGACAGGATTACGCAACAAGACCTATCTAAAATTTTCTCAAGTATGTTGCAGATAAATAAAAAAAGTTTACCTTTTTCATTCATCACAGGATATTTGGGTTATTGGGAAGGCATAGAGAGAACTACTACCAATAAAATCCTTGGCTTTGCCGCAAATGTTTTATTTGTTTTTAATGCACAGGTTTTAACTCAGTGTCCTGATTTGCTAAATGCTTTAACCGAAGCATGGCAAAAATCTTGTCGGAACTATGGCTTAGAGAAGAGAGACAGTGATTGCATTGATGGTGTAGTGGAACAATTGAAATTAGCTTATTCAGTACCAGAGTTAAATTGCACACAGCTTATACTTGAAACAACGCATAAAAAATTAGCAAAAATTTTTATTCATCATGTTGCGCCAATTGCAGTCTATCAAGATCTGCTGGATGATGAGATCTATCAAACCCTACCAAAGTGGCTGATCAAAAAAAATGTAAAAATGAGCTCTAGCAAAACTGTAAAGTTAAGAAAAACAAAAACCTAACTTCCGCTTCAATCTTTTCTATAAAAATAGGATAAATTGTAGAATTTTGACAGCTTGCTATAAAAGCAACGTTTTTCATTTTATGAGATGTCGAGTGAGTGTGTTTTGAGTTTATTGGGCTAGGATATATATTTAATATTATTTATTAATTACTTAATATTCTTCATGAACCTTCATCACTCCAAATGATGAAGGTTTTTTATTGAGTACAATATTTCAGTCCATGTGTAAAAAATACTGAGCAGTGATTCCTATGAGTTTAATCAACCATAGGAAATATACTCATGAACGAAGCACAAACCTTACTTGAAATTGAAAACTTTATGCTTAAGGCGACTAAAAGAACATACCGCTGGACTTACTTTAAAGCGGACTATGACGAACTAAAAAGATCAGCTGAAGCGGTCTACGATCCAAAATGTGAATACTGTCCTTTGGTTCAAGCCTACTTTGAATTATTGCCAGAGCATGCATCTTTCGAAAATCTAGAAGTCTTTAAAAACAGCAGAGCATTCAGTTGTTTTCAGAATGAGCTTATTGAAGAGCATGAATCCTTTCTTGATAAATTCAGCAGTAATAACCGTCGCAACCGCAAACACTTGAAAGAGTATTTTAATAATCTTGTACAAAACCATCGCAAGTTATTGCTGGTCAGGGTTGATCTTTCATATCGATTCAATGCTCAGCCAGATATAAAACAATTTAAACGTGATGTGAATAAATTGGTACGGCGTATTCAGGACAAGGACACTATCTTTAGAGATCAGGTGGGTTATGCCTATCGCTTAGAGCAGGGAGGGAAGAGTAAAGGGTATCACTGTCATCTGCTGGTGATCTATAACGGATCGTTGCGGATTAAAGATGATTATTTAGCACAAGCGATTGGCGAGCTTTGGTTGGAAAAAATTACAAAGGAAGATGGCCAATTCTTTAACTGTAATCAAGTCAGCCATAAAAAATATTACAAGGACCTAGATCAACTAGGTATAGGAATGATCGAAAGGCGGAATTTAAAAGAGGTCGAGAATGCTTGGCTCGCCATCAGCTATCTGGCTGATCCTGAAAAAGACAATCAATACTTGAGAGCATCTGTGAAGGTAAAGAGGCAATTTAGTAAAGGGGAGTTAAAGCCTAGAGCGGCAGACCGTTGATCCCAAAAAATCATAGATATACATCATTAACATGAACTGTGAATGTTTATTTCCCCCGACATTCAAAATCTAAGGCTTGCCATACGGTAAGCCTTTTTTCATTTTAGAGGTATATCTTATGAGTAAACATTGTCCTTACTGTTTTTCTGATCAAATCGTTCAAGTGATGAATCAACAGGTAAATGGCTCGGCTGGAACAGGCGTTGCAGCATCAGCCTCCTTTGCCACGATTGGCGCATCGATTTCTAAAACCCTACCTTTACCGCTATCTCCATTGCTTGGTGGAATTGCAGGTGCTGTGATCGGTGGGGTATTCAGTAGCTTATTCGATTCACCTAAACAGCACATTCCGATGTGTTATTACCACTGCCACCACTGTAACCAAAACTTCCAATAAGTTCACAGAGGAGAAATGAACAATGGCACATCAAATTGAACAGATCGCCTATGTGGGCGAAACCCCTTGGCATGGCCTTGGGAATCAACTCAGTCCTCATCAACCGATTGAAGTCTGGGCAGAGCAGGCAGGCATGGATTGGCGGATTGAATCTTCCGATGTGAGTTATATGGCACAGAATGAACGTGGGCAAAGCATCATCATGCCGTATGAGGAACAGCGGGTGCTGTATCGTTCCGACACGCATGCCCCTTTATCTGTGGTCAGTCAACGCTATCAGGAAGTGCAACCGAAACAGATCTTAGAGTTTTATCGTGATTTGACTGAACAATCAGGATTTGAGCTAGAAACCGCAGGCGTGCTGAAAGGTGGTAAGAAATTCTGGGCTTTAGCCAAAACGGGGCAAACATCGGCTTTAAAAGGTAAAGATGTCAGCAATGGCTATATCTTACTGGCAACCGCTTGCGACGGTACACTGGCAACCACGGCACAATTCACCTCTATTCGTGTGGTGTGTAATAACACCTTAGCCATTGCCTTAAAGGGTCAAAACTCAAGTGCAGGCGTGGTTAAAGTCCCGCACAGCACCAAGTTCGATGCTGAGAAGATTAAGCAGCAATTGGGTATTTCAGTCCGTGCATGGGAAGATCACATGTATGAGATGAAACAACTTAGTCAACGTAAAGTCACACAGACTGAAGCAGCAGCTTATTTCGATGCAGTATTTAACAATACTAGTCTGAGTGTGCCTGAACAGGAGGATGGCATTATCCAGTTCTACCGTAATGTGGCGATGCAGGCTCAAAGCAATAACCCAGCAACCAAAGCCGACAACAAGACAGAACCAAATGGCCGTGCCATGTCGAAGGTGATGACCATGTTTAATGGACAGGGCCGTGGAGCAGAACTGAGTTCAGCCAAAGATACCGCCTATGGCTTGCTTTGCTCTATAACGGAATTTGCCGACCACGAACGCAGAGCCATGAGTCAGGATCATCGTTTGGATTCTGCATGGTTCGGTGCAGGTGCTGGACTTAAGCAAAGAGGATTAGAACAAGCCCTCGCGATGATTGCTTAAGTTTAATCAATGAGATGAGTTAATTTATTAGCCTAAGCATCCTTATTTCCATATTTCAAAGACCTTAACCCATTCATTCAAAGCTGTGTCTACGGACACAGCTTTTTTTATGCGCAAAATTTTACAGATAGAGGACATTACTATGAATTCAGCGGTGATTAACCCGAACAATGCAATATCGAGTATCCATACTCCTCGGCCCAAATTGTTTACAGCCAAACGCTTTGTGGATACCAAAAACCTGACGCATGCAGAATGGTTAGAAGTTCGACGCAAAGGGATCGGCAGTAGTGATTGTGCCGCAGCCTGTGGTCTCAACCCGTATATGTCGATGCTTGAACTCTGGATGATCAAAACTGGTCGTATCCAGCACAACATGGATGAACAAACTGAAGGGCATGCCCCTTTATATTGGGGAAAACGCTTAGAAC
The DNA here is from genome assembly GCF_058599305.1 of Acinetobacter sp. CAU_H_S139_7. NCBI lineage: Bacteria > Pseudomonadati > Pseudomonadota > Gammaproteobacteria > Moraxellales > Moraxellaceae > Acinetobacter > Acinetobacter sp. CAU_H_S139_7. Next base: position 725,964 of record NZ_CM178651.1, read on the forward strand.
CATTGGTGGCGGAATACTACAGTATGCATACCCAGTACAAAGTGCGTCGCGTCAATGCAGTACTCCAACATCCAGATCCAGACAAACATTTCATGCTGGCTAATTTGGATTATTCAGTGGTAGGTAATGCAGATGTGCAAATTCTGGAATGTAAAACCGCAGGTGAACATGGTGCCAAACTTTGGCGAGATGGCATCCCGCTGTATGTACTATGTCAGGTACAACATCAACTGGCAGTCACAGGAAAAAAGGCGGCGCATGTTTGTGTACTGATCTGTGGACATGAAACACGTATCTTTAAAGTCACCCGTAGTGAATCGGTGATTCAACATATCGTAAATGCAGAACGCTATTTCTGGGACTGTGTTGAAAAGGATATTCCACCTGATGCCGATGCCAGTGAATCCGCAGCCAAAGCATTGCAACTACTATATCCAGCACATGTGCCACTTAGTGTTGAAGATTTAAGTCATGATCCACATGCCAATCAGTTGTTTGACCAGCTCATCAAAATGAAAGCCGATCTTCAAGATCAGCAAGAACACTTTGATCAACTGAAACATCAAATCCAAATGCTAATGAAAGACAACGAACGTGCGGTGTTTAGCAGAGGTTCGGTGGTCTGGAAAAAAGCAAAAGATACGATCAGTCTCAATACCAAAACATTGATCGAACATCAACCTGAGCTAATACAGCAATATCCACTGCACAAGCAGGGCGGTCGTCGATTCAATATCTTTACTGATGCTGAATCTTGATCTAAGCGCCTGCATAAAAAAATCGGCAAAGCAGCCCCTTCGCCCCTCCTTCAAAGAAGAAAGGGCATTGGACAGCTTTGCCAGATCGATTGACCGATGCACAACAGATTCTCCTGTAGTCATTGCTTGATGTGTCTTGCTTGACGCTATCAAAGAATGACGTAAGAGCAGGTGCTTCAATACATTCGGCTGATCAGTATAAAAATGAATAGAAGGAATATCCCCATGATTAAAGGTTTAGTGATTACACCGCCGGTACTCGGACGAATCAGTATCGGAAAAATTGTAGAAAAGAACGGCAAGCGTCTACCTGAAAAGGATGACCAATTCACCATCACCAGCCAAATCCAGAACAAGGAGGGTTGGGTGAAACATCCTTTAGATGAGCAACTTCGAGTCAAAGCCCCTAGTCAAAAACTCAGAACCATTCCAGTACGGATGATTTTTAATGATCCCGAACTGAACTTACGTGCGGAATACAGTTTATTTGATCGGCAGACGGGGCGACTTGTTTGTATGGGCAATGGTGAAACCTGTCAACGCTTAACCAATCAAGGCGTAGAGCAACATCCATGTCCATCCCCAGATTTATGTGCCTTGGCACAAGGGGGCTTATGCAAGCCCTATGGTCGTCTCTATGTAAATTTGGATGAATCGGATGAGTTTGGCAGCTTTGTTTTTAGGACCACAGGTTTTAATAGTATCCGAACTTTGGCGGCTCGGTTGCGGTATTACCATGCTGCATCGAATGGCTTGCTGTCATGCTTGCCGTTGCAATTGACCCTTCGAGGCAAATCCACAACACAAAGCTATCGTACCCCTGTGTACTACGTGGACTTAACCCTACGTGAGGGGATTCACTTACAAGAGGCGATTCAAATGGCTAAGGAGATTGATCAGAAAAGTAAGTTGGCTGGATTTAATCAGCATGCTTTAGATCAGATAGCTTTACAGGGTTATGGGCATTCGCAGTTTGAGGTGGATAGTGAGGATGGCATGAATGTCGTTGAGGAGTTTTATCAAGGAGAGGAAGGTCAGCCAACAGATGAGGATAAAGTGTTTAATATCCAGCAGGGATTGCAAGGGTCGGTTACGGCGTTGAACTGAATTGGACTGGTTAAAACCTTACAGGAATCCCGTATCTCATGAGCGAGTTGCTCGTCACCATGAGATAGGAGTACATATCATGAATGCATTTGTTGGCCAAACTTTTCAAATAAATCAGCTGATCAATATACATCAAGTAGTAGAAATAGTAGGTGTAGCACGGTCGACAGTTTATGCAATGATGGATGAATATTCACCGTATTATGATCCAACTTTTCCAAAGAAAGTAAAGATCACCCAAAACCGTATCGGCTGGTCAGCTTTTGAGATCCATCAATGGATTGAAAGTAAGTTGGCGAGTCGTGAATAATTGGGGAGCTACTGCTCCCTTATTTTTTCATTCAGGAATGACGATACATTCCTTGAAAATTTGAACTAATCCGTCTAAGTGTCCATAGAACCCTTCAACATTAGCTTGAATCCAACGTTCCTGAGATTCTATTTGAGACCAATCAACACCATAACCACAATAGGCGAGAAGATGTTCAAAGAAAATGCGCTGAGTGCGTCCATTACCTTCGCGGAAGGGATGAATGACATTAAGTTCACAATAAAAATCGGCAAGCCGCATAATAAGCTTTTGCTTTTCAATATGTTGAAAATAGTTTTGAGATTGAAGTTGTTTAAAAAGCTTATTAGCTTCAACTTCAATACGACTAAAAGTACAAAAGCGTGTATCACCTTTTGAAATATCAACTTGCCTAAGTTCACCAGCCCATTCATAAAGGTCTGAAAATAAGGAGTAGTGTATGTTTTTTAGGTATTGGATATCGTAAGGCGGTTCAGTATATTCAATGTGTAAACTGGCATATTCAGATAGCTCTAATTCGGCCTGCTCCAAAATTTTTTCATCTTGGATATGTAATTTGTTTTTGAGAATACTAGAGTTTGGATAACAGTAAAGACTGTCTCCCATTTCACCATATTTATCCATCAAATCACCAAATTATGATTCTGAAAGCTTTTTATACTTTTGTAGGATTTGGTCTTTGCTTAAAGTTGAAGTAGTTGTTGAAGGAGAAAGACCTTCAAGTTTTAGGCTAGCCCGATAATTCTGTAAGCGTGTTGCTTGAATATATTTTTTTTTCTGTTCAATTGTCTTAAGCACGTTGAGGCTCCTTAAGTCCAAAAATTTTAATCAGTATATCAGATTTGACTTATATCAAATGGCGGCAGCCAAAAAATAAAAATGTTGTTGTGGTTAAATTTAATTGCGACAGTTTATGTCTTTTATCTTTCAAATGTAGCTGAAAAATAATTAATTTTCGGTAAACTATTCACGTTTTATACTTTTCTTCGGACTTCAATAACAATGACCCAAGTACAACTGCAACAATTACAAAAACAACTTTGGAATATTGCCAATACTTTGCGTGGCACTATGGGCGCCGATGAATTCCGTGATTACATCCTGGGTTTTATTTTCTTTAAATATTTATCTGAAAAATCGGTGAACTTTGCCAATGAATTGCTCGATGGCGAAGACCTCAGCTTTTTAGAATTAGATGAAAATAATGCTGAGCATGTGCCCTACATCGAAGAAATTAAAAAGAATGCCATTGCCGAAGTCGGTTATGCGCTCACACCCAAACAGCTATTCCATACCTTAGCCGAGCGTGGTCGTCAGGGCGAATTCATTTTGGATGATTTAACTGCAACCTTAAAATCAATTGAACAAAGCACGTTAGGCACCGACTCTGCCGATGACTTTGCCAACCTGTTTGAAGATTTAGATCTAAACTCGACCAAGCTTGGCAATAATGCCAGTGACCGTAATGCACTGGTGGCGAAAGTCCTCAGTCATTTAGATGATATTGATTTTGATATTTCCAATACCGAAGCCGATGTACTGGGAGATGCTTACGAATACCTGATTGGTGAGTTTGCCTCAGGCGCGGGCAAAAAAGCTGGGGAATTCTATACCCCGCAAACGGTATCGACTTTACTGGCAAAGATTGTCACCCAAGGCAAAGCGCGTTTACGTTCAGTCTATGACCCGACTTGTGGTTCAGGTTCGTTATTGCTACGAGTAAAACGTGAAGTGAAAGATGTCGATATGATCTACGGTCAGGAAATGAATCGTACCACCTACAACTTGGCACGTATGAACATGATTTTGCATGATGTGCATTTTGCCAAGTTCGACATCAAGCAGGAAAATACTTTAACCCGTCCGCAGCATTTAGATAAAAAGTTTGATGCGGTGGTGGCGAATCCACCATTTTCTGCAAAATGGTCTGCCGATCCTTTATTTTTACAAGATGAACGCTTTGCCGCGTATGGCAAAATGGCGCCAAGTTCTAAAGCTGATATGGCGTTTGTACAGCACATGCTGTATCAACTGGATGACAACGGCACGATGGCGGTGGTGTTACCGCATGGCGTCTTGTTCCGTGGTTCCAGTGAGGGCGTAATTCGTCAGTACCTGATTGAGCAGATGAACGTGGTGGATGCGATTATTGGTCTACCCGCCAATATTTTCTATGGCACGTCTATTCCGACCTGTATTTTGGTGTTGAAGAAAAACCGTGAGCAGAGCGGCAATATTCTGTTTATTGATGCCAGCAATGATTTTGAAAAGCAGAAGAATCAAAACAAGTTATTGCCTGAGCATTTAGATAAGATTGTTGCGGCATTTGAACAGCGTGAAAATATTGAAAAATATGCACATGTGGCGACTTTGCAAGAAGTGAAAGATAACGATTACAACCTGAATATTCCGCGTTATGTGGATACTTTTGAAGCGGAAGCCGAGATTGATTTAGATGCGATTGCAAAGCAGCTTCAAGCTTTGGAACAAGACAGCCAAAAAACTGATGCTGTGATTGCAGATTTTTGCAAAGAGCTAGGCATTGTTTCACCGTTTGCGGAGGTGAAGTAATGGCTGCACCGAAGTTACGATTTAAAGAGTTTGATGGGGATTGGAGCGCATCAAATTTAGAACAAACTACTCAATACTTTAAGGGATTTGCTTTTAAGTCAGAATCATACAAAGAAGACGGTATTCGTATTATCCGAGTATCTGATTTGGATAAGGATTCTATCAAATATCAAAATGAAGCTATTTTTTTAGATAAAATTGAAGCTCAAAATTATCTAAATTGGGAAGTGAAGAAAAAAGATATTATTGTTACTACTGTTGGATCAAAACCTCATTTAATAGATTCAGCGGTTGGGCGTCCAATTTTTGTTAAAAATGATAGTGAAGGTTTGCTAAATCAAAATCTATTAGTTTTGCGTCCTAAAAATGAAAATATAGATGCTTATTTTATATTTTCTCAGCTTCTTGATAAAAAATATTTAACTCATATTGAGACTATTCAACGTGGTAATGCAAACCAATCGAATATTACTGTGAAGGATTTACAGGAATTTGAAGTTTTTCAAACATCTAAAGAAGAACAAACCAAAATCGCTTCTTTTCTTTCCGCAGTAGATGAAAAGATTAGCCAACTGACTCAAAAACATGAACTGCTGAGCCAATACAAACAAGGCATGATGCAAAAGCTGTTTAGTCAGCAAATTCGTTTTAAAGCGGATGATGGAAGTGAGTTTGGGGAGTGGGAGGAAACTAACTTTTCTTCTCAATTTAACTTCCATAATACTAATTCACATTCACGAGCTTTATTAGCTGAACATGGTGAAATTATGAATATTCATTACGGAGATATTCATACCAAATTTTCAATGCTTTTTGATGTAACTAAAGAGCCTGTGCCATTCTTAAATGAGGGAATTGACACCAATAAAATTAGTGAAGATCAATTTCTAAAAGTTGGTGATCTAGTGATTGCGGATGCATCAGAGGATTACAAAGATATTGGTAAAACTATTGAAGTTATTAATTTAGGAAGCCAAAAAATTATTGCTGGTTTACATACTTATATTGCTAGACCTATTCATCCTTTTGCATTGGGTTTCTGTGGTTATTTGATGCAAACTTTTGAAGTAAGAGAACAAATTAAGAAACTAGCGACAGGTATATCTGTATTAGGTATTTCTAAAACTAATTTAGGTAAAGTTGAATGGCGGATTCAAGCGGCAAGTGCAACAGTATAAAAACCAGCCATAACTTCACTCGGTGTATGCCAACCTAGTGTTTTTCTAGGACGATGGTTGAGTGCAAATTCTATCTGCTCTATTTGTTCGTTTGACACGTCATCAAACGATGACGATTTTGGCAGATATTGCCGGATTAAACCATTCGTATTTTCATTTCTAGCTCGCTGAATAGACTTGTAAGGATCAGCAAAATACGTATCTATGCCAGCATCAGTAATTCTTTTGTGTTCGGAAAATTCCTTGCCATTATCAAATGTCACACTATAAGCATGGCTCATCTGTAAACGATCTAATGCACAAGTAATCGTTTGAGAGGATGCTCTCGTTGACCCTAAATGAACAATATGTACGTACAGGCTCTTTCGATCAACGAGAGTTAATAAAGCACCTTTATGATGTTTACCAATCACCGTGTCACCTTCGAAATCTCCTAAACGTTGTCGTTGATCAATGACCTGGTCTCGGCAATGAATACTTGTTTTATCAATGATTTGACCCCTACGATCCGTGTTTTTGTAACCTCGTTTTCGATATTTCTTCTGATGCCTTAAGTGTAGATGGAGTTTACCGCCTTTTGATTTATCTTGATAAATGTACTGGTAAATCCACTCATGTGAAGGTACATCCAGCCAACAGCGTTGTGTTAAAGCACCTGAAATTTGTTCTGGTGACCAGTCCAAGCCAATCAAATAATCAATATAAGCGAAGGCAAACGCTGTCATGGGTGATGAAGGACGGTACCGTCTTTGACTTGCAAATTTAGCTGCCTGTTGAGCTCTATATCCACGTTGTCCAGTATTTCTTTTTAATTCACGGTAGATGGTTGATCGTGAACGCCCTAACTCCCGAGCAAGGGTAGCGATTGAACTTTTACTTTTCAAAGTAGCATAAATTTCGTATCTTTCATCTTGAGAAAGTTGGGTGTATTTCTTCATTGTGTGCTTTCCAATTGCGAGTTGAAAAAGTCCAATGATTCTACGAATACACCTAACTTTTTCAACTAACTACAAATGTGTCGCACTTGGGATTTGAATCTGCGAATTAAGAATTCCTTGCTTAGAAGAACAAACCAAAATCGCAAACTTCTTGTCATCTATCGACCAAAAAATTGAAGTTGTGGCACAGCAAATTGAACAAGCCAAAACTTGGAAAAAAGGCTTGTTGCAGCAGATGTTTGTTTAAATTTTTAAACCAGATTTACTTTTGAATCTGGCTTTTTCACATTTTCTATCGGGGGGTACAAATGAAAAAACTATTGATCAGCCTGCTATTAAGCAGCAGCGCTTTGTTTGCTGCACCAATCGCTATGGCTAATTCACAATTTTCAGCGCTGCAAATGGCACAGGTACAACTGGATAGCCTGAGCTTTAAGAACATCATGCGCCAGTTTTATAGTGGTCAGATGAGCCGTGGCTATGTCGATGACGAAGAGCTGAGTAAAATGCCACATATTACTTTGGGACAAGCGGATGAAGATGAAAATACGACTGTCGCGCTCATGCACCCAGTAATTGAATATAAAAATAATGCCAAGGAATCGCGTTATCTAGTCATGATTGAAAAGATACAGGTCGGTAGTGAAGGTAATGTGGTGTCTTGCCATGCTTGTGCAGGAACAGCAGACTTGTTTAGCTTTAAAAAACTACATAATGGTCAGTATCAACTGGTCAGCCGAAGTGCCAAAGATGCCGAATTTTCTGGTAGTTGGGGGCGTGTGGGGCTTGATCTGGAAGAAATTGCTAAGAACTTAAAGCCTTTGGGTAAGAACTTGGTTGGTAGTATCTTCCAAAACGGGTACACCAGCACAGGAACGACAGAACTGTGGTGGGAAGCGTTGCACCTCCCTGAAAATGACTTTATCAATAGTTATGGTGTAGCGGATGCTGGAGCCGATAACGGGGGAAGTTATGAAGAAGATTCACCACTGTATTATAGCTATGACAGTAGCTTAGACGTGATTAATAATGGAGCTGCTTATTTCCCACTGAAAATGACTTATCAGGGAGAAAAACCGACTGAGGATTATGATCAGATCCGTAAAGTCAATTACTCAAAATTATTCCACTTTAATGCAATAAAGAAAGAATATAAGTAATTCAAATAGTTAAAAATTGAAAAGAGATAGGGAAATATGAAAAAACTTTTAATTACTGTGCTTGCCTTAATGCCTATATTAAGCCAAGCACAAACATTTTATTACGATCAACCAGCAACATTAACAGGGAAATTACTGCGAATTAAAAGCTTACATCCTAATCAAGAAGCTTTTGGCGGTAATCAAATTGCATTAGCTTTAGATCGGCAAGTCAATGTCGATGGTGAAGAAGGTTTAGTCAAAACTAAACTTATTCAATTGGTGGATAATGACCCACGTTATTCTTCACTGTTTAAGAAAGAAGGGAAGTCGGTAAAAATTAAATGTAGTGAATTATTTAGATCACATACTGCCCATCACACGACTAAAGTTCTTTGTGTTGTTAAGTCTGTGGATTATAAATAATGAAATTACTGATTGTAGTTCCTAACATGGGAAAAGCTTGTTACATCAGATGTTTGTATAGGGGGCATAATGAATTTAGCAACTTCACCTTTTGAACATTTCACACAACTTTTAGATTCTGCAAAAAAGTTTAAAGCGATTCCGCGAGAAAAAACTTTTTTCGATACTGCGATTCGTAGCCATTACGAAAATCCCACCACTGAATTGCTTGAATTTTTCTTAAACCCTCAAGAATCCCATGAGTTGGGAGAGGTGTTCTGGAAAGGCTTTAGTGATGTTGTTGTAGGAATGAGCGCCCTAGAGAATTCTAGTTTAGGTCAAGTGGAAAACTTGGAGCGAGAATGCGTTACACATAACAGCAATCGTATCGACCTAATGATTGATACCGATACGCATCTTATTTTACTGGAAGCTAAAATTTACCATCATCAAAACAATCCATTTGATGACTATGTGAAATATGCTCAAACTCGCTCAAAAGACAAAACTATCCTTGGCTTGATAATCAGCATCTCTGGTAAAAGTGAAGCCCAAAATTGGTTCGGTATTTCCTACCAACAATTAGTGAATGCTGTCCGACCTTACCTTGCAGAACAAATGATGACGAATCCCATGAATAAATGGAATTTGTTTGCACGTGAGTTTTTGCTGCATCTTGAAAGTTATTATCGTATACAGAATCTAGATATGAACCGTATCCAATTTATTTTTGATCATTATCAAGAAATACAAGAGTTGCAAAAGCTGAAAACAAATACTATTCAGGAAGTTGTCGATAGTATCAGTCAGCTTCTTAATCAATCCATTGATAGTTATATCTCTAAAAACAAATATGAATCATGGGGAGGGATTCGTTTTTATAACGATGCGTGGAATAACTTAACCAATACCACTTTATTTATTAAAGAGCATCAAGGTGGAACAGTATTCGATGTGACAACTTATATTTTGAATTGGCTTTGTTGCACAAACCTATCTGTAAAGGCTTTTTCAGCGATATAATTTTCAAATGAAGAAGCCTACACACAAAATCTACCGCACAACCAATTGGCCCGCATATAACCGAGCACTCATTAGTCGCGGAAATATTGCCATTTGGTTTGATCCTGCTACGCAATGGTATGCGCCATCAAAAGGCAAACAAGGGCGAAATCAAACCTACTCCGACGCAGCCATCCAATGCTGCTTAATGATTAAATCCTTATTCCGTCTGTCTTTACGTATGGTCACTGGCTTTGTGCAAAGTCTGATTAAACTTTGCGGATTAAATTGGATAGCTCCAGATTACACCACGCTTTGTAGAAGACAAAAGCATATTGATATTGTAATCAGCTACCAAAAAAGTAGCGATGGGCTGCATCTACTCATGGACTCTACAGGCATGAAGTTTCTAGGTGAGGGCGAATGGAAACGCAAGAAACATGGACCTGAATATCGTCGCCAATGGCGTAAACTTCATATTGGTATAGATGCTAAAACCCTACAAATACGAGCAGTTCAGCTTACAACCAATAATGTCAGTGATTCACAGGTGCTTGGTGATTTACTTAATCAGATTCCACAAGATGAGCGGATTGACTCTGTTTATACCGATGGAGCTTATGACACCAAGCAATGCCGTCAGGTCATTGCAGATCGGCAAGGGCATGCGGTGATTCCACCTAGAAAAAATGCGAAACCATGGAAAGATACAAAGAGTAGCTCGCTAGAGCGAAATGAATTACTTCGAACAATTAAACGTTTAGGCAGGACACTATGGAAAAAATGGTCAAGCTATCATCGTCGAAGTTTGGTTGAAACTAAGATGCATTGCATCAAATTATTAGGCGATAAACTCAGTGCAAGGAGTTTTGATAGCCAAGTGAATGAAATCCATGCACGTGTAGCAGTCCTTAACAGATTTACGGAATTAGGTCGACCACTTACCCAAGTTACGCCTTAAATTTAGCTCAATTAGGGGTGCTTTGCATTTCCAATCTTTGTGCAACAAAGCCTTTTGAATTTACCAGAAGCATTAGAGGAGCAAGCATTTTCTATTTTGAAATGCAACGATGATTCACGCTACCTCAACTGGAAAATTGAAAAATATAAAGGTGGTACCGAACGCTGGTTATGTATCTATTGGCGAGCACCTGAAAATAATTTTGAAGCGATTCGAGATTTGATTTTGGAGAAAGCAAGTTTGTTAGATGTGATTGAAAAAACTTTAAGATAAATCAGTATATTGAATATAAAGCGAATAAGAATTTAGAGAGTAGAGGGTGAAATGACAGTACAAAGCGAATATCAACTTGAAAATGAACTGATTGCACAGCTAAAAGGCTTGGGCTATTCAATCGTCACGATTAAAGATGAACGCCAACTACTGTCTAATCTCAAAACACAAATTGAACGTGCCAACGGACTTGCGCCACTGTCAGAAACTGAATGGAAACAGGTCATCAGTTTTTTAAATACGGGCACAGTATTTGAGCGCGCCAAAAATCTGCGTGATCTGTTCCCAGTCAAATTTGACGATGGAACCAGCAAGCACATCTTTTTTCTGTCGGATGATCCAAGCAAGAACATCTATCAGGTCACCAACCAGATCACCATTGACCACCGTGATTATAATGGCCGCACCAGCCGTTTTGATGTAACCCTATTAGTCAATGGCCTGCCTTTGGTACAGATCGAGCTGAAAAAACGCGGCATGGAAATTGCCGAAGCCTTTAACCAAACCCAACGTTATATCCGTGAAGCGTATTGGGCTGGACAAGGTCTGTTTGGTTTTATCCAGCTGTTTGTGATCAGTAATGGTGCCAATACCCGTTATTATTCTAACGGCACCACAGGCATCGAGTTTGCCTTTCCATGGGCGGATGTCAATAACAAACACATCAATGAAATTGTCGACTTTGCCGAAGCTTTTCTCAATCAGCAGCATCTGACCCAAATGCTGACCCAATACATGGTGCTGCTAGAAACCACGAAAAGCCTGATGGTGCTACGTCCCTATCAGATTTATGCAGTGCAGAAAATCGTGCAGCATGTGCAAAATTCCGATCAGAACGGCTATATCTGGCACACCACCGGTTCAGGCAAGACCCTGACCTCGTTTAAAGCCAGCCAGATCATCATGCAGATGCCGGACGTGGAAAAAGTCCTGTTCGTGGTGGATCGTAACGACCTCGATACGCAAACCTCAAGAGAATTTAATGCTTTTAAAGCCGAAAGCGTGGACAGTACCGATAACACGTCTACCTTGGTTAAACAGCTGGATCAACGTCATGACAAACTGATTGTGACCACCATCCAAAAACTCAATCGAGCCATCAGCACCGACCGTTATTTAGAATCGATTGATTATCTTAAAAATAAAAAAGTGGTCTTTATCTTTGATGAATGTCATCGCAGTCAATTTGGAGAGACTCATCAGAACATCAAAAAGTTCTTCCGCAATGCACAAATGTTTGGTTTTACCGGTACGCCTATTTTTGAAAAGAACAGCCAAAGCAAAGCAGGTTTAAAACTCACCACAGACTACCTGTTTAATGAGTGTTTGCATAAATACGTGATTGTAGATGCGATCCGTGACCGTAACGTATTGCAGTTCCAAATTGATTATCGTGGCAAATACACCGCCAAAGGCATGGCGACCAATGAAAGTTATGAGGAAGATGTAGAAGGCATCGATACCAAAGAACTGTATGACAATCCGCAGCGCCTAGAAATGATTGCCCGCTACATTGTCAATATCCACGATACCAAAACCCGTAATCGTGAATTTACCGCGATGTTTTGCGTCAGCTCGGTTAATACCTTAACCCAGTACTACGAACTGTTTGAAAAAGTTCAGGCAGAGAAGCAGCAACAGGATGAAGAGCAGGGCCGACTGTTCAAACCGCTGACCATTGCCACGATTTTCTCCTATGCCGCCAATGAAGCAGTGAATCCTGCCGATCAGGATGGCCTGATTCAGGAAGAAGCAGCCGATGTGCCGACTCAGATCAATCCATCCAGTCGAGACAAGCTGGATCGCTATATTGCCAAGTACAACCAGCAGTTTAAAACCAATTACAATTCCGGTGACCAGTTCTATGCCTATTACCGTGACATTGCGCAGCGGGTCAAAAACAAGCAGATTGATATTTTAATCGTGGTCAATATGTTCCTGACCGGTTTCGACTCCAAGCCACTCAACACCCTGTATGTCGATAAAAACCTGAAATATCATGGCCTGATTCAGGCCTTTTCACGCACCAATCGTGTCTTTAACGACAAGAAACCTTTTGGCAATATCATCTGTTTCCGTAACCTGAAACGCGCCACTGATGAAGCCTTGGCCCTGTTTTCTAATAAGGAAGCAAGAAAGACAGTACTGGTACCGAGCTTTGAAGAAATTCAACAGGATTATGCGGATGCAGTCGAAAAATTACTGAACATTACCCCCGACTATCAAGCCGTGGATGATTTGCTGACTGAAGATCAGCAACTGGAATTCATCAAGGCATTCCGCGAGGTCATGCGTTACAACGCACAACTGCAAACTTTTGTGGAATATGACCAAGATCAGACTGTTTTAGATAAACAACACTTTGCTAATTTCGCTTCGAAATATGCAGATCTATGTCGAGCAACTCGTAAAGCCACTAAAAAAGAAAAAGTCTCGGTGCTGGATGATGTCGATTTCCAATTGGATTTACTGCACAGTGACCGTATTAATGTGGGTTATATCCTGACATTGTTACAAATGGCGGTGAATGCTGAAACAGATGAGCAGCGTAAGAAATACGAAGCTCAAGTACATGATCTGATTGGCAGTGATATTAGCTTGCATAACAAACAAGACTTGATCCAAAAATTCATCGAAGAAAATATGCCGAAAATGATCAATGGACAGAGTGTACAAACAGCCTTTGCTCAGTTCTGGGATGCAGAGAAGGAACAGGCTTATCAATATTTCTGTGAGCAAGAAAACCTAAAACCTGAAGTGTTGAAACAGGTCTTGGATAATTACGAGTTCAATCAACGCTTGCCACGTAAAGAAGAAATGAAAGAGTTGCCTAACTTCAAAGTGAAGCTGTTTGAGCGAGACAATGTGCTAACCAATTTAATGGTAAAAACAAGACAGTTGATTGAGAAGTTTTATGTGGGACTTTAATAGAGGTAATAATTGGGTCAAAGCAATTATAAAAATTTAGATTTATTAATGAGTAAGGTGGTAGTTCATCTGTCACCATCTCTGTTTTAGTAGTTTGCCCAAGACAAAATGAAAATTTAAGAAATAAAATAATTTTTACAACTTATGACATGTCCTGTCATTTTTGTGTCTTATCTTCAATTTATTAGTCATTTTGATCAAAATTTTAAATTTACAAGGCAAATTGGAAGGACATTAGTATGACAATAAGCTCTGATCCATTTACCAATAAACATAGAAAGAAGGCTTTAAAGCGTATTTTTAGAGCTTTAATAGTGGGAAAAATAAAGTGGGCTGAATTAAAGAAGTTCTATTTAGCAATGTTGCATCTAGAACGTTATTTAGAAAGATTAAACATTATTTAAATTAAAATTAAAATAATGTTTTTATGTGATTTAGTGTAAAATTTCGTTTGTTTAATGTGGTATATTTCAAACATATCGAAATTTTAAAAGTTCGATATATGTATTAAATAATTAGAGAAAATTTATGCAACGTGATGATTCTATTCATGAGCGTTTAGCCGACCGATTAGCCAATATTTTAACAAAGTTAAATATGGGGTATCAGTTAAGTATAAAAGAGCTAGCATCTGAATTTGGGGTAAGTACACGTACAATTTCGAGAGATTTTGATCGTCTTAACGCTTATTTACCGTTGTTACAGGATGATGAAAATAAAAAATTTTATCTAGATTCAAATTATTTGGGAAAAATTGCTCCAAAAGATATCCGTAATTTTGCTCAGCTTTCAGGAATTAGCCATTTGTATCCATCATTGGATATGTCTTTTCTACGTGAACTTTTAGATACTCGAGCACAACAGATTTATAGTGCTAAAGGTTACTCTTTTGAAGATGTAAGTCAGTTTAAAGAGTTATTTAAGGTTGTTGGAAAAGCGATTCAAGAACATAGGCAAATTGGTTTTGTATATAAAGGGGAGCCTCGACTTGTTCAACCTTATCGTCTGATCCATCATCATGGCAGTTGGTATTTGGCTGCGGTGCGAAAGGACCAATTGCGTACTTATCGTATTTCACATATCCAGCTTACGCAGTCTCCACATGAATACTCTCAATTTGTCCCCGAGCCAAATATTGTAAAACTCGTAGAAGATGATGACGGCATCTGGTTTGGGCAGGATAAACAGGAAATCATTTTATCTGTTGATAGTCAGGTTGCATTTTATTTTAAGCAGAGATCGATATTGCCCGAGCAGCAAATAGTAAAAGAATTAAATGATGGTGGATTGCTGGTTTCTTCTAAAATTAATCATGACATGCAGTTGTTGCCGTTAATACGATTTTGGATTCCACATTTAAAAATAGTGAATCCTGAAGGGTTACAGGAAGAGCTGGAAATAGATTTAAAAAAATACTTAGCTATATAGGGTGAGAAAAAGAGGGCTGCGTTAATTAGAGTTATATAAAGATGATGAATGTTAAAGCATTAATTATGAAATTTTTTAAAAATTAAAGATGGCATTAGTAATGAAAAAAATGATTAAAGAACTTTTTAGTGTTGGGAATGAAAAACAAATATCAGATATTGAAGACAATATTGTGAGTTTGGAAAAAGCTAGAGAACGGTTGAAAAAATTTCAAACAGAACGTGAGGAAAATAGCATTGTTGAACATCCTTTTGAAAAAGAAGAGAGTCTTAATTCTGTTTTTCAGATAGTACAGCCAATCGTTACTCTAGATAATGATGTGGTTTTATCGACAGCAACTCGTATTCACTTAGATGAAGGATTGGCTAAGTTAAAATTTCATAAAACAATATATGAAGACTGGAATTTCAGTAGTGTAGATAAACAGGGACGTAGCGTTATTCTAAATTTCTATGGTGCTCCAGGTACTGGAAAAACTCTTACAGCAGAGGCTTTCGCTGGAAGTTTAGGTCAACCAATTATTAAATTGGGCATAGCTGAATTAGAAAGTAAATTCATGGGGGAAACCTCAAAAAATATTCAAGCTGTATTTAAAGCAGCGACTGAAGCAAATGCGGTTTTATTCTTTGATGAAGCAGATACATTATTGGGAAAACGTTTATCTTCGGTAACACAGGGAATAGACAATGAGGTGAATGCAATGCGTTCAACTTTATTGATTGAACTTGAACGTTTTAATGGTATTGCTATTTTTGCGACTAATTTTGCGAAAAATTACGATGAAGCTTTTAGGAGCCGTATCAGTCACCACATTCATTTTGATTTGCCTGATTTAGAAGCACGTAAAAAACTTTGGGCGAAAATGTTGGTTGACCAAATTCCTTTACTAGAGTCTAAAGATGAATTTATACAAACCGCATCGGACTTATCTGATGGATTCTCTGGAAGAGAAATACGTACCTGTATGAGATTAGTTCTTCCAAAAGCCTTGTTAGAAGCTGAACAGAAAAATGAAGATCCAAAAGTTAAATTAGAGCAATTACAAGAAGTAATTGGTCGTATAAAGCAAGCCAAAGTTGAAGTTGCAAATAGTGAAACGAAATTAAATGCTAAGGAAATTAGTACAGCGAAATCATTATTGGGTGTAAATAAATAATCAGGGGGTAAAAATGGGCTTTTGGAGTTCAGTGGGATCAGCAGTTTCATCAGCTGCTAGAAGTGTCAGTTCAGCAGTATCTTCCGTAGGTAGAGGAATCTCATCTGCAGCAAGTGCAGTATGGGATACAGCTAAAAGTGCTGCAAGAAAGGCTGTGGATTGGATGGCTGATGAAGCTGAAAACTTCGTAGGGAAGGTGAAAGATGTATGGAAAATGGCAAAACCTTGGGTAGAGAAGATAGCTCCCTATATTTCCAAAGGTATCGCATTGCTCCCATTCCCTTGGGCTGGAGCTGTTGCAAAAGCTGTAGAAAAGGGAATTCAGGCACTTTTAGCATTAGAGAATAGCCCAATCTTGAAAAAGGTTGAACAAGCTATTATCTGGGCTTCTAATGCTGCCAAACATTTTAGAGAAATGTACCTGACACCTAAAGATGTTAAGGAAGCTGAACAGCGCCAAAAAGATTTACAAGAAGCAATGGATGCGATGAAAACTGAGGAACAGCGTCAGTCTATTCGTTTTGCAGCTGTGATTAATGATTATGTTCTAGTCCAAACACATATCCAAGAAATTTTAGAAAAAGATACAATTCAAGATTTTTCACATTATCTGCGTTTGCGTGCAACGCAAAAATTATTAAGAGCTGCGGAGAAAACTTTAAATACTGCTCGAAATTTAGATGAAATTACCGCTGATGATTCATTTTTATTACGTATAGGGGCTGATTTACTGGCTGAAAATGCAAATTTAACCGATGCTGATGCAGAAAAGCTAGATAGTATTATTAAGCGTCGTTTCAGTGGTAAGTCATTAATTCCCTTTGTATTCGAGGAATTAATTTGTGCGTGGGAAACTAAACTTCAAAATATGGAAGCGAAGTGGAAGCAAATGAACAAAGAAGTTGCATCATTAAAGCGAAAAGTTAAGCAACTTGAAGTCAAAATGCAAATTGAATCATTAACTGCAAATGAAGAGGTTGAATTAGTTAATTTAAAAAATGATGCCAAAAATACAGCTTACCAATTGACTCAGCAAGCTGAAGAAAACCGGGCGATGCAAAGCTATGTTCATGCTGCGGAAGGTTTCCTACAAGTACTAGAGAAGTCAGCTGAGCAATTTGAAGAAGAAGGACGTGATTACATTGTCGATGATGTGGCAACTGTAGGGCGCCTACTTATTGAATGCGCACAAAATGGTAAACAGTGGAATGAATTGACAGAAGAAGAACAAAGTTTAATTACAGATTATGCAAATATTTTTGCTGAAGATAGTAAAAAGCGTACTCAAGAGTTAGTTGAGGCAGAGGTTTAATCTATGGAAATTTTGAGCTTCTTACTCCCTTTTCATTTGTCACCATTTAAACTTGATATATTGCCTAGCATATTCTTTGTTGTTATTTGGGGATTATTCTTCTTCACTATTTTTAGAGTTTACCAAACCGCAAAATCAGAGAATTGGGAAAATAACTGGTATGGTGGTAATAAAAACAATAAATCTAAAAAACTGGATGCTGAGCATGGCTCTGTCATGGAAATCAGTGAAGCTGTTGCAACTCCAGCTGAAAAGTTAGCAGATATTATGCCTGGCATGATTCTGATTATTGGTCTGTTGGGAACATTTTTAGGTTTAGGCCTTGCCTTAGATAAAGCATCTTCAATTTTAACGGGGGCGAATGCATTAAGTAATATGGATGCATCGATGGCCAACCTTATGCAAATGCTTGAGGGCTTAGGTACCAAATTTAAAACTTCCACTTGGGGTTTACTTGCTTTTATTCTTTTAAAAGTGATTTTATCTAAAAATGGTTATGAAGAACGCCGCTTACGATGGTCAATTGAAAAAGTGAAAAGTGAGCTTGATATTGTTCGTGATCAGAGATTACAAGAGGAGCGCAATAACAACAACAAGCTGATTGATTGTATGCAAAGCATTGCTATGCAATTTGAAAAAACTGTTGCGAAAAATCAATCCACTAATCAAGAGCAACTCAAGCAATTAACTCAGCATACTCAAGACACGATTAAAACTATTCAGCTTAGTCATGATGAACAGTTAAAACAGATGCATTTAAGTAATGAAGATAATGTACGTTCTTTAACTTCACAATCTAGACTTACAGAAAGGTTAATTGAGAATACACAGCAAAATCATGATTCTCATCTAGAACAAACAGGGAAATTTTTATTATCATTTGAGCAAAATAGTAAAGATCATCTTTCATTACTTACTCAAAATCATTCTGTACAAATTGAAACTTTAAACAAACAGTCAACATTGTTGGAAAAGAAATTTGATGTTTTAGCACAACAATCAGTGAGCCTAATCGAATTAGTTGGAGAGCAACATAAAGAAACTGCACAATTACTCCAAGATAATGTAGCTCAAAGTATTCAGACTCGTGATGCTATGGTTGACTTCATTAATAAGAATGAAGAAACAGTTGTTAGACTAGGAAAGGCTGCGGAAGGAATGTCTCAAGCCGCATCGACAATGGGGGAGTCAGCGAGCCAACTACAGACCGTTATTGATAGTTTTAGAAAGAATATGGAAGAAGTGATTTCTTTGATGAAAAAAGATTTGAACTCTACTATTTCCAATATGAATACTAGCTTTAGCCAAAATATGACAAAAATGTCAGACAACTTGAAGTCATCTATTGGTGATATGAGTACAAGCTTCAAGAACAATATGTCTGAAATGTCTAAAGGATTAGGGATAGCGACAAATGATATTTCTAATGCAGTAAATAGTTTATCCACTAGTGTTGATAAGACGATGATTGATGTAACGAATACAATCGGTAAGTCAATGGATATACAAACCAAAGCACAAAGTATATTTACCGAAAGTACAAAGACATTAAATGAATATATTCATGAAATGACTGGGTTAGTTAATAAACTATCTGGTGATATTACTGGTGGATTAAAAGCAGTATCTGAAAGTAATCGTCAAGTTATTGGTCTAGGTAAGCAGCTCACGCGATTAACTGAAACAGTGGAAGGTGTATTTGCTGAATCATTGCAAAGTATCAGTTCGATTACTACTTTAAAACCAACATTGGAAAACTTAGCTTCCAGTATTCAGTTACAAAAAGAGACAGTGGAAAAAATGGAGTCTAATCAACCACAGTCATATGGACGTAAAAATAGTAATATAAACAACAAAGGTAAAAAAGATAATAACTTGATTACAAAAAAATTATTTGGTCTGAATGGAGCAAATAATGAAGGATAAACCAAGCGAATGGGTATCTATTTCAGATCTCATGGCTGGTGTGATGGCCGTTGTAATGCTCCTATTGGTAATGTCAGTTCTGCAAAAAACCTATGCAGAATTAAGACATAAGCAAGAGTTAGAGCAGGGAGGAGCTGCCCAGCAAAAAAGAATTAGTGAGATGTTAACGGATTTAAAGAATTCTGTAGATGAAACAGGAGCGAGTAATTTAATTTCCTTCGATATCGCTGATGGAAAAATCACATTAAAAGAAAATATTTTTAATGTAGGTAGTGCTTGTATTACACCATCGGCAGCTAAAACATTCAAAAGCCTTGATCAACGTATTGTTAGTTTTTTAAAGGAAAATCCGAAAGCTTCAGTTTTTGTTGAAGGCCATACTGATAATTCAGTTGTAAAACAGCCTGTTCTTGACTTTAAGGAGAAATGTACGGTCTATGATGATAACTTTACATTATCTGCGGCTAGAGCAAGAGAAGCTAGAAAACTAATTATTTCAAGTTTAGATTCTAAAGATGCCAATCGGGTTATCGTTGCGGGTTATGGTGACTCTCGTCCTCTAAATGGTATTGATCCATCAGATGGAAGAAATAGACGGGTAGAAATTCAGTTTGCAGTATCAGAAAGTAGTAAATATGAATAAAGATGAAGCTGTAGCTATGATGCAGCAAATACACTTTTTTAATGATCAGTTTCATGATAGCGAGAATCAACTACATTTAAAAGATTTTCATGCGTTAATGCGGACGAGTAAAAATCGTTGTCAGTTGATGCTGTTAAAGTTTGCCTCCCCTGAACTGGTTTGGATTCGACCAGATTTAAATCAGCTTCACCAAGAGTGGTCATTGGGGTTATATGGTTTTCCTGATGAATATGCGCGTCATATTCCGTTGTATATTTTGCAGCAGGGTTTATCAGAAGAGCTATTAGAAGCTTGGAATATCAAATAATTTTAAATTTTGAGGGTTTTATGGATTTTTTATCCTTTTTTTTTAGTTCCTTTATTAGTAAGGTTCCTGTAATTGGAGTCTTTATTCTTGGTTTGATCGGAATATCTTTCATTGCTTGGTTTATCTCTTTAAAGCAAAAAAAACTGACTATTTTTTCTCAGTATGCTCCTACAATTCTAACCACTGCAGGACTTTTAGGGACGTTTGTAGGTTTAACAATGGGTCTGCAAGGGATTCAATTTAATGATGGAAATATAGATGTTCAGTCATTTGCAGGCTTAATGGAAAAACTTAAAGCTGTCTTTGTATATGCTTTGAGTGGTGTAGCCTCGTCTTTGTTGTTTATGCTTCTAAATACATTTGTTTTAAAAGCACAAAATCAAAAACATTTATTAGAACGTCAGGATTTACAAGCTAAAGCAAAACGTCATAACCAAGATTTATTAGAAATCCAAAGAGGTCAGGAAAATGCTTTATTGCAACTTAATTCTTTGCAAAAAAAGCAGCTTGAGAATCAACAGCTCATGCAGCAAGATATCGCAAAATTACAATTTGATAATGATAATACTCAACTTGCACAGCTCATTAGTCAAGGTGTAGTTCAGGGATTAACGCCTTTATTGTTTGAAATTAAGACCGCAGTTGCTGATCAAGGTACTGAAGCGATAAAAAAGGTTTTAGAAGATTTAAAAACTGAAATTTTATTGCCAATGAATGGAGCATTAAATCAAACCAATATAGCTTTGGAAAATACGACTCAAGCAGTCAAAGATACTGTTAAAGCAATTGAAGCCTCTCAACAGCATAACGAGAAGCTAATTACTGTTGTGGGTGAAGCAGCAGTAAATATGCAAGCTGCAAGTCGAGAAATGCATAGTCTAGTCACTAAAATTGGTGAAACTGTTCAGCATATGGATGATATTCAGAATGAACAAAAACAATCTTTGGATGCATTTAACAAAGAACTTAAAACGAATCTATCAAGTATTGAGCCTGCCATTCAAAATGGTCTAAATCATGCGAAAGAAGCGTTGGAAACTGCAATTGGCGGTGCTTCAGTCTTAATGAGCATTAGTATTAATAGTGCTTCAGAAAAAATGCAAGAAAATATCCAGTTTGCTTCAAATGAAATGGTCACGAATATTAGATCAGTATTGAATGATGCTGGAACAGAGCTAAAAGGAGCTGTTTCACAAGCAACAACAGAGCTTAACACCTCTGTCAAAGCTATTATTCAAGAGCAAAATAAATCAATTCAGGATGTCTTTACAAAATTTGATTATGCACAAACAAAACTTAATGAAATTCTGACTACGTTCTCAGTAGATATGAATGGTCATTTGGATCGTATGGCAACAGAATTAGCAGCTGTTGGTCATAATGCGGAAAATATGATTAATTCTGCATCTGAAAATCTCAAAAATACATTAGGCGATATTGATCAAAAGTTATTAAATACTTCAAGTGAATTAGAAAAGTCGCTTGAAAAATTCCGTATTCAGTATCAAGAATCTTTAACGATTTATTTAAATCAGCAAACTGAAAATCTCAATGGTTTCTTAGATCGTCAAAATGAACAGTTAGAGCAGACAATTGGTGAACAACGTGAAGGTTTAGTTGAGGTAACGAATAGCTTAACCGAACAATTTAAGTTTATGGATGAAAAACAACGCATAGTGAATGAAGAAACTAAAGGACTAATTTCACGTATTGATGGAGTACAAAGCACCATTCTGCCGAAAATACAAAGTATTGCGCAGGAGTTGAGTGTGGGTGAAGCGAAATTAAGTCAAAAGTTAGATCAATCAGCAAAACATTTAACTGATGTTACAGATGCTTTAGGGCAATTAGGACAAGATTTACCTGAAGAATTTGCAAATGCCTTTAAGCAGCTTGATAGTCAATATCAACGCGCTTTCACAGATTTGGATCATGGTTTAAAAGATGCAGTAAACCGTTTAGGCAGTACTGTTGCAGCCTTGGCAGCCGCAATTCCATTGCATGATGCTATGACCCAATAAGCTAAAGGAAAATCCAATGATTGATGAAAATGAATTTTCCGACCACGAAAGTCAATCTGCAACATGGATCGCACTTGCGGATTTGATGACGGGCTTAATGGCGATCTTTCTAGTGCTTTGTATGCTGATGTTGACCAATCAGGATCGTACACGTGTAATGATTATTCAATCTATACAAGAATCCATGAAGGCAGAAGGAGTCAAAGTCGAGATTGATCCCAATACAGGCGATATCAGTATTGCTGAGAATATATTATTTCCTTACGGTTCTGCGCAGCTGTCGACACAGGGTAAAGTTTTTTTAAATGAATTTATTCCGGTATATAGCCATGTACTGTTTAATCGCCTTAGTAAAGAACAGCAAAAGCAAGTTGCAAGAATTATCGTAGAGGGGCACGGCAGCCGAGATAACAATACGAGTTTTGACTATTCGAAAAATATGACCTTAAGTTTGAGTCGTTCAAATGCTGTTGTGCAACATGTAAATAGCATGCCTGTATTTGGAGGAAAACTCCTTTTTTTATTTAAACTTACACCTGTGGGTCGTGGCAATATTGACTCTAAACCTTATGATGATGCGAGTGACCGGAAAGTTGTATTTAAGTTTCAGTTCGCTTCAGAACTATTTGGTGATATTTCAAAAAATGAAATTATAGAAAAAACAAAGCAGCTGAGTGAAAAGTGATGCAAAGAACGAATTTTTTGAGTCATGATCTTTTTGCTTTTGCAGCAAAAGCTAAATTAAAAAGTAAATTCGACGGCATGAAACGTATTGCAGATTTTATCGATTTTCCATTTGATGAATCTCTGATACAGCATCTTGACCCTGAAAAATTATTCGTGGAATTGGTACATTCACCAATTGATCTGCAATTAATTCAAGTTTTTGCATTAATGGGCTGGGACGGTAATCAATGGAAAAGTGTTCAAGGTCGACAAGCCATGAAGCATTGGTGGTTATCTGCATTGGAAAAAGATCGAGAAGGTGAGCCATTATTACGTTTGGTCATGGTGCTACGCAGTGTACTTGCAGATTTAGAGCGCTATCCTGCGCCTAAAGATGTGGTGAAGGTGATGAGAGATATCTTGGAGGAGTTGATTCGAACAGATGAATGGGGTGAGCAAACTGATGTTGATATCTTACAGGCATTAATCTCTGGGGATGCAAAAACCCTAGCAAAAATCGCTATGCGAGAGTATAAGAACGTACTGCAACGGGTGCAGGAAGCTAATTTTCCTAAAAAGCTTCCAATTATTCAGGATGCAAATATTGAATGGTTAAGTTTATGGATTCAGTCGAGTGTGAAGCAACGTCAGGCTTTAGGACAACAATTAAATGCACTGTTAAATAGAAGCCTACCTTTGGAGCTGCAATGTAAATTGGCTTCGAGTATCTTAAATCATAGCTCTTTCTCTGTAAAAAATGAGTTATTAGAACAAAAAGTAAAGGATTATCCTGAGCTCGTCGCTTGGTTATCCGCATGTGCAAGAAATACTGAATTTAAATTAAAACTGACAAGTGAGGAAAGACAAAGATTGGGGTGTTGGACTGGGTTCGGCAACTATGAATCATTACGTCAGATTTTAATGCAAATTGCCCAGAATAGAGAGGATGTGGGGGATTTGTCTAAGACAGCCAATCGTTATATTTTTTGGAAAAACTATCAGGTTTTATTTCAAGAAGCATGGCTATTACTGCCTCATGATTTGTTTATTCAGCAGAAAACCCACCTATCTAATATTAAAGAAATTCAGGGAACCGAATATCCTATTGTAGTATTAAAAATACAAAATTATTTTGTATTCCAATATTTTTTAGGTACAGCGGCTAATAATGATTTATTGATGACGGATGATGTACGTCAAGTTGAACACATTTTAAATCAAAGATTGGTTTTCGAGCATCAGCTACAACAGCTAAACTTGGTCTTAATTCATGATCATTTCTTTATGTGGCAAAGTGATTTGGCCTATACATTGGATCAGCATTTTTCACTTCAAGCAAAAGATCAAAGAGTTTATTTTGCTGAGGGGAAAAATAGTTATAGTTATTATTTAACAGAAGTACAAAAGCCTGATTTTAGACATGAGCGTAAACAATGGAAGAATTTGCCTCAATGGGTAAAACATAGTTTAAAAAATAAATATCCCTCACATATTTATCAAAAAGCAGCTTTAACAGCTCAGCGTTATGATCTGTTGAGCTAGAGCCTAGCTAAAAAAGAGCAATTGAGGTTTTTCTCGGCTATGAGGAACCATTACTGAGGTTTCTCTATACTACTCAAATAGGCATGTGGATCCAATCTTCAGTTTTGTTGAATGGATTAGTGTTATGAAATGTTTATTTAGCTAAAACGTAAAACTTTAGTTACCATCTTGCTTAATATTAGGTGGGATTTTTTAAATCAGATGCCAATTATTTATACGTTAAGTTTCCAAATTCGCCCATTATGGTGAATAATATTTTCTTGGAGATTTAAAATGGCATAAGAAATTTATGAAATGAATTAAGTAGAATGTAAACAGTACTATTGATATTTTAACTCGTTGAAGTTTAATTTTTGGTCTGCAAACCACATAATAATTTCATTAGGTTTATCAATAAGCTGAATTCCTGCACGTACTTTACCATCATGCTCATATAAGATAACTTCGCCTACAAAATATACTTTCCTGTTGTGTGCATTAACATCTAAAATCATATATTGAGGAATAGATGATTTTTTTAAGTTTATATGATTACATATAGTTTTTTGTTTCCCCGTTTCTTTTTTATAGACTCTAATTGTTGTTAAGGTTATATAGTCTTGCGATTCTGTATGTTTATATCGGCCAGTAAATGTAATTGGATATTCTTCATTTGTAGACCTTAACTCCATAAGTTGCGTTCTAATATAATTTTTTTCAAATTTCATATGTATTGTGCATGTTTTGTAAGAAGTACTATTCATAATTATATAATGTACAAGCAGTCTTCTTCTCGTCTAAAATATTGAGTGTGAGGAGTTCAAAGGCCTAGAACCACTTGAGATGGCTTAAAACCCTCGATAACTGCATTGGAGACTAACTTGATAAAGGCTTCGGTTTTTCCGTAAGCCATCCACTGATCAAGAGCCTCATAGTAAGCCAAACGATTTTCTACTGTAATAACACAAGGCGGATAGCCTGCTTTTAATAGTTCAAGATTCATCAAAAGACGTGAAGTACGTCCATTACCATCAATGAATGGGTGAATACCAACGAAATCAGCATGTACTTTAGCTGCACGTTCAATAGGGTGTAATGTATGGCTTTCGCTATTATACCAATCAACTAGCTGAGCCATCTTGTCATTTAATAGAGTGTAATCAGGTGGCATAGTTGTAGCACCAGAGATTAAGACATTTTGTTGGCGATATCGCCCTGCATTGTCATCATCAATATTTTTTAAAATAAGTTGATGGATATTACGAATTTGCCATTCAGAAAATGGTTCTTCTTTTCTAATAATGTCTTCAACGTAATAAATGGCATTTCTATGGTTAATTGCCTCGAAGTGCTCTCTTAATGCCTTTCCTCCGACTGTTATACCTTCTAGCACAACTTTGGTTTCTAATAGAGTAAGTGTATTCCCTTCAATAGCATTGGAATGATACGTCCATCGTACAATAAGGTCTTCTTGTAAATTTTTTACTATTGTAGGTGATAGGGGGCGATGCTGATCTAACTTATTTTTTAAATCATCAATAATTTCAAACATTACCTAATCCATGAATGTGTCTAAAAGAATGATACATCAAAAAAGAATATCAAAGAAATGATATATTATATCGTAATATTTTATAGTGCTCTTAATGCTGTTATACTCGGTACACCATTTCAAATCCTGAATTTCGATTTGAACAAGATTTCTAAGTGATTTAATACACTAAATCTGATGTGGGTCAAAATTGGGTCAATGAATTTTTTTATTCAATGAAATGGCTTAAGAATTAATGGTTTGGGTTTTGAGTTCAATTGACGCCACCTCCACCAAAATTCAAAAGTAAATCCGAAGATCTTCCAAGATCTTCAGCTAAAGGCTTGAACCGTAAGGGTTCAAGCCTTTTTTGTTTTAAGATCATTACATATCATTTAAGAACATTTTGAAGTGAGGCTGTACACATAGGGTGTACACAACGGAAAAATTGAACTGGATGTGTACAAATCATGAAGCGGACGCAAATAAAGCGTTTTCCAATCGCTGATACAGCATTGGAAAACCTAGAACCTGAGGCAAGTGAGTACCGAATTAAAGACAGTGAAAGTCTTTATTTTAGGGTTGCGCCAAGTGGGAAAAAATCTTGGGTTTTTCGTTATAAAAGAGAAGATGGAAAATGGTCTTGGATTAGTTTGGGAGCATATCCGCTAATCTCAGGTGCTAAGGCAAGAAAAAAAGCTCGGGAATTACTTAATGATATAGTTGATGGTAAAAATCCAGTTTTTACTAAAAAGCGGCTTTGTTGCATAAATATGTAAGCATCTGATTTAAATAAATTTAATTTTGGATCAAAAAATAATCAAAACTTTTAAAATCATATAGTTATGAAATCTTTGTGCAACAAAGCCGTTTTATTCTGTGATAATGCGAATTTGAGCATATCAGAATAAGCGTTATCTTCATCTGCGCTAGTAATTGGTGTTAAGGACAAATATTGATTTGTAGATGTTATTTGATGAGCTGAATGAATTTCTTTAATTTTTGAAAAAGTTATTTTTATTTCATTCCAGATTTTTTGGCGCTTATCTTTTGACATTTAAATAGTCTCGTCCCTATTACATATTTAATTTTTCAAGTATTTTAGCCTTTTCATTGTTTTAATATCTATGTGTAATAGATCTCTTGCGAAAGTCATTATTGCAAGTTTATCCGGTTTACGAGTGCAGCAATTAAGTTAATGCGTAAACCGAATCTTTTCCGTCTATTTCGATAGCGTTCACTTAATATTCTAAATGTTTTCAATTGACTATTAATGTGTTCGATCACAACTCGTATTTTTCCAATCATTTTATTGTACCTTTTCTCAACATCAAATAAGGGTAAATTCTTCTTTTTCTTTATTGGCATCAATAATTTAAAGCCATCTTGCTCTAATCCGTAGTACCCTAAATCGGTCATAACATATTCACAATGTTTGAATTTCTTAACCGTTTTTCTTGCCAATTTAATATCATGCTGACTGCCATTCGATATATCTAGCCCTATGATTTGTTTGCTGTTCGGATGATAGATCACTTGTGCTTTTAGCGTATGTTTCTTCTTTTTACCACTGTAGAACTTACTCTGATTTTTTTTTCGGACGTTCTATTGAACATTCTGTCGCATCAATAATGACCCAGTTAAAGTGTTCGTCTGCTGTGGTAATGCTTCGTTTTGGCAGAGTAAAACGTCTTGATTTCATCAATGCATCTTCAACCTTTTTAATGGTTCGATTCACATTACTTTCAGCGATATGGTAATTTGCCGCTAATTCCAGTTGAGTGCTGTAGTTCCGTAAGTAATTGAGAGTTAATAACAACTGATCCTCTATATCTAAAGTATGAGGACGACCTGATTTCTTTTTGAGTGATTCTGCTTTTTCTAAAACCTCTACCATTTCAGTAAAAACTTGTCGAGGTACGCCAACCAAGCGTTTGAATTCAGAATCTGAAAAACGATTTAATTTCTGATATCTCATGAAATTTATATTGAGGTGGTTTTTACTTTCGCAAGAGATCTAATATAAATATTTAATTAAATACTAGATCGTATCTTTAAAAAAACCGCCATGAATGGCGGTTTTCTCAATGACAACTTATGTGTCGCGCAATGACATTTTATGTGTCGCAAATGACAACTTATGTGTCGCGTGACGGATGCTTTACCTTACCAGCTCAACGCGCCGCCAGTCTGATAATCTGTCACACGTGTTTCGAAGAAGTTCTTCTCTTTACGCAAGTCCATCATTTCAGACATCCACTGGAATGGATTGTTCACACCAGCAAACTGCTCAGGCAAGCCCAACTGTGCTAAACGGCGGTTACAGATGAATTTCAAGTATTCCTCCATCATCGCAGCATTCATACCCAATACACCACGTGGCATAGTGTCACGCGCATATTCGATTTCAAGCATCGTACCTTCAAGAATCATTTGAATGATTTCTTCTTGGAATTCAGCAGTCCACAAGCTTGGGTTTTCGATCTTGATTTGGTTAATCATATCGATACCAAAGTTCAAGTGCATCGACTCATCACGTAAGATGTATTGGAATTGCTCAGCAACACCATTCATCTTATTACGGCGGCCCATCGACAAGATTTGGCTGAAACCACAGTAGAAGAAGATCCCTTCAAGAACACAGTAGAACGCGATCAAGTTGCGAAGCAAAATTTGGTCGTTTTCAGGTGTACCAGTTTGGAAAGTAGGATCACTTAAAGACTGCGTATATTTCAAGCCCCAAGCTGCTTTACGCGCAACTGATGGAACTTCGCGGTACATGTTGAAGACTTCGCCTTCATCCATACCTAAAGATTCGATACAGTATTGGTAAGCGTGAGTATGAATAGCTTCTTCAAACGCTTGACGCAAAATGTACTGACGGCATTCAGGGTTGGTAATGTGGCGGTAGATTGCCAATACCAAGTTGTTTGCAACCAATGAGTCTGCTGTAGAGAAGAAACCAAGAGAGCGCATAACAATAGTACGTTCGTCTTCAGTTAAGCCATTTTCAGACTTCCAAAGCGCGATGTCATGGTTCATGTTGACTTCTTGTGGCATCCAGTGGTTTGCACAACCGTCTAGATATTTCTGCCAAGCCCATTCGTATTTGAACGGTACAAGTTGGTTTAAGTCCGCACGACAGTTAATCATCGCTTTGTCGTCAACTTGTACACGTTGTGCACCCATTTCTAGTTCTTCTAGACCTGGAGCAACATCTAAACTTTCTAAGGCGTTAGATGCTCTTGCCAACGGATCGGCTGGATTTGTTGATCGGCTTCGAGGGGTTGAAGCGGGTTGTGCAGTTGCCACATTCTTCTGTGGTTGCTCTGTAGAAGATACCATCTGCGGATTAGCCGCTTTTTGCGGTTCGACGGGCGCAGACTTGTGTTCAGGTGCAGCCGGTTTTTGCGAATCATCTTCGAAATCGTCCCAACTTAGGATAGACATATCAATTCTCTCTACGTTGCTTTATATCTTTTATCGACATCCAGCATTGCTGAGATGTCTTACTATACGCTTAATTTGTGAAAGCAAAATTAAGTTTTGCCAACCGTTGTTCTAAAACTGTGCATAGAACGTGATTCTCACGACTTATTTTGCTTTCGCTTTTTGCTTTGGTTTGCTTTTACCCAAAAGTAGGCAATCGGCATATAAAACAAAACCACAAAGGAAATCACCAAGGTCGCAAGACCTAACATATAGTTATGTGTCATATGGAGCATGGTGGGTTCCTTTAATGAAACATATTAAATATGTTCTTGAATCCAATCACATCCTTTGAGTGATAGCCAACCTCTAAAATCTTTAGATGCTTGCAATACAAGAACGTGATCATTTTTATCTAGATGTTTATTTAACTTTTCATAAATTTCATCAGCGCTTTTAGGGGTACTGATAAGCCAATATGATTTCATTAAATGACACCAGCTATCAAAGCTTTTTAATTCTTTGATTAAGGCTTCATAGCTTTGACCTTCCTTATAGAGGTCGTAGCTTATCGAATAAACTGCCATTTATATCTCCTTAAATATCATTCATTAGAGCAGTTGTTACCCAAAAGTCCTTGACGATATTGCGAGATCAGGCGATTATTCACCTGCTTTTTACGAAGCAATATGTCGAAGAACTCGCTTCTTAGACTGGAAAGGGGATCTGTAGGAAGATTCCCTTTTTTTATGTCTAAAATTTGTCTCTTAGGATTAGTAGTAGGAATTACTTTGCCTCTGAGTTGAATTAACTATTTACATAATTAATCCAAGAATTCTAACTTTTTTAATCTCCCTAAATCCCTCTTTTAAAAGAGGGACTTTCACACCTCAATAAGTTTGGTGTAATTCCCCTCCTTTTAGGAGGGGTTAGGGGAGGTTATTACTGACAAGCCTCACAGTCTGGATTGTCAATTGAACACGCCATTGGCACTGGAGCTGCTTGACCGAAGCCTTCATCTTCAGCAACCACTTCTGGTTTAACTTCCTGAGCAACTGCTGCAACAGGCGCTGCCGTTACAGTTGCAGGTTTTACTGCGTTCAATGCACCGGTATTAATGGTTGATTTCTCAGCAGAAGTTGCACCTAAAGCTCGGAGGTAATACGTTGTTTTCAGACCACGTAACCAAGCCATTTTATAGGTCAAATCAAGTTTCTTACCGTTTGCACCAGAGATGTAAAGGTTTAAAGACTGCGCTTGATCGATCCATTTTTGACGACGTGATGCAGCATCCACAATCCAGCGTGGCTCAACTTCAAATGCCGTCGCGAAGATTGCTTTAAGCTCTTCAGGAATACGAGAAATCTTCTGAACTGAACCTTCAAAGTGTTTCAGATCATTCACCATCACAGAGTCCCACAGACCGCGGTCTTTCAACGCACGTACTAGGTACGGGTTGATTACTGTGAATTCGCCTGATAGGTTCGATTTTACATATAAGTTTTGGAATGTTGGCTCAATCGACTGAGACACACCACAAATATTTGAAATGGTTGCAGTCGGTGCAATGGCCATCACGTTTGAGTTACGCATACCGTCTTTTTGAACTTTGGCACGTAAAGTGTCCCAGTCCAAACGTTGAGTGCGGTCAACTTCAAACATACGCTCAGGACGTGTTTTAGCAACAAGGTCTAGCGAGTCAATTGGCAGGATACCTTGATCCCACAGTGAACCTTTGAATGTCTCATAAGTACCACGTTCAACAGCCAAATCACTTGATGTTGAAATTGCGTAGTAGCTGATCACTTCCATTGATTCATCAGCAAAATCTACTGCTGCATCAGAACCATAAGCGAGTTGCATTTCATACAGCGCATCTTGGAAGCCCATGATACCCATACCCACTGGGCGGTGTTTCAAGTTCGAGTTTTTCGCTTGTGGCACAGCATAGTAGTTAATGTCGATCACGTTATCGAGCATACGAACCGCTGTTTTAACTGTACGTGCAAGCTTTTCACGGTCTAACACACCACCTTGAACGTGTTGTACAAGGTTGATCGAACCTAAGTTACATACTGCAATTTCATCTTTGCTTGTGTTTAATGTGATTTCTGTACACAAGTTAGAAGAGTGAACTACGCCAACGTGTTGTTGTGGTGAACGTAAGTTACATACGTCTTTGAATGTGATCCACGGGTGACCTGTTTCAAACAACATTGACAGCATTTTGCGCCACAAATCTTTTGCACGGATTTTCTTGTGCAACATGTTTGTTTCTTTCGCAATCGCTTCATAGTGTGCATAACGCTCAGCGAATTCTGCACCCATTAAGTCGTGTAGATCTGGTGTTTCAGATGGCGTGAACAGGGTCCATTCAGCATCTTCAAAAACACGTTGCATAAATAAGTCAGGAACCCAGTTCGCGGTGTTCATGTCATGCGTACGGCGACGGTCATCACCAGTATTTTTACGTAGCTCTAGGAACTCTTCGATGTCCAAGTGCCAAGTTTCAAGGTATGCACAGACTGCACCTTTACGCTTACCACCTTGGTTTACTGCAACAGCAGTATCGTTCGCCACTTTAAGGAATGGAACAACACCCTGAGACTTACCGTTTGTACCTTTGATATACGAGTTCAAGGCACGAACTGGCGTCCAGTCATTACCTAAACCGCCTGCCCATTTAGATAGCATTGCGTTATCACGCATCGCGCCATAAATGTCATACAGGTCATCATCAATCGTGGTCAAGTAGCAGCTCGACAATTGAGGACGTAGCGTACCGGAGTTAAACAGGGTAGGCGTAGATGCCATGTAATCGAAGCTCGACAAGAGGTTGTAGAACTCGATTGCACGTTCTTCACGGTTTGCTTCGTTGAGTGAAAGACCCATCGAAACACGCATAAAGAATAACTGTGGCAATTCGAAACGCACGCCATCTGAGTGGATGAAGTAACGGTCAAATAATGTTTGCAGACCTAAGTAAGTAAATTGGTTAGAGCGTTCTGGTTGAATCGCTGCGGCCAATTTTGCAAGGTCAAAGTTAAGAAGTTCTGGTGAAAGTAGGTCTAGCTCAATACCTTTCTTCAGGAAAGTTTCTAAAGCATCGCCTTCAGCGGTGTCTTCAGACAAGCCAAGGAAAGTTAAACCTGTTGCGACCAATTCATCACGAAGTAGGCGAGCCGTCACGTAGGTATAGTTTGGTTCTTGTTCGATACGTGTACGTGTTGCCATCATCATCGTGGTTGCGATGTCAGATGCTTTTACACCGTTGTAAAGGTTTTTAATGGTTTCATCGATGATCGCTTGAACATTGATGCCTTCTAAACCTTCAGCCGCTTTTGTTACAGTCGCTTCAAGCTTACGCATGTCAAGCGGTTGAAGCTGACCATTGGCGTCAGTGATTTGTAAGGTTGGGTGATGGTTTTCACCTGCTTGTTTACGTGCGTCAGCACGTTGATCGCGGTAGATGACATACGCACGAGCAACTTTCTGTTCACCTGTACGCATCAGCGCAAGTTCAACTTGGTCTTGGATTTCTTCGATGTGAATTGTACCGCCAGAAGGTAGGCGGCGACTGAACGTATTTAATACCATCTCGGTAAGTTGAGAAATACGATCGTGGATGCGGCTTGAGTCAGCACTTTGTTGGCCTTCAACAGCCAAAAATGCCTTACCAATGGCAACAGAGATTTTTTCTGCGTCAAAGCTGGCAACATCTCCAGTGCGTTTAATCACCTGAATTTGACCAGGGGTTGAATTCGATACGCTCATGCTAGCATAGCTCCATTTTGTCATCTATTTTTATGTCTATGGACCGTTTGAACTGGGCAATTTTTATGCCACAGTGTTTGAGGTTTAAACACAAGACCTAGTGGTTTAAAAATTAATTGAACACAAGATACGGGAAAATTCAGGGTAGATCAATATTGACATTTTATTAAATATTTTGATCGATCTGGTCTCGAAAAGATCTCAAAAAGATCTCTTTTTTATGATTCTTGTATTAAGCCTTATTAGACAAGGCGATAGCATAACAAAGCTCGGTTTAAGTGCTTATAGATAACATTGTGGATAAGTTCAAAACAGACGAATGAGTGAGTTATAAACTGTTCAAACAGTGACTTGGTATGAAAAATCGCCATTTTGTAAAGAAACGTTTCTTTTGCTTTGGTTGGATATACAGCAAACGCGAGAAAGCGCTCATTTGGAGGCTAAAAAAATGTATAACAAAATGCTACTTTGATGTATCAGTTTGGTGAACAAGATCTTGTTTACAATGTAAACGTGTGTATATTGCAAAATATATCAGAGCGTATCCCTTGGATTTTAAAGGATACGTTAAGTTGTCAAAATAAAGGGGCACTCCATGAGCCAAGAAGAAAAGTTACCAAAAATTTTAATCGTAGAAGACGATGAGCGCCTAGCTCGCTTAACTCAAGAGTACCTGATCCGTAATGGTCTTGAGGTTGGGGTAGAACCCGATGGTAACCGTGCCATTCGCCGTATTATTGCAGAACAACCCGATATGGTGGTGTTGGATGTGATGCTTCCAGGTGCAGATGGTTTAACCATTTGCCGTGAAGTTCGTCCACATTATCACCAACCGATTTTGATGTTGACTGCACGTACCGAAGATATGGATCAAGTGCTTGGTCTAGAAATGGGTGCAGATGACTATGTGGCAAAACCAGTTCAGCCACGTGTTTTACTTGCACGTATTCGTGCTTTATTACGTCGTACTGACAAAGCGCCGGAAGATGAAGTTGCCCAGCGTATCGAATTTGATGATCTGGTGATCGATAACGGTGGTCGTTCAGTGACTTTAAATGGTGAGTTGGTTGACTTTACCAGCGCTGAATATGACTTATTGTGGTTGTTGGCTTCAAATGCAGGACGCATTCTTTCTCGCGAAGACATTTTCGAGCGCTTACGTGGTATTGAATATGACGGTCAAGACCGTTCAATTGATGTGCGTATTTCGCGTATTCGTCCAAAAATTGGTGATGATCCTGAAAATCCAAAACGTATTAAAACGGTACGTAGTAAAGGCTACTTGTTTGTAAAAGAAACCAATGGTCTTTAAGCCGTTTATTTGATTCGTTAAAACGGGACATTTTTAGTGTTCAAACACAGTATATTCTTGCGTATCTATGCTGGGTTGGTAGTGCTGGTCGCTATTGTTGCCCTCATGGGATATTTGCTTGTACAAATTATTAACTATCAGCGAGTGCAAGAATATCGCGAGTCTTTGACGGACGGGATTTCCTTTATTATTAGTGAAGGTGTATCCCGTCAGACCAATGCACAGCAAAAAGCAGACTGGATTTCAGATGCTTCAGATTTGCTTGAACTGCCGATTAATATGATCCCTGCCGATAAGGTGGATTTGAGTCGTGCAGAATTAAAGCGGATCAGTGAGCGTAAAGCGGCTGTGCGTTATGATGCACAAACGCAAGTCGCTTACCTGATTATTGGTCTAAAAGATGATCCGAATCATTTACTGTATATTAAAGTAGATAAAATTGGTGAGCTGCAAATGAAAGCACTCCCGATTTTTATCCTAGATTATTTGGTGTATTACCCAGGTCAAGAAGAAGAGTACTTGGAAAAAGTACAGAAACATTTCTCTTATCCTGTGCAAATTGAAGAAGTACAAAATCTGGCTTTAGAGTCGGAGCAGATTGGTCGTTTGCGTTTAGATCATAGCGTGATCTTATATCGTGATAGTGCTTCTGTGCGTGGCACCACCATTTCTATTGTGTCTCCACCTTTACCTAGTTCACCGAGCAAGGTTTTGGTATTGGGTCCTGTGCCTATTTTCAACTGGATGCCGTTTCAGCTCGCAGCAGGGATTACCTTGTTGAGCCTGTTTGTGCTGAGTTTGGGGGTGTATGGCTTGCTTGTACCGATGCAGCGTAAACTGCGTGAGGTCAATTATGGTTTAAACCGTATGAAAGCGGGTGACATGACCCTACGTTTGCCTGTCGACGGCACGGATGAAATGGCCAGTCTAGCCAATAGCTATAACAGCATGTCAGATCATATTCAGCGACTCATCGAGGCGCAGCGTGAGCTGATGCGTGCGGTATCACATGAGCTTCGTACGCCTGTTGCTCGGATTCGTTTTGGTATGGAAATGTTGGCTGAAGAAGATGATTATGAATATCGTCTTCAGCAAGTCGATATGATTGATAAAGATATTGAGGCTTTAAATACCTTAATTGATGAAATCATGACCTATGCCAAGTTAGAGCAGGGCACACCATCACTGGATATTGAAAACATTGTATTGTTTGAAGTCTTAGATCAGGTGGTGGTTGAGACGGAAGCCTTAAAAACCCAGAAAGAAATTCATTTAAATGCTCCTCCTTTAACCTTAACGGTTGAGGCTGAGCGTCGTTATTTACACCGTGTGGTACAGAACTTGGTTGGTAATGCGGTTCGTTATGGCGACCATCAGGTGCTGGTTAGTGGTGGCATTAATGACAGCGGTATGGCCTATGTTTGTGTTGAAGATGACGGGCCCGGTATTCCAGAAGACGAGCGAGAGCGCGTTTTTGAAGCCTTTGCACGTTTGGATGATAGCCGGACGCGAGCATCGGGTGGCTATGGTTTAGGTTTGTCGATTGTGAGCCGAATTGCCTATTGGTTTGGTGGTAGCGTTAAAGTGGATCAGAGTCCAAGCCTCGGTGGTGCACGTTTTACCATGACGTGGCCGGCACATCGCTTTAGTAAGTCTAAAAAGAAGTATAGTGTTAAAGATAATACAGACTCAAAAAGCTAAGCATTGAAAATAAAAAAGCACCGAATTTCGGTGCTTTTTTATTTTCAATGCTGACTTATTCTTGGATGCTGGCATCGGGAGAAATAATCTGCTTGCCTTGTTTTAGACTTTCAAGCGCATCTGCATTAAAGTCAATCAATAATGAGTTATTTTGCGTATCTATGCCATAACGGCTAATGAGCTTTTGATCACCATTAATCGTTTCAATTTTATATTCATCCACAATATTCATAATGCCATCAAGGTTGGTGGTGGCTGACGCTTTGTCTTGGCGAAAAAGCTCATAAATGTCGCGTAAATCAAAGATGGCATTATTGGCATCGGGGTGTTTACGAACATAAGTTTCAACATGGCGAATAAGCAACTGGGCAAATAAAAAATAGTTAGGTTTATGGGTGAATTCCAGACTCATGTGGTGCTCCTTATTCTTTGTTGTTGGTTGTCTATATCAATAGCACAAGAAAAAGCTAAGTGCATTAATTGATTGGAGTGATTTTCAAAAAAAATACAAAAAATATGAGTGACTTAATCTACTTTTGTACTTTTTAAATAAACAAAATGCAGCGGTTGTTGAGCTGAGTTTTTTAAACTGCTGATTGTGTGATTGTTATCGGAATGAGGTTGAAAAATGCTTTATAGGCTTTGTTTGAATGTCAAAATTTGGAAAAATAATAGAATAGTAGTGTTTTATTAGATAAAGCGATTGGTTTCGAAATAAAAGGGCTTTCATCGAAAAAATCTCAAAAAACGAAGAGAAATCATCCTAAAGACGAAGGTCTATAAGCTAGCAACTTACGTCAGCAATCGGGTACAATTGGCGGGATTAATTTTGTGTTTGGTGTATTTGAAGGCCAATACATGCATTCTTTGTTAATAAATTAGGCCTGCCAGGAGTTATCCCCGCATGAGTGCCATTACTCCATACGAATGGGCAATTATTGCCTTCGTGATCGGCGTTACATTTCTTTGCGTCTTTATGCTCACTGTCCCATTACTCCTTGGGGGTAAGTCATGGGGTCGTGCAAAGCAAGAGCAATTTGAATCAGGTGTGGTTGGTGCTGGTGGCGCACGTATCCGCCTGTCAGCAAAGTTCTATTTGGTTGCAATCTTCTTCGTCGTATTCGACTTAGAGGCGCTTTACCTTTACGCATGGGCTACATCGGTTCGTGAAGTGGGTTGGGTGGGTTTCACCACTGCAGCAGTATTTATTTTAGTTTTACTCGTTGGTTTGGTTTATGAGTTGTCTACTGGTGCGCTTAACTGGTCACCTTCCGATAAACGTAAAGCAGCAGGGATTAAACCTAAAGTTGGTTCTCCAAATATGAATCTTGCAGAAATCACTCGCTTTAATTCAATTGAAGAGTTGGTTATGGACCCTACAGGTCAAATCCCAGCTCAATCATCTGGTCGTGTGAAAGATAAGTCACCGGCTAAATCGTCTGATAAGGAGTAACTCGGGATGAAATATACATTAACCCGTGCGAATCCGGATGCTGATCAATATCCACTTCAAGAGCGTCAAATCGTAACGGATCCGCTTGAAGAAGAAGTGAATAAAAATGTGTTCATGACTCGTTTAGAGGACGTGGCACATACAGCAGTGAACTGGGGTCGTAAGAACTCAGTTTGGCCGTTTAACTTTGGTACATCTTGCTGCTACGTAGAGTATGCAACGACTTTAACTGGCGTGCATGACTTGTCGCGTTTCGGTGCCGAAGTAATCCGTGCTTCACCTCGTCAGGCTGACTTGATGATTGTTGCAGGTACATGTTTCGTCAAAATGGCTCCAGTTATTCAACGTTTATATGAACAAATGTTGGAACCGAAGTGGGTTATTTCAATGGGCGCATGTGCAAACTCTGGCGGTATGTACGATATTTATTCAGTTGTACAAGGTGTGGATAAAATCATCCCAGTCGATGTTTATATTCCAGGTTGCCCACCCCGTCCAGAAGCGTTAATCCAAGCATTAATGTTGTTACAAGACCAAATTCAATTAGAGCGCCGTCCACTTTCTGCTGTGATTGGTGATGATCTTAAGCCAGTGTATAAGCCAAAGATGATGCCAGAACGTGACCGTAAGAATGCTGAACGTATTGCAGTGAAAAACTTACGCTCTATGGATGAAATTAAATAATTTAAACGACAGTTGTTTTGATGCACCCAGTCTGGGTGTAGTTGTCGTTTAGGTTGAATGAATTTGTATTAAATAGGAAGCCAAGCCAATGGCTGAAACTGAAAACGCTATGCCAGAGTCAGCGCAAGTTGATTCACGCCCAGCATTTGCAATTGTAGAAGAGCTCAAAACCAAATTTGGCGAGAACTTCTATGTGCAAACGACTTTTGAAGACTTTCCAACAGTCTGGGTTGAGCGCGCGCGCGTACAAGAAGTTTTAATGTTCTTGCGTACAGTGTCACGTCCATACGTGATGTTGTTTGACTTGTCTGCGGTAGATGAACGTTTACGTACACACCGCGACGGTTTACCTGCGTCTGACTTTACTGTGTTCTATCACTTATTATCGCTTGAGCGTAATAGTGATATTCGTATCAAAGTTGCATTGAATGAAAATGATGTAAATCTTCCAACTGCAACCAACATTTGGCCAAATGCCAACTGGTACGAACGTGAAGCTTACGATATGTTCGGGATCAATTTCGAAGGGCATCCAATGCTCCGTCGTATTTTGTTGCCAACCTATTGGGAAGGTCACCCTCTTCGTAAAGAATATTCTGCACGTGCGACTGAATATACACCGTATATGCAGAACCAAGCGAAGCAGGATTACGAACAGGAACACCTTCGTTTCGTACCTGAAGATTGGGGTATGAAGCGCGGTAATGACGACGAAGACTTCATGTTCTTGAACTTAGGTCCTAACCACCCATCTGCGCACGGTGCTTTCCGTGTAATCTTGCAGTTAGATGGTGAAGAAGTGAAAGACTGTGTGCCTGATATCGGCTATCACCACCGTGGTGTGGAAAAGATGGCTGAACGTCAAACTTGGCATTCATTCATTCCTTATACCGACCGTGTGGACTATTTGGGTGGTTGTGCGCAAAACATGCCTTATGTGATGGGTGTGGAGCAAATGGCGGGTATTACTGTACCTGACCGCGCGCAATGTATCCGTGTCATGATGTCTGAATTGTTCCGTATCAATAACCACTTGTTGTATATCGGTACTGCGATTCAAGATGCCGGCGGTATGACGCCAGTCTTCTACATGTTTGCGGATCGTCAAAAAATCTATGATGCGATTGAAGCGATCACTGGTTACCGTATGCACCCAGCATGGTTCCGTATCGGTGGTACAGCGCATGACTTGCCAAACAACTGGCAGCATCTGATTCGTGAAATCCTAGATTGGATGCCGAAGCGTATGAACGAATACTATACAGCTGCATTACGCAACTCAGTATTTATTGGTCGTACCCGTAACGTAGCTCAATATGATGCAAAATCTGCGTTGGCTTGGGGCGTGACTGGTACAGGTCTGCGTGCAACAGGTATTGATTTCGACGTTCGTAAATATCGCCCGTACAGTGGCTATGAAAACTACGACTTCGACATCCCACTTGAGTACGAAGGCGATGCATATGCACGTGTGATGGTTCACTTCCGTGAAATTGAAGAATCACTCAAAATCGTGAAGCAATGTTTAGACAACATGCCTTCAGGTGCGTACAAAGCAGATCACCCATTGGCTGTTCCACCACCAAAAGACAAGACTTTACAAGACATTGAAACCTTGATTACGCACTTCTTAAGCGTATCTTGGGGTCCAGTAATGCCTGCAGGTGAAGCATCTGTGATGGCGGAAGTGGTAAAAGGTGCGTCGAACTACTACTTGACTTCAGACAAGTCAACCATGAGTTACCGTACCCGTATTCGTACACCGACCTTCACGCATTTACAGCAAATGCCTTCTGTGATTAACGGCAGCTTAATGTCTGACTTGATCATTTATTTAGCGACTATTGATGTCGTTATGGCTGACGTGGATCGCTAAGGGGTAAACGCATTATGATGATTTTGACTGATAAAAAGCCACGCGTGAATGTTGAAGGGATTTTGACTGCGGACGAAATCCACGAAATTGAACATCACATTGGTCACTATCCGTACCCACGTGCAGCATCTTTGGATGCTTTGAAGTGTGTACAACGCCGTAATGGTTGGGTAGATGACGCGCAGCTAAACGCCATTGCTCAGTTATTGACAATCAGTGTTGCTGATTTGGAAGGGGTTGCAACTTTCTACAACCGTATTTACCGTCAACCCGTGGGTCGTAACGTCATTTTACTTTGTGACTCTATCGCGTGCTTCTTGATGGGTGCGGAAACTTTAGCAGAAGCTTTTCAGCGCGAGTTAGGCATTCAGTTTGGTCAAACGACTGCTGATGGTCGTTTTACTTTGCTGCCGATTTGCTGCTTAGGTAACTGTGACAAAGGCCCAACCTTAATGGTGAATGAAGACACTCACGGTTTGGTTGAAGTTTCTTCAGTGAAACAGTTATTGGAGAAGTATGTATGAATACCGAACCAAAACCAATTTATGGCGAAGGTAACCCAGAAACGCATCCATTAACTTGGCGTTTGAGTAAACAAGAGCACGTTCGTAATGCCGATGATTACGAAGCACTCGAAGGTTACGCGGGTCTGAAAAAAGCAATCACCATGCCGCCGAAAGATGTGCTTGAAGTGATTAAAGCTGCGACCGTAAAAGGTCGTGGTGGTGCAGGCTTCCCAGCAGGGATCAAATGGTCTTTGATGGCGCCAAATGACAATTCAGGGCCACGTTACCTGATTTGTAATGCCGATGAGATGGAACCAGGGACCTTTAAAGACCGTTTGTTGATGGAAAAACTTCCTCACCAATTGATCGAAGGGATGTTGATTGCAGCGTATACGCTAGAAGCAACCCATGGCTATATCTTCATTCGTGGCGAGTACATTGAAGCAGCTGCGTACTTAAATGAAGCGCTTGATCAAGTTCGTGCCAAAGGTTACTTGGGTGAAAACATCCTTGGAACTGGCTGGAACTTCGAGTTGCATGTGCACACTGGTGCGGGTCGTTATATCTGTGGTGAAGAAACTGCATTAATCAACTCACTTGAAGGTCGCCGTGCAAACCCACGTACGAAACCGCCATTCCCACAAGTTGCAGGTGCTTGGGGTCGTCCTACCATTGTTAACAACGTAGAGACCTACAATAACTTACCGGCAATCATGTTGCGTGGCCCTGAATGGTATATCGGCTTATCTGCGGGTAAGTCGAAAGATCCAGGCACAAAAATTTATGGTGCATCTGGCAAGGTGAAATTCCCTGGTCTTTGGGAGCTTCCATTTGGTACAACTGCGCGTGAAGTCATTGAAGACTATGCGGGCGGTATGCGTGATGGCTTAAAGCTTAAAGCATGGTTACCAGGT
This sequence comes from Acinetobacter sp. CAU_H_S139_7, assembly GCF_058599305.1. Taxonomy (NCBI): domain Bacteria; kingdom Pseudomonadati; phylum Pseudomonadota; class Gammaproteobacteria; order Moraxellales; family Moraxellaceae; genus Acinetobacter; species Acinetobacter sp. CAU_H_S139_7. The sequence goes on from NZ_CM178651.1 coordinate 767,694, forward strand.
GGTGCGTCTACAGACTTCTTGGCTGCTGAACACATTGATCTACCGATGGATGCTGAGAGCATCATGAAAGCAGGTTCACGTTTAGGTACGTGTTTGCTGATGGTGGTGGATGAAACGCAATGTATGGTTTCAGCGACACGTAACTTAGAAGAATTCTTTGCACGTGAGTCATGTGGTTTCTGTACGCCTTGTCGTGATGGTTTACCGTGGGCGGTGAAAGCACTGAAAGCATTGGAAGATGGTACAGGTAAGAAAGAAGATATCGATCACTTACAAGAACTTACTCGTAAGCTTTGGATTGGTAAGACTTTCTGTGCCCATGCTCCAGGTGCAATGGAACCGTTGATGGGTGCACTCAAATATTTCCGTGGCGAGTTTGAAGCAAAAGTAGTGAATGCTGCTGCGCAAACTAGCAACGTAGAACAAGCTTAAGGAATTCGACTATGGCTACAATTCATGTCGATGGCAAATCGTACGAAGTCAATGGCTCAGAGAACTTGCTGCAAGCATGTTTGTCTTTGGGTATTGATATCCCGTACTTTTGTTGGCATCCATCCTTAGGTTCTGTCGGTTCTTGCCGTCAATGTGCCGTGACTCAATACGCGAATCCTGAAGATACGCGTGGTCGTTTAGTCATGTCATGTATGACGCCTGCATCTGACAATACCTACATCTCGATTGAAGACAAAGAAGCGAAAGACTTCCGTGCGTCAATTGTTGAGTTCTTGATGACGAACCACCCACACGACTGTCCAGTCTGTGAAGAAGGTGGGCACTGTCATTTACAAGATATGACAGTGATGACTCAACACGATCGTCGTCGTTACCGTTTCACTAAACGTACACACTACAACCAAGAACTAGGCTCATTTATTTCACACGAAATGAACCGTTGTATTGCATGTTACCGTTGTGTTCGTTACTACAACGACTATGCGGGTGGTACAGACTTTGGTGTGTATGCAAGCGCGTCACGTGTTTACTTTGGTCGTCCTGAGTCAGGTACTTTAGAGTCTGAATTCTCGGGTAACTTGACTGAAGTCTGTCCTACGGGCGTATTCACCGACAAAACTCACTCAGAACGCTATAACCGTAAGTGGGACATGCAGTATGCGCCAAGCGTATGCCAAGGCTGTTCTTCGGGTTGTAACATTTCTCCGGGTGAGCGTTATGGCGAACTTCGTCGTGTCGAAAACCGTTTCAACGGTGAAGTGAACCAATACTTCCTTTGTGATAAAGGTCGTTTTGGTACAGGTTATGTGAACCGTGCAGATCGTCCACGTCAACCGCAGTTCCGTGATGGTGCTGAAGCAACTACAGTTTCTGTAGATCAGGCATTAGATACCGTGATTGCAAATATCCAAGGCAAAAAAGTCTTAGGTATTGGTTCTCCACGCGCATCACTTGAGTCGAACTTCGCGCTTCGCGAATTAGTCGGTCAAGAGAACTATTCAACAGGTATGTCTCAAAAAGAGCAAAACTTGGTTGAATTGGCTGCATCGATTATGCAAACCGAAGGTGTATATAACCCCGGTATGCGTGAAATCGAAAGCTATGATGCCGTGCTTATTTTGGGTGAAGACTTAACGCAAACTGCGCCACGTATGGCGTTGTCTGTTCGTCAAGCGGCGAAAAACAAAGCCAAAGAAATGGCTGCAGAACGTCGTACTCAAGACTGGTTAGCAGAACCGCTACAACGTATTGCTCAAGATGCGAAATCACCGATTTTCATCCTCGCTGCAACGCAAACTCGTCTTGCTGATGTTGCTGCAGGTGAAGTGGTTGCTTCTCCAAACGACATCGCTCGTTTAGGTTTTGCCGTTGCTGCTGCTGTGAAAGGTGATGCAATTCTTGGTCTGGCAGATGATGCGAAAGCATTTGCTCAGAACATTGCAGATACACTGAAAGCGGCGAAGAAACCACTGATCATTTCAGGTACAAGTTTACAAGACGCATCTATCATGGAAGCTGCTGCACAAGTTGCGCAAAACCTTGGTGGAAATGCTGGCTTAACCTTGATAGTTCCTGAAGTCAACTCTATGGGCTTAGCAATCTTCGGTGGCCAAAGTTTAGAACAAGCGTTTGCACAAGACTATGACACGGTTGTGATTGTTGAAAATGATCTATTCCGTCGTTTACCTGCGGTACAAGTTGAAGCGGCACTTTCTGGTAAAGATGTGATTGTTTTAGATCACTCTGAAACTGAAACTGTGAAGAAAGCGGATATCGTACTTTCTGCTGCGTCATTTGCTGAAGGTGATGGTACGGTTGTCTCTCAAGAAGGCCGTGCACAACGTTTCTATCAAGTGTATGACCCGAGCTACTACAAACCTGAACTGGCGATCAAAGAATCTTGGCGCTGGTTACATGCCATTGAAACAGGCGTGAAGGGTAAAGCGATTTCTTGGACCTTGCTTGATGACGTCATCGAGTCAGTTGCGAAAAACGTACCTGCACTTGCTGCGATTCAAGATGTGGCTCCAGATGCGGGCTTCCGTGTCCATGGTTTGAAAGTTGCGCGTGAACCGCGTCGTTACTCTGGTCGTACCTCTATGCGTGCACCATTGAACGTGCATGAACCGAAGCAACCGACAGATATCGACTCGGCATTAACATTCTCTATGGAAGGTTATGTTGGGAACCAGACGCCGTCTCCACTGGTACCATTTGCATGGTCTGCAGGTTGGAACTCACCGCAAGCTTGGAACAAATTCCAAGATAACGTGGGTGGTCACTTAAAAGGTGGTGATTCGGGTGTGCGTTTATTTGATCGTTTAGCGAAGCGTCCAGCACGTACTTTCGTTGCTCCAGCGGTTGTGGTTGCAAACCCTGAAAGCTTCCGTTTAGTGCCGATGCATCACATTTTTGCTTCTGGTGAATTTACTGTGAAAACACCTGCGATGGAATCGCGTATTCCTGAAGCAGTCTTTGCAGTGGGTGAGCAAGATGCAACTCGTTTGAATGTTCAAGATGGTCAAAAAATCACTGTGAAAGCAGGCGAGACTTCGATCGTACTTCCAGTTCAAGTGATTGATTATTTACCTACAGGTTATATTGGTTATCCAGTTGGTCTTGCACCTACGGTTTCACTTGCTGAGCCTGTATCAGTCGCGGTAGGAGCGTAATTCATGCAACAAGAATTAATCCGTCAAACGCCGCTTTGGGCTGAGAACTGGCCAATTGCCTACTCAGTCATTCAAGCGATTGTGATTTTACTCGTTGTAGTACTCATCGCTGCGTTGATGTCTTTTATTGAGCGTCGTTTACTGGGCTTATGGCAAGACCGTTATGGTCCGAACCGTGTAGGTCCTGGGGGGATGTTCCAGATCGTTGCCGACATGCTGAAAATCATGTTCAAAGAAGACTGGACACCAAAGTTTGCTGACAAATTGACTTTCCGTTTAGCTCCTGCTGTTGCCATGGCAACAGCGGTGATGTCGTTCATGGTTATTCCTGTATCACCATACTTAGGTGTTGCAGACATGAGCATCGGTCTATTGTTCTTTATGGCAATGGCAGGTATTGCAGTCTATGCGGTATTGTTTGGTGGTTGGTCATCAAACAACAAATATGCATTGCTTGGTGGTCTACGTTCTGCAGCTCAAACCATTTCGTATGAAGTGTTCTTGGGTATTTCATTGATGGGTGTGGTTGCAATTGCAGGCTCATTCAACATGCGTGAAATTGTAGAAGCACAAAAAGATGTATGGTTTGTCATTCCACAGTTCTTAGGTTTCTTAATCTTCGTGGTTGCAGGTGTTGCGGTAACTCACCGTCACCCATTTGACCAACCAGAAGCAGAACAAGAATTGGCGGAAGGTTACCACGTCGAGTACGGCGGTATGAAATGGGGGATGTTCTTCGTTGCGGAATACGTCAACGTAGTTCTGATCTCTGCATTGATCGTCACGCTATTCTTCGGTGGTTGGTTAGCGCCATTTAACATCGATATTCCGTTCATTCCACCCGTATTCTGGTTCATTATCAAAACAGCATTCTTTGTGATGATGTTTGTCTTGGCTCGTGGTTCACTTATGCGTCCGCGTTATGACCAAGTGATGAACTTTGGTTGGAAGATTTGCTTACCATTAGCGTTAGTTAACTTATTAGTTACTGGCGCAGTGATTCTGTGGTAAGGGCAGGGAGAATAAAATGTATAAAATTCTAGCTGGGTTCGGGTCAATCGTACGTTCACTGTGGATGGTTTTCTCACACGTGACACGTAAACGTGACACCATTCTTTACCCAGAAGTGCCAGCCGAACAAATTGTTCCACCACGTTTCCGTGGTCGTATCGTGTTAACACGTGACCCAGATGGTGAAGAACGTTGTGTTGCGTGTAACTTATGTGCAGTTGCATGTCCTGTTGGCTGTATTTCACTACAAAAAGCAGAAAAAGAAGATGGTCGTTGGTATCCGGAGTTTTTCCGTATCAACTTCTCACGCTGTATTTTCTGCGGTATGTGTGAAGAAGCATGTCCGACGACTGCAATTCAAATGACTCCAGATTTCGAGTTGGGTGAATACGTTCGTCAAGACTTGGTATATGAGAAAGAAAACTTACTCATTTCAGGTCCTGGTAAATACCCAGACTACAACTTCTACCGTGTAACAGGTATGGCTGTAACTGGAAAAGACAAAGGTCAAGCGCAGCGTGAAAGCGCACCAGTTGATGTACGGAGCTTATTACCATGATGTGGCCATTTTATTTGATGGCACTTGTGGCCATCGTTTCTACGATTCGTGTTGTGACCAACGCGAATCCTGTACACGCTTTATTAAGCTTGATCGTGTCACTTCTTGCGGTTGCAGGCATGTTTATGATCGTAGGTGCGCCATTTGCTGGCGCGCTTGAGATCATCGTCTATGCAGGCGCGATCATGGTGTTATTCGTATTCGTAGTGATGATGTTAAACCTTGGTCAACACACCGTTGAACAAGAACGTAAATGGTTAACATCGTCTGCTTGGGCATATCCAGCACTCATGAGCTTCTTAATGGGCTTGGTGTTGGTGTGGATGCTCGGCTCTGACTACACAGTGGCTGGCCCTGTTATGGGTACCGAAGTTGTGGGTCCAAAAGCCGTTGGCCAAGCACTCTTTACTCACTATTTATTATTGGTTGAAGTTGCTGCCATGTTATTGCTTGCTGCGTTGGTTGCAGCATTCCATCTTGGCAAACGTGAACCAGGTGCAGAAGAGGACAAACAATAATGGGCAACATCCCTTTAGAACATGGTTTGATTGTTGCAACCATTCTTTTTGCACTGGGTTTTTACGGTGTGATGGTGCGACGCAATCTATTATTTATGTTAATGAGCCTTGAAATCATGATGAACGCAGCTGCGCTTGCGTTTGTTTTGGCTGGTAGTGCATGGGTACAACCAGACGGACAAATCATGTTTATTCTGATCTTAACGCTTGCTGCGGCAGAGGCTTGTATTGGTCTTGCGATCGTCCTTCAGTTCTACCATCGCTTCCATCACTTGGATGTGGATGCTGCTAGTGAGATGCGCGGATGAGTTTTTTATATTTAACAGTATTATTCCCGCTCATTGGTTTTGTCCTTTTAGCGGCAGGTCGCAACAAGCTTCCTGAAAATGTCGCTGCTATTATTGGTGTGGGGGCGGTTGGCCTTTCTGCATTGGTTGCTTTGATCGCTGGTTTAGACTTTGTTAACAATGGCAAAGTGACCTATGTTCAACATCTTTGGACATGGTTCAATGTAGGTAACCTAAGCCCAGGCATTAGCTTACATCTTGACGGTCTATCACTGCTCATGATGGGTATGGTGACGGGTGTGGGTTTCCTGATTCACATCTTTGCATCTTGGTACATGCGTGGTGAAGAAGACTTCGCGCGTTTCTTCTCTTATTTCAACCTGTTCGTTGCCAGCATGTTGCTGCTCGTATTGGGCGATAACTTAGCGTTATTGTTCTTAGGTTGGGAAGGCGTAGGTCTATGCTCTTACTTGCTGATTGGTTACTACTACCAAAACCCTGCAAATGGTTTTGCAGCAATTAAAGCATTTACCGTAACACGTGTCGGTGACGTTTTCTTACTGATCGCTTTGTTCTTAATTTACCAACAGTTCGGTACTTTAAACATTGCTGAAGTGGTTGCAGCTGCACCAACAGTGATGACACAAAGTTCATCTTTAACCATTTGGACAGCACTGATGTTGTTCTTGGGTGCTGCAGGTAAATCTGCACAGATCCCATTACAAACATGGTTGGCCGATGCAATGGCAGGTCCTACTCCTGTATCTGCATTGATCCACGCTGCAACGATGGTAACTGCAGGTGTTTACCTGTGCTGCCGTATGTACACCGTGTTTGAAATGGCCCCTGAAGTGATGATGTTTATCTCAATCACTGGTGCGGTAACGTTGTTGGTGGCTGGTTTTGCTGCATTGGTTCAAACCGACATCAAACGTATTTTGGCTTACTCAACGATGAGTCAGCTGGGTTATATGTTTATGGCTGTGGGTGCTGAAGCTTACCAAGCAGGCCTGTTCCACATGCTGACTCACGCATTCTTCAAGGCATTATTGTTCTTGTCTTCGGGTGCAGTGATTTTGGCTTACCACCACGAACAAAACATCTTCAAGATGGGCGGTTTGTTCTACAAGAACAAATTCCTATTTGCTTGTTTCGCCATTGGGGGCGGTGCATTGGCCGCGATTCCATACATCACCGTAGGCTTCTTCTCTAAAGACGCGATCTTGGGTGCAGTTTGGGTACAAGGCGAATCAATCGCAGTGTATAACTCATTATACTGGGCGGGTGTAGCAGGTGCATTCTTAACGTCGATTTACACATTCCGTCTGATTTGGGTTGTGTTCTTTGGTAAAGAAAATACGCCGTATCATGCGATTAAAGGCATCACATACTGGGGACCTTTGGGTATTCTCGCTGTACTTTCGACCTTCATTGGTGCGGTACTTAAAGCGCCTGTAGAAAGCATTTTAAATGCAGCAAAAATTCCAGCATTTGTGATTCCTGAAGCTTTAGAACATGGTATGCATAGCGCTGAATGGACTGCTGTGGGTATTGCGTCGGTTGGTTTAGTGATTGGTGTGGTCTTGTTTGCGTTTGCTTATAGCGCAGTGAAAGGCTTTGCTAAAACGTCATTGGGTGCAGGTCTTGCAAACATTTGCCGTAATGCACTGGGCTTCGATGCGCTTTATGATATCGTTTTTGTGAAACCATATTTGCTTATTGCGAAGATTTTAGGTCGTGATCCAATTGATCGTTTGTGGTTAGTCTTGCCTGCACTTGTAAAAGGCGGTCATAGCTTCACAAGTTCACGTCAAACGGGTTCATTGCGTGATTACGCATCAAGCATGGCATTAGGTATCTTTGTATTACTAATGGTCTTGATCGTCACTCAGATCGTGGGGAAATAAGATGGAAATCACAAACAACTGGATTCTACCCGCGCTGATCTTAGTTCCGTTCATTGCTGGTTTTATTTGTTGGTTAGTCGACAAACTCGACGACAAACTGCCGCGTTATATCGCGTTAGTGGGTATGCTCATTACTTTGGGCTTAACTGTTGCGCTATGGCAGACAGGTACATTTAACTACGAACTTGGCGCGAAAGTGCCATCGTGGTCTGCTGAATTCATGTTGCCATGGATTCAAACTTTAGGCATTAACATCCACTTAGCGGTGGATGGTCTATCTCTATTAATGGTGGGCTTAACGGCACTTTTAGGTGTGTTGGCTGTCGGCTGTTCTTGGGGTGAAATTCAAAAGAATGTTGGTTTCTTCCACTTAAACCTTTTATGGTCTTTGGGTGGTGTGATCGGTGTATTCTTAGCGATTGACATGTTCTTGTTCTTCTTCTTCTGGGAGATGATGCTTGTACCTATCTACTTCTTGATCGCACTTTGGGGTCATAAAGGGGCAGAAGGTAAGTCACGTGTTTATGCTGCAACCAAATTCTTCCTCTACACGCAAGTAGCGGGTCTTATCATGCTCATCGGTATCCTAGGCCTTGTGGTTTACGGTTACATGATGACGGGTATGATCGGTTTTGATTACAACTATTTATTAGCTGTAGCCAATACTTTAGACAAAGAATTACCCGCTGTTGCTTTTGCATTCATGCTGTGTTTATTCGTCGGTTTTGCGGTAAAACTTCCAGTTTTCCCATTACATGGCTGGTTACCAGATGCGCATGCGCAAGCCCCTACAGCAGGTTCGGTTGACCTTGCAGGTATCTTAATTAAGACGGCTGCATATGGTTTACTACGTTTTGTGATTCCATTCTTCCCAGCGGCTTCTGCACAGTTTGCAGACATCGCGATCATTTTCGGTTTAATCGGTATCTTCTACGGTGCTTGGTGTGCTTTCCAGCAAACCGATATGAAACGTTTACTTGCGTATACGTCAATTTCACACATGGGCTTTGTTTTACTTGCGATTTACGCAGGTAACATCTTAACCTTCCAAGGTTTGATGATCATGATGTTGGCACATGGCTTGTCATCTGCTGCATTGTTCATTATGTGTGGTCAAGTGTACGAGCGTGTTCATACCCGTGATATGCGTTTGATGGGCGGTATACGTGGTCAGTTCCCATATCTTGCATTCTTCCTCATGTTCTTCGTGGCGGCGCTTGTAGGTATTCCAGGTCTAGGTAACTTCATTGGTGAGTTCCTGATCTTGATGGGTTCTTATGCAAAATTCCCAGTGTTTACTATTCTTGCGGCAGTAAGCTTAGTATTTGCAGGTCTTTATGGCTTGATTCTGATCCACAAAGCGTTGTTTGGTACGCCAAACGAAGAACAACAGCAGCACTACAACAACCCATTGAAAGACTTAAATGCGCGTGAAGTAGTGATCTTGTTAATCTGTGCTTTCGGTCTGTTATGGCTTGGTTTGTACCCACAAAGCTTCCTTGATATTTCAAATTCAAGCATGGCGTGGTTAGCGAACAGCTACATTCCTGTACAAGAAGTAGTTGACGTTGCGAGTCAAGCAACTGTTCAACTCGAAAATGTGGAGATGCAATAAGTCATGAACTTCACAATGTCATTTTCTGAGCTTATGCCTTTAGCTCCTGTGATGATCGTTGCTTTAACAACGATTGTCGTGATGATTCTTACTGCAATTAAGCGTAACCATAACTTAATTGCGACAGCATCAGTTGTGGGCTTAAACCTTGCGGCAGCATATGTACTATTCACAATGTTCGGTGGTGCTTTCAAACCTGCGAACGTGATGGGTATGTTCATGGTGGATGCGTTCACCTTGCTGTACCAAGTAATTATTCTAATTGCTGCTTTGGCATGCTGTACTCTGTCGCATGCCTATATCGAAAGCTATAAAGATAACCGTGAAGAGTTGTATATCTTAATGTTGTCATCAGTGACTGGTGCAATGTTAATGGTGGCAAGCTCTCACTATGCATCTTTCTTCATTAGCCTTGAGTTGATGTCGATTCCTGTATATGGCTTATTGGCCTATACACACCAGCGTTCTAAGTCTTTAGAAGCGGGTGTGAAGTACTTGGTGCTTTCAGCAACAGCTTCGGCAATGTTGTTGATGGGTATGGCTTATATTTACGCGTACACAGGTTCAATGTCGTTCTATGACAATGTTCAAGCGTTAATGCAAAACATCCAACAGCCAATGGTACTTTTAGGTTTAGGCCTGATTGTTTTTGCTGTGGCATTCAAACTGTCTTTAGCGCCATTCCACAAATGGACGCCAGACGTTTATGCAGGTGCACCGACTCCGATCGCAACATTCCTTGCTACAGCTGCAAAAGTAGCGACGATTGGTCTGTTTGTACGTTACATCCTTACTTCAGGTGCGATTCTTGTTGACTCAATCGTGACGATCTTAACCGTGATTGCGGTGTTATCGATCTTGGTGGGTAACTTCCTTGCAGTGAAACAAGTGAACTTGAAACGTATCTTGGCATACTCTTCAATTGCGCACTTTGGTTACTTGTTGATTGGTTTAATCAGCATGACTTATGCAAGCCTTGGTAACGTATCGGTCTATGTGATCACTTATGTGTTAACTACGATTGGTGCGTTCGGTGCGGTTGCATTGATGTCTAGTCCATACAACAACGTAGACGAAGCAGAAAGTCTAGCGGACTACCGTGGTCTATTCTGGCGTCGTCCAGTGTTGACTGCCGTATTAACCGTGATGATGCTATCGCTTGCTGGTATTCCATTGACAGCGGGCTTCATTGGTAAGTTCCTTGTGGTCATGGCTGCTGTAACGACTCAGCATTGGTTCCTTGCTGCGATGATCATCGTTGGTTCTGGTATTGGTCTGTACTACTACCTCCGTGTGATGGTTGTTATGTACATGACACCACCAGATGCACCGCGTGTAGACGCTGTGGATCATTGGGGCCAAAAAGTGGGTGGTATTATGGTGCTTTTAGCTGCGGCAGCAGTGCTTGTGATTGGTATCTATCCAGATCCAATTATCAAGTTAGCACTCCAGTCAGAGATTCTATCTCCAATCCACTTTATGCTTTCTCAACAGCACTAATTTTTAAAAACGTTTCGTTTTAACAAAAAAGCCTCCATCAATTGGGGGCTTTTTTGTTTTTATCACACGATAAAAAGCTTTATAATGTAAGGAATTTTATTTTACCTTTTAGGTGCTCTCCCGTGGCTATCCATGAAATTCGTCATCCACTCATTCGTCATAAGCTTGGTCTTCTTCGTCGTGCAGATATCAGCACTAAAAACTTCCGTGAGCTGGCTCAGGAAGTGACCATGCTGTTGACCTATGAAGCGACCAAAGATTTACCTGTTTGCGACCATGAAATTGATGGTTGGAATGGTAAAGTAACGGTAGATCGCATTGTCGGTAAAAAAATCACGGTTGTGCCAATTTTACGTGCGGGTATTGGTATGTTGGATGGTTTTTTAAACCTGATTCCAAGTGCCAAAGTGTCTGTACTGGGTTTAGAGCGTGATGAAGAAACACTTGAAGCACGTACTTATTACAAAAAATTAGTTCCAGATGTACAAAACCGTTTAGCGATGATCATCGACCCAATGCTTGCAACGGGTTCTTCATTGGTTGCTGCGATTGATGTATTGAAAGCAAGTGGCTGTAAAGACATTCGTGTGATGGTGTTGGTTGCGGCGCCTGAAGGTATTAAACGTGTTTTGGATGCGCACCCAGATGTCACTATTTTCACGGCTTCAATTGACCAAGGCTTAAATGCCAATGGTTATATCGTGCCGGGTCTAGGCGATGCGGGCGATAAAATCTTTGGTTCAGTTCAAAAAGATTAAGATTGAGCCCCAGCAAAAAGAGGCTTTTATAGCCTCTTTTTTATATACTACAACAAAGCGTGTACATATTAGGATCTGTTTATGAAGGCCGAGCAATATCAAGGAAAAGTTAAGCAATATAACGCTGACAAAGGTTTTGGCTTTATTTCCTCACCTGAAGGCGACGTATTTTTTCATATCTCGGATTTTCCTGCAGACTCAGGTGAGCCGAAACGCAATGAACGCGTGAAGTTTAATGTGGTTGAAAATGGCGATCGCTATAAAGCAATTAAAATTGAGCGGGTTGAAGACAACTCTGCCAAAGCCAAGAAATCGAAAGTCTCAAGCCATAATAAATCGATTACCACGGATTTATTGTCTAATTTTAGACGCTAAGTCAGTGTTGATTCAGAGTTCAATCGTGCAAAGATTAATCTTTGCATTTTGAAGCAAAGAGACTTTTTAGCCTCTTTTTTATTGATTACAATACGAAAAATACAGTTGAATAGAGCAGATTATGTTTCTGAAAGGAAAAATCAAAAGCTTTAGTACCCCACGTGGTTTTGGTTTCATTGCGGTGGAAGGGGATATTGATGATGTGTTTTTTCATATCAAAGATTTGCCACAGAACAACATTGAACCCAAGCTTGGTGAAGTGCTTAAGTTTATGATTGTAGAAGACCAAGGCAAGTTTAAGGCTGGCAATATCCAGCGGCTCGGTCTGTCCTCAGAAAGCAAAGCCACGACATCATCAAATAAGAAAAAAGCACGTACCCAAGCCTCACCACGTTACCATGAGGCAGGGCATAAAAGTACTATCATCACCGTGATTGGCATCATTATCGTCGCGGTATTGGGCTTTTTGACCTATGGGAAATATCAAAGTTATAGTGCAGAAAAACAGCGTAAAGCTGAACAGTTGATGTTCGAGCAACAACAGATTGTAGAAGAACAGCGTAAAGCTTTAGGAAAGTTGCCCGATCAAATCCTATCTGAGCAAGGGAAGCGTAATTTAGATGCAGGTCTGCATCAGACCAATCAACCACGCTCTGAACGCGTGACGGAAAGTATTGATAAACAAAATGGTCGCTTACCTGTCAGCACAGGGCAGTTTAAATGCGATGGACGAACCCATTGCTCCCAAATGCGTTCTTATGAAGAAGCGGTTTACTTCTTAAGGAATTGTCCAAATACCCAAATGGATGGGAACAATGATGGTGAGCCTTGTGAGCGCCAATTTGGGAAATAAAAAAAGCACCCTCGGGTGCTTTTTGCTTACTTATTTTTCGCAGAATTTCATAAAGGCTTTGAGTCCTGGCCCTTGGTACTTCTGACGATGTACTAACATGAATAGTGGACGCGTTAGAGACCAAAACGGCGTATCAAGCACCACCAACTGGCCTTTTTCGCGCAAAGGCTCTGTTGCCAGTTTTGAAATACATGACATCCCTAAACCACCCGCCACGATTTTTAAAATCGCTTCATTATGACCCAAGGTCAGACGGATATTGGCATCAGGCAAGTCTTTTAAAATAGCATTATCAAACACTTCACGTGTACCTGAACCTTCTTCGCGCAAGATCCACTCGACCGATTTAAAGTCTTCAGGCGTTAATGTACGATTTAACTGTGCCAAAGGATGTTCTGGTGCACAGCAGACCGCTAATTCATCGTCACGCCAGTGAATACACTGGAGCTGTGGCAAGTGACAAGAGCCTTCAATCAAGGCCAAATCTAGTTGGAACTGATTCACCGCCTCAATCATTTGACGAGTGTTGCCAACTTGCAGCTGTAAATGGGCTTGAGGTTGAATTTGTAAGAAGTCAGCCATCAGGTCAGGCATGAGGTAGTCACTGATGGTTAGGGTTGCACCTAAACGTAAATCAATGCTTTGTAACTCACCTTTAGCGGCTTGTTCGAAAGCATCACAGCGACCCAAAATTTCTAAAGCTTGTGGCAGTAGGAAACGACCCAAATCGTTGAGTTGAAGACGCTTACCTAGACGGTCAAACAGTGGAGCCCCCAAACCGTCTTCTAGATCTGCTAAAGCCATACTCGCAGCACTCTGGGTGAGTCGAACCGCATCACTGGCTTTGGTTACTGTGCCTTCTTGAGCAACTGCTACAAAAACCGCCAACTGGCGTAAAGTCATGCGCATGAATATAGCCTTAACATTTAAAAAATATTAACAAATTATGTGGTCATGCTAACATGAGCAACGTCTTTGATGCCACGCTGAAATCATGTCAATTGAAAAATTTAGCCTAGAAAAAGTTTTATCCGTACACCGTTGGACCAATACACTTTTTAGCTTCACCATGACGCGACCTGCACATTTCAAGTTTACCGCAGGACAATTTGCCCGTATTGGCATCAAAGTGGGTGATGAATTGGTGGTTCGAGCGTATTCGGTAGTGTCCTCTCCCTTTGATGAAACTTTAGAGTTTTTCTCGATTGTGGTGCCTGAAGGTGCATTTACCTCAAATTTACAACACTTAAAAGTCGATGATGAGATTTACCTCGAAAAGATCCCGTACGGCTTTTTGACTTTGGCGCGTTATCAATTGCCGTTACCAAAAGACTTATGGTTACTGGGCACAGGGACAGGGTTGGCACCTTTTATCTCGATGTTACAAGACTTTGAGACGTGGTCGAAATACGAGAGCATTACACTGGTTTATAGTGTACGTACAGCGTCTGAGCTGGCCTATGCAACACGTATTCAAGAAATTGCAGAGACTTTTGGTGAAGGGCATACAGGCTTTAAATTTGTGCCGATTATTACGCGTGATCCGCATGTGCCACTGCATGACCGCTTACCTGTACTGATTGAAAATGGTGAGCTTGAAAAAGCAGTTGGTTTGAGTCTGAACCCTGAAACCAGCCATGTGATGCTGTGTGGTAACCCGCAAATGGTTGAAGACACCAAAGAAGCCCTGAAAGCACGTGGTCTGACCATGAATCGCCGTGGTGAAGGAAATATCGCGGTCGAAAACTATTGGTAAAGCTATTTCACTCAATAAAATGCTCATCGAATGATGGGCTTTTTTTATTTGAAATTTGAATCACTCAGATTTTAAAATTGGCTTAAAGAGAGATCACTGCTTGTGCGCTAAGATCGCGCTATAATTTCTCTTTTGTACTGGGTTGGGTGGGTTATGTCTTCAGCGTTAAAAACGACGGCTCAGCCAGAGGCTCAACTCAGTCCGCAGCAGAAAAAATTAAATCGTTTGATTGAACGTATTGAACAACAAAAACAAGAACTGGCAGCATGGAAAAATGCGCAAGCCGACATTCAAAACTATACACGCAGTAAGCTTTTACCTGTGTATAGCGAGTTACATACGGTTCTATTTACACAGCTGGATACCTTGTGGAATCACTTAGCCAGCGATGGCTTTAGCAAAGTTGATCTGGCGCAGATTGACACCAAAATAGCCGCTTTAGCCAAGATGCTAAGAAAATCACAAATGCTAACTTCAGCGCAGAAAGAGCAAGTAGAGAAAATTGATACTTTCTATATGCAGCATGCAGAGCATATACGCTCGAAGAAAACCAAAGCGAACTCAATACAAAATCATGACCTCGCTGAAATAGTAGAACAAAACGTGGATGTAGACTGGGAAAATTATGAATACGATTCTGCCCAATATGAAGCAGAGAGAGAACGTGCCAAGCAGTTAAAACAACAAGAAAAACGCGAGCAAACCGCCAAAATGGCAGCGCAGTCACTGAAAACGGTGTATTTAAAAATTACCGCGATGATTCACCCTGACCGTGAACCTGACGAAACGAAGAAGTTAGAGAAGACCGAACTTTTGCAGAAGGTCAATGAAGCTTATGCAGCGCAGGATTTATTTTATTTATTGAAGCTTCAGTTACAGCTAGAGATCAATAAAAGCCTAAGCTCAAAAGCTTTAAGCTCGGAGCAAGTGAAGTTTTATCAGTTGGCTTTGGAAGCGCAGAGTCAGAGTTTACAAGGTCAATTAGATGAGATCTTTGCGTCTTTTCACTTGAGTAGTCATATCAATACCAAACAGCTCAAAATGAGTGATGTGTATAAGGAGATAGATAAGGATGCTACCGAGTTAAAACAGCAGTTGAAGTGGGAAAAGGAACGTTTAAAGCATATGAAAAAGGTGAGTGGGATGAAGATCTTGATGGAGCATGGGGTTCTATGAGATAAGATTTTACTTTTTTAAACAAATAGTCGTAGGCATGCTTTCTGTTAAAATATTGAGTCAAATCGCATTTGTATTGAAATAAAGTCATGAGCATTTTAGATTTAAGTTTGTATCAAGAAACTGAAAATTTATCCCCACAACAAAAAAAGTTTAATCGTCAGATTCAAAAAATTGAGAAATTACAACTCTCTTTGGTTGAGTGGCAACAAGCACAACAAAAAGTACAGGAGGATGCAAGTTTTGAACTCTTGCCATTATATGCCCAATGGCACCAAGTTTTATTTAGTCAACTAGAGGTACTTTGGCAATATAAACAATCGCATAAATTTGCTAAAACCCATTTAGAGCGTTTAGATAAAAAAATCTCAATTTTAGTGAGTCAACTTTTAAATAATCCCAATCTGTCTGAAGAACAACATAAATTGACCATCGTCATTGCTCAATTTTACAAAATTTTAGAAGACCATGATCATTTGCCTACATCACAAGTAGATGATACAGAGGATGATTTTCATTCAGAGCATGATGTTGATGAAATGATGCAAAAACAAGTGATGAAAGAAATTCTTGCAGATCAATTGGGTGTGTCTGAGGACTGGATTGACTTTGATTTTGATCTCGAAAATCTTGAAGAGTTTATGCAAAAAGTAAAAGAAAAATTTGATCGAAAGGAAGCTGATTTCATTCAAAATCAACTTAATGATCATGAACGTGAGGCATATCAAAAGTTTGCAGAAAAAGAAAAAAAGAAAATTTTAAAGAAGCAAATGCAACTTGAAGATGCAAAAAAAATGGCAGGGCAGTCATTAAAAAGCATTTATTTAAAAATTGCCTCTGTGATCCATCCTGACCGCGAAAGAGATGAGCAAAAACGTATAGAGAAAACTGAGCTTTTGCAGCAAGCAAATACTGCACTTGAAGAAAAAGATTTACTTACGCTGTTAAAGTTACGTGCTTATACAGAACAAGGTGATCAAAAACAAGCAGTTAAAATCGCAAATGAACATTTGAAATCTTATAATCTATTGCTAGAAGATCAAATTGAACAATTGCAAATTGAGTTAGATCACATTATTTACTCATTTGATTGGGAAAGCTCTGGTTTTTATAAACAGACTTTTAAACCTGCTGATTTGGCTAAGAAGTACCAATATGATTTGACAGAAATTCGAAGAAAGCTATTGCAAGATGAACAGTGTTTAAATAGTTATAAGGATTTTGATTGTTTAAAAAACTTACTTAAAAATAGAGCATTCGGCTGGTCATTTAATTTTTAAAGTGGGTTGAGCCTGTAAATAATTTTGTGTAATTGATTTTCATCAATTAAAGGTGATTGCTTAGGGGCGGTCAACAAATTCAATAATAACGCGGCTCATGGCTAAACGCTATGAGCTGCACAGCAGCGCAAGATAAGCGTATTTCACTTTTTAGACGCTGCATCACAATTGCTAGATAAATCACGTTACGCACAGCATCTCCGTTGGAAAGACTTTACGCTTTTGATCGATTAGCGTATTTTCCATCTTTAATGACTTGATTGCTTTGGTGGCGTAGATGGCTTTGCATATCTCTGATAAATAAGCAAAAAAAGTAAAAGCTGAGCATGTGTATATGAAAAAGCTGAGTGGGGTGGAGATGTTGTTGGAACATGGGGTACTTTGATTTTCCCTCACCTCCTTGCGGACAGTATGTGATTGCACCGTATATTGTGGATTTTTACTGTCATGAAATTGGCTTGATCATTGAGTTGGATGGCAGTCAGCATGGAACTAATGATCTCATGGCATATGATGTTGAACGAACCAAGTTTTTTTAGAGGCTTTGGGCTTAACTGCCGTGCGGTACTGGAATTCTGATGTGTTGGGGCTTGACGGATAGAGTTTTGGAGGATTTGTGGCAGATATGTTCTAGATTAAAACTATTTAATTTAATAACTAAGGTTTAATAATATAAAATAGATTTATTGATATAATTAATTGATTAGACCTCTTGCGAAAGTATAGTTTTATCTATTTTTTGAATTGGCTAAAACCTCATAAAATATAGCTTTCGGCTACTTAAAATTTGACTAACGCAAGAAGTCTATTCTTAATGTCTTATTAGGGGAAAAAATGTCTTATTATAATTTAGCTACTAATCAAGTTTTACTTAGAAGCTACGAAGAATTAGCATTGCTTCATAAAAGAAAAAATGCACCAACGGAATCAAAAGAAGAGTTAGCAAAAACATTTGGAATGAGCGTGGATACATTCTTTCGTGATTCTAGAAGAATTGATAATTATGTATATAATTTCCCATTGTTATCTTTAAATGCTGCAATAATTGAAGGCATTCTTAGATTTATTTTGTCACAGAATTTAAGAGCTGTGATTAATAAACATGTAGAAGAGAACTCTAAGAAAGGTCAAGATACTAAAAGTCCTTATGAAAATATTTTAGATAACTTTTTAATTCGTGTTGAAAATGATGGCGGGATTGAGAATGTATTTAAGTATTACTTTAGTTACCTAAAATTTCATTTCGATACTGAAATTGATAAAGCACTATTTAAGAAAATAAAAATATTATTCCGCTTAAGAAATATTTTAGCTCACGGTACTACATTGGTAGAGACGAATCCTGATTTCATTGATGAAAATAATTTAGCATTTTTCAAACAACAAGAAATGCTGAAAGATGCAAAAAAACTTTTAGACGAACTATATGGTGAAAATGATTTATTAAAAAATATATCTCATTACGAAGTACCAGAATATTTTATGGGAGTCACCCAAGAATTTTTATAAGAATTTAAAAATAAATTTGGCAGCAAACATAACTTATCTGATGATGATAGTCTTTTTTTGGATAAGATAATTGGATACTCTTGGGGATATAGATTAGTTTGATTCTAAAAATAAAGGGCTGAATAATCAGCCCTTTATACACAAATTAGATCAAACTAACAACACATTAAAGCGCCGAAATTTGCTCCATATTCGCTTTAATCTTCGCTAACTGATCAGCAAACTCAGCAAGTTTGACTTTCTCACCTTCAACAACAGCAGCAGGCGCTTTTGCCACAAAACCTTCATTAGAAAGTTTGCCTGCAATGATGTCATGCTGCTTTTGCACTTTGTCTAAGTCTTTCTGAAGGCGACCCAATTCCGCTTTCGGGTCAATTAAACCTTTCATTGGGACGAATACAGACACGTGACCAACAACGCTTGATGAAGACAATGGCGGTTGCTCGCCATCAGCCAAGAACGTAATGCTTTCTACTTTTGCTAAAGCTTTAAACAACGCTTCAATACGCGTGATCTGTGCTTTCTCAGCTTCCGTCGTGTTTTGTAGCAATACTGGTAATAGACGCGCATTACCTAAGCCCATTTCACCACGGATGTTACGTACCGCACCAATCAAACCTTGAAGCCATTGCATATCTGCTTCAGCCTGTTCGTTTACACGCTCAGGGTTAGCAACAGGGTACTGCGCCAACATAATGGTTTCGCCAGAAATGCCAAGTTTCGGTGCAAGCGTCTGCCAAATTTCTTCAGTCAAATACGGCATGATTGGATGTGCAAGACGTAAAGATGCTTCCATTACCGCAAGAAGTACACGACGAACTTCAGCTTTACGCTCAACCGATACATTTTCATCGTTCAAAACAGGTTTCGTCAGTTCGACATACCAGTCACAGTATTCATTCCAAATGAACTCGTAAATTGCTTGTGCAGCCAAGTCTAAACGGTAAGTTGCAAAGGCTTGTTGCACCGCAGCTTCAGCTTTTTGCAAACGGCTTACGATCCACTGTTCAGGCAATTCCCAAAGGTCTTGACGAACTTCAGTACCAATCACTTGCTCTTCACAGTTCATCATCACGAAACGGGTTGCGTTCCAGATCTTGTTGGCAAAGTTACGGTAGCCTTCAACACGCTTCATATCGAACTTAATGTCACGGCCTGTGTTGGCAAGCGCACAGAAGGTGAAACGCACTGCATCTGTACCATAGGCTTGAATGCCTTCTGGGAATTCTTTACGGGTCGATTTTTCAATCTTCGCCGCTTGTTTCGGGTTCATCAGACCTGTAGTACGTTTTTGTACCAACGTCTCAAGGTCTACACCGTCAATCAAGTCAAGAGGGTCAAGCACGTTGCCCTTAGACTTCGACATTTTTTGACCTTCACCATCACGAACTAGACCGTGAACATAGACCGTTTTAAACGGTACTTGTGGCGTACCATCTTCATTCTTCATGAAGTGCATCGTAAACATGATCATACGAGCAACCCAGAAGAAGATGATGTCAAAACCAGTGACTAAGACATCGGTTGGGTGGAAAGTATTGAGGAAATAGTTTTCCGCATCTTTTTTGGCATCGCCCGTCCAACCTAAAGTTGAGAAGGTCCACAGCGCAGAAGAGAACCATGTGTCCAGTACGTCTTCGTCTTGGCTAAGCGCAACATCAGCAGGGATGTTGTTTTTTGCACGGACTTCAGCTTCGTCACGACCGACATAGATGTTGCCTTCAGCATCATACCAAGCTGGGATACGGTGACCCCACCAAAGTTGACGAGAGATACACCAGTCTTGAATGTTGTTCATCCACGCCATGTACATGTTGCTGTACTGCTCAGGAACAAACTTGATGCGACCGTCTTGAACCGCTTCAATTGCTGGTTGCGCCAATGGTGCAATTTTTACATACCATTGGTCTGTCAATAATGGCTCAACGATCACACCTGAACGATCACCACGAGGTGGTTTCAAGGTGTAAGGTTGAATTTGATCTAACCAACCTTCAGCTTCAGCTTGTTCAACCAGTTTTTTACGTGCTTCAAAACGCTCTAAACCAATATAGTCCGCAGGGGCTGGGATGGTTTTCGAGATTTGCTCACCCGCTTTCGCGATATATTCAAACTCAGCCAACACTTCTGCATTTTTATTGAAGATATTGATGATTGGCAATTCACAACGCTTACCGACTTCATAGTCGTTAAAGTCGTGCGCAGGCGTAATTTTCACACAGCCTGTACCGAACTCTTTATCGACATATTCGTCTTTAACGATTGGAACAGCACGGCCTGTAATTGGCAGGATAATGTTCTGGCCCACAAGGTGCGTATAGCGTTCATCATCCAGTGCCACAGCAACCGCAGTATCACCGAGCAATGTTTCAGGACGAGTGGTCGCGACAACGATGTGATCTTTACCATCATGGGTACGTAGGTTTTTATCTTCAAAGAAGTATTTGAAGTGCCACAGTGAACCTGCTTCTTCTTTATCCGACTCAACTTCGAGGTCAGAAAGTGCCGTTTGTAATTTTGGATCCCAGTTCACCAAACGTTTGCCACGGTAGATCAAGCCGTCTTCGTGTAATTTCACAAAAACTTCTTTCACGGCATTGGATAGACCTTCATCCATGGTGAAGCGTTCACGCGACCAATCCACTGAAGAACCTAAACGACGGATTTGACGGGTGATGGTGTCGCCTGATTGCTCTTTCCATTCCCAGATTTTTTCGATGAATTTTTCACGGCCTAAGTCATGACGGCTGACACCTTGTGCACCCAACTGACGCTCAACTACCATTTGCGTGGCAATACCCGCATGGTCTGTACCTGGTTGCCATAAGGTGTTTTTACCTGACATACGGTTGTAGCGGGTTAACGCATCCATAATGGCATTGTTAAAACCATGACCCATGTGCAAGCTACCGGTGACGTTTGGCGGCGGAATCATGATACAAAATGACTCACCTTTTTCAGAGGGCTTGAAATAGCCACGTTCTTCCCAAGTTTGGTACCATTTTTTCTCGATCTCGGTCGGATCGTAAGTTGTAGCGATATTTTGCGCTGAATCAGTCATAGTTCAAACAGTTCAAAAGTAGATAAAAAATTGCATCTATTGTAGCAAAGAAATCGCAAATGGGGGCATGTAAAGCAAATGCGTTGATCTAGCAATTGCGACATGATGCAGAGCGCTTTATGATGTGTCTAAACCTAGAGTGCGCTTTGTTCGCAGTAAAAATCAAAAAAGGGGGGATCACTATGACTTATCAAATATCATTAAAATTAAAACCTGAAACTCACCAACGCTTTGCCCACATTCATCAACAGCTTAATGCAGGCGAAAGCCAAAGCCTTGCCAAACCTTTGGGTGAGGTTTTAGCGGATATTTCATGTGAAGTGATTGATCAAGTCTTTGGTGATCTTGCACGCTTGTCTACCTCAGGCGATGGGGAGTCTGAGAAAATTATTCAGCATATTGTGGACACTATGCGTAAGTACATGCCGTGGTCCGTGTCGTTTTTTTCAAATGACCGTCTAATTCCAATGGTGAATTATCTAGAGCAAATGATGTATGACACCGAGAGCATGCATTTTTTAAGCTACCCAGTCGAAAAAACCTTAGTTACCGAACTTTTGGGTTGTGCGGAACAGATGGAAAAGGGCAATAACAGTTATGTTGCTCCAGCTTTGAAGGTATTTACACAAATTGTCGATCAAGGGGTGACCAGTCTGGTCCGTGAACCCAAAAAAATGCTTAAATTTAATCTGGTGGTCGATAAAACACTAAATGGGGTGATTAACTTAACGACTCAGTTGGGCTATAAACGTTTTGATAAGTTAGGGCGTATCTATGATGCGCAGATGATGAGTCAATATTTCGATCATTTCCTGACTTTTTTAAATGATCAATCTGCAAATAAAACTTCGGTATGAGGCAATAAGGACATGGCACAGTTAAACAGTTTAGACGCTAAAGTGGTGTGGATTACGGGGGCATCTTCAGGCTTAGGTGAAGCACTGGCCAAAGAGTGTGCTTTACAGGGGGCAAAGGTGATACTCACGGCAAGACGTTTTGATGAGCTTGAAAAAGTTCGCGTCGGGCTGCTCAATCCAGATCAACATATTTCTATTTGTGCCGACATTACCGACGAAGCTCAAGTTCGTCATGCCTATGAACAAGTGCTGAACCAGAAAGGACGGATAGACTGGCTGATTAATAATGCGGGTTTAAGCCAGCGTGCCTTGATTGCTGACACCAGCATGCAGACTGAACGTGCGATTATGGAAGTGGATTATTTCTCACAAGTGTTTTTAACCAAAACTGTTCTACCAACATTTTTAGCGCAAAAATCTGGCCGTATTGCTTTTGTTTCGAGTGTTGCAGGGCTATTAGGGACGCAGTACCGTGCCAGTTATTCAGCAGCCAAAGCTGCCATTCATATGTGGGCAAATAGCCTGCGTGCCGAAGTGGCCAATGAGGGCGTAGATGTATCGGTGATTTTCCCGGGCTTTGTTAAAACCAATGTCTCGTTTAATGCTTTAAATGGCGAGGGTAAACCACAGGGTCATCAAGACGAAGCGATTGAAAATGGTCTAGAACCCGATATTTTTGCGCAAACGGTGGTGAGTGCTTTGCTTAAAGGTGAAGAATACATTGTAGTCGGTGGACGGAAGGAGAAAATGGGGGTTCTGGTGTCTCGTTTATCGCCTACAACGTTGTATAAAATGATTCGTAAGATGAAAGTGAAGTAAATTGAAAAAGGCAGGAGGAACGTCTCTTCCACCTGCCTTTTTGCGGATGTTGTTCCCATATCCCATCCCCCCATGTATTGATAGGGGAGCCGCACTGCACTACTTACTGATTTTATTTAAATAGTTTAAAAAAAATTCCGCATTTTTCCCACGCACTTGCCAAGACATACAGCGCACACCACCGCCCATATGACAGACATTAGAAGACTGTACTGGAACAACAGTCCGTTTGGTTACACTACGAATTTGCTGTAACGCGACAGCATCTTCTTTAATCCCAAATTGCGGGAAGTAAATCCGTTCAGACGTGACAAGCATGTTGGTGTATAAACCACATGCAGAACCAAATTTTCCATCGTAGATTTCGCTGCCATCATAAGGGGTGATGATTTCACGAATTTTAACATTGGGAATGCCGCGCTTTAAATCGGCTTTGAGTTGCTTGGCATAGTCGGGATCTTCAGGGTAAGAGTTAATCACCAAGGTGTTTTGGTCGACAAAGCTGACGACACCATCGGCATGTTCTAAGCCCCCTTGTTCATCGGCTTCAATGAACGCAATCTGCTTTGCACCCGTCAGCGCCATGAGTTTCTTACGGGCTTCGCTTTCGGTGAGCTTGTTATCCGCTAGGAATTTGGTGCTGAGGACGACATTACCATAACCATCTTCCACCCAGTTTCCGCCATCATTCAATAGTTTGCTTTGCGAAAACTGTAAGCCAGCCTTTTGGCTGTAGTACTTAAATTCGTCTTGCACTTCATCAGAAATGGTCTGACCTTTTTTAGCGCCACCTTGTCCTGCCGCCGTGTAGCGGAACATGACGGGTTGAGCAGGATTGGCGCTGGTGAAGTCGCGCATCCAAATGTCATGCATCGGTGCGATTGCCACATGCTTGTTGCCCAAAGCTTTTACATAGTCGGGGTAGAGGCCTTTGTCCGTCAGAACAACGACATTGTCTCCGTTTTTAATAATTTTTTTTTGCATAATCGACGTGAAAATCAAAAATATCATCAATCATTTTTGCATAGTACGCATCATTACTTTGAGGCGATGCCAGCACAATTAATTCAGCTTTGGCTACACGTGCAATCATGCTGAGTACAGCCATACTTATTTTCAGTGCTAAAGATTTCATTATCTGTGACCTCTTTGTAGTGTAGGTGAAGTCCATTTTTATTATGTTTAGTGTAGAGAATTATGCTCTAGTGAGTAATCACCAACCGAATGTACGATAGAAGGTGAGCGAGCATGAGCTATTTTGAACGCTCATGCTATTTGAGTTTAGTGAATGGATAATTGGTCAATAGTGACTGTTTGAGGACTTTGAATGGCAGTCCCATAAGCAAAGACTTCAACCATACCGCCTTGCATGCCCATTTCTGTGGTCGCCAGTCGCATACAAGCAACATGCGTTGCGCCGTGCTTTTCTGCTTCAAATTTGAGTCGGACGATAGCTTCACGACGGGCACGATCGACGACACTTTCATAGCTGGTGAGTCTACCCCCAAAAAAGTTTTGCACGGTCGCCAATACATATTTGAAATAATCATGAGAAATCACAACATTGCTACTGATCATGTGCCCAGACTGTTCGAAGCTTACTTTGCGTAAATTACCCACGGTAATGTAGGCAAGACGCTTCTCATTCTGTTCAAGCTCCGCCAAATGTTTACGTTCATTGTAGCGACCAAAGCCAAAACCGACGCTAAAGAGCACCGCAAAGATCAGCAGTTGGAAAACTAAACTTTCCATTGCTTAGGCCTGTGTTGGAAATGGATCGGGGAGATGGTTGTCTAACGGTGTGACACGGACTGCAGTGCCATAAACAAATAACTCAGATGCACCTTGGGCAATATTTGAGGTTGAAAAACGAATACCTACAATGGCATTGGCCCCTAAGCCTTGTGCTTTTGCAATCATACGATTCATGGCTTCTTGGCGGGATTCTTCTAAAAGCTCGGTATAGGCAGTGAGCTCACCACCGACAATATTTTTTAACCCTGCCAAAAAGTCGCGCCCGACATGTTTACTCCGAACCGTACTGCCGTAGACCACATCCAGTTGTTGAGAAATGCGATGTCCAGGAACAGACTCAAGGTTACTTAAAAGCATAATGTTCAATATTCAAATGATTTGATTATCTTTGAAGATAGGAAAAAGCCCAGCAAAAAGCAATAAAAAAGCCCACCTAAGTGAGCTTTTGATGTTGCAAACCTTAGTTTGCTGTTTTGTTGTATTTCACATCTGAAGATGAAGGTTGTTTCACCACTTGATCAGACGTATTGACTTTTACTCCGCCACCGAGGGTTTTATACACTTCAACTTGGTTGTTTAAGTTTGCTTGTTCAAGCAATAACAACCCTTGTTCCGCCGAGTACGATGTACGTTGTGCATCAAGTACAGTCAGGTAGTTATCGATACCTGCACGGAAGCGGGCCGTTGAAAGCTTATAGGAGGTGTTGGTTGCATCTACCAGACGACGTTGCGCTGCTAGACGGTCACCAATATTTTCACGTACTGCCAAGGCATCATTCACTTCGCGGAAAGCGGTTTGAATGGTTTTTTCATAATCTGACAACGCAATTTTTTGGTCAGTTTCTGAAATCTTCACATTGGCACGACGTGTGCCCCAGTCAAAGATTGGAATAT
The DNA here is from genome assembly GCF_058599305.1 of Acinetobacter sp. CAU_H_S139_7. Lineage (NCBI taxonomy): Bacteria > Pseudomonadati > Pseudomonadota > Gammaproteobacteria > Moraxellales > Moraxellaceae > Acinetobacter > Acinetobacter sp. CAU_H_S139_7. The sequence continues at coordinate 793,309 of NZ_CM178651.1, forward strand.
CCAAGCTTGGGCCAAGTGACCATACAAAGGCACCTGATTTAAACAAATCGCTTAAATCTGTCGATGCATAACCTGCCGTACCCGTTAAGCTGATAGTTGGGTACAACTGTGCTTTTGCCGCACCAATGTTGGCACCCGCAGCAGACAATTGATATTCCGCAGCACGGATATCAGGACGGTTATTTAACAAGTCGCTTGGTAAGCCCGCTGTCAACGCCGTACTTTGGGTAATGCGTTTCACAGGTTGAGGAGACAATAAGTTTGCAGGAACAGGCTGACCCACCAACAGGTTGAGTAAGTTCTGTGCTTGTGCAAGTTGAGTCTTGTAGTTCGCAACGTCATTACGTGCGGTTTCAACCGAAATTTGCGCTTGACGTACAGGGACTTCGCTATCGATACCGACATCAAAACGTTTTTTGTTCAGATTGTATGATTCAAGCTGTGCTTTTAAGGTTTGGTCTGCCAGTTTTAAGTTGGCATTGGCAAACGAATAGCTCAGCCATGCTTGCGCAACCTGACCAATCAACGAAATTTGTGTTGCATCACGTGCACTTTGAGTCGCTAAATAGCTGTCTAAAGCATTGTCTTTTAAGCTACGAACACGACCCCAAAAGTCTAACTCATACGCAGTTACGCCAAGGCCAACATTATAGGTTGTCATAGGTTTGCTGCTGAGTGTATCTTGGCGAAGCACACTACCACTTGCACCAATGGTTGGCAGTTGGTTGTTTTCGCTAATTTGATACGCTTGCTGAGCACGTTGAATATTTAAAGTCGCCGTACGGAGGTCACGGTTATTGGCTAGTGCTAACTCGATGACTTGGACTAAACGCTGATCAGCAAAAAAGTCTTTATAGCCTTGTTCTGCAACAGATGGACCTGTCGTTGAACCAATATATCCTGTTGGGATATCCGCTTGAGCGACGGGTTCTGGACCACGCATGCTTTGACATGCAGTCAAAGCAAGCGCAAGTGCAGATACCGCAATGCTACGACCTGAAATAGACCATACTTTTTGCATCACGATGTTTGCTCCTGATTATTTTGTTTCTTAGGTTTGTATTTGAAAATACTACGAATCCAAACAAAGAATACTGGAATGAAGAAAATACCCAACAGTGTAGAACTAATTACACCACCAAGGACACCAAAGCCTACCGAGTGTTGGCTACCTGCACCAGCACCTGTTGAAAGGGCAAGCGGAAGGACACCAAAACCGAATGCAAGGGTGGTCATGATAATTGGGCGTAAACGCATTTTTGCAGCATGAAGGGTTGCATCAAACAAGTCTTCACCTTGTTCTTGCAACTCTTTTGCAAACTCTACGATCAAGATCGCATTTTTCGCAGAAAGACCAATCACGGCAACAATCGCAACTTGGAAGTAGATGTTGAACGATAAGTTTGGATCGCCCTTAATGATCATACCTAACCATGTCAGTGCAAATGCACCAAGAATACCGAGTGGTACAACTAGCAATACTGAAACAGGGATAGACCAACTTTCATACAATGCGGCAAGACATAAGAAGACGATAAGCATTGAAAGAACAAGCAGCGGAGCTGTTTGATTGCCCGAATCACGTTCTTCTAAAGATAAGCCTGTCCATTCATAGTCGAAACCTTGTAAGCCCATAGATGGTAACTTACCAATAATTTCTTCCATCGCGAGCATTGCATCACCCGAACTTACGCCCGGTGCTGGAGTACCTTGAATGTTTACAGAAGATACACCGTTATAACGCTCTAGACGTGGTGAACCATAAGTCCATTCGCCTGTTGCAAATGCTGAGAATGGAACCATCGTGCCACTACTATTACGCACATACCACTTGTTCAAGTCTTCAGGCATCATACGTGTATTCGCTTCACCTTGGACATATACCTTTTTCACACGGCCACGGTCAACGAAGTCATTGATATAGGTACCACCCCAAGCCATGCTCATGGTTGTATTGATATCCGCAATGCTGACACCCATTGCACCCGCTTGCGCTTGATCAATATTGATTTGGTACTGAGGCGTATCTTCTTGACCATTAGGACGGACGCCTGCAAGACGTTTGTCTTGTGCAGCCATACCTAAAATAGCATTACGTGCAGCAATCAATTTCTCATGACCTTGACCACTTGCATCTTTTAACTGGATGTTAAAACCAGCAGATACACCTAATTCAGGCATTGCAGGTAACTGTAATGGCATGATGTAAGAGGCGTCTTTCACGATCATATTCAATGCCATACCACGTTGGATGATGGCACCAATTTGCGACTCAGGTGTCGTACGCTCACTCCAGTCCTTCAGCTTGATAAAGGCAAGACCTGCGTTTTGACCAACACCTGTGAATGAGAAACCAGAAACAGTAAAGATGGACTCTACATGTTCTTTTTCTTTATTCATGAAATAGTCTGTCATTGTGGTGATGACTTTATCGGTACGTTCAAGGCTTGCACTTGGTGGAAGCTGAACTAAAGTCATGACGACGCCTTGGTCTTCGTCAGGCAAGAATGAGGATGGTAAAGCTTTATATAGGCCAACTAAGCCTGCAATCACCAGTAAATAAACCACACCAGAAAATACTTTATGATGGGTCATACGGTTGACACCACCTTGGTATTTTACGGATAGCTTTTCAAAGCTGCTGTTAAACCAACGGAAGAAACGCGCAAAAATATTATTACTTTCTGCTTTATTCGGATCGTGTTGTTTTAACAAGGTTGCACACAGGGCAGGGGTGAAGGTTAATGCCACGATCAGTGACAAAATCATTGCGGTAACTAGCGTAATCGAGAACTGACGGTAAATAACACCGGTTGTACCTGCAAAGAATGCCATCGGTACAAATACCGCAGTTAATACACTGGTAATACCGACCAAGGCACCAGAAATCTGTTGCATTGATTTTTCGGTCGCAGCTACAGGGTCGAGGTGTTCTTCTTGCATTACCCGTTCTACGTTTTCCACCACGACAATTGCGTCATCAACCAATAAACCAATCGCTAAGACCATCGCAAACATGGTGAGCGTGTTGATTGAGAAACCGAAGATGTTAATGACAGCAAATGTGCCCAATACAACCACTGGAACAGCCAATGTTGGAATAATTGTGGCACGCCAATTCTGTAAGAACAGGAACATCACAATAAAGACCAAAATGATCGCTTCAATTAAGGTTTTAACAACACTCTTAATCGAAAGTTCAATAAACGGTGTGGTGTCATAAGCCAGTTGATCTTTTAAACCATTTGGGTAGTTTTTACGAAGTTCACTGAGGCGCTTTTCTACAGCCGCTGCTGTATCTAGTGCATTTGCACCAGTTGCCAGTTTAATCGCAACACCGCCAGCAGCCTTACCATTAAATTTAGAGTCGAACTGATAGTTATCTGACCCGAGTTCAACACGCGCAACATCACTCAAACGGACTTGAGCACCAGAAGATGTATTTTTTAGAAATATATTCTTAAATTGTTCAGGTGTTTGCAACATACTTTGCGCATTGACAGTCGCATTCAGCACTTGACCTTGTACAGAAGGTGCACCGCCTAACTGACCTACAGCCACTTGAGCGTTTTGAGCACGAATTGCAGCAGCAATGTCACTTGGTGTCACTTGCAAACTGTTCATTTTCGCTGGATCTAGCCAAATACGCATCGCATATTGACCACCAAAGACTTGAAGTTCACCAACACCTGCAACACGGCTCAGCGGTTCAGAGATGTTTGAGTTTACATAGTCATTAATGTCCGCCCCAGAAAGACTTCCATCTGGAGAGTAAAATGCAAGTACTTGCATAAAACTTGCGCCAGACTTAGTCACTTTCACACCTTGACGTTGTACATCTTCAGGTAAAAGCGCTGTTGCAGATTGTAATTTGTTCTGAACTTGAACCTGTGCAATGTCTGGATCAACCCCTTGTTCAAAGTTCAAGTTGATTGACGCTTGACCATTACCCGCACTGTTAGATGAAATGTAACGTAAACCATCTAAACCATTCATTTGTTGTTCAATGATTTGCGTTACAGTATTTTCAACAGTTTGTGCAGAAGCACCTGGATAAGTTGCAGCAATTGTCACCACTGGTGGTGCAATTGTTGGATATTGAGCAACAGGCATTGTAGTTAGCGAAAGAACCCCCGCCAACATAACCACCAGTGCAATCACCCAAGCAAAAATAGGGCGATGAATGAAAAATTGAGCCATATTCGTCTACCCCTTATGTATTTGAAGTAGCTTTTTGTTCAGTTTTTGCACCAGCTTCTGTCTTTTTAGCATCCGTTGTTGGAGCTTGAGGTGCTGCTGCTTTAGGTTGATACGGTTTCGCAACAACTTTCTGTTCAGCTTTAACTTTCGCTATTCCGTCAACAATAACTTTTTCACCTGTTTTAAGGCCTTCAGTCACAATCCAGTCTTGGCCTTGAATGCCAACTGTGGTGATTTGACGAGGCTCTACTACGCCTTTGTCATTCACAATCATTGCCATCGCTTGACCTGTTGGTGTGCGAGTCACCGCAATTTGCGGCACTAACATCGCATTCGGGATTACGCCTTGAACGATTTGTGCATTGGCAAACATACCAGGAAGCAACAAGTGATTCGGGTTCGGGAACACCGCACGAATCGTCACAGTCCCTGTATCTGGATTGACACTGGCATCAGAGAACGCTAAACGACCTTCGACTGGATAGTCACTGCCATCTTCAAGTTTCAGCTTCACACGCGTGTTGTTACTGCTGTCTAAGCTACCTTTACTCAATTGTTGACGTAAACGAAGAAGTTCAGAGCTTGATTGGTTGATATCAACATAGATCGGGTCTAAACGTTGAATCGTCACCAATGGTTCTGTTTGGTTTGCAGTCACCAAAGCACCCGCAGTAACTGTAGAGCGGTTGGTTTGACCTGAAATTGGAGAGCGGATGGTTGAGTAACCTAAGTCTACTTCAGCATTTTTAACTTGTGCACGTGCTGCTGCCACTTGTGCTTCAGCGACATTCACTTGACCCACTAAGTCGTCATAGTCTTGTTTCGCAACAGCGTTGCTTGAAACCAGTTGTTGATAACGATTCAGTTTGGTTCTGAGTGTGCTTAAATTCGCTTCTTGTTGTAATAATGCTGCTTTGGCATTATCAAATGTTGCGCGGTTGGTACGAGAATCAAGTTCATAAAGTGCCTGACCTTCACGTACATAACTGCCTTCCGCAAACAAACGTTTTAGAATGATCCCACTCGTTTGTGGGCGAACTTCAGAGATTTCAAATGCCGTGGTTCTGCCAGATAACTCTACAGATTGTTCTACATTTTGCGGTTGTGCAACAATGACACCGACTTCAGTAGGTGGCATTTGTTGAGAAGCGCCAGCTTGCTGCGCATCCTTTGGATCTTTGCTACAACCAACAAGTGCAATACTCGTTGCTAATGCGCAAGCGGTAAGGGCTGGGGCCCAAAGCTTTGCCGTCATCATTGTTCCACCTCGATTAGATTCTTATCTAAAAATAATGTGTATTTAATTGGGTATATCTGCCACACAAGATGTAAAGCAGTGAAATCCAGATAATACTAATGCTCCAACCTGCGAGAACGTCGGATGGGAAATGTACTCCAAGATAGACTCTTGAAATTCCCATCATCAGCATCCATAAAAGAGCAATGCATACAACATGACGATGTGCAGAAAATGGTCGACTTAAGAAAATGGCAAGACACGCCAAAGTGGCAGCATACATACTGTGCGCACTCGGAAAGGAAGCACCATAGCTCGTCACTAGGTGAAACATTTCTGGTGGGCGTGGTCTTGAAATTAGAAATTTAAGTAGCCAAGCAGAAGCAATACTTCCAACAACGCCTAAACCAATAAAAACAACATCTCTATACTTTTTATACCATGCACGATGGAAACACCATAGAGTGGTTAGAAATAATACAAACGGCATGCCACCGAGTGCCGATAAAAGTATTGCAAGTTTATCTATATGCTCAGTTCTTAATGTGCTGAAATATTCGACCATCGCCAGATCTAAAGCTGTGAGTGGTTGAATGCTTAGAGCTAATGCACTGATTATAAATAAAATAATACCGATAAAAAGCAACAAGTAAGGCATGCTGGAACTCGTGTCATTTCAACCGATTTAAGCGCGGTTATTTACTGGGTTAAAGTGTACTCATCAGTACACTTTAATTCAAGTGTTGATTAATCATGTATAAAATTTTGTTCACAGTGTAACAAGAGCTCAAAATCGGTACAAAATCATTTTGTATGGTGTTTTGTATTGTTCGAACTTTCATCAACTTCAAGAGGTACTTTGGGTGGCCAAAAGAAGTCACTTGGTCGCGTTAGAAAATGGGTTAAAACCAATTTTGCTAACGGTTTCCACTGTTCAAAACGTACCCGACGTGCACGTAAAGCCACAATAATCGTGAGAGTAAAACTGACAAATAAGTTCGTCAGACCAATAGCGAGTACCCCGAGGAAAGATACAATAATCAAGCCAATCTCAGGACTACCATTAATATTCATCAGGCCTTGAATGAAGTTTGCTGAAGCAAAGGCAATATGGCGAATATCTAGGGGTAAACCCAAAATATAACCAATGGTTCCCATACTTCCTAGCATAATACCGAATAGAAAATTACCCGCCAGCGCACCTAAGTTACGTTCTATATAGCCTGCAAATTTATCGAGCCGTTCTTGTCCCATAATTGTTTTGAGACGAGGGTGTGCTTTTAAGCGTGGACCGACTTTGCGATAAACCGCCATATTGTCAAAATAGCCTGCTAAAAGTCCTGATAAAAACAAACAGACACCCGCAATCGCGGCATGTGGGATGGCCAAAGAGGTAAAAGGGTTTAAGTCATGTAAGACTTTCGCCGCTTTTGCATGGTTGAGTAGTGGTTCATGCATGCCCGTTGCCCATGCCCATGTAATAAAGGCGGCAACGGGTATGGCAATCGAGATATTTCCCAAAATAGCAATGAACTGGGTACGGATAATATTGATAATCAATGCTGCTAATTCAGCAATTTGCGCGGTTTTAGAACCTTTGCGGTGTTGTACTGTTGCTGCAAGGGCTGCAGCAGTCATTGCGGGTTGTTTGGTCGCTACAGTAAAGTGCAAGACATGAATCAGCATAAAACCTAGTGAGTAATTCATACTGTAAATAAAGGCTTGCATGAGTGGTGCCATGACCATACGTGCCGACAAGGTTTTGAGCGTTGCCATAATGGCAATAATAACTCCTGCACCCGCTGCGGACTTATACATGGCTAAAAAGCCTTGTTTGTCTGTACTTACATAGTGTTCGCCCGTTTTACTGGCATTTTCAGTCACCTGCAAAGCAATCAATTCACTATTGGTCGTCAGTAGAGAGCGTACGCTGCGTTCGCTATAAATCGCAGCGGTAATATCGACCAAGAGCATACTCACCGCTTCATAGTGTACTTCGCCTTCTTCTACAATTAAATTGAGCAACAGTTCGACGCGGTCTAAGCATTGCTCAAGTAAGGAAATCAGATAGGTTAAACTGACACTGACTCCAATACGTCTAGTCGCACGACGAATTTTCAATACCACATCACGACACTGCTCAATCATGACCAGCGCTTGAGAAGCGTCGGGTGGGGCAACCACACTCGAGGTTTCTGCGTCTTGATGTGCCTTTTTATACTGTTGAATGAATTCGACAATTTCGCGGTTCTGCACTAAAAAAGGCGATTCATATTCGGTCAGCTCAGGATGCGCATTAATAAACTCTGGATATAAACCAATACCACTTATCCTATAAGACAGCACCGTGATGGCTTTAACCACTTCACTGCGAATTTTGACTTTTTCTGTTTGATTGGCATGCCCGTGATTGAGCAGGTTCAGTAGTTGTAGCCAGTCACTGTCCCGGATGTTATCGAGCCAATATTTATCACTTCGATTGGGGAAAACGCGACGGACTAAATCCTGTAGTTGAGTTTCGTCATTAATCAGCGGAAGAAAATGTGCCCCTAAACGCTGTGACAATTGATTCCAAAACCCATCTAAAGACAATATGCCTGTGTCGGCATAAAGACTGGTTTGTTTATATTGGGAAATAAGCCGCAGCACAAAGCTTTGTAAGGTCGATGCGGCATCGGGAGTGATGAGTAATGCTTGAATGAGCGCTTGAAATTTTTGATGGATTTCATCGATTTGATACGCATCCGTTGGACGAATACGCTCCACCAACTCAATTAAAAGTTGATCATTTAAAACAGCTTGAGGTTGCTCAAGCTGTTGCTGCATTTGAAAAAACAGATCATTAAATTTTATATGCATAGGCAAGTTAAAAACATTTTAAAGCATCATTTGTTATTGAATTCGATGTAAAGCCAGTTGGGTTAAATTGACCAGTGCTTGACGATATTGGCTGTCAGGTAAAGCCTGTAATGCTTGAAGTGCGGCTTCGGTTTCTTCATGCGCCCGTTGTCGACAGTAATCTAGTGCGCCAGAACTGTTTACGATAGCAATGACTTGATCAAGATCTGTTGTTCCACCTGTCGCAATACTTCGACGAACAATGTCATGTTCTTCACCCGTTGTATTTTTCAATGCTGAGATTAACGGCAAAGTCGGTTTGCCTTCCATTAAATCATCGCCAATATTTTTACCTAATGTTTCAGCATCTGAGGTGTAATCTAAAATATCATCAATGATTTGAAAGGCATTGCCAAAGTGGCCTGCAAATAAACGTAGTGGTTCACGGTACTGCGGTGTCCCAGAAAGAATGGCAGCCCCTTCAGTTGCCAGTTCAAATAAACGTGACGTTTTACCGTGAATAATATCTAAATAAGTTTGTTCTGTGGTTTCAGGTTGGTGCTGTGCTTGAAGTTGTAGCACTTCACCTTCGGCAATTTCACAAGTCCCTGTAGAAAAATCTTTGAGTAAGGTCATATCACCGAGATCGACCAATAAATCAAATGCACGTGAAATTAGAAAGTCACCAACCAGTACTGCGGTCTGATTGTTCCAAGTCGCATTGGCCGTTGGGCGACCACGACGTAAGCCAGATTCATCGACCACATCATCATGAACTAAGGTTGCGGTATGCAGCATTTCAATGATGGCAGCAAGTTTACGCTGGCGTTCCAGGTCTTCTGCACCACAGGCTTTGGCAGCCAATAAACACATAATGGGACGCATGCGTTTACCACCTGCTTCAACCACATGTTTACTCACCGCCATGACCAATGCCACTTTAGAGGTAATGCCTTCATTAATAAATGTGTCCATCGTGGCAAAGTCTTGAGCTACAGGGGCGAGAATATCTTGCTTAAAGTCGATGGTCATTTGAAGAGCGGCCTCATCTATATAAAGTGATAAAAATCAGCATTACCAGTATTGTGTAAATAGGGATACATGTCTAAATGATTCATTTCAATCATAAATAAGACTCGCTAGCGTGCGAGGCTATATTTTACGAAAGACAGTTCCTTATTTCCCCAATGTATAAGCGTACTGCATTTGTAGGCTTATTTACATTTTAAAAATCAATTCATCCATACTATAGCGGATTGATTTTAAAAATCTATTTCATTGTAAGCAAAGTCAAGCCAGAGTTGAACTGTAATTTGTTGATTGAGTTTTTCTCGATTATTAAATAATCGTTAATTTAGTCTAATAAGTTCGGCAAATCTCTTGTTGTTTGAGTCAATATCACTTAAAATCCTTGCCCTTGATTAACCCCAGTGGCGTTCGTATTAAGATCGATATCTTCCTTTATCGGCACGACGACACGGGCATGTTTGGAGTACATTATGTACGCAGTAATCCAAAGCGGTGGTAAACAGCACCGTGTTGTAGAGGGTGAAACCCTTAAAGTTGAATTGTTGAAAGCTGAAACTGGCGCAACTATTACGTTTGATGACGTATTAATGCTAGTAAATGGTGACAGCATTCAAATCGGTGCTCCAGTTGTTGCTGGCGCTACTGTAACTGCTGAAGTAGTTAGCCATGGTCGTCACGACAAAATCCGTATTGTAAAAATGCGTCGTCGTAAACACTACCGTAAACAACAAGGTCACCGTCAATGGTTCACTGAGTTGAAAATTACAGCTATTTCAGGCTAATTACGAGGAGTAAATAGACATGGCAACTAAAAAAGCCGGTGGTTCGACTAAAAACGGTCGTGATTCGAATCCTAAAATGTTAGGTGTTAAAATGTACGGCGGTCAATCTGTGACTGCTGGTAACATTATCGTTCGTCAACGTGGTACAGAATTCCACGCAGGTCAAAACGTTGGTATGGGCCGTGACCATACTTTGTTTGCAACCGCTGACGGCGTAGTAAAATTCGAAGTGAAAGGTCAGTTTGGCCGTCGCTACGTAACTGTTGAAGCGTAAGTTTTAATAGTAAAAAAACCCACATTTTGTGGGTTTTTTTTTCGTCTATTCATATTGTTAGCTTATTTTTCTTGTGTTTTTATATTTTGAGATAAAGCACTAAATACCAATAAATGGTGATGTATATCACAAAAAATAAGAGTGTAATAGAAAAACAAAACCAAAACTAAAAGAAAGGCAGACAGATATGAACAAAATATTCACAAAAGTCTTGGGAAAATCCTGCTGCCATATGGTTTCTGTTGTAAAACAAGACAGTCAAATTGAACAAAACCATATGATGAAAGAGACAGTGCTGCGCATTTCTCATAGATCAAACATTGAGAGCGAGAGCGTTGTTGCTAATCTGAGACTTACTCCGAAATTATTGTTGTTGAGTATTTTATTGGCCATGGGGAATGCAGCATGGGCAACTCAGGGAGATAATCATCAAGGGCAAGGACAAGGGCACGAGTCACATGGTAACGGAAATGGGTATGGTCATGGGTCACATGGTAATGGCAACGGGCATGGAAATGGCAATGGTAACGGACATGGACATGGTTCTGGAACTCCAGGTCCTATGGGTCCACAAGGACCAATAGGTCCAGAGGGGCCGTAAGGTATCCCAGGTGAAAAGGGTGATACTGGAGCAACGGGTGCTACAGGCGCACAAGGTGATAAAGGCGACAAAGGCGATAAGGGTGACAGAGGTTATACCGGAGCAACAGGTGCTACTGGAGCCAAAGGTGATACTGGAGCACAAGGTGAACAAGGCCTCCAAGGTGTCACAGGAGCTACAGGATATAATGCTTATCAAGTTGCGCAGGTAAATGGTTTTGACGGAACTATCACCGAATGGCTCGCTAGCTTAAAAGGCGATATGGGTAATACTGGAATGACTGGCGCAACAGGCTTTAGTGCTTATGACGTTGCAGTTGGTAATGGCTTTGACGGTAGCATTACTCAATGGTTGGCCAGCCTTAAAGGCACAAACGGTACCAATGGGATTTCTAAAGAAGTGATGGATGCTGCGGATACTTACATTCTGAATGAAGCAAAAACTTATGTGAACCAAGTTGGACAGCAAGCCCTTAATCAAGCGAATGCTTATACCGATAGTCGTGTAAATGCCTTGAACCGAGACATGCGAGAACTAGAAGATCGAACCTATGCAGCAGTAGCATCAAGTATTGCAATAGCATCTTTACCGCAACCGACAGATGCTGGCTACAATATGTTTAGTGCCGGCGTGGGTACATGGGAAGGTGAGCAAGGTTATGCTTTTGGTCTCAGCGGTGTGACTGAAAGTAACAAATATGTATACAAAGTAGCTGTGACAACCAATAGTGAAGGTGATTTCGGTGCAGGTGCAGCAATTGGTTGGCAATGGAAATGACAGTGATAATTCTTAACCTCAGTTAGAAAAGCCTCTGCACATTCAGAGGCTTTTCTATATGTAAAGAGCACATCTGATCTTCATCATGATGGATATTTCACAACATTAAGCACCAATAAATATACAAATCTTCTTATATTCTCAATTATTAGCCATCAAATTTGATTTAAGATAGCTCATCTAACAAATTGCGACTGCGCAAATTATAAAAGGTGAGATTATGAAAATGCTTCGTAAGACTTTATGTGCAATGACAGTAGGTGTAGTAACACTTGGCCCTGTTATGAGCAGTACAGTATTTGCAGCTCCGGTTGCAGCATCGGAGCAACAGGCGACGACGAGTTTAGTGAAACAGTTGAGTGGTATTCAAAGTATCAGTTCTAACTTTGAGCAAACCACCAAAGTCACAAATTCATCTAAAGCACCGAAGAAACAAGGTTTATCTGCTCAGCATATGAATCAGACCTTTAAAGGGGTGATGAAAGTTGAGCGTCCAGGGAAATTCTATTGGGAAACCACAAGCCCTGCGAAACAAACTATTGTAACTTCGGGCAAAACGGTTTGGATTTATGATCCAGACTTACAGCAAGCAGTTCGTCAAACTTTAGATGAACAGGTTGCGAATACCCCTGCACTATTATTGTCAGGGAATACGGAACAGATTCGTAAGTCATACCGTATTACGCAACCAAATCAGAGCAAAACTTACTATACCCTGTACCCAAAAAGCGATGATGGTGCGTTTCAAAGTTTAACGATCAGTTTTGGTGCGAAAAATGCGCCAACGCTAATGATCTTAGAAGATTCTTTGGGACAAACAACCTATGTGCGTTTTAATAACACTAAGGTAAATATCAATATTCCAGCTTCAACCTTTAATTTTACTCCGCCTAAAGGCACAGACATTATTGACCAATAATATGAGTCTGTTGTTCAAAACCACCTTCGGGTGGTTTTTTATTAGATCAAGTTCAGTTACATAACGTGGTGGGAAGTTATGGCTGTGCTTTGTATAGTCTGTGCTATTGAATACTTAACTGCGGGTAAATCATGATATTACTTCATAACAATAAAATTGGATCTGTCTTCGCAATGATGTTGTGCGCGGGATTGCTCAGCGCATGTCAGCCACAAAATGACAGTAATGCTGCAAAAAGTGAAGAGACAGCTAAACCAACTCAAGTCACACAGACTTTGCCACTGATTGAGACAAAAGTTCGACCATTACAATTGGCGCGTTCTATTGCTTGTGATGAGGAAGGATGTACCCAATACCAGCTGTACAGCTTGGACACCAATGTCCCATGGATCAATCAATATTTTGATGAACGGATGAAAAAAGCCAATCCTGTGGCATTTGAAAGCTCGAAGCAAGCAAAGCCACAGATCGATGAAAACATGCTCAGTGAAACTTTGTCTGATGTCCGTTATGTGGCGCAGCGTGGAAAATATGCTGATTTTGTCTTGATGTATTATCACTACCCAGCGCGTGCCGCGCATGGCATGTATCACAACGAATACATCACCTTAGATTTGGCAATTAAAAAACGGGTTGCGCTGAGTGATATCGTGGTGGATAAGACGGAGTCTCAATTATTAGATGCATTATATAGTGCCAATAGCATGTGGCTGTCCGATCATAATATTTCACGTGAGCAATTGAAGCTGACTGACAATTATTATATGAGTGCCAAAGGTGTGGTGTTCGTCTATCCCTTATATGAATTAGCCTCTTATGCAGAAGGGATGTCTGAATTGGTTTTACCGTATCAACAAGCCAGCGGCTTAATTAAGGCGGAATATTTGCCAAGTTTTGTCGATTATGCCGCTGAACGAGAAAAAGCGAGCAAAGAAAAGCCATGAAAATTGCTGTAATAAGCCACAGCTAGTGATCGCGTGACTGTATTTTTCGGCTTGAAGCGCTTACACTATAGCCAGTTTTTTTCTTTGCAAAAGATTGGCTATGATCGACCCGAAATTACTCAGAAATAATATTGAGGCTGTAAATTTAGCCTTAGCAAAACGTGGTGTACAACTGAATGTTGAAGAATGGGCATCACTAGAAGCTCGCCGTAAAGAGATTCAATCCAAAACTGAATCTCTTCAGGCTGAACGTAATTCGGGTGCAAAACAAGTTGGCCAAATTAAAAAAGCTGGTGGTGATGCATCTGAAATTATGACGCGTATGTCAGCGATTGGTGATGAAATCAAAGCTGCAGAAGTCGCTTTGTCTGAATTACAAGCTGAACTTGAAGCGAAATCACTCAGCATTCCAAACTTGCCAGATGAGTCTGTTCCTGAAGGAAAAGACGAAAGCGATAACGTGGAAATCCTCACATGGGGTACGCCGCGTACGTTTGACTTTGAAATTAAAGATCACACTGACTTAGGTGAGTGGATGGGCGGTCTTGAGTTTGAAACAGCGACCAAATTGACAGGTTCTCGTTTCAGCGTGCTCAAAGGACCACTTGCTCGTTTACAACGTGCGATTACCCAGTTCATGTTGAATACGCATACTTTGGAAAATGGTTATACCGAAGCTTATGTGCCGTATTTAGTCAATGCTGATTCACTCCGTGGTACAGGCCAATTGCCTAAATTTGAAGAAGATTTATTCAAATTACAAGGTGAAAAAGAGTATTACCTCATTCCAACTGCGGAAGTGCCTGTAACTAACTTCGTGCGTGATGAAATCATTGATGCAGACCGTTTACCACTGAAATATGCAGCGCATACGCCATGTTTCCGTAGTGAAGCAGGTTCATACGGTCGTGATACACGTGGTTTGATTCGTCAGCACCAATTCGACAAAGTTGAAATGGTGCAAGTTGTTAAGCCTGAAGACTCAATGCAAGCGCTTGAAGAGCTTACAGGACATGCTGAAGGGATCTTGAAAGCACTTGGTTTGCCGTACCGTAAGATCATCCTTTGTGGTGGTGATATGGGCTTCGGTGCGACTAAAACTTACGATCTTGAAGTTTGGGTACCAAGTCAGAATACGTATCGCGAAATTTCTTCATGTTCAAACATGGGCGACTTCCAAGCGCGTCGTATGAAAGCACGTTACCGTGCAGACCAAAAGAAAACTGAATTTGTGCATACGCTGAATGGTTCAGGTTTGGCTGTGGGTCGTACTTTACTTGCGGTCATGGAAAACTACCAACGTGCTGATGGTTCGATTGAAATCCCAACCGTGCTTCGTCCATATATGGGCGGTGCTGAGTACATTGACTAATAAAGTCGATGTACTGCACAGTTTTGTGCACAATAATTGCTTTAAGACTGTCAGATAAAACTCATTGAGGTCGTGTGTGGATATTTTTCCAATCTCTTTAAAGTTGCAGCAGCAACCTTGTCTGATTGTCGGTGGTGGGCATATTGCTTACCGTAAGGCAGTGTTGTTACATAAAGCAGGGGCAGTGATTCATATCATTGCTCCTGATATTGATGCAAATTTATTGCAACTGGTTGAAGAAAGCCAAGGGCAATATATCCAAGCGCTATATCCTGCGCAGATTCAACTCAATGACTATCGGTTAGTGATTGCTGCAACAGATGATTATGCGGTGAATACTCAAGTCTTTGAGGACTGTGAAGCGCTGAAAATACTGGTCAACAGTGTTGATGATCCACCGCATTGCCGTTTCATGGTTCCTGCTATTGTCGATCGTTCGCCTTTGGTGATTTCAGTGGCCAGCAATGGTACATCCCCCGTCTTATCTCGCCAAATTCGAACCCAGCTTGAAACCAGTATTCCACATGGCATGGGTAAGCTGGCTGAGTTTTCAGGAAAATGGCGTGCAGCGGTGAAAGCGAAGATTTCTAATCCTGATGAGCGCCGTGTTTTTTGGGAAGACTTATATGCAAGTCCCCTGAAAGAACAGGTTTTTCATGACAATCTTGTAGAAGCAGATCGTTTAATCGAGCAAGCGCTGTTGGAGTGGAAAACACCGAAAGGTGAGGTATATTTGGTTGGTGCAGGTCCAGGTGATCCTGAGTTGCTGACCCTCAAAGCATTGCGTTTGATGCAACAAGCCGATGTGGTGATTTATGATCGTTTGGTTTCTCCTGCGATTATGGAACTCTGCCGTCGCGATGCAACAAAAATTTATGTGGGTAAAGCCCGTTCTAACCATGCTGTTCCGCAAGAAGGCATCAATGCTTTGTTGGTAGAATTTGCCTCAAAAGGTCAACGTGTTTGCCGTTTAAAAGGCGGCGATCCTTTCATCTTTGGTCGTGGTGGTGAAGAAATTCAAGAGCTTTTTGCCGCGGGCGTACCATTTCAAGTAGTGCCAGGGATTACAGCAGCTTCGGGTTGTTCGGCTTATGCAGGTATTCCTTTAACACATCGCGATTATGCGCAAAGCGTGCGTTTTCTTACGGGACATTTAAAAGAAGGTTCGCCTGAGTTACCGTGGGATGAGTTGGTCTATCAGAATCAAACGCTTGTGCTGTACATGGGCTTGGTCGGTTTAGAAAAAATTTGTGAAAAGTTAATTGAGCATGGGCAGCGCCCAGACATGCCCGTTGCTTTGATCTCGAAAGGTACCACGTCAGAACAAAAAGTGGTGGTCGGGACCTTAGCGGATATCGCATCAAAAGTTGAAGAAAATCATATTCAAGCGCCTACATTGACCATCATTGGTGATGTAGTAAGCTTGCGTGAACAATTACAGTGGCAAGATTAACTTTTGCCAAATTGAAAGAGTAGAGAAAAGCTGTGATCCATGTTGTTTTATACGAGCCCGAAATTCCTGCAAACACAGGCAATATCATTCGTTTATGTGCCAATACTGGAGCGCAGCTGCATTTGGTTAAGCCTCTCGGCTTTGAACTGGATGATAAAAAACTTAAACGTGCAGGTTTGGACTACCATGAGTGGGCGCGCATGCAAATTTGGGAAACATTCGATGAGTGTTTAGCAAATTTAGCCCTAAAAGGTGTCGATATAAACGCGATTTATCCTCTAACCACCAAAGGAACGGAAACGCCGCATACTTCGGATTTGAATCGTCCCGTGGCTTTACTCATGGGGCCTGAGACGCGTGGTCTGCCTGATCAGGTTCGTATGTTGTTTCCAAAAGAGCATTGGATTCGTTTGCCCATGGCTGAAAACTCGCGCAGTTTAAACTTATCCAATGCGACAGCTGTGATTGTGTATGAAGCATGGCGTCAGCAGGGTTTTAAGCCTTTAGCTTGATCAAATTGCTATGACAGAGCCCGCTTAAGCGGGCTCTATTTTTTCTAGCTTTTGATCGAATCCAGCTCTGGATTTTAAAACTTTAAGCATATTGGCTTCGACCCAATCTTTCATTTGATAGGCATTTTGAGCAAAGTCTTTGCCAATCTCGGTTAACGCATATTCCACTCGAATCACGTTTTCTTCATGAATGGTTCGCGTCAAAAAACCATCGCGCTCTAAGATCTTTAATTTTTGTGACAGCACTTTAGGTGAAATACCTAAAACATTTTTCTTGAGCTCATTAAAGTGTTGCGACTCTTGATCCAGCGTATATACAATCAATAAAATCCACTTGTCTGCAAATTTTTCAAAAAAAAGACGAGCAGGACAATCTGGATGAAAAATATTAAATTTCATTGGCTTATTCATTTCTAACCATGCTCATTTTACATTCTATCTTAATTTGAAACAATCAATAAGACCAGTTACCAAGTGGTAACTAATTGATACTAGGTTTCATAAGTGTATCATAAACATAGACTTAATGCAGCGCTGTCATCAGACTACGCTTTCGCAAGATACTGGCAATTGGATGGATCACATGATGAAAGTTTCAGAGGCTGTTGTTTTTATTACGGGTGCAAATCGTGGGTTGGGACTTGCCATCGCTCGGGAGGCCCGCCGTCAGGGCGCTAAAAAGATTTATGTGGGTATGCGCCAGATTGGGAGCTTTCAGGAAGAGGGGCTTATCCCGATTCAACTCGATGTAAATGTTGAAGCATCTATTCAACAGGCAGCAGAACAATGCGCAGATACCACGATTCTTGTGAATAATGCGGGCATTGCGCTTTTGAATGAACATCCTGTCGATGCCAGTATTATCGCGGCTACGCAAAAGATTTTGGAAACTAATTTATTGGGTTTGATGCGGGTGACGCAAATTTTTGCTCCGATCTTGCAAAAGAACCAACAGGCTTATGTGGTCAATATTCTCTCGGATGTATCTTGGGAGCCAAGCACTGTTTTGACCAGTTATGCCATTTCTAAAGCGGCAGCATGGTCCTATACCAACTCAAGTCGTCAGTGGTTGTCTCAATTTAATATTCAGGTCATGGGGGTGCATGTGGGTTTTATTGATACCGATCTGACTCGTTCATTACCCATTCCGAAGATTGCGCCAGAAACAGTAGCTCAAGAAATCTTTCAAGGCATCGAGCAAAATGCTTATGAAGTTTTGGTCGGTGAAAAGACCCAGCAGTTGAAGCAGGGCCTAAGCGCTGAAGTTGCAAGTTATGTGAAGCTCAAGCCCGATTAGGCAAGTGTTTAAGATATTTCATACTGTTTATTTTTAATGCTTTACGTGGCACAGCATCATGATTGGCGCAGCGATGCCAATCAACTAATTCCAAAGAGGAAACTAAAATGTCGAATATTTCAGTGGTTTTTTATTCAGGCTATGGACATACCAAAGTGATTGCACAAACTTTTGCGCAAGAAATTGGTGCAAATTTGGTGGAGATTGACCCAACTGGAGACATTCCAGAGCAAGATTGGCTGACATTGGATCAATCTGATGCAATTGTATTTGGTGCACCAACTTATATGGGCACTGCACCGTGGCAATTTAAAAAGTTTGCCGATGCATCTTCAAAAAAATGGTTTACTCATGCATGGCAAGATAAAATTTTCGGTGGCTTTACCAATAGTGCAAGCTTAAATGGTGATAAGCAAGTGACTTTAATTCAACTACAAACACTTGCATCGCAGCATGGCGGTATTTGGGTAAGCTTGGGCTTATTGCCTGCCAACAGTAAAGTGGCAACCCGTCAAGATGTAAATAATTTGGGTGGTTCTGTAGGCTTGTTGGTGCAATCACCATCGGATGCAAGTGCGGATGAAATCCCAACAGGGGATCTCGAAACCACAAAAGCCTATGCACAACGCATTGCCAAAATAACCAAGCAATTTAAGGGCTAGTTTATTTAGCGGTAGTTTAGAAAAAGAAAAAAGACGCACTTGGCGTCTTTTTCTTTTGAATGAAAGATTAGAGCGGATCGTCAAATTCATTATGTTGTGGTGCAGGTTGCTTAAAGCCTTTGGTTTTATAACCTAAGTATAAAATACCAAACATTGCCCACCATAAACCGAATTTCAACGCGGTTTCTTCAATCTCTAGCCACATGGCAAAGATACTGAGGAA
Organism: Acinetobacter sp. CAU_H_S139_7; assembly: GCF_058599305.1. Taxonomy (NCBI): domain Bacteria; kingdom Pseudomonadati; phylum Pseudomonadota; class Gammaproteobacteria; order Moraxellales; family Moraxellaceae; genus Acinetobacter; species Acinetobacter sp. CAU_H_S139_7. The sequence goes on from NZ_CM178651.1 coordinate 812,429, forward strand.
TCCACACATTGGAATTATCACAAAGCTAAAGATATCTTTAATATTCTTTGTGCGGCCATCACGCAGTGCATATCTTGAAATCACCGATAAGTTTACAAAGGTAAATGCAGTTAATGCACCGAAGCTGATCATCGAAATAACGATGTCTAAGTCCATGAAGCCAGCGGTTAATGCTACAGCACCTACAATGAGAATGTTATAAGACGGTGTGAAGCTTTTCGGACTAATATGACCAAAAATCTTCTTGTTAATCACTCCATCGCGGCCCATCACATACATTAAGCGTGAAACGCCTGCATGTGCCGAAATACCTGATGCCATAACAGTCACAATTGCAAAGTACAACACCACCGTTTTAAACGCAACGCCACCGACGGCTTGTAAAATGTCAGGCTGTGTTGCAGCAACATCTTCAAAGTAAGTCTTTGGATCGTTCGGGAAGTAAATCTGCATGAAGTAGGTGCTGATAATAAAGATTACACCAGCCAAGAGTGCCGTTAAGAAAATCGCTTTAGGTAGTGTTTTCTCGGTATCTTTTGTTTCTTCTGCCAGCGAGCTGAGTGAGTCAAAACCTGTGAATGAGAAGCACAGCAAAGTTGCACCTGTAATCAGGGCACCCAGTGAAGTAAGCTCATTCCAGAATGGCTCTAAACTCCATAACTGATATTTTGCATTGACCAAAGTACCATCTGCGTTGACGCCACCAGCAAGTAAGCTGTAAACCATCCACGTGAAGTAAGCAATCACACCTAACTGTACAAAAACGATCAAACCATTAAAGTTTGCAACGAAGCGTGCACCACGTAAGTTGACCGCGGTCATAAATGCAGTTAAACCAACCACCCAGACCCAATGGTTTACATCAGGGAATAAGGCTTCAAGGTAAATCACGGCAAGAATGATGTTGACCATTGGAGACAATAAATAGTCTAACCATGATGACCAACCGACCATAAATCCGACATTCGGATGGATGGACTTTTGCGCATAGGTATAGGCTGAACCCGAGGAAGGGTAGCGACGAATCATGTGACCATAACTGATCGACGTGAATAAAATTGCAATTAAAGCAATGATATATGACGTTGGTACATGATAATGACTTTCTTCTGATACTAAACCGAAAGTATCAAATAATGTCATTGGTTGAATATAAGCTAAACCAATAATAATGATGTGCCAGAGACCTAGCGTTTTTTGCAGTTTAGCTGCCGATTGAGTCCCAGAAATATTAGTCAACGGCGTTATCCTCTTAATCGTTGATCAAGGATCAGTCATGTTTAATAAGGATCGTTTGAGACGAACGATCCCCCCTGTGTTTAATTTCAAAAGTGCGCCAATCTACATTAATTTGGCCGCTTTTGTCAGTAACTTTTTCAGATTTTTTAGCAGTTTTTATGCCAATAGTTATAAGGAAAGCATTATTCCTTATGGCAAATAAAAGCCCGATGTTTAAAAAAGCATCAGGCTAAGATTGTCGCTATATTGGCTGATTTTTTATGAATTACCAAGCTTTTTCTAAAATTGCTTTTAAATCTTTTAAGCTGGCTTCTTTCGGGTTGTAAATGATTGAACCATCGTTGAGGGCCTTTTCTGCCACCTCATCGAGTTGTTCTAAGGTCACTTTTCCTGTTTCACTCAAGGTACGGGGTAACTTGGTTAGGGTAAATAAGCGATCACGCATGGTGAGTAATGTGCTGATGGCTTTGTCTGCACGTAAGTGGGCAGGAGTCTGCGCATAAATGTCTGGCCCTGCAAGTGGTAACAGGAGCTCTGCAATCTTGTCTCCATTCACTTCCTTGTTAAATTCAAGCACATAAGGGAGGAACAGGTTCATGCATAGTCCATGCGGCAAGTGTGCCACTGCACCTAAGGCATGTCCAAGTGAGTGTACAAGGCCCACCATCGAGTTTGAAAATGCAATGCCAGCCATGGTCGAAGCTTGAGCCAATTCTAAGCGGCCGTTGGCATCGCTTGGATTATCCAGCACATTAAACAAGTGATTGCTGACTTTCTTAATTGCAGCTGTAGCATAGGCATCTGAAATCGGATTGTGTGCCATGCATGTATAGGCTTCGACGGCATGGGTCATGGCATCCATTGCGGTCATCGCGGTTAAGTGCGGTGGCAGGGTTTGGGTCATGCGTGGATCGAGAATCGCAGCATGCGGCATTAAATAGTACGATGCGAAAGGCAGTTTGACATTTTTCTCTGGATCAGACACCACTGCAACCATGGTAACTTCAGACCCTGTACCTGATGTGGTTGGAATCACAAAAAAGGGTTTGAGTGGTTTAGGTAGGTTGTGTGCCCCAGAGTATTTGAGTAAGTCATCACCACCTTCAGATACCAAAATATTGGTGGCTTTCGAGGTATCAATCACCGATCCGCCACCGACAGCAATAATCGCATCGCACTGGTGTTCACGATATAAATTGGCGGCTTTACGCACCGTCTCTAAGCTTGAATCGGGTGGAACATCATCAAAAATTGCACCAATAACTGCATCGGTAGACTCAAATGCTGCTTCAATGGGTGCCAGTAAATTGTTGGCACGAACACCTTTGTCGGTAATGATTAAAGGTCGGGTTGCCCCTAATGTTGCCAGTTCAAATGGAATGTGTTCTAAAGCAGCATGACCAGCGATCACTTTTACAGGACAGAAAAATTCGTAATAAGGCTTCGCCATGTTATGCACTCCGTTTTAAATATGATTGGGCTACTTTGAGATAAATATTTGCAGCACCAGTGAGTTTTTCTTTTAAGCCTAATTCAGTTGGGTATTCTTTGACGGCAAGTTCAGCGACCATTTTCGGTAAAATCAAAGATTCCATTTTATTCAGACAGCGGACGAGGCGAATCGCATAGGAAATATCGCCATCTGCAATCATACGGTCGTGTGCAAAAGCTTGTGCTGTACTTTCTTGAAATGAAAACACCAAAAAGGCATGGCTTAGATGTTTAAAGGTGATGGTTAAATCTGCCTTTAAACTTCCTGGAGTAAGTAGTTCGAGTTGATGGTTTTCGGTCACTTTGGCTAAAAAAGCCGGGCCGTTTGGAAAGACATTCATCGATAAGGTGAAATTGGCTGGAAATCTGGCAACTTCTTGCTGAATTTCACTATCGACTTGGCTGGCCATGACCAATCCTCGGCCAATTACATCCATCATAAGTTTGACATAGGTCAATTGCAGAGCGGGTTTCACTGAATTTACGTTAATCACTCGCTGTTGTCCTTTCTAAAAATAATTATTAGTTTAGAGTAAATACTCTAATTTATTTTTCCATGAAAAGCAAAGCCTTTATATATGCTGTACTTGAACTTCTTTAAAGTAACCGCTGTGCTGTAAAGTTTCAATAATGTCGGCACATAAGTTTTCAAAGTGCGGGTAGTCTGGTTTGAGGTCTGAGATACGCACCATTTCTAAGCCCGCATAGCCGCATGGATTAATGGTGTGAAACCCAAATAAGTCACAATCAATATTTAAGGACAAACCGTGATAACTGCGGCCTTTACGAATTTTAAAACCCAATGAGCCAATCTTGCGTCCATCGACATACACGCCGGGTGCATCAGGTTTGGCATAGGCTTCAATGTTATATTTTTTGAGTAACTCAATCATTAGGTTTTCAGCATAAGACACCAAGGTGCGGACGTTCCAACCAAGTCGGTTGAGGTCAAACATAAAATAGGCCACCAACTGACCAGGACCATGCCAAGTGACTTGCCCCCCGCGATCCGTTTGTACCACAGGAATGTTACTGCTCATGAGGATATGTTCAGGTTTTCCAGCTTGACCTTGAGTGAGAACATCATGATGTTGCAAAATCCAAAGTTCATCGGGTGTGTCTGCATCCCGTTGTTCAGTCAATGTTTTCATTTCAACAAAGCGGTCAGCATAAGAAGTTAAATTATCAAACTGACGAATAATGAGTTGTGGTTTGAGAACGGCATCTGACACGGCACTTGCGTCCTTATAAAACAAAAAGTATGTCTGAAATTATAAAGAAAAGATCAATAGTGTAGGGGGATTTCTTTAGTGAATAAGCTGAATTCAATAGATCAAAAATTTAGCCACAAAAAAACACGCTCGTAAGCGTGTCTCATTGATACATCATTTGAATTACAGCGCCGTTTTAATTAACGGACAAGCTGCAAGGTCTGCATACAGTTGATGAACTTGTTCTAATTCTTCAAAACGCAATTGGGCAGTTAAAGAATGGTATTTACCTGTGCGTGATGGCTGGACTTGGATCGATTCACCATCAAACTCTGGAAAATGTTTGACTAAAATTTCAACCACTGCAACATGTAACTCAGTGCTGGCAAAGCCAATGAGTTTGATTGGGTAGTCCATCGGGAATACCCAAAGATGTTCTTGTAATTCACGTGATGGTGTACGGTCTAACATAGTCATGAGCGTCAGTCCCCCTTATTTCAAACGCCTGCGAAACTGCAGGCGTTAGGTGTTGCTCTTAAATACTTAATGGAGACTCGTGATTAAATTTCAAGTCTCCAATGTATCGGTATCAATTAGTCGTTTTCTAGGAATGAACGTAAGTGTTCAGAACGAGAAGGGTGACGTAATTTACGCAGTGCTTTGGCTTCAATCTGACGAATACGTTCGCGCGTCACGTCAAACTGTTTACCCACTTCTTCCAAAGTATGATCCGTTGGCATGTCGATACCAAAACGCATTTTCAATACTTTCGCTTCACGTTCAGTCAAGTTTTCAAGCACTTCACGAGTTGCTTCTTTTAAGCCTTCAGACGTTGCAGCATCGACAGGTGAAGTGATGTTGCTGTCTTCAATGAAGTCACCCAAATGCGAATCTTCATCATCGCCAATCGGTGTTTCCATCGAAATTGGTTCTTTGGCGATTTTCAGCACTTTACGCACTTTAACTTCATCCATTTCCAAACGTTCACCGAGTTCTTCAGGTGTTGGTTCACGGCCCATTTCTTGCAGAAGCTGGCGTGATACACGGTTGATCTTATTAATGGTTTCGATCATGTGTACTGGAATACGAATGGTACGTGCTTGGTCGGCAATCGAACGAGTAATGGCCTGACGAATCCACCACGTTGCATAAGTCGAGAACTTATAACCACGACGGTATTCAAACTTGTCTACCGCTTTCATCAAACCAATGTTACCTTCTTGGATCAAGTCCAAGAATTGTAAGCCACGGTTGGTATATTTTTTCGCAATCGAAATGACCAAACGTAAGTTCGCTTCAACCATTTCTTTTTTCGCGCGGCGTGCTTTCGCTTCGCCTACAGCCATACGTTTTGAAATCTCTTTGATGCCTTTAACATCAAGGTCCAAATCTTTTTCAATGTCTGCAATTTTTTGTTGGAACGCTAAAACGTCAGGGCGTACTTTTTCAAGATAGCCTTTTTGGTCTGGCGAAGCTTTCGCAATTTGTTCATCTAACCAAGCAAAGTTTGACTCTTGACCTGGGAAAGAGGTACGGAATTGAGTACGATCCATACGACCACGACGTACTGCATAGCGCATTACTTCACGTTCAGAGGTACGGATTTGTTCATGTGTACCACGAATCATTTCTGAAATGATGTCAAATAAACGTGGTGTAAATTTGAACATCATAAACACAGTTGCAAGTGACTCTAAAGCGTCTTCTGCTTCTTTGCTTGAACGACCATGTTTCTCGATGATGGTTCGGGTGTTTTTCCAAGCAGCAGTTAGTTCGTCAAAACGCGCTTTGGCAATTTCAGGATCTGGGCCAGATTCACCTTCAGAATCGTCATCACTTTCAGACTCTTCTTCTTCCTCGTCATCATCCAATTTCACATTTTTGGTAGACTTGGTTGAAGAATCATCTTCTTCATCAATTTCAGTCTCTTCTTCAAGAACTTCTGGAATCGCTTCATCAGTTTCAGGGTCTAAATAACCTGAAAGGATGTCTGCAAGACGACGTTCGCCCGCTTCATAATCTTTGTATTCTTGTAATACCACTTCAACCGCATTTGGCCAGTAAGCAATCGAGTGAAGAACGTCACGAATCCCTTCTTCAATACGTTTTGCAATACTGATTTCGCCTTCGCGCGTCAACAGTTCAACAGTACCCATTTCACGCATATACATGCGGACAGGGTCAGTGGTACGACCAGGCTCATTTTCTACAGAGGCAAGAACAGCAGCGGCTTCTTCTTCCGCAACTTCATCGGCAGCTTCATTACCACCTTCAAACATTGCATCATCAGATTCAGGTGCACGTTCGTGCACAGGAATACCGACGTCTTGAAGCATTTGAATAATGTCTTCAATCTGTTCGCTTTCAGTGATCGAGTCTGGGAGATGATCGTTAACCTCAGCGTAAGTTAGGTAACCTTGCTCTTTGCCTCGGCTAATCAGAGCCGCTACTTGTGAAGTAGGGGAAGTCATATCGCTCATCTTTGCTTACTCTTCGTTGAATCTGTGGCAGTGGAAAATTGTGCATCTGGGCACAATTCGCTTCATAAACTTATTTGTAAATAACTGCGTATTCCATCAGGGATAGTCAGCCAAAAGCTGCCCGATAAAATATTAAAAATATAAATTCAGTGATTTAGATGGGGGTGAATTTGTTGTTTTCAAGTTCATCCCGAGCGTACTCAAGTTCAAAACCCAAATTTGAAATCTGAACAATTTGGATTTTATGTGACCATTTAAAGTCGTAAACTACAAAGACGCAGGGTGGATTATATCATGCCATAAAAATTGGTTAGAAATAAAGACTAAAAATCAAATTAATTGCTCTAAATGCAAATAAAACTTGACAAGGTTCTGTAACCCATATAAATAGCGGCTAAGACCCTTCACATTTTTTCACTATGAGGTAGTTTTAGTGTCTTCTACAGATTTTGAACTAGATGATAACTACGCTGATGATGATGTTAATTTTGATGAGTCATCAAGTAAAATTAGTGCGAAAGAATCATTAGAAAAACGTCGCCTGATTGATGACCTTCTTGCACAGCGCCGTTTGGAACGTGAGCTTAAAGATTTTGATTACGACATCGACGATGACGACGATTTTGACGACGAAGAAGACTAAAATCAGATGTAGCATCGTGTCTGAAAATGCTATGCTAATGCCCTAATCAGTTTCTGAATTTGGATTTGAAATGAGTGCTTTAGATTTAGACTTATTGAGCGAATATCTAGATGGTGACCAAAATGAGTATGGTCTAGATTTTGCAGCGACTCATGGTTTCTTGTGTGCAATTGCAGTTGGTCCTACTTTTGTAAAATGGTTGGATGAACTTTTTGATAATAATCAAAAGAAAGTGCCTGCCGAGATCATCGCGCAAGTGAAAGCTTGGCTTGAGTCTATTCGTCAAAACCTTGCCAATGAAGAAGGGATTGAATTTCCTTTTGAAATTGAAGAGGCCGATGTTGAGTCAAGTCTAGGGGATTGGAGCGTTGGTTTTGTCGATGCAATGTTCCTCAATGAAGATGCATGGTTCACGCCTGAGTTTGAAGAGCAATTGGTCGATCTTACTTTACCAATTATGGTATTTAGTGGGATTGATGAAGAAGATCCGCAAATGGAAACTTTCCGTCGTAACGGTCAGTTAATGGATGAGCTTGCAGAAGAAATTCCAGAGAACTTAAACGAACTTTATCTCATGTATCATACGCCAGCATAATTGTTCTTGCGTCGTGACATCAGCGACGCAGGCATTAGCAAGCAAATAAAAAAACGTCCCTAGAGGACGTTTTTTTATGCCCAAATTTTAGTGTTTAAACGCAGGTATCACTCATGCTTAGTTTGTGAGAAATAAGCAAAGTCCTAAAGTTGCGAGTACGGTACCGATGACACGGTTAATGCTCACTTGTTTGCGTAAAATTTTATTTCGGATCACTGGGGTAGAGCAGAATAGTGAAATGAGCAAAAACCACAATAGATGACTGGCCGAGATAAAAATGCCATAACCGATTAAATGCGTTAGACCATGATTGCCTCGCAACAACTGTGCAAAGATGCTCATCACAAATAGTGTAGTTTTGGGATTTAAACTGTTGCCAAGAAAACCTTGTATAAATGCTTGACGTGGATGCAGTAAAGTATGAGTGGCATGGTCACTAATTTGCTGTTGGGTAAATGTTTTGTACCCGATATACATCAGATACAGCGCGCCAATATACTGAATGATATGCAATAGGTTCGGAAATGTAGTGCTTTAAGAAACTGAGCCCCAGTACGCTATAGCTAATGTGGATCCATACAGCACAAGCAATACCATATGCGGTATAGATCCCTTGTTTACGCCCATATAGATAACTATTTCGGCTGACCAAAGCGAAGTCAGCACCAGGACTAATGACTGCAAGTAGGGTAATGATTGCAATCGCTATCATTTCATTCACTCATTGATCCTTGTTCGGATTGAATTAAAGGATTTATATATTTTTCATATATTTGCTATAGTGGAAATCGATTTTAATTCTTTCCTTTTGATGAGTTTTTAGAATGATTGAGCGTTTATCACTGAATTCTCTTAAGTTTTTTTATTATGTCGCCCGCTATGACAGTGTAACTATCGCTGTTGAAAAACTCTTTGTCGCTCAAGGGGCGGTCAGTAAACAGTTAAAAAATTTGGAAGAGGCACTGGGGCGTCGTTTATTTCTTCGTGACGGCAAAAAGTTACAGCTGACGGGAGATGGCTTAACACTGTTTGATTGTTGTGAGCAGGTGTTTCCTCAGATTGACCAGTGCCTCGTGCAGATGATAAGAGAAAAGAAGAATGAGAAGAAGACCTTAATCTTATCCTGTGAACCGACTATCGCCATGAAATGGCTGATTCCGCGTTTAGTTCAATTTAAGCTGCGTTATCCTGAGATTGATATCAGTTTGTTAACAGCTGGTGGAGAAGCGGATTTTAAAGTGCAAAACATTGACTTGGCCTTAAGGCGTAATGATTTTGAGTGGGGCAAGGCCATTTATAGTGAAAAAATGGCGGATGAGCATATGGTTGGTGTATCGCGTCACAAGCATTTAGCCCTGACCTCACAGCTGTTTATTTCCAGTCCGCGACCTAAACTTTGGACACAATTTAAAGATGCATATAAAGCGCAGTTTACGCATTTTCAAAAAGTAGCATTGGAACATTTTTATTTGTGTATAGAGGCATGTTTAGCAGGGTTAGGGGCAACAGTGGTTTCAGCCTATATGGTTGAAAAAGAGCTCGATTTTCAAATGTTAGATATGCTTAGCCCGATTGTGCAAGATGGCTCTGCTTATTATTTACTTTCCGCATCTCCTTTTGAGGATGATCCGCATAAAGTCATTTTTAAAGATTGGTTGATTGAAGAAATGAGAGCCAGCCAAACAAAGTTAATGGCACTTTCCGCTCAAAAGCACTAATCACGTGTGGCATTTGATTGTTATCTATCAAGCATAAAAAAAACACCTCAAACGAGGTGCTTTTTTTATGGCAACTGTTTAAAACAATAGTCTGCGTACCAACCATAGGCAATATGAAAAATAGCGCCATGAATCGCGACCATACACAGCATAACGACAGCGGTGAGTCCAATGCCAGCATTATCGACGGATTTCATAATCGCTTCAGCATTGGGATTCATTAGTACTAAAAACAGTACAAAGAAACTACCGATGATAATTGCGACAGCACTTGAACCCCAAACCAGTTGAATTTTTTCATGATTGTTTGGAACACGGTGTTCTTTTTTTACGAAGTGCCCGACACTAATTAGTGCACAAGCCACTAAAGTCGGAATTAAGGTTAAGCCGCCAAGGTTTAAACCAAAGACCAGTACGGTGATTAACAGCACCAAAGCAATGCTATATACCGCCGCAAAATGCAGTAAATAGTGTTTCATGTATTTCCCCAAAATAAATAAATTAGCCGCGTGTTTTACCTAAATGTCTGCGATATAAAAACCAAAGGATAATCACAGCGACAATGGCAATAATGACATAACCGACTTTGCTAAAAATTTGATGCATCAGTGCTTGGTTTTCACCAAAGTAATAGCCGACTGTTGCTAAAAATGTTGTCCAGATAATTGTACCGAGTCCACTATAAAACATGAACTTCCAAAAGGGCATACGGCTCATCCCCGCAGGGATACTAATCAGTGAACGCACTGCAGGAATCATGCGACCAAAAAATACAATACGGTGACCATACTGCTCAAACCAATCTAAGGATTTTTTCACATCGGCGGATTTGATAAATAGATATTTACCATAGCGGTCGACCCATCTGAAAATGTACTCTTGTTTAAATTGATAGCCGATCCAATACAGCACTGCCGCGGCAAAGAGTGAACCAATACATCCTGCAATAATCACCCCAACTAACACCAACTCACCTTGTGATGCGGCATAACCTGCAGAAGGCATAATAATTTCAGAAGGAATAGGCGGAAAAACATTATCAAGAAACATCAGTAAGGCTATTCCCCAATAACCCAGTTGTTCCATGACGGAGATGATCCATGCAGTGAGGTTCATATAGACCATAAAAATAAATGCGATAAGTTATCTTAAGGACTTATCGCATGTGGGTAAAGAATTGAAATGTATTGTTTTCTATTCGTCGAAACGAGTGTGGGTCAGGGTGTGAATATAGACTTTACGTAAGCTATAGGCCAACGCAATCGGGATTAAACTGAGCAACGTATAATTTAAGAGATTTGAGCTTAAATGGTAACCAATGCCGAGCGCGATACTTGAACCAATCAACATGCCCAAAACCACAATAAACAAATGCGTGCGTTGTTCAAGCTTGCTTTTGATTTCGTTGAAGCTGGTATTGTGATATTGCTCGATACGGTTTGCTGCGGCATTGCGAATCAATGTGCGATGGCGGGGCATGATTATTTTATGCATGGCAATCATCCTATTTTCGTCGTTTAGGCATGTCATTTTTATTGTTATGTGGAGACCTACAGGACACCACTTTAGCTTATTATTTATACAGTATGACTCAGATTGAGTTCAATGTTGTGACAAAATTGTTAAATATTTTTAAAAAACGCGAACTGGATAAAAAAATAAGCCCTCAAATGAGGGCTTATTCTTGAACTAAATCATCTGAATGATTTTAAAGGCGTTTACGTTTAGCCGCAGCAATCTGCGACTGGCGCATACGGAAGCCTTCTTTTTGTTTTTCTGTGGTTTTGTCGATACAGTATTTGCATGACACACCATGTTCATAGCTAGCTTCTTCTGCTTCAGCAGGAAGAAGTGGCCAACCACAAGCATGACACTTAATGTTAAGGCCTTCTTCAACACCATGAGTGACCGCAGTACGACCATCAAAAACGAAACATTCGCCTTCCCACATGCTTTGTTCAGCAGGGGTTTCTTCTAAGTATTTTAAGATGCCGCCTTTTAAGTGATAAACCTCGTTGAAACCTTCTTGAAGAAGAAGGGAGGTTGATTTTTCACAACGGATACCACCTGTACAGAACATCGCAATTTTTTTATCTTTGTGCTGTTCAAGGTTTTGCTTAACGTACTCTGGAAATTCGCGGAAACTTTCTGTTTTAGGGTCAATAGCGCCCTTAAATGTTCCGGCTTTGTATTCATAGTCATTACGAGTATCGATCAAAATGACGTCATCACGAGCAATCAGGTCATTCCACTCTTTCGGATCAAGGTAGTGACCGACTAAATCACGTGGCTTTACTTCAACGCCTAAAGTCACGATCTCTTTTTTAAGTTTGATCTTCATTTTACGAAATGGTTTGTCTGCACTGTCAGACTCTTTGTATTCCATTTCGTTAAAACCTTCATTCAGAAGGAATTGATGAATCATATCGATCGCGGCACGGTCGCCTGCAACCGTACCATTAATGCCTTCGCCCGCTACAATCAGAGTACCACATAGGTTGATGGTTTTTACCAAGTCTAAAAGACGTTGTTGAAGATCAGCAGGATCTTGAACTTCTTTGAATTGATAAAGTGCGGCAACAACCCAACCAGTCGTCGCTTGCTGTTCTACAGGTGCAAGCTGTTCTACAGTAGCGTTCATGGAGTACTCCAATGTATTTTGATAGATAATTTTAAGGCCCACATTTTACATGGAATTGAATCAAGATGCGAGATAAGTAAACATTTTAAATGGCTTCTCAAGTAGTAGGTGAGCGTGTATATTCAGTTGCCAAAGACAAAATCCGTTTTGTTTTGGTGCGTTTATTAACAGGAGTATGTTTTGAGTACAGATCGTCGAATTGCCTCTTTGACCCCATGTGCAGGGCGTTGTTCAACGGTATTTGGTGATTCTGTGTGTCGTGGTTGTCGTCGTTTTAATCATGAAGTGATTCAGTGGAACACCTACACTTCGGAGCAGCATCGTTCAGTTTGGCAACGCTTAGATGCGCAACTAGACCAAATTTTAGTGCCAATGTTGCCTTTTGCTGATGTGCAGCAGGTCGAAGCTTTTGTTTTATCTAAACGCGTTCGTTTACGTCCCGACGCATCAAAAGGGCGGAAGCTTTATCATGCGTTAAAAGTATGTGAAAAAAATAAGAACTTTACCGAAGAAAGTGGTTTAGGCATTCAAGCGCAGCAAGTGAAACCGATTTGGCAAGAGTTTGAACGCCGTGTTCTTGCACTTGCTACAGCCAGTTATGATTTGGCATTTTTGCGTGCTGACGCAATTCGACAACATCTCATCCATGTGGAAGAGGACGAATAAGTCCTCTTGGTTTGATATAGAAAAAGAATACTCCGCATACCTCAGCTATTTGCGAGAGTAACTGCGGGAAAGGGTTTTTCGATGGTGAATGTATTCGAACTGGCGTTGTACTGTACGGCTGTGGTGGTCATGATCGCAACACCTGGCCCAGTGATGTTGTTGGTTGCCAGTGCAGGTCTAAAAGGTGGGTATAAACAAGCCTTAAAAACCATTTTTGGGACGAATTTAGCCTCTTTGGTTCTTATTGTACTATCTGTGCTCATCTTAAAAGAATTTTTAAACATTGCAGAGCATTGGTTAAATGCGATTAAGATTTTAGGCTGCGTATATATTGCTTATCTTGGCTTTCAAATTTTAAAAGAAGCCATTGCACAAGAAACAGAAACATCACCTGTGCAACTAAAGGCGGTGCAGGGAGGCTTTAAGCAAGGTTTCTTGGTGGGTATTTCAAATCCGAAGGATATTATTTTCTTTGCTTCATTTTTCCCACAGTTCATTGGGGTAACCAGTGATGTCGATGTCAGCCTTGTACTATTGACCATTCTCTGGATTATTCTAGACTTCAGCACATTGTCTTTGGTTTATTTGGGTTTTAATAAATTATCGCAGTCCGCTTTGTACAATAAGTTGTTAGGCGTTTGTGGTGCGATATTGGTCACAATTGCGCTCTATGGTATTTATACTGTCTTTGTTTGATGCTGATGGTATTGCATCAAAAAGCCTCCAACATGGAGGCTTTTTGATTAGGAGCCTAAAAATTAAACTCCGTGTTTAATGCGATACTGCACCAATTCTTCAATGATGATCACAGTCAATTGATGCGTTTGCGCATAAGCCAACACTTGAATGCCAGAGGCCATAGTTCCATCGGCATTGGTCAGTTCACACAAGACACCTGCTGGCTTTAAGCCTGCTAAACGTGCTAAATCAATGGTACCTTCGGTATGACCACGACGGGTGAGCACACCGCCTTGGCGTGCACGAAGAGGGAATACATGACCAGGGCGGTTTAAGTCGCTGGCAACAGCCCCATCTTTAATTGCTGCTTTGACTGTGGTGGTGCGATCTTGTGCAGACACACCTGTAGTCACGCCAGTTGCAGCTTCAATGGTCACCGTAAATGCTGTTTTAAACTGACTTGAGTTATCTGACACCATAGGCACAAGGTCTAAGTGATCGGCCAATTCATCGGTCAGGCATAAACAGACAATGCCAGAGCCATCACGAATCATGCGTGCCATCGTTTCGACAGTGAGAGTTTCGGCAGCCACAATGAGGTCGGCTTCGTTTTCGCGGTCAAAGTCATCCATCACCAAAACAGGTTTGCCTTGGCGGATATCTTCTAAAGCTTGTTGGATACGTTGTTCAGCTGGAGAAAGGGCTGAAAAGAAAATTTCGGGTTGAATCAAACTAGACATTGAAACGCTCGCGTAAAATTGAAGTACGGTTGAACATTTCAGGACTTTGAAAAATTGGCGTAGCAATAAATCCTCACAGGTTTGCACCTGAGATTCTATTGGTCACGTCGTCTTCTTTCATCCGGACTATACCGTCGGCTTTGGAATTGAACCAAATCTGCGAGCCAAATAGATGATTTCTGCTTGGCTGGCTCGTGGGCTGATTCAGTCTGAATCATTCAACTGAACTTACCACCGGTGGGGAATTACACCCCGCCCTGAAGCGATGTAAATCCATTATAGTGCTAAATATTTAGAAAAACAGGGGGAGTTTTAGAATGATCAGTTTTATACATAGAACAAATTTTGCTATAGCGTTGTTTATGTTATTGGTTTGCTAAAGACCAACACTCTCTGTGTATGATTTCACTTAGTATGAGTTTAATGTCCAAGAATGAATATCTGAGAAAAACCATAAACATGAATAAGAAGTTTTTCTATAGTTTGAATGGTTTGAAATGATCAAGATAAAAATAAGAGTGAGGAGTTAGAATTGATCAAAATTCAACAATATGATTACCCTTGGAGTGCTGAATCCTTTATAAAGCATCTGCAAGTTTTTGGTTTTACACTCATTGCGGTCAGTATGTTGTATTTGGTTGCCGCCAATTGGTTTATGTTGCCACTGAATATTCAGCTGGCTATTCCCCAGTTGTTATTATTCCTCAGTGCGGTTTGCAGTTTGTGGCTGACAAAACATGATTTTCTAGTGCAGTGTTTACATAGTATCTGTGGTTTGATGATTGGTTTAAGTCTGGCTGTGATTGGTCAAATTTATCAAACGGGTGCTGACAGCTATTTATTATTTCTACTTTGGTCTGTGCTGCTTTTACCGTGGTTATATCGTCCGAATATTGGTGTATTTTTCCTTTTATGTATTATCAGCCAATTGGCGCTGTTTCTATTTTTTATACAAACCTTTTGGGGGGATCAATATCCAGATCTCTTTTTAATCAGTATTCATGTATTTGCACTGATTCAATTCTATCTCTGCAATAAATATTATTCGAAACTCCGTTATTTATTCTTGCTGTGGTTTGCCGTTCTCTCGGTTTGGCATATGGCGATGTATCTCTATGCGGATAAAAGCATTCTTTATTTCACAGTGTCTTTTCTCTTGTTGGGCATTTCACTGGCTTACTATTATCAAAATATGGATCAGCTATGTAGCGCACTTTCAGCCGTTGGCTTAGGCATTAGCTTTACCTTGATCATTGTGAAGGCGGTGACGGAGTGGTTTGGTCAGAATGAAATTTTTGAATTATTTTTTATCGCACTGATTATTTTTGCGTGGTTTGCTTTCATCACTTACATGTTGATTAAATTTATTCCACATAGTCGGTTCAATGCTATTCCACTTGCTGTGGGAGCTTGGATTGCGGGCATCGTCTTTGCTACGTTGATGCTGACCTTTTGGGGAAATTTCTCTTTGCTTATGGGCGTTGTCTTTGTGACTTTGGCGGCTTACTTATTGAAAGCCAAACAAAGTTTGTTTTTAAGACAATTTGCTTATTGTCTCTGGGTTGCAGGACAAATTGCGGTGATTTTTCACACCGTTGATTTAATGAATCAAATTCTTCCTATTCTATTGTTACAATTGGCGATGCTAGCACTCGCTTATTTCATGCGAACACATTGGTTCTTTATCTTTGTTCAAATTTTGGGTTTATATGCAGCAGGTGTGGCGTGCATTTGGGATATTAATGCACATCTCAGTTGGCGTAATATTGTTGAAAATTTTGTTTATTTAGCACTTTGGAATTATGTTTTCTATCTGGGAATTCTGGCTATAAAATTCATACAGCCAATTGAATATCAACGCAGTGTATTGCTTGCATCGCTTGGGGTTATTCTATTTTCCATGGGCTTTTATACTTTATTTGGAAAATATGAATTAGCGAAAATTGAGCACATTCCGATATTGGCTTTTGGCTTACCGATTTTATGGTTTGTACTTTTTGTCTTTTTACATATTCAAAAGCAGTTTCATTTATTTGCGCATTTTATTTTGACTGCTTTTGCAGTAGGGCTGATTTTTTATGGTTATTTCGATATTTTTATTTGTTTGGCCATCATTTCATGGGCATTAAAAACACAAGATAAAGTGATCTATGGATTTGCGCTGGCAACTTTCGCTTTAATTTTAGGGTTTTTATATTATTCCCTTGATGTGACCTTTCTATTTAAAAGTTTAAGCATGTTCTTGTCAGGTCTGATATTGCTCTTGCTGACATTGATCTTGATGCTATTTAAGCAAAAAGAGGAGTTCGGCATATGAAGAAAATGATTCCTCTTGCTTTGGTATTACTCAGCATCGCGGTATTTTTAGGCTTAATTTTAAAAAATGAATGGCACTTAAACCATAGTCAAACCATGTATGTGCGTTTGCAACCTGTAGACCCGCGTTCGATTATTCAGGGTGATTATATGGCGCTAAATTATCAACTTTATTTTGCGCCTCAGCATTTGAGTCCAGAAAGTACCAGCCAAGCCAACAGCAATCAAGAAGATCAGATTTTTTCAGGTCATTATTTTGATGAAGTGATTAAGAACAAGTCTTCGGTGCTCACTCATGTTGAACTCGATTCACAGAGGCGCGTGATCCATAGCTACTTTGAGTTCCCGAAAAATGTTCGTACAGCTCGACTGATTTTACAAAACCCGAATAATCGCTATAACGGACTTTATCCTGCGTCGAGAAGTTTTTTATTTGCAGAAGGTTTAGCGGATTGTTATCAGCAGGCAGAATATGCTGAGTTTAAAGTCGATGAGCAGGGCAATGCGATACTCACGGCATTGAAAGGTGATCAGCTACAAGATTTAGGCTGTGAGAGCAAACGAGATTGGTTGAGCGGGTTTCGCGCTGCTCAGAATTGATACAATTGCATTATTCTGCTCATAAAAAAATCCGCACGCAGCGGATTTTTTTAATCTATTGGGCTTAAGCCACTTGTACTGGAATGCAGTTTGCCATGTGACTTACAGTGTTATCTGGATTTGCATAAACTAAACGTGGTTTATGTGCATTTGCTTCAGCTTCTGTGAAATCACCGAATGTCGCAATAATCATTAAATCGCCTACATCGGCTTGATGTGCTGCACCACCATTGACTGAAATGATGCCAGAACCTTCTTCACCACGAATTGCATAGGTACTGAAACGCTTACCATTAGTCACGTTCCACATGTGAATTTCTTCATATTCGCGGATACCGGCTAAATCCAATAAAAGACCATCGATTGCACATGAACCTTCATAATGGAGTTCAGCTTGAGTAACAACACAACGGTGGATTTTTGCTTTTAATAAACGAGATAGCATGGCTAGCGTCTCCTGAGTGGACCTAAGATCGTTATCTTATGGTTGAATCAATCTGAACTTGCTGGATAAGCAATCAGGCAAGCGCATTTTGCCTTTAAAATGACAGTATGGCAAGCTGCATGGTTCAACATTTTTTTGACTTATCAGTTTGGTTTGTAAGCATTGATTTGATTCATGGCAGGCTGAATCTCACCATTCACCAGCATTTTAGTGCGAGCCAATGCGTGATGGATTGCGTCATCCATTAAATTTTGTTCATTGCTTGGTGCTTTGCTTAAGACATGTCCTGAAACACGTTCTTTTGAACCGGGGTGACCAATACCAATGCGCAAGCGATGGAAATTTGGACCGATATGAGGGACTATGTCACGTAAACCATTATGACCACCATGACCACCACCTGTTTTTAGGCGAATGACACCAGGGTTCATATCTAGTTCATCGTGAGCAATCAGTATTGCTTCTGGAGCAATATTGTAGAATTTTGCGAAGGGAACAACACTTTTACCAACAAGGTTCATAAAGGTTGTGGGTAATAGCAGACGGACGTCTTGACCTTCGATATTACCACGCCCACTCATTCCATTGAATTTTGGGTCTTTTTTAAGCGTAATGCCATATTGTTCTGCAAGGCGTTCAACAAACCAAAAGCCTGCATTATGGCGGGTTTGGGCATACTCAGAACCTGGGTTGCCCAAACCAACAATCAGTGAAATATTTGACACTAATTACACCAATAACACTTATGCGCGAACGAAGTCAGCGTGCATAGGCGTGTTTTTAGCTGGGTGACGTTGTAACGCTTTGATTTTAACGCTTTCAACTTTGTCGCCAACTTTGATTTCAACAACTTCTTCGAAGAAAGCGTTGTTTTCTAAAGCTTTAACAAGCTCACGAAGTTCTAAAGTAACAGCTACAGGTTCAGCAGCACCACCGTAGATGATAGCTGGAACTTGAGCAACGTGACGAAGGCGGCGGCTCGCACCTTTCCCTTGGTTAGCTGCTTCACGCGCTTGAGCGTTTAATACGAAGTTTGCCATGATAGACATCCTTAATTTAAGTTTTAAATAAACTAGATCTGCGACCGACCTAGTGAGACAAAGCCCTGCACTGGGCAGGGCTTTTAAAATTCAGCGCTATATTATAGATAAGAATCAAACATTGCGCTAATAGATTCTTCGTTGTTAATACGACGAATTGTTTCAGCAACCATACTCGCAACTGAAACTTGGCGAATCTTACCAAGAGCTTGAGCTTCTTCAGAAAGAGGAATGGTGTCTGTAACAACCAATTCATCAATCACAGAGTTTTTCAAGTTTTCAATAGCTTTACCTGATAAAACAGGGTGAGTTGCATAAGCAACCACTTTGCGCGCACCAAATGTTTTCAATGCATCAGCAGCTTTACATAACGTACCTGCAGTATCCACCATGTCATCTACGATGACGCAGTCACGGCCTTTAACATCACCAATCAAGTGCATGACTTGTGATTCGTTTGCCTTTTGACGACGTTTGTCGATGATAGCAAGGTCAATATCGCCCATTTGTTTAGCAACAGCACGTGCACGAACGACACCGCCAACGTCAGGAGAAACCACCATGAGGTTATCATGTGATTGTTGACGAAGGTCAGCTAAAAGCGCTGGTGTACCGTAGATGTTGTCTACAGGGATATCGAAGAAACCTTGGATTTGGTCAGCGTGAAGGTCGATCATTACCACACGGTCAATTCCTACAGTTGTCAGCATATCTGCGACAACTTTTGCAGTAATTGGAACACGTGATGAACGAGGACGACGGTCTTGACGCGCATAACCGAAATAAGGAATCACTGCGGTAATACGACCAGCACTTGCACGACGCAAAGCATCAGCCATAACGAGGATTTCCATCAGGTTATCATTCGTTGGGGCACAAGTAGGTTGTACGATAAATACGTCTTTACCACGAACATTTTCAGTAATTTCGACAGCAATTTCACCGTCAGAAAATTGACCAATAGATGCAGCACCTAAAGGGATGTGCAAGTGGCTTACGACTTTTTGGGCGAATTGTGGATGTGCAGATCCACTAAAAACGACAAGATTGGGCATGAAGCACCCTTGGCGGTTGGCAATTTAGGAATTAGATGGCAGGGGTAGCTGGATTCGAACCAACGGATGCCGATATCAAAAACCGGTGCCTTACCACTTGGCGATACCCCTAATGCGGCAGAACTTTAATATTTTTGCGTCTTTCTGTCAAGGTAAATTAACAGTAGAACAGCAAAGTGTTGTTCTGTCTTTTTTGGAAAATGGCAGGGGTAGCTGGATTCGAACCAACGGATGCCGATATCAAAAACCGGTGCCTTACCACTTGGCGATACCCCTAAATTTGATTACTGTAAAATGGCAGGGGTAGCTGGATTCGAACCAACGAATGCCGATATCAAAAACCGGTGCCTTACCACTTGGCGATACCCCTAGTACAGTCATCTACAGGTGAAATAAAATGGCAGGGGTAGCTGGATTCGAACCAACGGATGCCGATATCAAAAACCGGTGCCTTACCACTTGGCGATACCCCTATCAGGTAACGTGGATATGTCTTGTTGGTGATTCATTCAAGCTATTGACCAAGTAAGCTTTACATGGTGCATTTGCAAGAACATCATCAATGTTCATATCACTCGTTACTTCAGTAAAAACACAAGCACCTGTACCTGTAAGTTTTGCAACACCGAACTGGTCGAGATATTGCATTGCTTCATCTACTTTTGGATATAAACTTCTTGCCAAAGGCTCAAAATTATTTCCAAAATCAGATGGCTTTAACTGATAGGCGCAAAATTTAGAGCTCTTCGTGTTTCTTGTCAATGTTTTTTGTGAAAAAAGCAATTGAGTGCTGATAAAACAATCAGGTTTTAACACAATGTATTGTTTTTGATCTAAGTCTATGAATGTTAAGTGCTCACCTATGCCTTCAGCCCATGCATTGCGACCATGGATAAAGATGGGAACGTCTGCTCCTAACTGAACACCCAAGTCTGCTAGTTGCTGAATATTTAGCCCGCACTGCCACAGTTGATTGACCACGATTAATGTCGTCGCGGCATCCGATGAACCGCCACCTAAGCCTGCACCCATCGGAATATTTTTTTCAAGACGAATGGATAAACCGGTGGCTGTTTGTGCATACGGCTTAAGTATCTGTGTCGCTTTATAAATCAAATTTTGACTCAAATCGACACTGTTTAAGCCTTCAATATGAATCTCTTGATCCGTACGAGGCTCAAATTCCAACCAATCACACAGATCGATCAACTGGAAAATACTTTGCAGTTCGTGGTAGCCGTTTTCACGACGACCCGTAATGTGTAAAAACAAATTCAGCTTTGATGGGGCAGGGACACGGATCATAACGAGACAAACTAGCGGTTTTGAATGACCATTGTAATACGGTTTTCTGTACCATTTTCAAGTGCTTGTTTTAAAATTAACCGATTTGGCATATGGGCTTGCTCATTATAGGTCAGCTCAACGCTCCAACCATCTTCAATGATCTGTACTGCTCGTTTGGCACTGTCACGTTGGATTTGTGCTTGAACTGTTGCCGGTTTGGCTTGAACCCAATTGACTAAATGGGTGATGGGTGCCTGCCAACCTGTTGCTGTTTTTAAAAGTTCTTCAGGGGTTTCAGCTTGGATGAGGCCAGTTTTAGCACTATTCAGGCTAACTTCACCTGGACGGCCTGTAATTTGCGTTTTACCAACGCCTAAAATTCCACTGAGTTCAATATCAAACTCTTGTTGCTGTTGTACCCATGTAAAAAAAGCACTGCCTGTTTGTTCTGGCGTACGCACCCCAATTTTACCTTGTAAGCTAAATTGTTGATCAGATTCAGTTTGTATGGTGTTTGGATCAAGCTGTGGTTTGGTAAATTGTTGACAGCCTGTTAGTGCCAAGCTACTTGCAGCAAGTAAGCTTAAGCTCAGATTTGAGAAAATACGCATAAAAACTATGAGCTCTTTTTCAGTTGTTGGGGTAACAATAAAGTATTAAGTTGATCCAATTGAGGATCATTTGGGTGTTTTTGTTTGAGTTGTTGTAACACAGTGGAGAATTTTTGCAGATCACCGAGCATATAGACTGAACGCGCATAACGCACGCCAATATTGACACTACCATTGATGAGATAGGCTTTTTCTAAGACTTTGGCTGACGTGCTAAAGTCATTTTGTAAGTAACAAATAAAGCCTAAGGTGTCTAAGATGGAGGCCTGTTCAGGGGCATATTCTAAAGCATGTTCAACAAATCTGCGTGCATCATCTAAGCGTCTGTTTTGCAAGGCTAAAGTGTATGCATAAGCATTGAGATAGGTTGGGCTATTAGGCTCGATACTTAACAGTTGATTTAGCAACTTTTCAAGTTTGTCTTTATCTGTATGTGGATCCAACATTAGCACTTCAGAATAGATCAGTTCAGGATCATCTGGTAAGTTCTTAATCGCCTCATCTAACAGTCGCATGGCTGCGGCTTTATTATTCATGCGCTTTAAAATATCGGCTTGCGCCTGATACAAAAAGCTTGCATGTTGTGGATAGTTCACCCGTTCTTGGGTTAAAAAGCGCAAAGCATCATTGGGTTTGCTTTGCTGGGTATAGATACTGATGAGGCTACGACGCGATACGGTATACAGGCTACCATCGACCAGACGATAGTAGGCTTTTGCTGTTTCAAAATGCTGTTTTCGTTCAGCATTCACTGCTAGATAGTAATAGGCTTCATTTTGATATTCGGCCGAATTACGTAGTTCAACCAGATATTTTTCCGCTTTTTCGTACTTCTTTAAGTCAATACTGGTTAACCCTGCAATAAACAAGGCTTCTTCTTGGTCAGGCCATTTTTTAATCAAGCTCTCAAGCTTGGTTAAGGCCTCATTTGACGCATTAATTTTAATCAGATATTTGGTTTCGGCTAAACGGACATCGACATTGTCACGGTGTTTACGACTCGATTTTGCATACCAATTACGGGTTTCTTCTTCTTGACCGAGTGCGCTCAGTAAGTTGGCCTTCATCAGGATGTAGCCTGTGACTTTTCCACGCTTTTTTAGGGCTTTATTGATGGTGGTTAGGGCTTGTTGAAGTTGGCCATTTTGCGCCTCTAAACCTGCAATCAACGCCAAAATAGAGGGGTTGTTCCGCTCCTTACTCGAACGTAACGCTTGAATGAGAATTTCTTGATCTTCAGGTTCTTCAGGGGCAATCCCAGCAAGGATTTGCTCTAAATCGGCATTGGCATCAATATTGAGAATTTTATCGAGCGTTTCAGCCGCAAGTTCATATTCATGTGCTTTGAGTGCAATGTGAGACAAATAAAATAATGCTGGAACATCGGTGGGCTCTTGCACCACCCAATGCGTTGCAATGTCGAGTGCGGCATGCAAGTCATTTTGTTCAAGAGCAATATTTAAAGCGCGCTGTTTAATGGTGGTGGAATTACTTTTAATCGCCAACACAGTATAGTTGTGTAGGGCAGTTGCACTGTCTTGGTAAGCCAGTGCAAATTCGGCAATCATACTTTGTTGAATTGCATCATAATTAGATAGCGAAAAATCTCCAGCTGCTCTAAGATGAGCACTAGATGCCATGCTACCGACGAGTAAGAATGTGGTAGAATATTGCTTAATTCTCGCGCCGCTCAGTCGGCAATGTGTTTGACGCAATTTTTCTTGATCCAAGTAATGCTTTTTATGACACCGTTATTGCACAATAGCATAAATTTAGCGAAATGATGATCTGATATGTCTTTCTTTGCATTGGGTGTCAACCATCAAACCGCCTCCGTAGAATTGCGTGAGCAAATTGCATTTAACCCTGAAAAGTTAACGCAACTGCTTGAGCAACAAGGCCAAAACCAAGACTTAAATGAAATGGTGGTGGTCTCTACGTGTAACAGAACAGAAGTGTATGCCATGTCTGAAAACTCAGATATGGTATTGAACTGGCTCGCCCAAGCAAATGGCATAGATGTTAAACAATTGTTGAATCATGTATACCGTTATGAAAATGCGCAGGCTGTGACTCACTTGATGCGTGTTGCAAGCGGTTTAGATTCACTCATGCTTGGTGAACCGCAAATTTTGGGGCAGGTTAAATCTGCACTATCTCTAGCGAAGACGGCTCATACTGTTTCTCCTCATTTAAACCGAATTTTTGAATATGCTTTCTATGCGGCGAAACGCGTCCGCTCTGAAACGGCTGTGGGTAGTCATGCCGTATCGATGGGCTACGCGGTGGCTCAGTTGGCATTACAAGTGTTTAGTAAGCCTGAAAAGTTGACAGTCATGGTGGTCGCTGCGGGCGAAATGAATAGCTTAGTGGCGAAGCATTTGGCTGAAATGGGAGTCGCAAAAATCCTCATTTGTAACCGTACACGTGAACGGGCTGAAACTTTGGCTCAAGAAATAGCCCATCGTGTAGATGTTGAAATCATTGAATTTGATCAGTTGGCCAATAACTTAGCGCGTGCAGATGTCATTTCCAGTTGTACCGGTAGTTTACATCAGGTGATTCATTATCCAGATGTCAAAGCTGCTTTAAAAAAACGTCGTTATCAACAAATGTTGATGGTCGATTTGGCTGTTCCGCGTGATATCGACCCGAAAGTGGAAAGCTTGGATGGCGTCTATTTATATGGCGTAGATGACTTACAGTCTGTGATCGATGAAAACCTTGCTCAGCGTCGTCAGGCCGCGGTTGAAGCTGAGGTCATGGTTAACCAATTAGCAACGGAGTTGGTGACCCAGCAGAAGGTCAATCTCGCAGGTGAAACCATCCATGCTTACCGTCAGCAAGGTGAACAGTTAAGACAAGAAGAATTAGATCTAGCGCTGGCACGAATTGCGAAAGGGGAACAGGCGGAACAGGTGATGCAAGAGTTTGCACATCGTTTGACGCAGAAGTTACTACATCCGACCTCGATTATGCTGCGTGAAGCAGCCAAATCTGAAGATCCGAGTCATTTTGAACAAATGCAAACGTGTTTAAATGAGACTTTTGCTAAACGACGTAAAACTAAAAAGTAAATCTAAATATAAAAATGCAATAGGTTTAAGTAATCAGTCTTAAGCCTATTTTTTTGGTCAGTTCAAAGAGTTTATGTTTTAAATTTCGTGTCTCAATTAATGAATTTGGGGCTTTAAGTTTAAGTTTTAAATATTTTTCTTCAAGCGAAAGGGCATATTCACTGGCCAGTTTATCCGCCAGTTCTGGTGTTTTAGTTAGTTCTTCAATATTGGTGCGCTGCATAATATCGGCAATCGCGTTGGCATAACGGCTACACGCACCCAGTACATAATAGGTCGCCAGTTCTTGGTCATCGGGTAAATCATCAAAGATGCCATCTAAGACTTGTAGCACATGCGCTAAAAGTTCATCTTCAGGTAAATAGGCGCGTAGAGTTTCAAAGTGAATATACAAAAACGGATGATGGATCAGAACAGCGAGCGCGAAGTCTTCATCTTTGGTACGAATATTAAAAGACAACGAGGCATCGTTGCTGACTTGAGGTGTCCAGCGACGACCAAAACCGAGTTTTTCTTTGAAGGATTGATTTAGCAAATAACGGAAAGAGCCTGTTTTTGGCAATAAGTCCGTAAGTTGACGTAACTCACTCATGACCTGACTTTTACCTTCAGGGCTGCTGATGTCATGGTTCTGTGTCAGATGTGCAAATACAAAGTCTGACAACAGTGGGGCTTGTTGAAGCAGCTTATTAAAGTTTTCAATACCTTCGCGACGAATCAGTGAGTCAGGGTCATGGTCATTTGGTAAAACAAAAAACTTCAGCTCGCGACCATCATTGAGTAAGGGGAGCGCAATTTCTAAAGTACGGCGTGCCGCTTTTTGTCCAGCCACGTCACCATCGAAGGCAATGGTAATCCGGTTGTTTTGTTTAAACAGAATATTTAAGTGTTCGGTGTTACTGGCAGTTCCTAAGGTCGCTACGGCACCTGCTATGCCATACTGCTGTAGCGCAATCACATCCATATAACCTTCGACCAACAGCCAGTCTTGGGCTTTTTGTTTACGGCCTTCATATAAACCATAAAGTAATTGGTTTTTATGAAATACCTCAGAGTCTGGTGAGTTGATGTATTTGGGCTTAATTTCGTCATTGAGAGCACGACCACCGAAGCCCACCACGCGACCTTTGGCATCACGAATCGGAAATATGACGCGATCCCGCAGTAAGTCAAAGTCACGACCGTTGTCGCTAGTGCGAATCAATCCGAGTAGCTTTAAGCCTTCGATATCTTGTGGGAAGGCTTTTTCTAGGTGTTGCCAGTCCTCAGGTGCATAACCTAAACGCCAATATGCAATGGTATCTCGACTGAGCCCGCGCTGTTTAAAGTACTGCTGAGCAGCGCGACTATGCGGTAGTTGTTGCTCATAGTATTGCGCAATATTTTCTAACAGGTCGTATAAGTTGCCTTCCTGAACGGGGGCGGTGTTGAAGCCTTCGAAAGTATCAAAATCAGCGTAACCCTCTTGGTAGTCCATGGACTGAAATTCAGCAAAAGGATCATGCTCAATCTGAAACTCAGGTTGTGCTGGAGCTGGCTCGGTTTTCTTGGCTTCTGCGACATCGACCTGTGGTTTTTGGGCAGGTTTAGCTTCGCGCTTATACACCAGTTTTTTCGAGTCACGGTTGTCTTTTGGAAGTTCGATGCCTGTTTGGCTCGACAAATCCTTCATCACATCAATAAAGCTACGACTGTCGATGTCCATTAAAAAACGAATGGCATTACCATTGGCCTGACAACCAAAACAGTGAAAATACTGTTTGTCACGATATACGTGAAAAGACGGTGATTTCTCTTGATGGAATGGACAACAGCCTGAATAGGTACGACCTGACTTTTTAAGTTTCACACGTTGACCAATCAGGTCGACAATGTCGGTCCGATCTAAAATTTGGTCAATGGTGTGTTGAGGAATAGCCATGTCGAATCGTCAGTCGCTGATGTTTTGAACCGTGAAAAGAAGCAGAGATGGAGGTTGTAAAATGCAAAAAACCATCGAATCTAGATTGTTTTGTATACCGTTTAGGCGTTTTGATCAAGCGGAAATCGCACAAAACAAAAGGGCAAGTATGATAACTTGCCCTTTCTAAAATAGCGAATATTTCAGAGGAATTATTCGGTTTCAGTATTGATGTTTTGCTGTGTTTCAGGACGATCAAGTAAACCGAAGCTGACACGATTGGTAAAGCTGCGTTCTGCTGTTTGTTTGGGTTGTTCGATTTTTTCTTCAGAACTGTTTTGTTCTTCACGACCAAACACACCTAAAGTCGCACGGTTGACCCAACTTGCTTCTTTACGTGCAGCGCGTAAGTTCACTTCACCATTCGATTTCACTAAATTTGGATAATTTAGTTTCAAGACATCGGTATATTGTTGCGCAGTTTGCTTGTCGCCCAATTGGTCATACGAATAAGCAACAGTTGCTAAAGCCTCAGGCACTTGAGGGCTTTGTGGATAATGTTCAATCACCCATTGCGCACGCTCTAGTGCTGCGACCCATGCTTTACGTTTGATATTAAAACGTGCGGCATTCATTTCGCTTTCAGCCAACTCATTGCTGATAAACTTCATGCGTTGTGCGGCATCTACAGCATAAGTGCTTGAAGGGTAACGACGAATAAAGTCTACGAAGTTTTGATACGCCACTTTAAGATAGCTCACATCGCGATGTGCTTGCTTTAAAGAAGTATAACGAATCAAACCATCATAGTTTTGTTCCATGTTGGCTACGCCACGGACATAGTAGGCATAGTCCACGTTTGGATGCTGAGGGTTCAAACGAATGAAACGATCAGCCAGTGCAATCGCACCTTCATAATCTTTCTGCTGAAACTTCACATAGAGCAGCTCTAGTTGAGCTTGTTGCGCATATTCACCTGTAGGGTAATAGGTATCTAATGCTTCTAAGTGTTTTGCAGCGTCGGTATATTGACCACTTTGCAGTGCTTTTTCTGCTTTTTGAATATAAACCTGTTCACTCGATTGTGGACCGGTATCTACCACTTCTTTCTTGGGATTGCTGCTACAGCCTACCATTGCAGATGCAATGCCAATCGTTAGAGCAAGCATTGTCATTTTATAATGTGGTAGCGACATAAAAATTCCTCTGTTAATACGGGCAATGAGCTACAATTGCGCTATTAAATCACTTTTATTTGAATGATCAAATGGCTCAAGCACAATCTTCCGATCCAAATTTCCCTGAAACTGATTTCAATTTACTTGAAGATTCTGAGGATGCAGATAACCATACTTCAAGCTCTACTGCAACACGTTTATCGTTGCAATTTCAATTGGATGAAACTTATCTCGGACAGCGTATAGACCAAGTTGCAGCAACGATTTGGAGCGACTTTTCGCGTGAAAAACTCAAACAGTGGCTAAAAGAAGGCCATTTGTTGGTAAATGGTAACAGTGTCAAACCGAAATATAAATGTGAAGGATTTGAGCTGTTAAACCTTGAAGTTGAGTTAGAAGCCCAAACTCGTAGTCTGCCTGAAGACATTCCGTTGGATATTGTCTATGAAGATGATGACATTATTGTTGTTAATAAACCTGTTGGTATGGTGGTTCACCCAGGTGCGGGCAACTCATCAGGTACGTTGGTAAATGCATTATTGCATCACTATCCAAAATCGGCAGAACTGACTCGTGCGGGTTTGGTACATCGTATTGATAAAGATACTTCTGGCTTGTTGGTCGTTGCGAAAAATTTAGAAGCGCAATTTTCGCTCAGCAAGCAATTGGCGAAAAAAACGGTTTACCGTGTTTATGACCTGATTGTGTATGGCAATGTGATTGCTGGCGGCACGGTGGATGAACCGATTAAACGTCACCCTGTAGATCGTGTCAAAATGGCGGTATTGCCAGGCGGTAAAGATGCTGTAACACACTACAACGTGAAAGAGCGCTTCCAACATTTCACCCGCATCCAAGCTCGTCTTGAGACTGGACGTACGCATCAGATTCGTGTGCATTTTAGTTATATTGGTTTTGGTTTAGTTGGCGATCCTGTGTATATGCCGCGTGTGCGCGTGCCCGCAGGTGCAACAGAACTTTTAGATGAGACTTTACGTGGTTTCAGACGCCAAGCCTTGCATGCAGCAGAGCTAGGTTTGAAACACCCACGTACAGGTGAAGAAATGTTGTTTAAAGCGCCGTGGCCAGCAGACTTGGCGACCTTGGTTGATGTACTTCGTACGGAAAACAAAGCCTATTAAGTTATAGATGAATCATCATAAGGACAGTATATGCAATTTGTTCAAGGACTTCCGGCAGGTGTTTTTGTGGGGCAAACCCGTGTGCATCATGATCGTGCTTTAGAGACTACTCAAACTGAACTGCAAGGCTTTAACTTGGCTTTGCACGTACAGGATGATGCTGCACGTGTGCAACAGCATCGTATGATCTTGCTCGAAGAGTTTGCAGGCTATGGGGTCGATAAAATCACATGGATGACACAAACCCATAGCACCATTTGCCGTGTAGTGAATGAGCAAATTGACTTTGATGCTCAAGAAGGGGATGGTTTGGTGACACAGCGACCAAAGCATGCCCTGATGATGATGACAGCCGATTGTTTACCTGTGGTTTTAGGTAATGCTGATGGAAGCGAAGTGGCCAATTTGCATGCAGGTTGGCGTGGGCTGGCGCATGGCATTATTGAAAATACCATTGCCAGCATGAACACTCAGCCGACATGGGCTTGGTTGGGCGCAGCTATTAGCCAACCTTGTTTTGAAATTGGGGTGGAAGTAAAAGAAGCCTTTTGTTCAAAGTATGCTGAGCTTGAGTCTGCATTTCAAACAGGTGCACAAGCTGGAAAATATTATGCTGACTTATATGCGATCGCAAAATTTATTCTAGAACAGCACGGGGTTGAAGTGGTCTCTGGTGGTGATCAGTGTTCCTTTAGCCAGTCGAATGAGTACTTTTCTTATCGACGTCATGCCAAAACTGGGCGTATGGCGACCTTTGTGTTTATGCAATAGTTTGAGTTTCTGATCAAGTGCTTGGCTGTTTTAATCCTTGCACTTACTCCCCACTCAGCGAGTGGAAGTGTTAAACTTAACTCAATTCTTTGGTCTTAAAAATTTCCATGTCTGTACCTGATCTTGTTTCTGCTGCACCTGTTCATGTGTGTGTGGTTTATCATAGCGCCTATGGTCATACGGCGAAAGTCGCTCAGTATATTGCACAAGGTGCAGAGCAGGCGGGTGCTGATGTGCATTTAATTTCTGTTGCTGCAGTGCAGTGGGACTTGTTAGATCAGGCCGATATTATTGTGATGGGTTGCCCAACGTATATGGGCAGTCTTACAGCAGCGCTTAAGCAGTTTATGGAAGATTCCTCTAAGCGTTGGTTAGCACGGGCTTGGCAAGGAAAACTGGCTGCAGGCTTTACCAATGGTGGGGGCTTAAGTGGCGATAAACTGGCGGTATTACAACAGATTAATTTATTTGCTATGCAGCATGGTATGTTGTGGGCTGGTTTACCGTTTATGCCGACAGGGCGTAGCCAACACGATATTAATCGGATGTCGAGCTTTTTAGGTTTGATGACTCAGTCAGACAATGCCAGTGTTGAAATAACCCCACCCGAAGGTGACTTGGAAACTGCTCGAAAGTTTGGAAAATATTTGGTTGAGCTA
This sequence comes from Acinetobacter sp. CAU_H_S139_7, assembly GCF_058599305.1. Taxonomy (NCBI): domain Bacteria; kingdom Pseudomonadati; phylum Pseudomonadota; class Gammaproteobacteria; order Moraxellales; family Moraxellaceae; genus Acinetobacter; species Acinetobacter sp. CAU_H_S139_7. The sequence continues at coordinate 842,612 of NZ_CM178651.1, forward strand.
AAAGCTGACTATTAACAGTTCTAATAATAAAAAACCTCCACATGGGAGGTTTTTTATTATTTATGCATAATGTGGGCTTTATCTCGTTGCCAGTCACGGTCTTTTTCCGTGGCGCGTTTGTCATGTAGTTGTTTGTCTTTAACTAAAGCGATTTCTAATTTGGCACGTGGTCCTTTCCAATAAGCAACAAGCGGAACGCACGAATAACCTCAGTATTAAAATTGTTTATGGAATAGTTCTCTAAATGTTGGTTAGTGCATTATTGGCAGGGTGATTCACCTTCATCAATGGCAGATTTACCTATGATGCAGACTGCATTTGGCTTGATGAATATTTAGCCTTTCTACTAAATAAGTTTAGATAAATTGATGTTTTAAGAGACATATAACGTCTCTTAATGCTGTTATTCTATGCCTACAGATTCGATCTAAAGAATAATAGTATGAGTAAAACCAATATAAATCTAATTAACAGAGTGCTAGAACTTTATAAAGTTTTACCTCGTGCTCCGAAATCAGCTTTAACAATAGAAGAATTTAAAGAAAAAGTACGTCATTATTATGATCGTGATATAGAAGAAAAATCATTTGTTAAAGCAATACAAAGAGATTTGGAACTTATTCCTAAACTACTTTCAGCAGGCGAACTTACCTTAATAGAGAGTAGAGGTCGGAAAGCTGCACAATATTGTTTAAGTCAAAATGCCTTTATTGAACAATTTAGTTCAGAATTAGCGTTAGTTTTAGTAATGGCAAATAATTATTTATGTGAATATTTGCCTACAGATATTCAACAAAATGTAAATGGGTTCTTTGACGCAGCAAAACAACAACTAACAAAAGACACTAATTTAGATAATTGGCAGTCACGTTTCCGCTTTGTACCCCAGAATTTTATTAAAAATGCAGAGAATCCTTATGATTCAGAAGAAATAAAAACAATTTATCAAGCAGTTTTAGAGGATGGAGTTTGGCTAGAAGCTGAATATAGGAAAGAAAACCATTTTGATAGTCACACCTATATGTTGAAGCCTCATGGGATTATTCATTGTGGGGATAAACAGTTTTTAATTGCTAGCAAAATTGTAAAAGAGAAAGGAGAGTTACGCACATTCAATATGCTGAACTTTGGGTGTGTAAAAATTATTCCTGAAAGAATATCTGTACATATAGACCCTTATGATATTGATGATTTGGTTGATCAAAGAGAGTTTGAGTGGGCACTTTTTGATAGAGAAGAACTGGATATATTTTTAATTTTTGATGAGAAACTATTGGATGGGCTTCAGCGGAACCCAATAGGAAAAAATCAAATAATTAGCCATTTAGAAGAGAATTATTATGAACTAACGGCTCAATGTGTGATTACAAATGGTTGTATAGATTGGTTTATGAAAAATGCGCATTTAATTCAGGTTATAACTCCCAATATTTTACGCGAAGAAATCGTATATAGAGCGACTGTTGCTTTAGAAAGAAATGAAATAGTTGATCCCTTTCTAAATATTTAAAAGTCAATGAATGATTAGGTAAAAAATGAAAAATGAAATGTCTATAGAGCATGTACTGAATAATTTATCTAACGCAATAAACATAGGGCACTTTCTTGAAGAGATGGTTTCAGAGAAACTTTTTAGCACTATTGAACGTATGACACAAAATCAGCAAAAGCTTAGTTTCCCGATGATGCAGTGGGAAACCATGATATGGGATGTTTGTTGTAGCTTTGAGCATAAAGAGTTGTGGTTTGCTCCAAAGCAATGGATATATTCAAATTTAGAGAATAGTTCAGATGAATTTTTTAATATTAGTCAGAGTTATGCTTTTTTTAAGTTAGCGCATCATGATAAAGAGAGTCATTATAATGCTGATGATAATTTTATGACTAATAGTAGTAATCGGCTTCCAACGTCTAGTTTTTTTAATAATGATAACGGTTATATCACTATAAAATTTATTCTAAATTATGAACTAATTGATCAACTTATTGATAAAAACACCAATATAAGCAAAGCAGATTTTGATTTGAAACGCTATCAAGCTCGACGCAAGTGGAACTCTTTTCGGGCAAGGACATTGATGCAGTATCAAGATTTAAAAAAATGTGGATTTGAGCTTGATGACTATTCAACTTTTTGGGCGTTGAAAATAGAGCCATTAAATTCAGATCTATTTATGTGTGAATATAATCAAGGTTTACTCTATCACTCACTTGAGCCTATTCTCTGTGCAATTAAAAGGATAAATGAAAATTTTAATATATTTGATGAGATGCAGAAAAAAGCAGAAGAATATTATTTAGAAATAGAAAAAGGATAAGGAGGCTAAGGTTATGGTTTTAAATGAGATTGAATTTTTTAATCAGTTGTCAGGTTTTTTTGAAAACTGGAGAGGCCTAGAAGAATCACATAATTTAGATGCATTGGATCAAGAGTTAGCTCAGGGCCTTGACCTATTTTTTATAAGGTGGAGGACTTTACCTTTAATAAAAGTAAATTTAGAGCAACCTTTATATGTTGATGATAGCAAGCTGAGGAGCTTTTTTGAAAATTTTGAAAAGGCAGTAGAGCCAATACATGGGGCAAGAAAAAATGGTTTCAATCTGAATGTTTGGCAAGCTGCTGGTTTAAAAGCAGATGAACTGAGAAATTGCGCAGTGTTAAAGTGGTTCCTAGATTGGCGTGGAGATCATGGCCAAGAAAATGCAATTTTATTAGAGTTCTTACAACTACTGCCAGAACAATTTAGAAGTTTCAAGCCGAATAAATACCAAATTATAGAAGAATGTTGCCCACTTGGTAATCAGGAAAACCGGATTGATATTGAAATTAATTCAGATGAGTTTTTGCTTTTTATTGAGGTGAAAATTAATGCAGTGGAAGGACAAAATCAATTACAGCGCTATGTAAATATTGCCAGAGTAAAAGCAGCCAATAAAAAATGGTTGATTGTCTATTTGACAAAAGATGGAAAGTTACCACAACAGTATCAAAACGATGATGGGGTATTTGGCCTTTCTTGGTTGAGGGTTGCGAAACAATTTACAAGCTATGCAAATATTAGTGCTGCAAATAATCGTGGAACATGGCTTTTAAGTCAGTTTGCAGGTCATATTAAAAACTTTAAATAATTTTCAAAAAGGAGATATGTTATGAGTAATAAGAAGGCTATAGCTTTAATTATTGAAAATATTCAATATTTGGAGCAAGCGAAGAAGCTGGTGGAGGGTGAAGTTTATGAAGAGCTATGTACCGTTATTGATAATAAAGTAAAAGATTATCTCGAAAATTTAGAACATGAATGGAATGGTACCTTTAGTTTTTACGAGGATGGGACTATTCAGTTTGCACCAGAAAGTTGGCGGGCTAAAAATGAGCAAGAATTTAAACATCAACAGTTTTATGCTCGATATTTTTTGGGGTGTGAAAGTCAAGAAACTGGAGGGGATTGCACAGAATGGTGGTTAACGACCTTTTTGAAAAATGATGTGGATTATATGGTTTTTAACTTTTATCCATGGCGAGATAATTATCTGAAATGTACAGCAAAAGATTGGAAAATGTTTACAACTGAAAAAAATCAGATACATCCAGAAATAGAGCAATTGGGGTTTAAATATAATGCAAAAGAAGGTAGTTGGTATTTAGTGATTGATGGAATTGATCCAACAGTTTTTATCGAAAACTATGAAAGTGAGACCTTAGAGGATGCTTTATCGCCATTTGAAACTGCTTTAGATATATTAAAACAAGCCCATTCATATTTTGATGCAATTGTAAAAGCTGCGATTGAAAAGTTTAATATTGAAAGTAATGCAGGGGATGAACACTAATGAATGAAATTTATTGGGATGAGTATCCTTCTAGTTCTGTGAGCTTGACTATACAAAATGATGTATTAGTTTTGTTATTTGAAGGTAAGTCGAGTGAATATAGAGACTTTTTTTCAGGAAAAATTACTTTAGGACTGCATTTAGAAGAACAAAATGTAGTTGGCACCCTTTTATATTGCAATAAAGATGGAAGTAAGAAAGAAGTAACATATAAGTTAATAGGTGCATTTGAAGATGATTCTTGGGAGTTCTTTACAGGAACTTGGGAAGAGAATGGAGAAAACTATCAATTCGATGCTCTTTTAGAACTGGTTGAAAAATTTACTCCAAATGTAGAGATTATTGAAGAATTTGATAATGTTGAAGACTCTAGTAAACCACGAAGTGCAAATGTTCAAGCTAAAAATATTTCCGAACGTTATGGAGCAATGCGACAACGAGCGACTAGAAGTGATGCGCGTGTAAGAAAAATCCAGAGAAGTATTGAGTTGTATTATGGATTGCCACAAGGTTCTGTACGATTGGTCAATCCTGATAAAACTTTGATACATCCATCTGCGAAAATAGGTACGCTGCGTGATCGCTGGATTACAGAAGAAACATAGATTTTAATAGTGAAAAGCTCGGAAAATCCGAGCTTTTTCTTATTTATGCATAATGCGGGCTTTATCACGTTGCCAGTCACGGTCTTTTTCCGTGGCACGTTTGTCATGTAGCTGTTTGCCTTTCACTAAAGCGATTTCTAATTTCGCACGAGGTCCTTTCCAATAAGCAACAAGCGGAACGCATGAATAACCTTTTTGATTCACTGCGCCGAGTAACTTATCCAGTTCACGACGGTTCAACAATAATTTACGGGTACGGGTCGCTTCAGGAACAATGTGCGTAGATGCACTGAGTAAAGGCTGAATTTGAGCACCGAACAGGAAAGCTTCACCATTTTTAAAGGTGATATAACTCTCAGACAGCGTCATACGACCTGCACGTAATGATTTCACTTCCCAGCCTTGCAGTGACAGGCCAGCTTCAAATTTTTCTTCAATAAAATAGTCGTGACGTGCACGTTTATTCTGTGCAATCGTCCCGCTGGTATTTTTTTTAACTACAGTTGCTTTCGCCATAATCAATTACTTCCAACAATGTACCTATTGTGCCTTAAAGCATGGTTAAGGTGAAGTTTTTTCAAATTTATAGAGTTTCTTCACCTATAAAACAAGTTTTTGCTAAAATATGGCTCTACAAAATCAACAGAGTAAAAATGGATGTCTAAAACTCGCGTCATTTACCCGGGGACTTTTGATCCAATTACCAATGGTCATATTGATTTGGTTACACGTGCATCACGTATGTTTGATGAAGTGGTGGTAGCCATTGCCATTGGTCATCATAAAAACCCTCTCTTTAGTTTAGAAGAGCGTGTGAGCTTGGCCAAAGCATCATTAAGCCATCTTGATAATGTTGAGTTTGTAGGTTTTGATGGTTTGTTGGTAAATTTCTTCCGTGAACAGAAGGCAACGGCTGTACTGCGAGGATTGCGTGCGGTGTCTGACTTTGAATACGAGTTCCAGTTAGCCAATATGAACCGTCAACTTGATTCACACTTTGAGGCGGTATTTTTAACACCGTCAGAGCAGTATTCATTTATTTCATCGACGTTGATTCGTGAAATAGCACGTTTAAAAGGTGATGTGACCAAGTTTGTACCGCAAGCTGTAGTCGCTGCTTTTGAACGTAAACATCAACAAGGTTGGTAATGTGTCTTTATATATAACCGATGAATGCATCAATTGTGATGTTTGTGAACCTGTGTGCCCCAATGAAGCCATTTTCATGGGGGAATTGATTTATGAAATCAATCCAGACTTATGCACAGAGTGTATCGGACATTATGATAAACCCCAGTGTCAATTGTTCTGTCCAGTGGACTGTATTCCGTTGGATCCTAATCATGCGGAAACTGAGGATGAGCTCATGGATAAATATAAAAAGCTGATTGCTCAAAAAAGCGCAAGCAATTAAGTCTAAGATTTGATACTATGCGCCTCGAAGTGAGCCAGACGATCGCTGCTGTGGAGATCTCCGTGATTGAAGCAGGGGAGGAAAGTCCGGGCTTCATAGGGCAAGGTGCCAGGTAACGCCTGGGCGGCGTGAGCCGACGGAAAGTGCAGCAGAGAGTAGACCGCCTTCATTGTGGTTTCGAGCAATCGAAATCGAAGGTAAGGGTGAAAGGGTGCGGTAAGAGCGCACCGCATGGCTGGTAACAGTTCATGGCATGGTAAACCCCACCGGAAGCAAGACCAAATAGGGATCCTTTAGGCATGGCCCATGCTGGATCCGGGTAGGTCGCTTGAGCGTATGAGTGATTGTACGCCTAGAGGAATGATCGTTCTCGACAGAACCCGGCTTATCGGCTCACTTCAACAAATTTTGATCAATTAAGCGCGCAAGGTACTTGACGTACTGGTGAGAAAACCACATAATGCGCGCACAGTTTACGGCTATGTAGCTCAGTTGGTTAGAGCACCGCACTCATAATGCGGGGGTCACAAGTTCAAGTCTCGTCATAGCCACCATTTTTATAGATCATGCTCTCAGCATGATCTTTTTTTTTGTGGGAAAGAAAGGCTGTGAAACTGTCTTTATTTACTTGCCATTTCTGAAATGGTCTTGTGGTTCACTGCACCGTTATTTCGATATTTAAACCAAAGCTGTGACTGCGGACATTTATGATCTTTTTAGAACTTCCCCTCGCAGTGAAGGTTTTCAGGCGTTAAATTGATCTGCATCTGTAAGTCTTGAATGTGTTGCCAATTGGCTTGATGTTCGGGCAATGTAAAGATTTGATGATCGACTAAATTGAGTTTTTTTAAAGATATGTGCTGACTTGCACAGTAGCGTCCTTCGGCTCTTTCTAAAGCCAAGTTTTGCTGTGCTGTTGGGCTTAAGCGATCAGCCGTCAGGATTTTTTGTTGTCCTTTGGCATAGTTGACCAATATCTCTCGATCTTTTAGGCTAAATAATAGGTTGGAGTTGATATAGGTCGCTACATCACGCCGTACACCGTTATAGTCGGTGATCATGGGGGAAATCAGCTGACAACTGCTCAATGCTGTAGTACTCAGGATGAAGAAAAAACAGACTCTCTTTTTCATTATCTTTCTCGTAAATATGCATAACTTGAATATAGCTTGCAGTATGAAAATAAGTTTAAAAAGAGTGGGTTGCTGAAAAATTGATAGTTTAAAGTGTATTTGTTTATGGAATAACCATTTGTGTGTAAAAAGGGTTGACGCTTGTCTTTGAACTTTGCATAATGCGCGCACAGTTTACGGCTATGTAGCTCAGTTGGTTAGAGCACCGCACTCATAATGCGGGGGTCACAAGTTCAAGTCTCGTCATAGCCACCATTTTAAAAGACCAAGCTCTCAGCTTGGTCTCTTTTTTTGTGCGTAAAAAATAGATTTGAATATGTCGATATAAAAAAGCCCAAACACATGTTTGGGCTTTTTTATTGGAGAAAGTGCTTATAGGCCAGCTTTCCAGCCATTCATGATTGGGTAGCGACGTTCACGGCTAAATGCACGTGAGCTGATACGCGGACCAATTGCACCTTGGCGACGTTTGTATTCATTGAAATCAACCAAACGAATTACTTTTGCAACCACTTCAGCATCAAAGCCTTTGCCAATGATGTCATCTTGGCTCATATCTTCTTCGATATAGGCATACAAAATGGGATCCAGTACATCATATGGCGGTAAAGAGTCTTGGTCTTTTTGATCTGGACGTAGCTCTGCTGAAGGTGGGCGAGTAATCACACGCTCAGGAATCACAGGCTTGTCTGAAATGCTGTTACGGTATTTCGCAAGTTCAAACACAATGGTTTTATACACATCTTTCAGTACCGCAAAACCACCCACCATGTCACCATAGAGCGTGCAGTAGCCCACCGCCAATTCTGATTTATTGCCTGTAGACAGGACTAAATTACCAAATTTGTTGGATAAACCCATCAGCAGTGTACCACGGGCACGCGCTTGTAAGTTTTCTTCAGTTGCATCCGCAGGGCTGTTACCAAAGAACGGATAAAGTGTTTGCATAAAGCTGTTCACAATTGGGTTGATTTCAGCAATCCCAAAAGTCACCCCCATACTCTTCGCTTGTTCAGCAGCATCTTCTACACTGATTTGAGCGGTATAGGTATATGGCATCATTACGGCTTGGACTTTGTCGGCGCCAATCGCATCAGCTGCAATGGCAAGAGTTAGAGCTGAGTCGATCCCGCCTGATAAACCCAAAATCACCCCAGGGAAACCTGAGCGCTGTACATAGTCGCGAGTCGCCATCACTAAGCTTTGATAAATCTCTGCCATAGTGTCTAAAGCAGGCGGCAGCGCATTGGCCTTAAAGGCTTGTTGTTCTGCTTCGTATTCAGCGAAATACAGAGACTCTTTAAAGCTTTCTGCTTGAAGTACAACCGAGCCATTTTTGGCAATCACGAAGCTTGTACCATCAAAGATCAGGTCGTCTTGACCGCCGACTTGGTTGGCATAAACCAAGTTGAGGTTCATTTGTTTCGCCAATGCAGACATGGTTTCAACACGGTGCTGCGGCTTACCGACTTCATATGGTGAAGCATTTAAGACCAAAGCCGTTTCTACATTGAGCTGTGCCAGTTGTTGTACGGTTGAAAGTGACCAAACATCTTCACAAATCAACACACCAAACTTATGACCCAGATATTCAAAAACAAGGTGTTGATGCCCTTCGGTGAAGTAGCGCTTTTCATCAAATACGCTATAGTTTGGCAAGTTTTGTTTGTTATACACACCCAAAACTTGTCCATCTTTCATGACCGCAGCGGCGTTGTAGCGTTGACCATCTTCGGTTTGGTTGACAAAACCAAAGACCATCACAATGTCTTTTACTGTTTTAAGTTGTTCAAAAACTTGTTGCGTGCGTTTGGTTAGGCTTGGACGTAGAAGTAAATCTTCTGCTGGGTAACCAATGCTCGAAAGTTCTGGAAAAATAATTAAATCAGCATTTTGTTTTTTTGCTTCATTGGCCTGCTCCAACATTTTTTGGGCATTTGCTTCAAGGTTGCCAATGTGCGGAGAGAACTGTGCAAGTGCAATTTTAAAACTTTTCATTTCCAACTAAATCCTATACCTATAGGGATATACACGACGATTGAGTTTGTTATAGCTATAAGTTCTACGTGGTGTAAGTGACGATAAACAAATAGAAGTATTAATCAATAATAAGTGCGAATACTATATACGAAATGCGATTTTTTTTAAGGGATATTCTAAAAAAAATCCGTAAATGTCCTTAAAAAGAACAAATTGTTCTAATGTCTTTATGGAGTGTGATTGTGTGGTTTCAACCGCTTTTACAAAAAATACAGCAAAAGTTTGAACTTAAAAACAGGCCCTTGACTGAAGGGGAGAAAAAGTTTGCCAGCAGTATTTTTGGGAACAGTCTGAACATGGATTCGGTTCGAATTATCGCGCATCGGGCAGTGCTGCCTCATTATGCGATTAGCCCCAATGGACATGTCTATTTTAATATCAAAGACTGGTGCGAAAACTTTGCCGACCAACCGATTCATCAACAAGCTTGGTTGATTCATGAATTAACGCATGTTTGGCAAATTCAGCAGGGACTCGCTGTAGTCCGTAAGGCACTTTTTAACCGTCAATATCGTTATGCATTAAAACAAGGCAAGCAGTTTTTAAGCTATGGCATTGAACAGCAGGCGCAAATGGTGCAAGACTATTTTCTCAAAAAACACTATGGCGAAGAATGCTCAGCCTATGAACAGTGTATTCCCTTTGTGGCACACAAAGCCTCGTTCTGACCCCGATAGATAAATCTGTGGAGTGATTGTTAGACAACAGATTTTAAAGTCATAAATTGCAAATCATTTGAAGAAAAATGCCAGTGGCATAGGGGAAGCGGACTCTTATTTTGAATGCAAAGCACAGGTAAAAATCGTGAGATTGAGCCTAAAAAATGAGCTAAAAATAAGAAGGAATGTCCTATGCGTATCGCTCTTCCATTGAAAGGCAAAGCCAGCCAAATTTTTGCAGGACCCGTATTCGATGCTGAAAAACAGTCTGCGATTATTCCAATTCGGCATAGGAAATTTGACTTTGAAGCTGAGAAAATTGATCCCAAATTTTACTTAAATGCGGAGCTAGCCAGTGCTTACTTTGCATCTCTCTCGATCTTTCTGACCTATGGTGAAGACTTGGTGATTGATACCGCCCGTTATCACCGCGATTTCCTCACAGACCCTGTATTAAAACAACGTGTGACGTCTTTAATTGGACAGGAGGCACTGCATTCAAAGCTACATGAAGAATTGAACGATACTTTTAAACAGGTTGATTTACCCGTTGGCATTTTTCGTTATTTAGCCGAAATCGTTTTTGACTACGGTTTTAACCGTTTACCACAGCCGATGAAATTGTCTTTAATGGCAGGCATTGAACATTTTACCGCAGTGCTGTCTGAATACATGATGAACCATGAAGAGATTTTTTTCGATTCTCAAGACGAAAAGCAACGGGCGATTTGGATGTGGCACATGCTAGAGGAATCTGAGCACAAAGACATTGCGTATGATGTGTTTCAATCACTTTCCAATAACTATGCCTTACGTATTGCGGGTTTTTTCCCAGCCCTTATCACTATTTTACTGCTGATCTCTGTGGCGTCAGTTTTTGTTCCGTTTTATCGCAAACCGTCTAATTTGGTGAGTCTCAGCTATTGGAAGGATGTGCCGCGGAGTTTCAGTCTCTTGTTTGGGCTGAAACGTGGTGTTTATGGCAGTAGTTGGATGCATATTTTTGACTATTTACGTCCGAGCTTTCATCCGAATGATTATGACACTTCTGCATTTTTAGATTATTACAAAGAGCGTTTACTACATCCTGAAACAGGAGTATTAACCCCCTATTTCACCAAAGAATTTACTCCAGCACTTAAATCATAAAGAGGAGGTTATGACATGGGACTGTTGAGTAAAAAAAATAAACCAAGTCAAAAGGCCTATGCAGTTGTAACGGGTGCAGGTAGTGGAATTGGTCGTAGCTTTGCATTGGAACTGGCAAAACGCGGTGGTGATGTCATCTGTGCAGATATTGACTTAAGCTCGGCACAGGAGACGGTAGATTTAATTCAGTCGATGACATCTACGTCAGCCTATGCGGTGCATTGTGATGTTGGATTAAAAGAATCTGTACACGCTTTGGTGGAGCAAGCGGAACAGCTTTTGGGACATCCTGTTACTTTGCTCATCAATAATGCGGGAGTTGGGCTAGGTGGTAAGTTTGATGAGGTGTCGCTGGAGGATTGGCAGTGGTGTATGCATGTCAACCTGTGGGGGGTAATTCATGGTTGCCACTACTTTGTACCCAAATTTAAACAGCAAGGTTTTGGTGCCATTATCAATGTGGCATCGGCAGCGGGCTATACCGCAGCCCCTGAGATGACAGCGTATAACGTGACCAAGTCTAGTGTTTTGGCACTATCAGAAACCTTAGCTTCAGAGCTTCATACCTATAACATTGCAGTCAATGTGCTGTGCCCAACCTTGGTGCCGACCAATATTATGAAGAATGGGCGTTTGCCAAGTCGCTATTCTGGACTGGCTGACAAACTGCTGATGAACCATGCGTTTACCACCAGTGATGCTGTAGTCAAAAAAACATTAAATCGCTTAGATGCGGGCAAGCTTTATACCATTCCACAACCTGATGCCAAATTGTTCTGGTGGATGAAGCGTGCATCGCCAAGCTTATACGTCAAACTTTTAGGTTTGGGTTACCCACTGTTTAATCAAATCACAAAATAAGAATAGAGAAAAATGAATATGGAAACGCAATTAGAGATAGAGCAAGCAGATGTGCAAGCGCCGTCTGATCAAATGCAAGATCAAACCACGACGCCAAAAAGTGTGGAAGCTCAACCCAAGCAGACCCGTAAAAAGGCTGTGCTTCGTCCTAAAGCCGTACATACTTACGATACCATTGTTGTGGGAGCAGGGATTTCGGGCATTGCTGCGGCTTATAAAATGAAACAAGTTGGTTATGAGGATTATCTGGTTTTAGAAAAAGCGGATAGGGTCGGCGGTACGTGGCGTGATAATAATTACCCTGGCTGTGGCTGTGATGTACCTTCGGCGTTGTATTCATTTTCCTTTGCACCTAGTCATCAATGGAGCCATTTATTTGCGAAACAACCTGAAATTTTAAGTTACTTGGAACAGGTGGTTGAGCAGTTTGAATTGCAAGACAAAATCCGATTTCAGCATGAGTTGCTCAGTGCCAAGTGGAATGATGAGACGAATATTTGGCAACTCGAAACTTCTCAAGGGGCATATCAAGCACGAACCGTGATCTTTAGCACAGGGCCGATTACAGAACCATCCTTACCTAACATTAAAGGAATAGAAGAATTTAAAGGAGAGATGTTCCATTCAGCCCGTTGGAAACATGATTATGACTTAACTGGAAAGCGGGTCGCAGTGATTGGAACTGGCGCATCAGCCATTCAGTTTATTCCACAAATTCAGCCATTGGCGAAAGAGTTGATCGTATTTCAGCGGACTGCACCGTGGGTTTTGCCCAAAGCGGATATGCAGCTCAATGGCACAGTAAAGTCGCTGGTGGCCAGATTCCCGATGATTCAGCAAGGCTGGAGGAAGAGTGTTTCCAGTATTTTAAATGGGATCAACTTTGGGCTTCGTCACCCGTCACTGCTTGAACCAGTCAATATTTTAAGCCGTCAATTATTAAAATTACAAATACAGGATGACTCCTTACGTAAAGCCGTAACGCCTAACTTTTCGATCGGCTGTAAGCGACTTTTATTTGCCAATAATTATTATCCAGCACTGCAACAAGACAATGTCACGTTGTTGCCACAAGGTTTGGTCGAGATTGATGAGCAGAGTGTCATTGCGGCAAATGGGGAGCGATTTGAGGTCGATGTCATTATCTGGGGAACTGGTTTTGAAGTGGCACATCCTCCAATTGGACAACGTGTATGGAATGCTCAAGGTGAGCGATTGGCCGACCTTTGGAAGGGCAGTTCTCCAGAAGCGTACTTGGGGACAAGTTTGGAAAATGTGCCGAATGCCTTTTTGGTATTGGGGCCAAATATCTTGGTCTATGACTCTTTTATTGGCATTGCTGAAGCTCAGATTCAGTACATTGTAGATGGTCTACTAAAAATGAAGCAGCAAGGCTTTAAACGTATGGTGGTGAAACGAGATGTTCTGCGTTATCACAATGCGAAAGTGCAAACCCATTTGAAAAACACAGTATTTAACCGAGGTGGTTGCTCAAGCTATTATTTAGATCAAAATGGGCGTAACTTCGCGGCTTGGCCGTGGTCCTTGGCCGAGTTAAAGCAACGTTTATCTGCGCTTGAGCTAAAACACTACGAGGTTATTGAGGCTTAAAGTAGCTACATTAAATATTAAAAACAGCCTGAGTCTGTTCAGGCCTTTTAATACTTAAACTGTGTCACTTGTGAATTGTTGATTTAAAGTTCAACATATAAAAAACCACCCATACGGGTGGTTTTTGTCTATCAACGCAGACCGAATTAACGGTTGATGTCGCGTTGAACTTCGCCAGTGTAAAGCTGACGAGGACGACCGATCTTGTACGGACCGCTGTGCATTTCTAACCAGTGGCTGATCCAACCAACAGTACGTGCAAGCGCGAAGATCACTGTAAACATTTCTGTCGGGATACCAATCGCTTTAAGGATGATACCTGAGTAGAAGTCTACGTTCGGGTATAAGTTACGTTTGATGAAATATTCATCAGAAAGCGCGATACGTTCAAGTTCCATAGCAAGAGCAAGCTGTGGATCGTTGATGCCAAGCGCACCAAGAACTTCGTCGCAAGTTTCTTTCATTACTTTCGCACGTGGATCGAAGTTTTTGTACACACGGTGACCGAAGCCCATGAGTTTAACTTCTTTAGTTTTCACTTTTTCCATGAAGTCAGCAACGTTCTCTACAGTGCCGATTTCATCAAGCATCTTAAGAACAGCTTCGTTCGCGCCGCCGTGAGCAGGGCCCCAAAGTGCAGAGATACCCGCAGCGATACATGCATATGGGTTCGCGCCAGTAGAACCAGCTAAACGTACTGTAGACGTAGAAGCATTTTGTTCGTGGTCTGCGTGAAGCGTGAAGATACGGTCCATTGCTTTAGCAAGGATAGGATCTACTTTGTAATCACGGTCTGCTGGCGTAGCAAACATCATGTATAAGAAGTTTTCAGCGTAGCTTAAGTCATTACGTGGGTAAACGAATGGTTGACCTACAGTGTACTTGTAGCTCCACGCAGCCAAAGTAGGTACTTTAGCAATTAAGCGGATCGCTGTAATTTCACGGTGATCAACATTTTCGATGTCTAAGTTGTTGTGATAGAACGCAGAAAGCGCACCAACTACACCAACCATGATCGCCATAGGGTGAGCATCGCGACGGAAACCATTGAAGAAGCGGCTAACTTGATCGTGAACCATAGTGTGGTTACGAACTTTAGCATCAAATACTTCTTTTTGTTCAGCTGTTGGAAGCTCGCCATTGAGAAGTAAGTAGCAAGTTTCTAAGTAGTCAGCTTTAGTTGCTAACTGGTCGATTGGGTAGCCACGGTGTAAAAGCACACCTTTGTTACCGTCGATGAAAGTGATTTTAGACTCGCATGCAGCAGTAGCCATAAAACCAGGATCAAAAGTGAAGTGACCTGCGGCCAATACATCCTTAACGTCGATTACATCTGGGCCCAATGTGCCGCTGTAAATTGGTAATTCAATTTCTTTGCCATCAAGCTGTAAAACGGCTTTTTTGCCAGTTGCTTCAGACATTCAATAGATCTCCTGTCCTGGTGAATGATTTATCTGACTCGAAATACTCATCTTTTAATGCACGAATCAGACGGATTAAAAATTTGCTCTAAGAGTAGAGAGTGCTGAAATTTTGTCAATTATACTTATGGATAAAATGATGACTTCCGAAGTTATAGTTAAGATTTAATCCATTAAAATTTGCATAAAATCACAGCACCGACACACTATAATAAGTTAATTCAAGGAGCAAGTGCATAAATAAAAAATGTTGCTGGCGCAATTGTAAGCAGTTTTATATTGAAAAAAGCGCTTGAAAAGAAACAGAATTCAAGTCGTTATATATTTACATTTATTATGATTCTCGTAACTTACGCATCATTTTAAAAAGAAAATGCTGCTTTCGTAGTCATTGTTAAAAACAATAAGTGATTCAAAAAAAATGATTTAATTGTATAAAAAATAGCTTATTTGGTATTTCGAAAACGGTATATAAGTCACTTTTTTTATTTATACGGATGTGAAAAAATTGTT
This sequence comes from Acinetobacter sp. CAU_H_S139_7, assembly GCF_058599305.1. Lineage (NCBI taxonomy): Bacteria > Pseudomonadati > Pseudomonadota > Gammaproteobacteria > Moraxellales > Moraxellaceae > Acinetobacter > Acinetobacter sp. CAU_H_S139_7. The sequence goes on from NZ_CM178651.1 coordinate 857,849, forward strand.
TTAATTAAAATTTATTACGAGATATTTCAATCTTGTAGGGGATTAATCTGTTGCACCAACATCATGCATATTTATGCCACTATATTAAAGTAAAATAATGAACATTTTATATATAAATAAAAAATGATTAAAATAAAGCAGTGAAATTAGCCAGTTTTAAAAAGAAGACTTTTTTGTGCATCTTTAGTCTAAAGTCGAATTTTACCGTTTTTGTATAAAATTTAGCGCTTGAATTTGGTGTTTATTTTATAAAAACCAACCATATAGCTGAGATTTGAAGCTAAAGTATTGTAGCGCAAGGTATTTATCTATGTGTTAATGATTCTTATTTAAAGAATTTTTATGCAAAAAGGCCAAGGGCATTGTTTGTATTTTGATAGTTCACGTCTTATAATTCAGTGTCGTTTTAAGTTCAAACGCTATTTAATTTAGAGTTTTAAAGTAGCTGCTGAACAATGCCAGCTTTCCTTCGAATTAATTCCAACAAACTCCGGATGGAGTTTTTACTTACAGGATGCCCGCTGTGAAAAGCAACAGACCTGTCAATTTGTCCATGGGTCAAGTTTTAGAAGTAAACTTAAAATCCCCTGTGGCTATTGCATCAATCTTACACCGTCTATCAGGTGTCATCGTATTTTTACTCGTACCGGTACTTCTATGGATCTTAGACAAGTCATTGTCTTCGCCTGAAGGATTTGCTCAAGTTCAGGCTATTTTTAATAGCTTCATTGTGCGTTTTGTCGTATGGGTATTTGTAGCCGGCTTAATTTTCCACTTTATTGCGGGCGTTAAGCACTTACTTGCAGATATCGGTATTGCTGAAGAACTGCAAAGTGGTCGTATCGCAGCTACTATTTCATTGATCTTGTCTGCAATCGGTATCGTTGCGGCATTTGTATGGATTGTTATCTAATGAAAAGTGCTACTGGTTTAACGGGTTCAGGTTCTCGCGATTGGTTTATCCAACGTGTAAGTGCTGTCGTATTAGCGGTTTATACAGTTGTTGTTTTAGGTTGGATCCTATGCAATGGCGGTTTTAGCTATGAACAGTGGTACGGCTTTATGATGACAGCTCCAATGAAGATTTTATCTTTATTGGCCGTCTTATCTCTTGTTGCACATGCTTGGATTGGTATGTGGCAGGTATTCACGGATTATGTGACTACTCGTCAAATGGGTCCTTCAGCTTCAGGTTTACGCCTTGTACTGACTTCAGCAGTAATTATTGCTGTATTTGCATATGCGATCTGGGCAATCCAGATTTTTTGGGCGAATTGATAGGAATAGATCATGGGCGCTATAACCCCTAAAGAAGATTACACAAATATTCCACACGAAACTTTCGATGCTGTCATCGTTGGTGGTGGTGGTTCAGGTATGCGCGCGTCTTACCAACTTGCTCAAGCTGGTTTGAAAGTTGCTGTTTTAACTAAAGTATTCCCAACTCGTTCGCACACAGTTGCAGCGCAGGGTGGTATTGGTGCATCTCTTGGTAACATGCAAGAAGATAATTGGCACTACCACTTCTACGACACTGTTAAAGGTTCTGACTGGTTAGGCGACCAAGACGCGATCGAATTTATGACGCGTGAAGCGCCACAAGTGGTTTATGAGTTAGAACACTTGGGTATGCCATTTGACCGTAACGCAGACGGTACGATTTACCAACGTCCATTTGGTGGTCACTCTGCAAACTACGGTGAAAAAGCGGTTCCACGTGCATGTGCTGCTGCTGACCGTACAGGTCATGCACTTCTTCACACGCTTTATCAAAGCAACGTGAAAATGGGTACACAATTCTTTGTTGAATGGATCGCACTTGACCTGATTCGTAACGAAGCAGGTGATGTTCTTGGTGTAACAGCAATTGACCAAGAAACAGGTAAAATTGCTGTATTCCAAGCCAAAGCGACATTGTTTGCTACAGGCGGTGCGGGTCGTGTTTACCGTGCATCAACCAATGCTTATATCAACACTGGTGACGGCCTTGGTATGGCTGCGCGTGCAGGTATTCCATTGCAAGATATGGAATTCTGGCAGTTCCACCCAACGGGTGTTGCTGGCGCAGGTGTATTGTTAACTGAAGGTTGTCGTGGTGAAGGTGCAATCCTTCGTAACGATGCAGGTGAGCCGTTCATGGAACGCTATGCACCAACTTTAAAAGACTTGGCGCCACGTGACTTCGTATCACGTTCTATGGACCAAGAAATTAAAGAAGGTCGTGGTTGTGGTCCGAAGAAAGACTACATCTTGCTTGATATGACGCACTTAGGTGCTGAAACGATCATGAAGCGTCTTCCATCTGTATTTGAGATTGGTAAGAAATTTGCGAACGTTGACATCACCAAAGAGCCAATTCCAGTTGTACCAACAATTCACTACCAAATGGGTGGTATTCCAACGAATATCCACGGTCAAGTGGTTGTGCCTGAAGGTTCTGAAACTGAAGCATTTGCAGCACATTATGACAAAGATAGCGATATCTATTCGACTAATGCGGGCGATCGTAACTTTACGAAACCTGTTAAAGGCTTCTATGCAATTGGTGAATGTTCTTGCGTGTCTGTACATGGTGCAAACCGTTTAGGTACGAACTCGCTACTAGACTTGGTTGTATTTGGTAAAGCTGCGGGTGAGCACATCATTGACTACGTGACTAAACATCACGGTGATGAATACCAACCGCTTCCTACGACTGTGCTTGAGCAAACTGTTGCACGTATCCGTAAATTGGATGATTCAACAACTGGTGAAAATGCCCAAGAAGTTGCAGATGCAATTCGTGACATCGTTCAAGATCATGCTGGTGTATTCCGTACAACTGCACTTCTTGAAGAAGGTGTGAAGCAGATTCTTGCGATTGAACCGCGTGTACGCAATATTCACTTGAAAGACAAATCTAAAGTATTTAACACTGCGCGTGTAGAGGCTTTAGAAGTTGAAAACTTGTATGAAGTGGCTAAAGCAACATTGATCTCAGCAGCAGCTCGTAAAGAGTGCCGTGGTGCGCATACGGTTGTAGACTTTGAAGAGTCGCCAGATCATCCAGCTTACCCATATGGTCGTCGTGATGATGAGTGGATGAAGCACACATTATGGTTCTCTAGCGATAACCGTCTTGAGTACAAGCCAGTACGTTATAAGCCATTGTCTGTTGCTGCAATTCCACCTAAACCACGTACATTCTAATTGGGAGAAGTAAGATGAGTAGAGGTACTCGTACATTTAATATCTACCGCTACGATCCTGATAAGGATGCAGCGCCGTACATGCAAACTTTCAAGTTAGAGTTGACTGATAAGCACCGTATGTTGCTTGATGCGCTTCTTGCATTGAAAGTACAGGATGAATCATTAACATTCCGCCGTTCATGCCGTGAAGGTATTTGTGGTTCGGATGGTGTAAACATCAATGGTAAAAATGGTTTAGCGTGTCTTTGGAACCTAAACGACTTACCAGAAGTGATCACAGTTCGTCCTTTACCTGGTTTGCCGGTGGTTAAAGATTTAGTTGTGGATATGAATCAGTTCTACGATCAGTACAACAAAATTCACCCATTCTTGATCAACAACCAACCTGCGCCGCCAAAAGAGCGTTTACAGTCTCCTGAAGAGCGTGAACACTTAGATGGTTTATACGAATGTATTCTTTGTGCATGTTGTTCAACTTCATGCCCATCATTCTGGTGGAACCCAGACAAGTTCTTGGGTCCTTCAGCGTTGTTGAATGCATACCGTTTCATCATTGACTCTCGTGATACAGCAACTCAAGAGCGTTTGGCTCGTCTAGACGACCCATTCTCGCTATTCCGTTGTAAAGGTATTATGAACTGTGTATCAGTGTGTCCTAAAGGTTTGAACCCAACTAAAGCAATCGGTCACATCCGTAACATGCTTTTAGATGCTGCGGGTTAATCTGTAGGCTGATTTATCAGTTAGAAAAAGCACACCTATAGGGTGTGCTTTTTTATTTTATAGCGAGATTTTTGCAATTAAAAATAAGGTTGAATGAAAGTGTGTGGTTGGCACTATTTTTGTTTGTGATAGGTGGCTTTTGTATAAATTGCACCAGATTGGTGAAAAGCGCGGCGATTTAAAACAAATGTCATAAATAAGTGCAAGTATGAGTCTGCAAAAAAAGTTATGAAGATGTTAATATGGATGTTGTTGATGGGGAGGGCATATTGAAAGATGATGCTCTCTTTTCGTATGTGTTTTTTGGAGTAGACTTTGGTCTACGTTGAAACTCGGTTTTATTTAAAGCACCATATATTAGATGAAATTTTGATATGTGTATTTCGCCAATTTATGAAAGGTATGTGTCAAAAAAATCAATTGAAATATGGGGAGTATGTTAAAATTTTTGCACGTTTATATTTAAAAAATGCGCGCTAAATATGTACATTAATTCAACATTTAAGCCGCATTAGAGCGAGTATAAATGAAGGGTTAGTCGCTTTAGAAAAAATAATGCATCGCCTTATTTTTTCTAAGTCGATTTGCAAAAAATTGCTCGGTTTTGGCCGGGTATGAATGAGTGATGATGCCGCTGAGGGCGTTATGATTCATTGTCACATTGGGTAATTCTAATGTAGTGATAACGCCTCATGGCATCCGCCTTATGGGGACTAATGTCATGTTACCAATTTGACATTACTAATCATGGGTTCGCTTAAAAAGCATCCTGAAATGTTTTTGCAATAGGAAATGGGTCCACAAATGCAAGAAGTTGCTGACGCATTGCGTCTTGACACTGAACTTTCCGCTGATAGTGCAGCGTATATTGAAGAACTTTATGAGCAGTACTTGGCTGCACCAGACTCAGTAGAAGCTGACTGGCGTGCATACTTCGATAAATACCCGAAAGGTGATCAACCACACAGCAATGTACGTGAGCAATTCTTATTACTAGGTCGTAATTCAAGTCGTGTTCAAGCAGTGGTACAAAGTTCTGTTAGTACAGAACATGAACGTCGTCAAATTGGCGTACTACAACTGATCGCAGCGTACCGTAACCGCGGTCACCAAAAAGCGAAGCTTGATCCTTTAGGTTTGGCAAAACGTGAAATCGTGCCGGATCTTGACCTTGCTGCACATGGCTTAACCCAATCTGATTTCGACACTGTATTCAATACAGGTAATCTTTTGATTGGTAAAGACGAAGCAACTCTAGGTGAAATGGTTCAAGCCATGGAAGCAACGTACTGTGCTTCAATTGGTGCAGAATACATGCACATTGTTGATACCAAAGAAAAACGTTGGATTCAACAACGTCTTGAAGGTGCACGTGGTCAATTCAACTTCACTGCAGAACAGAAAAAACACGTATTAGAGCGTTTAACTGCGGCTGAAGGCCTAGAAAAATTCCTAGGGAATAAATACGTTGGTGCAAAACGTTTCGGCGTGGAAGGTGGTGAATCTTTCATTCCAATGGTTGATGCTTTGATTCAGCGTGCAGGTTCTGTAGGTTGTAAAGAAGTGGTCATTGGTATGCCTCACCGTGGTCGTTTGAACCTTCTTGTAAACATCATGGGTAAAAACCCAGCAGACCTATTTGGTGAGTTCGAAGGTAAGAGCTTACATAAAAAAGGTTCTGGTGACGTTAAGTACCACCAAGGTTTCTCTTCAAACGTAATGACTCAAGGTGGTGAAGTTCACTTGGCATTGGCGTTTAACCCATCACACTTAGAAATCGTCGGCCCTGTGGTTGAAGGTTCAGTACGTGCACGTCAAGTACGTCGTAAAGACATTGGTGGTGATGACGTATTGCCAGTAATTGTTCACGGTGATGCTGCATTTGCAGGTCAAGGTGTTAACCAAGAAACCTTCCAAATGTCACAAACACGTGGCTATACAGTGGGTGGTACGGTTCATATTGTGGTGAATAACCAAGTTGGTTTCACAACATCTGATCCACGTGATGCGCGTTCTACAGAATACTGTACGGACATCGCGAAAATGATCCAAGCACCGATTTTCCATGTGAACGGTGATGATCCTGAATCAGTATTGTTTGTTGCGCAATTGGCACATGACTTCCGTCATACTTTCCGTAAAGACGTTGTCATTGACATGTTCTGTTACCGTCGTCGTGGTCACAACGAAGCGGACGAGCCAGCTGCAACTCAGCCAATGATGTATCAAGTCATCAACAAGAAAACGACAACGCGTGCGCTGTATGCAGACCAATTGGTTCAAGAAAGCGTATTAGACCGTGCTAAAGCAGATCAAATGGTTGAAGACTACCGTGCTGATTTAGAAGCAGGTAAGCACGTTGCAAATGCATTGGTACTTGAACCAAATACAAAAATGTTTGTAGATTGGGCACCGTACTTAGGGCATGACTATACAGACGTATGGGATACCACATGTTCTGAAGATCGCTTAAAAGAGCTTGGTCGCAAAATGCGCGAGCTTCCTGAAGGTTTTGTGATGCAGCGTCAAGTTGCAAAAGTGATTGATGATCGCTTAAAAATGCAAACTGGCGAAATTCCATTGAACTGGGGTGCTGCAGAAACTTTGGCTTATGCATCTATTTTAGATGATGGCTATTTGGTTCGTTTGACTGGTGAAGACGTTGGTCGTGGTACCTTCTCACACCGTCATGCAAAACTGCATAACCAAGTGGATGGTTCAACCTATATTCCACTTTGCCATATCAAAGAAAATCAACCACGTACTGCTATTTATGACTCATTGTTGTCTGAAATGGCGGTGTTAGGTTTTGAGTATGGTTATGCAACGACTCTGCCTAAGAGCTTGATCATTTGGGAAGCACAATTTGGTGACTTCGCCAACTGTGCACAGGTTGTGATTGATCAGTTCATCGCATCAGGTGAAACCAAGTGGGAGCGTGTGTGTGGTTTAACCTTACTTCTTCCTCACGGTTTTGAAGGTCAAGGTCCAGAGCACTCATCTGCACGTTTAGAGCGTTTCTTACAGCTATGTGCTGAAGACAACATGCAAGTGATGACACCGACTACGCCTGCACAGATTTTCCATGCTTTACGTCGTCAAGCGATTCGCCCAATTCGTAAACCAATGATCATCATGTCACCGAAGTCTTTACTTCGTCACAAGCTTGCAACGTCTACTTTAAGTGAACTTGCAAATGGTACATTCCAAACTGTGATTGATGAAATCGACAACATCAACAAAGCAGACGTAACACGTTTAGTACTTTGTGGTGGTAAGGTTTACTACGACTTGCTTGAGAAACGTCGTGAGCAAGAGTTGAATAACACTGCAATCGTTCGTATTGAACAATTGTATCCATACCCTGAACAACGTATTGCTGAAGTTCTTGCTCAATATCCAAACGTAAAAGACATTGTTTGGACGCAAGAAGAGCCGAAGAACCAAGGCGCTTGGTTATTTATTGCTCCTCGTCTATATGATGATGTAATGAAGTCGGCTAAACCAGTACGTATCAGTTATGCAGGTCGTGAAGCTTCTGCTGCACCGGCTTGTGGTTCACCATATTTGCATGCAAAACAACAAGCTCAGCTCGTAAATGACGCTTTAGCGATCGTAGCTGAATAACAGGAGATTCTTAGTAATGGCAACCGAAATTAAAGCACCGGTATTCCCTGAGTCAGTTGCGGATGGAACAATCGCAACTTGGCACAAACAACCAGGTGAAGCAGTATCACGTGATGAAGTGATCTGTGATATTGAAACAGATAAAGTTGTTTTAGAAGTTGTTGCTCCTGCTGACGGTACAATTGCATCGATCATTAAAGGTGAAGGTGACACTGTTCTTTCAAATGAAGTGATTGCACAGTTTGAAGAAGGTGCTGTATCTGGCGCTGCGCAAACTGAAGCAGTTCAGTCTGAAGCGAAAGTAGAACAAGCAGTTACTCAAACTGAAGCGGGTGCTGCACCAGTCGTTGAGCGTGCTCAAGTTGCTGATCAAGCGCCTGCTGTGCGTAAGGCATTGACTGAGTCTGGCATTCCAGCTGCTGATGTTGCGGGTACAGGCCGTGGTGGTCGTATTACGAAAGAAGATGTGGCAAATCACCAAACTAAACCAGCAGCTCCAGCTGCAGCACCATTAAGTGTTGCTGTGGGTGAGCGTGTTGAGAAGCGTGTTCCAATGACACGTCTTCGTAAGCGTGTTGCTGAGCGTCTGCTTGCTGCAACTCAAGAAACTGCAATGTTGACGACGTTTAACGAAGTGAACATGAAGCCAATCATGGAAATGCGTGCACAATACAAAGACGCATTTGAGAAGCGTCACGGTGCGCGTCTTGGTTTTATGTCTTTCTTTGTTAAAGCGGCAACTGAAGCGCTTAAACGCTACCCAGCAGTTAATGCTTCAATTGACGGTGATGACATTGTTTACCACGGTTACTATGACATCGGCGTAGCCGTATCTTCTGAGCGTGGTCTAGTTGTACCTGTGCTTCGTGATACAGACCGCATGAACTATGCTGAAGTTGAAAATGGTATCCGTGACTTTGCTTACAAAGCACGTGATGGCAAATTGGGCATCGAAGACATGACTGGCGGTACGTTCACAATCACCAACGGTGGTACTTTCGGTTCATTGTTGTCGACTCCGATTTTGAATACACCACAAACTGCGATTTTGGGTATGCATAAAATCCAAGAGCGTCCAATGGCTGTAAACGGTCAAGTAGAAATCTTACCGATGATGTATTTAGCGCTTTCTTATGACCACCGTCTAATCGATGGTAAAGAAGCAGTTGGTTTCTTGGTAACAATCAAAGAATTGTTAGAAGAACCAGCTAAATTGATCCTTGACCTTTAATTCTAAAGAATAAAACATGGGCTTAGAGCGATCCTCTAAGCCCATTTTTGGAGATAAAAATGTCTCAACAATTTGATCTTGTTGTAATTGGCGGTGGCCCAGGTGGTTACGAAGCAGCAATTCGTGCAGCGCAGCTTGGTTTTAAAGTTGCTTGTATCGAAAAACGTATTCACAAAGGCAAGCCATCTTTAGGTGGTACTTGCTTAAACGTCGGTTGTATCCCATCAAAAGCATTACTTGATTCTTCTCACCGCTATGAAGATACAGTACATCACTTAGCTGATCACGGTATTACAACAGGTGAAGTGAACTTTGATCTTGCAAAATTACTTGCTCGTAAAGACAAAATTGTTGACCAGCTTACCATGGGTATTGATGGTCTTCTCAAAGGTAACGGTATCGAGTGGTTAAAAGGTACAGGTAAATTACTTGCAGGTAAAAAAGTAGAATTTGTATCTCACGAAGGTGAAACTCAAGTTTTAGAACCTAAGTACGTTATTCTTGCGACCGGTTCTGTGCCAATTAACATTCCATCAGCACCAGTTGATCAAAACATTATTGTTGACTCGACTGGCGCACTAGAATTCCAAGAAGTACCTAAGCGTTTAGGTGTGATTGGTGCTGGTGTGATTGGTCTAGAGCTTGGTTCTGTTTGGCGTCGTCTAGGTGCTGAAGTTGTTGTATTTGAAGCAATGGACGCATTCTTACCAATGGCTGATAAAGCCTTGGCGAAAGACTACCAAAAACTTTTGACTAAGCAAGGTCTAGATATCCGTGTTGGTGCTAAAGTTGCGGGCACAGAAGTTAATGGTTCTGAAGTCACTGTTAAATATACTCAAGGCGGCGAAGAAAAAACTCAAGCGTTTGATAAGTTGATCGTTTGTGTAGGTCGTCGTGCATACGCTGAAGGTCTATTGGCTGATGATTGCGGTATCAAACTCACTGAACGCGGTTTAGTTGAAGTGAATGATTGGTGTGCGACGTCTGTTGACGGCGTCTACGCAATTGGTGACTTAGTTCGTGGCCCAATGCTTGCGCATAAAGCGATGGAAGAAGGTGTAATGGCTGTTGAGCGTATTCACGGTCATGCAGCTCAAGTGAACTATGACACCATCATTTCTGTGATTTACACACACCCTGAAGCGGCGTGGGTCGGTTTAACAGAACAGCAAGCGATCGAGAAAGGCCACGAAGTGAAAACGGGTCAATTTGGTTTCGCGGTAAATGGTCGTGCTTTAGCTGCAGGTGAAGGTGCTGGTTTTGTGAAGTTTGTTGCAGATGCAAAAACAGATCGTTTACTGGGTATGCACGTAATTGGACCTGCTGCATCTGACATCGTACACCAAGGTATGATTGCACTTGAGTTTGTATCTTCGGTTGAAGATCTACAGTTGATGACTTTTGGTCACCCAACATTCTCTGAAGTGGTTCATGAAGCTGCACTTGCAGTGGATGGTCGAGCGATTCACGCAATTCAGCGTAAACGCAAATAAGACAACGAAAAGAGCGACTACGGTCGCTCTTTTTTGTTTCAGGTGTTGTCTTCTCATGAAGAATCATCTAAAAATAAAGACAAGAAGTTTTAAAAATCCAAAATGTTCACTGTGATAGTAAACAGTTTCGGTGCAACAAAAAGTAAATAAGCAGTAATAAAAAGGTTAGTCGATGAATTTACATGAATATCAAGCTAAAGCGCTATTAAAAAAATATGGTATGCCTGTCCAAGAGGGCATACTAGCCACCACTCCAGAAGAAGCAGTAAAAGCCTTTGAACAAATAGGCGGAAAATTTGCTGTCATGAAAGCCCAAGTTCATGCGGGTGGTCGTGGTAAGGCGGGTGGCGTAAAAGTTGTAAAGTCAGTAACGGAAGCTGCTGAATATGCAAAAAGCATCATCGGGACCAACCTTGTTACCTATCAAACCGATAGTCATGGCCAACCTGTCAACAGCGTACTTGTCGCGGAAGATGTTTATCCTGTTGAGCGTGAACTGTATTTAGGTGCAGTGGTTGACCGCTCAAGCCGTCGTGTGACCTTTATGGCTTCAACCGAAGGTGGAGTCGAAATTGAAAAGGTTGCTGAAGAAACCCCTGAAAAAATTATCAAAGTTGAAGTTGATCCCTTGGTCGGCTTATTACCATTTCAAGCACGTGAAGTTGCATTTAAGTTGAACCTTAAAGATGGTCAAGTGAATCAATTTGTGAAAGTCATGTCTGCTGCATATCAAGCATTCATCGAGAATGACTTTGCTTTATTTGAGATTAACCCACTATCTGTGCGTGAAAATGGTGACATCCTATGTGTCGATGCCAAAGTGGGGATCGACTCAAACGCGCTGTATCGTTTACCTGAAATTGCTGCGCTGCGCGATAAGTCACAGGAAAATGAACGTGAACTAAAAGCGTCTGAATTTGACCTCAACTACGTCGCGCTTGAAGGCAATATTGGCTGTATGGTCAATGGTGCAGGCCTTGCAATGGCAACCATGGATATTATTAAACTGTATGGTGGCCAACCTGCGAACTTCCTTGATGTGGGTGGTGGTGCAACCAAAGACCGTGTGATTGAAGCGTTTAAAATTATTCTGGCAGATACCTCTGTACAAGGGGTATTGATTAATATCTTCGGTGGCATTGTACGTTGTGACATGATTGCTGAAGCAATTATTGCAGCGGTTCAAGAAGTAAATGTGACCGTACCTGTGGTTGTTCGTTTAGAAGGGAACAATGCTGAATTGGGTGCCAAATTACTTGATGAATCAGGTTTAAAACTTATTTCTGCAAATGGCTTGTCGGATGCCGCAGAAAAAATTGTTGCTGCAGTAAAAGCGTAAGGAGTATCAATATGAGCGTATTAATTAATAAAGACACCAAAGTATTGGTACAAGGTTTCACAGGCAAAAACGGTACATTCCACTCAGCACAAGCGCTAGATTATGGAACCAAAGTCGTGGGTGGGGTTACACCAGGTAAAGGCGGCACAACTCATCTAGATTTACCTGTATTTAACACCATGAAAGATGCAGTTGCAGGTACAGGTGCAGATGCGACTGTGATTTATGTGCCGGCTCCGTTTGTATTAGATTCAATTATTGAAGCAGTGGACTCAGGTGTTGGACTGATTGTGGTCATCACAGAAGGCGTGCCAACTTTAGACATGCTCAAAGCCAAGCGCTATCTTGAAACCAATGGCAATGGTACACGTCTGATTGGTCCAAACTGTCCGGGTATTATTACTCCAGGTGAATGTAAGATCGGGATTATGCCGGGTCATATTCACCAACCGGGTAAAATTGGTATTATCTCGCGTTCAGGTACGTTGACTTATGAGGCGGTTGCTCAAACGACGAAACTGGGCTTAGGACAATCAACCTGTATTGGTATTGGTGGTGATCCAATTCCGGGTATGAACCAAATTGATTGTTTGAAACTGTTCCAAGAGGATCCGCAAACTGAAGCGATTATCATGATTGGTGAGATTGGTGGTACGGCTGAAGAAGAAGCAGCAGAATATATTCAATCGCATGTGACTAAACCGGTTGTGGGTTATATCGCCGGTGTAACAGCACCGAAAGGCAAGCGTATGGGGCATGCGGGAGCGATTATTTCTGGTGGTAAAGGTACTGCGGAAGAAAAGTTTGCAGCATTTGAAAAGGCAGGGATGGCATATACACGTAGCCCAGCAGAACTCGGTTCAACGATGTTCCAACTTTTAAAGGACAAAGGTTTAGTTTAAGCCTTTTATATTTTAAAGGAAAAAGCCGTATGTCTTAATTGCACATACGGCTTTTTTGTGGAGAGCATATTGGTTTGCCCTAATACATTTCTCTGTATAAAAATAATATGGGGGTTAGAGTGTTTAATCTCAGCTGAAAACTATATTTAGCCATATTGGACAAAAAACAAAATAGGTAAATTAGAGCAAGATTTGCTATGTACTTAACAATCTGAGAATCGATAAATATTTAGTGTACACTGTTTCTATAGCGGACTATGCTATATTCATAATTAAAATAATTCTTTTGAAGACATAGTATTGCAGATGTTGAAGCCTATTCATTTATTGTTTTGTCGCTGCTTATTCTTGTTCGGGCTAGCAATGAATAGTGCTTATGCTGAAAATGAAGACGTCTACTTGGCTGAGTCTTTGAGTGATGATATTTTCCACTATTATCAGCAGTTAGCTGCACAACATAATGAAGAAGAAAACGATTATACATTGATCAATAATGATTTTTATGAGAATGAATATATTCGCGTATTTAACTACTCGGCCTACAACTCGGATGGTTTGAGCCATAAATTGGGGACAGGGGAGTTTGATAGTTCAGATTTGGATGCACTCAGTATTTCATTTGGGTATGGTATTGAAATTAAAATCAACAAACGAAATAAAGTTGGATATGAGTACCTTTCAAATTTTCCTTATGATCGTGGGCAATTGATCCGTTTCTTTTGGGTGCGTTTGCACTAAATGGTTCAACTCAGTTTATTTGTAAAAAAGGTTGTAGCCATATGGTTTAGAATGTTTTCACTCAATTGTAGAGTCTAGGATGTTTACATTACTTTTGGACTTTTCTGATGGTAGGCTAATCGATTACCAAGCTAAAATAACTTAAATTTTTATAATAGATGATAGGCTTACTATGCTGAGTGAATTAGAGGGTCTATCGTTTTAACAGCTTAAATGTGTATTTTATTGAAAGTTGAATATTAAAGTAGATGATAAAAAACGCGACAGATCGTCGCGTTTTTTGCTTGTAAGTCTAACTACTATTGAGCTTTGCTTTGCGGTTTTAAGCTTTGGGTTAAACCATTGATGTCGCCGCCTTGAATTCCCAGTTCATTCATCAAGCTATCAATTAATGGTGCTTGGGTACGATAGCGTAGCGCACTATTCACCACTTGATCAGACAAAGCAACTTGTGAAGATTCCGCACCATCACCTCCAGTTGTGGCTGAGCCGACATTACCTAAACCGTTAACCTGTAGAATTTTGATGTCATCAATGTTTTCCATCGGCTTAACACTTTCACGAATGATTTCAGGTAAGTATTTTAACAATGCTAGGCGAATTTGCATTTCAACTTGCTCAGGAGATAAGACGTTGTTGGCCTCATTCACGGCACGTGTACCATCTGCATCGACTTGGTATTGTTTTTCCATTGCTTGAGCCAACAGTATTTTGGCATCCGCTTCACCTTTGGCCATTAAGCGAGCTTGTTCGGCTTGAGCTTCCGCTGCAATACGAACTGCTTCGGCATCATCGGCAGCGGCTTGTTTACCTGCTTCAGCGGCAACGGTAATCGCAATTGCGTCTTTTTCAGCAGCTTGTTTCGCTGCAACCAATTCAACTGCTTTTTGACGCTCCGCACGCTGGGTTTCACGTACGGTAATCACTTCTTCTTCAGCTTTCACCGCTTCAGCGCGGGCGCGGTCAGCTGAAGCTTTGGCTTCAGACTCTTCACGTGACTTTTCAGCAATTGCAATGGCACGTGACTGTTCAGCCAGTTCGATGGTTTTCTTTTGTTCAACCTGTGCTTGTTCAATAATTTGTGATTTTTGAATATTTTGGCTTTCGACATCACGTGCTGCACCAATACGCTTCAATTCAACTTCACGTTCAGCTGCAATACGTGCTTCTTCTGCTTCACGTTTTTTCTCCGCCTCTTGAGAGGCAATTTCAGCCAATTGCTCTGCACGGCGAATTGCAATTTCACGTTCTTGTTGTAGTTTGGCGTATTCTTCTTCGCGGATGATTTGTAGACGAGCTTGTTCTGCTTCTAAGTTTTTGGTCTTAATGGCAAGGTCAGCATCTTGTTCAATGTGATTACGTTTACGACGGCGGTCTTCAATTGTTTCAGTCAGCTTAGTTAAACCTTCGGCATCGAATGCATTTTGAGGGTTAAAGTATTTAAAACCTGTTTGGTCTAAACCTGTTAATGACACAGTTTCTAGTTCTAGACCATTTTTATGTAAGTCTTCGGACACCACTTGTTGTACTTTTTGCACGAAATCCACACGTTTTTCATGCAACTCTTCCATCGCCATTTCAGCTGCTACTGCACGCAAGGAATCGACAAATTTACCTTCCACAAGGTTCTTCAACTCATTTGGAGACATGGTTTTTTGTCCCAAAGTCTGCGCGGCCACTGCAATTGATTCTGCTAGTGGCTTCACACGGACATAGAACTCCGCCATGACATCGACGCGCATACGGTCACGGGTAATGAGCGCTTGATCATCAGCACGGCGAACCTCTAAACGTAGCGTGTTCATGTTGACAGGGATAATTTCATGTAATACAGGCAGTACAATTGCACCGCCACCTAAAATAACTTTTTCGCCGCCAAAACCTGTACGTACGAAAGAGATTTCTTTGCTGGAACGACGGTACAGACGGGCAATAATAATGCCGATAATAACCAGAGCTGCAAAGATAATCCCTGCAAGAATAAGAATGTTATAGAAATTGTTGCTGAGCATAAGGGTCCCGATTTTATTTAAAGTTATAAGTAGAAAATGAAAGAATTAAAGTGAAATGGCTTTAAAGCCAATCTTGGTTTTTTGAGTCAAAATGACTTCTTGACCTTGAGAAAAATGAAGGTCTGTTTCAGGTTCAACCAGTACATAATGCGTTTGCCCGAACTGATCTTGAACTCGTGCTTGAGCAGGTGAGTTAACTTTAGCCTCTCCTAAAATAATCAGTGCTGTTCGTCCAATCAGCTCTTCACTGTAAATTGCTGTGGTTTCATCTTGTGGCAAAATTTTAGCAATCAGCATGGCGCTGTAACGTATCATAGGCATCGAAAATACGAGGCAAAGAGGTGCCATGATCCATGCACTCCAATAGCTCCCGGTCCAAGTTTGAAGAATGGACTGTAGAATAAAGCCACTTAAGCTATACAGGGTGAGGAAGATAATCAGCCAAACCAAGAGAGGAACACGGCCGATAAACAACCAATCCAGCAGGGCATTGAGCCAACCTTGATCGGCATCTAGTGCAATGTCGACGTCTTTAGTACTGCCTAGGTCATCAGGTAGAAATTGGTCAAGTAGGCCTTGTGAGCCGCCGCCTAATACCAATAAAATCAATTCGAGCAGTCCCAACAAAAACATGAGACTGAGGCAAATACTAAAAATTAAATTGGATGGGTGAGTAAATAATTCCCACATTCTAAAGGTTCTCTATTTTTATGCTGTTATCAGTTAAGTGTAAATTTTTAAAAAGAATTGTATTGAAATTGGGCTTTAGCATAGCATTCAAAAAACAGAATGTCTAAGTTTGTTGGCACGTAAAGAGAGAGCGGTTTAATTGTGATTTGATAAATTTTAGGCAAAAAAATACGCAATGATTGGGGTATTCATTGCGTAGAACTACGAATCTGTTGTTACACAGTTTCGGTAAAAAGGAGAAACGTTATATCTCAGGGTTAATCTAAGCTAAGGACTCATTATAAGGGCTGTGCATTCTTATTTCATGAGTATTCACGTTAATTACTGTAAATTTAGGTTAACAAACGACACTAAATGTCAGTTTTTGAGATGCATGTGGCTTATTTTTGTTTGTTTCGCGATTAAAAAAGCCTTTCTGAGTGAGAAAGGCTTAAATATGCGCTTTAGTTTAAGGTGGGTTTAGAAATGAAACACCCCTAAACCCGATTTAACTTCATCTAGAGTCTGTTGAGTGATATCACGACATTTGTCTGTACCAGTCTTCAAAATATCCATGATGTAATCAGGATCTTTCGCAAGTTCCATACGACGTTCACGAATTGGCGTGATCAGCTCTTTCAATACGCCTTCAAGACGTTTTTTCACCGTACCATCGCCCAAGCCACCACGGCGGTAATGTGCTTTCAGTTCTTCAACTTCTTCTTTGTTTGGATCAAACGCATCTAAATACGTAAATACAATATTACCTTCAACCTGACCTGGGTCTTCAACACGCAGGTGGTTCGGGTCGGTGTACATCGCATTAACAGCTTTTTTAATGTCTTTATCTGTTGCATCCAACACAATGGTATTGCCTAAAGATTTCGACATTTTGGCTTTACCATCAAAGCCGGGTAAACGGCTCATATTGGAAAGTAGAGCCTTACATTCAGGCAGTAATTCCTGACCAATCTGACGATTTAAGCGGCGTACGATTTCATTGGTCTGTTCGATCATTGGAATCTGGTCTTCACCCACAGGCACAACCGTTGCTTTAAATGCGGTGATATCTGCTGCTTGTGCAACTGGGTAGCATAAGAAACCAGCTGGAATATCTCGTTCGAAACCACGCAGCTGAATTTCAGACTTGATGGTTGGGTTACGTTCTAAACGAGATACGGTCACAAAGTTGAGATACAACATGGTGAGTTCATTCAGCGCGGGTAAGCTCGACTGCACGCAAATGGTGGTTTTGGTTGGGTCGATCCCGACTGCTAAGTAATCTGTGGCAACTTCAAGAATATTGCGGCGAACTTTTTCAAAGTTATCTGCATTGTCAGTAAAGGCTTGTGCATCGGCCAATAATAAATGCTGATGGTGTGAATCCTGCAAACCCACACGTGAACGTAAAGATCCGACAAAGTGCCCTAAATGAAGTTGTCCCGTTGGACGGTCGCCTGTCAAAATAACAGGACGGTTGTCTTGATTACTCATTATCTATTTCCAAAGTCGTCGTAGCGACATGCTATTTCTAAGAATGCAGACATTGTACGGCATAATCTTTTTCAATGTCAGTCTTAAAAAAACTGCAGTGAAAAAATTATAAAATCAGTTAAATTTCAAAAAACAAATATTCAAAAGCTTAGATCACAGATTAAAATGTCAGAATTCTCAAGATGGATAAAAATAAATGGCGAGTAGCTTATTAATATTACTAGATGATATTGCCACGATATTAGATGACGTTGCGGTCATGAGTAAAATGGCGGCAAAAAAAACGGCGGGTGTTTTGGGGGATGATTTAGCACTTAATGCACAGCAGGTCAGTGGGGTTCGTACTGACCGTGAGCTGCCTGTGGTTTGGGCTGTGGCAAAAGGCTCTTTTGTTAATAAATTGATTTTAGTCCCTGCGGCGTTGTTGATTAGTGTGGTTGCACCGTGGCTGATCACGCCACTGTTAATGATTGGTGGTTTATTTCTATGCTATGAAGGGGTAGAAAAAGTTCTGCACAGTTTGCATCACAAAAAAGCCAAAACCGAAGAAGAAGCCGGCCAAGAATTAACTGCGATTGAAACGGATATGGCGACTTTTGAAAAAGATAAGGTCAAAGGCGCGATTCGTACCGACTTTATTTTGTCGGCAGAAATTGTAGTGATTTCACTGGGGACTGTGGCTGCTGCAACTTTTTCAACCAAAGTCATGGTGTTGTCTGTAATTGCCATTTTAATGACCGTCGGTGTGTATGGTTTTGTGGCGATGATTGTCAAAATTGATGATTTAGGGCTGTATCTAACTCAGCAAGCCTCTTCATTTAAGCAAACTATTGGCCGTGGTTTATTGGCTTTTGCACCAAAACTAATGAAGACCTTAACCATCGTGGGCACTATCGCGATGTTTTTAGTGGGTGGTGGCATTATTTCCCACGGCGTGCCTTTATTGCATCATTTCACTGAAGGTTCAGTGGATTATGCTGAACATATTCCAACTGTGGGAAGCATTGTGGGGGCATTAACCCCAACACTGATTAACTTAGTGATTGGTTTTGTGGCTGGTTTGATTGTATTGGCTATTGTGAGCTTGATTAAAAAAGTTTGGTCGAGTTCAAAAAAGGCATAAACTGGATCGGGTCAGCATGAATTAGAAGAAGGAAGAGTGCTATGCGTTGGAAGGGACGTCGTGTGAGTAGCAATGTCGAGGATCGTCGCGGTGGTGGCGGTGTCAAGGCGGGTGGCATCAGTATTTTAGGGCTGATCGTGGCCTTTGTGGCATGGAAATTTCTAGGAGTCGATCCGCAGCAAGCCTACCAAGCCACTAAACAAGTGACCGCACAAACTGGAGCGGCAGAAACTCAAGGTTTGGATAACCCAACGCCTGATCAGCAGGAAGCGATGGACTTTGTCGGTACTGTACTGGCCGACACTGAAGACACATGGAGTCAAATTTTCCAACAGCAATTGGGACAACAATATGTTCCACCGAAGCTGGTGATGTTTTCAGGAGTGATCAATTCGGGTTGCGGTACTGCTCAGTCTGCAATGGGGCCGTTTTACTGTCCAGCAGATCAGAAGGTGTATATCGACACCGCTTTCTTTAAAGACATGCGGACTCAAATGGGTATTGGCGGCGAGCAAAACCAAACGGAGTTGGCGCGCCAAGATCAAGCGGGCGACTTTGCTCAGGCTTATGTAGTGGCACATGAGGTTGGACATCATATTCAAACTATTTTAGGGATTTCTGAACAAGTGCAAAAGGCTCGTGCACAGGGCTCAAAAGCGCAAGGCAATGCTTTATCGGTACGCCAAGAGTTACAGGCTGACTGTTTAGCGGGAGTATGGGCGCATCATAACAATCAACGAACTCAGTTCTTAGAGCAAGGCGATGTTGAAGAAGCGATGGATGCGGCACATAAGATTGGTGATGATTACCTACAAAAGCGGGCAACAGGGCAAGTGGTGCCTGATAGCTTTACCCATGGAACCAGTCAACAGCGTATGACTTGGTTTGGCACGGGCTTTAAGTCGGGGCAAGTTGAAAGTTGCGATACCTTTAATCAAGCCATTTAAGCTATAAAAAAAGAGGCGATTGATCGCCTCTTTTTTTTAACCAATGCATTCTAGCGGTTTAGGAACTGCTTAAAGTTTCGAGCAATACGGACACTCACATATAACGCAATACAGGCAAATAACAATACCCCAAACACCACATATTTTAAGTTGCTCATATCCGCACGGTAAAACTGCTGAATTTGCTCAGGTGTATAACGCAATGTTTTAACATCTTGTGTGCGTGTATCGAGATAACTCACTTGCTGAATATAGTTAAATTGCCCCGCTTTGAGTAGTTCAATCGACTGAATTTGGCGGGTATGTTGTTCGTTGTAGTCATCTACACAAATGTCGGTTAAATAATGATTACAGCTGAGTTTGGCGATATAACCCTGATTGGCCACATGCAAATAAATATGATCATCGGGAGCTTTATTGTTTGAAAGTAGAACCAGTGTTTGATCGGGACGAGAGTTCATTTTAAAACTTTGTGCTGAGGCAAAAGTTTGCTCGGCCTGTAAAATTTCTTTGGTTTTTGCAAAGCAGGTCAGAAACAACGCAAAGGTCGTGAGGAAAATAATCAGTGCGAAGAACATCCGAAAGATGGTTTTAAAAGTGAATTGCATAGGAGATCAAACTTGGCCAAAGGGAAAGTTCACGCATAAAAAACATGCATATGCCCTATGTTAATTCATCATCAGGAGAAATGTTAAAAAAATTATTTTTTTCGGGCGTTGATGTGAAAAATGATTAAAATATTTCGAGCATCAATGTGTATGAAATGAATTTTTATTCCAGATATCAGCACTGAAAGCCGCCGCCTCCCCAACCGCCCAATTTGGAAGTTCAATGGGAAATTATTTTTTTCTACAAGTTTTTACCGTTATTTTTGCATTATCCATTGCAACGACTATTTTCAATAAACGTATTTTAGGTTTTCCTCAAGCCATTGGCGTACCCATCGTTTCTGCCATTTTTGTCTTTATTTTACAGTGGGGCGCGAGCCTACTGAGTGGTAATCAGTTTATTACCATCAATATTCACAACATTGAAGAAGCGGTTCGTCATATCGACTTTTATGACTTTTTAATCAATGGTGTGATTTGCTTCATTTTGACATCTTCGGCATTGAAGTTCAAAGTCTCAGATTTACGTAGTTATTGGAAGCCGATCAGCATTTTAGCTAGTATTGCGTTGGTACTGTGCGCCGTGTTCTTTGGGGTGGTGCTCTATGGTTATCAGTTCATCATTGGGCAGCATGTCGATTTATTGGTGCTTTTGCTGTTGGGGGCTGCATTGGGTGCAACGGACCCGATTGGGATCAAGGGCGTACTCAGTTCGGTACGTGCGCCACATCATTTAATGGTCAAGCTCGAAGGAGAATCACTGTTTAATGATGCCATGTGTATTGCCTTGTTTATGACGCTCTTAAACGTCTTACAAGGTGAAAACTTTACCGTCATGGGCGTGTTGCAGACCTTGCTCTATGAAATTTTTGTCGCCGTCATTATTGGTTGGGCCTTTGGTTTAGGGATCTTGCGACTGCTGCGTGGTAAGCACGAAATGGAGTCTCTCATTTTGACCACAGCACTCTTGGCCTGCGGTTCGTACTTGGTTGCACTGTTTGCACATGCTTCAGCACCGATTGCTTGTGTCATCGGTGGTTTGATTGTAGGGAACAAATGGAAAGAAATTTTACAAGAGCGCGAAATACGGGAAGTAAACCATTTTTGGCATACGGTTGAAGGG
Organism: Acinetobacter sp. CAU_H_S139_7; assembly: GCF_058599305.1. Lineage (NCBI taxonomy): Bacteria > Pseudomonadati > Pseudomonadota > Gammaproteobacteria > Moraxellales > Moraxellaceae > Acinetobacter > Acinetobacter sp. CAU_H_S139_7. The sequence goes on from NZ_CM178651.1 coordinate 879,069, forward strand.
ATTATTAACTCGTTCTTATTCACCTTAATTGGTTTGGAACTGTTTATTTTAGATCTCAGCTTTAGTCTAATTTTTGGTGGCATCATCGCGTTTATTATTCTGCATGCTTCACGTTTTGCAGCGAACTATTTATCTTTTGCCTTTTTTCCCTCTTTCCGTAAGAAAAGTTATAACGGAAGTTTGGCGATTTTGTCATGGGGCGGAGTGCGTGGAGGGATCTCCTTAGCATTGATCTTAGCGGTAGCTAACGTGCCTGAGTTAAGTGAATACAGCAGTATTTTGATTGGTTATACTTTTATCGCCGTGTTGCTTTCAGGCATGGTCTGCGGTCTAGGATTACCTGCTGTAATGAATGCGTTTTACTACAATCCGAATGAAGAAAAGACGGGTTTTAAAGGTTGGTATCAACGTCTGTGTAATAAAATGAACCGTAAAGGTTTCAAGTACATTATTGGTGAAGATGCACAGGGCTATGAAACCATTATTGTCTATCAGCCTGAAGCATTGATTGATGTTAAAGCAGATGATGGCATTGCCGCGGTGCATAACCCTGAGCGAGTTCAGGAAGTGAAACGTCTGGAAAGTCCTGATAATTTTTAGTGATTTGCTCAGTCAAGAAGCCCCTGTATTGGGGCTTTTTAAAATGAATAAGAGGGTTTATTTGAATCATATAACGATGTCATTATGCAATAATTAGAATAGGGCACATTTGAAATGGCAGAATCGATAGTCAAAGAACTTGCACCGATGATTTTTCAGGTGATCGCTCAGATTCCTTATGGGCGAGTAGCCAGTTATGGACAAATTGCACGTTTAGCAGGCATCCCAAAACATTCGCGTTTGGTGGGCTATGTGCTGAAACATATGGATGCAGACAGTAGTTTGCCTTGGTATCGAGTAATCAACTCACAAGGAAAAATTAGCCTAAGTAAGCTGAATGATCAGGGACAGAACATTCAAGCACAGTTACTTCTGGCGGAAGGTATTTTAGTGGTTGCGGGAAAAGTGAAAATGAAAGAATTCCAGTGGAATATTTAAAATAGAAATGCTCTACCTCCGTGGAAGTAGAGCACTCAATGTATTACTGACGAACAACTAAAACAGGAATGTGCGCTTCACCTAAAACATTTTGTGCAACACTGCCTAGGAATAAACGTTTTAAACCTGTACGACCATGAGAGCCTATGACAATCAGGTCTGCTTTAGATGTTTCAGCTTCTCTGATAATTTCACGGTGCACCACCTGACCTTCCAGTAGTTTTGCTTCAACAGGAATACCCAGATTGCTAAATTTAGCTGCTGCTTCGTCAAGTGTTTTCAAAACTGAAGTACGCGCACGTTCAATTAAGTCATTGGTTTGAGTTGCAGAAATGTATTCGGCAGCAATGTAAGGGTCAAGTGCAAGTACTTGAACGACTGTAATTTTGCCGCCAAATGCTTTTGCAAGTTCAGCGGCTTGCGCAACTGCTGCATATGAAGTTTCGGAACCGTCTACAGGGACTAAAATGTTTTGGTATGCCATGGTTGTTTCTCCTTATTATCAACTGATTATACGTGCAGATTTCTGTTCTAATGTATCACGGGTTAAATACAGCTTATATCTTGATAATAGCTGTATTTTTTAAAGAATAAAACCTAGTAAATTCATATGGATATTTGCATATGAAATGCTAATTTCTCACTTCTAAATTAGCACAAAAGCGTGTGAATAATAATCAATTTAACACTAAAGTTGAATGTAAATGTAGCGTTTAAAAAACATAGGCTTTGCCTAAAAAATAGCTTATATTTATGAACAACTTACTACTTTATAAATACGATGACAGATACAAATGAACTGAATTGGCAACGGACAAATTCAGAGAATGTTGAAATGTTTGTTAAGCTATCTTAAATTTTTCAGATGGTTATATTTAAAGAAGAATAAGTGATTAAATTTTAATGATAATGATGGAAAATACAACAATATATTTTAGTAACTTATTAGATGTTAAGCATTAGGTAGCTAAATATTTACCAACTAAGGCAACTCATGATTTTAGATTTTCTCAGAAAACCACTTACAGTCGTAGATTTTTTAGTCTTACTATTATTGTCACCAGTAATTATTAGTATTGTGATCTTTATTGCCATAATTTTAGAACCTAGTGATATTACAAGTATAAAAGATCAGCCTTACGAGTGTGGGAGATTTGGTGATCAACAAATGAAGATCGATCGAAATTATCTATTTTTTGCAAGAGTTGAATACCAAGATGTGAACTATTGGGGCAAGAATGTTAGAGAACAGCATAATATCAAAGGATGCGATGATCAGATTCAAAATGCTAGTTTTGACGTCAAATGGCCTGAAATGGAGCCATCAGATGGATTTCAGTTGGATTCAAAAAATGTAAATAACATCACAGTAGCACTCAATCAGCGGACTATATGGCTAGAAGAACAAGAGAACAAAGGCTTTTTTGATTCAATTGCTAGTTTAAAACTCTACCTAAGAGATATAGCAACACATGAAGAGATGAGCGCAAAAGAGATCAATGAAAAAAAAGTATTTAACCTAAATCTTGGGCTTTACCAAATAGATGTTAGAGGAATTGGGCGGGTTTCTCAAAGGGTTTTTTGGCAAGAAATTGAGGGGAAAGGAGTGGGTGCTATCATTAATTGCCATTACTTTCAAAGTGAAAATACAAGTTGTGAATTAAGTTATCACGTACCAAATTATGGATTCAATACGAGCTATGTAACGATCTATTTTCATGCAGAATTGCTTCCGCATTGGCAAGAAATACAACAAGATTCTTTTAAAATGATCGATTCTTTTCGGGTGAGGGTATAACAAGAAGAATGAGATGCTATCTTACAACAGACGTTTAATTCAGGTGTTCAATGAGTTGAGTAACATCATCCGTCTGTAACTGCTCACGCATTTTTAAAAACTGCTTTTCATCTAAGTCATAGAGCTTCAGTGCAAGCAGTTTTTCTATATCTGCTTCGGGAAAGCGATACTTAATAATCTTGGCAGGTACTCCAGCCACAACGGCATAGGGTGGAACATCTTTGGTCACGACAGCGCCTGTTGCCACTACTGCGCCTTCACCTAACTCCACACCTTGCATAATCATGGCACGTGAACCAATCCAACAGCCATCGCCAATGATGGTATCACCTGCGGGCACAAAACTACGTGTATCAAAAGGAAAAGCCGAAATCCAATCGGTACGATGCAGTTGGTTACCACCCATCATAATGACGCATTCTGCGCCAAAACAAACGAAGTTGCCGATATAGAGCTGATCAATCGGTTTATCTACGGTCGAGGGCTTATCATGCAAATAACGCACGACACAACGTTCAAAACCTTGATCCCAATACGCTGAGTAGTAAGAGTAATTTCCTTTAATGTGAATATTCGGATTCTTCACCGTTTTAGAGATGAACTCAAACTCACACCAGTGTTTGACAGGAGAATTAATCAGGGGCTCAGACATAAAAAGACAGCGTTGGAGAGTGTGAGAAATTATAACAAATAAAAGTATTGCTTTGAAAAAGAGAGGGTGAAATGGATTCCTTAAATCTATCTCATTCTTGGAGTGAAATTTCCCACGTGCATAACAATAGAGCAAAGGAGAAGTATTTGGGAAAATACAAAAACAAAAAACCCCTCAATCGAGGGGTTTCTACAGCTGTAAATATCAAAGAAACTTAGATATATGCAACTTTTACAATTTCGTATTCAACTTCACCCTGAGGGGTTTGAATTTTTGCTTCGTCGCCTTCGCTTTTGCCCAAAAGGCCACGCGCGATAGGAGAGTTCACTGAAATTTTATTGATTTTAAAATCAGCTTCGTCATCACCCACGATCATATAGGTCTTTTGTTCTTCGGTATCTAAGTTTTCGATAGTGACTGTCACCCCAAAAACCACGCGACCATTCTGTTCAAGTTCTTTGACATCGATAACTTGAGCCGCACCCAATTTACCTTCGATGTCTTGAACACGACCTTCACAGAAACCTTGTTGCTCACGCGCAGCATGGTATTCCGCATTTTCTTTTAAATCCCCGTGCTCACGTGCTTCAGCAATTGCCGCAATAATACGTGGACGTTCAATACTTTTTAATTGATGTAATTCTTTCTCTAAGGCTAATTTGCCTTGGGGAGTCATAGGATAACGTTGCATTGTTGTCCCTCAAGTCTGTGAGTGTAAAAAATATAGGTTTATAAATGAAAAAAGCCCGCCACCGAGAGGTGACGGGACTTCTCGGTAAACGAATTAACCTACAGTTTGTAAATCTTGCAAACGGTATACATCCATTGGCAATTGAATTGCAAAAGCTTGGCATACAGCATCAGCACCGTTCAAGGTCGTAGTGTTATACACTTTCGCTTGAAGCGCTGAACGACGAATCGAGAACGAATCTTGTTGAGCTTGTTTGCCTTCAGTTGTATTGATAATGAGGTGAACTTCGCCATTTTTCAAGCGGTCCACGATATTAGGACGGCCTTCAGTGACTTTATTTACACGTTCACACTCAATACCCGCAGCTTTAATGAACTCATAAGTACCGCCAGTCGCAAGTACTTTGAAGCCAAAGCCTACCAGTTGCTTCGCAATACCAACAGCACGAGGCTTGTCTGAATCACGCACAGAAATAAATGCATGCTTCACTTCGCCTTCTGTAGGAAGACCCGGTACGCGTTCATTAGAGCCTAACACAGCTTTGTAGAATGCTTCACCAAATGTTTTACCTACACCCATGACTTCGCCTGTAGATTTCATTTCAGGGCCAAGAATAGGGTCAACACCCGGGAACTTGTTGAATGGGAACACCGCTTCTTTTACAGAGAAGTGAGTCGGGATGATTTCTTTAGTAAATCCTTGAGATTCTAAAGACTGACCCGCCATACAACGCGCGGCCACTTTCGCTAAAGACTCACCGATACATTTAGAAACGAATGGCACAGTACGAGACGCACGTGGGTTCACTTCTAGGATGTAAACGTCTTCGCCTTTCACAGCAAACTGTACATTCATCAAACCAACAACGCCAAGCTCTTTCGCCATAGCAACGGTTTGACGACGCATTTCGTCTTGGATTTCAACTGAGAGCGAGTAAGGAGGAATCGAACATGCTGAGTCACCTGAGTGAATCCCTGCTTGTTCAATGTGCTGCATAATACCGCCAATCACAACGTCTTTACCGTCAGATACACAGTCTACGTCAACTTCGATCGCATCATCTAAGAAACGGTCAAGAAGAACAGGCGCTTCATTTGATGCTTGAACCGCATCACGTAAGTAGCGTTTAAGTTCGTCGTCGTTGTATACGATTTCCATCGCACGACCACCGAGTACATAAGAAGGACGTACCACAAGTGGGTAGCCGACTTTAGATGCTTCAGCCATACCTTCTTCAGCAGATTTTACAATGCTGTTGTTGGGTTGACGAAGTTGAAGACGTTGAATCATTTGTTGGAAACGTTCACGGTCTTCCGCACGGTCAATCGCATCTGGTGATGTACCGATAATTGGGGCACCTGCTTCTTCTAAAGCACGAGCCAATTTAAGCGGAGTCTGACCACCGTACTGAACGATAATGCCTTTTGGCTTTTCAGTACGTACGATTTCAAGTACATCTTCCAAAGTGATTGGTTCGAAGTACAAACGATCAGAAGTGTCGTAATCCGTTGAAACAGTTTCAGGGTTACAGTTCACCATGATGGTCTCGTAACCATCTTCACGCATTGCAAGCGCCGCGTGTACACAGCAGTAATCGAATTCGATCCCTTGACCAATACGGTTAGGGCCACCACCGATCACCATGATCTTATCTTTATCAGATGGGTTTGATTCACACTCATCATCGTAAGTTGAGTACATGTAGGCAGTGTCAGATTCGAATTCTGCTGCACAAGTATCCACACGTTTGTAAACTGGAGTCACGCCCAAGTTCCAACGGTGCTTACGGAATTGTTTTTGTGAAATACCCATCAAGTTCGCGATGCGAAGGTCAGATAAACCTTTACGTTTGAACGAACGGATGTTGTCTGCGTTTAGATCACCAAAACCTAAAGTTTTGATTTCATTTTCAGTTTTGATGATGTCTTCGATTTGGATCAAGAACCATTTATCGATTTTCGTCGCTTGGAACACGTCTTCTAAGGTGAAACCATGACGGAATGCATCGGCTACATACCAAATACGCTCTGGACCCGGAACTTTAAGTTCAACCAAGATCTTTTCTTTCGCGCCTTCAGTACCTACAGCGATTTTTTCATCAAAACCACACGCACCAACTTCAAGACCACGAAGCGCTTTGTTTACAGACTCTTGGAAGTTACGACCAATCGCCATCACTTCACCCACAGACTTCATCTGTGTGGTCAGTGTTGCGTCTGCTTGTGGGAATTTTTCAAAGTTGAAACGTGGAATTTTTGTTACCACGTAGTCAATTGCAGGTTCGAACGAAGCAGGAGTTGTTCCACCCGTGATGTCATTTTTTAATTCATCAAGGGTATAACCAACTGCTAGTTTCGCAGCGATTTTTGCAATTGGGAAACCAGTTGCTTTTGATGCAAGGGCAGATGAACGCGATACACGTGGGTTCATCTCGATGATCACCATACGGCCAGTATCTGGACAGATACCGAACTGAACGTTAGAACCACCTGTTTCCACACCAATTTCACGAAGAACTGCTAAAGATGCATTACGCATCAATTGATATTCTTTGTCTGTCAATGTTTGCGCAGGAGCAACAGTGATTGAGTCACCTGTGTGCACGCCCATTGGGTCAAAGTTTTCGATCGCACAAACGATAATACAGTTGTCGTTTTTGTCACGAACAACTTCCATCTCGTATTCTTTCCAACCAATTAAAGATTCATCAATCAATAATTGTTTCGTTGGAGAAAGATCGAAACCGCGTTCACAGATTTCAAGGAATTCTTCTTTGTTATAAGCGATACCGCCACCTGAACCACCCATCGTGAATGACGGACGGATAATCACAGGGAAGCCGAAGCGCGCTTGAATCTCTAAAGCTTCTTCCATGTTTTCAGCAATCGCAGCTTTTGGACATTCAAGACCAATTTTACGCATTGCTTCATCAAACAGTTTACGGTCTTCAGCTTTTTCAATCGCCTCTTTAGTCGCACCGATCAATTCAACATTGTATTTTTCTAAAATACCGTTGGCATCCAGTGCAAGCGCACAGTTCAATGCTGTTTGACCACCCATTGTTGGAAGGACAGCATCTGGACGCTCTTTTTCAATGATTTGTGCAACAGTCTGCCAAGTGATTGGCTCGATATATGTTGCGTCTGCCATTGTAGGGTCGGTCATAATGGTGGCTGGGTTAGAGTTCACCAAAATAACACGGTAGCCTTCTTCACGAAGAGCTTTACACGCTTGCGCACCTGAGTAGTCAAACTCACATGCCTGTCCGATGACAATCGGACCTGCACCAATAATTAAGATACTTTTAATGTCTGTACGTTTAGCCATGATCGCTTCCTTAATTACTTCTTAGATGCTTCGATAAGTTCGATGAAATGATCGAACAATGGTGCGCAGTCATGCGGACCAGGGCTTGCTTCAGGGTGACCTTGGAAGCTGAACGCTGGTTTGTCTGTACGATGAATCCCTTGAAGAGTTTGATCGAACAAAGACTTGTGCGTAGCTTTCAAGTTTGCAGGAAGGGTTTCTGCATCCACTGCGAAGCCGTGGTTTTGAGAAGTAATCATCACTGTGCCTGTTTCCATGTTTTGAACAGGGTGGTTAGCACCGTGGTGGCCATGCGGCATTTTCACCGTTTTTGCACCTGAGGCAAGTGCAAGAATTTGGTGACCCAAGCAAATACCAAAGACGGGTAGGTTGCGAGCGTCTTCTACAATTGTTTTTACAGCTTCAATTGCGTAGTCACATGCAGCTGGATCGCCAGGGCCGTTCGATAAGAACACGCCATCCGGATTCAATGCAAGCACGTCAGCAGCAGGAGTTTGTGCAGGCACGACAGTGAGTTTACAACCGCGGTCTGCAAGCATACGTAAGATGTTGGTTTTGACACCGTAGTCGTATGCGACAACATGGAATTTAAGTTCAGGTTGTGTGAAGCCTTTGCCTAATACCCAAGAACCTTCTGTCCATTCGAAACCAGTTGGGTCACAGCATTCTTTCGCTAGGTCTAAACCATTTAAACCACCAAATGCGCGTGCTTTTTCTAAAGCCTGCTCTTCAGTAATATTTTCACCAGCAAGGATGCAACCATTTTGCGCACCTTTGTCACGCAAAATACGGGTTAATTTACGCGTATCAATATCTGCAATTGCGACAACATTATGTTCTTTTAAGTATTCGCCTAAAGATTGCGTTGATCGGAAGTTGCTATGCAATAAAGGTAGGTCACGAATGATTAATCCGTTGGCCCATACTTTATGAATTCGACCTGACTCAGCGTCTTCATCATTACAACCTGTGTTACCGATATGAGGGTAAGTTAAAGTCACAAGTTGCTGTGCATAACTCGGGTCAGTCAAAATTTCTTGATAGCCAGTCATGGCAGTGTTGAAAACGACTTCACCAGTCGTACTACCCGATGCACCAATAGACGTTCCTTTAAAGATCGTACCATCGGCAAGGGCTAAAATTGCTGGGGTGCTCAAACCAAAGCTCCTGAAATTTAGGCTGTAAAAAAGCGAGTAGACGAAAAAAAAGGAAGGCTATCTAAAAACCTACCCTCCCTATGTCTGCTCGCTTGAACTTAACATGGCACTATACGCAACTTCACTAACAAAGTCCATGCCAATAAGATGGAATTAACAAGATAAAGTGCTTTTATTTTGTAGCGGAAGCTGTATCTAGGTTTTGTAAAGAAAAATGTAACAACAAATAATTGTCTAACAAATCAAAATCTAAATTTTATCGAATCACGCTAAGCTGTCGCTGTGTATATAACAACAGGAATAACATCATGACTGAACAAGACAAAGTGACCAAACCAAAGCCAGCGTTGAAAGAAGTTGTTGCAGAAAGCACTGAAAAGCTTGAGCAAGTGGCGAAAGAAGCAACAGAGCAGGTCACTGAAGCGGTAGTTGAAAGTAAAGAAAAGCTTGAAGCTGAAGCGAAGCAGTTGAATGCCAGCGTGCAAGAGCAACTCCGCCAGTTTAAACAAGATCTTTTACTGCGCTTAGAAACCATTAAAGGGCAGTTATCGAACTCTCAAAAAGACTTAACTGAACTAAAAGAGTTTGTTAAAACTGAGTTTACTGCTGTTTTAGATGACTTGACCAAACTAGGTAAAGAGTTAAAAGGTGATGTCAGCGAAATTTCAGTAAAACATAAAGATCAGTTGGCTGAAACGTTTAAACGTTCAAAAGAACACACCTTAGATGCGTGGAATAAGGTTTCAAGCAAGTAATCTCGCTGTATGAGGCTCAAGATTAAGTGCATAAAAAAGTGAGGTCATAGCCTCACTTTTTTATTGATCTGGTTTATTTGTCTGGATTAAAACTGATGCAACCAATCACGTTTATTGTGAAAGTCAGCTTGTTGGCCACTATGCTGCATGGCATAGAACTGTTGACCTTGTGAGGTATTCAACACCGCGGATAAACCCAGATATAGGTCAACCCATTTCAGTTTGTGTTGCAGCATAAATTCAGTCAGATCAATGCTGACATTTAAACCATAGTGGGTGCGCTTCAATTGATTGAGTTCAATATCGTAAGCGATCTGTGGCGGCATATCTTCAGGATAACGATATTCCTCAAACTGATAGGCCTGCCAAGCTTGCGAAGGGGAGAGATTGATCTCGCGATAATAATCTTCGCCTTTTACCCCGATAAAGACTTCAAAACAGGTGCTTTCCCATAAAAAGTCTTGACGAGGATTTGCATTCACGACTTCGGGCCAGTGCATGTACAAATTGGGATCGCGTAACCAAAAGCCGATATTGAGAGCATATGGGCTTTGTTGTTCAATCGCACCAACAAGCGAAATTGCTTGAAAGCGACGATCAAATGCACTGAGTTCGTAACTTGCCATAAAAAACTACAATTATTTTGCTGCGTGAGCGAAACGAACTAAATTAGACAATTTGGCATTTTGTTTCGCCGCTTTTTTGTAAAGCAATACAATTTTACCAATGGTCTGTACAATTTCTGCACCTGTAGTTGAGGCAATTTCTGCAATGATTGTAGCGCGCTCTTCACGGTCTTCACCCGCGACTTTGACTTTAATCAATTCGTGGTCGTTTAAAGCACGTAAAATTTCTTCAACGACATTTTCAGTCAGACCTGAACCGCCAAGCATTACTACAGGGTTTAAAGCATGACCGATTTGACGCAAACGCTTGCGTTCCTGAATGGATAAAGTCGCCATAAAGATAACCTAATTTTAAAAACGGCTTAGTATAACAAACTGCGAAATTAAACGCTTTATATTCTGTGGAAATAATCGATTTAGATAATAGAAAAAAACAACTAAAACCCAAGATTTGGATACAGATGTATACTGCAAGCCTAGAGAATTTAACGTACAATTAAGTTTAAGAAATTTTAATGTTTTAGAGAGATATGGCAACACGCATTACCAACCAAAAGTTATCCAAAAGTAGCCGTGCGTGGATGAGAGAGCACCTTGATGATCATTTTGTGAAAAAAGCGCAAAAAGAAGGTTATCGAGCACGTGCAGCTTATAAGTTACTTGAAATTCAAGAAAAATATAACATCATTCGTCCTGGCATGACCGTGGTTGACTTGGGTGCTGCACCTGGAAGTTGGTCACAAATTGCAGGAAAGCTGGTCGGTGATCGAGGATTGGTGGTTGCATCTGACATTTTGGAAATGGATGCACTTCCAGATGTGACCTTCTTGCAAGGTGACTTCCGTGAGCAAGAAGTATTCGATAAATTGTTAAATATTTTAGATGGACGTAAAGTAGACGTTGTAATTTCAGATATGGCCCCCAATACTTCAGGTAACAAGGCTGTAGATCAACCTCGCCAGATTTACCTCTGTGAATTGGCCATCGATTTTGCTACGAAAGTGCTCGGTCCAAATGGTCAATTTGTTGTAAAGGTATTCCAAGGTACAGGCTTTGACGAGTTCCGTAAGCAAGTAGTCGACAACTTTGATGTGTTAAAGACAGTAAAACCTGCTGCATCACGTGCCCGATCTAAGGAAGTATTCTTAGTTGGGCAAGGCCGTAAGAAGGCTTTCAAATAAAGTTTACTTGCCAAGTCGTTAAAAATTGTGCATTTTGTACCTTTTTATTATTTTGCGAAGCTGATCTTCAGCAGAAACTTTAAGGTCACCCGATAGGGCATGATCAAATTAGATTGATATGGGAATAAAGCTTTGAGCGATCTCTTCAAGAATGCCATATTGTGGCTAGTGATACTGGGCGTACTGATCCTTATTTTCAGTAATGTCAGTAGCAATGAAAAGCCGACAGCGATGAATTATTCAGAGTTTGTTGCTGCGGTGAATGCTGGTCAAATTAAGCAAGTGACAATTGATGGCGAACGAATTCATGGCCAAAAATCAAACGGTTCAGAGTTTGAAAGTATTCGTCCTGCGGTTCAAGACCCAGAGCTTATGCCTAATCTGATTAAAAATAACGTTGTCGTTGAAGGTACTGCACCTGCGCGTCAAGGTTTATTGATGCAACTTTTGATCGCAAGCTTCCCTGTACTTTTAATCATTTTGTTATTCATGTTCTTTATGCGCAACATGGGTGGCGGAGCAGGTGGTAAAAACGGTCCAATGAGTTTTGGTAAGTCAAAAGCAAAAATGTTGGCAGAAGACCAAATTAAAGTGACTTTTACTGATGTCGCTGGCTGTGATGAAGCAAAGCAAGAAGTTGTAGAAATTGTTGATTTCTTAAAGGATCCTTCAAAATTTAAACGCTTAGGTGCAACGATTCCTAAAGGCGTGTTAATGGTGGGTCCACCGGGTACAGGTAAAACTTTACTTGCAAAAGCAATCGCAGGTGAAGCAAAAGTACCATTCTTTAGTATTTCTGGTTCTGACTTTGTTGAAATGTTCGTGGGTGTGGGTGCGTCTCGTGTCCGTGACATGTTTGAACAAGCGAAACGTCATGCACCATGTATCATCTTTATTGATGAGATTGATGCTGTGGGTCGTCATCGTGGTTCAGGTACAGGTGGTGGTCACGATGAGCGTGAGCAAACCTTGAACCAAATGTTGGTGGAAATGGATGGCTTTGAAGGTAATGAAGGTATTATCGTCATTGCTGCGACAAACCGTGCCGATGTACTGGATAAGGCTTTACTTCGTCCGGGTCGTTTTGACCGCCAAGTAATGGTTGGCTTACCAGACATTAAAGGTCGTGAGCAAATTTTAAATGTTCACATGAAGAAATTGCCTTCAGTGACTGGTGTCGATGTACAGGTGCTTGCACGTGGTACACCTGGCTTCTCGGGTGCACAATTAGCGAACCTTGTGAACGAAGCTGCATTATTTGCTGCGCGTCGTAACAAGAACACTGTCGACATGCATGATTTTGAAGATGCAAAAGACAAGTTGTACATGGGCCCTGAACGTAAGTCGATGGTGATTCGTGAAGAAGAACGTCGTGCAACCGCGTACCACGAAGCTGGTCATGCGATTGTGGCTGAAATTCTACCGGGTACAGACCCTGTGCATAAAGTAACCATTATGCCGCGTGGTTGGGCGTTGGGTGTAACATGGCAGTTGCCTGAACATGACCAAACCAGCCACTATAAAGACAAAATGTTGAATGAACTTTCAATTTTGTTTGGTGGTCGTATTGCTGAAGAAATCTTTATCAACCAAATGTCGACAGGTGCTTCAAACGACTTTGAACGTGCAACTAAAATGGCACGTGCAATGGTGACCAAGTACGGTATGTCTGACAAACTGGGTGTAATGGTGTATGAAGATGATTCTCAGCAATCATTCATGGGTAGCATTGGTAGTCGTACGATTTCTGAAGCAACACAGCAACAAGTAGATGCTGAAGTTCGCCGTATCATCGATGAGCAATACCATGTAGCGCGCAATATCTTGGAAAACAATAAAGATATTGCTCATGCGATGGTTAAAGCTCTGATGGAATGGGAAACGATTGATCGCGAGCAAATTCGTGACATTATGGAAGGTCGTGAGCCACAACCACCAAAAGTATATATTGCAGAAAACCCTGTGATTGATGTAACTCCAACGGATGGTCCAAGTACACCACCACCATTACCATCTGCAACTTAATTTTTAAAAGTTAAAATAAAAAACCACCTTCGGGTGGTTTTTTATTGCGCAGATTTTTCACTGCCGATGAAGAAAAATAGGCACTTAAAAGTGGGAACGCGTTAAGATAATGTAAGTTGAACTGGAGAATATCACATGCAATTGATGGCTTTGCCGAAGAAAATCCTACGTTGTGGTGAGCTATCACTCGATCTATCGGTACCGCATGTGATGGGTATTTTAAATGTGACGCCAGACTCGTTCAGTGATGGCGGCAAACATAATGGCAAAGCACAAGCGCTTGCGCATGCTCAGCAAATGATTTCGGATGGGGCGACAGTCATTGATGTTGGGGGTGAATCTACACGTCCAGGTGCATCTGTAGTTGAGGTTGAGGAAGAGATTCGTCGTGTCGTCCCAGTGGTGGAAGCTTTGGCTGAACTTGATGTAGTCATTTCGATTGATACCTCTCAACCTGAAGTGATTCAAGCTGCAGTCGCAGCAGGCGCACATATTTGGAATGATGTGAGAGCATTAACACGCCCGAATGCTTTAGAGACTGCAGCTAAACTGAATATTCCAATGATTATCATGCATATGCGTGGTGAACCGACTACCATGAATGGTTTGGATCAATATGATAATGTCACTCTAGATGTCATGACTGAGCTTTCCCAGCGCGTGTCGGATGCACTCAAGGCTGGTGTCAAAGCTGAAAATATCATGATTGATCCGGGTTTTGGCTTTGCTAAAAATGCAAAGCAGAACCTTAAGCTTTTAAAAGAATTCCATCAGCTAAATCAGCTCGGGTATCCCATCTTGTCCGCATTGTCACGGAAACGCTTTATTGGTGAAGCTTTAGGTGGGGCAGATGCAGGCCAGCGGGCTGTGGGTTCTGTAGCGGGACATTTGCTGAGTATTCAACAAGGTGCGTGTATGGTGCGCGCTCATGATGTCAAAGCCATGAGTGATGCGATCAAAGTTTGGCAAGCGATGAATATGGCTTAATGCGGCGGCGGAATGCTGGGCTAATGATTTAATTTGAAAATTTGATCTATATCAGATTTTTAGACTAGCAGCATTTTGAGATGCTGCTTTTTTATTTGGTGATTTGTTTGGTGTATGTTATACAGACTCGTTTTTTAAGTTTCTCGTTTTGAGTGCCTGTATGTTTGCAGATTTACTTCTCCCTATGTTTGATGATGAATATTATCCCGATATTCTTGTTGCTGAAGTGAAGCAGCATGTTGAGACTTTTGCTAAAAAAATTGTAAAAGCAAAATCTGAGGGTGATATTTATCAATATGCCAATGCCACAGTGGCTGAAATTAATGAAATGAAGCCACATTTTGAAGATCTGGATTCGTCGTTAGATGATTCTGCTGCCGATTTTATTGCTGAAGCGATGATGATGGTGGTACAAGATGCTGGGTTTATGGATATTGAAATGGAAGAATTGGTGGTGAACAGAGAGTGGTGAGTCACTCTCTCATTTCAAGTGCAGTTGGTTTTTGCTTTAGAAGCTGAGATTGCTGTTACAGTTCATCTAAAAGATCGGTGAGATGACAGCTTTGATTTAAATGCTCATCTCCAATCGCATCGACCGTCATCAGGTATTCGCCTTCGACCATTTCAGCATTTGCACTGAGATTCAGCCAAAATTTTGGATGCTTTTTCATGAGCTCACGAATATGTTGCTCATCTTTAGTGTGATTAAAGCTTAATTTAAAATGAGCATCTACTGATTTACACACATGTAAATAAAGTTGGTGGTCTTTTTCAATAATCGTGCCTGCAAACAAGTCATAAAACGTGTCGCCACCCGTTTGTTGAGAGAGTGTTTCTGCATGGCCGATGTTTGAAAAAATTAGGCATAAAATGATAATGAGAGTGTTCTTTTTCATATTGTGATTGTTATGTGATTCGATGCATAAATTATAGACATAAAAAAACCAGCATATCGCTGGATTTTTTATTGCACCATCTTAATTAGCTTAAGAATGGTGCCCGAGGCCAGACTCGAACTGGCACGCTTTGTGGGCGGGGGATTTTAAATCCCCTGTGTCTACCGATTTCACCACTCGGGCATGAGCGCAATAATAGAGGACGAAATAAAAGTTGGCAAGTCTATTTGTGATTATTTGGTTTCTTTTCAATCAATTCAGCGGTTTATGTTTAAAAAATAGCAAAATTATCTGTGCTGCACTTGTTCAGGCTTCATAAAAATGTCATCGACTTGAGATATGGATGTCATCTTTTTCGCATAAATTTCAAGTCCATATCGTCTTTAGGCAATCCACATGACAAAAAAAATGAACCGCCGAGAACTTATTCAAAAAACTTTGGCAGGATTTGGTGCTTTATCTTTACCTATTTCACTGACTGCTTGTGGTGATGACGCCGACTCAAACACACAGCCCAATACGCAAGTGCAATTTTTGCATGGGGTTGCCAGTGGTGATCCTTTACAAACTCAAGTGATCATTTGGACACGTGTAACACCGACGGACAGCAGTGCGCGTTTAGAGGTGCTCTGGGAAGTGGCAAAAGATGCAGGCTTTAAACACATTACAGCAACAGGAAAGGTGCTGACCACGGCTGCACAAGATTTTACGGTGAAAGTGGATGTGACGGGACTTGCTGCGGGACAAGTGTATTTCTACCGTTTTAAATCGGCGTCGAAGTATTCAATCACAGGGCAAACCAAAACCTTGGCAACGCAAGTACAGTCGGTACAGTTTGCCGTATGCTCATGTTCTAATTATCCAGCGGGTTATTTCCATGTTTATAAAGAAATGGCAAAACAGGATGTGGATGTTGTGATTCATTTGGGGGATTACATTTACGAATATGGCATGGGCGGATATGCAACGGAAGAGGCGGTGGTGATGGGGCGCACACTGGCGGATGATAATAGCTTAGAAATTATTCGCTTAGATGACTATCGCAAACGTTATGCTTTATACCGACTAGATGCAGATTTGCAGGCCGCGCATCAACGTCATCCTTTTATTGTGATTTGGGATGACCATGAACTCGCAAATGATACATGGGAAAAGGGTGCTGAAAATCATCAGTCAGATACTGAAGGCGATTTCCTTGAACGTAAACTTGCGGCACTGGCGGCCTATTTTGAGTGGATGCCAATCCGTCCGCTTTCTGAAAAAGATCATTTGAATATTTATCGCCAGTTTAACTTTGGTAATTTAGTGCAGTTAAATATGTTGGATACGCGTATTCTAGCGCGGAGTAAACAGTTAGATTATGCAGATTATTTAACCGCATCGGGTTTGGATGCTGTGCGCTTTACTACAGATATGCAAGACCCAAATCGAACGTTACTGGGGTTGAATCAACGCGCATGGTTAACAGAGCAACTTGCGAGCTCTAAAGCCACATGGCAAGTTTTGGGTCAGCAGGTGTTGATGAGCAAAATGCTTGTTCCAGCCGAGATGTTACAAGTGCTCAGTGCAATCAGTAGCGGCGCGGTGACTCCAGATGTTTTGGCGCAGGTGAATCAACTCATTAAAGAATTGGTAGAAATAAAACTTCGTTACTTAAATCATGATCCATCTTTAACAGTAGAGCAATTGTCTCGTATTAAAACTGTGGTTCCTTACAATTTAGATGCATGGGATGGTTATGCGGTTGAAAGGGAGACGCTGTACGGCACACTGCAGTATTTAAATAAAAAAGTCGTGGTCTTGGCTGGAGATACCCATAATGCTTGGGCTTCGGACTTACACGATTTAACAGGGCAGTTTGTGGGTGTGGAGTTAGCGACAAGTTCAGTTTCCTCGCCAGGTATGGAAAAGTATTTGTCTATTCCAATACAACAACTCAAAGAGTTTGAGTCTGCTTTTACAACCTTGATTGATGAGCTGAGTTATTGCAATTTAAATCAACGCGGTTATTTGAAAGTCTATTTTACCGCAGAGCAAGTACAGGCGGATTGGATATTTGTGGATACCATTAAGAACAAAGAATACATCGTTGATGAGACTCGCTCACATCAAGTAATATTAGATCCGACATTATTGCCAATCAGTGCGTTAAAGCAAACGGCCTAAAATGACCTTAGAAAAAACCGAGCATCATTGCTCGGTTTTTTTATAATTTCTCATCGATATAGCTGTCGAGATCGATGTGCTTAATCTGTTTACAGTAAGCATGCTCATACTTCAGCAGTTGCACATACAAATCTGCTTCATGCCCCAGCTGGGTTTTACGTGCCTGATAATCTTCAGATTGATGGGAGCTAAAGCGTAATTGGAGTCGTGATTTGAGCGTTTGCTTATAGGCCCAAAAGCAGACACGTCTAAGTTGTTGTAACTGATGATGTTCAACCGACTGGCTGTGGTCTCGAAATAAATTTTCTTTATAGAAGCGCACAAAACCAAAGTTTACACCAAAATAAAACAAGACCCACATCAGCAAACTGCTTTCAAGGAACATCAGATTGAGTCCACTTAAAAGAATCACGGCAGCGAGTTTGATGGGCGCATGGCGTTGCAGTTGATACAGGGAGTTTGATGAATGTTTAATTTGCTTAATGACAAAAGGTAAGACCCACATCAGCACCAATAAAATAGTGATAATGGCGTAACTATGACTTTGCAGCGGGTCGAGATTCTCCAAGTGAGTTAAGTAAAAATTTTTTAGAATTAAGCTGATTGGAATAAAAATCATCACCGCCAAAACCCACGGAATAATTTCACGTTGGTCATCTAAAATACCGCGTGTTTTGATTTGACTATAAAGCAAGTAATTACGTTTAAATGCGGCAGGGTAGCGGGTCTCTAATTGTTGCAGTAACAGTTGAACTTGTTTGGATTGCATCGTCAAAAAAGAGCGTATGAGAAAAATAGCCTTTACTATAGTAGATTTGGAAGGGGGATGGCTCAAAAAAATAAGCAAAACAGAATATTCACAGAGAAAAGCACAACAATTTCGCTTTTTCGCTCTGAATTATGCGAAAATGTCGGATTCAATTTTTTTGTCTAAGGGCAGTTCATGACTGATCATTCTCCTGAATCTTTAAGTGATATCGAAATTTTAGACATCTTGCAGTCTATGAAAGACGATGAGCTTGATACAGAGGCAAAAGAAGAGATTCGTAAAGGTGGTAAAGCAGGTCGTCAAGAAGCACATAAACTGGCGATTGTGGCTTTGAACCAATCTTTTGAAAGTAAGTTTGTTGAAGCTGTAGTTTTGGCGTTGGGCTTGAATGAAGCTCAAGCCAAAAAAATTCGCTATAAGAAAGACCGCATCCGTATTTTAAAAGTACGTGGGATTGACTACATGGCGATTGATGGTGCGGAAACAGCACAAGTCTTGTCACAAGTTGCACAAGCCATTGTACGTGAAGATGCGACCGTGACACATGATTTGCACAACATATTCCCATTTTGGAAAGAAGGCTGGCCAATGGTTCAGTTTGACAGCGCATATAAAATTTTATCTGAAGATATTACCATTCACTATCAAGCGACTTTAGATAAATTGCTTGAATTATATGGTCGTTAAGATCGCAGCACCAAAAGCACCTTCGGGTGCTTTTTTATGGCTTCTATTTAACTATGGAAAATCCAAGACAGTAATAAGCTGATGGGCCAAATAAACAGTCGCCACCATGTAATCAGTGGATCCCAAAAATACTGTCCAAAAGAAAGAGTATCGTTAAAGCTTCGTTGCCCATGTTCATAAGCATAAGGTGTAATCCGCCATGCCAAAATCAGCAAAAAAATAGCACTTACGATCAGCAGCGTGTGGCTGGATTGAGCAAAATAATAATAAATCAGATAAAGCGCAGAATAAAAGAAAGTACACGCCAAAATAGCAAGCAATGAAAAAGACATAAGCTTGACTCTATTATATTGTTATATCAAGGCATTATAAATGAAAATACCCGATGTGATACATCGGGTATTTATCGGTTGTTGAGCTTAAGGTTCGTTATAACTCAGCATGAGTATTTGATTACCCCAGTGTTGAGTAAAGTGGGAAAATACCAAAGACCATTGCTGTAACCAGCATCACTAAACAAGTAATCACCGCCCACCTGATGGTAAATTCTTGGTGTTCACCAAAGTTAATTCCAGCCAATCCACAGAGTAAGTAAGTCGATGGAACCAATGGGGACAGTAAGTGTACAGGTTGACCAACAATCGATGCACGAGCCATTTCCACAGGGGTAATACCATAGTGTCCAGCGGCTTCAGAGAGTACAGGCAGTACACCAAAGTAGAAGGCATCATTCGACATGAAGAAGGTCAGTGGCATACTAATCACAGCCGTGATAGGTGCTAAATACGGCCCCATACTTTCTGGAATAATGGCAACCAGTTCTTGAGACATGGCTTCAACCATACCTGTACCCGATAAAATACCGGTAAAAATACCTGCCGCAAAGATAATCCCGACTACAGCTAAGGCACTGGCAGAGTGGTTACCAACCAAACGCTTTTGCATGTCTAGATCTGGATAGTTCACCACCAAGGCAATACACAGGGCAACCATGAACAGAATCGCCGCAGGTAAAATGCCCATTACTAAGCAGACCATCAAGACCAAAGTTAGTAGAGCGTTAAACCATCTTAAGTGGGCACGGTTGGCTTCAGGTTCTTGCGAAATCTGAATACTGTCACCATGGCTAATATCTAATTCCACAATACCAATGCGTTTACGCTCCATACGGCCATACATAAAGCCGAGGAAGTATAACCACCCAATTGCAACGAGCATTGGTAAAATCATCGGAACAAAGACATCGTTTGGATCGACATGCAATGCCGTTGCAGCACGTGCTGTTGGTCCACCCCATGGCGTTAGGTTCATGATTCCGCTCGCAAGCATCATTAGACAAGCCATAATTAAAGGGCTCATACCAATACGCTTATACAGCGGTAGCATTGCGGCAACACAGATCATGTAAGTGGTTGAACCGTCACCATCCAAGGAAACAATTAAAGTCAGTGTAATGGTGCCGAGGGTCACTTTTAAAGGATCACCTTTAACCTGCTTTAAAATCCACTTCACTGAAGGGTCGAATAGACCCGTGTCGATCATAATTGCAAAATAAAGGATTGCGAAAAGGAGCATTACGCCCGTAGGAGCGAGCTTTTTAATGCCTTCCATCATCATATTGCCAAGTTCAGCAATATCAAATCCAGCAAGGTTGTCAACAAAGAGACTTAAAACATAAGTAAGTAATGCAAAAATGATAGGGATTAAAGTTAAAGCAACAAGAGCGCTCAGTCGTTTGGACATGATTAAGTACATGAAGCACATAATCATGCCTAAACCTAAAATGGTCAGCATGGATCAATCCTTTGAACGTGTTAAGTCTGTTTATTCATCAAGTGACAGCGATAGTATGCAATTCAGCATGATTTTTAAATGCTCTTAAACATATGTGATTTTTCATTCTATTTTTCTAATAAATAATATATATCTGTAAAGTATGGTTAAGATACTTATTTTGTATAACTTCATATGGTTAAATCTGAAGCAAAAAAAACCTTGCAGTTGCAAGGTTTTAATTCAAGGCGATGTTCCTATTCCTCGACTGTTTTGGTTTCAGGCTGTAGTGTTTCTTCAAGTAAACGCGTCACTAAAAGTTGGTCAATCTTAAAATGGTCGACATCAACCACTTCAAATTTAAAGCCTGCGTATTCTACGGTATCGGCAGGGCGTGGAATTTTGCGTAGACGGTACATCATAAAACCAGCCAAGGTTTCATAATTTTCTTCATCTGGCATTTCATCAATGGCCAGTGCATGCTTCATGTCTTCAATCGGCGTGCTGCCATCAATCAGCCATGAATTATTATCACGTTTAATGATCTGTTGTTCGGCTTCAATAGGGGTGACCCAATCGCCCATGACCGTAATCATAATGTCTGACAGGGTGATGACGCCCACGACCAAAGCATATTCGTTAATCACAACAGCAAACTTTTCTTTGGTGGAGCGGAAACGGTCTAATAACTCAGACAAGGTTAATGTGTCTGGAATGGTGAGAACATTACGAATAGTGCTTTCATTGAGTTGTAGTAAAGATTGATTATTCAGAATACGGACCAGAATGTCTTTGGCATCCACATAGCCAATTACATCATCAATATTTTCACTACAAACTAAAAACTTAGAATAAGGATATTCAGCCAATTTTTGACGAATGCTGGCTTCAGATTCATTTAAAGTAAAATACACCACATTTTCACGCGTGGTCATACTTGAAGGTACATTCCGCTCTTCAAGTTCAAATACGTTTTCAATGAAATGGTGTTCTTGCTTTTGTAGCACCCCAGCTTGCGCACCCGCATCCATCACTGCCGAAATATCATCAAAGGTAATGTTGTCATCACGTGTGGTATTCACTTTAAACAGGCGGAATAACAAGTTGGCAAGGGCATTAATAATCCAAGCCAAAGGTTTGCAGACCTTAATAAATACCTGAATGGGGTTAATCACCGCAATAGAGATTTTCTCTGGGGCAATCATGGCCAAACGTTTTGGCATGAGGTCAGCAAACAAGATAAATAGCGAGGTGACTAAAGTGAAAGATAGAGCAAAGCTAATGGTTTCAGACCAAGGACCTGTATAAAAACGAGAAACAAAGCTCATGAAGTAGGGACGAAAAGCCCCTTCACCTAAAATACCGCCCAAGATCGCCACTGCATTTAAGCCAATTTGTGAAGCGGCAAAGAAGTCAGCAGAATTTTCTTGTAAATTCAAAACTTTCTGTGCGCGATCATCGCCCGACTCAGCCAAGATTTTTAGCTTGACTTTACGTGCTCCTGCCAGTGCAATTTCTGTCAGAGACAAGAAACCCGCCCCAGCAATCAGGACTAGAATGATAACTATGTTTTGAAAAAGGCTCACGGAATCCACCTGTGATTCATCGTTATTATGAATATTTTTAACACAAAAAATAAAGACAGTAATCACTTACTGTCTTC
Source organism: Acinetobacter sp. CAU_H_S139_7 (assembly GCF_058599305.1). Lineage (NCBI taxonomy): Bacteria > Pseudomonadati > Pseudomonadota > Gammaproteobacteria > Moraxellales > Moraxellaceae > Acinetobacter > Acinetobacter sp. CAU_H_S139_7. Next base: position 901,260 of record NZ_CM178651.1, read on the forward strand.
TATCATACCTGAGTTATTGGTATGAAAATGAATTATTTAGAGCTTGAATGCTTAATAATGTGAGAATTGCGAGTTATTGCCTAAAAACTCACGATTTTCTTCCTCAATCATTTGACGTGCCACATACAAAATCAGCTGTCTGAGCCAGCGATGTGCAGGATGGTGATGTAACAGTGGACACCATGCCATTTTCAACTCAAGTTCTGGAATATAAAAAGGTGGGTCTTTAATCAGGAGGTTTTGACTTTTGGCTTGCAAGCGTGCAATACGGGTCGGTAAAGTTGCGATCAAGTCTACATTTGAAGCCAATAGTGCAGGCATTTGATAATGTCGAGTGAAGACCGAAATTTTACGTTTTTGGCCAATACGCTCTAAAGCTTGATCAATCCAACCTAGACCTGCTTGTTTTTCAGGGTTAACGCCGAAACCAACGCCCATACCTGTTTTAGAGACCCAAATATGCTGTGCATCGAGGTAACTTTTTAGGTTTAAATTGCTGGCAGCAGGGTGTTTACCATTGAGCAAACATGAAAAACTGTCACGCCAGACTAAAACTTGGTGGAAGCTTTGTGGAATTTCATTGAAACGGTTAATCGCAAGATCAACTTTACCTTGTTCCATATCACGATATGACACATCACTTGGGGTTAAGAAGTCTAAGACCACATTGGGAGCTTCTGAACGCAGTGCTTTAACGAGGCGGGGAACTAAGGTGGCTTCGGCATAGTCCGAAGTCATAATACGGAAAACACGATTTGAGGTATAAGGACGGAACTCGGTACGAGGTTCCAAAATCATGGAGAGATCAGAAAGAGCGTCACGTATGCGGGGTTGTAATTCTAAAGCTCGTTCGGTCGGTGTCATACCTTCAGAAGAGCGAATTAGCAGGGGATCATTAAATAAGTTACGAAGACGACGTAGAATATTACTCATTGCTGGTTGGGTGACACCCAATTGTTCAGCTGCTCGGGTTACATTTTTTTCGCGTAAAAGTACGTCCAAGTAAATTAAGAGGTTTAGATCAACCCGCTCCAGATTCATAAAATAAATACCGAGAATAAAATCATGAAATTATTTGCATTATGCCATAAGCCATCGGGCTTGTGTAATAAACTGACGAAAAAAAAAGCATCGGGTTGTATAAAGAATGCCCCCTTCATTTTCTAAGAAAATGGGTTTTTATGCTTAAAAACGGAGGGCATATTAGTCCTAAGGAATGTTTTAATATGTGTGAATTGAGGCTCAGATTATCGCCTAGAAAATGGCTTGATATAGCTTATTTTTGGTGGAATAAAAGCGTGATAAATACTCTTTTTTCTGAATATTGAACTTTTGTCATTTCGGTCACATTAAGTATTGATTTTCGGTTGGGACTCTTTTTTTCAACGGCCGAGACTTAAGTCTAATGAAGAAATATTCGACAAAGGATGTATTTTTTACGTTTTTCTTATTTTATTTAAGTTTAAAAATAACAATTACTTAATTATGTTTTATCGAAATATAATTAGACTTTTATCTATATATTTTTTAAATAAATACTGAAAATTAATGCAGAATATTGGATTAATTTATTCTGTCAATCTAATCTGTATTCATCGCAACGAAGCGCTCTAAATCTAAGCAAAAGCTTGAGGGTCTGATTTTAGCTTTTCGTTGAAGAAAATCCTAATATTATTACAGGAAATATCATGACTACATATCAAACAGCGATTGATGCAATCCGCGAATTAAAAGCAAAATTCGGTAGCACTTGGGCAGACATCAGTCCTGAAGATGCTGCGCGTATGCAAATCCAAAACCGTTTCAAAACTGGTTTAGATATCGCTAAATACACAGCTGCAATTATGCGTCGTGATATGGCTGCTTATGATGCTGACTCTAGCAAATACACTCAGTCTTTGGGTTGCTGGCACGGTTTCATCGCACAACAAAAAATGATTGCGAACAAAAAATACTTCGGTACGACTGAACGTCGTTACATCTACCTTTCTGGTTGGATGGTTGCTGCGCTTCGTTCAGAATTTGGTCCACTTCCTGACCAATCTATGCATGAAAAAACTTCAGTACCTGCGTTGATCGAAGAAATCTACACGTTCTTACGCCAAGCTGATGCGAAAGAATTAAACGACCTTTTCCGTGCGCTTAAAAAAGCAAACGAAGCAGGCGATACTGCTAAAGCTGCTGAAATCACTGCACAAATCGACGGTTTCCAAACTCACGTTGTGCCAATTATTGCAGACATCGATGCTGGCTTCGGTAACGAAGAAGCGACTTACTTACTTGCTAAGAAAATGATCGAAGCGGGTGCTTGTGCACTACAAATCGAAAACCAAGTATCTGACGCGAAACAATGTGGTCACCAAGCTGGTAAAGTAACTGTTCCTCACGAAGACTTCATCTCTAAAATCCATGCATTACGTTATGCATTCTTAGAAATGGGTCTTGACGACGGTATCATCGTTGCGCGTACTGACTCTGAAGGCGCTGACTTGACTCAAAAAATCCCAGTGGTTAAAGAGCCAGGCGACATCGCTTCTCAATACATCGGTTTCCTAGACACTGTTGAAATTGACATTGCTGATGCTCAAGAAGACGAAATCTTAATCAAGCGTGATGGTAAACTTCACCGTCCAAAACGTTTGGCTTCTGGTTTATACCAATTCCGTCCAGACACACAAATTGACCGTGTTGTTCTTGACTGTGTATCTAGCCTTCAAAATGGTGCTGACCTTCTTTGGATCGAAACTGCGACTCCAAACGTTGACGAAATCGCGCACATGGTTAACCGTGTTAAAGAAACAGTTCCAAATGCGAAACTTGTTTACAACAACTCTCCATCATTCAACTGGACGTTGAACTTCCGTCAACAAGCTTACGACCGTTGGGTTGCTGAAGGTAAAGACGTTTCTGCTTACGACCGTGCTAAATTAATGAGCGCTGAGTACGATGCTACTGAATTAGCTGCTGATGCAGACGCTAAGATCCGTACATTCCAAGCAGATGCTGCTCGTGAAGCGGGTGTGTTCCATCACTTGATCACACTTCCGACTTACCATACTGCTGCTCTTTCTACTCATGAGCTTGCACAAGGTTACTTCGGTTCTGAAGGTATGTTGGCTTATGTTGCTGGCGTACAACGTAAAGAAATCCGTGGTGGTATCGCTTGTGTTAAACACCAAGCAATGGCGGGTTCTGACATCGGTGATGATCACAAAGAAATCTTCTCTGGTGACAACGCTCTTAAAGCGCACGATGATGCTAAAAACACAATGAACCAATTCGCTGCTCACTAAGCACTGAACTGATTCATAAAAAAACCCTGCTAAAGCAGGGTTTTTTTATGAATTAATTTTGAGCTTTTTGAACAGATTGAACGTGAAATATTGAACAAAGAGGTTAAGGCATCAGAATCAGTAGCCAAACAATAAAGATAATACTTAAAGAAACAAACTGTGCAGCACTACCCATGTCTTTGGCATTTTTTGAAAGCTCATGGCGCTCTAGTGAAATACGATCCACAATCGCCTCAATGGCTGAATTGAACAATTCAACAATAATTGCAAGTAAACAAACGGCTACCATGAGGGCTTGTTCTAAGCGACTGACATCACAGAAAAAGCTTATTGGAATCAGAATCAGGTTAATCAATAGGACTTGGCGAAAAGCTGCTTCGTGCGCAAATGCGGCCTTAAAACCTGAAATGGAATAATGAGTTACATTAAAAATACGCTTAAAACCTGACTTGCCTTTGAGTGGGGAATATTGGCTCATACCATCAACCATTTTAAAATTTCAGCCACAATACATGATCTATATTAAAAGTCACTTAATTATAGTATTCAAAAAGTGCTTAATCTATGTACACCTAAAATAAGGAGAAAGAGATTAAAAAAGCCTACTTTTTAATCTCTATAGTTAAAGGATGGATATTGGTTGAAAGTAAACGAGATGCTCAGTTGTTTGGTTTTCTTTGTGTGACTTATTCTATTTTTTTCAAAAAAGCATCCGCTGCTTGACGTCCCAAAGCAGGGTCATCGGTAAAGATACCATCCACTCCAGCTTTAAAGAAAATTTCAAACTCTGCCAGCGCGCCTTTTTCGCACTTTTCAGCGGCTATCGCGCTACAGTCTAAATAGTCTGCTAAGAAATTATTTTCTGGGCGTAGGGTATAAGGATGTACTTTTAAGCCCACTGCGTGTGCATCGTTTACAAAACTGGTCGGGGTCGCCGGCTGAGTATTGGGCACGATATAGGTTTTACTTGGCCCAACACCATGTGCATAACTTGCGACGTCTTTCAGTCCTTGAGGTGTTGCCATATCACTATAGCGGAGTGTTGATTTGGCAAGCACAGCATCGGCAGGTTGTTCGGAGTTACCGCCATAGAGTTGAATAATTTTGGCATGTTGAATCGATTTTAATTGATCTAACTGTTGACGCATCTGTTTTAAGTTGCTGACTTCAAATGACTGGATATAGACTGGTGCAATGTCACGACTATAGCTGTGTTTGGCCAGCGTGGTTAATAGGCGTTGCTCCATGGCCAAATTGAGACCTTGGAAATAGCTGGGATGTTTGGTTTCGATATACAGGCCCACAATTTTTCCTGTCTTTTTATAGTGCGCATCTACGAGTTCAATAATTTCATCTAAAGTGGGCAGATCAAATTGATCATTATATTGGGCATTTGCTGGACGAATCTCTGGAATACGTTCTCGTGCCTTCAGTTGCTTCAGCTCGTTTAAAGTAAAGTCTTCAGTAAACCAACCTGTGTAAGTCACGCCATCAACGACTTTACTGGTCTTCCGTTCTGCAAACTGCGGCAAGCTGCTGACATTGGTGGTTCCTCCGATTTCATTTTCATGGCGAGCGATTAAATAACCGTCTAGAGTTGGCACCAAATCAGGCTCAATAAAATCTGCACCATCATCAATTGCTTTTTGGTAAGCGGCTAAGGTATGTTCAGGGCGTAGCGCGCTGGCGCCGCGATGTCCAATAATAAGCAATGCAGGCTCAATGTATTCGGCGTTGTTTGATGGTGGCTGGGATGCTGCATTGTCTTTCTCATCATGATGACAGCCCAATAAACTTAAAAAAATAAAACTCAATAATGTTCTTTTTAACATGTGTTCCTCAACATTTTATTGTGGTGTTGCGGACTCAGTGTTCAATTTTAATATCTCAGATTAATGACAAATTGCGAAAAATTACAGGATGTCATCAATTGGTCAAAAAGCTTTCTTCATAGTTTCTTCATATTTAGCTTTAATGTTCTATTTCATGTTGTTAAGTCTTGTTTTTTAATGATTCGTCATAGAAGATCAAGCATAAAGTGATACCAGTTTCTAGATCTAGCCTCAGACCCAAGAGTACCGCAGACCCATGCTGTCTAAATTTTTTATTCATCGTCCAATTTTTGCTGGTGTGCTGGCGATTATCGTGATGGCATTTGGTTTATTTGCCGCCTTTCAGTTGCCTGTAGAGCGCTACCCCGATATTGCACCTCCGCGAATTACAGTGAGTGCAACATATACAGGTGCGTCGGCAGAGACGGTGGAGGAGAGCGTTACTCAGGTTTTAGAACAGCAAATTAAAGGGATTGATCATTTACTGTATTTTAGTTCGAGCAGTGACTCGAATGGCCGTAGTCGAATCAGCATTAGTTTTGAAAATGGAACTGACCCAGATACCGCTCAGGTTCAAGTTCAAAATGCCATCAATGGGGTGATTAACCGCTTACCAGAAGATGTGCAGCGTCAAGGGGTCAATGTCTATAAGTCGCTTGGCGATACGCATATGGTGATTGGCCTATATGACCAAACAGGCAAAAGCAGCAATATTGCACTCTCTGATTATATGATGACGCATTTGGAGCAAGATTTAGCCCGTATTGATGGGGTTGGCGAGGTTGATGTTTTTGGTGCGCAGTATGCCATGCGCTTATGGCTGAATCCGCACAAATTGCGTCAATATGGACTGATGCCGAGTGATATTCGTGCAGCGGTTGAAGCGCAAAATACGCAAGTGGCCGCAGGGGCAATTGGTGAGTTACCAAGCCTGTCAGATCAATATTTAAATGCCAAAGTTACCTCAGGTACACGTTTAAAAACCGTTGAAGAATTTGAGAACATCATTGTCAAATCGACCCGCGATGGCAGTTTTATTTATTTAAAAGACGTCGCACGGGTGGAACTAGGCGCGGAAAATTACCAGTCATTTAATACCATTAATGGTTTTCCTTCAGTGGGGATGGGCATTTCACTGTCTTCAGGTGCCAATGCCTTAGCGACGTCTGCATTGATTAAGCAAGAGGTTGCCCGTTTATCTTCTAAACTGCCTGAAGGCTATCAAATTGTTTATCCACGTGATAACACGCCTTTTGTGCAAGAGTCGATTAAGGAAGTGGTCAAAACACTGTTTGAAGCAGTGCTTTTGGTGATTGTGGTCATGTTTGTCTTTTTGCAAAATTGGCGTGCAACGTTGATTCCTACTATCACAGTACCTGTTGTAATTTTAGGCACGCTCGCCATTCTGTATTTGCTCGGCATGAGTATCAACACCTTAACCTTATTTGCATTGGTCTTAGCCATCGGGCTTCTGGTGGATGATGCGATTGTGGTGGTGGAAAATGTTGAGCGGCTGATGCATGAACAGCAGATGAGTGCTCAACAAGCCTCAATTGCATCGATGCAGGAAATCAGTGGGGCATTGATTGGGATTACGTTGGTGTTAACCGCAGTGTTTATTCCCATGGCATTTTTCGGTGGCTCGACAGGAGTGATCTACCGTCAGTTTTCAATGACCTTAGTTGCTGCCATGGCGCTATCGCTGCTGGTCGCATTGATTCTGACACCTGCACTATGTGCCTTAATTTTAAAACCCAATGATAAATCGGCACGATGGGCAACTTGGTTTAATCTGAAGTTAGATCAGCTAAAGCAGCGTTATTTAAAACTGAGTACGCAGACCATTCAGCACAGTAAAATCATGCTGGTGGTTTTTGTAGCGTTAATTGCCGTCTTTGCATTGTTTTATCGGGCATTACCGACCAGTTTTATTCCCAGTGAAGATCAGGGTATTTTAAGTGTTCAGTTTAAACTGGCCGATGGTGCACCAATGAGTCAAAGCCGTGTGGTGGGAGAAGAAATTCGCCAATACTTTTTAGATAAAGAACAGGCCAATATCAATTTGGTGATGATCCGCTATGGTCGTAATTTCTCAGGGACCGGACAAAATTTAGGTCAGGGTTTTATTGCATTGAAACATTGGGATGATCGTAAGGGGAAAGAGAACTCTGCACAGGCGATTCGAGAACGGGCAATTGCTCATTTTAGGTCACATCGAAATGCGCAAATTAATGTAAATATGCCGTCCTCAGTCAGTGGCTTAGGACAAACCGACGGCATGGAGTTTTGGATACGTGATATCAATGGCGAAGGTCGTGCTTATTTAGAAGCACAGTTTAAAACTTTGCAGGACGCATCCAAGCAGTATTCTAGTTTTAGCAATTTAGATAAACGTTCTAACCCAGATAAAGCCGAACTCAAAGTGGATATAAACCAAAAACAAGCTTTGGCGAATGGACTTAGTCAGACCGCTATTAATAGCACCTTATCCAGTGCTTGGGGTGGAAGTTATATCAATGACTTTATTGACCGTGGTCGGATTAAGCGGGTAATTATGCAAGGGGATGCCGAATTTCGTTCAAAACCTGATGATCTTCAAGCGTGGGCCGTACGTAATGATCTGAACCAAATGATTCCTTTTACAAATTTTGCCCAAGTGTCTTGGAGCGGAGGCCCTGAGGTGGTGAATCGCTTTATGGGCTATACCGCGCTAGAAATGGAGGCGGATACAGCACAAAATGTCAGTTCGGGACAAGCCATGCAAGACGTACAAAACATGGTGCGAGCGCATGACGGTATTGATCTGGCATGGAGCGGATTATCGTTCGAAGAAAACAAGTCCAATAACCAAGCATTGCTGCTGTATTTGGTCTCAATAGGTTTTATCTTTTTATGCCTTGCTGCACTTTATGAAAGTTGGAGTATTCCAACGGCAGTCATGAGTGCGATTCCATTAGGTATCGGTGGCAATATTCTGTTCAGTTATCTGACGGGTTTTCCGAATGATATTTACTTCCAAATTGCCTTGCTGACCACGATTGGTTTATCTTGTAAAAATGCGATTTTAATTGTGGAATTTGCTTCATTGGCGCAGCAAAAAGGCCAGACAGCAATTGAAGCAGCGTTGGAAGGCGCAAGCTTACGGTTACGCCCGATTTTAATGACGTCTTTGGCTTTTGGCGCGGGTGTCACACCTCTGGTCTTTGCCTTTGGTGCAGGGGCAGCAAGTCGTCAGGAAATTGGGGTGAGTGTACTCGGTGGCGTGATTTTTGGCACGGTATTAGTGTTGCTATTTATTCCTTTAATGTATGTCTTGGTTCGCCGTGTGTTTCATGGACGAACACCTCAGGACGAAGGTTAAGCTTGAATCCGAAACATTCGTATGCAGCGAATCGGCAAAGCGAACCTTTAACCCAATCAGGCCGAAAGGCCTGACATTTAAAGATCCTTTGCTATACTCGCATAGATAAAGAAAAACAATATTTGAGTGGTGTATGCCAAATCCGTCATTTTCACAGCAAGATTTCCAAGCGCAATTAAATCAGCCCGATAACCATGCTTTTATCCAAAGTTTGAAACAGTACAGCACTGCGGATTTAGCTGATATTTTAATGGCCCTGCCTATAAATGACCAAATTCGGCTATTGGAACAATTACCACAAGCCAGTTATGTCTTTGAGTTTTTAGCATTAACCGAGCAGCAGCAGCTAGCAGCGCAATTGCCTCAGGCTTTGCTGGTGAAGTTATTGGCTCAGATGCATTCGGATGACCGTACCGATTTATTTCAAAGCTTGGCACAAGAGGTTCAAGGTCAGATTTTTCCGCAGCTAGATGCGCATGTTCAAGCCCAGCTGAATGATTTAATGCACTATCCTGCCGAGTCTGCGGGTGCAATTATGAGCACTGAGGTTATTACGGTACATGCCGAAATGACCATGCAACAGGCGATTCAACATATACGACAGCATGCAGCGGAAAGTGAAACTTTATATCTCATCTATGTGATCGATGCCTCGCGTTATTTACACGGTGTGATTTCGCTGCGGCAAATTATTCAGTCTCCGCCTGAGCAATTGATTGGACAGGTTATGACCAGCCGTGTCATTACGGGTTTAGTCAGTGAGGATCAGGAAAGTATTGCACAGAAACTGGCTCATTATGATTTTATGGCTTTGCCCATTGTCGATGAGCAGCAGCGTCTATTGGGGATTGTGACTTATGACGATGCAATGGATGTGGTACAACAAGAAACCACAGAAGATATTCTAAAAAGTAGTGCGGTTGCGGCCAGTCCGCAGATGAGTATTAAAACGGCTCCAATCTTCTTACTGTATCAGAAGCGGGTGTTTTGGCTGGTGTTTCTGGTTTTTGGCAGTTTACTCTCGGGGCTGGGAATTGCACACTTTGAAGACTTGATTGCGGCGCATATCGTTTTGGTATTTTTCCTACCTTTACTGGTGGGAAGTGGGGGAAATGCGGGGTCACAGTCCGCAACTTTAATGGTACGTGCACTGGCAACCGGTGATGTACATTTTAAAGACTGGTTTTATTTGCTAGGACGTGAAAGTTTGGTTGCGCTGTGCTTGGGTGGAACCATGGCAACGGCAGTCTCCATTTTGGGCTATTTCCGTGGGGATATTCTGGTCGCTGTAGTATTGGCACTGAGTATGATGGGCATTGTGTTGATGGGTTGTCTGATTGGTATGAGTCTGCCGTTTATCTTAAACCGCATGAAACTCGACCCCGCCAGTGCATCTGCACCTTTAGTCACCTCAATTTGTGATGCGTCAGGCGTGGTGGTATATCTACTGATTGCGTCACAAATCCTGACCTTGTCTTAAGCTAATAAGTAATTGTTTCAGCACAAAGTTAGCACAGAAAAAAGTCATGAAAACCAGCATAATTCAGTGGTTTTATGATGTTAAAGTGGTTGAAATGATGGAGGTCAGTAACAACATGCCTGAACCCTTAGAACAAAAAAAATGAGCCAGCAAAATGTCATTCGTTTAGAGCGTGATTTGGCCAAATATGCCAATATGATGGATTCTGTGGTGCGTATCCCGTTCACCAAGCAGGGTGTAGGTGCCGATGCTGCGTTGAGTACTGTTCCGATTGCTGGTGATATCGCTGGTTTTGCCCTAACGTGTTATGCCATTTATAAAGCCAAGCAAATTGGTGTACCGCAAGAGAAATTGAGTCCAGTATTGAAGCTGGCTATGATTGATGCTGTGGTCGGTTTTATCCCTGTGTTAGGGACATTATTTGATATTTTTATACGTCCGAGTCGTAAAGCACTGGATGTGGTTCATGACCATATTCGGGAAGAATACCAAATCCATTCAGAACATCATGTGACTCATCCTTTTCTTCATGAAAAATTGGAAAAGAAACAGCAACAGTCCGCATTTTGGCGAAACCCAGTAGTGGCATGGCTTTGGCTACACATCCCAGATTTGTTTGGCCTGATCTTTTTGGTGTGTTTTATGGGCTTATTGTGGTGGGGGGGCAGTGTGATGTGGCATTGGTTACAGGGACTAAACTTAGGATAGCCACTTATGAAATTTGAAGGTCAGATTACGGCAAATTTGCCAGCGATTGATTTGGCGTGCACTGCTTCATTTTATCAAAGCTTGGGCTTTGATCTGGTGTATCAGTCCCCCGAGTGGATGATTATGCGTTTGGGTGAAATGACACTGGAATTTTTCCATCATCCGCATTTAGATCCAAATAGTTCATGGCATAGTGCCTGTATTCGCGTAGCGGAAATTCAATCCTATTATGAATACTGGTCTAAAGTGAATTGGTCGTTGTGGGAAATTGCCCGTATGAGCGATATTCAGAATTTTGATGAGATCCGCCAGTTTTGCATCATTGACCCAAATGGCAGTTTATTACGCTGTATCGAAGTGACGATTGAATAAAAATGTTCTGTTATGCAGAGTCACAAAAAAGCCTCCAAGTGGAGGCTTTTTAAAATCTTGTGAACGAATTGTTTATGGACAATCGAGCTGTTGTAAAGCAGCAACACGTTGTTCAATCGTCGGGTGGGTTTGGAACAATGCGGCTAAACTAAAGCCTTGTTCTTGACCCGCCGCGATAGCAAACGCTTTCATTTCTTTAGGCATCGCATCTGGAAGTTGTGACTCCGCTTGTAAGCGTAACAAGGCTGAAATCATTGCTTGTTTGCCTGCAAGACGCGCGCCTGCTTCATCTGCACGATATTCGCGGTAGCGGGAGAACCACATCACGATTGCAGAAGCTAAAATACCAAAGACAATATCAAGCACGATGGTAATGGCAAAATAAGCTAAACCTGGTGCTTCACCATCTTCACGACCAAAGACATTGCGGTCAATGAAATCACCTGCGACACGTGCAAAGAACATCACAAAGGCGTTCACTACACCTTGAACGAGCGCCAAAGTCACCATGTCACCATTGGCGACGTGACCAATTTCGTGAGCCAAAACTGCACGAAGCTCGTCTTTATTCATACGCTCAAGTAAGCCGGTAGAAACTGCAACTAATGCATCGTTCTTGTTCCAACCTGTAGCAAAAGCATTAGATTGGTAAGACGGGAAAATACCGACTTCTGGCATTTTAATACCAGAACGTTGCGCCAATTGAGCGACTTCTTGTAACAACCATGCTTCAGCTTGGTTGCGCGGGGCATTGGGGTCAATTAACTCTGTACCAGTTGTTTTTTTCGCCATCCATTTTGACATGAATAGAGAAATCATTGAGCCAACCATACCAAAGACAAAACAGATAACCAGTAGGTTACCTAGATTTAAGCCACCCGCGCCATGGTAACTACCGACACCGAAGAGTGACAAGATAATGCCAGCTACAACCAGTACCGCGAGGTTGGTTAGCAAGAACAAACCAATCCGCATCATTGAGAAAATCCTCTTATAATAAAAAAATAATCTGATTTATAAATCGAAAATCATTGATCTCAATATGAGGTGAAACTCTTCAAAATTCAAGAAAAAATAATAAAACTGCTATAAAAATTATTCTGAAATTTGAATGCGGGCAGAGGCGGTTGCATTGGCGGTGGCATAGGAACCAGGCGCATCAGTAAAGCTGCCATCGGCTGCGAGGATAATTTGGCGTGAAGGTGCGCTACGACTCACACTGAGTTGCGTGCTTGGGGAAGAGTCTGCATCGTAATGTGCAGATTGGGCAATGACTTGAGCATTGGCCGGTGTGCTATTTGAGCCTGCATAAATGTTAATCCCGCCCGCATATAGATTGCTATAACGGCTACTCACGCGGCGAACATAGTCTTGAGTTTCACGGAAGGGTGGAATACCACCGTACTTTTGTACATTGCCTTCGCCAGCATTGTAGCCTGCAAGCGCAAGACTGGTGTTGCCGTTAAAGCGTTTCATTAGCCATGCCAAATACTTGGCACCCGCATTAATGTTTTGCTGTGGATCATACGCATTAGAGACATTAAAGCGCCGTGCTGTCGCAGGCATGAGTTGCATAAGCCCCTGAGCCCCAACAGGTGAACGTGCATTGACATTAAAGCCTGATTCGGTATGCATGACCGCTTTAATTAAGCCTTCAGAAACGCCATGGGTTTGAGCCGCTTGGCGAATAATGTGGTCAAAAGCATTTTTGTTGCGACTATAACTGGGCAACACGGAAGACTCAGAAGCCCCCCAGTTACTATAACTGTGGATATTACTGTCTGGATAATAGGTTTTCTTTTCGACTTTTAAGTTGCTATAACGACTTTGTTTATTGGTTAACAAGGTCGTACCGTTGGAATCTCTCAATTGGTAGATAGTTTGACCCGCGTGACAATCCAGTGCCATGAACGAAATCGTCATACACCCCAAAACGTAAAAACGACTCAAAAGCAGCTTATTTTTCATTATCTATTATTAATCGTAAAAAAATCGATTTCAGTGACTAGAAATGAGTTTAGCAAAAAAAGAACAGTCTGAAACTATTTTAAGTTCAAAAAATCTAGGTCTTTGTAAAAATCAAGTCAAATTGTTGAGCAATTAATCAAAAAAAATAATTAATTTATTTTTAATGAGGATTGCTTGACTGGGTTAAGTTATTGAAATTTAATAGTAAATAAATTGATCAAAAAATGATCAATTTAAATAGAAGCCTTAAAGAGTGGGGGGAACACCCTGTCAAGTCGATTAGAATCCACAAAGTTATCCCCAGCTTTTGTGGAAAAATGTGGAAAAGTCCAAAACATAAGCAGTTCAGCTAAAATATGAACGCAATCGTTCAAAGTTAAACCGATTTCAATACATGAATATGACAGCAATGACAATTCATGAGAATTTACATTCTTTAGGTGCGAGATGGCTGTGAATCGGATAAAATTGCGCGGTATTTTTTTTAAGGTTTAACTCGTCTATGTTCTCGCCAGTTGAGTCCAATCAGGGATTTAATTTTAAACCAGAACTACCCACTAGCTCTGCGTATTATCGTCTGTTGAAAAAGTTACGCCGTCAGGTGGGTCATGCCATTCGCGATTTTAAAATGATCGAAGAAGGCGATAAAGTGATGGTCTGCATTTCCGGTGGTAAGGACAGTTATACCTTGCTCGATATTATGTTGCAGTTTAAACGCATTGCACCGATCAATTTTGATGTGGTGGCTGTGAATTTGGACCAGAAGCAACCCGGTTTCCCTGAGGACGAGTTACCACGTTATTTAGAAGAGAATAATATTCCCTACTATATCTTAGAAAAAGACACCTACAGCATCACCAAACGTTTGACGCCTGAAGGTAAAACCTACTGTGCAGTTTGTTCACGCTTACGCCGTGGCTCTTTATACGGCTTTGCGCAAGAAATTGGCGCAACCAAAGTGGCATTGGGGCATCACCGTGATGATATCTTGGCGACCTTCTTCTTGAACTTATTCCATGGCGGCAGCTTAAAGGCGATGCCTCCTAAATTGTTATCGTCAGATAAAAAGAATATTTTGATTCGCCCACTGGCTTATGTGGAAGAAAAAGACATCATTAAATATGCTGAAATGCGTCAGTTCCCGATTATTCCGTGTAACTTGTGTGGTTCTCAGGAAAATCTGCAACGTGCCATGTTAAATGACATGTTGCGCGAGTGGGATAAAGCACATCCAAAGCGTCTACACAGTATTTTTGGTGCCTTGCAAAATGTCTCGCCATCGCAGCTGGCAGACCGTGAGTTATTCGACTTTGAAGCGTTAGATAGCGAACGTGAATTCGACTTTAAAGGTGAAAGTTGTTCAACGGAAGATGAACCAGAGAACAAACGCATTAACATGGTTAATCTTGGCTTTGCAGCAGACTAATTTTGTCAGTTAAGCCAATGCAAAACACCAATCAATGATTGGTGTTTTTTTTATGTGGATGATTTTGATAAACTTTGTATAAGAAATATAAAATATGAACGGTACGTACAAAAAACTTTAGGCACATGTAGGATATACATGCTATAACAATCTCCGAGCATATTTAGCTTCACAATGATGCCGTCTGGATAGGCAGCACACAACGAACAAAGAATTGAGGAAACATCATGCCTGCTTTTTTAACTGATGATTGGTTTTCAACTGTAGAAACATTAACTGCTCAAGCGGGGAATCTGAACCTGCCGCCAGCACTTGCGAATCTTGCAATTAACTTAGTTGTTGCTGACAATGCGGGTAATACCGAATTATCTTTAGATGGCGGCGCAATTAAAAAAGGCTTGTCTTCAAACGCGAAAACAACCTTGAACATGGATGCTGAAACACTACGTAAAGTGTTCCTTGAGTTTGATATGGCTGCAGCAATGCAAGCGTTCATGACGGGTAAAATAAAAGTTCAAGGTGATATGTCACAGTTGATGGCATTGCAAACAGCGAAGCCAAGCCAAGAGCAAAAAGATTTATTTAAGAAAGTGCTTGAGCAAACAGCTTAAGTGTTCTGAAATAAAAAAAGCTTACCTTTATAGGTAAGCTTTTTTTTATGCCGATAGAGAGGATCTTTTAGATATTGACCAACTGCGGCGTGGTTTTAATATGTTCAAGATAAGCACGAATACGTGTCACATACTGTAGTGCTTGACGGTAACGGCCATTCTTTGCTTGGTTCTGTTGTAAGTAAACATACAAATTGAGCCAGTTATTGGGGTCTTTACCTTGTGCCTGAATCCGTTTTTGAATCTGATTCACCGCACCCGGTCCCATATTGTACGCAACCAGTGCATACCAGTTCCGGTCAGGAAAGGGAATATCATCATAGCGACTCAGCATTTGGTCGTAGTACTTGGCACCACCTTGAATGCTTTGCGCTGGATCAGTACGGTTACTTACACCCATGGCTTTGGCTGTGCTATTGGTCAACATCATCAAACCACGTACACCCGTGGGAGAAACGGAGTTCGGCTTAAGATAAGACTCTTGATAACCAATCGCTGCCAATAAGTGCCAATCTAAATCGTACTTTTGCGCTGTGCTTTTAAAACTGGCCTTATAGATTGGCATACGCTGACGCAAATCGCGTTGAATCGTATTCCAGTTTTCAGGCTTCACGACATTACGGTTGTAAAAAGAGGCTAATTGACCAATTGAACCAGATTGTTTACCACGGCAGACAAATCCACTCGCCGTTTGCGTCAATGGATCATTCGCATGTTTAAACACCCAGTTCAGCTCAGTATTGAGGCCATTTTTACGTAAAACGTTTAAATCACCACAAGTAGCAGAAAAGGTTGCGAGACTTTTTTGCTCAATCGTTTGAACACTTGCCGTCGTCATTGCAAAATTTGCTTTGCCCTGTGCTACCCATTTAAGTGCTGTAGCATTATCGGGGACGGTTTTGAAGTCTAGCTTTACATTTAAGCTGTCTGCATAGTTACGTGCAAGGTCATAACCAAAACCATGCAAATGCTGACCATCTTTAAAAACGGTCGTTGGGTTTTCCACTGAAACGACAGTCAATTTATTATGATTGACGACGTTATCATATTGGTAGGTCTTACTTGCATTAATACTATGAAATGGAATTAACAAAGTACTTAAAGCAAGGGCTTTCAACGGGAGAGAGAAAGTTAATGAATTAAGGCAAAGCCTCGATCCAGAAGTTGAACTACTGTGCATGTTGTCTCCGCTACAAGTAATTTATGCCCTAGAACGCAAAGGCAAAAACATGCCTTAAAACGAGTTCAAGTTGTCTAAATTCAATAAGAGGTTGGGCATTCATGACGTCATTCAAAATGACATGGGATTAAGAAGATTATGTAGAAAAACTACATAGATTAAAAAATAGGCAACTAATTTAAGATGTGCGCATAATATATATCAATTTTAAAAGTGTCAAATTTTGTGCAATATTTTTTTGAAAAATGTAACATAACAATTTAATTTAATTCAGGAATTTATTTTATAAACTTCTGTTGTGGAGAAATAAGGGATAAAATAATCCTTTGTTGTAAATCAATAAGCAGATTTAGACGGCATTCATCATGAAATCAAACTTAATTACACGTGCAGGTCACGACAAATTGGTGGCGGAATTAAAGCAGCTTTGGCATGAAGAACGCCCTGAAATTACCAAGAAAGTAAACTGGGCGGCGAGCCTTGGCGACCGTAGTGAAAACGCGGATTATCAGTACAACAAACAGATCTTACGTAAGATTGATCGACGGGTTCGCTACTTGGGAAAACGCCTCGAAGAACTTCGTATTATCGACTTTTCTGAAGAGCAGGCTGGCAAGATTTATTTTGGCGCTTGGGTCGAAATTGAAAATGACGCAGGGGAACAAAAAACCTTACGCATCGTCGGAGTAGATGAAATTTACGATCATCACCCGCAGCACATCTCCATCGACTCGCCGATGGCACGTGCTTTACTGTCCAAACAAGTCGATGATGAAATTGAAGTGTTGACGCCAACTGGAAAAAAACACTGGTATGTCAATTCAATTCGTTATGACAGACCTGAAAGTTCAGAGAACTAAAAGATTTTGTTTTAATTTTAGCCACTTGGTGTGATTTTTGAAGAAAAGTATTTGCCAAGTAGATTGAATGTTTATATGATGTCGCCCATGGAAGCGTGGCAGAGCGGTTTAATGCACCGGTCTTGAAAACCGACGAGGGTGTGAGTCCTCCGTGAGTTCGAATCTCACCGCTTCCGCCAAATTCAAAAACCCTGACTAAGTCAGGGTTTTTTTTATGCCTTTTTTAAAGTTAATTTTTAAAAGATGCCAGAGTTATTGATCAATTTTCCATCCTATAGAGGCTGTAAATTTAATATCTTATTGAGATTGAACATTTTTTAGCTGAATAGTGGCTTTTTGCAGGCCGTGAGATGAAAAATATTTGCCAAAAAATATTTTTATTTATATGATAGCGCCCATGGAAGCGTGGCAGAGCGGTTTAATGCACCGGTCTTGAAAACCGACGAGGGTGTGAGTCCTCCGTGAGTTCGAATCTCACCGCTTCCGCCAAATTATTTTTAAATACAAACTAAAATTAATCAGTAATCAATAACCCAAGTTTAAGTTGGGCCATTACGGCAAGTAGTGTGGGGCACACCACATAGATCGGCAGTGATCAAATTCTAAAAAAAGCAGTTAGACTTTCTCTTACTGCTTTTTTTTATTTAAGGTATTTAACCTTCTTTTATAGTATTCAGCTATAGCTTGAGTTGTCCAACACGATCCCTTTTTAGATTCGCTATTCGTTTTCAGACAAGCAGTTATAGAGACTACACTGCTGTGCCATGTAGTAGTCGTTTTGGTAGATCAGTTTTTCGAAAGTTTCTCAATTTCATCTGAGCGGTTTTTAGCATCCTTCGTTTGGTTTATCTAGCAACTTCTTACATATAAGTTGGAACTACATATGCTTTGTAAAAGTATAGAGCGATTGTTCCGTTTCGCTTTTTATCCACTGTCATTGTAATGGGGTGATTGAAGGGCATTCTTCCGTTTTTGATTCATCTGATATTTCCTTCATTAAATAAGCAAAGGTGACTTGCATATTTTTACAGATTCTATAAATTAGGTAGATCGGTCTACTTAGTTGAGTGTGATGAATACGAAAACTGCGAAACAGAAAATTTTAGATGCAGCCGCGATTTTGTTTTATAACGATGGAATCACCAGTACAGGGATTAACAGCATTACCGATAAGGCTAAAGTTGCCAAAATGTCCTTATATAATAATTTTCCAACCAAGGCTGACTTGATCACCTCTTATATAGAAGCACGGCATCAAGAGTGGTTAGATTTGTATGCACTTCGAAACCAACAAGCGCATACCCCTATTGATAAAATTGTCGCGGTTTTTGAAGCCTATCAAGACCATGCCGAGTTTGCCTATGAAAAAGGCTTTCGGGGCTGTGGTTTGTTGAATGCTGCTGCTGAGTTCCCAGCGCACAGCGCCGAGCGCTTGGCTGTAAAACGGCATAAGGATGAAATTGAAAACATTATCTCTACACAGCTTGCCCTTATCATTTCGGACGCAGACAAGGTCAAACAAATAGCTTTATTGTTGTCTTTTGTTTTAGAGGGATCGATTGCGCGAGCAGGCTTGGAAAGCTCGAGTGAAAAAGTACAAGCTGCAACAGCGATGGTGAAAACACTTTTAGCACAGGAAATCAGTACGTGAATCAGTCTGTTTCTGCGGTACCGAATTATGGTTTTTTCGCGGTGCTGTTCGCTGCTTTTCTATGGGGAACGACGGGCACAGTCGCATCTTTTGCACCCAATTTGAGTCCTTTGGCTGTTGGCGCTGCCGCCATGGGCGGTGGTGGACTGTTGCAGGCACTTTTGGCGCGAAAAAGTATTATCTACCATCTGGCACATATCAAAGCCAATGCTGTGATGCTCGGTGTAGGTGTAATTGCGGTTTTTATTTATCCTTTGGCCTTTTATTCATCTATGTACTATGCAGGCATCACCATTGGAACAGTCGTTTCGATTGGTACGGCGCCTTTATTTACCGCACTTTTAGAAAGGGTATTTGATCGAAAAGAACTTTCGATGACATGGCTGATGAGTTTCGTCTTGGGAGTGACGGGCGTTGCGCTACTTTCTCTCGGGGAATCACATGCTGTAGCAACCACGGAGCATCTGTCCCAAAATCGACCAATGTTGGGTATTGCTTTAGGGGCGGTTGCGGGATTGACCTATGCTTTATATTCTTGGGCGACAAAACGAATGATTGACCAAGGAATGGATGCAAAAGCGTCTATGGGGCTCATCTTCGGACTTGGTTCTTTATTATTACTTCCGACTTTATGGATAACAGGTTCAAACTTGTTTGAAGAAAACATCAACCTTTATGTCGTGGGTTATATGATGTTGATCCCCATGTTTTTGGGCTATGTTTTATTTGGATATGGCTTAAAAACTGTGCCTGCGAGTAAAGCCATTACCTTGACCTTATTTGAACCTTTGGTTGCCGCTGTTTTTGCAATCCTGTTGGTGGGAGAACAACTTGCACCAATCGGTTGGATTGGGATGGTTTTAATTTCAATCTGCTTAGCACTACTCACCAAAGCAGAGTAAATTTTTTGCTTCAGACATTCGTTGGCGCATAAAGCATATTAGCCGGGTGTCGGGAAATCTGATGCCTAGTTGGACTAAGCATCAATGTTATTTCAGTGAAATTGGCTATACACCTTAAATCCTTAGAGGTATTTAAGAATGCGAATGTGTTTGTTTTTATGTTTAAAGGCTGAAAATTTCAACATCAACGGATAGAGAGCTACAGTTAAAATAATCGAAATGAGCCATAGGGTAGAGACATGATCGACTCCGAAGTATTCGCCATGGGTCGTGCCAAACAGTGCGACCGCAATGAGATAGAGGGCTTTCAGCACATATAAGTGTACGATATAGAAAAACATCGGCACGGAACCAAAGATAATCAAGGGTTTGACCCAAGGTTTACTTTCAACCTTTTGAAGTAACACTAACAGAATTAAGCCTAGTCCGACATTCCATAGAATAAACAGCAGCGATGGCGGATACTTGGTCAAGTTCAAAAAACCCATAACGGTTTCAGTGCTGGTCGGCATGATTGACCATGCTTGGTCGCCATAGAGATTGATCATTCTTAAAACGATAAATAAGCTGATACTGGCAAGCCCGAAGCCTAACAAGATTTGATTTCTTTTTGCGATATCATGTGTGCTGTTAAATATGGTATGACCGATGCAATAGCCAAGGGTAATCACCCCAATCCAAGGCAGTACTGGGTAAGAGGTTCTAAAACGAATCAGATCTCCAAATTCGATCCAACCACGTTCATGCAAAATAAACCACAGATTTTGCAGGATCGGTATTTGTGAAAATGACACTTGATCCAGCGCATTATGTCCAAAAATAATGCTGAGACTGATCACCCAGAGCCATTTTTGTGATAGCCCAATCAAGCCTGCTAAAACCACCATACTCAGACCAATGGCCCAAATTACTTGTAAATAGATGACATCGGGCGGGAACTGTCCAGTCCAAGCGAAGTTGATAATGATCAGTTCGAGAAAAATCAGAAATAGACCGCGTTTGAGTAAAAATTCACGTGTCATTTGAGCGCTGTTGTTTTTTGCTTGGTAAAGATAAGCCGATAAGCCTGTTAATACCACAAAAACAGGTGCACATAAGTGAGCCAAGATCCGGCTAAAGAAAAGGGATTCTTCGGTTCCTGGAATCAGCATCGGGTCGGGGACTTGCTGGTGGAGATAAAAAGTTTCTCTGACATGATCGACCATCATAATCAGAATAACCAATCCTCTGAGGGCGTCAATCGCTTGTAAACGTTGTGAAGGTGTAGACATAAGATGAATTGAAAATTAGTGTTATGGTATAATGTAACATTTATTTCAATCATTTATATCTGAAATTTAATCAGTAAAATTTATATACAATCCAATGGTTCGAGATGAAGTATCAAAGGTAGATGCATTAATTTGTAGACGACTGGTCTATTATTGATTTATAGTGTGGATATGAAACGATCAGACAAAAGTGAAGCAACACGACTACACATTTTAAATAGCAGTTTTCAACTGGTATTACATAAAGGTTTTGTCGGAGTGGGTTTACAGGAAATTCTAAAGAATTGTGATGTGCCGAAAGGTTCATTTTATTATTACTTTGCTTCGAAAGAGGCTTTCGGCTGTGCGCTACTCCAGCAGTATCTGGCCGATTATAAAGTCAAAATCGATCAGCTGATACAGCAAGAACAGCGAAGCGCCTATGCAAGTCTCGTGGCACTTTGGCAAGCATGGATTGATAACTCATCACATATTGAAAGTGGAGTTGAACATCATAGCGATGGAGGATGGGCGGAGAATTGTCTGATCGTCAAGTTGGCAGCAGAAGTCTCAGATTTATCTGAAGATATGCGTCAGATTTTGAACTTCGGGGTGCGTAAGTTAACAGAACGTATTTCGGGTCTAATCCAAGCCGGGCAGCAAGACGGTTCAATTCCAGTGCATATTGACGCTGAAAAATGGCACAGACGATGTATCACCTGTGGTTGGGAGCAGCTTTATTGGCAAGATTGGCCCAAGATAAGCAGCCTCTTTACCTTGCTTTGGAAACCACTCAACAACTATTACAACCGATAAAGGAATAGCAAATGCAAAGTATTATTCATCACCATTTTGGTGAACCTGTTGACGTCTTGGAAGCTGCAGATATGCCGCAACCTGAACCGAAAGCGGGTGAAGTACGTATTAAAATGATTCTATCGCCAATGCATAACCACGATGTGTGGACAGTGCGTGGTAGTTATGGTTATAAACCCACACTGCCTGCAATTGGTGGTAGTGAAGCTGTGGGCGTGATTGATGCGCTTGGTGAGGGTGTACAAGGCATATCGATAGGGCAGCGTGTAGCGGTTGCAGGAATTCATGGCAGTTGGGCTGAGTATTTTATTGCGCCAGCGCATGGCGTTGTGCCTTTAACTGATGCGATTGATGATGAAACGGCAGCGCAGTTGATTGGGATGCCGATCAGTGCACTGATGCTTTTAGATTTTATCGATTTACCAGTAGATTCGTGGTTGATTCAGAACACTGCCAATGGTGCGGTGGGTAAAACCGTGGCAATGATTGCAAAAGCGCGTGGTCAAAAGGTAATTCATTTGGTTCGCCGTATTAAGGCTGTAGCTGAAATGCAGGCCTTAGGCATTCAAAATGTGGTAGCAACAGACCAAGCTGATTGGAAAGAACAAGTCAAAGCGATTCATGCAGATCAGCCACTGATCGCAGGTGTAGACTCCATTGGTGGTCAGGCCAGTGGTGAAATGTTGGCTTTGCTGAGTGAAAATAGTCTATTGGTTTCATTTGGCAGCATGACGGGTGAGACCATGCAGATTTCTTCGGGAGATCTGATTTTTAAACAAGCCACAATCAAAGGCTTTTGGGCGAGTGTGGTGAATAAGCAATTGTCTGCTGAACGCAAAAAGGCGTTAATTGTAGAGTTATTGACGCTTGCTGCACAGAAAAAATTACTGCTGCCTGTTGAAGGCATCTTCAGCTTTGCACAAATTAAAGATGCAGCACTGAAAGCGACGCAAGGCGCACGTCAGGGTAAAGTACTTTTGAAACCTTAACTGTTTTTCGACCTAGATCAGCTGTGAAGCTGATCTAGCATCATTCATCAAAAATAAGGATAAAGCGTATGATGGGACAAATTTTGATTGCTTTAATTGCACTGTTGCATGTGTATATTTTAGTTTTAGAGATGTTTTTATGGGATAAGCCATATGGCTTAAAGGCCTTTGGCAATACGCCTGAAAAAGCACAACTGACCAAAGTTATGGTGCAAAATCAAGGCTTATACAATGGTTTCTTGGCCGCAGGTCTATTTTGGGCGTTATGTGCACCCGAAACTTATGCACTGCCACTGGCCAATTTCTTTTTAGGCTGCGTTTTGGTTGCAGGGATTTATGGTGGCCTGACCGCCAGTAAGAAAATTATCTACATCCAAGCCTTACCTGCGGCTGTGGCGTTACTTGTGGTGAATTTTCTCTAAGCCAAAAGAAAAAACTGCTTGAATTCTGCATTAAAAAAGCCAACGTCTCGACGTTGGCTTTTTATTGTGAGTGATGACTTATTTGACTTCAGGCAAATCAAACCAAATCACTTGTGCATCTTCTAAAGCTTTAACGTCGCTTGCTTCTAAGAACGCAATCGCGTCACCTGCATGAAGAGTATGTTCTGCAATTTGGATTGAACCTGAAATCACATGCATATAGTTAATATGCTGTGTAGCTTTAACTTCTAGTATTTGATCTTTCTCAATCACAGCCGTTTTGACTTCGGCATCTTGACGAATATGCATTGCAGCATTGTCATTTGGACCACAGATCACATGCCATTGATTTGGTTGCTCATGTGGATCAAGACGAATCTGTTGATAGGTTGGCGCTGCATCTCTTTGATTTGGGGTAATCCAAATTTGTAGCAAATGTACTGGCTCATCACCCTGATTCATTTCACTGTGCTGTACACCCGTACCTGCACTCATCAGTTGCCATTCACCTGCAGAAATACCGCCGTGGTTGCCCATGCTGTCTTTATGGGTGATGGTGCCTTTGATCACACAGGTCAAGATTTCCATATTGTCATGGGGGTGTTGTCCAAAACCTTGATGGCCCGCGATCACGTCGTCATTGATGACACGTAGAGCACTCACGCCCATATATTTAGGGTTATACCAACTGCCAAAAGAAAAGCTGTGTTTAGACTCTAGCCAACCGATATTGACATGACCGCGGTCTTGACTGCGATGAATGAAAGCATCCATTTTGAACTCCAATCTTATTTTTAATCTATGGAGTAATTTTAGCGTTTTATATTTATCGCTAAAATAGTGAATTTGCAATGTTGCGTTTCAATATTGAAATGATTAAACGCAACATAGCAGTCTTAGTCTAAATCACAATACCGCACACGGAAATCTTTCCAGACGTAGTTTTTGCCTTGAGCATATTCAGCTAAAAATTGTTGATGCAACTTCGGCTGCTGTTGCATCCAGTCATTGCCCCATTTCACATCGAGTGGAGCTGCTTTGTCTTTAAAAACAAAATAGTCATCAAGGCAAGTACTGCTTTCAACGGAGAGTGGTACATCTTGATCATCGAGATAATTTTCATAATTAATCGAGTTGGGTGGATTCTTTAAGAACACTTTGTCACTGGCGGTGAGCAGAACTTTTTGTTCAAAGTGCTTCAATTGACCTTGTTTGTATTCATAGCGGGTTTCAAGGTTATAAGGGTGTACGGTTTGGTAGTCGCCTGGGTACTTGGTGCTGTATTCCAGTATTACATTATTATAATCCGATGAGTCCTCGTCCCATTTGGGGCCAAAACTCATCCCATCTTCAATGGCAGGAGCCACAAATTGTACGCGGTGAAGCTGTTTGCCATTCGTGTCGATTTCAATAATTTCATAGCTGTATCGGTAGCGATTGTTGGCATAGATGGCGTTCATGGCGGTATTGGCTTTTAACTCTGTAGGAGTATAGGCATAGCGAGTACGAAAAATCAGTGCGAGATGCTTCGCGACGGGCATAATCGAAAACAGTTCATGATCTTTGACTGTATTGTTGAGTTGGGGCTGTAGGATGATTTTTTCTCGATTTTCAGCATAAGCCTCGCCTATTGAAAAAACTGCCGAGTGGGGCTGGTTTAAATAAAGCAGTTTAGGCTTTTGCCTCGTTCGAATCGCGTAATAGTGAATCGGAGATTTGCCTGCGATGACGTAATAGCGTGCATTCAAAAGTGGCTCTCTGAGGCTATCTTGCTCTGGAATGTATTGGGGGTGACGGATTTTTTCATGATCATTCAGACTGTCAAATGGATGGTCAGATTCCACCACATAAGCAGAAGCATCCACGCTGGTCACTATTTCTTCATCTAATTCGGCAAAGCTATAAGTTGAGAAAGATAGTAAGCAGACTACGGGCAGTATTATTTTTAAAGCATTCATCGTCATTTTTATATTGTTGTAATTGAAAAAAGGTGCTCTCAAGAGAACACCTTTTATAGCGTAAATGCCTTAGAAAGCCAATTATTCTAAGAATTTAACCGTTACACCTGACTTCACTTTTTTGCCAAGATCATTGGCATCCCAGTTGGTCAAACGGATACAACCGTGCGATGCTGTTTTAGAAATAGCTGAAGGGTTTGGTGTACCATGAATACCAAATGATTTTTTGCTTAAACCAATCCAGATATTCCCTACAGGACCATTTGGACCCGGTGGTAGAGAAAGTGGTTTTAAGTTTTTGCCCTGTACAAAGTTACTTGGTGAGTAGCTATACCAAGGATTTGGCGCAACACCAGTGACTTTATAAGTACCCGTTGGAGACGGAGTATCTGAGCTACCAATGGTTGCAGGGAAAGAACCGATCATTTGGTTGCGGCTGTTAAATAAATACAGCTGTTTTGCACCTTTGTGCGCAACGATCAAATGAATGTCTTCTGGCACTTCATTGCGGATATTGGCCACAATAATTTTTTCGCCCGCTTTTTTGAAGGTCGCTTTTGGATTTAACTTCTGCAAGAAGTCTTCATCCATATGGAACTTTTCACCCAACATTTCAGTCACACGGGTGTAATACAAACCTTTCATTTTGGCTTGTAGTGCATAATCGCGTGGAATTGATGCAGCATAAGGACCTTTTAGGTCTGCTTCGGTAATGGTGTATTCAATAAATGCAGGCTTAGAACCTTGGCTTGCCAGTAAGGCATCCCAAGTTTCTTTGGTTAAGGTGCCTGTTGCTTTTAAACCGCTCATTTGCTGGAACGAGGCAATGGCTTTGAGGGTATTTTTACCGCTCATGCCATCAATTGCACCCGGAGACGCATGTGCATTATTCAACATCACGTGAGCACGTGCATAGACAGGGAATTGGCCTTTACCAATGTTGTCAAACCATTCTGCACTGTTTAAACCATTTAATGTCCACGATGCTTTTGCTGCAGCAGGATTGGTCGTCGTGGTGGTCGGTGCAGTGGTGGTTTTGCTTGGTGCAGCACCAACGTCAGCTGTTTTATCTTCAGATTGTTCAAGTTGATCTAAAGTTTGCGAAGCTTGGTTTAAGTCTGCTTGTTCTTTTGCTGTAATTTGGCTATTTGCAACCGCAGTAGAAGCTGAAGCGACATCTGTTGCTAAAGGATCAATAGGATCTTGAACTGAAGTACCAATGATCTTTTTGGGCGTCAAAGGTTGTTCAGTAGTAGATGCAGCAAACGCTGTACCAGCAAGAATGCAACTTAAACTCATCGCGAGTATTGTGCGAACGAACATGTAATTCAACCTTAAGAATTATTCATTTACAAAGTAAAAACTAGTCAAGTATTACAGAAAAAAGATGGAGATGCAGTATTTGTTTTGTGTAAATATTCGTTTGCATCTTTGTCCTGATCGAATTTTAGTGTTATGAGAAGTTATTAAAAATTCGACCTTTTTGTTATGATGGTGAGCAAATTTAATTGAGATGGGAAAGTAAATGACGACGCTTAAAAATGATCGTTTTCTACGTGCTTTATTACGTGAACCTGTAGATACCACACCCGTCTGGATGATGCGTCAAGCAGGGCGTTATTTACCTGAATATCGTGCAACCCGTGCACAAGCGGGTGATTTCCTTTCGCTGTGTAAAAATAACGAATTTGCGTGTGAAGTAACTTTACAGCCTTTACGTCGTTATGAGCTCGACGCTGCCATTTTATTTTCAGATATTTTAACTGTACCCGATGCTTTGGGTTTAGGGCTTTATTTTGAAGCTGGGGAAGGGCCTAAATTTCATAAAACGGTTCGTACTGAACAAGATGTGGCGAATTTACCTCAGTTTAATGCTGCATCTGATCTCGACTATGTGATGAATGCAGTCAAGACGATCCGTTCAGCGCTTGGCGGCCAAGTGCCATTAATTGGTTTTTCAGGCAGTCCTTGGACGCTAGCAACTTATATGGTTGAAGGTGGTTCGAGCAAAGATTTCCGTTTCACCAAACAAATGATGTATGCGCAACCTGAAGTTTTACATGCGCTGCTCGATCGTTTAGCTGATGCGGTTATTGACTATCTAAATGCGCAAATTGATGCAGGTGCTCAAGCCGTACAGATTTTTGACAGTTGGGGCGGGGCATTGGCACACCGTGAATATTTAGAATTTTCTTTAAAATACATGCAAAAAATTGTTGCGGGTTTAAAACGTGAAAATGAAGGACGTAAAGTGCCTGTGATCTTATTCACCAAAGGTGGCGGTCAGTGGTTAGAGCCAATGGTGGCAACAGGGGCAGATGCTTTTGGTCTAGATTGGACTACGCCATTAAATGTGGCTCGCCAAACGGTGGCTGGCCGTGCGGCACTGCAAGGCAACCTAGACCCTGCAACATTATATGGTTCACATGAGACCATTGTGAAAGCCACCAAAGCCATGTTAGATGACGCTTATGCAGGCGGTGAGAAAACGGGTTATGTTGCAAACTTAGGTCACGGCATTACTCAGTGGGTTGACCCTGAAAACCCGAAAGCCTTTATTGATACTGTGCATGAATATAGTGCCAAATATCTCTAAGTTTCACAGCTTCAATTCAATTAGGGTTCATGCGTGATCACGATTTTAAAATCATGTTTTGAGTTCTCATCTAAGGCAGCTTCGGCTGCCTTATTTGGGATATTACTGTTATTGGCTTTTGCGTTCACAGCCAGTATGGGAAGTCAGGAATATTTCGGTTTTTTCCGTTATGACTATCTATTGTTTTATGCCGTGTTGATTCAGGTAGGTCTGCTGTATTTAAAACTCGAGTCTTGGGCCGAAGCCAAAGTGATTGCGTTATTTCATGTGATGGCGATGGTGATGGAAATCTTTTTGACCCATCCGCAAATTGCATCTTGGCAATATCCGCATCCCGCCGTGTTTAAAATTTTAACAGTGCCGTTGTTTGCAGGTTTTATGTATTCGGCTGTAGGCAGTTTTTTTGCGCGCTCATTACGTCTCTATCATGTTTCTTTTGAACACTTACCCCGTTTCTCAGCCATGCTAAGCTTGGCGGTGTTGTCTTATATCAACTTTATGTCCAAGTTTTTTATTCCCGATATTCGTTATCTTTTGTTTGCGTGGAGCATAGTGCTGTTTTGGAAAACCAAGATTGGTTTTGAATTACAGCAGCACCGTTTTCAACTGCCGATGTTACCCGTACTTTTACTGTTGGCCTTTATTATTTGGATTGCGGAAAATATCAGTACGTTTTACCAAATCTGGCTGTACCCAAGTCAAGTCGATGCATGGCATATGGTCGGTTGGGGTAAGTTGGGTTCTTGGTATTTATTGCTACTGCTCAGTCTGGTGTTGGTGCTGAAGATTTTAGGGAAACGAGACTTACGTGGCAGTTGGTCTTTATACCGCTAAAGCACATTTTTAAATATTCACTTCACTTTAGTATAATTTGTTTTGCGTTATGCGCTTGTTACCGCTATCTTACAAAGGTGTAGCTCAAAATACACACAATGGGAACAATAAAAATACTCGGAGATAATCGAGTCTGGAGAAACCTTATGTTGAAAAAAATAGCATTGGCTGCGGTTTTGGCTGTTGGTTCTACCGCTACATTTGCAGATAATGACGTCGGTTGTGGTATTGGTTCACAAATTTGGGCTGGCCAGTCTGGTAAAGTCGCTAAAATTTTAGCGGGTACAACCAATGGTCTTTTTGCTAACCAACTTTTCGGTATTACCTTTGGTACTTTAGGTTGTAGCGGTACAGGTACTGTGACTGCTCAGGCAGTAACATTTACCAACGAAAATGCGGAAGCATTGGCGCGTGATATGGCAGTCGGTGAGGGCGAAAGTCTAAATGTACTGGCTGAATTACTGAACATCCAGTCTGAAGATAAAGCACGTTTCTTTGAAGTGTCTAAACAAAACTTCGCAAAAATCTATTCAGCTGAAAACCAAGATGCGCTTCAAGTATTAGCATCTTTACAAGCAGTCATGGCAACGGATAGCGTATTAAAAGCATACGTTTAATTGCACCATAAAACCCTGCCATTCAGGCAGGGTTTTTCATATCTAAAAAAGAAGAATAGCTAACACTGCATGAAATCTGTTGTCCTCCTCTCAAGTGTGCTATTCAGCACCAGTATCTTTGCTCAAGCACCTAGCTCAGCCGAGTTTTATATTGAAAAAGCACAGCAGCTTAAGCTTGCTTCAAATGTGACGTGGCAACGTTTGATGTATGCCAATGCTTCAGGACAAAGTGAAGTCACCTACCGTCCATTTTTTTATAACGAATACGGACAAACTCAGCTCAAACAAGAGCTTGATGCCAATATTGCTGCACTTTTTACCCCAGCCGAAGCCAATCAATCGATTCAGTGTCGCTTTCCGGCACGTTCAAAATGGCTCATAGGACAACTGAATATTGCATCAAACCAACTGCCTAAAGCCTTATGTCCTGAGCTGGATGAGTGGCTTGGGCAAATTAAGCCGTATAAGGCGACTTTAATTTACGCCACGGACTTTATGGGCAATCCCAGTTCGATGTTTGGGCATACCCTGTTAAGGCTCGATCCTAAAGACCAAAAACAGCTGAACTTAGTTTCTTATGCCGTGAATTATGCAGCGACAGTGGCCAATAGTGACAGCTTTTCTTTTGCATGGAAGGGCTTAACCGGGCAGTACCCAGGTGAGTACTCACTCATGCCGTACTATCGAAAAGTGAAAGAATATGGTGATTTGGAAAGTCGCGATTTGTGGGAGTACGAGTTAGCCCTGACGCCAGAAGAAACCAAAACCATGGTTGAGCATATTTGGGAACTCAAGCATGTGCAATTTCCTTACTATTTTATCAGTGATAACTGCGCCTATCGTTTACTGGGTTTAATTGATTTGGTGCGGCCAGAGGTCAACCTACAAAAACAATTTAAAACCGCTGCGATTCCTGTTGAGACTATTAAGGCGGTCGATGAAAACCATCTAATTGCAGAAAGTGTTTACCGTCCAGCTTTAGAAACTCAGTTGTTGGCACAAGCCAAACAACACGGACAAGCCTTGGCAGCGGCTGCGCATCAGGTTGCGCAACTTAAACCTGCTCAAATGCAAGATTATTTGAATCGCTATGCCTTGGTGGATCAGGCACGTATTTTAGAAATGGCCTATGACCATGTGTATTTACAGTTAATTGCACAAAAGATTGCGGCAGAAGACGCCCAACCGCGTATTCGACAACTGCTGGGTTTGCGGAGTCAGATTGACTTGGAAAAGCAACGTCAAGTGGTCGAAGCGCCAAAAGTAGATCCAGTAAAAGGCCACCATGCGCGAACCGTTCAGCTTGAAGCAGGTGAGATACAAGGTGACACTTATTTCCGACTGAGCCATCGTCAGGCCTATCATGACTTGATTGACCCACAAGGCGGCTTTCGTTTGGGTACACAGCTTAAGTTTCTAGAAGGTAGCCTCGAATATCGCGATGATCGACTAAAACTGCAAGAACTAAATGTGCTGAAGGTCAATGCCTACAGTCCACTGACTGCCTTTAAAACACCATTAAGCTGGGGTTTTAACATGGGTTGGCAACAAGAGGCACTACTAGATCGAGATGGTGCATTTAGTGAACAGGATCAACACGGTGTATTCAATCTATCCAGTCAGTTTGGCTATAGTGTGGCAGATCAAGAGCGTCAACATTTATGCTATGCACAATTGCAAAATCATGTTCAAGCAGGCAAAGCTTTAGACCGAGGTTGGCGCGTGGGACTTGGGCCAACGGTAGGCTGCCAGAACATCTGGAGCGAACATATCAATAGTTTGGTACAGGTCGAGCTGCCATATTGGGAAGATAGCCATCAATGGCAAGTCAGACTGAATACACAGTTGCAATATTTATTCAATCAGCAAAATGCGTTGAGGCTTCATTGGCAGTATCAACAGCAAAAAGGCAAAGATTGGGATCAGACGGGTTTGAGTTATCTCCATTTCTTTTAGTTCGATCCTCTTTTCAAAGCTCCAATAAAGGGGCTTTTTTTATGAAAGTCATTGCTGTTAAAACAACCAAACGTGAGCCTTGCTTTTTATAAAGCGCTGAAAATGAAAGCTGATGGTGAAAATAAGTATTGAAATTTGTTATATTAATCACATAAATATCTAGTAAGTCTCAAAAATATATAATAGGTAAATTTTATGAATGATGAATGCATGGCTAAATTGGCCGAGCAATGGGGGAAAATTTGCCAACATTATTCAGTGAATGATCACGTTAAAGCGCAAAATTTTATTCAGAAGCATTCGTCTGTATTGGTTAATGAATTTTATAGCAATATTGTCTTGGAGCCTGAGGCTGCAGATTTTTTAAAGATGACATCATTCAACAACGTTTAAAAAACAGTTTAAACCAATGGCTCATTGAAAGTTTCGACGTGGCCGTGAATGAAGCTTATTATGCAGCAGTTGAAAAACAACAAAAAGTTGGGCAGGTACATGCGCGGGTGGGCATTCCTTCTTGGTTGATCATGCGCGGTATTCGTGAGATTGAGAACAAGATCTTGGAACTCTTGGCTGGACTTCCGCTAGAAAATAACCACCACATGCTAAGTTATATGCTGCAAATTATGGGTTTTGCGACAGAAATTATGTGCAGATCCTATGAAGCCAATACAGAGCGAAGCCATGAAGTTAAGCATAGCTATCGCTTATTTTCTGCAATGCAAGATGTCGCGGTACAAAAAGATAAGCAGCGCAGTATTTTGCTCGACTGGGAAAATGAGTTGATGTTCAAAGTCTTCTCCGAACACCCGCAGTTGCAACACATTGCTTTGTCTAAGTCGGAATTTGGTCTATGGTTTGTGCATAAAGCAGCGTATGCGTTTACAGGTGCAGAGCAGGTGGAGACCATTATCAGGCTGATTCAACAGGTCGATACCCTCAATTTTGACGTGCTCGACTGTCAGGATCAGGCTCAGAAGGTAGAACGCATTCAAGAAATTCGTGACGTGAACCGACAGATTCAGCATTTGGTCGATCAACTGTTTCAAGTGACCGAATATATAGACTCAGGCAATGACTCACTGACTCAGCTGTTAAACCGTCGTTATTTAAGTACGATTGTGTCGCGTGAATTTAATTTTGCCCGTAAAAATGATGCTGCGTTGAGCCTACTAGCAATTGATGCGGATTATTTCAAACGTATCAACGATAAATATGGGCATACCGCAGGGGACTTGGCACTGCGTTTTATTGCGGAAGTCTTGTTAGATGTAGCGAAGGGCAGTGACTATGCCTTCCGTGTCGGTGGCGAAGAGTTCTTATTGCTGTTGGTCGACAGTGATCTCACGCGTGCTTTACAAGTCGCTGAAACGATTCGTATGCGGATACAGGAAACCCCAATTCGCACCGCTCATGGGCAAAGTTTTAGTTTTACCGTCAGTATTGGCTGTACGGTTTATAATGGTCATCCTGACTATCAGCGCTTTTTAGACACTGCTGATTCGGCACTCTATGCCGCCAAAAATAAAGGGCGTAACTGTATTCATGTGACTGAAAAAGTCCTGAGTGTTTAAATCTCAGACTTAAACACGAACTGTTCTAAGACGTTTCAAATCGGTTGTTGAGGTGCTTATACCTCAACAATCACATAGTATTTTTTTACAGCTTCAACCACTTCAAATGTGCCGATAAAACTCGGTGGAATAATTCCTGCCTGACCTACTTTGACTTCAATGTAGTCTTGAGTGTGGGCATCATGAATACGGATGCAGCCTTCCATCACTTGAAAGAATTCTTGTTTATTGTCGGCAAATTGAATATTCCATGAGCCAACTTCACAGTGCCAAATCCCGCAGCCCATGTGTGGATGCTCGTACAGATTATAGGTCAAGCGCTGTGGGTTACCTTGAACTAAACGGTCTGAACGTGGAAAATCAATACTCTGTTCGCCTTGGGTCAAACCATGACCTGCTAACCAAATTGCTGACATTGCGTATTCCTCTAAACAAAAAATGAATCGTTCAATGATATATGCATAAAAAAAGCCCCAACAGAGGTTGAGGCTTTATGTTTCAATTAATAGCTTTCAGGGACTGCACTTAAAAACTCACGACGCTCTTCTTTATTGGTTTTAAAGTCACCAATAAAGGAAACGGTACGTGTAGTCGATTCTTGCTTGCCGACGCCGCGCATCATCATACACATATGTGCAGAATCAATCATAACCGCCACGCCACGTGCGCCTGTCACTTCTGCAACCGCTTCTGCAATCTGCTGCGTCAGATTTTCTTGAATCTGTAGACGACGTGCAAACATTTCTGTGATGCGTGCAAATTTAGAGAGTCCAAGGACATTGCCTTCAGGTAAATACGCAATATGTACGCGACCATAAAAAGGCAATAAATGATGTTCACAGAGTGAATAAAATTCGATATTTTTAACCAGCACCATTTCACGGTTGTCCGATGGGAACACCGCATTATTGGTCACTTCTTCTAAGCTTTTGCTATAACCAGACGTTAAATACGAAAAAGCTTTAGCAGCACGCATAGGCGTATCGAGGAGACCTGGACGGGTTAGGTCTTCACCAACGGCAGTTAAGATGTTAGCGTAGGATTGCTGCATAGACATAAGACGTGTTCACTTACACTGATATTGAACAAGGACGGCATTGTAGCAGAAAACTATTCCAATGCCTTATTTTGGACAAAAATCCGATTACTGTTTAAACTTTGGGTTCTTTTCAGCACGTTTTAGCAACACTAAAACTGCACCTGTGCCACCTTGTTTCTCTGGTGCACTTACAAAAGCCAATACATCGCGGTGTTGACGCAGCCAACCATTCACATAGGTTTTTAAAATGGCTTCTGGACCTTTGCCGTGTACAATTTTAATGACATTTTGATTTTCATCTTTGGCCATTTGAATGACTTGTAAAACTGCGACACGGGCTTCTTCAACGGTGCAACCATGCAAGTCGACTGCTTCAAACCAACGGATGTTCCCCGCTTTTAAATCTTCAAATACTTTGTGTTGCAGCGTAGCAATGCGATAACTGAGCGCGGCTTGGCTTGCTACAGGGTTGAGCATCGCTTGAGTATCGGACAGCTCAGTTGCATCGGTATGTATTGGGCCTTCAGCCGCTGCACGTTTTGCTAAAGTTTGTGCATCGATTTTTTTCTTTGGATTTTTTTCTATTTTGGCAATGTTCGCGGTCTCCATCTTTTGGACACCTTGCATTTGTTTTTGAAACAACGCGAAATCATCTTCTGGCTCGGGTGGAGCAACTTGAGCTTGGGCCTCAGACTGTTTGATGGCAGTCGAATGCGGATTGGTGATTTGCTTTTTAAAGTCTTTCAGTAAATTAAACTGTTCTTTAGAAAGCGATGAATCATGTTTGCTCATAGTGTCAGAAAAATACGCAAAATAAGAAATTAGGCGATAATTATAGTCTGATTTTCCCTATATTTGAACTGAATTGCATTCATAGAGATTTGCAAAAAATTGCATATCAAATGGCGAATAGTATTCTGCGGGGTGCTCAAGAGCACTGCTGTTCTGGAATAACTTAAAATGATTGAACCCGAGCAACCATTCTATCTAGATAGACAAATGATCCACTCGGGTTCAGGTTTGGCGTGCTAAGTCAGTCGTGACTTAACTTGCGCGTAAAGTACGGATGATTTTATCCAGTTTTTTATCGATTTGGTTACGATAAAGGTCAGGCAAGACCCGCGAAATTTTCGCAAGAATACGTGCTTGAGTACTTGGAATAATCATAAATTGGGATGAGAAAATGCCGTTGTAAATTTCCTGACAGGCCTTCTCTAGTGGGAGGCTGCCGCCAAGTTGTTTTAATGCCGCTGTGACTGGTGAACCATTTTTACGTTCGTCAAATACCATCGGTGTTTCAATTTCTGGCGGGCAAACCACGGCAACTTTAATTTTCTGACTGCGCAGTTCCATACGTAGCACTTCAGCCAAACCGACCACGCCAAATTTAGATGAGCAGTAACCCGTATAACCATAGCAACCGACCAACCCAGATGCTGAAGCAATGAAGACAACTTTAGGGCGTCTGCCTTGTTGGGTAGTTTGTTTTAAATAAGGTAATGCAGCATGAGCAACGTTACGGCTACCGACCAGGTTAATATTAATTTGACGTAAAAACTCTTCAGAACTCATGTCTTCAAAAGATTTTGCAATCACAATACCAGCAGAATTGATTACAAGATCAGGTGTACCCGCTGCAGTAACTGCTTCAGCAAATGCCTTTTCCAAATTGCTTTCATTTTGTACATCAATTTCAAAACCATGTACCGATGGTGACTGTTTTTTTAATTCAGTTAGTGCTTGCTCAATACCCGTATGGGCAAAAATACAAACCTGATATTTATCTTTTAATAACAGTTTGCTTAATGCAAGGCCGATACCGCTGCTGCCGCCTGTTACCCATGCTGTTCTAGATGTATTGTTTTTCATTTAAGAATCCTTCTAAATGTTTTAAGTTGGTTTTAAACAACTTCTTCTTTTAGCAAAACATCGCTAAATTTTGTACGAAGTTCTGCCTTCACAATTTTACCTGTACCGTTGATTGGCAGTGCATCTACAAAAATCACCACGTCAGGAATCTGCCAGCGGGCAATCTTATTATCAAAGTAAGCCAGCGCTTCTTCTTCAGTCAGTGTTGAGTTTTCCTGTCTTACGGCAATCAAAATTGGGCGCTCATCCCATTTCGGATGACGTGCTGCAATTGCGGCAGCCATGCGAATTTCAGGGTGACCTACGGCAATATTTTCAAGTTCAACCGAAGAAATCCATTCACCGCCTGATTTGATCAAATCTTTGGCACGGTCGCAAATGGTCATATAACCGTCTGCATCTAGGGTCGCGATATCCCCAGTGTCGAACCAACCATCGGCTGTGGTGGCACTTTTTTCTTGATTGAAATAATGATCGACAATCCAAGGCCCGCGGATTTGAAGATTACCTTGAGTATGACCATCGTTTGGTAAAGGATTTAGGCTACCCGAAATAGCATACCAAGATTCTAAATGACGGTGGTTGTTCCACGCGATCGTTGCAAGACGATCACCTTGGTTAAGATTAAATGATGTGAAAGCATTGGCTAAACGTTTGCTATTCTGTTGGACCTGTAACCAATTGGTGGTGGTCATTTGTCCAGTTACTTCACGTGAAAAAATAGAAGTATCTGCGTGGTACTTTGCCGCATGTTCGATTAAATTACTAATCAATAAAGATTGGTGCATCATTTTGCCAAACATTTCATTTATCCTTGGTGACTATTTTTCTAATAAAAAAGGCTATTTGCTGAAGCAAAAAGCCTTTTGGAATTTATTTGTCGCTAAATACAACATCCGAACCTGGTTTAATATAACGCGGCATTTTTTGCCCTGTATGTTCAGCCACGACGTGAAGAGTGAGCTCGATCCAACCTGCATCCATAATAAACATCAGTGAATCATCATCATTTAAGTTGACGTTCGCACCATTAATGACCATAAAGCCTTCAGCACCTTCTGGTGTTGCTAAAGTATGGATCGAACCTGCTGGTTCAAATAAATAGCTGCCAGCCGTTTGAACATCTTCAGGATATTCGACATAATGCCATGAACCTGCTGTTGTATAGAAATGTACAACACCGGTATGGAAGTGACGTGGAAGGATAGTACCCGGTTCAAAACGGGCATGAATGACCCAGACGCCATTATCAGGGTCTAAAAAGCAAGGTGTGACATGCACACCCGGTAGTGCATTTTTGATTTCGCCATCTTTGATGTTAATCGTTAATAATCGATCCTGATGTTTAACTGATTGTGCGATGCTCAT
This sequence comes from Acinetobacter sp. CAU_H_S139_7, assembly GCF_058599305.1. Classification (NCBI taxonomy): domain Bacteria; kingdom Pseudomonadati; phylum Pseudomonadota; class Gammaproteobacteria; order Moraxellales; family Moraxellaceae; genus Acinetobacter; species Acinetobacter sp. CAU_H_S139_7. Next base: position 938,189 of record NZ_CM178651.1, read on the forward strand.
GACAAACTCCTTGTATGTCTTGGAATCAGAATATGATATGAGATATCAATATCTAAGATTTCCTTAAGCCTGAGCATAACAATGTTTCAGAAAATGCAAACCACTCGAAAGAATGGAATTTACATTGTTTGATAAATGCGCGAATGAACAGTTTAAAATAGGGATTGGAATGGTTTTTGATGCTATTTCATATTGCTTAACTGCGGTGCCCCTACTAATTTATAAGTGTTTTAGACTGATGAACGGCATAACATGATTCGTAGAGGATGATGTTTTGCCAAATGCAAAATTCAGGGAAATGAATGTTGCAGATGTAATTGAATAAAAAGATTGGATGAATATACATGCAAGTGTTGAAGACTAAACTCAGTCGTCCGAGCATGCTGAATGGCAGGGCAATGCAACGTCCCCAACTGTTAAGTCAGATCGTGGACTATTGTCAGTCTTCTTTGGTTTTTATTCACGCCGCGGCGGGTTATGGAAAAACCACGCTGATGCATCAACTTTCAGAGTCTCTTTTAGCAAAGGGAAAGAAAGTCTGTTGGTTAACTTTGGATGATGATGAAAATGATCCTATTCGACTCTATCAATACTTGCGTTTAGCGCTTTTAGATTTAGAACCACCGCATTCGATCTCTTATGGACAGATCCATAAACAACACATCATTGAACTGACGCAAAAAGTTGCAGAAGAGGATGCTGACACAGTTTTATTTATCGATGAGTTTGAAGCATTAACAAACCCAGAATGTTTAAATATCTTTTGGTGGTTATACCAGTCTTTACCTGAAAATTGTCATTTGGTGATTGCTTCAAGGGTCAAACCCAACTGGAGTTTCGCGAAAGAATATCTATTAGGTCGTTTAAAGTGGGTCACAGAGTCTCAGCTGAGTATCAAACAGCAAGAAAGCAGTGCGCTTATTCAGTTTTTACAACCGCAGATTCAAATCCCAAGTGCGACACATTTGTAGTTAGTTGAAAAAGTTAGGTGTATTCGTAGAATCATTGGACTTTTTCAACTCGCAATTGGAAAGCACACAATGAAGAAATACACCCAACTTTCTCAAGATGAAAGATACGAAATTTATGCTACTTTGAAAAGTAAAAGTTCAATCGCTACCCTTGCTCGGGAGTTAGGGCGTTCACGATCAACCATCTACCGTGAATTAAAAAGAAATACTGGACAACGTGGATATAGAGCTCAACAGGCAGCTAAATTTGCAAGTCAAAGACGGTACCGTCCTTCATCACCCATGACAGCGTTTGCCTTCGCTTATATTGATTATTTGATTGGCTTGGACTGGTCACCAGAACAAATTTCAGGTGCTTTAACACAACGCTGTTGGCTGGATGTACCTTCACATGAGTGGATTTACCAGTACATTTATCAAGATAAATCAAAAGGCGGTAAACTCCATCTACACTTAAGGCATCAGAAGAAATATCGAAAACGAGGTTACAAAAACACGGATCGTAGGGGTCAAATCATTGATAAAACAAGTATTCATTGCCGAGACCAGGTCATTGATCAACGACAACGTTTAGGAGATTTCGAAGGTGACACGGTGATTGGTAAACATCATAAAGGTGCTTTATTAACTCTCGTTGATCGAAAGAGCCTGTACGTACATATTGTTCATTTAGGGTCAACGAGAGCATCCTCTCAAACGATTACTTGTGCATTAGATCGTTTACAGATGAGCCATGCTTATAGTGTGACATTTGATAATGGCAAGGAATTTTCCGAACACAAAAGAATTACTGATGCTGGCATAGATACGTATTTTGCTGATCCTTACAAGTCTATTCAGCGAGCTAGAAATGAAAATACGAATGGTTTAATCCGGCAATATCTGCCAAAATCGTCATCGTTTGATGACGTGTCAAACGAACAAATAGAGCAGATAGAATTTGCACTCAACCATCGTCCTAGAAAAACACTAGGTTGGCATACACCGAGTGAAGTTATGGCTGGTTTTTATACTGTTGCACTTGCCGCTTGAATCCGCCAACAACAAAACTTTGACCAGCTTGCTTTAAGCACTGAGCTTGCAGAACAACTGATTGATAAAACTGAAGGCTGGTTTACAGGCATTCAGTTCACCAATTTATATTTGAAAGAACATCAAGATATTCATGGCTTTATTCAAAACTTAAGTGGTGCGCACCATCAGATTGTAAATTACCTCAGTGAGCAGGTTTTTTACAACAAGACCCTGAAATTCAGCAATTCTTATTGCAAATTAGTGTACTGAGAAAAATTAATCCAGCTTTGGTCATCGCTTTAACGGGTAATCATGCTGCACAGCAGATTCTCGATGTCATCAGCCAAAAAGGCTTGTTCATTCAAGCGATAGATGAACAGCGTACGTGGTATCGCGTGCATCATTTATTTCGAGACTTTTTGCAATCGAAGTTTAAGCTTTTACAACCCGATGCATATCAGCAAATGCATCGTAAAGCGGCAGAATGGTTCAAACAACAGCGTTATCTGATGGAAGAGATTTATCACGCCCAACAGGCAGAAGATCAGCAGCTGATTTTATCATTGCTCAACACGGTATGTCGTGAACTGATCTTAGAAGGCCGACACTATACGTTGTTGGAGTTGGTCAAACAGATCCCTGATTCTGTCTTGCTGCAAAATCCAAATTTGCTCTATGACATTATTTGGACCTTGGTGCTGACGCATCAAGTGACCCTAGCCAATCATTATTTACAGCTCTGGCATAGTGTGGATCAACATGAAACCTTATTACAACATGAGGACCAATTAGGTTTAGCCCCTCTCATTGCTGTTTTAGAAGACAAGTTAGATGTGGCTTATCGCTTAGCGCAACAAAACTTAGCACAACTGCCAAGTACCGTTTATTTTGCCCGTGCTCTACTGATTGGGATTGGGGCTTTACATCACATTTGTTTGGGGCAAATGAGTGAAGCACGAAAGCTATTACTACAAACGCGCATTATCTATTTGCAAGGTCATAACCTATATGGTTTGGCAATGGTCGATTGTATTGATGCCCTTTGTGATTATTTATTAGGAAATTTAACGCTCGCGGCAGAAAAATTTACTCAAGTAGGGCAGAGCGAGGAATATCGTAACTTAGGTCTAGATGAAGACAATCAAGTGACCATTCTGAATATTCTGAGCAGCTTTAAAGCAGACCTATATTATGAAATGAACCAAATGTCACAAGTCGAAGCGGCATTAATGGATTTTAAGGGCGGCGGTAATCTGGCAATGCCTGATATGGTGATGGTCGGCCATATTTTGCAAATGCGACTAGCGACCTTGCATCAAGATCAAAGCGCGATACAAATGTGCTTGCACCAAGCACATACGCGTAGTAGCCAATGGTCATTACCTAGACTCGCACAAACTATACAAGCCTATGTGCAACAAGCAAGCCCGCTTTCTGCATTAGCTGATTCTGAGCAGGCAGCATTTCAGCCGTATCTAAATTTTACCCATTTGCTGCGTGGCGATGATTTAATGCTGGTGCGTCAGCAAATTTTCATGGGGCAAGCCGAGCAAGCCAAAGAATATTTAAGCCAACAGTTAGCATTTTTTAGGATTTATCCGATACGTTTTGTGCGTGTTCAAATCTTGTTTGCACTGGCTCTGTATCAATTGAAACAACATGAACAGGCTTTTGAAGCGCTACAACAAGCACTTGAAACCCTCATGCCGACTCAAGCGGTGCGGGTGATTCTAGATGAAGACCCTTTAATTTGGGATATGTTAAGTGGTCTAAGTCAGCATTTAAGTCGACAGAAGCAAAAGCATACAGTTGTATTGCTAGAATATATCCAGCAACTTCAAAAGCTCAATCAAGCTGAAAGCAGTGCTGAAGCTTTGATCGGAAGTTCTGGCCTTGAGGCTTTATCAAAACGTGAAGTCCAAATTTTAGAAAAATTAAGCCGTGGCTGTACTGATGCTGAAATATCCGAGTCGATCTTTTTGTCCATCAATACGGTGAAATGGCATCTGCGTAAAATCTATAACAAGTTGCAGGTCCGCTCTCGAATGGAAGCGGTGAATGAGGCCAAGAAGCAGGGCTTAATTGAGTAATTTAAAATTGAACAATTTTTTATATGTTACTGTTTAACCAGATCTTCAACAGCTTTTTGAAAGGACATATCACAAAGTATTCAGGGCAAGAGCATGCCTTACCCTGAATGTGCGATTAAAGTGTTTGAGGTGTTCCAAACAGCTCAGTAAAGGCGTGGTCTGGATGCGGCTGCTTCATAAAACTTTCACCGACCAAGAAAGCATGAATGTCATGCTCTTGCATCATGGCAACATCAGCAGGTGTTGCAATGCCGCTTTCAGTCACCAGTAGACGAGATGGTTCAAGCAGTTTTTTCAGACGAATCGAGGTGTTTAAGTCAACATCAAAGGTTTTTAAGTTGCGGTTATTGACACCCAATACGCAACGCTCAGATAGACGCAAAGCACGTTCAAGCTCTGCTTCATCGTGTACTTCAACCAAGACATCTAAATTCTGCTCAAAAGCTGTTTTCGACATTTCTTCGAGTTGTTGATCGGACAAGGATGCCACAATCAGAAGAATACAGTCCGCATGTAAAGCACGTGCTTCAATCACCCCATAAGGGTCAATCAGAAAGTCTTTGCGTAATGCAGGTAGGGCACAGTGAGAACGTGCAATTTGAATATTCTCATCGGCACCTTGGAAAAAATCGACATCGGTTAAAACTGATAAACATGCTGCACCTGCGGCTTCGTATTGTTGTGCGATTTCAGCAGGATCAAAGTTTTCACGAATGATGCCCTTAGATGGTGATGCTTTCTTAATTTCAGCGATCACACCCGGTTGTCTGCTCAGTAAAGACTTTGCAAAACCACGCACAGGAGTTGCCTCAAATGCCCATTCTTCAACATCTTTATAGCTACGTTGTTTGAGGCGTGCAGCAAACTCTTCCTGCTTGCGATCCACAATTTTGCCTAAAATCGTATTTGCGATATCTACCATGACAAAATCCTGTCTATCAAGCGTCGTATTGTTTAAGGGTTTTGCTGAATTCAGCAAGGATGCTCATCTTTTCTAAGGCTTGTCCGCCGTAGATGATGTCATGTGCTAAAGCCACGCCTTGTTTATAGCTGGTACAAAGTCCAGAGATATATAAACCGGCACCTGCATTTAAAGCAATCATGTTTGCTGCTTTTTCGCCTTTATCGGATTTGTTTTTACCTAAGGCATCTTTAATTAGGCTTAAACTTTCAGCAGAATCTTGAATGATTAAACCAGTTAAAGTTTGCGATTCGATCCCAACATCTTCAGGTTGAATTTCCCACTCGGTGACTTCGCCATTTTTAAGTTCGGCCACATAGGTACTTGATGCAAGGCTAATTTCATCTAAACCATCTTTAGAATGAACCACCATGACATGTTCTGCCCCCAGTTGTTTCATCACTTCTGCAATTGGTCGACATAATTCAGTCGAAAACACCCCAATCACTAGACGTTTTACTCCAGCCGGATTCGTAAGCGGGCCAAGTAAATTGAAAATACTGCGAATGCCTAATTCACGACGTGGGCCAACCGCATATTTCATCGCTTTGTGATGATTCGGGGCAAACAAGAAACCGACACCCATTTCACGAATACAACGTTCAGTTTGTTGCATGTTTAAGTCAAGTTGGATGCCTGCTTGTTCTAACAAGTCCGAGGAACCTGATTTGGTTGAAACACCACGGTTACCATGTTTAGCAATGGTTGCACCTGCCGCTGCAATCACAAAAGCAGACGCTGTCGAGACGTTAAATAAGTTCTGACCGTCACCACCTGTACCGACGATGTCGACTAAATAAGGAACATCACTGACATCAATTTTGATGGCAAACTCGCGCATGACACGAGCCGCTGCGGTAATTTCATCAATACTTTCGCCTTTTAAGCGTAGACCCATCATCAGTGCACCAATTTGGGCATCTGTTGCTTCACCATTCATGATGGTGCGCATGACGTCTTCCATTTGCGGCTGCGTCAACTCAATATTTTTAGTGATGTTATTTAAAGCTTGTTGCATATTCATTTTTCACTGCACTCATTTATGCGTAAATTTCTAAAAAGTTCTTAAAGATTTGATGGCCATGCTGACTCAAGATTGATTCAGGGTGAAATTGCACGCCTTCAACGGCAAGCGTCTTATGCTTTACACCCATGATTTCTTCAATTGAGCCATCTGCTTCATTGGTCCAGCAGGTCACTTCTAAGCATTCAGGCAAGCTATCTTGATCAATCACCAGTGAGTGATAACGCGTTGCTGAAAACGGAGAAGGGAGGTTGCTAAAAATGCCTTTATTCGAATGGTGCATGTCAGACAAACGCCCATGCATCACTTTTTTGGCACGAATGATTTCGCCACCAAATGCTTGACCAATGGCCTGATGTCCTAAGCACACCCCTAATAATGGAATTTTTCCAGCAAAATGCTGAATGGCTGGAATAGAAATTCCTGCTTCCGAGGGTGAGCATGGGCCAGGGCCAATCACAAGATACTTAGGTTGCCATCGCTCAATATCTTCCAATGTCACGGCATCATTACGTACTACTTTTACTTCTTGATTTAACTCGCCAAAATACTGGACGATGTTGTATGTAAAAGAGTCATAGTTGTCGATCATTAAAAGCATGAGCTTAACCTATTGAAATTTATGCACATAAATGTGCTTGAAGAGTCCTGTGGTATTCGTGCAATTACATTATAAAGCTATAAGTAAATTATTTTTCTCATTCAATGACTTGAATGGAGGCACAAAACCGAAATTATCATAGCAAAAAATACACAGCTAGGGCGCGACATTTTTTTGTGGGTCTAAAAATTACAATGGGTTTTGTTACTAACTGATATAGAGTTTATTAATATCTCAGATTCAAATCCTAACGAGAAACCTCGTGGATTATGTGTAAATGTCATGAAGCATGCACATTCAAGGAATATAAAAGAATATCTCTTAATGCAGTGAGCCAAAAATTCCCCTAATGTCACCAAAACAGAGCATATTTTTTTGCTTGCTCACATCTGAGATATTGGCTTTAGATTTAGTTTGAAAGGAGAGGTTTTTACTTTTTTAAAAATCAAATAAAAACAGTTAATTGTGCTACTTATATTTGATTTCAGGTATATCGCTCGCCGTGATATGAGGTGTGGAAGTCAAATCAAGGCGAAAATAACAGCTTAAACAGCACTCTAATTTATAAAAAATGTGTGGAAATTGCACAGTTAAATTTAAAAATGCACCATTATGATCCACACTCAAAATCTTTTAGATTAAATGTGAAGAAGCATGCTTGAATATGGTGCATTTACTTTTTAGCTCAGTATAATAGAGCCAAAGCAAACAGCTTAAAACTGTTATTCTGATAATGAATTCAACATTTTAGCTAAGCTTTTTAAAGTTGGTACGGTAATTGCTTTAGAACAACCAACTACTAACACGCACTAAAGAGTGCAACAAAAATTCATCGGAGCAAAATGAGCATGGCGAACAAGGTCCTACAACTCATCCAAGAAAGTGGCGCAAAATGGGTCGATTTCCGTTTTACGGATACTAAGGGTAAAGAACAACACGTAACTTACCCAGCAGATACTATCGACGAAGATACTTTTGAAGACGGTAAAATGTTTGATGGTTCTTCTATTGCTGGTTGGAAAGGCATTGAAGCATCTGACATGATCTTACGCCCAGATGCTGCAACTGGTTTTATCGACCCGTTCTTCGCTGAGCCGACAGTAGTTGTTACTTGTGACGTTATTGAGCCATCAACAGGTCAAGGTTATGACCGTGACCCGCGTTCGATTGCTCGCCGTGCTGAAGAATACCTAAAATCGACAGGTATTGGTGATACTGCATTCTTTGGTCCAGAACCAGAATTCTTCGTATTTGACGAAGTAAAATGGGAAATTGATATGTCTGGCGCGCGCCATACATTGATTGCTGAAGAAGCTGCTTGGTCAACAAACAAAGACTATGAAGGCGGAAACTCTGGTCACCGTCCACGTGTTAAAGGTGGTTACTTCCCAGTTCCACCAGTTGACTCTTCACATGACATGCGTGCTGATATGTGTGCGCGTATTGAAGACATCATGGGCCCAGGTCGTGTAGAAGTACACCACCACGAAGTTGCATCTTGCCAATTAGAAATTGGTGTGAGCTTCAACACAATGGTTCGTAAAGCTGACGAAGTACAACAGTTCAAATATGCTGTTTGGAACGTTGCGCACCAATATGCAAAAACTGCGACTTTCATGCCTAAGCCAATGGTTGGTGATAACGGTTCTGGTATGCACGTTCATATGTCAATCTCTAAAGATGGCAAGAACTTGTTTGCTGGTGATGAATACGCTGGTCTTTCAGAAATGGCGCTTTACTTCATCGGTGGTGTAATTAAACACGCTCGTGCATTGAACGCAATTACGAACCCATCTACAAACTCGTATAAGCGTTTAGTTCCACACTTCGAAGCGCCGATTATGTTGGCTTACTCAGCACGTAACCGTTCTGCTTCTATCCGTATTCCTTACGTTTCTAGCCCTAAAGGCAAACGTATCGAAGCTCGCTTCCCAGATCCAATGATGAACCCGTACTTAGGTTTCGCTGCATTGTTAATGGCGGGTCTTGATGGTATTCAAAACAAGATTCACCCAGGTGAAGCAGCTGACAAAAACTTATACGACCTTCCTCCTGAAGAAGAAGCGAAAATCCCTACAGTTGCGCACAGCCTAGATATGGCACTTGAAGCGCTTCAAGCGGATCATGAGTTCCTTCTTAAAGGTGGTGTATTCACTAAAGAAATGCTTGATGCATATATCGAACTTAAAACTGAAGAAGTGCGTCGCTTGAACACGACAACTCACCCAGTTGAATTTGATATGTACTACAGCTTGTAATTCTGAACTGAATTTCACTGCAAAAAACCCGCGCTAGTCGCGGGTTTTTTTGTATCATCTGTTTAACTTGAAAAAAATTGATGAGAGCAATGGCACAGCGTAAGAAGCACACCAGTTTTTATCCTTGGATTGACCCTAAAGATCACGATAAAGGTTTTAAGCTAAATTTTTCGATGGTGACTTATATCGAAGTTGGTCGCACCCCTGAAGGTTATAAGCATGCAGAATTTGTTGCATTGAAAAGCCCGGAGTTGGCACTGGATTATGATTATCCTCAAAGTTTTTATTTGAGTGCTGAAGGTTTTATTTTGGTGAAAACTCCGCAAGGTAAATTTGAAACCATTGCAAAAACAGATAATTGATAAATTTTTATTTTACAATTGAATACATTCTTCATAACTCAAAAAGCGTTTAAGCGCACAGTAAATCAATGGTACAGGTAGGCTTATGCAGCAGATTCCAGCTGAACTGAAAACATGGTTATATGCTTCAGGTTCACTTACTCAGCAACTGACGGATTTGGCTGATGGGGCGTTTAGGGTTCAACCGACCAAAGAACATTTTCAGCGTCTTCAGTTTATCGATGCAAAATGGATGGGCATGCCGTTTCAGCATACGTCATGGGTGCGAGAAAGTTTTTTATATGGCAGTGATGCAGAGCCTTGGGTTAAAGCCAAAAGCATTTTCCCGATCTTAAGTTTGCAAGGCCGCGCACGGCTTTTTAAACATATTGGTAAAAAACCGATTGGCTGGTTCTTGTTTCAGCGCACCAATCCAGCATGTGAACGTCGTGTGATTTGGCTAGAAGATGGCTGGACTAGACAGAGCTGTTATACTTGGCACGGCTGCAAGTTTATTGTTCAAGAAACTTTTTTAGCGAGTTTTGAGCAATTTTTGCAAAAGCAGAATTCAGCATCTGAAGGACAGTCATGACAACTGCGCATCAAATTACTTGGCGTGAACGTTTAGAAGCCTATTATTATTTATGTCGTTTTGATAAGCCTGTTGGCACAGAATTGGTATTCTGGCCTACCATGTGGGCACTATGGATTGCAGCAGAGGGTATACCGCCAATTGGTATTCTGATTCCGATGGTACTTGGCACGATATTTATGCGTGCGGCTGGGTGTGCAATTAATGATTTTGCTGATCGTAAAGTCGATGCGCATGTAGAGCGCACGAAAACGAGGCCTTTAGCAACAGGGATTATCACGGCCAAAGAAGCCATTTATGTGTTTCTAGCTCTAGTCTTTGCTAGTGCTTGTATGTTGTTGTTTCTACCGATTGAAACGTTTTATTGTGCTTTAGGTGGGCTTTTTCTCGCATTTATATATCCTTTCATGAAGCGCTATACCCATTTGCCTCAGGTTGTTTTAGGCATGGCTTTTTCGTGGGGAATTCCGATGTCATTTACGGCCATGGGTAAGCCATTAGATTTAACCTGTTGGTTGCTGTATTTTGGCAATCTGACTTGGACTGTGGCGTACGATACTCAATATGCGATTACCGACCGGGAATATGATTTAAAAATTGGGGTGAAGTCGACAGCCATTTTGTTTGGTCGTTTTGATATTCAAATCATTGCACTTTTACAGGCGATGAGTGTCGTTTTAATCGGTGCGGCGCTTTACCTTGAAAATTTATTGATGCCATTGGGTTTAATCGCATTGCTGGTAGTCGTGGCTGATTTTATTTATCAATGGTCAAAAACCAAAGACAGAGATCCACAGCGTTGTTTTTGGGCATTCCGTCACAATCGTTGGGTGGGATTCATTATTTTTACTGGAATCTTTTTAGAATTAATTATTTAAAGTGATTGTTTGGTTGAAAAGCGTCTTATACAGGGTGCTTTTTTTATGTCTTAATAAAACGGCATGTAGTTTCATGCTTAAAAAAACAACGAATAAAAGGATATTTTATGAAACGCTCGAAAATAGCATTAGCCCTTACAGTTGCCGTTTCAATGCTGTCTTTAACTGCTTGTAATGACGATGATGATTCGCCCGCTTCAAATCAAAAACAGACCTATGTTTCTGAAAGTGCCTATTCAGAAGACACATTAACCACTGCAGCTTCTATTAAGGTAATGATGTATAACATGGAAAATGTTCAAGGTCAGACCGCTAAAGCAACGGCGCTGGTGATGTTCCCTAAAGTAGCACCACCTACAGATGGTTATCGTGTAGTGGTTTGGGAGCATAGCACGGTCGGAGGTGGAGATGATTGTGCACCAAGTAAAAATGTGATTCATCCACGCTTTAAAATTTTAGCAGACAGTCTACTAGCTGCTGGTTATGTGGTTGTTGCACCAGATTATGAAGGTTTGGGCACGCCAGGGATTCATCCATATTTAAACTTATCTAGTGCTGCGAAGTCAGCGCTTTCTGCTGTACAAGCAGCAAAAGATCATTATGGTAAGCAATTGAATGGTGCGTGGATGTCTGTGGGGCAATCTCAAGGTGGGCATGCCTCATTAGCGACCGCAGAATATGCAAATACAGATGCAACCTATAAAGGTGCTGTGGCAGGTGCACCAGCTTCGAGTTTGGGTAAAATTATTCTTGAAGTTGCGCCTGCTGCATTGGCAGACATCGAAGCACGTGAAACGGCAGCTAATGTCCCTCTAGCATATCGAACATCAGTGGATACTTATGCAACTTTATTGGCTTATGCAGCGTTAACAGGGGTGGGTATTAAAGCTTATGAGCCGCGATTTAGTTATCAAGATATTTTCCAATCACGTGCCAAATCTTTGGCTGAGTTTGCAGAAGGTTCAACAGGGGATAATGGTCTGTGTTTAGACAATGATAATGACCCAAGTTTAAGTCTAATTAATAAGTTTAAAGACGATATTATTCAGTTTATGACTGAAAATCCTGATAAAAAAGTCATGGATTATCCTGGTTTAGATACTAGTGTGTTTGCGACCAATGAAACCGTAAAAAACTTCTTAATCAGTAGTCAGCCAGGTACTAAACGAATTGATAAACCAGTTTATGTAATACAAGGCACAGCAGATACAAATGTACCCTATCCAATCACCCAAGCTTTGGTTGCAAACTTGAAAACATTGGGTTCACCAAATGTGACACTTGATCCAGTTATAGGTGCATCTCATACCCAAGCCATAGTTTGTCGGAATGCGGAGGCTGTAGACTTTATTCAGACCCATATGGCTGCGGGTACGGGTATTGTGTTAACTGATGCGCAAAAGGATGCGAGCCAGAACGTCAACTGTACAGGCATAGCACCCTAACTGGCATTAAATTAAATATTTATACTGAAGACAGAGCCTCATGATTGAGGCTCTTTTTTTGTTATAGTATTGGCCCATCAAAATCTAGATATTGGGAATAGGCTGGCTATGACGAAATCAACTAAAAAACTAACGCCGAAAGTGATGTTTTTGGCGAGTCTTGGTATTGTGATTCCATTGCTTATTTTAGGGATTGCTTTTTTAGCGGTAAAAAGCGATGCAAAAAACCAAGCGGAATATCAGCGTATTAAGGAAGAACAACAGCAGCGCATTCAAGAAAAGTTGGCTGCCGAAAAGCAACTCACACAGCAGGAAGCGAGCAGCGCGGTTTCAAAATAATTCAAGCACGCATTGCAGGTGTGATACCAATGTGTTTGTGCAGTTGGCGAATGCTTGGAATTTCAGTAAAACGCAGAACGATGTAACCTGCTTCATTGAGCATGGCATCACGTTCTGCATCTTCTTGTTCTTTGCCGAAGTGTGAGGGGTCGTCAAGTTCAATAATGACGATAACCTCTAATTGCTCATTTAATAAAACGAAGTCGGTGACTTTACGGTTAAATTTGGCCCGTATTTTATAGTGATTACTGGTAATCAGCGAACTAAATGAAACTTGAGCTAGAACATGATGGCGTGGAAAGGCTTCTTTTAAGCGAATAAACATTTTACGTTCAAACGGCGTAATGACGTGTTTGGCATAAAACTTTTGTTTACGGCGAAACAGGTCAGGGTAGACCATCATCACTAACGTAATAGTGGCGAGGCAGCCGATGATAAAAAAGATGATTTGACTAAGATCGAACACTATATTTTCTTGTGCAAAGAAAAAACCCACTCAAATGGAGTGGGTTTTTAGAATTTTGGCTCTCCAACCTGGGCTCGAACCAGGGACCTGCGGATTAACAGTCCGTCGCTCTACCGACTGAGCTATTGGAGAATCTGCACGCATTCTATGTGGCAAAGCTCAAAGGGTCAAGTCTTTGGCCTGATATTTTTATATAATTTGCTTTAAATGATTTAAAAATAAACGGTTTAGCTTTTATTGGTGCGATTTGATTCAGCCACACACTTTTCATGAAGATGTTTTGGGGGAGTCAAGATGAGGAGGGCCTGTATGGAGAGCTGCTTTGGAGTGATTTTGGTTTTACTTATTAGGTGAATATCATCTATATGGATAGAAAAAAGCCCAAGTCATAATGCTTGGGCTTTTTAAAATTTGGCTCTCCAACCTGGGCTCGAACCAGGGACCTGCGGATTAACAGTCCGTCGCTCTACCGACTGAGCTATTGGAGAATCTGAAATGCAGTATAGAGAAATTTACACATCGGTCAAGTTACAATGCTAAAAAAAGTCGAATTTTAGATTAAATGTTTTTTTTATAAACAATTTGATATGTCATAACTGTATACCAGAATGGTATAGGTTTGTGGATCAGAACAATGAGCGATAAAAAAGCCCAAGTCACGATGCTTGGGCTTTTTAGAATCTTGGCTCTTCCACCTGGGCTCGAACCAGGGACCTGCGGATTAACAGTCCGTCGCTCTACCGACTGAGCTATGGAAGAATAGTGGCTCTCCAACCTGGGCTCGAACCAGGGACCTGCGGATTAACAGTCCGTCGCTCTACCGACTGAGCTATTGGAGAATCTGATGCGCATTTTAGGGAGGAAAGGAAAATGGGTCAAGCAAAAAATATTGAGAAATGAATTGTTTGCTTTATAAATATGCGTTTAGACAGCAAAAACAAAAAAACCGCTCAAAAAGAGCGGTTTTTTAAACAAGACGAATCTTATTTTTCAACGCCAGCAGCTTGACCTGCAAATTTCGCGTTTGCATAATCCCAGTTTACAAGGCTTTCAAGGAAAGTTTTGATGTAAACAGGACGCGCATTACGGAAGTCGATGTAGTAAGCATGTTCCCAAACGTCAATGGTTAACACTGCAACTTTACCGTGTGCAAGTGGAGTGTCTGCATTTGAAGTTTTAAGAATAGAAAGGTTGCCATTTACTTCGTCAGCAACTAACCAAGCCCAACCTGAACCGAATTGAGTTGTTGCAGCAGCAGCAAATTCTTCAGCGAATTTTTCGTAAGAACCGAACGCTTCATCAATTTTAGCAGCTAAAGCACCTGTTGCTTTACCACCACCGTTTTTAGCCATACAGTTCCAGTAGAATGTGTGGTTCCAAACTTGTGCTGCGTTATTGAAGATACCTGCTTTAGCTGCATCACCAGCAGAAGCTGTGATGATTTCTTCTAAAGTTTTGCCTTCAAGGTCAGTACCCTTGATTAGGTTGTTTAGGTTAACAACATAAGTATTATGGTGTTTGTCGTGGTGGAATTCTAAAGTTTCTTTGCTGATGTGCGGAGCAAGATCTTCGTAGCCATATGGAAGTGCAGGTAAAGTAATGGTTGTCATGTTTCATTCCTTGCAGATTTGCTGGGTTTTACTTTAAGTGCATTTATTGTAAATGATTCTATAGACAATAGGGCAGTCTTTTAATACACAAAATATGCAAAAAACTTCGCAAGGAGACATATACGATACACAAGATATCGTTAGAGCCTTTCGTACAGAATATATTCATTTTAAAAGACTCTAAGCTCTAGATGGATTGAGGTGGTTGATTAATTTTTAGCTTGTAACGCAGTATGGTAACGTCGATTTACTTCATCCCAATCGACCACATTATAAAAGGCATTAATATATTCAGGACGGCGGTTTTGGTATTTTAGATAATACGCATGTTCCCATACATCTAAACCGAGAATAGGGGTATGACCGTGCATCAGTGGGGAATCCTGATTTGCACTGCTTTCAACAATCAGCTGGTGCTCAGGTGTCACGCTCAGCCATGCCCAACCACTGCCAAAACGGCTAATCGCGGCTTTGGTAAATGCATCTTTAAAAGCATCAAAACTACCGAGTTGCTCATCAATAGCCTTTGCCACAGCTCCAGTCGGTTGGCCACCACCTTGTGGACTCATGACCGTCCAAAACAGTGAGTGGTTGGCATGACCACCTGCATTATTGATCACCATATTTTTAAGATCAGTAGGGACTTCATTGACTTTGGCAACCAAATCTTCCACAGACAGTTTCTCCCATTCTGTGCCTGCAATCGCGCCATTAATGTTATTGATGTAGGTTTGATGATGTTTACTGTGGTGAATTTCCATCGTTTTCGCATCAATATTGGGTTCGAGTGCATCATAGGCATATGGAAGAGCGGGTAAAGAATAAGCCATGTGTTTGATTCCTTTAATCATCAAAATTGTTTTATTGGGATTTTTTAAAGCAGTTTCATTATCTACTTAAAAGTTAATGAGAATCAATATGTTTATTATTTGCAATTTTAAGGTAGAAGATAACAAGTTTTATTGTTCATATTGGGTTGGAAGTTCAGTATGTATAACAAAGATCAAATGCAAAGCGTTTTTGAACTGATGCTATGTTTTGATTTAAAAAGATGAAAGACTAGGAATAATATTTTAGAAAGTAATAATTTGCTTAAATGGAGGTAATGTCGGATGCCATGCGATGTAAGCGCATTGAAAGGACTGGGATGAAAGAGGTCTCATCCCAGTGATTGCTTAGATTGGGTTGTTTAACTCGAAATAAACATATTCAATATTAAATTGTTCTGAAATGGCTTGACCTAATCGCTGCACGCCATAGCGTTCAGTCGCATGATGTCCGCAAGCAAAATAATGTACGCCTAATTCTTTAGCTTCATAGAAGGTACGTTCACTGACTTCGCCTGAAATATAGGCATCACATCCTTGTTCTGCGGCTTTTACAATAAAATCTTGTGCACCACCGGTACAAAAACCGACTTTTTCAATCATGGTCTTGTCCGCAGGAAGATGGGTGACATCAAACTTTAATTTCTCAGACACAAACTTTTTAAACTCTTCCACAGGCATAGGCTGGTTTAAATAACCAATATTGCCAATAGGATGACGCTCAGATGGGTCAAGCGCCTCAATACGTTCTAGTTCGAGCAAATCTGCAATAGCTGCATTATTTCCAAGACTCGGATGGCTGTCGAGGGGGAGGTGATATGCCAACAAAGAAATGTCATGTTGAATCAGACTCTTGATCCGTTTACCGCGCATACCTGTGATGGGATAGGCTTCACCTTTCCAAAAATAACCATGATGCACTAGTAAAAGATCCGCATTTTCTCGGATCGCGGCATCTATGGCATCTTGCGATGCTGTCACCGCAGCTAAAATTTTACGTACTTCGGTCTTACCTTCAATTTGAAGGCCATTCGGTGCATAGTCCTTAAACTCAGGTGATTTGAGGGTTTGATCACACCACTGAATAATGTCTTGTAATTTTGCCATATCGACTTAAAAACTCTTTTAAATTGATTACATCGGAACCTATTGTTTATTGTAACTAAAGCATGACAAAACTCTTGCTTATTTTTGTGTTTCGGCTTGAATTTCGCTTTACAATAGGCATAAATTACTTAGTCATCAATGAATTAAAACATTTTAGAGGGTGAAATCGTGCGCAGGACCTTTTCCTGGTTACCTTGGGTATTACTCATTTTAGTCATTGCTGGATTTTTTGCTTGGCAGCAGTATCAAAAGCCAAAAGCGCCTGTGGCGTCGGATGGTATTAAGATGCCTGCTGAAAAGGTTGAGCCTTTAATTAACACCACGCGTACCGGTGGGGTGGTTTCTTATAGTGCCGCCGTGAAAGTGGCTGCGCCAGCAGTAGTGAATATTTTTACCACGCAAAAAGTCAAACAACTTGACCATCCATTACTCAATGATCCTGCGTTCCGTGAATTTTTTGGCAATCAAATTCCAGATCAGTTTAGCCAAAATAAAAATGAAAACAGTTTGGGTTCAGGTGTGATTGTTCGCCCTGATGGTTATATTTTGACGAATAATCATGTGATTGCTCAAGCCGATCAAATTGTTGTGGCATTACAAGATGGCCGTCGTGCAGTGGCAAAAGTGATTGGTGCCGACCCCGATACCGATTTGGCTGTGATTAAAATTGAGCTGGCGAACCTGCCTGTTTTACCTTTTAAGCTAAGTGGCAACGAAGTGGGTGATGTAGTTTTGGCCATTGGCAACCCATTTGGTGTAGGTCAAACGGTTACGCAAGGTATTGTCTCTGCTACAGGACGCTCTGACCTAGGTATTAATACTTATGAAGACTTCATTCAAACCGATGCTGCGATTAACCCAGGTAATTCTGGTGGTGCTTTGATTGATGTCGCGGGGAATTTGATTGGAGTGAATACGGCGATTTTCTCTCAGTCAGGTGGGTCTTTAGGTATTGGTTTTGCCATTCCTGCAAGAATTTGTCAGCAAGTACTGAACTCCATTCTTAAAGATGGTCGTGTGGTACGTGGTTGGCTAGGTATCAGTTTATTGCCTGTTGAACAAGTCAATATCTTAGAGCCTAAAGGGCCAGGTGTGGTTGTCGCGGATGTGTTGAAAACGGGACCTGCTGCAAAAGCTGGTTTAATGAAAGGCGACAAGATTGTGAAAGTGAATGATGAAGTGATTACTTCAACCTCACATTTGATTAATTTTGTGGCTTTACAACCGCCAAATAGCACCATTCAGATTTCACTTGAGCGCGATGGTAAACCTTTAGATGTTGCTGTGGTTGTTGGGGAAAGAAAAGAGCAAAATCAGGACTCTCAATTTATCCCATTACCTGAATAAGACTAAAAACGTAAATAAAAATGCCTCTTATATAGAGGCATTTTTTATGAGTAGATGATTTACAGTGTGAATATTAAATGCAGAGCATGATCAGTAGAAAACCTTGTGCATTTTAAATGCCTAAGATTGGTAAATGATGATCTCAGTTTTAGTCGAAAATCAAAGCTCACTTATTTTTAGATCTTGCCCATTCGCATCAAGCATGAATAACGCGATTAACTTATGTGGAGTGGAAGTGTAGGTCTAAGCTAAAAGAAGGCGTGTGATTGAGGATGCATTGTACAGCCTTTCATTACGCTTCTTATTTAACATAGATGTTACAGGAAATGTTGAGCGTAACTTTTAGGACAACCATTGCTGTTATCGTTTTAAATGGTGTTTTTGTTTAAGCGAGTCGTTGATGGCTAGGTTGAATCGACAGGTGGATTTATAAGCACAAAAAAACAGCAACCGAAGTCGCTGTTTTTATATATCTGGAAATTACGCTTCTTGTTGGATACCCGCAACGAGCCAGTCTTGGGTAGAACCCGCTGGTTTTACAAAGTGCCAAACTTCAGCAAAAGGTTGCGGTAAGCTGTTGAGGTCTTCACTTACTGTACCAGTAAAACGTACGCTAACCACGTATTGACCATTTTCTGTCGCAGAGTCCGCAACCATCGCATTAAGGTTTGAAAACTCAGCTACATCTTGATCTTGGTTTGCCATAATGTCTTGATACATAGACTGGTAAAGATCAGGTGTTAAGTAACGCTGAATTTCAGAAATGTTACTTGCCGTGTTCATCGACTGAATATGATTGAAACGTTGACGAGCAATACGTAAGAAAGCCGCAGGTTCTGTACCGTCTGGCAGCTGACTACCACTATTGGTATAGGCAGCGCCAAAAGGTGCATTGTTTTGTGGTGTAGCAGCTGAACCACCTACAGACTGACCAAAAATGTTACTGTTGTCATTTGATGTACGTGGTGCAGCTTGTTGGCCAAACGGTGCTTGAGTTGAACCATTGTTTGGCGCGTATGGATTAGGTGCTACTTTTTTTTTTGCGCCCATTTTACGGAAAATGAAGAAGGCAACAGCAGCGGCAAGAAGGATCCAAATCCAGCTCGGAATACCGCCTTTTTCTTCCTGTGCTTGCGCTTGAGAAGCAGAGTTATCATCTGCCAATGCATTTGCAGCTACAGCACCAATTGCAGCACCCGCTACACCAGCCGCAACCATACCACCGACGCCTGGACCAGATTTAGCTGGAGCTGTAGCGGGCGCGGTAGGTTGTTGAGCTGGAGTTGCTTGACGAGGTTGTTGATAAGACTGAGTTGGTGCAGCTTGACGGCTCATGCCGTGGCTTTTACCACCACCTGCACGTTTAGCTTCTGCGGCTAAGGGTGCAACTAAAAGAGCCGCTGTTAAAAAACCAGCAATCAAACCACGCTGTCGAACTTCCATCAAATTTTCCTACTCTATAAATAATAAATTTTAACTCTACCTTTATGCAGTCTTTCATCCTAAATTTCAATAAAAAACGTGTTTATTTTATGAGAAATCCAATTGAATGGAATTTAGCTTAGTTGAGTTCGTCACATAAGCTCATGGCTTCAGTGAGTGCCTCATGTAAGCGCGCCACAGCGATGACCTTCACCCCAGCAATGTCTTTTTGCGGTGCGTTGCCTCGCGGTAGAATAATGTATTTAAAACCATGTTTAATGGCTTCTTTTAAGCGTTCCTGTCCATTGGGGACTGGGCGAATTTCTCCAGAGAGTCCTACCTCGCCAAAAACAGCCAATTGTTGTGGTAGTGCTTTACCTCGCAGGCTAGAGGCACAGGCCAATAGGACGGCCAAGTCAGAGCCTGTTTCCGTGATTTTTAAACCACCGACAACGTTGACATAGACATCTTGTCCAGATGTTTGCACGCCACCATGGCGATGCATTACCGCCAAGAGCATATTTAAACGGTTTTGTTCTAAACCTAAGGCGACTCGGCGCGGTTGACCGTGTGCATCATCAACTAAAGCTTGAACCTCAACCAACAGAGGACGTGTGCCTTCACGGCTGATCATCACGATTGAGCCTGCAATGGCTTCATCATAACGACTTAGGAAAATGGCTGAAGGATTCGCTACTTCTCTTAAGCCTTTATCGGTCATGCCAAAAACCCCGAGTTCATTGACTGCACCAAAACGGTTTTTAACAGCTCGAATCATCCGATAACGTGAGTCGGACTGACCTTCAAAGTACAGAACACAGTCCACCATATGTTCAAGCACACGTGGACCAGCCAGTGCACCTTCCTTGGTGACGTGTCCGACAATGAACAAGGCTGTGCCACTATTTTTAGCAAAACGTGTTAGTAAAGCAGCAGATTCGCGAATTTGAGAAACGCCGCCCGGCGCTGACTGGAGTGTTTCGGTATATAGGGTTTGAATGGAATCTAAAATTGCCACGGCGGGACGCTCGTGGGCAAGCATTTCACATATCCGCTCAACACAGGTTTCTGCCATGACTTTGAGTTTATCTGTAGGCAGATCAAGACGATTTGCACGTAAAGCCACTTGAGAGAGTGATTCTTCACCTGTGACATACAATGCCGCACTGTTGGCCGCGGCCATATGCGTTGCCGTTTGCAATAAAATGGTCGATTTCCCGATACCCGGATCACCACCAATCAGTACCACAGAGCCCGTGACGAGACCACCGCCAAGCACACGATCAAACTCACCAATTCCTGTAGCCAATCGAGTCTCATGTGAAACTGAAATTTGATTTAAGGTGCTAATAGCAGCAGCTTGACCTGCATAGCCGCCACCCATTTTGGGCTGCGCACGATGTGTGACTGCTGGTGCAATATTGACTTCAACCAGACTATTCCATTCTCCACATTCAGAACATTGACCCGCCCATTTTGAATGGTCAGCGCCACATTGTTCACAGCGGTAAACACTTTTTGCTTTTGCCATGCTTTATTTGATGCACTATTTGGAGTATTCGATGGTTCAACAGCATACAGAGGATTGGATTTGAAATGAATGCTCTGAATCAAAAAGCCACCCGAAGGTAGCTTAACGATTGAAGATTTTAAAAATGTGCGTTGAAAATAACCTTAGTACAACTCACCTGATTTACGCTTTTCGACAAAATCACGTGACTCTTTCACAATCACCGTCGACAGCAATAACAAGGCAATTAAGTTTGGAACCGCCATTAAACCATTAAAGGTGTCGGCAAATAGCCAGACTAAATCAAGAGATGCCACGCAACCAATAAAGACTGATGCGATGTAAATGAGACGGTACAACAGAACATACTTTTCACCGAGTAAATAAGTACAGCATTTTTCGCCGTAATAGCACCAACCTAAAATGGTGGAGTAAGCGAAGAACACAATACCAAAAGTCACGATCCAGCCTCCGACACCCGGCAGTAATTGGTTAAAAGTATGGGTAGTTAATACCGCGCCTGTTTCGCCACCAAAACTATTGCCCGCCATGATGAAGCCCATGACCAAAACGATCCCTGTAATACTACAAACGATAATGGTATCGATAAACGTACCTGTCATTGAGACTAAGCCTTGACGTGCAGGGTGGTCGGTTTTTGCAGCAGCGGCAGCAATGGGTGCTGAACCCATCCCAGCTTCATTTGAGAAGACGCCACGAGCGACACCGTAACGAATGACAGCACCAATTGCGCCACCTGCTACCGCTTCACCAGTAAAGGCATCACGGAAGATCAGTTCAAGTGCAGGCATGACGAGTTCAAGATGGTTGAAGATAATAATGAGGCCACCGAGGACATAGCCAATCGCCATAATCGGCACGATGAAAGAAGCAGCTTTAGAAATCGATTTAATCCCGCCTAAAATAACCAAAGCGGAGAATACCGTAATGACGATACCTGTGATCCATGTTGCAACTCCCGTACTGTTTTCAACAGCAAGGGCAACTGTGTTGGATTGCACTGAACTGCCAATCCCAAAAGATGCCAAGGTGCCAAATAGTGCAAAAATCAGTGCCAACCACTTCCATTTTAGGCCGCGTTCAATGTAGTACATTGGACCGCCAGACATTTCACCTTTTTCATTTTTGATTCGGTATTTAACTGCCAGTACGCCTTCACCATATTTGGTTGCCATACCGAACAGTGCTGTCATCCACATCCAAAACACCGCACCTGGGCCACCAAGGACACAAGCGGTTGCAACACCAGCGATATTACCCGTACCAATGGTGGCAGAGAGCGCTGTCATGAGTGATGCAAAGTGGGAGATATCTCCGGCATGGGAATGTGCTTGGTTATGTTTGCCAAAGACTTGTTTAAAGGCAAGAGGCAACATGCGGATTTGCCAGAAAAATAAGCGTAATGTGAGGAATATCCCTGTTCCGACAATGAGGACCAACATATAGGGTCCCCAGACCAAACCACTGATAGTTTCCATAAAAGTTTGTAAACTTTGTGTATTCATTTTTCTTTTAGTCCTCTATGTTTTAAAACTTGAAATTTCTAGAAAAATTTTGAGTTTTATTAAGCAATTGATATGCCACAGTCATGCTTCCTGCACGATTTTTTATTGATTTTTAGTCTTGTTGTATTTGTTACACGGAAATTTATTTTTGACAAGTGTTTTGCTGATTTTTTCAACAGGAACTTTCACGTGTCCTTTGTCGTATTAAATATAAGAAAAATTAATTAACTTTTCAAAAGATGTTGAAAATATAGATTAATACAATTTTATTTTTATTTTTTGTTCTTTTCGGGTAATTTTGGCGACTGGAAATAAAAGACGACATCAAGAATGAGTTTAGAAAATACAGAATCGACCTCTGAACAAGGCGATTTAAAACGGAGTTTATCCAACCGCCATTTACAACTCATTGCGATTGGCGGTGCGATTGGTACAGGTTTATTTATGGGGTCGGGGAAGACGATTAGTCTCGCTGGGCCATCTATTTTAATCATTTACATGATTATTGGTTTTATGGTGTTTTTAGTCATGCGTGCGCTTGGCGAATTACTGCTGTCTAACTTAAAGTACAAATCGTTTATCGATTTCTCTACCGATTTGATTGGGCCGTGGGCAGGCTATTTCGTTGGTTGGACCTATTGGTTATGTTGGATCACGATTGGTATCGCGGACTTATCAGCCATTATTTATTACCTTCAGTTCTTTAATGGAGGGATGCCGTTCACACCTGGGGAAGGGGTGATGATCAGTGTTGCGGCCATTGTGTTCATCATGGGCTTGAACTTGGTCACGGTGAAACTGTTTGGTGAGTTAGAGTTCTGGTTTGCACTGATTAAGATTATTGCCATTGTGGTGTTGATTGCCGTTGGTCTATGGATGATCTTTACAGGGTTCACTTCAACGACGGGTGAAATTGCATCATTTAGTCATCTTTGGTCACATGGAGGAATGTTCCCAACAGGTGTGACAGGCTTCCTTGCGGGTTTCCAAATTGCGATCTTTGCCTTTGTAGGTGTAGAGCTGGTCGGTACCACGGCTGCTGAAACCAAAGACCCAGAAAAGAATTTGCCTAAAGCGGTGAACTCGATTCCAATTCGTATCATTGTTTTCTATGTGCTGTCTTTAGTGATTGTAATGTCTGTGACACCATGGAACGTGATTGATCCAGCGGTATCGCCTTTTGTGAACTTGTTCAGTCAAGCGGGTATTGCAGCAGCAGCAATCATCATGAACTTGGTGGTATTGTCTTCTGTGATGTCATCAATGAATAGTGGTGTGTTTTCAACGTCGCGTATGTTGTTTGGTTTGTCTCGTGAAGATCAAGGGCCAAAAGCATTTGGGCATTTAAACAAGCGTGCTGTTCCTGCAAATGCATTGTACTTTTCAGCAATTTGTTTACTGTTAGGTGCTGCACTGCAGTACTTTGTACCGAATACCGTTGAAGCCTTTACTTTAGCAACCACACTGTCGACGATCTTGTTTATCTGCGTCTGGATTATGATTATCTGGAGCTACATTGTGTATTACAAAACACGTCCAGAGTTACATGCAAAATCGACCTTTAAACTACCAGGTGGTCTATTTACCTGTTGGTTTGTGATCGTTTTCTTCATTGGCGTGATCTATGTGTTATCACTAGAAGCAGATACCATGAAAGCTTTAATGGTGAGTCCAATTTGGTTCATCATTTTGATTATTGGTTATTTTGGTTTCTACAAACCGAAACATAAATAATCGATACCATTTAAAAAAACGCCAGTCTTTAACTGGCGTTTTTTTTTAACTCACTATAATCTTTAGCGCTTAGTGGTTTGGTCATGCATGTTGATCAGGTTATACTTCTTCAAAATATCAAATAGGTGATCAGATGCGTTCTGTCATTTGCTGCATCAGTGTCTTGGTGATGAGTACTGCATTCGTCGGTTGTGGTCAGTCTGGTACATTACATATGCCAAATGATCCAAACTACGACAAGCGAGCGAAATATTTGCTTTATAAAGACGCAGCATCTAAGCCGTCTGCACAAAAGGAAGATACAGCGCCCGTGAAGCAAGAGTTTGCTGCACCTTCAGTTGAAACCAATCAGCCTTAATACCTTAAACGCTTCATAGAAAGGATACATTCATGAGTTTTACCCGCAATCATGGGGTTTTGCACGCTGAGCAATGCTCGCTGCAACAGCTTGCGCAGCAATTTGGTACACCACTGTATGTTTATTCAAAAGCGACTTTTGAAAAACACTTTACAGAGATGGATCGTGCTTTTGACTTTATCGATCATCAAATTTGTTTTGCGGTTAAGTCAAACTCAAACATTGCGGTATTGAATGTCCTTGCGAAGCTCGGTGCGGGTTTTGATATTGTGACCGGCGGAGAACTGGCTCGTGTACTAAAAGCGGGTGGCGATGCTTCTAAAATTGTCTTTTCGGGTTTAGGTAAAACTGAGATCGATGTTCAAAAAGCATTAGAAGTGGGTATTGCATGCTTCAATGTCGAGTCTCATGCAGAGCTGGATCGGATTCAAAAAGTTGCAGCGAAGCTCGGCAAAAAAGCACCCATTTCATTGCGTGTCAATCCAGATGTAGATGCGAAAACGCATCCTTATATTTCAACAGGGCTGAAAGAAAATAAATTTGGGATTCCGTCAGATACAGTTTTTGAAACCTATCAATATGCTGCAACGCTGCCGAATTTAGACATTATTGGGATTGACTGTCATATTGGTTCCCAGTTGACCGAAACACAGCCTTTTGTGGATGCGCTAGATCGTGTGATTGTGATGATCGATCAGCTGAAAACCATGGGTATTCAGTTGAAACACATCGATATTGGTGGTGGTTTAGGCGTGACCTATAAAGATGAAGTGCCGCCTACCGTTTTTGAATATGCCAATGCAATGAAGCCCGCTTTAGAAAAATTGGGCTTGAAAGTGTATATGGAACCGGGACGTAGTATTTCGGCAAATGCAGGGGTACTCCTGACCAAAGTTGATTTACTCAAACCGACTATTCACCGTAACTTTGCGATTATTGATGCAGCCATGAACGACTTGATTCGTCCTGCACTGTATGAAGCATGGATGGATATTCAGCCCGTTACACCGCGTTCAGATGTCGAGGAAAAAGAGTGGGATGTGGTTGGTGCGATTTGTGAAACAGGTGATTTCTTAGGGAAAGAGCGTGTGCTTGCACTCAAAGAAAATGACGTACTGGCTGTATTGGGTGCTGGCGCTTATGGTTTTGTCATGAGTTCTAATTATAACAGTCGCGGTCGTGCCGCTGAAGTGATGGTGGATGGTGAAAACGCACATTTGATTCGTGAGCGTGAAACCATTGAGTCGCTTTGGGACAAAGAACGTTTATTGCCTGAAGGATAATTCAAGATGTTATTAGAATTTACCAAAATGCATGGTCTAGGCAATGACTTTATGGTGGTTGATTTAATCAGCCAAAGAGCATTCCTTGATACTGTTACGATTCAGCGCTTGGCGGATCGTCATTTCGGCATCGGTTTTGATCAGTTATTGATTGTTGAGCCACCCGATTTACCCAATGTCGATTTCAAATACCGTATTTTTAATGCTGATGGTTCTGAAGTTGAACAATGTGGTAATGGCGTGCGCTGCTTTGCGCGTTTTGTACATGAGCGTCAGCTCACGACAAAGACCAAGATTAAAGTGCAAACCAAGGCAGGGATTGTAGAACCCGAACTCGGTCAAAATGGCTGGGTACGCGTGAATATGGGCTATCCAAAATTCTTACCACAGGAAATTCCATTTATTGCGGATGCACCAGAAGCTTTGTATGACATTGCTTTGACGAACAATGAGCAATTGACCATTGATGTGGTGAATATGGGTAACCCTCATGCAGTTACTATCGTTCCTGATGTAATTACAGCTGATGTTGCGCGTCTAGGGCCTCAGGTTGAATCGCATGAGCGTTTTCCACAGCGTGTGAATGCTGGGTTTATGCAAATCATTGATGAAAAGCATGCGCGCTTACGTGTGTTTGAACGTGGAGTAGGCGAAACCTTGGCCTGTGGAACTGGAGCTTGTGCGGCTGCGATTTCAGGTATGCGCCGTGGTTTACTCGATTCATCTGTTGAGATTGAGCTCGCAGGTGGTAAGTTGCATATCGAATGGCGTGAAGGTGAAGTGGTTTGGATGACGGGACCAACTTCAAATGTCTACGAAGGACGTATCGATCTGAGTTACTATCAAAACTAAGTTTAGCGTCACACAAGAAGCACTGATTCATCAGTGCTTTTTTTATGAAAAATGAAATAGGCATATAAAGAGCTGAGACAGTGCTACTATGCAAAAGAAAATCAATCTTCCACAGAATAGAACTATAGAGGCTGACTTGTGACTTTTGAGCCGATGCAACTGCTCGCGATGTGGTTAAAACAACGAGAAATACAAAATCAATCTGCCCATACTTTGCAGGCCTATGAACGAGATGTGTCTGATTTTCTGCTATTTTGCAAACAGAAAAAGCTTGAGTTGGGCGATGTTGAAGCCACTGATTTACGCGAATTTATTGCGCAAAAAGTTGAATATCAACAGTTGAGCTCTAGTAGTTTACAGCGGATGTTGTCCTCTATTCGTCAGTTTATGAAATGGGCTGAGCAGGGGCAACACTTGGCTTTTAATCCTGCCGATGACTTTCAACTTAAACGTAAACCTCGCCCTTTACCAGGTCTAGTGGATATTGAAACCATCAATCAAATTTTGGATCAGGCCTTGCCTGAGAAAGAAGTCGAACAGCAAATGTGGTATCGAGACAAAGCTTTGCTTGAGCTGCTTTATGCCAGTGGATTACGCTTAGCGGAAGTGCAGGGCTTAAGAATTAAAGATATCGACTTTAACCGACAGTTATTACGTATTACAGGTAAGGGGAATAAAACTCGGGTTGTGCCTTTTGGTTCTAAAGCCAAAGATGCGGTAATGAAATGGCTGAGCATTTATCCGCTATGGAATGGTGATTTTGTGCCCGATGCACAAGTTTTTATTACTCAAAAGGGCAATCCTTTGGGGATGCGCCAGATTGAAAATCGGGTTAAGTTTCAAGCACAGCGTGCAGGTGTAAATATTGATCTGCATCCGCACTTACTGCGCCATTGTTTTGCTAGTCACATGCTGTCAAACAGTGGTGACTTGCGTGCAGTGCAGGAAATGTTAGGACACAGTAACTTAAGCACCACCCAAATTTATACCCATGTCGATTTTGACAGACTGGCTCAAGTGTATGATCAGACGCATCCACGAGCACAGCAAAAGGTGAAAACTTAGTTTATTCATACTGTAAAAATAGTGTCACATAATGCATGCACTATAGCGCTGTGTTTTAGGTTAAATGCCAAAGGTCAGAACAAACGGCGTAAACACATCCGTAGATAACTATTGTACGGATGTACGCACTAGGGCGGTCTGTGAGATTCGGCATTATTCTTGCTTTAATAAACTTGATCAATAAGTAGCAATGATCGCTCACTTTTGTTAGAAAAAGTGTGATTATGAACTTTTGTAGAATAATAAATCGGCAAAAAATAGAGTATAAACTTAAAAGAGGATGGGCTTAATGTTCCAGTTTAATGAAACGGTAGATTTAAGCTTATATTGAAGATGACAAATGCGAAAATAGGTCAGTATATGATTTCAGATATACAAGCAAAGTATGATCAACTCAGCTCCGCGCAAAAAGATATTTTTGCTGGCTATGGTTTGCGTCAGGTCAAACACTTTGTTGAAATTAGTTTAGCCAATATTGAACCTGTATTGCCTGAAAATGCATTTGTTCAAGGCGTCAATGCAGCAGGTAAAGTTCAAGCTTTTAATGCAGAGACTGGGCAATACTATTTATGGATTTCCGATTTACAGTGGCAAGCGACCGCACAGCCCTCAAATAGCATTGATTTGAAAGACGACTTTCTTGAAGTCTGGAAAATTTTTAATCTTGGACAATATGAATTGATTGATTTAAGTCATATTCATCGTGATTTTTTAGAAAGTCAGTTGGCTTAATGGCATAGAGTGTATGTCGAAGTAGTGGGCTATTTTGGTCGAGTTTAGGATGATTAAAATAGCCACGATGTTGCATGCCAAGACGTTTCATTACCGCTTCAGAAGCCCTATTTTGAACTGTGGTAAAAGCAACAACCTTATCCAAGTCTAAAACCGAAAAAGCGAAATATAGGCAAGCCTGTGCAGCTTCTGTGGCATAACCCTGATGCCAAAACTTCGAGTCCAATCGCCAACCAATTTCGACACAGGGTGAAAAACCAAAGCACTCAGCTTGAGCATGTAAGCCTGTAAACCCAATGAATTCCTGACTATGCTTCAGTTCGACTGCCCAAAAGCCCCAACCATTTTGATTGATGAATTGCTGAAACGTTTGCGCAAGGGCATCGCTTTCTGTTTGCGTGAGTGGACTAGGAAAATAACGCATCACTTGAGCATCGGCATTTAACTGCGCAAATGCAGGAAAGTCATCTGCGCGCCAAGCTCTTAGACGTAAACGCGCCGTTTCTATCGCAAAATTGAAATGCGCTGACATTAGATTTCATCGAGCGGGAGTTGGAAACTTTGTTTAATGATTTGACTTGGCAAGTCTGTTTTGACACTGGTAATGCCATTCTTTTTGGTCAAATGCGTGGATTGGAATTCACGATAGCTTTCTAAATCAGGTACTACAACTTTCAGCATTGCATCGCATTCCCCTAAAATAATGTAGCATTCCATGACTTGAGGGAGCTCTTTCATGGCTTCAATAAAGGTGTCGATGGTTTCGGCATCTTGACCGACCAGCCAAATACGCGAGAACAGAATCAGTTGAAGGCCAATTTTTTGTGGATCGACCACTGTGGTATAATTTTGAATAACACCTGCTTCTTCTAATAGTTTGACGCGTCTTAGGCATGAAGACGGTGATAGACCGATTTCTCGTGCTAAGTCATTATTTTGAATACGGCCATTGTCTTGTAAGTGGCGAATGATATTTTTATCAATACGGTCAAGTTTTATGCGCACAGACTTTGGTGATTGTTTCATATCTTAGAATATAATTTGAAAAATACGTTTTATTATAGAATAAATTGAAAGCCAATTTTGTATTATTTCGCACATACTAATTTTCACTTTCTAATGGATGAAAGGGGAAAAGAAATGTCTGTATATGTACTCTTTGCACTGACCGTGCTGCCGCTGATTTTTACACCTGGGCCAGATATGTTATTTATTCTGTCTCAAGTTATGGGCAAAGATGCAAAAGCAGGCATGATGGCGACTGTCGGCGTATGTACAGGCTATTTACTACATTCAATTTTAGTGGCTTTGGGTATTGCTGCCATTATTGTGTCTTTCCCGCTTTTATTTGAAACCATCCGCTGGTTGGGCATTGCATATTTGTTGTATTTGGCCTTTGGTTTATTAAAGTCGGTTTTTAGCACTAAAAAATTGCAACTAGACCGAAAAACGGAAAATAACCCGATCAAAAAAGGCTTTTTTACCGCACTATTAAATCCTAAAGGTATGCTTATCTATTTTGCAATCTTGCCGCAATTTATCGATAAATCTGCCAACACTGTCAGTCAAGGTTTGATTTTATCTTTACTCTTTATCGCGATGATTTTTGTGGTCTACTGTAGTTTGAGTCTGGTTTTTGCAAAACTGACACAGAAGGCCCCAATAGATGAACGTAAGCAAAAATGGATTGATGGTACTTCAGGTGGGCTGTTGGCATTGGCCGCGACATGGCTGATTGCCAATTAAACCCAGAGAAGCATGTCAGAATGGCATGCTTTTTTTGAGGAATTTTTTTGGATTGGCTAATCAAACAGCAATATTGTGTCATCGTATGTCTAGAATAATGAGTATTTGAATCTAAGGCTGTCTGATCTATCTTAAATGACAGATTTATGAAGCCTGATAAAGATGTGAACAGACAGTCAATAATCTATTTAATGGTGAATATTAGAGAAAAGAAATCAAATCTTTGAATAATGTAAATCAGCTAAAAATATAATAAAAATCATAACTTAATCTGAGTGCGATTTTGTGCAAATATAGTGCGTACAAAAAAGTATGAACGCGTCGTTCAGCTAAATTTACGCATTTTTACAGCTCTTTGGTGAATTGTGACTTGACCGAAATGCCATACACATTGCAAGATAGGGCACCTAAAAAAATTTAAGTGAAGAGTTAAACTAACTTTTCTCAACATTTACATTTGCTAAAACAGCCGAGGATTACATGAAGGCTCTTGTTGCTGTAAAACGTGTGGTTGATGCCAACGTTAAAGTTCGCGTTAAGCCGGACAACAGTGGTGTTGACTTAACCAACGTTAAAATGTCAATTAACCCATTCTGTGAAATCGCAGTGGAAGAAGCGGTTCGCTTAAAAGAAAAAGGAACTGTTTCAGAAATCATCGTAGTTTCTATTGGTCCTAAAGAAGCGCAAGAGCAAATCCGTTCTGCAATGGCGCTTGGTGCTGACCGTGGTATCTTGGTTGAAGCTGATGACAGCCAACTGGGTGCATTAGAAATTGCGAAAGTGTTGAAAGGCGTTGTTGACGCTGAACAACCTCAGTTGATTCTTCTTGGTAAGCAAGCAATTGATGATGACTCTAACCAAGTTGGCCAAATGCTTGGTGCGCTTCTAGGTGCAGGTCAAGGTACTTTTGCTTCTGAAGTTAAAGTTGATGGCGACAAAGTACAAGTAACTCGTGAAATCGACGGTGGTTTACAAACTGTTGAACTTGCACTTCCAGCGATCATCACCACTGACTTGCGTTTAAACGAGCCACGTTATGCTGCTCTTCCAAACATCATGAAAGCGCGTAAAAAACCACTGGATACGAAGTCTCCTGCTGATTTTGGTGTTTCTACAACAACTAAACTTAAAACAGTTAAAGTTGAAGCGCCTGCTGAACGTAAAGCGGGCGTACAAGTGAAGTCTGTAGACGAACTTGTAGAAAAACTAAAAAATGAAGCGAAAGTGATCTAATACAGAAGGATAAAATCATGAGTATTTTAGTTATCGCTGAGCACGACAACAAAGCACTAAATGGCGCAACTTTAAACGTTGTTGCTGCAGCTCAAAAAATCGGTGGTGATATCACTGTATTAGTTGCTGGTTCTGGCGCTCAAGCAGTTGCTGATGCTGCTGCAAAAGTTGCGGGTGTAAGCAAAGTATTACTTGCTGACAACGCAGTTTACGCAAACCAATTGGCTGAAAACGTTGCAGCTTTGGTTGCAGATATTGCTAAAGGTGGTTTCAAGCACGTATTGGCTGCATCAACTACAACGGGTAAGAATATTCTTCCACGTGTGGCTGCACTTCTTGACGTGAGCATGATCACAGACATCATTGCTGTTGAATCGG
Source organism: Acinetobacter sp. CAU_H_S139_7 (assembly GCF_058599305.1). Lineage (NCBI taxonomy): Bacteria > Pseudomonadati > Pseudomonadota > Gammaproteobacteria > Moraxellales > Moraxellaceae > Acinetobacter > Acinetobacter sp. CAU_H_S139_7. The sequence goes on from NZ_CM178651.1 coordinate 969,899, forward strand.
CAAATACGTTCAAGCGTCCAATCTATGCAGGTAACGCGATTGCAACAGTTCAGTCTGATGAAGCAATCATTGTTGGTACTGTACGTGGTACAGCATTTGACCCTGTCGCTGCTGAAGGTGGTTCTGCTGCGGTTGAAGCTGTAAGCGAAGCAAAAGATGCGGGTATCTCTAAGTTTGTTGCTGAAGAGATCGTGAAATCTGAACGCCCAGAATTAACTGCTGCGCGTATCGTGGTTTCAGGTGGTCGTGGTGTGGGTTCAGGTGAGAACTACCATACTGTTCTTGATCCATTGGCTGACAAATTGGGCGCCGCTCAAGGTGCATCACGTGCTGCGGTTGACGCTGGTTTTGTTCCAAACGACATGCAAGTAGGCCAAACAGGTAAAATTGTTGCGCCTGATCTGTATATCGCTGTAGGTATCTCTGGTGCGATCCAGCACTTGGCAGGTATGAAAGACTCTAAAGTGATCGTTGCGATCAACAAAGACGAAGAAGCACCGATCAATGCAGTTGCTGACTACTGGTTAGTAGGTGATTTGAATACCGTTGTTCCGGAGTTAGTATCTAAAATCTAATTCCTGACAACGTTTCAAAAAAACGCTTTTGTGCAAGCAGTTTAAGCAATGCTTAACTGCCATGTGCAGGAGCGTTTTTTTATGCGCGTAAATCATTCTCAATATTATAAAAAATCAAAATCACTTGATATTTATTTTGTTATTTTAAGTCCTTGTATTCTGAAAATAATAATGAAAATTTAAGCATTTCTTAAGATGAGTATGCATCTGAATATTCAGATTTATGATACTATTTGCCATCCATTTTTAAGCTTAACTTACATAAAACTTTTTTTGTTAAGTTAGGGGTTGTAATCTTGCTGATTGATACTCGCGTATCTTGGTCTGTTCTGATCCTTGCTGTTCTGTGTTTAATCTTTCCATTTTTAGCTGATCTACAGTTTCCACTTTTAGGTGGTGCTGTTGTACGTGGCGTGGAAAATATTCAAGCGTTACTTTTATTGATATTTGCTGTATTTAGTTATTTTTACATGCAACCGATGCGTCTGCCTGAGGGTAAAAATTATTTTTGGATTTGAGCTGTACTGTGGTGGTTGCTTCTATTTGGGCGTAGCACCAGTTGGGGCAGAGACTATTTTCCTGAAGTCCCCAAAGTATATTTTCGTGGCAGCTCGGTGGTTTTGATTGGTTCAGTTGTATTTATGTTGTTGGTTAAACCACTGCGCGATGAGATTGCGATAAAAATGAAGAACATTGCGATACCTGCTTGGGCAATGCTGCTCACAGTGTTGGGATTGATTATTTCTGACGGCATTGAGCACAGCCGTATTTATGGTGGAATTTTCTTACATCAAATTGCCTATAAAGACCTTATGGAGGAGCTGCATGAGTTTCCTTTAATACTGGGTTTGTTTATGGTGGCATTTCACATTATGCAGCGCGATAAGCAGGACATTGATCATTAAGTCCAAAGATAGGCGAGACATGACTTAAAGCTCTCAAAAATGAGGGCTTTTTTGCATTTTATGCGATGTTAATAGGGAATGTGATGGAGCTGTAAATGTACATACTATACATGTGTAAAAAATAACCCCTAAATTAAAGAAAATTAACGAGATTAACTGTGGTGACGTGACACAAAAATCAGAGTGTTTATGCTATAATTTACGGCTATATTTCAGTTTTTAGTTCAGTATTTTGAACTAATAATTTTGCAAGTTTTACGACATATAAATGCAAGCGGTTTTACGTTTGTAGAATAAGGAGTATGCATGAGCGTATCGGAAATCAGACCGATTGCGATTGAGGATGAACTCAAGAACTCGTATCTTGACTATGCAATGAGCGTGATTGTTTCTCGTGCTTTGCCAGATGTTCGAGATGGTCTAAAACCTGTTCATCGTCGTGTGCTTTATGCAATGCACGAATTGGGTAATGACTACAACAAAGCTTATAAAAAGTCTGCCCGCGTGGTTGGTGATGTGATCGGTAAATATCACCCACACGGTGATTCTGCTGTTTATGAAACCATTGTTCGTATGGCTCAAGACTTTAGTTTGCGTTATCAATTGGTTGATGGTCAGGGGAACTTTGGTTCGGTCGATGGCGATAGCGCAGCTGCGATGCGTTATACCGAAGTTCGTATGCGTAAGTTGACTCATGAAATCCTTGCCGATCTTGAAAAAGATACGGTGGATTGGGAAGACAACTACGACGGCTCTGAACGTATTCCGCAAGTGATGCCAACGCGTATTCCGAACTTACTGATTAACGGTACTACAGGTATTGCTGTGGGTATGGCGACCAATATGGCGCCGCATAACATGACTGAAGTAGTGAACGCTTGTTTGGCCTATGCTGAAAACCCAAATATTTCAATTGAAGGATTGATGGAATATATTTCGGGTCCAGACTTTCCTACTGGTGGCATTATTTACGGTAAAGCCGGCATTGTTGATGCTTACCGTACGGGTAAAGGTCGTTTGCATATTCGTGGTAAATACCACTTTGAAGAAGACCAAAAAACAGGTCGTACCACGATCGTTTTCACAGAAATTCCATATCAAGTCAACAAAGCGAAAACCATTGAACGTATCGCTGAGTTGGTGAAAGAGAAAAAACTGGAAGGTATTTCTGAGCTACGTGACGAATCTGACAAAGATGGGATGCGTATTGCGATCGACTTAAAGCGTGGTGAAAACGCTGAAGTTGTGGTAAATAACTTATTCCAAAACACGCAGTTGGAAAACTCTTTCAGCATTAACATGGTGTGCTTAGACAACGGCCAACCAAAGTTAATGAACTTGAAAGACATTGTTGCGGCATTTATTCGTCACCGCCAAGAAGTAGTGACGCGTCGTACCATGTTTGAGTTGCGCAAAGCACGTGAACGTGGTCATATTTTAGAAGGTTTGACGGTAGCATTAGCAAATATTGATGCGATCATTGAAACCATTAAAACTTCTGCAAACCCGGCTGAGGCGCGTGAGCGTTTACAAGCAGGTGAGTGGGCAGCAGGCAATGTAATTGCACTGCTTGAAAAAGCAGGTTCTGTTTCTGTACGTCCCGACGAAATTGAAGGTGAAGATCCAAGCCGCCCGTTTGGTTTAGATGGTCAGATTTATCGTTTATCGCCTGCGCAAGTCGGTGCGATTCTTGAGCTTCGTTTGCACCGTTTAACGGGTCTTGAACAAGACAAGTTACAAGCTGAATATACTGAAATTTTAGGTCAAATTGCTGAACTCACAGCTATTTTAAATGACTTCAATTTATTGATGGCAGTGATTAAAGAAGAATTAGCTTTAATTTTGCAACAATACGGCGATGCTCGTCGTACCGCAATTGTTGAGTCTCGTATTGACTTCTCGCGTGAAGATTTAATTCCTGAAGAGCAAGTGGTACTGACTGTTTCAAAAACAGGTTATGCGAAAACACAACCGCTTTCAGACTATGCTGCGCAGCGTCGTGGTGGACGTGGTAAATCTGCGACCTCGATGAAAGAAGATGACTACATCCAGCATCTGATTGTGACATCTAACCATGCCACAGTGTTGTGCTTTACCAATGTTGGTAAAGTCTATCGCCTGAGAGTGTTTGAAGTGCCTCAAGCATCGCGTGGTTCGAAAGGTCGCCCAATGGTGAACTTATTGCCACTGGATGCCGATGAGACGATCACAGCAATTCTTCCTGTGATTGATGCGCCGAAGAAATTTAAAGAACGCTTAGCTGAGTTCAAAAACTTTGTGCGTAGCAATGTCGCGATATTACGTGAAAATAGTATTATCGACGCGCATTATGAAGCGTTAAAAGCTTCATTCGATGAGTTGGCTGAAGATGCTGATGAACTCTCTGATGCATTACGTAAGCAATTGAAAGAGTTGGGTGTTGAGCTTTCAACAACAGATTTGGACAATGAAACCGTTGTTGAATTTGCTGATCTTGCAGAGAAAATGCGTAAGAACTTCTTTGTATTTATGGCAACTGCATCTGGTACGGTCAAGCGTGTTGAATTAGAACAATTTAGTAATGTTCGTTCAAATGGCTTACGTGCAATTGAGCTAAAAGAAGAAGATACCTTGATTGGTGTTGCAATCACCGATGGCGAACAGCAAATCATGTTGTTCTCAAATGAAGGTAAAGCAATCCGCTTCTCTGAAACTGATGCACGTGTGATGGGGCGAACTGCAAAAGGGGTACGTGGTATGCGCGTCACTTTAGCTGCAGCCCAGGCCGAAGATGATGTTGAAACTGACACAGATTCAGATGATGAAGAATCTTCTGATTTAAATGTGGCGAGCCGTATTGTTTCATTAGTTGTTGTACCTGAAACTGGCGAAGTACTGTGTGCTTCTGCAAATGGTTATGGGAAACGTACGCCTGTTGATGACTTCCCAACCAAGAAACGTGGTGGTAAAGGTGTTATTGCCATCAAAACATCTGAACGTAACGGTGAGTTGGTCGGTGCGGTTGCAATTGATGAATCTAAAGAGTTGATGTTGATTTCTGATGGCGGTACTTTAGTTCGTACTCGTGCTTCTGAAGTTGCTAGAACGGGTCGTAATGCACAAGGTGTACGTCTGATTCGTTTAGGTAATGAAGAAATCTTGGTCGGTGTCGTTGCTGTTGAAGCAGTTGAAGTCGAAGATGATATTTTAGATGCTTCTATTGAAACAACTGAAGAAACTGTGGTTGACGAAGTAAATGTAGATGCATCTGAAAATACTACAGATACCAATACATCGAACGAAGACTAACTGAATGAAAAAGAAAAGGGCGCTTCGGCGTCCTTTTTCATATTGGCGATGACCTAGTGGTGGATAAGATTTTATGAAAGCAAAATTACTGGTTTTGAGTTGTGTGTTGGCTTTAACAGCGTGTGATAAATTGGGACAACAGGCATTGGATTCGATCCCAAATCCGAGTCCTGCTCAAGAGAAAGTGGCTCAGCAAGCTTATCAAGCCTTTACTCAGGGTGATTTTCCGCAGCTCTATACTTATTTTGAGCCAGAGTTACAGCGTGAATTTAAAACTCATGAAAAAGACATGCGAAAATTTGCAAAATCGATTCCTAAACAAGCCATAACGACTCAAAAAATTGTATCAAAACACATTGAAAAATCGACAGAAAAGCCAAGTTTGTACGCAGTTACCTATGAGTATGCTTATAGCAATAAAAACCTAGTTCAATACGATGTTGGTTTTGACAAAGCCGGCGGAAGCACAAAAATTCGTAGCTTTGATGTCAAACTTTATGGGGCTTCAACGGATTAAATGGGTAGGATTGCTATCAATACGTTCTAAAATTTAGCGACGCTTGAGACGCCAATAAGCAAATGCTGCGCACGCTATACCAAACACAAAGAGATACAGTAGTTTAGGCAGAATAAGTGCAGTTGGTACACCCATTTGGTTCAGTTGAATAAACATTTGAATCCCTTGGGTCGATGGCAAAACATTGCCCAAGTATTGCATCCAAGCGGGCATTGCGGCGTGTGGCCATGCTGTTCCTGAAAGTAGAAATAGCGGAATAGAGGTAAATACAATGACATGTCCTGCACGTTCAGGCATATCGAAAAATGTTGAAATTAACATGCCTAAAGCCACGATACAGCCTATAAAAATTGGCACGGCCAGTAACATACCACTAAAATTTCCCCCATGTGGGTAGTCATTTAACCAATAAATAAAGCCAAATAAATATAAACAACCGAGCATACCAATGGTCAGAATGGCGCAAAAAATCGCAAAAAATTCCGTCGTCGTTGGTCGCCATTTCTGTTCGCGGTATCCGCCCAATAACATCCCTAAACCGAGCACGATGGTTTGATGAATAATCAGCGGAGCAATGGCGGGGAAGATATAACTGCCATAACCCGACATGGTGTTAAAAAGCGGCGTTTGATGAATGGAAATGGCTGGGGAAAAATGCGAGATATTGCCAAATTTTTCCACGTGCTCGCGTACAGCATTTTCAATTGAGGTAGCGAGACCTAGTCCAATTTGCTTGGTTTTTAAGAAGTTTGCCGCGCTGAGATAGAGCCCAATCCCACCGACTTCGCCATGCCGAAGACTGTTGGAAAGATTTACGGGTAAGAGCAAAATACCATCGGCTTGCTGTTGTTTAATCATATTTTCAGCATCGAGGAAATTGCCCGTCACAGCTTTCACTTCAACATTTGGACTGAGCGAAACTTGCTGAATGATGTTATTGGTCACGATACTTTGTTCTTCATCCACAATTACAATCGGCAAAGCTTCTGCTTGCTGTGCTTTGTAGGCAGTCGGATAGAAAACACTATAGAAAATTACCGAGAGGATGAGCGTGGTTAAAATCGACTGATTAGCGATAATGTCTTTAAATGTCTTGAGGTAATAGTGCAAAAATGACTTCATGATACTGCTCCTTTGCTTCGTTTTTTGAGCAGCAGGACAGAGGTTACAGTGTAAAAGACCACATAGAGGAGAAGTATGAGTAAAGGCAACAGCGATGAACTGATTGGGCTACCAATGACCCATTGTTCGGTTTGTAATTTTGCATAGGGTGTGTAAGGGATAATATTGGCCCAAAATTTGGTAAACAGTGGTGCGTTATTTAAGGGGAGGGTCACTCCTGCAAAACTGAGTGATGAGCCGCCGTACACAGCAATTAAACCAAAGGTTTTGGATAAGTTGTTGGTGGCTAAAACAATGGTGCTACTGATCAAGGCATAGGCGCTATAAAATAAAAGCTGTGCCAACATGATCAACCAAAGCTGACCTGCAACAAACCAACCGCGAATTTCAATCAGCCAAAACATCCACGCCCATGTCCATAAGCTAAAAATAAGTACATAGGTCAGGTTTTTAGTGAGGATGGCTTTAAAAGCAGATTGGTTGTTTAGCCAGTTTTGTGTTGTATGAAACTTAAATTCCTGACCGACTGAAAATGCGACACAACAGCAGAGCAATAAATGTAAAATCGCAGGAATCATAAAGGGTTCTAAATAGAACTCATAACTCAAATTTGGATTGTATAAGGTCGAAATTTTAACGTGTGGCGTAGGTACATCTAAATAAGGAATAGTATTTTCTAAATAGCTTTCACCAGCATAGTCCGCCATGGCTTCAACTGTACTGAGTAACATGGCTGATGAAATGGTGTTACCCACACTAAAGTAACTTTGGTTATAGGCTATGCTGATTTCAGCATCTTTAGCTTGAACAAAACGTTGTTCGGCGCCATTGGGGATACTGACGTAACCCCAAACTTTGGTTTGGTTCAGCAGCTTTTCAACTTCGGTATTTTGATCACTGACGATGGCGACATCTAAGGTATGGTTGAGTCTTAAGTAGCGCTGTATGTTTTGGCTTAGCTCACTTTGGTCTTGGTCAATAATCGCAATAGGCAAATGTTCAGGCTTGCCTTGGGCAAACATGCTGGAAAACAGCACGATAATAAACAGTGGGGCAAGCGTGACTAAACATAGATCCCACTTATGTTTGAGTAAATAGTTCAGTTCCCGCAGTAGCCCGCTTAGCATTATTTGCTCTCTTTGACTTTAAACAACACACTCATGCCAACTTTTAGGTCTGGAATGGCTTGCGTAGGCGTCAAATGAACTTTAAAGCTACGAATGTCATAGCCTCCTGTTTGGCGTGTAGTCTTAATAGTGGCAAATTCGCCTTCGGCATCAATATTCTTAATATTAAAGTTGGTATGTAGATTTAAGGCTGGAATAAAGCCTTCAATTTGTTTTGCTTGATAGATGTTGGCGTATTGGTCTTCACGAATATTCAGTGATACCCAAAGCTCGCGATCTTGAATAATACTGACAATCGGTACCCCCATCGCTACCAATTCAGAGGGTTTGCCATAGGTTTTAGACACGGTACCGTCAATAGGTGAGAGTAGTTTGGTTTCAGCTTCAAGTGCATTGACTTCAGCAACAGCTGCTTTTGCAATTTGCACTTGCGCATCTGCTGAACTTTTTTGCTGTGGAGTGCTGCCACGTTCAGCCCGAGCATATTGTTGATATGCGGCTTCTGTCATTTGAGCAGCTGATTGCGCCGCAGCATGCATTTCATCGCGGCGTTGGCGTGAGATGACACCTTGTTGGTACAAGTTTGCACCACGTTGATAGGTGGTTTGTGCCAAAGTTTGCTGTGCTTTCAGTGCTTGCCAGTTGGCGTATAAACTCGCAATATTTTCTTCCTGAGAGCCACGGTCAGCGGTGGACTGGAGTGCTAAGGCAGCCTGTAAGCTGGCCAGTGCTTGCTGTTTTTTGGCATCGACTTCAGGGCTATACAGTCGAACGAGTTCTTGGTATTTGCTGATCTTCTGTCCGTCATGTACATAAATCTCATCAATTCGGCTCGGTACTTTGGTACTGACATGGATCGTTTCTGCCTCAACCCGACCTTGGATTTCAACCGTTTTCGGTTGATAGGCCTTCCACAGTCCAAAAGCAATCACGATGAATAGAATAATAAGAGCGAGTCCCCCAATCAGCTTGATCGCTTTGGACTTTTGCTCGGGGTTTGTATTGGCTAATGCTGGCTCAGTCTGTTCGCTCTCAGTCTGTGCCTGCTCTTGAGTATCATTTGTGGTTAATTCCTCTGTTGATGGCACCGCTTGATCTTCTTGTTTTTCAGGTTTTTGCGGATCAGATTGGTTTTGATCTTGATTCATTAAATGGCTCTCATCAAAGAATTAACGAATAAATCGCGTATTGGGTTGCAGAAAATAGGTTTGGAACTGATGGATCGAACCATGACTTTGTAGAAGCGTCGCCAGTGACATGACATATTTATAGGCATTCAGTGCGGTTTCTGCTTTTAAGGCGCTGAGCATATTTTGTGCATCGATCACTTGGGTCGCTGTTCCCATATCTTCTTTAAAGGACAGTTCTTGTATACGTAAATTTTCTTGCGCTGCTTTTATATTTTGCTGTAATAACTGATCACTTTGCTGCGCTGTGGTGGCTTCGCTATACGATTTATAAATCACATTTTCAATTTCTTGTTTAGTCCGTGCTGTCATCAGTTCAGAAGCGTAGCGTTGTAACTCTGCTGCTTGGACATTTTTGTTTTTATCAATGCCTGAAAACAGATTGTACTGTGCGGCTAAGCCAACGATCCAGTTATTTTTATCGTCCAGACTATATTCACCAAAGGCAAAAATATGGGGTTTCTTGGCGGCGTTTTGTGCCGTGACATTGGCTTGTGCCAGTTGGGTGTCCATTTGCAGTTTTTGTACTAAAGCCGATTGATCTGCATATGACTTGAGTAGAGTATTTAAATCTTGGTTTTGGGTACTGTTAATAAAGAGTGGTGTGGTTAGCTCAGTAATTTGGCTGCTTTGTAAAAGGTTATTCAGCTGAAATAAACTGGCTTTTAAATTGGCCTGACTGGCTTGTTCACTCCGCTGTGCATTGTTTTTTGCCACTTCAAATTGCATGCGCTGGCCTTTACTAATAAAGCCCTGTTGTTCAAGTTTAAGTGCATTGTCATAGTGTTTTTGCATTGCATGCCAATTATATTGGCTAGACGCGAGTAACTGTTTTTGCAGTTGAACATTGAAATAGGCTTGAATCAGCTCAAAGCGTTGTAGGTCTTGCTGTTGTTTTGTATTGAGTTCGCTACGTTTTGCTTTGATATTGGCGACTTGTTTCGCACTTGAGGTTAACCCACCTGTATAAAGCGGCATCATTGCAGAAATGGTCGGGCGTATGACTTGATCTTCTAAGGTAATTTGAGAGTTATCTGGAATAAGCCCGACACCATTATGGATGGTCTGATTAATACCTTCTTTTAACGGGTCAGAAATATTAGGTGGCAGATTTTGTTGATTTATACGGTCATTAATGTTTTGAGAAAGTGTGTGTTCTAAATTATTTTTGAGTGCACCAAGAGGCACATCAAGTTCATTATGAAAAGCATAGGCACGTACGTTTAGATCGATACGGGGGAGCCCCAAACCTTTGACCGCTTCAGCTTCTAGTTTTGAGGCTTGTTGTAAGGCTTGGGTGGCCTGTGTGCTAAACGAGTCTTGTAACACACTTTGCTCAGCTTGTTGATAGCTGATGGATGCAGCAAAAGTTGTCGAGCTGATTCCGAGACTGAGACCGAACATGCTTAATGACAAGATTGATGGCAGTGATGTACGCAATAAGAATTTGTTGGCTGGTGTATTAAGCATGTTGAATAGTCTTTGTGGCATGAGCACGACTCTTTTCTATGTTTTGCACATTATACGCATAATCTAACTGTTCTGAATGCTGACTCAGTTACTGAATTGTTTAATTTGCAAATGTATATCAATAGATTAGCGACATTTTTAAGCAAAGGAAATGCTTTCGTTTGAGCTTAGGTGAATGGGAAAGCGCTGCTGTAATTGATTGAGCAGTGCTGAGTTAAAACTGGATCGTTGATCTTGATTGAGTTTTTGACTGTAAAGGTGAGATTACATTGAAATATTTTCAGTTGAATTTACTGCAAGCACTGGCTATCTGTGGTTAAATGCCATCATTTTATTGTGTTTCACTTTGAAAGGAAAAATCATGCGCGCGTACAACTTCTGTGCTGGTCCTGCTGCATTACCTACTGCCGTTTTAGAAAAAGCACAAGCTGAAATGCTTGATTGGCAAGGCAAGGGTCTTTCCATCATGGAAATGAGTCACCGTAGTAAAGACTATGTTGCTGTGGCTGAAAAAGCAGAAGCAGATTTACGTAAACTCATGAACATTCCAGAGAACTATAAAGTCTTGTTCCTTCAAGGTGGTGCTTCACTTCAGTTCTCCGCGATTCCTTTAAATTTGTTGGGTAAAAACAGCAAAGCGGACTATATCCATACTGGAATTTGGTCTGAGAAAGCACTAAAAGAAGCGCAGCGCTATGGCGATATCAACGTCATTGAAGCGGGTACGCAAATTGATGGAAAACTTGCCATTGCAGACTCAAGCACTTGGAACTTATCTCAAGATGCGGCTTATGTGCATTATGTAGACAATGAAACGATTGGTGGTCTTCAGTTTGCGGCTATTCCAGAAACCAATGCACCATTGGTTGCAGACCTGTCTTCAAGTATTTTGTCTGCACCTGTTGATGTGACTAAATTTGGTATCATCTATGCAGGCGCGCAAAAGAACATTGGCCCAGCGGGTTTAACCTTGGTTATTGTTCGTGAAGATCTGCTAGATCAAGCTAAACCTGAAATTCCAAGCATCTTGAAATACGCTTCACAAGCGAAGAATGATTCGATGGTCAATACGCCGTCGACCTATGCATGGTACTTATCCGGTCTGGTATTTGAATGGTTGCTTGAACAAGGCGGTGTTGAAGCGATTCATAAAGTGAACCTTGAAAAGGCGAAACTACTTTATGGTTATATCGATGCAAGCGATTTTTATGCGAACCCAATTGCTGTGCAAAACCGTTCAATTATGAATGTACCGTTTACTTTGGCGAATCCAGATTTAGAAAAACTTTTCCTCAAAGAAGCTGAAGAAAACCATTTGTTGAACCTTGCGGGTCACCGCTCAGTTGGTGGGATGCGCGCAAGCATTTACAATGCGGTTCCACTAGAAGGCGTTCAAGCGTTAGTGAATTTTATGGATGACTTTGCGAAACGCAATGCTTAAGTCATAGAAATAAAAAAGCCCATCAAACGATGGGCTTTTTTATTGGTTTTTTAACAGATTATCTAAAACAATCGTGACATTTTGGTGTCATGCCAATGAATTATTCATTTTATTTATCGCCTAGTACGGACGCCCACCTGCAAGACTAATACGTTTGAGTAAGCGACGTTGATCGACAGGAAAGGGGCGACGTGAATGTAGTGTCACCTGATTATCCCAAAAGACAATATCTCCAGTTTCCCAGTGATGTTCATAGCGAAACCAGGTTTGAGGATATGCGTACGAAGTGCAGCAATCAGTTCACTGCCTTCGGTATCATCGACATTGAGTAATTCAACTTCCGAACGAGTATTGAGCCAAAGCGCTTTACGCCCAGATTCTGGATGTGTGCGGACTAAGGGATGAGGATAGGCATGACCTAAAATGGGTTGATCTTTAAAGCGATAATAAGGGCTGTCGCCATAACCCGTATTGCCTGTATTACTTTGCGCACGGACGAATGGGTTATAAGTAATCAGCTGTAGCTGGTCGATCTGCTTTTTGACGTCATCGGGAAGCGCATCATAGGCTTTGATGGTATTGAACCAAGAGGTTTGTCCACCGTCTTGAGGAAGCTCAAGGGCATAGAGCAGAGAGCCAAAAGAGGGAAGAGGTGTCCACTGGTGATCGGCATGTGGGGTGAGTTCGCCATGACCAGTATAGTCGCCTTGACCGACCGCATTAGAAACAGGAACCACATCGGGTGGAACACCAGTGTCAGTCTGGCTAGCCAGCACTGGATTGTCTGCACTTGGGCGGAAAATAGAACCAAAATAGCTGGCAAAGGCTAAATATTGCAGATCATCCAAAGTTTGGTTTTTAAAAATTAAAAGTAGATGTTCAGCCAAAGCTTCTTTCAAGCGATAGATGGTCTCTCCTGCTTGGGCTTTACGGGCATCTAAACCAAAAACCACAGCACCTAAGGCTTCTTCCGCCAGTGGGATAATTTGTATTTCTTCTGGATTTTGAAATTGTTCAGGTTGATGCCAACGCTGGGCATCATGAATCGCTTGTGAAAGTTGAGTTAATGCGGTCATTTTGATTATTTTCTCTAGATATGCGGTCTAGAGAAAATGTAATCAAAATATGTGTAATCTTAAAATTAAAAGTAGTTCTAAACTTATGAAAAAATTTAAAAAATACTAAGCTGATGATTATATTGCTTTTCTTTTATAATGAAATATTGAGCTCAAAATATGCAGATTTAATGAGCGCAAAATGCCTGATTAAAATACTCAAACAGGTCAGGCGTATTCAGCCAAAGGCTAATAGCCAGAGCAAACAACGCAATAATGCTAATGCCGATACCGCATTTGAGCCATAAAAATGAATTAGTCATGGACAACCGCCTTTTCATCGACAAAGAAATGTACCAGTACGCCAAAAACACTCAGAATAATAGAAAACAGCCAAATCAAGTCATAATTACCTGTCACGTCATGGTTCACACCACCTAGCCATCCACCGAAAAATGAACCAACTTGATGGGTAAAGAACACGATCCCGCTCAGCATGCTCAGATATTTAATACCAAACATATTGGCCACAATACCGTTGGTCAAAGGCACTGTAGATAACCATAATAAACCCATCACTACACCAAAGCTATAGATGGTGACTGTGCTGAGTGGGAGCATCAAAAAGGCAATAATGGCAATGCCTCTGAGCCCATATAAGCCCATCAGTAACTTTGGTTTAGAATATTTCCCACCTAGCCAACCAGCAGTGTAGGTGCCAACGATATTAAATAAACCGACCAGCGCTAAGAAAACAGTTCCTGTGGTTGCATTAAAACCATGGTCAATCAAATAGCCAGGTAAATGGATACCTATAAAGACGACTTGGAAGCCACAGACCAAAAAACCAAGTGATAGGAACCAAAACGGTTTATGATTTTTCGCAATCACTAAGATATCTTTAAAGCTGAGCTGAACTTGGTTGGTTGACGCATTCGGTACAACAAAGGCGGGAGCTTTGAGCATCCAAGCCAGTGGAACAATCATCGCAATTAAAAGTGCACTAACGACCAACGCCGCAGACCAGCCAAAGTTTTGTAACAGTAGTAAGGTTGACGGCAGCATAATGAACTGCCCAAAAGAACCCGCTGCACTGGCAATACCCATAGCAAGGCTACGTTTTTCAGGCGGTGCAGCACGACCCACCGCGGATAACAATACAGAGAAAGAGGTCGCAGATAATGCTAGGCCCAAAATAAGACCGACACTTAAGTTGAGTAACCAACCCGTAGAGCTGACTGCCATGAGCAGCAAACCGATGGTATACAACACACCACCGACGGCAACCACGATTTTAGAGCCATATTTATCTGCTAATGCGCCTGTAAAGGGCTGCGCAGCACCCCAAATCAGGTTTTGCATCGCAATCGCTAGACTAAAAACATTATGTCCCCAGCCAAACTCATCACTCATAGGCACAAGGTAGAGTCCAAAGCCATGTCGGACACCCAGTGATAATGCCAGAATTATTGCACTTCCAATGAGCATGTAAATTAGCGGTTTGGAAAAACGAGTTTCTGACATATTTCAACCAAACAATGAGCTTAGAGTTCGCTATATTAAGTGAATTATTTGCTGAAAGCGATGATAAAAAATTGACTATTTGATCAATAAAAACAATGAATATTCATGAAAAAAGACGACTTGGTGTCGTCTTTTTGGTAGTTGTTTGAAGCTTAGAACCGGTAGCCGACACCTGCATAAGCCAGAATGGGGTTAATTTCAATATCGGCTGTAGATTTGATTAGTTCACCGTGCGTAGCATCTTTGACGGTGATCGTGGTTTCATTTTTAAGATGAGCATAGGACACGGAACCGACAGCAAACCATTTATCATTAAAGTCATAGGTGAAACCGACAGTTGCAATAGGCGCGAAGGCATCAGTTGCTTTTAGCTTAACTTTGGGATTAGCTGAACTTTTTTTCCCTTCAAGTGATGCGCCAGCATTTCCTTCTTTAATATTGGCAATCATATGACCTGCCGCAATCAAGTCTTTTTCTGTTTGTGGGTTAATTTCTAGCTCATTGAAGTAGGCATACATCATTCCAACACCGACATAGGGGCGGAATTTATTCACACCTGTTTTACCAAAGTGATATTGGAACTCGAAAGCAGGTGTCCACGCACGTGCAGATGCCGCAGGGCCGTGTGCTTCCAAATCGGTAATGAAAATATCATTTTCAAGTTCTAAATTTCCTAAAGCTCCGCCCATAGGTGTTGCAGTTGCTGAAAAAGGCGCATAAATTTTTCCTTTACCTTGTAAATCGACTTTCGGTGGAATCCCTGCTTTCATTTCAAAAGAAATATTGTCGGTAAAAAAGTAATTGGTCATGATGCCAAGCGTAGTAACATCGTCGGCTTCTAAACCCGTACCTGGGTTGTCCCATTGACTGAGTCCACGGATTTCAGCAGTTCCACTTAATGCTGAGGGGACATCAGCATTAATTAAAGCTAGCCCATCAAGAGTGGCCTTTAATAGAGGATTGACGCTACTTCCTGGCTTGATATTGTCGAGCACCGTTTGTGCTTTGATATCTCCAACTTTTGCAGTTTCACCTTCTTTAACTGATGTGTTAACTCGGAAGGGTTGAGCTTTACCTTGTGGCATGACGTGTAAAGCACCGACCGATACAGAAAAGCGTTTAAATCCATCACCATCTTGTAGACTAAAATAAGGTGAATCTGCATGTGTGAGCATAGGCAAGGCAGCAAGAGACGTTGCTACACAAAGCAATGTTTTTTTCATTCTGGGACTCCATGTCCAAATTAGCTATTCGTTTTTATAGAGCGTATTATTAAGGTTGCTGCTACGATAAAGCTGTTGTTTTTGAAGGACATGTGTTTTTGACATTTGTGAATATCAAAACCCATTTTGTGTGATCGTGTTACTTGCTTGCAATCTTTGTTACAGGTGAATGAATGTAATAGAAAGCTACTGTTGAATATTTTTTAATTCTAGCTGTTTGTAAAATAAAGAATAAATTTCAAATCCAATATTTGCTTAGTCATAAAAAAGACCACCAGTAGGTGGTCTTTTTGACAGATGGCATCATATTTCATGCCAATGACATTATTTAAGACTGAAAACGTGATAAATCTTCTTCAGGACGTGCAGTTAACACTTCAACCCCGTTTTTAGTGACCAACAACGTATGTTCATACTGTGCAGACAAACTATGGTCTTTGGTCACTACCGTCCATTTATCGCCCAGTAATTTAGTTTTCCAGTCACCACCATTGACCATTGGCTCAATGGTAAAGGTCATGCCTTCTTCTAAAATCATGCCTGAGTTTGGTTGACCATAGTGTAAGACTTGAGGTTCGTCATGGAACACAGTTCCAATACCGTGACCACAGTATTCACGCACGACACCAAAACGTTCCGATTCGACATATTGTTGAATGGCATGACCAATGTCGCCAATGGTTGAACCTGGCTTCACTGTTGCTATTCCACGGTACATCGCTTCTTGTGCCACTTTACATAAACGATTCGCAAGAATAGAAGTTTCGCCACCCACGATGTACATCATGTTGGTATCGCCGTGGAAACCATCTTTAATGACCGTCACATCAATATTTAAAATATCGCCTTTTTTCAACACTTTTGCATCTGAAGGAATGCCGTGACAGACCACATGGTTTACAGACGTACAAATCACATGTTGGAAAGCAGGGCGACCCGGTGCTGCACCGTAACCTAAACATGCTGGAATCGCGTCTTGTTTATTGACAATATAATCGTGACAAATCGTATCTAACTCAAGTGTAGTCACACCTGGTTTAATATGTGGCTTGATCATATCCAAGACTTCAGCCGCCAGTCGTCCAGCCACACGCATCTTTTCGATATCTTCAGTGCTTTTGATGAGTCGACGGGGTGCTTCGTAAGTACTGTTCATGATCTCTAAAAACTTTTGGAAATTTGTGTGTGACTATGGTATAAATAGCCGCCCATTTTATCAAATGCTTTTTCGTGAATAAATTTCACGGGCTTTGTGCGATGGGGCAATAAAATCCGCACATATATCGACACATTTCTCTGGGTGCCCGTTAGGGTGGAGGATGCGGATATATGGAGGCCTAACCCAAACTTTAAGGTAAAGAAAATGGCAGATTACAACGTAAGCATGCGCGACCTTCTTCAAGCAGGCGCACACTTCGGTCACCAAACACGTTTCTGGAACCCAAAGATGCGTCAATACATCTTTGGTGCGCGTAACAAAATTCACATCATCAACCTTGAGCACACTGTTCCTGCGTTAAATGATGCTTTGAACTTTGTTAACAACCTTGCTAGCAAAAAGAATAAAGTATTGTTTGTTGGTACGAAACGTGCTGCTTCTAACATCATCCGTGAACAAGCACAACGTGCTGGTCAACCATATGTTGATCACCGTTGGTTAGGTGGTATGTTGACGAACTGGAAAACACTTCGCCAATCTATCAACCGTCTTAAAGACCTTCAAACTCAATCTCAAGATGGTACTTTCGCTAAGCTTACTAAACGTGAAGCTTTAGAGCGTACTC
Organism: Acinetobacter sp. CAU_H_S139_7; assembly: GCF_058599305.1. NCBI lineage: Bacteria > Pseudomonadati > Pseudomonadota > Gammaproteobacteria > Moraxellales > Moraxellaceae > Acinetobacter > Acinetobacter sp. CAU_H_S139_7. The sequence goes on from NZ_CM178651.1 coordinate 987,117, forward strand.
GTGAGATGGAAAAACTTGAACGCGCTTTAGGCGGCGTTAAGAACATGGGTGGTTTACCTGACGCATTATTCGTAATCGACGTTGATCACGAAGCAATTGCAATTAAAGAAGCTAAAAACCTTGGTATTCCTGTAATCGGTATCGTTGATACAAACTCTAACCCAGACAACGTAGACTACGTTATTCCGGGTAATGACGATGCGATCCGTGCAGTTACTTTGTATGCTTCTGCTATGGCTGATGCGATTCTTGCTGGTAAAGAATATGCTCAATCACAAGCAAATGCACAAGCTAAAGTTGAAGAAGCTAAAGAAGCTCCTGAGGCTTAATGCGTTTGACGTAAGCTTGTCATTTTTGCGACATGTGATGGTGGCAAAGTAAGCGTCATGTATGCAGACGGCCCAAGAGACAGCTCTGGGCCGTTTCTGTTCTAAAAAGAATTCATTTTCTACCGTATTTAGGAGATTGACATGACTGCAGTTACAGCAAGCATGGTTAAAGAATTGCGCGATCGTACTGGTCTTGCAATGATGGAATGTAAAAAAGCATTAACAGAAGCGAATGGTGACATCGAATTAGCGATTGATAACCTTCGTAAATCTGGTCAAGCTAAAGCGGCTAAAAAAGCGGGTAACATTGCAGCTGATGGCGCAATCACTATCGCTCAAGACGGTAACAAAGCGCTTCTTTTAGAAGTAAACTGCCAAACTGACTTCGTTGCTAAAGACGAAAACTTTGCTGGTTTCTCTGCTCAAGTTGCTGCTGCTGCGTTAGCTGCTGGCGAAACTGATGCTGCTAAAATTGCTGAATTGAAACTTGAAGATGGTGCAACTGTAGAAGAAGCGCGTATTGCTCTTGTTCAAAAAATCGGTGAAAACATCCAAGTTCGTCGTGCTCAAATCATTGAAGGCGAAAACCTTGCAGTTTACAAACACGGTTTAAAAATCGGTGTTGTTGTATCTTACACAGGTGATGCTGCGACTGGTAAAGGTATTGCAATGCACGTTGCTGCGTTCAACCCAGTTGCTATCTCTGCTGAGGGTGTATCTGCTGAACTTATCGCTAAAGAGAAAGAAATTGCTGAAGCTAAAGCAATCGAATCTGGTAAGCCTGCAAACATCGTTGAGAAAATGGTCACTGGTTCAGTTGAGAAATACTTGAACGAAGTTGCTCTTGATCGTCAAATGTACGTAATCGACAACGACAAGAAAGTTGCGGACGTTCTTAAAGCAACTGGTACTACAGTTGTTCAATTTGCTCGCTTTGAAGTGGGTGAAGGTATTGAGAAAAAAGCTGAACTTTCTTTCGCTGAAGAAGTTGCTGCTGCTCAAGCTGCTGCAAAATAATTGAAAAATTATTTTGAGTAAAAAAAGCCCCTTTGGGGCTTTTTTTATACAATTAATAAAAATAAAACGAGGAAGTAGATAAGTGGCCAACAAAACCAACCTGAGTATTGGCGCGGTGATCATACTATTGATTGCTGCATATTTCGGAATCGATCTTCAAGAAAATCAATTACAAACATCGACACCATCAGTCGCGGTAGAGCCCTCTACACAGACCAGCCAACCGCAAAATCAAGTACTTGATGGCACAGCAAAAATTGCCCAAGCGTTTCAAAACCGGAAAAGTAATATTCAAGTTCAATCACAAGGGCGTGTTGTGGCTGTGCTTAAAGATGATAATGATGGTTCTCGTCATCAAAAATTTATTGTAGAACTCCCTAATGCAATGACGGTTTTGGTTGCACATAATATTGATTTGGCACCACGCATTGAACGCTTACAAAAAGGCGATACCGTTGGTTTCAATGGTGAATACGAATATAGTGAAAAAGGCGGGGTGATCCACTGGACACATCACGATCCACAACAGCGCCATGAAGGTGGTTGGTTAAAACACCAAGGAAAAACCTATCAGTAGTAGAGCAATTTTGTTCTATACGTTTTGCTGAATCGCAGTATGCTGAGTGTTCAGGAGAGGCCAACTCATGCACGAAATCAGACCCAGTGAATTTGTAAATTACCATCATGTTCAGGAACTTGATGGTCTTGAAATGTTAAAAGCCTCCTATCAGCATACGCAGTTTTCAAAACATACCCATGAAGGCTATTGTATTGGTTTAATTGATGAAGGTGCACAGTCCTTTTTGCGCACAGGGAATCAGCATATTGCGCCGCAAGGCGATATTATTTTAGTGAATGCTGATGAGGTACATACGGGTTCTTCTGCTGTTGAAACTGGTTGGTGTTATCGGGCAATTTATCCGACCCCTGAAATGATTCAAGAGGTGAGTCAAGATTTTTTTCATGAAGCAGGCACTATGCCGTGGTTTCCGCAAGCTGTGGTTCATGATGAAGGGCTAGCCGAACAATTGAATTTGCTGTTCGATTTGTTATTACAGCCTAAAAATACACTGTTTAAGCAGAGTTTATATATTTCAACTTTGGCTTATTTATTAAGCCGTTATAATCAATCTAAAAAAATATTAAAAGACTTGCCCGAAGCACAGCGTAAAGTGGTCTTGGTACAAGAACTACTTGCTGCGGAACCTGAAAGAGAGCATCAACTGGCCGAGCTCGCCGCTGTCGTCGGGATGAGCCCATGGCATTTATTACGTCAATTTAAAAAGTTTACTGGACTTCCACCTCATGCATGGTTGGTACAGTTTCGATTACGTAAATCATTATATTTACTTAAACAAGGCTGCGAGATTGCGACAGTCGCACAACTCTGTGGTTTCTCCGATCAAAGCCATTACACTCGTCATTTTAAAAAGTCTTTGGGCTGTACGCCTGCGCAATATCTGGCACATAAAATTTAAAATAACAGCAATTTCATACAAGAAAGCCATCTAAGGTATGCCGCATATTGACTCTAGCGAATTGAAAAATGGAGTCTGCTGTGCAGTCGTAATTGATCCAACAAAAAAGTTTAAGCTTTTTCCGTGGTGTACAGGATATGTTGCCGCTTTCAGTCGCCGTTATTCCATGGGGAATATTGGCAGGCTCAGCAGCGATTAATGCGGGCCTGAGTGTCATGCAAGCTGTAGGCATGTCAGCGTTAGTGTTTGCAGGTGCGGCACAATTGGTCAGTTTGAGTATGCTCATGACGGGTGCATCTTTACTGAGTATTCTGATCACCGTATTTTTTTTAACCAGTCAGCACTTTATTTATGCACTGAGTTTAAGAGAGGAGGTGAAGCCATGGTCACTCAAAAGAAGACTGAGCATCGGCTTTTTGCTAACCGATGAACTCTACGCCACCGCGATGCTGAAGGAAAAGCCGTCTTATGCCTATATGTTGGGTGCAGGATTCAGCTTTTATGTCAGTTGGGTGTTGTTTAGTCTAATGGGTATTTTGCTAGCAAATAAAGTACCTGATCTTTCAACTCTCCACTTAGAATTTTCAATTGTGGTGGTGTTCTTGGTTATGGCAGTGATGCTGATTCAAAATAAAGCTGCAATTTATGGCGTGGTGAGTTCGTCGATCATGGTGTTGATTTTGAGTTGGTTAGAACTCGGATCAGCTATTTTGCTGGCTGGGTTTAGTGGTATGTGGGTTGCTGCGTTTTTTGATCAAGCGGAGGACTAAAACATGACCTGGTTATTTGTTTTGAGTTTGACCTGTGTGACTTTTTTTAATCGGTATTTATTTTTAGAGCCTAAAACTCAAATTCGCCTGCCTAAATTTGCGACACGCATGCTGAAATATGCGGCGCCTTGCCTTATGGTTTCGATTTGTTTGCCACTGGTTTTTTTTGAAGGTGGACACTGGAAAGGGATATTTGAAAATAGCTATTTTTATGGTGCAATTTTTACGCTGTTAACCACTCTTTTGACGAGAAAATTATTGCTCAGTATTTTGCTGAGTTTAGGATTTTTTTACGGTCTGAATCTGTTATTCGATTTCTAGCATTTCATCAGCAAATAGGCCCATAAAATACCGAAAAAAGGATAAAAAAGTGTGCGAGCCCGATCTTTTTCATTGCTTTTAAATTTGTGTTGCTCTAAATGCTCACCATTTGCGATTCTTTCTATGTCTATCAAATTGGCGTAGCTTTGGTTGGGGAACTAGAAAAGTTGAAAATAGAGCAAATGAGGCGGGGTTTGAGAACTTTGAAGAAAGAAGATGCTTTTCTTTTGAGTTTTGGTCCATACAATTGGCTCAATTATACAAAAACAAGCAGGGTAATAGTGAGTCCAATATCGTAAAAATGGCGCTTAATTTACTAGGTAATTCATAAAATCATTCTAATTTGACGAATGCATAAAACTAGAGTTCAGGGTAGGTAGAAAAATTGGCTTTGATCAGATAAGAATGAGCTGAGAAAATATTTAATTTTTCTAGTCTTCCACCGCTGTAAAGATGTGAGCACACTCACTTCAAAAAATCGGATCGATTAGATTTCGCATCTTATTCAAACTAAGCATCTGGGAGGGATCAAATGATGGAGATCGAGCTGTTTACGATTGTGTAAAACATTAGGCAAAGATAGGACAATAAAAAAGCCACATTACTGTGGCTTTGCTGTCAAATGCGTGCTGTAGGAAAGAGTCTTAAGAGTTTGGTCCATCAATACGTTCAATGCTGACTTTCGCAGTACCGGCATTGGTAATACCCAGTTGCTTAGCAGCGCCATAAGAAAGATCAAGCACGCGGTTACCGTGGAATGGGCCGCGGTCATTTACTTTAACCACAACACTTTTACCATTGGTTTTATTCGTTACACGAATAAAACAGTTTAGCGGCAAGCTACGGTGAGCTGCAGTTAATGCATTCATATCGAATGTTTCACCACTTGCTGTTTTACGACCGTGGAACTGACGACCATACCAAGACGCCATGCCCGTTTGACTAAACTTACGTACTGTATTTGATGCAACAGTATTTAACTTTTCAATCACTGAAGGCTCTTCTTCAGGGATCTCAATTTTTGCAGCGATTGTTTCGCGACGAATCTTATCGCCTGAACGTTCAGTGATTGAAAGGCTATTTAAATTTGAGAAGTGTGAGTTGAAGCCTTGAGCATCTTTATTCAAGACACGCGCAGCTAGGCGAGAGTTATCGTTATCATTGGTAAATGATGACTGAACCATCTCTGCTTGCGATTGGCTCAGCGCGATGGTCGAGGCAATGGCCAGTATATATTTAAGTGAAGACTGCATTTATAAACTCCAAAAGACAATACTTTTTTCTTTAAACTAAGTGGTTGAAAGATAAAAAAACTTGCCTGTTAATTCACTTTTGCAACAACATTTGACGAAATGGATAATATTCATGCAGTCATAAGCATGTCTAGTGTTTAATTAAAATAACGATAAAAACTACATAAACCGAACATTTTTTGATTAAAAAATAATCAATATTGTAACAAGGTGTGAAAAATGCCGGAATTTACATCATTTTTAAATATTTTTTTATTGACATCTCAAGCTTGAGTAAAAAGCTAGCCCTATCGGCTAGCAATTTCAGCCCCTAATTGCCACACTGCAGTCGCATACATACGGCTCTTGTTATAGGTCGTAATCACCTGAAAGTTAGGGTAAGTGATGTAATAACTTTGCCCATAATTTTCCTGTAGTTGGATCACATTCACCATATCTAAATCATCGATTTTGACAATCGGATTGGTCGGTTGAATGCCCTGATTTTTTAAAACGCCATAAGGTGTCGGTAAAGTTAAATCTTTGGCAATGACCGCTTCAGGATTCGAGCCACTATAGCGTGCTGCGAATCCAATTGGCTGATTACGTTGCCAGCCATGATTTGCTAAATAGTTGGCAATTGAACCAATCGCATCGACTGCTGAATTTCGTAAATCGACATGACCATTGCCGTCATAATCCACCCCAAACTTTGGAATATTGCTAGGCATAAATTGTGGATAGCCAACTGCACCTGCATACGAACCTACAACCGAGTTGGTTGGCACGCCATCTTTATAGCTCCATGCGATTAAAGCACTGAGTTCATCTTGGAAATATTGCTTACGGCGTTCGTAACCAAAACCTAAAGTGGCTAAGGCATCACGGGTCACAAAATTACCTTTATTGCTCCCAAAACCTGTTTCTACCCCTAAAATGCCGAGAATGACTGATTGCGGTACACCAAATTGTTGTTCGGCGCGGTTTAAAGTATCTGCGTACTGTGCTTTAAAACGGACACCACGTTGAATGGTGCTTTCTGCCATAAAATTGGTTTTATATTCGTACCACGGTTTACTTTCACCAGGGCGGTTCATAATGTTGATGATGTTGGGTACATTTTTAGAACCATTCATCGCCCAATCAACTTGTTCAGCAGACAGACCATAATTTTGCATGGTTTTTTGTTTAAAGCTGTAATAGTCAGGATGAGAAGCGAAATCGTTGGCTTGGCAAAAACTGGTGATCGACAAAGCGCCAATCAATAAAGGTAAACGTTTAACTTTGTTATAAAAGTTTAAATTTAACATAGAAGTCTAATTTCCAGAGTCGTTATTGGCAGTGGAGCAAAGCGAATAGGGGAATGCCCATAGTTCGCGTTTCTGTTATGTCGAAATTCTTGTGAACGGAGTCTAGCGTGAATAGGCTTTAAGATAACATTGTCTGTACTGAAGCGGGCAAATAGGTATACAAAAAAAGACAAACTCAGCCTATATAAAGGACAGATCAATCAAAATGGTACAGTTTTTCAGGCAGAATATTTACGTGACTATATAAGTCAAGTTTTACTGACTGATATAAAAAGTATTCCTTATATAGAGGCAATTAAAATTGTAGTGTTTAGGGTCTAGTGACAATTACAAAAAGATCTGGTCTCAGCTTATATATGGACTTTATATAAAGAGCAAGAAATCACAGCTTAGAAACCAAAATGACCCTACACAAGTAGAGTCATTTTGATCTGAAAAGCCTCGAAAGACTTTTAGCACTTAAGCATGAAATAAGGTGTCGTGATATTCAGCTAAAGCTAAAAGTTCATCTTTGGTTAGATTAGGGATGATTTTATTGGCAGCAATATGCACTGCTTTAATGACAGCTGCAGAACCGATATCGGCCGCTTTACGCTTAATCATGCCCAAATCGAGGGTTTTATTAAAGTCATTCATGAAGTGGCGTACAGTCGCTTCAGCAAACTGTTTATATAGTTCAGTTAACGCGGCTTTATCTACTTCATTGCCTGCTTTAATTTCAGCATAGTTATATTTGAGGTTGGTCACTAAGCTTGCATCTAACGCTTCACCCACACGGAACTGACCTTCAGCATCTTTAAACAAGCTTTTTTCAGAAAACTGAATCGATGCTTGAACCACATCATTCGATGATTTGCCTAAAAGCTGCTTCAACAGAACCGCAACTGTTGACTTAATATAGCCAGCTAGTTTCTCGGCTGTGTCTCGTTTATCACTCGGTGGGAAACGACGTACTAACTCAGTCAAAATGGCATCAATAATTTCATCATTGATCAGTAGTGCTGTTTTGTCTCGAAGTGGATATAAAGGTTCACTTGAGTCTTTCTTCTGCTGAGCAGTTTGAATAGTCTGTAAAAGTTCAGTCGATGGAATAAAACCAAAAAATGGCATCGTGTATTAACCTCAATGTTCTTTATTTTATTGTCGCGCCAATCGAATTGGGCGGGGCATCCATGACACATCTGACACACGACAAGGGTTAATGTCTAAACCACCACGGCGTGTATAAGCTGCGTACACCATCAGCTTTTCAGGTTTCAAATTTTGCCAAATATCGGCAAATATTTGTTCCACACATTGTTCGTGAAAACCGTTGTGCTGACGATAAGAGATAATATAAGCCAGTATGCTGTTATAACAAGGCTTTTTACCTTTGTATCGGATAAATACCGTGCCCCAATCAGGTTGTCCAGTGACTGGACAGTTACTTCTGAGTAAATGTGAGTAAATCTGTACTTCAACATCTTCCGCAGCGTCATCTAATGTCAACAGATGTGCATTGGGATGATTTTCCAATTGGGTCGGAGTCAGTTCATCTATACAGATACCTTCAGGTTGACTAATTTCCACATCATCGACATGAAAAAGATCAATATTCACATCTGCGCCAGCCGCCGCCGATAAATCCTGTTCAACCGTTGCTTTAAATGCAGCTTTAGACTCAAACTGAGTAAAGTTCATGCTATTAAAGTAGAGTTTTAATGATTTTGACTCAATGAGGTTGGGCGAGGTGGCAGGCAGGCTGATGCGACCAATGGCAACTTGCGGAACACCATGGTGATTTAACCAAGAAATTTCAAAAACATGCCACCAGTCTTTACCTTGTTGAATACCTTCAACATGCGCATAGTGCTCACGTGCTGTAGCACGGGCGATAGGAAAAAGAATATCGGGTTGATAAGTTGTAGGGTAATTGGTGTCTTTACCCAAAAGAGAATGTTCTACACTCATTATTCACGCATTCCTGAACCACGAGAAAGTAAATAGTAAGCAATGCCATAAAGCACTGCACAGCATATGGTCATAACAGATAGGGAGACGACGACGTTAACATCACTATGACCTAAGATACCGAAACGAAAAGCATTGACCATATACACAATCGGATTGATCAACGATAAATTTTGCCAAAAAGGGCTGAGTGCTGAAATGGCATAAAATACGCCACCTAAATAAGTTAAAGGCGTCAGCACAAATGTTGGGATGATGGAGATGTCATCAAAAGATTTGGCATACACCGCATTGATAAAACCACCCAGTGAAAATAAGAACGAGGTGACCAAGACGGTGTAAATGGTAACAAACCAATTGGTAATATAAAGGTCAGTAAAAAATAAACTCATGGCTGTCACAATGATACCGACCAAGACCCCACGACAGACACCGCCTAAGACAAAGCCCCATAAAATGGCATGCAAAGGTACAGGACTCATGATCAGCTCTTCAATACTTTTTTGAAATTTGGCACTAAAAAAGCTCGAAGAAACGTTAGCGTAACTGTTGGTAATCACCGCCATCATAATCAGTCCAGGCACGATGAACTGCATATAGCTAAAACCGCCCATCTCACCAATACGAGAGCCGACCAAATTGCCAAATATCACAAAGTACAAGCTCATGGTAATGGCAGGTGGAAGTAAAGTTTGCGGCCAGATGCGCATAAAGCGGCGAATTTCTTTATACACCAAAGTATATAAAGCTACGCTAAGTTGATTTAAGTTCATGGCGTAGTTCCTTCGAGATTTTTTTCGACCATCTTCACAAACAGTTCTTCTAAACGGTTGGATTTGTTCCGCATACTACGAACTTGGATCCCTTGCGATTCGAGCAATTGAAATAAGTCATTGAGGGTATGCGCTCTATCCATAGTCACCTCTAAAGTCACGGCGTCGACTAAATGGAAACGAACCCCAATAATGTCGATATGAATTGGTTCAATCGGTGCGGCCAAATCAAAAATAAAGGTTTCCTCATTGAGTTGATTGAGGAAATTTTTCATGCTGGTGTCTTCTTTAATCACACCACGGTCAATAATGGCAATTCGACGACACAGCATTTCTGCTTCTTCTAAATAGTGTGTGGTTAAAATGATCGATGTGCCTTTATTGTTCATTTCTGTGAGGAAGTCCCACATCGAACGACGTAGCTCAATATCAACCCCTGCTGTGGGTTCATCTAAAATAAGGAGTTTCGGTTCATGCATCATGGCACGGGCAATCATCAGGCGACGTTTCATACCACCTGAAAGCATACGGGCTTGAACACCGCGTTTTTCCCATAAGCCGAGTTTTTCTAAATATTCTTCGGCACGAACTTCCGCAATTTTTTTAGGAATACCATAATATCCCGCTTGTGTGACTAAGATATCGAAGGTTTTTTCAAACTGACCGAAGTTAAACTCTTGAGGTACAACTCCTAAGCACTGTTTCGCTTGAGAGGGGTGTGTATCGAGATTATGTCCAAAAATTTCGACAGTGCCTGAGGTTTTCTTAGTCAATGAACTGATAATACCAATCGTTGTAGATTTGCCTGCACCATTTGGTCCAAGAAGGGCATAGAACTCACCTTCAGGAACAGTTAAATCGATGCCTTTTAAAGCCTGAAACCCATTTTTATAGGTTTTGGACAAATCTCTTAACGTCAATGCATCAGTCATGAAATTCTCGAATGATTAATAGTGGCACTATTGTGAGCGATTATGCCTAATAAACCAAGTAATCTACTCGCAATTCTGTGTTGCAGATATGGAACATTGTATAAAGCATAAGCAGGAAAATCACTCTAAGCTATATAGATGCTTTACCTTGTGATTTTTTTTGATATGATGTGCTCGCGCGCTCATAGCTCAACTGGATAGAGTACAGGTCTCCGAAGCCTGTGGCGTGGGTTCGAGTCCCGCTGAGCGCACCATATTTAAATTATAAGCTATTGTAATTTATATATTTTAAATAATAAAATCTTGCTCCGTGTACTCATGTTTATTTTCACTTGTTTGTAATTGAATATTTCATAACGCTGGAAAGTCTCATTTCGTTAAATGATATCTATCTGATTACTGTGTATTTATAAAACAATATGCACTTATTGAGCTTTGGCGTTCATAAACAGGCATTCAGTGTTTTCCATGTGATGGGGAATATACAAATACAAGATCGGGCAATTAGATATGTTAGAAGAATAGGACGAGTTGGACGGCGTTATTGAGCAGTTGGATAAGTGATTTAAGATAAAAAAGCATCCTCAAGTGCCAAATTATATTTTACAGCATAAGGGGGCTGGGGACTTCTAGTTGATATTTATATTTCTTCAAATTTGATTGATAACAAAGTACGTTTGATGGCAGTAGAAGATAAAAACTGTTAAATCCCATAAAATGTCTATACAAGGAACTGTAAGCAATGGAAGTTTTTAGACTATAAGATATTGATTTAGATAAAAATATTTAATAAGGAGTCAATCCGGAAGTCCCTCAGGTTTTCCCGTATCGTGAGTTTATTATTTAACATCAATGGGTTATTCAGCTATTCCATCACCACCACATCATAGATCCCTGCGACAGTAAAAGGTTGATCATCTGTACGTTTGATGATGTACCAGTGAGGCTTACCATTGATGTATTTTGGTTCGTAGAATTCTTGTAGCGGCACAATGCAAAAGTTACTGCACTTCCATGCGTGACGAAAACTTGGTTTTCATTTACTGATTATCCTATCCCAAAGTGTTACATTTCGAGTCGTTTTCCTCGAAGTGATCATAGTATTCGCGCGATTTATAAAAAAGAATTTTGGCTTCTGGTTGTTGCAACAATTTGGGATATCGATTCAGATACACAGCAAGAAGATTTTTTGCATCAGTAAGATAGTCACATTCAACTTGAAGTTGCTCATTTAAATTTTGTTTAGCTTTAAGTTTGTCCGAATAATAAGAATTTAAAATATTGACCTGAGTCTTCATTCTTTTATCAAATTCTTTATTTGAAGTTTTTCCGTCACCATCAAATGCAACATAGTGTATGTCAAAACCTTGCCAACCTAAATCATTTTTGGGAGTGTATATAGTTACTTGAGCATGTCCTGTATTTATGAATATATAACAGGTTAGTACGCCAATCAGATATTTACTAAATTTAATCATTAATGCACCCACTAATATTATTCTAAATAAACGTGATGATAAATTAAAATTTTTATAGAAATTCTTTAGCTATAAGTATTACTTAAAACTACGAAATTATGCTTTAAGCCAAGCGACCAACCAGGTTCTTTGTAAAAAGGTTCGGCAATGCTATGTAGAAAATTTATATGGAAGTAGAGCCAATCATGCATATTTGGATTCTTATAAAGTGGTTCATTTGTTATGTGATACTAGCAAAAGTAAACAATTCTGGCGCGTCAAAATGGTCAATCTTTTCTATATTTTCGATAATAGTTTTGCAGGAATTTTGCATTTATTTTGCAGGAACTTTTACAAATCATAGTAAAAACATAAAGATAACGTTAATTTTCAGTCTTTTATTGATATTTGTTATGTAACATTAAAGCATGGTTTTTAAGTATTGCTTACTTCATTTTAAGATTCATTAATTACTCATTTGCTATTAACATAAGGAAAAATACTTTATCAGAATGAAGAAAGATGAGAAAAGATTCTATATATGAATTACTTGAAGATGTAAAAGGAACCTTTTTACTAATAAGTAGTTACAAGAAGATTCCACCGCCAAAAGTTAAAACAATACTAGAGCATCTGCGAAGTTGTCTTGAATATGCTGCTCAAGATATAAATTCAAAATTGAGCGCTCCTAAAGTTAGATTTTATTTTCCATATGGAAAAAACCTCGAAACTTTAGTCGATTCCATGCAGAAAAACCTACCTTTACTACAGACAGAAAGACCAGATATCTTTGCTGAAATTAAAAAATTACACAATTTTGAATCAGATGGGGAGTGGCTTAAAACTTTATGTGATTTGACCAATCATACTAAGCATAAAAATGCGATAGACATTAAAAGTGATCAAGAGAAGGTCAAATCGGTAATGATAGCTGCTGGTGGTATGAGTTTATTACATGCTTGCGGTGAGTCATCAAATATTACTTTTACGAATTGCTCAGTGAGTGGTCAAAAAATAGATGATTTCGTTGTAAATAAAGGTGAGGTAAATATAACTAAAAAGGGTGCTGTTCCAATTAATTTTAAAATTACTAAAGATAGAAAAATATTAGTCGGTGATGAAGAGATTGACTTGTTACCATTCTTAGATTCAAGTATCAAAAGCATAGAATCTTTTGTTGATGAGTTATATGGAATTCTCTAATTAGAAGGCCATTATCATGGAAAAGGTAGATGCGCATGAGATTCACGCATCTCTTTTCGGAAAGCCATTGAAATTATTTTATGCGTTACATTTTGCGTTACTTATATTTATTGAGTTTAAAATATATTATAAATACAATTGCTTGTATGCTGGTTTAGATGCACGCTGAGCGCACCATTTACCTATTTCAATACATACCAACATAGCCTCAAACACCTATAAATACTGTATTATCTGCCTTTCTCTTGTTTCAATTTGTTCCATGCTGTACCCCTATAATCCATTTTTTTTTAGGGGCTATACTTAGCAGTACATCAAAACAATAGTCTAAAATCTTTGCAAAAGCTTATTGACCCCATTCATTCGTGTGGCTTTCCCACCCGCTAAAATCACCAGTGTTGTTGCTGGGTAGTTTTGCATGATTTTGACCTAACATCCGTGTATAGGGGTATCAATAACGATCGTTCAATATTGAGATGTACGGTCTAAGACAAAGCTGTCCAAGCCTTAGACCGTGTGCAAAAAGCACTTGGTTTGTATTACTATCTAATCGATGTTCTTAGATCGAGATGAAATCGACATAGTCCAATGTTACAGGGGCATCAGATCGAGCAGGGATTCGAACTATACTATTGGCTCGATTTAAATTACTGAGCATGTGGGATTGTTGTTTGCCGAGTTTGGAAACGGTTAATTGTCCAAATTCGTTGACATCTAATACCATGCGAACCAGTTGCTCACGGCTGTCTTGTCTAATGCTGTCGTTGAAGCGAGCTTTTTTCCACGCGGGTGCAGGAGACGTAACTCCCTGTAAAGCCGCCAATAATGTCGATACATGTACAGCAAGACAGGTGAGTACAGCAGCAGGGTTCCCAGGCAAACCAATCAAATAAGAATGATGATGGTCTGTCTGATATTCAGCAAAATACAATGGTTTACCCGGTTTTTGCGCAACTTGCCAAAAAATCTCTGTTGCACCTAAAGCCATTGAAACAGGTCGAATCAAGTCATAATCGCCTACCGAAACACCGCCTGTAGTAATGACTACATCATAATGATTCATGACATTCGAGAGCGCTTGTGTGAGTATCTTCTCATCATCAATCACATGCTCTAAATGCACTTCAGCAAAACCCTGTTCTTTAAGCCAAGTACGGATCATTGGCGCATTGGCATCGAACACTTTAGATTGATTGTCCAGTTGCGTACTGACTTCATCACCGGTAATAAGCACTGCAATTTTAGGTTGGCGATAAACCTCGACATGCTGAACCCCCGCCATACTGAGTGCTGCAATTAAACCGCTGCCTAAACGCTGGCCTTGCTGTGCAAGTGTTGTTCCGATGGATAACTCCTCACCTTGATAGCGAATGTCTGCGCCTTTGTCCAAAGCTTGAGTTAGAGTCGCTTGTTTATGGCCACGCGTGATAATTTCCTGTCGAGCCACAGTATCTGCTGAGTTTGGCAGCTTGCCCCCAGTAAAAATACGAACGGTTTGTCCTGTTTGAATTTCAATATGTTCTTCAATACCTGCACGAATTTCACCAACCAATTCAAAGCGAGTAATTCCTGCTTGCAAGTCTTCAGAGCGCAGCGCATAGCCGTCAACCGCACTTTGGGTAAATAGAGGCAAGGCAACTGTTGATAAAACATCTGCCGCTAAAACATATCGATGTGCTTGTACTAAAGGCATAGTAACAACAGGCAATGTTTGGACGGTGCTATAGTGTTCAAGAGCTTGATCGAGTGTAATTAAACCAACGCCAGAGCAACTCATTCATAACCTCCCGGATGGGGTAGATCACGGCAGACATCAAAAATATGGACCAAAGCAGGTAAAATGGCTGCCATAGATTCACTTGCACCACCACGGCTGCCCGGAAGGGTAATCACCAATGAACGGTCGATAAAACCTGCAACGCCACGTGACATCGCAGCATAAGGGGTACGTTTTTGTCCGAAAGCACGTGCGGCTTCCATCAGGCCATTGAGTTCACGTTCAAGTAAAGGCTCAAGTGTGTCTACTGTAATGTCACGCTTGCCGATGCCTGTTCCGCCTACAGTAATAATGCAAGCATAAGATTGAGTGAGCTCTAAGACCAATGCTTTTAACTGATCGGCTTCGTCAGGTAAAATTTGATAGTGAATTGGATCAAAACCAGCTTCGGTTAAGGTCTCGACGACGGAGCGGCCAGCAGTATCTGGTTTACGCCCTGCGGCAACGGTATCTGATAGAACCAATACTGCCGCAGAAACAGGCTGACGCAAATGACGTTTAAAGTGTGATTTTCCGCCTTTTTTCAGATCGAGTTTACATTGCTGAATGATCAACTCATGCGGTTCGCAATGGGGTTTGAGCATGTCGTAAATGGTGAGAGCCGCAATACTGGCAGCGGTCAACGCTTCCATTTCTACACCTGTTGGCCCAATCGTTTCAACGGTTGCACGAATAATCACACGGTCGACAAGTAGTTCAAAATCGACATCGGCACGATAAATAGGTAGCGGATGGCACAGCGGAATCAGTTCATCGGTACGTTTTGCGGCTAAAATCCCAGCAATGCGGGCTGTTTTGAGAGCATCACCTTTTTCGGTATTGCCGTCGGCAAGAAGTTGTAAACAATGTGCAGGGGCAAGCAGTTCGGAGCTTGCAGTTGCAACGCGATAGCTTTCTGGCTTCATGCCAACGTTTTTCATAAAGTATTCCGAAACATTGAAGTGTTGATTTAACGTGAAACTGTTCGATCAAGAGAAAAAGTTTATGACGTATTTAGATAACACAAAAATAAAAGCGGATACAGTCGAATGACTGACAAACTCAAAATTAACCAGTTGATTAACCCCCTATGGCATGCATACTGATTTTGCGCGTTGGGGCGTGCTGATGTTCAATAAACCCTGCTTTTTTATGCCATACCGCGTTCAGAATCTGGGCCTGTAATAAAGCGGGATCTTTTTGTTGAAGTAAATGACGTAGCGGTGTTCCCTTGTTGGCAAATAAACAGGTAAAAAGCTCTCCCGTTGCAGTGATACGTAAACGGTCACAGCTTTGACAGAATGGTTTGCTGATGGTGAAAATAATGCCTAATGTGTACTGATCATTAAGCAGATAAATGGTTGCAGGGTCATGTTGTCTGGCTTGTTTCTGAATCTGAAAATGAGGCTTAAGAGTTTGGATAATGTCATCTTCAGTGATGACTTTTTGAGGCTGCCAGTGCTCAGGTTGATCTAAAGGCATATATTCAATAAAACGTAATGCGATCTTCTGCTGATAAGCCCATTGAGTCAGTTCAAGCACTTCATGATCATTTTGTCCTGCGACTAAAACACAGTTTAATTTTATCGGAAGATTGGCTTGTTGTGCTGCCGAAATGCCTTCGAGAACAGGTGCTATCGGACGTTTGGTCATGTTCATAAACGTGTCTGCATGAATGCTATCGAGGCTGATATTAAGATCATCTAGTCCTGCTTCTTTTAGCGCTCGTGCATACTTGTTTAAATAGAAAGCATTACTGGTCATGGAAATACGTTCTAAACCCTGTGGCTTGAGCCGATTCAAAGCATCAATAAAATTGACTACGCCTTGACGCATCAAAGGCTCACCACCTGTTAAGCGGATGTGCCGAATGCCTAGCCCCACCATCATTTCACAAAAGGTTAAAAGCTCTTCAAAGCTCAAGATGTCTTTTTTTGCCAACCATTCCGGCCTATCGGGCATGCAATAACTACAACGAAAGTTACAACGATCTGTCAGTGAGATTCGGAGTTTATGTTTATGACGGCCAAATTGATCGATCAGTTGCGCTGAACTATGTTCTAAGCGTGTAGTCGTCGAACCGTCCATAGTCGCTCCACCTCGTATTTACATACGATTTAGTTTTTATAAGCAGAGTATGAAATGTTTTATTTTAAAGATCAAACGGGGTCTTGAAGCTGTTTAGTTCATTCATTTTCAAAAAATGAGAGGGTATTCCTCGAACACGATCCATCAAGTCATTGTCTTTTGTAATAATTCATCTATTGAAATTGCATATCAAAAGGGTGATATTTTTGATCAGAAGTGTTTTTGGAATGGTGCCAAGAAACGCGGGCATGATGAATAAGAAAAGAGCAATAAAAAAGGGATGAGCAATCCAAATCGCTTGCAAGAATGAGCAAAGCGAACAGTGAATTGATCATTGCAGAACTTTTTACCGAAGATAAATATTGAGGGCGGTGAGATGGAAAACACTGAAGATAAAAAGCATGACGATGAAGAAACCAGCTATGCACGAATAGAGCCTTATAACAATCCTGCGGGTGGTTGGGGCGCATTATTAAGTGTTGCAAGAAACTTGAAAAGACAGGAAGTTTTCAAAAAAGGTGCGATTACGCTTCTCAATATTAACCAACCCACGGGTTTTGACTGCCCAGGATGTGCATGGCCTGAAAAGAAAGATGCACATGCCTTTAACTTTTGTGAAAACGGTGCAAAAGCCGTTGCCTTTGAAGCCACTTCAAAACGTGTTACACCTGAATTTTTTGCGACCCATACGGTCAGTTGGCTGTCTGAACAAAGTGATTTCTTGCTTGAAGATTCAGGTCGTCTAACTGACCCAATGCGCTATGACAGCGCGACCGATAAATATGTGCCTATCTCGTGGGACGATGCTTTTGCCTTAATTGCAAAACATTTACATGCCTTGGATCATCCAGATCAAGCGGCATTTTATACTTCGGGTCGTGCCAGTAATGAAGCAGCATTTCTGTATCAACTCTTTGTCCGCTCTTTTGGTACCAATAATTTTCCAGACTGTTCCAATATGTGCCATGAGACCACCAGTGTTGGCTTACGTGACTCAATTGGTTTGGGTAAGGGAACGGTGACTTTAGAAGATTTTGATATCGCCGATGCGATTTTCAGTTTTGGGCATAATCCGGGCACCAACCATCCGCGGATGTTGGGGACTTTACGAGAAGTTTCACGGCGTGGTGGCAATATTGTTGCCATTAATCCCTTAAAAGAACGTGGTTTAGAACGTTTCCAAGATCCGCAAGCACCTGTTGAGATGATGACCAATGGCAGTACAACCATTAGTCGTTATTATTTCCAACCCAACGTGGGTGGTGATTATGCACTCATGTTCGGAATGCTGAAACATTTACGTGAATGGGACATTCAAACACTGGCAGCTGGGAAAAAGAGCGTTTTTGACCGATCTTTTATTGAGATGAATACGGTTGGTTTCGATGCCATGATGGAAGAAATTGATCGTACTGCATGGTCCGATATTCATACACATACGGGACTTAGCCCTGAGCATTTAGAATCTTTAGCTAAAATGTATTTGGATGCCAAAACGGCCATTTTCTGTTGGGGCATGGGGATTACACAGCATCGGCACGGGACTGCGAATGTACATATGCTCGCGAACTTAATGTTGGCAAGAGGGCATATTGGTCGTCCAGGGGCAGGCTTAGCACCGATTCGTGGGCACAGTAATGTGCAGGGCGATCGAACCATGGGGATCAATGAACGACCAAGCCCAAAATTGCTGGATAGTCTGGACCGAGTATTCGGCATTAAGTCGCCACGTGAACATGGTTTTGGCGTGGTGGATACCATTCAGGCGATGTATGAAGGTGATGTAAAAGTCTTTATTGGTTTAGGTGGTAACTTTGCTGTTGCCACTCCAGATACACCGTATACACAAGAAGGCTTACGTCGTTGTGATTTAACAGTACAGATTGCAACGAAGTTGAATCGTAGCCATTTAGTTTGTGGTAAAGAGGCATTACTTTTACCCTGTTTGGGCCGTACCGAAATTGATATGCAACAGCATGGGCCACAGGCAGTGAGTGTTGAAGATTCTATGAGTAATGTGCATCTTTCAGCAGGGCGTAATGAGCCTGCTTCTAAGAATCTACTTTCAGAGCCTGACATTGTGGCGCGTATGGCAGCAGCCGTCTTGCCAGACAGTGATATCAAGTGGAAATGGTATGTAGAAAGTTATGATCGTATTCGAGATTCGATTGAAGAGGTCTTTGATGAATTCCAAGATTTTAATGCACGTGTTTATCAGCCGGGTGGTTTTCACTTAGAGCATCCTGCCAATCAACATGTGTGGAATACGCCTGTAGGCAAGGCACAGTTCTTAATTACGCCGTTGGCTGAAGTGTATGCCGATAAAGAGAATAAATACGCTGAACAATATACAGGGGCCAAAGTCTATACCCTAATGACTACACGCTCACATGACCAATACAACACAACCTTGTATGGACTCGATGACCGTTATCGTGGGGTATTTGGTCAGCGCCGTGTTTTGTTTATGAATGCAGAAGATATCGCTGCGGCTGGTTTTGTTGCAGATCAATGGGTGGATATCGAAAGTATTTATTCGGACGGTGTTAAACGTGTGGTTCAAAGCTTCCGTATCGTCCCGTATAACATTCCAAGGGGTAGCCTCGCAGCCTATTATCCGGAAACCAATCCATTGGTTGCACTTAGTAGCCATGATAAATACGCCAAAATACCAGCTTCGAAAAGCGTGCCTGTGATTTTGCATGCAGGCCAAGCGCCTGAACATTTCAACTTGGCACAAGCGGTTGATCCTGAAGATGCCAATCAGATCGTGAATCGAGAGGTTAGTTGATTCAATGCTGAAATGACGCCTGATTTGCAGGTGTCATTTTTTTCATGATTGAAGGGTTTGGTGTTTAGGGAAGATTGGAAAATTATTATGGATATTCGGGCGTCTAAGTTGAGTTCTCTGGGCTATGAAACGGTTGATATTCAGCGTTTAAGTGAAAATAGAGCTGTTGAACAATCTGATTTTGTGGTGCAAGAACATCCTATTGCTTTGGTTTATAATGGGATTTCCCATGCGGTAATGATGGCAACGCCAGCCGATATTGAAGTCTTTGCCAAAGGTTTTAGCTTGTCTGAAGGTATTTTGACGAGTTTGAAAGAGCTTTATTCTTTAGACATAAACGAAACTGAATTTGGGATTCAAGTCGAAATGACGATTTCTACTCGGGCCTTTATGGCGCTAAAACAACATCGACGGATGATGGTTGGACGCACGGGTTGTGGTCTCTGTGGGATTGAAAGTTTGCAGCAGCTTCATTTGGATTTACCTCAAATTACCACAGCCCTTTGTGAGGGATGGCTGGTTCAAATTCCGCAAGCCATTGCTCAACTCAATACCCGACAGAAAATCACCCAAATGACGGGCGGTGCACATGCGGCTGCATGGGTTCAAGCGGGGGAAATAGTGGCTTTGTTTGAGGATGTAGGCCGACACAATGCTTTAGATAAACTATTGGGTTATATTGCAGAACATCATTATGATGTAAATCAAGGTTTTGTCGTGATGACCAGCCGCGCCAGTTATGAGTTGATTCGTAAGTGTGCTCAACTGAATATTGCCTTGCTGGCGTGTATTTCAGCCCCAACCAGTATGGCGATTAATATGGCAAAGCAGTCAGGTTTGACCTTAGCGAGTTTTTGCCGCGGTAATCGTTTTGTTTTATATACTTGATATTCAAAATTTTGCTGTATAAAAAGTAAAAGGTTTTTCTTTAGGTCATCTGTGTCGATGACAGGTCTTTATTTGAGTGAATGTATGCAGGACGTCAAATTAAAATTACAGCTCAGAATACTTCTCAATCAAGACATTGCATTTGGGCCGGGTAAGGCCGAGTTATTGGAAGAAATTCGACGTACTGGCTCAATTTCTCAAGCTGCAAAAAGTATGAATATGAGTTACCGCCGTGCATGGCAGTTGGTTGAAACTATGAATCATAGCTTTCAGTCAGGATTGGTCGAAACTCAAAAAGGTGGAACGCATGGTGGTGGGGCAAAACTCACGGACTTGGGGGAAAGTATTTTAAGTCAATTTAGACAAATGGAAATAAAAGCACGTGATGCGATTGAGCAGGATTTTGCAGAAATAGCTCAATACTTGAAACAATAATCTAGTTAGGTCAGCTAATCCTTTTAGTAGTCAGTCATTGCTTACACGAATAAGCTTCCTCTATTTGATAAAACCTCTTATCTACCCACTCGATAGCAAGAGCAGTATCAGTCACGTGATTAGGATACAAATCCTTTAACTTGAACGATAAATAATCTGTTTCTGGAATTGACGTTGCTTATGTATCCATATATTTTTGAAAACATATCGATCAATTTATAACGCTTAGGGGAACATGGTGCTGCTCAATTTTAAGAATAAGTATATGCAATATGCGATGTTATGTTGTGGTTTGACTCTTGCGGCACAGGTACATGCAGAGCAAGCCATTACCGTTTATGCAGCAGCCAGCTTGACCAATGCTATAGCAGATGTTGATGCAATGTTTGAACAACAAAAAAGAGTACGCGTAAAAACTTCTTATGCAGGGTCGTCGACTTTGGCCAAGCAAATTGAAGCGGGTGCACCAGCAGATGTTTTTATTTCGGCAGATGAACAGTGGATGAATTATCTGCAAAATAAAAAGTTAATTGTGCCGAATAAACGTGTGAATTTATTGGGCAATCGTCTTGTTCTAATTTCTCCAAAAGCTAAGCCCGTCAAAATAAAAATGGATAAAAGTTTTGATCCTTCTACCGCTTTTCAAGGCAAGCTTTGTACAGGCGACACCAAAAGTGTCCCAGTCGGAAAATATGGGAAACAGGCACTGACCGCATTGGGCTGGTGGTCAAAACTTAAACCAAGATTGGTTGAAACTGAAGACGTCAGAGCTGCGCTCAACTTTGTCGCACGTGGTGAATGTCAGCTTGGCATTGTCTATGCAACCGATGCTGCCATCAGTAAAGCTGTCACCGTCGTTGGTGTTTTCCCTATCAGCACCCATACCCCAATTGTTTATCCCTTAGGGCTTGTCAAAAATAATCCAGATGCGCTAGCGTTTTATCAGTTTGTACAGAGTAAACAAGCACATGCAGTCTTTAAAAAATATGGCTTTACCGTTTTATCTGCTGCTAAGTGATGATGTTTTCTTTATCGGTTGAAGAGATAGAGGTACTCAAGTTATCCTGCCAAGTGGCTGCAACCTGTTTGGCCTTTAGTCTGATCCCTGCATTGGCAGTGGGTTGGGTTTTGGCACGTAAAGAGTTTTTTGGCAAATCATTATTTGAAACCTTTATTTTCTTACCTCTGGTGCTGCCGCCTGTGGTGCCAGGATATTTGCTGTTACAGGTTTTTGGCGGAAACGGAATACTGGGTAAGTATCTTGAGCCCTTTGGATTCAATTTTGCATTTAATTGGAAAGGCGCAGTTTTGGCTTCAGCCGTGATGGGTTTTCCACTCTTGGTTCAATCGATTCGTTTGGCTATAGAGTTGGTGGATCAACGGCTAGAAATGGCGGCGAAAACGCTCGGTGCTTCCTCTTTGGGTACTTTTTTTTATGTCACTTTGCCTTTAGCCAGCAGTGGCATATTGGTAGGGGCGATTTTATGTTTTTGTCGCAGTCTGGGCGAGTTTGGCGCAACCATTACCTTTGTCGGTAACATTGCAGGCGAGACCAGAACTTTGCCCTTGGCCATGTATAGCCTGATGCAGCAACCCGACACAGAACAAGCGGTTTGGCGATTGATTATTCTGTCATTAACTGTGGCATTTTTGGCGTTATGGTTTGCCCAGTGGTTCCATCGCTATCAGAAGAACAAACGAGGACATTAAGACGATGATTGACTGTCATATTCAGTTAAATTTAGGCAAATTTAAACTCGATCAGACATTTTCATCTGAACATCCTGTCGTTGGTTTATTTGGAGCGTCAGGCTCAGGAAAAACCAGTATTTTGCATGCCATTGCAGGACTCAACACTCCAGTCAAGGGCTGGATTAAAATCAACCATCAGACATGGTTCGATGCTGAAAATAAGATCAATTTAAACGTGCAGCAACGTCATGTTGGCTTGGTTTTTCAGGATGCGCAACTGTTTCCACATATGACGGTGATGCAAAATTTATTGTTCGGCTATAAGCGCATTCCGCCTGAAAGCCGACGTTTTGATCCCGATTATATTATTGAACTGCTTAAACTTAATCATTTACTCAGTCGTATGCCGACGAAGCTTTCAGGTGGTGAAAAGCAGCGAGTTGCATTGGGTCGGGCACTGTTGTATTCGCCAAATTTATTATTATTAGATGAACCATTGTCTGCGTTAGACGCTGCACATAAACAGGAAATCCTTCCTTTTTTTCAAACCGTCCAACATGAAACCCATATCCCGATGCTGTATGTCAGCCATGATATGGATGAAATTAAGCAGCTGACCGAAGCAGTTTGGTTACTTTAATTGAACACATTTCAGCTTCAACTGTTGACGAGGGAATGAATAAAAACAGAAAAAATGGGCCTCCGTATCAGCTTAGGATCATTCGGTACCATTTTTATAAACAGACGGCGCTTGGCCTGTCCAGCGTTTAAATGCCCTACGAAATTCACGTACTTCACTAAAACCTAAAGCTTGGCTAATGT
Source organism: Acinetobacter sp. CAU_H_S139_7 (assembly GCF_058599305.1). Classification (NCBI taxonomy): domain Bacteria; kingdom Pseudomonadati; phylum Pseudomonadota; class Gammaproteobacteria; order Moraxellales; family Moraxellaceae; genus Acinetobacter; species Acinetobacter sp. CAU_H_S139_7. The sequence goes on from NZ_CM178651.1 coordinate 1,010,361, forward strand.
CCCCAATGGAGAGATTTTTCTCAAGCATCTGTTTCGCTTTTCGTTCTAACACGGTTTGTCGAATTTGCTGAAAACTAATGCCTTCTAGCAATAAGTAGCGTCGAAGATGACGCTCACTCATTTGTAAATAGTCTGATGCGAATTGCATATCAAAGCGTATGGGAAGGTGCTGATCGATGAGCTGTTCTAATAAATATGCATATTGTGCATTATTGAGCTGATCAATTTCTTGTTGTGCACGTTCACAAATCTGGATGGCAGTTGCATAGTTAGCAGGGCTATAAGTTTTGAGTGGGCGCTCTAGCATACTTCGTTTAAATCGAATGACATTTCTGTCTGCATTAAACCGAATCGGGCAGGAGACAATTTTTTGATATTCGGCAAGATGCGTGGTCGGAGAATAACTCAGCTCTAACTGAATAATATCTTGATGATCGCCTAACATGGCATTGAAGCAGGCCATGATGCTACTTAGCAGTTCCTCACGGCTTTGTTGCACAAACCTATCTGTAAAGGGTTTTTCAGCGATATAATTTTCAAATGAAGAAGCCTACACACAAAATCTACCGCACAACCAATTGGCCCGCATATAACCGAGCACTCATGAGTCGCGGAAATATTGCCATTTGGTTTGATCCTGCTACGCAATGGTATGCGCCATCAAAAGGCAAACAAGGGCGAAATCAAACCTACTCCGACGCAGCCATCCAATGCTGCTTAATGATTAAATCCTTATTCCGTCTGTCTTTACGTATGGTCACTGGCTTTGTGCAAAGTCTGATTAAACTTTGCGGATTAAATTGGATAGCTCCAGATTACACCACGCTTTGTAGAAGACAAAAGCATATTGATATTGTAATCAGCTACCAAAAAAGTAGCGATGGGCTGCATCTACTCATGGACTCTACAGGCATGAAGTTTCTAGGTGAGGGCGAATGGAAACGCAAGAAACATGGACCTGAATATCGTCGCCAATGGCGTAAACTTCATATTGGTATAGATGCTAAAACCCTACAAATACGAGCAGTTCAGCTTACAACCAATAATGTCAGTGATTCACAGGTGCTTGGTGATTTACTTAATCAGATTCCACAAGATGAGCGGATTGACTCTGTTTATACCGATGGAGCTTATGACACCAAGCAATGCCGTCAGGTCATTGCAGATCGGCAAGGGCATGCGGTGATTCCACCTAGAAAAAATGCGAAACAATGGAAAGATACAAAGAGTAGCTCGCTAGAGCGAAATGAATTACTTCGAACAATTAAACGTTTAGGCAGGACACTATGGAAAAAATGGTCAGGCTATCATCGGCGAAGTTTGGTTGAAACTAAGATGCATTGCATCAAATTATTAGGAGATAAACTCAGTGCAAGGAGTTTTGATAGCCAAGTGAATGAAATCCATGCACGTGTAGCAGTCCTTAACAGATTTACGGAATTAGGTCGACCACTTACCCAAGTTACACCTTAAATTTAGCTCAATTAGGGGCGCTTTGCATTTCCAATCTTTGTGCAACAAAGCCCTCTTTTTTATATCGAACTCAGGTTAGTTTAATACAAAAATTGAAATTAGAAACAATCTTGAGACACAGCCAATAATTAAAATCAAAATTAGTTTTTGTAAATCTAAACGATGAAAAACTGATTTCTTGATCACCCATGCCCCCAAGACAAGAACGGATTTTTAAAGTTTTGTTGTGACGCCTATAGAAGCTCAATTCTCATGATTGAAATTAATTCGGGTGAAAATTGATGAATTTGCTTACTGGTATTTTTATAAGTATAGAGAAACTTCAGATTAATATATATGTAATTTTTCTATAAAAATTACATTAGTTTTCATTAAGATAATATGAATAGCACACAATAGCGCATAATTAATTAAAAGCACTATTAAAGTTTAATGAAAACAACATTAAATTGACATGCCTAAACGCAATAATGAGATCTTTCTTATTTTAACCATTGGAGAAAAACATGCATGTCTTTGGCATCGCATTGATCACTTTATTATCATTCATCGGGTTAGGGGCGCTCATTACCGGTTTCGTTGTGGGTGAAACATTCTTTATCGTGATTGGATTACTTTTATTTATTATGGCTTTTTTGGTTTGGTTAAGTATTAAAGATAAAGTTTCAAACCCTTTTAAAGATTAAGAATGTTGTGGTTGAGCGATTTTTATACTTTTACGATAGATCAATATTGATCAAGCTTAGCTAGATGGATGTAGATTACGCTCTTTGCATCTACTTCGTGTGTATATCATATGCAATACCAGCCCAAAGGCTGGTAGCTTTGCAGTTTTTGGGGGCTAGGCCTCAATCCAATTATCTTTAATTTCTTGGGTATCTTTGCTTAACATGACCTGATCCTCTCGAATTTCTCTTACCCATGCACTTGGGATAATATGATGTTTCCCATCGCCATGTTTGGTCAGTTTGATCTCTTGACCTTCTATGTGGTCAACATCTCCGATCTTCGTTCCACATACGGCAATTACACGGCTTTGTTGCACAAAGATTTCATAACTATATGATTTTAAAAGTTTTGATTATTTTTTGATCCAAAATTAAATTTATTTAAATCAGATGCTTACATATTTATGCAACAAAGCCCAATTACACTAGAATGTTCTTTAATGTCTGAAATATTAATCGTGGTCATGATGTACCTCTATCTTATTCATAGAACAAAAACGAAGATTTACCCTAACCTAATTTTTCCTATTCATCGGCATTTTAAATACAATAGCCACATATTATGTCTTAAAATTTACGGAGTATAAAGATTGTTAACCTTTGTTTTATTTATAGAGTGCTAAATTGATTCAATTATGCTGATGTTGTTTTTATTTGCAATTCAGCCAGCGTCTATTTACAGAATTTCCAGCATTATTATAGTGAATGACTTTTGCGTAATTACCTACGGCTGTTGCATTATCAGGAATATCTTTGGTGACCACACTACCTGCACCGATGGTGGCATTATCGCCAATTTTAACATGATCGATAATACAGACATTTGGGCCAATATATACATTGTCGCCAATTACAGCGGCCTGACGACCGCCATTGGCACCAATCGTTGTAAACTGAGAAAGGTTGACATTGTTTCCAATCACAGTCGTTGGGTTGACAATCAAAGGTCCCCCATGACCGATGAACAAGCCATAGCCAATTTTTGTGGTGCAGTGGATATCGATTCCGTATTTCTTCTTCTTATAATAAAAAATAGGATAGGCCAGTTTGCCGATCCACGATTTTGAAGCCGAAAGACGTAACCAAACGCTAAAGTTAAAACCACGATTAAACAAATAAGTTTTGAGAAATGAACTTAATTTCGTATTGCCACAATACCGATATAAATCACTCAAAATCAATTGAACTAACATGGAAAAGAACTCATAGGTTGAATGCGCGATTTTACTTGATTTGACGCTGAGATGTTATCTCGATTTTGCCTTTCAGTACGGTCTCTTATTTTTAAAAAATATCAATTGGCTTTTATTTGTACAGTTGTTTCGAAATGTCATAGGCACTTGTCGAGAGTGAAAAATGCTTTTATATTGTACTTACAGTAGGTCGATAACTAAGACGCTACGATGTAGTTGGACGGATCAATGACAGCTCGTTGAGTTTGAAACGAAATGTTCAAACAATAAATCAGCACTAGCCTTCCAACATAGAAAAGCTCGCAGCAATGCGAGCTTTTTTTATGTAAAAAATATATGACTATGTATCTCGGTTGTTAAGCATATTTGATTTAAGTTTATGATTTATAGTCCTGATTTTGAAAATATTTATATAAATTAACATTGCGATAAATTCTAACAACTCTAATGGCGGTGCTGGAAAAAACTTGTGCTATAAGATTAAACAGAGCTAAAAAAAGAAAAGGAAAATGACCATGACTCAGCTTGTAGATGTAAAGGTAAAGGACCAATACAGCCAAACGTATAATGTGAAGGCCCAGTTAAGACAAGTACCTGAAAACTCCGAAGCAGAACGTTTGGATTTGTTTAAACGAATTGAACATATCGTTGTTGATGGTGAAGTGATTCTGCCTAGTATTGAACTGTTATTTGAAAGTCGACAAACGGAAAATATATACCGAGTTGTTGATTAACCCTATTGAAAAAAGCCCATGTTTACATGGGCTTTTTTATGGGCGATCTACGTCGAGTTACGTTATCCCATTGCAGTATATAAGAGATAAATTTTTTTGAGCGATTATCTTGAAGGTCATAAAATAAAATCAGCATATCACTTCACACATAGTTATTATTTATCAAGCTGTTTGATAAATGGTTCGAGTAACCATTGTGCCAAAGTCTGAAAAAGTCGATGAAAGACATTAAGATTTATTGCCTGAATGATAAAACAATAGATTGCTAATCAAACTCGTAGTCTTTAAATCTTAACTAAGGCCGAAAAAGACTTAATTATTATCCTTTGAATCTATTTATTTAAGCTGCCTGCAAACGCAACAGTGAGTGATTGATCTGTTGTAAGTGTTGGTTGAGTACTATGGGTTCTATTCGACTTTCCTGTAACGTCGTAATCCATTGCATTTGGCAGCGTTTGAGACTGTGTAAGTCTGTCGCCGATTGAATTTGAAGAATGAGTTGTTTTGCCATTAAGCCACAATAACGTTGTAATAAGCTCATCATCAAATTGCGAGTTTCTTCAAAGCTATAAGCTTTAAGTGGTGGGGCTGGGCTTTGTGTAGGAGCGGGTGGTGTAGGGGGCTGCGCTGTACTGTCTAAATCTATTGGATTGACGTTATTTTGACTAATTTCTAGTACTGAGGCCGGTGGTGGGGGTTCCGATTGTATTGGGCTAGGGGCATGAGATGTTTGTGTAGAATGAATTAAACCTAATTCAATTAATTGTTCGAGGATTTCAGGCGTTGCGATTCGTTGTTTGAACTGGTCAGCCAATTGTTCAAAATCTTCTGTACCAATTAAAACCAATAGTCGTCTTTGACGCGCATTGAGTGGGATATGGCGTTGTTGTAAAGCATCTAAACCCAATGCTGTTTTTTGATAATGATTCATACCTTAATTTACTCCCCCAGAAAAAATAAATTAAGGCTGAACATACAGGCTGAAAATTACAACAATATTAAGAATTTATGACAAGACATTTTAGAGCGTTTTAATGCTCGTATTTTCTAACGCTTTACGTAAGTACGGATCGAGCTCATCTTGGCGCATTAGCCACTGAATATAGTCAGCAGGAAGTTCGGCAATCGCTGTTCCGCGATGCTTGCCAAAATTAATGACACGCGGAATACGAGCATCCTCAGAGACAGCAAATAATTGCTCCATGCTGTTTATTTTTAATTGGTGAACCACATGCATTAAAATATTGGCCGTTAAAATAATATCCATATCGGCACGATGAGCCTTTTTAATCATTTCACGGGCTTTTTCACTGCCTTTTGAAATCATATAAATGAGTGCCGAAATATTGTGGGCTTCAGCATCAGGCCAGACCAAACGTGCAAGTGCGAGTGTACAAATCGCTTTAATACGAGAAGTATCGACACCACATTTTTCGATAGCACGAATATCATAATCAATATTATGACCAATGATGTACTGCGTTTCGGTAGGTAGTTTGAAGGTCGTATAGTGAGGCTTCCCAACGAGGTCTGACTCTAAAATATGATGCACAGCCATCGCAGCGAATGAGATTGGTTCATCGACGGTATAGAGCTGATCAAATACTTGGCTTTTGTCTAGGCTTAATTTGCCATTTGTAATTTCAATCGGTGCATATGCAATCTCAATGGGTTGACCATTTAGGGTATGGGTTTCTGTGTCGAGAATAATGGCTTGCATGTGCATATCCGAAAATTAAAAGCTGAATAAATTTATCATTTTCAAGACTATCAAGACAGCCTATGACTGCCAGATTTGTGGTTTATTCGCTGATTTTGTGCAGTGATGGTGTTTAAATCATCTGGTGAAGCTAGGTGATTAGAGATCAAGCTTTATTAAGCAAGGGAAAAGTTGGAAGCTACTTATCGATTTATTTAGGCGGGTTGAAAAGGAAAATCATTGCTTAAAATTAAAATAATTCTTTGGGATTCGGTTCAAACAAAGACTAGAGAAGAGCTCACTGCCTGAATTCAGTTGTGGGATCAGGATTTATTTTAAATTCCAATGACCAGTTTTTATAACAATGGTGAGTGTGCATTTGCAGACAATGTTCACTTTGTATCATTCTCGTAACTGGTCTTGCCATGCGTCATTTTGAGGCGTAAATCATTAATCTATTCAAGTGATTTGAATCGTTACAACAAGAAAAAATGTCATTAAGGAATTTTAAGATGAAAAAACATATATTGGCCGTGTTCGTCAGTAGTTCTATGCTTGTTTTAACAGCCTGTGGAGGAGGGGATGGCGATTCAACTTCTGTTGGTGTGGATGATGGGATTCCTAAAAATAATATTGTTAATCCAGTCGTAACTACGCCAACAGCATATACAGCTACAGATATGTCAGCTACCGCTGGTGAAAGTGTGGTCATGACTTATAAAATGCTGGGTCAGGACAATAAAGAAACTCGCGCAACAGCATTGCTTTTTACCCCTAAAATAGTAGCTCCGGCGAAAGGTTGGCCAATAGTGGTGTGGGCACATGGTACTACAGGTGTTGCTGATATTTGCGCGCCAAGTAAATCTTCTATGGATCCTGATGTAAAATCGATGATTAATGAGTTACTTAGCGCGGGATATGTTGTTGTTGCTCCCGATTACGAAGGACTGGGAGAGCCAAGTGGTACAGAAGCCCACCCTTATCTTAATTTAAAAAGTGAAGCTTTTTCGATTACAGATGCAGTAGTTGCAACACGTGACTACTTAACCAAACAAGGTAAATCGGTTTCAAAAAACTGGGTGACGGTTGGACACTCACAGGGCGGTCATGCTGCTTTAGGTGCTGGTGAATATCAAAGTCGCGCGCAGTTAGATTATAAAGGGACAGTTGCGATTGCACCTGCGTCTAATTTAAAAACGATCTTTCAAGTGGGGGCTGCAAGTGTTGCAAATTTGCCAGCAACTCAACAGGTTGCTACTTATACTTCACTGAATTCCTATGCTGCACTCATCACTGCAGGTATGCAAAATCCACCCAATATAACTTTGTACGGGCAAGTGTTTGAGTCTGAAGCAGCCCGTATTGCACGAACAGCTGAATCGGCATGTTCAGGGACTGTTTCTGTAAATTACTATACGGAAATGAATATTTCTGCGAATACATATAACACATTAAATGGGTATTACCCAAAAACAGGATTCCTTGATTTGCCAGTCATAAAAAACTTTTTAGATAACACATCTCAGCCTTTGAAGGTCAAACAAACAGCGCCAATTATTATTTATCAAGGTACCAATGACACGACTGTTCCAAGAGCGATTACGAATATTTTATATGCTGGAGCTTCTCAAGCTGGAAACAATATTCGTTATGTGACTGATGACAGTGAAACGACGAAATGGACCCATACCACATCGTTTAGTGAAAATATCGATGATATTGTTGACGATGTCAAAACTCTCATGCCAATTCAGTAATTTGCTTTGACCCAAATCGCTCATGGAGTTCTGCTTCGTGAGCGATTTTTTATTTAAAACTGCGTAAAGTTCGTTCTCGAAATTTATAAACTTCATGCTACAATACGCGCCAATCTTAGCACGGCTTAAAAGCCCTAATTTCATAGGACCTCGCTAATGTTTGCCAATATCTCAATTGCTGAATTTGATCCAGAAATCGCGCAAGCAATCACAAATGAAGATGCTCGCCAAGAAGCGCACATCGAACTGATTGCTTCTGAAAACTATTGCTCTCCAGCAGTAATGGAAGCGCAAGGTTCAAAACTTACAAACAAATATGCTGAAGGCTACCCAGGCAAACGCTACTACGGCGGTTGTGAATATGTAGACGTGATTGAACAATTAGCGATTGACCGTGCTAAAGAGCTTTTCGGTGCAGATTACGCAAACGTTCAACCGCATGCAGGTTCACAAGCAAACTCTGCTGTTTACTTAGCCCTTCTTAACCCAGGCGACACTGTTTTGGGTATGAGCTTGGCTCACGGTGGTCACTTGACTCACGGTGCAAAAGTAAGCTTTTCTGGTAAAACATATAACGCAATTCAGTACGGTTTAAACCCTGAAACTGGCGAGATTGATTACGAAGAAGTTGAACGTTTAGCAATTGAGCACAAGCCACGTATGATTGTAGCTGGTTTCTCTGCTTATAGCCAAATTGTAGATTGGCAGCGTTTCCGTGACATCGCGGATAAAGTTGGTGCTTACCTATTTGTAGATATGGCTCACGTTGCTGGTCTAGTTGCTGCTGGTGTTTACCCAAGCCCAGTTCAGATTGCTGACGTAACAACAACCACTACACACAAAACACTTCGTGGCCCACGTTCAGGTTTAATCCTTGCAAAAGCAAACGAAGAAATTGAGAAAAAATTACAATCAGCTGTATTCCCTGGTAACCAAGGCGGTCCATTGGTTCATGCGGTAGCGGCTAAAGCAATTTGCTTTAAAGAAGCAATGGCTCCTGAATACAAAGTTTACCAACAACAAGTGGTGAAGAACGCTCAAGCAATGGCTGAAGTTCTTATTGCTCGTGGTTATGACATCGTTTCTGGCGGTACAGAAAATCACTTGTTCTTGTTATCTCTTATTAAGCAAGATGTAACAGGTAAAGAAGCAGATGCATGGTTAGGTGCAGCTCATATTACTGTGAACAAAAATGCTGTACCAAATGACCCGCGCTCACCATTTGTGACTTCTGGTATCCGTATTGGTACACCAGCTGTGACGACTCGTGGTTTCGGCGAAGCTGAAGTACGTGAACTTGCTGGTTGGATCGCTGATATCCTAGACAGTAAAGGTGATGAAGCTGTGATTAACGCTGTTAAAGCGAAAGTTGAAGCTGTTTGTGCGAAATTTCCTGTTTACGCAAACTAAGTTCTGACTTGAGAAAGCCCCCTCAAGGGGGCTTTTTTTATAGCATTAAAAAATCAAAATCAGTTGAAATGTAATTTAGACTGCATTTCTGATATAACAGAAGTTATAGGCTAATAAATTATTTTTAATAAGAATTTTATTCATACCGTATTCAAATAGGAATGCAGCACATGGCAAACCCAGCAATTATCATTTCTGAGCAGGATCTTCATCGTTTAGAAACGATGTTAGAACATCAGCCTAAACTTACACCGACCATGCAGTTGCTTGAAGAAGAATTGGCACGCGCCGATGTTGTTGCTCCACAAGATATGCCTGCCAATGTGGTAACGATGAATGCAAAAGTTTTACTGACCATTGCGCCATCTACAGAAGCATCTGAAATTACCTTGGTTTATCCGCATGATTTTAAAGGCGAGAAAGGACAGGTTAATGTTGTAGCCCCAATTGGTGCAGCAATTCTTGGCTTAGCTGAAGGTCAAGAAATTGAATGGCCGCAGCCAGATGGTCAAATGATGAAAGTCAAAATTGAAAAAGTGGTTTATCAACCTGAGCGTGAAGGCGATTATTTATAATATCGAAACACCTCATTTTAAAGCCATGTTGATCATGGCTTTAAAATGACTTTGAATATGTACTTTCTATACTGAAAGACAGTAATGCAAAAGAAAACAATAAAATAGAGTGCTGATTGATTGCGATTTTTTATTTCATTTATATAGAGTTGTTTATATTGCTGATAGGCTTGTTCATAGCCGAAAATCTTTTTCCCATTCACATTTAATGCATACAAAATATCTTGATGGCTTTTTAGATAGGTGATGGGTTGCCCTGTCCAAGCGGGAATATCTAAAGGGAACTGCATTGCATCGAATAGCCATTGGCAAGTATGAAAATAGCGAATAGGTAAATTTATTTTATTCATTGGATTTTTCGGGCCTGTGTCAGAGGAGGTCTTAAGTGGTGCGTCTGGCCAACGATCACACCAAACTGTTTGAATTCGACCTTGGTTCTGGCTAAAGATACCGACCAAAAAGTGCGTTTTCCCCAAGCTGTTTAAGTTATAGGGTGCTTGATTTTTTTGATAAAGTTGGACGGCTGTTTCATTATCTAGCAGTGTGCCACTCACTTGTTGTAATTGGCTTGGATCATGCTCTAAAAATGTTTCGTGAATGTGTTTTGCTTTATAGTGCGCACCAACACTGATAAGTAAGGTTAATGCAATGCAGAAACCTAAACTATAACGAATGATGTGCTGAAGGCGAATGATCATAATTTTGAATAGATATAATTTTGTTGGAAACAGAAGCGATGATTAGCCAGATCAGGATAAACGGTTTTCACAACATTTTTGCAAAAATCTACATGTTATTTGACATAAAAGCTGTACTATAAAAATGATTTTATTCAATTTCTTTATTGGGTTAAAGCACTATGGCACAAATTGACGTTCTTGTTCCTTTAAGGGATATACCAGTCAATTCAGATGAACTTTTAAGTATCCAGCGTAATGATTTGGTTCCTTTGCTGAACGATCAATATCGTCTCAATCATTATGCAGATGGTGTCATTCAAGCGCAGTCTGTGCTGTTAAATGGAGTGGACCCGCAGCTCACTTTACAGTTGAGTCAGACCATTGAGCAACTGATCCAGTCACTGGCTGACTCAAAAAAATATCTGAAGAAGCGTAAATTTAATGGGCTACAAAAGTGGCTCGGAATTGATATTGAATATGGTTCAACCCAAGTTGAATACTATAAAAAACTGGATCAGCTGTTGGATCGAGCCAATCATCTCAGCCAAAAATTACAAATTGAAATTCAAAAGTCACAGGCGCGCTATCAGCAGTTAACAGGCTTACGTGAGCAAATGGCCAAATATATATCTGCGGCTGAAGCATTTTTAATGGAATATCCTAAATTTGTGAAGAATGCACATCCTTTAGATAATTTTGCAGAACGTTTATCCAAGAAAATAAACAGCTTGCAGACTTTGCAAAGCAGTAATGATATTGCGATTACGCAAATGCAGTTGTCTCAACAGCTTTCATTGAGTTTGTTAGACCGATATAAAGAGGCTCAGCAGGTTTTGATCCCAGCATGGCAATATCATGTCAAACAATCACAGCAATCAAGCTCGACAATTGAAGTGAAAAAGCTCGATAATAGCCGTGAAAAATTGATTCATACCTTAAAAAAATCACTACAGAAACCAACACTTTAAGAAATAGATTAGGTGAATTATGACCAACTCAGAACAAAACAGTCTTGTAGTAGAGCCAACCACTGAAGTGATTGAACATAAGTTTCAACAGTTAAATTTGCAAGAAATTGGCTTGCAACAAGATGACTTCAATGCGGTCTTGGCAGCACGGAAAGAGTTGGCAGAAATCAACCATAACGCCGTGGCGGAGTATGGTAAAAATATTGCGACACAAACTTCTGGATATACTGATGAGTTGTTAAATTTGGTTCAAAATAAAGACTTGGATGAAACAGGGCAAAAGCTGAATCAGGTGGTACAAGTCGCACAACAACTGAATACCTCAAGTATATTAAATAAAAAGAAAAATTCAGGTTTTTTTGGTGGCTTGATGAGCAAAATTAAAGGCGCAAAGAATAATATTGATATGCACTTTAATACCACCAAAGAACAGATAGATACTTTGGTGAAAGAAATTGAAAAATCGCAGTCTGGTTTAAAAGCACGCGTCGATACACTCGATCGGATGTTTCATGGTGTGCAAAGTGAATATAAACAGCTCGGTGTGTATATCGCAGCGGGTAAGTTGAAACAGGATGAAATTCAGCAGGAAATCTCAACACTGACTTCACAGGCGCAAGATCAAACCACGACACAGAGAGTTTACGACCTCAATCATTTAGCCAATAATTTGGAAAAACGTGTAAGTGATTTGCAGGTTTTACAACAATCAGCCATGCAAACACTACCGATGATTCGTATTATTCAGTCTAATAATTTGATGTTGGTCGATAAGTTTTATGCGATTAAAAACATTACATTGCCTGCATGGAAAAACCAAATTAGTTTGGCGATTTCTTTAAATGAGCAGAAGAATAGTGTGCAGTTGGCCAATACTATTGACGATGCGACCAATGACTTATTGAAGCGTAATGCTGATTTGTTACATCAAAACTCAGTAGATACAGCAAAAGCAAATCAACGTTCAGTGATTGATATTGAGACGCTTGAACATGTACAAAACACCCTCATTAAAACAGTAAATGATGTGATTCAAATACAAAAAGAAGGGATGCAGAAACGTGCGGAAGCAACCACACGTTTGCGTAGTTTGCAGGACAATTTGAATCAATTGGTTTTAGACTCGAGTTCTAATCGTACGACACCATGTTAATGCCGAGGTGGGGGTCAATAGAGGAGAAGCGTTTGTCTTCCTTAGATGAGTATGTTGTTCAGCCTCAGCACATTGAACAAGGCGTGGTTGCACTCAAACAACGTCAACGTAAACTGAGTTTATGGTGTATGTTGAGTGCAGCCTTGTTTATTGCCTCCAGCATTAGCTATTTTCTACAACCTGATTTTGTCTATAGCTTTTTTGGACTGAGCACTGAAATACAGCAACTACATATGCCCATGAGTGTCGATGCGAATTTAGCATCACTTGGACATCAGCCAGATTATTTTCTGAATTTGCTGTCGTGGTTTGGTTGGCTTGTGCTCAAGATCATGGTGTCTTTTATTGGGGCATTCATACTGGTGCACTATGCACGGAAAATTCATTTTTTCTATGTACGTTTTCAATCTTTTATACTGAAGTTTGTGGCATGGCTGATTGCCTTTATTCTGCTTTGGTCTGGGCTGACTTATGTGCAATATGATTTAAAAGATGATGAAAGCGAGGCTTTTCAGCAAATCGTACACTACGATAAAAACATTCAGCAAAGTGAAATAGCACAGTATTTGCAGCAGTCACAAATACAAATGCCTGTAAAACATTATTTGCTTGCGCAAACGGCATTGTTACACCAACCTGTCGATAAAAATGCAGCCATTCCGCATGTGCTTGCTCTGGTCCAAGCAGAAAAAAACGATTCACATTTTATTGAATATGGGTTTAAGCCTGAACAGTTATGGACGATGCAGTATCAACTCTATGGTAAAACACTCACGCCGATGGCTGCAAGTGTAGAAAAACAAGTTCAGCAAGCAGCACAGTTTACTACGGTCATGCAATTCTTCTCGCTTATCTTGATGTTACTGATGGCAGTCCTGAGTCTTGTGTTGTTTGGTTTGACACGTCAGTTAAAGGCCCGAACGCTAAGAATTGAACAGCGGATTCAGAGTGAATCTTAAGCTTTGACTTCATAAAAAGACCTGCGAGGTAGTGGAGTTTTTTATGATGGATATTTTTAAATTTATAAAACCGATTACTAAAATAAAAACAAACTGTTTTATCTATTTTTAGATTTACTCTATGATTCTTCTATCAAATAATTTTACAGACTGCTTTGGAGAGCTTAACCATGTTAGATCAAAATACTTCAGCTCAATTAAAAACACTTCTTGAACGCCTTGAAGGTCCGATTGAATTGGTTGCGACTTTGAATGGTTCTGAGAAATCAGACAAAATCAAAGAATTGGTTGAAGAAGTTGCAGCACTGTCTCCACTGGTGACTGCACGTTTTGATGGTCAAAACTCACGTGTACCCAGCTTTGGTGTGGCAAAAGCCGGTGAACAGCCGCGTGTCTTTTTCGCGGGTTTACCAATGGGGCATGAGTTTACCTCTTTGATCTTGGCATTGTTACAAACCTCAGGTTATGCACCTAAAGTATCGGATGAAGTTTTAGCTTCAATCAAAGGTTTGGGCATCCAGTCTGACTTTGACGTATTTGTCTCTTTAAGCTGTCATAACTGCCCAGACGTCGTACAAGCGTTGAACCTGATTGCTATTTACAATCCGGGCACGACAGCCACCATGATTGATGGTGCATTCTTCCAAGACGAAGTTGAAGAACGTAAAATCATGGCTGTACCGATGGTGTTCCAAGACAACAACCATATCGGTCAAGGCCGTATGACCTTGGAAGAGATTGTTGCCAAACTGGATACCAATTCCGCAGCCAAAGAAGCTGAAAAACTCAATGCCAAAGATGCTTTTGATGTTCTAGTGATTGGTGGTGGCCCTGCGGGAAATACCTCAGCCATCTATGCAGCACGTAAAGGCATTAAAACAGGGATCGTAGCTGAACGTATGGGTGGTCAAGTCATGGATACCATGGACATTGAAAACTATACCTCGATTCAAAAGACCCAAGGGCCGAAGTTTGCTGCTGAAATGGAAGCACATGTACGTGAGTATGGTGTGGACATCATGAACCTACAGCGTGTTTCTAACATCAAAGGTGCAGATGAGACCGCGAATGGCTTGGTTGAAGTCACTTTAGAAAATGGTGCGAAGCTTGAATCTAAAACAGTAATCCTTTCTACAGGTGCACGTTGGAGAGAAATGAATGTGCCAGGTGAAGCAGAGTACCGTACCCGCGGTGTTGCCTACTGCCCACACTGTGATGGTCCACTGTTTAAAGGCAAACGTGTTGCTGTGATTGGTGGAGGGAACTCAGGTGTCGAAGCTGCGATTGATCTTGCTGGGATTGTTGAACATGTGACTTTGGTTGAGTTTGATACCAAATTACGTGCTGACCAAGTGTTGCAAGACAAATTGCATAGCTTGCCTAATGCCACAGTGATCCTGAATGCACTCTCAACCGAAGTTGTGGGTGATGGTTCACAAGTGACAGCATTGAAATATAAAGATCGTGCAACCGATGTAGAACATACGGTTGAGCTTGCAGGAATCTTTGTGCAAATTGGTTTATTGCCAAATACTGATTTCTTAAAAGAAACAGCGGTTGAACTTTCAAACCGTGGTGAGATTGTAATTAACGATCGCAACGAAACCAATGTCAAAGGTGTATTTGCCGCAGGTGACTGTACGACTGTGCCATACAAGCAAATCATCATTGCAACAGGTGAAGGCGCGAAAGCATCTCTGTCTGCTTTTGATTATATTATTCGTTCTGGGCTGTAAGTGTGAAATGAAAAAGCCAACGCTCTCCCAAAATATACCGTTGGCTTTTCCCCTTTATGTTGTATCGCTGATCTTTGGTTTTACCCTTGATAGGAACTGAGTCGCTAACAGCTCAGTTCCTTTTTTTTCGTTTAAAGCAAATATCTTCTACAAAGAAAAAGCCAAAGTGTTCCCCAGATCACTTTGGCTTTTTCATTTCGTTGTTGTTTATTGTTATTCTTTGCCCAGTTTTTGTTTTGAAACTCTGAGTGTGGTCAGTACTCGGTTTCTTTTCTACTTTCCCCAAGGTTAGACGCTAAATAAGTTCAATCCTTTAAATTTTTCTAACAATTGTTGCTGTGTTTCAACGTGTTCTGGATGTGGCTCGATACAAGCAATTGGGCAAACATCGACACAGGTTTGGGTGTCATAAAAACCAACACACTCGGTGCAACGGCTGATGTCTATTTCATAAATTTTATCACCTTCAAAAATAGCGGTATTGGGACATTCTGGAAGACACATATCACAGTTAATACATGCATCCGTTATTCGTAGTGCCATGGCAATATCC
Organism: Acinetobacter sp. CAU_H_S139_7; assembly: GCF_058599305.1. Classification (NCBI taxonomy): domain Bacteria; kingdom Pseudomonadati; phylum Pseudomonadota; class Gammaproteobacteria; order Moraxellales; family Moraxellaceae; genus Acinetobacter; species Acinetobacter sp. CAU_H_S139_7. Next base: position 1,025,979 of record NZ_CM178651.1, read on the forward strand.
CCAGTCAGCTTGCAATATAGGCCAAGGCAGGCGCTGAAATGTCGGCACTTGAATGCGGTAAGTTACGAATGAGTAGGGCATAGCGCATGTCGACATCAGCAGGAACAGGGATTTCAACCACATGACCTGAGCCTTTCGCTTCAAGTATTGGATTGCCTTTTTGATCGAGGATTTCTGTTAGTTCAAAAGTGATGTTGCCTGAAGTGGTCATGAGTTCGAGCACATCGCCCACTACAAAACGGTTTTTGACATCGACTTTCAGATAATCGCCATTGCGTTCCAAAATTTCACCGCAGTATTGTTGATGGTCAAAACTGGATGAACCATTTTCATAATTTTGATATTCGCTATGCACGTGGCGACGTAAGAAACCTTCGGTATAACCACGGTTGGCCAGACCTTCGAGTTGTGTCATGAGTGATGGGTCAAAAGGCTTACCTGCGAGCGCATCATCTATGGCTTTGCGATAAATTTGGGCGGTACGCGCACAGTAAAAATAAGACTTGGTACGTCCTTCAATTTTTAAAGAATGGATGCCCATTTGGGTTAAGCGTTCAACATGCTGCACCGCGCGCAAGTCTTTTGAGTTCATAAAGTAAGTACCATGTTCGTCTTCTTCAGCAGCAAACATGTCTTCTTCATTACGTTGTAGTAATACGGGTTCATCGAACTGATGTTGTGCTTGCATATGCAGTTCATCAGCATCAGAGCTTGAACAGCAGTTGGAGCCTGTATTCAGATTTTGGACTGGGATCACATCGCCATTTTCATCTTGCTGAGTCTCGTGTACTTTGTATTCCCAACGGCAAGCATTGGTACATGCCCCTTGATTGGCATCACGTTTATTCATATAGCCTGAAAGCATGCAACGTCCAGAGTACGCCATGCATAGCGCACCATGCACAAAAACTTCAATTTCCATATCAGGCACTTGTTGCTTAATTTCTTCAATTTCATCAATAGATAACTCACGAGACAAAATGACCCGAGTCAGTCCCATGTTTTTCCAAAACTTCACAGTAGCCCAGTTGACGGCATTGGCCTGAACGGAAAGATGCACATCCATGTCTGGAAAATGCTCACGTACCATCATAATCAGCCCTGGATCCGACATGATCAGGGCATCGGGTTGCATCGCAACCACAGGTGTGAGGTCACGAATAAAGTTTTTGAGTTTCGAGTTATGCGGTTGAATGTTGACGACCACATAAAACTTTTTACCTAAGTCATGCGCTTCTTGAATGCCGATAGCCAGATTGTCATGGTTAAATTCATTATTGCGCACACGTAAACTGTAACGAGGTTGTCCGGCATAGACTGCATCTGCACCATAGGCAAATGCATAACGCATATTTTTAAGCGAACCTGCAGGAGAAAGAAGTTCAGTAACGTGATGAATGCTCATGATTAAACTAAGGCATAAAAAAAATATGGGTTTATTGTAGGGCTTTAAAAAATAGATTCAACCTAGTAAACAACTCGGAATTTAAGCGGTTATAGGCGCGAAAATTACATGTTCAAACGCTGGATGTGAGTGCTCAATTATAAATGTTTGAATATATGGTTTTATGTGGCTAAGGATAGAAGTAAATTTAAATATCCTTGTTTTATAAAGTAAAATATCGGTTATATAAAACTTACTTGTCATTTTAATCATCAAAAAGCTAGAGTTCTTTGCGGCATTTTATCCGAAATGATTGGGGATCATTTTTATTAGATTTGCTGTGAAGCTAGATTTTTTTATTTGTGAATTTATAAAAAAATTAAATAAAGTAAGGATAAAAATCCTGCATTGCCAACGAATGGTTCGAGTAAATAGTTAGCAAAACTGAGTAATACCCATATTCTAAATTCTGCGTTGATGTGTTTTATTCATCTGAAAGTCCTGCTTCAAGATGTCTTAAAATTTGGCAATCATCAATAGTTGATTGAGTTGTGCAGGACTGCCGAAGTTGTTGTAGTTGTATCTGAAATTTTTGTAATTCAATGATTTTTTGTTCGACTTGTTTTAAATGTTCATCGATCAGTTGATTGACCGCACTACAGTCTTGTTGAGGCTTTTGCTCCAGTTCAATCAGGTATTCAATTTCTTTGAGTGAGATATCCAGCGCGCGGCAACGTTTAATAAAAATGAGTCGTTTAAGCGCATCATCTTGATAATAGCGATAGTTATTTTCTCCGCGAAAAGAAGGCTCTAATAAATGCTTTTTTTCATAAAAACGAATGGTATCGGCACTTAATCCTGTTTTATGGACTAAGTCTTTCATCAAATAAATAGCAGATGAGTTTTGTTGATTCATTTTGCTTGACCTTAGAGCGACTCCATAGTTTTTAATCATAATAGAAAATGATTACGTCTGGATAGAGGTTGTGTATATGGCATGTTCTTCTTGCAGTTGTGCACCCGCACCGCAAAAGCCAAATAGTAAGTTTAGAACGGCATTGTGGATAGCCTTATTGATCAATTTAGCCATGTTCGTGGTGGAGCTTATTGGTGGAGCTTATGCACATTCGTCATCTTTATGGGCCGATTCTTTAGATTTCTTTGGTGATGCAGTCAACTATGGTATTTCCCTAGCGGTGCTTGGTGCGAGCTTGTATTGGCGGGCGACAGTGGCACTGCTCAAAGGCATGACCATGGCGTTGTTTGGCTTGGTGGTGATTGGTAAAGTGATCTATGCCTATGCTTTGGGAATTCCACCTGAAGCTATGACCATGGGGGTGATTGGTGTGATTGCTTTGCTTGCGAATGTGGTTTGTGCCGTCATTTTATATGCCTTTAGAGAAGGTGACTCTAATATGCAATCGGTCTGGCTCTGTAGCCGAAATGATGCGATTGGGAATGTGGCAGTTATTTTTGCTGCAATAGGTGTGTTTGGTACTGGCAGTTTGTGGCCAGACATAATCGTGGCAGGCATTATGGCGACTTTAGGTATGACTGCGGGTTATCAAGTGGTGAGCAAAGCGTTATCTGAGCGCAAAAAAAGTGTATTAGAAAATTCGACTGCACAATAAAAGTGAGAGTGCTTCTACGGGTTCATTCTGGATTTAATACTACTGCTGGAAATTAATACTTGGCATTCATAAGATTTGAATTCACTCCATATTCAAGAGTTGGATACGTGAGTGTATAAGGACGTTTAGCTATTGAGGCGAATTAATGAGTTCGTAAACTCATCTTGCTCCAAAAGTTATTCCATAGATTTAAATATTCAGTTTGAAGTTGCTGGAAATACAGAGCCTGTTCAGGTTTATAGCATTGTGTGAATAGCACCCAAATGTCGTCTTCATGATTGTCATCGTTAGCAAGGGTCGTATCACATGTTTCTGCAAGACCATGACATGCATAGTAGCCTTGAGTAAATAAAGGATCATAGGCTGCGAGATTAGTTCTGAGTGCTTCACTAAACTTAATCACTTGTAATTCAGTACAAGCCAAAATGAGCAGCAAGTCTGCATAAGAATGAATATGTTCTTGAATAAATTGTGCGATTGCAAATGCTTCAGGCTCGGTCTGTTTTTGATTGATGACATTGAGTTCAAGTTGCTGCATCAGTTGAAGGAAATAGAGCAAATGCGATTTAGATGGTGAGCTTTTCTCAAGTTGGTGGGTATTAAAACCCAATTCATCTAGAAGATTTAGCGACAACAAATAACGTGCATATATCTTGGCTGCAATGCGGTCTTGCTCCACGATATTACTGTCGTGCTCAAGTTGCAGCGCTTGATACATAGCCATACTCAAAGCATCAGTGAAAATTTTAACAATGGCAGTAAAATAATTCAGATGAATAAATTTCAGCTGCTCAAGGCTCAGTTGGCATTGATGCAGCCGTGTCAGTATCGGATGTTGGAATAAAATATGTTCAGCTGTCGTTTGCTTTAAATGGCTGATCGCTTGAGTATTGGCTGCCCATGACGTTGAGCTTAAGGATCGTTCAATAAAGCGCAAAACTTCTGCGCGGGTATGTTCAGACTGGGTGAAGGAGAGAGCATTCATATACGAGGTAAATTTTAATTGTCATCATTTTTATCATAGTGAAAAAGACTCGATTCTTCTAGTGTTTTATTTATATTAAAAACTATATATTTCAAATGGTTATTTTAATATTGATATTGTTTCTTATAAAAAAACGGTGTTGATCTAAATTTGATATATAATATCGTCTTCAATCGATGTATTTCGTTTTCATGTGCTGTTCTTTTGGGTTAATGGCTTAATTTTAAAGTTTTGTGCATCAGGTAAAATAAATGTCAAAAAAAGAAGACATCATTAACACAGCGCTTAATCTCTTTAACTCACATAGTTATAATTCTATCGGTGTGGATCGGATTATTAGCGAGTCTGGCGTTGCTAAAATGACGTTTTACAAATACTTCCCATCTAAAGCTAAATTAATTGAAGAATGCTTAGTGACAAGAAACCAAAATTTACAGCAGTCGCTTGAAGCGACGATTGCTGCATGTGACCCAAGTGATTATCTCTCCCATATTCGTGCAATTTTTGAATGGTACCATGCTTGGTTTCATAGCGCGGATTTTAATGGTTGTATGTTCCAAAAGGCAGTTGAAGAAATTTCAAAAATTTATCCTTCTTCGCTACAGCCTGCAATTGATTATAAAGAATGGTTAAAAGGCAAGTTATGTCAGGCTTTGAATCGTCTAGGTGTGAAGCAGGATGAACAGTTGGCGGCTTTTTTATCGAGTATTTTGGATGGCATGACCATACAAGCGCAAATCGATCCGAACCAAGTGCATTTGGAAGATTATTGGAAGCGTGTGAATACTTTAATTCAAATGGAACTCTCGGCTACTTAATATATAAACTTTGATTTTAAGTTTAACTCAATACACATTATCTTGCTGGCTTAAATACATTTTAAATAAATCAAGTGCAAATAAATAAGCGCGATAACGGTTAGGTTATCGCGCTTTGCTGATAATGATTATGTTCCATATCGCACATTATTTTACAATAAAGCATGATATGAATATGAGCAACTTAATGTGCCTTCTTATATTTTTTGTACCCTCTGAATGTTTTCGGTCATTCAGTATTTCAGCAAAAATAGACAGACTTGTCTGTTTTGTTGAATTATAGAGAATTTGTGGAGAAAAACAACCAATCTCTCATTATCTTAGCTGAAATTTATTCATTATGCTTAATATTCCTTAAAATATGTAGGGTATTCATTATTTATTGCACTATTTACCCGAGTAATTAAGACAACTCGGCGGTAAATAAATGGTGAATTCATTGATTGGTTCAATCAGAACACTATAGGGTTTGAGCTGATCTTCATAGCATACAAGATTGAGCCTTGCTAAAAGTTCAAAACGAGCGTAATGCAGCGTTGCAGGTTTCGGATTTAAGCGACCATGCCACACACGATAGCTGCCGAGTTTTCCATCGCGGCGATGGTAAAATCCTGCCAAAGGATGAGTCAAGAAGACCTGATAACTTTCTAAATTGGGAAAGCCTTCAAAATGCCATTGGTCATGTTCGGACTGAGACAAATGCACATCTGAAGTGGCCCATGCCGATTGGGTACGCATTTTATATTGTGTATATCGACCCTCTGCATCTTGCTGGCAATCAAACTCAATCTGTGCTGGATGCCACGGTAGTTGCCAGACATAACGAGGAACGATTAGCGTCCAAGAGTCCAAAGTTGTTCCTAAAAACCAAACACAACGTTCCTGTGTTTCCTGATCAATCACGTAGACTCGATAATTGGTTTGCCCCATAGTGAATTTTGGAAAAGGATAAACCGCAGAGCTGAAATCGACATCGATGAAGGGCACTACCGACATCAGTGCATGTTGTTTGCCTTGGTACTGGACCGTGTCTAACTTAAACCGTGCTGGAATGATCTCTTTAAAACGAGCTGGGTCAACGGCATAAGTAATGAGGGCAAAATGCTGGAGTTTGCACTGTACATCGAGGCCGCTGGGCTTGGGTTTTGGATGTAAATAGTCTTTAAATTTGAGTTCTGGAAAGGTCATGGGTTTGAATTCTAGATTTGTTATTTTTTTTAATATTAGATAAAACTATGCGTAGAGTAAATAAAAAACCGAAGCCTAAGCTTCGGTTTTTTAATATATTTATACGATCTTATTTTTCAACGAATGCACGTTCAATCACGTAGTCACCAAGTACACCCATACGTGGCGATTCTTTTAAACCATGTTGGTCTAGAAGTGCAGCAACGTCATCGAGGAATGCAGGGCTACCGCAAAGCATTGCACGATCCGTTTCTGGGTTGAAACGTGGTAAACCGATCTTCTCAAAAATCTCGCCAGTTTCAATCACAGTTGTGACACGACCTTGGTTTGGATAGTCTTCACGAGTAACCGTTGGGTAGTAAACCAATTTGTCTTTAATGCCTAATTCTTCAAAGAACTCATTGTTCGGAAGTTCGTCTAAAATGAGGTCTTGGTAAGCCAACTCAGAAATGAAGCGTGTACCATGAACCACAATCACTTTCTCAAAACGTTCATAGGTTTCAGGGTCACGAATGGTTGCCAAGAACGGTGCAAGACCTGTACCAGAAGAAAGCAGGTATAAGTTTTTACCTGGGTTTAAGTCATCAAGCACTAAAGTTCCAGTAGGCTTTTTAGATACCAAAATTTCGTCGCCCACTTTAACTTTTTGTAAAATAGAGGTTAACGGGCCATCAGGAACTTTAATTGAGAAAAACTCAAGTTCTTCTTCGTAGTTTGCGCTAGCAATAGAATAAGCACGCATTAACGGTTTGCCATTTACTTCAAGGCCGATCATCACAAATTGACCGTTTTTAAAACGTAGAGCAGTGTCGCGCGTCGTTTTAAAAGAGAATAAAGTATCATTCCAATGGTGGACGTGAGTAATCTTTTCGACGTTGAAAGCAGCCATTAAAGGTCTCAATAAATTATCAAATTAGAACAGGTTGCTATTCTAATCTAAAATCATTCTCGATAAACTGAATATATTTAATTGAGCTTATTAGAAAAAGTGATGATGACTGAGTTAACCTTGCCAATTATTGGCTATATGCACTCTTCTTATAAGGAAAAGTTTGGTATTCCTCGTCAGCCTAATTTGGTTCAAGTGGAATCGTATATTGAAATGCTAGCACCCTATAATGATGTTCTGGCCTTTGAAGGAATTGAGGCATTTAGTCATTTATGGTTGGTGTGGCAGTTTCATGACAATAAAAATCCAGAAAAAACCCAGTTTCGCCCACAAGTTCGTCCACCACGCTTAGGAGGGAATAAAAAAATAGGGGTGTTTGCTACGCGTAGTATGTATCGTCCTTCACCGATTGGTCTATCGGTGGTAAAGCTCAAGTACGTTAAAAAAGAAGGGAAGTCGGTTCGGCTGTATGTCACAGGAAGTGATTTACTAGATGGCACCCCAATTGTTGATATTAAACCTTATATTCACTACTCAGATGCAGTTATAGATGCGGAAAGTGGCTATGCGCAAGATGAACCTAAACGTAAATCGGTGATGTGGTCGGATCGAGCAATCGAGCAGAAGCAGCAGCTCTTGATGAGTGGGAAATTGTCTGTACAGACCGTACAAGAGCTTGAAGCCGTTTTATCTTTAGATCCTAGACCGGCGTATCAGGATGATGAAGCACGGGTATATAAAATGAAATTTGCTGCTGTTGATATCGCTTTTACAGTGGGTGAAACTACAGTGAATATCACGGCCGTAGAATGAGAGTCTTAAAGAGAGAAGCTCCAATACAACAGCCCAATCAAAACCATCATATGCAAAATCTGAATTGGGGCAAAAGCAATAAAGTATTGTTGACCACCTGTTAAGGCGGCATTAACGGATTTAGCAACAGCGTGTGCAGCCAAACCTAAGATAAATGCAGACATTGCTGCCGTGTCTGCTGGTGCTCCTTGCATGACCACAGTTGCCATCGCTGCATGAATTTCAAACAAAGAAGCCAGTAAAGTCCCAGCGATTAAACCTGCATCTCCCAGCCAAAGGTTGAGTCCATACACACCCGCTTGGATGAACGTCAAAGTCAGAGCAATAATGCCAGCCTCTTTTAGGCTAAACATGCGTGAATCAGTGGGTTGATGTTGTTCTTGCGCAGGCACAGATCGTACCAACATGTAGGCACAGATCCCTAAAAGGACACTTGCCACAAGGGTCGGAATCAGTATGGTCTTGAGCCAAGGCATACTTACACCAGCGACGATAATCAGCAATTGTAACAAAGTGGCAATACAGGACATGAGTGCTGCACCTGCATTGGGTTTGGCGAGTGCTCGACCTGCACGTACTTCCATACCTAAGCTGGCAACAGTCGCTGTACTGGATACAAATCCTGAAGCGATTGCCGATAAAATCATGGCATTTTTAGTGCTCAGCAGTCGTTTGGCAATATGTGCAAGCGCTTGAACAGCAAGAATGAGTGTAACTAATTTTAAAATAATATAGGGATTCAACACAGCACCCCATAAAGGCGTATTCGGCGTTAAGGGCAAGGCAATTAAAATCAACGCTAGGAGAAAGATACCGTCTTTAAACTCTGCCTCAGTAATCCATTTCCCCGCAATGCTGTGCATCGGATGTTTGGTCATTAAAATAATGGTCAGGAGCACGGCTAAACCCGCAGCAAGGGGGGTATTCCATAAGCACATCGCCCCGATAAAATAAGTCATGACAAAGGCAAGTTCGGTGGTTGAACCCAAATCTTCTATTTGGTTTTTCATTGAAAATATAACTATGCCGCCGATGATCAGCGCACCGACAATGCCAATATTGACACCAAATAAAAAACAAATAGCACCGAGGAGTGCACAAATGGCAAAGGAGCGTAGTCCTGCAAAGCTCTGTTGGTTTTCACGTTGTTTACTTCGTTCACGTTCTAAACCAATCAATAGGCCACAGCCTAATGCTGAAGCCAAGGTGATGAGGACCTCAGATAAAGCCAAGCTGTTGATGGAAATTGCGCTGAAGTCCAAGCCTATCTCACAAAAGCTAATGATCTGTCTAAAATATAGGCGAATGCTGAAGGTGGATTCAAGTTAAAAGAGCAAGATTTGTGAGTAAATTCGTGATTATATTTATGAGCTTGGCTACTCCTCAATATTTGTGGGATTTGCTTATGCTTTGTGCGAATGAATACAGAAAATCTTGCTATAGTGGGGTTATGTTTGGGGACGTATAACAATGAATTTTAATTTTGAAATTGATACCACTTGGTGCTTAGATCAACTCTTTAAAGATGGGCGAATTACTGAAAAAGAAAAAAATCTAGTACAAACCTCGCACCGTCAACGCGATCAATTGAAGTGGCATCCACTACAGTGGATTGCTCATTTTAATCTGGTGGATCAGTCGCATCCACAGTCGAGACTGACATTAAATCGGCTGTGTCAATGGTTAGCCGAAAAGACCCAATTACCGTTTTATGTGATTGATCCACTCAAAGCCGATGTGCAAGCGTTGACTTCGGTGATGTCTCAAGAATTCGCCTTCCGCAATAAAATCTTGGCAGTTGAAGTTCAGGCCAATCAAGTGTTGATTGCAACAGATCAGCCCTATATGAAAGATTGGATTGCAAATTTGGAGCAGAATGTTGCACCGAAAAAAATCCAGCGTGTATTACTTAGCCCTGAACAATTACAGCGCTATATGGTCGAGTATTATCAGGTGAGCCGTGCTGTCAGTAACTCCCAGAAGTCTGGGAGCTATGACCGTGATAATAAAGGTGTTGAGGCACTTTTACAGTTGGGCGATAGTCAAAATCCAGATGCCAATGACCAACACATTGTTAAATTAGTTGACTGGGTTTTACAGTTTGCTTTTGAGCAAGGTGCCAGTGATATTCACTTAGAACCACGTAAAGACAACGGCAAAGTTCGTTTCCGTATTGATGGGGTATTGCATACGATTTATAACATGCCAGCCAATACTTTAACCGCAGTGATTTCGCGGATTAAAATTTTAGGTCGAATGAACGTGGCAGAGAAACGTAAACCACAAGATGGACGTTTAAAAACACGGACACCGAAAGGGCAAGAAACAGAACTGCGTCTTTCGACTTTACCGACTGCTTTTGGTGAAAAGTTGGTGATGCGTATTTTTGACCCTGAAGTTCTAGTGCGCAGTTTTCAGCAGTTGGGTTTTGAAGGGCATTTGCTCAGTAATTGGCAAGCGCTGACTTCGCATAGTCACGGCATTATTTTAGTAACAGGGCCAACAGGTTCAGGCAAAACCACCACGCTTTATTCTTCTTTGAAACAATTGGCTACGGAACAGGTGAACGTCTGTACCATTGAAGACCCGATTGAAATGTTAGAACCGAGTTTTAACCAAATGCAGGTGAATACAGGTATTGATCTTGGTTTTGCTGATGGTGTTCGCGCGCTGATGCGTCAAGACCCCGACATTATTATGGTCGGTGAGATTCGTGACCATGATACGGCCAATATGGCGATTCAGGCCGCACTTACAGGACATTTGGTGTTGTCAACTCTGCACACCAATGATGCACCTTCCAGTCTAACGCGTTTGCATGATTTGGGCGTACAACCGTTTTTAACCGCGGCAACCATTTTAGGGGTATTGGCACAGCGTCTGGTACGTCATCTATGTCCACATTGTAAAGTTGAAAAGCAAATCAACAGCCAAGAATGGGAGCATCTGACTTTTGATTACATCATGGAAATGCCTGAAAAAGTCTTTACCGCAGTAGGATGTGAAGAGTGTCGGCAAACGGGTTATAAAGGACGAGTCGGTATTTATGAATTTATGCCGGTGAGTTTAGAAGCCAAGCAACTGATTGGTGCCAATGGTGACTTGACTGCACTGCGTCAACAAGCCAAAAAAGAAGGCATTGAGCCTTTAAGAATTGCGGGTGCACGTAAAGTTTTAGAAGGCGTCACCACGCTAGAAGAAGTGTTACGTGTTGTCCCACTCAACTAAGCGTTTAATGCATTACTTGAAGCTTTCTTAAGATTCAGCTCATCTAGCTTTGGTTTAATGACTTCATCGAATAGGTGAACAATTAAATAGAGGTACTGGATATGAATATGATGATGAAAGCGTTATTGGTTGCAGGTGTTATTGGCTCAACCACTGTCGCTGTAGCAAACACCGCAGTGAACCAAGCGGCAGTTGCTGCTTCAACACCAACTACAGTTAAGCATGCGTTAACATTAAAAGATGACAGTCACGTCCAGTTAAAAGGTTATGTGGTCAAAGCCATTGGGGATGAGAAGTATGAATTCCGTGATCAAACCGGTTCAATTACTGTCGACATTGATGATGAATTATGGGGTGGCAAAGCAATTTCGGCTAAAACACCTGTAACCATTATCGGTGAAGTAGATATTGACTACAAACCAGCAAAACGCGTTGAAATTGATGTAGATCAGGTGAAATTCTAAATACGCTAGTTCAAGCTCAATTCAATTTTGATTGGACTTTCTTAAAAAACCACAGGGCTTCGATTGGATCTTAGCCCTGTGGTTTTTTGTATTTCGAGCCATTTCACGGCATGATCTAAACAATAGTAATAAGGCAGATTAAGCAGTGCGGATATTATTAGCAGAAGATGACGTCTCACAAGCTGAGAGTATTAAAACTTGGCTTGAAATGGATGGCTACAGTGTCGATTGGGTGGAACGGGGCGACCATGCCATTTTAGCCATTGAACAGCATCAGTATGATTGTGTGCTTTTAGATCGTGGTTTGCCGCATGCCACAGGTGATGACATTTTGCTGAAAGTCCGTGGCAAGAACCTATCGACTCCTGTAATTTTTTTAACAGCGCGTGACAGTATTCGAGATCGAGTCGAAGGGCTAGACTTGGGCGCCAATGATTATTTGGTCAAACCTTTTAGTCTAGAGGAATTATCTGCTCGAATTCGCTTACAACTTCGACAGCAACAGCATAGCAGCTCGCAGGTATTGAGTTATGCCAATATTCAACTCGACCCGCAAGCCAAAAGTGTGACTCAAAATAGTCAAGCTGTTAATTTAACCGCCAAAGAGTTTCAAATTTTGCATAAATTGATGCTCAAACCCGAATATGTCGTTACGCGGGAACAACTCGAAGAAAGTCTTTATGCATGGGGTGATGAAATCGAAAGTAATGCAATTGAGGTCTTTATTTATCAATTACGAAAAAAACTCGGTAGTCAGTGTATTAAAACCATTCGTGGTTTGGGCTACAGAATGAATCAGGACACATAATGGATCAGCCAATTTCACTGCAGCGTCAGCTCGTTAAAAGTTCGCTCCTCAGTTCGATACTGGCGGGGCTTTTGGCATTGCTGATGTTTATGGGGGTGTCGGTTTATCAGACTATGTCTATGCAAGATGAAATCATGGATGAAATGGCCGATATGTTGCTGGCAGATGATTTAACGGTCAGCAATGGTCAAGCCTTGGCAGAGCTTAGTGATGAGTTTGATATTCGCTATCGACTCGATAATGCACAGCAACTTTTGACTGCATCCGAAGATGTGCCTGAAAAAATTACCGTTGATCATTTGAGTTTGGTTTCAGATGCACCTTATGGTTTTTATTGGTCAGAGCATAAACTGTGGCGTATTTATACTGCACAGGATAATCACGGTTTGCAGGTTCAAGTGACTCAGTCGATGTCCGAACGTTTCCATGCCTTTTGGCAAAGTATCCTAGTTTTCAGTGGTGTGTTGTTTTTAGTCTGGTGTGTACAGTGGTTGTTGATGCATTTTGCCATTCGACGTAAATTTCGGGTGATACACCAAGTTTCAGAGCAAATTTCAAATAAATCGGTCAATGATTTAGCACCTATTTCTATGCCAGAACCTGAGCTGATTGAGTTGCAACCGATGCTATCTCAGCTGAATGCCTTGTTGGCGCGTTTAGACCAAGCTTTAGTGGCAGAGCAGCGCTTTACCGCGGATGCTTCACATGAGTTACGTTCTCCACTGTCTGCGATACAAATGCGACTTCAGGTGCTCAAGCGCAAGTTCCCTGAACTTGAAAGTGAGTTCAAACCGATCCAGCAAGATGTCAGTCGTGGGGTACAGGTGTTGGATAATTTGTTATTGCTGGCGCGTCTAGACCCTGAGCAAAAGGAGGGCTTGGCGAAGACTAAGTTTGACTTCAGTCTACTAATGCAGGACGTGATTAAAGCTTTACAGCCGTTTGCTGACTCAAAACAGATTAAAATTAACGTGGTGCTTGCAGAGCAAGCCTGTGTCTTGGCCAATGAGCAGCTCTTATTTAGCGCACTTCGCAATTTGCTCGACAATGCCATTCGCTATAGCCCCGAGCAGGCACAAGTTTTTGTCAATCTCACGATTGAAAAACAGCAGCTCAGACTGAGGATTGAAAATAGCGGAAATGGGGTCGATGCAGCAGTTATCCAGCGTTTAGGTGAACGCTTTTATCGGGCTTTAGGTACAAAAACACAAGGTTCAGGCTTAGGCTTATCGATTTGTCAGAAAATTGTCGATTTACATGCAGGGCAGCTGTTATTTAGTCTATCCGACTTAGGTGGTTTAAAAGTGGAACTGCTGTTAAATAGGGTTGAGCTTTAGATATGCAGATTGTGATCTGTGATAAAAACAGCATAAATGATCAAACTTAAAGACATTAAAAAGCAGTACGCGCTGACATACTGCTTGTTTCCACGATTATTGTTATTGGGTTTTTATAGTTCTTATTTGGTAAGAATGAGTCGATTATTGCGAGTGAGTCGTAGACGATACTCTTCTCCAGCATGCATAATGCGAATTTCACGGCCTAGGGCAAATAAGTTGTTTGAGTGTAGCATTGGTAGAGAATGGGCTGTTTCGTTACGAGTAAATAAGCTAAATGGTGCGTTCATTCTGGCGACTCCGTGGTATATGTTGAACGATTTAAATGATAATCATTATCGAATGAGGCTGTCAACATTTTCTCGCTGAAAATATAAAAAACTTCAATATCGTTACATGCAATCACTCAATACACTACACATCTGAAATGGAATCTGATTATGTCAAAACCTTTGGTTCAAGTTGCTATAGCCATCCTTTTACATCAAGGCAAAGTGTTGGTGGGCTGGCGCCAGGCGGAACAGCATCAGGGCAATAAGCACGAATTTCCTGGGGGAAAGGTGGAAGCAGGTGAAACGCCTGAGCAAGCTTGTCGCCGTGAAGTGTTAGAAGAGGTTGGAATTGATATACAAGATTGGCATGCTTTTGACTGTATTCAGTTTGAATATGACGATGTGATTGTCAATTTGCATTTATTTCATGCCGTAGTATCAAATCATCTATTGGCAGACATTCACTCACCATGGGCGTGGTTCAAGCGTGCCGAATTACAAGATCTTAACTTTCCAAAAGCTAATCAGGCCATTTTGAAGCGACTTTATGCTGCACCCGTGATTAAAATTTCAGATCAAATCGATCTGTTGAAAGATTTGCCTGAACAACAAGTGCTGTATTGGCGAGTGCCTGCTACTCCTGAACATATTTTAAAAATTGCAGAACTGAGTGTAGAACAATTGGCACGGGTGATTGTCAATATAGAACTATGGAAAGGTTTAAATCCACTACAACAGCAGGCAGTTGCGGCCATACATCTGAAACAATCTCAACTGATGCAATTGAGTAAAGGGGAACTGAATGTTGGGCAGCGTTATATTGCGGCCTGTCATGACCGTAGCAGTGCTGAACATGCACAAGAAATTGGCTGTGATGCTCTTTTACTCAGTCCCGTACTTGATACACTCAGCCACCCAAATAGTGAAACTTTGGGTTGGGAGCAATTGAGTTTGATTGCAGAAGAGATTCATATCCCAATTTTTGCTCTAGGCGGCTTACAGTTAGCTGATTTAGCCAAAGCGCAAAGTTATGGCGCTTATGGTATAGCAGGGCAGCGCTCCATCTAACGGAGCGTGCTTTTAAGACAGACTTTTGATTGCTGTTTGGGCTTGTTGAATGGTTTTCTGATTCTTCTGCATTTGACCTGCTTTTAAGATAATGTTCCAAAGCTGCTTTTTCATGGCATTGCTTTGGGCATAACTCAAGCCGCGACGTGCAAGCGATTCCGCATTTGCAGGTTGTTTTTGTTGATTGGCAATTAAAGCCAAATACAAAAAGGTCTCACTCGACTGTGGTGCTAAACGCTGTGCTTGCATGGCGTAGCTTTGTGCTTGACTCCACTGGCCTTGGCGATAGGCCGTTTGTGTTTTTTGCATCAGACTTTTAAAAGCAGGAAGCTGTCGCCCATCATCAAACTGTTGTTTGCTTTTTTGTTCAGGAATCACAATCTTCTGACGTTGAATTTCTTCACGGTCATAAGGGTGAATTGTGATCCCTGAGGGTGTTTTCTGCTCTTTATCCGCCTGTGTCGGCTTTTCAGGTATCTTTTTTTCAGATGGCTGTGGGAGGCTTTGACAGCCTGCCACAGTCACGATGGTTGCTAAGATACTTAAACGTTTAAACCACATCAAAATTTAAATCCGTCCTATTTATTCAGGTTGATAGCTACCACTCGAAATGACTTGCGTCTCATCTTCTAAGTTACGCTGCATGTTCGATTCACTTTCACGAATATAGTTGTCTATGCTGTCGCCTTGTTCAGGTGTAGCTTGGTAACCATCTGTTTCAGGACTGTAAGTGGGTTCAACTTGATAATGTGGTAAGCCACATGCAGTTGCTTTACGTGGTACGGTGTTTCGCAAGAGGGGAATATACATTGCGCCCTCACAACCTTGAGCAGCAAGATAACCCGTGCCACGATCAATCCAATGCCATTGCACATCATCCGGTTGGCGTAAGTTGACTGGTTTTTGACGCAGCTGGCTCATTACATTGGTCCACACTGGCAACGCGCCTGAAGAACCTGTTAAGCCAGTTTGTTTGTTGTCATCTAAACCTAGCCAAACCACAGAAACATAATTGCCCGAGTAACCGGCAAACCATGAGTCACGGGTGTCATTGGTGGTCCCAGATTTGCCTGCAAGCTGAAGTGAGTTCGGTAAAGTGTTATAAGCTGAACGACCTGTCCCTGAGGTCATCACTTGTTGTAGACCATAGTTCAGGACATAAGCCGAAGCAGGGTCAATGGTTTGTTGGACATTTAAGCCATAACGGGTTAGTAAGCGACCATTTTGATCGACAACAGTACGAATGGATTTAGTCGGATACTTAAAACCGCCTGTGGCAAAGTTGCCATAAATGCTGAGCATTTCCATCGGAGACATGTCTACCGCACCCAAGAAAATGGATGGATAGGTTGGGATGTTACTGGTCACACCAAAACGTTTTAAGTGGTTACTAAACGTCGATAAACCAAACTCTTGACCAAGGCGAACTGCTGACAAGTTATATGAATTAGACAGTGCCTGTACCATTGGTACAACGCCGTGTTCGCCACCACTATAGTTCTTAGGTGTCCATGCTTTACCATTGGCTTGAATACTAATGCTACTGTCTTCAATTGGGCTGGCCCAGTTGTAACGTCCCGACTGAATCGCACTGAGGTAAATCACAGGTTTAAGTAATGAACCAACTTGACGTTTGGCATCGAGTGCACGGTTAAAACCAGTAAAGTCTTGGGTTGAACCAACAGCTGCGACCAATTCACCATTTTCAGGATGTGCAACCAATACTGCACCTTGCAGCTCTTTTAGACGGCTTGAGCCACGGCTTAAGCGACTAACAGTCGATTTAAACGCATCTTGAATTTTGGTTTGGGCAATCGGATCGAGCGTTGTAAAGATGCGTAGACCTTGGTTGGTCAAATCACCTTCTTGGTATTCGGTACGTAACTGACGGCGTACAATGTCTAAGAAATCTGGGAAACGTGAAGGGCCGAGAGTCGGTTTGGCTATCACATTTAAAGGGCGAGCTGTTTCAGTTTCGTATTGTTCTTGGGTTAGATAGCCCATGACCAACATGTTGTTTAAAACAATATTACGACGCTTTTTTGCAGCTTCTAGGTTACGCCAAGGGTTATATAAGGTTGGACCTTGTACCAAACCCACCAAATAAGCTTGTTGCGCAATATTTAGCTCACGCAAAGGCATGCCGAAGTAAAACTGCGAAGCCAAACCATAGCCATTAATAGAATAGTTGCCGTTTTGCCCGAGGTTCACTTCATTGAGATAGGCTTCTAAGATTTCATCTTTGTCATAGTGAAACTCGACCAATAAAGCCATAAATGCTTCATTTACTTTACGCTTAATAGTTTTTTCAGGGGTGAGGTAGAAGTTTTTCACCAACTGTTGGGTCAGTGTTGAACCACCTTGACGTTTTCCACCCGTGACATTACTCACAATCGCACGTGCCGTACCACGAATTGAAACGCCGTGGTGACTATAGAAATTACGATCTTCTGTTGCAATTAAAGCCTCAATTAAAGGCTTAGGGACTTTGTCGAGTTTAATCAGGACACGGTCTTCATTATGCTGCGGATAAATCCCGCCAATCAGCATCGGCTCTAAACGTGCAATCCCTGTAGATGAGGGTTTAGTTGCACTGACTTCAGCCACTTGCTCATTGGCAAAGGTGACTTTAAGCACTTGTTCAGGCTCGACACTATCACCGAAGTCAAAGCCACGAGTGTGTACATATAGCTCATTGCCAGAACTGACAAAGTTCCCTGATTTGGTATAGTTTTCCGAGGACTTATAGCCCAAAAGTTTTAACTCTTGAGTGAAGTCAGCCTGACTGACAGGGGCATTGGTATACACTTCGAGCGGGCGTGCGAATACCTTCGCAGGAATATCCCAGCGCTTGCCTTCAAACTTGTCACGTACAACGGAGTCGAGTCTTATTAAATAAATACTAAACACCAAGAATGCTGCAATGACTAAGATGCAAAAGATCAGTGCAATTAAACCTATGCCACGTTCTGACTTCATAAATACGAATAAGATCCTGAGAAATTGTGCTAATCATGCGAAGCTTTTCGCTAATTTGCAATAATTAAACTGTGAACAAACTGAAATATAGACAATTCCGCGTGTAGCAGCAGTCACTTTAGTTTTTGAATCAATTTAAATAAATAATGTTATGATAGGCGGGAATCGTAGCGGAGCGATGTTGCAGGTGCAAATTTCACATAAAACATTTCGAAACATAGGCTTAATTGGACGTCCAGATAAGTCTTCAGTTGTCGAAACCTTATGTCTTATTCATGATCATCTACTCAGCTTAGGGTTACATCCCGTTTTTGATGCGCAAACCGCTGAACTGGTTCCTTATAAAAACACGCAAACGGTGAGTCGTGCGCTTCTGGGTGAAGTGGTCGATTTGGTGATTGTGGTGGGCGGAGATGGCTCACTTCTGCATGCTGCACGTGCCTTGGTTAAATTTAATACCCCTGTAATGGGTGTAAACCGAGGGCGTTTGGGTTTTTTAACCGACATCAAGCCGACTGAAGTGATTTTTAAGCTCGATCAAGTCTTAAAAGGTGAGTTTCAGTTAGATCGTCGTTTCTTATTGGAAATGGAAATTCGCTCAAAGGGCGAGACGATTTATGATGCTATTGCGCTAAACGATGTGGTATTACACTCGGGCAAGTCGGTGCATATGATTGACTTCGAACTCAATATCGATGGTCAATATGTCTACCGTCAACACAGTGATGGTTTGATTGTATCGACGCCTACGGGTTCAACCGCTTATTCGTTGTCAGGTGGTGGCCCAATCGTGCATCCGGGGATGGATGCGATTGCTTTGGTACCGATGCATCCACATACTTTGTCTTCACGCCCGATTGTGGTGGGTGGTCATAGTGAAATTAAGCTTCTGATTCGTGAAAACCGTGTCTTGCCGATGGTCAGTGCCGATGGTCAACACAGTGTTTCACTCAATGTGGGTGATAGCTTACATATTCGTAAGCACCCCTTTAAACTGAATTTATTACATCCACCGGGTTATGATTTTTATATGTCATGCCGTACTAAACTCGGTTGGAACCAAGATTTTGACTCTTTTCAACAGGATTAAATCATGAATATTGAACAGATGCTTTCTATTTTAGATGCCGATATTGTTGAGCGTTTAAAAACAGCTGTAGAAATTGGTAAATGGCCGAATGGCGTTGCGTTGACTGCTGAACAACGTCAAACTTGTATGCAAGCCGTTATTGCTTGGGAGCATCAGAATACTCCTGAAAAAGAACGTACGGGTTATATTGATAAAGGGCATAAAGAAGAAGGTGAGGAGTGTGATTCTCATGTGCCTGAACCAGAATTTAAACCTATTCGCTTTATTTAATTGATTAAAAATACGTTGAATCGCTCAGCAACAGATGCTTGGTGATTCAACAACTCAATCTAACAAGAATACCTTCAAACTGTTTCAATCATTATGCTTATAAAAATAATAAAGCTCACTCGACTCAGTTTATTCTTCATTACTGTAATTTCGACCAATGTATTTGCTGAGCGAACAAGTGATGCAAGAAAAATTGAATGTTTATTAGATGTTTCTGTGTTACCGAGTCAAAATTTTCAAAATCCCGTCACACAATACACATCAATGAAAAATGATGGTTATCCGATGTTATTGATTGGAATAAAGATCCATAACGCCCATGCAGGTGAAGCATCGAAAAAGATAAAAAGCCATCAGCTCTATTGTTCAAACCTCATTGGACAACAAAAAGATGTTTATTTATCTGGCCCTTATGAATCTCAAAAAATTGAGATCCATATTGGTGATCAGTTGATACTCAGAAATATTCATTCTTCAGGAAAGCATTATCCTTACTGGGCCGACTTTTACTGGGTCGAAAAGCGTAACGAATAACGTTCACGCTTTTGCTTGTCCCTTATGCTTAGAAACGAGTGTGCCAAAGCTGGTTGGCCTGTTGCATGGCATCGCTATATGTATCGCACACTCCCATGGTATAGAGCGCAATGCCAATGGTTTCAGTCACTGCCATTTCACCATATTCATGCTGTTTTTCACCCAGCCAAACTGCTTTAAACTCAGCCAAATCTAACTCTTCTTCAATTGGGCTTCGGTTGTCGGTGAGTTTAGGTAGCTCATGTTCGTAGAGTTCACCATTTTTGATGCCGCAGATCAGTGTTTTGGCATCTGGGTTACGTTCAAATTCGCCGCCTTCACCTTTAATGACCGCGCTATTTTTATAGCCCAGTTTAAATGCTGCTTGCTGATGCGAACCACGATAGGCAGGGTGGAAAATAGCTTGCAAGGTTGCTTTGGCATTAAATGGATTGATCAAGCGTGCAAGAGTATGAATGGGTGAACGAAGACCCATAACATTTCGTAGGGAAATTAAGTCACTTAAAATCGGGGAGATGGCGTGCAGCGGTAAATATGCAAAATTACGCGTCGCTAATTCCTGTTCCACATCTGCTTGAGTTTGGCAAATATTAAAATCGAGATACTCTAATACCTGCTCAGTATAAATACGGTTAATGGTATGACCTGATGCTCCGTGCATCACGACCTTATAACCTGCTTTAGCAAAAGTCAGTGCCGCTAAGAGAAACCATGGATAGTGTTTACGCTTGCCTGCATAAGAAGACCAGTCTAAATCGACCTCTAAAGCCGTGAACGGCAGTTGATCTCGTGTGGCTTGAACAAAGCCTACCAGTTCATCTACAGACTCTTCCTTAACTCGTAGTAGCATCAGAAATGCACCGAGCTGTACATCTAACACTTGATTTTTCAAGATCATATCAAAGGCTTGGTAAGCTTCTTCATAACTGAGTGAGCGCGCACCATTTTTCCCTTTGCCAATAATGCGAACAAACTGGGCAAAAGGGTGCTCAGCATCTTTATAAATATTTCTTTTGTTGTTCATGGAAAAACCAAAGTAAGTGAAGGCTGTGTTGTGCTATTTTAGTGGAACAATCAAAAAAAACAGCACTTTTAATTTTAAATAAATTTTTCACCATTAGACTAAAGTATGAGTCATATTGTTTAGATTTTATACATTATGATTGAAATCAGTTTACTTTGATTAAAGAATGTTAGGTAAAATTTACCCAATAATTGTGACTCGTTAGTTTTTAGTCTCTCCCATTGCAGTAAATATGAATGAACTGTGATTTTTGTCACATTGCTGTTGTTTGTACACCATGAGTTTTTTACCCGGTGTTTGGATGCGGTCCAAACTGTGGGCTTTTTTGTGTTTATCAGAAAGCCCACTACCTATGAGGAAGTATAGGTATGCCGATTTTTTCAGTCTTTTGATTTACAGAAGTATTCGTTATGACTAAGAAACCAATCTATAAGTCACTATATTTTCAAGTTATTGTCGCGATTATTGCGGGTATCTTAGTAGGACATTTTTTCCCTAGTGGTACGCAAGTTATCAATGGCGTTGAAAAATATGTACCCGGCTGGGGTGAGCTTTTTTATCCTCTAGGTCAAGGCTTTATTAAGCTGATCAAGATGATTATTGCACCAGTAATTTTCTGTACCGTCGTGAGTGGTATCGCGGGTATGGAAAGTATGAAGTCTGTGGGTAAAACAGGCGGTGTTGCGCTACTTTACTTTGAAATTGTATCGACGATTGCACTGTTGATCGGTTTGCTGGTCATTAACATCTGGAAGCCAGGTGTGGGCATGAACGTTGACCCTTCAACACTAGATACTTCAGGTATCTCAAAGTTTGTTGAATCGGGTCAGCAGCAAACAACTGTCGACTTCTTCATGCATATTATTCCAAACACCGTGGTTGGCGCATTTGCTGAAGGTGAAATCCTGCAAGTGCTACTCTTTGCCTTGATGTTTGGTTTTGCATTACATAAGTTGGGTGATGCAGGTAAACCTGTACTGAAGTTCATCGATCAAATTTCGCATGTGTTCTTTAACAT
This sequence comes from Acinetobacter sp. CAU_H_S139_7, assembly GCF_058599305.1. Lineage (NCBI taxonomy): Bacteria > Pseudomonadati > Pseudomonadota > Gammaproteobacteria > Moraxellales > Moraxellaceae > Acinetobacter > Acinetobacter sp. CAU_H_S139_7. Next base: position 1,047,779 of record NZ_CM178651.1, read on the forward strand.
TGTAAATATGATCATGAAACTTGCTCCAATTGGTGCTTTTGGTGCAATGGCATATACCATCGGTAAATATGGTATTGGTAGCTTGGCACAGCTTGCTCAGTTGATTATCTGTTTCTACATTACCTGTTTACTTTTCATTTTCTTGGTTTTAGGCACAATTTCACGTCTTTGTGGCTTCAGTATTTTGAAAATGATTCGTATGATTCGCGAAGAGTTGTTGATCGTACTGGGTACGTCATCTTCAGAGTCTGTTTTACCGCGTATGCTGAAAAAGCTTGAAATTGCAGGTTGTGAAAAGTCAGTGGTTGGTTTGGTTATTCCAACGGGTTATTCATTTAACTTAGACGGTACCTCAATCTATTTAACGATGGCGGCAATTTTCATTGCACAAGCGACCAATACTCAGCTCGATCTTATGCACCAAGTGACTTTATTGGGCGTGCTATTGATTTCATCGAAAGGTGCTGCGGGTGTAACGGGTTCTGGTTTTATTGTGATGGCAGCGACTTTGTCAGCCGTTGGTCATATTCCAGTGGCGGGCCTTGCGCTCATCTTAGGTATTGACCGTTTCATGTCTGAAGCACGTGCTTTAACCAACTTGGTGGGTAACTCATTGGCAACGATTGTTGTTGCGAAATGGGTCGGTCAGTTAGACCAAGAAAAATTAAACTTCGCACTTGCAAATCCAGAAGAAGTAGACCGCTTGATGGCTGTTGAAGAAAATGCTCACGCATAATTTCAGTTCATCTTAAAAAGGAAGCCCAAGGGCTTCCTTTTTTATTGGAATATAAAATGGCCTGATGCGTTCATGACAGTTGCATTAAAAATGGCTAGCATGTGAGCTGAATAATAAAATAACGTCACTACAAGGAAGAAACATGTTGAATTACGATGCAGACCTAGAACTATTTCGCGATAACTTTCGCCGTTTTATGAATGAACACATTGCGCCACACTATGAACAGTGGGAACGAGAAGGCTTAATGCCGCGCTCAGTCTGGAATGTCTTGGGTGAAAATGGTTTCTTATGTGTCGATGTACCTGAGGAATATGGCGGTTATGGTGTTCCAACGCATTATTCACTGATGTTGGTGGAAGAGTCGGCACGTGCAGGTTTTAGTGCTTTATCGACAGGTATTTCTTGTCACTCTGAAATTGCAGCGCCTTATATTTTGCATATCGGAACTGAAGCACAGAAGCAGTACTGGTTACCGAAAATGGTGTCAGGTGAAGTGGTCGGTGCGATTGGAATGACGGAACCGGGTGCGGGTTCAGACTTACAAGCCATGCGAAGTAATGCCATTTTGCAAGGGGAGCATTATATTTTAAATGGTTCTAAAACCTTTATTTCCAATGGGCAGCATGCCGACCTTGTGGTGTTGGCAGTAAAAACTGATCCGCAAGCCCGCGCAAAGGGTGTTTCACTGATGTTGGTCGATACCCATTTGGATGGGTTTAAAAAAGGCACCAACCTCGACAAAATTGGGCTACATTCACAAGACACTTCTGAGTTGTTTTATGACAATGTCAAAGTCCCGAAAGATCAATTGTTGGGACAAGCAGGCCAAGGTTTTGCTTATTTGATGCAAGAGCTACCACGAGAGCGTACAGCAATTGCAGCAACAGCTATAGGTGCAATTCGCGGTTCGATTGATGTCACCATCCAATACGTCAAAGAGCGCCAAGCTTTTGGTCAACATATTTCGCAGTTCCAAAATACACGTTTTGTTTTGGCTCAAGCCAAGATTGATGAACAAGCCACAGCAGCTTTTTACAATCAAAACGTTGAGCTTTATATGCAAGGCAAGCTGGATGTCGAAACCGCAGCAGCATTAAAAAGTTTTTCAACAGACATGCAAATGAAGGTGGCAGATAATTTATTGCAGCTCTTTGGTGGCTATGGCTATATGAGTGAATATCCAATTTCACGTTTCTTTGTCGATGCGCGTATTCAACGCATTTACGGCGGGACTAATGAAATTATGAAAGAAATTGTCGCGCGTAGTCTACTTGGGCGTTAAGCCTAGGTGCTGATATAAACATGCGTAAAAGAGCCTCAAGTAGGCTCTTTTTTATCGGTTCAGTACCAATAAACTTTCTTGAATAAAGGCGGGGAGGTCATATTGGGTTTGTGATGAAATGTATAAGTTATTGTCATTCACAACACCTGTGTCATACAGCACGGCACCTGCATCTTTTAAGTCTTGATGAAGGTGATGGATACACGTCATGCGCCTACCTTTCACAACTCCAGCATGCATTAAAATTTGCGGAACGTCTGCACTGCATAAAATAGGTTTTTGCATGTTTGCAAAGTGCCTGACAAATAAGACATAGCGTTCATCTTGGCACAGGTTGTCTGGCGAAAAGCCGCCAGGAATGAGTAAGGCATCGAAGTCATGCACAGAGGCATCATCGATACTTTGGTCAATGGTGACAAAAGCTTTACGCTTTTTGCCATAAATGATTTTTCCAGCCTGACTTTCGAGGTTAATAATACTATGCCGAGCTGCTCGAAATGCTTCTACGGGTTCAGCATATTCGGCATCCTCAAAGTCATAGGTGACCAAGACTGCAATTTTTTTGTGCATGACAGAACCTACAGTTCATTATTGTTTTGTTTTATTGAGACTATAGAGCATTCGCTACTGCTGCATACTCTCTTTGTTATGAATACGTCAACTTAAGTAAAGCATATTTTAAAAGATATTCTAACGCACTGAAATACGGATGAATGGTGATTTTTGTGAAGTGTAGCAAAATTTTTCAAAAGCAAGACAGGGCTTTAAAAGGGAAGAGCTAAGACTCGAAAAACATCGTCGTGGTATTTTGCTTGAGCGATGTTTATGCATAACAGTAAGAAGAAAATAGGCAGGGCTCAGTGGTTTTATTGATGTCTATTATTGGGGCAGTTTATTGATAAACTTGATGATTAAATCAACTGTATGTTTTTAGCACTGAAACATACAAAGTCTTATTGCGCAAGATTTCAAAGCTAACTATTGTTATACTGTTTGCACAATGTTTATGAAGGGCGACATAACAATGATCCAAGACGATCAAAACACAACGACTTCTCTTGACCTCAACCAAATCCGTCAGGATATCGACTCTGTTGATCAACAGATTCAACAACTTATTAACCGTCGAGCGAAACTGGCGGAAGCTGTTGCAAAAGCAAAATTTGCTTCTGAAGAGAATCCAATGTTTTACCGTCCAGAACGTGAAGCGCAAGTTTTACGGAATGTTATGGAGCGTAATAAAGGCCCTTTGTCTGATGTGACCATGGCGCGTTTGTTCCGTGAAATCATGTCTGCATGTTTGGCACTAGAAGCACCGCAAAGTATTGCATTTTTAGGCCCTGTCGGTACGTATACACACTCTGCGGTGTTGAAGCACTTTGGACATGATGCTGTGGTTCGTCCTTTACCGACTATTGATGAAGTGTTCCGTGAAGTGGAAGCAGGCAGCGCCCACTATGGTTTGGTGCCAGTAGAAAACTCATCAGAAGGTGTGGTCAACCATACTTTAGATTGCTTTAAAGCCTCACACTTAAATGTGATTGGTGAGGTTGAATTGCGTATTCATCACCAGTTTCTTGTGTCTGAAAACACGCGTAAAGACAGCATTAAACAAATTTATGCACATCAGCAAACTTTGGCGCAGTGCCGTGCATGGTTGGACGCGCACTATCCTGGTGTGGAACGTGTAGCTTTAAGTTCGAATGCTGAAGCGGCACGTCGTATTCGTACTGAATGGCATTCTGCTGCTATAGCATCTGATGTTGCAGCAAGTATTTATGATTTAGAAATTTTACACAGTAATATTGAAGATAATCCTGAGAACACCACGCGTTTCTTGGTGATTGGTCGTGAAAGAATCCCGCAAAGCGGTAATGATAAAACCTCATTGCTGATTTCTGCACATGATCGTGCAGGTGCATTATTGGAAATCCTTGCACCATTTGCAAAGCACAACATTAGTTTGACCAGCATCGAAACGCGTCCAGCATTGCCTGAAAAATGGGCTTATGTTTTCTTCATTGACCTAGAAGGTCATGTGGAACAAGACAATGTTAAAGCGGCGATTGAAGAGATTCGTCCACTCGTGAAAGAAGTTCGAGTATTGGGTTCATACCCGATTGCAGTACTGTAATCTCTAAGGTGGTTGGGTTTACTCCAAACTCAACCATGTACACCACTTGTAAGAATGGAAAGGTCACATGTCGTTTGCTCCAGCCAATGAAGGTATTGCGAAGTTAAAACCATATCAACCAGGTAAGCCAATCAGCGAATTAGAGCGTGAATTGGGCATGACCGATATTGTTAAACTTGCCTCAAATGAAAACCCTTTGGGTTGTTCGGACAAAGTAAAAGAAGCAGTTGCTGCTGAATTGGCGGAAATTGGACGATATCCAGACGGTGGTGGTTTTATTTTAAAGGATCAAATTCATGCGCAGTTTGGTGTAGCACATGATTGTATTACTTTAGGCAATAGTTCAAACGATCTGCTAGAAATTTTTGCCCGTGCTTTTGTTTCAGAAAAAGACTCAGTGGTGTATAGCCAACACGCATTTGCAGTCTATGCATTGGTCACGCAAGCCATTAATGCCGAAGCGATTGAAGTACCTGCTCAAGGTTTTTCGCATGACCTTGAGGCGATGGCGGCGGCAATTAAAGACAATACCAAATTGGTATTTATTGCGAATCCCAATAATCCGACAGGAACTTGGTTTGAAGAGGCTGAATTTGAGCGCTTCATGCAAAAAGTACCAAGTCATGTGATCGTGGTTTTGGATGAAGCTTATGTGGAATATTTCCCAGAAAACTTTAACAGCTTAAAGTTTTTAGTACAGTATCCGAACCTGATTGTTAGCCGTACCATGTCGAAGTGCTTTGGTTTAGCGGCATTACGTGTTGGCTTTGCTTTAGCATCGGCAGAAGTGACAGATTTCTTAAATCGTATACGTCAGCCGTTTAACGTCAACCATTTAGCCATGGTGGCAGCAGTTGCTGCACTGAAAGATGAAGATTTCATTGAGAAATCACGTGTGGTCAATAAAGCTGGCATGGTGCAACTTGAAGCAGGTTTTAAAGCGCTAGGTCTAAACTATGAGCCTTCTCGTGCTAACTTTATTCTGGTCGATATACAAGCCGATCCTGCACAAACTTTTAATGCTTTATTGAAAGAAGGGGTGATTGTTCGTCCAGTGGGCATCGCCAATCATTTACGAGTATCGATTGGAACTGAAGCTGAAAATACGAAATTTTTAACGGCTTTGGCCAACGTACTAGGTTTAGAGGCGAACGCTTAAATTATGTCTGCGCCACTGTTTGAAAAAGTTGCATTTATTGGTCTTGGGCTGATTGGTTCGAGTCTCGCACGGGTGATGATTGCTGAGGGTTTAACCCAAAATATTGTAGCCTCTACACGTTCGGAAAAAACCTTACAGGATGCCAAAGCTTTGGGCTTAATCCAACAGGGGTATAGTGATCCTGTGCAGGCGGTTCAAGGTGCGGACTTGGTGGTTTTAGCCTTACCTGTTCGTGCAACGCAAAAAGTCTTGGAAACCATCAAACCATATTTGCAAGAACATACGATTATTACCGATGTGGGCAGTACCAAAGGCAATGTGGTCGACGCGGCCAAAGCCGTGTATGGCGAAGCATTACCTGCTGGCTTTGTACCAGGGCATCCCATTGCGGGTGCAGAACACACGGGTGTGCATGCAGGTAAGGTCGATTTATTTGCAAATCATAAAGTGATTTTGACACCGTTACCGACCAGTGCTGATTGGGCTGTAGAGAAACTGATTCAACTGTGGCAAGCTGCGAAAGCAGAAGTGATTTGTATGGATGTGGCCAAGCATGATGAAGTCTTGGCGCATACCAGTCATCTTCCGCATTTGATGGCTTTTAACTTAGTTGAACAACTGGCAAACCGTGAAGATAATTTAGACATTTTTCGCTATGCTGCAGGGGGATTCCGCGATTTTTCTCGAATTGCGGCAAGTGACCCACAAATGTGGCATGACATCTTTTTTGCCAATAAAAAAGCCATTTTAAATGCCGTAGATGGTTTTGAAAACCAACTGGCAACGATTCGTAAACTCATTGAAGATGAAGATTCACATGCTTTAATGGGCTTGCTCGGACATGCGCAAGCAGCACGCCAGCATTTTAACCATATGCTCGCTCAAAAACCTTTCATGGAGAACAATAAAGTGACGACACAGCAATTCACCATATTACCGGGTAAAAAGAGTTTCCAAGGTAAGTTTAGCGTGCCAGGCGATAAATCTGTGTCACACCGTTCAATCATGTTTGGTGCAATTGCGAAAGGAACGACACATGTGACAGGTTTCTTGGAAGGTGAAGATGCGTTAGCAACCTTACAAGCCTTCCGTGATATGGGAGTCAGCATTGAAGGTCCTAAAAATGGTGAAGTGACGATTCATGGTGTGGGCGTAAATGGCCTAAAAGCGCCAGCAAGTGCGCTTTACATGGGTAACTCAGGTACTTCGATGCGTCTGCTTTCAGGCATGCTTTCTGCGCAAAAATTTGACTCTGTAATGACGGGTGATGCATCACTGTCGAAGCGTCCAATGGAACGTATTGCTAAACCGTTACGCGAAATGGGCGCACAGATTCAAACAACAGGTGAGCGTGGTACACCTCCTGTTTCGATCACTGGAAACCAAGCTTTGCAAGGCATTCACTATGATTTGCCAATGGCATCTGCGCAGGTGAAATCTGGGATTTTATTGGCAGGTTTGTGGGCAGCAGGTGAAACATCGGTCACAGAACCTGAACCTACACGTGACCATACTGAACGTATGCTACGTGCATTTGGTTATGACGTGAAAACAGAAGGCAATCGTATTTCACTGCAAGGTGGCGGTAAGTTAGTTGGTACAGAGATTCAAGTGCCATCAGATATTTCGTCGGCTGCTTTCTTTATGGTGGGTGCTGCGATTACCGAAGGTTCAGACGTTACTTTAGAAGCCGTGGGCATTAACCCAACACGTACAGGTGTGATCGAGATTTTGAAGCAAATGGGTGCAGATATTACGGTTGAAAATGAACGTATTGCAGGCGGTGAGCCGATTGCAGACATTCGTATTCAAGGCACACGTACACTCAAAGGTATTCATATGCCTGAAGATCAAGTGCCATTGGCGATTGATGAATTCCCTGTATTGTTTATTGCTGCGGCCTGTGCTGAAGGACAAACCGTATTAACGGGTGCTGCTGAGCTGCGTGTGAAAGAATCAGACCGTATTCAAGTGATGGCGGATGGTTTAAAAACCATGGGTATCGATTGTACGCCGACTGACGATGGCATCATCATCGAAGGTAAAGGTCATTCGGGCGAGTGGGGCGCGATTTTCACCGGTGGAGAAATTGAATCACATCACGATCACCGTATTGCAATGAGTTTCTCAATGGCAGGTTTACGCACCTCTGGTGAAATTAAAATCATTGGTACTGAAACGGTTGCCACCAGTTTCCCGACCTTTACGCAATTAAGCAATCAAGCTGGTTTAGCGATCCAAGTCACTGAATAAGACTAAAGCTTAGATATTTTGTGTGAGAACAGCCAAGCTTTTGCTTGGCTGTTTTGTGTTAAGCCATTATGCTAAACCCATATAACAAAAAAGCCTTTGGGATGATCAATGAGAAAATTACAATTTACTGCACAGCATGGACAGCAGCAGGAAGTAAGTGAAAGCGGTGTGGTACAGAAGCAGGTACAAGACTTGCTGGTTCAAAAGTTAGGTCAATTTGGTTTTGAAACATTGCCACAAAGTGGTGATCAGGTGGCTGTGAGTGTCGATAATCATACTTTGCCACTGTCTATTACGTGCCAAGGTCATGACAGCGAAGGAAATCTGGTGTGCGAAATTGCCTCTTATCCAGAAGAAGAGCAAGACTGGTTAGACCGAATTGCTGAACGAAGCTTATTAAATCAATTGGCACAAGCGGTTGAAAATACGCTAAAAACAGATAAAAGTTTTACTGAGTTTGAGTGGAAAGGCTAATTGAATAGATAAAAAATGCTGAATTGATTTTTCCTGATTCAGCATTTTTTAGGACAGAACACGTTTAATATTTTGATGGGTCAACGCGCTTATAACTGGATGTGCTATAAGCCTTATTCCACACGTAACCAAGTTTGGCTACGTCCCACAGCAGAAACGCCTAAATATCCTCTTAAGAATAGCTTTTTACCATTTGGGCTAATTTTACCTTTTAGGCTATACAGCTTGCCTGAAACGGGATCAATGATTTTGCCATGCGTATAATTAATATTATTTTCAGTTTTTAAACCAGTAATCACTTGCATACCAATAATAGGCTTATCGGTGTAGGGTGCAGGGCAGTTGGTGCAAAACTCTTTTGCTGTATAACCTGGACGAGGTGTTGCTTTCAGTGCAGTTCCAGCATAAGTCCCGTTGGCTTGCTTTTCAATTTTCACCAGACCTTTGGGTTCTCCAGTTTTATCATCGATATAACGCCAAGTTCCTATAATGTCCTGAGCACAGGCAGATGTGGTGGCTATAGTGACTAAAACTGCCCCGAGAATTGTTTTCATAAAATCCCTGAATATTTTAAAAATTATTTAAATGAATAGCTCTCACGAGCTAAGATGTTGATTGTATAATTTATTATTTGAATAATGATGTGCAGAATATATCAAGTTCAAGCGTAGATTGTTGCATAAACTACCATTAGCAGGATTAAACTCTTACTTATTTTTAAAACAGGCATTGGATGGAGATCGTGCTGATTGAGTTTAGCGCTCAAAAGGAAGCTTAAAATTATTTTGAGAACAGAAGATATATAAGGGACGACTAATGAAGCTGCTGGAAATGGCGTATTAAGCGTTGGAATAGAAAAAGAGATACGTCTAGATTAAAAATAAAAAGTTCAAGAAAGAAAGGGGCTAATGTTAGACATCCATTTCTTTCTTAAACTTAGTAATGCGTTAAATCCACAAGAAACGTGTAATCGCAATACGTAACTGTTTTAAGTAACCCGTAAAGAAATGGTTTGCACCAGGTAATACAGTCACTAAATGGCGCTGCGGCTTAGCCCACGTAATCATGTCAGACAGTAAGGTCACTTCATCGGCTTCGCCATGGATGAATAAGATGTCACCTTTAAGCTGCGGTGTTACATAGTGGCGTACACCAGCGACCGTTGCCGTTGGTAGACCACATAAAATGGTCTGTTTTGGTCGAATTTCTTCTTGTAAAGCATCATAGCATTTTGCCATGACATGCGCACCGAAACTAAAACCACCTGCATAGAAGGGTAAAGTTGTATGTGCTGCACGAGCATACTTAATCACTTCAAGAACATCATCAGTTTCGCCATGACCTTCGTCGTGTAGACCAACACTTTGACCTGAGCCACGGAAACTTGGACGGTACACAATACAACCACGTTCTAAGAACATTTGCGCAAGCAATGCAGGAACCTTGTGTTGAGGCGTACCACCTTGGAGTGGATGGGGGTGAGTAACTACCGCGAATCCTTTCACTTCACCCTGTGGATAATCTACAAAAACTTCAATTTGCCCAACTGGACCTTGAATGAACATCTGCTCAGACATAGAGAATCGATACATATAACAGGAGAATGGGCTAGTTTAACCGTTTATGCTTATTAAAAACACAGATTGGCAATAAAATAAGTCTACTGATATAGTCTGTTTAATTGTTTTTTAATCAGGTTATCTATGCTTGCCCTTGTTTCTCCTGCCAAAACTTTAGATTACCAAACTGCTTTACCAACCGATGCGTATACACAACCCAGATTGCTGCAACATTCCCAAGAATTGATCGAAGTTAGTCGCAAACTGTCAGCAAGTGAAATTGCAAGCTTAATGAGTGTCAGTGAAAAAATTGCCACCTTAAACGTCGATCGTTTTCGCGATTGGCAGCCAGAATTCAGCTTTGCCAATGCCCGACAAGCTATGTTTGCTTTTAAGGGCGATGTCTATACTGGTTTAGATGCTTATCATTTGTCGGAGTCGAACATTGAATATGCACAGCAACATTTAAGAATGCTCTCTGGTCTATATGGTTTGCTACGTCCATTGGACTTGATGATGCCGTATCGTTTAGAGATGGGAACCAAGCTGGCTAACCCACACGGACATAATCTGTATGAGTTTTGGGGCAATCACATTACCGATTTAATTAACCAAGATTTAGAGCAGGCAGGTTCTAAAATTTTGCTGAATATTGCTTCGGATGAATACTATAAATCTGTAAAAGAAAGCAAAATTCAAGCAGAAATTATTAAGCCTGTGTTTTTAGATCAGAAAAATGGCAAATATAAAGTCATTAGTTTCTATGCCAAAAAAGCACGTGGTTTGATGGCGCGTTATATGATTGAAAACCAAATTGATCAAATTGAAGGGTTAAAATCATTCCAAACAGATGGTTATTACTTTGATGCCGACAGCTCATTAAAAGGTGAGTTGGTCTTTAAACGAGATGAACAGGCAGCATAACGAAAGGGCATTGCAATGGTGCGGTATATAAAACAGTTTCAGGACTATTGGACACATACCGCAAGCCAGTTGAATTTAACTGTGAGTAGTTGTGAAGAACTTTATGGAGCACTGTATAGCGCCTATAGTGAATCACAACGGCATTATCATACGGTGCAGCATATTGTTGAGTGTTTAGATCATTTTCATGACATTAAAACCCACCTAACAGATGCCTTATCCGTTGAGTTGGCGATTTGGTTTCACGATGTCATTTACAATCCGCAAGCAAATGACAATGAACAGCAAAGTGCTGCTTACATGAAGCAGGTGCTTGAAAGTGTGCTGGTTGCTGAACAAATGGAAAAGATTTATGCATGGATTTTGGCAACCCAAGCACATGCACCGACAGCTAACTTGGATTTAGCTTATCTACTGGATATTGATCTGGCAATTTTAGCCAGCAATCCTATTCGTTTTGCTGAATATGAACGCCAAATTCAGCAAGAATATGCTTGGGTTGAGCCTTTACTTTATGCACAGAAACGTCAGCAGGTGTTAAGGCACTTTTTAGAAATGCAGCCTCTGTATCAAACACCACTTTTCCAAAAGCGCGATGAGCATCAGGCTAAGCAGAACTTAGCCCAAATTTTAAGTGTTTAAAGCCCTTTAAATGCTTCGATGGCACGAATACGACTCGATTTTAAATCGACGATTGATTTGGGGTAGTCCAAATTCATATTCGGCTGCTTCGCATAAGGCTCATGAATGCTTTTGGCATCTAAATGTGCAAGCTCTGGCAGCCACTGTCGAATATAATCACCATTGCTATCAAATTTCTGAGATTGGCTCACAGGGTTAAAGACTCGGAAGTAAGGCACAGCATCGGTGCCCGTCGAGGCACACCACTGCCATCCGCCATTATTGGCAGCTAAGTCACCATCAGCCAAATGTTGCATAAACCATTGCTCGCCCAGGCGCCAATCAATCAACAAGTTTTTAGTTAAGAACATTGCGACAATCATACGAACTCGATTATGCATCCAGCCTGTCGCAAGTAGTTGTCGCATACCTGCATCCACAATTGGAATACCAGTACGACCTTGTTGCCACGCGTTTAAATCTTCAGGCGAATCTCGCCAAATAATACGCTGTGTGTTGGTTTTAAATGGTAGATGTTTAGAGACATGTGGAAAATCAAATAAGATATGCTGATAAAACTCTCGCCACAACAGTTCGTCTAACCAAGTCTGCTGGCCTGTGTTATCAATCATAAATTGACCGTGTTGAGCACGAAACAGGGCATTGAGACACTGGCGAATCGACACGATCCCGAGATTTAAATAAGTTGAAAGTTGGCTGGTGCTATTTAAAAATGGAAAGTCTCTCTCTTTTTGATAGTCACTAACTTTGTGATCAATAAAATCATCGAGCACTGAAAGTGCATATATTTCCGTTTCAGGCCAATAGGCTTTAATTTGATTTAGCTCATTCGTATTCACATCAATCAGCGATTCAATGTGTGGAATGGTTGTATTTAAATCGGTAGGAAGTTGTATGGGCTGCTGCGTAGAAGGGAGTGGATAGCACTGCGGTAAGCCAATATTTAAGCGCTCATAACAGGTTTTTTTAAAAGCGCCAAAGACTTGATAGGGCTTACCAGATTGGTTACGAATACTGTTTAAGGGAAAGAGGGTTCGATCTTGGAAGAGTGTAAATTCAATGTGTTGCTGATTTAAGCATTGTTGAACTTCGGCATCGCGCTTAAGCTCATTCACGCCCATTTCGATATTTGCAAAAATCTGTTGTACTTGCAGTGTATGACACAAAGATGAAAGCCGACGTGGAATATCTTGCCACAGCGGAATATTTAGAATGAGCAAAGGAATATTCAGCTGAGCAAGGCTCTGTTTTAAATCGTGCAATTGTCTGACATATAAATCAATTTTTACAGCTGCATCATGATGTAATAGCCACTGTTGTGGGGATAGGATCACTAAAGCCAGCATAGGTCCATGTTGGCTTGCATGCCAAAGTGCGGCATGGTCGTGTATGCGAAGATCTTGTCTAAACCAAATTATGTTCATAAAAGGTTAATCAACTGTAATTTTTTGAAATATAAAATATTACAAAATTGAGCACTTTGATCATATTTTTTTCTCACTCATTTAATTTAATCTTATGTTATTGAAATAATTAAATCAGAAAAAACTATAAAGTGTGAAGATACTTTTTATCTGATAAATGTGTGGCCCTTTGTATTATTTGTTATGATTTGTAATCATGCTAAAGCAGTTGTGGATATTGTGAATGTCATGAAAAAAATTCTAATCCCTATTTTTGTGGCTGCTGTTTGTTTGCTTGGGTTTGTTGTTTTTCAGGATACAGAAACGAAAAAACAGCAACAGTTGAATCAACTCATGAACAGTACTGAGCCTAAAGTGCAAAAGTTGAGTCCTCTCTCAAAGGCAAACGTCGTGCCTGAAAAAGTCAATAGCTCGTTTTCAAAGTGATGCTGAAGCAATAATCGATCAGGTCTCCATTAAAGTAATTTGAAGCTTAAGATAGAATAAAATCATGTATAAATGACTTATCGTGTTGAATTTTAATTAAAAATAAATTTAAAACAATTAAAAATCAGTGTGTTATAATTCGCGCCAAGATATATTGAATTTTAGACTTTGAGTCTAAAATGACGTTTTTGTTGAAAGCTGCATACGGTTTATGCGGCTTTTTTGTTTAGGTATATATGGTTCGACCATACGTTTGAATCATTCATGGCTAAATAAACTTTTCCTGAATTGAGGAAATTTGGCATATTCATTGCTTTAACTTCCAGAAATTTAATCAGATTTTCATCGTACTGAGTGTCGAAATTTTTTGGCAGTTATACAGTTTTAAAAGTTTATTTACAGGGGCTAGGTCATGACGACTCCTAATCCATCTTCAGAAAATATGCTCGAGCGTATGTTCAAACTGAGTGAAAATAAAACCAGTTTTCGTACAGAGCTTCTTGCAGGTGTAACCACATTCTTAACCATGTGTTACATCATTATTGTGAATCCAATGATTTTATCCGAAACGGGGATGGATCATGGTGCTGTCTTTGTAGCGACTTGTCTTGCAGCCGCAATTGGCTGTTTGGTTATGGGTATTGTTGCAAATTATCCAATTGCATTAGCACCGGGTATGGGCTTAAACGCTTACTTTACCTATTCGGTGTGTATGGGTATGGGTGTGCCTTGGCAGACTGCTTTGGCTGCAGTGTTTGTATCAGGTTTGGTGTTCATTGCGATCAGTATGTTTAAGATCCGTGAAGCCATTGTGAATGCAATCCCAATGTCGCTTAAGCTTGCGATTGGCGGCGGAATTGGTTTATTCCTTGCGCTGATTGCTTTAAAAAATGCAGGCGTTATTGTGGACAATCCAGCGACTTTGGTTGGATTGGGCGACTTAAAGCAACCGACGGTTCTTTTGGCTTTATTTGGCTTCTTGATGGTGGTTGTACTGCATCACTTTAAAGTGCGTGGTGCCATTATTATCAGCATCTTGGCTTTAACTGCAATTTCAACAGCAATGGGCTTAAGCGAGTTCAAAGGTGTTGTTGGTGAGATTCCATCAATTGCTCCAACATTCATGCAAATGGACTTTGAGGGTCTATTTACGGCAAGCTTAGTGGGCGTCATCTTTGTATTTTTCTTGGTCGATTTATTTGACTCAACAGGTACATTGGTGGGCGTGTCACACCGTGCAGGCTTACTGAAAGATGGCAAGCTTCCACGTTTGAAAAAAGCATTATTTGCAGACTCAACCGCAATTGTTGCAGGTGCAGCATTAGGTACATCTTCGACGACACCATATATTGAGTCGTCTGCGGGTGTTGCTGCTGGTGGTCGTACAGGTTTAACCGCTGTTGTGGTCGGTGTGTTATTTATCTTATGTTTGTTTTTAGCACCTTTAGCTCAATCTGTACCCGGTTTTGCAACAGCTCCAGCATTGTTATTTGTTGGCGTGTTAATGATTCAGGGGATTACCCATATTGATTGGGATGATATTACTGAAGCCGTTCCTGCGTTCTTAACCATTGTATTTATGCCATTTACCTATTCAATTGCAGATGGTATTGCGATGGGCTTTATTAGCTATGCATTGGTTAAATTGTTCACCGGTAAAGCGGCGACTGTACCGTACATGGTGTGGATTGTAGCTGTGCTTTGGGCATTAAAATTCGCGTTATTTGGTGGCTAATTCATCAAATAGTGATAAGGGTGTAAACTCAGTTTACACCCTTTTTTATTTTTAAAGAGGAAAAGATATGAGTCAATTGGAGCTCATTCGTGCTTTACCAAAAGCTGAATTGCATGTGCATATTGAAGGAACATTTGAGCCAGAACTCATGTTTGCAATCGCACAGCGTAATCAAATAGACATTCCTTATAAGTCGGTTGAAGAAGTGAAACAGGCTTATAATTTTCACAATCTACAATCATTTTTAGACATCTATTATGCAGGTGCAAATGTACTGATTCATGAGCAAGACTTTTATGACTTGGCTTGGGCATACTTTGAAAAATGTGCCGAAGACCGTGTAGTGCATACCGAAATGTTCTTTGATCCACAAACGCATACAGACCGCGGTATTGCCTTTGAAACAGTGATGAATGGTCTGCAACGTGCATGTGATGATGCCGAGGCAAAATTTGGCATTAGTTCGCATTTGATTATGTGTTTCTTGCGTCATTTAAGTGAAGAAGCAGCCTTGGAAACTTTAGCGCAGGCATTGCCTTATAAAGATCAAATCATTGGTGTGGGCTTGGACTCAAGCGAAGTTGGGCATCCTCCTTCAAAGTTTGAACGTGTCTTTGCTAAAGCACGTGAAGCAGGCTTTTTAGTGGTTGCGCATGCGGGTGAAGAAGGTCCAGCAGAATATGTGTGGGAAGCTTTAGATTTGCTTAAAGTGAATCGTATTGACCACGGTGTACGTTCTGAAGAAGATCCTGTATTAATGCAGCGTTTGATCGCAGAGAAAATGCCACTGACAGTTTGTCCACTCAGTAACTTAAAGTTATGTGTCGTTGACGATATGGCACAGCACAATATCCGCCGTTTGTTGCAACAAGGTGTGCAGGTGACGGTAAATTCAGATGATCCATCGTACTTTGGTGGTTATATGAATGATAACTTTATTGCCATTACAGATGCGTTAGACTTAACAGCAGCTGAGCTAAAACAATTGGCGCTGAACTCTTTTGAGGCGTCGTTTATTTCGGCAGAAGAGAAGCAAAAATGGGCGGCTGAAATTGCAGCGATTGCTTAATCTGATGCCCTTTTAAAGACAGAGTTCGCTCTGTCTTTTTTATGTGAGGTCGATATGAAAAAAATGATTGCGGTGCTTGTGGTTATTTTTGTGCTCTTTGCAGTTTATTTGCTCAAAACGGATACTGGGTTAACGCAAAAACTACTAAAGCCAGTGGTGGTGTATCAG
Source organism: Acinetobacter sp. CAU_H_S139_7 (assembly GCF_058599305.1). Classification (NCBI taxonomy): domain Bacteria; kingdom Pseudomonadati; phylum Pseudomonadota; class Gammaproteobacteria; order Moraxellales; family Moraxellaceae; genus Acinetobacter; species Acinetobacter sp. CAU_H_S139_7. The sequence continues at coordinate 1,063,767 of NZ_CM178651.1, forward strand.
TGCGGTGTAGAGCTTGAAGCGACAAGGTTGTGGAAAGTCAGTACAGCATTGCTTGGTGAAGAGAAAAAGAATCAGCTCCAAACGCAAATCTGTGGTTGCGTGGGTGAAAATGCATTAAAGGATATTCCAGCAACAATCTTGCTACATGCCGTAGTTGATGAACAAGTCAAAAAACAGGTGGTACAACAGGGTGTGTTGAATACGCTGAAAGGATGTGTGGTGGATGAAGTCCTAAAAGCAACAGATTGATGCTTTTAGGCTGGTTCAACTTAGTATTACTTTGCTTGTTTGGTCATGCTATTTAACACATTATCTTTATTAATAAAGTGGTGTTTCAGTGCTGCTGCAATATGACCTACCAACAGCAATCCTGCTGCCCATGAAATCCAGATATGTAAAGGTTTCACGATCGCGAGTAACTCTGGGTTGTCTTGTACTAAACGGGGAATTTCAAAAAGGTACAATACAGGCGCAGGGTGCCCAGCACTCCAGCTAAATAAACAGCCAGTAATTGGCAAAGCCAACAAAATGAAATATAAAGCCAAATGACCGAGGTGTGCCATTTTTTGCATTAATGGTGACATACTGTCTGGAAGTTTGGGTGCAGGGTGGGTATAACGCCAAAAGATACGAATCACCACTAGAAAAATAATTGTGGTTGCAATGTTCTTATGTAAGGTAATGACATCCCCTTTAAAGCTACCATCAGCATCATAACTGAGGAAGTTTCCGCTATAAAACCCAATCAGCCAAGCAGCAATAAAGATAATTGCCATGAGCCAATGCAGAATTTGAGCGGTACGCGTGTAATGGATATTTGCCGAGTTCATTAGATTCACATCCATTTTTATGTTGCGCTATTTTATAGAACTATAGATAGGTCAAAAATGTAGTAGATGCAACATAGCGTTGATATTCTGCAACGCTGCACAGACCAATGGCGCATGACTGATCTAAAACTGTGCAATAAGCGAAAGATATTAAAATGGCATGGAAATAGTGTTTCCGTAAATAGCAAAGATTCGGCAAAATACGCGCACTTTAACTGTTATAAATGGATAACTCCGTGAAAAAAATGATTGCAGTGCTTGCTCCTTTGGCTTTGATCCTTTCGGCTTGTACAGCGACTGATATGGCAACGACCAATACGACGACCACCACGCAACAACTGGGTACAGCAGCGCTTAAAATTGCCATTAATGCAAAATGTACGACTGAGTTGAATAATCTGCCAGCATGGAAAACAGCAACCAGATTTATGACGGCTGACCAAAAAACCGATATTCAAACCGAAATTTGTGGTTGCGTAAGTGAAAAAGCCCCACAAAATATTACGGCTGTCGATGTGGCAACAGCGGCTATTGACCCTGCGGCGCGTACAACCATTATTAGCAATGCTGTGACCAAAACCATCAATGCATGTGTGGCTGAAGCGGTGAATTAAGTTGTGATATATCAAAGAAGCGGGGGACATGCTTCGCTTCTTTGCGGTTTTTTTGTACTTTTTGGTGTTTATCTTTTATATTGATGTGAATAATAACAATTGAAGCCTTATTTCTTTTACAACAAAGGGTGTATCTGTATGAAAAATGATAAGTTAATTCTCTGTTTGTTTGGCTCGCTTATGCTTTCCGCGTGTGTGTCGAATCCTTTATCTAGCTCAGATGATGATGGAATTTCGGCTATTAAAATGGTCTCACATGCAAAATGTATGGATGAAATCGAAACTAATCCGACATGGATCATGGGCAGTAAGCTGTTATCAGAAGACCAAAAACAAAAGAAAAAACGTGAAGTATGTAACTGTGTGGGTGATAACTCACCCAAAGTGTTATCTAAAGAACAGTTGGCTTTGGCGGCAATTGATCCCAAAGCAAAGGCAACCTATGGCGCTTTAGCAGCAACAAAAACAACAGCCACATGCGCCTCTGAAATGCTAAACTAAGCCGAATAAATTGTTAAGTTTTTAAAATGGCTGTTGATCAGCCATTTTTTATGAGAGTAAAAAATGCAAATTGCAGGTGCAGATGAGGCAGGGCGCGGCCCTTTGGTGGGTTCAGTGGTCGCTGCTGCGGTAATTTTAGACCCGAATAACCCGATACAAGGGTTAAATGATTCCAAAAAACTGACCGAAAAAAAACGTGAAAAACTTTTTGTCGAAATTCAGGAAAAAGCATTGGCTTGGGCGATTGCTGAGGCGAGTGCTGCTGAAATTGATGAGATCAATATTTTACAAGCATCTTTGCTTGCGATGCGCCGCGCGGTTGAACAGCTTGCAATACAGCCCGAACATGTTTTGGTTGATGGTAATAAAATTCCACAAGGCTTAAGCATGAGCTGTGAGGCAATTGTGGGTGGGGATGCTTTACATGCTGAAATCTCAGCAGCGAGTATTTTGGCGAAAGTGACACGTGACCATCAAATGATTGAGATGGATCGAAAATACCCTCAGTTTGGTTTTGCCAAACATAAAGGTTATCCAACCAAAGCGCACTTTGAAGCGATTGCTGAACATGGGGTCATTGACGAGCATCGTCGTAGTTTTGGGCCTGTAAAGAAAGTGATCGAGACGCTTGAGCAAAAAGAGGCTATATAAAAATTTAAAGCGGCCAATCGGGCCGCTTTATATCTGAATGTTTCAATCTTAACGATTGAAATTATTCTGCTGTGCACCTTCATCTTCAAATGCAGGCTGGTAATCCTGATCAAGATGTTGAAGATGTTCATGCATTGCACGTTCATGCTGAATGCGTTGATAAATCTCTTCACGATGTACAGATACTTCTTTGGGAGCATTGACACCAATACGAACTTGGTTGCCTTTGACACCAAGTACAGTAACACTTACTTGATCCCCAATCATTAATGTTTCACCGACGCGTCGGGTCAAAATCAGCATGTTTATCTCCTTGCAAAACGCTAAACCTGCAGTTGTACTAAAGTAAAATACATAATTTTTTGTATTTAAAAAAATTTAAACAAATGTTTAATACAACCGCATGACACTTGAATTTTTAGATATCTAGTGACATTAGGTATAACATTCATCTAAATTTAAGAAAGCCTCGGGCTTAATATAACAGAGCCACTATAGAAAAAACTATAGTGGCTCCTGATTTTTGTAGTCTTTTGCAAAAACTGTCAGACAATGACAAGTTTTTCGCAAGATTGCTTAAGCACGTGCGCTTGATTCACCATGTTCACGGTCTAAACCGAAAGCAGTGTGTAGAGAACGTACAGCAAGTTCTAGGTAGTTTTCTTCAATAATCACAGAAATTTTGATTTCTGAAGTTGAGATCATCAAAATGTTGATGCCTTCATCAGCCAAGGCAGTGAACATTTTACTTGCAACACCTGCGTGTGAACGCATACCCACACCTACGATTGACACTTTAACAATGTCGTCACGTGTAGCAACTTCGCGCGCACCAATGGCTTGAGCAGTTTCTTGAAGAATTTTTGTTGCTTTTGCAAGTTCGCCGCGGTTTACCGTGAAGGTGAAGTCAGTTGTACCATCTTCTTCAACATTTTGGATAATCATATCCACTTCAATGTTGGCATTACCAATTGGCGATAAAATTTTAGATGCAATACCTGGTTCATCAGGAACACCTAGAATCGTAAGTTTAGCTTCGTCACGGTTAAATGCGATACCAGAGATAATTGGTTGTTCCATGTTGTCTTCCGCCTCAGTGGTGATTAGTGTTCCGACGTTCTTTTTAAATTCTTCGTCGAATGCGCCATCATCGTCATTATCAAAACTTGATAATACGCGTAAAGGCACTTGGTATTTTCCTGCAAATTCAACTGAACGAATTTGTAGAACTTTTGAACCAAGTGATGCCATTTCCAGCATTTCTTCAAATGAAATACGGTCTACTTTTTTCGCTTTTGGTGCAACACGTGGGTCAGTCGTATAAACGCCATCTACATCTGTATAGATTTGGCATTCATCTGCTTTTAATGCCGCAGCAAGTGCTACACCCGAAGTATCTGAACCGCCACGGCCGAGCGTGGTGGTGTTACCATCGGCATCAAAGCCTTGGAAACCAGCAACCACAATCACACGACCAGCATCTAAATGCGCAGTCATGGTATCGGTATCAATCGACTCGATACGTGCTTTGGTAAACGCATTGTCCGTTTTGATCCCGACTTGGCGACCCGTAAGTGACTTAGCTTCAACGCCAATAGAATTGAGCGCCATTGCTAACATTGAAATCGTTACCTGTTCACCCGTAGAAACCATTTGGTCTAATTCTCGTGGGTCAGGGGTTTCGGTAATGGCTTTCGCTAAAGCAAGTAGACGATTGGTTTCGCCACTCATTGCTGATACAACCACTACAACCTTGTGGCCGTGGTCATGCCAACGCTTTACACGACGAGCAACATTTAAAATGCGCTCTGGAGTACCCATAGAGGTACCGCCATATTTTTGAACGATTAATGCCATAGTTGTTCCATATAAACCATGACCCTGAATGCATCATTCAGGGTCAGTTACACAAAAGGTGAAGTTTTATTTCGCTTCAAGCCAAGCAGTTAAATCTGCCATCACTGTTGCAAACTTCTCGTTTAGTGGCGCGCCACCTTGTGCTAAGTCAGGTTTGCCACCACCTTTACCACCAAGCTCAGTTGCTAGATGTTTGATGATGTCACCTGCTTTAATAGAAGCAGTAAAGTCTTTTGCTACAGAGGCGATCAGGCTAACTTTGTCACCTTCAACACCAGCAAGTACGATGACTGCATTTTCTAATTTTGATTTCACACCGTCATGTAGGTTGCGAAGTGATTTCGCATCCATGTTTTGAACAGTCGTGATTAGCGTTTGACGACCCGCAAGCGTTTGAACTTGGCTAAGCAGTTCAGCAGCTTGGAAGCTGGCAAGTTTTTGATTGAGTTGCTCAATCTGTTTTTGCAAGCTTGATGTTGTGTCGACTAAGGCTTCAACTTTTTCTAAAGTTTGGTCCTTTTGAGCTTTCAATAAACCATTGATAGTATTGATATCACGGTCGGCTTTTTGAGTAATTTCAATGGCTTTGGTACCTGTTACCGCTTCAATACGACGTACACCCGCAGCTACACCACCTTCAGAAGTGATTTTAAACAAGCCAATGTCGCCTGTGCGTTTAACGTGAATACCACCGCACAGCTCGATTGAGAAGTTTTTCTCTTCAATGATTGAACCCATTGAAAGTACACGAACTTCATCGCCATATTTTTCACCGAACAACATCATCGCACCTTTAGCCTTTGCAGACTCGATGTCGAGAAGTTCAGTGGTAACAGGGCTGTTTGCAATCACTTCGGCATTCACTAAACGTTCAATTTCTTGAAGTTGTTCAAATGAAACAGGCTGATCGTTGGCAAAGTCAAAACGTAAGATGTCTGACGCAACCAATGAGCCTTTTTGTTGTACGTGTTCACCTAGAATTTGACGGAGTGCAGCATGCAAAAGGTGAGTTGCAGAGTGGTTACGTGCAGTTGCTGCACGAATGTCTGCTTTTACAATCGCTTCAACATTTTGAGCAATCTTAATACTACCTACAGTCACGATACCTTGGTGTACAAAAGCGCCGCCCGATTTCTTGGTGTCTTGGACTTCAAAAATACCCGTGTCGTTTTTGAAAATACCCGTGTCACCAATTTGACCGCCGCTTTCTGCATAGAACGGGGTTTGGTTCAGTACGATGAGGGCTTCGTCACCTTCAACGACTTCATCAACTTGTTCGCCATCTTTATAGATCGCGATAATTTGACCTTCGCCAACTGTTGCGTCATAGCCGTCAAACTGAGTTTCGCCTTCAACTTTAACAACAGAGTTGTAGTCAATTGCGAATTTACCTGCATCACGTGCACGTTGACGTTGAGCTGCCATTTCAACTTCAAAGCCTGCTTCATCAATCGTTAAATCACGTTCACGAGCGATGTCAGCAGTCAGGTCAGTTGGGAAACCGTAAGTATCATACAGTTTAAACACCACTTCACCTGGAATTACAGAACCTTTCAGTTGAGCCAATTCACCTTCAAGCAATTTCAAACCTTGCTCTAAGGTTTTAGCAAATTGCTCTTCTTCTTTCAGTAATTGCGCTTCAATACGTGCCTTTTGTGCTTCAAGTTCTGGGTAAGCTTGACCCATCACTTCAATTAAAGGTTGCAACATTTTATGGAAGAATGAACCTGTTGCACCCAGCTTATTACCATGACGTACTGCACGACGAATAATACGGCGAAGTACATAACCACGGCCTTCATTTGATGGGTTTACACCATCAGCAATCAGGAATGAACATGAACGTGCGTGATCCGCAACCACTTTAAGTGATGCAGGGTACTGAACAGGTGTACCTTTTTCGCGAGCTTCTGCTTCAAGTGCAGCGGTATCTAAACCAATAATTTCAGCGGCCGCTTTGAGTAAGTGCTGGAACAGGTCAATTTCGTAGTTTGAGTTAACGTGTTGTAAAACTGCAGAAATACGCTCTAAGCCCATGCCTGTATCAACAGAAGGCGCCGGAAGAGGGTGTAATACGCCATCTGCAGTGCGGTTGAACTGCATGAAGACGTTGTTCCAGATTTCAATGAAACGGTCGCCATCTTCTTCAGGTGTGCCTGGTAAGCCACCCCAAATATGGTCGCCATGGTCAAAGAAAATTTCAGAACATGGACCACAAGGACCTGTATCACCCATTGCCCAGAAGTTATCTGATGCGTATTGGCCGCCTTTGTTGTCGCCAATACGAATAATACGAGATGCATCTAAACCAATTTCTTTGTTCCAGATGTCAAATGCTTCGTCGTCAGTGTGGTAAACCGTTGCATAGAGTTTGTCTTTAGGCAGTGCTAACCAAGCTTCACCAGTGAGAAAATCCCATGCAAATTTGATTGCATCACGTTTGAAGTAGTCGCCAAATGAGAAGTTACCTAACATTTCAAAGAAGGTATGGTGACGTGCGGTATAACCGACATTGTCTAAGTCGTTGTGTTTACCACCTGCGCGGACACACTTTTGTGAAGACACTGCACGTACATAATCACGTTTTTCTAGGCCTAAGAAACAATCTTTAAATTGGTTCATACCCGCGTTGGTAAACAACAAAGTAGGGTCGTTGGCGGGAACTAGAGAACTCGACGCGACACGTGTATGCCCTTGCGATTCAAAGTAGCTTAAAAAAGCTTCGCGAATTTCAGCTGATGTCATAAAACGAGTACTCACAACCAAGTCACTCCATAATTTCGATTTGGCTAATAGTAGCTGAAGAAAGTCTTATTCTAAATATGCTGACTTCAGATACTGGCTTAAAAATTTTAAAACGCCAAATTATAACGGAAAAAGGATGTTGCACCAATCACTTTAAGGCGAATTGATGACATTTCTATGTATTCGATAGTTCTAAGATTTTGCTTGTTATTGTTGGATATTTATATCATTTCGTGGAAATGAGTTGATTAGTGCGAGGTTGTCAGGCCGGTCAATTTATGACTTAAGGGTTCATATTCACCATCTTCACTGATGGATGATAGAAAAAGAAAGCTTAACCAAATCTGTATAAATCCATTAATATAGGCCTGCTTTATCTTTCATCATTTTATAAATAAGGGCAAGTCATGCAACGAGTGGCGATAAATGGATTTGGTCGAATCGGACGTAATGTACTACGCGCTTGGTTTGAAAATCCAAAGAACTTTCAGTTTGAAATCGTCGCAGTAAATGATGTAGCAGATGTAGAAACCTTATTGCATTTATTTAAATATGACACCACGCATGGGCGCTTTCCGGGAAAAGTCGATTTAAGTTATGAAAATGAACGTATTTATCTGCATTTATCAAATAATCAAGCACAACTTAAAGTTGAAGTCTTGCGTCAGGAAAACCCGCAAGATTTACCTTGGGCAAGTCTCCATGTAGACGTGGTTCTAGAGTGCACAGGTTTATTTCGCTCGCGTGAAGCAGCAACAGGGCATATCAGTGCAGGTGCAAAGCGGGTCATTATTGGCGCGGCACCTTTTGACTCGGTTGATGCCGCCATTGTGTATGGGGTGAATCACCATGAGGTGAAAGCCAGTGACCAAATCATTTCCAGTGTGTCATGTACCACACAGGCCTTAGTACCTTTGGTTAAAATCATTGATGATGCTTTTGGAATTGATACTGCGCTCATGACCGAAATTCATGCAGTGACTGCCGATCAGTCTGTATTAGATCATGCGCATCGTGATTTAAGACGTGCTCGTGCTTCAGGTCAAAATATTATTCCCACCACATCGTCAGCCCTCGGTGCTTTAAAACAAGTCATGCCAAAAATGGCCGATCGTATTGATGGTTATTCCATCCGTGTACCAACGATTAATGTGGCTGCAATTGATTTGACTTTTATTTCGCAAACACCAATTACCGACCATAAAATTAATGAAGTGCTGATTCAAGCGGCGAAGTCAGACTACCGTGAAATTATGGATGTGACGGATGAACCCTTGGTGTCTTCGGATTTTAACCATTCACCCTATTCACTCATTGTTGATTTAACGCAAACCATGGTGGTCGGGCATCAAGCCAAAGTCTTTGCGTGGTATGACAATGAATGGGGCTATGCAAATCGCTTATTAGATTTGTGTGAATCTTTTAGTGCGTCAGCAGCCTAAAGATTTTTTATTTTTAGCATCTTTTACTCTGAAAACAAGATGATAGGCATAGACCGAATACAGACTTGTGGTTATCATGAATTTATAAACGAAAATAATGTAGAGCGGTGCTTATGTTGATCTTAATTTGGGGGTTTATTTTGTTATTGGCGGTTGCTGTTGTGGTTTTAATTTGGTTTCAATTTAAAAATCAGGCAGATAAAACCGATCCAAGCGTAGAGCAAAATCAACTGCAAGAAAAAGTACATCATCTTGAAGAGAATTTAAAAAAGACCTTGGAAATTATGCAAGATCTTGCAAAAAAGATGCATGTGCAACAGGAAGTGATCGAGCAGACTACGTCTAAGTTGCAAAAAGTTGAACTACAAAACGCTGAATTGGTGAATATTCTCGCTAAAGCCGTACAACCAGAACGCTAAAAATTAAGTTTAGATGAGCACGGTACGTAATAATGCCGCGCTCAGCATACTAATCACAACGGTTGGTAAAAGTGAAAAGCGTGAAGCTGCAATTAGAGTGATGGCAATGGCGAGTAGATCTGCGACATTGTCTTTGACAAAATAAGGTGCAATTACTGAAATAAGTACGCAGCCCGGAACAACTTCCAAAATCTTTCGTTGTTTGTTGCTTAAAGCTTTATTTTTCAGCAAAACATAGCCCAATATACGCGTCAGATAAGTGGTGGCTGCGACCAATAAAATTGCGACAAGTGTCGTGCTGTGGATCATAGCTCATCCTCCTGAATAAATAAGAATGCAGAGGCGATACCACAGATTGCACCAATAGGCACATACCAGCCTGTCGGTAAATATAAATAAGCAATGGCCGCACTGATTAGACTGATAAGCCAAGGGCGTGCGGCGCTAAAGCCTTTCCACATGCCACGCAGTAAAACCAGAAATACTGCAGCAAAGGCCATATCAAACCCATAACGGTGAACATCGCCTAGCAAAGGACCAAGAATGGCACCTAAGCTGGTAAAACTGACCCACATCAAGTACAGAGCAAAACAGATGCCTGCGTAGTAGGACATGCTAAAGGCCTGTTGTAACCCAAATCTTTTCTTTTGTTCTGCATCGGCAAGAGCTGCGGCCCAACTTTCATCACACATGAAAAACAGGGCAGGGAAAACCTGTCGATTAGGCAAATGGCGTAAATAGGGCACGAGACTTGCACCCATGAGCAAATGACGGCTATTGACTAAAAAAGTAATGAAAATTAAAACGAGAAAATTTGGTGGATTGGTCCAGACCTCGAGCACGGCAAACTCGGAACCGCCCGCAAAGTTTAGGCCCGTAAATAATGGAACTTCTAAATGGCTAAAGCCTTTTTGAGTGGCTTGTGTTCCTAGGACCAAAGCAAAAGGAATAATGCCCAGCAGCATGGGGATAGATGTTTTAATACCACGTTTAAACTCGACGTAATCTGTAGAGTCATTGAGTTCTTGAGTCGTATTTCTAAGGGAGAACATTTTAAATCGCCTATGCGTGCTAGGTTTTGGTGCAGTAGGTGAATAAGTTTAGGCTTTTTCCGAAGATATTTTTTGCTTTATTTAGCTTAATATAGGGCTTGTTTGGAATAATATGCTGTAATTGGTTAAATATGAGCAAAATTATGCTTTAGGAGGTGAAATTTATGGATCAAACCGATAAACGTATATTGCAAGTGCTACAAGTTGATGGAAAACTTCAAAATAATGAGTTGGCTCAGCGCATTGGATTGTCTGCCTCACCGTGTTTAAGACGAGTAAAGCAGCTAGAAGAAGACGGGATTATTCGGGCTTATGTGGCTTTGGTTGATCCAGCTAAGGTGAATCTGCGTTTGACCGTGTTTGCACGCATTTGGCTAAAAAGTCAGGATCCGCAAACGGTGAACCAATTTGTTGAATCGATTCGTGAAGTTCCTGAAGTGGTCGAGTGTCATTTAATGGCAGGGGATTGTGATTTCTTTTTACGTATTGTGGTTGCAGACTTAGATGCCTATCGACAGTTTCAAATCCATCGTCTAAATAAAATCCCGAATATACAAAGTATTAAAACAGAAATTCCATTACAAAATATCAAACAAACCACAGAATTGCCGATTTGGTAGCTCAAAAGTTGATAGTGAAATCGCCTATGAATCTGGCAGCATGACTCAAAGTGATAAGACTTGTACTCTAGTCATGCTACTTAGGATGTTATGACTCTTCGTTTAAAAAGCCTTCTTTAATTTCTTTAGGCAGATCTGCGTGCCACCATGCATAAATACTGGCTTTAATTTCTTCATCTTCTTCAGGGTCATTTAGAGGTTCATCATCTTCACGAATCAGTTCATCACCTTCAAATTTGAACCAAAACTCCCAAGGATCATCATCACCGCAACCCCATGCTTGCGCATGGATGTCTGGAAGCAAGGCTTTCAGGAAGAATAAAATAGCTTCCATGAACTCATCACCTGATGAACCATGGACAAAGTGTGCGATGGAATAACCCGCGAGGGAGTATAGCGATTCAGGACCTAAGTCAAACTCGATATTATCGACGGTATTTAAAATATATTCGGCCAGTTCAGCACCATGTTCTGGATTGATGTCACAGACTAAAGCCGTAAATTGACTCGCATCGCCGCGATGTTCTTGAAATAATCGGTCTAACTTTGACATGATTTGAGCATCTGCATGCCTGTAATATAAGTTGCTATGCATTTCCATCGAATTTTCCCCAAGTAAAAAATATGTGATTAAAAGTGTTATCGGTATAACGACGTAGTATTTATTGTTGCTGTTAAATTGAGCTGAAGTATAAAAGAATGTGTCTTTTGTGCAAGCACAGGTATAATTGGAAATAAAATATAAAACAAAGTCTTATATGAATTTTTCCAATCTGTGCAGAGCACTAGGATGAGTTAATATTATTTATTCTGATACTTGGGCATTGTCTAAAGCCATGTTTTGAATAGCTCGCTCAAAATCGGTAAGAATTTATAAAGTTGTTAATGAGGACATCAAAACGATAAATTAAATTTTCCGAAATTGTCTAATGCACAGCACATTGTATCGTGATAGACTAAGAGAAATCGGGTGTGCCCCGATTTTTTTATGCGGATTCGTTCCGCGCAGACAAGATTTTAGGTTTACAACATGCCCATTTCAGAGACATGGTTATTACCTGATGGTGTAGCTGATGTACTACCAGAACAGGCGCAAGTGATTGAAACTTTGCGTCGTCAAGCATTAGATTTCCTCGCAACTCGAGGTTATCAGTTGGTGTACACGCCATTCATTGAATACATCGAATCGTTATCTTCTCTTTCAGAATCGAATCAAGATTTAGACTTAGCCACTTTTAAAGTGATTGATCAGCTTTCTGGTCGTTTACTTGGTGTGCGTGCCGATATGACACCACAAGTGGCTCGTATTGATGCGCATGTACATCCAGTTGAAGGCGTTGCTCGCTATTGCTATGCAGGAACAGTCCTACATACCAAACCACAAGGCTTTAATACCACGCGTACACCTTTGCAGTTAGGTGCTGAGCTATTCGGTTCAGACAGCATCGATGCCGATGTTGAGCTGATCGATGTGATGATCAGCCTGCTTGAAAAAACAGGTTTTGCAGACGGTATCCATTTGGATTTAGGCCATGTGGGCTTATTCCGTAGTATGGTGAAGGTTGCGGGTTTAAGCAAAGCGACTGAACGTCAACTCTCTGATTTATACCAACGTAAAGCTCTGCCAGAATTGGCTGAATTTACCCAAGATTTAAACTTTGGTGCTGACTTTTATACTTTAGGTCGTTATGCAAGTGACTTAGCTGCCTTGCAAACGCATTTAAGTGCAGAAGTCATTGCCGATGCTGAATTCAAGCACGCTTTCGATGCATTAAAAACCACACAATCTGAGATTCAAGCACGTTGGCCAAATCTTCAGATGGGTATTGATGTGGTTGAGCTACGTTCGTATCACTACCATACGGGCTTAATGTATGCCGTTTATGCACCAAACCGTGCTGCGCCATTGGCACAAGGTGGACGCTATGACGGAATTGGTGAGCACTTTGGGCGTGCACGCCCAGCAACAGGCTTCAGTTGTGACTTATATGCACTTAGTGCAGGTCGTTTTCAGCAAAACAGTCTTGTGGTTGCTCCCAAAGGTACTCAAACAGATTTGATCCAAGCGATTGAACACACGCGTGCTCAAGGCACGAGTGTGATTCAACTTTTGGGGCAGGATGATTTAACTACGCTTCCATATGCAACGCACCAGTTGGTGAATGTTGCAGGTCAATGGACTGTAGAACAAATTTAATCACTTCTTCAGGTAAGCTAAAACCTGAGAAGTTCTTCAATTTTAACAGCATGATGCAATGAGGCTATTATGGGCAAGAATGTTGTGGTACTCGGTACCCAATGGGGCGACGAAGGTAAAGGTAAAATCGTCGACCTGCTCACAGATCAAGCGGCTGCGGTCGTTCGTTATCAAGGCGGGCATAACGCAGGTCATACACTTGTCGTTGGTGGTAAGAAAACTGTATTACACCTCATTCCATCTGGTATTTTACGTGAAAACGTACTGTGCTTAATTGGTAATGGTGTGGTGCTTTCTCCTGCAGCGCTCATCAAAGAGATGGACATTCTTGAAAAAGAAGGCGTACCAGTTAAAGAACGTCTACGTATTTCTCCGAACTGTCCACTGATTTTGCCAAACCATATTGCACTTGACCAAGCGCGTGAAATCAAGCGTGGTAATGCGAAAATTGGTACCACTGGTCGTGGTATTGGCCCTGCGTATGAAGACAAAGTTGCACGCCGTGCAATTCGTGTTGCAGATTTGGTTCGTGGTGGCGAGCATCTTAAAGCTCAGTTAACTGAACTTCTTGAATACCATAACTTCCAATTAACACAATTCTACGGCGTAGAAGCAGTTAAATTAGAAGATGTACTTGCGCTGTGTGATCAATGGCGTGAAGTGGTTGCACCACTTGTGATTGATGTCACTACAGAGCTGCATAATTACCGTAAAAACGGTGACAACATCATGTTTGAAGGTGCTCAAGGTTCACTTCTAGATGTTGACCATGGTACATATCCGTATGTAACGTCTTCAAATACGACTGCTGGTGGCGTAAGCTCAGGTTCTGGTTTGGGTCCATTACATCTTGACTATGTATTGGGTATTACCAAAGCATATACAACACGTGTAGGTGCAGGTCCGTTCCCAACTGAGTTGGTTTATGACGCTGCAAATGACGTAGGTGATGCGATTGGTAAGCACTTAGGGACTGTAGGTTCTGAATTTGGCGCTTCTACGGGTCGTCAACGTCGTTGTGGTTGGTTCGATGCTGAAATCCTTCGTCGTTCTGTAGACGTAAACTCACTTTCAGGTATTTGCTTAACTAAACTTGACGTTCTTGATGGTTTAGAAGAAGTGAAAATCTGTGTAGGTTACGAAGCAGCAGATTCTGGTTGTGTTGGTTCTTCTGATGCGCTTGCATTTGAAACTTTAAAACCAATTTACGAAACAATGCCAGGTTGGTCTGAGTCTACGTTTGGTGCGAAATCAATGGATCAATTGCCACAAGCAGCGATCAACTATGTAAAACGCATTGAACAGTTAATCGAATGCCCAATCGATATCATTTCTACAGGTCCAGACCGTGAAGAAACGATTGTTTTACGTCATCCATTTGACGCTTAAGCGATGAAGCATTGAACAAAAACCCTGTCTCGTACAGGGTTTTTTATTTGCGCGATAGATCTGCACATGAGCGTGAAAAGTGTTGATTTAAGCTGCTGAGCTTGAATGATTTTCCCGACTAAAGTTGCATGAATAAGCACGACATAATGTATAAGTGCTTGTTAGAATAAAATGCACAATAAACAGATGAGCAGGCAGGATGCAAAAGAATATCGCGGGAACTATTTTTTACTCACTACTTTTTGCTATGGGTGGTGCGCCAACAATCGCGATGATGATTATTCAAGGGCAAACCACCGATCCAGACGTGATTTATAGTGCGCTCATTGGATTGTCTGTGATTATTGCTTGTATCTTGGTGCCGATCATTCTGCTCCAAAATGCATTTCTGTTTGCAAAGCGTAAAAGTGCGACCCTTGAGGAAAAAATTGAACCTTTAAGCCACCTGTATTTGGGTTTAAATATCCTGTGTTTGGTTTATTGGCTTTTAATTCAGTTTATGTAAGTAGGTTTAAGGTGGCGTGTAGATAAGGCTTTACCGCTGAAATTTGGCGTATTGTACTTAATTGTGAAGATATTTTTACATAATTGCTATGATAAAACGCGGTGATGATATTTAACACTTTAAATCTATTCAATATAATTCAGCACATTATGTAAAATGCTTTGAGATGGATGGAGTTAAGCAATAATGAAAAATAAAATATTAATGAGTTTGTGTGCAGCAAGTGTGGTTACCATTTCTGGTTGTGCAACTTTTGCGGAAGTGGCAGGTGCAGATACTGCAACATTAAATGCAGCAGCAACCCAAGGCTTCAACAAAACAGTGAATGAAGCACGGACCACAAAGACCCTAGATACCTCATCAACAACGTATAAGCGTATTTATGGTGTATTCAATCGCTTAAAGCCATATGCTGATCAAATGAATCAAACTGGAACGAAATTTGACTGGCAGTTGGCAGTACTTAAGTCAAATCAGGTCAATGCCTATGTTGCACCTGGCGGTAAGGTGGTGTTCTATACGGGTATTGTAGATAAATTAAACCTAACTGATGCTGAAATTGCAGCGGTCATGGGACATGAAATGGTGCATGCTTTAGAAGAGCATTCGAAGAGTAAAGTGGGTGCGCAGGCATTAACTGATTTGGCCTTGGGAATTGGTCTAAGTGCGGCAGGTGTAGGTCAAACGGGTTCAGCAGCAGCGCAGTTAGGTAGTCAAATTGGTATTGGCTTGCCGTACTCACGTAGCCTAGAAAGTCGTGCAGACCAAGGTGGCTTAATGTTGATGGCTAAAGCAGGCTATAACCCTCAAGCCGCAATTAGTCTGTGGGAAAAAATGAATAAGCTTGATGGAGCAGGCGGTTCTTCATTCCTGTCGACACACCCGTCAAACAGCCAACGTATTGAAGCAATGCGTAAGAACTTAGCCGCTGCTCAAGCGGTTTATAATCAAAGACGTTAATTCGTTTTTGAGTAAAAAAGGACGCCAAGGCGTCCTTTTTTACTATTAGTTGATGATTTTGAAAATCATAAATTATTTGTTACAGATGAAGCAGTGCTTCAAACATTACACTTATCAACCCAATAAAAGCAGTGCAGATTTAGTCTGAGTCATACAATAAAGCAATGCTTTATTGTATGACTCAGGGTGCAGGGTTGGGTTGTTGTTGATGGATAGCTTGAATACCCTGTAAAACTTCTTCCGATAAATCAATCCCAAAGGCTTGAATATTTTCTTTCAACTGATCTAAGTTGGTTGCACCAATAATCGTACTGGTCACAAAAAACTGCTGCTTGATAAAGGCTAAAGCCAGTTGTGTAGGCGTTAAACCATGCCGTTCAGCCAATTGTGCATACTGTTCCGTTGCCCATTCACTCTCTGGGTTGCTATAACGACTAAAGCGGCTGAAAAGCGTCACGCGAGCATTCGCTGGGCGTGCACCATTGCGGAATTTACCTGTGAGATAGCCAAAAGCGAGTGGGGAGTAAGCGAGTAAACCAACGCCTTCATATTTCGCAATTTCCGACATACCAATTTCATAAGTACGGTTCAGTAGGCTGTATGGATTTTGCACACTGACAAATTTAGATAGACCAAGCTGTTCTGCAATCTGCAGGAATTTCATGGTGCCCCATGGTGTTTCATTAGATAAGCCAATATAACGAATACGCCCTTTTTGAATCTCTGCTTCTAATGCTTGTAGTGTTTCTTGCAAAGAGGTCACGGTTTGCGTGTTCTGGGCTTCACTGTTTTCATAGCCTAATTTGCCGAAAAAGTTGGTTGGGCGCTGTGGCCAGTGTAGTTGATATAAATCAATATAATCGGTCTGTAAACGCTTTAGGTTGCCATCTAGGGCAGAAGAAATGTCGCTTGCATTAAAACGAGTCTGTCCATCACGAATATGACTACCACCTTGAGATGGCCCCGCAATTTTAGAGGCTAGAAAGAGCTTGTCTCGACCACCGCGCTGGGCAATCCATTGGCCAATAATACTTTCGGTTGCACCTTGGGTTTCAGGTTTTGGAGGAACAGGGTACATTTCAGCAGTGTCCCAAAAGTTAATGCCTTGCGCTAAAGCATAATCAAGTTGTTCAAAGGCTTCAGCTTGAGTGTTTTGCTCACCAAAGGTCATGGTGCCGAGACAAATTTCAGGAACCAAAACGCCTGTATTGGCTAAGGGTTTAAATTGCATTCAACATTTCCTTTTATGGACTGCACTTTTTCGGTCGAATTAGGTTACACAGTTATGCCCAGTAGGTTAAATCACTATTTTTACAAAGTTTGTCATGATTTTGTCAAAGCAGGATTTAGTCAAAACAGCAATAGATTTAAAGACATAAAAAAAGCAAATCCTAAGATTTGCTTTTGGCTGTATCAGCTATGAAGAAAAGTCTTATTCTTCGTCTTCATAGTCATCAGCATTCGCTTTTGACTCTTCTAAAGAGGCATCGAAAATTAAGATGGCTTTACCATCAGTTTCGATCATGCCTTGCTCTTCGAGTGTTTTCAAAACACGACCAACCATTTCACGTGAACAACCGACAATACGTCCAATCTCTTGACGCGTAATACGAATTTGGCGGCCATTTGGTAAAATCATCGCTTCAGGCTGCGAAGATAGGTCGATTAGGCAACGTGCAATACGACCTGAAACATCGATAAATGCAAGGTCAGTCACTTTACGAGTGGTATTTTTTAGACGGCGTACCAGCTGCGCAAATACTGCATAGCTCAGGTCAGGGTATTGTTTGCTGAGTTCATGGAAGTTTTCATAAGTCACTTCAGCAATTTCGCAGACATCACGTGTACGCACTTCAGCGGTACGTTGTGAGTTTGCTTCGAATAGCCCCATTTCCCCAAAAAAATCACCCGCATTTAAATAAGCGACCACGATTTCACGTTCATCGTCTTCACGCAGAATAATGGAGACCGAACCTTTTAAAATCAAATATAAAGATTTAGATTCTGAGCCTGCATCTACGATGGTGGTACGCTTAGGATAACGATTAATATATGCGCGTTTTAATAATGCTTTGACTGACTCGGGGAGTTGACCTGGAGACAGCGCATCAGTGCTTAATTGTGAAAAGCTTGAAGTCATGCTAACGGTTCCGAAAATGGATAAAATATAGATCGCACAGACCTAGGGTGAACTTGTCACACAGTCAGAGCTGAAATTCCTTATCAACTCAATTTATGTTAGTGTACAGTCACTTCGTCAATCTATAGCTTTTTTTAGGTACTTGCAATGCAAACAACTGTTCATTGGTTAGAGAATGTTGCTTTCGAAGCAAAAACTCAAAGTGGTCACAGTGTTATCATGGATGGATCGCCAGAATATGGTGGTGAAAACCGTGGTCCAAGACCAATGGAATTAATCCTGACAGGACTGGGTGGTTGTGCCTCTTTTGACATCGTGACCATACTTAAAAAATCACGCCAAGAAATTACCGATGTACGCTGTGAACTCAAGGCAGAGCGGGCAGATAGCATCCCTGCAGTGTTCACAAAAATCCACTTACATTTCGTGATTATGGGTCATGCGGTGAAGGAAAAACAAGTCGCAAAAGCCGTGGAATTATCGGCAGAAAAGTACTGTTCTGCGAGCAAAATGTTGATGGATGGTGGGGTTGAAATCACCCATGATTTTGAGATTATTGAAGCAAATTAAACGCTGACTTTTAAGTCATTTGAGGCTGATCTGGTGATCGGCCTTTTTCATGCTTCACGCTTTTGTTTTGATTCCGTAAACTGGGACACAATTCATCACACGAATAAATAGAAAAATGCGTTGCTTGTTTGATTAATAATTGATCAAATGATTTTGGTTGTCACTGATTGATAGGTCGTTGTGGTCTTTAATACATAAATAATGTGGGGTGACGCTTGAAAATAAGGCGGAGAAGACCCATCTTATAACAGAGTCTTATGAGTTTATTATTAAGATAAACTAATGAAAAATAAGTTAAAATGTAGAAAAATTAATTAAATTTGAATTGAATTTTGAGCAATTGTTCCCATATATCCATCAAGTTCGAAATTTATTGTGAGGAAAACAAGAATGCGATTTGAAAAATTCACAAACCGCTTACAGCAAGCTCTCTCAGATGCTCAATCACTTGCAGTGGGGAAAGACCATACCGCAATTGAAGGTATTCATATCTTATCAACATTGTTAGATGAAACCTCCAATCTGAGTTTGTTGCAACAAGCGGGTGCTAATTTACCTGCTTTACAAAGTAAATTAAAACAAGCACTAGCTGATGCACCAACACTGACAAATCCTACAGGTGACGTCAATTTAAGTTCAGAGGCTGTCAAAGCGCTGAATTTGGCAGATAGCTTCGCGCAAAAAGCAGGCGATGAGTTTTTGTCTACCGATTGGGTGATGCAAGCCTTGGCCGAAGTGGGGGCAACTAAAACGCTACTCAACAGCGTGGGCGTACAAGCAGACAGCTTACGAAAAGTCATTTTAAAAATTCGAGGTGATGAGAAAGTCATGAGCAACAATCATGAAGATCAACGTGATTCTCTGAATAAATACACCATTGATTTAACTGAACGCGCACTTGCAGGTAAGTTAGATCCTGTGATTGGGCGTGATGACGAGATTCGTCGTACCATTCAAGTTTTGTCGCGTCGTACCAAAAATAACCCAGTGTTGATTGGTGAACCCGGGGTAGGTAAAACAGCCATTGTTGAAGGCTTGGCACAGCGGATTATTAACCGTGAAGTACCTGAAAGCCTACAAGGTAAACGTGTTTTATCCTTAGATTTGGGTTCTTTGCTTGCGGGTGCCAAATACCGAGGCGAGTTTGAAGAGCGCTTAAAAGCAGTACTGAAAGATTTGTCTAAACAGGATGGTGAAGTCATTTTGTTCATCGACGAATTACATACGCTGGTAGGCGCAGGTAAAGGCGATGGTGCAATGGATGCAGGTAATATGTTGAAACCTGCTCTGGCACGTGGTGAGTTACGCTGTGTTGGTGCAACCACATTAGATGAATATCGTCAGTACATTGAGAAAGATGCTGCGCTAGAGCGTCGCTTCCAAAAAGTGTTGGTCGATGAGCCGAGTGTGGAAGACACCATTGCGATTTTACGTGGTTTGAAAGAGCGCTATGAAGTGCACCATGGTGTGAAAATTTTAGACTCTGCCATCATTGCAGCAGCGAAAATGTCACATCGTTATATCACCGACCGTCAATTGCCTGATAAAGCGATTGATTTGATTGATGAAGCGGCTTCTCGTATCAAAATGGAGCTGGACTCTAAGCCAGAAGCTTTGGATAAACTTGAGCGTCGTTTGATTCAATTGAAACTGCAACTTGAAGCAGTGAAAAAAGATGAAGATGCCGGTAGTCGTGCGGAAGTCGCTCATCTTGAAAAGCAAATTAGCGAAGTTCAACATGAATACAATGATTTAGAAGAGGTTTGGAAAGCTGAAAAAACCTTAGTTGAAGGTACCAAACAAGTTCAAGCTGAATTAGATCAGGCGCGTATTGCGCTGCAAAAAGCGCAGCGTGAAAACGACTTAGGTGAAATGTCGCGTCTTCAGTATGGTGTGATTCCAGAGTTGGAAAAACGTCTCAATGAAGAAGAAGTCGTTGAGGAAAAAGAAGAGCCAAAACTACTGCGTAACAAAGTCACTGACAATGAAATTGCAGAAGTCGTTAGTGCTGCTACGGGCATTCCAGTGGCTAAAATGATGCAAGGTGAACGTGAGAAACTTCTCCATATGGAAGAGTTCTTACATAACCGTGTCGTCGGACAAGATGATGCTGTGGTTGCAGTATCCAATGCGGTTCGTCGTTCGCGTGCTGGCTTGTCTGACCCGAACCGACCAAGCGGCTCGTTCTTATTCTTGGGCCCAACTGGTGTTGGTAAAACAGAGTTGACTAAAGCACTGGCAAACTTCTTATTTGATAGTGACGATGCCATGATTCGTATCGACATGTCCGAGTTTATGGAAAAACACTCTGTCAGTCGTTTGGTGGGTGCGCCTCCTGGTTATGTCGGCTACGAAGAAGGTGGTGTGTTAACTGAAGCTGTACGCCGTAAACCGTATAGTGTCGTGCTGTTCGATGAAGTGGAAAAAGCACATCCCGATGTGTTTAACATCTTGCTCCAAGTGTTGGATGATGGTCGCTTAACGGATTCGCAAGGTCGCGTGGTTGACTTTAAAAATACTGTGATCGTCATGACATCGAATTTAGGTTCGAGTGATGTGCGTGAGTTGGGTGATAATCCTTTGGATGAAGAAGTTCGAGCAGTGGTGATGAATGCTGTGACGCAACATTTCCGTCCAGAGTTTATCAACCGTATTGATGAGTTAGTGGTCTTCCATTCACTCAAAAAAGCGCAAATTCGTGGTATTGCCGATATCCAATTGGATCGTTTACGTGATCGTTTGGTTGAAAAAGATATGCGCTTAACGGTGGATGATCAAGCCTTTGACTTATTGATTGACGCTGGTTTTGACCCCGTTTACGGTGCACGCCCATTGAAACGTGCCATCCAGCAACAGGTTGAAAACAACTTAGCTCAAAAAATATTGTCGGGTTACTATGTGGCCGGAGACAATATTATGATCACTGCACAAGATGGTCAGTTGAGCTTTGACAAAGTGAAAATGAGTTAATCGTGTAAATGGTTCATTGAAACTAAAAAACCCAGCTTCGGCTGGGTTTTTTATTGCGTGATAGAAATGTTAAAAGATGACACTTTTAAGCAAAAATGTGACGTAAGTTTTCACATTTATGTGATGGATATTGCATCTAAGTGATTTATTTGCAAAACAATTATCTTTATTCGAAGATTCTCTTTATAATTTATTTTAATAAAAAACAAACAACTTGAGATAGAAGAAATGACTCAATTGAAGTGGGGTATTGGAGGCGTACTTACGCTTGCTGTGGTCGCAGTAGGGGGGAATCTTTATGCGGATAAAAGTTTGAAGGCTTATTATCAACACAGCATCAAACAGTCGAATGATTTAAAGTTGCAATATCAACAATTTCAAATGGGTGCTTTAAATGGCAGTGCAAACTGGACCGCTGAATTAGTCCTAGACCCATGCAAACCGAAAGAAGTGATCCAATTGAAGGGGCAGGATCATATTCAACGGAGTTGGAATGGATATGCGATTCATTCAGATATTAATATTACGCAAGCACCCGGTGCACTTCAGTCCTTGTTGAAGGAGCCGCTGAAAGTACAAAGCAAAGTGAACTGGTTAGGTACTTTGAATAGTACTTTGACTACGCCAGTGATTACTCGCAATGAAGCTCAACTCCAGTCTAGATTAGACCCGATGACATTAAAGTTTCGGGCAAAACCGATCGAACAACAGTTAAAGATACTGGATTTACAGCTTGAAATTCCGAATTTAACAGTCACCGATCCAAATATACATTTGCAAATGGTGGGGCTGAAGTTAGAAAGTAACCAAGGGCTGAATGGTGAATATCTTGAGGCGGGTGAAACCAAAATTAAGATGGATCTACTGAAAATGTCAGATCGAGATATCAATAAACCTACCAATGCCGAACTTAAGAATTTTAGTATAGAAACGCAAAGTGAACTGACAGACCGAGTTGTAAACACTGAAATGTTATTGCGTCTAGATGAAATGAAAATGCCTTCAGCGCCCGCTGTTCAAAACGTACAGTTTAATTTTAATGTACTCGATATAAACCGACAAAAATTGCAGACGCTGTTTGATATTTTGGCGAAAAGTGAAAACAGTTGTTTGGCAAAAGAGACTGTGGAAAAAGATATGGAGCTTGCTTTGTTGGCAGTG
Organism: Acinetobacter sp. CAU_H_S139_7; assembly: GCF_058599305.1. Lineage (NCBI taxonomy): Bacteria > Pseudomonadati > Pseudomonadota > Gammaproteobacteria > Moraxellales > Moraxellaceae > Acinetobacter > Acinetobacter sp. CAU_H_S139_7. The sequence continues at coordinate 1,086,390 of NZ_CM178651.1, forward strand.
ATCAATGAAGGTTTCCGTTTTGAATCCAAAGAGAACCAATTTGCTATTGGGGACGGTGTTGCGCAGGCGAATGTGACGGGGCGTATTATGCCGAGTCATCAATCGACGCTGATGAGTATGGTGAAAATGATGCCAAGTTTGATGGAATACAAAGCAGATATTCAGTTTGATAAAAATATGATCTCGCGCATCATGAATAATTATCTGCAAAAAGGGGGCATCAGCATGTCTGATCAAGAGATCGAAAGCATGCTTTCAACGATGCAGAGTTCAGGGCAGGTGAAGCGTGAAGGGAATATCATGAAAATGTCAGTTGATTATAAATATGGGCAAACCAATTTCCTGACAGAATAATGTAAAAGATGATGATCTAACATAATAAAAGGGACGTATTTCGTCCCTTTTTTATATCTGAAAATTGTCTAATGCAAAATTTAGCGAAGATGAAATGCCAGCGGGTATTTCATCTTCAGTGCATTAGTTTTTTGGATGGGTAATTTTCCACGCACGATGGATTTTTTGATTGCGCTTGAAATCTGGCCCAATGGTTTCACTGGTAATTTCTTCGACATCAAAGAACGCTAAAATTTCTTCGTCCATTTCAAAACCACGGTAGTTGTTCGAGAAGTACAAGGTACCGTCCGTGGTTAAACGGTTCATCGCACGTTTAAGCAATGATAAATGGTCGCGTTGTACGTCAAAGGTACCGTAGAATTTCTTCGAGTTTGAGAAGGTTGGTGGGTCAATAAAGATCAGCTCATATTGCTCATGACCTTCTTTTAACCACTCAAAACAGTCGCTGGCAAAGAATTGATGTTGTTCATCTGCATGGTCGACCGTTAAGCCGTTCAAGACGAAGTTCTCTTTAGACCAGTTCAAATATGTATTTGAAAGATCGACGCTGGTGGTACTTGCCGCACCGCCTAAAGCTGCATGTAAGCTGGCTGTAGAGGTATAGCTATAGAGGTTCAAAAAGTGCTTACCACGCGCTTCTTGCGCAATGCGTAAGCGGATTTGACGGTGGTCTAAGAACAAGCCAGTATCTAAGTAATCAGTTAAGTTCACTAAGATTTTTGCTTTGCCTTCCTGCACGATAAAACGCTTAGAAGCAGTACTTTGCTTGGTATACTGGTTTTTACCTTCTTGGCGAGCACGTGTTTTGATAAAGATCGCATCACGGCCTAAACCTGTCACCGCACGAATTGCCTGTAAAGCAAGATTGAAACGCTTTTTGGCTTTTTCAGGATCGATTTTTTTCGGTGGCGCATATTCTTGGACGTGTAAACGTTCGCCATACAAATCAACCGCGACATTAAAGTCTGGAAGATCGGCATCATATAAACGTAAACAGTGAATGTTTTCTTTCACAGCCCATTTTTTTAAGGTCTGTATATTTTTTTGCAAACGGTTAGCAAAGTCTTCAGCGCCTTCAATTGCTTCAAATTGCTGCGGCTGCCATGTTTCCAAGAATGGCTTGATCACTGCAACAGGTTTAACTGAACCTGAACGCACGTAAATTGGTAATTTACCATTCATCAAACGCATGGTTTGCGGGTCATTCAGCGCCAATACATCGGCTTGCTCGACGGCTGCTGCGATAACCGCTGCAGTTTGATTTGGGAAGTTCTTTTGCAGTAAAGCAGATAAGCCTAAATATAAAGCACGGTTTGAGGCTTTATCACCTAAACGCTCACCATAAGGAGGATTGGTCACAATAAAGGCTGTTTTTCCTTCGGCTTCAAAGTTCGGCCAGTCGGCTAAAGTCCGTTCTTCGATTTGGATCTGGTCAAGTACACGTTCAAAACCAGCAGCAATAATATTTTGCTTGGTGGCTTTTACTGCTTCCCAGTCTGCATCAAATGCGTAGAACTTAGGAAGAGGTTGTTCCAAGGCTGTTTGATGACGTTCAGCAGCTTCTGCTTTAATGCTCATCCACAGATCATGATCATGGCCATTCCAGCCATTGAAACCGAAACGACGAACTAAACCAGGTGCGCGGTCAGTCAGCATCATCAATGCTTCAATAATAAACGTCCCAGAACCACACATTGGGTCAAGGAAAATATCGGGTCTTTTTGCAAGGAGCTTAGCTTTTTGTAAAATCGCAGCGGCTAAGTTTTCTTTAATTGGGGCATCGGTCATATAACGACGGTAGCCACGTTTATGTAATGAATCACCAGATAAGTCTAAACAGTAGGTGTGTTCAGTTTTTCCTGCGAGTGCATAAATGGTAATTTCAGGTTGCTTAATATCAATACTTGGACGCTTACCGACAGCTTCCATGAATGAATCCACGATACCGTCTTTTACACGTAGAGTTGCAAACTGGCTGTTCACCTTAATTTCACGTTCAATATGTAAACGAACGGCGAAGGTGCTTTGTGGTGCAAAAATCAGCGACCAATCAAAGTTCATTGCACCTTCGTAGAGCTCTTCAGCAACATCACGTGCGTCATGGCTAAATTCCAGCTCATGGACATGAATTGGTGTGAGTACACGCGACGCAAGACGCGACCACATACAAATGCGATAGGCATGTTCCAGTGTACCTTTGAAAACTAAACGCCCAGGAAAACGTTCAATGTTTTGAACACCTAAACCTTCTAATTCTTCTTGGAGTAAGGTTTCTAAGCCATCGGCACACGTAACCCAATAGCTGCTTAAACGCGAAGCGGTTTTCATAAATTTGAGAGACCAAAATAAAACAAAATAAACTCGCTAAAGTTTAACGTATTTTGCCTCTGAATGGTTTTTTAAATACGCCTCTACTCAGCGGAAATATCAAAATAAATGAATCACCATGTGAACAATAACGTTTTTGGTACGTATTTTGCTAAATCCTTGCAAGTTTAATTTACTGACTGATTTCTGCTAGATCGTCAGTAAATATTTTTCACTTGAAAGGGGATGAATATGTCGACCAAGTTAGATTGCGGTGTTGTAAGTCATGCTGATGCTTTTTCAATTGCAACTTTACTTTATGCACGTTTGCGCCGTGTATCGGGGCGTGTAATTGATGTGATGTATTTGGTGGAAAATCCAAGTTATGCACGTCAAATGGCAGAGCTTGCTTTAAGTACAGAAGATGCTGAACTGATTCGATTGGTGAGTCGTTTAGACAGTGTCATGGATGTTTTTAACTATGAAGAAACCGCCGTGATCGAAAAACCTAAACAGGTCGACACGACACGACATGAGTTGGAAGCCACTGAAGAAGAAATCTACCGTGCCCAGGTGTCACATCACTATATTGGCGCTTTACGATAAGAATCGCTGAAGTTGGATCGCTCTCGCAAGAGAGCTTTTTAAAATGTCCGCTTGGGATAAATGAGATAAGAAACTCTATAGAATTGATATTTATAGCAATTTGATGAACTCTGAATTTGGCTAATTTAGCCTTTAATGGTTTAATTTAACTGGTTGAAATAATAGATAAGAATTTCATAATCTTAGTTTTGAAGCCGATGATAATTAAGGCAATTGTTTTAAACTGAGGTCCAAATCAAAAAGAAAATCTGTATAATGCGTTAACTTAACGTACAAGGAATCTCTCATGCACTTGGCAGCATTGCATACTCCGAGTCAGATTCAACTCAACCAAGATGGTCATCTCAAACACTTCCTCACCATCGAAGGTCTTTCTAAAGAAACTCTTACAAAAATATTGGACACTGCGCAGTCCTTTTTTAATGACCAAAATCAGCTGATTACCAACAACCTCTTAGAAGGTCGAACGGTAATGAACCTTTTCTTTGAAAACTCAACCCGTACTCGTACCACTTTTGAAGCAGCGGCAAAACGTCTTTCTGCAAATGTATTAAATATTGATATCGCACGTTCAAGTACTTCCAAAGGGGAGACGCTCAGAGACACTTTGTGGAACTTAGAAGCGATGGCTGCGGATATTTTTGTGGTACGTCATTCTTCGTCGGGTGCGGCACATTTTATTGCCCAAACCGTTTGTCCGCATGTTGCAATTATCAATGCTGGTGATGGCCGTCATGCACATCCAACACAAGCTATGTTGGACATGCTGACCATTCGCCGTGAAACCAAAAAGAAATTTGAAGATATTTCAATTGCCATCATTGGTGATATTAAACACTCACGCGTGGCGCGTTCAGATGTTGCTGCATTACAAACACTCGGCTGTAAAGACATTCGTGTAATTGCACCGAACACACTGCTGCCATATGGTTTTGATGAATATGGTGAAGGTGTGCGTTTATTTAATAACATGGAAGCAGGGATTCAAGACTGCGACGTGATTATTACCTTACGCATTCAAAATGAACGTATTGATTCGCCTGCGCTGTCATCTCAAGCTGAATTCTACAAAATGTACGGTTTAAACAAAGAACGTCTTGCGATGGCAAAACCTGATTGCATCGTAATGCATCCGGGGCCTATGAACCGTGGTGTAGAGATTGATTCCAGTATTGCCGATGGTCCACAGTCTGTGATTTTAAATCAGGTGACCAACGGGATTGCTGTACGTATGGCAGTTTTGGCGCTTGCAATGCAAGGTCAACTGCAAGAGCAAGGTTTGTTAGATGCGATTGCTGGATAAGGAATAAGTCATGACTGTTGTAAAAATTGAAAATGTACGTGTTCTTGACCCAATTCATCAAACAGATGCGGTTCAAACAGTGTATATCGAGAATGGCAAGCTGGTTGCTGAAACAGCTAATGTCACTGAAACAATTGATGGTCAAAGCAAGTGGTTAATGCCAACCATGGTGGACTTATGTGCACGCCTACGTGAACCAGGTCAGCAACAGCACGGGACATTAAAATCAGAAGGTCGTGCTGCGCGTGAAAATGGTATTTTGCATGTATTTACACCGCCAGACTCAAAACCGATTGTGCAAGACAATGGTGCTTTGATTCATGGTTTGATGGAAAAAGCGATGTTGGATGGCGGCATTTATCTTGAAGTGATTGGTGCTCAAACCCAAGGCTTACAAGGTAAGCAACCTGCAAATATGGCGGGTCTTAAAAAGGGTGGTTGTACAGCTGTTTCAAATGCCAGTGCGCCTTTTGCAGATGACGATGTGGTGCTGCGCACTTTAGAATACGCAGCAGGCCTTGGTATGACGGTGGTGTTTTATGCCGAAGAACCGCAAATTGCCAAAGATGGCTGTGTCCATGAGGGCTTTGTGGCATCGCGTCAGGGCTTACCAACCATCCCTGCGATTGCCGAAACCATTGCCATTGCCAAGTATTTGTTAATGATTGAAGCGACAGGTGTTCGTGCCCACTTTGGTTTATTGTCTACAGGTGCTTCTGTCGATTTGATCAAAATTGCCAAAGATAAAGGCCTGCCAGTTACATGTGATGTGGCAATGCATCAGCTACATTTAACAGATCAGCTGATTGATGGCTTTAACTCACTTGCACACGTCCGTCCGCCATTACGTGCTGAGTCGGATAAAGAGCTCCTGCGCCAAGGCGTGAAAAGTGGCGTGATTGATGCGATTTGTACGCATCATGAACCGCTGAGCAGCTCTGCAAAGCTAGCACCATTTGCTGAAACACAGCCAGGCATTACCGCTTTTGATACCTATGTAGCTTTTGGTGTGCAATTGGTGCGCGAAGGTTTGTTCAGTCCTTTGGAATGGGTCGAAAAAGTCACGATTGCACCAGCCACGGTAGCCAATATGCTTGAACGTTGGTCTGCTGAAGCTGGCTGGGTGTTGATTGATCCTGAGTTAGACTGGATTGTGAATAAAGACAATATTTTGTCACAAGGTAAAAATACACCTTTGATCAATCAAGTGGTGAAAGGAAAAGTTATAAAAACTTTTGCAGCTTAAATATTGCATGAAACGTGGATTAAAAAGTCAGCTTCGGCTGGCTTTTTTATTGGGCCTAGAGAAAACTGATGCAAATACAATATTTTACAAAGTATAAAAAATGAACAGATAAACTGAAAAATGACGATGAAAACAATGAAAAAAAGTGGGGTAAGACTTCATGAATATCGATTTTATGGATTTACTAAAACAAAATGTCTCTGCAATTGTTTTAGAGGGTGATACACAACATTTACTTGAAAAAAATCAAGCAATTCAATCCTTTTTACCAATTTTACTGTCTATATTAAAGTCAAAGTCTGAACTGATTCCTGCATTTCAACAGCAGTTGAATCCACGTCTCAATGATGCTTTTGCATCGAATGTCAGTCTCAAGCAGCAGTTTTTGGAGCATGTTCGCGGGGCAGCGTCCGCAGATGAAATTGAAAGTACCTTGAGCCGTTCGATTACACCTGCATTAGCATTTTTAGCCACTGAGGCAGGCTCTTCAGAACCTGAAGCGATTTCCCATTTACTAGGGGTCAACACAGATTCCATTAGTCGTGCCTTACCTGAGTGGGCAAGCGCGTTACTGGCTGGATTAGGGGTAAATACCTTACAAGGACAGGCTACACATGTCGCACCTGCAAGTGTACATGCCACAAAAGTAGACGAGAAACGGTCATTTTTACTGCCAGTTTTGGCTTTAATTATTTTTGCGGCATTGTTTGCTTTTATTTTTAGGGCCTGTACCGACAAAGCCAAGACTGAAACAGCACCTGCTGCAAATATGAATGCCAGTCAGCCCGCTAAATTTCAAATCACCACAGGGGCAACAGGAGACTTGGTTACCTGCCAAATTTTCTCAGCCAATGCGGCTTATGTTGAAATTTTGCAAAAAGAAGTAAAGCAAATTTTTAATAACAGCATCGGCTGTGGTGCAGATATGCAGAGTATGTATCACACTGAATTTATTGACCAAGATGCGATACCCAGTGTAATCAGTGCGTTGAAAGGTGTGCCAAATGTAAATTTAACATGGTTTGGCAATCAGTTATCGATTCAATCGCAAGATCCAGCCAATGCACTTAAAGTGGCAGATCAAATTAAACCTTTACTGCGTAATATGACAGTTGTGACTCAGCAACCACTGGATGTAAACCGTGCCGTGGATACCAGTATTAGTGATGCTGAGCGTGCGCTGGCAGAAATTAATCCTGAGCAAGTTCGAGCACTAGACGTTGCCACGGCATTGAATTTACAAATTATTAACTTTGATACAGCTTCATCGGCGATACCTGATGTCAATAAGTCGATTTTGGATCAGGCTGCAGCACTGATGCAAAAAGCACCTCAAGTCAAACTGACCGTGATGGGGCATACAGATGCAACGGGAGATGCGGCAGTCAATAAAACCTTGTCGCAAAATCGAGCGCAGGCGGTGGTGGATTATTTAATTTTTAAAGGCGTCGATCCTGCGCAGTTGCGAGCGATTGGTTATGGCCAAGAAAAGCCAATTGCAGACAATCAAACCGATGAAGGTAAGTTTAAAAACCGCCGTATCGAGTTTGAGGTTTTAAATACAGACTCGGGTGTGGTGCGTGAAGTGGATGATCGTGGTGTTGAAAAGGTTAATTAAGCGATGTTTTAACCCTGCTACGGCAGGGTTCTTTTATACAGCTACTCGCATAAAAGCTTATTTTTTGGTTAAATACGCTGCGAAAAACAACAACCTTATGGTTTTATAATAATGATGAAGAAAACAATTTTTGCCAGTCTAATCTTGAGCAGTTTATTTTTAAGTGCTTGTAACCGAACCGAGAATAAAACAGAAACGGTTGCTGAACCGCAAGAAATGTCAGATTGGAGTTGTACGGCTCCTGCCAATGTCGAACAAATTCAAGCGCATTTAAAAGCTGAATACTTAAAAGCCCTAGACCGCCGTCTGCGTGATAGCCGTGAATATGAGGCCGATGAAAAATTATTAACGCAGATTAATAACGGCATTCGCTTTGAAATTAAAGGGATTTCAACAACTACAGAAAAGCCTGATACAGCGAAGCAATTGGACTGCGAAAGCCAGTTGGTGGTGATTTTCCCGAAAGGGTTACAGAAACGTGCTGAAAATGCGTTTTTAGCGCGTCCATGCGAAGAGTGTGAGGACGGTTATCAAAGTACTTTGCGTGATGTCTTAGAAGAGGGGGAATATTCACTCAACTTAGACAATGATCAGCTACAAGGTGCATTTAGCTATAACATCATTAAAACGGATAAAGAGGGCATTAGCCTCAATGTACCCAATCAAAATGGCGTGATTGATGGTGTGGTTTTGGTGACTCAGCATGCGGTGCAGTTTGCGGCCTATGAAAAAGCCAATTTAGAGCAGCAAGAAAACATCAAACAATATAATGAGCAAGAAGTTGCGCAGATGGAACTGGCACAGAAAGCCATGAATATTCGTAAAAAGGAATTGGATGCTGACCAAGTCAAAGTGGTGGAACGCCTGAACCAAACTTGGGATAATTTCACTGAGGAGCAAAAACAGCAGCTACAACAAGACCAAACGGAGTGGTTTGAAAAACGTGATGTAGACTGTAAAGTGATTTCTCAAAAAAGTGTCTATCAAATGACGGATAGTGAAAAAGAAACCTATCAAAAGCAGTCGCAATATTGGGATGATGCTTTACGTGCCCAAGATCAACAATTGCAATATACCAAGTGCTTTAACCAAAAAACTAATGAGCGCATTGTGTATTTAAATAATGTGTTTAATTAATTGGACTACATTAAAAATACGCTTTATAGAATGAGAAAAGGACGAATATGATTCGTCCTTTTTTATTTAGATTGTGTTTTTTGTCCCTCGTTTAGAAGGTAGGTGGCATATAGGTCAGGCTACGACCTAAAATCCAAAGTAGGAACAGCACCAAAGGCAGATGGAAAACCAATTGAGTGACAGTAAAGCCGATCACATCTTTGGCTTTTAATTTGAGAATGCCAAGCATGGGCAGCATAAAAAATGGGTTGATTAAATTCGGCAAGGCTTCAGCAGCATTATAGATTTGCACCGACCAGCCTAAATGCACTTTTAAATCATGTGCAGCTTGCATGACATAGGGTGCTTCAATAATCCACTTACCACCGCCAGAAGGAATGAAAAAGCCTAAAATGGCAGAATATAAGCCCATCACAATGGCAAAGGTTTCTTTGGAGGCAATCGAAACAAAAAACTTAGCAATATAATGTGATAGCGACAAATCATGACTGTTTAACGCTTGTGTCATCATAAAGGCGATACTGCCATACAGCGGAAACTGAATCAGGACCCCTGAGACTGCTGGCACGGCTTTGGTGACAGCATTGAGGAAATTTCGTGGCGTACCATGTAGTGCAATACCCAGCATCAGGAAAATAAAGTTGTAGGTATTTAGGCTTGAAATGGCCAAGATCGGATTACTTTTGCTGAACTCATTGAACATCCAAACTAGACCCAAGAGCACAATCAAGATACTCAATAAAGGCGAGTTCTCTAACCAGTCTCCTGGGCGTTTTGTGGTTGGTGTCGGCTTAGTTTCTTCCTCAAACTGGATGGGGAATTGATCAATGGTTTTAATGTCTTGCCCTTTGGGTGCAGACCAAAATGCAATAGCAATCGAGGCAATAATCAATACAGCCGTCATGATCATCGACTGAGGCAAGAAAATGGTTTCGGTAAAGGGAATCACACCGGTTAGATTGTAAATCGATTCGGGCAGGCTGGCTTTGTTGGCTTGCAGTTGTGCCGCAGAAGAACTAATACCTAAGGCCCACGTTGCTCCCATACCAATAATCGCGGCGGCAGCGGCAGCACGATAGTCCATATTCAGTTCTTTGCGTTTAGCTAACGCAATCACCAGCAGGGCAGTCAGTACCGTACTCATGGCCCAGTTAATCAGCGAAATTAATAAACTGACCGTGGCAACAAGCACAATTGCACCGCGACCACTATGGGGAATTCGGGCCATTTTTTGAATCAGCAGCTCTACAGGCTTTGAAACAGAAACCACATAACCAACCACAATCAGCATACACATTTGTAAGGTAAAAGGGATCAGACTCCAAAAACCATCACCAAAGGAAACTGCGACATCTTTGGCAGGTGCGCCAATGCTGATCGAGGCAATCGCGACGATCACGACACCCAATAGGGCAAAAATATAAGAGTCTGGAAACCATTTCTCCGACCAATCACTGACACGTAGTGCAAAACGTTGCAAAATATTTTGAGAGTTTTCCATGCATTGATTCCATTTTTATCTATGAGGTATGAATTTTTGATTCAGCCTATCCGTGCTGATAGAAATGCCTTTAAAACAGGATCGCTGCTTTAAAGGCATTGGATTATTTTTTCTATTGTATAAATGATGTCGAATTAGCGGATCAGAGCAACACCTGTCACTTTTTGAATGTCTTCAAAACTGACATCTTTCGCCAGTTCAACTAATTTCACACCTTCCTGCGTAATGTCCATGACACCGAGGTCAGTAATCACGCGATGTACGACATTTTTACCTGTCAGAGGCAGGCTACACTGCTCGACAATTTTCGGTGTACCATCTTTTGCAGAGTGTTCCATGAGCACCACCACTTTTTGTACTCCAGCAACCAAATCCATGGCGCCACCCATGCCTTTGACTTTTTTACCCGGAATCATCCAGTTGGCCAAATCGCCATTTTGTGAGACTTCCATTGCCCCTAAAATGGCGATATTGACATGACCTCCACGGATCATGGCAAAAGAATCTGCACTAGAGAAAAATGCGGCGCCCTGACGTGCAGTAACAGTTTGTTTTCCAGCATTGATTAAATCGGCATCGACCGTTTCCGCCGTTGGAAACTCGCCAATACCCAACAATCCATTTTCAGACTGCAACCAGACGTTGACATTTTCAGGAATATAGTTGGCCACCAGTGTGGGTAAGCCAATGCCTAAATTGACATAAAAACCATTTTCCAGCTCAAGCGCTGCACGTTGTGCCATTTCATTACGAGACCAAGCCATAGGTTAAGCCTCCTCTTTTAATGTGAGTTGTTCGATACGTTTTTCAGGGTTTGCATTCAGCACAATGCGATTGACATAAATACCCGGCAGGTGGATCTGGTCTGGATCTAAAGCGCCAATTTCAACAATTTCCTCAACTTCGACAATGCAGACTTTTCCAGCCATCGCACATACAGGGTTAAAGTTTTGTGCGGTTTTACGGAAAATTAAGTTACCTGCAGTATCGGCCTTGTATGCCTTCACGAGTGCAATGTCTGCGGTGAGCGAGTTTTCTAGAATATATGGTTTTCCATTAAACTCACGCTCTTCTTTGCCTTCGGCAATGAGTGTGCCGACACCTGTTGCGGTAAAGAAGGCAGGGATACCTGCACCTCCGGCACGGAGTTTTTCTGCCAGCGTGCCTTGAGGGGTAAGCTCCACTTCAAGCTCACCACTTAAGAACTGACGTTCAAATTCTTTGTTTTCACCTACATAAGAGGCAATCATTTTTTTGATTTGTTTGCTTTCTAATAAGAGGCCTAAGCCGAAACCATCGACGCCTGCATTGTTTGAAATACAGGTGAGGTTTTTCACGCCCGTTTGTTTTAAGGCTGCAATCAGACTTTCTGGAATGCCGCATAAACCAAAGCCACCAACCGCTAAGGTTTGACCATCTTGAACCACATCTTGCAGTGCATCCTTTGCACTTGAATAAACTTTATTGACCATAGTGTTCTCGTTATCAATTAAATGGCTTAGGCACAGCGCTTTTGCCAGTATGCATTGGCATAGTTAGATGGGTTGGTGCGTTGTAGTACTTGGCTGATGTTTTGGCTGGCAATCATCAGTGCATCAAGATCAATCCCTGTGTCATAACCCATGTTGGAGAGTAGGTAGTAAAGGTCTTCTGTGGAGACATTGCCCGATGCGCCTTTGGCATAGGGGCAGCCGCCTAAACCTGCAATGGACGAATCAAATACACGAATGCCTTGTTCTAAAGACTGGTAAATATTGGCAATGGCCATGCCATAGGTATTATGAAAATGTCCTGCCAGACTCGCGGCATCCATTTCAGCTAAACATGCCTGCCAGACTTTTTTCACGCGGTCTGGTGTTGCCGTACCAATCGTTTCACCTAAGGACACTTCATAGCAGCCCATGTCCAGCAAACGTTGGCTGACTTGTGCAACTTTGCTCGGTGCAATTGCGCCTTCATAGGGGCAGTCGACAATACAAGACACATAACCACGCACTTTGATGTTATGGGCTTTCGCCGCAGTCATGATGTCTGCAAATTTTTCAAAGCTTTCATCAATGGAGCAATTGATGTTTTTTTGGGTAAAGCTTTCGGAGGCTGCGGTAAAAACGGCAACCTCCTGACAGCCGACGGCCAAAGCAGACTCAAACCCTTTCAAGTTCGGGGTCAGTAAACTAAAACTGATATTCGGATCTTTGGGTAAGCTGGCAAAGAGTTCGTCACTTTGTGCCATTTGTGGAACCCACTTTGCAGAGACGCAAGAACCCACTTCAATGGCACTGAGTCCTGTCTGCATTAAATCTAAAATCAGTTTACGACGGTCATCCAAAGTGAGCGGTGTCTTTTCATTTTGCAAACCATCTCGCGGCCCAACTTCGACAATTTTGACAAATTCATTCATGCGGCACCTTCCAAGCTTGAAAACTCAACCAATTCATCACCCGCTTTGACCTGATCACCGACTTGGAAGTAAGCTGCAGAGACAATGCCATCATGTGGAGCACGAATTGAATATTCAATTTTCATCGCTTCAAGCGTGAGGAGGACATCATCTTTTTTCACTGCACTGTTGTTTTGTACCAAGACTTGCGTAATAACACCCGGCATAGGTGCTTTTAAGTTATTGGCATCAGAAGCATCATCTTCCGTATTAAAGTTAGGCTGAATATGTGCAAATTTATAGCTATGACCGTCTGCATACAGGGTTAGGCCGTGTGCATTTGAACTATAAGCATACGTTTTTTTACTTGTTGCATATTCAATTTTAGCTAAATGTGTCTCTAACAATTCACCTTGAATGAAAACGCTCTTTCCATTGTACTTAGCTGTAAAGCCTTTTGCCGTTGGGCTGAAATAAACTTTATGTTCTTCATCGTTCAGTGCCAGTTTAATGGCATAGCTGGTATTAATATTTAAACGCCATAGAGACTCGGCTTGCCATACAGGATTTGCAGCTGTTTTATTGCTGGCAAAGCGGGACAAAAGTTCAATCAATGCCGCCGTGATGATGAGTTCTGAAGAGGCTGTTTCATTGTGTTGCAGTAAAAACGCTTCTTCACGTTGAATTAAGTTGGTGTCGAGGTTGGCGGTTTTAAACGATTCTGAACGGACCAAACGGTCTAAGAATGCAATGTTATTGCCCAAGCCATCGACATGAAACTGACTGAGTGCATGGTGCATTTGAGTGAGTGCTGCTTCACGATTCTTTGCCCAGACAATTAACTTGGCAATCATTGGGTCGTAAAAGGTTGTGATTTCATCCCCTTCAACAATGCCACTGTCTACGCGGACATGCTCATTTTGCTGAGGGTAGTGCAGGTAGTGGATTTTGCCAATCGCAGGTAAGAAACCTTTTTCAGGTTCTTCAGCATAGACACGTGCTTCTAATGCATGACCATGAATACTGAGTTCGTGTTGTTGTTTAGGCAGTGGTTCACCAAAAGCTACACGAAGTTGCCATTCCACCAAATCTTGCCCTGTAATCATCTCTGTTACAGGGTGCTCAACTTGCAGGCGGGTATTCATTTCCATGAAATACGCCGTGCCGTCTTGTTCCACAATAAATTCAACTGTACCTGCACCGACATAATCCACTGCACGTGCTGCATCAATAGCGGCTTGGCGCATGGCTTCGAGTTTTGGCTCTGCCATTTGGGGCGCAGGTGCTTCTTCTAATACTTTTTGATGGCGACGTTGTACCGAACAATCGCGTTCAAATAGGTGCACATAGTTACCATGCGTATCACCAAAAACCTGCACTTCAATATGGCGCGGTTGTACCACATAGCGTTCAACCAGTACATCGTCATTGCCAAAGCTTGAACGTGCCTCACTTTTACATGAAGCCAAATGGCTTAAAAAGTCTTCGCCGCGATCAACCAAGCGCATGCCTTTACCACCACCGCCAGCACTGGCTTTAATCAGCACAGGGTAGCCAATGGCATCGGCTTGTTGTTTTAAAAAGTCAGGATCTTGGTTAGTGCCATGGTAGCCCGGTGTCAGCGGTACGCCTGCTTTTTCCATTAAAGATTTAGAGGTGGCTTTTAGGCCCATGGCTAAAATGGCATCTACAGGTGGTCCAATAAAGACAATGTTGTTTTTTTGGCAGGCATTGGCAAATTGGTCATTTTCAGATAAAAAGCCATAACCTGGATGAATTGCTTCTGCACCCGTGTCTAAGGCAGCTTGGATAATACGTTCAATTTGTAGATAGCTTTGTGCAGCAGGGGATTCGCCGATATAAATGGCTTCTTCGGCTTGTTGCACGTGCTGTGCTTGAGCGTCAGCATCTGAATAGACTGCAACGGTGGCAATGCCCATTTTTTTTGCAGTTCGGATCACACGACAAGCAATTTCACCACGGTTTGCAATTAAGATTTTATTAAACATATCGATATCCTTTCTTGTTGTTATGCCGTCGTCTTGATCCAGACTGGACTGTGTTTATTTAAAAAAGCATTTAAGCCATTTTTCGCCTCTGATCCTTGGCGTACATGGGCAATATGTTGTGCGGTTTGCAACAATAATGCTTCGGTTAACACTTGCTGATCGACCATTTGGATAAGTTGTTTTGAAGCCGTTTGTGCTTCTGGCCCACCCAAAAGTAAGACATCGACTATTTCTGTGACTTTTTCATCTAACTGTTCAGCATCGGCCACCACATGCGCTAGACCAATGTGCAGGGCTTGTTCCGCAGAAATACGTTCTGCGGTTAAAAAGTAGCGTGAAGCTTGACGTGCGCCAATCGCACGAATCACATAAGGACTAATGGTTGAAGGGGCTAAACCTAAGCGCACTTCAGATGTCGCAAACTTAGCATCGCTGCTTGCGACACAAATATCACAGGCAGAAGCTAGTCCCATGCCACCACCAAAAGCAATGCCTTGCACGCGGGCGATGGTCGGTTGTTTTAAAGTCGCTAAACTTTGTAGCATTTTCGCTAGTTTTAATGCATCGGCTTCATTTTCAGCCTGTGAGGCTTGTCCTGCTTCTTTCATCCAGTTCAGGTCAGCACCCGCCGAGAAGCTTTTGCCACGTCCTGCTAAAATCACGACACGAACATCATCACGCGTGTTGAGTTCGCTAAAGCAGCGGTGCAGTTCTTCAATCACTTGAGTATTGAAGGCATTATGCATTTCTGCACGATTAATCCATACCGTTGCCACTTGGTCGCGTTGTTCGAGTTGTAAATATTGAAAGCTCATCGCTCATCTCCTACATGCGGAACACGCCGAATTTGGTCGGTTGAATGGGTGCATTTAAGGCTGCGGCTAAACTTAAACCGAGCACCTGACGGCTTTGTGCAGGGTCAATCACACCGTCATCCCACAAACGCGCCGATGCATAATATGGATGGCCTTGACGTTCAAATTGGTCACGGAAGGGTTGTTTAAAATCATCTTCTTCTGCCGCAGACCAAGACTCGCCACGTTTTTCGATTTGATCACGCTTTAAGGTCGACAATACACTTGCCGCTTGTTCACCACCCATCACTGAAATACGCGAGTTCGGCCATGTCCACATGAAGCGTGGAGAATAGGCACGACCACACATACCATAGTTGCCTGCACCAAATGAACCACCAATCACGAGGGTAAGTTTCGGGACATTTGCGGTTGCAACAGCCATGACCAGTTTAGCGCCATTTTTGGCAATGCCTTCATTTTCGTATTGGCGGCCAACCATAAAGCCAGTGATGTTTTGGAGGAACAGTAGGGGAATATTGCGCTGCGTACATAGTTCAATAAAGTGAGCCCCTTTTTGTGCAGACTCTGAAAATAAAATACCGTTGTTGGCAATAATGCCAACGGGCATGCCATAGATTTTGGCAAAACCAGTGACTAAGGTGGTGCCAAAGCGAGCTTTGAATTCATCAAATCGTGAACCATCGACAATACGCGCAATCACTTCACGAATATCGAATGGTTTACGTGCATCACTTGGCACAACACCATACAGTTCAGTTGCATCAAATAACGGTTCTTCAATCTCTGTTGCACGCGTATGTGGTGTTTTATTCAGATTGGCTACGATGTTACGTGCAATGGCAATTGCATGTTCGTCGTTTTCAGCCAAATGATCGGCCACACCTGACAGGCGAGTATGCACATCACCACCGCCTAAGTCTTCACTGCTGACCACTTCACCTGTTGCCGCTTTCACCAGCGGTGGGCCACCTAAGAAAATCGTCCCTTGATTACGCACAATAATGGTTTCATCAGACATGGCAGGTACGTATGCACCGCCAGCCGTACAGCTGCCCATTACCACCGCAATTTGGGCAATCCCCATGCTCGACATGCGTGCTTGATTATAGAAAATACGTCCAAAGTGATCACGGTCAGGGAAAACTTCATCCTGCATCGGTAAATATGCACCACCTGAGTCAACCAAATAAATACATGGCAGATGGTTTTGCTCCGCAATTTCTTGAGCACGTAAGTGTTTTTTCACCGTCAATGGGTAGTACGTGCCGCCTTTCACTGTCGCATCGTTGGCGACAATCATGCAGGTCACACCATTGACCTGACCTACACCAGCAACGACACCAGCCGCAGGCACATCGTCTGCATAGACGTTTTGTGCTGCCAACTGACCAATTTCAAGGAATGCCGTGCCTGCATCAATTAACTGATCAATACGATCACGTGCTAACAGTTTTCCGCGTGCCAAATGTTTTTGTCGCGCCGCTTCACCGCCACCTAAAGCAATTTGTTCTGCTTTTTGCTTTAAGTCATCGACCAAGCTTTGCATCGCGGTTTGGTTGGTTTTGAAGTCTTCACTTCGAATATTGATCTTGCTATGTAATTGATTCATCACGAACATCCTGGTCATTTTTATTGTTGTGGAGGGTTAAGCTGTTTCATTAAACAGTTCACGGCCAATCAACATACGGCGAATTTCAGAAGTTCCCGCGCCAATTTCATAGAGTTTTGCATCGCGCCATAGACGGCCTGCAGAAAATTCATTGATATAACCATTTCCACCTAAGGTCTGAATGGTTTCACCTGCCATCCATGTAGCTTTTTCCGCAGCATATAAAATTGCACTGGCTGCATCTTTACGTAGACTACGGTTATGGTCAGCCTTATCGCATTCAGCACCCACGGCATAAACCAACGCTTTACACGCCAACCAAGTCGAATACATATCGGCAATTTTGCCTTGCATCAACTGGAACTCACCGAGCGCTTGGCCGAATTGTTTACGGTCATGGATATAGGGAATCACGGTGTCCATGCAGGCATCCATAATGCCTAAAGGACCTGCACTTAAAACCGCACGCTCATAGTCCAAACCACTCATGAGCACTTTCGTGCCGTTTCCTACACCGCCCATCACGTTTTCTTTTGGCACTTTCACATTGTCAAAGAACAGTGGGTAAGTGTTCGAACCACGCATGCCCAACTTGTCTAAATGTGTGCCGTGGCTAAAACCTTCCATGTCTTTTTCTACAAGGAAAGCCGTCATGCCTTTAGCGCCTGCATGCAGATCAGTTTTGGCATAGACCACAAGTACATCAGCATCACCACCATTGGTGATCCACATTTTTGAACCATTTAATAGAAAGTGATCGCCACAATCTTCAGCTTTGAGTTTCATGCTGACTACGTCTGAGCCTGCGTTTGGTTCAGACATAGCAAGTGCACCGACGTATTCACCTGAAATTAGTTTAGGTAAATAGCGCTGCTTTTGTTCCTCGCTACCGTTTCGGTTAATTTGATTCACACATAGGTTAGAATGTGCACCATAAGAAAGACCAATCGAAGCTGAAGCACGTGAGATTTCTTGCATGGCAATGATATGCGCTAAATAACCTAGGCCTGTACCACCGTATTCTTCACTGACGGTTAGACCGAGTAAGCCCATATCGCCAAATTTTTTCCACAACTGAGCCGGAAATTCGTTGTTCTGATCGACTTGTTGAGCAATAGGAGTAATTTCCTTGGCACAAAAAGCCGCAACGGAATCACGCAGTGCAATGAGTGTTTCATCTAAACCGAAATTTAAGCTTTGTAGGGTCATTTCTTCATTCGTCCTATGAGTGTATTTATTGTTCCTGATAAAGCATTTTTGTTGTGCTTGATTTTTACAATACATCGAATTTTTAAAAAAGTGAACTAAAATTCACAAATTGATTTACAATTCATTTTATCTGGTTGAGAATAGAATTATGAGTTATAAAAGATCATCATTGATGCAAGAACGAATGGAACAAAATCGTGAAGCGATTTTGCAATCCGCTCGTGAACTTATTGCTCAAGGGGGGATTAAAGATGCGCAAATTCAAGCAATTGCTGAACGCGCGGGTGTTTCGAGCGGTTTGGTGTATCGATACTTCGATAACAAAAGCCAAGTGTTAATTGAGGTTTTGTCTGAGGCCATACAGCATGAGGTGAAAATTTTAAATCACATTGCTGAAAGTGAGCTCTCGTCAAAACAGAAATTGGACAAGGCTGTAACCACGTTTGTGAAACGTGCCATGAATAGCCCCCAACTTGCGTATTCACTCATGTTTGAACCAGTCGATGCTGAGTTAGAACATGAACGTTTTCGCAGTAAACAGCTGATTAAACAGAGCATCAAAGAAATACTGGCCGCAGGGAAAATTAACGGTGAGTTTGGATTTGAAGATTTAAATACAGCAGCACTTTGTGTGGTCGGTGCCATGACTTTTGTGGTGATTGAGCCTTTAAATCCGTCTCGAAATGTGATGTTTGATCAAAACTATAAAGACTACTTCGTGAAACAAATTGCCGAATTTTGTGTCAATGCAGTTCAGGTTCAGGAGGAAAAATAGTAGCAGGTGTGAACACAAGGCTTGGTGTTTGAAGGGAAGTAGTCATAGAACAATTAAAGTTGAATAACAAGATTACAATGAATCAAGGAGATCGATTCGATGACACAAGAACGGTTAAGTTATGCCTATGGAACGAGCAGTCAGCCCCTATTAGGCATGACGATTGGTGAGAAATTTGATCAGGCTTGTCAGCAGTATGCGGAACAAGATGCTGTTGTCAGCCTGCATCAAAATGTCAGACTCACGTATAAGGAATTACAAGCTCAGGTCAATGCGTTTGCCTGTAGTTTACTAAAACTGGGCTTGAAAAAAGGCGATCGACTTGCGATTTGGTCACCGAACTGTGTGGAATGGACGATTACCCAGTTTGCTGCGTTTAAAGCGGGCATCATTTTAGTCAACTTGAACCCTGCCTATAAAAGTAATGAGCTCGAATATGTGTTGAATAAAGTTTCTTGTAAGAGCTTGGTTATTGCATCACAATTTAAAAGCACGAATTATCAAGATATTCTAATGAAAATTGCACCTGAAATTAAAGGTGCTGAAAATAAAGTGTTAAAGGCAGAACGACTGCCGCATTTGAAATATATTATTAAAATTGATGAAGAAGAGCATACGGGTTTGCATCGTTTTAGTGATTTGCTCACTCCCCCCAGCAAGAGACAGCTCAATCAATTAGAGCTCGTTGCAAGCGAATCGCAGTTTGATGAAACCATCAATATCCAGTTTACTTCGGGCACCACAGGTAACCCGAAAGGCACAATGCTGACACATAATAATATTCTCAATAATGGTTATTTTGTTGGTGAAGCCATTCACTTAAGTCCTAACGATCGAGTTTGTATTTCTGTACCGCTCTTTCACTGTTTCGGTATGGTGATGGGTAATTTGGCCTGTATTACGCATGGTTCAACCATGGTCTATCCATCGGCGGTGTTCAATCCTTTAGAAACGTTAAAAGCCATTCAGCAAGAAAAATGTACGGCCGCATACGGTGTACCGACCATGTTCATTGCCATTTTAGAGCATGAACAGTTTGATGATTTTGATCTTTCTAGTTTACGTACAGGCATTATGGCGGGTAGTCCGTGCCCACGTGAAATTATGCAACGTGTTATTGATCGGATGCACATGTCCGAAATTACCATTTGTTATGGTATGACTGAAACGGCACCGGTTAGTGCACAAAGTTCAACATCAGATTCAGTTGAACAACGAGTCGGAACCGTAGGGCGTGTCCATCCACATCTTGAAATTAAAATTGTTGATGAACAAGGCAAAGTTGTACCGCGCGGTCAGTTGGGTGAACTGTGTGTGCGTGGCTATTCGGTGATGTTGGGGTATTGGGAAGACCATGAAAAATCGCAAGAAGTGATTGATTCAGCACGCTGGATGCATACAGGTGACATCGCAGAAATGGATGAAGCTGGCTTTGTGAAAATTAAAGGCCGAATTAAGGATGTGGTCATTCGTGGCGGAGAAAATTTATTTCCGAAAGAAATCGAGGACTTTTTATATACTCATCCTGATGTCAGTGATGTCCAAGTTATTGGTCTGCCCGATGCACGTTATGGTGAAGAGTTGTGTGCTTGTATTATTTTACATGAGCATCATGAAATTACTGAAGAGTCGATCCGTCAGTACTGTGCGGAACATATTTCACACAATAAAGTTCCACGTTATGTCCGGTTTTTTAATGAGTTCCCAATGACAGCTTCGGGCAAAGCGCAGAAGTTTAAATTGCAGGAATTTATGCGTAATGAACTGGATTTGAAAGAAATCGCATAAGGTTGAAGACGGACTTTCCTTTTGCTGGGTTAAAGCCAAAGGAAAGTCCGAAGTGAAAAGCAAAAGGAATAGCATATGCACCTGAGAAATGATTGGACTCGCGCTGAAATACAAGCACTCTACCAACAGCCTTTTTTAGATTTGGTCTTTCAAGCACAGCAAATTCATCGTCAGTACTTTGAAGCGAATGCCATCCAAGTCAGTACTTTACTGTCGATCAAAACAGGTAAATGCCCTGAAGACTGCAAATACTGTTCACAGTCTGCGCGCTATGACTCAAAGCTTGAAGCTGAAAAAAGAATTGCGGTTGAAAAGGTCATTAGCGAAGCACAACAGGCGAAAGCCTCAGGTTCTACTCGGTTTTGTATGGGCGCTGCATGGCGCAATCCACATGAGCGCGATATGCCTTATGTCTTGGATATGGTGCGTGAAGTCAAAGCTTTGGGTTTAGAAACCTGTATGACGCTAGGCATGCTGAATGCCTCTCAAGCCGAACGTTTAAAAGGTGCAGGACTCGATTATTACAACCATAACTTAGACACGTCGCGTGAGTACTATCCTAATGTGATTAGTACCCGTAGTTTTGATGACCGTTTGGATACCTTAAGTCATGTTCGAGAGGCAGGCTTAAAAGTATGTAGTGGCGGGATTGTTGGCCTAGGCGAAGAGACCAAAGATCGAATTGGGTTATTGTTTGAATTGGCGACTTTACCGATACATCCCGAATCTGTGCCGATCAACATGCTGGTTCCAATGCAAGGTACGCCTTTGGCAGAAGTTGACAAGTTAGATGTGACTGAGTGGATTCGCACTATTGCGGTAGCGCGCATCATTATGCCGAAAAGCTATATTCGTCTGTCCGCGGGACGTGAATCGTTGTCCGATGCCGATCAAGCTTTGGCTTTTATGGCCGGTGCAAATTCATTGTTTTCTGGTGAAAAATTGCTGACTACGCCAAATACGGCACAAGGCAAGGATCAACAACTCTTTCAAAAACTGGGTCTACATGCAGAAAAAGCCAAATCGCAACTTGCTGAGTTAACAGTCGATGCTATGGCTGTGGCTTAAGTGCTAGAACATGCGGTCATGAATGTGTAGATTTAGGGCGATGAATAAAAGCAGATGAGTGAACAATAAAATGGCGAAAGACTTTCAGAGTCAAACTGTAGTGGATGGTTATGATCAACATATTCGTAAGCTCATTCCAGGTTATGAGTTGGTTCATCTGCAAATTCAAGCCATTTTAAAAACACATCTACCAGAACATGCGCATGTATTGATTGTGGGGTGTGGTACAGGTTATGAGCTTTCATATTTGTTGGCGCAGCATCTAACGTGGAGTTTTACCGCGGTTGACCCATCTTTGACCATGATTGAAAAAGCGCAGCAGTTATTGAACACGACCCATGGTGATTTAACACGGGTTCGCTTTGTGCATGGCGATACGACGGCATTACAGGAAAGTGTACAGTTTGATGCCGCTTTAGCCATATTGGTGGCGCATTTTATACCACTTGAAGCAAAGTCATTCTTCTTTGCCGACATTTTACGCTGTCTTAAAACGCAAGCCATTTTGCTCAGCTATGACCTGATGCGTTCTAGTGATGACACTGAACTCAAGGTTTTACAAACCTTATGTCAGAGCAATGGTTTGACGGTGGGACAGAGTGAAAAAATGATTGAGCGCCTGCAACAAGACTTTTATTTAGTCTCGGCCAGCCAGATGCAAGAGCTTCTGACTAAAGTTGGATTTCATGAAGTACGAACTTATAGTCAACTGTTGAATTATTATGGTTTTTTTGCACAAAAATAAAAACCAATGGCAGTGAAAAGATACATTTTAAAGATAAAAATGAAGGAATACACATGGCAGCCTATTATCAACTTTTAAGTCGTGAACAGCACAGTGATGGGAGCTGTACGGCGTCTTATCTTTCCAATATTCATGCACAAGGCGCATGGAATCCGCATGAACAGCATATGGCACCTGCAACAGGGGTTTTGTGTGCGGAGTTAGAGCAGTTTCAACCACGTGATGAGATGCGCATTGGACGCGTGAGTTTAGATATTTTTGGACTGATCGCTTTTGGTGAGTTTACGGTGCATACCCGTGTCATTCGTGCTGGAAAAACCATTGAACTGATCGAGGCGGAAATGCAGGCAAACGGGAAGACTTGTATTGTGGCCCGTGCTTGGAAAATGATGAAACAAGATACCAGTGCAATTGCAGGGCTAGAAGATCAATCAATTATACATCCTGAAACTTTGCCAGTATGGGATGGGATGAAATGTTGGCCGGGTGGTTATATCCAGAGTATTGAGACACGTGCGGCAGAAGGGCACCGTGCTGGTAAAGGCATTGTCTGGTTACATAATGATTTGGACATGGTGGAAGCTCAGAAAACATCAAGTTTTGTGCGCTTATTGGGTATGGTGGATACAGCCAACGGTATTGTACCACGTCAAAATCCAGCATCTGGATGGGGCTTTCCCAATTTAGATCTACAACTGCATTTATACCGTTTACCCCAAGGGAAATGGTTAGGTTTGGAAGCGACGCAGCAATATGGTGATGATGGTATTGGCTTAACCAGTGCGGTTTTGCACGATGAACAAGGGCCATTTGGCCGTAGTGAACAGATTTTGACCCTGCGTAAGTTTTAGTTGGTCAGGGCTTTGTTGCACAAAGATTTCATAACTATATGATTTTAAAAGTTTTGATTATTTTTTGATCCAAAATTAAATTTATTTAAATCAGATGCTTACATATTTATGCAACAAAGCCGTGGGCCAGTGTCAATTTAATAAAAAAGGATGAATTGCTTCATCCTTTTTTTATTGGCATGCTGTAGGCACTTTAAAATAGTGAAATGAAGATGCGGATCAGTTTAATTGGAGCGGGGCGGGTGGCTCATCATTTGGCTAAAGCCCTGATGTCTCAGCATGAAATCGTCAATATTCATAACCGAAGCTTCGACAAAGCTGCGGATTTAGCGCAAGTCGTACATGCAAAGGCGGTCAGTCATTTTAAGCAGTTAAATACTGATGTGGATTTGGTGATGATTGCAGTAAGTGATCAGTCTATTCCGAGTGTGATTTCGGCATTGACTGAATATCTGCCGAATGTGTTGATTGTACATACTTCGGGGAGTACAGCGCTTTCAGTTTTGGCGACGAAACATGCACGTGCAGGGGTTTTTTATCCCTTACAGACCTTTAGCTTAGAACGTGAAATTGATTGGTCAAATACACTGCTGTTTGTAGAAGCCACCGAAAATACGGATCTTCAAAGACTACATACACTGGCAGAAAGCCTGAGCCAACGCGTGTATAGCTACAGCTCTGCGCAGCGTCTAAGTTTGCATTTAGCGGCTGTCTTTGCTTGTAATTTTAGTAATTATTGTTATGACATGGCGAAACAAGTGGTGGATGCAGAGCAGGTCGATTTTAGTCTGTTATACCCCTTGATTTTAGAAACCGCGCAGAAAGCCACACAGAATGACCCGAAGCAGATGCAAACTGGCCCTGCGATGCGTCAGGATCAGAATATTCTACAAATGCATCAACAGATGCTTGCGCAAGCTCAACGAGCGGATCTTGCTGAAGTGTATGCCTTAATGAGTCAGCAAATCAGTCAACGTCACAGTTAACATTTAAAATAAGAAACGATGATGCAAGCCACAAAGAACAAGCAAAGCCACTGAAAACGTGGCTTTTTTTATGTCCTAAGATTCGGTACAGTATTGCTTAAAATAAATACAAACAAATAGAGGGCGTATGCGTTCACATTCATTATTAGAACAAGTGCAGTGGAAAGATCTCGTTCAGTTAGGCCGTAGCGATGTGATCAGTGAATTATTTATTTCTTTACCGTGGTTGATTGTCTCTTTCATTTTTGCAAGTTTACAGTGGTATGTCTTGGCGCTGTTTTGCTCGTTTATGTTTTTCTTAACTGGGCTTAGACAAGTGCATAACGCTTTTCATTTTGCCTTAGGTATTAGCCGCCCTGCGACTCATTGGGTCATGTTTGTTTTGAGCATCGTCATGCTCGGTTCGATGCATGCTGTACAAATTAATCACCTGCGTCACCATCAGCATTGTATGCAGGAGGAAGATATTGAAGCGAAAAGTGCAAGCATGAGGTGGTGGCAAGCTTTGCTTTTTGGCCCCGTTTTTCCATGGATCTTGCATAAAAAAGCCTTTGAGGTTGGGACTAAAACCCAGAAAAAATGGATGTCTGCTGAACTGGTTGCCAACGTCATTGTATTGTTTTTGGTTTTTGTGGTCTTGGATATCAGTATTTTAAAATACCATGTCAGTGCTATGTTGATTGGGCAATGTATGACGGCTTTTTTTGCGGTATGGACGGTGCATCATGATACGGAAGATCATGTGTATCTGGCGCGTACTGTGCGTAATGAGTTTAAACGGATCGTGACCTACAACATGTTTTATCATGTGGAGCATCATTTGTTTCCCGCAGTGCCGACACGACGTTTACATATTTTGGCAAAACGTTTGGATGAACATGATCCAACGGTTGAAATTCGGCATGTGTTTTAAAACATCGGACATAAAAATAGGGCTCTAGGCCCTATTTTTATGAGATCTAAAATTTATTTAATTTTCTTAAATAAGAAGTCGTTGATCTTATGACCTTCTTCGAGTCCACGACGTTCAAATTTAGTTTGTGGACGCCAGTCTGGACGTGGGTAGCTGTTGCCTTTGCCTGCCATATTTTCAAGATTTGGACGGTTATCGAGTACATCAATCATCCACTCTGCATACGGCTCCCAGTCAGTTGCTGCGTGGAATGTGCCACCCATTTCCAACTTTTGCTCAACCAGTGGCATACGGTCATGTGACACGAAACGACGTTTGAAGTGGCGTTTTTTCTGCCATGGGTCTGGGAAGTACAGTTGCACAGCGTTGATGCTGTTATCTGGCATTTCACGTAATACTTGAATGGCATCTGCATCTAAAAGACGAAGATTGGTTAAACCTGCAATTCCAGCTTCATACACACATTGCGCAATCCCCGGAACATGCACTTCAATCCCGACATAGTTACGTTCAGGGTTGGCCTGCGCCATCAAGACCAATGAACGTCCCATACCAAAGCCGATTTCAACCGTGAGCGGACGCTCTGGATGTTCAAACTGCTGACGTAGGTCACCTACAGGATATTCCAAAATCATGTGACCATATTGTTCAAGCGCAGTGCGTTGCGAGGTGTTCAGCGGAGATGAACGACGCATAAATGTCACAATTTCGCGGTGTTCATTTAAGTTGTCTAGCTCGACGACTTGCTGGTCTAATTGATCATTCGTCATAATTTTGGCAGATGTAGAAATTCGAAAGCGGTATTGTAAGTCCTGAGCAGGACAAGTCAAATTTTTTACTCAGAATTTATTAAATTCAGCACCACCATGTTTGCGCAGCCTAGAAATTGTCATCATTTATTAATCATGATGTAACGAATAAAAATTAACCTGCCATCTGATTTAACCAATTGATAAAAAATGATGAAAAATTTTAAGCCACAGATATTAAGCCTGAGCCTGATTTTGGCGGGTTGCTCCTTTCCTGCCTATGCACAACTGTTATTTAGTCAGTATGTGGATGGAACTTCAAATAAGAAAGGATTGGAAATTTATAATCCAGACCCGACTATGGTCAATTTGGCAGAATATCAGATCAAGCAGTTTGCAAATGGCAGTACCAGTGCAAATTTGACAGTGAATTTGACAGGTCAATTGGCGGCAAGGGGGCATTACTTGGTCGGGCATTCTGCTTTAAAAGAAGCTCTGGGCAATGCGGTGCAACAGCAGGCGAACTTAGCCTTCAATGGTGACGACACTTTGGTGCTTTATCATAATGGCGTTGCGATTGACCGCTTTGGTACAGTGGGCGAAAGACCAAGCACTGGATGGGGTAGTGTTGCAACAGCGAATAGTTTTAAACGCACTTTATTAAGCAATAATGTTTCTAGTAGGGGGATAGACGTTACCGCACCATTTGACTTGGCGTCGGCATGGGAAAAGTGGTCAGATCGAGATGCCTTTTCCAGTTATCTTGCTGGAAATACAGTGGTACCACCACTGAACACCGTGAGCTGTAGTACGACAGCTACCCCAATTGCGACATTGCAAAGTGCAGCGCAAGATGAGGAATATGTGGTGAAAGGCGTAATCACGGCTGATTATCGTTATAGCAATGGTTTCTCAGGTTTCTTTGTACAAACACCTGATGTTCAAGCCCAAGCCAATACCAGTAATGCGGTGTTTGTCTATGTTCCCTCTTCAAGTCGCGTGACAGGTGGGCAAGTCGGGCAGGAAGTCATTTTCAAAGGCAAGTTAAAAACCTATCAAAACCAACTGCAGCTTCAAGATTTAAGCAGTGATATTAATGTCTGTAATCCTTCGGCGAGAGATTGGGTTAAGCCAATGGCGATCAATTTGCCCTTTGATAATTTGACTGAAATGTCAGGCCATGCACCAAAACGCTATCAAGGCATGTTGGTCAATATTCCTCAAACGCTCACGGTAAGTGAAAACTATGACTATGGGCGTTATGGTCAGTTGGCTTTAAGCCCCGCGCGTTTATATATCCCAACCAATTTATATCCTGCTCATTCAACCGAGGCCAAAGCACTGGCACAACAGAATTTACGTTCTAAACTCATTTTGGATGATGGCTATAACAATCAGAACAGAACGCCGTGGTTGCCAACTTCCTTTAGTGCTAAAAACACCCTACGTACAGGTGCACAACTGCAAAAGGTTCAAGGTATTTTAGAATACCGTTATAACCAATGGCGAATTCAACCTGTGCTTGGTGCAACAGCGCCACAAGTCTTAGACGCGCCAAACCCACGTACGAGCGTTCCAGCAAAGGCCACACAACAAATTCGTGTTGCAGCATTTAACGTACTGAATTATGACAATGGTTTGGCACAAGGTTTTCCGACGGAACGTGGTGCAAATTCCGAAGCTGAGTTTAAAAAGCAACATCTGAAAATTGTCAGTGCATTAAAAGCGATTGATGCGGATGTCTATGGTCTGATGGAAATTGCCAACAATGGTTATGGCGAGCGTAGCGCAGTGGCATATTTAGCTCAGGCGCTTGGAAGCGACTGGAAATATGTAACGCCTCCGAATGCTGACAAACTTGGAACCGATGCGATTGCTGTTGCCATTATTTATAATGCTAAGCGGGTCAAACCAATCAATGAAGCAGCGGTCTTTGATGACCAGAGTCAGAAAAACCGAGTCACGATGGCGCAAACCTTTCAAGCTTTATCAGGTGGGAAGACTTTTACGGTTATTCCGAACCATTTGAAGTCTAAAGGTAGCTGTCCAGATGATAAAACTTCGATAGAGGCAGATCAGGGCGACGGTCAAGGTTGCTGGAATCCAACCCGCGTTAAAGCGGTACAAGCGTTAATGCAGTGGGTCGCGAAGAATCCAACACAGGTGAGTAAACCAAATGTCTTACTGTTAGGTGATCTGAACAGCTATGCCAAAGAAGATCCAATTCTGGCGCTTGAACAAGCTAACTATAAAGTATTGTTGAATGATGAAAAAATTGGTCAGGGGAAAACAGCTTATAGCTATGTTTTCGGCGTAGCCAGTAATGCTCAAGGTTATGGTGGTGCAGGAAATCTAGATCATGCGATTGCCGATGCAGCACTTTATCCTTTGGTGAAAAAAGCATTTGCATGGCATATCAATGCAGATGAACCGACGGCACTAGACTATAACGAAGAATATAAAACTGAGGAGCAAATTGCTGCATTTTATGCGGACGATGCTTATCGCTCTTCTGACCATGATCCTGTGATTGTGGATTTAGACTTAAACGATGCAGTGGTTAACGATGAGGATAAAACCAATGCAGGAAGTACGGGGCTGTGGTCTGCATTAGGATTAATCAGTTTGGCCTTGTATGGCAGTTTAAGACGTCGTAAGCATCAGTCTTAATCCGTTTTATGGATAATAATAAAAGGGCGTCATCGCCCTTTTATTTTGTCTATGGTTTCAACTTTATGAGCTGATGCGGTCAATGAGGGTGCTGCTGGCTTCATTTAAGCCTAACACCTCGACCACAACACCTTGGGCTTCAAACTTTTCAACTACAGCATTTAACATTTGGACTGAAGTCATATCCCAAATATGTGCATTACTGAGTTCAATTTCAACCTTCTGAATATGTTCGTTAAAGTCAAAAAACTGAAAGAATTTCTCTGAACTGCTAAAGAAAATTTGACCGCTTACCATATAGCGACGGGTATGGTTATGCAGTTCAGACTGAACATGAACCGTACTTTCCAGTTTGTTGATGAAAAATAATGCGGACAGTAAAACTCCGACAAAGACACCCAAAGCAAGATTATGTGTGGCTAAGACAATGATCACCACACTCAACATCACTACATTACTTTGTAGCGGGTGTTTAGCGATGTTTTTAACCGAGTCCCATTGAAAGGTTGTAAATGCCACCATGATCATAATGGCAACCAAAGCTGCCATTGGAATATAAGACAGCCAGTCTTTAAAAAACACCACCAAACACAGTAAAAACACACCAGCCACTAAGGTTGAAAGCCGAGTACGTGCCCCAGAGCTGACATTAATTACAGACTGTCCAATCATGGCACAACCTGCCATACCGCCCATAAAACCGCTCACAATATTGGCCATACCTTGTCCGCGACATTCTTGATGACGGTCACCTTCAGTACCTGTGACTTCATTCACTACTGTGGTGGTCATCATGCTTTCAAGCAAACCGACGGTCGCTAATGTGATGGCGTAAGGGAAGACAATTTGCAGCGTTTCAAAGTTCAGTGGAATATCAGGCAGTAGAAAAATAGGTAAAGTATCGGGGAAATGACCTAAGTCACTGACCATACGCATATCTGTGTCTAAAAACAGCGCCAAAGCGGTCAGGACGAGAATACAAATGAGCGTTGAAGGAATGGTTTTCCCTACTTTAGGCAGATATGGAAACAGATAAATTACAGCGAGGCCAAGAGCGATAAATGCATAACCCCAGTGATTCATTTGGCTGAGCTCTGGAAGTTGCGCCATGAAGATTAAAATCGCCAGTGCATTTAAAAAACCATACACCACCGACTGCGACACAAAACGCATCAGTTTGGCAACTTTAAAATATCCCGCAATGATCTGAATGACACCAGTGAGGATGGTTGCCGCCAGTAAATACTGTAAACCATGCTCTTTGACCAGCGTGATCATGAGTAGTGCCATGGCGCCTGTTGCTGCTGAAATCATGGCTGGACGGCCGCCAAAAAAAGCAATGCTCACTGCGATACAAAAGGAGGCATACAGTCCGACTTGAGGGTCTACACCTGCAATTGCTGAAAAAGCAATAGATTCGGGAATCAGTGCAAGTCCTACCACTAAACCTGCTAAAACATCGGTACGAATGTTAGAAAACCATTCATCTTTTTTAAGGCTAATCACAGATCAAATTCATTTTAGGGTCAAGGGCGCTATGTTAAAACAACTCTGTTGCAAATTGCAGTGTTGTTGTACTTGAAAAAAAATGTGAATTAGACAATATTCAATAGGCGAACGAATGATTTTTCGTTTACGCTTTTTTGCAATTTACAGGTTTTGATCACTTGAAAGTTTGTTAGAAGCCATTTAAAACAGAGAATAGAGTTATAACAAGGATCAGATATGAAGCTTTATTATGCACCGGGTGCGTGCTCGCTTGCGGCGCACATTATCCTCAATGAAATTAATGTTGACTTTGATTTAGTCCGAGTAGATTTAAAAACACATAAAACAGAAAAAGGTGCTGATTATTACGAAATTAATCCAAAAGGATATGTCCCCGCTTTAGAGATTAATCCAGGTTTGATTCTGACTGAAAATGTAGCCATTTTGCCATTTTTAGCACAACATGATCCAAAACAAGATCTTATTCCGCCATCGGGTTTGGGGCGTGCCAAAGTTTTAGAATGGCTAGGTTATTTAAATTCTGAATTACATGATGCTTATGCCGTTTTCTTCGGTGCGCCATTAGATGCTGCTGCCAAAGAAAAAGCCTATGCAGAGATTGATCGTTTACTCAGTTATATCGATAAACAAATTGGTGAGTCAGATCATGACTATTTGGTCGATGATAATTTTGGCCCCGCAGATGCGTATTTATTTGTCCTCACCAATTGGTCAAATGGCATCGAACATGACTTATCACCGTATAAAAATATTATTTTTATCCGTAATAAAGTGGCTGAACGTCAGTCAGTACAAATTGCAATGCGAGATGAAGGTCTAATTCCTTAATTTTGATGCATTGAAGAAGCGCCGAAAGGCGCTTTTTTTTATACTGTAAAGTTTATTGTTGATATTTAGTCAATAATATTTTGCAGATTCACTACTTATTGGCGCTGAACAGAGTCTATATAGTGCCTGCATAGATTTTGGTTTTTAGGCTCTTCCAATGAAAAATATTTTATTAATTAACGGCGCAAAAACTTTTGCACACTCGAATGGTCAGTTAAACGATACCCTAACTGAACTTGCGCAAGAGGTCTTGTCAGGCTTAGGACATCAGGTTCAAGTGACCCGTGCCGACAGCGAATATGATGCAAAAGTTGAAGTGGAGAAATTTCTGTGGGCAGACACCGTGATTTACCAAATGCCGGGTTGGTGGATGGGTGCACCATGGACTGTGAAAAAGTATATCGATGATGTCTTTACCGAAGGGCGCGGTAGTCTGTATGCCAATGATGGACGCTCACGTTCGGATGCTTCAAAAAAGTATGGTTCAGGCGGTCTGATTCACGATAAAAACTATATGCTGTCGTTGACATGGAATGCACCGATGGATGCATTTAATGATGCTGAACAATTTTTCCATGGGGTTGGGGTCGACGGGGTTTATTTACCTTTTCACAAAGCCAATCAATTTTTAGGAATGCAAACCTTACCGACGTTTATTGTGAATGATGTGATTAAAGCACCTGAAGTTGAAGCCTATATGGCACAGTACCGTGACCATTTGACGCAAGTTTTTGCTTAATCGGGAGAAGTGACCATGTTAACTGTCATTGCTGAAATTATTTGTCATTCAGAGCAAGATTTTACAACGGTTCTTGATTCATTCAACAACATCCGTGAGCAAGTATTACAAGAGCCCGGTTGCCATCTCTATGATGTGTATATCGACCATCCTGCTGTTGAGAGTGCATTACAAACCAAAGTACCGTTTTCAATCATGATGTATGAAAAATGGGAAAGCATGCAGCATTTAGAAACCCATATGCACAGTATCAATATGCAGCAACATGCTCAAGCAACTGAAGGTGCAGTTGCTCATGTACAAATTCGTATTTTAGAAGCGCAATAAGCTACGCATATGAGTTTGACAGCGCTTTTCTTCGCTCTGTTTATTTAAACTCCAGTGGCTCATTGAACTGAACCTGTTCGAGTTTCAATGCGTAGCGCTGTTTGAGTGTTGTCCATTGAACTTTGACAGGTTGTGTTGTTTCAGCAAACTCATTTTCACCTGTCGTACTTTTTACTTTACCTGTCATAAAGTTGATACTTCGCGCCGTGATGTCACCTGATGCACGGTGGAAATCGTTGACATCATAACCAATCAGTTTAAATGCACGGTCTTGGTATCGGAAGGTATACGTGTGATTGGTCACATACCACGAACCACAGCTTAACCAGTAGTGCAGATGAACTTTGAGCACGCCTTTTTGAATACTTAATGCTTCAGTCTCACCGAGTGGATCAGCGAGGCAAGGGGACTCTATATCGCCTTCTGTCGGCAAAGTAGTATTAGTCGCCGCAAGTTGATAACCATGCATTTGCTTCAATAAAACCAAAAGCTTTCGTTCATTGATATTGAGGACATCACTCCCTAAGCGATCATTTTTAACAAAATGTTCAGGATTGGTGTCTTCAATAATCAGGGCAATATCCGCTTGACCATCTTGGTTTAAATCGCCTTGGACTTTTTCTAAAATCTTCCAGTTTTTTGGCACAAAAGATTGGTAGCTTGTTTTGAGAGTCGGTTTTTCCTCTACTTTGGCCCAAGCATTGCTTGTGAGTGTTAGGAAAAATAGGGCATTAACTATGAGTGTTGGTCTGATCCATTTTTGCATGGGCATCGCTTCCTCTCATTTTTATATGGTTATAGATGTTTGAAAGTGTCATTGAGTGTATCAAAGCGTGTGGCGAAATGTCCCAACAACCTAGGTCATCATAAAGAGCTGCCCTTGTGTTGAAATAAATAAAAAAGGACTCAGAAGAATCCTTTTTATCGCTTAAAACAGATTAAGAGATTATTTAAAGAAATAACCTGTTTCTGGTGAGCTTGCGTTGGCCATACGTTTGCGAGGCATACGACCTGCGAGGAAGGCTTCTCGACCTGCTTCAACGGCTTTTTTCATTGCAGAAGCCATTAAAATGGGATGTTGAGCGGCAGCAATCGCGGTATTCATCAACACGCCATCACAGCCGAGTTCCATGGCAATGGCTGCATCGCTTGCAGTTCCCACACCAGCATCTACCAACACAGGCACTTTGGCATTTTCTTTAATAATAGAAATCGTGTGTGGATTCAAAATCCCTAGACCCGAACCAATCAAACTACCTAAAGGCATGATGGCAACACAACCCATACTTTCAAGTTCTTGCGCCACAATTGGGTCATCGGAGGTATAGACCATGATTTCAAAACCATCGTCAATCAAGGTGCGTGCCGCTTTCAATGTTTCAGTAATGTTTGGATATAGCGTTTTTTCATCGCCCAATACTTCAAGCTTGACCAAGTTATGACCGTCTAATAATTCACGCGCTAACATACAGGTACGCACGGCACTATTGGCATCAAAACAGCCTGCTGTATTCGGGAGAATCGTGTATTTTTCAGGTGGGACCACGGACAATAAGTTTGGTTGGTCGGGGTGTTGACCAATATTGACGCGACGAATCGCAACCGTCACGATTTCTGCGCCACTGGCTTGAATGGCCAAATCGGTTTCTTGCAGGTCCTTATATTTACCTGTGCCCACCAGCAGACGAGATTGAAATGATCTAGAACCAATGATGAGAGGGCTGTCTTGCATGTGAACTCCGTATTAACCGCCACCGACGGCATGAATAATTTCAATTCGATCCATTGCACAAATTGGGGTATGTTCCAATTTACTTTTACTAATAATGTTTTCATTTTGCTCAACAGCAAAACGTTTGCCTTCAAGTGCAAAGGTTTGCACCAGTTCAAGCAGGTTTTTACATTCGGTGTGCTGTAGTTCGCCGTTTAAATAAATCTGCATCGTGCTCATCCCTAGTTGTTTACTTGGCATATTTCATGGCATTCCATGCCAGAACCAACCAACCTGCAATCATCAATGCCCCACCAATCGGGGTAATCGCACCTAGGCCACGCGGTAAGCCCAATGCCATAACATAGAGGGAACCACAGAAAAAGAAGATGCCGACTTGAATTAGTAAAAAGCTGGTTTTGATGGGAAGTTGCGGGATGACTTTGGCCAAAATACCAAGCGCCAGTAAACCAAGCGCATGATAAAAAAAGTAATCAGTTGCAGTTTGCCACCAAGCCAATTGGGCTTCAGTAGCACGTGCTTTGAGACCATGTGCACCAAAGGCACCTAATATAACGGCAAACGCTAAATTCAGCGCTGAAATCGCAATCCACATATGCAATGCTTTACTTATATCACTGTGCGCAACAAAGTAGCATATTTTGAAGAAAGGTTAAAAGACAAAAAGCCTCATTTATTGGTAAAAAGAAAAGGGCATTTCGCCCTTTTCTGTATTGGTATCATCTTAGTTCGATGACATCGCCACTTTAATTTTTTCCATGGCATTTTTTTCAAGCTGACGAATACGTTCGGCCGAAACATTATATTCAGCAGCCAGTTCGTGCAGCGTCGATTTTTCATCATCTAACCAACGGCGCTGTAAAATATTACGCGAACGGTCATCAAGCTGTTCCATCGCATCATGCAAAGCATTGGTGCTCTGTTCTTCGTAATCTTCTTCTTCAGCCAAACGCGCTGGGTCGTAGCGGTTATCTTCAAGGTAAAGCGCAGGTGCAACATGGGTTGAACCTTCATCGTCATCATCGCCCTGAGCTTCAAACGCTGCATCATAAGCAGTTAAACGACCTTCCATTTCTAACACCTGTTCAGGTGTCACATTGAGGTCATTTGCAATCGATTGAGCTTCTTTTAGAGTGAGCTTTTTAGACGATTTTTTTAGACTACGTAAATTAAAGAACAGTTTACGCTGTGCTTTAGTCGTCGCAATTTTGACAATACGCCAGTTACGAATCACATATTCGTGAATTTCTGCTTTAATCCAGTGCACCGCAAAAGAAACCAAGCGTACGCCCATGTTTGGGTCGAAGCGTTTAACGGCTTTCATTAAGCCCAAGTTACCTTCTTGAATGAGGTCACCTTGAGGTAAGCCGTAGCCTGCATAACTGCGGGCAATATGAACCACAAAACGCAGATGCGACATGACTAAAAGTTTAGCAGCATCGAGGTCTTGGTCATAATAGTAGCGTTCAGCTAACTCTTTTTCTTGTTCCGCTGTCAAAATCGGGATTTGGTTGACAGTACTAATATAAGCGCCCAAGTTTACACCTGGTGCCGATAATGACAGGGGCATCAATTGATTGCTGCTGTCACTCATGTGTTCTCCTTAGGGATTTCATTTTTACCCAACAATTGAATTTATCTTAATCCAATCTTCCACTGAATAATGGAAAATTGGGTATAGAAATGTAAACTTTTATGCAAATGTGAATAGACTTAGTGTAATTGAAAAGAATTAAGATTCAATGAAGTAGTGAAATTCATGTTCATTAATTTGTTTCAAAACGCAAGTTAAATGATGGATTTCGCAATAACGCGTGATATCGATCTGACTGTGCGGATCAGACGATTTTAATAGAAAATGCTGCGCTGGGTTCTTTTTAAGTGCGCGTTTAAGCAACAACAGAGGCATAGGACATGGTTGTCCCATTGCATCAATAATGTTGGTATTTTGTTCGATATCACTCATATAGCTAGGGCAGGCTTCACAACATTTAGGTGGGTAGAAATATTAGCAAATTCAGTGCCAAAACCCAAATATTTCATATGTTATAGGCCTATAGTCGCTATATCCAAAATTACAAATAACTAGTTAAAAAATATGCTGAATTAAAAAGACGATTAATCAAAAAAAAGGGTATGAATTGTTTTTAACCCATGTTAAGCTCGTCGCGTACTGGGATTTAACACAACCATAAATTGTTTTAAATCCTATTTTACAAATGGATGTAACCGGGATTTTGTTAATAGTTATACAGAATGATTACAAGCTTAGAAATAATAAATATTTTTAAACCTTGTTTGGTCTGCTGTTTGCAACACCGGGTGGTCCTTCTTTTAGATACAATGAGGATTAACTTATGACAGCTCGTGAACAAGGCGTAGTTAAATGGTTCAACGACACTAAAGGCTTCGGCTTTATTCAACGCAATGGCGGCGACGATGTATTCGTTCACTTCCGTGCAATCCAAGGCGACGGCCACCGTTCACTACGTGACGGCCAACGCGTTGAATTCAGCGTTGTAAAAGGTCAAAAAGGCTTCCAAGCTGAAGAAGTACAACCTTTAGACTAATTGTCTGAACGTACTTTAAAACGCCTCAATGTAAATTGGGGCGTTTTTGTTTATACTACAGATCAATTTTCGTGATTTTTCGTCAGAGCGCACATATATGTCATCAGGTTTTGAAACCTTAAATTTACATCCTCAACTTAAACGAGCTATTGATGCTTTAGGTTTTAAGGATATGACGCCTATTCAGCAAAAGGTTTTAAAATTCACTTTGGCGGGACACGATGCAATTGGTCGTGCGCAAACAGGTACAGGTAAAACAGCGGCATTTTTGGTGAGCGTGATTAACGACTTGCTGAATAACCCAATTCAAGAGCAGCGCTACCGTGGTGAACCTCGTGCCTTGATTTTAGCACCGACTCGAGAGCTTGCACTGCAAATCGAAAGCGATGCGAAAGA
This sequence comes from Acinetobacter sp. CAU_H_S139_7, assembly GCF_058599305.1. Taxonomy (NCBI): domain Bacteria; kingdom Pseudomonadati; phylum Pseudomonadota; class Gammaproteobacteria; order Moraxellales; family Moraxellaceae; genus Acinetobacter; species Acinetobacter sp. CAU_H_S139_7. Next base: position 1,123,133 of record NZ_CM178651.1, read on the forward strand.
ACTCACAAAATTCTCAGATTTACATGTCGTGACGCTTTTAGGCGGCGTTGACTTTGATAAACAAAAAGCACAACTCGATAAAAAACCTGTCGATATTATGGTGGCGACGCCAGGTCGTCTGATTGACTTTGTTGAGCAAAAAGAAGTTTGGCTCGACCAGATTGAATTTTTGGTGATTGATGAAGCCGATCGCTTATTGGATATGGGCTTTATTCCTTCAGTAAAACGTATTGTTCGTTTCTCACCGCGTAAGGAACAACGTCAGACTCTGATGTTCTCTGCAACGTTTAGTTACGATGTTTTAAACCTTGCACAGCAGTGGTTGTTTGAACCTGTAACTGTTGAAATTGAGCCAGAGAAGAAGACCAATGCAGATGTTGAACAACGGGTGTACATGGTCGCAAAGTCAGATAAATATAAATTGCTACAAGACATTCTGCGCGATGAGCCTATTGAAAAAGTGATGATTTTCGCAAATCGGCGCGATCAAGTGCGTAAACTCTATGACAACTTAAAGCGTGATGGCTATAAAGTGGTGATGTTGTCAGGTGAAATCGCACAAGACAAACGTTTGAAAATGCTAGATCAATTTAAAAATGGTCAACATAACATCATGATTGCAACTGATGTTGCGGGGCGTGGTATCCATGTGGATGGTGTATCGCATGTGGTGAATTTCACCTTGCCTGAACAGTCGGATGACTACGTACACCGTATTGGTCGTACAGGCCGTGCAGGTACAAGTGGTGTGAGTATTAGTTTTTTATCTGAAGATGATGCGTTCTATCTACCCGAAATTGAAAAAGCCATTGGGCAAAAACTACCACTGACACGTTTAGATGGCTATTGCTAATCGTTTGACGTGATTGGTTTAAAAAAACCGCTCAGATGAGCGGTTTTTTTTATGGTATCTTTATTTTACTTTACACGAGAAAGTCAGGACTGTTTGATAGTCACTGTCTTGGTTAATGCTTGAGTTTGTACCCGAAATAGAACCCAGTACGGAAGCGGCTGCTTGGATCATTTTTCCAGTTTCGTCACTTACAACGCCTTTTAAAGCACCTTGATATTCAGTTTTTTCATCACTCACAATCGCCGTTGCTTTAGAGCCACACGTTTTAGCTGCTGCTTCAATGGCGTTGTTTTTTGCAATCAATGCAGTTTTACCAATACCCGTAACTTCGTATTGATTGTCAGCTTTTTGGATCGCCAAAGAATTGCTTGGTGTCGATGCACAAGCGCTTAGAAGTAGTGTTAGTGCTGCTGCTCCTGCAATAGCGATATTCTTTTTCATTGCATACCCCAGTCATGTTTTATTAAATCATTGTTTATTGGAACATAGCTTGTCGGATGAATCATGTAAGAAATGTATGAAAAATGCAGTCTTATCGAACAGTTTAAAAAGTGCTCAGGATTTTAAAATTAGTTTTGCTGAAACTGGGTATTTCATACTGAAGCGCTAGAGCAAACTTTTCAGAGTGTGCTACTCTAAAACGTATTGTTTAATTTGAAAGATTAAGAGCCTAATGACGGAACTCGCGGTAGATATCGTTCACCAGAATATGCATCAACGTCAATCGATTGGCCATTTGGTCGAGCCTGCTCCCAATGCAGAACAATTAGAGCGGGCATTTCAAGCCGCATTGACTGCGCCAGATCATCATCGTTTAAAGCCGACACGTTTTATCGTAATTGCTGAAGATCAACGTGAGGCATTTGGTGAGTTATTGTCACAGGCCTTGGCTGATTTGGGCGAAACGGAATCAGCGCAATTAGAGCGTGTTAAAAATCATCCTTTTCGTGCCCCATTACTGGTTTTGGCGCTGACTAAATTTCAATCGCATCCGAAAGTCCCTAATTTTGATCAGACTTTAAGTAGTGGCGCTGCTATTCAGAATTTTATTTTGTCCTTACAAGCTCAAGGTTTTTCGAGTATGTGGCGTAGTGGGGCAGTGGTGGAATCGGTGCATTTCAAACAGGTTTTAGGCCTCAGTGCAGATGATTTGATCTCAGGTATTTTATATATTGGTACGGCAGTTAAAGCGATTCCGCCACGTGCTGAAATTCAAACCCAAGATTATGTAAGTTATTGGAATCAATAGTTCCATTTTAGGATATAAAAATAATGTCAGAGTTAAAATTTTCAGATTTGGTTGAACCTGTAGCAGTAGATCAAAAAACGGCACTACGTATTACAGTTTTGGGTGGTGGTAGTTTTGGGACGGCCATGGCGAATACCGCGGTTCGTAATGGCTGCGATACCATGATTTGGATTCGTGATGAAGCGGTTGCGGCTGATATTAATGCGACGCACGTAAATAAACGCTATTTGCCCGATTTTAAACTTGAAGATGGTTTACGTGCAGTTTCAAATATAGAAGAGGCTGTTCGTGATCGCGACATTATTTTGGTGGCGATTCCGAGTCATTCTTTCCGTGATGTCCTTAAACAAATCAAACCGTTTATTACTTCGCAAGCAGTGGTGTCTTTGACCAAGGGTATTGAAGCGAATACTTTTAGTTTTATGAGTGATATTATTCGCTCAGAGCTACCAGAAGTGCCTTATGGTGTGTTATCTGGGCCAAACTTAGCCAAGGAAATTGTGGCAGGACAACCAGCTGGGACGGTCATTGCAAGCCAGTCTGACTTAGTGCGTTATGCGGTACAACAAGCTTTGCATAGTGCCTTGTTCCGTGTTTTCGCCAGTGATGATGTGCATGGTGTAGAACTCGGCGGTGCGCTTAAAAACATTTATGCGGTTGCGATGGGAATGGCTGCTGCATACAAAGTCGGTGAAAATACCAAGAGTATGATTTTGACTCGTGCTTTGGCGGAAATGAGTCGTTTTGCTGTGAAGTTAGGGGCAAATCCACTGACCTTCTTAGGTTTGTCTGGTGTCGGTGATTTATTTGCAACGTGTAGCAGTCCACTGAGTCGCAACTATCAAGTCGGTTTTGCACTGGGTCAAGGCAAGAGCTTGGAACAGGCGACCACTGAATTGGGACAAACAGCAGAAGGCATTAACACCATTGTACAAGTCAAAGCACGTTCTGAAGAGCTAGATGTGTATATGCCGATTACTAGCGCTTTATACAGTGTTATTTTTGAAAATGCGCCACCAATGACAATTGCATTATCCTTAATGAAAAATGGACACCGAAGTGATGTGGAGTTTGTTTTGCCGCATCATGAGGTTTAAAGTCAATTAAAAAACGAAATAAAATGAGCGTTTAAGTGGGTAGAATGACTGAATTGTCATAAAAATTAATTAAAATAATCAGGATTTGAATAAGGATTTTTTATGCAACTGACTTTGGTCCGTCATGGCGAAGCTGCACCACCGATCATGGGGAATGACACTAAACGCCCACTCACTGAACGTGGGCATGCACAGGCAGAGCAAACTGCTGACTTTTTAAAGTCACGGATTCAACCTGATATCTTTGTGGTTAGCCCCTTGCTGCGTGCGCAGGAAACATTGGCACACATCAAACAGCACTTTGCGGATGTGCCTGTCGTAATCTGTAATACCATTAAGCCAGATGATGATGCAAAAGCGGCTGTGGAATGGTTATCACATTTGCCGTATGAGTCTATTGTGGTGGTGTGCCATATGAATGTGGTGGCACATATCGCCTCGATTTTGGTGACAGAATCTTTCAATCCTTATGCTTTGGCTGAAGCGAGGATTTATGAGCAAGCAGTTATCGCGGAAGGCTTGTCGACACAAACAAAAGCATTTATACCTAGCATATAAAAACCAATTAAAACGGCAGAATATAATACATGTTGCAAATTTGGATGCCCGAAGCCGATGGAACATGGCACTGGTCTATAGGGGAAAGATGGCAATCTGCTCATACACTTGAGCAATTGATCCAAGATATACAAGCGCATCATGGTGAGGAAGCAACTGTTTTCTTTCCAAGCCGTGATGTGCAAATTATTCAGCAAAATATGCCTAAGGCCCAATACAAGCAGTTGGGGGCTGAAGGTGTGAAGTATTTGCTCGAAGAATATGTATTGAGCTCAATCGATCAGATGAAAGTATTACATCACTTTCAAGCACCTGAGCAACTCACTGTTTTGGGTATTTCAAAGCATTGTTTAGAGACTTTGCAACATGCCTTGAGTTTGATTCCTGTGAAGCTGGTCAGTCTATTGCCTGATTTTCTGATTTTGCCTGTGCCTGACGCAGAACAGGTAATCTTGGGTTGTATTGAAGAACGACTCCTGTTCCGCGCTAATACTTGGTTGGGTGGATCAATTGATGATCTCTCTGTATTTTTAGATTATCAAGCAGCCAATCAAAAATATAAGATTTGTAACTTGAGTGCTTCACATATGCATAGCTTAAACGCCAGTCTGACGCAGGAGCAGCTTGAGTCTTTCCATTATGAATGGGTGGTATTGCCAAGAGCAAAACAGCATCCATGGAATCTTTTGCCGAAGGTGAAAGAGCAACATGTTTCAACGGGCTATTGGAAAGCCTGTGCAGCGGTATTGGTTGCGTTGATTGTGATCCAACTGACCTACGATGCGACGCGTTGGTATCAAAATAAAAAGCTTGCAGAGCAAGTGGCTGTTCAGGCAGTCGACCAATTTAAATATTGGTTTGGTGCGAATTATCCTGTGACCGAGCAAACCCTGCGAAGCCAGTTTGAATATCAACTGAATATGAATAAACAAGCGGATGCTCAAGCTTTGTCTTTATTGAGTCGTGTTGGCCCTGTGCTCATGCAACAGCAAATTGTGGCGAATCAGGTGGTTTATGAAGCGAATAGCCTAAATATGCAACTTAAAGCCAATTCGGCAGAGGCTTTACAGACACTCACTCAGCAGCTTAATCAACAGGGTTTTCAGGTTGAATTAGGCAATATTCAGCCGACCACGGGTGGGGCAATTGGAATGGTGAAAATACAATAATGAAAGCCATGCAAAATTTACAAACTGTTTTGGATCAGCGTTTAGAGCTGATCAGTACTTATTTTGATCGTCTTACACCGCGCGACCGTGTATTGGCTATTTTCTTGGTTGTTTTTGTATTGGTGAGCTCGATAGGGGCTGCACTTTGGTATACCCATGCTGCGGCAGAAAAACAGCAAAAACGCGTGAACCAGCTCAAAGAAACCATGACATGGATGCAGAGCAATGCAGTCACCATGAAATCGAGCTCAGATGGACAACTAACCCCGATGGAGCAGATCCAACGTATTGCACAGCAGCAAGGTTTGTCGGTTGCTTCGCAGCAGAATGCTGAACAAATTCAGTTGGTCGTAAGCCACGCAAACTATGTAGTGTTAGCCAACTTTTTGACCCAACTAACGCAAAATGGTTTGAGTATTGAAAAAATGGAGTTGGTCTCAGATGCAGGGCAGATTAAATTATCGGCTAGCGTGAAATAATCGCTAAAAATAAAGCCAGACGAAGCATGGTGTTTTAGCGAGGCTATGCCTATAATATGGCGACTTAAAAAGCAGTAGACTTTTACAGATATGTTGTATTCTCTTGCCCGCCCTTTGTTGTTTACTTTAGCACCAGAGCGTGCACATGAGCTAACACTATCGCTATTGAAATCAACGCATAAGCTAGGCTTAATGCGTCAAAATATAGCGGCTAAACCGGTGACATGTATGGGCATCGAGTTCCCCAATCCTGTAGGTTTGGCTGCTGGTCTAGATAAAAATGGTGCTTATATTGACGCATTAGCAGGTCTAGGGTTTGGTTTTATTGAAATTGGAACCATTACTCCACGTCCACAGCAGGGCAATCCTTTGCCGCGTTTATTCCGTATCCCACAAGCTAAAGCCATTATTAACCGTATGGGTTTTAACAACGATGGTGTGGATCAACTGATTGAAAACGTCAAGGCAGCAAAATTTAAAGGTGTTTTGGGGATTAATATCGGCAAAAATGCGGATACCCCAGTCGAAAATGCAGTAGATGACTATCTCATTTGTTTAGAAAAAGTCTATAACTATGCGTCTTATATTACTGTTAACATTTCTTCTCCAAATACTAAAAACCTGCGTAGTTTGCAAAGTGGTGATGCTTTAACCGAGCTGCTAGAGACGCTGAAAAAACGTCAGTTAGAGTTGGCTGAAGAGCAGCAGCACTATGTACCCTTGGTGTTGAAAGTTGCGCCGGATTTGGAAGCGGAAGATATTCAATTTATTGCGAAACAACTGCTTCAGTTTAAAATTGATGGGTTGATTGTGACCAATACGACTTTGTCTCGTGAAGGGGTGGAAAACTTACCTTTTGGTGATGAAGCGGGTGGTTTATCTGGTGCGCCTGTGTTTGAGAAAAGTACAGCGTGTTTAAAAGCCTTTGCTGAGGTTTTAAAAGGTCAGATTCCTTTGATTGGTGTGGGTGGGATTTTGTCGGGTGAGCAGGCGCTTGCAAAACAAAATGCAGGGGCAAACCTTGTACAAGTTTATAGTGGCCTCATCTATATAGGACCAACCTTAATTCAAGACTGCGTCTCTGCAATGAAAACAACATGAATGCCATTGATATCTTCATATTGATTGTATTGCTCATTGGAGGGCTCAACGGTTTGCGTCAAGGATTTGTTAAAGCCTTTGCGAACTTGATAGGATGGATTTTAGCGCTGATTGTTGGTGCTAAATTTGCAAGCGTTCTAGCACCTTCGATGGTCTCACTCAGTGAAGATCCAGTGGTTCAAAAAATTGCAGCTTTTGCATTTATTGTATTGGTTATTGTGGTTTTGACGTGGATAGTCACGGCATTACTGAATAACATATTGAAGAGTTTAAAACTCGGGCCTTTGAATCGATTAGCCGGCGGTGCTTTTGGTTCATTAAAAGGGTTGTTAATTGTTCTGATTACGATGCAAGGTGTCGGGTCTTGGGTTGAAAGCTCTCCATATTGGAGACAATCCAAATTTGTCCAAACACTTTTGCCTTACGCGCCTTGGGCGATGGAGCTTTCTAAAGAGGCTGCAAGCGAGGCGATGTCACATATCAAGTCTAAAGATACACATGTATCTTCAGATTCTTCACCGAAAATTTCCTCGAAAAATGCTGAGGGACAGGGTGAGTCAACAAATAATCCTTTTTATTAATCCTAGCTTGTCTGCGAGGTTGCTATGTGTGGAGTAGTTGGTATAGCTGGTAAATCAGCTGTTAACCAAATGTTGTTTGATGCATTAACGATGTTACAACATCGTGGGCAAGATGCAGCTGGGATAGTAACCTGCCACGAAGGTCGTTTATTCTTACGTAAAGACAATGGCATGGTTCGTGATGTGTTCCACACTCGCCATATGCGTGCATTACAAGGTAACTATGGTATTGGGCATGTGCGTTATCCAACGGCGGGTTCATCGAGCAGCGCTGAAGCGCAGCCCTTCTATGTGAACTCACCTTACGGGATCACGTTAGCGCATAATGGTAACTTAACCAATGCTGAAGAAATTCATGACGACCTGTTTAAAACAGACTTACGTCATATGAATACGGATTCAGACTCAGAAGTACTGTTAAACGTGTTCGCGCATGAGTTGCAAAAACGCGGCAAATTGATGCCTACAGCAGACGACATTTTTCATGTGGTTAGTAAAGTACATGAGCGCTGTAAAGGTGGTTATGCTGTAGTTGCAATGCTTACTGGGCATGGCTTAGTGGGTTTCCGTGATCCAAATGGTATTCGTCCACTGATTTACGGTTCGCGTGAAACTGATGCTGGTATGGAATATATCATTGCATCTGAGTCTGTCGCTATTACGGCACTCGGCTTTAAAGTTGAGCGTGATATTGCGCCGGGTGAAGCGATCTTTATCGACTCACAAGGACAGATGTTTACCAAGCAGTGTGCTGAAGCGCCTGAATACCGCCCATGTATTTTTGAATATGTTTACTTTGCGCGTCCAGATGCGATCATTGATGGCATCTCAGTCTACAAAGCACGTTTAAAAATGGGCGAAAAGCTTGCTCAGAAAATCCTGACAGAGTGGAGTGAAGAGCACGATATCGATGTCGTGATCCCAATTCCAGATACCTCGCGTACCTCTGCACTTGAACTTGCAAATATGCTGGGCGTGAAGTTCCGCGAAGGCTTTATGAAGAACCGCTACATCGGCCGTACCTTCATTATGCCAGGTCAGCAATTACGTAAAAAATCAGTACGTCAAAAGTTGAACCCTGTTGAACTCGAGTTCCAAGGTAAAAATGTACTTTTGGTGGATGACTCGATTGTGCGTGGTACTACGTGTAATGAAATTATCCAGATGGCACGTGATGCGGGTGCGAAAAAAGTCTTCTTTGCTTCTGCTGCGCCGATGGTGAAATATCCAAACGTGTATGGCATTGATATGCCAGCAAAAGAAGAGTTGATTGCATCTGAGCGTACCGTTGAAGAAATTCGTGAAATTATTGGTGCGGATCGTCTAATTTTCCAAGATTTGGAAGACTTAAAAGCAGCTGTGCGCACTAGCAAAGTACCAGATTTACAAGAGTTTGATTGCTCGGTATTTGATGGTAAATATGTTGCTGGTGGTATCGATGAAGCTTATTTAGATGAATTACAGGCGAAACGCCGTGAAACATCGAAAAAGAAAGATAGCTATATTGATGTCAATATTGATGCAGCTTCCGTTGATTTGACGGGTGTGAAAGAAGTGTAATTGATTTAGATTTGAGAAAAGCGGGAGTTTCCCGCTTTTTTCATTTATGATGGATTGATTCAAACAATGTAAGAAAAGGGATTTACATTGAAGGGTGTAAGTTATTCAATCATAAAGAATAAAAACATGTTGTGGTCTGCCAGTATCTGCTTGCTGGCGGTGCTTTTGTCGCTATTTATTTTAAATACTGTAGCTGGACTGCTGGTTTTTTATTTTGATTCGAGTCAAAGCATTTTTTGGCATAGCTTGAGTATTTATATCATTGGTTTATTGCTCTTGGTGATGAGTTATTCCGTGGTATATGAGTTGTATGTGTTTCGTTCGGGTGGACATAGTCTGGCCAAGCAACTGCGTGCACGACGTCTAAGTTTGATTGAAAGTACACCTGAAGAAAGTATTGCACTGAAAATTACAGAAAAACTAGCTGATACTTTTTTAATTGAAACACCTGCTGTCTATGTTTTGCCCGATGAGGTGGGGGTAAATGCCTTAACCGCTGGTTTTTATCCCAAAGATATTGCGATTATTTTAACGTGGGGCGCACTGCAAAACCTCGATGAACTTGAGCTGACGGGGTTATTGAATCATGAGTTTAATCAAATTTTATCTGGTGAGACCGCTGAAAATACACGGCTAAAAATTTTATATAGTGCCCTCACCACCTTTAGTCAGTGGGGCAGTAAAATTGCTAAATTGGGATTTTCAACTCATCATAAAAAGTCGCAAAGTTTTGAAACGACTTTTGTCGCAACAGGTGGTGTGATCTGGCTGATTGGTAGTTTGGGGGTGCTGGTTACCCGCTGTATTAAGTTTCTGACGTTGGGGGGGCGTACTTTAAAAAATGATATGAAAACACGTCGTCTGATGCAAAATGATGCCAATATTCAAACCTTGATGCGTATCTATGTGCATCACGCAGGTTCGCAAATTCACAGTGAATATTCTGAGTCGATTGCACACATGTGTTTTGCCAACTCATTAAGTGCACAAAGTTGGATGAATATTCATCCAAGTATTGAAGAACGTATTTATGAAATGAATCCGAATTTGGTTCAAGACATACAGTTGGAAAATCTAGAAAAACTGCGCAACCGTCCGTTATTTGGTTTGTTTCGTTCCCTAGAAGAGCAGTACGCGGATTTTCAAGCCCCTTGGACTTCACCGCAGCCTTTGCCCTTATTACGACTGTCTCCGATTAGTTTTGCCATTAAAGATGCGATTAAACCGCTTAACCCTGAAGTACGTGCGCATATTGAACGTCCAGAGCTAATTCAGCGTGCTTTACAGACCGCAACAGGTTCACGCGAGCTGATGGTCGCGATTTTGATGATTCGCCAATTTCGTGAGTTCATTCCTGCTGAGGCTGAAGTCAGCCGTGCCATTGTTGATTCATTGTTAAACCTAGATGGTCGTGTTCATATTTCAATTTTCCATGAAGCATGCCGAAATATTGGTGGCATGCCAGCGACAATTGCACGCCAGTTTTTATTAAAGTTGGCGAGGATTATTCAAGAAGACGGTGAAATTGGACTGTTAGATGCACTGCTACTTGAACGGGTTAAGTTTGAGCTGAATTTGTTGCCTGTACAAACACCTGCGGCCCTAGATGAAGTTAAACTGCAGATTGTACGTTTAATTGATGCTTTGTTACATGTGCAACAAATCAATAGCGAAACACAGTTGGAAGTACGAGAGAAAATTTTACGTCGAGTTTTAACTGTGCAAGAGTTAGAGCAGTATGCGGAAATTTCAGATGAGCCGATTGATTTGGCCGAAATTTTAAATGATATGGCGGGGCTGCTACTTCGGGATCGTTTGAGTATTTTGGGGGTGGCTGAAATTTGTCTATGGAACGACCGCATTATTACTCAAGATGAGCAGGATGTTTTGGAGTTGCTTTATTGGCGTCTCGGTTTCGACAGTGAAGAAATTGTTGAACAAATGCAAAAGAAGAATCGCTTGATGATTGTTTAATTGAGGGTTTAATGCGTTCTTAGTATTTGCATACTGTCTATGCGAATAAAATGTGAAAAGAACAGCATCTCTAGGCATTTCTCGATAGAATATGCACTGAATGAAGTGTGAAGGTAAAAGATGATCGGGCATCAGCGTGAGGTTTTGGCGAGTCTAGGAATTGATTTGTGGGTTCCTGATTTTTTGCCGTCTCAACAAAATGCAACCACATCGATTTGGCGAGATCAAAGCACGACTGAGATTATTTCTGAAATTGTGCGACCTCAATCTCAGCCCGAAGCCAAAAGCATTTCTGAACATCCACTTGTACAGAATAAGCTTCCACATCAAGCGCCTCCTGCTGAAATTGCAACGCAGCCGATTGAACAAGAAGTTGTTACAGCATTAAAAGAAGAAATTGTCCGAGAGGCCATCTATGTTGAGGCTTTTCAGTTGCAAGCTATTGCCTTGGAGCACTGTGCCTTGGTCATTGAAGCGACACAATTGAGCTTGGAGCAGCAACAGCTGTGGCAAAATATTGTGCAAGCCTTACCAGCGCAAAAGTATGCGCTGAATTGGCCTTTTCCTTTGTTGAACTTACAAGATGGGCGCGGTGTTCAGAGTTATATTCAAGGTTTCATTGATGGTGTAAGTCAGGGTAAAACTGTTATTACATTGGGCTCTATACCAAATGCTAATGGTATAAAAGTCACACAAGCAGCAAGCTTACAAGAAATGCTTGATCAGCCATTACTTAAAAAAGCCCTGTGGCACATGATGCGAGCAAAACAACAAAATATGGAATAGGTATGAAGCAGAAAGTCGTTGTTTTTAGTCAAATAGATGCAGAAGTATTACAGCGCCTAGAGCACCGTTATCACGTGGTGGTCATCAACCCTAAAGCAGGTGATGTAAATATGCAAATCCGTGAGCAAGTTGCGGATGCGGATGCCATGATTGGTGCAGGGCGTTTACTTAATCAAAACAACCTAGAAACGGCGAAACAGCTCAAAATTATATCTAGTGTTAGTGTTGGCTATGACAACTATGATCTGAACTACTTAAACCAAGCAAAAATTTGGCTCAGCCACACCCCTCATGTGCTAACTGAAACGACTGCCGATTTGGCCTTTACGTTGTTGATGAGTGCGGCGCGTCAAGTGCCTTATTTGGATCAATGGACTAAAACAGGTCAGTGGTCACGTACTGTCGGGCAGGCACAATTTGGTCAGGAAATTTTTGGTCAAACATTGGGTATTATTGGCTTAGGAAATATTGGTGCGGCAATTGCGCGACGTGGTTTTCATGGTTTCAATATGAATATTTTGTATCACGGGCGCCGAGAAAAATTAGAATTGGCACAACCGTTAAATGGGCGTTTTTGCGAATTAGATGAGTTGCTAGAGCAATCGGACTTCATTGTCGTGGCGGTTGATCTAAACGCGCACACGCAGCATTTGATTGATGCAGAAGCTTTTAAGAAAATGCAATCGCATGCTGTTTTTGTAAATATTTCGCGTGGTGCCGTGGTGGATGAGCAGGCACTTATTCGGGCCTTGGAGCAAAAGCAAATTTTTGCAACTGGGCTGGATGTTTATGAAAAAGAACCCTTGCAAGATTCGGCACTGTTCCAGCTTCACAATGTAGTGACGTTACCGCATGTCGGTTCAGCAACCTCCGTAACACGAAAAAAAATGGCAGAGTTGGCTTACCAAAACTTGGTGAAAGCGTTGGAAGGTGGTCAACCTCAATATGTGGTGAATCCTGAATTTAGATAAAAATTTGATAACACTTCATTGCATTTTCATTCAATTATCAATGTTATAGTCATTCGATTCCTTTAAATAAAGTCGGGGTGAGGGTTGAAGCGTTTTCTGTGTGCGTGCAGTTTAAGTCTTATTTCGACTGTTGGTTTTGCAGAAGGTCAATTTCTTACGAATGCCCCACAGTTTAATGTGCCTGAGATTGGTTCAGGTATAGGTTTTATTGACCAATATAATGAGCGCTATATTGGTGAAAAAGTTTATCGTGAAGTACAGCGTCAGCTACCTGTTACGCAAAATCCGTGGCTAGAAGATCAACTGATGAATGCTTTTTCAAGCATTTTGAGTCAAACTCAGCTTGGTCAACCCATTGGTCTGGTGGTCATTAATGACCCGCAAATTAATGCCTTTGCAGTTCCGGGTGGATTGTTTGCATTAAACGCTGGTTTGATTACCAATGCCAATAATATGGATGAAGTTGCCGGCGTAATGGCGCACGAAATTGCGCACGTCACACAGCGCCACTACAGTCGTTCGCAAGAGGCGTTTAAGGGGCAGGGATTACTCGCGCTGGCAGGGATTTTGGTTGGTGCTTTGGTTGCATCTCAAGCAGATGGTGATGTCGGTTCTGCGGTCATGGTGGGTACGCAAGCCGCACTCATGGACAAGCAGTTGTCTTATAGTCGTAACCAAGAGCGTGAAGCTGACCGTATAGGGATGCAGTACATGTATAGCGCTGGTTATAACCCGCAAAGTATGGCTGATTTTTTTGAAGTGATGCATCGCGCAACCAGCCGAGTGAGTTTTTTACCCGACTTTTGGTTCACACACCCACTCACGACTGAGCGAATGAGTGAAGCGAGACTTAGGGCGAATCAATTACCTAAAGTGAAATCTACTTGGCGTGATGAAGACTTTGAAATCTTGAAGCTGTATACCACGGTGATCTCGAATCAGGCGACAGAACAGCAACTACAGATGCTGGTGAGTCGTAACAGTTATGCGGCACAACTGGCTTTGGCTAGTTTTTACCTCAAACAAGGTGACTATAAACTTGCTCAACAAGTGTTAGATCAGGCCAAGTCACATCAGAAATTACATAACCTACAAACCTTGATTCAAGCTGATATTTTACTTGGACAAAATCGGGTGAATGAAGCTCTTACCGTGATCCAATCACCTGCGAGCATCATGCCTGAAAATCGGGCTTTAAATTATAAATTGGCTGAAGTTTATATTCGTCAAAATCGACCTGAGCTTGCGCAGCCTGTACTCAATCGTTTTTTGAAAAATAATCCGCGTGATGTGAATGCGTGGAGACTGATGCAGCAAGCTGCGAGTTTAGATAAAAAGTCGCCAATGCATACCATTAATGTTTTGCGCTATCGGGCTGAAGTGCAGTTCTGGTCGGGCTTTGAAGAAGAAGCGATTAAATCTTTATTGCATGCTCAGCGTTTAGCGAAAGATAATGAAGCAATGTCAGCGACCATTAAAACGCGTTTAACCCAAATGCAAAAGGATCGACAATTTAGAGCTTAGAAAAGTGGTATTTCAAATAGAGGGGTAAAACAGAGATGAGTCAGGAGCTGTTTTAAAGCTGAGAATGAATAGATAAAATAAAAAGAAGAATAATAATTTTTATATAAAGTAGAACTTTGAACTGCCTTTTTAAGGTCAGTTCAACGTAATCGATTTAAAGATTTTTAAATTAAGCCAGTTTTGCTTTAATTTTTGCTGAAACTTGAGAAGGATCGGCGCGCCCGGCTATGAGCGGACGCAGAGAATTCATCACCTTACCCATATCTTTCATGCTAGTAGCTTCTTGCGCTGCAATCGTTTGCGCAATCATAGAATCAAGTTCTTCCTCAGTCATAGCTTCTGGTAGAAATTGAGATAAAACCTCAAGTTCGGCTTGTTCCTTACTAGCTAAATCTTCTCGACCAGCGCCTTCAAAGGCTTTGATCGATTCTTTACGTTGTTTAATTTGTTTTTCAATGACCGCAAGAACTTGAGCGTCGTCAAGTTCTTTGCGCTCATCGACTTCGATTTGCTTAATTGCCGCCTGTAGACCACGAATTACCGTTAACTTATCCATTTCTTTAGCACGCATAGTGGCTTTCAAAACTTCAGTTATTTGGCTTTTTAAAGTAGTCATTATTTAGTCCAGGCAGTCAATCACAAATTAATCTTAGTAAAGGCGAGTAGTACGTACTGATTCACGCGCCAATTTCTTTTGGTAGCGTTTAACAGCAGCAGCTTTTTTGCGCTTACGTTCTTGAGTTGGTTTCTCGTAGAATTCGCGCTTACGTACGTCAGCTAAAACGCCCGCTTTTTCGCATGAACGTTTGAAACGACGGATAGCTACGTCTACTGGTTCGCCTTCTTTCAATTTAACTTGTGGCATGAAGAATCCTCATTAAGTTATGGATAAGATCTGGGCGACATTGCCCTGATCACAAGTGAAGGTCAGTATTTTACTCATTTACATCTCATACCACAAGTCTATAATGGTTCACGCAATAGATTTGATACAGGTTATAGGCAGTTTAATGATCGTTTTAGGCTTAGAAACATCTTGTGATGAAACAGGACTTGCCCTTTATGACAGCGAGTCGGGTTTACGTGGGCAAGTGCTGTACAGCCAAATTAAACTGCATGCAGAGTATGGTGGTGTGGTACCAGAGTTGGCATCGCGTGACCATGTGCGTAAGCTGATTCCTTTAATGAATCAACTGCTTGAAGAAAGTGGTGTAAAAAAATCTGAAATTGATGCCGTGGCATATACGCGTGGCCCAGGTTTGATGGGTGCGCTGATGACAGGCGCGCTGTTTGGTCGAACTTTGGCCTTTGCTTTAAATAAACCTGCAATTGGTGTGCATCATATGGAAGGGCATATGTTGGCACCACTTTTATCGGAAACGCCGCCAGAATTTCCTTTTGTAGCACTTTTGGTCTCAGGCGGACATTCTCAACTGATGGCTGCCTATGGGATTGGACAGTATGAATTGTTGGGGGAGTCGATTGATGATGCTGCAGGTGAAGCCTTTGATAAGGTTGCGAAAATGATGGGATTACCGTATCCAGGTGGTCCAAATATTTCAAAACTGGCTGAGCAAGGTGATCCGAATGCCTTTGCTTTCCCACGCCCAATGCTGCATCAAGGTTTGGAGTTTTCATTTAGTGGTTTAAAAACAGCCGTATCTGTGCAAATGAAAAAATTAGGTGATGAAAACCGTGATGCGGATATTGCAGCGAGTTTTCAAGAAGCCATCGTGGATACCTTAGTTAAAAAATCTGTGAAAGCATTGAAGCAAACAGGTTTGAAACGTTTAGTGATTGCAGGTGGTGTTAGTGCAAATAAACGTTTACGTGAGCGTTTGGAAGCAGATTTAACCAAGATTCGTGCGCAGGTCTACTATGCCGAGCCTGCACTTTGTACAGACAATGGTGCCATGATTGCTTTTGCTGGTTATCAGCGCTTAAAAGCAGGGCAGCATGACGGTTTGGCAGTAACGACAACACCACGCTGGCCAATGACTGAGTTGACCAATCCCAGTGAAGTCTAAGACTTTCATTTGATAAGCTTAAAGCCTGACTGAATGTTGGGCTTTTTTATATTTAGGTCTTTATCACAAGGCTTTTCAAAAAACGCTGCTTAGACTTTAAAAATATTTTTTGACTTACTTAAATGTAGCTTAGCATCAAGTTAAAAGTATTTACCCATAGGTTTATCCATAGAAATTGGGGATAAGTATGCCTAGCGTAGTTTTTGATTGATCTCAAAAGATTAAAACTTTGAGTATTTTGATTTCAATTGAAATTCTATTTTATATGGTTTTAAGGTATTGATTAATATTAAGAGTTTGTATTTTTCTTAAGTTTTTATTTCTATACGAGGATAAAACTCAAAGCCACGAAGGCCAATTACAACACGTAACATGATTTAGCTTTCTGAGCGCAAAATTATTCATTAGTTTATATGAAAGGCAGATATAGATTTTCTTAAAAAATATCTTGGTCGTATAAATCATAAAGCTATGACGGTCTGTCTTAGGAACTTTCATTACAACAATGGAAGTACATAATTAGAAGAGTATTTAGAGGTGTTACCCATGGCGGCTACTAACTAATGGAATGCTAGACCCTGATGATTCGATAATTCTACTGATTGATCATCAAAGTGGACTTTTTAATACCGTACGCGATGTACCTGTACCCGACTTACGCAATTATGTGATTGCAATTGCAAAAGCGGCAACTTTATTAAATATACCTGTAATTACCACGGCTTCTGTACCGGATGGCCCCAATGGCCCTTTAATTCCTGAAATTCACCACTTTGCTCCGCATGCAGTTTATGTACCACGAACTGGACAAATTAATACTTGGGACAATCCCTTATTTGTAGATGAAGTTAAAAAAACGGGTAGGAAGACACTGATTATTGCGGGAACGCTGACCAGTGTATGTATGACTTTCCCTGCTGTAAGCGCTCGTAAAGAAGGTTATAACGTTTATTGTGTTGTGGATGCATCAGGCAACTGGAGCAAATTAGCTACAGATACATCAATTGCTCGTGTGACCCAAGCGGGCGCAATTCCAACCGATACTTTTGCAATCGTGGCCGAGTTAATGCGTACTTGGAACCGTCCAGAAGGCTCCCGTTTTGCTGAAATTCTTTCAGATCGTGTCTGCCCAGAATATAAATGCTTAATGGAGAGTTATGCAAAAGCACAAGCTGTGGTTAAAGATGGGCCAGAAACAAACTTAGATAAATATCAATAATCAGATCAAACCTATTTGAACTGATATTTATCCCTAATTTTCAAAGAAATAACCCAAATTCTAATGCGGAATTTGGGTTATTTCTTTGATCAGACTGAACTATTAAATATAAAAATAATTGAAATAAAATAGATGCTTAAGCGCCGATCAGTATTTTTATACTAAAGCTGTTTTAATTGTTGTGAACCGACCCAGTGTTTAGAAAATTGATACGCAGCACGTCCAGAGCGTTGTCCACGTGCTTGACACCAACGAAGCGCTTCGGCTCGTACCATATCGTCCATGGAGATTTGAGCTTTTGCTAAGTAGTGCTGCACAATGTCCAAATATAAGTTTTGATCCATTGGATAAAAAGACAGCCATAATCCAAAACGATCGGAGAGTGAAATTTTTTCTTCAATCGCTTCTTGTGGATGCAGTTCAGTGTACTGCGGTACATCGACTCGAGTTACAGGCGTGTTTTCATGCATAAACTCTGGTAGCAAATGACGACGGTTACTGGTGGCATAAATAATAAAATTACTTGAACCTGACTGCAAAGACCCATCTAGCACACTTTTTAAACTGCGATAGTTTTCATCTTCGGCGTTAAAAGCCAAGTCATCACAATACACAATAAACTTTTCAGGGCGCTCTGCAATTAGCTTTTGAATTTCAGGCAGTTCGGATAAATCATCACGTTCAATTTCAATCAGCCTTAAGCCTTGCTCTGCATATTCCGTTAATAAAGCACGCACAATAGAGGACTTGCCTGTCCCGCGAGAGCCCGTCAGCAGAACGTCATTGGCAGGTAAACCATTAAGAAACTGTTCTGTATTTTGCAGTACTTTTTCTTTTTGACGCTCAATGCCTTTTAAATCATTTAATTCGATTCGTTTGAGCTGATGAATGGCTTTTAACTCGCCATTTTCCCATTTAAAGGCAATCGCTGAAAAATCAGGTGCTTGTTTAACTTCTGGTAGGCTTTGCTGTAGTTGTTGGAGTACAGTCGATAGTGCTTCTAAGATATTGTTCGGTAGGTCAATGGTCGCCATGATTAATCAGCTTATAATTACACTTGTCGTCGATCTTAACATCCGATCTAGTCGTATCAAACCCTTAACGTGGTGCAGATTTGCCAATTTTAGGCTTGAAATGGCAATTGTAATGCTCACATAATTTGCACATAGTCAGTTAGACTGACGGTTGAACATGTCAGTGAAATTTTAGGAAAACAAAAAAAGTGGGTGAGTATGAATATGTTGTTTAAAGATTTCACACGGGAAATCAACCCGCACCAAGCCTATCGAATCAAAAAACTGAAAAACCAATTGGCTCAGGCAGAGAACTATACTGAGTGGAAAAGCATTGCACTTAGAATTGATGAAGAGTCAGGGGCGCAAGAGTGGAAGTATGACAACTGTTCACCTTATTTCGATGCAGAAGTGATTACCCATCGTTTGGGTTTGTTGAAGCGTTATCGCCAAAAAAATCGTACGACCGATTTAATGTACCTACTACGTGAAGGTCTGAGTTATGACATTGCCAATATTGCTCACCCCATGCTGTTTACTGCAACCTATGTCGGCACCAAGAAAATTATTGAAGACTATATTGAAGAAGTTAGTCGAGGTTTAGCATTTGTAGCATCTACGGATTGCCAGTGTTTGGACAAACAGCAAAAAATTGAATTTTTTCAGCACTGCCAAAAGGCCTTTGGGCAACCGGCCATGATGTTTTCAGGCGGTGCAACATTAGGACTGTTTCATACAGGTGTGTGCAAGGCTTTGCTTGAGCAAGACCTGATGCCGAAAGTGCTGTCTGGTTCAAGTGCAGGTGCGATTATGACAGCGATGCTGGGGCGAGCAACGCCTGCAGAAATGCTAAGCATCTTAAATGGTGAAAACTTTTTCACCGATGCTTTTCAATTTCGAGGCTTTCGTGAGGTCTTAAAGGGCAATGGTGGTTTAGCGGATGTAAAGCATTTAAAAAACTTTTTAATTGCAAATTTGGGTGACGTTACCTTTGAAGAGGCATTTAAGCAGTCAGGCTTGTATAACAATGTCGCGGTTGCACCTTATGATGCCTCACAAAATCCACGCATTATGAGTACCTTTACTTCACCTGACTTATTGGTGTGGAGTGCGGTACTCGCGTCTTGTGCAGTTCCGATTCTATTTCCACCAGTCAAGCTGACTAGTAAGCGACATGATGGGTTGTATACACCTTATATGTCATCTACGCGCTGGGTTGATGGCAGTGTGCGTAGTGATTTCCCGCAGGAAAAAATGGCGCGTTTATACAATTTAAACTACACCATTGCCAGTCAAGTGAACCCGCATGTGGTGCCGTTTATGCAGTCGGATGAAGCACGGTTTCGTAAAGATATGTTGAGCTGGCCTGAGCGGATTGTACGCCGACAAGGCAAAGTGATTAGTAAAGGGGTGATGGACTTTGCCCGTGAGCGTGTGGGGATGATTCCACCGATCCGCCGTTTACTGGATCATGGCTATGGCGTGGTCGATCAGCGTTATTATGGTGATGTGAACATTGTGGGGAAATATGGCCTGCGCCATTATAGCTATATGCTGCAAAATCCAAGGCCACACTTGTTTAAACTTTTACAACGTGAAGGTGAACGTGCAACTTGGCCAAAAATCTCAATGATTGAAACACATGCCCGTGTTGGGAAAACCATTCAACATTGTTTAGAGGTCTTAACTGCATTGGATACGGCAGAGATGAATGAATCCGAATTCTTGGCAGTTTGATCGACAAGAATTAAATGCTCTCGCGATGTCACTTCATACTCCGACTCAGCGTTTGGGTTGGGGGCGAAGGCTTTATCGCTTTGAAGTTGCAGGGCAGGGGTATTGGTTAAAGTATCAGTCGCTATCAGAGCATGCGGCGCTAATTAACGGCTTTGACGCTGAACTTAGTTTTTATCAACATGCACTTGCGATGCTGCAACTGCCGAAGTTCTTGCCTGAAGTGCAAATCCTTGAAAATTTTGAGTTTCACTCAGAGCAGGTGAAAGTCGCACTCATCTTAAAAAATGTTCCATCATTACTTATGGCGAATCCCCGTCAGTTAAGTCGAGATCATGTCATTCATATCATCTTTAAAATGCTGAATGCAGTTGAAGAATTACATCAGATGGGGTGGATTCATGCTGATTTAAAACCTTCACATTTTTTGTTAGACGGTTCTACATGTAAGTTAATTGATTTTGAGCAGAGCCAAAGAATTGGTGAAATAAGCTGTCAAAAGGCTCTAACAGCGACACCGCGCTATATGGCACCTGAATTATTTCATGGTGAAGCAAAGACCGTACAAACAGACCTGTATGCACTCGGGATCATTCTACTTGAGTGGTTGACTGATCAACGTTTGCAGGCAGCAAGCTACCAAGATTGGGCGTATTTACACTGTCAGTCTTTGAAGATAGCACTTCCAGAACCTTTTCAGGGTTTTAGTCCACTTTTACATGGACTTTTGGCCAAGCAAAAAAGCCAAAGATGGCAAAATACCATGGCTGCAAAACGATGCTTAATGACTGAAATTGAATGAGAAAAAGCCAAGCATAAAGTTTTTGTTTCTTATTTAATCAAATGAGTGTGTTTTTCTTAAAAATTGCTTGTCATGCGAAAATGATCCCTATAGTATACACAGCCATTGGGGACGTGGCGAAATTGGTAGACGCACTGGATTTAGGTTCCAGCGCCGCAAGGTGTGAGAGTTCGAGTCTCTCCGTCCCCACCATAAATCATTTGAATTAAGATGGTTTATAAGGCAATAGAGGATTGGTGTAATGGTAGCATGACGGTCTCCAAAACCGTTCGTCAAGGTTCGAGTCCTTGATCCTCTGCCAACTTAAAGTCTAACGCAAAGTTAGCACCCTGATGGGGACGTGGCGAAATTGGTAGACGCACTGGATTTAGGTTCCAGCGCCGCAAGGTGTGAGAGTTCGAGTCTCTCCGTCCCCACCATCAGTAATGAAGCAAGGTATTAAGCCTTGCTTTTTTATTGCCTGAAATTTAGTGAAGAACGGAATAGCCTTTTTATACAGATAGAACATAAAAATAGATTCAACTGCTGATTTTATGACAGAAAAGCAGGTGATTGCTTATAAAAGCGCTTGTCATATAGTGTCTATCGCTATAATATACACAGCCATTGGGGACGTGGCGAAATTGGTAGACGCACTGGATTTAGGTTCCAGCGCCGCAAGGTGTGAGAGTTCGAGTCTCTCCGTCCCCACCATAAATCATTTGAATTAAGATGGTTTATAAGGCAATAGAGGATTGGTGTAATGGTAGCATGACGGTCTCCAAAACCGTTCGTCAAGGTTCGAGTCCTTGATCCTCTGCCAACTTAAAGTCTAACGCAAAGTTAGCACCCTGATGGGGACGTGGCGAAATTGGTAGACGCACTGGATTTAGGTTCCAGCGCCGCAAGGTGTGAGAGTTCGAGTCTCTCCGTCCCCACCATCAGTAATGAAGCAAGGTATTAAGCCTTGCTTTTTTATTGCCTGAAATTTAATAGATGATTCATATATAAAAAAAGCCCCTCTAAGGGGCTAAATTTTGATTCATCACGCGAAGTAAGTATGGAGCAATTTAGGCTTTCAAATGGTCTTCGAATTCTTCACCGAGCTGCATGGCCAAGTTATTGCCCGCTAGATCGCAGGTCACCAGTCCATATTCTTTTTTAAAGCTAAAAGTAAAGCCACGGTTGTCTGCTAAGGTTTTAACTGAATAACCTAATTTCTCTAGCCAAATGCGAAAGGCGATGAGGTTTTTTGCTTTCACTACTTTTTTCACGAGGATATTCCTTTTTCACTGATAAATTATTAATAGGGATATTTCACGCTTTTTTAAAGGGGATTTTTTTATATATTTTTGTTTTTGTCTCTTTTTAAAGCAATCTAAACTAAGGCGAAAACGTATACAAAGCATAAATGAGAGTATTTCATTGTTTAAAATAATTTTATCATGATGAAAAATAAGAATATTTTGAGATGAGTCTCAATACTTTAGAATTATGTGCATTCGTTGTAGAGAAATATTTTGTCGTAAATAGAAATGTAATGATTTTTTTCAAAGGCTGGGTACTTTGAGACAGTAATGCCATTCAGTCTTGCTCGTGATCATTCGATTATGGCATCGTGTGGTTTGAAACTGCATTGGTTGAAATTTTGAGAGCTTAAAGGTTAAGGGTAGAAGCCCCAACTGATCGTTTTAACTCAATAGAAGCATACATACATAATAGGAGACTGCGTTCGTTAGCAGTCTCTAGAAGGGGGAGACCAATTAAAATTGATCCTTCAGATCACGTAGTCTTTTAAACTCTTCCACATTTTCTGTACGTAAAAAAGGATTGGTTTCAAGTTCGATTTCAATACTGCTAGGAAGGGTACATTGACCCAAATAGCGCATGGTTTCGACACGGTCTAAACGCTCTTGAATAGCGATATTGTCTGGTTCGACTTGGTTGGCAAATTTCGCGTTAGAGAGCGTGTATTCGTGCGTACAATAGACTTTTGTTTCGGCAGGCAAAGCCGCTAAACGATTGAGCGAATGGTACATCTGCTCATGTGTACCTTCAAACACTCGCCCACAGCCCATAGCAAACAGAGTGTCACCGCAAAATAAAGTCTGGATAGATTCAATAAAGTACACAATATGGCCCAGTGTGTGGCCAGGAACTGCTAAAACATCGATATGTAAATCATGAAATGAGAAATAGTCATCATCCATCAATGCATGGGTGATGAATGGAATTTTAGATAATTCCTCACGTGGCCCATACACAGGAATATTCCGACTCGCAATCAGGTCAGCGACACCGCCAATATGGTCTTTATGCCAATGAGTAAGCCAAATTTGAGCAATGCTTAAGCCATGTTCAGTGCAATAATCTTCAACTAATCCAGCCTCAGTTGGATCAACCACCACGACTTGCTTTGATGAGGTGTGTTCCAGTAGCCAAATATAGTTTTGGAGTTGGTTTTTCACATCAATCATATGAACTTGATAAGTCATTTTTCTTCTTCAAAGAGCTGCATGTATTCATTCTACTGTAGCGGGTACACGCACTGAATTCCAGTCATGAATTATGTGTAACGCATAAAGGATAGCTCTTTCTTATTCTGTATTTTTCTCTTTCTTGTCATATTGTGCTGTTATCTTGGACATAAAAAACCACGCTAAAAAGCGTGGTTTTTTATGTGTTCAATCTAATTTAGATTAGATTTTACCTACTAGGTCGATTGAAGGAGCAAGAGTTGCTTCGCCTTCTTTCCATTTAGCTGGGCAAACTTCACCTGGGTGAGCGTGCACATATTGAGCTGCTTTAACTTTACGAAGTAATTCTTGAGCATCACGGCCAATACCACCAGCGTTGATTTCAACGATTTGGATTTTACCTTCTGGATCGATTACGAAAGTACCACGGTCAGCAAGACCAGCAGCTTCGATTAGAACGTCGAAGTTTTTAGAAAGAGTCCACGTTGGATCGCCGATTAATGGGTATTGGATTTTACCAATAACTTCAGAAGTGTCGTGCCAAGCTTTGTGAGTGAAGTGAGTGTCAGTAGAAACACCGTAGATTTCCACGCCTAATTTTTGGAATTCAGCGTAGTTGTCAGCAAGGTCACCAAGTTCAGTTGGGCAAACGAAAGTGAAGTCAGCTGGGTAGAAGAATACTACAGACCATTTGCCTTTAAGATCTGCTTCAGTTACGTCAACAAATTGACCGTTGTGATATGCAGTAGCTGCGAATGGTTTTACTTCAGTATTAATCAAGCTCATCATTGTCTCCATGATTGGGGTTTGTATTTAATGTTGAATAGGGTATCGAAATTTTTGTTATTGCTGAAACAGTATTTTTACATTACAAGAATCGGAAAAACCGAATCTTACTCCAGACTATTTCAGCTAATGTGATCATTCTGTTCATTTAGCATGATAAATATGATGACTAAATGACAAAATCATCTATTCCGCAACTCGTTTACAGACATGATGTCCCTAGGCTTAAAATTCAAGGGGATATTTGAAAAAAAGTTAAAATTAAAAAATTATGCTGTACTTTCGCTTCGCTGTATTACCACGTAAACTAAGCGATTGATGTTTTTGATGTAGGTATTTTTTCTGTGCAGCGTCCTTTAAATATAGAGCAATTGGTGATGGTCAAAGACCGTCATCGTTTAAACCGACTCAAAAAAGGAAAAGATGCCAACGAAAAGCAATATCAAGCATTATTTGAACAGTCGCATTTAAAAGTTCTAGAGCGTATTGAACGCATTCCGAATATTAAACTGAATCAAGACCTGCCTGTTACGCAGTATGCAGATAAGTTAATTGATGCCATTCAAGAGCATCAAGTGATTATCGTTGCAGGGGAAACAGGTTCAGGTAAAACCACACAGCTACCGCAAATTGCGATGCTAGCAGGTCGGGGTTTAACCGGTCTGATTGGTCATACGCAGCCACGTCGTTTGGCTGCACGTAGTGTCTCCCAGCGTATTGCTGAAGAAGTTGGTGAGAAACTTGGCGAGTCAATTTCCTTTAAAGTTCGTTTTAATGAACAAGGATCGCAGGATTCTATTGTCCGTTTAATGACGGATGGTATTTTGCTGGCAGAGTTGGCCAATGACCGTTATCTCAATAAATACGACACCATTATTATCGATGAAGCGCATGAGCGTTCGCTCAATATCGACTTTATCATGGGGTATCTCAAACAGCTTTTGCCTCGCCGTAAAGATTTAAAAGTCATCATCACTTCAGCAACTTTAGATGTAAACCGTTTTAGTCAGTACTTTAACAATGCGCCTATTTTTGAAGTAGAAGGTCGTAGCTTTCCAGTCGAACTACGTTATCGCCCAGTCTCTGAGATGAGCATTGTCGGTAGTGATGATGATGAGTTTGATGACTTTGAAGAAAATCTACCTCGTGCTGTCGTGCAAGCTGTAGAGGAATGTTTTCGGGATGCACAAGAAAAAGGCCATCCTGAATATGCCGATACTTTAATTTTTGCCAGTACCGAACAAGAGATTCGTGAATTACAAGAAACTTTGCAAAAGCATGGGCCGCGACATACAGAAATTTTACCTTTATATGCGCGTTTGGCCTTGGCTGAACAACAAAAAATCTTTAATCCATCAGGTGGTGGGCGACGCATTATTATCGCCACCAACGTTGCAGAAACAGCGCTGACTGTACCCAATATTCGTTATGTGATTGACAGTGGTTTTGCGCGTATTTCTCGCTATAACTATCGTTCACGGGTACAGCGTTTACCGATTGAAGCGGTTTCGCAAGCAGCGGCAAATCAGCGTAAAGGCCGTTGTGGTCGTATTGCCCCAGGTGTATGTATTCGTTTGTATTCTGAGGAAGACTTTCAAAGCCGCCCTGAGTTTACCGAACCCGAAATTAAGCGAACGAACTTAGCTTCAGTTATTTTGCAGATGCAAAGTTTAGGGCTGGGTGCTTTAGAAGATTTTGATTTTATTGAGCCGCCAGATCATCGGTTAGTCAACGATGGTCGTAAGTTGTTGGTTGAACTTGGGGCTATGATGGAGAAAGGTAAAGCCCCTCTTTTGCAAAGAGGGGTTGGGGGAGATTCATCTGAAGTCAATCCCCCTCAATCCCCCTTTTCCAAAGGGGGAGGTAAAGGAGATTTAACCAAAATTGGTCAACAAATGGCCAAAATGCCAATTGATCCACGTTTGGCCCGTATGATTTTGGGTGGGGCACATTTTGGAGTGTTGAATGAAGTCTTGGTGATTGTTGCTGCTTTGGCCGTACAAGACCCACGTGAACGCCCTGCGGATAAACAAATGCAGGCAGATCAAAAACATGCGTTGTTCCGTGAAGCCGATTCTGACTTTTTATTTTATATCAAACTTTGGGAAGCGCTGGTTGCCAACCGAGACATGAGTGAAAACAAACGCCGTACTTTTGCGCGTAATCACTTTTTAAGTTGGTTGCGTTTACGTGAATGGAAGAAAACTCATGAGCAATTGGTCGATTTAGCAAAAGGCTTAAAGCTGTCTTTTAATGAGAAAAAAGCCAGTTATGAAAATTTACACCGTGCGCTTTTAACAGGTTTGTTGTCTTTTATTGCCAATAAAACCGATGAACGCAATGTGTTTATGGCGGTACGTCAGCAAAAGGCCCGCATTTTTCCAGCATCTACTTTACATAAGACCAATACGCCTTGGGTCATGGCTTTTGAGATGGTAGAAACCTCACAGGTCTACATTCGTACACTGGCAAAAATTGAACCTGAGTGGATTTTGCTTGCAGCAGGTGATTTGCTGAAGCACCATTACTTTGAGCCGCACTGGTCGAAAAAAGCAGGTGTGGTCAATGCCTATGACCAAATTTCACTATTTGGCTTAATTATTGAGCCGAAACGTCAAATCAACTATGAAAAAGTCGACCATGTTGCAGCACATGAAATTTTCCTTCGAGATGCACTGACGACAGGACATTTAGGCATTACGCCACCATTTTTAAAACACAACCTGCTTAAACTTGAAGAAGTAGAGCGGGTCGAAGATAAGCTACGCCGCCGTGATTTGGTGGTGGATGAAGAGACTATTTACCAGTTTTATGCGGCTAAAGTTCCTGAAGAGGTGGCAAGCCGTCGTAGTTTTGAAGACTGGCGCGCTACGGTTGAACCGCAAAACCCACGTTATTTATTTATCGATGATGATGCGCTGTGGATGAACGACCGTCCAACCACACAACAATTTCCCGATTTTTTACGCAATGGCGAACTGCGCCTAGCAGCCAGTTACCGTTTTGATCCAAGCCATGACGAAGATGGTGCAACAGTGAAAATTCCGTTGCAAGCCTTGCCTCAGGTGGATGAAAACTTGTGGTCGTGGGGCATTCCCGGCTGGCGTCAGGATTTAATGGAAGCCTTACTCAAGGCGCTGCCTAAAGATAAACGTCGTCATTTGGTGCCTATCCCTGATACAGCTGCAAAGCTAATGGCGAAAGTAGATGCGATGCATTTGCAACAGCATATTTTTAGCTTTTTAGCCTTCCAGTTGCGTGGCGAACAAATCACTGAAAAAGACTTTAGCTTTGAGCGGATTGAACAATATCTATTGTCATTGATTAAGGTGATAGATGACAAAGGCCGTGTGATTGAACAAGGTCGTGACTTGTCTGAGTTAAAAGCGCGCTGTCGAACAGAAACTCATAGTCCAGTCAAACAGCTCAAAGGTGAGTTCCAAACTTTTCCTGAAAATTTTGTGTTTGAAGCATCACAAAAAGTGACGGGTGTGGTGGTGAAGCAGTATCAAGCTTTAGTCCCGACCAAGGCCTTTGCTGCACTGGAACAAAAGGATGAGTCTGGTGTGGTGATTCAGACCTTTAATGATCAAGCTGAGGCGATTAAACAGCACCGTGAGGGTGTACTCCGTTTGGTGCATATACAACTGGGGGATTTGGTCCGTCAGTTGAAAAAGCAAATTTCCAAACCGTTGGCATTGGCGTATTCACCTTTGGGCGATAAGGCGCAGTTGGAGCAAATGTTAGTTTATGCCACACTGCAAATGTCGATCAATGAACTGCCTGTCAACGCACAAGAGTTTGAAAACTTGGTTGTAAATGTCAAAAAAACTTTTCTGACCCATGGGCAAAAAGCACTGGCAGATGTGACAGAGATCTATATTCAATGGCAGGATATACGTCGAAAACTGTTGGTCTTAGATGATGCAGTGTTTGGGAAAAATATTGATGATGTTGAAGATCAGCTAGATTTGATGTGCTTATCAAACTTTGTTTATGTAAAATCTTCCGACATTTGGCTTGAATTTCCTCGATATTTGAAAGCATTGGTCTTGCGTTTGGAGCGCCTGCCCAATAACCTACAGAGGGATAATTCTGCCATTGATCAAGTTGACCCGTGGATGGAAAAATTATTTAAGTTTAAAAATGACACTCGCCTTAAAGAATTGTATTTCATGGTTGAGGAGTTTCGGATTTCTTTATTCTCTCAACCGATGAAGACAAAGATGCCCATTTCTCCGACTCGCTTGCAAAAAGTATGGGAAAAACTTGGAATCAGTTAAGATATAGGTAATTTAAAGAAGGAGTTTTACATGGGCATCCGCATTACAGGTACGGGTCTTTATCATCCTGAAGACATCATTACCAATGAAGAGTTAGTTGAAAGTTTAAATGCTTATGTGGAACAGTATAACTTAGACAATGCTGACAAAATTGCTTCGGGCGAGTTGGAAGCCCGTCGTGGGTCAAGTGCAGAGTTTATTGAAAAAGCATCTGGTGTAAAACGTCGTTATGTGGTTGAGAAAACAGGGATCTTAGATCCGAAGCGTTTACGTCCATTGTTACATGAACGTTCAAATGATGAACTCTCGATTCAAGCCGAATGGGGCGTGATCGCTGCAAAACAAGCGATGGAAAATGCAGGCGTAACTGCAGAAGATATCGATGTGGTAATTTTATCGTGCTCTAATTTACAGCGTGCTTATCCAGCTGTTGCAATTGAAATCCAAACAGCATTGGGTATTCAAGGCTATGCCTACGACATGAATGTGGCATGTTCGGCCGCAACCTTTGGCATTAAACAAGCGTATGATGCGATTAAAGCGGGCGGACGCCGTGTATTATTGGTGAATGTAGAAATCACCTCTGGTCATACCGACTACCGTTCACGTGATTGCCACTTTATCTTTGGGGATGTTGCAACGGCTTCAATCATTGAAGAAACCGACAGCAAAACTGGTTTTGAAATTGAAGACATTAACTTATTCACACAGTTTTCAAATAACATCCGCAATAACTTTGGTTTCCTAAACTTAAGTGAAGTCGATGCAGACATTGAAAATAATCGTTTTGCTCAAGATGGTCGTAAAGTGTTCAAAGAAGTTTGTCCACTGGTTGCCAAAATGATTACAGTGCAACTTGAGAAAAACAACATTGCACCGACTGATGTGAAGCGTTTCTGGTTACACCAAGCCAATGCCAGCATGAATGAGCTGATTCTGAAACTGGTCGTAGGCAAAGAAAATGCTCAGCCTGATTTAGTGCCGATCATTTTAGATGAATTTGCAAATACCTCTTCAGCAGGTGTCATTATTGCGTTGCACCGCACAGCAGACCAAGTCAATGATGGTGAATACGGTGTCTTGTGTTCATTTGGCGCGGGTTACTCTGTTGGTGCTGTGCTTGTGAAAAAACACGTCGCATAAGCCCGTATGTTGCAGGTTGAGCATGATGCAAAATGGATTAAACGCCTGAGTGCTTTATCCAAAGTTTATTTCACACCGACATTTATTGGTGCTGAACAGTTAGATGCATCACAACCTGCAATGTATGTAGGAAATCATTCCTTATATGGTGTGCTTGATTCACCTATGTTGATTGATTATCTCTACAATGAGCATCAAGTGGCTGTGGTCAGTATTGCTGATCATAGCCATTTTTATTTGCCACTGTGGCGCAGTGTGGTGAAAAAATTTGGTGCGGTCGATGGCGTTCCAGTCTATGTGCGTGAAGCCATGCAACAAGGCTATTCTATTTTGGTTTTTCCTGGTGGCGGACGCGAAGTTCTAAAACGTGAAGGCGAACAGTACCACCTGATTTGGAAACAACGTTACGGCTTTTTAAAGCTCGCTCAAGAATTTGGCTATGACATTGTACCCTTTGCCGCGTTAGGCGGAGATGAAGTCTTTGATATTGGTTTTGATGCTAATAAAGTTGTTCAGCACCAATATTTTCAAAAGTTGCTACAAGTGCCGCAGTTAAGTCGCCTGCTGCGTAAAGGGGAGGTGATTCCATCTTTACCAAAACATTTGATTCCGAAACGCTTGCCTTTTTATTTTAAGTTTATGCCTAGACAAAGTTTGATGCATATTGAAAACCTAGAACAGTTACAGCAGTTCCGCGACTTGATTGCAGCAGAAATTTATACTGGGCTTGCAGACTTAAGAGTATTGCGTCAACAGCAACATGGTGACCGATTTGATTGAGCATTTACAAGCGTAAACTCGGCTTAGTCTTTCTGTAAATCTTTCAACAAATGTGCAATTTTTAAAGTATGGGTCTTATTCCCTTTGACTTCCATAACCTTATTTTCCACCCACCATAAATATTCAAAAATTTCAGTTTCACTGGCTTGTTCACAAATGAACCGGAATAAACTGGGTAAGTATTCCTCATACTCATCTTGTAGTGCAGGATTGCGATAGATACACAGGGGATCCCAGTCTTTAAGCAGTATTTTGTTAATCGCATGTAATAAAGAAACATGTCGATTTTTCTCGGTAAACATAATACACCCCGCTGTCCCTAAGTTAGTTTGACGTTTAAAAAAGAAGTGGTGATGAAGATTATTTATCTATTGTTTTCATGTTTTAAAAGATCTTAGCGTGCTTTTCGCATGAGTAAATAGCACGCTCAGATAAATGGAAGCTAAAGAAAAATATCTAGTAAAGTGGCAGTAAAGTTAGATCACTGATTTATTTCAAAATATTATTTAGAATAAATGTTTCAAAATAGTGAGTAATTACGGATTAAGTAACATATAGTAATAATTTAACAATCAAGTTTTTGTTTGAATGACGCAATTTTCACTAATGCTGTGAATTTCATCACTTTCTAAATGTACATCATCCCATTTTTGCATTTGCTGTGTGAGCCAAACAAAATCCGAAACTTGAGGCTGGGCTTGTTCGGGAATAAAACCACGAATGATGTTCTGAATCAGATGATATTTTTCAACGTGAACACTTGCTGAACACGCAAAACGAATGATGTTGTAATCGACCAAGACTTGCCAAACAGGCTCAAGATCTTGCATTTGTTTAAGTTCAACTTGTGCTTTTTGGATGGCTTGGACGAGGGCTGCAATTGTATTGGGATTGGAGATAGCCCATTCTTGAGTCACAGCCAGTACTTTGTCTGCGACGCGAGGAATAATTTCTGAGCCAGTCGCAATGATTTGGCTATAGCCTTGAATTTCCGCTTGTGTGTTCCAAGGTTCCCCAACACAAAAACCATCGATCAATTGGTTTGAAATGGCTTCCACCATATAGGGCGGCGGTAAAGTGCGGAGATGTACGCGTTTGGCAAATTCAGTATTGGCCAACGCCAACCACTCACGTAAACAATAATGATGAATAGACTGCTTAAACACATGGGCAATCGGAAGATACTGTTCATGCTGCATGGCGCTAAAAAATTTCTGTGCAGTGGTGGCTGCTTCGTCAGTTTTTTTGATATCAAGCGCGTAGCATAGTTTTTGGCTTAAGCTGATAAAAGCACTGTTGTAGCTTAAGACGAGAGGGGTTTGTAGCGGAATACCGAGTTGATCTTGAGCGAGTGCAGCAGCAGGCAACATGGCAGATAAACAATGCGCGGCATCTAGAAAACCAAAAGCCAAACGATCTCTTAAGCTTGCCCAAGACTCTTCTTTGACTAAGCTTACGTCTAAGCCTACTTCCTCAAAAAAACCGCGTTGTTTAGCCCACAGTAAAGGAACACAGTCTAAAAGTGGAATATAGCCCAGATGAAGTTGTGACTTTTCGAGTTGAGCCATGACTTAGTCCTTGAGTTGAGATTGTAAAAGCTGTTGAGCATCCAACAGACGTCTTGCCATTTCACCGATGGTCATACGGTGGCTCATGGCATTTTTACGCAGTAATTGAAAGGCATCGTCTTCAGATAGTCCATGTAATTGCATCAGCAAGACTTTCGCACGCTCCACATCTTTACGATCGGCGAGTTTATTTTTGGTGTCTTGTAAGTCTGTGAGCAACTTTTTGTGTTTACGAAACTGTTCGATCGAGATCTCTAAAATATTTTCTAACTTTGAAGGATCGATCCCATCCACTATATATGCCGTCACCCCAGCATCTATGGCACTTTTAATGGTGTCTTTATGGCTATTTTTAGTAAATAAAACAGTGGGTAGGTTAAATTGACTTACACAGCTTTCAATGATGTCACGTTGCGGGTGGTCCATATCTAACAAAATGACATCCGCACTTAATTGTTCAAGACGGCTAATATTGATGTGATCGATAATCAGGCAGGCAACCACATCGAAATCATGTTCGATGAGGGAACTTCGAATATATTGTGCGCGTTCTTGATTGTCATCAATCAATGCAATTTTCAGTTTAGGCATACTGTACAGTGCTCAGGAAAACCTGAAAATGAGATCTAAAAGTGTACAAGCAATTTAAATGCCAAACTTAACAAATGCCAGCTTTATCTCGAATCAGGCAGTCAATCTTTATGGTCGCGATTACAAGCAAAGTATGCATGTTGGCATGAAGACGATTGCGGATATGGGTTAAGTAAATCGAAGTGTTGATGTTCTCAATCGATTTGTACATATAAGGGCGAATTTCTAGATGTCGTGCTTAGAACAAAGCAATGTCGTTTATTAGAGAAAGCAGATGCTCATCCATAATGCAAAATGCACCAAGAGGTGGCAGGGTTTTAAAAAGTCGGAAAACTTAGCTGTTGTGCTCTAAAAGTAAAAAGAGCTGCTTATATCGAATTATAAGATCTTATTTTAAATAAAGTAATAAAAAACAATATATTAAAATTTAATTATAAATATTGGCATACTCGTTGCATTATCCCTAATGAGTCAAAGACGACTCTAAATCAAATTTGTAAGACGGCCAACGACGTCCGTTCTGATCGCTTCTACATAGCAAGTGTTTATGCTGTAGAAAAACTATACGCTCAGTTCAGTCTGGAGAAGGTTATGTCTTCAAATTTACATGCTAAAAAAGCAACAAAAATAAGTCTTTTCAGTTTTAACGGCGCAGCAATGAGAGCCTTCCACATGAGTTGGCTCGCCTTTTTTGTTTGCTTCTTTGCTTGGTTCGCTTGTGCACCGTTGATGCCTGTGATTGCGGGTGAATTTCATTTAACCAAAGATCAAATTGCCAATATTAATATTGCTGCTGTCGCGATCACCATTTTAGTTCGTCTTATTGTGGGGCCATTGTGTGATAAATACGGTCCGCGTAAAACCTATACCGCACTTCTTCTACTCGGCAGCATTCCAGTCTTTGGAGTAGCGTCTGCAAATAGCTATGAATCCTTCTTGTTCTTCCGTCTATTGATTGGTGCGATTGGGGCAAGCTTTGTCATCACTCAGTATCACACCAGCATTATGTTTGCGCCAAACGTAGTCGGGACTGCAAACGCAGCGACAGCAGGCTGGGGTAATGCAGGCGGTGGTGCAACACAAGTACTCATGCCATTGATGCTCGGTGCTTTGGTGATGTTTGGTGTAGAGCAAGCGATGGGCTGGAGAATTGCACTGATCGTTCCAGGTGTCTTGATGCTGATCGTGGGTTTGATGTATTGGAAATTTACTCAAGATTGTCCACAAGGCAACTTCCAAGAACTTCGTGCAGAGGGCGTCAGTGTTGGTTCAGATAAAAAAGGTGGTGTAGCGATTCTGATGCATGCTGCGAAAAACTACCGTGTTTGGATTCTATTTGGTGCCTATGCCGCGTGTTTCGGAATTGAAATCTTTATTCACAACATTGTCGCGATGTACTACGTTGACCACTTTAGCTTTGGTTTAAAAGAAGCGGGAATGGCGGCAGGTATTTTCGGTTTACTGGCACTGTTCGCTCGTGCTCTGGGCGGCATTGTGTCAGACAAAGTCGCAACCAAAAAAGGGCTTGATGGTCGTACCAAAGTGTTGTTTGGCATGATTTTGCTGGAAGGCCTTTTCCTCGTCCTATTCTCTCAAATGAATACCCCTATCTTTGCGATTCTTGCAATGACAGTCTTTGCATTGTTCACACACATGGCATGTGGTGCAACTTATGCTTTGGTTCCTTTCATTGACCGCGATGCCTTGGGCGGTGTGGCAGGCATTATTGGCGCAGGGGGTAACGTGGGTGCAGTGGCAGCAGGTTTCCTACTCAAAGGTATGTTGGATATTCAAACCACACTGATGATTTTAGGTGGCTTGGTGGTCATCGCTGCAAGTTTTGTCCTGATGATTCGCTTCTCTGTTGAGCATAAAGAAAAGGAACAGCGCTTATTCGAACAAGCAGTACATGATCGTAGCATTGCTGAAGCGCAAAACTAAATAAAGAGATTAAACCCAAGCCTCAAGGCTCAGGTAGAACAAATGAAATATTGCGGAGAAAGAATATGAAAATCATCATGATTGGTCATGGCATGGTTGGCCACAAATTTATCGAATCAGTACTCGAACATGTGGGTGACGATGTTGAAATTACCATCTTGGCTGAAGAACCGCGCTTGGCTTATGACCGCGTACATTTGACTGAGTATTTCAGTGGTAAATCAGCAAAGGATTTAACCCTTTGTCGTGCAGATTTTGCGGATGCTTATGGCATAGATTTACGTTTAAACACCAAAGCGGTTGCAATTGATCAAAGCCATAAAACGGTGACGACGAATCATGGTGATGTTCTTGGTTTTGACAAATTAATCTTGGCAACAGGTTCATACGCTTTTGTTCCGCCTATTTCGGGTAATGACCGTGAAAACTGCTTTGTTTACCGAACCATTGAAGACTTAGATGCGATTCGTGCTGCAAGTCTCAATGCGAAATCGGGTGTGGTGATTGGTGGCGGTTTACTGGGCCTAGAAGCCGCTAAGGCGCTACGGGATCTGAACTTGGAAACACATGTGGTTGAGTTTGCACCGCGTCTCATGGCGGTTCAAATTGATGACTTGGGCGGAAAGGTTCTACGTGCAAAAATTGAAAACTTAGGCGTAAAAGTCCATACCCAAAAAGCGACTTCATCAATTGAGGAGGGTGCTACGACTAAGCATGTGATGAAATTTGGAGATGGTTCTGAGCTTGAAACAGACATCATTTTGTTCTCAGCAGGTATTCGCCCACGTGATGAGTTGGCACGTCAAAGTGGTTTAGCGCTTGGGGAGCGTGGCGGGATCATGATTAATGATTATTGCCAAACGTCGAATCCAGATATTTACGCGATTGGCGAATGTGCACTGTGGCAAAACAAAATTTATGGTCTGGTGGCACCGGGCTATGACATGGCACGTATTGCAGCAAAACATGTCACTGAACAAGCTTGTGCTGAATTTGCGGGTGCAGACATGAGCACCAAGTTGAAACTGATGGGCGTTGATGTTGCTTCGGTCGGTGATGCACATGCGATGACATCGAATGCACTCAGTTATTTCTATGCCGACGAAGATACACAAGTTTATAAAAAAATCGTGGTGAACGGCGAAAAAACCAAGTTACTTGGCGCAGTTTTAGTGGGCTGTGCAAAAGAGTACAACGACTTACTACAAATGATGCTGAATGGTTTAGTGCTTCCAGAAAATCCTGAAAGTTTAATCATGCCAGGTTATGCACAATCCTCAAGTAAATCTGGCGGCAGTGGAGTTGATTTATTGCCAGATAGTGCAACCATTTGCTCATGTAATAACGTATCTAAAGCCGATATTTGCAGTGCAATCGCCGAGGGCTCAACGTCTCTAGGTGCCCTAAAAAAATGTACCAAAGCAGCCACTGCGTGTGGTGGATGTGCGCCACTGGTCACTCAAGTATTGAAGTCTGAATTACAACGCCAAGGCGTTACGGTCAATAATCATATCTGTGAACACTTTGCTTACTCACGTCAAGAGCTGTATCACTTGGTACGGGTTAATGAAATCAAAACTTTTGATGACCTGATTCAACAACATGGTCATGGTTTAGGCTGCGATATTTGTAAGCCAACTGCAGCCAATATTTTAGCATCGTGTTGGAATGACTTTGTTTTGAAACCAAGCCATGCAGGCCTACAAGACAGTAATGATTACTACCTAGGAAATATTCAAAAAGATGGTTCTTATTCTGTAGTCCCACGCATGGCCGGTGGTGAAGTGACGCCTGATGGCTTAATTGCTGTGGGGCAAATTGCTAAAGAATATGGCTTATATACCAAACTTACAGGTGGACAACGTGTCGATATGTTTGGCGCGCAAATTCACCAACTTCCTGAAATTTGGGAAAAGCTCATCACTGCGGGCTTTGAGTCAGGCCATGCGTATGGGAAATCGTTGCGTACAGTAAAGTCTTGCGTCGGCAGTACGTGGTGTCGTTATGGTGTGGATGATTCTGTGGGCTTGGCCATTTTCCTTGAAAATCGCTACAAAGGCTTACGTTCACCGCATAAATTAAAAATGGCAGTCTCTGGTTGTACCCGTGAGTGTGCCGAAGCGCAAAGTAAAGATGTCGGTGTGATTGCGACTGAAAAGGGCTGGAACTTATATGTCTGTGGTAATGGTGGGATGAAACCACGTCATGCAGAATTATTGGCTTCAGACTTGGATACACAAACTTTAATCAAGTACATCGACCGTTTCTTTATGTTCTATATCCAAACAGCAGATCGTTTACAACGAACTTCGGTATGGCGCGACAACATGGAAGGTGGTTTAGATTATCTCAAAGATGTGGTTGTGCATGACTCTTTAGGTCTAGCTGCTGAACTCGAACGTCGTATGAGCCATGTGGTGGGGACTTATCAAGATGAATGGCGTACGGCTGTTGAAGACCCAGAAGTACGTAAACGCTTCGTGACTTTCATCAATGCCAAAGCTGAGCAACAACAAGATCCGCATATTCAGTTTGCAGAAGTTCGTGGCCAGATTCGTCCTAAAACTGAGGCTGAACGAGATCGTAGCCGTATTCCAGTGGTTGAAGCTTAACAAATTAGGGTATTCAAACTTCTTTCTTCAGCACTCTCTCAAAAGCAAAGATAGAGGGAATAAATGAATGAAAAAGTTTAAAAAGGATCAAGATGATGACAATTTTAAAAGAAATGAATGAGCTAGATTGGGTTGATGTCTGTGCGTTAGATGATCTAACGCCAAACACTGGCGTAGGTGCACTTATTGAACATCAGCAAATTGCTATTTTTCGTGTCGGTGCTGAAAAGCGGGTATATGCCTTGAGTAACCAAGACCCATTTAGCCAAGCTTTTGTAATGTCGCGCGGCATTATTGGTGATTTACAAGGCGAGCGTGTGGTGGCATCCCCGATTTATAAACAGCATTTTAGCTTGGCGACGGGACGTTGTTTGGAAGATAAAGATCAAAAACTATTGGTTTTTCCAAGCAAAATTGAAAATGGTCGAGTGTGGATTAGTCCGACACCACAAAAAACCTATATCACCAACACAGGTGCATCTCAGGAAAAAATGAAGTTGGTGCTGGTTGGCAATGGCCTAGCGGGGATGCGTTGTCTGGAAGATTTGCTCGACATGGCACCAGAGCGTTATGAAGTGACGGTGATTGGTGAAGAGCCTTGGGGAAACTACAACCGTATTATGTTATCGCCAGTGTTATCAGGAGAGAAAACCATCGATGACATCATGTTGCATCCACATGCATGGTATAGCGACAAAGGAATTCGTTTTATTGCGGGTGATCCTGCGGTACGTATAGACCGTCCTCGTAAGCAGGTCTATACCGAAAAAGGCGAAGTGGTCGATTATGATCGTTTGATCCTGGCGACAGGTTCGAAACCGTTCATTCCTCCAATTGCTGGAGCGGATTTGAAAGGTGTCATTAGTTTCCGAGATATCTACGACATCAACACTATGTTGGATTACTGCAAGACCAAGAAAAACGCCGTGGTAATCGGCGGTGGTTTGTTGGGACTTGAAGCTGCATATGGTCTCAAACAACGTGGGATGAATGTCACCGTTTTACATCTGATGGATCGCATTATGGAGCGCCAACTAGACAGTAAAGCCAGCCAAATGCTACGCCATAGTATTGAACAAAAGGGTATCTCCATTATCACTGAGGCCAATACTGAAGCATTGGTGGGTGTAGATGGTCATGTCACACAAATTCGCTTGAAAGACGGTACAGTCTTAGCGGCGGATCTTGTGGTTTTTGCAGTTGGTATTCGTCCGAACATGGCACTTGCACAAAGTGCAGGACTGCGCTGTAACCGTGGTGTGTTGGTGAATGACACCATGCAGACTTTTGACCCAAGTATTTACGCCGTGGGGGAGTGTATTGAGCATCGTAGCCAGACTTTTGGCTTGGTTGAGCCACTTTGGGGGCAGGCGTTCATTTGTGCCTCACATTT
Organism: Acinetobacter sp. CAU_H_S139_7; assembly: GCF_058599305.1. NCBI lineage: Bacteria > Pseudomonadati > Pseudomonadota > Gammaproteobacteria > Moraxellales > Moraxellaceae > Acinetobacter > Acinetobacter sp. CAU_H_S139_7. The sequence goes on from NZ_CM178651.1 coordinate 1,161,383, forward strand.
GGCGGAGCATGGCAGCTTAACGTTCAAAGCACCAACTGTTCCAACACAGTTAAAGGTAAGTGGTTGTGATGTGTTCTCAGCGGGTAATTTTGAACCAAAGGATGACTTTGAAGACATCATTTTAAATGATGAAAAACGTCAGATTTATAAACGTATTATTATTCAAAAGGATAAAGTTGTTGGTGCAGTGTTGTTTGGGGATACTGAAGATGGAGTTTGGTATGCAGAACTTATTTCGGATCAAACCCCAATTTCTTCGATCCGCAATAAATTGCTATTTGGTAAAGATTTTGCATTAAAAAAAGCAGGGTAAAAACCTCCTCTTGAAAGGAGGGGGATAGATTTTCTAATAGTTAATTTGATACGCGGAAACGTCATTCACGACTTGTTTGAGGCAGGGTTACTTATGAAAATTAATGTTTCTGCGAGTAAGTTGGGATGAAGGTGGTATGGGACGAGTTTTGTGAATGACAATGGTTTTGCTTACTTTTCCCAAAAGAAAAGTAGGTCGAACCGAAGGGCAATCCTAAATCTAAACACAAAAGAAAAGACGCCATTGTGAGTGATTAAAAATAAATGAAAGGCAAATAGGAGCGAAGCAGAAATGAATAGTATCCCTGTAATGGAACTGCATAGCTCCACAGAAAAAATGATTACAACCACACAAACCACCTGCCCATATTGTGGGGTGGGGTGTGGGGTAACAGCAACTGTTGAAGAAACGGCTTTAGGGCAAAAAGTGTCTGTAGTGGGCGATGCTCAGCATCCATCTAATTTCGGAAAGTTGTGCATTAAAGGCAGTAATTTAGCCGACACGGTAGGTTTAGAAACGCGCGTCTTACATCCCATGTTGGGGCGTAAACCGCAACGTGAAGTAAGTTCATGGGATACCGCAACAGATTTAATCGCCAACAAATTTCAATATTATATCGATCAATATGGGCCTGAAAGTATTGCTTTTTATGTTTCAGGTCAACTGCTGACTGAAGACTATTATGTGGTCAATAAATTTGTTAAAGGTTACTTGGGTACGGCCAATATAGACACCAATTCACGGTTGTGTATGTCTTCAGCCGTTGCTGCGCATAAACGCGCTTTTGGTGAAGACTTAGTTCCAGCCAGTTATAGTGATTTTGAACATACCGATATGGTGGTTTTGGTGGGTTCAAATACTGCATGGTGTCATCCTGTGCTGTATCAACGCATCATGAAAGCCAAAGAGGAGCGAGATATTTTTGTCGTCGTGATTGACCCGCGTTTTACTGCCACCTGTGAGGCGGCTGATTTACACTTACCGATTTTACCGGGTCAAGATGTTGCACTGTTCAATGGTCTATTACAGTATTTAGCAACCAATCATTATACCGATACCGATTTTATTGCAAAGCATACTCAAGGCTTAGAACAAGCGTTGGCAAGCAGTGCTTCTGAAGCATCCATAGCGAGTGTGAGTGAACGGACGGGGATTTCTGTTGAAAAATTAGCACTCTTTTTTGAAAAATTTGCACAAACAGAAAAAGTGATGAGCTTATTTTCAATGGGTGTGAATCAGTCTTCACGTGGGGTAGACAAAGCCAATAGCATTACCAACTGTCATTTGTTAACTGGCAAAATTGGGAAATTGGGCGCAGCGCCTTTTTCCATGACTGGTCAGCCGAATGCAATGGGCGGGCGTGAAGTGGGTGGCCTTGCCAATATGTTGGCTGCCCATATGGATTTGGATAATCCAAAGCATCAACAACTAGTACAGCAGTTTTGGCACAGCCCAACGATTGCAAAGCAAGTGGGTTTAAAAGCCGTCGACCTTTTTGAAGCAGTTGAAAGCGGTAAAATTAAAGCCATTTGGATTATGGCGACCAATCCTGTGGTGAGTTTACCCAATGCCGATCAGGTGAAACGTGCACTAGAGAAATGTGAGTTTGTGGTGGTGTCAGACATTTGTCTAGATACCGATACCACGCAATATGCCGATGTGCTACTGCCCGCATTGGGTTGGGGTGAAAAAGATGGCACAGTCACCAATTCTGAACGCCGTATTTCAAGACAGCGTGCTTTTTTAGACATTCCAGAACAAGCACAAGCGGATTGGTGGTCAGTTTCACAAGTTGCGAAAAAATTAGGATTTCAGGGTTTTGACTTTGAAAGTAGTCATGACATTTTCAAAGAACATGCCCAGCTCTCAGCTTATCAAAATGCAGAAATTGCTTTACGTTCATCGACTGAAACATTCCGCTATTTCAATTTGGCAGGTCTGACGAATATTTCATTTGATGACTACCAAGAGCTTGAACCGACGCAATGGCCTGTGCTCGCACCTTTGAAAAATGGCCAAACCAAACCAAACACTTTTGCTCAATTATTTAAAGATGGTCAGTTTAGTCACCCAGATGGTAAAGCCAAGTTTATTGCAACAACAGCAGTTGGTGCAGTGAACCCAACCAGCAGCGAATATCCATTGGTACTTAATACAGGACGTATCCGTGATCAATGGCATACCATGACGCGTACAGGTTTATCAGCCAATTTAAGCACACATAAAGCAGAACCTTATTGTGAAATTCACCCAAATGATGCCCTGAAATATGGTCTGAAAGATGGGGAATTGGTGGAGATCACATCGGCTTGGGGAAATTGTGTGTTACGAGCCGCAGTCAGTGACAATATCCGTCGTGGACAGATTTTTGCACCGATTCACTGGAGTGATCAATTCGCATCAGATGCACGGATTGGCAAAGTGGTGAATCCTGTGGTGGATGCTATTTCGGGAGAACCTGAGTTCAAACATACCCCTGTGATGATTCATCCGTTTTATACGCAATGGCAGGGTGTGTTTTATGTCAGAACGGGCTTTGAACATTTGGTACAACAAAGTATTGAACAAAGCATTTGGTGGACCAAAATCAAAACGTCCAAAGCTATTCGTTATGAGCTGGCAGACCGTCGACGTTTTACGGAAACGACAGAACAACTCAAAGCTTTATTGCCTTTTGATGATGAAAGTTTTGAATGGCTCAATGTAGAAGATCAAACCGCTCATATCAGTCATAGTGTGGTGTTACAAGATGGACACCTCATTGCAAGTCTGTATATTGCGCCCAAAGCGTTATTGCCAGATCGAGACTGGGTGGCAAGTCTGTTTAAGCGCGAACGCTTAAGTGCTATGCATCGGAAAGCTTTATTGGCAGGGCAAGCGATGTCAATGACTAATAGCGATGGCCCACTGGTTTGTAGCTGCTTTAAAGTCGGAAAAAATCGTATTATCGATGTCATTAAAGAAAAAAATATCACCCATGAAAAACAAGTCACTGCATGCTTAAAGGCAGGAGGCAATTGCGGTTCTTGCTTACCTGAAATTCGAGGTCTGATCAAAGCTTGTCAAACGGAGGATGTAGAATGAAAAGAAAAATATTCAAACCCGTGAGTTACCAAGAAACTGAAGTTGTTATTTTGGCGGGTGGTCAGGCGCGCCGTATGAATGGTATCAATAAACTCTTGCAAAAATTTGATGATGAAATTCAACTTATCAAAATTCATCAGCAGCTAAAATCGCGAGCAACCAAGGTATGGGTCAACAGCCATCGGGATCATTCCATTTATGAGCGGTTGATTCCGTCGATTGGCTTTTTTGAAGATGAGGCAACAGGCTTTCAAGGACCCTTGATGGGGATGAAAAGTGCATGGGCACATGTGCAATCAGACTATGTGCTGTTCGTACCCTGTGATGTGACTTTTATTCCGAAAAAAGTGTTTTCACGGCTACATCAGGCGATGCAACAAGATCCGAACTGTGGTGTCGTTATTGTAGAAATCAATGACCGTGCACTGTATCCGTTTTGTTTGTTAAAACGGAGCAGTCTACCGACATTGATTCAGCACCTTGAACAAAATCAGCGCAGTTTAAGGCAGTGTTTTGCAGATCTGCACCCACAAGTGGCACGATTTAAAAATCATGCACTGTTTTTTCACAGCATTAACTCGTTGGATGAGTTACAACAGCATCGGCAACTCAATTTTTTATAAATACCTCAGATATTGAAGAGAGGAGGTTTGTGTCGAGAGTAGAAGATGTTGCCATAAACTGATTTGACTGTTTAAATAAAAATCTATAAAAGAACCAAATAAGTATTCATTTTGATATTAAATTTATTATAAAACAATTATTTGAAATAAATTCAGAGGGAGTCGTTATTTTATTTAGATTATAAATGTATGCAGCAGTGATCACTCATTGCGGCGGTGAACTGAAATACTCAAAATTTAGAAAGTGCACAAAGTTGGAACAGTTATTGCAAAATATACTTCAGAAAATAGGGCGTGAAATATGAATTGCACCCACACCGCTCAAAGGACGCATAGGCAAGACAGATGAACAGCATGACCCATGTATCCGCAGTTAGAGTATTCCAAGATCAGTTTGGACGTGAAAAGCGAAAACTACGAATCTCGGTGACGGATCGTTGTAATTTTAAATGTGTCTATTGCATGCCTGAACATCCCGAGTGGATGAAAAAACACGACTTGCTCAGTTTTGAAGAACTTTACCATTTTTGCAAATTTATGGTGCAGCATGGCATTGAGCAAATTCGTATCACGGGTGGTGAACCGTTGATGCGACAAGGTGTGGTACATTTTATCGAACAGCTACAAAGCCTAAAAAAACAGGGGCTGAAGCGTATTTCCATGACCACCAATGGTCATTATTTAAAACAATATGCCACTGCTTTAAAGCAAGCAGGGCTGGATGATTTAAATATTAGTCTAGACAGTCTAGATGCCGAGCAATTTCAACACCTCACCAAAAAACAACTACATACAGTGCTGGAAGGCATTCAGGCTGTACAACAGCTTGGTTTTAATATCAAAATCAATACCGTGCTGATGAAAGGCATCAATGATGATCAAATTGTCCCTTTGGTGCAGTGGGCAAAGCAGCAAAAGGCAGAACTGCGTTTTATTGAGTTTATGCCTTTAGATGGCGATCAAAATTGGTCGCAAGCCGATGTCGTCACTGAACAAGAGATTTTGTCCCAACTCAGCTCGCAATTTACGGTGCAAGTGCTTGAAGGACAAGGTGCCAATCCAGCGCGTAGTTATCGGGTAGATGGTGGGAAGGTTGGGATTATCTCTACCATTAGCAACTCGTTTTGTGGGGAGTGTGATCGACTGCGGTTGAATGCACAGGGTGAGTTTTATAATTGTCTTTTTGCTAAGCAAGGCTTAAATTTAAAGTCAGACATTCAGCAACTTGCCCAACTCAATCAGCACGAATCCTTTGTTTTAGAAAGTAAACTTTCAACTTATGTTTGGCATAAAGAGCAAGGTTTTCATGCCATTCAAAAACAGCAGTTGCATCAGCCTGTGCGAAAAATCAGTATGCATATGATTGGAGGTTAGGATGACTCAGGAATTAAACAACGTGATTAGAGTGAAGATCGAGGCTTTTGGTGCGATTGAACGTCAGTTACCGCCCAATTTAACGCTGCAATGTGAGCCTGATTCATCGGTTGCAGCGGTATTAAAGGATGTCGTTGCTCAGTACCCAGCTGTACATGGGTTACTAGAGCGCTGTGCCTGTGCAATCGGTGAAGACATTATTCCAAGGCAGACCATTTTAAGTCGAGATTGTACTTTGGTGTTGTTGTCCCCTGTGGCAGGAGGTTGATATGGAATTAAAACAATTTCCACGGATTCAAACAGTGACTTTTAGCCAAAATGATTTTGATGGCATCCAACATTTTCCTGAGTGTGGTGGCATTGGTATATTCATTGGTACAGTGCGGAATCACCATCAAGGCAAAGCTGTAAAAGCGTTAAAATATACCGCTTATGCACCAGTCGCTGAAAAAATGATTCGTCAAATTGAACAAGAAATCCAATTAAAATATGGCGTGTCTTATGTTCGGGTGGTGCATCGCATTGGTGCTTTAGATATTGGTGATACTGCGATTATTGCGATGGCGTACGCTGCGCACCGCCGTGAAGCCTTTCATGCCTGTGAGGAAGCAGTAGAACGGGTGAAACATGAAGTTCCTGTGTGGAAAGAGGAGTTTTATGTGGATGGCACCAGCCAGTATGTCGAGGGTTGCTGTATTCGAACAGATCATGAGGCGCCAAAACCTCATAGCCATGAGCATTGCGAGCATGAACATGTTCATCCTTAGCACAGTGCGTCATGTAGTGCCAATATTTACCAGTAACCCGTTTAAGATTTGGATAATGGAAATTTAGTAACAGTTGCGTATGAATGGAAAGTGGCGAGATAATTGAAAGAAAAATCTTCTGAAAACTTTATGAAAAATAATGCTTAGGTTAAGATGATCCATTCTTATATTTGAAGTCTTTTGAATCGCTATGCAACCATTTGTTCTATATAACTCAGAGCAACGCAAAAAAGTAGAATTCGTACCTCGTGTTGAGGGGCATATTGATATGTATGTCTGCGGTATGACAGTGTATGACTACTGTCATATTGGACATGCGCGCGTGATGGTTGCATTTGACTATATTATTCGCTTCCTGCGTAGCCAAGGTTGGAGCGTGAAATATGTACGTAACATTACCGACATTGACGACAAAATCATTAAACGTGCCAATGAAAATGGCGAGTCGATTACGCAGTTGACAGATCGCTTTATTCAAGCGATGAATGAAGATGCTGAAAATCTAGGCTGCCTACATCCAGACGAAGCACCACGTGCAACGGATTATATTGATCAAATGCAAAGCATGATTGGCAATTTGGTTGAAAAGGGCACAGCTTATCCATCTGCCAATGGTGATGTGTATTTCCAAGTGGAAAAATTCGCTAAATATGGTCGTCTTTCGGGTCGTAAACTGGAAGATATGCAAGCGGGTGCATCTGAACGTGTCGATGTTGAAGTTGAGAAAAAACATCCCTTTGACTTTGTACTTTGGAAACATGCCAAAGAAAATGAACCTGCATGGGCTTCGCCGTGGGGCAAAGGTCGTCCGGGCTGGCATATTGAATGTTCTGCAATGTCGACATGCTGCCTAGGGAACCATTTTGACATTCATGGTGGCGGTTCAGACTTGATGTTCCCGCACCATGAAAATGAAATTGCACAGTCTGAGGCTTCAACTGGCGAGCAGTATGTCAACTACTGGATGCATGTCGGTTTCATCAACGTTGATGGTGAGAAAATGTCGAAGTCATTGGGCAATTTCTTTACCATTCGTGATGTGATGCATAAGTTCCATCCTGAAGTGATTCGCTACTTCATTGTGTCATCACACTATCGTAGCCCTGTGAACTTCTCTGATGTTGCCTTAAAAGAAGCAAAAACAGCACTGTCACGTTTCTATCATTCATTCAAAGCTTATCAACAAGCCTATGGTGATACGCAAGTCGATACCTTAGATGAAACATTGCTTGAGCGTTTCAATAGTGCCATGCGTGATGACTTCAATACCGCTGAAGCCATTGCGGTATTGTTTGAAGTGAACAAAGAATTGAACCGTGCTGTGAAAGAGCAACAAGCGGAACAAGCGGCGATTTACTATGCAACTTTGCGTCATTTAACCAATATTTTAGGTTTGGTTCAGCACAATGTTGAAGAGTTCCTGAAGTCTGATATTGGGCAAGAGGCTTTGGCTTTGTCTGAAGAGCAAATTGAATATTTGATTCAACAACGTCAAGATGCGAAAAAAGCTAAAGAGTTTGCCAAAGCAGATGAAATCCGTCAGTCCTTGTTGGATCAGGGCGTTGTTTTGGAAGACACCCGTCAAGGGACAATTTGGCGTCGTGCTGATTAATTCAGCAATTGCATTATAGAGTGTTGACAGTTTGATGAAACTCTCTATAATGCACATCCATATTGCGGGAATAGCTCAGTTGGTAGAGCACAACCTTGCCAAGGTTGGGGTCGCGAGTTCGAGTCTCGTTTCCCGCTCCAAAATTTAAAAACCTCAAGTTCAACTTGGGGTTTTTTTATACCTGTAATTTGAGTGTATTGAAAATAATTCATTTAAATGTGAAATTATCTTGGTGTTTCAGCCCATAATTTTGACAAAAATATGCTTAAATTATTCATCTTCATTTGTGATTAAAATTGTGTTTCTTCAACCCCATAGCACTGTAGTACCGACCGAAGCTCGAGACTATCCTGAATGGCATTTGGGACGAGAACGCTATGCACTTTGGTATATTGAAGTGGATGATCCCGTTTTGATCAGTTATTTAACACAGCTTCGTGAGCAGTTCTCAGATTTGCTTTATCAACCAAATCAACGGCAGTTTCATATCACTTTATTTGTTGCAGGTTTTTGGGTAGAACAGGCAACACAGTCGGATGACTTTAGTCGAGTGCAACTGAATCAGCAGCTTGAACGCCTTAAAAATTTAAAACTAGAATCTTTTCAGTTACAGATGGGTGAATTAAATAGTTTTGAAAGTGCCTTATTTTTAAAAGTGGATGATACCGCAGGCGTGTTGGATAAAATTAGAAAGACATTGCTGCAAACCTCGCAGGAAGTCGCAGCATTAAGTTATTGTCCACATATTACATTAGGTCTATACCGTGAAGCGGTGAGTAGTGATCATGTATTGGCACGTATGGCTGAAATTGAAGATATCAACTCTAGCTTAAACATCTCAAAGCTCACGTTTGGTTTTTATCAGGCCCATGTGCTACAAGGGCTATTGTTTTCACATGCACAAATTGAGTTGGGGAATGCGCAATGCAGCTGATTTTAGGTGGTGCACGTTCGGGGAAAAGTCGCTTGGCGGAGCAGATTGCACAACAGTTGGCGCAGCCTGTGGTTTATGTGGCAACTGCACAAGCCTTGGATGGGGAGATGCAAGTGCGCATTCAACACCATCAGCAACAACGACCCGAAGATTGGGGGCTGTGTGAAGAACCCACTTATCTTGCCGAGCAGTTGGTCAAATTAGACCGTCCAAACCAAACTATTTTGGTTGATTGCCTGACCTTATGGATGAGTAATTTACTGATGCATACTGACCCCGATTTGCAAGTTCAAGAATGCCAGAAGTTGTTAGAGGTTGTAGGAAGTTTACAGTCCGAGCTAATTTTAGTGAGCAATGAAACAGGCTTAGGTGTGGTTCCAATGGGACAAATCAGCCGTCGCTTTGTCGATGAAACAGGGCGGTTGCATCAGCAGTTAGGTCAAATCGCTCATAAAGTGGTGTTCTGCGTAGCAGGATTTCCAATGATTTTAAAAGGAGAACAAGTGTGAGTTGGTGGTTAGAAGCATGTCAAAGTCCGAGTGAGTCTGTATTGGCTCAAGCCCTAGCACGCCAGTCACAGTTGACCAAACCGACAGGCTCGTTGTCGGAGCTTGAATCGGTTGCAGTGACTTTAGCTAGTTTGCAAAACACTGTAAAACCCAAGATTGACCGTCCATGGATTACGATTTTTGCAGGTGATCATGGGGTGATGGAGGAAAATATTTCTGCCTATCCACAAGCGGTGACACGTCAAATGTTGCAGAACTTCGCAACTGGCGGGGCGTGTATTAGTGTGATTGCCAAAGAGTATCAAGCCAAGTTACAAGTCATCGATTGTGGTTCAGTCGGTGAAGCGTATGAATATGTCGGGGTTGAGCGCCACTGCATCCGCGCTGGGACGGCTAACTTTGCTCAAACTACAGCCATGACTGAGGCTGAATGTGAAGCTGCTTTTGCTTTGGGGCAAAAAAGTGTGGAAGATGCCATCGCTTATGGGGCAGATATCTATGTCGCGGGGGAGATGGGCATTGGAAATACCTGTTCAGCCTCAGCTGTCGCTTGTTTTTTATTGGCTGAGCCAGCTGAAAAGCTCACGGGTGTTGGAACGGGTATCCGTACTGATCAATTGATACATAAAAAACAGGTGATCGACCAAGCACTTGCATTGCATGCACAATATGTCGGGAACGATCCGTTTAAAGCCTTATGTGCCGTGGGTGGACTTGAAATTGCAGCCATGACAGCTGCGTATATTCGCTGTGCACAATTGGGTCTACCGATAGTGGTGGATGGGTTTATCAGTACTGTTTCGGCATTGCTCGCAGTACGTTTAAATCCAGACGTTCGCGCTTGGATGCTTTTTGGGCATCAGTCGGCTGAATATGGTCATGTACGTTTGTTAGAAGAACTTAAAGCGATGCCTTTATTGAAGCTGAATCTGCGTTTAGGTGAAGGCAGTGGAGCAGGGGCCGCACTGGGGTTGATCAAGCTAGCCTGTCGCTTACATAATGAAATGGCGACATTTGCTGAAGCAGCCGTGATTGGTGAGAAAGTTTAGAGATGTTGTATTTAGATTTTCTGCGCCACGGCGAAACCAGCTTAAGTCATACTCTACGGGGTAGAACGGATGATGCTTTGACTGCGAAGGGGTGGGCGCAAATGCAGTCTACTATCGCCCAGGCTGAGCAGCTTAGGCCGGCGTGGGATGTCATTTATAGCTCACCATTACAGCGCTGCCGTCTATTTGCAGAGCAGTGGGCGGAGCAAAAACAGCTCCCTTTGTATATAGAACCGAATTTGCAAGAAATGGATTTTGGAGAATGGGAAGCTCAGCCGACCGATCGACTCTATCAACTCTACCCAGATGAATTGGCTCAATTTTGGCAAAAACCGTTAAGCTTTACACCGCCCCAGGCAGAAAGCTTATTGGCATTTAAAAGTCGTGTTCTAGAGTCTGTAGAGACCTTGACCCAACAAATGTATGCGCAGGGCTGGACACGCGCATTGATTATTTCCCATGGTGGAGTGATTAAACTCTTAAAATGCCAAGCGCTGAAGCAAAACGCTAATGACCTTTTAAAAATGTCAGCAGAGTTGGGACAGTTGAACCGTTTTGTATTCGATGAAGGACAACTTCAGTTTATTCAAAGTGAGGATGTGTAATGACACCTTTTTGGATTGCACTGCAGTTTTTAACGACGTTTCCAGTTCGTTTAAGCACAATGCCAACGCCTCAGCAAAATGCGCAAGCACTGTTATTTTATCCTGTGGTGGGTTTGCTCATAGGAGCCATTCTGTATGGGATAACCCTGTTATTGTATGCTTTGCCACTTGTGCTGTTAAGCAGTGTGATTCTGGTGCTATGGATTTGGCTGACGGGTGGTTTGCATCTGGATGGTTTGGCCGATACCGCAGATGCTTGGGTCGGTGGTTTTGGCGATAAAGCACGCACACTTGAGATCATGAAAGATCCGAGTTGTGGGCCGATAGGTGTACTCAGCCTTGTCATTGTATGCATATTAAAGTGGTCTGCACTGTATGTGTTATTGCAGCAGCAGTGTTATAGCACACTCATTTTATTTCCTGTCTTAGGGCGTCTTGTGCCGCTATTTTTCTTTTTAAGCACAGACTATGTGCGTGCTAAAGGACTCGGCAGCCAGTTGGGCCAACATTTAGCACGACCAATTGCAATGGCACTTTTACTGCTGATACCTTTGGTGGCTTTGTATTGGACATGGATTGGTGTTGTGGTGATTGCCACTTTTTATCTGGTATTATGGTATTTGCGGTATAAATTTATACAGCGTATTGGTGGTGTGACGGGAGATACCATTGGTGCCAGTATTGAAATAATTGAATTAGCGACATTGTTTAGCTTTGTGGTGGCTACTTTTTATTTCACTTAAGTTAAGAAATTAATAAGAGCCTCTCAGCGTGAAAGATGTGCAGTCATACGTGGTCGAAAGAAAAAATAATAAAAAGGGAGCGAGCTATATGCACTTGAAACAAAGGTCTTCCATCATCAGCAAAACACATTTGTAGATATGTTGTGAAAATCCAAAGATTTCCGCGCTAGTTGTCTACAGAGATATGATAAAATTGCGAAAATTATTTTTATGTGCTGACGTTTCATTTCGTCACACGGTTCAGGTAAAACAACGTTGAATTCTGAAAATATGTCAAATCCCATTGATTTCCAAAAAGTTGCTTTAGAAACACTAGAGATAGAGCGTCAGGCACTCTCGGTGCTTGCTAAGCAAATCGATGATCGTTTTAGCCGTGCTTGTGAAATTATCTTAAAGTGCAAAGGTCGCTTAGTCATTACTGGCATGGGTAAATCAGGACATATTGGCCGAAAAATGGCAGCCACCTTTGCCTCTACAGGTACGCCATCATTCTTTATGCACCCAGGTGAAGCGGGGCATGGTGATTTAGGGATGTTGGTTGCAGGTGATGTGCTGATTGCGATTTCAAACTCAGGCAAGAGTGATGAAATCATGATGCTGATGCCTTTGATCAAATATTTGGGTGTGCCTTTAATTACCATCAGCGGTGATGACCGTGGGCCGATGCCACAAAATGCAGATGTGGCGCTGACGTTGGGCAATATTCAAGAAGCTTGTCCATTAGGTCTAGCACCAACATCGAGTACAACGGCGACTTTAGCTTTGGGTGATGCATTGGCTGTTGCACTGTTAGATGCACGCGGGTTTACTTCAGATGACTTTGCACGCTCGCATCCTGCGGGTGCTTTGGGTAAACGCTTGTTATTACATGTGAAGCATTTAATGCACACTGGAGACGAACTACCGAAAGTGTCTCCAAATACAGCAATGAACAAAGTTCTGTACGAAATCTCTAACAAACGCCTAGGTTTAACCACAATTGTGGATGACAATGATCATCTATTGGGGATTTTTACCGATGGTGACTTACGCCGTTTGATTGATAAACAGCAAGGTTTTGATGTGAACTTGGCGGTGTCTGATGTGATGATTAAGAGCCCGCTGACGATTTCACCGGAAGCACGTGCTGTTGAAGCATTAGAGCGAATGAATGAAAAGAAAATTAACCAATTTGTCGTTGTTGATGAGAGCAATAAAGTCATTGGTGTTTTGAGTATGCATGACCTGATTCAAGCTGGGGTAAATTAAAAAATGGCTTCTTATATTTTGTTAGAACAAGCGCGTTATGTAGAAGCTCTAGTTTTGGATGTTGATGGTATTTTAAGTGATGGTTTTGTGACTTTGACCAATTCTGGAGACGAAATCAAATCTTTCGATATCCGTGATGGCTTAGGCATGAAACTGGTTCAGCAAGCTGGTGTGAAAGTGATTATTATCACAGGGCGTAAAAGTCAGATCGTAGAAAAACGGATGTCTGATTTGGGCGTAGACCTTGTTTATCAAGGCCGTGAAGACAAAGGTGTTGCACTGCGTGAGGCTTGTGCAAAATTTGGTATTTCAGCCGAAGATTGTTTATACATGGGTGATGACTGGCCTGACCTATCTGCATTTGCCATTGCAGGCATGAAAGTGACCGTGCCAAATGGTCATTTAGAAGTACGTCGTCGTGCCGATTTGGTGACTCAAGCGATGGGTGGACGTGGCGCGGTACGCGAAATCTGCGATATGATTTTACAAGCCAAAGGTGTATACGAAACTTTACTTGAAAAGTACACCGCAGTCCCGCATTAATCTGTATGCATGCATGAGAGTTTAGTTAACATTTATGGATACTAAAGTTTTATATATCACTGCTGTAGCCATTGCGGCTATCAGTAGTGGTTATTACTATTACAGCGGAAAAGGGCAAAAGCTCGAGGTCGATGGTGCGCAAAGCATGACCTATTCTGCTGAACAGATCCAACTGACTCAAACAGATGAGCAGGGTCATTTATACGTCCGCGCAAAAGTAGACCGTCTTGAGCAGGATATGCAAAAGAAGACCTCTAAGTTAGAGAACTTAAATGCTGAGATGTATAAAGATGGAAAAGTGGATGCAACTTTCTATGCCAAGCAAGCCAATGGTATTAACGACAACGAAAAAGTCGTTCTGACAAACCAAGTGGTTGCAAAGAAAATGTTGGATCAAGGTCAGATGCAGTTTGAAACCGCAGAACTGACTGCGTTTCCACAGACGCGTGAACTTGAATCTCAGCATCAAGTGGTTGTTACGACACCACAAGCCGAATTTGTTAGTCAGGGCTTAAAAGCGAATTTAAATACGGGTCAATATGACTTTTTCCATATTCGAGGGAAGTATGAACCATAATCCAAAATTTTCTATTTCGAAAACTTTCCTCAAGCAAACACTTGCACTGAGTTTAGGTGTGGCTGTTTCAACTTTTGCTTTGGCATTGCCAAGTGACCGTAGTAAAGCGATTTCGTTGGTGGCAGATCGTGCAACTTTTAATGAAAAAACGGGTGTTACGACGTACACAGGCAATGTCATCATTGAACAGGGTACGATGAAACTACAAGCGGATTCGATTGTTGCCAATTTAAATCAAACCCGTCAAATTAGCACCATTACGGCCAATGGTAAGCCTGCACGTTTCCAACAACAAGTTAGTACCAACAAAGGTATTGCCAAAGGTCAGGCGCAAAAAATTATTTATAATGCAGAAACAGGCATTATTACCTTATCGGGCAGTGCACTTCTAGAACAAGATGGTGCCAGTATTCGCGGTAATACATTGCGTTATAGTATGAATAAAGGTGATATCGAAGCGATTGGTACACCAAATAACAGTGGTTCGTCGAGTGGTCGTGTTAAGATTGTGATCCCACCTTCAGGTTCTCAATCCTTCCCAGGAGCGCGTGACTAATGGAGCAAACTCTCAATCAGCCACAAACCCTATGTATTAAGCATCTCGCGAAAAACTACAGTAAGCGTTGGGTAGTGAAAGATGTATCTTTTAGCATGCAAAGCGGACAAATCGTAGGTTTACTGGGCCCTAATGGTGCTGGGAAAACCACCAGTTTCTATATGGTGGTTGGACTGGTGCGTATGGACAAAGGTGAAATTCATCTTGATGACCTAGACATGTCTGATTTGGCCATGCATGAACGTGCACGTAAAGGCATTGGTTACTTACCTCAAGAAGCCTCAATTTTTAGAAAACTCACTATTTCTGAAAATATTATGTCGATTTTGGAAACGCGCAAAGATCTAAATAAAGAACAACGTAAACAGCGTCTGCATGAATTATTAGCCGATTTCAAAATTAGCCATATTAAAGATTCATTGGGTATGAGTGTGTCTGGTGGTGAACGTCGTCGTGCTGAAATTGCACGTGCGTTGGCAGCCGATCCAAAATTTATGTTGCTCGATGAACCTTTTGCTGGGGTTGACCCAATTTCAGTGGGTGACATTAAAGATATTATTCGTACCCTAAAAGACCGTGGTATTGGCGTTCTTATTACGGATCATAACGTTCGTGAGACTTTGGCGATTTGTGAACGTGCTTATATCGTGAGTGAGGGTGCGGTGATTGCTGAAGGTTCTCCAGATGAAATCTTAGCCAATGAAACCGTGCGTCAAGTTTACCTTGGTGATGACTTCACTGTATAAGCTTTTTCTGCGTCAATGAAAATAATTGGCGCAGATTTCCCTGTCATATTTTTAATGCATCGCTCTGCATTGAATTAAGAATAGGGCATTTCTTTATATTCAAACCGCGCACCCTGCCATCCTTTTGAAATCGCTTTTTCAGCATGCTACACAATATGCATATCTTTTTTCGTGTTGGCTTAAAGCGAAAAGCCATTTTCATACGATAGCTGATTGAAAATACGTTATAATTTTTTGTGAAATTTTTAAAAATTACGCTATGCCATTTACCATCTCTAGTTTAATGAGCTATGAAGAAGACATTAAAAAAAGTCGTTTTCAAGCTTTTGCTGTGCCTGTAGAAAATGAACAAGCTGTTAAAGATTTTCTAGAGCAATATAAAGATATCAGTACCACGCATCAGTGCTGGGCATGGAAAATTGGTCATAATGTTCGTTTTAATGATGACGGTGAACCTTCAGGTACTGCAGGTCGTCCTATTTTAGCGACCATTGAAGGCAATGAACTGACCAATGTTTTGGTTTTAGTCAATCGTTGGTATGGTGGTGTCAAGCTAGGCACAGGCGGGCTGGTACGTGCTTATGGTGGAACAGCAGGACAGTGTTTACTGTTGGCTGAAAAAATAGAGCTCATTGAGAAGAAAAAAGTGCATTTTGCCTGCCAATTTAATGAATGGGCGATTTTCCAGTATGAGCTGAATAGCCAGCAGATTGAGTTTAATGAGCAATATACTGCGGATGGCGTGCTTGTAGAAGCATTATTACAAGTGCATCAGATTGAAGTGCTCAGACTTAAAATACAAGACGTAACCCGTGGACGTGAAGCGTTAAAAATTGTGGATAACCATCATGACTGATCCCTTATTAAAATATCGTGAGCAGCATAAGCATCGCTTAAACTATATGCCTTGGTTGTATTGGTCGCTCAAGCCTAAAAACCGTGTGTGGGCTGAAGCATGGCAGCAAGAATACCAAGCTTATTTAATGGAAATGGAAACCGTTGAAATTGGTCAAAACTGTTTTATTTCTCCATTGGCACACATATTTGCAGAGCCTGGTCGTAAAATTGTCATTGGGGACAACACCTTTATTGCTGCCGATTGTACTTTGCATGGGCCTTTAGAGATCGGCAGTGAAGTTGCGATTAACCATCATTGTATTTTAGATGGTGGACGTGTGGGGATTAAGTTACATGATCAAGTGCGTATTGCGGCCTATTGTCACTTGTATGCCTTTGATCATGGCATGGCACTCAGTGATCCGATTTATCAGCAACCTGTGCGTTCACAAGGGATAGAAATTGGTCGGGATGTTTGGTTGGGTGCACATGTGGGTGTGAAAGATGGGGTGAAAATTGGTGCACATGCAGTGGTGGGAATGAATAGTATGGTAACCAAAGATATCGCCGAGCAATCGATTGTTGCTGGCAATCCCGCACAGTTTATTCGTTTACGTGATTAAGATATCAAAAAATATTGAACATTTATCAATACTTAATTACATAAAAACCTGCCATCAAAAAAAAAGATATGCTAAGTTTAGAACAACAATGAGACCTTATACCAAATGCGGTGTAATGAGAGGCGATAATGAAACGAGTCATTGCATGTATTGATTCCTCCCCTTGTATTAATGCCCTAGCAGAAGCTGCGGCGTGGATTGCAAAGCAGACGGGGCGGGAATTGGTCCTTTTACAAGTTTTGGATTATTATCCTGCAAGTTATCACTTAGGTGAAATTAGTGGGGTAATTGGATTTGAAAGCAATGCAATGTTGCTCAAAGAGCTAGCTGAATTAGAGCAAAAACAAAGTGAACTTGCGCTCAGTTATAGCAATAATTTACTCGATCATATTTCTAAACTCATTCTCGAAACGCATGGCCTGCATACGACACATATTCAAGAAAAGGGTGACTTTCTAGAGCAAAGTTTTAACTTATTGCATGAAGATGACATTGTGGTGATTGGCCGTGTGGGTGAGAAATCGGCTGAACGCAATAAACCGTTGGGCAGTAATGTTGAGAACTTTATCCGCGGAGCAAACTGTACCGTCATGACGGTAGGCGATAGCTTTAAGCCACCTACGCGCTTTATCTTTGCCTACGAGTATTCACCGACGTGTGTGAAGATGATGAAACGGATTGCGCAAAGTGATCTACTGCGCCTCTTACAGTGCCATTTGGTCTATGTCGGTGACCACCCTGAAATTTTAAGAGAGCCTGAACAGTATTTGAAAGATGCGAATTTGGATGTAATTACAGAATATCGTTATGGCGACGTGGCTGAAAATATTCTGGAATACCAAAATGAGCATGGCATACAACTGATTGTGCTTGGTGCGTTCAGCCACAGTAAAATTCATCAGTTCTTCTTGGGCAGCATTGCAACGACCATTTTTAGGAATGCCAAAGTTCCTTTACTGGTCGCCCGTTAATTTAGAGTGATTTATCTAAATTGAAACTGTTTTATCCATAGTTATCCGCATTAATTGTGGATAACTATATGGACAGTAAATGTAAGTTTATAATTTATATAAGCTTAAATTAATCGATTGTTTTTTAATCTAAGTTTTAGCTTATTTTACAATAGCTAAGGCAAATCCATCATGTCCTTTGCTACCGACCGTTTGAAGTGCGGTGCACGACAAAATTTTCGGATGGTTTTGCATCGCTTTGAACATATCTCGAATCCCTTCAATACTTGGTTTATGATTTTCAGGATTGATAATATCGCCTGCACGAATCACGTTATCGAGGAAAATCAAAGTACCTGAATGAGATAGATTCAGGCTTAATTCCAAATACTCTGGGTAGCTTTGTTTATCGGCATCAATAAAAATAAAGTCAAAAGGGTCAATGTCTGCAGGCAGTGATTTAAGGATATCTGCTGCACGCCCACATTTGAGTTCAATGGTTTGTTTGAGCTGAGCTTTGTCGATATTTTCTTGACCCATCGCGGCATGCGTATCACGACCTTCAATCGTTAAAATATAACCATCTTCAGGTAAGGCACGCGCTAACCACATGGTGCTATAGGCAGCAAAAGTGCCGAGCTCAAGTACACGCTTGCATTGATTCATTTGAATCAGCATTTGTAAAAGCATGCCTTGGTTCGGTGCAACAGCTAAGTGATCTGGAAAACCATGCTTCTCTGTATTTTCTAAAGTTTGCAGTAGAATGGGGTCTTCAGGAATTAAATGTGCATCGATATAGTTATCAATCTCTGTCCACATTTGTTGCATAGCATGTTCACCTTGGTTGCGATGTGGAGCATTTTAAACTTTTATTTTCAGAGTGCAATTTTTCCGACCATATTTGTTGAAATCAATGCTCAAAAAAAAAGAGGTCATATTGACCCCTTTTAATTTTTAAAGATTAGTAACTACACATCGAAGAATTGCGACTGAGGTCTGGGCCCCATGTACGATATCCTTGGGTATCAATGTGAATCTGGCCAGAAGCATATAAACCTAAGCCCATGTTCAAGCTCTGACCATGTTGGGTCCAAAATTGGCATAGACGATATTTTGTATTTTCAATGTAAGCATAATCTTCGGGTTGCGGGTTTTCAGACCCAATTCGAAAATCGATGGCAGAATTGAATAAGTGGCGTGACGAGTTTGCACCGCCAGCACATTGGTTTAAAGGCAGATCTCGATAAACTGAAGTGACTTCAAAATCGGTCAGTACTTTGGCTGCAACTAAGTATTTAAAAACTTTTAAGGTCGCAATTTGGTTTTTCCAAAGTTCACGGTTTGGAATCATGTATTGTGAACGACCACATTTTTGCCAATCACGCGCTGTTCTGAGCAGTTCAAAGCTTGGGATGATATTTCCCACACCATTGCGTTCAAGAAAAACTTCATACTCACGTACGCGTGCTAGCGTGTCACCGACAGACATCCATGAATTGTAGTTATAAGGAATAATTTTAGGTGGAGCAGGGCGGTCAAAACTAATTTTCTCTTGCGGGATAAAAATACGTTTTCCATCAGGAGTTGTGATGGTCTGTCCTTTGTGGGATGAAGTCGTACAGCCAATCATCACCAAGGGGATTATGCTAACCGCAAATAATCCCTTTAAAAATTTCTTCATTATAGAAATCAAATATTTAAAAAATACGCTTATTATTTTAATCCAAATTTGTGAGGAAAAATTGGAAATATTGCAATCAAATGTGTGTTTTAGGTATAAAAAAAGATCAGCTTATGCTGATCTTTTTCTGGCTTACTTTTCTAAGAATTGTAACTTATCTGTTTTACCGTTCCATTCTTCACGGTCAGCAGGTTGGTCACCAATCTGGGTAATGTTCGGCCAAGTTTGTGATAATTCAGCATTTAGTTCAATAAATACTTCTTGACCTTCTGGCAGTTCATCTTCAGAGAAAATTGCATTTGCTGGACATTCAGGTTCACACAGTGCGCAATCGATACATTCATCCGGATTGATCACTAGAAAGTTTGGACCTTCATAGAAACAGTCTACTGGACAAACTTCTACGCAGTCTTGATATTTACATTTAATACAATTTTCAGTGACAACAAAGGTCATGGCGAAGGCTACCTAAAAATATGGTTCTAATAACTAATGTGTATTTTAGGCAAAAACAGCACCAACTAACAATTGCTTTTATTGATATTTGTTATATGCACGGCTGTTAAATTTGATAAAAACTGAATATTCTGCTGAAAACTGCTTTTGACAATAAAAAAGACCGTCATTTTGACGGTCTAGATGGGTTACAAAAATAGAAAACTACTATGAATGTAACTGATCTTTCAATGCATAAAGCTGCTGTAACGCTTCACGTGGGCTTAAGTTATCGACATCAATGCTCTTGAGTAGTTCAAGTGCGGCAGAAGGTTTCTCAATTTCGACCACACGTTCAATAATTTCAAGTTCAGGCGTTTCTATTACAGCAAACAAATCATTTTGAATGACTTTAGGTTTTTGCAGTTGTTGCTTCTCTAAAATTTTCAGACGATTTTGTGCTTCTTTGATCACACTGGCAGGAATACCCGCCAATTTTGCTACCTGTAAGCCGTGACTTTGACTCGCTGGCCCATGTTGGACTTTATGTAACAAAATGAGGTTGCCATTGAGTTCTTTTGCGGTGACATGATAGTTATCAATTACGGTTTCTTTGGCCAGTTCGGTTAGTTCAAAGTAATGCGTGGCAAATAAACATAAGCATTTAATGCGTTTGGTTAAGTCGAGTACGCAAGCCCATGCCAAAGATAAACCATCATAGGTACTGGTGCCACGACCAACTTCATCCATCAGAACCAGTGACTGATTGGTTGCATGATGTAGGATTTGCGAGGTCTCAGTCATTTCCACCATAAAGGTCGATTTGCCTGTAGATAGGTCATCCGCAGAACCAATACGGGTAAAGATTCGGTCAATTGGACCTAATACTGCCGATTGGGCAGGTACATATGAGCCACAATAGGCCAATAGGCTAATTAAAGCCGTTTGACGCATAAAGGTTGATTTACCACCCATGTTAGGGCCAGTAATAATGGCCATGCGGTGGTTGAAATCAAGTGTCGTGTCATTCGGTGTAAATGTAGCCTTATTCAAAGCCTCAACCACTGGATGACGTCCCGCAATAATTTTAACCCCAATTTCTGGACTATACTCAGGACGTGACCAATTGCGTAAGCGAGCCTGATGTGCAAAGTTGGCTAAGAGGTCGATTTGCGCAATAGCGCTACTCATCATTTGTAAATGACCAATGTCGGCGCGGAGTTCATCTAAAAGCATTTCGAACAGCATTTTTTCGCGAGCTAATGCACGGGATTCACTTGAAAGCACTTTGTCTTCAAAGCTTTTCAGCTCAGGCGTGATATAACGCTCAGCATTTTTCAAGGTTTGACGTCGAATGTAGTGATCAGGCGCTTGCTCGGCTTGCGCACGGGTCAGTTCAATGTAGTACCCGCTGACACGGTTATAACCAATTTTTAAGGTCGAAATTCCAGTATTTTGACGTTCTTGAATTTCAAGGTCGATCAAGTACTGTCCTGCATGATCGCGGATTTTACGGAGTTCATCGAGTTCATGATCGAAGCCTTCGGCTATTACATTTCCATCCCGTAAAAGCACAGGTGGATGTTCAACGATGGCAGACATTAAACGTTGATGTAAGCCATGGAAATCACCCAATTCCTCATTCAATTGGGTAATGAGTGCAGACTGTTTGCTTTGGATCACGGGCTGAATAGCATGGCGCAAATAAGGCACTTGCGCACAGGCTTGACGCAGCTGTACCAAATCGCGTGGACGGGCACTGCCTAAAGCCACACGGCTGAGAACACGTTCAATGTCTCCAATCTCTTTTAATACTAAACGGACTGGTGATTCATGGTAACCATCCACAAGACTCTTGGTGGCATCTAAACGTGCGTCTAAGAGCTTGGTATCACGTAACGGTTGCATCAGCGTACGACTAAGTAAACGTCCACCCATTGCTGTTTGACAGTCATTGATGAGTTGAAATAATGACGTGCCGTGTTCAAACAGAGGCTCAACCAGCTCTAAGTTTCTACGTGTCACAGGGTCAAGCGCAATGAAATCACTGCTTTGTTCTAGTTGAATCGAACGAATATGCGGCAAGGCAGTCTTTTGCGTTTCTTTGGCATAATGAATCAGAGATGCTGCTGCTGCTTTGGCAAGTGGCAAATGGTCAATACCGAAACCAGCTAAAGTCGATACTTCAAACTGATCACATAAGGTTTTTTGTGCATTGTTTAAATTAAAGTCGACATTCGGACGGCGTGTCACAGGGCAGTCGAGCAGTTTTTTAATGTGTTCAATGATATTGGGGTCGACAATATTTTCATCGACCAAAATTTCACTTGGCATGAGGCGAGACAGTTCAATACCGAGTTGTTCAAGTTGGAACTCTTGTTGTTGAACTTTGAATAAACCTGCACTTAAATCTAACAATGCAATACCAATTTCATTTTGTTGTACGCAAAGCGCCACAAGGTTTGAACTTTGATGTGCAGTCAGTAAAGCATCGTCAGTCAGTGTACCTGGGGTAATAATCCGGACAACACCACGTTCAACAGGGGCCTTACCTGTAACTTCACCAATTTGCTCGCAAATAACGACGGTTTCGCCTTTTTTCACTAAGCGAGCAAGGTAGCCTTCAGCTGCATGGTAAGGAACACCTGCCATAGGGATGGGTTCACCATTGGCTTTGCCACGATGGGTCAGGGTAATTCCGAGAAGTTTAGCGGCCTTATGTGCATCTTCAAAAAATAGCTCGTAGAAGTCACCCATACGATAGAACATCAAAGAGTGCGGATGTTGCATTTTGACGCCCATGTACTGTTGCATCATAGGGGTGAGGGTGGACAAATCAGTGATGATTCCCGAATTGCTCATGTAGGTGAAATCCTTAAATCTTTGAAAATACACAATATAAAAATAGACCGAGCGACACCGCTTACCGTGTGTATTTATGCGCTATGAACAGCTATTGTATGAATGGCAATATCTTAGCAAAATTGAAAACGACTAAACAATAAATCATCTATAAAGCGAACAGTTGTTAAACAGCCAAGTGATTATTGCTGTAGGCTTAGGCGTAAAGCAAAAATAAAAGAGCCTAAACATGTGTTTAGGCTTTTAAAGATTTAAGGTTTATACAGACCGAGTTCAGTCAGGTGCAACCGCAGGATACGACGTAACTCTAGAACGGCTTCAGGCGTTTCTTGAATAGAATGTCCACCTTTAATAATCTTCTCAGACAATGCACCATCTAGATGGGCACTCGTATAAGGCACGACATTATCTGTAATGATATTGAGGTCATCACTTTTAGTCGTATTCCCCATAATGCTATGGAACTTTATCCCTTTATATGGGACAACATTTTTTGTTAATTCAGTAAATTTTGAGTTTTTACTGAGGTCACTAGGACCATTTTGAATCAACCCTTGCCCGATGTCTTTGACGAAGTCTTGCAAATCTGGGTCACTACTTTGTAGGACATCTGTGAGTGCACCCAAGAAAGCGCCTGGTAGCTTGATTACTTTACGGGCAGCAAGAGTAAACCAACGGTCGGCAAACTCTGTTCCTCTATGTGGGGCGGCTAAGAAGATTGCACGGCTAAAGTTTGGAATAGGTTTCATGTCCAAACGTGCTTTAAATAGAGGGTCTTTTTCGAACTGTTGAACACGACGGTTTGGAAATAATTTGATTGCTGAAGGTGTTAAATCTGCATCACTCACGAGGAGTCTAGCAATAATTCCTCCCATACTATGTCCAATGAGTACCGCATCTTTTTTAGCAGGTGATTTGTTGTCTACTAAATTAAAACTTTGTTGAATGATTGCATAGATTTGGAAACGACTTTCCAAAATTGGCATATTGGTCGAGTAGAACACTTGCCAGACTTGATAGTGCTCACGTAGCACGGGATCGCCCATGACATCATTCGTCAAACGAATCCATGCCTCTGGGCTACTGGCTAGACCGTGAACGAGCACCACCACTTTTTTATTTGGGTTGTACGGCTCAAGCATGTATAGGTGCGGCATAGTGAGGCGTGCATCACGATCAATCAGTGATAAATACGCTGCTTTACCTAAATTGTTTTGTGCTAACCATAAGCCATAAGGCGCAGAAAAGTTTGCAGCGAGTGGGTAGCTTTTGCCCGCAATTTTCGCAGATTCAAACTTATAGGGATCATAGGCTGAGATTTCAAACTCAGGGTTATTTAAGATTTCATCGATACTGGATGCAGAGCGTGGCTGTGCAGTAATGGTCGCCGCTAAATAACGGGCATTGTGAATGTTAGGATTACGACCATTGGTGTACTGATAATGCAGTGGATCGACAATATATTTGGTTTTTTCGGGTGAGGTGTCATTGTGCTCAGGTGGGAGGACAATCAGAAACTCTGAACCAAAACCATCGCGACGTGTGATAGAGCGCAGGCCTGAAAAGTTCATATTGTAAGTTGACATCAGTTGTTCAACTTGACGGTTTTTTAAAAGTGGGTAGTTATCATAATTTATGCGGTAAATACTTTGTCCCACTTTTATTTGATTACCGACTTCAGATGGCCCATGGCGCAGGCCATAACTATTTACAAGTTTAGCGATAGCTTGGTTATAAAAGTCACGGAGTTGGACTTGTCTGTTATCAAAAATACGGTCTTGCGGGCCACGTTTGGTGTTAAACATGTAGGCATAACTATAGCGAATGCTTTTATCCAGCATGCCAAGTTGTTGATCTAAGCAGCTTTGGTAGTTTTGTTTTTGCAGCGCCTGTTTTTCTTCCGACTGGGTCTTGGCTAAAATACTCACTTTACAGGCTGATGATTTTTCTAAGGAAAGTGCTTTAGCGAGATAAAGTTCGCTAGCAGTAGAGAGGAGCTGTTCATCTTGAATTTGTGGAATTTGTTTGAGTTCGCTGACACATTCCTCAGGTTGCTCTGAACAGATTTTTGCTTCTCGGCCTGTCATAGACAGCACGTTTAGACTCGCTTCACTGAGCTTATCCCGCGTTAAAATACTCTCACGCTCATTGGTAATCGTGACGTTCAGTGATTGATTTTTCACACTGACCACTTGGCAACCACTCAAAAGCGAAACGAGAGTGGTCATCATCAAGGTGCTACGGATGTATTTAGGCATAAAAAGCGTCGACTACCGTTTATTCTTTTGAATTTTTTAAATCATACGATAATTCTCGGATTTATCAATTCGCCTAAAATAAAAATAGACCGAAAATTCGGTCTATTTTTAGGTACATCATAAATGATGGGATTATTTTGCAGTATTTAGAACTTGCCAAACATTCCAACGACCTTGTTTTTCAATTTCATTAATCAAGCGATCCGCAACTTCAGCTTCTTGCGGATATTTCAGCTTGTAGTTTTTCAAGGTTTGCACCGCATTTTTCTTTTGTTCCATCGCGATGTAGTTATTTGCTGTCGCTAAATAGGCTTCTTGAACACCAGATTTCATTGCTTTATCGAGGTATGGCATCGCTTCACGTTGACCACCACCTTCAGACAAGG
Organism: Acinetobacter sp. CAU_H_S139_7; assembly: GCF_058599305.1. Taxonomy (NCBI): domain Bacteria; kingdom Pseudomonadati; phylum Pseudomonadota; class Gammaproteobacteria; order Moraxellales; family Moraxellaceae; genus Acinetobacter; species Acinetobacter sp. CAU_H_S139_7. The sequence continues at coordinate 1,186,698 of NZ_CM178651.1, forward strand.
CAAAACCGAACCAGAAGTTTGCTTCAGGGTCTTCTTGGTTAATTTTTAAAATACGCTGTGCATAAGCCAAAGACTTGGTGGTATAGACTGAACCAAGGTCTAAATTACGTGCCATAACGCTAGCTTTGAACGCACGAACCAGTACATCAAATGAAGCATTGTCTTTCGACGCTAACGTATCGAGCTGTTGTGTCACTTCTTTTAGTTTTAACTCAAAACCTTTACGTTCTTGGCGTTCTGTAAAGCGTGGTGGGTAGTGACGGGCTTTGCCTTCAACCAACTGTAAGAAGTCATCAATTTCAGTAATGTCGACTTCATTGTCGCCCGCCAGTACGGCAAACTTCAACTGACGGTCTTTGCTGTTTACGGTTGGAATAATCAGTTTATTGGTGTCTAAAACCAGTTTTTTAGATGGATCGTCAGAGCGAGTCACTTCCATTTTAGTTACGGGTTGAGCCGCTGCTTTTTTTAAGTTAATTTCAAATGGAGGTGGCGCATCATAATTAAATGGATTGAGTGCATAAAATGGTGCAGTTAATTCAGGCTCTGTAAAAACGATGGTATCGCTATTGTTCTTCGTTGGGTTTGAGCTACACGCTGTTAAAAACGAGACAGCAAGAACAGCAACCGCTAAGGGTTTAAGCATCATAAGGTTCATCCATTCATTATTTTAAGAAGTGGTATAAAAGGCATGTTCGTCAGTCTAAAAAAACTCTGATGAACATGCAAGGTTTGCTATAGGCAGGGTTTCAAAAACTAACACTTTTCATGTTTAGTCATTGGATGGTAGGCTTTGAGCTTCACATTCGCGGCGTACATCTTCCAAAATTTTCAATTCTTCAGCACTAAAGGGTTGTTCATTTTGTTGTTGCTTTTTAAAAGTTGGATCAAGCAAAGACAAACGTTGGCATAGGGTGCTCATCCGTTTCTCATTCAGCTGAATACGGTCAAGTAGAACACGCATACCTTCAAGAATTGGATCAGACTGGTCTTGCGTTGCAGCATAAGGTTGGAAACCAATACTTTCTGCATAATCGCGACGACGTGTTTCTGCTTCATCTTTCGGTTTATCTTTAGAAATAAAGCGTGCAGGGTTACCAACTGCTGTGGTGTCGGCTGGAACTGCTTTGGTGACGACTGCATTTGAGCCGACTTTCGCATTTTTACCAACAGTAAAAGGGCCTAAAATTTTAGCACCAGCACCAACCACCACACCGTCTTCTAAGGTCGGGTGACGTTTGCCTTTATTCCATGTGGTTCCACCTAAAGTGACACCGTGATATAAGGTCACATCGTCGCCAATTTCAGCGGTTTCACCAATCACGACGCCCATGCCATGGTCAATAAAAAAACGACGACCAATTTTAGCACCCGGGTGAATTTCAATACCTGTTGCAAATCGGCTAAAAGAAGATAATAAACGAGCTGAGCCTTTACATTCTTTTTTCCATAACTCATGCGCCATGCGGTGCATGATCAAGGCATGAATGCCTGGATATGTGGTTAGAACTTCTAAAGTGTTTCGTGCCGCAGGATCGCGCGCGAATACAGCTTGTATATCTTCTTTGAGCTGTTTAAGCATTAGATTGATCCTCTGTTTGATCCGTATTTGACTTTTTCCATGTGCCGTTATTTAAAGCTTGTACACGACTAAAAATACCACGAAGTAAATGATATTCCATACGATCTAATTGTATACGTCCAAAAAGACGACGCAAGCGTAAAGGCAGTAATCGAGGATTTTTTGGATCTAAAAATTCAATCTCGGCCAACATTTTTTCAATGTGCGGGTAGAACTGTTCCATTTGCTCATGGGTGACCAAAGGCTCATCCCATTGCATAGACTCAGTATCTGTTACAGGCATGGTTGCAGTTTCATCTTTACCGCTTTCCACAGCAGCCAGTGTGGCCATACGCATTTCATAACAAATCACTTGAATCGCTTGAGCCACATTTAGTACACCATAGTCTGTATTTACAGGAATGGTGACATGATAGTTAGCCATGGCGAGTTCTTCGTTGGTCAGTCCGCGGTCTTCACGGCCAAATACAACAGCAACGTCTTGCTGATCATTCACCACTGCTGAAATTGATTTTTCAGCTGCGGGACGTGCGTCTAGCAAAGGCCAAGGAATGGTACGACTACGCGCACTCGTGCCAAACACTAAATGGCAGTCTTTGATGGCATCAGCAAGGGTTTCAACGATTTCAATCTGCTCAATTAAATCAGTTGCACCCGCAGCCAAAGCATCAATATTGGGATGCGGATAGGTTTTTGGCGCAACCAAAACCAGTTTTGAGAGTCCCATCGTTTTCATGGCGCGCAGTGCGCTACCAATGTTTGCAGGGAGTGTGGTATTGACCATGACAATACGCACATGGGAGAGATGCGCTGAAACAGCGGCATTGTCAAATTGGCTCATGATTTTTCCAATGAATCTTTAAAATTTAAATAATTAAGAGAACTGACCGACTTCAGCTTGATATAAGTCCATGGCATCATCCATGCTCATATCCGCAGGGGGCGGTGGTACATCTACAGGTTTGGCTTCTTCATAGCTCACCGCTTTGGCTGCTTTGGATTTGACTTGATATTCCACATGAAGATTTTCTTTACCAAAATAGTCACGCAGTTTAGACAGAAGGTCATCCAGTGGCGCCACTTTCCAATTAATCCCTAAGTGCAATTCAGCCGTGGCATACGGGTAGTCCAACAGCAATTGCAGTGGGATGTGATTACACATATCGACATTACAAAAGGGTGCAAGAATATTTTTTAAATCTTGGCTCAGTGTTTTTGTGCTATGTGTTGGGTCGAGACGAATTTGAATACAGTTGGCGCGTTTTTGACGAATTTCATTTAGGGTAAATGCTTTGGTTAAGCGACCCATTGGACGGTCAAAACCTTCACGTTCGTAAATTTCACCTTCAATTACCACCACTTTTTCATTTTGAATGATGTCTTTAAAACGCATAAAGCGTTCATGGTTCGCAGAGACTTCGATCCGTGAGGTACCATCATCTAAGGTCACCATCATTCGGTTCGGGAAGTTAGCTACATCAACCACAAGCCCAGCAAAAACCGTAGTAACACCACGACGGGTTGGGGTAAGTTCATTAATTTTATTCGGAATAAACGCTTTCAACTCAGTGCGATATACATCAATTGGGTGACCGGTTAAATACAACCCTAGAGTGTCTTTTTCACCTTTGAGACGGACTTCATCTGACCAAGGTTTAACAGGTTTGGCGGGTTTACGTTGTACTTCTTCAACCTCACCAAACAAGTCCATGATGCCTGTTTCACGGTTTGAGCGAGCTTGATCTGCCGCTTGTACCGCTTCAGGTAGCTGCGCCATTAGGCTTGAGCGCTCAATGCCGAGGCAGTCTAAAGCACCTGAGCGAATCAATGCTTCTAAAGTCCGTTTATTGATTTTTTTCAGATCAATACGATGGCAGAAATCAAACAAATCACGATAAGGCCCATCTTGAATACGCGAGTCAATGACCGACTGCATCGCCGCTTCACCGACGCCTTTAATTGCACCGAGTCCATAAACGATCGTTTTATCGTCCGAAGCATGGAATTGATAGATAGACATATTGACCGAAGGCGGCAATACCTCTATATCATTGTGGCGACAGTCATCAATCAAGAACACCACGTTATCGGTGTTTTGCATTTCCGATGACATCACCGCTGCTAAGAATTCAGCTGGATAATGCGCTTTGAGCCATGCCGTTTGATAAGCTACAAGGGCATAGGCAGCGGCATGCGATTTGTTAAAGCCATAACCTGCGAACTTTTCCATATAGTCAAAGATATGGTTGGCAGTGGCTTCATCAATGTCTTTTTTGGCTGCACCTTCCGTGAAAATTTGGCGCTGTTTGACCATTTCTTCGGGCTTTTTCTTACCCATCGCACGACGTAGTAAGTCCGCACCACCCAAGCTATAGCCCGCACAATACTGTGCTGCCTGCATTACCTGTTCTTGGTAAACCATAATGCCGTAAGTCGGCTCAAGTACACCTTCAAGTAGGGGGTGAAGATATTCAAACTCGCCACCATGCATACGGTGGATAAAGTCTGGAATCAGGTCCATTGGGCCCGGACGGTAAAGGGATACGAAGGCGATAATTTCTTCAAATTTGCTTGGACGTGCTTCCTTGAGCATTTTTTTCATGCCCACGGATTCAAACTGGAAGACCGCTGTGGTGTTGGCATTGGCAAAGATGAGGTATGCATCTTTGTCATCAAGCGGAATGAAAGCAATATCTAAAGGCACATCTAGCTGAATGCGCTTATTGATATTCTTCACGGCATCTTCAATGACCGTTAAGTTGCGCAGACCCAAGAAGTCGAACTTTACTAGACCTGCAGATTCAACATCGTCTTTATCATACTGCGCAACACGACCTGTACCATCTGCGTCACATAGCACGGCAGAAAAGTCGGTAATTTTAGTCGGGGAAATGACCACGCCACCTGCGTGTTTACCTGTGTTACGGGTAATGCCTTCGAGTTTTAATGCCATTTCCCAAATTTCAGCGGCATCGTCATTGTCTGGGTTGGATGGGTTAGTAACAATATCTTTAAGCTGTGGCTCTGCTTCAATGGATTCTTCGAGGCTTAAACCTAAAGGTTTGGTCGGAATCATTTTTGAGATTCGGTCTGCCAAACCATAAGATTTACCCAAGACACGTGCCACGTCACGAATGGCACCTTTGGCTGCCATAGTACCGAAAGTGGCAATTTGTGATACTGCATCGCGTCCGTATGTACGCGCCACATAGTCAATCACACGATCACGACCAGCAATACAGAAATCGACGTCGAAATCGGGCATTGAAACACGTTCTGGGTTTAAGAAGCGTTCAAAGAGTAGTCCGTATGGGAGAGGATCGAGATCCGTAATTTTTAAGCTGTAGGCAACAAGCGAGCCTGCACCTGAACCACGACCTGGACCAACGGGAACGCCATTACCTTTAGACCATTGGATGAAGTCCATGACAATCAAGAAGTAGCCCGGGAAACCCATTTTAAGAATGGTCCCGATTTCATACTCTAAACGATCATCGTATTCTTTACGTTTTTCAGGCCAGTATTCATCACGCGTTTCTGGTGGATATAAAAAGTCTAAACGTTCTTCTAAACCTTCTTTGGATAAATGTGCAAAGTAGGTGTCGATGGTATGGCCTTCTGGAATAGGGTAGTCAGGCAGGAAGTATTTACCTAATTGCAGGGTAACGTTACAACGTTTGGCAATCTGATAAGTATTTTCAAGTGCAGAGGGAATGTCTGCAAATAACTCCGCCATTTGTTGGCCAGATTTAAAATATTGCTCTGGAGAGTAATTTTTTGGTCGACGGTTATCCCCTAATACATAACCATCGGCAATACAGACCCGAGCTTCGTGTGCCTCAAAGTCTATTTCTTTCATGAAGTGCACATCGTTGTGCGCAACTACACCAATATTGTATTTTTTAGCCAGTTTTAAGGCTTCATAATTGAAGTCATCTTCGCCTGAACGCTCTGTTCGACATAGAGCCAAATAAACACGATTGCCAAATTTTGTAATCCATTCTTCGAGTAAAGGTTCGGCTTTTTGCGGATTCGATGTACAAAGCATTTTGCCGACATCAGATCGCATGCCAAGTAGCGCAATCAGGTCATGGTTTTGTTCTAAAATCCAGTCTTTTGCAACGCAAGGAATATCAAGCTGTTGACCACGGATAAAACCTTCTGAAACCAGTTCGGTTAGATTACGCCAGCCAACATTGCTCATCGCCAATAATGTCACGCGATGTTCAGCATCGTTCAAGCGAACTTCTGAACCCATAATCGGTTTGATGCCATTATCTAAGCATTTACCATAAAATTTTACAGCAGCGTGTAAGTTAGATAAGTCAGTAATGGCAAGGGCTGGCATACCTTCTGCCTTAGCAGCTTTGACTAAATCAGGTATACGTACAATTGATTCTGTGATTGAAAATTCTGTATGAATACCAAGATGTACAAAGTGCATAAGTGAGTCCCTGCAAAAACCGCTGAATAGTTTAACATGCTCTGCCTTCATTCTGAGTGCGATTCAAATGAATTGGCAAAATTTAATAGCACACAGTGTTTGGACTGTTTATTTTATTGTCAGTAAGTTCAAAACGACTTAGAAAAGACAATGTCACCCTTGTTCTTTGGCACAAAAAAAGCCTTTAGCAGGCCACTGCTTGCTGAATGGCAAAGCTGCTTAACCGTCCATTTTTAAAACCAAAGTTGAGATAAGCCGTGTAGGGTGGGGCAAAGTTTTGTGGTTCTTTTAGAAAGGCTTTGATTTCATTGGGCTGCAAGAGCAAAACTTGGGCTTCACCTGATGCTACTATGCCTTGTGCACTGTATTTAAAGTCTTGTTTAAACTGCTGTAAAGTATAATTTGGTGTGATCTGAATATTTTGCACGCGTATATTTTCGCTCATTGCTTGAGTGCTTTTCCAGTCAAGCCAAACACGGCCTTTGGTTTGACCGAGTTGTTTGAAATTCGTTTTGTCTTTATAGAATTTTTCAGTCTGAATCTTTGGATTATCTTCGTTAAAAATCTCAAACTTTAGGCTTTTGGGTTGGGTACTTGCAATACTGTATTCATAGTTGCCTGTACATTCGGCATATCGTTTGCTGGTTTTTCCATTCGGATGAGCGAGTAATTGACTGACTTGATGTGCTGACATGGGTGCATTGAGTTCAACCTGATTCACTTTCACACTGGTGACGTAGTTATAGGGATTTGAAGCTGCATGACTGAGCATCGGCAAAAGACTTAGACTGATCAATAGAGTTGTTATTTTCATGTTATAGCTTTTAAAGGTTTTGTTTGCCGCATTATATAAAATTTAGACCTGAAAAAAGCTCCCAATATTGAGAGCTTAATTTTGTTAGCGCAGTTTAGATAGCCAATCCCCGACAGACTGTACAATTTGCACCATGATCAACAGCACAATTACTGTGAGTATTACGACACTGGTGTCAAAACGTTGATAACCATAAGAAATAGCAAGGTCACCAATACCGCCTGCACCCACTGCGCCAGCCATCGCGGTTGCACCAATTAAGCTGATGGTGGCTGTGGTTAAGTTTAAAATCAGTGAACTGCGTGCTTCAGGTAGAATAAATTTGAAGATGATTTGTAGCGGAGTTGCACCCATTGCTTGTGCAGATTCGATAATGCCTTCATTCACTTCCAGTAATGAAGTTTCCACCAAACGACCAATGTATGGTCCGACATAGATGGTGAGCGGAACAATTGCAGCCCACGTGCCAATCGATGTTCCGACGATGAGTTTGGTTAAAGGTAAAACCGCAATCAGCAAAATAATAAAGGGTAGAGAGCGCAGAGCATTCACAATCGGGTTCAGGCTGTGATAAATCGCTTTGTTTGGCAAAATACCATGAGGACGTGTGACCAATAAAATGATGGCCTGAATAAAGCCCCAAATACAGCCAAACAGCATTGCAAAAAACACCATATGAAATGTTTCTTGCAAAGCGGTAATAAACTGATCAATCGATAAAGAGCTTTTCCAAAAAGGTGCTGTGATTTGAGTTAACCACTGGACAATTAAATCTCTCATGCCAGCTCTCCTGATTGTTCAACAGCCACACCATGTTGTTTTAAAAACTCAACCGCTTCAGCGATCAGGCTTTCATTTCCCAAGAGCTGAACAAACATTTGTCCAATCACATTGCCATCAATTTCAATCATGTTGGCAAACAGGATATTGAGACTAATATCAAACTGTTTAATTAAGTTTTGAATTACGGTTTCGTGTGCAGAGTTACCAAGGAACTGTAAGCGGTAAATACTATGATGATGCTTATGTTCGAGGTTATTCAGAAGCTTAATAGGTAACTGTTGATGCAAAATCGTTTGAATAAAATTCTGTGTTGTTGCATGTTGCGGGCGACTAAATAAGTCCACTGTTTTTCCAGTTTCAACCACTTTGCCAAGTTCCATCACGGCCACATGTGAGCAGATGCTTTGGATCACATCCATTTCATGCGTCACCATGACGATGGTAATGCCTTGCTCTTGATTGATTTTTTTGAGCAAGTCCAAGACCGATTTGGTGGTTTGTGGGTCTAGTGCAGAAGTTGCCTCGTCACAAAGTAATATTTTAGGATGGTTGGCAAGCGCACGTGCAATACCGACACGTTGTTTTTGACCACCCGAGAGCTCATCTGGGTAAGCTTCTTTTTTATGTTTGAGGTCAATAAACTCAAGTAGCTCATTCAAACGTTGTTCACGTTCAACTTTGCTATAACCCAAAAGTTTCATGGGCATTTCAATATTGGCTGCAACGGTTTTGGTTTGCAGTAAATTAAAATGCTGAAAAATCATGCCAATATTTGCACGTTCTTGACGTAATGCTTTTGCATCTAATGCAGTAAAGTCTTTCTGATTGATAATTACTTGGCCTTGAGTTGGGCGTTCAAGTAAATTGATCAAACGAATGAGGGTACTTTTACCTGCACCACTATAGCCAATAATGCCAAAAATACTACCTTCTGGAATGTCCAAATTGATTTGGTCCAGTGCAGGAATGGTTTGGCCCTTCAACTGATAGTGCTTTGAAATGTTTTTAAATTGAATCATATCGTCAAAAACTACACAAAAATGAAAAAACAGGCAAAGAGACTTTGCCTGTTTCGTTGATTTGATTATATTACTATTTAGCTTGAGTAAGGTAGCTTACTGGCTTGTTCACATCAATTTTTGTGCCGCCAAAATGTTCTTGAACATATTTGCCTACTGCAGCGACATGGTAAAGCTCACCGACTTTTTTCAGTACAGGGTCATTTTGACGCGCTTCAGCCACCGCAAGTACGTTCACATTCATTTTTGTGGTTTGATCGATTGGCTCATAGTAAATCGCATCTTTCAATACGTTTAGACCACCTTCCATTGCAAGGGTATTACCCAAAACAATGGCATCAACTTCGTCTTTCACACGTACAGCCGTTGCCATTTGAATAGGCTTGATGACGAGAGCTTTGTTGTTTTCAACGATGTCTTTAGAAGTGCCTTTCACGAAGTCAAAGTCATTTTTTAACTTCACTAGACCCGCAGATTGTAATAATAACAATGCACGTGATTCGTTCGCACCATCATTTGGAATCGCAATCGTTGCACCATTTTTAAATTCAGCCAGTGTTTTTACTTTGCTTGAATAGATGCCCATAGGCTCTAGGTAGGTCGTTGAAAGTGGAGCAATCTTTGCTGTGTTTGCTTCGTTATATGCCACGAGGTAAGCATAAGATTGGAATGCGTTGACATCGACTTCATTGTTTGCAACAGCGGTGTTCATTGCGACATAGTCAGTGAAGTTTTTAATGTCTAACTTTAAGCCAGCAGCTTTGGTTTCTGGCAAAGTTGCAATGTGGCGCCAAATATCAGCATCAGAACCAGTCGATGCGATGGTTACTGTTTGCTCAGCTGCTGCAGTATCCGTTTTAGCCGCATCTGTCGCAGGTGCTTCAGGTTTGCTACAACCCGTTAAAACAACAGATAAACCCAGCGCAATTCCTAGAATTTTTTTCATTTTTTCTTCCCGATTAAGCATCCAAACGAGGCTTAACTTAGCTGAACAATAGAGAGATCAATTGATTTTAAATCAGGCATTCCTGATTTGATGCATATGACTGTAATGTGAGTTTTGTAAGCGCACAATTCGATATCAGTCGAATATGTGTTTTCGCTTTGAAAAAGATTAACTTTTTCAACTCACTAGAAACATCTCTGCTCAATCGTTAAATTTTGCACATCATATCAACAAAGTAATATTCGATATAGAGCATAAAAGTTCAATACTTATCTTATTTATAGATTAGTAATTTGCATTTTGTTTGTAATTTTATAATGAAAACAATATATTATTTTTAATTAATCTATTTAAAAATAAGAATTTGCATAAATTTTGTGCTTTATAAGATTTTATCTAAACTAAATACAAAAAATAGATATAACGAGTATAAAGGGCTTTGTTGCACAAACCTATCTGTAAAGGGTTTTTCAGCGATATAATTTTCAAATGAAGAAGCCTACACACAAAATCTACCGCACAACCAATTGGCCCGCATATAACCGAGCACTCATGAGTCGCGGAAATATTGCCATTTGGTTTGATCCTGCTACGCAATGGTATGCGCCATCAAAAGGCAAACAAGGGCGAAATCAAACCTACTCCGACGCAGCCATCCAATGCTGCTTAATGATTAAATCCTTATTCCGTCTGTCTTTACGTATGGTCACTGGCTTTGTGCAAAGTCTGATTAAACTTTGCGGATTAAATTGGATAGCTCCAGATTACACCACGCTTTGTAGAAGACAAAAGCATATTGATATTGTAATCAGCTACCAAAAAAGTAGCGATGGGCTGCATCTACTCATGGACTCTACAGGCATGAAGTTTCTAGGTGAGGGCGAATGGAAACGCAAGAAACATGGACCTGAATATCGTCGCCAATGGCGTAAACTTCATATTGGTATAGATGCTAAAACCCTACAAATACGAGCAGTTCAGCTTACAACCAATAATGTCAGTGATTCACAGGTGCTTGGTGATTTACTTAATCAGATTCCACAAGATGAGCGGATTGACTCTGTTTATACCGATGGAGCTTATGACACCAAGCAATGCCGTCAGGTCATTGCAGATCGGCAAGGGCATGCGGTGATTCCACCTAGAAAAAATGCGAAACAATGGAAAGATACAAAGAGTAGCTCGCTAGAGCGAAATGAATTACTTCGAACAATTAAACGTTTAGGCAGGACACTATGGAAAAAATGGTCAGGCTATCATCGGCGAAGTTTGGTTGAAACTAAGATGCATTGCATCAAATTATTAGGAGATAAACTCAGTGCAAGGAGTTTTGATAGCCAAGTGAATGAAATCCATGCACGTGTAGCAGTCCTTAACAGATTTACGGAATTAGGTCGACCACTTACCCAAGTTACACCTTAAATTTAGCTCAATTAGGGGCGCTTTGCATTTCCAATCTTTGTGCAACAAAGCCGTTTGAAGCGCAAAATTGATGAACAAATAAATTGCTCATAGGGCTATTCTGCCGTGGCTTTTTTATGCTAACTTGACGTAATGAGTCAATTTTTTGACGTATTGAGACAGGGATTGTGGAAATGAATCAGGAAGATTCACTCGCAGTTGAGTACCCTAAAAATGGCCATGAAGACATGGTGCATAGTTCGGGGCTACGTGGCTATCTAGAGGTAATGCAACAATTGGGCATTGACCCAATATCGTTGTTGGCCAAGCATGGAATTCAACTTGCACAATTACAAGATGACAATGCATGGATTTCGCATACAGCACTAATCCAACTTTTAGAAGAAAGCGCGCAACAGGCCAACTGTGCCGATTTAGGTTTGCGGATCTCACAGTATCAAGATATTGGCATTTTGGGTGTACTTGGGCTGATCTTACAAAGTGCATCGACACTGCGTGAAGTGATTAAATACAGTTCAGATTTACTGTTTTTACATGGTTCTGCTTTACGTTTATATATCAATGACCGAATGAGTTCTGAGCTGTTTGGACCGCATGCAGATGTTGTAGAAATTATTTTTGATATTCAATTGAACGATGCTACAGATATTGTGAGTAAACGACAGGCCATGGATTTGGGGCTCGCTGTGTGTCATCGGGTGCTTTGTTATTTAAGTGGTGAGCAATATCAGCCGCTTAAGGTTGCATTACCCCATAGTCCCATAGCATCTTTAAATGTATATAAACGGTTTTTCCATACAGAAGTCGTGGCAGACCAACAGCATGCGGCATTGTTTATACATAAAGATATGTTGAATATTACTATAGATAGTATCGACCATGGCTTACGTGAAATTGTAGACAGCTATTTGGAGCAGAGTTTTCGCAGTCACCGAGGCTCGTTTAGCGATCGTGTGCGACATGCGATACGCATTCATTTATCAGGTCCAAAAGCCAATAAAACAGATATTGCAAATATGCTTGCGATGCATCCTCGAAGCTTACAACGTAAATTAGATGAAGAAGGGACCAGCTTTGAGCAGATTCGAGATAAACTCAGACAACAGTTGTTGTTGCAATATTTAGCTGACTCAAAAGCATCGATGAGTCAAATCGCTTCTGTACTGGGTTTTTCCGAGCAGTCAGCATTAAGCCGTGCCTGTAAAAATTGGTTTGGTGTAACACCGAGACAGCTAAAAAGGCTTCGCAGCGGTTTGCAATAAAAAAACCCGCATTTAGCGGGTTTTTTAAAGTGTGTTGACTGCATTACTTATGCGTTTTCACGCGCAATGGCACGATAACCAATATCTGTACGGTATTGCATACCCGTAAATGTGACTTGACCACAAACTTCTAAAGCATTGACTTGTGCTTCAAGTACGGTATCACCAAGAGCTGTCACACATAAAACACGACCACCCGCAGTCAAGATGTGACCGTCGGCACTCATTGTTGTGCCCGCATGGAAGATTTTTGTGTTTTCAGGAGATTGACCAAGACCAGAGATGACGTCACCTTGACGAACGGTTTCTGGGTAGCCTTCAGCTGCAAGAACAATACCAATTGATTTGCGTTCATCCCATTCAGCTTCTGCTGGAAGATTACCTGCAATACCAGCTTCAACCAGATCGACCAATGATGATTTTAAACGCATCATAATCGGCTGAGTTTCAGGGTCACCAAAACGACAGTTGAACTCGATCACTTTTGGTTGACCTTTGTCATCAATCATCAAGCCTGCGTATAAGAAACCTGTATAAACGTGACCGTCTTTTTTCATACCTTCAACGGTAGGACGCATCACTTCATTCATGGTTTTTTCAAATACATCTGCAGTCACCACAGGAGCAGGAGAGTAAGCACCCATACCACCCGTGTTTGGACCTTGGTCGCCTTCAAAAATACGCTTATGGTCTTGAGATGTTGCCATTGGTAAGATGTTGTCGCCATCAATCATACAAATGAAAGATGCTTCTTCACCTGCAAGGAACTGTTCAATCACAACACGTGAACCGGCATCACCAAACTTGTTGCCCGCCAACATGTCATCAATCGCATCAAAAGCTTCTTGGTTGGTCATGGCTACAATCACGCCTTTACCCGCAGCAAGACCATCGGCTTTGATCACGATTGGCGCGCCATTTTTTTCAACAAATGCTTTCGCTGCATCGACTTCAGTAAATACATCGTAGAACGCAGTAGGAATGTTGTGGCGTTTTAAGAAGTGCTTAGCAAATGCTTTTGAGCCTTCTAGCTGGGCAGCAAATTGAGTTGGGCCCCAAATTTGAAGCTCTGCCGCGCGGCAAGCATCAACTACACCATTTACCAGCGGTGCTTCTGGACCCACAATAATCAAATCTACTGCATTGTTTTTTGCAAAGTCGATAATTGCAGCATTGTCTAAAATGTTGAGTGCAACATTTTCACATTTGTTTTCTGTTGCAGTTCCTGCATTACCTGGTGCAACAAAAACTTTTGCAACTTTTTCATCTTGAGCGATTTTCCATGCCAATGCATGTTCACGACCGCCATTACCCAAAACTAAAATGTTCATCTTACTATCCTTTTTTAATCCCTCCCAACCTCCCTTTGAAAAGGGAGGGGCATCACAAATTTAAAGAGTCCTTTAATTCATGACAAGTCCCCCTTTAAAAAGGGGGATTTAGGGGGATTTTTGAATATGAATTATTGTAAATTAATGACGGAAGTGACGCATGCCCGTGAAGACCATTGCAATACCTGCTTCATCTGCAGCAGCAATGGTTTCTTCGTCACGCATAGAACCGCCCGGTTGGATAATACATTTAATGCCTGCTTTCGCTGCATTATCAATACCATCGCGGAATGGGAAGAATGCATCAGACGCCATTACAGCACCTTCAACCACTAAGCCTGCATGCTCCGCTTTAATCGCAGCAATACGCGCTGAGTTAACACGGCTCATTTGACCTGCGCCTACACCAATGGTTTGACGACCTTTAGCATAAACAATGGCATTTGATTTCACGTATTTCGCAACTTTCCATGCAAAAATTAAGTCATCAATTTCTGCATCAGTTGGTGCAACTTTGGTCACCACTTTAAGGTCATCTTTGGTGATCATGCCTAAGTCTTGGTCTTGAACCAATAAGCCGCCATTGACGCGTTTATAGTCAAGTTGAGCTTGGCGTGCGTCAATTGCTGGTAATTCACCACAAACGAGTACACGAACATTTTTCTTTGCACCAGTGACTTCAAGCACGCCTTCAGCGATGCTCGGTGCAATGATAACTTCAACAAACTGACGATCTACAATGGCTTGTGCAGTTGCAACATCTAATTCACGGTTGAATGCAATGATGCCGCCAAAAGCTGATTCAGGATCTGTCGCATAAGCCAAGTCATATGCCGCTTGAATACCATCTAAAGACACAGCAACGCCACATGGGTTTGCGTGTTTAACGATAACACAAGCAGGTTTTGCAAATGATTTGACACATTCAAGTGCGGCATCTGTATCTGCAATGTTGTTATACGAAAGTTCTTTACCTTGAAGTTGTTTCGCTGTTGAAACAGAGGCTTCAGTTGCTGTGCTTTCTACATAGAATGCTGCTGACTGATGCGGGTTTTCACCATAACGCAAGTCTTGAGCTTTATTTAACTGTGTATTGAACGTACGTGCAAACTTGTCTGCTTGACCTTCTTCCTTGCCTACGCGAGCACCTAGGTAAGAAGCAATCATGCCATCATACTGTGCTGTATGTTCAAATGCTTTAACGGCTAAATCAAAACGAGTTTCGTAAGACAAAGCACCATTTGTTTTAAGCTCAGCAACAACAGTGTCGTAGTCTGTAGCATTGACCACAATACCGACAGAAGCATGATTTTTCGCAGCAGCACGCACCATAGTTGGGCCGCCGATGTCGATATTTTCAATCGCATCCGCAAGTGAGCAGTTCGGTTTAGCGACAGTTGCAGCAAATGGATAAAGGTTCACAACCACAAGATCGATCGCATCAATATTGTGTTCAGCCATCACAGCTTCGTCTAGACCGCGACGAGCTAAGATACCACCATGAATTTTCGGGTGTAGCGTTTTTACACGACCATCCATCATTTCTGGGAAACCCGTATGCTCTGAAACTTCGACTACAGCGATATTGTTGTCTTTTAACAACTTATATGTACCGCCAGTAGATAAAATTTCTACCCCTAGAGCAACAAGGTTTTGAGCGAACTCAACAATGCCAGTTTTATCGGAAACAGAGATTAAAGCGCGTTTAATGGTCATGATCTTCGTCACAGTTATCAAGAATTAAAACAAAAAGCCAAAAATAGCAGGTAAAAAAAATGCCCGCGGAAGCCGCAAGCATTTTATCATTTATTCACTCATTAAACCGTGAGCTTTTAACTTTTTACGTAAAGTTCCACGGTTAAGTCCTAGAATCTCCGCAGCACGTGTTTGGTTACCGCGGGTATATTCTAAAACTACAGATAGAAGAGGTTTCTCCATTTCTGCCAGCACCATGTCGTAGACCTGAGATGGTTGCTCGCCTTGCAGTTGTGCAAAATAGTGGCGAACTGCGCGATCTACGTGAATACGAAGAGCGACATCAGACTGTGCAGTAAAAATAGGAGATTTGCTATTCATGCGAAGTAATCCGAAAAATCTAAATATCACTTGGGTAAAGTGACATATATAAAGTGGTCTAAAATTAAAATGAACTTCGTTTTAGATCCTAAAACGACTAGTTCTAAAACTGTACATTTAGCATGCCACAATATCGCCAAGTTGGTCGAAATATAAGCGTAACAATAGTTAAATATTTGTTACCGACCTTTTTTAAACAAAAAAATCTGCTCAATACGCGATATTTTGATAACGCGCATTTTTGCTGATGTTCTATTTGTATTAAAAGACTGAGGAGATTGCAGCACTAAGCTTTTGTGGCGCGTATCATACCATTGTCTAAGAAAAAGTGAGCAAGAAAACTGCATTTTTTTTCACTTTTTTTACATTTTTTTTAAATTTTAGGGCTGGACTATTTCTAAACTGTAATGATTGAAGCTTTTACGACTTACTGGCAGGCTAAATTTGAATTTGAATGGACTATTTTTAGGAATTCGTTTAATTCCAACCAGGCTATCAATCAAATATTCATTTGCATGTAGTTGATAGGTTGAATCGACTTCACCATCCACTTTTAAAATGACCTTAAGATCTGGTAGGGGAAGACTGGTGTCATGATAATTGATCAGTTCACCTGAAAATTGAGTTTTCTGTGCATCGAGACGTTTTACTTTTAATTTATTAATGCTGATCAGACTGTAACGTTCTTGTAGGCTGCTACAGTTCAGTACGAGACAAATTTTATTATAGGTTGCACCTAATGCGGGGCTGTTATTGAGGATATGTGGGTTAAACCATAAGTATTGGAAACACAATAATGCCAATAAGCTGAAGTTAATCATACCCCAAAGCATATAGTACATCGGGCTTTTTTGCGGTTTCGCTGGATTGTTGTCTGCCAAATTCATGGCAGGATAGTTACCAATCGGGTCGGTACTAAAATAGTTTAAATTGTTTAAATAAGTTTTGAGGTCAATGTTGGAGTGCTCAACTTTCAGGTTGAAAATATCAAGCAAATTTGATGTCGACATTGAAAGTGCAGCAGATTGTGATAAATCAAAATGAATGCTGTCTACACGAGGAGAGGAAAATGCTGAATTTGAAGACATGCTCATGTCATTCTGATTCGACGATCTTTCCTCACCTGTGTCAACAGTATGACCCGTGGTTAAATGCGAGAGCGCATTAAAGGTCATCGAACACTTTGGGCAACAAACCATACCTTGCGCAACAGTGAGTTGCGCAACACTTACTTTGTAGATGGTTAGGCATTTAGGGCAAGAGGTTTGTTTGTCGCTCATAGTGTATTAAGGGTTCATTTAAAGGGTGTGGCGTTTACCCGAGATTCGGCACCAGTTTTCATCACGTTTCTCGACCTCTAATATATCAAAAAACTCAGAATAAACACTAGAAACATCAGAAACTTGCTCTTCAATTACACCTGCAAGTGCGAACTCTCCCTCAGATTTGACTAAAGTTGCGAATTCAGGCGCTAACATCATGAGCGGGCCTGCCAAAATATTTGCAACAAAGACATCTGCTTTTTGGTCAGCAAGCTCTAAATTAAACTCATCTGGTAAGCCGACATAAAGGTTCTCAGCCACGCCATTGAGCGCCGCATTTTGTTCAGTGGCTAAAATTGCTTGTGGATCAATATCTGTGGCATAGACTTTTTTTGCACCAAGAAGTAGAGCAGCAACACCTAAAATACCTGAACCGCAACCATAGTCGATCACGATTTTATCTTTAACATCAGTTTTACCTAACCACTGCAGGCAAAGAAAAGTAGAGGCATGGTTCCCCGTGCCAAACGCTAAGCCTGGATCAAGTTTAATGTTGACTGCATCTGGTTCTGGTGCTTCCATCCATTCAGGAACGATCCAGTATTTGTCAGCAATTTGAATTGGTTCGTAGGCATCCATCCATGTGCGTTCCCATTCTTGGTCTTCAAGAAATTCGCTACGCATCGGTGCATCAGGCATTTGAGTGCGAATAAAAGTTTCTAATGCATTGACATCAATTTCTTCATCGTCTTCTTGCGCATAAATACCTGTCACAATGACTTTATTCCAAAGTGGCGTTTCACCTGGAAGTGGTTCAAGTAAGTCTTGGTTTTCTGCATCATCTAATGTGACACTGACTGCACCCAAAGATTCTAAAAGGGTTTCAGTAAAATCGACTTGCGCTTGATCAACCGTAATATGAATTTGTAGCCACTTCACAGGAATAACCTAATATTTATGTATAAATAAATATTGTAGCGGAACGGGCGACAGTTCGACAGCATTCCTCAAAATAAAAAAGGATGCCGAAGCATCCTTAGACCTATATCAGTTCTAGGCTTGTTCTGTGCTGGTTTGAACCGATGGGGCATAACGGTTGAGTAATGTCCCAAAGATGGCAGCAAAGATATACATAAAAATAGAATAGACCGCTGCGGGCATGGCAATGGTGGTACTGGCCATCACGGTGAGTGCAATGGTCATGGCAAGGGTACTGTTATGAATGCCAATTTCAAAGGCACAGGCCCGAGCTTGAGCACTGTTGATCCCCAGTAGTCTCGGTACAAAATAACCAATCATTAAACTACAAATACAGAAAATGACTGTGGCTAAACCGACCTGAGTCAGATACTCCAGAATATGTGCGCGTTCTTTGGCTATTGCTCCAACAATGATTAAGACCAAAAATACAACAGAAAAAATACGTAATGGCTTATTCAGCTTCTTGGTAAAAGAGGGTGCATAGTGGCGAATCAACATACCAATACAGACAGGGATAAGAATAATTGAGAAAACTTGTAAGATTTTACTAAACTGCATACTGACGTGTTGTCCATCCTGCATAAAGTATTGAATGGCAAAGTTGACAATTAGCGGCAAGGTAAACGCTGCAATAACGGAGTTAATTGCGGTTAAAGTAATATTGAGCGCAATATCACCTTTAAACAAATAGCTAAATAAATTTGCAGTACTACCACCTGGAGAAGCTGCTAAGAGCATCAAGCCGACGGCAAGCAGTGGCGGTAAGTTGAGTACTTTGCAAATTACAAAGGCAATCCCAACAAGAAGTACCAACTGACAAAATAAAGCAACCAATACTGCTTTGGGATGTTTGCTGACGCGTGCAAAATCCTTCGGGGTTAACTCTAAGCCCAAGCCAATCATGATGATGGCAAGAGCTAGAGGTAACATAATAGTGATAATTCCTGAATCCATAGGTGTATATTCTCCTTAAAATTATATAAATCATGACCGTGAAATTATTCAGCTGCGGTCTCTTTCTTAAACAATAGACTGTCATTTCTTCGCGAGATTAATAGGCCCAATAACGCAGCAAATACAAACATGAAAATAGAATAAATACCGGCAGGAATGGCCATGGCGGTGTTGCCTAAGACGGACAGGGCAACCGTAATGGCAAGCGCGGTGTTGTGAATGGTGATCTCAAAGGAGCAGGTCAACGCTTGTTTTTCTGGAATATTGGCAAGATGTGGCACAAAAAAACCAATAAACATACTACAAAAGCAGAATAAGGCTACGGCTGGCCCAATCTCAAACACATATTCAACAAAATTATGTCGCTCTAAGTACAGTGCGAGAAAAAAGATAAAAAGAAGACAGCTTGCAGACAAAATACGCATTGGGCGATTTAATCTGTCGGCAAGTTTTGGAAAGTAATAACGTAAAAACATGCCCATACTGACTGGAAGTAAAGTGATGAAAAAAACTTTCATCATTTTCATGGCGGGCATGTCAACGGGTTGTGATGTTTGTAGAAAGTACATCAGTGAAAAATTAATAATAAAAGGGAGAGTTAGTGTTGAAATGATGGAGTTCGTGGCTGTAAGAGTAATGTTGAGCGCAACATCACCTTTAAATAAATAGGTCAATAGGTTTGACGTTGGCCCACCTGGTGAAGCTGCAACGAGCATCAAACCAATCGCGAAAATAGGCGCTAAATTTAAAAATTGGCAAATCAGGAAAGCAATGCCAACTAGCAGCACTAACTGTGAAAATAACGCGATGAAAATGACTTTGGGGTGCAGTGTGAGGCGATAAAAATCAGCTGGGCGTAGGTGTAAACCAAGACCCATCATCATTAATGCCAAAGTCAAAGGCAAAAAAACTGTAAACAATTCCGAATCCATGGAATACCTTTTTTATTCGTTTTTATCTTTTGTGTTTTTGAGTGTATACAGAATTCAATAATTTACAAGGTCGAAAAAAGGGTAAAAAATGGACTATTTTTTACCCTCAATACAGCATGAACTTTAAATTGTTTTGCTTACATTCTTGGTTTAGGTGCTACAAAACCAAGGGCACATTTGCCTTTAATTTCTTTACCTTCGATATTGATTGATGTCGCTTTTGAGTCGCCTTGGCAAATGCTGGCTAACTCAGCTTCATCACCATGAATATTGGCATTTTTTGAGCTTGGGAAAAATTGAGGTTCACAGGTACCATTCCAAATAATGCCTCGATAGGCAAAACTAACCGCTGTTCCTTGTGACTTGCCTTTACAGACTTGTTGATAACGTTGACTATCATAGACCTTTTCAACTTTGTCGTTGGCTGATACAAAAGGCGAAAAAAATAAACCGCAGAGAATGGATGAAAAAAGAATCTTCTTATTCATAATGCTTACCTTTGGTTGTTGTATGATCAACTTATAGGATAAAAAATGATCAAATTAATGCAAGGCTTTTCAGGTAACAAAACGCATCCTTTGTTGAGTTTTTGCTACTGCTCTGCAAGTAAAATTACATAAACCTAGTGCTGGCGCAGTAAGCACAGCACCGCATATACAATAAATTCCACGGAATCTGTCAACTTACAATCGAAAATTTGCTATAATCTTTCGTTATCATTTTTTAATCTCCTTTACCACTATGCATTATCCTAAAGTTTACGATGTCATTGTTATCGGCGGCGGTCACGCAGGTACAGAAGCAGCATTGGCTGCGGCACGTATGGGGCGACAGACTTTACTCTTAACTCATAATATTGAGACTTTAGGGCAGATGAGCTGTAATCCAGCAATTGGTGGTATTGGTAAATCGCATTTGGTGCGTGAAATTGATGCCTTGGGCGGTGCAATGGCATTGGCTGCCGATAAAGGTGGTATTCAGTTCCGTATCCTAAACTCACGTAAAGGTGCAGCCGTTCGTGCAACACGTGCACAGGCAGACCGTATTCGCTATAAAGCCGCGATTCGTGACACTTTAGAAAACCAAGCAAATCTCGATATTTTCCAACAAGCCGCAGACGACCTGATTGTTGAGGGTGATACTGTAAAGGGTGTTGTAACTCAAACGGGTATTCGCTTTGATGCGAAAACAGTTGTACTCACCGCAGGGACGTTCTTAGGTGGTGTAATCCACGTAGGGCTTGAAAAATCAAGCGGTGGCCGTGCAGGTGATCCACCTTCAATTTCACTGGCACACCGTTTACGTGAATTGAATTTGCCAGTGGGTCGTTTAAAGACAGGTACGCCACCACGTATTGATGCGCGTTCAGTTAATTTTTCTGTGATGATTCCACAGCCGGGTGATTTCCCATCACCTACTATGTCATTCATGGGTGATGCATCTATGCACCCTGAACAAGTGAATTGTTATATCACACATACCAATGAAAAAACCCATGACATCATCCGTGGTGGTTTAGATCGTTCTCCGATGTACACTGGTGTCATTGAAGGCGTGGGCCCACGTTACTGCCCATCTATTGAAGACAAAATTCACCGCTTTGCCGATAAAGACTCACATCAAGTGTTCTTAGAGCCTGAAGGTTTAGATACACATGAGCTTTATCCAAATGGTATTTCAACTTCACTTCCGTTTGATGTGCAGTTTGAATTGGTTCGTTCAATTCGCGGGATGGAAAATGCGCACATTTTACGTCCGGGCTATGCTATTGAATACGATTATTTCAACCCGCAAGCATTGAAGTTTACTTTAGAAACCAAAGCCATCAATAACTTGTACTTTGCCGGTCAAATCAATGGTACGACAGGTTATGAAGAGGCGGGTGCACAAGGTCTACTAGCAGGCTTAAATGCTGCGCGTCGTGCGTGGGATCAAGAGCAATGGACACCAAAACGTGATGAAGCCTATATGGGCGTATTGGTGGATGACTTGATTACGCTCGGTACGAAAGAACCGTACCGTATGTTTACTTCACGAGCCGAATATCGTTTGATGCTACGAGAAGACAATGCGGATCAACGTTTAACGCCAGTGGGTCGTGAAATGGGTTTGGTGGATGATGAGCGTTGGGCAGCTTACTGTGAAAAAATGGAAGCGGTTGAACTGGAAACAGGTCGCTTACAACACCTTTGGGCGGCACCAAACAACCCAATGGGCAAAAAGTTTGTCGAAATGACGGGTGCAGATTTATCGAAAGAGTGTTCTGCGATTGATTTGTTAAAACGTCCGAATATTTCATTTGCTCAAATTGCGGAACTCACAGGTTCTGAAGTCTCTGCGCAAGTGGGCGATCAAATTGAAATCGCGGTGAAATATGCAGGTTATATTAACCGTCAACATGAAGATGTTGCGCAAATGAAGCGTTTGGAAGAAACTAAAATTCCAGCCGATTTTAATTATGATGTAGTTTCAGGTTTATCTCGTGAAATTACTTTAAAATTGAAAGATGTACGTCCTGAGACATTGGCTCAAGCAAATCGTATTCCGGGGGTAACACCTGCAGCAGTGCAATTGATCATGATTACGATCCGTAAAAATGCACAAGCGAAAAAATCTGCTTAATATTTGAAAGTTATTGAAAAAGCCCGCTTTATGCGGGCTTTTTTTTGGGTAAAATCTGTGCAGGGGAAATATACAATAAAAAATAAGGTGAATTATGTCATTACATTATAAAAGTGGAGAAGAGATTCGCGCGGGTGATGTGGTTATCTGGCTCAATCAAAGTAGTGAGTTTTATCAATTTGATCAAGCCATTATGAAAGTTTGGGAGGTTGCTAAAACTAATGATGGAGAGTTGGTTGGGGTAAATTTAATGCCACCAGAAGCTGAATCTCCTATGCAGATGCTGAGAGCATTGATTCGACCCGAAGATCCTGAGCCATCTTCTGACATTGTGAAAATGCAAGATGTTCCGGGACTCTATACCATTACACGATGGTTTCTACCCTTGGAGCAAGTGTCTAAAAGTTTGGGATTGATTGAACGAATTGAGTATTTTTCTGAGCATGAAACTGGACATGGAGCGTTAATCCTTCAATTAATTAGAGGTAAAGCCGAGCAATATCGGGGTATTTATCAATATTATTTGGCAGATCAAGCCTACCAAGAGCGTGAGTTTCAGCTCTATATTGATTTACTACGTCAATCCGCTCAGTCAGGTTATAGCCCTGCGATGTGTCAGTTAGCGCAGCAATTATTCATTGGTGGAATTTTACAAAAAAGTCTGGAAGGAAGTTTTAACTGGTATCGAGAAGCTGCGTCCAAAATGGATAGCATTGCGCTATATCAGTTAGCGGGATGTTATGCACGAGGTCAAGGCACTGAACAAGATTTACAAAAAAGTTTGCAGCTCTTGGAGCAGTCCTCCGAACAGGGTTGTTGGGCAGCCACATTGGGGTTGGCGGCTTATTATCGTTTTGGCTGGTTAACGTGTTTCTTGGTCAATTCAGTTTATCCAAATTATGGTGTGGTGAGCGAACATGTGATTCACTCGGCACGAGCATTCTATCTGTATCATCGAATCTCATCACAAGCGCCTGAAACTGAAAAAGCTGTTTTGGCAAATGCTTATTATCATTTAGGCTGAATGTATCAAGATGGTATCGGGACAAAACGAGACTACGAGCAATGTGTCTATTGGTATCAAAAATCTGCTGATTTGGGTAATCCCGTTGCGATCAATAATTTAGCGGATAAGTATGAACATGGTTTAGGTGTACCGCTAGACCTAGATATGGCAATTGGACTGTATCAACAAGTAGTAGGTCAGGTCATAGCGGCAGATTTAAGTTTGGGTCGAATGTATTTAGAAGGACGAGGGGTTGAGCAAGACTTCGAATTGGCTCGAAAATATTTAAATGTCGTACTGGATGCACGCATTGAGGGTATAGATGAAATGCAGGCAGAAGCGATGCAATTAATCGCATCCTTTACCGAAGAAAGTCCGCTGCAACTGGCTCAACACGTTCTCAAAAATGCACGTGATTATTCGATTAAACAAGTTTCGGAGCAGATTGGAAAAATTGATTCATTTTTACATATGGATGAAGCCAAACAATTATTCTTCAAACTATTTTTACTGAATGCCCAAAAAGGAGAAGCTTCCTCACAGTATCAAGTGGGTTATTGGTATTTAAATGGCTTGTACACTGAGAAAGATTTGGAAGAAGCCGTGTATTGGATTCAAAAAGCGGCTGATCAGAAAGACCAATATGCGGAATGTAAAATTGGCTATTTGTATGAAAAAGGGCTCTATTTTAATGCCGATTTAGACGTTGCACAAAAATGGTATGAGCGCTCATTACGAAAACCTTGTACATCGTATACGCCTGAATATATCGGAGAGCAGTTGAATCCAGAGTATTTAAAAATGTATGACAGAATCAATAATGAAGCCCTCAAGGGATTGGTGCGTATTGAAGAAAAGCGACCTAAACGTAGCAAGTGGCAATTTTGGAAGAAATAAAAGCGGATGATTTGTAACGATTACTGTCGAAAGGTTCTTGCAATCCACATTGGAAATGCAAGGGCCTAATCATAAGCCTGCTGAGCATAAGGCTGGCTTTTTGTGTTGGCAGATAAACAAAGCAAAAGAGTTGTTTAAGATAAAAACAGATAAAAATAGCCTATCATGTTATTTCACAAAAGCATCACTGTATTTTAAATTGATTTTACGTTCTTAACATGAGGTCAACACCATGACGATGAAATCGATCCGTTTTAACAGTGGAGAGCTTGCATGGCAATGCTAGTTTGTATCAATCACCAAAAACAGCGCACTTATCTTGGTTTAGGGGAGGCATTAAACCAAGATGAGCAATGAAAACGACAAACCCAAGCAATTCAAATATCTAATACCAAAAAAACTGTAAAGCCCCTAATACTTGGGGCTTTTTTTATTTTAGTCGGTGATGGTCTGATTAACTGCATCACGAACTTCTTTGGGTTCAATGTGACTAATTTTATGCCCAAAACTACGTAACCACCACACCAGTTGATTGGTAAAAGGGACGGTCGCATGAACCAAGATTTGCCCATTTCCAAGCGGTTCTAAAACCTGATTGGTACTGAGTTTGGTTTCTTCCAAATACAGTGCATCTATTTCAGTTATGGTCAGGGTAAGTGCAACGGTTTTTGTAGGTTTTGAAAAGTCTACACGGAAACCTAATGCACCCGATTCGATGTATTCATCGATATCAAAATTGACTGGGTGTAAGGCACGAGTGGTTAAAACCGTCGCTGATTTGAAACGGTGCAGTGCAAAGGTTTGAATATCAGTTTTGTCGTGGCGGGTACAAATCAGATAAATAATTGCACCTTTTTGAACCAGTGCCAGAGGGTTGAGGGTATAGGTTTTTGCTTCAGCCGCTTGGTTTAAACCTTGATAAACGCATTCCAGTTGTTTGTCTTGGAGCAGTCCTTCATAGATGGCTTGCTGTGCTGTTTTCTCCACAATTGGGGGAATCAGCGGTTGTGTCGCAGGGACAATGCGTACGCGGTTAATCCATTGGCGCACATTGTTTTGAGTAGAGAGGCTACGACGTGCTAAGTCAAACCACGGGTTCATTTCTTCAATTAAGCTGGGAGGAAGAAGATGTTTAAGGTGTTCTTCAACCATCATAAACGTCACCGCCTGAGAGCTGGTCATGTGCGGTAAGCTTTGAATCGGAGCATCAGAACGCCAACGCCAACCTTGAGGTACAGCGCCATTGTTTTCAATCGGAAAGCGTTGAGAGATTTGATTTAAATCACGTTGAATGGTTCGCAAAGTAATATCGATGCCTTCACGTTGTAAAATCTCTTGCAGCTCTCGAGTTCCCATCCATTTTCCAGTGGAAAGACGAGACAAAATTTGCCATTGGCGATAGAGACTATTGGACGTTTCTTTTTCTTGTATAGACATAGTTTAATAAAATATAGGAGTCGAAATTACTTACTTGAATGTGAACACAATAAGAAAACTCATTCGTTTAAGCAAGCTTTGCTTGAAATTTTTCAGTTATATTTTTTGACACAACTTAATGCGAAATAGAATTGAAGCAATGCGTTTTTTATCGATTAATAAACAAAGCATCTTTAGAAATCCATGGCATAGATATTGCTACGTATGGGTTACATATCGATAACAATTGAGAGGTTTGTATGTTTAAAGAAGATAAAGATACAAATGTAAATACGATGTTGGACGGATATAAGCTTAACTCTCCTGTATTAAATCCGATTCACTCTCATGATCGTCTATCGAGCCAGTCTGTTGGATTGTTTCATCAAATGACCTCGAATTTCTTTAATGAAATGACAGATGACCAAGCGATGTCGGGTGAGGTTTGTACGCGTATTGAGCACTGGTTGTCACAGCATAGTGTAGAAGAACTCGAAGAACTGAACCAAATTGCCAAACAGCATTTTTTATATGAAGGTATTACGTTTACTGTATATGGTGAATCTGAGGGCATTGAGCGCACCATTCCTTATGATTTAATTCCACGTGTGATTGCCAAACAACAATGGAATAAAATCTCCCTTGGCTCTGCACAACGTGTGCGAGCTTTAAATCTATTTTTACATGATATTTACCATCAACAAGACATTCTCAAAGCGAAAATTATTCCAGAACTGCAAGTGTTGACGCATGAGGCTTATCAACCGCATATGTATGAGCACCGTTTAAAAGGTCAGATTTATAGCCAAATTAGTGGAATTGATATTATCCGTGATGGGCAGGGAGAGTTTTATGTACTTGAAGATAATTTAAGAACGCCATCGGGCGTATCTTATATGCTTGAAAGTCGTAAGATTAGTGAAAAACTTATGCCTGATTTGATGCAGAAGAACCATATTTTAGGCATAGAACAATACCCACAATTACTCAAAGAAATCTTGGCTGAAAATGCTTATGTCGATCAGCCTTTCATCGTGGTGTTGACACCGGGACGTTTTAATAGTGCCTATTATGAACATGCTTTTTTAGCCCGTGAAATGGATGTGCCTTTGGTGACATCGCGTGATTTGTTTGTAGAGCATGATAAGGTCTATGTCAAAACCATTCGTGGCCGTCAACGAGTAGACGTAATTTACCGCCGTTTGGATGATGCTTATCTTGATCCGCTGTGCTTTATGCCGAATAGCACTTTAGGTGTCGCAGGGTTGATGTCGGCTTATTTGAGTCATAACGTGGTTATTGCGAATGCACCAGGCACAGGGGTTGCGGATGATAAATCGATTTATCCTTATGTCGATAAAATGATTCAGTTTTATTTAGGTGAAAAACCTATCTTAAAAAATGTTCCGACATATCAATGCCGTGACAAGCAAGACTTGGCTTATGTACTGGAGAACCTTGAGCAGTTAGTGGTCAAAGAGGCGCAAGGTTCGGGTGGGTATGGTATGCTGATTGGACCACAAGCCTGTAAAAGCCAAATTGAGCAATTTAGAGATAAGCTCATGGCGACACCGCATTTATATATTGCCCAGCCCACATTAGAACTTTCTGTCAGTCCAACCATGACTGAATCGGGTGTGTCTGAGCGTCATATTGACCTTAGACCGTTTGTGCTCAGTTCACCGTATCGTACCGAAATTGTCCCTGGCGGTTTAACACGTGTTGCGATGAAAGAAGGTTCGTTGGTGGTCAACTCATCCCAAGGAGGAGGAATTAAAGACACTTGGGTCGTGGAAAACTTACATTCATAAAATAAACAAATATGAGGGTAGAACTATGATTTTATTAAGCACCAATGCTGAAAATATTTTTTGGTTAGGGCGTTATTTAACACGTACTCAATATTTGTGTGCTCAGTTTCCGTTTACCCAAGACCAGCCTGCAATGGATTATGCGCATGCATTTTGTTTGCCTGCTTTTGATGCGTGCTCACTGAATGAGCTGATTTTAAACCCAAACAATCCTGCTTCATTTAACCAGCAATTTCAAAGCGCCAAGAGTAATGTTCAAGACTTGCGCGGGATTTTATCTGCAAAGGCATATGCGGAACTGAATCAATTTATTAAAAATGCCACTGAAAACACCGCCTATATTTGTGATGTGGTTGGGGAGTGTCAGGATGTGCTTGAGTCTGAAGCCAGTGATGTCTTTTTATTCTTTAGTTTGGGGCAAATGATTGAGCAGCTTGACCGTCAAATTCGCCTGAAACAAGATGCACAAAATACTTTAGTTGAAATAGAAAACATCGTCATGTTGTTAAAAGAAATGGGCTGGCTAAATTTGGCACAGGCTTGGCTAGAGCTCAAATCACAACCTGATGCGATGAATTTTTATCATTTTAGTGATTATATTCAACAATTGTTTGAGGTTGATGTATGAAACTTATGATCAATCATCAAACGCATTATCAATATAGTGAATTGGCCCTGAATAGCATTCAATATATTAAAATGACACCCACGAATAATTCACACCAAAAGGTATGTCATTGGCATGTGAGTGTGCCAGGAGAGCGTGAAGAAAAACGGGATGCCTTCCAAAATATTTGGATTACCAGTTCGCAACGTGAAGCCTATCAACAGCTGACCATAATGGCGCAGGGCATTGTTGAAATTAATAGCTTGGCAGAACATGGCATCCAAGATCGTCTGAATCCCAATTTATTTTTACAACCGACGCCCAATACTCAGTGCAATGCCGAAATGAAGGCATTTGCACATCAGTATGTGCCTGAGCTGAATCGGGAAAATTTGATGAAACTGTCAGAAGCAGTTTTAGCGCATATTCCCTATGTACCTGCTGAAACCTCGGTACTCACTTCGGCAATCGATGCATTCAATGGTCAGCAAGGCGTATGTCAGGACCATAGTCATGTTTTTATTGCCATGTGTAAGCATCTTGGCTTACCGGTACGTTATGTATCGGGGTATTTGCATGTGCCTGAAACTTCACACCTCGCCAGTCACGCGTGGGCCGAGGTGTATATTGATGATGCATGGTATTGTTTTGATACCAGTAATCAATTGTTCAAACCACAGTCACATATCTATGTAGCTATTGGGCGCGATTATTGGGATGTGGCTCCCGTTCGTGGCGTACGTGAAAAAGGTGGGGTGGAATCGATGCATTCCATGGTACAAGTTTTAAGTTGTTAAGGTTTAGCTGAAAAAGGATGTTCTATGACCTATTGTTGTGCACTTCGTCTGCAAGATGGTTTGGTTTTTATAAGTGATACGCGTACGAATGCAGGTGTAGACCATATATCCGTGTTTAGGAAACTGTATACCTTTGGTGTGGAGGGTGAACGCTTTATTGCGATTCAAACCTCAGGAAACTTAGCAACGACCCAAGCGGTGATTGGGCATTTAAAAAATCATCTGGAGTTAAGCCAAGAACCGAATTTATATAGTGTCAATACCATGTTCGAAGCGGCTGAGTTGGTCGGGCACACTTTGAAAAAAGTCTTGGCGGATATGGCACCAGACACGCAAGAACAGAGTAATTACTACTGTAGCTTATTGGTCGGTGGACAAATTAAAGGGGCAGAAATGCAACTTTATAATATTTATCCGCAGGGGAATTTTATTTGTGCGACCAAAGATACGCCGTATTTTCAAATTGGTGAAAGTAAATATGGAAAGCCGATTCTAGATCGTGCATTACGGTATGACATGCCCTTAGCCGAAGCGGTGAAGTGTAGTTTGATTTCTTTTGATTCAACCTTACGTTCCAATGTTTCTGTCGGTTTGCCCTTAGATGCTTTGGTGTATGCAAGAGATAGTTTACACATTCCAGTGGGTAAGCGGATTGATGAAGAAGATCCGTATTTTTCAAGCATCAGTAAGCAATGGTCGGATACCTTAAGAAAAGGATTACAAGAATTGGCAAAGCCGACGGATGACTATTTAGTATAAACGTGTTAGATGCTAAAAATAATGAAATCAATCAATTGGGGAAGTCTATGCGGCAAATTTGCTATGCAAGTACTTCAACTTCGGATCATGTACAGCTTCTTCAAGATGTTCGGGACATTTTAAGCGAAGCATGTGATTTTAATACAGTACATAATATTTCAGGCGTTCTTTATTATGCTGATCAGCATTATTTCCAGTGCTTAGAAGGGGATGAAGCTGCTTTAGAATTATTAATGTCGAAATTATTGAAAGACCCTAGACATAAAGATATCAAAGTCTTTGAGGCGAAAACGATTCACGCGGCACATTTTAGAGCTTGGGGCATGAAGTATGTGCAACGTATGAGTAGCGTACATACCAAAATGCGTGAGATGGGTTTTGCAAAATTTGAACCGCAGAGTATGAGTCAACAACAAATTGATCAGTTGTTACAAGACCTTTACGATGCCCAGTCTGATGAGAGTTTGTGTTGAAAAAAGCCCAAGTAGAACTTGGGCTTTTTTTGTTAGATTTGCTTACGTATAGGGCGATTACTTAACCGGCAAAGTAGCTCATAACCAATGGTTCCATTGGCTTCCGCAACATCGTCAACTAAGCGGTTTTCACCCCAGAGCTCAACCTTTGTACCGAGTTTGGCGTTTAAACCCGTCACATCGATCGCAATCATGTCCATTGCTACTCGGCCCACAACAGCTACTGCCTGACCATTTATAGCAACATAGTTTTGCTTTGAAAATGCACGTGGATAGCCATCTCCATAACCAATCGAAACAATGGCCAGTTCAGTTTCTTGGTTTGCGACAAAATGTGAACCATAGCCGACACCTTCACCTGCTTGAATGGTATTTAATGCAATAATTTCCGCCGTGAAGGTCATAACTGGCTTTAAGTCTAAGTCGTGTGCATTTTTATCGGCAAAAGGTGATGCACCGTAAAGCATGATGCCAGGACGAACAAAATCAAAATGAAGTTCAGGCCATTTAAAAATAGCAGCTGAGTTACAACATGAGGCTAGAATTGGTGAGCACGCTTCTTTGATGTGTAGGAATTGCGCACGTTGCTGCTCATTGAGTGGGTGATCCGCATCGGCATTGGCAAAGTGCATTGCTAGGACACATGTAAAGCCTTCTGCTTTCAATGTGTTGATGACAGCAATGATTTCAGCAATTTTAAAGCCTAAACGGTTCATACCGCTATTGAGTTTTACCCATACTTTAAGCTTTTGTGCGATATACGTGGTTTTATGTGCGATCAGCCAATCGACTTGTTGTTGCTGATGAACCACACACTCGATATTTTGCTCAATGACGGTTGGCATTTCATCTGCTGAGAAAACACCTTCAATCAGTGTAATCGGTTGTGTAAAGCCGAGATCACGAATCTCTAGTGCTTCTTCTAAACAGGCGACGCCAAAGGCATCGGTTTCACTTAAGGCTGCTAAACAGTCTTTGACTCCGTGTCCATAAGCATTGGCTTTGACCATGCTGACGATTTTCGCGTTTGGGGCAAGTTGTTTGACACGGTTTAAATTATATTGCAGCGCTTGGCTATCAATATAAACTGTTGCTTGACGCACCCTAATTACTCCTACAGGGTCATGGAAGGGCGACGATGAGGTTTTAATTATTCCTCATCATCGTACTGAGCATAAAACTCAGGGGATAAGTTACTAAAGCGGGTGTATTGGCCTTCAAAAGCAAGTCGAACGGTACCAATAGGGCCGTTACGTTGTTTACCAATAATAATTTCGGCAGTGCCCGCTTCTTTGGATTCTTTGTTATAGACTTCATCACGGTAAATAAACATGATCAAGTCGGCGTCCTGCTCGATCGCACCAGATTCACGTAAGTCTGACATCACGGGACGCTTGTTGGGACGGTTCTCGAGGGAACGGTTAAGCTGCGATAGTGCAATTACAGGGCACATCATTTCTTTGGCAAGAGCTTTTAGGCTTCGCGAAATTTCCGAAATCTCACCGACACGGTTATCACCCATACCTGGCACTTTCATCAGCTGTAAGTAATCGACCATAATGCAGCCGAGTTTACCATCGTGCTGTTTGGCAATACGACGTGCACGTGCTCGAACTTCTGTAGGTGGAAGAGCAGAGGAGTCATCGATATAGAGCTTTTTCTCTTGCAGTTGCAAAATGGTGCCCGTCACTTTTGACCATTCATCGCCATCGAGTTTACCCGAACGTAAATGGCCCTGATGGACTTTCCCGTAAGAGGAGATCAAACGCATAGCGATGGAGTCGGCTGGCATCTCCATGGAGTAAACCAAGGCAGGTAGGTCATTATTAAACAGCACGCTTTCAACCAAATTCATGGCAAAGGTGGTTTTACCCATCGATGGACGCGCTGCAACAATAATCAAATCACCTGCTTGCATGCCCGAGGTTTTATTGTCGAGTTCAAGAAAGCCTGTGGTTAAGCCTGTAATGCTGCCTTCCATTTGTGATAATTCATTTAGCTTATCAAAGACATCGGCCACAACTGTATTGATGGCTTTAGGCCCTTGAGCTTTGGCGTTGTTATTGTGTTGTTCTGCCAAAGAGAAAATATTGGTTTCGGCCAAATCTAAAATTTCACTGACGTTACGACCTTTGGTGTCATAGGCATTTTGTAAAATTTCAGAGCTGACCTTAATCATACTGCGCAAAGTCGAAAATTCTTTGATCTTAGTAGCATAAGTTTCCATGTTATAGAAACTAGACGGGGAGTCTGCCATCAATTGCATCAGGTACTCTTCACCACCAACCGCATCGAGTAGGTTTTGTGTGGTGAGCCAGTCATGAACTAAAACCGCATCATAGGGTGAGCTGTCTTTGGAGAGTTGCGCAATGGCGCGAAAAATATATTTATGGCGCGTCGCATAAAAGTCATTTTCAGTCAGTACATCGCCAACTTGTTCAAAGGATTCAGCAACCGTCATTAAAGCGGCAAGTACAGCTTGTTCCAATGCTAAGTTATGCGGAGGTGTACGGAATTCTTTCAGTTGCCCTGACTCATTTGGTTTATTGTCTTGTTTCGATGAGCTCTTTTGAGCAGTGGCATTCGCCTGTGACATATAACGCCCTGATTTTTAATACAGTAAGAGGGATAACTTAAGATAAATTTCACTGTAAATTTGGAAAAAATTACAGCCATTTAACTCTATGCACTTTATCAAAAAATGCAGCTGCTGTGTGCTGAATTCAAGGCTTATGGATAAAACCCATAATATTCAAATTTGGCATTTTGAGGGGCAGGCTGATGAAGTTTTAAGCTGAGCGAAGAAACTACTTTTTCATAGAGATAAAAAAAGAGCATGCAAAAGCATGCTCTTTTTTTTGCAAGAAATTACTCAGATACGATAGTAACGAGAACTTCAGCAACAACATCATGGTGCAATTGGATTGCGATGTTGAATTCGCCAGTGTGACGAAGTGCACCGTTCGGTAAACGAACTTCTGCACGGTCAACTTCAAGACCAGCATTTGTTAACGCGTCAGCGATATCACGAGTACCGATAGAACCGAATAGTTTACCTTCGTCACCAGCTTTCGCAGTGATTACGATGTTAACTTCGTCTAATTGGCTAGCACGTGCTTGAGCTGCAGCTAAAACATCAGCTTCAGCTTTCTCAAGTTCAGCGCGACGAGCTTCAAAAGCAGCAGTGTTAGCTTCAGTAGCTGCTACTGCTTGACCTTGAGGGATAAGGTAGTTGCGGCCGTAACCAGCTTTAACTGAAACTTTATCGCCTAATTTACCAAGGTTTTTAATGCGTTGTAATAAGATAATATCCACAGCTCAACCTCACTTATGATTGTCAGTGTAAGGGATCAAAGACAAGTAGCGAGCTTGTTTAATAGCAAGCGCTAATTGACGTTGGTAACGAGCTTTAGTACCTGTAATACGGCTAGGAACAATCTTGCCGTTTTCAGTGATGTACTGTTTTAAAGTGTCGATATCTTTGTAGTCGATGTACGTAACGTTCTCAGCTGTAAAGCGGCAGAACTTGCGACGACGGTAAAAACGTGCCATTGATGTTCTCCTTATGCTTCAGCAGAGTCTTGAGCTTGTTGTGCTTCTTCACGTTGAGCTTTACGCGCACGTTTTTCTTCAGCACTCTTAGCCAATAGTGACTCTTCAGTGATAGCGTTCTCACGACGGATGATAAGGCTACGAATAATTGCATCGTTGTAACGGAACAATTCTTCTAACTCATCAAGAGTAGTTTGACCACACTCAACATTCATAAGAATGTAGTGAGCTTTGTGGATCTTGTTAATTGGGTAAGCCAATTGACGACGGCCCCAGTCTTCAAGACGGTGAATTTGACCTTCAGCTTCTTTGATGTGAGTTAGGTAGCGTTCTACCATACCAACGACTTGATCGCTTTGATCAGGGTGTACTAAAAGTACGATTTCGTAATGACGCATTGTCAGCTCCTTACGGTTTAAACAGCCCCTAACAAAAAAGTTGTTAGAAGCAAGGAGTCACAACCAAGGTTGTGTCGCATTAGATGCGAAGGGGGAATTTTAGAGACTTTGCTCGCCAAATTCAAGAACTTCTCTTAAAAAGCCCTAATTATTTTGAGGTTTTGAGCGTAAAAGGAAGACGACATAGCCTTTAAAGTTTGTATCATTTTCAAGCTTAGGCAGTCTATGCCACTCACCGTGTTGAACAATGCCAATTTTATAAGGCAGTTTTAGTGCTGAAACTTTTTTTAGATAAGCTGCATAGTTGGGTAATGTAGTTGAACCTTGATAGGTTTGAATGACCAACTCATCGATGGTGTTATTCAGGAGGTTTAAAGTCTCTTGGTTTGTCACATTGGTCCAGTCCATTAAACCCGTGATACTGAGTTGATAGTGCTGCGGTAATTGTTTTCTTAATTGACTTAAGAATAGGGCATATTGGTGGATATGTCTGGTTTTGGCATCGAAATCAATTTGTATGCCTTGAATATGATTCCCTGCATTTTCCCATTGCTGAACGCGTTTTAAAATTTGTGTAAGCTCTTGGCCTTGCCAGTCTAAATGATAATTACGAAAAACCAGCCACACCTTTTGCTGAGGAATTGTTAATACGCTTACGCCTTGCGGTATGAGCTTAGAGTGATGTGTTTGGGAATCTAAACGGATTTCACCTTGTAAAATATAAAGTTCTTTAGCCGCTTTGAGATAAGGGGCAGATGAAATATTGCCCCAAATCCAAAATGCATCATAGTCTTCGGCATTTACCCGACTAGATGTTGAAGCTGACTGACTCGGCTGACAGGCCATGATGCTCAGCATACAGATCAACGTTATAACAACTGAAAAAATCTGCTTCAACATATATGTCTTACCAGTAATACTTTAAAGATTGTGCCCAAGAGGTACTTGGATAGTCACGTTTAATGTGGTCGAACCATTGTTTACGTGTAGATTTTTCAACCTCTGCATCCTGACAGTCATTCATCCCGCTTGGTGAGTAACACATGATTGAGCGATAAAGAGCATAAGCTTTTAAATCGGGTACAGAACTGGATTTGATGATGTCTTTATACACTTGGCCACGGGTAAAAATTGCACCTTGGAAGCTAGCAGTTTCTTTTTCTAAAGCAGTGACATAGCTTATGTTGTAGCCTTGAGGCGAGCGTGCATATTCTCCCAAACAAAGTCGGAGCTTTAAATCTTGAGGTGAATTTTCAAGTTTTTGAGTCAGGCTGAATAAGTCAGGGCATTGCATTTGTGGCGTGATTTTTGTTCCTGCCCAAATGAAATCACTGAAAGGCGGTTGGTTTTTATAATTTTTATATGTTTCTGAGTCATATTTATACTTCGCGGCATCTTGTGGTAGCAGTACAAAGGCTTGATTAAACAGTTTAAAGTTCTGATGCACCAATGATTTTTGCAAAGTTTTATACAAAGCTAAATTTTTTTGATCTGTATTTGATGCTTTGCTCTGTACAATTTGCATTAAGCTTTTTTCATTAGCTTCATTTTCAATAAAGCTTTTTTGCAATGAAGCTTGTTTGATTTTAGCATCTGAACCGATAAAGGCGCTGGCATTTTGCTGTTGGGTATAATGTGGATATAGCATCAGTTCAAATAAGCCACGCTGTTCAATGGATTTTGATTGACTCATCCAACCTTCCCAGTATTGCTGCGCATTTTGAGTTTGTCCGAGTTTCTCTAGAATACGACCTTTTAACAAGATTTGACTGAGTTGAAGGTAACTATTAATTGAAGTAGAGGAATGTTCTGGCAAATATTTTAAAGCTTCGGCTGGTTTGTTCTGCACAAAGAATAAGTGATTGGCTTGTAGGTATTGGAACAGTTCTGGCTGACTCTTAAATAGTGTTTTTTGGTTGTTGAGTTCAGACCAGCTTAAGACTTTATCTTCTGCTGATGTTGCCTGACGCATTTGCATTAAATCTGAAATGGTCAGAAAGAATGGATCTTTTAGATTTTTTGGATTGAATGAGCGGCTTTGAAAAACATGGCGATCTATTTCAAAGACTAGATTATCGAGCTCTAAATTATAGTATTTGGAATCGGGATGATTGATTTGCCATGCGAGTTCGCTGGTCAGGAGTTCGGTATTTCCACTCAGCCAATAACAACGACGTAGTAAACCGCGTGCGCTTGCCGCATATTTTCCCTCAGGGAAGCGTTTGAAGTAGGTAGTGATATGCTCATAGGTATTTTTGAGTAAAGTCTGATTTACTTTATCGATTTTTAAATCACCATATTCACCGATACCCGACTGATAGCTTTCATTGAGGCTGCTACGGATCAACATATATTGCGATGTTTCTTTGATCCAAGACTGATCAACCGTAGTTAATACTGAGTAAATTTTAGTAGCTGTGGAAAAGTTACTATTATAAAAGGCAATGGTTGCATTTAAATAAGACGCATACTGACGTGCTTGTATAGACCAGTTTGGATTGACTTGGATGAGGGCAAGATCACGGTCACAGGCCGAGATATTTTGTCTTTCTTGAATCAGTAAATCTTTTTCCACTTTGCTGAGATTTTTGTCGGCTTTCACCTGTTGGGTAAATTGATCCGCACCATTGTCTAGACTACTGCAATGTTCTTGGTAAGGAGTCTTTTGATTGTTTGGTTTTAATCGGGCATTCGGTCGTTTATTGGTTGCGCTTTCAAACAATGTTTTAGCCGCAAATGGTACGTTGCTATATTCAGTTTCCCAAAGCGGACTATTTGGCTGATTAAAATTCAATTTGGCCAAGCCCATGTCGCTCAGGAGTAGGAGCATATTGGTTTGATTGTCATTGGCGGGCGTGAGCGCAGGCAAATTGTCACAGGCTGTATAGGCATTGGTTTGAATGTTGGTCGATGGGTAGCAAGTAACATCAAAACCAGAAAAACTGTGCGTGCTATAAGCAAGAGTGATAGGGAATAGACTAATAAAAATAGATTTTTTAAAAAATTGTGATGGCATTTTCATTGCAGAGCATGAGTTATTGTTGTGTCTGCTATGGTAACAATTTAAAGACTAGACTTAAATATTGAATAAGTTGAAATAAAAAAAAGATAGAGAGAACTCTATCTTTTTAAAACAGCGGCAAATGTGGAGCAGGTGAGACATAGCTAAAACTAAAACTAAAACTTAATGCAGTAATTAAAATCACTGAATATAAGAAATAGCGTTTTGCCCAAACCTGATCATTTTCAGCTTTAAAACCAATGATTGATAAATATACCCAATAAGCACAGAGTGCGTTAAAGGTGATAAGAAAAAACATATTGGTATAGCCAAAACAATACAAACCATTTAACACCGCAGCAAACAGCAAGACATAAATCAAGCTTTCAACTTTCGTGCGAAAAATTGAACGTGCTACAGGTAAAATTGGAATGCCTGCATTTTTATAGTCGTCAAAGCGGTATACCGCAATTCCCCATGAATGAGGCATTTGCCAAAGTGCATATGCTAAGAAAAGCAACAGTGCGGCAACATCAAATTCATTGGTCACAGCTGTATAGCCGATCACTGGTGGACTAGCACCAGAAATACTTCCAATCACGGTTTGGTGAATGGATGTGCGTTTGCTCCATAGACTATAAAAAATCACATAAACCACAAAACCAAGTACAGCAAAGCCAAAGGCATAAGCATTAACAAAGAACCAGAGTAGGGCGAAACCTAATATTCCAAGCGCAGCAGAAAATGCCAAAGCAACGGAAGGCCTGATGGTTTTTTTAACTAATGCACGGTTCATCGTCCGTTCCATCTTTTGATCAATATCTTGATCAATGACGTTATTGACGACACAGCCAGAAGCAACAACCAGTGTTGTACCGAGTAGAGTGATGAGAAGGAGGAGGAAATCTACAGACCCCTGAGCGGCTAAAAAGAAGCCGCCCAGAGTGGTAACGAAGTTACCAAAGAGAATTCCTGGTTTAGTCAGGAATAAATACTTTTTCAACATGACGATCAGTTTAGATCATCATGTTGTAGTGTAAGTAGTTCATAATCCATACAGAGCCGACTAGAAGTACAGCAATACAAAGTACTGTATAGATAAATGCAATCACGTTCCAACGTTGCTCTGAAGATGAGTTCATGTGCAAGAAGTAAACTAATTGAACTAGAACCTGAGCAACCGCTGTAATTGCGATAACCGCCATAACAATACCGCGACCAAAACCACCAGCCATTACCATACCGAATGGAATTACGGTCAGGATAACTGAAAGGATAAAGCCGATCGTGTATTGCTTGGTGTTACCGTGTGAAGCACCAGCTGAGTTATGATCGTGACTCATTATAGAACTCCCATCAAGTAAACTACGCTGAATACACAGATCCAAACGATGTCAAGGAAGTGCCAGAACAAGCTTAGGCAAGCAAGACGACGAGTGTTTGGAAGAGTCAAACCATTTTTCTTGATCTGAATCATCAAAATGATCATCCATACCAAACCTGAAGTTACGTGAATACCGTGCGTACCTACTAAAGTAAAGAACGACGATAAAAACGCACTTACGCTTGGACCGTGGCCAGCATGAACTAAGTGATTAAACTCATATAGTTCCATGCCGATGAATGAAGCACCGAATAACCAAGTGATCGCTAACCAAGTTAAAACTTGGTTGACGTTCTTTTTGTATGCAGCAAGAACCGCAAAACCAAAAGTTACAGAAGAGATCAAGAGAGCGAAAGTTTCAGTTAAAACGAAACCTAAAGACTCACCGAATAATTCTTTTGCACTTGGTGTGCCCATAGGCACATGGCTACTTAAAACAGCGAATGCAATGAAGAGTGTACCGAATAGGATCAAGTCACTCATCAAATAAGTCCAAAAACCAAAGACGGTGATGTCAGTATCATCGTGGTGATGATGCTCATCGTGTCCGTGGTTTTCGTGATGAAGTACGTCAGCCATTGTCTTAGTCCTTCTTCAAATGTTTTTCAAGAATCGCGTAACGTTCATTTTCAATACGCTCAACTTCAGCAGCAGGAACATAGTAGTCCACTTTCTTCGTGAACGAAGACGCGATGAAGCTGATAATAGAAGCGATGAACATCACAACAACTAACCACCAGATATGCCAGATTAAACCAAAGCCCATAACAGTAATGAACATGGCAATCACAACACCAGCAGCACGATTCGTTGGCATATGAATGTCTTCGTATGAAGTAGGTTTCGCATATGCTACGCCATTCTCTTTGTCATTCCAGAACGTATCAATACCATTGATTGTTGGAAGATGAGCAAAGTTGTAGAACGGAGCAGGAGACGAAGTCGCCCATTCAAGTGTACGACCATCCCATGGATCGCCTGTAAGGTCGAGGTTGTCGTTGCGTTGTAAGTAACCAACAACAATCTGCATAACGAAACATGCAATACCAATCGCGACTAACACAGAACCGAAGAATGCAATAGCAATGTACGGATCCCATTCAGGGTTGTCATATGTATTCAAACGACGAGTCATACCCATGAAACCAAGGATATAAAGTGGCATGAATGCAAAGTAGAAACCGAAGAACCAGAACCAGAACGCAGCTTTACCCCATGCTTCATTGAGCTTCCAACCAAACATTTTCGGCCAGTAGAAGATGATGCCGGCAAACATACCAAACACCACACCACCGATAATTACGTTATGGAAGTGAGCAATCAAGAACAATGAGTTGTGTACAAGGAAGTCCGCAGGTGGAACCGCCATTAATACACCAGTTAAACCGCCAATACCGAATGTTACAAGGAAGCCAAGCGTCCATAACATAGGAGTAGTGAAGGTGATACGACCCTTATACATCGTGAATAACCAAGAGAAGATTTTCACACCTGTAGGAATCGCAATAACCATGGTCATGATACCGAAGAACGCATTCACGTTCGCACCAGCACCCATGGTGAAGAAGTGGTGAAGCCATACTACGAACGCAAGTACTGTGATCGCAATTGTTGCATACACCATTGATTTGTAACCGAACAACGTTTTACGAGAGAACGTTGATACAACTTCAGAGTAAATACCAAATGCTGGTAATACTAAGATGTAAACTTCTGGGTGACCCCATGTCCAAATCAAGTTTACATACAACATTGGGCTACCACCCATGTCATTTGTAAAGAAGTGGAAACCGAAGTAACGGTCAAGCGTTAACATCGCAATTGTTGCTGTTAACACTGGGAATGACGCAATGATCAATACAGCTGTACACAAAGATGTCCAAGTAAAGATCGGCATGTCCATAAGTGACATACCAGGCGCGCGCATTTTAATGATGGTAACGAAGAAGTTAACACCCGTTAATAGCGTACCTAAACCTGAAATCTGAAGTGCCCAGATATAGTAGTCCACACCCACGCCTGGAGAGTATTCGATACCTGAAAGAGGAGGATAAGCCATCCAACCTGTTGCAGCGAATTCACCAATTGCAAGAGATGCCATCATTAAGCCCGCAGCACCAGCAAATAACCAGAAGCTTAGAGAGTTTAATAATGGGAAGGCAACGTCACGTGCACCAATTTGAAGTGGTACAGAGATGTTCATTAAGCCAACAACTAGACCCATTGCTACGAAGAAGATCATGATTACACCGTGTGCGGTGAAGATCTGATCGTAGTGTTCTGGGTGTAAATAACCTTCACCGCCACCTTTTGCAAGGAACAGTTGAAGACGCATCATAATCGCATCGGCGAAACCACGCAAAAGCATGATGATCGATACGAAAAGATACATGATACCAATTTTTTTATGGTCGACTGATGTGAACCATTCGTTCCACAAGTAGCCCCATTTTTTAAAGTAGGTAATACCAGCAACAACTGCGATACCACCTAAGATCATCATTGCAACTGTGACCAGTACAATTGGATCGTGCGGAATAACGTCCGGACCTAACTTACCTAAGAAGCTCATGTCTTATTCCCCTACAACTGATGAAGCAGGTTCAACAGCGGCATGTGCTTCAGATGAAGCAGCCCCGTGAGCACCCGCAGTCGCTGAGTGATCAGCACCGTGATAGTTGCTCATATATTTGCTGATGACTGACTTAAACAAGCCTTCCTCTACAGAAGAGTAGTAAGTCACAGGGTGTGGCTTAGTTGGATAAGGCTTCATTGCCTCAGCAGCAGCCTTCTCTTCAGGAGTTTTTGCTTTTGAAATCAAAACTTCAATTTGGTGTTTACCACGGTTACCGTCACGTAAAGACTCAAATTCAGCTTGATCTAAAATTGTTTTTTGTACAGCTTTAGGATTAATGCTTGTACCGTTACCTGCTTTAACTGCAGCAACCCATTCAGCGAATTGAGCGTCAGTTACAGAGTGAGCACGGAAGCGCATTTGCGAGAAGCCGTAGCCTGAATAGTTCGAAGAGAAACCGCGGTAGCCTTCAGCTGGGCTAGTTCCATCTGCTAACAAATTCAAGTGCGTTTGCATGCCTGCCATTGCATAAATTTGACCACCTAACGCAGGGATGAAGAACGAGTTCATCGTGAAGTTAGAGGTAATTTTAAGTGCAACTGGAGTTTTTTCAGGGAAACGAATTTCGTTAACCGTCGCAATGTTAAGATCAGGGTAAATGAAGATCCATTTAAACTGTTCTGCAATGACTTGAATATTTACAGGTGCTTTATCAGATTCGATCGGGCGGTAAGGGTCATACTTGTGTGAACCCCACCAAGTTAACCAAGCCAGAATACCAATAATAATGACAGGAATACCCCAAACTACAATTTCAATTGCAGTAGAGTGTGCCCATGTAGGTTTATAGTCTGCATCTTTATTCGACGCGCGATATTTCCAACCAAACCATAATGCCATTATGACTGATGGAATAACCACCAATAGCATTAAATAGATCGCAGTCATCATTAAGTCAGATTGACCTTGTGCAACTGGACCTTTTGAGTTTAGAAGTACCATATCACCACCACACCCAGTTAAGAGCGCGGCGATCGCAGATAAAGACAATACAGCTAAAATCGTTTGTCTCATTTTACAACCTCGGTGAAGAGTCCCATTCCCTAATAAAATTGGGATAGCGATTAAAGTGTCGCATGATTGAAAAGTTTCTTTTTAAGTCTAAAAACACTTCTCAATCATAAGACACCGCTACGTTGTAGGGCATTATGCCTCATATCGACAAACTAAGCTATACGTAAAGATGCTTTAAATGACTGTTATAA
Organism: Acinetobacter sp. CAU_H_S139_7; assembly: GCF_058599305.1. Taxonomy (NCBI): domain Bacteria; kingdom Pseudomonadati; phylum Pseudomonadota; class Gammaproteobacteria; order Moraxellales; family Moraxellaceae; genus Acinetobacter; species Acinetobacter sp. CAU_H_S139_7. Next base: position 1,229,069 of record NZ_CM178651.1, read on the forward strand.
AAACCGATTTTTTCACTCGGAATTTTATAATTTCTTTGTGGATTTATTTTGAATATCAATAAACTGCGGAAAACTGAGGTGAGCCAAACCTCAGCTTAAATATGGTCAAATTACTGCTTAATGACCTTGGTTTTCGCTAGTTTATCGTGCAAAGTTTGACGCTTTGCAGTTAAACCAAAGACGTGATCGGCGATGGTAATAAACGGCATGAACAGCATATTGAGCACAATAAAGACAACACTGCGCAATGTGAATACACGCAAAAGGCTGACTTTTTCGTTCGTTTCTACGTCTACAATTTTAATTTTGGTGATTTTTTTACCAATGCTTTGGCCACTTTTGGCTAAGAAAAAGGCCTGTATGCCGAGCATAATCAGCAGGTAAATTCCCATGGTGGTCCATGCTTCAGTAGGAATCAAACTGAACAGTTGTGCTTGCAGTTCACTGGCCTGAGTGGCTGTAGTAGCCGCTTGCATTTTTTGCTGAATTTCAGTCAGTTCACCAAACTGGTTGGCTTGTAAAAAGAACGAGGGAATCGCAGCGGCAGGGAGCCAAAGAAGTAAATCAATGACTTTGGCTAAGACACGTGTGCCTATTGATGCCAGTTCAGGTTGAGCAACTTTCGCCACTTTGCGGTTTGGCTGTGAAAATTGATTTGGCGTATGCATTAGCTCAGGAATAGGGGGCTGAGGCTGATACCCTACAGGTTCATACGCCAGTTTTCCTTGGGTGAGTTCACCTAAAGCTTTCCATTCAGGCATACCCTGATGCCAAACTAAATCCGTCAATAAAACTTGTTGGCTTGCGAGCATCTGATTCAACTGCTCTAAGGTATATGGACCGGCTTGTTGATTATTTCGTGCCAAGTAAATCTGCATATAAACTTAATCTCAAAATATAAGTTGGGATATTCAAATAATAAATGTATTTGTTTTTAGATTAAAAACAAATAAAAAATCTATGGTAAAACATGCGGATAGTCTAGAGAATTTCAAGCTGAAATTAACCAAAACTACACAAAATCCAGGACAGTGTAGCAAGGATTATGCTGCTTCTTCTAGCTTTATCGTAATGCGATTTCTTCTCAATCAAGATGTTGATGCATGAATGCCAGACTTAGTCTAAGTTTTTGTATAAAAAAGTTTGTTTCAATGCGGATACGTTGAAAGAGTGGGTATAAAAAAAGACCCACAAAAGGGTCTTTTTTTTAGGATCAAAAAGTTAAACTTTTTCTTCTGCAAGGAAGAACCAAGTGTCTAATACTGAGTCAGGGTTAAGTGATACAGACTCGATACCTTGTTCCATAAGCCATTGCGCAAGATCTGGATGATCTGATGGGCCTTGACCACAGATACCGACGTATTTACCTGCTTTACGGCATGCATGAATTGCCATAGAAAGAAGCGCTTTTACTGCTGGATCACGTTCATCAAATAGGTGAGAAACAATTCCAGAGTCACGGTCTAGACCAAGCGTTAACTGGGTTAAGTCGTTTGAACCGATAGAGAAGCCATCGAAGTGTTCAAGGAACTGTTCAGCCAATAATGCGTTTGTTGGTAACTCACACATCATGATCACTTTCAGACCATTTTCACCACGTTTCAAACCATTTAACGCCAATAATTCAATTACACGTTTCGCTTCATGTACAGTACGTACGAAAGGAATCATGATTTGAATATTGGTTAAGCCCATTTCGTCACGTGCTTTTTTCAACGCGCGGCATTCTAATTCGAAGCAGTCACGGAAGTTGTCAGACACATAACGGCTTGCACCACGGAAGCCCAACATTGGGTTTTCTTCTTCAGGTTCGTATAACTTACCACCGATCAAGTTTGCGTATTCATTTGACTTAAAGTCAGACATACGAACGATCACAGGTTTGTCTGCAAATGCTGCAGCAAGGGTAGAAATACCTTCAACCAGTTTTTCAACATAGAATTCGATTGGCGATGCATAACCCGCTGTACGCGCCATCACCGCAGCACGTGTTTCACGTGGCAAGCTGTCAATGTTCAACAATGCTTTAGGGTGGACACCGATCATACGGTTAATGATGAACTCAAGACGTGCAAGACCAATCCCTTCATTTGGAATTTGTGCAAAGTCAAATGCGCGGTCAGGGTTACCGACGTTCATCATTACTTTGAACGGAAGCTCTGGCATTGATTCGATTGAATTGGTTTGAATCTCGAAATCTAAAGAACCTTCGTAGATGAAACCTGTATCACCTTCAGCACATGAAACAGTTACATCTTGGCCGTCTACTAGAACTTCAGTTGCATTACCACAACCGACGATTGCTGGAACACCCAATTCACGCGCAATAATCGCTGCGTGACAAGTACGACCACCACGGTTAGTGACAATTGCAGCGGCACGCTTCATTACTGGTTCCCAGTCTGGGTCAGTCATGTCAGATACAAGCACGTCACCGTCTTGTACTTTGTCCATTTCTTTAATAGACGTAACAATACGTACTTTACCAGAACCGATACGTTGACCGATTGAACGACCTTCACAAATCACAGTGCCTTTTTGTTTTAAAAGGTAGCGTTCCATGGTGCCGACGTTTTCACGGCTCTTCACTGTTTCAGGGCGCGCTTGAACGATATAAATTTGACCGTCATCGCCATCTTTTGCCCACTCGATGTCCATTGGAGAACCATAATGGTTTTCAATAATCAGCGCTTGTTTTGCAAGTTCTTGTAGTTCGTGGTCGTTTAATGCGAATTGTTGACGCTCTTGTTTTTCAACATCAACCACAACAACTGATTTACCTGCAGAAGCTTCTTCACCATAAATCATTTTTTGGTGTTTAGAACCCAGATTACGACGGAGTACAGCGTGCTTGCCTGCATTTAAAAGAGGTTTAGAAAGGTAGAATTCGTCAGGGTTTACAGCACCTTGAACAACCATTTCACCCAAACCATAAGATGCAGTGATGAAGACTACGTCACGGAAACCTGATTCAGTGTCGAGTGTAAACATTACACCTGCTGCACCAGTTTCAGAGCGAACCATACGCTGAATACCAGCAGATAAAGCCACAACATCATGCGCAAAGTTTTGGTGTACGCGGTAAGAGATTGCACGGTCGTTATACAGTGATGCAAAGACTTCTTTGATCGCGATCAATACGTTGTCGATACCGCGAATGTTTAAGAAGGTTTCTTGTTGACCTGCAAAAGAAGCATCTGGTAAATCTTCTGCTGTCGCTGAAGAACGAACGGCAACCGCGATATCTGGGTTGCCGTTTGAAAGCTCTGCAAATGCTTTACGAACTTCTTGTTCGAGTTCTGCCGTAAGTGGGGTATCTACAATCCATTGGCGAATTTTCGCGCCTGTTTCAGCAAGAGCATTTACATCATCAACATTGAGGACTTTTAACTCTGCATTGATTTTAGCGTTTAGGCCACTTTGCTCGAGAAATTCACGATATGCTTGAGCTGTAGTAGCAAAGCCACCTGGTACAGATACACCTGCATTTGATAGGTGGCTGATCATTTCACCTAAAGATGAGTTTTTCCCACCTACAAGTTCAACGTCGTGTTTCCCTAATTTTTCTAGACCAATTACGCGCGCTTCCAAAGTTGTTACTCCACTTTTGCAGTATTTAATCACTATCTTGGCATCAGATTATAACAAATCTACTTAGCTTTTTGATTTTACTAAGCGACAGTCATGTAAGATCGGTTTACTATAAAGATTATATAGCACTAAGACAAATTTTTGAGGAGAATTTTAATGTCAGGAAGTAAACAATTTAAGCGGAGTGTTTTTTTTGTATCTGATGGTACTGCGATTACCGCTGAAACCCTTGGGCACTCGCTATTGGCGCAGTTTCCAAATGTTGACTTTGACATTCATATTATTCCTTATATTAGCTCTGAAGAAGCTGCTACAAATGTCGTTGCTGAGATCAATTTAAGGGCACAACAAGACGGACAAAAGCCACTGGTTTTTGACACTTTAGTCGACCCGTACGTGCGTGACATTATTAATACTGCAAATGCTATAAATCTTGATGTATTTGAAGGGCTTATTAGTAAATTATCTGAAGAGTTGGGAACACCGCCTACAACTTTAGTCGGACAGACCCATGCGGTGACCGATTCGGAGTCTTATAAAGCACGTATTGATGCGGTGCATTTTGCTTTAGATAACGATGACGGTGCACGTACACGCCATTATGACAAGGCCGATCTGATTCTGATTGGGGTGTCACGTTCGGGTAAAACACCGACGTCAATTTATTTGTCATTACAGTTTGGTATTCGTGTTGCAAACTATCCTTTAACGGAAGAAGACTTAGATGACAACCGTTTACCTGCGGTACTTCGCGCGCATAAACAGAAGCTTTTTGGTTTGATGATTGATGCTGAACGTCTGGTTGCTATTCGCTCTGAACGTAAAGCCAATAGCCGTTATGCAAGCTTCAGCCAGTGCCAAATGGAGCTTCGCGCAATTGAAGGGATTTATATCTCTGAAGGGATTAAATACTTAAATGTCTCGGAAATGTCGATTGAAGAAATTTCAACTCGTGTACTCCAAATGACGGGTTTAAAACGTCGCATTGGTTGATATTGTCATTACATTATAAAGCGTCATATTGATGATGCTTTATAATGTTGATCAATATAAAAATACAGATTAGACCAAATGAAAATAATATCAAAATGTCTGTTGGGTTTATGTTGTTTTGTTCATTTTAATATGGCTTTATATGCGCAAAATATATCAATTCAACAGGCTGAGCAGGCGCTTGATCAAAAATACACAGCGCTAGATTTTTATGCGGTGAATCAACAGATCGAAAATGATGTGGTTGATTTAATCCGTGAAAATGCAGAAAGTTATGCTTATTCTTTCCCCAAATTGGCTGAAAATCTTAGACTAAAGATTAATGCCTCACCGGACCAACTGCTTAAATTCTATACCTTTGATGTAGGTGGTGGCGGTACTATGGGTGAATTTTCATCCTATGTGCAGATGAAATCGAGCAAGTCCACTAAACTTCAGCCTTTAGAAACAGGCTATATTTTAAAGATTGACCAAGTAAAATTGGGTGCACAGCCGATTTATCTGATTCAAAGTTATTACAAAGGCGATAGTTGTCACGGTCTTTATCAAATTCAAGCCTTTAAAATGCATGCCCAAGCTTTGAGAGCAACACCAGTTTTCCAGACCAAAAACCAGCAACTAAGTTCGATTGAAGTAGATTATGACTGTCACTATGACGAGGAGCGGCGCGGTTCATATATTCGTGTTTCAAAAGACTTAAACAAGATTGATATCACTTTATTAGATCAAAACAGCCGCCCGACTGGAAAATACTTACGTTATCAGCGTTCAAATACAGGCTATCAGTATACAGGTGTGACGAAATAAACAACGGGTAAGTGGGTAAAACTTACCCTATACGGTTAATGGCTATAGGTGGTAATGATCACATCGACGGGATATTCGGCGCCATCTAAACTTTGAATGTCATGTTCTCGGATTTTGACGATTGGCCAAGTGATTAGCTTACAGTTGTCGCGCTGTAAGGCGTGATAATAATGATCGGACTTGAAAAATTTAAGTTTATCGGCAGCGGAGTTAGGTTTGAGTTGGTGTCTAAGCCATGGGTCTTGAACTTGGGTTTCTAAAAAGCGTAGGGCCAGTAGGCATTTGATCCGTGTATTAAATAGACGTCGGTTCTTAATAACCAACGGATGTTGGATTAAGCGTTGAATTCCGCGTTCCGTTTTCGGCAAGATGAATTGCGGTGCGTTTTGAAAAACATAGACCGATTGAGCGACCTGACAAATCGATTCGAGGGCAGTTACTGTATGCTGGTTTGTACCAATAATTGCGACACGTTGTTCAGTAAAAGTATGTTGTTTAATTTCTGAAGCAGCAATCAGTTGCCCTTTAAAATGCTGAAAATATTCGGGATGATTTTGAAATAAACCAGATACGTTGTCTGTTGAATGTAAATTGACCATGCTCGATCCTTAATTGTTTTTTATCGTCTTTCCTTAATTTATTATTTTTAGTGCTTTTGCTCTAAAAAGGCAAAGTGATAAATTGTCTGAGCAGTCACGCTAACTTTAGTCTAGACATAGCAGCAGTTTTTGCAGGGTTTTAAGGATTTTTTAGATATCGGCTGAGATTTTAGTTATTCATTTATGTATGTCGCCTTATGGGTATGCATTAATACGCATAAGGCGATTCACTTCATTTGTACTTAACTGTTTTTGATCTGCATGAGACGTTCAAAGTTTTCTAAACGTTTGTCCGTGTCATAGATGTCACAGGTGAAAATAAACTCATCAACATCATATTCCAAAAGAAGCTGTTTCAAGCCTTCTTTCACCGTGCCATTGGAGCCGATTTGCGCCATGGCATAAAAACTGTCTACTGACATTTTTTCCGCAGGTGACCATAGAACGTCCATGCTGGCAATTGGTGCTTTTAACTTTAAACTTTGACCGCGCATGAGACCTAAAACTCGTTGGTAGGCACTGGTCGCTAGATATTCAGCTTCAGCATCGGTTTCAGCAACGACCGTCGGGACACCCATAGATACATAAGGTTTCGATAAGTATTCAGAGGGTTCAAAGTTTTCACGGTAAAGCTGAATCGCTTGTTTCAGCATACGTGGTGCAAAGTGTGATGCGAAAGAGTAGGGAAGTCCGAGTTTTGCTGCCAGTTGTGCACTAAATAAACTTGAACCGAGTAGCCATACAGGCACATGTGTCCCTTGCCCCGGAGTTGCAATGATGCGCTGATTTGGCTCAGCGTCTTTAAAGTAATGCAAAATTTCTAAGACATCTTGTGGGAACTGATCTTCAGTTTCTTGACGGCCACGGCGAAGTGCGCGCATGGTCATTTGGTCTGTACCTGGTGCTCGACCTAAGCCTAATTCGATCCGGTTTGGATAGAGTGTCGCAAGCGTACCGAATTGCTCCGCTACGATCAGTGGTGCATGGTTTGGGAGCATGATACCGCCAGAACCCACTTTTAAGGTTGAGGTATTCGCGAGTAAATAGCCGAGTAGCACCGCAGTTGCAGAGCTGGCAATACCATCCATATTATGATGTTCTGCAAGCCAAAGTCGGCTATAGCCTAAACGCTCAGCTTGTTGGGCCAACTTTAAGCTATGCTGTAGGGTGAGTTGTACAGTTTGATCTTCGCGGACAGGAGCTAATTCTAAAATAGAAAATTGAGTCTCGGACAACGTGCGCATTCTACTTCTCAGTTTTGTTTTATATATCGAAATAATACGATATAACTGTTATTTTGTATATCGATTTTATACGATATTCTGGTCGTATTGTATAAGGTGTTGATTTAAAAATGAAACAAAATTTATATTCAACATCGCTGAACAGCACCAGCCACACATGCGTTTAAAACCAAAGTGGTAAGCTGCCGCATTCAGTAGAAACGATGCAGTGTCTTTTTTGAGTGTAGTTGTCAGATAAATAAAAAAGCACCCGAAGGTGCTATTTTATTTGAAAATGTTTTATGCGGTACTTAGCGTTTACCGTTTTTATACCAGCCCAAGTGACGGCCATTGTCACCACGATAGTCACGACCATTATATTTATAATTGCTATTACGGTAGCCGCGGCTGTCATAACGACGATCATAACGGTCGTCGTAACGGCGGTCATATTCATCATCATAACGACGGTCTTCAGAGACTTTTTTACCTAGAACTGCACCACCCGCTGAACCGAGACCTGCACCAATATACCCACCATTGGTACCGCCCATGTTTTTACCTACGGTATAACCACCAGCACCACCGAGTGCTCCACCAATGATTGCACCATTACGGTCACGTTTGTTGGCTGAAGCAGCTGCACCTGCACCACCACCAATGGCAGAACCAATCATCGCGCCTGTTTGCCCACCCATTTGGTTACCAATCGCGGCACCGACAACACCACCTAACGCAGACGTCAGTGCAGTATTGGTCGTATTACCCGCATATGTCGTGGTCATCGTTAATGCAGAAGCTGCAATTACGGTACTCATTAAAATTGATTTAATTTTCATTTTTAAACTCCTAAGAGCATGTCTATTTTGTCTTGATTTCACTTTAGCGAAACAAGTGGGAAGAATAATGAAGAGAAATTTTATCGAAACCGTTGCTTTGGTAAGTGCTGTGTAACGACTCTTCGTATTTTCTACCAGTTTGGCTGATGTGTTGTTGCGTCTAAATCTGTGCCATAAAAAAGCACCCGAAGGTGCTTTCAATGACATCTTTACGATGCAGCTAATTAATGGTGTTTATGTTTTTTCTTCCATTTTTTACCATGGTAAGAGTCATACTGTTTATCTTTTGAGATTTTGTTGCCGAGTGCTGCACCGCCCGCTGCACCTAATGCAGAACCCACATAGCCACCATTGGTGCCGCCCATGCTTTTACCTACGGTATAGCCCGCACCACCACCGATCGCACCACCAATAGCAGATTCAGTACGATGACGTTTGTCACTTGCAACTGCTGCACCACCTGCACCACCGAGTGCTGCACCGATGGTTGCACCAGTTGTGCCGCCCATGTTTTTACCAATTGCTGTCCCTGCAACACTACCTAAAGCACTGGCTGCTGCAACGCGAGTTGTGCTGTCTGCATACGCAGTTGCAGTAAACATAGATGCCGTTGCTAATGTTGCTGACATTAAGAGTGTATTAAGTTTCATGTGTTTCTCCATGTCCAACATTGGTTGAACTGTCTTACTTTTTTCGATGTGGCTAATGTAACAAAAAGATTCCAGTTAATTGTGGAGAGTTAAAACTAAATTGAAACCCGTTGGTTTCTTGTTTGTATCAGTTTTATTACAAATGTGAATAAGCAGAATGAAATTTATCCAAAATCATGCAAATGTGGATAAACCTAGGAGTGATGCAGTTCACACTCTGAATTTTGAGCTGAAATGACCTATTTAAAAGATGTATATGAAATAAGCTGTTTTGCATTTTTTAAGCGTTAGAAAGTGCATAAACACGCTTTAAAAGTGTATCAATCCACTGCGGCGTATAAAGTAAACGTCGCTCAGGATTGAATAAAGATGTTCTTTGCGTGATAGAGCCGTTAAACTAAGCGCAAATTTTTTGGTGCTGTGAAACTGTATTGCAGCCTTTATATTGAGATATTTTCCTAATGAAAGAATCGTTACGTTTACGATTAGATCAACTTTCTGACCGTCACGAAGAATTAACAGCATTACTTGCAGATGTAGAAGTCATTTCGGATAACAAACGCTTTCGTCAGTTGTCACGTGAACATAGTGATTTAAGTGAAATCACAGAAGTTTGGACCAAGTACAAACAAGCAGAAGCTGATATTGAAACGGCTGAAGCGATGCTGTCAGATCCTGATTTTAAGGAAATGGCTGTTGAAGAAATTAAAGAAAATAAAGCTATTATTGCGTCTTTAGAAGCTGATTTAAATATCTTAATGATTCCGAAAGATCCAAATGATGCGAACTCTGCATATTTGGAAATTCGAGCGGGAACAGGTGGTGATGAAGCCGCTATTTTCTCGGGTGACTTATACCGCATGTATACCAAGTACGCTGAATCACAAGGCTGGCGTATTGAAGTGTTGTCTGAAAATGAAGGCGAACACGGTGGTTATAAAGAAATCATTTGTTTGGTGAATGGTGAAGGCGTTTACGGTCGCTTGAAGTTTGAAAGTGGCGCGCACCGTGTACAACGTGTACCTGCAACGGAGTCTCAGGGTCGTGTACATACTTCGGCGTGTACCGTTGCGATTTTGCCTGAAATTGATGTCGATACAACGGTCGAGATTAATGCATCAGACTTACGTATTGATACCTACCGTGCCTCAGGTGCGGGTGGTCAGCACATCAACAAAACCGATTCTGCTGTGCGTATTACCCACATTCCAACAGGAACGGTGGTGGAATGTCAGGAAGAGCGTTCGCAGCATAAAAACAAAGCCAAAGCGATGGCTTTGCTTGCTTCACGTTTGGAAAATGCAAAACGTGCAGCAGCTGATGCAGCAACTTCTGAAATGCGCCGTGACTTGGTCGGCTCGGGTGATCGTTCAGAGCGTATCCGTACCTATAACTACCCGCAAGGTCGTATGACCGATCACCGTATTAACTTAACTTTATACAAGTTAGACGCGGTTATGGAAGGCGATTTAACTGAACTATTAGATAGCTTACATCGTGAATATCAAGCAGATCAGCTTGCGATGCTTGCACAGCAGAATGGTGGATAATGAATATTGCCCAAGCTTTGGCTTTACGTGGTGAAGCCGAGAGTTACGAACGTCAAGAGAACGCATGGTTGCTGGAACACATCACCAAAATTGATTCTTTTGATTTGTTTATGAAAAAAGATCAAGTGCTGACCGATGAACAAGAGCAAGCCTATGTTGCTGCCTTGGCGCGAATTGAAGCAGGTGAACCTTTGGCCTATGTGACAGGTTCACAGCCGTTTTGGACATTGGATCTGATTGTCACTCCTGACACCTTAGTGCCACGTCCAGATACCGAAGTATTGGTTGAAACTGTACTACGTTTAGACTTACCTGAAGATGCCCGCATTGTCGATTTAGGTACGGGGACGGGTGCGGTTGCGCTTTCATTGGCCACTGAACGGGACACGTGGGACATCACGGCTACCGATATTTATGAGCCAACTTTAGCTGTTGCGCAGCAAAATGCAGAAAAGCATGACTTAAATGATGTGACTTTTGTGTGTGGCAGTTGGTTTGCACCGCTAAATCGAAAGTTTTTTGATGTGATTGTCTCGAACCCACCGTACATCGATGCCGATGACGCCCACATGCAAGACTTAGCAACTGAGCCTGAACGTGCCCTAGTTGCGGCAGATCATGGTTTGGCTGATTTAAAAGTCATTATCCAGCAAGGTAAAAAGCATTTAACTCTTGATGGCTGGGTGGTACTTGAGCATGGTTATGATCAAGCTGACGCTGTACAGAAAATCTTTAAAGAAGCGGGCTATAAACAAGTCCGTACGGTGAAAGATTATGGTGGAAATGACCGCGTCACTTTAGGGCAGTGGACACAATAATTTCATTGTTCCCTCCAAAATAAAAGCGCATTCGATGCGCTTTTATTTTTTCTACCTTATGTTCCAAATACGTCACGCCAACGTAGTAGCCAAGTCTCGATGGCTTTCATGATGCTATCACTGAATTTTCCGAGCACGGCTAAAAGAATAATCGCTAAGATCACAATATCAGGACGTGAAGTTTCTCGGCCATCACTCAGTAAGTAGCCTATGCCTTGTGTCGCTGCAATGAGTTCTGCTGCAATCATAAACATCCATGCCAAACTTAAACTGTTGCGCAGTCCCGTTAAGATCCCCGGAGATGCCGCAGGCAAAATAATCTGTTGCACTTGCTGCCAGTACTTCAGTCGATAGACTCGTGCGACTTCGATGAGCTTGCGATCAACCCCTTTAATCGCTGCGACAGTGTTGGTATAGGTCGGAAAAAATGCGCCAATCGCAATTAGGGTAATTTTCGATGCTTCATCAATTCCCAACCACAGTAAAAGTAGAGGAATCCACGCTAAGCTCGGGATGGATTTAATCGCTGAAAAACTGGGTTCTAAAAACGCTTCAACCTGTTTATTGAGTCCCACCAAAATCGCAAACATTAAAGCCAGAGCACTCCCAATAAGAAATCCTAAAAACACCCGCCATGTACTGGTCCAGACATGCATCCATAAATCTGCCTGCCATAAATCTAGAAAGGTTTGCCATAGACTACTGGGAGCAGGCAATAAATAAGGTTCAATAAAACCAGCACGGACTAGATATTCACAAGCAATCAGTAAGAGCGCTGGAAGGGTGATCGCTTTGAGAACACTCTTCAATTTCAACTGAAATGAGGAACTCTTTTTCACTACAATAGGGCTGAAAGAGCTCGCGACTGACTTGGTCATTATTTGCTTACAACCTTTTGTGGATATTGTGGTTTAAACAACTGAGTCACGACTTGATTAACATTGGTGCCTTTACGAACTAAGTTTTCTTCATTCAAAATACCGCCAGACTTTTGTAATGCGACAATCTGTTTGGCTGACGGAATGTTTTGATCAAAGTTGGTACGGCTTAATTGTAATTTTGCGACATTCAACGGAAGTTTGGACTCGCGTGCCAATAACTCCGCCAGTTTCTCTGGATTGGCTTTTGCCCATTTACGTGCTTGCTCATAAGCTTTAATCACTGCTTCAATGGCTTCGGGACTTTGCTGAGTAAAAGACTCTTTGACACTGAGTACGCTATAACTGTTAAACCCAATATTTCGATACAGCAGTTTTGCGCCAGATTGCACTTGTGCGGATGCCATCAAGGGATCTAAGCCTGCCCAAGCATCGACTTGACCACGTTCTAAAGCTGTTTTGCCATCTGGATGTTGTAAATGAACCAGTTGAACATCACGTTTATTTAGACCCACTGTATCCAGCGCTTGTAAGGTAAACAGAAAAGGGTCTGTGCCTTTGGTCGCGGCAATTTTCTTTCCTTTTAAGTCTTTTAAACTTTTAATTTGGGAGTTTTTAGCAACCACCAAAGCGGTCCATTCGGGTTGGCTTTGGATATAAACGGTGTTTATCGGACTGCCGTTGGCACGACTGAGTACGGCTGCAAGTCCTGCGGTTGAAGCAAAATCGACACTGCCGCTATTTAAATATTCCAACGAGCGGTTACTTCCTTGGCTAAATACCCATTTAATTTCAGTTTTAGGTAAGGCCTTTTCTAAGAGCTTTTGTTCTTTGACTACGAGGCTGGTTGGTGCGTAGTAGGCATAATCAAGTTTGAGCGTGTTTGGAATAGCGGCATTGGCATAAGAACCGATCAGACTTAAAATCAGTGAAGTGCTCAGTAGTTTAAAGTTTTTCATGTTGTATCATTTAAATAAGTTCATTTGTGGGTTCTTTTAACCTTATGGATGCGAAAAATAAAAAAAGAAAAATGGATAACAAAATATTAAATTGAAATAAACGGGTGGTCTTGGTTTAACTATCTGAATTTTAATAACTTGGTTGAGCTATGTGCAGTTTTTGGAGTATAGAATAACTTCCAAAAAGCATAGAATAATTTCTTCTTATATGAAAATTGCATAACTAAATCATTCATTTTGAATGTAAAAAAGCGACTGTAATAGTCGCTTTTTTAAGGGGGGTGCAAGCTTACATTGGATAGTCTTGTAAACTGTCAAACACTTCAACTTGCTCTAAAGCATCAGTTTCAAGTGCAAGACAAAGTGTCACAATTTTCTTTAGATCAGCTAAATATTGTTCATCTTTAAACGATGCACCTAACTGAAGGGCTTGAATACGGTCAGCGCTAATATCCAACGCTTGAGCAGCTTCAATCGCATTAACTTCATTAAAAAATGCAGTAACAGCATGATTTAATTCAAGGTCTGATGCATTGAGAATACCTTGACCCAGTTGCTCTTCAAATTGTGGGGTAGGAGACTGCAAAGCTTGAGTAAAGTTTTGCACCAGACGTTGATCGAGAACATCAATCATTTTAAGCATGTCATAACCTTTAAAAGAAATAAGGTGATTAAACAGGGGGAGTACAGCCGAAAATAAGCATTAAAAATGCTTTAAAAGTGGGTGAAAAGTAATCTATTTTGGAATATTTTGCAAATAGATTCCGATAAATGAAAGATGGATTTGTTAAGTGAATGAAAAGCTTAAATTTATTAAATCGAGTGCCTGTTTACATTTTACACTATTGTTCCAATGGACTCGGATCGATCAAAAAGAAGTATTCAATGTGAAATATTGTGGAGTTTTAATCAAAAAGTTCTTTTATTTTTATTTAAGATGTTGAATTATAATAATTTATTAATATTATCGTTGCAATGGTCTTTATTTTACGCATCACTGATGCGAACTCAAAACATTGTGGAATTGCAATTTATAAGGACATGCTAAAGCAACATGAGGTATATCACCTTGCTTTAGCTGTCTTTGTTTGATGTGGAGAATGATGAACGTTTAAGCCACTAGTTAAAGTGTTTTTGCCTCAGTTGTTCTAGACGGAGTTGATATTGCTGCTGCCATGCACTTTCAGCTAAGTTTTGTTTTTGCTGGTTCATTTCTTGGTTGAGAGCAGCAAGCTCAGATTGATAACTGGCGATCTGTTGTTGTTGTCGAGCGACTTGTTGTTCGCGTTCAGCCAACTGCGCTGCTTCTTTGCCTGAAAAGTAGCTGTTACGAATTTGTTGGGTAATTTCTTGTTGCTGCATTGGGTCGGTGACGCCAATTAAAGCCAATTTAAGGGCTTTATCGTAACTACCACTTTGACCATCAATATTTTTGCTCGGGTTTTTGTATTGTTGCTGTAATTGCGCAAGTTCACTCAGTCGTTGTTGTAAGGTCATGTGCGGTGCTAAGCAAACTGATAGCTGGCAAACTCTTTTTCTTCAGCAAAGCCGAGTTGGGTTTCTTGCTTACCTAAAGTCTGCTCACGTAAGTTCCAAATCTCCTGATAACGCTGTTGCGGTGTCATTTGTGTGGACATGGTTTTAGCTTGCATTTCTTTTTCGTACAGTGGTAGGCGTTCTATCAATTGTTTTAAAGTTTGAGCAAACTGTTGATCTGGATATTCGTCCAATACCTGTTTTAATAATGCCTGACAGTTGGTATCAGGGCAGTTTTGTTGTAACTGGTTTAATAATTGTGTGATATTGCCCGGGTTTTTTTGAAAGTGTTGAATCATTTTTTGGATGGATTCTTGTTGCTGTTGTTGCTGCATTCTTGACTCGTCATTGTTTGCAGCGGCAAGCTTCTCTTGCAAACTGCTGGGTTGAGCAGTCTCTGTAAGGGACGGTGAGGATGCCTGAGTTTGACCCGATGTGGCATATGATGAGCCAAGGCCCAACCATATCACCACACCGATTACCAATACACTCAGCACCAAAGCGATAAGCCCAAAGCGCTTCATTATTCCTCCTTATGGGTTGTATTGGAATTGACCCATTACTGGGAAGTGGTCAGATAAGTCCCAAGTCATAAATACGGGGGCGGCAGCCGAGCGAAGAATACGGACATCATTACGTGCTTGCATAGGCTGACGGTGGTTATTGGATGACACTACATAGTCTAAATATTCTACGGTAGAGCCGCCCGTGAGTCCTGCACCTGCGAGTTTATTCACTCGTGGATCGAAGGTCGATTCGGTATATCCAGTGCTGACTGGTACCGTACCATTCAAGTTGATTTGCATTTGCGCATAATCTTGCGGCCACAGTAGTTTATTGACATTAAAGTCACCGCCCATGAGTACCGCATCAAATAACGGGATATTTTGCTTATCGACCAAAGCGCGGATTTGCTTAAATTGTTGCTGGCGCATATCACGTGCCGCGTCGGTATCAAACGATGCGGTATGCGTGGAGGTCACATGATAGGCTTTGCCATTCTTGAGGATTTCAACATAAATCACGCCTTTATCGGCAAAACAGTCAATCCCTGTACAGCTCGGGTAAATAAAATGATCCGTTTTTACAATAGGATGACGACTTGCAACCAATATGCCGCTGTCATAGATATTGAAACCTGAACCGATTGGAATATAAGTTTGGTACGGATATTCCTGCGCTAATTTGGCCAACATGGCAGTACGACCAGAAGCAAAGGTTTCTTGGAACAAGATCGCGTCGTAGCCTTTTAGGTTTTGCGGCAGTTGTTCTAAACGTGAATCAATTTTACTTGCTACTAAAGGAAGAGCATAAATATTGTAGGTTAAAACTTTAAACTCATCGGCACTACTGGCAACGGGTTCTGGCACGGTATTTTGATGGATAGTGTAGTGGAAGTCGTCATAACCACCAGTGTATTCAGCTTTAAAAGCGGTCTGCGCCGCTTTTCCTGCATAATTGGTGTTGAAACGCTGAATGTTCCGATCGTTAAACCATGGTGCAGAAAAATCACTACCAGATGCAGAGTGTTTAATATCACTGCCAGACCAAGTGCCGGTCATAGATTGCTTCAGGGTGACACTTGAACCACCGCCTGTAATCACGGTATCAAAATTATAAGTTTGACCTGACTTTACCCCAGTATAACGGTTAAAACGCAGTACACGTTTGGTTTCATAAGGTGCAATTTGGGTGGCTTCTTGAGCCCATTGACTCCCTTGAGTTAAGGTGCGTGTACCGTGATGATTAATATTGACGGATACCGTTTCAGGGGTGGTATTGGTCACATAAATGTATGAGTCTGCTATCGCTTGCTGACTGCACAGCAATAATGATAACCATCCGATATTTTTCATTAAGTTTTTATTTAATTGGGTGCTCATGTGTTCCCTCCATGATGTTTTTATTCAATATTGTGTAAAACAATATGACGAGATCACTATGGCAGGTAATTTTTTTAAGTCAGTGACAAAGTGCGACAGCACCCTGATTTTCCGATGAGTGAGCATCAAAAATTCAATTTAATTTATAAGCTCTGTTGACATTTCATTTGGCCAATCAAAACCGAACCCAGAACAATAGAATGTTGAGGTTTCCTTTAACGAGAGAATGGTATGGGTGGGTTATTTGTTATGTGGAAAGAGCATGCGCGTCTCATTGTCACCTATATCAATCGGTCTAAGTTAAGCGTCCTTATTTTGACGATAAGCGCCAGGGCTGACCCCAGTCCACTTTTTAAAAGCACGATGGAAAGCACTCGGATCATGAAAATTGAGTTCAGTGCTAATGTCTTGTAATGATACTTGGCTGTTACTGAGCAGCTCAATCGCCATATCACGGCGTATATCATTTTTGAGCTGTTGATAACTGAAACCTTCACTTTTCAGTCGCCGTTGAATAGTCGCCTCAGACATATTGAAATGATGGGCAATTTCAGACAGTTCAAGCCACTGTATCGGGGGTTCTTGCATTAAATAGCGACGAATTTGGGCACTGGTTGAATGTGGGTTTTTATAACGAGTCAGTAAAATATGTGGGGTTTGTTGAATAAATTGATACCACGATTTACTGTCCTGTTTTATGGGCATTTTTAAATAATTTGCATCGAACTGAATATAATTTTCAGCCATTTGATACTGGATATTTTCACAAAAACGAACTTTGTAATCGATGTCATCTGTAGGTGTATCACATTTGAGTTGAATTTGATTCAAAATCACTCGTTGCCCAACCAGCCAACACATTAGGGCATGAATTAGCATGATGTAAGTTGCGTAACTAAACATGCGCTTGGGCTGTAGTCGTTCATAAATCACAATATAGGCATAATGTTCTTGCACCATGAGCTGACTGCTAAAGTCGTCTAACACCAAATTCATAAACTGCAAAATATGTTGAATGGCTTGGTCTAGCTGGGTGGTGTGTAACAGTGATTTAGATAAAAACTGAAAGCTGCCACGGCGCATAGCATGGCGATCCATCCCAAAAAATTCATCATTCATCACATTGGCCAGTTCAGTCCAGAGCTGTGCATATTGATTGACTGAGACCCGTGCTTTTGTCGCACTTAACAATTCGCTATTGATGCCTGCATTTTTCAAAATATCAGCAACTGCATATCCCTGCTTTTCAGCTTCAAACAATGCTTCGTGTACCAAAGCAATTGAAATGGAATCTTTCTGGGCGTTTGCATGTTCCGATGCAGTCATAGTGGCTTCCATATTTTTAGTGTGCATTTTGAGCATTGTCCAAAACCATCATGGAAGATGCAATATTTGGAAATTGTACTCAAGTGCTTCTGTGTTTACATTTCTTCTTAAGTCGTAGCATTCAATCATACAAGGAAAAATAAATGAAGATTCAAGGAAAGGTTTTTGTCGTCACGGGTGGAGCATCGGGTTTAGGCGCAGCAACAGCACGTCATTTGATTGGGCAAGGTGCGAAAGTCATTTTGGTGGATATGAACCAAGCTTTAGGTGCAGAGCTACAGCATGAGTTGGGTGAAAATGCTCAGTTTAAAAGCCTTGATGTTACTGATGAGCACGCTGTGCAAAGTTTCTTCCAAGAAGTCGAGGTGGAATATGCACAGTTGAATGGTTTGGTGAACTGTGCAGGTGTAGCACCTTCAGCCAAAGTGTTGGGTCGTGATGGTATTCATGAGCTGGCGTTATTCCAAAAAGTATTAAACATCAATGTCTCAGGTACTTTTAATATGCTGCGTTTTGCTGCGCAGTTAATCGCGAAATATGAACTTCAAGCTGGTGAAGAAGAACGCGGAGTGATTGTGAATACAGCTTCGGTTGCAGCCTATGACGGACAAATTGGCCAGACCGCTTATGCAGCCTCTAAGGGCGCTGTGGTTTCAATGACTTTACCGCTGGCACGTGAACTAGCACGTGCGAAAATTCGAGTGATGACCATTGCTCCAGGCATTATGGAAACGCCAATGTTGAAGGCGATGCCGCAAAATGTACAAGATGCGTTGGGTGAAATGGTGCCATTTCCGAAGCGGTTGGCAAAACCTCAAGAGTTTGCTCAGCTTGTGGGGCATATTTTTGAAAATAGTTATTTGAATGGTGAAGTGATTCGTTTAGATGGCGCGATTCGTATGCAGCCTAAATAAGTTAGATTTTTATAGAAAATGATGATCTGTACAGAGCTACAAATTTCTAATCGAATTAAAATAGCGTTGTGTCCGTATTCATTTTCTTTTGAAGGATCAAAAGAAACAAAAATCCTTTTCGAAACTGAAGATACATCCTTGTATCTCAGTTTCGGAGGCGACATCCATGTCGCCGTCACATCTATCCAAATGCTGTAAATAGTAGAAATTTTGAACTGAATATAATTGATATAGAAAAGGATATCTAATGCTTTTAAATGAAGAACAAAAAATGGTTCAGGATATGCTGCGTAGTTATTCGCAGGAAAAACTGAAGCCAACTGCAGCTGAACGTGACAAAACCGCACAGTTTCCTGCGCAAGAACTTAAAGAGCTGGGTGAGTTAGGTGCTTTGGGTATGACTGTTTCACCTGAGTGGGGTGGTGCAGGCTTAGATTATATTTCACTGGTGGTGGCACTTGAGGAGATTGCAGCAGGTGACGGTGCGATTTCGACCATTGTCAGTGTGCAAAACTCACTGCCGTGTGGCATTACCCAGCGTTATGGAACTGATGCGCAAAAGCAGAAATATTTAAGCAAGCTTGCCACAGGTGAGTGGTTGGGGTGCTTTTGTCTCACTGAACCACAAGCAGGATCAGATGCAGGTGCGTTGGAGTGTAAAGCTGTTCGTGAGGGCGATGAGTGGGTGCTGAATGGAACCAAACAATTTATTACCACAGGAAAGCATGCACAAGTCGCTTTGGTTTTTGCAGTCACAGACAAAGCTGCGGGGAAGAAAGGTATTTCTTGCTTTTTAGTCCCAACCGATACCGAAGGCTATATTGTCTCTCGTATAGAAGAAAAGATGGGGCAGCACTGTTCGGATACGGCAACCATTGTTTTGGAGAACTGCCGCATTCCGGCAGATCATTTGCTAGGTGCTGAAGGCGAAGGCTATAAAATTGCGCTTTCAAATTTGGAGTCGGGACGTATCGGTATTGCAGCCCAATCAGTGGGTATGGCTCGTGCCGCTTTAGATGCTGCGGTTGAATATGCCAATGACCGTAAAGCCTTTGGTGTTGAAATTGTACAACATCAGGCAGTTGCTTTTCGTTTAGCCGATATGGCGACGCAAATTGAAGCGGCACGTCAGTTAATTTTCCATGCAGCCGCTTTGAAGGATGCAGGATTGCCATGTTTAAAAGAAGCCTCTATGGCCAAACTGTTTGCCTCAACCATGGCAGAGCGTGTTTGTTCTGATGCTATTCAAATTTATGGTGGCTATGGCTATGTTTCAGATTTTCCTGTTGAACGAATTTATAGGGACGTCCGTGTGAGCCAGATTTATGAAGGGGCATCTGATATCCAGCGTCTTGTCATTGCACGTGAAGTCACCAAGGTTTAAGTCGACTCAGTTTTAGACCTTGGTCGATGTTCAAAGCCTGCACTTTCATTGAGGGATTTGGAAATTGTAGGTGCATTTAAAACATGGTTATCTAGGTACAGCGGTTAAGTACAGTCATTAAATAGAGCAGCTGAGCTGCTCTAGGTTTTCAAATAATATAGAACTGACAATGAGGTCAGTTCAACGCTTAAAACGATAAAGAACATGGACGGCCAAAGTGGATTTGGCCTTAAAAAAATGGATAATACGAGGTTGTCGTGATGAAGACATTAGAACAAGCCCACCAAGAATTTAACTATGAGCAACTGATTCAGGAACAATTGGTCGGCCAACCCAATGCAATAAATGCCTATATTGAGTGCTGTCAGCGTTATGTCGGGTTACAAAAAACAGCACTCATCTGGGAAGGAAAAAATGGTGAGTCAGAGCAATGGAGTTTTGAACAGCTCGATGTTGCCTCAGCACAGTTGGCAAATTATTTTAAAAAGATCGGGATTCAAGTGGGGGACTGTATCGCAGGGCTGTTACCGCGTACGCCTGAACTGCTGATTACGATTTTAGCAACATGGCGGATCGGTGCGATTTATCAGCCTTTGTTTACTGCTTTTGAGTCGAAGGCGATTGAACATCGAGTTTTAACTGCGAACACCAAGTTGATTGTGATCAATGCAGAGCAACGTCCAAAATTAAATCACGTTGAAGTCAAACATATCCTTACAGTAAATGCGGGAACAAACTTAACTAGTAATGAAGCTGATTTTTGGCAAGAGGTCAAACAACAGTCCGATCAGTGTGAAGCTGTTTTGCGTAGCTTTGATGATGATTTCCTGATGATGTTTACCTCAGGCACCACAGGTTTGGCCAAATCAGTGCCTGTCCCTTTAAAAGCGGTTTTGGCTTTTAAGGGCTATATGCAACATGCAGTCGATTTAAGAGAAGATGATTCTTTCTGGAACTTAGCCGATCCGGGCTGGGCTTATGGGTTGTACTACGGCATTACAGGCCCGCTCAGTTTGGGGCATAGCATCATTATGGATGAGCGTACATTTAGCGTCGATCATGCAGTTGAAGTCATTAAAAAGTATCGCGTCAGTAACTTAACGGGTTCGCCTACAGCTTTTCGGATGTTCTTTGGTTTTAAAGAAAAGTTTGATCCTTCCATTAAGACCCATTTACGCGCCGTCAGTAGTGCGGGTGAGCCTTTGACCCCAGAAGTGATTCATTGGTTCAATAATGATCTGAACGTCAACATCTATGACCAATATGGACAAACTGAATTGGGCATGGTGATTGCCAACCATCATGCATTGGAGCATGAGAAAAAAGTCGGGTCGGCAGGCTTTGCCAATCCCGGACACCGCTTTGCTGTACTTGATGCGAATCACCAAGAAGTGAAGTGCGGTGAAATTGGAACATTAGCGATAGACTTTAGCCAGTCACCACTGACATGGTTTAAGGGCTATGGTGGCAATAATCGAAAGTCCTTTGTGGGACAGTATTATTTAACAGGTGATACGGTCAAGCTCAATGAAATTGGTGGTATCGACTTTGTTGGACGTGCTGACGATGTCATTACAACGTCAGGCTATCGAGTCGGACCTTTTGATGTCGAAAGTACTTTGCTTGAGTGTGCGGAAGTACTCGAGTCAGCTGTGATTGGTAAGCCTGATCCAGAGCGTACGGAAGTGGTGAAAGCTTTTGTGGTGCTGAAACCACAGTACCAAGCATCTAAGGAATTGGATGGCAAACTCCAAGCCTATGTGCGCTCACGTTTATCTAAACATACGTATCCGAAAGAAATAGAGTTTGTTGAAAGTTTGCCGAAAACGTCGAGTGGCAAAATTCAACGTAATTTACTGAAACAGCAAGAAGTGGCAAAGATACAAACCTTACAAGCTGCCATTTAATTTACAAATAAAAGGGTCTTAAGGGGAACTCGAATTCGACGTAATTGTTGATCTAACCGATTGAAGAAAATTATCTTGGCGGAGTTTTATCAAATTTTCATCCAATTTCATCATTAGCCTGCGGCTCGCCCTACTTGTGTTTCGGCAAAAGTAGGCAAAACCATGGTCACCTGCAAAACCTGTTCTTTTCTTGGATTTATTAAAAGATATCGAAGAAACATTATCTTGCTTAGATCATGCAGGTTGCAGATGACATTTTCGCGTATCATATTTTTTGTTGAAATCTAGTTCGAGTTAAAGCCAGTCAGTTCTAAATAGGCTGGCTTTTCTTTGATCCATTTATAGTGACCTGTGGGAACACTGCTCTAAACATAGTTAGATGTATAAATAGCCTAAGTAAATTTAACTAGGCAACTACTATGATTCAATCTCTGTAATTTAAAAGTGAAAAAGTTGAGCCATCTAAAGCACATCGCATTTATTGAATTTGTGCATAGCTAACGTTGGTTTCATGGGTATAATTCGCCATCAACATTTTCTTTAGCAAAAGGCTGAATCATGGACGAGTTAGATGAAAGTCTAGAACTCAGTAATGCTGAAATGCATCTCTATAGTCGTCAGATTTTATTGGACGGTTGGGATATAGAGGCACAAGAAAAATTAAAGTTGGCCAATGTACTCATTGTTGGCTGTGGTGGTATTGGTTGTATGACTGCGGAGTTATTGGCACGTGCTGGTGTAGGGCAAATCACTCTGATTGATGCTGATACCATCGAAGTAAGCAATCTTCAAAGACAGATTGCCTATGTAGAAAACAATGTCGGTTTTTATAAAGCAGAGGTTTTGGCCCAGCGTTTAAAGCAGATCAATCCCTACATCCAAGTCCATGCGCATGCCGTAAAACTTGATTCAGCCAATGCAGCCAGTTTAATTGCAGGTCAAGACTTAGTCCTTGATGGTTGTGATAATTTTACGACACGGTATTTGGTCAATCAGCAGTGTAAAGAGGCCAATGTTCCACTCATCAGTGCATCGGCCATTGGTTTTCAAGGGCAACTGTTTATGGTGGAAGGTGAGTCCGCTTGCTATGAATGTCTGTTCCCGAAAGAAGAACATGCGAATGAAAGCCTGCGCTGTGCAGATTCAGGTGTTTTGGCTACCACGCCGAACGTGATGGCCAGTCTTCAAGCGCATCATGCACTTTTATACTTGGGTTTAAATGTCACCGCACTCAAACAACGCCTGTTGCTTTGGGATGGCTTAAGTATGAAACAACGTTTGCTTGCTTTCGAAAAAGATACAGATTGTCCCGTTTGTCAGGCAAGATAAGCCTACAATTTTTTCATTCTTTGATACACTCAATACAATTTATTTTTGACCGATATTATGAAGAACAATATCTTTTTAGATGGACTGCGCTCTGTTGCCCGTGTTGGGGAAACAGCAGTCATTGCAGCACGTGCGGGTATTAAGTACGCGACTGAAAAACCAAGTAATGCCAAACTGATGCGTGAAACCTTTGAGTCTTTGGGTTCAACCTATATCAAGTTGGGTCAGTTTATTGCAAGTACACCTTCACTTTTTCCACGTGAATATGTTGAAGAGTTTCAAGGCTGTTTAGACCAAACTCCATCTTTGCCGTTTAGTTATGTACAAGGGGTTTTGGCGTCTGAGTTTGAAGGCCGAAACCTGTCTGAGATTTTTGCATCGATTGATGAAACGCCGTTAGCTTCAGCGTCTATTGCCCAAGTCCATGCCGCAAAGCTGGTGACGGGCGAAGATGTGGTGATTAAAGTACAAAAGCCGGGTGTAGAAACCATTCTCTATACCGACTTAAATGTTCTGCACTGGGCAACCAAGGTTTTAGAAAAAGCAGTGCCTAAAGTCAAATTTGCATCTCTTGCAGACATTGTGGAAGAAATCAAAACCCGCATGGTTCGAGAAGTCGATTTTATTGAAGAAGCCAGTAATCTGGATGACTTTGTGAACTATCTCAATATCACGCAAAACCATAAGGCGATGGCACCTAAGGTCTATCACCAATATTCGACTCGCCGTGTACTCACCATGCAGCGTCTTTACGGTGTGCCATTAACCGATTTCAATGTGGTGAAACAGCGCTGTAAAGATCCATCCCAAGTCCTGATTACCGCCATGAATACATGGTTTGGTAGTTTGATGATGTGTAATAGCTTCCATGCTGACTTACATGCTGGAAACCTAATGTTGCTTGATGATGGTCGTGTGGGTTTTATTGACTTTGGAATTGTGGGGCAGTTGAAACCTGAAGTGTGGACAGCTTGTATCGCCTTTATGGATGCCTTACAAAAAACGGATTATGTACTCATGGCGGAAAACATGCTGAAAATGGGCATGACCGCGGTACAGATTGATACACAAGTGTTGGCTGCAGATCTTGAGCGTTTATTCAGTGGTGTGTTATTGGCAGATCCGCAAGAATTGCTGAGTTCAAACCCAGCAGATTTGAATGACATCATGATGGATATGGTCGTAGTGGGCGAGCGTCACGGTATTCGCTTCCCACGTGATTTTGCATTGTTATTTAAACAGATGCTGTATTTCGATCGTTTCATGCGCATCCTTGCACCGTATACCGACATCTATGCTGACCAGCGTTTGCAAATGGTGCAAACTATGGATCCAAATGTGTTGTTAAAAAACTAAGTTCTTTTGAAGCACACTCACCAAAAAATCCCTTTCAGTCCTTCTTTTAAAAGAGGGACTGAAAAATGCTTTCCTGTTTAAGCGGTGAGAAACATGGTTTCGTAAGTCAGGGATTAAAATGTCAAAATCTGTTAAAGGTAATAATGTGGACGCAATTATCATTGAAGGCTTAAAGGTTGAAACAGTGGTTGGCTGCTTTAACTGGGAACGTCAGATTATTCAGCCTTTAATGTTGGATATGATTATTCAAACAGATTTGGAACAAGCTTCAAACTCAGATGACTTAGACCATACCTTAAATTATGCTGAAATTTGTGAAATTGCAGCAAAGGTCATTCAAGATGCTAAGCCTGAGCTGATTGAACATGCAGCAAAATTGGTCATCAACGCACTTTTTTCTACCTTTCATGCGATTGAATCGATTAATATTACCATCCGTAAGCCTGCCATTATCGCGCAAGCAAATTCTGTAGGAATTCGTCTTGAACGCCACCGAAACGATTTTCGCCCTAGCTCTGGCGAGTAATAATAATCCAAAGCAACATTTTTTATATGCCTCTGAGCAACTTGCTAAAATTGGGCAACTGCAATTTTCGAATATTTATTTAATTCCATGCCGTGATGGGGTTGGGGCAGATTATTGGAATGCAGCCTGTTTGCTGAAATCGTCTTTGTCTGTTACCGATATTTCAGTATTGCTGAAAAATATGGAAGCTACATCTGGGCGTATTCGTCCATCGCATCAGATTTCACTAGATGTCGATTTGATTGCATGGGGTGAAAACTTAGAACATATGCAGTTCAATCCCAAAAAATTACCTTTAGCTTTAGACGTTAAAATTCCAATGTTTGATGTGTGGAAGGATGCTGCATTTCAGCATCAAACACATGCATTTCCAACGGTGAGCTGCTTGGAAGCCAAGTAACATATCGAAGTGTGATTGACACTTGAACTGGCTTAACATGCTTATAAAATATAATTCGCAGCGAGCTATTTTCATGAAAATACAAATTTTGAGTGCTCTTTCTTTAGCCATGTTTTTAGCGGGCTGTCATTCAACTCCGTCCAAAACGACAGCGACACCTGCTATGGATATAACGAGTGTATCTCAAACGACTGAAAAACAAGGGTTAAAACTAGCTGTTCATGCCTATACCCAAGATCAATCGGATTATCAAACTAGCCTATATGATTTAAACCAAGACGGAATCGATGACGCCGTGGTGCTATTAAGTGGGATGGAGTGGTGTGGTTCAGGTGGCTGTACGTTGCTGGTCTTTAAAGGTCTTGCAGATGGGAGTTTCCAACCGCATAGCAAAATGACTGTTTCATCTACACCGATTTATGCCTTAAGTACCCAAACCCAAGGTTGGCGTGATTTGTCGGTTTATACCCGAGGTTTAGGACAGGTCATACTGAAGTACAATGGGAAAAGCTATCCATCCAACCCATCACTAGCATCAAAATATACGGCGAATTTAAAGCAAGTAGGTAATACTTTATTACTGCCGATATCAGCGGAATAAGCAAATTAGAGTCAATAACAAAGCAGTGGCATAACCACTGCTTTGTTATAAGAGTAAGGCATATTTGCTTAAATAAAATAACTGGTCTTGGTCATGAGTTTTGAAATAGCCGTCATGGTAATTTTGACAGGAATCGGTAAATCGACACCGCCAGCATTCAGGGCTGTATCACGGTGATGCAATTCATCTTCATTCATTTGCACAAGGATATTACGAGAACGGTCATCTTGAGCAGGGAGTTGGCTGATGTGATGCTGTAAGTGCAGGCTCACTTGGCGTTCAGTTTCTGCAACAAAACCTAAGCTATATTTATCACCTGCGATGCCTGCGATTGCACCCATACCAAAGGATAAACCGTACCAAATTGGATTAAGCAGACTGGTATGGCTGTCTAGCTCTTTTAAGCGATCTTCACACCATGCAAGATGGTCTTGTTCTTCAATCGCGGCTTGTTCCATTTCGCGGCGTACATTTGGCAATTTTGCGGTTAATGCTTGCCCATGATAAAGCGCTTGCGCACAGACTTCACCACTATGGTTGACCCGCATTAAACCTGCAACATGACGCGCTTCACTCACTGCGAGTTGAGTTTCGACCGCCTTGCCTGGGTTTTCACGTTGAGCAGACGTTGTGCCTGGAACTAAGCTACGCAGGGCTTGATCAAAAGAATTGATAAATTTATCGATGCCAGTGTAATGACGCATAACTTTAGTCCTCTAACTCAGGTTGTACAGTTTTTAGCATGGGTTTGAGTCGATATAACAACCACAGCGTAAAGCCCGCACTTAATACAGCAGTAATGCTGAAAAGTATTTTAATATCAATCTTCAAAACACTTAAAATGATAATCGAAAATATAGCAGAAGACACCATAAACACCGCATTTAATATGTTGTTTGCGGCAACAACGCGTGCACGGTGTGAACGCGGTGAATAGGCTTGCATCATGGCGTATAGCGGCACAATATAAAAACCACCACTGATGCCGAGCAAGGTCACCGCAAGCATGACATGGTAGTAAATTGCACCGTGGTTAAACATATCCGCGACATTCATCATCGCGCCTGTACGCTCAGGTACAAAAGCTAGACTCAAAGCCAAGTAAAAGGCAAATAGGGTGAGCCCAATCGCACCGATTGGCACCATTTTAATATTCACTTCAGAGCCACCAATTCTACGACACAGCAGGGAGCCGACTCCAATCCCGACAGAAAAGAACGTGAGTAAAAGACTGACGACATTTTCTGATGCATGTAAGTTTTGTTGAGTCAGCTGTGGAATTTGGGTGAGATAGGTTGCACCGTAAAACCAATACCATGAATTTCCCAGTAAAATCATAAAGATTAGGGGGAGGCTTTTGGCATATTTGAGTGTTTGAAAACTGGTTCTAAAGAAATTCCAGTCAATTTTTAAGTCGGGTGAGCTGACTTGTTGTTTTAAGATAAATCGGCTGGAGAGATAACCCAAAACGGCAATAATGACGACAGTCAGGCTGATCCAAATAAGATTGCCTTGAGAAACCGAAATAACTGCGCCACCCAAAATCATCCCGATTAAAATAGCAATGGAGGTGCCCGACTGAAATAGCGCATTGCCTGACATGAGTTCATTCGGTTTTAGAATCTCAGGTAAAATGGCGTATTTAATGGGGCCAAAGAAGGTGGAATGTGTGCCCATCATAAATAGAGCCAAGAGCAGTAGCCATAAATTGCCCAATAAGAAACCCGCGGAACCGATGAGCATAATCACAATTTCTAGAACTTTGATGCCACGAATGAGTTGTGAGCGCTCAAACTTATCGGCAATTTGTCCTGCGGTTGCAGAAAAAATGAAGTAAGGCAAAATAAATAACAGCGCGGCCAAATTATTTAAGGTACTGACATCTGTAGCTTGTTGATTAATCCATCCATAAGTAATGACTAAAAGCAAAGCTTGTTTATAGACATTGTCGTTTAAAGCACCAAAAAATTGGGTAATAAACATGGGAAGAAAACGACGGGTACTTAATAGATGTTCATTGTTTTTCATGCTTTTTGCACTGCATTAAGTTTTATTAAGAAATGTGACTAATTGCTCAAACGTCCAATAAAATCATGTAAGATATTTAAAACCTGAAATTGGGTAAAATAATCAATAGATTTCAGTTCTTTTGTGACAATTCATTAGAGCAAATCCATAACGATTAAATAAATTTAGAGTTTTCTATGCTTGCCAAAACACAATTTAAAAAGTCGACTCTTTCATTGAGTATGAATTCTTTCATACCGTGGCATCATAACAATAAATATTTGTGTCTGAGTATCTTTTTAACGCTTTTGTCACAAGCGGCTTTGGCTGAAACCTCCGTTGCGATTGAACCAAGTAATGCACAAGTCGAGCCACAAACTTCTACGCAACTCACTGAAGACATTAAAAAAGAAGCAATTCGCCAAGGTATGGGCAGCGCGGACGAATTAAAAAAAGTTGAAAATTCTGTAGTTCAGCCAAGTGTTCCGGACAGTATGCAAATGTTGCAACAGCAACAGGCAGCTTTAAAAAATTTACCCGAATTTGCACCGATTGAGTTTGATAGCCTTGAGGACTTGCCAACTGTCCAAGTTGACCAAGGTATGGCCAATGATATTTATCAGATGGCTGAGCAAGCGAAAGCAGAAGCTCAAGCTTACCGAAGTGGTAAAACGACCGAGTTGGTGCTGAGCGATGCAACTCAGCAGGAAATGGCGGAAATTAATCAAGCTCCGGTCAATGTTGATCAACTGATGCAAAGTATTCAAGCAGACAGTAAAATTTCAGTAGAAGCCAACACGGAAGGAAATACTTTAGATTTTGGCATGAGTGCTGAAGAGCAAATTGCCAAAGAACCTAATTTCTTTAAACGCATGCTTTATAAAATTCGACCACCAAGAGAATTGGATACTGCAAAAGTTCCGCGGATCAGTGCGGATGTCGAAATCATTAATGCTAAATATGAAGGCGAGATATCCAATAAAGCGTATCAGGCTGCTTTGGTCAATCTAAAAGAAAATATCAAAGGCAAGGTTTCTAGCTTTACCGAAGAGTCTTTTGAAGACTTTCCTTCTGCACTGCCACAGTTGCGTTCACTTTCCAACCAAGCCGCTCAAGCCGTCGGGTTTTATAATGCTGAGTTTAAGTTTGAAAAAACCAGCAGTAACCGTGTGCGCATTCAAGTGGTACCGAATACACCTGTACGGATTGAAGAACAAAATATCGAATTTAGTGGTGCAGGTCAGTACTTACCGCAGTTCCAAGTGATTAAAGTCTTACCGGAGCAAGACATCGGTGATGTATTGCACCACGGCTTATACGAGTCGACCAAAGCACGAATTAATGAAGCGGCCAGCAATAACGGTTTTTTTGATAGTTACTGGCGTTTACATGATGTGAAAGTTGAGCAGCCGCAAAATACGGCAGACATTAACTTACGTTATGAAACAGGTCAACGTTATAAACTCGGCGGTGTTGAGTTTGTGATGAGTGATCCAAGCAAACCACTGCCTATTGATTTAGATGTTTTACAAAGTTTAGTGACTTGGGAGCCTGGCGCGGACTATACCTTTTGGCGTGTTAATGGTTTGGCCAATAATTTGACCAACTCACGTTACTTCAACTACAGTTTGGTAGATGCTGTTCGACCTGATCCGGTTGAAGGAATCCGTGAGTTACCGCCTGATTTACAGCAGTTGGTCGATGATCAACAACTTTCTCGTCAGGATGTTTTGGTTCAAGAGAAAAAGAAGGTTGCTTCGAATCGTGAAGTGACACAGTCTGTGGTCAGTGAGGCACAGTTTGCCGGTGTCAATGATGCCGAGCAAAATCAAGCACAAGCAGCGCTTCGCACCGCACAAGAAACCAAACAAAGTGAAGAAGAGCGTTTAAAACTTGAAGCTCGGGAAACAAAAGTAATTCCTGTTAAAGTTACTTTAAATGCAGACCAGTTAAATAGTGTAGAAGTCGGGGCAGGTTATGGTAGTGACTCAGGTGCTCGTTTACGTACACAGTATCGCCGTGCGATTGTGAACCAGCGTGGACACTCTTTTGATGCCAACTTAGAACTTTCAGAAATTCGTCAATCTATCGATGGTCGCTATAATATTCCATATAAACATCCACTAAATGATTATATCAGTCTCGTGGGGGGGTATGAGCGTGAAGAACGAGATGACATCGGACAAGGCGTAAACTTGCTTACTGAATCTGCTGTTGCAGGGGCTGACCGTGTCATTAAAAATCCAATGGGAAATTGGCAACATACCTATGGGGTGCGTTACCGTTTAGATCGATTAACGCAAAAGGGTTCGGCGAATGTAGATGATTTGCCGGATGCATTTATTGCAAATAATGACCCTGAGCAAGAGTCGCTTTTATTGGGCTATGAAATTTCTAGAATCGATAGCGATAAGCGTGTAAACCCAAGTAAGGGAATTAAACAAACTTATAAAATTGAACTGGGAAGCGAAAGCTTGCTTTCAGATGCAGATATGGCCATCGTAAATGCGGGTTGGCGTTTTATCTATTCATTGGGTGAAAATGATAATCACCAGTTTGTTGGGCGTGGTGATCTCGGTTATATCTTTACCTCAGACTTTAATAAAGTCCCTTATAACTTACGTTATTTCACGGGTGGAGACCAAGGCATTCGTGGTTTTGACTACAAGAGTTTGTCACCTGTGGTCGATGGTTTTAAAGTGGGTGGTCAAGCCTTAGCTGTCGGCTCCATGGAATACAATTACCAATTTAAAGAAGGCTGGCGTGCAGCAGTATTCAGCGACTTTGGTAATGCTTATGATACAGATTTTAGCAATGACACCGAATACAGTATTGGTCTTGGTGTGCGTTGGGCATCACCGATAGGCCCCATTCGGATTGATGTAGCTTCAGGTATTTCTGATGATAGTCATCCGATACGTGTGCATTTCTTTATTGGCTCATTATTATAATATTTAACACTTTTTTGGGAAGACTATGGCTGAAGTAGAACAGCAGCAAGAACCAACACCACCTGCGCCGCTTATCAAACAGCGACGTATTTTTAGAAGTGTCATTTTGACACTATTGTTGACGCTCATTTTGTTGGTGATATCGCTTGCAGTCATGTTTTCTACTGACAAAGGCAGTAAGTTTTTACTCGACCAAGTTTTACAACGTCAGCAGATTATCCAATATGAGTATGAAGGCGGTAACTTGTGGAAAGGTATTATCCTTAAAAATGTGGTGGTTACCTTAAAGCCTGTCGATGTCAAAATTGACCGTGCTGACGTGATTTTGGGTTGGCGTGCCATCTTAGATAAGGAGATTCATCTACGTGAAGCTGATGTACGCAATTTGCGCATCATTACCAAAGGTGAACCGAGTGATGAACCCTTTAAGTTCAGCGAAATTAAATTACCCTTTGTTTTACGTTTAGATACAGCAGATATTGATCATTTAAATATCCGGACTGCATCCGATGCCCAAGTAGATTTTTATGATGTGCATTTAAATAATGCCCTCTGGTCGGGGACGGAACTTGAGTTTGAAGACTCTCGCATGGACATGGGCTATTTAGCAGTTCGTAATGCAACTGGGAAAATGAAATTCTCAGGGAAATATCCACTTGAGGCGACTGCTATTGCCAACCTACCGTCACTGCGTGATAGTTTAAATGTGCATGATATTGCTGTACACGCAACAGGGGCATTGGATACTATTCAAGCGGGTTTTGCAACGCGGACACCTGACCTGTTGACAGGTTGGGCTATTTTGCACCCTGTACGTAAGCATGTACCGATGCAAGGTCAGCTTAAATTTAATCATTACAACTCACCGCTCCTGACCGATTACAAACTCTATGCTGAAAAAGGCGTTGCTAAATTTTCAGGTGATATAGAACGTTTAAATATCGACTTAAATACAGATCTGAGTGGTAAAGATATTCCAAAAGGTCAATATACAGCCTTGATGCATACCGACTTGGTTCATCAACTTGACATTGATAACCTAAATGCTCAGTTGATGAAAGGTTCGGTCAATCTGGGTGGTGTGGTAAGTTGGAAGGATCATGTCACTTGGGACATACAAGGTCGTTTAGATAAAATCAATCCTAAAGACGATGTACTGCCACAAGTAGTTTCTGACTTTCTACCACCAAGTTTGGATGCAAAAATTGCATCCAAAGGTACGCTTGAAAAGGGTTTACACTTAACTGCAGATCTAGACTTTGATCGTTATGAAGCATGGCATCTCGCACTAGACCAAAACCCAGAGAAAAATAACAAAGTCCAGCCAATGTTGATGGATGTCTCTTGGAAAAATATTGATCGTGCCGTGCCTTATATCGGCTGGTTAAGTAGTGCTTCAGGGGATGTAAAACTGGCGTTGGTTGAAGGTCAGCAAGATATTCATGTTGCTACTGTTGTGAGTCAACACGAAAAAGCGACGTTACCTGCGGGTAATTACCTCGCGCAGTTAAATTTTAAAAATAATAATTTAAATGTGCCGAGTTTTAGTTATGTAGCAGGTAAGGGAAGCTTAAGTGGTAATGCTGTGGTAGAGCTGCCAGATGAGAAACGTCAACTGAAGTGGAAAGCTGCTTTAAACGCGAAAGATTTTAACCCGCAAATGGTAGCAGAAGCTTCACCAGTTAATCTATTGAATGGAAAGCTCCAAGCAAGTGGCTATGCCAAACCGAATCAGCAAATCATTCAGCTACAGGGCATTGATCTGACTGGAAAACTGGTGGGCAATAATGAAACGGTTCACTTAACGGGTCAGTCAACCGCGGCACTCCTGTTTAATGATGAAAAAGCTGGTGGTGCTTTCAAAGGCTATGCAGTGAACTATGATGGCGCTTTAAAAGCCAGCCAGTTTGAAGCGAGTCAGGGTGCGTTAAACCTAAAACTTTCAGGAACGCCTGAGTTTATTAAAGTAACTGAGTTGAAACACAATGGTGTGGCAGGTCAAATTAATGCCAGTGGTTTGGTGCATTTTATTCACGGTATCACTTGGGATGTGAATGCAGCATTCATTCGTTTTAAACCACAATATTTTGCATCTAGTGTTAAAGGCGAATTGTCTGGTGTAGTGAAAACTAAAGGCACATGGTCGGATGCTTTAAAACGCATTAACATTGAGAGCTTAAACCTCGCAGGCATGCTCAATAATAAACCACTGCGTGGTACAGGTAATTTAGCTTTGGTGCTCAACTCCAGTGAAAAGGGCTTTTTACCGCAACAGTTTGAAGCGAATAATCTACTGTTGGCTTATGCCAAAAACCAAGTGCAAGCGACGGGTAATGCGCAAAATTTAAGACTGAATATTAATGCGCCTGCACTGTATGAAATTTATGCGGGTTTACGTGGCCGTGCCTACGGTTATTTAAATATTCAATCTCAACCACGTTTAAGGGCTACGGCAAACTTAGCAGTGGATAATTTTGGCTTTAAAGATCTGATTGATATGCGTAAATTACGCATTGTCGGGCAATTGCCGACATCGGAAACAACGCCATCATTATTGACTGCAAAAATGGAAAGCTTAAGAAGTGGTAATCGTGAAATTCAACAAGGTGAAATTTCACTGGCAGGTATTCGCAAAGCTCATTTATTAAAAGTTTCTGCACAAAACGAAAAGTCGAAATTTTATGTGCAATTGGCAGGTGGTTTTAATGCGCAAAATGATTGGTTAGGTCAGATCCAAAAAGGTGATTTTGACTCTTTACGTGCACGTTTGGTACAGCGCCAAAGTGCAGCCGTGGTCTATAACAGTGCCAAAGCAGATTTGTTGATTGGTGCGCATTGTTGGATGAGTCAACAAAGTCAGTTGTGTTTTGACCAACCGATTCGAGTCAGTAAAACACGTGGCAATATTTCATTCTTGACTCAAAACCTCGACCTAAACGACTTTGCTGCCTTTATGCCTGAAGGATTAGCGATTACAGGTAAGTTAAATGGACATGCTAAAGCGGTTTGGGCACAAGGATCTAAACCAAAAATTGATGCGCGCTTAGTCACCCGTGATGGTGTGATTGGCTTGGCGGCGGATGACCCACAAGATATGGGCTCAACCTTAAAATATGAACAAGTGGCTTTGGTTGCCAAAAGCATCGCAGAAGGATTACAAATCCGTTTGGATGTCAAAACACCTGAAATTGGTGTGGGCTATGCTAATGTGGTTATTGATCCGTATCGGGACAATATGCCTATGCGCGGTGAAATTGCATTTGATCAGGTACAACTTAAAGTCTTTAAACCTTTCATTGCGGATGTACGTTCGATGGGTGGAACAATTTCGTATGCAGGTAAGATTAATGGAACGCTAAAAGCACCACTACTTACAGGCGATGTCCGTCTGAAAGACGGTTCGATTAGTATGATTTCATTGCCAGTCAACTTGACCAATATTCAGCTGTATTCGGCTATACGCCAAGACCAAGCCACCATCAATGGTGCTTTTAACAGTGGTCGTGGTGTGGGCACACTTACAGGGACGGTAGATTGGAAAAATGATCCACGCATTCAGCTTCAGTTGAATGGAGAAAATCTACTGATTCGCCAAGCGCCATTAATTACCGCGCTAGTGACACCGAAAATCACACTGGATGTTTTACCGTTGAGTAAGAAATTAACCTTAAACGGTGAAATTCAAGTTCCTCGTGCGCTTATTTCGATGCCTGAAGCATCTGTACCTGTGGTGAATGTATCGTCTGACGTACGCGTGGTCAGAGAAGGTCAAAACCAATTGGTGATTTTAAATAGCGCAAAACCTTGGGATATTCGTGCTGATCTGATGGTTGGACTAGGTAATCAAGTTGTGTTCCAAGGGTTTAATAGCCGTATTCCATTGTTAGGACGTTTATATCTATCGCAGCGCGGTGCTGAAACCGCAATGCGTGCCAATGGTGCAATTGGGGTAAGTCAGAAAGTTAAAATTGAAGCTTATGGGCAGAGTTTGGATTTAAACCGTGCCATTGCGCGTTTTAACGGTGTGTTGAGCAACCCAACACTGGATGTCGATGCAAATAAAAATGTACAAGGCAGTACGGTGGGTTTCCGTGTGACGGGAACGGCAACGTCACCAAATATTCAAGTCTATAACGATGCAGGGCTGTCTGAGCAAGAGGCTTTGAATGCGTTAATTACAGGCCGCATTAACGAAGGTACAAGCGGTTTAAGTCAAACTGAAGGCTTTAAGTCAGATGTCAATAACACCATTGCTGCCGCAGGGATTAGTTTAGGTTTAGGCGGTACACGTGCCTTTACTAACCAAATTGGACGTACTTTTGGCTTAAGTGGTTTAGCATTGGATGCGCAAGGCACAGGGGATGACACACAAGTCAGCTTGACTGGTTATATTACACCTGACTTATATATCCGTTATGGCGTGGGTGTCTTTACACCAGTCAATAAACTGACTCTACGCTATCAAATGAACAAACGTTTGTACTTAGAAGCGAGTCAGTCATTAGAGCGAGCCATCGACGTCTTCTATAACTGGAAGTTCTAAAGCACTCTTCTGCTAAATAAAGCCTACATCATGTAGGCTTTATTTTTTAGCTGCTTATTTAAGTGTAATTCGACATTTGTTAAAACTTTTTATTTGATAGATGAAGAAAACCTATGAATAACAGACACTAGATACTTAAAATCAATTAAACCATAATGAAAGTAGGTGTATAGTAAATGGACTTGCTAAATTTAGAGTGATGATCCCTATGCCGATCAATTTTGTAATACGCTTTGCAGCGATTTTATTTTCAGTTTTAATTTTAGTGGCGCTTGCTATTCAGTTTTTCTTTGATCCGCACTATACCGTGGTCTTTTGGATCTTTGCTATGCCGTTCATTTTAGGTACTCCAATTCTAGCATCTGTAGTTTTAGCGAAAAATGAAGAACTTGATATTCACTCAGTCAATTAAAAATGACCTGAAAATATAGCCTTTCAGCATACAAAAGTCCGTCAAATGATGGGCTTTTTATGCAATCTTAAATTTTGCAAAACTCGCACAATTTTTTTCAAACATATTTGCTATGTTGATCTTTTATCTAAAGAAATATTTTTTATGAAAAAAATCGTAATGCTTGGATTAATGGTTGCTGCTATTTCGGGTTGTAGTACTGCGCAAAAAAATGAAACTGAAAAGCCAACTTTAGGTATGGCTAATCCTGCCAGTACATACTGTGTTGAACAGGGGGGTAAATTAGAGATTCGAAAAGAGGCCGATGGTGAAGTAGGCTATTGCCATTTGCCGCATGGTCAAGTCATTGATGAATGGGCGCTTTTCCGTGCTAGTCAAAGCAAATGTGTTGCTGAGCAAGCGACAGCCTTGATTGGTCAGTCAAATTTAACTGAAGCACAGATTAAGCAAAAAACCAGTGCGAAGATGGTACGCTTAGTACAACCAGGGCAGCCTGTGAATATGGATTATCGCGAAGACCGTGTGACAGTAACAGTCGATCCGAAAACCAATAAAGTGGTTCAAGCAAGCTGCGGTTAATTGTTCTAAGAATAAAAGCCCAAATTTGGGCTTTTATACTATTTAAAGTGGGTAATGGTTCTTCATTTGAAAAAGTTTGATTATGATAGGGCGAATAGGAGAGTTGTAATGAAAAAGTTATTCGCTTTGGCTGCTGTGATTGCACTGGTGGGTTGTGCTGAAAAAAAACCGTTAACACCAGAAGAGCAATGGCATGGCTATTGTAAAAGTATTGGTAATGCAGCACGTTCAATTATGTTAGACCGTCAAAATGCCATTGAAAAAGATAAAGCGATTGAGCATGCCAATAAAGTTGAAGACGAAATGACTAAGGCATTTGCGTTAGAAATTATTGAAGATGTTTATGCTTTACCTGAGGCTGAAATTAAATCCGATATTGAAGGTGCGCGTGAAAAAATTCGTGTGAAATATACTGAAAAATGTATTGCAACACCGCATACTGAAATGCCAGATTACAAACCGTTCTAAGGAACGGTTTTTTATTTTTTGCATGGAACTTTTTGTGACAAAACTCTAAATCATATATATAGCAAAGCATATAAAAATAAAGAATAATGAACCTAGAATAAAAAAACGAGAGGAGCAGAAAATGGAAGTTGTTGGCTATTTAAATCACGCAGATTTACTCTTGGAAGATGAAAATGGTGTGGCCGTAATTGGCGGTGGTCATTATGTCCTTAGCTTGGGTGACCATGTATACTTCAAACACGCACTTGACCATGAACCTACACGAATTTCAGTACAAATTTCTTTTGCAAGCTCTGCACATCAAAATTTACATGAGGACGAAATTCAGATGAAATTTGAAGGCTGTCGTGAAAGTTTCAAACAATATATTCAAGCGACAACGGTACACTAAGGTTGAATATTTATATTGCGTAAAAAGAGGCAACATAGGTTGCCTTTTTTGTTTTTAAATGGCAGTTCAAAGTTAATGTGAAACATT
The DNA here is from genome assembly GCF_058599305.1 of Acinetobacter sp. CAU_H_S139_7. Taxonomy (NCBI): domain Bacteria; kingdom Pseudomonadati; phylum Pseudomonadota; class Gammaproteobacteria; order Moraxellales; family Moraxellaceae; genus Acinetobacter; species Acinetobacter sp. CAU_H_S139_7. Next base: position 1,266,576 of record NZ_CM178651.1, read on the forward strand.
TCCAAACGATCTGACTATATTGCTGTTTTTATGTTCAATCGATATGAACATCATTTAGTTAGAAAATAATGGGCATCACGAAGAAACACTTGTAGCGCATTAACTTTTAACTGGAATTTTAGTAAAATTAAGCAGTCCATATTATTTACGTAGCTTTATTTAAAGCAGGAATACGCAAATAATTTTTTAAAAAAGAGGAATAACACCGTGCTAGAAGCTTACCGCCAACACGTTGCAGAACGTGCCGCACTCGGAGTCCCACCGAAGCCACTTGACGATGCTCAAACAGCTGCATTAGTTGAATTATTAAAAAACCCACCAGCTGGCGAAGAAGCATTTTTAGTTGATTTACTAGAAAACCGTGTTCCAGCGGGTGTTGACCAAGCTGCATATGTTAAAGCTGCATTCTTAGCTGCTTTGGCTAAAGGCGAGGCGACTTCTCCATTAGTTTCTAAAGAACGTGCGGTTTACTTACTAGGCACTATGCTTGGTGGTTATAACGTTGCTCCTTTAGTTGCTCTTCTTGACGATGCTGCACTTGCTGAATTAGCTGCTGAAGCATTAAAGAAAACGCTTCTAGTATTTGATGCATTCCATGACGTTGCAGACAAAGCAAAAGCGGGTAACGCGAATGCACAAGCGGTTATGCAGTCTTGGGCTGATGCTGAATGGTTCACGACTCGTAAAGACGTTCCGACTGAAATCAAACTGACTGTTTTCAAAGTAACTGGCGAAACTAACACTGACGACTTGTCACCTGCACAAGACGCATGGAGCCGCCCAGACATTCCATTGCACGCAAATGCAATGTTGAAAAACGTACGTGACGGTATCAACCCAGAAGTTCCTGGTGAAGTTGGTCCACTTAACCAAATCAAAGACTTAATCGCGAAAGGCAACCAAGTTGCTTACGTAGGTGACGTTGTTGGTACTGGTTCAAGCCGTAAATCAGCAACTAACTCTGTACTTTGGTTCTTCGGTGACGAAATTGCTCACATCCCGAACAAAAAAGACGGTGGTTACTGCTTAGGTTCTAAAATCGCTCCGATTTTCTTCAACACAATGGAAGATGCTGGCGCGTTGCCAATCGAGATTGATGTTGCCAACATGAACATGGGCGATGAAATCGTTCTTAACATTGATCATGCTGCTGCAAAAGTAACTGCAACTAAAGACGGCGCAGTCATTGCTGAAGCTGAACTTAAAACTCCTGTACTTCTAGACGAAGTACGTGCTGGTGGTCGTATTAACCTGATCGTAGGTCGTGGTTTGACGGCTAAAGCGCGTGAAGCTCTTGGTCTTGCTCCATCGACTTTATTCCGTGCTCCAGTTCAACCTGCTGCTACTGGCAAAGGTTTTACTCAAGCACAGAAAATGGTTGGTCGCGCATGTGGTCTTCCTGAAGGTCAAGGCGTACTTCCAGGTACTTACTGTGAACCTAAAATGACGACTGTTGGTTCGCAAGATACCACTGGTCCAATGACGCGTGACGAATTGAAAGACTTGGCTTGCCTAGGTTTCTCTGCTGATCTAGTTATGCAATCTTTCTGTCACACCGCTGCATATCCAAAACCAGTTGACGTTCAAATGCAACACTCGCTTCCTGATTTCATCATGAACCGTGGTGGTGTATCTCTACGTCCAGGCGACGGTATTATTCACTCTTGGTTAAACCGTATGCTTCTTCCAGATACAGTTGGTACTGGTGGTGACTCACATACACGTTTCCCAATTGGTATTTCATTCCCTGCGGGTTCTGGACTTGTAGCGTTCGCTGCTGCGACTGGTGTTATGCCATTAGACATGCCTGAATCTGTACTTGTTAAATTCAAAGGTAAAATGCAACCTGGTATCACACTACGTGACCTTGTACATGCAATTCCTTACGTTGCGATTCAGCAAGGTGACTTAACTGTAGAGAAGAAAGGTAAGAAAAACATCTTCTCTGGTCGTATCCTTGAGATCGACTTAACAGAAATGGAAACTGACCTTACTGTTGAGCAAGCATTCGAACTTTCTGATGCGTCTGCTGAACGTTCTGCTGCTGGTTGTTCTATCACACTTTCTGAAGAGAAAGTTGCTGAATACCTCAAATCAAACATCACAATGTTGAAGTGGATGATTTCTGAAGGTTATGGCGATGCGCGTACTATGGCTCGTCGTGTCGAGAACATGGAAAAATGGTTAGCGAACCCATCACTTCTTAAAGCTGATGCTGACGCTGAATACACGAAAGTGTATGAAATTGATCTTGCGACAATTACTGAACCAGTTCTTTGCTGCCCGAATGACCCAGATGACGCTAAATTGCTTTCTGACGTTCAAGGCGTGAAAATTGACGAAGTATTCGTTGGTTCATGTATGACGAACATTGGTCACTTCCGCGCAACTGGTAAGTTGTTAGAGAAAGTTCCTGGTGGCGTACTTTCAACTCGTTTGTGGATTGCTCCACCTACGCGTATGGACGAACGTCAATTGATGGAAGAAGGTTTCTACAATACTTATGGTAAAGCTGGCGCGCGTACTGAAATGCCAGGTTGTTCATTATGTATGGGTAACCAAGCACGTGTAGCTCCGAACACAACGTGTGTATCGACTTCTACGCGTAACTTCCCGAACCGTTTAGGTCAAGGTGCGAACGTTTACTTAGCGTCTGCTGAACTTGCATCTGTTGCTGCTGTACTTGGTAAATTACCAACTCCAGAAGAATACCAACAGTATGCAGCTCAAATTGATAGCATGTCTGCTGACATCTACCAATACTTAAGCTTCGACAAAATGGGCGACTATACTGACGCTGCTGCGAATGTTGATACCAAGAAAATTGCTGCTGCTCAGTTGACTTAATTGATTGATAATTAAGATACAGTAGTTTATAAAAGCTTCACTTAGGTGGGGCTTTTTTTATGAAACTAACAAAATTTACAATTAAAAATTTCAGAAGTATTACTGATGGTGGACAAATTAATTTAAAAGATCAATCTGTCTTAGTTGGTAGGAATAATGAAGGTAAAACTACAGTTTTACTTGCTTTGAGGGGCTTTGTTGCACAAACCTATCTCTAAAGGCTTATTCCACAATATAATTCTCAAATGAATAAGCCCACACCTAAAATCTATCGTACAACCAATTGGTCTTCTTATAACAGTGCATTAATAAATCGAGGAAATCTCTCAATTTGGTTTGATCCCAAGACGCAATGGTACGCTCAACCCAAAGGTAAACATGGTCGAAATCAAACTTATTCAGATACAGCCATCCAATGCTGTTTAATGATCAAATCCTTATTTCGTCTTTCTTTACGCATGGTCACTGGCTTTGTGCAAAGTCTCATTCATCTTTGTAGATTAGATTGGACAGCACCAGACTATTCCACCATTTGCAGAAGACAAAAGCATATTGATATTGCAATTAACTATCAAAAAAGCAGTAATGGTCTCCAGCTACTCGTCGATTCTACTGGCTTAAAGTTTCTAGGCGAAGGTGAATGGAAGCGTAAGAAACACCAACCTGAATATCGTCGCCAATGGCGTAAACTTCATATTGGTATAGATGCTGAAACCCTTCAAATACGCGCTATTCAACTCACTACAAATAATGTGAGTGATTCACAAGTGCTTGGTGATTTACTCGATCAGATTCCACAAGATGAGCAGATTGACTCTGTCTATACTGATGGGGCTTATGACACCAAGCAATGCCGTCAAGTAATTGCAGACCGACAAGCACATGCGGTGATTCCGCCAAGAAAAAATGCCAAACCTTGGAAAGATACAAAGACCAGCTCGCTAGAGCGAAATGAATTACTTCGAACAGTTAAACGTTTAGGGAGAACAATATGGAAAAATTGGTCAGGCTATCATCGCAGAAGTCTGATAGAAACCAAGATGCATTGCATCAAATTATTAGGCGATAAACTCCGTGCGAGAAACTTTCAAAGTCAAGTCAATGAGATTCATGCACGTGTGGCCGTATTAAATAAATTTACAGATTTAGGCCGACCTCACACCCAAGTTGCCACTTAAATTTAGATAACTTGGAAGAAGTTTAGCTTTTGAATGTTTGTGCAACAAAGCCTATCTAAAATATCAGAAATATAAAATCTATAGACATTAAAAAGCCCCATGGTTAGGGGCTAGTCGTATGCACATCTAAGGCACATACTGTAAGAGGCTCATCTCATACTGAGTGTATTAAACCACATTTACACAATATTTGCAGCAATCACTCAATCATAATGAGGTCGGATTTATTTTCGAGTTTTAAAGGGCGTAAGGCAAAAATGGAGCGTGTATGACGTACACCTTTCATTGAGTATAAGTTTTTACGCAAAAAGCGTTCATAGTGTTCTGCATTTTTCACGGCAACTTTGAGTAAATAGTCGTAATCGCCAGTTACTAAATGCGCTTCAACCACTTCAGGCATGTAAGCCAGTGCTTCACTAAATTGCTCTAAGATTTCATCATCATGGCGTTCAAGCGTAATTTCAATAAAAAACAGCTCATTAATACCAATGGCTTTTGAATTAATCTTCGCTGTATAGCCTTCAATGATATTGAGATTTTCTAGGCGTTTTACACGTGTCCAGCACGGAGAAGAGGACAACCCAACTTTCTCAGCCAACTGGGTAACGGTCAGGCGGCCGTCTTGGCGAAGTTCAGACAAAATACGGCGGTCAATTTTATCTAAAACGTAGTGAGCGTCATTCATAACGTATTCCTGCGTATAATTTTCTTTATAAACTATTTTATATGAAAATATTTCTCAATAAATACTCAAAATAAGCAACTAAAAGAGAAACACTCTACATCGGTCATAACTACAATAAAGTGATTCAATCAAAGTCATTTGGGAAATTGGCTTTGATTTGCAAACAGCGTCTTTAAAGGGAAGGGTGCCTTTTAACGGCGCTGTTTGCTGACTTATTATTGTATTTTTTGCGTTTTTGATCTTTGTTTAAACCAATACGTTAGAGTTAAGCAGCCAATCCAAAGAGGAATGAGCATCACTGCAATTCGCATATCAGGTGTGAGCCACATCACCACTAAAATACCGAGCATAAATACAATACAGATATAGTTGCTGATAGGGTAAATCAAAGTTGGAAACAAGGTTGATTTTTTCAATGCCAGCATATGTTGCTTGAATTTTAAATGGGTCAACGCCAACATCATCCAGTTAATCACAATGGCTGAAACTACAAGACTCATCAGTAGTTTAAAGGCTATTTCTGGGAAGATATAATTCAAGACGACACACAGTAAGGTCACCAACGCAGAGCATAAAATGGCTGCATAAGGAATACCACGCTGGTTAATTTTCTTTAAAAATTGTGGAGCATTGCCTTGTTCTGCCAGACCTAGCAGCATACGACTCGTGCCATAGCTAGTACCGTTATACACCGATATAGCTGCGGTTAAGACCACAAAATTCAGCACAGTTGCGACGCCCTGACTACCTAAGGAGTCAAAAATCAAGACAAAAGGACTACCGCCTTCTGCGATTTGATTCCATGGAAACAAAGAGAGCAGAACGATGATCGTAAGCACGTAAAACAGCAACACACGATAGACAATTTGATTGACTGCTTTAGGAATAGTTGTGGTTGGATTTTTAGTTTCCGCAGCTGCAATACCAACGAGTTCAATCCCGCCAAAGGAAAACATAATGATGGCCATCGCCATGATTAAGCCAGAAATCCCATTGGGAAAGAAACCGCCTAGAGCCCAGAGGTTTGAAATAGAAGCATGTGCACCACCGTGACCACTTGCCAGTAACCAAGCGCCGTATCCAATCATGCCAATGATCGCGAGAATTTTAATCATGGAGAATAAAAATTCTGTTTCACCAAAGACTTTGACATGCAGCAGGTTGATGGCATTGATCAGTACAAAGAAACCAAGCGCTGAGATCCATGTGGGAATTTCAGGCCACCAATACTGGACATAGAGGCCTATGGCACTTAGTTCCGCCATGCAGACCAAGACATTGAGCACCCAATAGTTCCAACCCGACATAAAGCCCGCAAAAGGGCTCCAAAACTTATAGGCAAAATAACTAAAAGAGCCACTTACTGGTTCTTCAACCACCATTTCACCCAACTGGCGCATCATGAAAAATGCAATTAAGCCCGCCAGTGCGTAGCCTAAAATAACTGAAGGACCAGCCAGTTTAATGGTTTGCGAAATGCCTAAAAATAGACCTGTACCAATAGAGCCGCCTAAAGCAATCAGCTGAATATGGCGGTTGCTCAGCCCATGCTTAAGCTGGGGGTGCTGTTGTGCAGACATGATTCATCCATCTCTAGCACATGCGATAGACATCACATGAACTATGACTTAATAAAAATTCGTGGTGGAAATATAATATTTATTTATCGATTAATGAAATTAAATTTATCAATAGCGTTGGTTTTTATCTGACAGCTGCAATTTTGCGGTGAAAATAAAGCCAGTCAAGCAAGTGCTGCTTGAACTGGCGACAGGCTTGGCTTGATATGTACCGCTTTAAGATGAAAGCTGTGCTGCAATTTCAGGCCATATGTTTTGATGGGAACGCTTAAACATCGCCATATGACCAATGGCTTTGTGGCCATAAGCCTGTGGTTTGAGTTCAATTTGATCTGTTTGTGCATTTGGGTAAAGGCTGAGTAAGCCTTTGACATTCACTTGCGTGGCAATTTCATCATCCGATGCCCAAATGGCTGTGATTGGACAGCGAATATCACGGTGGAAGTCATCTTGTACTGTTTTGCCTAAGGCATTGATTACATAACCTGGTTTGCTGCAAAACTGTGCCCAATCACGTGCCACATCTTTGGGTAGGTTTTCGCCCATGCCAATGGCATTGGTCGGTCCGTAACCTAAGGTATAACGTGCAATAGGAAAGATCAGTTTAAACATCACAGGAGCCAGCAATTTGGTACGACCTTTCAAATCTTTTACGTGGCCTGTTGATCCTGCAACAGCAACGACTTTTGCGACTTTTTCATAGTTTGGATTAATACCTAAAAGTTGCCCACCTGCACTATGACCGAGCAAGATCACTTGTGTCGCTTGGGTCTTATTCAATAACACCTCCATCGCCGCTGGGATATCCAATTGTCCCCATTGCACGATGCTGGCTTTCGACTTTTTAAGTGGTTCATGCAGAGACTCACCAATGCCGCGAAAATCAAAAACCAAAACGGCATAGCCTTGTTCGGCAAGCCATGATGCAAAATGGTGGTAAAACTGTTGAGTAATACCTGTGGCAGGGCAGATTAAAATAGGTAGGGCTTGTTGTGTACCTTGGGCTGCATAAAAGCGTCCACTGAGTGAATAATGGTCAGAGCAGGTAATAGCTAAAGTTTCGTAATTTTGCATAATCGGTTAAGCATAGAATTTTTTCTACTCTACCTAAGTTCCAAAAAGAAACTTGTCTAATCTATGACTTTGAAGTCAAGTAGATCTGTATAGAATAGAGTGAAAATAAAAAAGGAAAACACATGCAGTTTGTTGAATTAGATATGTCGGTAAAATTTTCACTTTTGTTTAGTGGGATTTTTCTGTTTGTTGGGATGCTGACAGGGGTATGGAAATATGCGCAAATTCGCCATTCGCCACAGTTTCGCGCGCACTATTATGTTGATATCGCACACCGCAGCAGTTTGTTATATGCACCTGCAAGTTTAATTGTTGCGGTAATGGCCGCAATTTCTGTCTGGCCTGAACCTGTGAATATGCTGTTTGTGGGAGTCAATTTATTCTTTTTTAGTTTCTCTATACTGAGCTATATTGTGCATGGGCTATTGCAAGACACCAATAACCAATTTCGTAGTCCGCATGTTTTAGGTAAATGGACTTTACCTAAATCAATTATGTTGATGGCAATGATGGCATTGGTTGTGGGGGAAATTGTGGCGACGTTAGGCTTGTTGTGGGGAATGTTTTTAGGTTTATTTTAAGTTGTTCTTATAGTTTTTCTAATTTTTATACTTTTACAAAGGTGGATGACTAATCATCCACCTGTTTGCTAGTCAATTGACTGTGTGGCCTTTCGGAATTTTTGATCGACGACTGCCCATAAATAAAAGGCAAATGATACGACGATAGCGTAAGCAAAATATTCAGCTTTAAGGTTACCTTGAATTAAGCCATGCATGATCATAATGACCATCAGGGCAATGGTGGTACTTAAATACGTCACCATATTCTTGTTTGCCTTCAGAGCGTTAATGAAGACTTGCTTGTTGAAATGTAATGATAACATCTCCATCCCTCCTTGAGTTTTTGACTAAAAACCAATGTGTTTAGTCGGATTAGTTCTTAATGTTGTACTGCTAAAACTTGCGTTGATCAAGAGCAAAAACAACTATTTTTCAGAGAAATTATGCTATACCAATCAGAAAATATGTATGTAGCATTTTTTTAGTGAATAAATAGTATTTCGTTACGGTATAAGAGGACAAATAAATGATGCATGTAAGCTTATACATAGATTGTATAAAGCAATATTGATACCATGAATGGCTTGCTAGGACAGGCTTTAAAGAATTTTTTATTTTCTAATATTAAATTTATAAGAGATATGAAGGTGTTGATATACGACTTTAGCGGTGTATATAAAATGTGTCAGTATGTACAAAACCTGATGTAGAAAGAAATGAAACAATATGTGTCCATTTGGATAAAATGTGACAAATATTGATCATGCTTAAAATCAGGTTTGGGTAAAACCAGACTTTAACAACATCAGTTTTTGCTTACTTTTTCACTTTGTCGATTACAATGGCAATTACAAAAACCACTAATGATGGAATAAGCCATGCAAGGTTTTGTTCTGCAAGAGGTAAGTGAGTCAGCGCATAAGGCAGTTCAAAGTTTGCAACTTTTAAACCGTCTAGAATACCAAAGACCAAAGACACTGCTGTAACAGGTGCAATCACTCGGCGAGGATGATTAAAGAATTTCCAGCCAAAGCTCAGCATAATCACCACAATTGCAGGTGGATAAATTGCACTTAAAACAGGCACAGAAAAGGCGATGAGTTTGGTTAAACCTAAGTTTGAAATAATGAAAGAGAAACCAATCAGAATGAAGACCCAAACTTTATAGCCAATTTTAGTGATTGAACTAAAATATTCAGCACAAGCACAGGTCAGGCCAATGGCAGTGACCATACACGCAATAAAAATCATGGCAGAAAGGAAGATAGAACCTAAGTCACCAAATGCATGTTGAACATATGCATGCAGGATCACTGCACCATTGCTCGCATTTGCTGCGACTTCATGGCTTCCAAGGCCAAGTTTAAATAAGCTGAGATAAACTACAGTTAAACCAATACCAGAAATGATACTCGCAATAACCGCATAACGTGTAATCAGTTTAGGATTGCTTACACCGCGTGAACGAATGGCTTGAATAATCACAATACCAAAAACCAAAGCACCTAAAGTGTCCATGGTTAAATAACCATTTACAAAACCTTCAGAAACAGGGCTGTCGATATAATTGTTGATGGCTGGCGGAACGAAACCCGTTGGAATCATCATCGCCGCAATGCCAAGGATGGTCAAAGATAAAATCTTTAGTGGCGAGAGTACATAGCCAACCGTGTCTAAAATCTTGTTTGGATACAGTGAAATGAGGGTGACTACACTAAAGTAGATTGCACTGTAGATCAGCAAGCTGCTGCTTGATGTTCCAAGATAAGATGAAAAACCAATTTCATAAGAAACGGTTGCAGTACGTGGTGTCGCAAAGAGTGGTCCGACAGTTAGGTAACACGTAATGGTTAAAATGAGACTGGCTATTTTACCCAAAGGTGAACTTAAAATTTGAATCGAACCTTCGACACGTGACAGCGCAATAATGGTGATTACAGGTAAGCCTACAGCAGTGATCAAGAAACCAAAAGCTGCTAGCCATACATGCTCACCCGCTTGTTGAGCCACAATCGGTGGAAAGATAATGTTGCCCGCACCAATGAAGAGTGCGAAAGTCATGAAACCCAAAGCAACAATATCCCGAGTACGCAGACTTGTCATAAAAGGGAGATCGAGTTGAACAAAGGGGACGATTTTAGTGCATAAGTGTTTTTTTGGCTAATTTATTTCATGGGTAGTATTAAATTTTTTTATAAGATGAAAAGTGAATATATCAACTTGTAAAAAATAGGTTGATATATGTGATTGATTATCCATTTTAAAATAGAAAAATTATAAATATTAAAAGCTTGAGGCGCTATTTTTCCTAAATTAAAAGTTGTAGTGCAAATGCTTTAAAATTACACAAATTTTTTAAAGGCTGGTTGTTGGAGGCCACCCTAAGATTTAAGTTTGAACAAAAATATTGAGAAAAGGTCTATACTTGCGACTTCATAATTGAGGATATTTCAATGCGTGGCTTAAATGTGAGCATAAAAACTGAGCAAGATGTAGAAAAACTTCGTATATCTGGTCGTTTGGCTGCCGAAGTTTTAGCGATGATTGGTGAACATGTAAAGCCGGGTGTTACGACTGAATATCTGGATGATATTTGTCATGACTTCATTGTAAATACCTTAAAAGTGACGCCTGCCAATATTGGTTATCATGGCTATACCAAAACCACTTGTATTTCTCCAAATGAAGTGGTCTGTCACGGTATTCCATCGCCGAATGTTGTACTTAAAGATGGCGATATTATTAATATTGATGTGGCGATTATTAAAGATGGCTACTTTGGTGATACCAGTCGTATGTACTATGTGGGTACAGTGAAACCGGAAGCCAAAAAGCTAGTCGATACGACTTATGAGGCGATGGTTGCAGGTATTCATGCTGTGAAGCAAGGTGCGACGCTTGGTGATATTGGTTATGCCATTCAAACTGTTGCGCACCGTGAAGGTTATAGTGTGGTACGCGAGTATTGTGGTCATGGTATTGGCAAAGTTTATCACGAACAGCCAAGCGTATTGCACTATGGTCAACCAGGTAAGGGGATGCAGCTTAAAGCGGGCATGGTGTTTACGATTGAGCCGATGATTAATATGGGCAAAGCGCATGTCAAAGAGCTCAAGGACGGTTGGACAGTCGTGACTGCTGATAAGTCTTTAACTGCGCAGTGGGAGCATATGGTACTCGTGACTGAAACCGGTTTTGAGTTACTATCACCTTGGCCTGAAGGTACGGGCACTTATCCAGAAATTTAAGTTGATGTTTTGTAGGTGATTAAATTTTAGACTTTGGTCTAGCTTTGTGACTTAAAAGCTAAATTAAGTCTTAAAAGCAATCACTGATATTTCTGAACCCCTTTATTTATCGTATTTTTGCTATTTTTTGATTAAAACTTATACATGTAAGCTATTGGTCTAGACTTCATTTTGTCACTAAAATTGTTTCCAAGATACTCGCTGTAGTTTCTTATTTTGAAAGTTTATGAGCTTATCCACCTCGGTTAAGCTCTTTTTTTTGCCTCATGGATTTGCTCAATGTGATTGAGCATGCGTGGGGTTTAAAGTGATTTATTTGAGCTAAGGTGTTCAATTAAATAGTCAATAAACACGCGGACAGCAGGCAATAAACCACGACGTGAAGGATACACCGCATGAAAAATACCGTGTGGTGCTTTCCAGTCGGGTAGGACACGAACCAGCTCACCACTTTTCACCATATCTTGTACGATGCTGTCTGGAAGTAAGGCAATGCCGCAGTTCTTACGGACCAGTTGAGCCAACATACTCAAATCAGAGCCCATCACTACAGGATTGACGCGTATTTTCTTTTGTTGCTGCGCATCATTATGCACGATGATATGTTGATCTAAATGCTCATCAACCATACTCAGTATATGATGTTGGCTTAAATCTTCAGGTTGTTTCAGTTTGCCAAATTCATTTAAGTAGGCTTGGCTGGCAAATAAATGCTGCTCGATATTTTCAAATTTACGAATTACCAAACTTGGATCATCGTCTAGATTGGAGCGGACGCGAAGGGCAATATCAAAACCTTCGTTGATAATATCCACACGGCGATTGGTTACCATCATTTGCACTTTAATTTCGGGATAGGTTTTTAAGAAACTTGGTAAAATGCGTGCAATTTCGTTTTGTGCAATCGATACTGGCAGGCTGAGTTTAATGACGCCACGCGGTTGTAAACTGAGATGATCGACCAAATCGTGTGCGGCTTGTGCAGCATTCATCATCACTTGCGCATGACGGTAAATATTCATACCAATATCGGTCACTGCGAAATGGCGAGAGCTGCGTTGAATTAGGCGTACACCCAAGCGCTCTTCGAGGTTATACACGCGTCGACTGAGCTTGGATTTAGGAATATCTGTTGCGCGTTCGGCTGCGCTAAAACCACCATGTTCAACCACTTGAGCAAAACAATAAAAATCATCTAAATCGCTTAACATTCACCATGTCCATTTGTGCAACGATAGGCTTAATTAAAAAGTGATCGTTGCAGTTTGTCAATTTTGAAATTGTAGAGATTTAATTGAAAATACTCAGCTATTTTAAGGGTTTCGCTGAGTTTTCGCTTGTTTGAGTATTTCAAGCACCACTTTATATTCTTCAAGTCGTGCAAAGTCGTGTGCTGTTGGATTGTTTATGCGCGTAAGGTTCATATTATCGAGTACATCAACATATTTCACTTGGGTTGCAAGAGGGTTTAATACAGTGCGCTTAGCCGCTTCCAAACGTGATTCACCTGTTTGTTTGGTCAGTGCTTGTATGGATTGAATGATCTCGGCACTAAAGCCAAGCGCTTTTAAGTCTTCAGCAGTCGTTGCGGTGTCTTCCAAAATGTCATGCAACACCGCAATGATTTGTAGGGTGGGATTGGAAAATTGCAACATGAGGCGAAGTGGATGCAAGATGTAAGGTTGTCCGCCCTTATCGAGTTGCCCCGCATGTTGGGTTGCAGCCAGTGCAATGGCTTTTTCTAAAGTCGACATGATTATTCTAGGTACTTTATCCTATGCTAAACTTCGCAGCATCTTTGTTTAAAAACTAAATTATGACTTATCAATTGATCCCACTAGACTGTGAAGCGACAGATCCCGTAGCGTGTCCACACTGCCAACAACAGGTAATTGATTGGTCTCAGGAACAATACGTTCAGCCTTGTGAGCATACCTTATTTATTGCGATGGACATTGGTTTTGAATATATCACAGATGAATTTGAAGCGACCATGCAGCGCAGTGTTGATGATCTCCATGCACATGATGATCAAGTGATTATGTTTGAAGAGTTAACTCAAGCCAGTTACCCAAAATTTATCATGTTAAAAGCACCACTTGGTGTTGAAGGCTATTCACGCTATTTAGGCTTTACGGCTTAATAAATAAAAGCGCCATTGCGGCGCTTTTATTTGAATCTGTCTTAGTTTTCTAAAGCTTCTTCTTCACTTTCATCATCTGCGGTATCCATACCTAGCTCTTTAAGTTTACGCGTAAGGGTGTTACGCCCCCAACCGAGTAACTCAGCCGCATGCCGTTTACGGCCACGGGTTTGTTGCAGCGCAGCAATGATCAATGTACGTTCGAACATTGGGGTTGCGATATCGAGGATTTTCATCTCGCCATTTTTCAGCTTTTGCACAGCCCATTGACCCAACAACTCATCCCAATGGTGGACTGCAATCCGATCTAAGTTTTGCGCGGCTTGCGCATCTTCACCTGAGCGGGTAATTGGAATTTGCTTCAGCTCTGATGGTAAGTCTTCAGGATAAACTTCACGTCCTGTAATCATGACCGTTAACCAGCGGCAAGTGTTCTCGAGCTGACGTACGTTTCCTTGCCAAGGCAGCTGTTGCATATATTCTTGCGTTTCAGGACGAAGGATTTTAGGGCTTACACCTAATTCTTTGCCTGCACGTGCCAAGAAGTGTTGCGCTAACATTGGGATGTCTTCGCTACGATGCGCCAGTTTTGGAATGTGAATGCGAATCACGTTCAGACGGTGATATAAGTCTTCACGGAAGCGACCATCATGTACCAATTTTTCTAAGTCTTGGTGCGTTGCCGCGACAATACGTACATCTACTTTTACTGGGATATGCCCACCAACACGGTAAAACTCGCCATCAGCCAAGACACGCAGTAAACGCGTTTGTGTTTCAAAAGGCATATCGCCAATTTCATCTAAAAACAGCGTTCCACCATTGGCCTGTTCAAAGCGACCTTGGCGCTGGGTATTGGCGCCAGTAAATGCACCTTTCTCATGACCAAAAAGCTCTGTTTCAATTAGGTCTTTGGGAATCGCGGCCATGTTGAGTGCAATAAAAGGTTTGCTGCTCCGTGGTGAGTGGCGGTGTAGCGCATGCGCAACTAACTCTTTACCTGTACCAGATTCACCATTAATTAACACTGTAATGTGTGATTGAGACAAACGACCAATCGCGCGGAAGACTTCCTGCATAGCAGGAGACTCGCCAATGATTTCGGTCGATTGAATCGGTGGTACCGTTTTTGCCGATTCTTGCTGCTGCATTTTGGTGATGTGCAAAATCGCACGATTCACTAAAGCTAAGGCTTCATCAATATCAAAAGGCTTGGGTAAATACTCAAATGCGCCTGTTTGATAACTTGAAACAGCAGACTCTAGGTCAGAGTGAGCCGTCATAATAATGACAGGTAGATCAGGATAGTTGGCTTTAACTTTCGCTAAAAAAGTTAAGCCATCTATGCCGGGCATACGAATATCGGTCAAGATCACATCGGGTGCATCTAAACTGAGTTGGTCTAAAGCAGATTGAGCTTCTTCAAAACTTGTGACGTCAAAACCTTCTTCTTTGAACGTTTTTTCCAGCACCCAGCGCATGGCGCGATCGTCATCAATTACCCATATTTTATTTCGCGACATGGTTTAACTCCCAAGGTATATATAAGCTAAAAGTTGTTTTTCCGGGAACAGATTGGCATTCAATCATTCCGTTATGTTGATGCATAATATTTTGCGCAATACTTAAACCCAGTCCTGTGCCTTTAGCACGACCCGTGACCAGTGGGTAAAACACGGATTCTAAAATTTCTTCTGGAACGCCCGGACCATTGTCTTCGATATCAATCCGTACCACAGAGCGTTGCAGTACACCATTGATGGTCACTAAACGTTGAATACGGGTGCGTAACATTAGTTCAGGTTGGTGGTCGACAAAGAACTCTTTATTTTCAGTCATGGCTTGCACTGCATTGACGCTAATGTTCAGCATAACTTGTATCAGTTGATCACGATCGGCCATCACTTCAGGTAATGACAAATCATAATCACGGGTGATCTTAATTTTCTTTTTGGTTTGGTTGGTAATGAGTGAGCGAACACGCTCTAAAGGCTCATGTACATTGACCAACTCATAACTTGGGAGCTGACGTGAACCAAGCATGGTGTCTGCTAAATTACGTAAGCGATCGACTTCACTAATAATAATGTCGGTGAACTCGCTATATTGAGGATCATTGAGGCTACGTGCTAAAAGTTGTGTAGCACCGCGAATTCCGCCTAGCGGATTTTTAATTTCATGTGCAACACCGCGAATCAGTTGGCGTGCAACCTGATGTTGTTGTAAGAAGTTTTCTTCCTTGGAAATTTTGAGCATCCGATCAATCGGATTGATCTCAATTAAAAGCAAAGGATGATAGGGTTTATTTGAATTCAACTGTGACACGGTATAGTCAACATGAATATCTTTAAAGTTGACCTTAATGATGGCTTCACGACGGGTGTAGTGTTGTCCCGAATTTAGAGTATTGAGAAGTGCTTCTTCTGTATTGAACTCATCATTGGGTGCATGGAGTAAATTAAGCGCAGGTTGGCCAGAGGCACGTAAAAGACTGATATCAAATAATGCTTCGCAAGAGGAATTTAAGTAAAAAATATTTAATTTACTGTCGACCAATAGAATCGCAGTGGTCAAATTGTCCACTAAAAGGCGATAGTCGATAGAAATAGGGTGATCCATTAGCGAATGTATCCTGTATTAAAATAGCGCAATGGCATCTTGATAAAGCATTAACCGTTCCAAATAGCGGACTGAATTGATGCAAATAAAGCAAAATGCACGCCAACTTTGATTTTGTATAGTGAAATGAGCACACTTTTTTTGCAGAATGCGCTGTAAATGAACGATTAGCTAAAGATATAGCGGATTCTAAAAATCAAGTAAACTGAAAGTGACTTAAAATGGTGCGTTATACTGATTCTACTACAGTGATGGTTTTATTTTGGTGCATTAAACAAAGAGTGTGGAATCGATCTGTTTTTATAAACAGAAAAGACATACAATACGCGCATTCTAGTGGAGCGCAGATTCATGAAATCCCCCAAAGTCGGTTTTGTTTCTTTAGGTTGTCCTAAGGCATTGGTTGATTCCGAACGAATTTTAACTCAGTTGAAGACTGAAGGTTATGATGTAGCATCAGATTATGATGGTGCGGATTTAGTTGTTGTAAATACCTGTGGTTTTATTGAATCTGCAGTGCAAGAGTCTTTAGATGCCATTGGCGAAGCCATGAGTGCGAACGGTCGTGTAATCGTTACGGGCTGCCTAGGTAAAGACGAAGACAAAATTCGCCAAATGCACCCAAATGTCTTAAAAGTGACAGGGGCGGCTGCATATCAAGAAGTGATGGAAGCTGTGCACCAATACGTGCCTGAGCCACCAAAACACAACCCATTTATTGACCTTGTTCCAGAACAAGGGATTCGTTTAACGCCGAAGCATTATGCGTACTTAAAAATCTCAGAAGGATGCAACCATCGTTGTACCTTCTGCATTATTCCAAGTATGCGTGGTGACTTAGTGTCTCGCCCAGTCGGTTCTGTTTTAGAAGAAGCGGCTGCGCTTAAACGTGCCGGTGTAAAAGAAGTACTCGTTATCTCCCAAGATACTTCTGCTTACGGCCTCGATACCAAATACAAATTAGACTTTTGGAATGGTCAACCTGTTAAGACGAAGTTCTATGACATGTGTGAGGCCTTAGGTCAACTCGGTATTTGGGTGCGTTTGCACTATGTATATCCATATCCACATGTGGATGCAGTGATTGACTTGATGGCACAAGGCAAAATTTTGCCTTATTTGGATATTCCATTCCAACATGCCAGCCCAAAAGTTCTAAAACTGATGAAACGACCTGCGCATAGTGAAAATACACTTGAGCGTTTAAAGCTGTGGCGTGAAAAATGTCCTGAATTGGTGATTCGTTCAACCTTCGTTGTGGGTTTCCCTGGTGAAACTGAAGAAGATTTTGAAATCTTGCTTGAGTGGCTAAAAGAAGCACAACTTGATCGCGTAGGCTGCTTTACCTATTCACCTGTTGAAGGTGCGACAGCAAACGACTTACCAGATCACGTGCCAGAAGAGATTAAGCAACAGCGTTATGAGCGCTTTATGGAAGTGCAACAGGCGATTTCTGCTGCAAAACTTCAAAAGCGTGTTGGTCAGAAAATGACGGTGCTGGTCGATGAGCTTGATGAAGAATTCCCAGTTGCGATTGCACGTTCATACGCAGATGCTCCTGAAATTGATGGCAATGTCTTTGTGGAAGATATTGATAAAAGCCAGATTAAATCAGGCGATTTGTTAGAAGTCGAAATTACCGATGCAGATGAATATGATCTGTATGCACAGTTGATTTCGATTAAATCGAATTAAGACACAAATAAAATTTTAAAATTTAGATATTGGAGTTATTGCGATGTTGGATTCTAAAAAACCACGTTTTGAACGCATCTTACTGAAACTTTCTGGCGAAGCATTGGCTGGAAATAAAGATATGGGTATTGATGCTCAAGTCCTTGATCAAATGTCTTTGGCAATTGCGCACTTAGTGGGTTTGGGTGTGCAAGTCGGGATTGTTGTGGGTGGTGGTAACTTATATCGCGGTAGTCAATTGCAAAAAGATGGTTTGGTTGGTCGTGTAACGGGTGACCAAATGGGTATGCTTGCAACCGTGATGAATGGCTTGGCATTACGTGATGCTTTGGTACGCCGTAACATCAAAACGCGTTTGATGTCAGCATTGCCAATCGGTGCTGTGGTTGAATCATACTCAAGCCGTGATGCGATTCGTCACCTAACACAAGGTGAAGTTTGTGTGTTTGTCGCAGGTACAGGTAACCCGTTCTTTACCACAGATACAGCAGCATGCTTACGTGGTATCGAGATTGAAGCCAACCTGATCCTAAAAGCAACGAAAGTTGATGGTGTCTACAACAAAGACCCAAGCAAATATGATGATGCCGTTAAATATGACACCTTAACTTTTGACCAAGTGTTAGATGAGAAATTGGGTGTGATGGATTTAACAGCGATTTGCTTATGTCGTGACCACAATGTACCACTTCAAGTCTTTGACATGAATAAAGCAGGTTCATTGCTTTCAGTGGTTATGGGCGAAAAAGAGGGTACTCACGTAACGAACTAATGTACGTGACCTCGAAAGCTCTTTATACTACACGCTATTTTAGAATTTATATCTTTTCGAATTAAGTAAGGAAGATCACATGATTAACGATCTTAAAAAAGACGCAGAAGACCGTATGAACAAGTCACTTGACTCGTTAGAACACGGTTTTGCCAAGGTTCGTACAGGACGTGCGCATCCATCTATCTTAAACGGGGTAATGGTTCCTTACTATGGCTCAGATGTGCCATTAAACCAAGTGGCAAACGTGGGTGTTGAAGACTCGCGTACATTGTTGGTTCAGCCATTTGAGCGTACGATGGTTGCAGCAATTGATAAAGCGATTCGTGAGTCAGATTTGGGTTTAAACCCAATTACAGCTGATGCGATTCGTGTTCCAATGGCTGCATTGACGGAAGAAACACGCCGTGACATGCAAAAAGTTGCGCGTAACGAAGCTGAAAATGCAAAAGTTGCAGTACGTAATATTCGCCGTGATGTACTGGGCGACATCAAAGCATTGTTGAAAGAAAAAGAAATTTCTGAAGATGATGAGCGTCGTGCATCTGATGATATTCAAAAAATCACAGATAAGTTTGTTGCTGAAATCGACAAACGTCTTGCGAATAAAGAAGCTGAGTTGTTGAAGGTCTAATTTGTATAATGACCGATTCAGAAGATAAGCTTACTCTTCCAAAACATGTTGCCATCATCATGGATGGCAACAATCGTTTTGCCAAAAAAAATGCAATGCAAAAGGGCGACGGTCACCGTGAAGGAAAAAATGTCCTTGACCCGATTGTAGAGCATTGTCGAAAAAAAAATATTCAAGCATTAACCGTTTTTGCTTTTTCGAGTGAAAATTGGAAGCGCCCTCAAGCTGAAGTTGATTTGCTCATGAAACTGTTGGAAGACACGATTCATGAACAGCTGCCTCGTATGCATCAATATCAAATGTCCTTACGTTTTATTGGTGATCGTTCTAAATTATCTCCGCAATTGCGTGACTTAATGTTGCATGCTGAACAAGACACTGCTAATTTCGACAAGATGACTTTGACCATCGCAATTAGTTACGGTGGGATGTGGGATATGGCGCATGCGGCTAAGCAGATTGCACTTGCTGTTCAATCTCAAGCGTTAGATCCTGAGCAAATTGATGAACATATTTTTGGCCAATACGTTAGTTTGAGTGATTTACCCGCTGTGGATCTATTGATTCGTACAGGCGGGGATTTTCGTTTATCGAACTTTATGTTGTGGCAAGCAGCTTATGCAGAGCTTTACTTCACTCCAACTCTTTGGCCAGAGTTCAGTGTAGAAGAGTTTGATGACGCCTTGGCTGTATTTGGTGGGCGTGAACGTCGTTTCGGGAAAACGACGGAACAAATTCTACAAGATAAAATTGAGAACTAATAAATGTTAGAGCGGATTATAACCGCATTGGTTTTGGTGGCCGTTGTACTGAGTTGTATGTTTGCAACCCAGTCACACTATCCAATGTTTGTGCTGATGATTATTGCGGCAGGGGTTGCAGGCTATGAGTGGTTTAAACTCATGCCCCGTACAACAAAAAATGTTAATAAACCTCTAGCATGGGGTTTTGGTTTACTCAGTGCTGGCCTTGCTACACTTGCTTTATACTTTAATGATATTGCGCTTCTACTTTGGGCTGCCTCTATCCTATGTTGGCTGCTCAGCCTGTATTGGGTTAAATCCTATCCAAATTATGATGCTTGGTATAATTCAACCCTTAAGGTGGTTGGTATTGTTCTGATATCTTCAGCTGTGACCGCTATTTTTGCACTCTGGAAGATGTCTCCATGGTGGCTAATGTACCTGTTTTTATTGGTTTGGGGTGCTGACAGCGGAGCATATTTTGTTGGGCGTAAACTAGGTAAGCGTAAACTTGCACCTGAAGTGAGTCCAAATAAATCGTTGGAAGGGCTTTATGGTGGTGTGATTACGGCCATGATCATCGTGGTTGCTGTTGAAATCCTCTATTTAGACTTAACATACGCGCAGCATTTATTATTTCTTATTTTATCTGTAGTGACTGTATTTAGCTCAGTTTTAGGTGATTTGTTTGAGTCTATGATTAAACGTCGTGCTGTAATTAAAGACTCAGGTCGTATTTTGCCGGGGCATGGTGGAGTACTGGATCGCATTGACTCGCTACTGGCTGCTGCACCTATCTTTGCTGCGGGTGTATATGTGTTAAAACTTATTGGCGTAGATTTGTAAATGTCTCAATCTGTTTGTATTTTGGGTGTTACGGGTTCGATTGGGCAGAGCACCTTAAAAATATTGCAACAACATGCTGAACGCTATTCTGTGTTTGCTGTTACGGCACATAGTCGGATGCAAGAACTTGTTGATATTTGTCAGCAGTTTCAACCTAAAATTGCAGTTGTACCTCAAGTTAAAGTGGATGAACTGCGCCAGCTCCTAGTCGCAGCCAATTTACAAAACATTGAAATTTTGGCGGATGAGGCAGGCCTCATCGCGGTTGCTGAACATCCAGAAGTGGATGTGGTGATGGCGGCGATTGTGGGCGCTGCAGGTTTAATGCCGACGTTAGCTGCGGTAAAAGCAGGAAAGCGTGTTCTTTTGGCAAATAAAGAAGCGCTGGTGATGTCGGGTGACATCATGATGCAAGCTGCTCATGATCATCAGGCTCTTTTACTTCCTGTAGATTCTGAGCATAATGCAATCTTCCAATGCTTGCCGCAGACCTATTTACAAGCTGAGCGTCACGGACAGCCGAAACTCGGCGTCTCTGGTATTCTTCTGACCGCATCCGGTGGGCCATTTCTAAAACATAGTTTAGATGAATTACACAATGTAACGCCTGCACAGGCGTGCAAACACCCGAATTGGTCCATGGGACAGAAGATTTCGGTTGATTCGGCGACCCTTATGAACAAAGGGTTAGAGCTAATTGAAGCTTGTCATCTTTTTTCAATCGAAGAACATTTTGTTACAGTAGTTGTGCATCCGCAGAGTATTATTCATTCCATGGTGCAATATGTGGATGGTTCAACATTGGCGCAAATGGGAAATCCTGATATGTGTACGCCGATTGCACATGCTTTGGCATGGCCTGAGCGTATTCAAACCCATGTTCCAGCTTTAGATTTATTTAAAAATCATCAGTTGGATTTTCAAGCGCCAGATACGCATAGATTCCCTGCATTAAGCTTGGCACGTCAAGCGATGAAAACTGGGGGTACAGCCCCTGCGATTTTAAATGCTGCCAATGAAATTGCGGTTGCTGCATTTTTAAATCAACAGGTGGGGTTTATGGATATTCCTGCTATTGTTGAACACACTTTGAATACCATCCCACATCAAGCAGCAACACAACTTGATGTTATTTTAGAAGCCGATCGAAACGCACGTCATGTTGCTCAGCAATATGTGGTGAATATAGGAATTTAAGCATGAGCGCCTTGTTTATGATTGTTGCGGCAATTTTGCTTTTAGGCCCACTTATTGCAATACATGAGTTTGGGCACTATTTTGTTGCGCGTAAATTGGGCGTAAAAGTTTTAGTTTATTCCATTGGTTTTGGACCAACGGTTTTAAAGTGGACGTCTAAAAAGTCTGGTATTCAATATCAGCTTTCAGCATTGCCCTTAGGGGGGTATGTCAAAATGCTGGATGAGCGTGAAGGCGATGTTGCTGAAGAGGATGTGCCCAAAGCATTTAATCGTCAATCACCTTGGAAGCGTATCGCAATTGTTGCGGCTGGCCCATTGATTAACTTGGTATTTGCAATCTTTCTGTTTTGGATTTTGTTTTTGCCTGCACAAGAGCAGTTGAATACACGTGTGGGTAAAGTGCTACCTAATACATCTGCAGCACAAGTTCAAATGCAAGTGGGCGATAAAATTACCGCTGTTGATGGCTTAACGACACCCACTTGGGAAAAGTTGAATTTTGCCTTGGTTGATCGTGTAGGTGAAACGGGATCAATCCAAATTCAGGCCGAACGTGCGGGACAAGTTAAGACATTTAGTTTGCCTATTCAAAACTTCTTGAAAGATCAAACACAGTCTCCGCTTGATGTTCTGGGTTTTACGCCTTATCGACCTAAAATTCCTGCGGTCGTGACTAAGTTGAGCGAAGATGGCGCAGCCATTCGTCAGGGTATGCAACAAGGTGACAAAATTGTCGCGATTGATGGCATCAAGATGAATGATTGGTTTGATGTGGTACAAGTGGTTCAAGCTTCACCTGAGAAATTGTTAAAAATTGATGTGCTTCGCCAAAATCAATTGGTACAACTTGAAGTGATGCCACAAGGTAAACGCGACAATATGGGCAAGGTTTCTGGTGTCTTAGGTGTACAAAGTGACCCTGGGAAAATCAGTATTCCTACAGAATATAAACAAACGATACAATATAATCCTGCCGAAGCCTTCATGATGGCGGTGGATAAAACCGGTCAACTGTCGAGTATGATTTTGAACTCGATTGTGAAAATGGTGCGCGGTTTGATTGGTCTAGACAACCTATCAGGACCGATCACGATTGCCAAAGTCGCAGGACAAAGTGCGGAAATGGGTTGGCAAACTTTTATCTCATTTATGGCACTGATGAGTGTAAGTTTAGGGATATTAAATTTATTGCCTATTCCTATGCTTGATGGTGGACATTTGGTCTATTATTTTATAGAACTAATACGTGGTAAACCTGTTTCTGAACAAATACAATTGGTTGGTTTAAAAATTGGTATGGTATTGCTCGGAAGTATGATGCTTTTGGCACTATTCAATGATTTTATGCGTTTGTAAAAAAGCGTAGATACGGAATTAAATTTTACATCGGAAAAAACTGGCATGCAGCACACACATTTATTTATGCCTTTGGCGCTCATCAGTGCTATGGCAACAGTACAACAAGTATATGCAGCAGAAGATTATATAGTACGTGATATTAAGGTTGATGGACTTGTTCGTTTAACGCCAGCAAATGTCTATGGAATGATTCCGTTGAATAGTGGGGATCGTGTGAGCGATGCAGCACTTGCCAATGCCATTCGTAGTTTATATGCAACAGGTTTGTTTGATGACATTAAAACAGAAAAGCAGGGTGATACGCTGGTTTTCAAAGTTGTCGAACGCCCACTAATTTCTAAAGTTGAATTTAAAGGTAATAAACTCATTCCTAAAGAGGCCTTAGAAGAAGGCTTGAAGAAGATGGGGATTACCGAAGGTGAAGTGCTGAAAAAATCAGCGCTACAAATGGTTGAGTCTGAGCTTGAACAGCAGTACATGCAGCAAGGTCGTTATGATGCTGATGTAAAAGTTGTGACAACAGCGAAGCCGAACAACCGTGTAGACCTTACTATTGAGTTTGTTGAAGGTAAGGCTGCAAAAGTTGTAGATATCAATATTATTGGTAATACCGTATTTAAAGAAAGCGAAATTGAACAAGCGTTTGCGGTAAAAGAAAGTGGTTGGACGTCCATTATTTCACGTAGTGACCGTTATGCACGTGAAAAGATGGCTGCAAGCTTAGAGTCTTTACGTGCGCTTTATTTAAACAAAGGCTATATCAACTTTAATATTAATCACTCAAGCTTAAATTTAAGTGAAGATAAAAAGAATATTTTTGTTGAAGTTTCAGTGGATGAAGGCGAACAGTTTAAATTTGGCGAAACCAAATTTTTGGGCGATGCTTTATACACCCCAGCAGAGCTGAAAGCTTTACAAATTTATAAAGATGGCGATATCTATTCACAAGAAAAAGTGAATGCGGTTAAGCAGTTGCTTCTGCGTAAATACGGTAATGCAGGTTATTACTATGCAGAAGTGAACGTCGTACCTCAGATTGATAAAGAAACTCATCTGGTGGATTTAAATTATTATGTGAATCCAGGCCAGCAAGTGACTGTGCGTCGTATTAACTTTACTGGCAACACGAAAACTGCGGATGAAGTATTACGTCGTGAAATGCGCCAAATGGAAGGTGCGCTGGCAAGTAATGAGAAAATTGATTTATCGAAAGTTCGTTTAGAGCGTACAGGTTTCTTTAAAACTGTAGATATCAAGCCTGCACGTGTTCCGAACACAGCCGATCAGGTTGATTTAAACATTAATGTTGAAGAGCAGCACTCAGGTACCAGTACCTTAGCAGTTGGTTTCTCGCAAAGCGGTGGTGTAACCTTCCAAGCGGGTTTAAGTCAAACCAATTTCATGGGTACAGGTAACTCAGTTGCAATTGATTTATCCCGCTCAGAAACGCAAGACTATTATAACCTAAGTGTGACGGATCCATACTTTACGATTGATGGTGTACGTCGTGGTTATAACATGTACTACCGTAAAACCAAGTTGGATGAAGACTATAACGTCAACAACTATGTGACGGATAGTTTTGGTGGGGGTATCAATTTCGGTTATCCAATTGATGAAAACCAAAGCGTCAGTGCGGGTTTAAACATCGACCAAACTGAAGTAACCACAGGTCCATATGTATCGACCTATGTACGTGATTACTTGCTGGCGCATGGTGGTAAAGCTACTGCAACATCTACTTATTGTTTAGATGAAAATATTCCAGTAGGAGAGACTTGTGCTAATCCATCGGCACCGTTTGGTTCTGAGTTTACTGGAGACTTCTTAACGTATAACTTAAACTTGGGTTGGTCATATAACACCTTAAACCGTCCAGTATTCCCTACATCAGGGATGTCGCACCGTGTGAATGGCGAAATTGCATTGCCAGGCAGTGATGTTGAATATCAAAAACTGACTTATGATGCTCAGGCGTACTTCCCACTTGCGAAAGACTTTGTGTTACGAGGCTACGGTAAGTTGGGCTATGGTAATGACTTACCATTCTATAAAAACTTCTATGCAGGTGGTTTTGGTTCGGTACGTGGTTATGATAACAGTACCTTAGGTCCAAAATACCCAGGTGTGACTTATAGTGAATCAAGATCTAAAGATTATGATTTTGAGGAAGTAGGTGGTAACGCACTGATCCAATTTGGTACAGAATTGGCTTTACCTTTACCATTTAAAGGGGACTGGACGCGTCAGGTTCGCCCAGTTATCTTTGCTGAAGGTGCGCAAGTATTTGATACACAGTGTGATGTTCCATCTGGTCAATTATATATGACTGGAAGTAAAACTGATGCTGGTGTGGATGCGAAGCAATACTGTAAAGACAACTTCGGTTTCGAGCTTGATAACATGCGCTATAGCGTGGGTGTAGGCTTTACTTGGATTACGATGATTGGTCCATTGTCTCTCAGCTATGCATATCCATTGAATGATAAAGAAGGCGACGAGACAAAGAACATTCAATTTGAAATCGGTCGTACCTTCTAAGGTCGACCTTTTCTCTACATGAAAGATATAAATATGAAAAAACTTCTTACAGCTTTAACACTTACAGCATTAACTTCTACAGTGGTGAATGCTGCTGGCTATGGTGTGGTGGATCTTGAGCGTGTTGTTGAAAATAGCACCTATTTAAAACAACAAAATTCGAGTTTTCAACAAAAAATTCAACCGCAAAGCACCAAGCTTGATCAACTCAGTAAAGAGCTTCAAGACTTACAACAGCGTTTACAAACAGGTGATAAGCTGAGCGCTGCGGATAAGCAAAAAATGGTGACTCAGTACCAAACCAAAATGAATGAGTTCAATACTTTACAACAAACCATGCAAAGCAGTGTGCAAAGCTCTATTCAGCAAGTACGTACTGTATTTGATGGTCGTGTAAAGCAAGTTGCTGAACAATTGCGTAAAGAAAATCAATTAGATGTTGTTTTGAATAAAAACTCAGCACTTGCCTATGACGCTAAGTATGATTTAACTGATAAAATGATTCAAAAGGTTAACGCAATTAAGTAATCAATGAATCCTCAACAGTACCGCTTAGAAGATCTTGCTCGTTTAGTCCAAGGTGAGTGTGTAGGTCAAGCTGATTTAATCCTTAAGGGATTAGCAAGTCTAGATTCGGCAGAATCTAGACATCTTGCATTTGTAAATGGTGAAAAGTATTTAGAGCAAGCACTGCAGTCTAAAGCTGGTGCATTCATTGTTACAGCTGATCTGAAAGATCTCTTGGTTGAACATCAAAACTTTATTGTTGTTGCCAATCCTTATTTAGCCTTTGCGATTTTGACCCATGCTTTTGAGGTTAAACACACTGAGCAGGGCATTGAAAGCACTGCACAGATACATCCTTCTGCAATCATCTCAGATACTGCTTATATTGGTCATTATGTAGTCATTGGTGAAAATTGCGTTGTTGGCGATGATACGATTATCCATTCCCATGTCAGCATACATGATGGTGTTGAAATTGGCCGCGGTGGTTTAATTGAATCACATGTAAATCTGATGTCATGCAAAATTGGTGATCGTGTCCGTATTCATGCCAATACTGTGATTGGTAGTGAAGGTTTTGGTTTTGCCCCTTATCAAGGGAAATGGCATCGAATTGCTCAATTGGGTTCGGTCATCATCGGTAATGATGTACGGATTGGTTCAAATTGTAGTATTGATCGCGGTGCATTGGATGACACAATTTTGGAAGATGGTGTCATTATTGATAACCTTGTGCAAATCGCCCATAACGCTAAAATTGGTGCCAATTCTGCTTTTGCTGCCAATACCGCAATTGCGGGTAGTACAACCATTGGCAAAAATTGCATCGTAGGTGGTGGGTCTGCAATTGCAGGGCACCTAAATATTGTTGATAATGTCACTTTAACTGGAATGTCAATGGTCACAAATAATATTTCTGTGGCTGGAACGTATTCTTCAGGAATTGGACTGTTTGAAAATCAAAAGTGGAAACGCACCGTTGTTCGTTTAAGACAATTAGCAGATGTGCCATTGACCCAAATGGTAAAAAAACTTGATCATATGCAGGCTCAAATCGAGTCCCTTGAATCAACAATTAAATTGCGTAAATAGAAATATGATGACTGAGTCGAATTCTACTAGTTTCACGAAACCTGAATTGCCAATGACGATTCAAACTATTCGTGAGTACTTACCCCACCGCTATCCTTTTTTATTGGTCGATCGTGTTGTTGATGTGACTGAAAATGGAATTGTGGCGTATAAAAATGTGTCTATTAATGAAGAGTTCCTTCAAGGCCATTTCCCTAATTATCCAATTATGCCTGGTGTTTTGATTGTCGAAGCATTAGCACAAGTTTCAGGTATTCTTGGTTTCATCATGAACAATGAGAAACCAAGTGAAGGTTCTTTGTTCTTGTTCGCTGGTGCAGAGAAAGTTCGCTTTAAAAAGCAAGTCGTTGCAGGCGACCAATTGGTGTTAAAATCAGAATTGGTCATGCAGAAACGTGGTATTTACAAATATAATTGTATTGCCACCGTTGACGGTGTAGTAGCAGCATCTGCGGAAATTATGGTTTCGCATCAGAAAATAGAGCAATCATGAGCAATAACGAATTTATTCACCCAACAGCAATCATCGATGCATCTGCCGTGATTGCAGCAGATGCAAAGATTGGACCGTATTGTATTATTGGTCCAAATGTCACTATTGGTGCAGGTACGCAGTTACATTCGCATGTGGTGGTCGGTGGTTATACACGTATTGGAGAACACAATGAAATTTTCCAATTCGCAAGTGTGGGTGAGGTCTGCCAAGATCTAAAATATGCAGGCGAAGAAACCTGGTTAGAAATTGGTGACCATAATAAAATTCGTGAACATTGTAGTTTACACCGTGGCACGGTTCAGGATCACGGTATAACCAAGATTGGTAGCCATAATTTATTGATGGTGAATACGCATATTGCGCACGACTGCGTGGTCGGTGATCATAATATTTTTGCAAACAATGTCGGCGTGGCTGGTCATGTTCACGTAGGTGACTATGTGATTGTCGGCGGTAACTCGGGTATACACCAATTCTGTAAGATTGATTCTTATAGCATGATTGGTGGTGCATCATTGATTGTAAAAGATGTCCCTGCTTATGTGATGGTTTCTGGTAATCCTGCACATGCTTTTGCGATGAATGTTGAAGGCATGCGTCGTAAAGGTTGGTCTAAAAATGTGATTCAAGGTTTACGTACTGCATTTAAACTGATCTATAAAGAAGGTTTAACGACAGAGCAGGCTTTAGAACGTATCCGTGCAGAAATTTTGCCTGAAGTTGCTGAAGCACAGTTGCTCATTGACTCGTTAGAACAGTCAGAGCGTGGCATTGTGCGTTAAGCTTATTCCAAAGATAAAAAAGACACTTCGCGTGTCTTTTTTTATATCTATAGGAAAATTATTTCTTAAAGAAAGAGGCTTCTTCAGACTTAGGATATTGCTTAAGGAGTTTGGCTTTGTATTGGTTGGCCTGAGTCGAGTTTTTATCCACTTCTTTTGCAATATTATAGAGTTGATAGACTGCTCGAGGCGCACGCGAAGAGTTTGGGTATTGGTTTGCCACAATCCCGTAGTTCTTTTTCGCTTCTGCATAGTTGGTAGGTTCAATCGCTAAATTAAATTCCGCTAACCAGAAATATGCATTGCTGATGTAAACACTGTTGGGGTTGTTTTTAATAAAATTTTGCATGGGTGCAATCGCTTTCTTCGCACCACCTTGCTTATAGGCATCCAATGCGACAGTATACGCGGCTTTTTCTAGCTCAGATGGCTCTGATGTGTTTTGCGTACTGACCACTACAGGTGCTTTGTTTACTGCGACCGTGGTTGTGCTACTGCTGGCGTTGGTGATTGTGGTGTTACTGGGAGGAGTATCCTGTTGGTTATCCTCCGTTGTCTTGCTCGCTTCAGGGTCTACTTTTTGTTGAAGTAACTCTAAGCGTTGATCTAGGTCAGCGTAACGGTTTTCCAACTCATGTTTGAGTTGAGCGATCTCGTTGTCTTGCTCTTCAAGTTTACCGCGTAAGCTACGCAAATCATTTTCTAATTGTTGGTTCTTTTGCATGATTTGCCAATTAATATTGGTTGCTGTTGCACTCGCACCTGTGTCTACTGCGACGCTGGTTGGATTGACACTATTGTTCGTTGCTTGACTTAAGCCGCGAGATTCAATTGGAATATTGGCGAAAACAGGCGTTGTGCAAAGTAGGGTGAGGGCACATAGGCTATGCTTCTTTAGCATCATAAAATATCCGTGTTATAAGGCTTTGATGGGGAAAACATCAAACGAAATTCATTTACCCCATTAAAAACGGCAACGTTATGAATTGCAATAAGCTTTTACATTGTTGTCGTATATTTAGGTAAATGAATGTAGCCTAGTCGTTACCAATAATTGAGCGATTTTTCTTAAGTTTGTTTTATAAATAGTCAATTGAATGAAATGCTTATTGAAAAGTCGTTTATAGGCTTGCAACTTAGGGAAAAATCTCTATACTCTGTTCTTGCAATGGTAGCCCTGCCGGTTACTTCGCAATTGTACTCTACGAACCCCGCCAGGACCGGAAGGTAGCAACGGTAGTAGAAATATGATGTGCCGAAGGTTTGCTGGTAGGGTTGCCACCATATTTATAAATATATAAGAATAAAAATGAAAGATTACTATGGCATTGATGCAGGTCTAGTCGTAAGTATTGAATCACTCTAAGAAAGTGAAAAGTATTCTGCTTTTTCTTCTATTTTTTACAATGACCACTATTTTTATCTATTTCTCAATTCTATATTTTATTTCAAATGGTTTTTTAAATTATATTGCCATAGGCTTTGTTGTATCTTGTCTCTGTGTTTTATTCTGCATTTTTTATTTGTTGCTTGAAAGCATAAATACCGAAATTGTTTTTAATGAAGATCATCTTCTCTATCGTAAAGTTTTCACTGTTAAAAAAGTGCTATATAGTGAAATAAAAGGCTATGAAATTTTATCTTTTAGAAAAAGAAGTCGTTTGCTACTGATTGATCAGCATCATCAAATCGTTAATATTAGTTCAGATTTTGAGTCATATAAAAGAATTTGTAATATGTTCATGGCACATTTTGAAGATATTGAGGTTGTTAATAAACGAGAACAAGAACAAAATTTTATACAATAACATACAAAAAATATTTCCAGTGAACAGCAACACAAATATTTAAAATATGCATTAAGATTTAGAAAAATTTTAGATGTATTGACGGTTATTATTTTCTTTTTAGCCCCTATATTTGATTGGTCAGATCTTTTATTTCATGGTATGGCTTTGGTTTATCTATACCTTAGTTATCCAAAGCATCATAATTTTTATATTATTTATATGCAAAAGGCTAAAATCTCTACAGAAGTGCTGTCTTTTCTGATTATGCTTGTATGCAATTATTTATTTCTTAGGGGTATTATCCAGCATTACGATTTAGCTTTTTTATTTTATTCATTGATATGCATGAGCTTTCTATTATCCGCTCTATATATTGTATTTAAAAAGAAGTTTGCTCAGAAAATGAAGCGGCAAATGATCATGGTGATCGCACTTGCTATACCTGTTGTTGGTATTTATTCTGCGAGTTTGGTGCGTATTGTGAATAGCATAAATGATAATAGTATTTTAAGTTCTCAAGATGTGCAGATCGTAAATAAGGAGAAGAGCGAGGGTGTTTGGAGAGTAGGCGCGCGTCGTCATTCGCTTTCGCATTATTATTTAGATGTGCAGATGCCTAATGACAGGAACCAGAGGGTCGAGGTCAGATCGGGTGTGTACAATCATGCCAATATTGATGGCACCTATACCATGATCTTGCATCAAGGGAATTTAGGCATCACTTGGTCAGCTTATGAGCTGCAGTAAATCAGATTTTTAGCATTTAAGGTTTAATAGATGATAAGTCTGTTTACGTTTTCTTGATATAGCTAGATGATAGATCAATCATGTGTAGGGTAGTGCAGGTAAATAGCCGTTTAATCTTTAATTTTTCTCGAAATCGCTTTCATAATCGCATCCATTTCAAAGCCACGATACATTAAAAAACGGATTTGTTTGGCTTTTAGTTTTGGATCTGTTGCGACCTCAGTTCCATACTTTCTAACTTTGAGTTGATAGGCTTGTTCGACCCAATCTGTTTCTTTCAGTTCTTCTAAAATTAAACCAGTGTCAATCTTTTTGGTTTTTAGCGCCATTTTAATGCGATTAGGGCCTTTGCCTTTACGCTTTTGGCTCGATAAAGTGATCTCAGCTACTCGTTGATCACTCTGATAGTTTTGTGCTGAAAGCTCTTCAACCAGTGTAATCACTTCTTCACGGTGCATTGCCCATGTGGCCAATTTTTCAATCAATTCTGCTTTTGAATATTCCTTACGTGTTAATACAGCAAAGGCATAAGAACGTAGACGGGAACCTGTTAAACCTGTGGGTTTGGGCTGATTCTCTTCATCAAAATCTAAAGCATCATCAGTTTCTTGTGTTACCTGCGTGTGGCCGTATTGAGTAGCAGGGGATTCCTCCTCACCAAATTGTTGTTTGAGAGCATCATAGTCAAGGAGTTTGGGGAATTTTGAATTAGGCATAATCGGCTATGAAATAGATCTGAATAAACAAAACGCCCCGTAGGGCGTTTCTTAGTGTAAGCCTAAATGTCGTGTAATAACATTTAATCTTTTTAGATACTTTTAATAATTAAGCATCTAAAAAGTCTGGCTCTTCTTCATTCTCTTCTACAGGCGCAGCATTTGCAGTCGTCAGTAGTTTTTCTCGAATGATTTTCTCAATGGTTTCAGCCAACTGAGGGTTTTCTTCAAGGTGACGGATCACATTGTTTTTACCTTGACCAATTTTATCACCTTGGTATGAATACCAAGCACCTGCTTTTTGTACGATTTCTTGTTGAACAGCCAAGTCTACGAGTTCGCCCAAGTGGTTGACGCCTTTACCATATAAAATTTGGAAGAGCGCTTCACGGAATGGAGGTGCCATTTTGTTTTTGACAACTTTCACTTTGGTTTCAGAACCAACGATTTCATCGCCTTCTTTGACCTGACCTACGCGGCGAATGTCTAAACGCACAGACGCATAGAATTTCAACGCATTACCACCAGTCGTGGTTTCAGGGCTACCAAACATTACACCAATTTTCATACGAATTTGGTTAATGAAAATTACCATACAGTTTGAACGTTTTGCATTACCTGTAATTTTACGTAATGCTTGGCTCATTAAACGCGCTTGGAGGCCCATGTGCGAGTCGCCCATTTCGCCTTCAATTTCAGCACGTGGTGTCAATGCTGCAACAGAATCGACAACGATGAGGTCAATAGCACCAGAGCGAACCAGCATGTCTGCAATTTCAAGTGCTTGCTCACCATGGTCAGGCTGAGAAACCAGTAGATTGTCAATATCAACGCCAAGTTTACGCGCATACTGTGGGTCTAAAGCGTGTTCTGCATCGATAAATGCACATGTACCACCTGCTTTTTGACATTCGGCAATCGCTTGTAAAGTCATGGTTGTTTTACCTGAAGATTCAGGACCATAAATCTCAACGATACGACCCTTCGGTAAGCCGCCTATGCCTAGAGCAATATCAAGTGTCAAAGAACCCGTTGATACCGCTTCAACAGCTTGTACGGTGTTATCGCCAAGACGCATTACTGTGTTTTTACCAAACTGCTTTTCAATTTGGCTTAGCGCAGCATTGAGCGCCTTGCTTTTATTATCATCCATCTTACAACCTCAAAACGATGTCACGGATATTTACTGAATATGCTCAGTATAGTGACAGATTTAGTCTGTATCTTCTATAAAAGTCAGATCGTGTGCGACACAATATGACGCATGTCATTCATCATCATTATAAGACCAATATTGGTCAAATTGTTGATCATTTTCTTGTCTAAACTTACTGATATCGCGTCGGTCTTTTTTACTTGGACGATGATCAGGTCGAGCTAGATTATGCAACTTTCTTTGGCTTGCAATCAATTCCCGTCGTGTAATACTGACTTCAGTTTCTTCATATAATTTTTGTGCAACAGGAGCGGGGCCACGCACGTCAGAGAGTTCTTTGATCACTACGGTTTTCTTGTCAATACCTTGTTGTATGGTGAGTTCCATTCCAACCCGAACTTCTCTCGACACTTTGACACGTTCGCCATTGTGGTGAACTTTGCCACCCTCAATTGCATTTTTGGCAATGGAGCGCGTTTTAAAAAAACGTGCTGCCCATAACCATTTGTCAATGCGCATGCCGACAGCATCTTCAGCTAAAGTGGATTTACGCATATTTGGCCGTGACCTCAGCTTGCTCTAAATAAGGAATTAAATCGGTGAGCTGATTTAAGATCGGATAAGGGCCGGATGTCTTGCTTTGACCTAGTGATGAGGGTTGAGCAATGGTAAATAGGTTTTGAATACCATAACTTTCAGCACCTTTTAATACTTTTTCAGTGTCATCGATAAAGTAACACTGTGTGGCTGCAAAAGGATGGCGTTCATGGAGATGTTGCCAAAACTCAGTAAACTCCTTGGCATGACCGAGGGTTTCGCTGCTAATGATGACATCGAAATATGAGGCCAGCTTCGTGTGTTCGAGTTTGAACTTGAGTCCCTCACAGTCCGCATTGGTGGCAAGCCAGCAAGGGTAGCCGTTACTTTTTAAATAGTCGAGAAGTTCAAGACAGCCTTCACGTAGGCTAACTTTATGCTTAAATTCCTGCTGTAAGGCGAGTGTATCTACGCCGACTTTGGCTGTCCAAAAGCGCGTAGAATACCAATTGAGTGTGTGATTATGGGTTTGATAAAACTGAAACAGGGCCTGAGTACTTTGTTCTAAAGAGCACTGGTGTTGTTCAGCATAACGGATAGGAAGCTGATGATTCCAAATAAAATCATCATAGGCAAGATCCAGTAATGTACCGTCCATATCAAAAATGATAATTGGCTTTTCCACTCAAAAAATCTCCAATGTTTCAAAGTTCAGCAATGGCTATAGAAAACAGTTAGCAGCCGATCTAGCCATTTTACTTTATGCAAATATGGCGTAATTATAGCGTATAGCTGCATAAGATGACGGATTTGCATAGCCCATTGTCAAAAATTGAAGAATATGGGATCTCAATTTTTTAAGTAAGAGCATATAAGATGTGTTAATCGCACATTGATCCACAACAATATTGAACTTCAGCATAAGAAATGATTCACCTTATGGAGAAGGAAGAGTTTTTGTAAACATCCGATGAGAACACTTAGAGCTGTCATTATTATCGAAAACCTCTACTGTTGCTGCTGACCTAAATCAGCCATGGATTACAACGGACAGCATCATTGGTTTTGTCAGCTTTTCAGTACTACTTAGCTATTCGGCTCTCATGTCTATTTCATCAAATGTTCATTTTATATTGATACCATAAAAACCACCTGAGGGTAGTTTTTATGTTTGAAGCTAAAGTTAAACCACTTCAGCTGACAGAGAAAGATTCGTTGTATCCAGCGCAATAATGCAATAAAAGTAAGTTTTCTGACAAAAAATGAAAATAAAGTGGTTTTGCTGGTTATTTATACAAGAATCGGTTAAAAAAGATGTGGCGAATGAGAATAAAATAGAGAGGAATGGATGAGTGAGTTAAATTTAGATTTTTTAGATGAAACCTTAGATAAATATGAAGCAAAAGGTAAGAAAAAGGCCATTAAAAAAATCCGTATTGGTTATATGCTCTATGCAAAATTTATGTCGAATAAAAAATTTGCAGAAAATGTAATGAGTTCATCTTTAGATCCAAATAAGCGGACTTATCGCAATACCAAGATTAAAATTACGCATGATGAATATGAGTTAACCTTTTTACGTAATGATGATTAAGTATTCAATTGTGTTAAAAACCCTAAGGTTTCATTTATTTGAAATATTTGGGCTGTAAAGTGTGCGACATAAAGCAATGAAAATATAATGATTAGATGATGTTTGTGCAGTTAAGCCTGTTTATTTGGAGAGAGGTAAACAGGTTTTTTATTATAATAACTTTCTGGTCTGAGTGATTACAGACAAAAAGCCCGATTTGTTTTTATACTGATCGGGCTTTTATTTTTCTATTGAAATGAAAATAGTGAGAAAGATGATTTCTGACATCTTTTGATCATATTGTTCATGGATAATCTTTTTTATTTTGAGTTGCTTCGATATGTCAATTATTACTGCAAATGAACTAGACGATATTCTAAAAGAATTAGTTTCCAAAAATAAAAAGCCTGAAAAGATTATGATTGGTTATAAAGCATATAGCGAGCTTATGAATGATCGAAAGTTTTTGCAAGAAGTCGCTAGCTCGGCTATGGATCCGAATAAAAGAAAGTATCAAAAGATTAAGATCAAAGTCACACAGGATGAATATCAATTAGAAGTGAAGTGTTCAGATAAAAATGAGTAGGTGTACCGTAATTTAAAAAAACTAGAGGAATGCCGCATTTTTTAATTGATGTATTTGAAATACAGGTTTATACTACACTCGAAATTAAAGCGCTGTAGCTTTTCTTGTTTTATATCCCACGCTCCCATGCGTGGGATTTTTTTGCTCGATGATTTTTCCTAAAGAAATCACTTGGATGTATAAGGCTGAAAAGAAGTTAAGCGTAAGCACAAATTAGAAACGGTCAGCTTGAGACTTTCTCTAGTCTCAATATTTAAGGTGTGGGTAAAGGTAAAGTCAGGTTAATTGGACTACTCAACCTAAAGTCAAAAGAAGAATTGGAATTGAGTGATATTTCCTGAGTGTCTTAGGCGTATAATATTTTTAAGGCAGTGTTTAAAAGTGTTCGCGTGTTCTCACTCTGAGGTGACAGCATACCGTTGAATACGAGGCGATCAGCATGCTGCTATCCCAATAGATGAACTTCTCGATCTATAACTTAATGAATAAAAAGGCGGTCTCATGTTT
Source organism: Acinetobacter sp. CAU_H_S139_7 (assembly GCF_058599305.1). Taxonomy (NCBI): domain Bacteria; kingdom Pseudomonadati; phylum Pseudomonadota; class Gammaproteobacteria; order Moraxellales; family Moraxellaceae; genus Acinetobacter; species Acinetobacter sp. CAU_H_S139_7. Next base: position 1,302,791 of record NZ_CM178651.1, read on the forward strand.
AAGCCCACAACTGCACCTCAAGATGCACTGATATTGCAACTTGTACCGATTGTGACTCAGGCATGTGAGATTTTACGAGCAGAGTATCAAGCTTATGTTGCAGGTGGTGATTTTACAGTTGAACGAAAATTCGATCATTCACCCGTCACGCAAGCGGACTATCGTGTCAATCAATTTATTACCGAAGCTTTAAACAATACCTTTCCTCATTTGCCTGTTCTTTCTGAAGAAGGGCAGCATGCGTATAGACAGCAGTGGCAGTCTTTTTGGATGCTTGATCCTTTAGATGGTACCAAAGAATTTTTGCATCAACGTCCTGAATTCACCATTAATCTCAGTCTTATTGAGGGTGCGTATACAACTTTTGCTGTGCTGGCTATTCCTTGTGAACAGCAAATTTACTTCTGTCCACTACAAGGTCAGCCTTTAAAATACAATATTGAAAAAGACGTATGGTCTGTATATGTTCCAGTTGAAAACTACAGTGCTGTTCAAGTCGGCTTAAGCCAAAGTAGTCAGAGTAAACCGCAGTACCAAGTGTATTTAGAGCAGTTAGAAAAACTTACGCCTATTCAAGAGTATCGAGCAGGGAGTGCATATAAGTTCTGTATGGTGTTGGAAGATCGAGTCGATATTTACCCGCGCTTTCACCCAACGAGTGAGTGGGATACCAGTGCTGGACAGTGTTTATTGGAGCGGATCGGTGGTGGTTTGGTTGATTTTCAGGGACGACCATTCGTATATAACCAAAGATTGAGTTTACTGAATGGCGGTTTTATTGCATATCGAAATAACGATATGAAAAAACTGGCATTACAAGCACTTGAACTAATGCCTTCGTCGGCTTGAGCTAAAAACTGAGCGTGCTATAGTGTTTTTTGAATTATTGAGTTGCTAGTGATTATGGCCTTAGAGTTACTCCCGCCTAGTATGTTGAAGGCAATCGATTTATTGCCAGATGCAAAAACGCCAGTGACGTTGTTTACACGTCATTCCATTCGTGAAGTTGTTACGGGTCAGGGGCTTGCAGGCTATGATTTACAGTTGACGCATCAAGGGCGAGATTTGGCGGAGGCTTGGGGTTCTTATCTGATCGATAATACGGATCGAGTGATACAACACTGTATTTCTAGCCCAATTCAACGTTGTATTGATACCGCTGCGCTAATGATTCAAGGGGCAGATGGACAAACCCTTGAGCCAAATACCCACCGTATTGAAATTATCGAACAAGGTTTATTGGTTGAGCCAGGCAGTTTTGTTTTGGATATTAAGCAAGCTGGGCCTTATTTTCAGCGTCAAGGTGCTCTAGGATTTATTAATAGCTTTGTTAATAATGCCTTACCCGGTATGAAGCATCCGATTCATGGCGTCGTAGATGTATTGGAACTCATATATAACACGCATCCGAACAATCCTTATGGTCTGAGCCTTGCGGTCAGTCATGACACGATTTTAGCCGCGATTTTGGCGGTTATTTCAGGGCGCACGATTGTGACCAAAGAAGACTGGCCGAAAATGATGGAAGGTCTTTTCGTATGGTTTGAGGGAGATGTGTTTTTGGAATCAAAATTGAAATGGATTTGGCGTGGGGAAATGAATGAACTGAATATTCATGAATTTCAAAATCTGTAAGTGCTTTGTTTATTAATAAAAAATCAGCTATAAATCTCGTTCATTCATTTAGGCGTTCGTTTGAAAGTGAAAAAGAATATATGAGATTTATAGATCGATCATTCGTCAACCTTATTAAATGCTATATCGCATAAGTTTAAATTTTGGCTTTGAGTCGATTGGGAAAATCGAGCAAGTCGATACTCAGGCCTGCATCATTTAAAGGCCATAATGAGGTATTCACTGCTACGCTGTGCTGATGAATGCGATTGTATTTATCTGCAGCAATGAGCGTGGCAATCTCATGATTCGAAAGAGTATATGCATTGACAACATCGGCTGGATATTGAGTACGGTCATAAAACTCAGCTTCCGTTTCCCCTTGGTGCAGTGCAAAAATACGTTCAATTGCAGGTAAATAGACGCCATAGCCTAACCACGCGTCAACGCCCTGAGAGGCCTGAATTTCTGCGGTTCCGCGCATATTTGAGATGACTTTGGCGAGTATGTCTTTTTCACCTTTGGCATAAAAATACTCAATATATTGTTGTTCTGTCGGTTGGAATTTTTCAAGTGTTGGAAGAAATTTATTAATCATGCTATTCCCCAGTAGAACATTCTATGTGGTTTCATTATAAGAAAACAGAATACCATAATTTATTTATGGGATTTTAATCATTTTGGATCTAAAAATTAAAATAAGCTACGTGCTTACAAAGAAAATTAATTGAAATATCTATTTTTTAAAAAATTGACTGACAAATTTTGGCACTATATTGGTGCAAATTCAACTGTATAACTCATCATTATTTTTCATAAATTCAAGCCTTGTCACAGAACTATTATTTTTCGGACATTAGTTTCAAGACCGATAAAAAAATATGTCCTGAAGTGACAAATTATGTAAATTGAATATGAATAGAAAATAGTGTTAAATTCTTAAGCATTTGATTTATATAAATTATTAATGATTTTTAATTTTATTTGTGACTATTTTTGGGGAAGATGTGAAAAGTGTGAATGAGTTCTTGTATTGCAAGCTAGGTCTTTGTGTTGTAACGCTGATGCTTGCTGCGTGTTGTGGTGGAGAGAGTGGAACCGAAAACTCTACAACGCCTGTAGTGAAAACCTATGCTGAGCCTACACAGGATGTGGCTGATGTAAATACATTGGGTTATTTTGATTACGATGCAAACTCCAATACGCGTGTGATACGAAATGACTTAACTGGTAACTTCGAAGCAATGCTGCAATTTGGTCAGAGTCATGTGGTTGATCCAAATGGTAATGAAAGTAAAAAAATGCCGCGGCTGACGATGGAAAAAGAAGCGCTATTGTTAGTTACGCCAACTGATAGCATGGGGAAAATTGATGGTCTGAGTGCTGATATTTACATGAATAATCAGTTGCTCCGCACAGTTACATTTAACGATCCAACTCAGATTCCTCAGTCTGATCAAACCAATACCGATGAGCGTGCGCGTGTGCAATATAGTAAGCGTGCGTGGAGTGCTCGACTCAATTGGGATGAAATACGTCCAGGTTTGCGTATTCAGCTCAAAGATTCTCTTGGACGTCAGGGACAAATTACAGAAGATAAAATTGATTTTGCCTCTCCTGGAGAGTTGGTCTTAAATAATATTCGTATCGGCATGTTAACTGCTCCCCCTGTTTCCAATGGTCACTATATGCTGAATGATCCTGTTCGGGCAGGTTCAGATTACTTTCAAACGATTCCAGCTGCTGAAATGACCGTTGCAAAATATGATGATATTCAGTTAGATCGCGTCATGATTGCCGACGGGACGATTTACGATACGGCAAGTGCCAGCCAAGGCGGAGTTTATGAGGGTGACATGCGTGAAAACGTGGGTAAGTCGACATTTAGCGTAGGCATTAATCTAGCAAACTGGGGCATTACCAGTGCTTCGATGGCAAGTCAAAATCAACCACAATTAACCCAAACCGTAGTTGCACACCATAGCCGTGGAAAATATGCCAATGGCGAAAGTAATCATGGTTTAAGTGGTGGTAACGGCATGCTGACGTTGTATGATTCGGTTGGAAACGAGTTTAGTCATGAAATTGGACACCACTATGGACTGGGGCATTATCCTGGGCAGGAGGGTGATAACCAGTTCTGGACTTCACATCATGCGGATAGTGGTTGGAGTTACATTCCGTATCGCAATATGATGCGGGGTAATTTGATTTGGAATAATAAGGATTTATGGGCTACTTCTACAGGAATTGCAAACTTCTTAGCTTTATATCCACATAGCCGAGATGCAATGTCTGGTGGTTATGCATCAAGCTCAGTTTCACGTTATACCCACTATACGGGCTATAGCACTTATTTAAAAATTCAACCGCATTTTAACCGCTATGTGTGGGACAAGACTTCACCTACAGGCTATAAAAAATGGAATGAAGTCACACGGCAGATGGAAGTGGTTCAGCCTACTATGCCAGATTCTGCTGCACCTGTTTGGTATCAACCAAAGCAAAACTATTTACGCCCACGTGTCTTTGGTGAGCCTGTAGTGACCATTTTGGGTGGCTATGACCCTGTTGCAAAGGTTGGGCTACTATATCCTGCAGCACGTTCAAATTGGGGTAATGTCTATGATTTACCCGCTGCAAATACTGCGTTAAATCAGGATACATGTTGGTTAAATGTACAGTATCCAAATACGGTGACTAATATTGCACTGGCTCCAACACGATTAGGTAGTAATGCCAATAAATTACATGTCAATTTAGCGCTTGCAGATTATCCTCAAAAAGTTGATTTATATTGTAAGCAGGCCAATGCTGCTGCCAAATTATTATCGACGACAGTGATTCCCCAATATGCTACGGCTATTACACCTGCAGTTAAGATTGGTAAAGCACAGGGTTATAAAACCTTACGCGATGTAGAGTTGCCTCTACTTGAGCAAGAGCTACTGAATCAAGCGGCGAACAATATTATTGTTTTGTCACCAAATGGTTCAATGCTTTATCTGTCTTATAAATCGTATAAAAATGAGATGAGTTTAGCTGCACAGCAGGTACTTGAGCGTTATGAAGAGCAAGAAACTAGGTGGATGCGTTTAAATCGTTGGGTAAATGTTTATTATGATGATTTGGCCAAAGATGTACCTGCTGCGATTGATGCACTCAATGCTTTTATCAAACAGCTAGGTTTACAACAAGATGACCCACTTGCACAAAGTGGATTGTTGAAAAATAACAAGAATTGCTTGAAAACAGAGCTGGCATCTAACCAAAAAATGGATGTTTACATTAGTGGCCCATCGGCTTGTACTGCTGATGATACTGAGCAGTGGGTTTATGACAGTTTAGGACGTATCCATAGCAAAGCGGCTATGGGGCAATGTTTAACAGGTAATGGAGGAAGTGCTAAAGTCACCTTGACTGACTGTGTGGCGAATAATGCAGCACAAGTGTGGTCAATGGATGCGACGACGTCTGCTATTAAACAATCAGGACAGTGCTTAGATCTAAACTCGGGTAATTTGGTAAATAACCGTCAAATTGCAATTCGATATAGTTGCTCTGGAAATAATAATCAACGATGGACAATGCTGAACCAAAATACAAGCTTGATTCTAGCTGGGGCAACATCAAGAAACATTGGTATTTTAGTGAAAAACCTGAAAACTCAATCTTTGAATTAAACCACTGCTCATCTGGCAAATGGTTAACATGAAATGAAACGAGCTCCCTAAAAGGGGGCTTTTTTTGTAAGTAGATGTTCTCGTGGGTGCGAGAGAAGGCTGCTGGATTCTATTTAGGTTTTAAGCTGTATTTTTAGGTAGCAGATGTATTAGAAAAGGTATAGGCGTTAGAAAGTTCAAAAAATAGATACAAAAAAAGCCCTTTAAAAAGGGCTTTTTTTAATGCATAAATTAGTTAGCTAAAGCTTTAACTTGTGCATTTAAACGGCTCTTATGACGAGCAGCTTTGTTCTTATGGATGATGCCTTTATCAGCCATACGGTCGATTACTGGTACAGCAGTTTTGTATGCTTCAGAAGCAACTGCGTAATCACCAGCAGCGATAGCAGCTACTGTACGTTTGATGTAAGTACGAACCATAGAACGTAAGCTTGCGTTGTGTTTGCGTGCTTTAACGTTTTGACGAGCACGTTTTTTAGCTTGAGCAGAGTTTGCCACTCGTGCACTCCTTGAAATAGATTGGTCTGGGCGGGCTGAAATTCAAACTGAAAACCACATCAGAAGAACAATCACCAGCCCGTAAACAAGTGGCATATTTTGATTAATATACGCAGTGAAGTCAAGTCTTGACATGCTTTGACTATATTTAAGATACATAAAAATTCTAAAGAAAAGGTAAGATTAGCCATCTGCATGGGAGTTTGTATAAAAATGACACAAAATATAGAACAAGCCATTGTGATTGGAGCGACGGGTTTGGTGGGCTTAAACCTGATTCAACAATTACAACAACTGCCAAGTTGTAGCAAAATTTTGGCTGTGGTCAGAAAGCATAATGTGCAGCTCGATCACTATGACAAAGTTCAGCAACTGGAGCTGGATGATTTTTTATTACTCAACCATGAGGATGTTCAGGGCTACAGTCATGCTTTTAGTTGTTTGGGGACGACTTTAAAGAAAGCTGGCTCAAAAGAGCAGTTTTATGCCATCGACTATGTGGTGAATGCACATTTTGCGGAATTGTTTGTTTTGACCAAAACGCATTATGTGTTGATCAGTGCCTTGGGTGCGCAAGCCAATTCAAAAATTTTCTATAATCGCGTCAAAGGTGAGCTTGAAGAGACCATTCGTGGACTCGATTTATATAAGGTCAGTATTTTGCAGCCATCCTTACTCATCGGACAGCGTAATGAAGATCGCATGCTGGAAGATATATTTCAAAAGACCTATACCAAATTATCGCATTTTATACCAAAGCATTTTAAATATAAGCCAGTGACAGCAGAACAAGTGGCTCATACTATGGTCGAGGCTGCCCAAACGCAGACCGAGAAATTTGAAATATATGATAATTTACGCATACAAAAGACAAAATGAGGGGAAGTGTGGTGACGACAGCATTTGTGACATGCGATTTATTGGATGATCATCCTGAACTTGATTTACAAGTGGTCAGCCCATCGATGGATGGTAAGTTCTTTAAGAGCTATGGTGCGCGTAAAACTTTTGGTGGTGAGGTGGTTACGGTTAAATGCTTTGAAGATAACTCTCGGGTGAAAGAGCTGTTAGCAACAGATGGTACGGGTAAAGTATTGGTTGTGGATGGTGGCGCTTCGATGCGCTGTGCCTTGATGGGAGACTTAATTGCAGAGTCAGCAGTCAAAAATCACTGGAATGGTGTGGTGATTTATGGCTGTGTCCGTGATGTAGATGCCATTGCTGAACTAGATTTAGGTGTGCATGCTTTAGCCGCCATTCCACAAAAAAGTAATCGTAAGGGTGTAGGAGAAGTTGATATCAGCCTGCATTTTGGTGGTGTCACCATTCAATCAGGTGATTATCTCTATGCGGATAATAACGGCATTGTCATTGCAAAAGAAAAACTGGTCGATGAATAAGTACCAACCAGACTCATAACAACATCAACAAAAGATATGGACGTGTAATATGGTGAAGCATCAAATTAAAGTGATTCAGGCTCTTTTTTCTGGGCTTGCGCAAGGTGGACGTGGTGTAACAGGAACGCCGCATCCTAAACAACCTGAGCAACCTTTAAAGCTCTATGAGTTTGAAGGCTCGCCATATTGTCGTCGTGTGCGTGAAGTATTGACTTTGTTGAACTTGGATTATGAAGTGTATCCATGTCCTAAGGGTGGAACTAAATATCGCCCTTTGGTGAAACAGTTGGGTGGGAAAACCCAATTTCCTTTTTTACTTGATGAAAATACAGACACCAAGCTGTACGAATCTGAAGATATTATTCACTACTTATTTGAACAGTATGGCCGCAGTGGTAAAACACCGAAAAAGTATGCACATTATCCAAAAACACCTTATGTTGCTTATGTTGGGACATTGGTAAATGGAGCGAGTGGAGTGTGGATCAATAAGAACATTAAAGATCGCGTAGCGCCAGAACAGCTGTTACAACTTTGGGGATTTGAAGCCAGTCCTTATACTCGGATTGTCCGTGGTTTGCTGACCGAGTTGGAGCTGCCTTTTAAGTTTCATAATGTGCCTAAAGAACGTTGGCAAGATCAAGGCCCAGCAGTACTGCGTTTGAAGCCGGGCAAGTATGTACCTTTGGCAGGTGGAAAGCGTGAGCAAGTTATGCAGGTGATGGGGCGTGATATTCAAGTGCCATATTTGGTTGATCCGAACACTGAAACGGCTTTGTTTGAGTCGGCGGATATTGTTGCTTATCTCAAGCAGACCTATGCAGCATAAGAAAAAGGCACCTCTTAGAGATGCCTTTTTTAATTCCTAAACATTGGTGTTTTATCGGGTTGTTATGATTTTTTGTCATTACAATGGAATGATGAATTGTATTTATCTTCAGCTGTTATAAAAATATTCATTATTTGGTTGATAATACGACACACATTCAAACATCCGTAGCATTGAGGAAACGTGTAATTTCTTGAGAGAATTTGAGTGGTTCACTCAATAAAGGCGTATGCCCGGATTTTTTAAAGACCACTGTTTTTGCATGCGGTACGCTTGAGGCAATCAGCTTTTGTCCTTGAGCAGGATAAAGTTTTGAGTCTTCACCAATAAAAAATGTAGCCGGTCGGTCAAGCTGACGGAGGGCACTGCGATAGTCTTCTTGATGATCAAGATAATTTTGCATATACCAAGCCATATAGTCTAAACGCTGGATCGGGAGCATGAATTTTTGCAAGTATGGCTGTTGAAATGCTTTTTGAAATAAGGCCGCAGTTCGAGATGGCGTGGCTTGTAGTTGAATAAAAGCCAACCATTGCTTAACCAGTTCTGTACGTATAGACGCTGTTAAGTCTGAGACCAAACGATACTGTGCATTTTGGGCCAATAGGTCTGCAATGTTTTGTAGGATGACTTTGAAGTCAGCATGCTTTTCAGCAAATAAACCATGTGGCCAGTCTGCATCTACGCTAATCTTGGGAGTTTGGTCAATGTGTAAATAGTTGCTGATATGGTCTTGAAAGCGACCATATTGTATACCATGCATGGCTGTCGTGGCGCCCATAGAGTAGGCAATCACATGGAATGCTGTATCAGCATATTGATTTAGAAAGCAGTTTAAATCTTGCCAGTGGCTGGAAATTGCATCCAGTGTGGGAATTTTGTACTGTGCTGAACCACCAAAACCCCGCCAGTCAGGAATGTAAAAGCGGTACTTTTTACGGTGTTGATATAAAAAAGGCAGCCATTGCCAACTTTGCATCCCTAAGCCAGATAAAACCAGTACAGGTGTGCCTTGTCCAAATTCTCGAACATAGAGTTTTTCGCCATCTGGTATTAAATAATGTGGCATGGTCCATCCTTTGCGTGGCTTATTATTTTTCGAAGTTTTTAAGTGCTGGAATCATGGTCTCTAGCCACTCAATCCAACCACATTCTAAATTAATTCCAAGTTGTAAAATCATTCTATGTATGTATAAGGTACGATCATTTTCTTCAGCATGACCAAAGTCTTTGGCAAAAATGCTTTGGTAAATTTGTAGTTTTTCTTTGTGTAAGATGAGATGTCGTTCAAGTTCAGGCAAAACTGTATTGCCACCAAGCTGAGCTTCAACACGCAGCCTCACCATTAGTTCTTCGCGGAGCTGAGCAGGTGGGCTCTGCTTTACCAGCCAGTCGGCAAGTTCTGTACGTCCAAGCTGTTCTGCCTGATAGGTTTTTTTACGCGAGGTTGCACCATCATCTTCTATTGTTGAAATCCAGCCTTTGCTCTGCATAGCGCTGAGTTCTCTATATATCTGTTGATGTGTCGCATTCCAAAAGAAGCCCATTGAACGGTCAAAACGACGCGCTAACTCAATACCTGTGCTTGGTTTTTCAATCAAACTGGTCAATAAAACATGAGCTAATGACATTTCGGTAATATTTCGCAATTAAAATGGACGTAGAGTCATTATGCAACATGTTGCATAAAAAACAAATCTCGATTATAAAGATAAACATTATGCAACTTGTTGCATTAAATAATTTGATCTAACCTTGTATTTAAAATACCAGCCAGCGAAAGCACGCCAAGGAGTACACATGTCTAATTACCCGCATTTACTTGCGCCTTTAGATTTAGGCTTTACCACATTAAAAAACCGCGTATTAATGGGATCTATGCACGTTGGACTTGAAGAAGTTGAAGGTGGTTATGATCGCATGGCGGCATTTTATGCAGAGCGTGTCGCTGGCGGTGTAGGGCTAATCGTAACAGGGGGTATTTCACCGAATGATCATGGTGTGACTTTTCACGGTGGTTCTAAGTTAGATACTTTAGAAGAAGCGGAAAAGCATAAAGTCATCACACAAGCCGTACATGATGCGGGTGGTAAAATTGCATTACAGATTTTACATACTGGTCGTTATTCTTATCAGGCTGAAAACGTTGCACCTTCTGCAATTCAAGCACCGATTAACCCTGTAAAACCACATGCTCTTACTTCTGCTGAAGTGAATCAGACTATTGCGGACTTTGTGAATTGTGCAAAATTGTCACAAGTTGCTGGCTATGATGGTGTTGAAATCATGGGTTCAGAAGGCTACTTAATTAATGAGTTCATCGCGGCACGTACCAACCATCGTGATGATGAATGGGGCGGAAGCTATGAAAACCGTATTCGTTTCCCGATTGAAATCGTAAAACGCACTCGTGCGGAAGTTGGTGAAAACTTTATTATTATTTACCGTCTTTCAATGTTGGATTTGGTTGAAGGTGGTTCGACTTTAGAAGAAGTGATTCAGCTTGCCAAAGAAATTGAAAAGGCGGGTGCAACCATTATCAACACAGGTATTGGTTGGCATGAAGCACGTATTCCAACGATTGCAACCAAAGTGCCACGTGCGGCATTTACATGGGTGACCAAGAAGCTAAAAGGTTCGGTTCAGATTCCTTTGGTGACATCTAACCGTATTAATACACCAGAAATGGCTGAACATGTTTTGGCTCAGGGTGATGCGGATATGGTGTCGATGGCACGTCCAATGCTTGCAGATGCTGAGTTTGTACTCAAAGCAGAACAAGGTCGTAGTGATGAAATCAATACCTGTATTGGTTGTAACCAAGCCTGTTTAGATCAAATTTTCTCCATGCAAATTGCGACGTGTTTAGTCAACCCGCGTGCATGCTATGAAACTGAACTGATTTTTAAAGAAAGTGCGGCTAAGAAAAATATTGCGGTGATTGGTGCTGGGCCTGCAGGTTTGAGTTTTGCGACTTATGCTGCTGACCGTGGGCATCAAGTAACTGTTTTTGATACAGCTAGTCAGATTGGTGGTCAGTTTAATATTGCGAAGACTATTCCTGGTAAAGAAGAGTTTTACGAAACACTGCGTTATTTCAAACGTAAAATTGAATTACAACCGAATATCAAATTGGTACTGAATCATACCGCAACTTATGAGGAACTGAGCGCTGAAAACTATGATGACATCGTGGTTGCAACAGGCGTTACTCCACGTGAGCTGACTATAGAAGGGATTGATCACCCGAAAGTGTTGAGCTATATCGAAGTTCTACGTGAGCGTAAGCCTGTTGGTAAAAAAGTCGCGATTATTGGTGCGGGCGGTATTGGTTTCGATACGGCAGAATACTTAAGCCATGAAGGTGAAAGCGGTAGTTTAAACCCACAAAAATTCTATGATGAGTGGGGCATCGACACTAGTTATGCACATGTCGGTGGCTTAAAACAGCCAGTCTTGGAGCAGTCAGATCGTGAAATTTACCTTCTACAGCGTAAAGCGAAGGCAGTCGGTGCAAGCTTAGGTAAAACCACGGGTTGGATTCACCGTACAGGGCTAAAACATCGCGATGTAAAAATGATTGCAGGTGCAAGCTACGATAAAATTGATGATCAAGGTCTCCACATTACAGTGAATGATCAGCCAACGGTTTTAGAGGTAGATCACGTGATTATCTGTGCAGGACAAGAGCCTTATACTGCAATGTACGACCAATTAAAAGCCGATGGTAAAAATGTGCATTTGATTGGTGGTGCGAAAGAAGCAGGTGAGTTGGATGCGAAGCGTGCGATTCGTCAAGGCGCTGAACTGGCTGCGACCATTTAATCGATAACAATCATTTATCCGCTTAAAATTTGTAATAAAGCTCCCTCTCCTATACGGAGAGGGGTTGGGAGAGGTGTTTTCTAAAATCTTATCTTTTCCCTCGAGTTGCCTTTTCCTTGAAACGTAAGTGATGCAAGAGAAGGTGCCTTTATTGCATTGTATTTGAGTGAATTCACTTTCATAAGGACATAAGAATGAGTTTAGCAATAACAAAACAAGCCTTGGTACGCTGGCATGATATGGTCACGACACGTGATATGAGCATCTTAAATGAGCTTTTAGCAGAAGATGTCGTGTTCCGTTCACCGGTGGCGTTTAATCCTTATCCGGGTAAGCAAGTGGTTTTTTTTATTTTAAGTAATGTGATTCAGGTTTTTGAAAACTTTACTTACCATCGTGAATTTTTTACAGAAGATGATTTAAGTGTCGTCCTTGAGTTTTCTGCCAATGTCGGCGAAAAAAAGCTCAAAGGGATTGACATGATTCGTTTTAATGAGCAAGGTCAAATTGTAGATTTTGAAGTGATGATCCGTCCTAAATCGGGGCTAGAGGCCTTAGCTGTACAAATGGGACAGCGAATGGCAGCTTTTGCACCTCAAGCTGGATGATAAAGGTGTGACTTGTTATTTATAGTTAGGCACGAAAATTGATGCATCACCAAGAAAGATAGGAAAAAGAAGGTACTGATATGAATGCTGTGTTCAGTTTGCTAAACCAATTAAGCCAAACGGCGTGGGATCGAGTGACTGGTGCGGAACAACCGAAGCTCTATATTAACCCGAAAGGGCAAATTCAAGTGACTGTTGGGGCGCTTACACAGCTTCAAGAGAAGTACCGACCAACGCCGTGGTTATCCAACACGCATGCCCATCTTTTGTATTTTGATGTGATTCGAAAGCGTCAGATTCAATTGGAATATGATCATTTTGATCAGTTAGAGATGCAAGACGGTGGGGTCACTGGCATCATGTGGTTTGGTTATGACTTACCTGAAGCGACGCCAACGGTTGTGGTTATGCATACGATTACAGGCTCTCCTGAAAGTATGCGTGAGGTGGTGCGTGACTTAAATCGCTATACGGGTTGGCGTGTTGCACTGTGCTTACGCCGTGGACATGCAGACCTTCCAATGCCTGTACCCAAAATGAATCTTTTCGGTTCAACCGATGATTTACGTGAACAAATTGCGTTTATTCAAAGCACATTTCCAAGTTCAACGTTGTATGCGGTAGGCTCTTCTGCGGGAACGGGGCTTTTGGTGCGTTACTTAGGTGAAGAAGGGAGTCAAACCCCTTTTAAGGCGGCCTTTGCCCTGTGTCCGGGCTATAACACTGAGTTGGGTTTTGTAAATGTGCATCCCTTTTACAGTAAAGTCATGACCAAGAAACTGTTTAAGAAATTTATTTTTCCTTACCAGCAAACGTGGCAACAAACAGCGTCTGTATCGCAAGTCTTAATGACCAAAACCTTGGCTGAGTTTGAGTCGAGTTATTATGAAATGGCGGGTTATGTGGACTATGATAGTTATAACCAAGCCACAAACCCAATCTATGTATTTGAAAATGTCACCATTCCATTGCTGATTTTAAATGCAGAGGATGATCCCGTCTGTCACATTAAAAATTTTGAACCGTATAAAGACATGATCCGTCAAATGCCGAATATTGCGGTAGTGACCACCAAAAAAGGCAGCCATTGTGGCTTCTATGAAGGGGCACTTAATACAGAGTCTTGGGCAACCAAGCTGATTGCGGATTTTTTGAAACTGGAACAACAAAAACACTAAGTATAAAAAAGACCTACAGCTGTGTAGGTCTTTTTTTGATTGGTTCAGTCGTGTAAGGCTTAAACCGCTTCACAGGCTTTCTTGCTAAGACCGAACTTCATTTGCAGTAAGACCAAGATCAAGGCCATAAAGCTGAGTGCGGCACCTGCATACGAAACCGCTGCATAGCTGAGTTGCATACTCAGTACTGTTGCACCTGCAAAGGCACCTAAGGCATTGCCTAAGTTAAAGGCACCAATGTTAACTGAAGAGGCAAGCCCAGGCGCATCTGCTGCGACCGACATGACGCGCATTTGCAGTGGCGGTACTACCGCAAATGCCGCCGCACCCCAAATCACCAAGCCAATCGCTGCACCAACGGTTGTTTGTGCTAATACTGGGAAAACAAGCATCATCACCATCAAAAGTACAAGGAAGCCAATCAGGGTTTTCTCTAGGGATAGATCGGCAAACTTTCCACCCAAATGATTACCAATGGAGAAACCAATTCCGATTAACACCAACATCAAGGTGATGGTTTGCGGTGATGCCTGCATAAATACGTGTAGGCTCGGAGCAATGTAGGTATATAACGCAAACATTGCGCCCGCGCTCATGACTGTGGTTAATAAAGCAAGGACGACAGGCGCACGTGTTAAAACGCGCAATTCTTTTGCTACATTCGGTTTAACCACATCGTGATCTTGCGGGAGCGCTTTCCATAGCGCCAACATGGTCATAATGCCTAAGATTGAAATAGCAGCAAAGGCCATGCGCCAACTGGTATTTTGACTGAGCCACGTCGCAAGTGGCACACCGCCAATATTGGCAATGGTGAGCCCCATAAACATCATGGCGACCGCACTGGCTTGTTTGTCTTTAGGCACAACACTGGCTGCCACCACCGAACCTAAGCCAAAGAATGCACCATGGTTTAAACTGGTAATTAAACGTGCACTCATTAAGCTCATATAATCAGGTGCAACGGTTGCCAACACATTCCCAATCGTGAAAATAGCCATCAATAGGATTAAAGCTGTTTTCTTAGGAAAGCGTGCCAGCCATAAGGTCATGAGCGGAGCCCCAATCATGACACCTACTGCATAGGCACTAATCAGTAGTCCGGCTTGTGGAATTGAAACGGACAAATCGTTGGCAATTTCAGGCAAAAATCCCATGGGTGAAAACTCGGTGGTTCCAATGGCAAAAGCACCCACCGCAAGCGCCAAAAGTGGAAAATTAATTTTCATAGCGATGCTCAATCCCAAATCGGTGCTAATCCTTCAGGATTAACTTCACGTTGATTTCGGTCTAATTGCGTAATTGCCATCATTTCTTCACTCGACAGTTGAATCTCTTGTGCCTTTAAGTTGGACATCAAGTGTTCACGTTTGGTTGAAGATGGTATGACTGCAAAACCACGTTGTAAGGCCCAAGCTAGGCTAATTTGTGCCATCGATACTTGATGTTGCTGCGCGATGTGCATTAAAACAGGATCATTCAAAACCTTACCGTAAGCCAGTGTCATATATGAAGTGACATCAATGTTTTGCGCTTGGAGAAAATCAACCAACTTATGGTTTTGTAGGTAAGGACTGAGTTCAATTTGGTTGGTTGCGATGTTTTCTAGCCCAATACTCTCAATCGCCTGTTGAGTCAGCTCAATATTAAAGTTAGAAATACCAATGTGTTCGGTCAAACCTTGTTGTTTCGCTTCCAATAAGTTCTGCATGAGTTCTGTAATGTTTACACCTGTACTTGGGGCAGGCCAGTGGATCAAGGTTAGATTCACTGCATCGGTTTTTAGTTTATGCAAACTTTCTTTTAAGCTTGGAATCAATTTTTCTGCTGAATAATTTTCCGTCCAGATTTTTGTGGTGAGAAACAGATCTTGACGATTGATACCACTGAGTTCAATGGCTTGACCAACTTCGGCTTCATTACCGTAGATTTGAGCAGTATCGACCGCACGATAACCGACTTCTAGTGCAGTTTTCACAGACTCAATGACAGTGTCACCTGTTAAACGGAAAGTGCCTAGGCCGAATTGAGGAACGATATTCATTTTTTGCTTGATAACTTGTTTCATGGAATGAGGCTATTTTGTAGAAAAAAGACTTGCTTAAAAACTGGGTAATTTGCAAAATATTATTGACTATTAATCAATAATTACACATGAAATCAACCATAGAAGAATTAACGGCTTTTGTGAGCATTGTTGATAGTGGCTCTATCGTCAAAGCTGCGCAGCAGTTGGGTCAAACCACATCGGGTGTCAGCCGTGCCTTGCAACGTTTAGAGTCAAAGTTGAATGTGACGTTGCTGGAACGAACGACACGGAAGCTCAAGCTGACCTATGAAGGACAGCAATTTTTGGCAAAGGCGCGTAAAATTTTACTTGATCTGACCGAAGCTGAAGAAAGTCTGCAAAATAATGATGCTGAGTCATCTGGTTTAATCCGGATTGATTCGGCAACGCCTTTTGTACTGCATGTGATTGTGCCGCTGATTGAAGAGTTTATGCAGCGCTATCCAAAAATTGATATAGAAATTACCAATCACGATCAGGTTATAGACTTACTTGAACATAAAACCGATGTCGCGATTCGGTTTGGTGAGTTGGCGGATTCAAGCTTACATGCCAAGCTGCTTTGCAAAAGTCGTTTATATATTGTGGCAAGTCCGATTTATGCACAAAAACATGGTCTACCTAAAAATGCAGCAGAATTAAGCTCACATACTTTGCTTGGTTTTAGTCAGCCTGCACATTTAAATACGTGGCCTATTCAGTTGGAGGATGAACCTTTAACTATTCAGGCCAAAATTAAATGCTCAAATGGTGAAACGGTTCGTCAGTTGGCATTGCAAGGAGCAGGGATTGCGTGTTTGTCACGTTTTATGGTCGAGCAAGATATTCAAGATGGGCGGTTTATTGCTTTGTTGGAAGACCAAATTCAGATCAAAGAGCAGAAAATACATGCAGTCTACTATCAACAGAACTATGTGCCAAAGCGTATTCGTTTATTTATTGATTTTCTTGTAGAAAAATTAAAAGACTACTTATAAATCAGCAATAAAAAACCCGATATCAATCGGGTTTTTTTTAATCATCTAAATAGTGATAATTAGTTTTCTAAAGCTGGTGTCGCTGCTGCAATGGCTGCTGCAACGGCATCGTCTTCAGTTTGTGCATTTGGGTTTGTATTACTTGGACGTGCTTGCGTTGGTTTTTCTTCAGCTTTTGGTGCTTCTGCTTTAGGTGCAGGCTGAGCTGCTGGAGCAGGTGCTGGCGTTTCACGACGGATCTCGGTAGTTGTATTCGGTGTTTCTTCGCGAATCACTTCAACTTGCGCTGGAATCTCAGGCTCAGACGCTGCTAAAGGTTGAAGTTCAACAGTTTGTTGTTGCTCTGTAGTAACGACTTCAACTTGTTCTTGTTCATCTTCTTTAGGTGCTTCTTTCTTTACACATGCTGTTAATAGTAAGCCTGCTGCAATGGCACCACAAATTAAAAGTTTTTTATTCATAATTACATAAAATCGAGTGTTTGAAGGATCGTGCCATTATAACAGCAAAATGCAAGATGAAAATCCTATGAACTTAGCTTAATTTTATCTGCCAAATGCTGATAGAATATCCAATTGTTTATTGTTCTATGAATTGATGCGGATTGACTTTGCTTTATTGGTACAAGGTAAAGTAAAATTGCGCAACATTGCAGGCCGAATTAGGCTCGATTGTACGAGAAACCCAATGACCCATTTTATTTTCGTGACTGGTGGTGTAGTTTCATCACTAGGTAAAGGTATTTCAGCTGCTTCAGTTGCTGCGCTTTTAGAAGCCCGTGGATTAAAAGTAACCATGGTAAAAATGGATCCATACATTAATGTCGATCCAGGGACTATGAGCCCGTTCCAACATGGTGAAGTTTTTGTCACAGAGGATGGTGCAGAAACCGATTTAGACTTGGGTTATTACGAACGTTTCTTGCGTCGTGCGAAAATGACCAAGTTAAATAACTTTACTTCTGGTCGCGTATACCAAGACGTTTTAAATAAAGAACGCCGTGGTGACTACCTTGGTGGAACTGTTCAAGTTATTCCACATATTACAGACAACATCAAAGAACGTGTACTTCGCGCAGGCGAAGGTTATGACGTTGCGATTGTTGAAATTGGCGGCACAGTAGGTGACATTGAATCTCTCCCATTCATGGAATCTGTACGTCAACTTATGGTTGAACTAGGTCATAAGCGCACTATGCTTATGCACTTAACTTTACTTCCATATATCAAATCTGCGGCAGAGTTGAAAACTAAACCAACTCAGCACTCGGTAAAAGAATTGTTATCGATTGGTATTCAACCAGACATTTTAATTTGTCGCACTGAATATGATGTTGATGCAGACACGACCCGCAAAATTGCCTTGTTCACAAACGTTGAAGCACGTGCAGTTGTGGTGTGTAAAGATGCGCGCAGCATTTACCAAATTCCACGTACGTTCTATGAACAAAATGTTGATGACCTGATCTGTGAACGTTTTGGTTTCAATGATTTGCCTGAAGCTGATTTAACAGATTGGGACAATGTTGTAGAAGCACTACTAAACCCTGAATACACGGTACGTGTTGCAATGGTGGGTAAGTATGTTGAACTTCCAGATGCGTATAAGTCTGTGAATGAAGCGCTTTTACATGCGGGCATTCAAAATCGCGTTAAAGTTCAAATTGACTATGTCAATGCTGAAGAACTTGAAAGCCAAGATGTCAATGAAGTATTGAAAGATATGGATGCAATCTTGGTACCGGGTGGTTTTGGTGAACGTGGTACTGAAGGGAAAATGCAAGCGATTAAATTCGCACGTGAAAACGGTGTTCCATTCTTGGGTATTTGTTTAGGTATGCAGTTGGCTGTGATCGAATATGCACGTAATGTCGTGGGTATTAGTGACGCGAGTTCGACTGAATTCAACCGTTCGACTAAGTCTCCATTGATTGGTCTAATCACTGAATGGTTAGATGAGCGTGGTGAAGTTCAACAGCGTAATGTAGACTCTGATCTTGGCGGTACGATGCGTCTTGGTGCTCAAAAATCAGAATTGGTTGAAGGGACTAAAACACGTGAAGTGTATGGTTCAGCAGATATTATTGAACGTCACCGTCACCGTTATGAGATGAATAACCGTTTTATTCCAGCGCTTGAAGAAGCTGGCATGAAAATTTCGGGCTATTCACCTGTACAGCACTTAGTAGAAACAGTTGAAATTCCTCAACATCCTTGGTTTATTGCTGTACAATTCCACCCGGAATTTACAAGTTCACCACGTGATGGACACCCATTATTTGCTAGTTTTATTGATGCTGCAAAAGCACAGTACAAAAAAGCGAAGTAATTTGGGTTAAGCAATAAACTAGGAAGTTTAAATGTCACAATTAAAACCACAAGAAATTGTACGTTTAGGCGATATACAAATGGCAAACCACTTGCCATTTGTACTATTCGGCGGCATGAACGTACTTGAGTCTAAAGATTTGGCTTTTGAAATTGCAGAGACTTATGTCGATATCTGCAAGCGTTTGGAGATTCCTTACGTATTTAAAGCCAGTTTTGATAAAGCCAACCGTTCAAGCTTGAACTCGTTTCGAGGGCCGGGCCTAGAAAAAGGGATTGAGTGGTTAGCTGACATTAAAAAACATTTTAATGTACCCATTATTACTGATGTACATGAACCTTACCAAGCTGCACCTGTAGCGGAAGTTGCGGATATTATTCAACTTCCTGCTTTTCTAAGTCGTCAGACGGATTTGGTTGAAGCGATGGCCAAAACGGATGCCATCATTAACATCAAAAAAGCACAATTCCTTGCACCTCATGAAATGCGCCATATTTTGCATAAGTGTTTAGAGGCAGGGAATGACAAGCTCATTATTTGTGAACGTGGTTCGGCATTTGGTTACAACAATTTGGTTGTAGACATGTTGGGCTTCGACATCATGAAAGAAATGAATGTTCCTGTGTTTTTTGATGTGACCCATGCGCTTCAAACTCCGGGTGGTCGTGCGGATTCTGCGGGCGGTCGCCGTGCGCAAATCACGACACTTGCTCGCGCGGGAATGGCAACAGGTCTAGCAGGTTTATTCTTGGAAGCGCATCCAGACCCAGAAAAAGCCAAGTGTGATGGACCATGCGCGTTGCGTATGTCTCAGCTTGAGCCTTTCTTGGCGCAGCTAAAAGAATTGGATACCTTGGTTAAAGGCTTCCAAAAGCTAGATACACACTAAATTATAAACTCATTGATGCCATCTAAAGCATCTCGTTATTAATCAACTGAGGAATTGTTCATGAGCCAAATCGTTGACATTCGTGCACGTGAAATTTTGGACTCTCGTGGTAACCCAACCATCGAAGCAGACGTAATCTTAGCATCTGGCGTAGTTGGCCGTGCATGTGCACCATCTGGTGCTTCAACTGGTTCTCGTGAAGCTTTAGAACTTCGTGATGGCGACAAAGCACGCTATTTGGGTAAAGGTGTTAAAACTGCGGTTAACAACGTAAACACGATTATCCGTGATGCTTTAGTGGGCAAATCAGTATTTGAACAAAAAGACATCGATAACACCATGATTGCGCTTGATGGTACTGAAAACAAAGAAAAATTGGGTGCGAATGCAACTTTAGCGGTATCACTAGCTGCTGCACGTGCTGCTGCTGATGAAAAGAAAATTCCTCTATTTCAATACATTGCAGACTTACGCGGTCAAACCATTTTGACTATGCCTGTACCAATGATGAACATCATCAATGGTGGTTCGCATGCAGACAACAACGTAGACATTCAAGAGTTTATGATTGAGCCTGTAGGCTTCACCTCATTCTCTGAAGCATTACGTGCGGGTGCTGAAATCTTCCATTCTCTTAAGTCAGTTTTAAACAAAAAAGGTTTAAACACTGCTGTAGGTGATGAAGGTGGTTTTGCACCGAACTTACGTTCAAACGAAGAAGCAATCACAGTTATTCTTGAAGCGATTGGCCAAACGGGTTACAAAGCGGGTTCTGATATTATGCTTGCGCTTGACTGTGCATCTTCAGAATTTTACAAAAATGGTCAGTACATCCTTGCTGGTGAAGGCAATAAAGCATTCACAAGCAACCAGTTCTCTGACTATTTAGCTGGACTTGTAAACCAATATCCAATTATCTCTATTGAAGATGGTCTAGATGAGTCAGATTGGGAAGGTTGGTCTTACTTGACATCAATCCTTGGTGACAAAATCCAGTTGGTGGGTGATGACTTGTTCGTTACAAACCCGAAAATTCTTCAACGTGGTATTAATGAGAAAGTAGGTAACTCTATCTTAATTAAGTACAACCAAATTGGTACGTTGACTGAAACTCTAGATGCAATCTATCTTGCGAAAGAAAATGGTTACTCTACAGTGATTTCACACCGTTCTGGCGAAACTGAAGATTCTACTATTGCGGATCTTGCGGTGGGTACTGCGGCTGGTCAAATTAAGACAGGTTCACTGTGCCGTTCTGACCGTGTTGCGAAATACAACCAATTGCTTCGTATTGAAGAATTGACAAATGCTGCTTACCGCGGTAAAGCTGAGTTTAAAGGTTTAAACTAAGCGACTGATGTCAATGTTCAATGTATTCGACTCGTTGATGAGTAAAGTACTACTAGGCCTTGCGATCATTTTGATCGCAGGGTTTCAGTATTTATACTGGTTTGGTGAGGGTGGTTATCAAGACCATTTACAACTCACACAAAAAATCCAACAACAAACTGAAATTAATAACGACTTAAAAGAACGTAATCGTGTCTTGGCGGCAGAAGTGTATGATTTGAAAAATGGTATTGAAGCCATTGAAGAGCATGCGCGTCTAGATTTGGGTTTAATCAAACCCCGAGAAACGTTTATTCAAATGAGTACCATCAGTACTCAATATAAGCCTGTTTATATTAATCCTAACGCCCAAATTGATTTGCGAACCAATGAAGACGATGAGCCTGAAACCCCTCCAGCTACCCCATAAATTGTGGGCTATTATTCCTGCTGCTGGCTCGGGTAGTCGCTTTTCTAAAACTGAACTAAAACAATATCAAATGATTGGACAAAAGACCGTACTTGAACATACGGTTTCACGCCTTAATCAATTGCCATTGCAGGGCTATGTTTTGGTGATTGGTTCAGATGATGATGTCGCTCAAAGTTTGCCTTTTACCAACATGGAAAAAGCACATTTTTGTGAAGGTGGTGCTGAGCGTGTAGACTCAGTGCTTAATGCGCTCAATTATCTTTCCACAATCGCTGATGCGGACGACTGGGTCTTTGTCCATGATGCAGCTCGTCCATGTGTCACGCAGGATTGTTTGGTGAGACTGGTTGATACTGCTATTCAGTCCAATACAGGGGCAATTTTAGCTATTCCTGTTAGAGATACTTTAAAGCGTGTGATCTCAGCGCAAGATATTCAAGAAACCGTTGATCGTTCAGAGCTTTGGCAGGCACAAACCCCACAGATTGCTAAACTGGGGATACTAAAAAAAGCAATTGAACATGCGCTAGAGGCACAAGCTTTAATTACTGATGAAGCAAGTGCTTTAGAGTTTGTTGGTGAAAAAGTTCAAGTCGTACAAGGGCGCTCCGATAATATTAAAATTACCTATCCAGATGACCTTGAGCTTGCGCGCCTGATTTTGGCGGCACAATAAGAATTATTTAGATTTATTGAGCTAAAACTACAGAAATATGGGTTTGAATGATGTTATCTAAAACACTTTGAACTTATAATTTGCTCTGTCTTTAGCTCATTCAATTTACGCAAATGATACCATCACAGCAGTATCGTTTTTTACGTCAGTCTTTACGTGACGGTAGAAGCATTAAACATGACTCATCTCGCTGGGCTAAATTACATTTAGATCCATGGCTTTTATGCTTTCTGATTTTAAATGCCGTGTTGGGATTGTTGGTCATTTATAGTGCGTCAGCACAAGATATGGGTATGGTGTTTCGCCAAGCCACGAGTTTTGCTGTGGGCTTCATTGTGATGATGATCTGTGCGCAAATCCCACCCAAAGTCTATCAGGCCATTAGTCCTTATTTTTTCATCTTCGCTGTGATTTTAATGGTATTGGTCTTGGTGGTGGGCGAAACCCGCATGGGAGCCAGACGTTGGATTAGTCTACCCGGTATTGGTAGCATGCAGCCTTCTGAGTTTATGAAGTTTGCCATGCCTTTGATGATGGCGTGGTACTTTGCAGGCCGCGCATTCCCGCCTAAGTTTATGCATATTGTGATTTCGTTGGGTATCATGATGTTGCCGTTTTTATTGGCAGCTTTACAGCCCGACTTAAACCTAGGTCTCTTGATTCCTGGTGTGTGCGTCATTTTCCTCAGCGGTATCTCTTGGCGGCTCATTGCTTTGGCCTGTGGAGCATTGGCTGTTGTCGCTCCCTTACTTTGGATGTTCTTTTTGCAAGAGTACCAAAAAAAGCGAGTACTCACTTTATTTGACCCAGAGTCGGATGCATTGGGTGCCGGTTGGAATATTATCCAATCCAAAATTGCCATTGGTTCAGGTGGTTTAATGGGGAAGGGTTTCACGGAAGGCACGCAGTCACATTTAGGGTATTTGCCTGAGCACCATACCGACTTCATTATGTCGACGTATGCGGAAGAGTTTGGCTTTATTGGGGTGTTCTTGCTGTTTAGTTTGTTTGCGGCCATTATCATTCGTTGTTTGATTATTGGTATGAACAGCTTCCATAATTTTGGGCGTTTATACGCGGGTGCTGTGGGCTTAACATTCTTCTTCTTTGTGTTGTTAAACTCGGGGATGGTAAGTGGGATTTTACCTGTAACAGGTGATCCATTGCCACTGATGAGTTATGGTGGAACCGCGGTGATTACCATGCTGGCGAGCATGGGCATTGTGATGTCGATTCATACTCATCGCTAAAGTTTAAAAGAATCAAGCCAGCGGTATTGCTGGCTTTTTTGTGTTTAAAATAAGAGAAAAACTCTAACGTTTTTTTGATCTTTATAAAGCACCATATTGTTGCCATGTTTCGCCTGTATGCAGGCTGTCATAATAGTTTTGCAGAGTGTTTAAGTCATGGTGTTGCGTATAAGCTAGTACTAAAAACCCAAAAATTAAAGCTGCCTTCAATCGGTTTAAACGCGAATGTTGCTGTGAAAAATAGCCTAAGCTAAGTAAGGTGAGTATGACTGAGGGAAGAATGGCAATACTCTCAGGCTGAGAAAGAAACCTCCAATGATTGAAATAAACCAGACTTAAAATGAGTCCAATCAATCCCATATAGTTATAGATCTTTTTATTTACCGATGCTTTAAAAACATTAATGGTTTGAAATATTAAAATTAGACTACTGAAAAGGTATGCGCTTTTTCCACCAATAATCACACCATAGATTGCATTGAATAGGCAATAAGCCAACAACACGGATAGTACGAAAGAATAGAGTTTGGTATAGAGAATGTGTGAAAAGGGGAGAATCTGTTTCATAATTTGCTCTATTGAAAACTCACATCGTATTAAAAGAGAATTTGAAGCTTAACATGCTATTCATTTTTTGCCACTGTGGCATGTTTTTTTAGTGTTGGAGATGGCTTGAATAAATGTCGCGTACGAGTAGAACTTAGACCGCAGATTATTAAACACAGCGTCCCGCCAATAAGTACTGCTGGCACTACCGAAAAATAGCGCATCATTAGGCTGGTGTGTAAGGCACCGAGTTGATTGCCTGAAGTGACTAAGATGCCATTTAAAGCGGCTACACGTCCTAATAGTACTTTTGGGGGGAGTTGCTGTAATAAAGTTTGTCGAATGACCATGCTGATACTATCAAAGACGCCAATCAAAACAAGGAGGATGACTGAGAGCCAAACATGGGAGGATAGTGCGAAAGCTAAAGTACACAAAGCAATTGCAAAACTACTATAGAGCATGTTTCTCCATGCATTTTGCATTGGAGAATAACAGGTCAACATCAACATCATGATACAGGCGCCAATGGCTGGGGCCGCTCTGAGTATACCTAAGCCTTCAACGCCTAGATGAAGGATATCGTGTGCAAAAATAGGCAGTAAGATAATGACACTACAAAAAAGCATAGCGCTGAGATCCAGCAACATACTCCAAAACATCAGTGGATGTTTAAAGATAAATAAATAGGCCTCTTTTAAGCTTTTGCTTAAATGTTGTTTATGCGTGCTAGGGAAGTCACGAGTGCTTAATCCGAATAAGCAGATGCTACCCACGCAACACAAGAAAAAAACAATCAAGAGGGTTTTTTCAAGCCCAAGTTGGCCGAGTAAAAGTCCTGCGCATAAGGGCGCTAAAATGCCGCCCATTTGCCAAATGAGGGCAGTCCATGTGGCTGCATTGCTATAGGCTGACTTTGGGGTTAGAAAAGGGCGTAATGAATTAAAAGATGGGCTGTAAATACCTCTAAGTATGCCTAAGCAAAAAATGAGGCTATAAATGCCGCATAAAAGTGTATTTTGTTGAATGTGCTGTTGTTGGTACTGAGAAAAAAGAACAATAAATAATAATGGAATTAAAGTGCTACAGCTAAAACTCCACTGCACAATTTTTTGTCGGTTATAGCGGTCAGCCCAGTCGCCACTAATCAGGGAGAGGCAAATAAAGGGAAGTAACTCAATTAATGCAATCATGCCAAGGCTGAGTGGATTTTGAGTGAGTTGGTAGACGCTGTAGGCAATGACGACTTCTTGAATCATGATGGCTAGAATTAAGCACAACTGATTGATACTCAGAAGTGAAAAATCACGTGAACGAAAAGCCAAAAAAGCGTCGGAATGGAAAAGCGACATAAACAGAATGGTTTCAAATATGAATTAAAAAAAGGATGGCGCAAAGTCCATCCTTTTTAGGGTTTAAAGCAAATTACTGTGCTTTTGCTACCGCAACAGTTTCGTCATTTGCAGCCTTAGCCATAGGTGTATATTTCAAACCCAAGGTTGTACTGGTGTATTGGCGAACTTGATCAAGAAGAACAGGATTGGTGCTGAGTTCTTGTTGGTACGATTTTACAATTTCATGTAATTTCGGATTCCATTTACCTTCTACTTGTTGTGGGAATGCTTTCTCAAGCAAGCTCAACATAATATAAGGAGAAGTTGAAGCACCTGGTGAAGCACCTAATAGGGCAGTCACAGCACCGTCTTGAGATGCAAAAATCTCGGTACCAAATTGCAAGCTTGCAGGTTTGCCTGGTTCTTTCTTGATGATTTGAACACGTTGACCACCTTGATTCATGCGCCAGTCTTCTGGTTTTGCATCAGGGTAGTATTTTTTCAATTCATTGAAACGGTCGGCATCGGTCATCATTACTTGGCTAACTAAGTATTTCACCAAATCAAGATTTTCTATACCCACAGCAGTCATTGGTAAAACGTTGTTCTTAGTGGTTGATTTCAATAAATCAAGCTGAGAACCTTGTTTTAAGAACTTGTTTGAATAAGTCGCAAATGGGCCAAATAATACATATTTTTTACCGTCGATATAACGTGTATCAATATGTGGAACAGACATTGGAGGCGCGCCTAATTCAGCACGACCATAAACTTTTGCAGTATGACCTTCAGTGACTTTCGGGTTGTCGGTCATTAAGAACACGCCACCTACAGGGAAGCCAGCATATTGCTTCGCTTCTGGTAAGCCTGTCATTTGTAAAAGCTTAACCGCTGCACCGCCTGCACCAATAAAGACAAAGCGCGTTTTCACGTGATCTGTTTTACCTGTAGTAAGGTTTTTAAATGCAACCGTCCAAGTTTTATCATCGTTTTGGCTAATGCCAGTCACTTCAGTCGATGTTTGTAGTTTGAAGTTAGATTGTTTTTTAAGGTGATCGACCAATTGAGTGGTGATCGAGCCATAGTTCACATCCGAACCGACATCCATGCGTGTTGCAGCTACTTTCTGTGCAGCATCACGGCCATTCATTACCAATGGTGCCCATTGTTTAATTTCAGCAGGATTCTCAGAGAATTTCATGCCATAGAACATTGGGTTTTTAACCATTGCAGCATAACGTTTTTCTAGGAAATTTACGTTATCGCCCCAAACAAAGGCAATGTGTGGTACAGGATTGATAAAGCTATTTGGTTGACCTAAAACGCCTTCTTTCACCTGATAAGACCAGAACTGTTTTGCAACTTCAAATTGTTCCGCAACGTTCACCGCTTTAGAAATGTCCATTTTTCCATCTTTTTCAGAGGTATAGTTCATTTCCATAAAGCCAGAGTGGCCTGTACCAGCATTGTTGAAGCCGTTTGAGCTTTCTTGTGCAACATTGTCTAGGCGTTCATACATGCGAATTTGCCAGTTTGGCTCAAGCTCGCTTAGATATGTGCCTAAAGTTGCACTCATGATCCCACCGCCGACTAAGACTGCGTCAACAACAGGCTCATTGCTGGTGGTTTGAATTTTTTTAGACGTGACGGGTCTAAATAAGAAAATTACGACTGCAATAATAAGCAGTACGATCAATACCAAAAGGTATTTTAAAAATTTGTTCATGCGATTATGACCTTGGGGAGCAGGTTTTGGATCGCTTTATAGCGAATAGAATAAAAATAAGAAGAATGATAGAGCTACTTATAAATGATCAGCTTGGTATAGTTGAAGTAATACTTAAAAGCTGAAAAGCGCACAAAAAATATAACTTTTGAGCCTATCACACAGTCCTGATTTATGAATATTTTAGACTAAATATGTATTGACTTAGTAATTTTTATTGTAAATGGGTTGGATTTAACTATAAATATGAGTGATGTGTAATATTAATCATTGTTTTTATTGGTTTTTATTTTTGTTAAGATTTGATAATTAAGATGCTGATGTTGAATATATATACAGGCATTCAATTTTTTAAAAGCTAAAATGTATAAATTGGATTCTAATAGAAATAGCATTGTCTGTACAAAACGCAGCACTGTTGTTTAAGAAAAAATGAACAATCACCTGACTTTATTATTTTAAAGCTAATTAAAGTCAGGTGCTGAGCTATTAAAACTTATTCAGTTTCAGCTTGATAAAAAGGTGCATGAGAACGAGGTAGGGCTGTGCGGCCACGGATTTGATCCGCGATTTTTTCAGCCATCATAATGGTGGTTGCATTTAAGTTACCTGTGATAATCAGCGGCATAATCGATGCATCCACCACACGTAAACTTTGCAGGCCATGCACACGACCTTGTCCATCGACTACCGCCATATCATCTTCACCCATTTTACAACTACAGGATGGATGATAAGCCGTTTCAGCGTGATTACGTACAAATTCGTCTAATTCAGCATCGCTACTCACATCTTTTCCAGGGCTAATTTCTTCGCCACGGTAAGGATCAAGTGCAGGTTGCTGCATAATTTCACGAGTAATACGGATGGCATCGCGAAATTCTTGCCAGTCTTGTTCTGTCGACATGTAGTTAAATAAAATACTTGGATGGTCGAAAGGGTTTTTAGATGTCACATGTACTCGACCGCGTGAAGGTGAGCGCATCGAACCGACATGGGCTTGGAAGCCATGCTCTTTGACGGCATTGCTGCCATTATAGTTAATTGCAACAGGCAAGAAGTGGTATTGAATATTTGGCCAAGCAAACTCTTTGGAGGATCGAATAAAGCCACCTGCTTCAAACTGGTTGCTTGCTCCAATCCCTGTTCCGTTAAACAACCACTCTGCACCAATTGCAGGTTGATTTTGCCATTTTAAAGCAGGGTAGAGAGAAACAGGTTGTTTGCACTTATATTGTAAGTACATTTCTAAATGGTCTTGCAGGTTTTCACCAACACCCGGTAAGTCGTGCACGACTGGAATGTCGAGAGACTGAAGTAAAGTACTTGAACCAACACCCGAACGTTGCAAAATTTGCGGTGATGCAATCGCTCCAGCACAGAGCAGAACTTCCTTATCGGCATAGACCTGAAGCAAGTTGTTTTGATTAGCACCTTGAATATATTCAACACCAATTGCTTGTTTGCCATTGAACAAAATTTGATTGGTCATGGCGTGGGTAATAATAGTTAGATTCGCGCGACCTTTGGCCATATCCAAATAGCCACGTGCGGTGCTTGAACGTCGACCTTTAGGGGTTACGGTTCGATCCATTGGACCGAAACCTTCTTGTTGATAACCATTTAAGTCATCGGTGCGTGGATAGCCTGCTTGCACACCAGCTTCAACCATGGCGTGGAATAAAAAATTATTGTTTGCTTTAGGTGTGGCAACAGAAACAGGGCCAGCATCGCCATGATAGTCATTGCCACCAATATCACGGGTTTCGGCTTTTTTGTAATAAGGTAGACAGTCTGCATAACTCCAATCTTCAAGGCCTTTAAGGGTTGCCCACTGTTCTAAATCCATGGCATTTCCACGGATATAACACATGCCATTAATGAGGGATGAACCGCCTAAGCCTTTGCCGCGACCACATTCCATACGGCGGTTGTTCATGTGGGGTTCAGGGTCGGTTAAATATGCCCAGTTATAACGACGCCCTTGCAGAGGATAAGCCAAAGCTGCAGGCATTTGAGTGCGAAAGTCGAGGCGATAATCAGGTCCGCCTGCTTCGAGTAACAGTACCGAAACATCGGGGTCTTCAGTTAAGCGAGCAGCTAGTACATTACCTGCTGAGCCTGCGCCAATAATAATATAATCGTAGTGTTGAGAATGCATAATGATCCTTTTTCTATGGCAGGACCACGTTGCATGAGAACGTGGCCACATGTTGAGTTGAGGATGAAAGAAGAATAAATAAAAATGGAGTAAGGATTTAGATAGTTAAAATTCAGATTTTAAAAAATACTTTGGTATTGACCCAGTTCGACTTGAACCGATTTGATGCGAGTATAGTGTTCAAGTGTGGTGATGCCATTTTCACGTCCGACCCCTGACTGTTTATAACCACCTACAGGCATTTCAGCAGGGGATTCGCCCCATGTATTGATCCAACAAATACCTGCCTCAAGTTGATGAATAATGCGATGTGCTTGGGAAATATCTTGTGTGACCACACCTGCGGCTAAACCATAACTGGTGTTGTTGGCACGTTGAATGGCTTCTTCAATATTGTCATAGCTTAAAATGCTCATAACCGGACCAAAGATTTCATCTTGCACAATGTGCATGTCGTCATGACAGTCGGTGAACACGGTTGGTAATACATATGCGCCCTGAGCAAGTGCTGCTTCGGTGGCACGTTGTCCACCAATCAATAAGGTCGCACCTTGTTGTTTGCCTGACTCAATATAAGACAAGACTTTTTCCATATGCGGAAAGCTGACTAAAGGTCCAAAGTTGGTTTCAGCCTGCATCGGGTCACCTATGCGGATACGTTTTACACGCTCAATCACTGCTTGTTCAAATGCAGCCTTGAGGGTTTGTGGTACAAACACACGGGTGCCATTGGTACATACTTGACCTGAGCTAAAGAAGTTCGCCATCACCGCAATATCGGCTGCGCGATCAAGGTTGGCATCGGCACAAATAATCAGAGGTGATTTGCCACCGAGCTCCATGGTAACTTCTTTGAGACTAGAAGCCGCAGCACTGGCCATGACCTTTTTACCCGTTGCCACACCACCTGTGAATGAAATTTTTTGAATATCTGGGTGTTCAGTCAACCATTGACCCACTTCAGCACCAAAACCTTGTACCACGTTGAAAACCCCAGCAGGTACGCCTGCTTCAGTATAGATCTCTGCCAACTTTAAGGCGGTAAGAGGGGTCACTTCGCTAGGTTTAAAAATCATGGCATTCCCAGCAGCGAGGGCCGGAGCTGATTTCCAAAGTGCTATTTGGATTGGATAATTCCAAGCACCAATGCCTGCCACCACACCTAAAGGTTCACGGCGCGTGTAGAAAAAACTACTTTCACGTAGCGGCACTTGTTCACCTTGAATGGCAGTTGCAAGTCCCGCGTAGTACTCTAAAACGTCTGCACCAGTGACAATATCGACGGTAGAGGTTTCACTGAACGCTTTACCTGTATCCAGTGTTTCTAGGCGTGCTAATTCGTCATTACGAGCGCGTAAAATATCGACGGCACGACGTAAAATACGGACACGTTCGACCGCTGTTTTGGCAGCCCATTCACGCTGCCCTTGTACAGCACTTTGCACAGCTGAATCGACATCAGCTTTGGATGCTTTTTGAATGGTGGCAATGACTTGACCTGTGGCAGGATTAATACTGTCAAAGGTTTGACCACTGGTGGCATTGAAATATTGTCCGTGAATATAAAGCGAGTGAAGCTGTACATCATTCATTTTGTTGTTCCTGCCGTATCTGTTGAATTAAGCGAAGTTGCATATCGACATAGTCGTATGCAATAGAACGTGCCAAATCACGATCAAATGCTTGATGACCACTTAAACTTCCACGTAACCATAAGCCATCAATCAGTGCTGCTAGCCCTTTAGCGGCTTGGCTTGCTTGGGCCTTTGGCATGAGCTGCAAGAAATGAAACTTCAAATTTGAATAAAGCCGTTGGTCATTAATTCGTTGCAGTCGACCTAAGTCGGGTAGGTGCATACTGGCAGACCAGAAATCGAGCCAAACCCGCATAGCAGTGTTGTTGACCTGGCTGATGTCAAAGTTGGCATCAATAATGGCTTTGAGCGAATGTTCTGGACTGGGCTGCACCACCTTTGCCTTATAGCTTGCCGTGGTCTCGGCTAAGACATTGAGCATTTGACGCATGCAACTGTGAATGAGGCCTTGTTTATCGCCAAAATAATGACTCACAATGCCCGTAGAAAGCTGTGCTTTTTTCGCAATTTGAGCAATGGTGGTGTTGGATAAGCCCACTTCATAAATGACTGCATAGGCAGCATTAATGATTTCTTCACGGCGCTCATGCTCAGGTTTTACTCTACGTTTATTCATGACAATCCAGAACAATTTGCCTTAAATTTAAAGGCGTTAGATTCAATAACTTACATGGAAAGCATCATAGCATTTTTTTATGATACTTTTTATTGATTGAACGTTCAATCAATAAAAAGTACACTTATGGTTAAATTCAAAGCAAAATATTGCTAAATTGCTTTGAGTATTCGACATAACTTTTTATTTATCAAAAGGATGTGTCATAAGGGTTTAATCTCAGGACATCTTTCAGAAAAGTGAGCTGATGAGCTATAGGCTTACGGTTTTATACTTTTTTTGAGCTGAGAAAACTCTTATAGTCATGTTGAAGGGAGATATGTGAAGGATTCCTATCAAAATATCGATGAACAAGGGTGGCTCACATTTTAAGCCTGTGTAGCAAATGCACCTCATAAATGATTTAGACCTTCAGGTTTAAAGAAGATAGCGTTTTTATTCCTGATAAAAATACTGTCGTTTTTCGTTAGTCGATTTTTAAGCTCTCGACCACGAGAAGTTTAAAAATTGGCTTTTGTCTTTTTTTATTTACTTTCTTGAGGATTGTATGGCAACAGATAATCCAAGAGCAGTTGATGATCAAACATTAGCGCCTAAAGACCGTTTAAATGGTGTGGTCTTTTATATTTCAGCTCTCATTATTTTAATTTTTTCTATTACCACCATTTTGTTTAATGACTTTGCTAACCGAACCTTAAATATAGTCTTGGCGTGGGTGAGTTCAACTTTTAGCTGGTATTACTTACTCGCAGCGACTTTGTATATGGTCTTTGTGATTTTCATTGCCTGTTCTCGCTATGGCAACATTAAATTAGGCCCCAAACATTCCAAGCCAGAATTTAGCCTTTTAAGTTGGTCTGCAATGCTGTTCTCAGCTGGGATCGGCATCGATTTGATGTTTTTCTCGGTAGCGGAACCTTTATCCCACTATATGCATCCACCCGTGGGTGAGGGGCAGACCCTAGAGGCTGCACGTCAAGGCATGGTGTGGACCCTGTTTCACTATGGTCTAACTGGGTGGTGTATGTATGCCTTGATTGGCATGGCATTGGGATATTTTAGTTATCGCTATAATCTACCACTGACTATTCGCTCTGCTTTATATCCGATCTTTGGCAATAAGATTCATGGGCCGATCGGTCATAGTGTCGATACGGCAGCGGTCATCGGTACTATCTTTGGTATTGCGACAACCTGCGGGATTGGGGTAGTACAGCTGAACTATGGCTTGCATGTGTTGTTCGATTTACCTGAAAACCTCTGGATGCAAACCGCATTAATTGTGGTCGCGGTGGCAATGACCATTATTTCAGTGACTTCAGGGGTGAATAAGGGACTGCGAGTTCTCTCCGAGATCAATATTTATGTTTCTGTCGGGTTGATGCTGTTTATTTTGTTTTTAGGCAATACCGAATTTTTACTGAATGCTTTTGTGCAAAATATTGGGGACTACATTAACCGTTTTCCAAGTATGACTTTGGAAAGTTTTGCCTTTCAACAACCGAAAGAATGGATGAACAGTTGGACATTGTTCTTTTGGGCATGGTGGGTGGCTTGGTCACCATTTGTAGGTTTGTTTTTAGCACGGATTTCACGTGGTCGAACCATTCGTGAGTTTGTTAGCGGAACGCTCATTATTCCTTTATTTTTCACACTCACGTGGTTATCAATATTTGGAAATAGTGCACTACATAGTGTGATTTTTGATGGTAATTTAGCCCTTGCACAAAGTGTCATTGCCAACCCAGCGCATGGTTTTTATGACTTACTGGCTCAGTATCCGTGGTTTCCGTTTATTGCAGGTGTAGCCACAATTACTGGTTTACTCTTTTATGTGACCTCAGCGGACTCTGGTGCACTGGTATTGGGTAATTTCACTACTCAATTTACCAATGTCGATCATGATGCACCGCGATGGTTGAGTGTATTCTGGGCCATAGCGATTGGTTTATTGACCCTTGCAATGTTGATGGCTAACGGAGTAACGGCACTACAAAATGCCACGATTATTATGGGGTTGCCGTTTAGTTTTGTGATGTTCTTGGTGATGGCAGGTTTGTATAAATCACTGCGGTTAGAAGACTATCGACAAGCCAGTAGCAGTTTAAATGCTGCACCCGTGGTGGGCAATGTCGACATCCTCAACTGGAAAAAGCGTTTGTCCCGAGTCATGCACCATCCAGGAACAACTGATACTCGGCGTATGCTCGATGATATTTGCCGACCTGCGGTGATGGCGGTTGCAGAGGAAATGCAAAAACGCGGTATCGATATCAGTGTTCAAGAAAGTGCGCTTGAAGAAGACCCAAATCTGTATCATTTAGATTTGATGATTCATTTGGAAGAAGAACAAAACTTTGTCTATCAAATTTGGCCAGTACGCTATATCGCCCCGACCTTTAGTGAGCGTGGCAAACTGGGTAAACGCTTCTACTACCGTCTTGAAACCTATTTGTATGAAGGTTCTCAAGGCAACGACCTTGTTGGTTATACCAAAGAGCAAGTGATTAATGATGTGCTGGATCGTTATGAGCGTCACATGACCTTCTTACATATCAATCGAATCAGTCCAGGGAATCGTCCCTTATTTCCAG
The DNA here is from genome assembly GCF_058599305.1 of Acinetobacter sp. CAU_H_S139_7. NCBI lineage: Bacteria > Pseudomonadati > Pseudomonadota > Gammaproteobacteria > Moraxellales > Moraxellaceae > Acinetobacter > Acinetobacter sp. CAU_H_S139_7. The sequence goes on from NZ_CM178651.1 coordinate 1,336,948, forward strand.
ACCCTCAAGGATAATTAGGAGGAACCATGTTGACCTCATATTTACATGCTTTTGCTTTGTTTTTCTCATTGCTGAATCCGTTTTTAATGAGTATTTACATGATTGGCATGATTCGGAACTCCGAAGCTAAAGTGTTTAATAAGGCCTTGATTCAGGGCTGTCTCATTGCTTTTATAGTATTTATGCTGTTTGCATGGGGTGGAGAAGCGATTTTTAGTAAATATTTAAATGTACGCTTTGAAGCCTTTCAAATATTTGGTGGTCTGATCTTCTTGGTGATTGGTTATCGTTACGTGTTTCAGGGAGCAGATACCATTGGTGAAATGCGTGGTGCGCCTGAGCATTTGGCAGGAACCATTGCGATGCCTTTTATGATTGGTCCAGGAACCATCAGTGCTGCTGTGGTGACAGGTATGGCACTGCCAATCAGTGGTGCGGCCATGATTATTTTCCTGACTTTGGCGTTGACCTGTGGCTTGATGATTTTAATGAAATTTGCGCATGACCATTTACGTTATAAGCATGCCAAATATATTGACCGTTATGTTGATATTGTCGGGCGACTGTCGGCCTTACTGATTGGGACTATTGCGGTAGATATGATTATTAATGGCATTATTGGCGTCATGGCTGAAATGTAGAATCCAAGAAAAACGAACTATAAAAAAGCCCTCAGTCAATGAGGGCTTTTTTATTTAACTGAAGAACCAGGTGTAATAACCCCAGATCATCAGTGGCCACGATAGAAACGGGCTAAACAGCCATTTCCAAATCCAGTGGCGTGGCACGAAGCCAACACCGTGGATAAAGCCACCTGAGATACCAATCATGATATACATCAGTGCACTGTGGCTATAGTGACCATTGTCATCCAACATAGCAGCAGGATGCACTAACAACACCGCTGCAAGTGGAAAGGCCAATAGGCAGGAAATTAGCATCGCAAATTTGTTCGGCTTTTTATCTACAGTTTGGTTTTCCATAGCAACGTCTGTCATGGTTTATTCCTCATCAAGGTCTTGATGATGTTCGATATACAGAGCACTGAGTACACCTGCAAAGCAAGCCATCAAAATGCCGAGAATCCATGCAAAATACCACATAATTTGATCTCCTTAGACACAGCCTTAGTAAAGGCTGTGTGAATTCTCTTTAATGTGTGTGTTGGTAATAACACCCCACATTTTGTAGTAACACCAAGTGGTATAGCACAAAATGAGTGGGACAAAGATACATGCCGCAACTGTCATTACAGTTAACGTCGTTTTACTTGAAACTGCATCCCACATGGTCAAGCTTGCAACAGGTTGAATGCTTGATGGCATTAAGAATGGGAACAGCGCAAAACCAGCAGTTAAAATTGCACCCACGACCGCTAAACTCGAACCTAAGAAGCTAAAGCCCGCTTTGTTTTTGCCTGCTGCAAGCACCACAATTAAACCACCTAAGATACCAGCGATAGGCGCAATCATGGTCATTGGGTAAGTCGAGTAGTTGTTCATCCAGCCATGGTTGGCATTGGTCAACACTTCTTTTGCCAATGGGTTAGCAACACCGTTGGTGTCAAATGGAGTGACTAAGGTATAACCTTCGATTCCACCAAAGTACAACCAAGCACCAGCACCTAAGAAACAGATGAGATAAACAATGCCCATAAGTTTCGTTGCTTGTGCTGAGCGTCTGCGTAAGTCACCATCGGTACGAAGCATGAGCCATGCACCGCCGTGTGCACACAGCATTGATAAACTAACTAGGCCGCAGACTAAAGCAAATGGGTTAAGCAGGGCGAAAAAGCTTCCTGTATAAGTTGAACGGACAGTGTCATCTAAACTAAACGGCACGCCTAAGAACATGTTCCCAAAAGCCACACCGAAGACCAGTGCAGGCACAGCACCACCAATTGCTAAACCCCAGTCCCATGACGTACGCCATTTGGTATTTTGTAGTTTAGAGCGGTAGTCAAAACCTACAGGTCGTAAGAATAGGGCAAACAATACTAAAAGTAGCGCCCAATACATGCCTGAGAATGCTGTTGCATAAACCATTGGCCATGCGGCAAACAATGCACCGCCAGCAGTAATGAACCAAACTTGGTTACCGTCCCAGTGCGGAGCAATGGTGTTGATAGCCGCACGGCGTTCTTCATCTGTTTTGCCCACAAATGGCATGATCGCCATAGAGCCCATATCGAAGCCATCGGTGAGGGCAAAGCCAATCAGCAAGACGCCGACTAAAACCCACCAAATGATTTTGAGTAATTCATATTCGATCATGCTTGAGTCTCCTCATTACGAGCTGCTTCAAGTTTTTCAAAATGGTATTTACCAGTGTGAAGCGAACTTGGACCAAGACGTGAGAATTTGATCATTAAATACATTTCAATAATCAAAAGAACGGTATAGAACGCAGCTAAGGCAGCGATAGAACCCCACACATCACCTGTGCTTAAGCTCGATGCTGACAAGTGTGTAGGTAGAACTTCACCAATCGTCCACGGCTGACGACCTACTTCTGCAACATACCAACCTGTTTGTGCAGCAATCCATGGCAGAGGCAGAGCGAAAAGCGCAAACTTCAGTAACCATGGTTTGTTTTCTGCATTGCGTTTTGCCACAGCAAAGGTTGCTAGAGCAAATAACAACAGCATAAGGAAACCAGATACAACCATGGCACGGAATGCCCAGAATAAGCTTGGTACGTGTGGAATCGTGTCTTTTGCAGCAGATTTAATTTGATCTTCAGATGCATCAACTACATTTGGTGTGTATTTTTTCAGCAGTAAGCCATAGCCCAAGTCTTTTTGAGTTTCAGCAAAGGCAGCTTTTAGCTCTGGAGAAGTATCACCCGCGCGTAGTTTTTCCAGTTGTGAGTAAGCCACCATACCGTTACGAATACGATCTTCGTGTTGAACGATCAAATCTTTAATGCCAGTCACTTCTTTGTCTAAAGAACGTGTTGCAATAAGACCCATCACATATGGAATTTTCACTGCATAATCTGTAGTCATAGTTTCTTTATTTGGAATACCAAACAAAGTAAAGGGTGCCGGTGCAGGGTGAGTATCCCATTCTGCTTCAATGGCTGCAAGTTTAGTTTTTTGAACATCACCCAGTTCATAACCTGACTCATCGCCCAGTAAAATCACTGAAAGTGTTGAAGCTAAACCAAAAATTGCGGCAATGGCAAATGAACGACGCGCAAACGGAATATCGCGTTTTTTCAGTAAGTAGTAGCTTGAAATAGCCAGAACGAAAATAGCACCTGTCACATAACCCGCAGACACGGTATGTACAAATTTTACCTGTGCAACTGGGTTAAAAATGAGAGCACCAAAATCTACCAGTTCCATGCGCATGGTTTCATAGTTAAATACAGAACCGACAGGGTTTTGCATCCAACCATTTGCAACCAAAATCCATAAGGCAGACATATTAGAACCGAGTGCAACCAGCCATGTCACACATAAGTGCTGCACTTTGGATAAGCGATCCCATCCAAAGAAGAACAGACCGATGAATGTCGATTCTAAGAAGAATGCCATTAATCCTTCAATGGCTAATGGAGCACCGAAAATATCCCCCACATAGTGTGAGTAATATGCCCAGTTAGTCCCGAACTGGAACTCCATGGTTAAGCCAGTAGTGACCCCTAAAGCGAAGTTAATACCGAAGAGTTTCCCCCAAAACTTGGTCATGTCTTTATAAATTTCTTTACCTGAAATCACATAGGTGGTTTCCATAATGGCAAGAATAAAGGCAAGCCCCAGTGTAAGTGGAACAAAAATAAAGTGATACATCGCGGTCATAGCGAACTGGAACCGCGAAAGATCGACCACGCTTTCAGATATCATCAACGTGTCTCCTTGATTGGGGATGGATTGCCTGCAATACGCTCAGCAACTTGATTGTCAAAATTTTTAGGAATAGTCGGGGCGTCAAACCAGATGTTCTTAATGACCATTAAAATAATCACCTTAATGATTAAAATGGCCACAATCTCTCTGGTGACTTTTTGATTGAGATTTTTGGGGACTAAGCTCATTTCACAAAGCCTATTTTTTTAACTTGCTTTATATTATTAAACAAAAACATACAAAAGATAAATAGTCTTTAAACTTAAATAGAAAATATATTATTAAGTCTTTTAAATACATATACTTAAAATAATGATGTGATGAAAAATAAACTAATATTTTTGTATTTTAAAGTTGACCAAATTACTTATGTTTATATTTAAATACCTGACTAAAATACTTGTATATATTTATTTTAAATCCGACTAAAACGCTTATATTTAACGTTCATCGTTATTTTATTGATAATTCGTCTTAAGATAATAAAAGTGATAGGGCTTTTAAATGATGGATTTTAACGAATATGAATCATGGATGATTTGATCTGTCGCATACATCACAAGGAAATTAGGAATTGAAAGTCGAATTAATATTTAAAAAGTCTTTTATTGTGTCATATGAGCTTGAAGGCAGAGGCGGAGAGTAAAATTCTCATTCTGATCTTATTTTGCGCAAATATTTTTAAATTGTAGAAAGCTGGATTGTGAATGAAAGATTACTTTAAAAAGATTGAGCAAGAAGATGAGGCAAGGGTTCGATTTAAACAGCGCGTTGTGAGGCGTTTGTTGGAGGCTGACGCTGTATCAATATCTTGGTAGGGGTAGTAGCCATGGCAAAGGATAAACATGCTCATACAGACGTACAGCGTTGAAATGGGATTTGATTGAGTGTTTGTTTAGCGCGTACTTTCGCCGCTAAAAAGTTGATTGGATTTTGAAATTTTCTTTGCTATGTAATGCGACTTTTTTAGACGAATGAGAATAATTTGTGATTGAAATTCAAGTTCACCAAACTCAGGTTCAACTTGCACATAGTGGAGTTGACCATATTCATCGCGAACGCGTGCTTGAGCCGAAAAACCAGGACGTGCATTCCCGCTGGAGATGGTTGCCAGACGGCCCAGTAAGTTGGTTTGCTTTTTATCTGGTCTTGGTTTAATGACTTGATCCAAACAGTGGATCATAAAAACGGTAAAGAAAATTGCAATAATCAGCGCAGGGAAAATCAGGTAGTAAGCCGAAGTAAAGGCCTGTTCTTTGGCGTAGATGCAGAACTGAAGGAAATAACCTGCAACACTAAAATTAAGTAAGAGAAAAACTACAATCAGTACTTTAGAAAACTTAACGTCCAGCAGCGGAGATTCAGTCAGTTTTTGTGGCGAGAGCCTTTTAAGGAAATGACTTGGGCGAGATTTAAAAAAGTAGCCTAAGGTTTCCACCATGCTGAGTATGACTAAAGTCAATAAGCTGAAATGAAAGAGCATCAAATCAGGGTGATGTAGCAACTCATACATGGTGAACGTCCAATTTCATTATTCTTCTGTGAGATAAATCCCACCGTCAGAATGCACGGTAATCGCTACTTTTTCAAGTGCTTCGCCTTGGCAGGGGCCAGAAATGCATTCACCTGTTTCCACCATAAACAACGCACCATGGGTCGAACATTCAATAAATTCTTGGTCGCGGTCTAAGAACTGGTTTTCCAAAAATTCAAGTTCAACTTGCAAATGTGGGCAAATGTTTTGGTAAGCAAAGAAAGCACCGTCACGTTGGGTGATAAAAATCGTATCCCCTTTAGGTGTTTCAAAAGAACGCGCTTCGCGTTCTGGGATGTCTTCCGTCATGCAAATTTTTTGCATCATGCACATTCCTTTTGCAGTTGTTGGAACAATTCAGCGTAATCTGCCACAGCTAAACGAGGGCCAAACTGAGACACCACTTCACTTGAAATCAAAATTGCAAGTTGCGCAGCTATATGCAAGCCTAAGCCAGCATTCACAGCATAGAGGAAGGCACCAGCAAAGGCATCACCTGCGCCATTGGCATCAATAGCGTGTACTTTACGACCCGCGACATTAAATGTTTCCTGTGCATTTGAAATAAGTGCACCTTCAGCGGAAAGCGTAATCACCACATGCTGGCTCATTGTTTTAAGTTTTGCTAAAGCCGCCTCAACTGTTTCGGTTTCGGTGTACATCATGGCTTCTTGCTGGTTACAGAACAATAAGTCCACACCATCCGCTATCATTTCGTCTAGACCATGACGCGCGTATTGCACCATCGCAGGGTCAGATAGGGTTAATGCAATTTTAACGCCATGAGCTTTGGCAATTTCACGCGCTTGTTTAACCGCTAAACGTGCGCTATCGCTGGTTGAAAGATAACCTTCGATATAGAGCCATTTCGCTGTTTTTAAGGGTTCAAAGTCAATCTGTTGTTCAGTTAACTCGGCCGTGATCCCCAAATAGGTATGCATAGTCCGTTCAGAGTCTTCGCTGACTAGAACCATACACGTGCCTGTTAGGCCTTCACTGATTGATTTTTCAGTGTTTTTAATGCCTGCTTCGTGCAAACCGTTGAGGTAAGTTTGTCCTAGCTCATCATTACCCACGCGGCATGCGTAAAATGCTGAACCACCCAAGGCACTAAAGGCAACGGTGGTGTTGGCTGCTGAACCACCTGAAGCTTGACCTTTATAGCTTTGTGTTTCTTTTAATTTTTTATAAAGATCTGCTTGTGTTTCACCATCAGTTAACTGCATAGTGCCTTTTTGCAAATGTTGTTGAATAAGGAAGTCGTCAGAGACTTTAAATTCTTGGTCGATTAGTGCATTACCAATTGCAAAAAGATCAACAGTTGCCATGTCTTTTTTCGTCACGTATTGAAAATAAAGCGACATTTTACACCAATGCTCAAGATTGCTGTAGTTTGTTGAGGAAAATTCATTTTATTTACGTGGCAAATGTAGTGAAATGGCTTTGCTCATATTCAAGGAAGTTTAGATGGAAATTTTAATTCAAGCGGCAGAACAATTACCTCCTCAAATACAAGCTTTGGCACAACTCGCAGCAAAAGAAGGATATGAACCGTTAACCCGCTTGATCGAAGAATATCAAAGCGGAAAAAATCGTTTTGATCAAAAGGGTGAAGTGTTGTTATTGGCCTACGATCAAGACCAATTGATTGCCTGTGGCGGTTTAAATCAGCAATGGGGTGAAAATGAAATCGAGGCGCGTATTGGGCGCGTACGCCGTTTTTATGTACATCCTAAATACCGTAAGAGCGGTGTGGGTCGTCAGTTGTTGGCGCATCTAGAAAAATGTGCGCGTCCAAACTTTTCTGCACTGTGTTTAAATACCGCAGATTTGTCCGCAGCCAGTTTTTATCAAAAGCAAAACTATGTTTTTGTGGAAAATCACCCGAACTATAATTATTTTAAATATCTCATCTAGTTTTACTTTCTGAGAACGCTTCCCTCAAAAAGACTGAAATTTGGAAAGCAGTGACATGCTTTTCAAATTTCCAGCAAATTACTCAGGTTTTCAGCGTGAAATCTTTTGACAACTACAGCTATAATGCAGGCAGTGTATTAATTATTGTTAGGAGATCACATGACTGTAGATGTCACTGAAACCATTTCTCAAACTGTACATCCTGCGTTTCAGTTGGTACGTCAACACCATGTTGAAGCTTTAGACATTTTAGTGTCTGAATATAAACATAAAGTCACTGGGGCAGTGCATTATCACTTGGCCACCAATCATGATGAAAATGTATTCTTGGTTGCATTTCGCACCCAACCTATGGATTCAAAAGGCGAAGCGCATATTTTAGAGCACACAGCACTGTGTGGTTCGGAAAAATTTCCTGTTCGTGATCCGTTCTTCTTAATGATTCGTCGTTCACTGAATACTTTTATGAACGCCTTTACTGCGGCGGATTGGACAGCGTATCCATTTGCGACTCAGAATAAAAAAGATTTCCAAAATTTACTTGAAGTGTATTTAGATGCTGCTTTTGCAGCCAATTTGAATCCGCTGGATTTTGCCCAAGAAGGGATCCGCATTGAGCTTGAAAACGGTGAGCCTGTTTATAAAGGTGTGGTTTTCAACGAAATGAAAGGGGCAATGAGTTCGCCTTCAGACCAGTTGTATCATCAGTTAGCGCACCACTTATTCCCTGAAACCACTTATCACTACAACTCTGGTGGCGACCCTAAAGATATTCCAGACTTGACTTACCCTGAGTTAGTGGATTTCTACAAGTCGCATTATCACCCAAGTAACGCAGTTTTCATGACCTTTGGTAATGAGCCTGCTTACAATCTACAAGAGCAGTTTGAAACTTTAGCCTTGGCCAAGTTTTCAAAAGGTGAAACGCTCTTTTCTAAAGAAGAGCGCCGTTTGACTGCGCCGCTAGAAGTGACTGAAACCTATGCGGTAGATGCAGAAGATTTAAAAGACAAAACTTATCACATCATTTCGTGGTTATTGCCTAAAGCCAGTGAGATCAAACTACACTTAGGTATGCGCCTTGTCGAAGGTGTATTGTTAGAAGATTCGGCTTCTCCGTTACGTCATTACCTTGAGACCTGTGGTTATGCACAGTCTACTGGCCCGATTATGGGAGTAGATGATTCAAATTATGAAATGACTTTCTACTGTGGCGTACAGGGTTCAAACCCTGAACATACAGCTGAGTTTAAAGCAGGCGTGTTTAAGGTTTTAGAAGACGTCGCTTCAAAACCTGTTGATCAGAACATGGTCGATGCGATTTTACATCAAATTGAATTGCACCAACGTGAAATCAATGGCGATGGCATGCCTTATGGTCTAAGCCTGATTTTAAATGGTTTGGGTAGTGCGATTCACCACAGCGACCCAGTCACTGTATGGGATGTAGACTCAGCCATTGCTGCGGTGAAAGAAGAACTGAAAGATCCAATGTGGTTGTCAAACTTAATCAAAACTTATTTGATTGATAACCCGCACCGTGTACAAATGACTTTGGTGCCTGATGCCAATAAATCTGCAGTAGAAGCGGCGGCAGAAAAAGCACGTTTAGCCGAAATTGGTGCGCAGCTAACAGACGCTGAAAAAGCAGAAATTGAAGCACAAACTGAATCACTTAAAGTCCGTCAAGATACCCCAGATGACCTTAATCTTTTGCCGAAAGTGGGCTTGGAAGATGTGCCTGCTGAACTGCAAATTGTACAAGGGCAGTTGCGCGAGATTATCTCAAATCGTATCGATTATCCGTTGAATCTTTATCATGCAGGTACGAATGGTATTTACTACAACCAAGTCCTGATCCAGATTCCGCAAGATGTAGTGCAGTCACCTTACTTTAACTTGCTGTCCATTTTGATGGGTGAAGTTGGTGCAGGTCAGTATGACTATCTAGAACTACAACAACTGCAGACTGCGGTGAGTGGTGGTTTAGGTATGGGCGCTTCTTTACGTTCGCAAGTGAATGATAAAAATCAAATCAGTGCATGGTTAACGCTGACCACAAAATCGTTGGTGAGTAATTTTGACAGTATTGCTTTGTTGAAATTGGCGTTTGAACAACTCCGTTTTGACGAAAAAGATCGCATTATCGAGTTATTGCAACAACGCAAAACACGTTGGGCATCCCGTCTTTCAGGTTCGGGTCACAGTTATGCGATGCAAATTGCGGGACGTAACCACAGTGCCTTGGCAAAACGTGATTATCACAACACGGGCTTGGGTGCATTAAACTGGTTAGGCGATCTGGTCAGCCGTATTGAAAATGATGCAACAGCTTATGATGATTTGATTAATGAATTAAAAGCGATTCATTTAAAACTTTTACAAGCACCAAAACAGTTCTTACTGGTTTGTGAAGAACATCAGTCAGACCGTTTGGTTGAAGAAGTTCAAAATGTGTGGGACAAATTAGCTATTCCTGAACACACTGTGTGTTTGAAAACGGCTGAGCAGATCGATAGCGATGCCGATGAAGCATGGCTAATTCAAGCCAATGTTCAATTCTGCTCATCAGCTTATCAAGCCGTTGAGGTGTCACATCCAGATGCTGCCCCGCTGATGGTGCTGGCAGCGTACTTACGTAATGGTTTCTTACACAGTGCAATTCGTGAAAAAGGTGGGGCTTATGGTGGTGGCGCAAGCTATGACGGCAATGCATGTTCATTCCGCTTCTATAGCTATCGTGACCCGCGTTTGGCTGAAACCTTCAATGACTTTGAAGCCAGTGTGCAATGGTTGCTCAATACTGAGCAAAAACCCCATCAGCTTGAAGAAGCAATTTTAGGTTTGATTGCGGGTATGGACAAACCAGGTTCACCAGCGGGTGAAGCGATTACGGCATGTTATGCACTTTTACATGCACGTACACCAGCCTTCCGTAAGCAGTTACGCAGCCGTCTTTTGGCTGTGGGTTTAGAGGACTTGCAACGTGTGGCGGTACAATACTTGCTTGAACAAAAACCAACGAAAGCCGTGGTTGCACCTATGGCGAAGCGTGATACTTTAATTGAGTTAGGTTTTAGTATTCAACAAGTTCAGTAAAACAATAAGAGGGTCGTATGGCGTTCAAATCATTTGAGCGTTCAACTTTAGTACTGAGCATGACTGTGCTCAGTACTTTGGGTGTCGCTAAAACACATGCACAAATTTCCGAAATACCTGCAGCTCCTGCAACAGCCGAGGCATGTGTTGCATTGGCATCGAATGCAGACCGTTTGGCTTGTTATGATGCATTATTTAAAATTCCTGAAGCGGTAAAACCACATATTGTTTCTGAGCAACGTGCAGCCATGGAAATTGCACCAGAACCTGAAAATATCACAGGGAAAATTGCACAAAGTGTAAGCTCTGTCTTTGCTTCGGAAGGCCCTAAAATATCCCCAAATTTATCTTTAATGGATAGTCGTTGGGAGCTTTCACCAGAAAGCAAACTGGGAACTTGGAATATTCGTGCCTATCAGCCTGTGTATTTAATGCCTGGTTTTTGGACGACAGATAAAAATGAATATCCACAAAGTCCAAATCCGACCAATACGGTGGATGAAGATCAGAACCTAAAGTCAATGGAAGCGAAATTCCAATTGTCTTTAAAAACTAAAGCTGTGGAAAACCTATTTGGGGACAATGGTGATGTTTGGTTGGGTTATACCCAGTCTTCTCGTTGGCAGCTTTATAATAGTGATGAATCACGTCCGTTCCGTGAAACGAACTATGAGCCTGAAGCCAGTTTGGTTTTCCGCACCAATTATGAATTGTTGGGTTTAAATGGTCGCTTACTGGGATTAACTTTCAACCACCAGTCTAATGGTCGTTCCGATCCGCTGTCGCGTAGTTGGAACCGTGTCATGTTGAATGTGGGTTTTGAAAGAGACAACTTTGCGCTCATGCTGCGCCCTTGGTACCGTCTAGATGAAGATGCAGGTGATGATAATAACCCTGACATTAAGGATTATGTCGGACGGGGTGACTTAACAGCATTCTACCGTTGGAATGAACATGACTTTTCACTCATGCTACGCCATAGTTTAAAAGGTGGTGATGATTCACGTGGTGCTGCACAGTTTGACTGGGCTTTTCCTATTTCAGGGAAGTTGCGTGGCCATTTCCAGTTGTTTGATGGTTATGGCGAAAGCTTAATTGATTATAACCACCGAGCAGCTTATGTGGGCTTGGGCGTGTCCTTAATGAATTGGTACTAATTTAAAAACATAAAAAAACCACGTTTGATACGTGGTTTTTTTATGTTTAAGTGTTAGGTGTTTTAACCAATTTGAATATCGGCCGTTGGGTGTTTTAGGCGGCTCTTTTTCGGCGTCGCAATCAGGTAGGCCAGAGTTAAAGGACCTAAACGACCTGCAAACATCAAGAGCATCAGGATAAATAAACTTGCAGGTTGAAGTTCACCCGTGATGCCACGTGACAAACCGACAGTACAAGCAGCGGAAATAGCTTCAAATAACAAATCCATAAACTGATGATTAGGTTCGATTAAAGATAAACTAAAGATGCCTAAGAAAATAAGTGCTGCGGTAATAGAGACGACAGCCATCGCCTTAAAAGAGGTTTTTTGAGAAACAGAGTGATTGAACACACGAATTTCATCTTCGCGTCGAAGGAAGCTAATCACGCTGAGTAAAACAATAATAAAAGTACCTACTTTAATCCCGCCTGCGGTACTCATCGAGCCGCCCCCAATGAACATCAGTAACATGGTCACGAGGGTCGAGGCATCTTTCATTTGTGCCAAATCAAGACTGTTAAAGCCTGATGAACGAGGCACGGTGGCATGGAACCATGCATTTAAAGCTTGGTCACCTAAGCTCATTGGCGCTAAGGTGAGGGGATTGTTCGATTCAATTGCCCATAAAAGAACAAAAGCTATCAGGTTCAAGCCTGCAATGGTGGATAAAATCAGTTTGCTATTGGTACTTAAGCCTTTCCAGCGCTTGCTGCGCTTAATGTCCATTAACACCACAAAACCTGTCCCACCAATGATATATAGCATACTGATGGTAAAGGTAATGAGATACTGACCCGAGAAGTTCATTAGACTGTTGGGAAACAGTGAAAAGCCACCATTGTTAAATGCGGATACACTATAAAAAGCCGCATAAAACAGAGCTTGATTGAAATTGTAATCTTCTAACCATGCGATGGTCAAAATAACCGTGCCGATCGCCTCAAAAAATAAGGAATATAGCAGTACACCTTTAATGGTGAAGGATACTTTGGATAAGCTGGTTTGACCAATGGTCTCTTGCGCCATGATTTGTTGCTTTAAACCGAGTTTGGTCGACAGACTCAGTGCGGCTAAAATTGCAAAAGTCATAAAGCCTAAGCCACCAATTTGAATCAGTAGCATGATGATGATTTTACCTGTTACGGTAAAAGTTTCACCGACATTCACCACAGACAGTCCCGTAATGGTGACTGCTGAGCTGGCGGTGAACAAAGAGTTAATCCAACTGAGTTCACCGTAGTGTGAAATGGGTAACTTTAATAATAGAGTCCCAATAATAATAAAGCTCAAAAAACCCAAAGCCAGCAGGCTGGGCGGGCTTAAATTAATGGTGCTGTTTTTTGGGGTTTGCCATTCTTTGACTTTTTTCATGATTTGAACCGTGCTGAAAGACGACGTAATGTTTCAACTAAACCTTCAACAACTAGAATATCACCCACTTGTAAAATTAAATTGGGGTCAATGCTGTACAAAATGTCTTTGCCACGTTTATGGAGTAATGTTTTCAAATCAGGTGCTTGATCCATCAGTTGGCGGAAGCGAGTCCCTTGTAGTTTTTCATCAATTTCAATTTTGACGATATAGTGATTATCTTCAAGCGCCATATAGCGACTGACCATGGGATAGCATAAAGACTGCGCAATCCGCACGCCCATGTCTTCTTCAGGGTGAATAATTTTACTAATCCCTAAATGGCTTAAAATCATATGGTGTGACTTTGATTTGGCTTTGACCCAAATTTTTTCAACCCCAATATTTTTGAGGTGCAGCACACACAAAATACTGGCTTCAATATTTTCACCAATTGCGACCACCACGGCATCGCAGTTTTTAATATTTAATTCATCGAGGACATGTTCATCTGTTGCGTCGGCGATGACAGCATGGGTCACCTGCTCAGAAATATTTTCAACATATTTTTTTTCACTATCGATACCAATGACATCATGTCCCAGTTCAATGAGTTGAGTTGCAACTGTGGCTCCAAAGCTTCCTAAACCAATCACTGCAAATTGTGCCATGTCATCTTTCCTTTAAATTTTTTTATACGTCGATTGTTAACGAATGTTGTGCCAAATTTCACAAGATGTCATCTTTATACAGACACGCTATTTTCGATCAACCGCGCTTTGCCTTATACCAATATATCACTCATCCAAAGGAGTATATAAATGCGGAAGACACTGTATGAATCCCTGAGGGTCGCGTTTCCAGAATTGAATGATACCGCAATTCCAGAAGAACAAGATGAGTTCGAGCACTTTGTACGTTGGTTGAATAGCTATTATTCAAACATTCAAAAAATAGAACTCGATGATTTTCGACAAAATGGTATTGATGAATGCCATCGACTTCAACAATTAGGTATTGACTTAGACGAGCTGAAAAACCAAATTAATGATGATATGGCGTCTTTTTATCAAATGTATGACAGTGAGGAAGAAGAAACCTCAGACATGCATGGTTATGATTTTGAATTTAGTTTTGATGTTATTTTTAATCACATTAAAATTTTTATTGAGCCTTATGAACTCAGTTTACTGGTTATCGAGCGGGAAAACCCTTATTGGCTATTGGTACCGCATAATGATGAGCTGATCGATAGAATTATTGTTACGTATAACCACACGTTTGGTGATGAAGAGCCGATGCAGCTCATAGAATAAAACCGCCTCGAAGGGCGGTTTTATGTATGTATTGAATCTTTTATTTTAAGAACCGTTGATAACCTAGGTTATTGGTAATTTCTTCATATGGATACGAAATACTTTCTAAGGTTTCAATCAAACCATCTGGATTTTGTTTAGCATCACTTGCTTCTAAACCAACGAGGACACGACCTTCAGCCGCGCCGTGGTTACGGTAGTGGAACAGGGTAATGTTATGGGTAGGGCCAAGGCGCTCGAGGAACATTAACAGTGCACCTGGACGTTCAGGGAACTCAACACGGAACAGACGCTCATTTTCAAGGTCTGCATGCCCACCAATCAGATAGCGAATATGCAATTTTGCCACTTCATCATCAGACAAGTCATCGACATCGAACTGAGTTTTGAGTGCTTCAAAAATATCGTGACGCTCTTTTTCGCCGCCTTTTAAGCTAATCCCGACAAAGACTTGTGCTGCACTGGCATCGCTCGCACGGTAGTTAAACTCGGTGATATTACGGCCCTGTAGCGCTCGGCAGAAATTCAGGAATGAACCTTTTTTCTCTGGAATGGTCACAGCAAAAATAGCTTCTTTACGTTCACCCAATTCAGTACGTTCTGCAATATAGCGTAAACGGTCAAAGTTCATGTTTGCACCACATACAATTGAGACGATGTTTTGCCCAATCAGCTCGTGTTTTTCAACATATTTTTTGATTCCTGCCAAGGCCATTGCACCTGATGGTTCAACAATGCTACGACATTCATCATAGGTGTCTTTAATTGCAGCACAAATTTCATCGGTATTGACTAAAACCACTTCACGTTCAACGATCGGGCCTGAGTTATCCGACTTTTGTAGTTGAATCACTTCAAATGGTTTTTCACCAATTTGTGCTACAGCTGTGCCATCAGCAAATAGACCGACTTGAGGCAGTACTACACGTTCACCCGCCTCAAATGCGGCTTTTAAACAAGCAGATTCGTCATATTCAACAGGAATGACTTTGACATGTGGTGCAACATCGCCTAAGTAGGCTGCTACGCCAGCAATTAAACCGCCGCCACCAACAGCGACGAAGACATAGTTGACATCACGCCATTGGCGCAAAATTTCATTGCCAATCGTGCCTTGACCTGCCATAACCAGTTCATCGTCATAGGGTGGAATAAAGCTCATACCGTCTTCTACGGCACGTTGAATTGCGTATTTGTTTGCAACGTCAAAAGAGTCGCCGTGGAGAACCACTTCACCGCCTAAACGCTTGACTGCCTGAACCTTAATATCTGGCGTAGTTTTCGGCATCACAATAATGGCGCGAATCCCGAGTTTTTTACCTGACAGTGCTACACCTTGGGCATGGTTGCCAGCAGATGCAGTAATTACGCCACGTTCAAGTTGAGCTCTAGGGAGTTGGCTAATGCGGTTATAGGCACCGCGCAGCTTAAATGAAAAGACTGGTTGTAAGTCTTCACGTTTAAAACGAATGTTGTTATTGAGTTTCTCACTAATTCGAGGTGCCGCTTCGAGTGGAGTTTCGATTGCAACATCGTAGACTGTTGCTTGTAATATTTGTCGAACCAAACGAGACAGCATGTTAATTTCCCATTTAACAGTTTAAAATAGAGGATCATTGTAACAAACCCCTGTACATTTGGGCTGTAAAATCAGCAACAAATGTCAAAAAATAGTTGAGCCAAATTATGAGTCTGTATGCTACCCAAGATGAAAAAAAGCAAGCTGCTGCAAAAGCTGCCTTAAAGCACTTACCTAAAGGTGGCATTTTAGGGGTGGGTACAGGCAGCACCGTCAATTTCTTAATTGAACTTTTACCTGAGCTTCAGCTTGAAGCGGCTGTGGCAAGTTCAAAAGCAACGGCTGAGCGCTTAAAAAAATTAGGCATTGAAGTGGTTGATATGAACTCTGTGGGCGGTTTAGATGCCTATGTAGATGGTGCAGATGAAATTGACCGTCATATGCATATGATTAAAGGTGGTGGGGCTGCACTTACTCGCGAGAAAATTGTAGCTTCAATTGCGAGAAAATTTGTTTGTATCGTTGATGACTCTAAGTGGGTCGATCAATTAGGCCGTGACTTCCCACTTCCGATTGAAGTGATTCCTATGGCACGTTCGGCTGTGGCACGTAAAATTGTAGCGCTCGGTGGTGATCCTGCTTACCGTGAAGGCGTGGTGACGGATAACGGTAATGTGATTTTAGATGTTTATAACCTGAATATTTTAAATGCGCTTGAGCTTGAAAAAACCATTAACGACATTCCAGGTGTGGTGTGTAATGGTATTTTTGCAATCAATAAAGCAGATGTGGCAGTTGTTGCAACAGACAGTGGTATTGAAGAGCGTACCGCGGTTTAATTTTAAATCTTCCCTGAGCTCTTCTTTGAAAAAGAGGGGCTAAAAGCAAAAACATTTTTATCTTATGTTTTTCTCCCTCCTTTCAAAAGGAGGGTCGGGAGGATGATTCAATAAAAGAATAATATTAATGACCTTAGCAGACCTACCTGAAATTCAAATCACCCATCATGCACGTGCGACCCGGTTACGACTTCGTGTTGAACCAACTCAAATTCGTTTAACCGTGCCTAAATTTTGTAGCAAACGGCAAATTCAGGATTTTTTAAATCAATCTGAACAATGGATGGTTGAAACTTGGCAGAAGCAACAAGCCAGTCTGCTACAGATAGATCAAACCCTTCCCACAGAATTACGGTTATTTAATCGCCAAAATGCTTTAACGGTGAGCTATCAAACACAAAAAAATGCGTATATTTTGGATGAGCACAATCACCAGCTTTGGATCAGTGACCGTCAGCCTGAAAGTTATTTAAAATCTTTTGTGATTGTATATGCCAAACAGCACTTGCCTATTTATTTGCAACAGATTAGTCATGAAACTGGTTTAAAATTTGCACAATGTTCAATTCGTCAGCCCAAAACACGTTGGGGGAGTTGTAGTGCCAAACACGACATTATGCTTAACAGTGCTTTAGTGTTGTTTCCTGAAGCCATTACGCGTTATGTCTGTGTGCATGAACTCGCACATACGCAACATTTTGATCATAGTGCACGCTTTTGGGCGGAAGTTGCCAAATATGATGCTGCTTTTCAACAGCATCGAAAAACTTTAAAAACAATCGCATTGCCGCATTGGTGGGCAGGCGTTTAAAGTTAATTTTACGTACAAAATTGAAAAATAATTTCTTCTGATTGATTGAGGGTGAGTCAAAAAATGCTCTAAACTTCATGATCTAAGGTAAACATTCCTCAATTTCAGTCCAAAGACCTCAAATGTGAATTTTACAGATATCCACTATTTTATATTAATCGTTCCAGCTTGCCTGATTTTAATGGGAAGCTTACTTTTAATATGTCATTTTGCTTTTAGGGCTCCCTCATATTTATTGTGGCTCGGGCTTGGATATATTGTGCCTTCGTTTTCTGTGGCCGCGCAAAGTTTTATGTCGAATAAGCAGTTGGCTTTGTCGGCACCCATTTTAGGCAGTATGTATTTGTTTGGCGCATGGGCCAGCGCTTATGCCATGGGCTTAAGAAAGAACGCGAATGCACGTCCATATTGGTGTCTGGCCTTGGTCGTGATGGCTTTACTTTCACTCAGTTATTATTCCTACGTAGATGATCAACTGTGGATCAGAATGCTGATTTTAAACATTTCAATTGCATTGGTTGAGTCTTTGGTTTTGTTTTCAATGTTTAAACATTATCAAGGGATTGATTTGCTCAATAAAATAGTCGACTTTTCCTACTTGTTTATTGTGCTGTATAACTTTGTTCGCGGAATCATTATTTTTCTCTTTTTAAGAAATATCGAAGCAGACATGCTGGCAAATTCAGTTTGGTGGCTGATGATGCTTGCTGCGAGCATTATCTTAAGTATGTGGTTTGCAATAGTGCTGCTCGGAACCTTGGTGCGCGATATTATCCATCAACTTAATGATGAGCGACTAAGAGATCCGCTAACGCATTTATTCAATCGACGTGGTTTTAACGAAGCGGCTAAACGGAAGTTGCATCAGCTCTCTAAACAGTCTTATTTCTTGCTCATGTGTGATATTGATCATTTTAAGAAAATAAATGATACCTATGGGCATTTGGTGGGTGATCAAATTTTACAACAAGTCGGTCAAATTATTGGGCAAAACGTCCGTGCGCACGACTTAGTGGGGCGTTTTGGTGGAGAGGAGTTCATTGTCTTATTGCAAATTGATGACGCCACGCTGGCTTATAATATTGCCAATCGTATTCGTTTAGGTATTGCCGATGCACGACTATCCTCCAAAAGTATTGCCGTGACAGCAAGTTTCGGACTGGCTGCGGTACATCAGCCTAACTTAAAATATGCCATACATACTGCCGATCAATTGTTATATCAGGCGAAACATTCGGGACGAAATCAGATTGGTTTTGAGCCTGCACAGAGTATATTGGATGTGTCTCATTAGGTGTCGATAGCACTAAAAACGCATAAATTCCAAGTAAAACAGTTTAGAAAGCAGAAACTTCCTGTCATACTAGGCAGTTACGAAATGGACAGTTTAAGTTTGAGGTAATACACGTGATTTCAGTTGGTATTGTCGGCGGTACAGGTTATACAGGCGTTGAATTGTTGCGTCTTTTACTACGACACCCAAATGTGCAAGTAAGCGTATTAACATCGCGTACAGAAGACGGTCGCCGTGTAGATGATATGTTCCCAAGCCTACGTGGACATACCGAACTCAAATATTCAGATTTGAATATTGATGAACTGAAAAAATGTGATGTGGTGTTCTTTGCGACACCGCATGGCGTTGCCATGAAGCATGCCGAAGAGTTGGTGGCTGCAAATACTAAAGTGATTGACCTTGCCGCAGACTTTCGTTTACAAGACTTAGAACAGTTTGAAAAATGGTATGGTATGCAGCATGCGTGCCCTGAACTACTGAAAGACTCGGTTTATGGTTTGTCAGAATTAAACCGTGAGCAGATTAAACAAGCCAATGTCATTGGTAACCCTGGTTGTTATCCAACAACAGTACAACTGGGTTTAGCGCCGTTATTTAAGCAAAACGACACATTAGTTAAACCTGAAAGCATTATTATTGATGCAAAATCGGGTGTGTCTGGTGCAGGCCGTAAAGCCAGCCTTGGGATGATCTATTCTGAAAATGCAGATAATTTCAAAGCTTATGGCGTTGCAGGTCACCGTCATCATCCTGAAATTGTGGAAGCGTTGGAAAATATTTCAGGCTTAAAAGAGGTGTTTAACCACATTTTATTTGTCCCGCATTTGGTGCCAATGATTCGTGGCATGCTGAGCACGATTTATGTGGACTTAACCGATGCAGGTGAAGCTGCTGATGTGCAAAGTTTATATGAACAGTTTTATGCCAATGAAGCTTTTGTCGATGTGATGCCTGCGGGAAGTTCACCAGAGACACGTTCTGTGCGGGGTGCAAATCAACTACGTATTGCGCTGTATAAACCACAACCGAAAAAATTAGTGGTCATTTCAGTACAAGACAATTTGGTTAAAGGTGCAGCAGGTCAGGCCGTTCAAAACATGAACTTAATGTTTGGATTTACTGAAACAGCGGGCCTAGACGGAATTGGTTTATTACCATAAAAAACGTTTTAAAACTTCACACACATTTAGATTTCGATTTAAATGTGTGTTTTGAATTGAATCAAAATAAGAGATGACGATGCCGAACACTGACACAAATATGACGTCACAACAGCCTGAACCTGCAAAGCCGTTTTTACAGACCAATAAGCCCTTGGCAATTGGTGCTGCAATATTGATGCTTGCAAGTGGGGGATTGGGCTATACCGTCGGACATCGTCAGGGTTTAACGGTGGTAGGTTTTGATGCAGATGCTGAGCAACTGGTCGAAGTGGTACAAAAGCAAAAGACCAGTCTGGATGCTTTAAATAAAAACTATAACGCTGCTGTTCAGGAGCGTGACGTTGCTGTGACCAATTCAAATGAGCTGTATTTGTCGTTGCAAAAAGCGCTAGATCAACAAGCGCAATCTGAAACCACTGCGGTGATTTACCGTGAGGTTTTGCGTCAACGCGGTGGTATTCCACTGGCTGTGCAGCATATTGCGATTAAACCTTTGCCTGAAAATGCATTTGAATATCAACTCGACTTGGTTCAAGTCAGTCCATCTAAACGTGCAGCTTCAGGTACAGTTGAACTCCGACTCATTCGTGGTACAGAGGTTTTAGTTGTGCCTCTTGAAGACAAAAACTTTAACTTTGAAAACTATGAGCGTTTAACAGGGCGTTGGACAATGCCTAAAGGCTTTACGCCTCAGTTTATCGAAGTCCGTTTAACAGGTAGCACACCAGTGACACGACGCTTTAGTTGGTCACGTGGTGAAGCCGTAGAAAGTCAATCAGCATTTGTCTCTGAAATTCCTCAGGCTGAGGCGAATGCACAATAATTGTGAATTGTAAGTTTATGGGTATCTCTAAGCGTTCAACGTGTTTAAATGAAATCAAGCAGTCTTTTCATGAATCTGGCTATGTCGATTGGCATATCAGCCCGCGCTTGAGCAATGATGAACCGCATGAAGAAGAAAATGGGGATGTCGCTGTCCAAACCGCGCCACCAGAACTTAAGCGTCCGCCACTCTATGCTGTCGTTTTAATGAACGATGACTACACCCCAATGGACTTTGTTATTGAAATTTTACAACAATACTTTGCTTTGAATCTTGACCAAGCCACTCAAGTAATGCTAACTGTACATTATGAAGGAAAAGGTGTTGCAGGCGTTTACCCGAGAGACATCGCGGAAACAAAAGCAAACCAAGTCAATAATTACGCTCGGTCTCAAGGTCATCCTTTACTTTGTCAGATTGAGCCGAAAGATTAAGGGGGTTCCATGCTCAGTCGTCAATTAGAAGTATCCTTACGTTTGGCTGTTAGTATGGCTCGACAAAAGAGACATGAATTCCTAACCGTTGAACATTTATTATTGGCTTTACTCGATAATGATTCGGCCGTAAATGCATTGAAAGCCTGCGGTGCAGATATTATTGTGCTTCGCAAAGAGCTTGAAGAATATGTAGAGCAGCACACTCCTAAGCTGGGCGAAAACAGTGACCAAGCTCCGCATCCAACTGAAAGTTTTGACCGTATCTTACAACGTGCAATTTTTCATGTGCAATCAAGCGGTGGTGATCGTACAGTTGAAGGCGCAGACATTTTAGTGGCGATGTACTCTGAGCGTGACTCTTTTGCAGTCTACCTCTTGAAACGCCATCAAATTAACCGTTTAACTCTGACACAATACTTGGCCCACGGCACACGTAAAGACGAAGTGCAAGTGGAAGAAGAAATTGAAGATCTCGATGGTGAATCGACCAGTTCAAGCAACGCAGGCCCTTTAGAGCTGTATACAACCAACTTAAATGTTGAGGCACAAAAGGGCAAAACGGATCCTTTAATTGGTCGTGAAAAAGAAATTGAACGTGCTGCGCAAATTTTGTGCCGTCGTCGTAAAAACAACCCGTTATTGGTCGGTGATCCTGGCGTCGGTAAAACATCGATTGCTGAAGGCTTAGCTTGGCTCATTGTTAATGGTAAAGCACCGAAACCATTGGCAAATGCTCAAGTGTATAGTTTGGACATTGGTGCTTTGGTAGCAGGAACCAAATACCGGGGTGACTTTGAAAAACGTTTAAAACAGCTTTTGAACGCGTTGAAAAAGAAACCAGAAGCAGTTTTGTTTATTGATGAAATCCACATGATTATTGGTGCGGGCTCAAGTATGGGCAGTACGATGGATGCATCAAACTTGATTAAACCCGCTTTGGCCAATGGCTCATTGCGCTGCATTGGTTCAACCACATTCCAAGAATACCGCCAAGTCTTTGAAAAAGATCATGCATTGTCACGCCGTTTCCAAAAAATTGATGTCAATGAGCCATCTATTTCAGAAACGATTGATATTCTACGTGGTTTGAAGAGCAAGTTTGAGGATTTCCATCATGTTAAATATGATGACAAAGCTTTAATTTCTGCGGTTGAGTTGTCTGCGAAGTTCATTAATGACCGATTCTTGCCGGATAAAGCCATTGATGTCATTGATGAAGCAGGGGCACAACGTCGTCTGAAAGCTGAACAAGATGACACCTTGATTACCGTGGAAAATATTGAAGATATCGTGTCGAAAATTGCTCGCATTCCACCAAAAACAGTATCTAAAGATGACAAGACCGTTCTTGAAAATCTTGAACGTGATTTAAAACGTGTGGTCTTTGGCCAAGATGAAGCCATCGAAGCTTTAGGCTCAGCAATTAAACTGTCGCGTGCAGGCTTAAAATCACCAGATAAACCTGTGGGTAGTTTTGTTTTTGCAGGCCCAACGGGGGTAGGTAAAACAGAAGTCACCAAGCAGCTTGCGAAATTACTGGGTGTTGAGCTGGTTCGCTTCGATATGTCAGAGTATATGGAACGCCATGCGGTTTCACGTTTGATCGGTGCGCCTCCAGGTTATGTCGGCTTTGATCAAGGTGGTCTGTTGACCGATGCGATTCATAAAAATCCGCACTGTGTATTATTGCTAGATGAGATTGAAAAAGCGCATCCAGACGTGTTCAACTTATTGCTACAAATCATGGATCATGGTTCATTGACCGATAACAATGGTCGTAAATCAGACTTCCGTAATGTGGTGTTGGTCCTGACCACAAATATTGGCGCGGAAAGTATTTCTCGCGTGAGTATTGGTTTTATGGATCAAGACAATAGCAATGATAACCAAGATGCGATGAAAAAAGCATTTTCTCCAGAGTTCCGTAACCGTTTAGACAGCGTGATTCAGTTTAAAGCTTTACCAACGACAGTAATTGAAAATGTAGTGGATAAATTCTTAACTGAACTCCAAGCGCAACTGGATGAGAAAAAAGTCATTCTAGAAGTGGATCAAAGTGCACGTGAGTGGATGGCTGAAAATGGCTATGACCGTTTAATGGGCGCTCGCCCAATGCAACGACTCATCCAAGAGCATTTGAAAAAGCCACTGGCTGAAATGATTCTATTTGGTGAGCTTGCAGAACATGGTGGTAATGTTGCGGTCTCTGTGAAGAACGAAAATGGTAAAGCGGTTGGCTTAAAACTTGAAGTTTTTGAAGACCAAACGGCTGAACCTGCTTAAAGATCGCTACATAATAAAAAACCCGTGTTTGCACGGGTTTTTTATTGAAAAAGTATTTAACAGTTAGAAGTCATAAAAGTAGGTTGCATGGACATTCAATTGACGAAAGTCTTAAGTACATTTGTACTATTTTTGGTAACCGCTGTGATGGAAATATTAGGCTGTTATTTCCCTTATTTGATTTTAAATCAGGGAAGAAGTCATTGGTTGTGGATTCCTACAGCTTTAGCGCTAGGCGCTTTTGTGTGGTTGTTGACTTTACATCCGGCTGCGTCAGGACGTATTTATGCCGCTTATGGCGGAATTTATATTTTTACCGCATTGCTATGGTTGCGTTATGTCGATCAAGTTTATTTGTCCCGTTGGGATATAATGGGCGGGGCAGTGGTATTGATTGGTGCGGCCATGATTATCTTACAACCGCAAGGATTGGTTCGCTAAAGTAGGGAACCAATCGCTAAAAAGGTACTATTTGATGCCACAATCTTTTTGCTTTAATTCTAAATCGTAGCTATTTTTCTCAGAGCTGAGCTGTAATTTGACAATGTAGGGGTTATGGCGTTGATATTGATGCTCGAAGAAAGTATTACAGTTTTGCACAACATTCTTTTTAATCACTTTTTGAACTTCTTTTGTGCCTAAATCTTGTTCAAACTGCGCGAAATCAGGGGTAATGATCAAACCCTTAAGCTCGGTACGGTCTGCATATAGATTAAATTGTTCAATGATGGTGTTGTTATCAATTTCAATTGGGAGAGTTCGTGAGTCTTCTGCGGTTAATACAGTTAAAATCTCGTTCAGAGTTTCAGGCTGTTTAATTTTAAAATTTTGATCAATAATTTGTTTGGACTGTAAGTAGTCATCAAACTCTGAGGCTTGAACCTGAAAAAAAGTAGAGCTTAGGATTGTAGCAAGGCACAGGCCTGTTTTTTTGAAATGCATGGAAAGTGTCGCTTATAAAAATTATGTTCTGATTATAGCTTTGCCCGTATAAAAAAAGCACCCTTAGGTGCTTTTCGTTGGGAAAATTAATCAATCTTTCTTGGTATTTTCATTGATTAAAAACTCAACCAATGCTTTTTGTGCATGTAAGCGGTTTTCAGCTTCATCCCAAACCACGGCATTTTTATGGTCGAGCATCTTTTCAGAAATTTCTTCGCCGCGATGTGCTGGTAAACAATGCATAAATAAACAATCAGGATGAGCAAGATCCATAAGACGTTCATTCACTTGATAGTCTGCAAACGCAGCTTCACGAATTTTTTGCTCTTCTTCTTGGCCCATGCTTGCCCATACATCGGTCACGATAAGGTCTGCATTTACGGCAGCATCTTCAGCTGAGTTCACCAGTTCTGCACAATGTGCAAATTCACTTAAAAATTCTGCTTTGGGTTCATAACCTTTAGGCGCAGCAATTTTTAACTTAAAGCCCCACATATGCGCAGCTTCAATATATGAATTACACATATTGTTGCCATCACCAATCCACGCTACCGTTTTGCCTGCAATAGGCCCACGGTGTTCAACAAAAGTTTGAACATCTGCAAGTAGTTGGCAAGGGTGGTGATCATCGGTTAAAGCATTAATCACAGGAACTTTTGAATAAGAGGCAAAACGTTCAACAATGTCATGTCCAAAAGTACGGATCATCACAATATCCAACATGCTTGAAATCACGCGTGCTGAATCTTCAATCGGTTCACCACGACCCAATTGGGTGTCTCGTGGAGAGAGGAAAATTGCACTGCCACCAAACTGGCTCATGCCTGCTTCGAACGATACACGGGTACGGGTGCTCGATTTTTCAAAAATCATACCCATGACTTTACCAACAAACGGTTGGAATACTTCGCTGTTGTGCTGTTTACGCTTTAGTTCGATACCGCGTTGCACAACTTGGTTCAGTTCTAAAGTAGATAAATCGCGTAAGGTAAGAAAGTGACGTAGAGCCATTGTTACTCCACAATAATTGCTGAAAACCGAAATAGGTACAGAACAACAATTAGTTGTTGGTTGGTGAAAAGAAAAAAGAGAGTCGATTAATATACTATATGCAAAGGAAATTGCAAAAAAACTAGACTTTTTGATGACCTGCTAAGAAGCGATCTACACAATAATGAACATATTCTAGATTTTCTTGTTCATTTTCTTCAACATAGATGTTCATGAGTACTCGCCACTCTAATTCGCGCACAATGCCAAAAAAAAGCTGCGCAGAATAATTCGGATGTTCACATCGAATAATACCTATTTCATCTGCTTTGGTTAAAACACAAGCCACAGCATCTTCAATATGTTTAGGCCCTTGTTTGTGAATATGAAAGGCCAACTGCGGATTACGTTGTACTTGTTCCATAATGAGTCTTAAAAAAGAGGCATTTTCTGGAAGCACAAGATGTGTTTGAATATTTAAAATGGTTTGTATTAAATAAACGCGCAAATTGTCCTTAGTGAAATCAAAAGGCATACAAATATCTTTAAAAAACAGCTCACGACGGTAGTCACAAATGGCTGTAAAAAGACCGTCTTTATTTCCAAAATATTTGTAAATCGATGCTTTTGAACCACCCGCATGGTTGACAATATCATCAAGTGAAACCGCATCGTAGCCATGTTGCAAAAACAACTCGTTTGCACTTAATAAAAATGCAAGACAGCGTTCATGACCTCGTTTTGTGTGAGGTATGTCACGTGTAAGGGGTTCTAGTTGAACTGAGTCGTGCATATAACTAACAACAGCCTAATAAATGTGGATCTCTAGTTGCTATCATAGCAAAAATATGTACACATTGTTGTTTTGGGGCTTATCTGTTTACCACTAAACCTCAGTGCGTGGAAGAAAATTACATAATAAAAGCGTGAACCATGGGACTAAAGTTTTAGAGTTTTCATTCTAAAATGTCATAGCCAATTCAGTCATTATGGCTATACTCAAAACTCGAAAATTAAAGTAAATGCCGTGGAAAGGACGATGACAGAACAAAAATCTGCAGGCTTAAGATTTAGACAAGCACTAGAAGTGGAAAAACCATTACAAATTATCGGTACAGTCAATGCTTATGCAGCAATGATGGCGAAACAGGTGGGCTACAAGGCCATCTACCTTTCGGGTGCTGGTGTAGCCAACTACTCTTATGGATTGCCTGACTTAGGCATGACCAGTCTGGATAATGTTTTGGAAGATGTACGCCGCATTACCGAACGTGTAGATACACCATTACTGGTCGATATCGACACCGGTTGGGGTGGGGCATTTAACATTGCCCGCACTGTGAAACAAATGATTGCCGCAGGTGCAGCCGCAGTTCACATCGAAGACCAAGTAGCACAAAAACGCTGTGGCCACCGTCCCAACAAAGAAATCGTCACCCAACAAGAAATGGTCGACCGGGTAAAAGCCGCAGTTGATGCCAAAACTGATGCAAACTTTGTGGTGATGGCACGTACCGATGCCCTACAAAAAGAAGGCCTACAAGCGGTGATTGACCGTGCTTGTGCTTGTGTAGAAGCCGGTGCTGATGCGATCTTTGCTGAAGCAATGACTGACATTACCATGTACAAAACCGTCTGTGATGCAGTCGGTGTTCCAGTACTGGCCAACATTACCGAATTTGGCGATACCCCGTACTACACCAAAGAACAACTGGCAGAACAAGGCATCTCGATGGTGCTGTACCCACTGTCACCCACCCGTGCCATGCAAAAGGCAGCACTGGAAGTCATGCATGCCATTCGTAACGACGGAACCCAAGTCAACGTCCTCGACAAAATGCAACAGCGCAAAGAACTCTACGAATTTCTGGATTACCACACCTTTGAAAACACATTAGACAAGCTGTTTAAACAGGAGAATTAAAAATGGCTGAAGGAAAAGTCCTCACAGGCGCAGGATTGCGCGGACAAGTCGCAGGAAAGACAGCACTATCAACCGTAGGCAAAAGCGGAGCAGGTCTAACCTACCGTGGTTATGACGTCCAAGACCTCGCTGAAAACTGCCAGTTTGAAGAAGTGGCTTACCTGATCTTCTTTGGTGAACTACCAACAGCAGAACAGCTCACCGCTTACAAAGCTAAACTCAAATCACTGCGTCAATTGCCACAAGCACTCAAAGAAGTCTTAGAGCGTATCCCAGCAGACTCACACCCAATGGATGTGATGCGCACAGGCGTATCAATGCTGGGCAACCTAGAAACAGAACAATCTTTTGCCGAACAACAAGATGTTGCAGACCGTATTCTCGCAACCCTTCCAGCGATCATTTGCTACTGGTACCGTTTTAGCCATGATGGCGTACGCATTGAAGAAAATACCAATGACGATTCAATCGGTGCTCAATTCCTACACCTACTTCGTGGTGAAAAACCAAATGAACTGCATGAACAAGTGATGAATGTCTCACTGATCCTCTATGCAGAGCATGAATTCAACGCATCGACTTTCACCGCACGTGTATGCGCATCCACCTTATCCGATATGCATTCATGCATTACCGGTGCAATTGGTTCACTGCGTGGTCCACTACATGGTGGAGCAAACGAAGCAGCGATGGAAATGATTGAAAACTGGACGTCACCTGAAGAGGCTGAGCGAGAAATGCTGGGCAAATTGGAACGTAAAGAAAAGATCATGGGCTTTGGTCATGCAATCTACAAAGACAATGATCCACGTAACGGCATCATTAAAATCTGGTCAGAGCGCTTAGCCAAAGATGTGGGTGATACGGTACTGTATCCAGTTTCAGTACGTTGTGAAGAAGTGATGTGGCGTGAGAAGAAATTATTCTGTAACGCAGACTTCTTCCATGCATCGGCTTACCATTTCATGGATATTGCGACCAAACTCTTCACACCAATCTTTGTGATGAGCCGTGTGACAGGTTGGGCGGCGCATGTGATGGAACAACGTGCGGACAACCGTATTATTCGCCCAAGTGCGGACTATACTGGGCCTGAGCTGCGTAAAGTGGTGCCAATTGAAGAACGTTCAGCGGCTTAAATTGAAAAATTTGTAATAAAGCCTCTTCGGAGGCTTTTTTTATATGTAATTTTTTTGTTGATTTTTCTCACGGGTTAATTCATATTAATATTTAATTTTAATGAAATAATAGATAATTAAAAGAATAGAATTGCTATAATCGCGACCGTTTATTTCTTCATTTTTATTGTAATTTACTTTATGAAACATAAGTTTTTGTGTGCATCAGCACTGTTTTTGGGGTTGTCTCATTCTGCTTTCGCCATGCCATTTGATCCACTTATTGGAACATGGAAAGTGATTGATGATCGGACAGGGTATTATATTTCAGATATTGTGATTCGTAAGAATTCTAAAACATCACAATATAGCGCAGTGGTGACCAAGTACTATCCTTTGGCTGGAGCGCCTGTGAGTGATGTATGTAGTAAGTGTCAGGGTGGACTCAAGGATAAACCGATTTTTGGTATGCAAGTGCTGAATGGCTTAATGGGTGATGCAACAGGTCAAAAATTCGCAAAAGGCCAATGGCTGAATCCTCAAGATGGCCGTGTGTATAACATCAATACTGCGCAGTTAAATGCAGGTAAAGATCAGATGAAGGTACAAGCCTCAGCAAAAGATGCGAAAGGTTTGAGCAGCATGACATGGAAAAAGCTTTAAGTCTTTTGATTGTGTCGATAAAGCCATTGCACTTTCATAGTGCGGTGGCTTTTTTATGGATAAAAAAGCTGGAAGGGTATTTGCTAGATTTGCTTAATCCGTATAAAAAGGAAAAATCATCTTTCTTAGTGAGTATTCAAATAAAATTTTGTCTATACAATGAAGAGAGATGATTAAGAATTACTTAATTAATAATGATTATTATTATCATGTGTTAAGATTCAGTATTTCATGGCTGTGTATACGAAAAATGACTCATCTTTATAGAAAGATTTTTACTTCTCTGCTTTCGCGAATTTTTAGCTCGTTGTTGATCTTGGGTGCCAGTTTAAGTATTTATGCGAAACCTGAAATGAAACCTTTACCTGCCAATATTGCAGAAATCGGTTCGGCTTATTACAGCTTTAAAGTCAAAGAGTTTGCAACTACAGATCCAAATAAAACTTATAGCGTTTGGTTGGGTATTCCAAAGACAGTACAGAAGACGAAGGATGCTTATGCATCGGTCTTTATGCTGGATGGGAACGCTGCGATGTCCTATCTGAATGAAGAAAT
Source organism: Acinetobacter sp. CAU_H_S139_7 (assembly GCF_058599305.1). NCBI lineage: Bacteria > Pseudomonadati > Pseudomonadota > Gammaproteobacteria > Moraxellales > Moraxellaceae > Acinetobacter > Acinetobacter sp. CAU_H_S139_7. The sequence goes on from NZ_CM178651.1 coordinate 1,366,579, forward strand.
ACTTAAGTCTTTGTATGAAAATGATGCCCCTGTATTGGTTGCTATTGGTTATAAAACCAATTTGCCATTTGCCACAGCTCTTCGTTCACTTGACTATACTCCAGCAGATTTATTAACTGGAAAACCCGCCCAAGATCCACGAAATCCAGAGCGAATGAGCGGGGGAAGTGCTGATTTTAGAAATGTGATTTTGAAGGACATCGCTCCTTGGGTTGAGCAGAATGTAAAGCTGGATGCGCAAAAAAGAGCGTTATGGGGGCATTCCTATGGAGGGCTTTTTGTGCTTGATAGCTTGCTCGATGGTCGTTATTTCAGCCATTTCTTTGCTGCAAGTCCATCACTTTCTTGGGCGGATGAGCGCATGATGCAAAAAATTAGAGCTGTAAAATTAGTCAAAGAGCCACAAAAACATGTATGGCTGATGGAAGGTGATCTTTTAATACATACTGGAGCACAGCAAAGCGCTAATTTTGATGCAAATGGCATCAATAAAAATAGAGAAATTTTGTCTATATTCGATCAGCAGGGCATAGAGTCTAAATTTTTAATCTATCCAAATCTAAAGCATGGTGAGGTCTTTAAAGCGTCTTTATTAGACGTGCTTTCAAATAAATTGTATTGATGGTATTTAAACTATCCGAACATAAAGAAAAGCCTGACCATATGATCAGGCTTTTTATTTTAAACAACGTTAAACAGGATTTTGTTCCAGTAGTACTTGGCCATATTGAGCACGGAGTTCACGTTTTAGCATTTTACCCGTACCGCTCAGTGGAATACTGTCGACAAAGATCACACGGTCAGGGATCTGCCATTTCGCAATTTTGTCCGTATAGTAGTCTAAGACACCTTGTTCAGTGACCGTGCTATCGGGTTTCTTCACAGCGATGACAATAGGACGCTCATCCCATTTTGGATGTTCAGCTGCAATAACGGCTGCCATAAGAATGTCTGAATGTCCCATCGCAAGGTTCTCAAGTTCAACCGATGAAATCCATTCGCCGCCAGACTTAATTAAATCTTTAGAGCGGTCACTGATGCATAAGAAGCCGTCTTCATCTAAGGTTGCAATATCACCTGTGTCAAACCAGCCATCGGTCGTGAGGGCAGATTCATCTTTACCAAAGTAACTGTCAATAATCCAGTGGCCCTTAATTTGTAGATTTCCAATCTGCTCACCATCGCGGACAATTTCATGGTTGCCTTTTTCTTCATCGGTAAGACGTAAATCTACGCCAAAAGGCGGACGGCCTTGAGAAAGACGTAGCTTGAAACGCTCTTGTTCAGAGAGCTGTTGATGTTTGGCTTTAAGTTGGTTGGCAGAGCCTAAAGGACTGGTTTCGGTCATGCCCCATGCATGGATGGTGTCACAGTTATAGTCATTTTTAAAGGCCGCTAACATGGATGGTGGGCAGGCTGAACCACCGACAACGTTACGGTTCATACTTGCTAGCTGGCTGCCTGTTTGTTTGGCTGCTGCCAGTAAACCTTGCCAAATGGTTGGTACACCCAAAGCCACAGTGACTTTATATGTGTCAATCATATTCACTAAACTTGGCCCATCTAAGCCTGGCCCTGGTAATACAACCGTACAACCGACCATAGCTGCTGCATAAGGTGTACCCCAAGCATTAACATGGAACATTGGCACTACAGGCAACATAATGTCATTTGCAGACAGATTGAGAGAATCGGGTAGGCTGATAGCAAAACTATGCAATATGGTAGAGCGGTGGCTATATAGTACACCTTTTGGATTTCCAGTTGTGCCTGAGGTATAGCACAAAGAGCTTGCAGTTTGCTCATCAAAGCTTGGCCAAGTGAACTGTTCAGACTCTTTACTGACCAAGTCATCATAAAATTTCACATCGGCAATTTTTTCTGTAATAGCCTCATCTGCGGCATCTAGGCAAATAAAGTGTTCTACATGGGGTAAGTGTGCTTTTACTGCAGCAATAAGTGGCGCAAAGGTTTTATCAAATAACACCACGCGGTCTTGGGCATCATTGATAATAAAAATCAGTTGTTCTGGAAATAAACGTGGGTTGATAGTATGGCAAATATAACCACTGCCAGAGATCGCATACCAAGATTCTAGGTGACGATGGTTGTTCCATGCGATGGTCGCCACGCGGTCACTTTGCGAAAGCCCTAAATCTTTGAGTACATTGGCAAATCGCTTAGAATTGGCTGCGACGTTGGCCCAGTTGGTTTCAGTGATACTGCCGTCTGTATTTTTAGAAATAATGGCTGTATCCGCATGGTAGCGTTCTGCGTGATCAATAAGATTGCTAATTAATAGCGGTTGAAACATCATACGTCCAAGCATGTATAAATATCCTTATCGTTGCTTTTTTATCAAACTCTTTTTTGGTTGCTCGAAACATCTGTTTTGAGCATTGATTGTATTTTTATCCTAGCTTGATCCAAATTTAAATCAAGCATTGTTTCATTCTCAGCCGCATTTTTAAAAGCGATGTGAAGCAGAACAATAAGTAAATAAAAAGCATCATTTAAAAAAGCAAATGACCATTTATCACTTTATGCTGTTATTCGACAAAAGGCACTTGAAATTTATAAAAAGTATGTTTAAAACTGTGTATAGCTCATGAGATATGAGTTGTGGGTATTTCAGGAAGATATACCTATTTTAAGAAGCGAATTTTTAAAAAATCATTTACAGGAGTTAAAAATGCTTCAGTTGTTTAAAAAATTATTTTGCATCCACGTTTATGAATATGAACAAATGACTGAAATAGGGGAGCATATGGAATGCCGAAAGTGTGGTGATTCTAAAACCGACTAATCATCTTAAGGAAAAGTGAGCGTAGGCTCACTTTTTAATGCCTGTATTTTTTTATGGCTTAGTTCGACTGAATTGACGCAGAACGGCTTACAATAGCCGAATAACAGTGTTTAGCGTATACAGATAATGACTAAAAATTTTCAAGCACAAACTTATATTGTCGATGATAATCTGAGTGATACCTTAAGCTGGCTGTGTCACCATCAAGAATGTTTCGAATCTTTTCACTATGACGCGATTCGCCAAACGTTAACTGTCCGTCATGCCAATGGTGAAGATGAGATATTCCAAGGTGATTATCTGAATGCCAGTTATGGTATTTTAATTACTGCGCATAATTTTGCTCAGTCGCCTGAAGGTTAAATAGATAGACATTAAAAAAGCCCCATACTGAATAAGGGGCTTTTTTTGTGCTTAGCAAATCTTGGGAATTAGCTTGCCATGGCATCTAGACTAAGGTCTGCCACCGTTGGTTTTGGCTTTTCTGCCACTAAACCTAATTTGGTGAACAGTTGACGGTCTTTACCTTCACCTGCATTTGGTGTGGTTAATAGTTTCTCACCAGAGAACAACGAATTTGCACCCGCCATAAATGCAAGTGCTTGGTCTGAGTCAGAAAGTGCTTCACGACCCGCAGATAGGCGGATATAGCTGTGCGGCATGATAATGCGCGCAACAGCAATGGTACGAATCCATTCCGTCACATCGAGTTTTTCAACATCTGCCAGTGGTGTGCCTTCAATTGGAACCAACATGTTGATTGGCACAGATTCTGGGTGAATTGGCATCGTTGCAAGTTCTTGCAATAAACCAATACGGTCTTCTTTCTTTTCACCTAGACCAACAATACCACCGCTACACACTTTCATGCCTGCTTGACGGACATATTCTAAGGTATTTAAACGGTCGTCAAAGGTACGTGTACTAATAATATGTGAATAATACTCGCGTGAAGTGTCGAGGTTATGGTTGTAATAATCTAAACCTGCATCTTTTAAACGTCCAGCTTGAGACTCATTCAGCATCCCTAAAGTCATGCAAGTCTCTAAACCAAGTGCTTTCACCTCTTTAACCATTTCTAGTACATAAGGCATGTCACGTTCATGTGGGTTACGCCAAGCCGCGCCCATACAAAAACGGGATGAGCCTGAGGCTAAAGCTTCTTTAGCTTCTGAAATCACTTTGTCTACAGCAATTCGCTTTTCGGCTTCAAGTTTTGAGTCATAACGTGCTGACTGAGAGCAGTACTTACAGTCTTCAGGACATTTTCCTGTTTTAATTGACAATAAAGTACTGACTTGAATGGTGTTGGCTTGGAAATGTTGGCGATGTACGGTCTGCGCTTGAAAGACGAGATCAAGAAAGGGCTGATCATACAAAGCTTCGATTTCTTCACGCGTCCAATCATTGCGTAGGTTCATAATGGCGATCCATTTTTAATTCTAACTTGTATACATCATACATTTAACGTGCCAACTTAAAAGGCATTATTGCTCAGTTTTGATAGTATCTCCCGATTATATTTTTAATTTTATCTTTTTATGAGATTGTAAAAATAGTTGCAAAGTTGAGCATTTTTTCGGAAATTTGGCCGCAAAATTCTATTTATTTAGATTTTTAGTTACACTGAAAATGCAGCTAAATAGATAAAATAAATAAAATTATGCAAGCAAATGGCTATTTGATTGAACTTTTATTGATTGAGTCTGTTTGAAGTAAGTTTTAGTGCTTTTTCATCAGTTGCTCTTGGATGGCCCAGTCAATATGGACTTGCACAATATCGTTAAGCTCTGGGCGAGAAGCTTGTAATTGCTGCAATATTTCATCTGAAAATGGTGCATTACCTAGACCAATCGCGACGTTACGCATAAAGCTTTGGTAGCCTGTACGACGTAGGGGACTCCCTTCTGTATTTGCCATAAAGGTGTTTTCATCCCATTGCCAAAGGTCAATTAGTTGAATGTCATCCAAACCATGACGTGGGTTAAAATCATCAATTGGTGTGGTTTTGGCAAAGCTATTCCACGGGCAAATGAGCTGGCAATCATCGCAACCAAACACACGGTTACCAATACCGCGGCGCAGCTCTAGAGGAATAATGCCTTGAAACTCAATAGTTAAATAGGCAATGCATTTACGCGCATCTAATAAATAAGGCTCAACAATGGCTTGGGTAGGGCAAATATCAATACACGCGCTACATGAACCACAGTGTTTGGTGGTGGCTTGGTCAAAAGGTAGCTCTAAAGAGGTAAACAGCTCACCCAAAACAAAAAATGAGCCTGATGTTTTATGAATGAGTAAGGTGTGTTTACCGACCCATCCCATCCCTGCATTTTCAGCCAATGATTTTTCAAAAATGGGTGCTGAGTCTGCAAATGGGCGAGATTCAAAATCACCAACTTTGGCTTTGATTTTCTGAGAAAGGGTCTTTAAACGCCCACGCATGACTTTGTGATAGTCACGTCCGCGTGCATAACGCGCAATGATGGCGCTATTTGGTGCAAAAGGCACAAGACGTGGTTCAGGAACGGCAACCAAATAATCCATACGCACACAAATAATGCTTTTGGTGCCCGGAACAAGCAAGGTTGGATCTGCGCGTTTTTCTAAGTTTTCAGCAAGAAAATGCATGTCACCATGATAACCAAGTTCTAAATATTTTTTAAAACGCGGCAATTCAGCTTGAGCATCTGGTTTGGCGATGACACAATCAGAAAACCCCAAAGCCAGTGCTTCAGCTTTAATCCAAGCCTTAAGCTGCTCTTGATCATATTGATCTACAGGGATTTTTGAGGAAGATGTGGATGTTGTCATAACCAAGAACAAAGGAAAAATCATGCATCAGCAAGTGTACCACAGCAGCGAGATTCAAGCATGGGAAGGGCGTTGGTTCGCGCAGCAAAATAGTGCTTATGGGTTGATGCAACAAGTCGCATGGGCAACAACTGAACAGATGCTGCCTAGGCTTAAACAGGACCAGGTCAAAAGCGTTGCGGTGTGTTGTGGTCAAGGCAACAATGCAGGTGACGGTTACTTGATTGCATCGTATCTAGCCGCGCAAGGTTATGACGTTGAAATTTATGTAGCAGCTTTGGGAGAGTCTACTTCACTGCAACAAGCACATGCAGCAGCTGTGCAACAGGGGATAATGATTCATACCGGTTTTGCTTTTCAACATTCATATGATGCCTATATTGATGCTTTGTTTGGCATTGGGTTAAACCGTGAACTCAGTTCAGACTGGCAAGCGGTCATTCGACAGATCAATAGACAAACAGGCTTAAAAATTGCGGTTGATATTCCAAGTGGTTTACAGGCCAACACGGGGCAAGTTTTACCTTGTGCAGTTGTCGCCGATTATACCTTTACGGCTCTGGGCTTGAAGGCTGGTTTATTTACTGGGCAGGGTAAAGCTTATGCAGGAGTCGTTGAGCTTATTTCGGTACTTCCCGTAGACAGTGCTTTAAAACCTTTAGCTTCACTTGCTCCACAGTATGTGCAGCTTGTACCACGTCAAGCCTTTGGACATAAAGGAAGTTATGGGCATGTACTGGTGATTGGGGGAGATGCGCAGATGGGTGGTGCGGTGATGTTAGCCGCTGAAGCTGCCTTTCACGCGGGTGCTGGCAAGGTGACGGTGGTGTGTGATGCAAAACACCATACTGCGATTTTATCCCGTGCACCCAATATTATGCTGCGCGATATTAACCAAATGTCGCTCCAAGAGCGTGAAGCGTTGGTGGCACATGTGGATGCAGTTAGTTTTGGTATGGGCTTGGGAAGAGACTCGTGGGCTCAGCAGCAGTTTGATGCATGGTTTCCACTCATTCAGACCAATGGTTTACAGGTGGTGTTGGATGCGGATGCTTTATGGTTTTTGGCTGAGAAGCCAGTAAAGCTTGGTAAACAGGTGTACGCAACACCGCATCCTGGTGAGGCCGCAACTTTACTCGGTATCAGTACCTCAGCGGTGGAGTTCGACCGTATTGCAGCTATTTATGCCTTACAAGAAAAATATGCAGGGCAATGGGTGCTGAAAGGTTCGGGAAGCTTGATTTTAGATACGCAACTTTGGATTTGTACCGCAGGTAATCCTGGGATGGGGACAGGTGGTATGGGAGATGTATTGGCAGGCATGATTGCCAGTTTAAAAGCACAGTTGCAAGATGACATTGCGTTACATCAAATTGTGACCTTACATGCCCAAGCAGGCGATCTTTTGGCTCAACAAGGTGAGCGTGGTTTACAAGCGCAGCAAATGAGTCAGGCTATTTATACGGTCGTGAACCGAGAGCATACAGTATGAAAGCAGTAAAACTGACCATATCGGGAAAAGTTCAGGGTGTTGGATATCGATGCTGGTTTGCACAACAGGCTGTTGTTTTAGGTTTAAAGGGTTATGTACAGAATCTGGCTTCAGGTGCAGTTGAAGCGCTGCTTTTGGGTGATGATGGTATGGTTGCCGAACTGGTGAATCGCGCTAAAGTCGGGCCAACTCATGCGGTAGTCACGGATGTGTTCATCGTAGAACTGGCTTCAGAACAGCAAACATTTACAGATTTTCAAATACGTCGCGAATGACCAAGTATGCAAAAAATAAAAAAAAGGGCGAAAGTTTAACTTTCGCCCTTTTTTAAGATGTTAAATCTTAGTGGTGGTGACCACCAGCACCGTGCGCATGGCCGTGCTGTAATTCTTCTTCAGTTGCATCGCGGATTTCTACGATTTCAACTTCGAAAGTTAAGTCTTGACCAGCAAGTGGGAAGTTCGCATCAACAATTACGTTTTCGCCTTCAACTGCTTTTACAGTTACGATTTGAACGCCATCATCAGTTTGAGCTTGGAACTGCATACCCGCTTGGATGTTGTCTACGCCTTGGAACATTTGCGCTGGAACTTCTTGAACGAGTTCAGGGTTGTATTCGCCATAACCTTCAGCAGCAGGAACAGTAACAGTGAATTTTTCACCTACAGTTTTGCCTAGCAATGCATTTTCTAAACCTGGGATGATGTTACCTGCGCCGTGCAAATATGCAAGTGGTTCACCTTGTGATTGGTCTAGCGTTTCGCCTTCAGCGTTAGTCAATTTGTAGTTGAAAGAAACCACGTGATCATTTGCGATAGCAGTCATGTTTTTCGTCCATTCATTTAGAATTTAAGGGGTATATCATAAAGTGAAAAGCAGCTTTTGTAGACTAAATTTAGCAAAAAAACTGCATTTTCCACGTTCTTATGGCGTTTTTTTATTAGTGGGGACGCATTTTTGGATTTCAATGCAATTTTATTTTCGGACCGACTTTTTTATTCATCAGGTCTTTTGCGGTCATCAGCCCAGCTTGGGTATAGCCATGTAAGGTGGCCTGATGGAGTCGATATAAAGAAACATACATGGTTTTTGCCAGCACGCCTTGTACATTAACTTGGCCCAGTAGCTCGCCGACAGCTTTGTATTGACTGAGGGAAACCAAAGAGCCTTTGTCAGAAAATTTAAACATCGGCAAAGACTGACCACGAATGCGCACTTTAAGCGCTCGAACCAAAAAGGCCGCTTGTTGACTGGCCACTTGAGCGCGTGGGCCAAGGACTGGTTCATCGGCCGCAGGTTGGCAGTGGGCGCAATCACCAAAGGCAAAAATGTTGGGGTCGGAACGGGTTTGCAAAGTTGCATAGACTTTAAGACGGCCAATCGTATCTTTTTGAAAGCCTTCAAGCGCGTTTAAAACGACAGGCGCTTTGATGCCCGCTGCCCAAACTTTAAGATCGGCATCGATTTGTGAGCCATTGGCAAAATAGACATGGTCTTTATCTAACTTGGCAACACGGTGATGGGTGAGGACTTCAACGCCAAGCTTTTCCAATTGAGTATGTGTGTGTGTTGCCATTTTAGTGGATAGGGCGGGAAGAATACGATCCGCTGCTTCAATCAAGGTCACTTTGACTTTATTTGGGTCAATTTTATTGAGACCGTATTTAAAAAAAGTACTTTTCGCATGGACCAATTCGGCTGCAAGCTCGACTCCTGTGGCACCTGCACCAATAATCGCAATATTGAGTGCGCGTGTTTCGGGGCGGTTTTGTGCATCCAAATACAAATGTAGAAGGTCTTGCTGGAAAATTTCAGCTTGCTGGCGACTGTCGAGGAAGTGGCAGTAATGTTTAGCGCCTTCGGTCGCAAAGTCGTTAGAAGTCGAGCCGACGGCTAGGACTAAGGTGTCGTAGTTGAGTTCAAACTGTGTGGTTTCAGTGCTTTGTTTGGCATATTGGCGTGCTTCAAGTTTTACTTGTTTATGTTCTTGGTCTAAGCCGACAAAACGACCTAAAACAAACTCATAGTGATGTTTAGACGCATGTGCAAAATAATTAATTTCTTCAACACTTGGATTGAGTGTACCTGCCGCAATTTCGTGGAGTAAGGGTTTCCAGATGTGAGTGAGGTTTTGATCGACGAGGGTGATTTTCACCCACTTGGATTTTGCGAAGCTGTCACCGAGTTGCGTTGCTAACTCTAGACCACCAGCACCACCGCCAATAATAACAATATGGTGTGGCACTTGTTCTGTTTGTACAGCCATATGAAGCAACCTATTTATTATTAAAAAAAGAAGATGACATTGAATATGCCATCTTCTTGATTTATTGATAATTAGATTGTCTTACAAGTTACATAAAGTATAAAACTCGGGATACTGCTCGAACTTAACCGAGTGTATAGGTTTTTACTTTAGGTTCATCGCTTGATAAAAATGGAAACAAGCTTTTGAACCAAAACATTAGTCGCTGGAAAATATTGGCTTCTTCAATTTGTACATCTTCTTCAATGGTAAACGTTTGAATGAGCTGATTGTTTTGATAGACCTGCACTTTCGCCAGTTGCATCACTTCAGCCAGCGGAGCGGTCAGCTTGTTTTGCAACACTTCAATATTGAAATGCGTTTTTGTAGACTCTAATGGATCAATGCGTTGAAGAGTGCCATTGCCTGTATTGAGCATAATGCGTTGGTTGGTCTGGTCGAAGGCATGTAAGTCAATGGCATAGGGTTGCTCGTACAATGATGTGGTCACAATTTTCGGTTGCTTACTTTCCACTTTGAACATTTTCAATGTCGATTTGACTACAGGCAGTTCTGCGATAATTTGCTTATCTTTCAGCGCAACTTCGTTACGAGTATAGGTATAAGACAAATTCATGAGGTTATGTGCAACTTCAGCACGCTTAGCTGCACTTTCTGTACCCAAAACAATGACCACCAAGCGACGGTTTGGATTATCTGGATTCATGGTCGGGCGGTTTGCTGTCAGCGCTAAATTGTATCCCGCTGCTTTGGTATAACCTGTTTTTAAGCCATCAACTGTCGGGTCTTTTTTTAACAGAATATTGGTTGCACGGTGAAAGTGTTGGTTGTAGCTAAAACTTTGCTGTTTTGAATAGTATAAATAGTCTGGCGTTTCATTCACCAAGGCTTGGCCTAATAGCGCTAAATCATGTGCAGTCGAATAGTGCTCTGGCATGGTGATACCCGCAGGGTTTTGAAAATGCGTTTCAGTCATTCCCAGTGCTTTGGCTTCTTGGTTCATTCGTGCAACAAAGTTTGGAATATCACCAGAGATGCGTTCCGCTAAAGTCACTGCTGCGTCGTTGGCAGACATGACCACTAAACCCGCTAAAAGCTGATCCACAGAAATCTGTTCACCTTGTTTTAAGTACATTTGGGACTCATCCCACATCACCGTACTGACCACAGGTGTTGCGGTAAGAATTTCGCTCTTATTGAGCTTCCCTGCATTAATTTCTTTGAGTGCAATATAAGCCACCATCATTTTGGTGAGCGAAGCGGGCGCACGTTGAACATGACTATTATGCTCTGCAATGACTTGCCCCGATTGGCTGTCAAAAACTGTCCAAGCTTGAGCTTCAACTGTTTCAGGAACAATGTTGAGCAATGCCGCTTGAGTGAAACTTGAACATAAGGCGAAGAGTGTAGCGATGAAGTAGATGACAGCTTTCAATGAAATTCCCTAACCAAGCCATTCCGTGACTTTTAAACCTAAAACAGCTGCAAATGCTATGCCTTTTTTTCCTCAATGACCAGTCAAAAATGCAGACAAATGTGACTGCGACGCAAAACTGGCGTAAATAATGCTAAGCTAAGTTATAACTCATTTCATTTTATTTTGTATCGCCCATTATGTTGCATTATCAGATCGAATTTGACGATTATCGTCAGCACCTTATACACGTGACTTTACGCTTTGTAGCAGACCCAACACAGGTACTTTCATTACCAACTTGGATTCCGGGTAGTTACCTCATTCGCGAGTTTTCAAAGCATATAGAGTCGGTTCGTGCTTATGATGAAGAAGGGCGTTTGTTAGAAATTCAAAAATTTGAAAAGAATAAATGGCGTCTTTTTAATACTGACCATGAATTGATTACGGTTGAGTATGATGTCTATGCCTATGATCTGTCGGTGCGCGGTGCGTATGTAGATCAAACCCGTTTATATGTAAACCCCGCATGTGCTTGCTTAGGTTTAGAGGGTCAAGAGGACAAAGCAGTTGAAGTTGAACTGTTCCTTCCTGATGAGCTAAAACACTTCCAATTGGCTACCGGTATGGCTTCTAAAAGCCTCGTTAAAGGTCGTTTTACTTTAAAAGCCAAAAACTATGCCGAGTTGATTGATGCACCATTTGAGTTGGCAGAGCAGACTCGTTTTGGTTTTGAAGCCAATGGCATCCCACACGAGTTTGTGGTGTCAGGTAAACATGCCATGAATGCTGCACGTATGCAGCAAGACATTGAAAAAATCTGTGCAACAGAAATTTCAATGTTTGGCTCAGCACCATTTTCAAACTACACCTTTATGACGATGGCAACAGCAAATAGCTATGGTGGTTTGGAGCATCCAAATTCAACCAGTTTGATTAGTCCACGTGAAGACTTACCAAAAGCCAATGAGCCTGAAGAGCCGTCTGAAGACTATCAACGTTTCTTAGGTTTATGTAGTCATGAATACTTCCACTCATGGTTGGTTAAATTCATTCGTCCTGAAAACTTTGTCAATTACGATCTAAATAAAGAAGGCTATACTTCTTTGCTTTGGATTTTTGAAGGTTTCACGTCTTATTATGATGACTTGATTTTGATACGTAGTGGTGTGATTTCCCAAGCCTCATATATCAAACTACTCAAAACTCAGATTGATCGTTATTTGCAAAATCCAGGTCGTTTTGTACAGTCTGTGTCTGAGTCTAGCTTCGATGCATGGGTGAAATTTTACCGTCAAGATGAAAACTCGAACAATGCAGGCACCAGCTATTACAACAAAGGTTGTTTGGTTGCCCTATGTTTAGACTTAGGTTTGCGCTTACGTGGTTCAAGCCTAGACGCGCTTATGCGTAAACTTTATGAGAACGCGCAAAAGGGCATACAAGTACATGAGCGTACGATTGTTGAGTTGTGTAATGAGCTGACGGGTGATAACTGGATTGAGCAAATCAATCACTTAATTAACACCACAGATGAGTTGCCGCTGGATCAACTTTTCCCTGAGTTTGGTTTAAGTTATAGCCTGAAAAATGATAAGTCATTGCCGTTAGGTTTAAAGCTTGTAGATAAGCCAGAAGGCGTGTTGGTGCAAAGCGCACGTCGTGATGGTGCTGCTGCTCAAGCTGGCCTTTCTGCCCATGATGTGATCATTGCGATTGATGGTCTCAAAGCAACGATGAAACTGGTAGAAAAGTATGCCAAACAAGAAGGCTCGTATAGCATATTGGCATTCCGCCGTGATGAGTTGATGAGCTTTGACGTAAAAGCTGCTGGCTCAGAGCTGACTGAAGTGGAATTGAAAGTCGAAGATCAAGCGAAAGCAGAGAAGTGGTTCAAGGCTTAGTCCCTAGGCCACTTTATTTGATTCTGTACAGACAAAAACCGATGCTTAGGCATCGGTTTTTTATGCGCTTATTTATGTGCATTAACTACCACGGTAAGTGGAATAGCCATATGGGCTAATTAATAGCGGAATATGGTAATGATCTAATGAGCCATCAATTACAAACACCACGGGCACTTCAGGAAAGAATGAGCGCTGATTTTTTTGGCGAAACCAATCACCTGTTTTAAAGGTAACTTTGTATACACCTTTTTGTAAGGCCGCATCTTTGGGATATAAATCATTGATTCGACCTTGGTCATCGGTCGTGCTTGAGCTGATTTCTGTCCATTTATCATTTTGTTGGGCTTCAAGTGTCACTTTGACATTGGCAGAAGGGAGACCATTTTCCAAATTCAGCACATGGACGCTCAATGGATTTTGAGCAAAACACCAAGAAGAAAAACCAAGTCCAATGAGCGGAAGCAGCATTTTTAGCATTAAATTGACCCTTACCGTTGCAGGAAAAAGATTCAGTTTAACCAACCATATAAAAATCATAGGTTTAAAAATGTAAAAATGGAGGAGTACGCGTAGAGGGATTATGTATCAATATTTAAGCTTCTGCATGATGAATGGCTCTGCCGATTTAAATTTAGTGCTGAAAAAAGTCATTCTGATGCATGTAGGGCTACAAGACTGTAAAACGATTTGAAGACTGTATTATGTGAAAAGTATCTGTTGTTGTGGCTTAAATGAGGTAAATAACACATTTCGCTAAAAAATTTGTATATTTGCTAAGCAAAAGCTAAAGCCTTGTGGAAAGGCGTGATTTTGAAAAACGAAGGCTGTAGTGGTATTTTCTGGCGAAATGTCGTTATCACTGGATATTACGTTGACTGTAAAGCCCTGAGGGACGATACTTTCAGGGTTTTATTCAAGCACATCGGTTCGCAGGGGTTGAGCCAGAAGCTCATCACCCTAAAAAACTCAATCTAACGCAAGGGGCTATATATGGCTGGTGGAAAGTCAACCATCATTTACACACTGACCGACGAGGCGCCATTGCTAGCGACTTATTCGCTACTGCCGATCATTGAGACCTTTACTAAACCTGCTGGTGTAGAGATCGTTAAAACTGATATCTCTGTTGCCGCACGTGTTCTCGCAGAATTCTCTGAATACCTAAAAGAAGAGCAAAAAGTCCCAGACAATCTTGCAGAACTAGGTCGTCTTACCCAAGATCCAGATACTAATATCATCAAACTCCCGAATATTAGTGCCTCTGTTGCTCAGTTAACAGCATGTATCAAAGAGCTTCAATCAAAAGGCTACGCGATTCCTGACTATCCTGAAAACCCAACCACTGAAGACGAAAAAGCGCTTAAAGCACGCTATGGCAAATGTCTTGGTTCAGCTGTAAACCCTGTATTGCGTGAAGGTAACTCTGACCGTCGTGCACCAGCTGCAGTGAAAAACTATGCGAAAAAACACCCGCACTCTATGAGCGAGTGGAAGCAATGGTCTCAAACTCACGTTTCTCACATGGATGAAGGCGACTTCTACCACGGTGAAAAGTCGATGACTTTAGACCGTGCACGTAATGTGAAAATGGAACTCATCACCAAGTCTGGTGAAACGATTGTTCTGAAGTCAAAAGTTGCACTTCAAGACGGCGAAATCATCGACTCAATGTTCATGAGCAAGAAAGCGCTTTGCGATTTCTATGAAAAAGAACTTGATGATTGTAAAGAAGCGGGCATTTTGTTCTCTTTACACGTTAAAGCAACCATGATGAAAGTTTCACACCCGATCGTTTTCGGTCACTGTGTGAAAATTTACTACAAAGATGCTTTTGAAAAACACGGTAAATTGTTCGATGAGCTAGGCATTAACGTAAACAACGGTATGGTTGGTCTTTACGAGAAGATCGCAACTTTACCGACATCTTTACGTGAAGAAATCATCGAAGACTTACATGCTTGCCAAGAACACCGTCCTGCACTTGCAATGGTTGATTCGGCGAAAGGCATCACAAACTTCCATTCACCAAACGACGTAATTGTAGATGCTTCAATGCCTGCAATGATCCGTGGTGGCGGTAAAATGTGGGGCGCTGACGGCAAACCTTATGACTGTAAAGCAGTAATGCCTGAGTCAACTTTTGCGCGTATCTACCAAGAAATGATCAATTTCTGTAAGTGGAACGGTAACTTCGATCCACGTACGATGGGTACTGTGCCTAACGTTGGTTTGATGGCGCAAAAAGCTGAAGAATACGGTTCGCACGACAAAACTTTCGAAATGTCTGAAGCGGGTGTTGCAAACATCACTGACCTAGAAACTGGCGAAGTGTTGATGACTCAAAATGTTGAGGAAGGCGACATCTGGCGTATGTGTCAGGTGAAAGATGCACCGATTCAAGATTGGGTAAAACTTGCAGTAAACCGTGCTCGTAACTCGGGTATGCCAGCAATCTTCTGGTTAGACCCATACCGTCCGCACGAAAATGAAGTGATCAAGAAAGTACAAAAATACTTGAAAGACCACGACACTGCTGGTTTAGATATTCAGATCATGTCTCAAGTACGTGCAATGCGTTATACACTTGAACGTGTAGCGCGTGGCCTAGATACGATTTCTGTAACGGGTAACATCCTACGTGACTACCTGACTGACTTGTTCCCAATTATGGAACTTGGTACTTCAGCGAAAATGTTGTCTATCGTTCCGTTAATGGCGGGCGGTGGTATGTACGAAACTGGTGCGGGTGGTTCAGCGCCTAAACACGTACAACAGCTTGTTGAAGAAAACCACTTACGTTGGGATTCTTTAGGTGAGTTCTTGGCGCTTGCTGTTTCTTTAGAAGAGCTAGGCATTAAAGAAGATAACGCTCAGGCGAAACTTCTTGCGAAGACTTTAGACCAAGCGACTGGAAAATTACTTGATAACGACAAGTCTCCATCACGTCGTACTGGCGAGTTAGATAACCGTGGCAGCCACTTCTATTTAGCGAAGTTCTGGGCTGAAGCGCTTACTGCACAAGATGAAGATGCTGAGTTGAAAGCGAAGTTTGCTCCACTTGCGAAAGTACTTGCTGAAAACGAAGACAAGATCATTGCTGAACTTGCTCAAGTTCAAGGTCAAGCTGCTGACATCGGTGGTTACTATGCTGTAGATACAGCTAAAGTAAATGCTGTAATGCGTCCAAGCGAGACTTTGAATGCTGCACTTGAAGCGATCTAAGTCAAAACTAAATCGGTAAATTTACCGATGAAGTGAAAAAAGCCGATGCATATGCGTCGGCTTTTTTTCATAAATATATAATTAACCTGAGTTCGATATAAAAAAGAGTAGAAAAAAAGCCCTGAATTTATAACATATAGTCAAATCATTATAAAACCAATACAATGGTGCAATGAGTTATTCAGAACATTTTAGACGTAAAATTTTAGCTAAGCTTGAGGAAGGTTATTCTATTCGAGCGGTAGCTACACAATTTGAAATTAATAAAAATACCATTGTTGAATGGAAGAAACGTATAGAGATTAAAAAAACTCGTGTACGTAAACCTTCTAAAATTAACGATGATGCTTTACGTGAAGATGTTGAAAAGTATCCTGATGCTTATCAATATGAACGTGCTGCACGTTTTAATTGTGGTGTTTCATCTATTGGTGCTGCATTAAAGCGCTTAAATATTACAGTTAAAAAAAGACGTTAAGCCATCCTAAAGCAGATACAAAGCTCAGGGATAAATTTATTCAGCAAGTGAATGAATTAGAAAAAAACCATCCGATTATTTATCTGGATGAAAGTGGTTTTAAGTCACATGATTACAGACCTCATGGCTACTCACGAAAAGGAGTACCCTGTTTAGGGCAATATAATTGGCAATTAAAGAATCAGACCAATGCTATTGGAGCAATCCATAAAGGGTATTTATTTTCAGTCGGTTTATTTGACTGCAAAATCAATTCAGATGTTTTTCATTTTTGGATTGAGCAATTCCTCATACCAGCATTACCTGAAAATAGTGTAGTGGTTATGGATAATGCAGCATTTCATAAAAGAGCAGATATTCAGGAGTTATTGGAACAACAAGGGCATAAAATTCTTTGGCTTCCTGCATACAGCCCTGATTTAAATCCTATAGAACAGATGTGGGCATGGGTTAAACGTAAGCGTAAAGAATGGTTGATCGATTCAGTCGATGAGTTATTTCAAGTTTTTTTCGAATCCTGTATGAATAATAAAGTAGTTTGACTATAATAATTTGATGCAATGCATCTTAGTTTCAACCAAACTTCGCCGATGATAGCCTGACCATTTTTTCCATAGTGTCCTGCCTAAACGTTTAATTGTTCGAAGTAATTCATTTCGCTCTAGCGAGCTACTCTTTGTATCTTTCCATTGTTTCGCATTTTTTCTAGGTGGAATCACCGCATGCCCTTGCCGATCTGCAATGACCTGACGGCATTGCTTGGTGTCATAAGCTCCATCGGTATAAACAGAGTTAATCTGCTCATCTTGTGGAATCTGATTAAGTAAATCACCAAGCACCTGTGAATCACTGACATTATTGGTTGTAAGCTGAACTGCTCGTATTTGTAGGGTTTTAGCATCTATACCAATATGAAGTTTACGCCATTGGCGACGATATTCAGGTCCATGTTTCTTGCGTTTCCATTCGCCCTCACCTAGAAACTTCATGCCTGTAGAGTCCATGAGTAGATGCAGCCCATCGCTACTTTTTTGGTAGCTGATTACAATATCAATATGCTTTTGTCTTCTACAAAGCGTGGTGTAATCTGGAGCTATCCAATTTAATCCGCAAAGTTTAATCAGACTTTGCACAAAGCCAGTGACCATACGTAAAGACAGACGGAATAAGGATTTAATCATTAAGCAGCATTGGATGGCTGCGTCGGAGTAGGTTTGATTTCGCCCTTGTTTGCCTTTTGATGGCGCATACCATTGCGTAGCAGGATCAAACCAAATGGCAATATTTCCGCGACTCATGAGTGCTCGGTTATATGCGGGCCAATTGGTTATGCGGTAGATTTTGTGTGTAGGCTTCTTCATTTGAAAATTATATCGCTGAAAAACCCTTTACAGATAGGTTTGTGCAACAAAGCCCTTTTCAACAACAATGGCCAATTTTGGCACATGCCAATGGTGATGCCGCGATTGATCAATACCTTAATGTGATTGCCAATGCGCGCCTCACAGCGACGAGATGTGATTATTCATGCGCAAACCATGCGAGAGGATCAACTGGATCGGGCGAAACAGCTTCACCTGATTCCCTCATTTTTTTCTTTACATACTTACTACTGGGGTGACTGGCATGTAGCACAAACCTTAGGGGAAAAGCGTGCTGAACACATCTCACCAACAGGTTCGGCCTTAAGAAAAGGCATGATTTTCACCGAGCATCATGATGCCCCTGTTATCCCACCGAAAAGCATGATGGTGCTGGATGCAACCGTTAATCGCACCACGCGAACAGGCAAAGTTTTGGGTGAGGCACAAAAAGTCAGCCCGTATATCGCACTTAAAACGATGACGGACTGGGCTGCATATCAGTATTTTGAAGAAGATATCAAAGGCACATTAAGTACTGGGAAATACGGTGACTTTGTTGTTTTAAGTGACAATCCAATCACAATTGATCCGTCTAAGATCAAAGACATCAACGTTCTTGCAACCTATAAGCAAGGACAGTTGGTTTATCAAAGATAAAGTTGTTTAGCGGCTTGTAAACTTGCGACTGAAAAGGTCATGAGATGTTTGACTAAAAGCGCCGGTTCAAGCTTGGAGACATTTTTAAGTGGGCTTGGCCCATTTGCATCTGCCAAAATCAGCATCATACAGGGCGCGACTGTACTGAGTACACAAGGCAAAAGTGCAGGGTGATTTTCATCGATACCTGAAACTTGGCTAATAATTTTTTTAACCAAAAGAAACTTTCGCGCACCATCATTTTGCATAAACGTGTATAGGTGGGTGGTCGGTGAAAAAAGTTCACGAACAAACACTTTGCTATGCCAGACATCGGTTTCAACCAGCTTACCGATTAGGCTTTCAAAAAAAGCTTCCAGTTTTTCAGTAGGCGTTTTAGAGCTGTTAAGCAAGGTCAAGAGTTCTTGTTCATCAATATAATGCGTATGTGCTTCGGCAAGTACGGCACGATATAGGCCATCACGACCATCGAAGTGATAGTTAATGGCAGCCAAATCGACTTCGGCCAGCTTGGCAATCGCTTTACTCGTGGTTTTTGCAAAACCATCCTGAGCAATTAGGCGGCCAGCAGCATCCAAAATTTTCGATTTGGTTAAATCACCATCTCTACGTCCAGCTCTAGACATTATTTACTCTGCATCAAAATTTAGACTTGAAGTATATCTTTCTTAACTGAATTGTTATAGTTTAAATTAAATTTAAACTTGTATTAAAACTAAGCGAAGGTTTGGTGTACATGAACAAAAGTAAGTTCATACTGCTGGTTGGGGTGTTGCTCATTGCTATAGCGGCTGCATTTTTGTGGCTCAGTCGAGAAAAAGATGATCCCGATCATCTGGTGCTATATGGCAATGTTGATATTCGACAAGTCTCGCTGGCATTTGAAACGGCTGGGCGTATTCAAAGCTTATCTGTTCAAGAAGGCGATCGCGTTCAAAAAGGTCAGGTTCTTGCAGAACTGAATACGGACTCGCTGACTATACAAGCACAGCAAGCCCAAGCACAGTTACAAGTTCAACAGCAAACCTTAAATGAGCAAGCTGCGGGCAATCGACCTGAAGAGATTACCCAAGCGAAAGCGAAAGTACAGTCTGCCCAAGCCCAATTTGAAAATGCCGATAAACAATACCAGCGTTTAAATGTCTTAAATCGGAGTACTGCGGGTCAAGCAGTGAGTAAGCAAGAGGTTGATGCTGCAAAAAGCAATATGAAAATGGCGGAAGCGGCCGTAGGTGAAACCAAAGCCAACCTAGAGCTACTTTTGAAAGGTGCACGCACAGAAGATCGTGAAGCGGCTAAAGCACAATATGATTCGACCAAGGCCAATCTTGATTTGATTGATTATCAAATTACACAAAGTCAGCTGCTGGCACCTGTTAATGGCGTAATTCGTGCACGTTTACAAGAAGTTGGTGACATGACGACTTCAAACAAGTCCGTCTATACCATTGCCCTGATCCATCCTAAATGGGTGCGTGTTTATGCCAGTGAAATGGATCTTGGACATATCAACATGGGTGCAGCAGCACAAGTCATTCGTGACTCACAACCGAATCAGCCCATCACAGGAAAAATTGGTTATATCTCATCTGTCGCGGAATTTACCCCGAAAACGGTACAGACCGAAGATATTCGCACGACTTTGGTTTATGAAGTCCGAATTTATGTCGATGACCCGAATGACCAGTTGAAGATGGGACAACCTGTGACAGTGAACATAGCCAAATCATCGCGTCCAACTGCCAAGAATAATCCTTAAGGCAGGGGAGTATGTCGATGTCAGTAGAGAGCATTGTGATTGCCACGGATTTAAATAAAACCTTTAAGGCAGAACAAAAAGGTTTGGATGATGTGCAGGCTTTGCAAGGCATAAATATGCAGATCAAAACAGGAAAACTGACGGCTTTGGTCGGGCCTGATGGTGCTGGTAAAACCACATTTTTAAGATTGATCGCAGGTTTATATAAGCCAACCACTGGAAGCTTAAAAGTCTTAGGAATGGATGTCGCCAAAGATCCACAATCTGTGCAAGATCGTATCAGCTACATGCCGCAAAAGTTTGGTTTGTACGAAGACCTCAGTATTCAAGAAAATTTAGAGTTGTATGCGGATTTGCATGGCGTGCCAATGGACGTTCGCAAGGAACGTTTTGCACGTTTGCTCAAGATTACCGACTTGGCGCGCTTTACTGAACGTCCCGCAGGAAAACTCTCTGGAGGCATGAAGCAGAAGTTAGGTTTGGCCTGCACTTTAGTCCGTTCACCTGAACTATTGCTGTTGGATGAACCAAGTGTCGGTGTCGATCCACTCTCACGCCGTGATCTGTGGATCATCATTGAACAATTGGTGAGGGAGGAGAACTTAAGTGTCATCCTCAGTACTGCGTATATGGATGAAGCTGAACGCTGTCATCATGTTTATGTCATGTTGGATGGACAAGTCTTAAAGCAAGGTACACCCGACGAACTGACGGCTCAGGCACAGGGACAAACATGGCAAGTAAAACCCAGTCCTGACATGAAGGCACGGGTATTACAAGCACATTTACTCGATAATCAACATTATATTGCCGATGCAGTTCCCAAAGGAGATGTAGTGCGTTTTATTACGCGAACTGAAAGCCCATCACTCCCAGCAGATCTTTTGCCCAAAGGCGTTGTTGCAGAACCGAGAGCAGCAGATCTAGAAGATGCATTTATGTTGCTTTTACATGAGGCGAAACATATTCAAAAAACGGTATTGGCACAGGAAAATTTAGCTTTAGACCCTTCAATAACTTTGATAGAAAACTCTGATCCACCACAAGTGAAAACAGAGCAGAATGTAAAACAGCAGCTCGAAAAACCTGTGATTGTGGTGAAGGATTTGGTACGCACTTTTGGCGACTTTACCGCCGTAGCCAGTACCTCGTTTGATGTATCTCGAGGCGAAATTTTTGGTTTACTTGGCCCCAATGGTGCAGGTAAGACCACGACGTTTCGTATGCTCTGTGGTTTACTGCCCGCCAGTAGTGGTGTGTTGGAAGTGGCAGGCATGAATTTGCGTACAGCTCGTGCGCAGGCAAGGGCAAAAATTGGTTATGTATCGCAGAAGTTTGCCCTGTATGGCAATTTGAGTGTGCTGGATAATTTAAAGTTTTTTGGTGGGGCGTATGGCTTATCGGGCAAACAGTTAAAGCAGCAAATTGATAAAGCATTGCTTCAGTTTGAACTTAAACCACATGCTAAAAGCGGTGATCTACCAAATGGTTTTAAACAGCGTTTGTCGATGGCAGCAGCACTGTTACATCAGCCTGAAATTGTATTTTTGGATGAACCAACCAGTGGTATTGATCCGTTAGCAAGGCGCTCTTTTTGGTACACCATTGGAGAGTTGGCGAACCAAGGCATGACCATTATTGTGACTACACACTTTATGGAAGAAGCTGAATACTGTGATCGGATTGCGATTCAAGATGCAGGGAAATTGTTGGCGATTGGTACACCTCAACAGATTCGTGGGATGGCACAGTTAGAGGATGTAAACGATATGAATAGTGCTTTTATTGCCATCGTTGAACAGTCCCGTGCAGACATGCAGGCTCACTGAGGAACGTCAAATGAATCATTTCTCAGCTTTCTGGACACGACTGTTTGCCTTAACACGTAAAGAATCCAAACAGCTGCTTCGTGATAAAAGTAGTATGGCGATTGGTTTCATTCTACCGATTATTTTAATTTTGTTGTTTGGTTATGGACTGTCTTTCGACTTAACCAACGGACGCGTTGGGGTGGTGGAGCAACAGCCCACGCCACAGAGTCAGCAACTGATCAGTGGGCTAAACGGCTCTAAATACATTACCGTCAAGTATTATACAAGCTTTAGCCAAGCTGAAGCCGCAATGGGCAATGCTGAAATTGATGCTATCGTTAATATACCCAGCAACTTTGCGGAGCAATATGCAAAGGGGACTGGTACTGTTCAAGTCATTACCAATGGCCGTGCCACCAGTATTGCTTCGGCTTTGCAGGGTTATATTACCAGTGCGCTTAATACCACCAGTTTGATACAAGCAGACCGAACAAATGCAGCTTCGGTGGGTGGCATTATCAGGGTTGAACAACGTATGTGGTTTAACGAGTCTGCAAATAGCACATGGTTTTTAGTACCGGGTTTAATTGTCTTAATTTTGACCTTGGTCGGAGCATTTTTAACAGGTTTGCTTATTGCACGTGAGCGCGAGCGCGGCACTTTAGAAGCATTATATGTTACGCCCGTACGTCCTCTAGAAATTGTACTTTCAAAACTGGCGCCCTATATCGTGATTGGGATGATCGATATTGTGATGTGCTTAGTTGCAGCACATGTTCTGTTTGATGTACCCATTCGCGCATCACTGCTCTCTGTCATGAGCGCTTCTTTTTTATATTTAATGGTGTCGTTACTGCTGGGTCTGATGATTTCAGGCCTATCAAAAAGTCAGTTTCAAGCCAGTCAAATGGCACTCCTTGCCAGCTTCATGCCCGCTTTGATGCTTTCAGGTTTTGTGTTCGATACACGGAACTTACCGCTAATTGTGCAAATCATCAGCAATGTTTTACCTGCAACGCACTATATGACTTTGATTAAAACATTATTACTCGGTGGTGATGATTGGTCTTTGTGGTTCAAAGAATGTGGCATTTTATTGATTTATATCGTGCTATTCACGGTAATGACCGCGCGTACACTGAAAAAGCGCTTGGGCTAACGAAAGGAAGAATGGTGTTATGGCAACGTTAATGCACTGGTTTGGTTATCTTTGGGTACTGATTCGAAAAGAGTTTTTAGCCATTTTAGTCGATCCTGCCAATCGAGTGACCTTAATCGCGCCTGTATTTATCCAAGCGGTCTTGTTTGGTTATGCCGCAAGTTATGATGTCAATCATGTTGATTATGCTGTGCTGGATCAAAGCCGAAGCCAAAGCTCACACCAATTCCTAGCACATTTAGATGGTTCAGGAATTTTTAAACGAACGTCAGATTTGCAGAATAATCAGCAAATCCAACAGGTGATTAATGATCGAACAGCCTTGGCAGTCATCACCATTCCTGCTGATTTTGAGGATAAGCTAAATAATCAAGAGTCTTCGCCGATTCAAGTGATTTTAGATGGGCGAAACTCATCAACTGCAAGTATGGCGGGCTCCTACATCAGCAGTGTGGTGGGGCAGGTCAATCAAGAGCGTTTGGGAACCAACTCCGCGATCACGGTACAAGCGCGAACATGGTATAACCCGAATGTCGAGTCGAGATGGGGCATCATGCCATCTCTGATTGCAACTTTAAGTATGATGCAGACACTGTTACTTTCGGCACTTTCAGTAGCACGCGAGCGTGAACAAGGGACTTTTGATCAGCTCTTGGTTACACCTTATACCCCGACGCAGATTATGATTGGGAAGGCCATGCCGCCGATTATTATTGGAGTTATTCAATCTTCCATCATTTTGGCAATTATTCTGTTCTGGTTCCAGATCCCGATGAATGGCTCCTTGACCTTACTTTATTTTGGATTATTTGCCTTTAATATTGCCGTTGTGGGGGTGGGACTATCGATTTCAGCGATTGCACTGAATATGCAACAAGCCATGCTGTATACTTTCTTTTTGATCATGCCTTTGACACTTTTATCTGGTTTACTAACTCCTGTACAAAATATGCCTGAAGTATTGAATTGGCTGACTTATGCCAACCCGCTACGCTTTGGAATAGATTTGGTACAACGGGTGTATTTGGAAGGTGCGAGTTTTGCGCAAGTGAAATGGGACTTTGTACCGATGTTGGTATTAGCCATAATTACCTTGCCTTTGGCTGCGTGGTTATTTAGAAATCGTTTGTCATAAGAGAGTGATATCTCTTATGTCTCATTTATGGATACAGACTGTGATTCGGCGTTTGACGTTAAATAATGCAATCAATATCGGTTCATGATTAAAAAAAACGATTTTTGCATTGTATTTCTGGCTTAAGCTTTTTATTATTGCCCGCTTGTTTTCGCGATCAGCTTGGAATGGAACCTTGAGTAATTTTCTAACCGAACACCTGATTCATCGAGATGAAGACTTTATGGTCATCCATAAGCCTGCAGGTATACTCACCGTTCCGGGGAAGACAGAAGACTTACAAGATTGTATGATCAATCGTTTAGTCAAACTAGAACCTAAAACTCTACTAATCCACCGTCTTGATCGCGATACCTCGGGTATCTTGGTTTTTGGTCTCAGCCGTTGGGGACAAAAATCCATTTCTCGTCAGTTTCAAGAACGCCAAACCGATAAAACCTATCAAGCGATTGTGGCTGGTCATTTAGATGGTCAGGGCACTGTTGATGTGCCTGTGATTTATGATCCATCCCGTCCGCCGTTACATATTGCAGAGCTCAGTCATAACAAGCCTGCTGTGACTGAGTGGAAAGCCTTAGAACATTTTGAAATACAGGGTCAGCCCGTGACTCGTGTGGCGCTCACCCCTATTACAGGACGCTCGCACCAGCTTCGTGTGCACATGCAGTTTTTAGGTCATCCTATCGTCGGAGATACGCTCTATGCTGCGCCTGACCAGCAAGATTTGATGCCGCGTTTGTGTTTACATGCAGAGCGTTTGAGTTTTCATCATCCCCAAACCAATGAACGTATCGAATTTATTTGTCCAGTACCATTTTAAGTACGTGGAATCATCAAATTTGCTCACTTTTTTAGTGAGCTTCATGTCAAAATATATTGCTTAAAGGTGTATAATTTTGCTCAAATATCAAACAATGTTTGAGCATTAAATTTGCAGTCCTAACTTGTAGATAAAGGTGGAAAAATTGCAGCAGTTTGCTATTGGTCAACGTTGGTTATCAGATACTGAAACGGAACTAGGTCTAGGAGTTCTTATTGATGTAGATGAGCGATCTGTCAGCATCTTATTTCCTAAAAGTGATGAAACACGTGTATATGCACGGAATAATGCACCTTTATCACGTATCATTTTTAACGTGAACGATGAATTACAAGATCAAGAAGGCACCAAGTGGACGGTTGAATCACATGAAGACCGTCATGGTGTAGTGCGTTATAACGTTGTTCGTCGCTTAGAAGATGGCACGGAAGAGCGTAAATCACTGAATGAGACTCGCATTGGTGCTCAAATTCAGCTGTCTAAACCGCTTGATCGCTTATTGGCAAGTCAAATTGACTATAAAGAATGGTACGACTTACGTATTGAAGCGATGCTGATGCAAGCCAATATGAAATCGAGCCCTTTACGCGGTATGGTTGGTTCACGTGTCGGTCTGATTCCTCATCAGTTGTATATTGCACACGAAGTGGGTCAACGTTTTGCACCCCGTGTCCTTTTAGCCGATGAAGTCGGCTTAGGTAAAACCATTGAAGCTGGATTAATTATTCATCAACAACTTAAAACGGGCCGTTCAGAACGCATCCTAATTTTGGTGCCTGATTCACTGCAATATCAGTGGATGATTGAAATGCGTCGTCGTTTCAATTTGAACTTCTCATTATTTGATTTAACCCGTACGGCTTCAATCAAAGAACATGATCCTGAACTTAATCCATTCCTGACTGAACAATGCATTATTGCGTCAATTGATTTGATGATTGACCATGATGACTTGCGTGAACAAGCTTTAGAAGCGGGTTTTGACCTGTTAGTGGTCGATGAAGCACATCACTTGATGTGGAATGAAGAAGACGGTGGTAATGACCGCTATGACTTGATCGAAGAGTTAGCAGAAAAAACACCAGGTGTTTTACTGTTAACGGCAACTCCAGAACAGCTGGGTGTGGAAAGTCACTTTGCGCGTTTACGTTTACTTGACCCACAGCGTTTTAGTTCGCTGGATCGTTTCTTGGATGAAGAAACCCAATATCAACAAACTGCAAAAATTGCTGAAGTACTGATGTCAGATATGCCACTTGAAGAAGGGCATTTGGCTGCATTGGAAGGTTTGCTAGGGCATCGCATTGAAGATGCACCCGAACAACGTTTCCGTGCCATTCATGAGCTTTTAGACCGTCATGGTACAGGGCGTATTTTGTTCCGTAATACCCGTGAGGCCATTCAAGGCTTCCCAGGTCGTGACTGTCAACCTGCACCTTTGCCTGCACCAGAAAACTGGTCTAAAGACGGTAAATTGCGTGAACAAATGTGGCCAGAAGAAGCGCAGCTTGACGGTGCGTGGATGGAAGCTGACCCGCGTGTCATGTGGCTCATGGAAAAACTACGTACAGACTTAAAACATAAAAAAGTGTTGCTTATTGCACGTACTGGTCCCGTGGTTGAAGCACTTGAAAACGTACTCCGTTTACATGCGGGTATTCGTACTGCAATGTTCCATGAAGGCATGAGTTTGCTTGAGCGTGACCAAGCGTCGGCTTACTTTGCTGAAGAATCTTATGGCGCACAAATTTTACTGTGCTCTGAAATTGGTTCTGAAGGTCGTAACTTCCAATTTGCATCAGATTTGATTTTATTTGATTTGCCTGCAAACCCTGATGTACTTGAACAACGTATTGGCCGTTTAGACCGTATTGGTCAAGAAAATCGGATTCAAATTCATGTGCCGTATTTGATTGGTACAGCGCAAGAACGTATGTTCCGTTGGTATAACGAAGCATTAAATATTTTCAGTAATATCTCGCCAACTGCGCAAACTTTACAAGAAAACTTTATTGTTGAATTGAAAGATTGTTTACTGACAGATAAAGGTCAGCAGTTTGATGACTTACTCGAAGCGGTCAGCGTACAACGTGAAGCCTTAGAAGCAGAGTTGCAATCAGGTCGTGACCGTTTGCTTGAATACAACTCATGCCGTCCAATTGTGGCGCAAGAAATCGTGCAAGCGCTTGAAGAATATGATGACAATACCACTTTGCCAATGTTTATGAAGCGCTTTATGGCGTCGACAAATATTGATTTTGACGAGCAAAGCAACGGTACAGTCATCATTAAACCAACCGATCAAATGCAAGTTCAAGGTTTAACCTTGGACGAAGAAGGCATGACTGCGACCTTCTATCGCGATCAAGCTCAGATACGTGAAGATGCTCAGTATTTAACCCTTGAGCATCCGTTTACTGAAAGCGTAATGGAAATGATCAACACTCAAGGTTTTGGTAGTACCAACGTTGCAGTGTTGAAGTCAGCTGCTTTACCACAAGGTTCGGTATTGTTGGAAGTGTGGTTTAAGGTCGATGTGGTTGCACCGAAAGCATTGAATTTGCCTTCAAGCTTACCGCAGCAGCTGGTTCGCGTTTTGTTAAGTGAAAAGGGTCAAGACCTGTCGCAGAAAATTGCGCCTGAAATCTTAAAACCGTACTTGCATCATTTGGATGGTAATAGCTGTCGCCAAGTCGTGAAAGCACGCCGTGAAGTGATCGAGCAGCGTTATGTACAAGCATTGGAGCTTGCGCGTGCGGCTTTACCAAGCTTTGTGCAACAGGCGAAAGAAGTTTATGGTAGCAAGTGGCAATACGAAATTGACCGCCTGACTTACTTAAAGCAGTTTAATCCGAGTATTCGTGAAGATGAAATTTCACGCCTACAAAAACTGCAAAAAGAAGGTCTCGGTTTGCTCGATGGCCTATCGGTTACACCAGAAGCAATTCAAGTGATGGTTGTGGTTAAACCATAATTGGAATTGCTGTATGAAAAGCACCTTCGGGTGCTTTTTTAATGAATTTTAAAAAAGGGATGTCTAAGTTGTATTTGAAAAGTAATTCATTGAAATTTTAAGCGCTTGCTTATGCTAGAATTTTCGCCATTAAAACTCTAACGTTTCGAACAATAAATTATGTCTAAAGCTCTAGTAACAATGGGTTCAAAAACAACACATGGTGGCATCGTCACTGAGTGTGAAAATAGTTTTGTGATCAATGGCATTGCTGTGCATTTAAATGGAATGAAGCACTTTTGTCCTAAGTGTCGAATGGTGGTTTCTGCGATTGCAGCAGATCAGAGTACAACGGTCTTGGGGCGTGCTGTGGTGATTGCAGGAGACAAAACCAACTGTGGCGCTACTTTTTTAGCTAATCAGAACTTAACTGTTTCTGCAAAGTGATCTCAGATCTATCCCAGAATATTTTTAAAAATTGGCCGAAGTGATCAAAGTCCATGACTTAGGATTCATCCTGCGCCATTTCGTTTAGTTTGAAAAACGATTATGGTAAATAGGCTATAAAACAATAGATTTGAATGACATGAGCAAATCAGCCTTACACTTTACCCATGCAAACGGCATTCCCTCGGGCAGCTATCAAAAATTTTTCCAGTTTTTGAATAAAGATTTTGATGTCAAAGCGATCCCGATGATTGGCCTAGATCCGCACTATCCTGTGGAATACCGTTGGGAAGCGTTGGTGGACCAAGTTATTTCAGATATTGAACAGCAGTTTCCACGGCAACAAGTGATTGGTTTAGGGCATTCTTTTGGCTCTTTACTTACACTTATGGCGGCTTATAAAAAACCACAGTTGTTTTCGCAAGTGATTATCATGGACCCACCGTTTGTGATTGGTTCTAAGGCCTTTTTATTTGAAGCGTTACAAAAGCTGGGATCAAAGTCCATTGAAAAACTCACCCCAGCCGCGGTGACCGTCAAGCGTCGTGATCATTGGGAGAGTGTTGAACAGGCCAGTCAGGCGCTCAGACCGAATCGTATTTTTAAAGACTTTGATGAACAGTGTTTTGCAGACTTTATAGCGTGTGGTTTAAAAAGTGATCCGACTCGAAATGGGGTGACGCTAACCATTCCGAAACATACTGAAGCTGAGATCTTCAGGACAGTGCCTGCATGGTGGTGGCGTACCCCACGCAAAGCACCTGCTATGCCGATTCATGTGTTGACTGCAAAAGATAGCCATTTCTATAAGCAAGGTTTACCCCAAGGGATGAAAAAAACCTATGCGATCGACTATAGTGTGCTTGAAGGTGGGCATATGTTTCCGCTAGAACAACCGAAACAGACCGCAGAATTTGTGCACCAGCTCATTAAAGAGCAACAGCGAAACAAATAAGAAGATATTTCAGCGAATCTGTTGGGTGTAATCACAGATTAGCGAATCATCGCTTCATCCAAATGACGTGAACCTTCCAAAATCATGCGAATCATGATCATGGTTTGTTCAGCCATTTTTTTACGCTCTACGCTTGGCATATCAATCACTTTGGCACCCATATTGAAAACCAATTGGGTGATTGCCATGGACACCAATTCAGGGTGGAAGAGTTTGCTATTATTTAAACGTTCTAAACGAATTAAATCATCTTTGAGTTCTTGTTGGAAATAATTTAACTGTCTTTCGACCGCATTTTTATAAGATGCCGAACCCGTATATGCTTCGCGTAAAAGCAGGCTTAAGTTGCCATCATCAGCATCTAGTTGTTCAATAAAAACTTCGACTGAGCTACGAATAATACTTTCTTGGCGAATGGCCTTAATCCGTGCTTCATGCAAAATTTGGCGTAGCACAACACCTGCACGTTCAATCAACTCAATAGCAAGTTCATCGGTATCTTTAAAATGACGATAAAAACTATTCGGCGCAATGCCTGCTTCACGTGCAACTTCGCGCAAACTTAAGGATGCAATACTTTTTTCAGGACCAATCAAATTTAAAGCAGCTTGAAACAGTTCATCTTTTGTAATCGTTGCTTTTCGACCAACACTACGTGCAAGCACTGGTGCATGTTTTTTTGAAGCTTCATGCTCTGTGTTGGTTGTATGGGTTTGAATGGTGGTCGGTGTCATATTTATCAAGCAATTAAATCAATCGGTTCATTATAGCCCCACTGGTCGGCATTGTGAAACTAAACGAAACAATCAGAGTATATATACAAATATATATACATGTGTATAATAATTAAAAATCTATGGCGTGGTCCTTTACTATGCAGATCCTTGAAAAAACTAAATCTCCTTTAACTGAGTATGCTGAGAGTGTTATAGACCGACACACTGCTAACTTTTGGCTTCAAAAAATCAACCCACTTTGGTCGATACACCAAGCTTTGGGTAAAGTGGTAAAAAAAGAGCAAGTTGCACACGATATGGTGAGTTTGACGCTGCAAACCAACCGTCATTTTCAAATGGGGCAAGCGGGGCAACACCATCCTGTATATGTCGTGGTTCAAGGCGTACGTTATGAACGTACCTATAGTTTGACCCAAATTGATGCGCAACATGTCTTACTGAATGTAAAAATGGTAGACCAAGGTAAGGCAAGTCATTGGCTATGTGAGCAGGCTCAAATCGGCGATGTTTTAGAGTTCGGCCAGCCTTATGGCGATATGCAATTGACTGTAAATGATCAACAGTTAATTTTACTTGCTGCGGGCAGTGGTATTACCCCCATGCTGAGTTTACTGAAACGTTTGGAGAAGACAGGGAAGCTTAAAAAGCAGCCTGTACATTTGATGTATTGGGTGAAAAAGCATACTGATGCAGCTTTCAAAGCATATTTTGAACCGTTGGCAGCGCAATACTCAAACTTCACATTCAGCATGTTTTATACCCAAGAGTCAGATGAAGGTGAGCGTTTAAATCAAAACCATATGTCTGGGCTGGATCAGATTGAAAATGCAACGGTATATGCATGCGGCCCTTCAGGTTTTGTGGCTACGGTTGAGCAGCTTTTTGCTCATGCCAACACCTTAAAAACTGAAGCGTTTAGCATGAGTCCATTTGCAAATGATGATGTTGGTTTCGTGAATATTACCTTAACAAAGTCGAAAAAGATTTTAAGCATTCCAAAAGGTCAATCCATTCTTGCAAGTTTAGAACAGCAAAATGTGAAACCTCAACATGGCTGCCGTATGGGAATCTGTAATAAATGTGCCTGTAACAAAGTGGAAGGTTCGACCAAAAACTTGGTCAATGGTGCACAAAATTCTGAGCCTGGAAATTTTCTAAAAATCTGTGTCAATACGGCACAAACCGATCTTATTGTCGATTTATAAGGGGAATAAATACAATGAATATGCCTGTTAAAGTTGAATATTTTAAAAACCCGAAGAATCGTGAGTTAACGACATTTGAGTTAGATGAACTTGCACGTGAGCTAGATGCCATCAAGCAAGAAGTACTGGATGATATTGGCGAGAAAGATGCGCAATATATTCGTCGAGTCTATGCAGCGGTGCGTTATGCATCTATCGCAGGTCGTGCATGTTTATTTGCAGGTTGGTTTCCACCTGCATGGGTGCTGGGCACGGGTTTACTGAGTTTTGCCAAAATCATGGAAAACATGGAATTAGGTCATAACGTGATGCACGGTCAATATGACTGGATGAATGACCCTAAGTTTAATGGTCAAAACTATGAGTGGGACATCGTAGGTACAGCAGACAATTGGCGTCAGACTCATAACTACAAGCATCATACCTATACCAATATTAAAGGGATGGATGATGACATTGGCTATGGTCTGCTTCGATTATTCCCAGAACAACGTTGGAAACCGGGCTTTTTATTGCAACCGATTTATAGCATTCCATTTTGTTTGTTGTTCCAATGGGGCGTTGCGATCCAAAACTTGGAATTAGGCAAATACTTCAAGGGGCGTAAAAGCAAAGCGCAGACTTTAGCCGAATGGAAACCTATGCAGCGCAAAATTGGTAAACAATTGTTTAAAGATTATGTGTTTTTCCCACTCATTGCAGGACCTGCGGCGTTGCCTGTCTTTACAGGGAATTTGGTTGCAAATGGTATCCGTAATATGTGGACATTTAGTGTAATTTTCTGTGGTCACTTCACCAAAGATGTCGAAGTTTTCCCGAAAAAAGTACTGGAAAATGAAAGCCGTGGTCACTGGTACATGCGCCAAATTCGTGGTTCGTCGAATTTAACCGGTTCAGAAGCATTCCATATTTTGACAGGGCACTTAAGTCATCAAATTGAGCATCACTTATATCCAGATGTACCTGCGCGTCGTTACCGTAAAATGGCACCGAAAGTACAAGCGGTGTGTGAAAAGTATGGCATTAACTATAACAATGCCAGTCTAGTAAAACAGTATGGTAGCGTCATCAAACGTATTGTGAAATATGCGTTTCCCTTTAAAAAGTAAGTAAAAAAGCCACTTCATTTGAAGTGGCTTTTTTTGTTATTTACTAAATTGACGTAATGTCTTTACCAGATGATGGTAATCACCTTGTTTGGCGATATTGAGCACATGTTCAATTTCGTGTTTTAACCATTTTTGTTTTGAAGCATTAAAAGCGAACTGCGCCAATAATACAAAGGGACTTTCACCGAATTTGATCGAAAGACCTTTGACATACTTGGGTGGAGATAACTGTTCCATACTGATGCCTTTTTATAATTTAAGTGGAATGGTTCTCAAAATATTTTTATTAGGCAAAATTTATCATAAATATATTTTTTGGTAAATAAAACACACTGAATTTTAATAATAAATATTTTTAAAAATTTAATATGGCTAATTATTAATCTATTCTTAATAATTAGCTTATTTGGCGATGATTTGATGTTTCTGACAAGTCGGGAAGACTTAGATCTGTCCCTACCAAATAGCTAAAATCAGCCAAAGACAGCATTTGTTTATCTTCAATACTGTTTCCATAAGCATAAACGGCATGGTAACTGTCTAGCTCATATTTTTCTTGGATACGTTGAGCTTTGTACTCACAACTACAGTCCGCAGTCAGATAACGCCCTGTATAGCGTTGCTGGTCTTGTTCAACTTGGGTACAGATCAGATCGATTGAGAGGATTTCACACACATATTTTAAATAGATATCAATCGAGGCAGAGACCAAAACGACATCATCACCTAAACTTTGGTGTTGCTTCAGTTGGCTATAGAGTGCTGGGTTGAGTCCTTTGATTAAAAGTTCTGCATAGCGTTTTGCATAAGCGTCAATTTCGCTCACTTCAGCTTGCTTAAACATCGCATGGAAGAGTTTAGAGCGCATATGATGGGCAGGATAAAAACCTAAATAATAACTTTGAATATAAGGCAGGACTTTGAAGCCTTGTAGGGCAATATGTCGTTTTGAATGTACGTAGAAGATGAACCCCGTAAAACTGTCTTTGTCATACAAGGTGCCATCAAAGTCAAATAAGGCTAGATTTTTATGCGCTTTGCACGTTGCATGCATGTTTGATAACGTCCATTGACACGAGTGGCAAACCAATTGGTATTGTAGTCACGGCTGAGCTTTGGACCAGAAATGACGACTTCTGGCATCATGGCATAGAAAGGTTCTTTTTTAGTGACTTCTTGATAAAGCTTAGCCACAGCGCGATAGGTTGCTGTATCTTCAAATTTCTTCTCTTTCTCTTTTTTCAGGTCAGAGCGAATTTGACGTGGAGTAACCAAAATATTGTGCTGAGCGAAAACGCTGATGAGTTCACGTTCTGATTGACTCTTTGCAGATTTAGGTGAGCCATCTTTGCCATAAAGCAACAAGTCACCGTCTAAATCAAGTTCAGCTTCAGTTAAGTCATTTAACATACTTTGGAAAGCTGCATTTCGACTTGAGTACATACCTGAGTTATAGTCGGCAAAACGGTAGAGCGGTTTGTCATAGTCAGCAGGGTACATCATCAGTCGGTGAATGCCATAGTACAGACCACCATATTGGCTATAAAGGTCTGTACGTAGGTCAGCCATGCTGCCACCTTCACGTTTATTATCTTTGGCATAACCGATATGCACTTGCATTGAACCCAACGTGGTAATCGGGTTCATTTTTTCGCCTACGTCCTGACCGACAAGTTTGGCTGCACCTGTGAGTGCACTGACGTGATAGTGCTTTGACATATAGTCAAAAATTTCACGGTACAGTTCATCCAGTTCGCGTTCTGTTTTAACGCGGCGCATTTGGCTTAAATAGTTATCTTCAGGGCTTGGCTGCTCTTTTAAAACCTGTTGGAAATAGCCTGCAATGGTGCCACCAATGGCATCGCCGAGCTTATCTTTAAATTTTTCATCTAAGCGATCTTGGACTTCTTTAACCGCTTTTTCACCTAAACCATAAACTTGTGGATCTGCAACAAAGTTAGACTCTTGATCAACCACGGCAATGATCGAACACATATTTTCTTTGTTTTGCGGAATACCAAACTGCTCTGAAATGTCATAAATATCTTCAGCCCATGAACGGCGGTCATTTACGCGTCCGGGAATGATGCGTGCGATTTGTTCAGCATTGAGCTTAGGCTCATCATCTGTCCACCATGAACGATCACCGCAAGCAGTTAAGCCTATAGATATGGCCAAGACACTCAGTGTTTTTAAACCAGAAGAAAGAAACAGCTTTTTATTCATAAACAGAGAACACATGATAAAAGGTGAGCCGAAACAGCAGGTGCAGTATACTATGTCGGTCGAAAAAGTGATGAATTTATATGTATATTGGTCGGTATCAACTGTCAAATCATTTGATTGTTGTTCCGATGGCAAGTGGGTTGGGTTATTAAGAAGAATGAATAGTATTCAGTCTGTTATCGGTTTTATTGTGGTGCAAAATTTGTGCAATGGATTGAGGGGAGCATAACTCATGACGCTTCCATTTCTTTGAAGTTTTTTTTAATAAATCAAACAGAAAATAGTTCAATGAATAGACTGTAATGACATTCTAAAAACAAATTTAAATTAATATTTGAAAAATAAAGTAAAAGGGTTAAGATCTAAAATTAGATCAAAAAATATACTTGAAATAATAATGAGGGGAATATGGAAAATTTTATTAATAGACTAAGAAGCCATATTGAGCATGTGAAAAAAGTAGGGGGCCACTGTACTACAGAAGAAACAACTAAACAGGCTTTAATCCTTCCTCTATTAGATATTTTAGGTTTTAGCCCTTATGACCCGACCAAGGTGCTTGCAGAATTTGCAGCTGATTTTCCAGGTGTGAAATCTACAGAAAGAGTTGATTATGCCCTTTACTGTAATGGGCAACCTGTAATGTTTATTGAAGCAAAACCTTATGTTGCTAATTTAACGAATCATGCTCCGCAGCTATCTAGATATTTTAATAGTAGTTTAGGAGTGACGATTGGCGCGATCACAAATGGTAAAGAATGGAGATTTTTTACTGATTTAATTAATCCAAATGTGATGGATGATAAGCCATTTTTAACAGTTGATTTTACGAAGAATAAAGCCGAGGATTTGACACAGCTAGCTGAGTTTAAACATGATAATTTTCATGTAGAAAAGCTACGCTTTTTTGCTGAAGAAAATCAATATATCCAGCAGTTTAAAACTGTAATAAAAAGAAGTATTAATGAAGTTGATATTGATTTTGTTCGCTATGTGGCTCAACAAGCAAGTATTCCTCGTCAATTAAACACTAAATTTTTAGAGTCAATTCAGCCTTTTGTAAAACAAGCTGTTGAGCAGTCAATTAGTGATACCGTTGTTAAAGGACTATCTTCGCCTACAATTATTACTGCCCAGCCAGTTGAACAAAAAGTAGAAGTAGAGGAGACTATTGAGATTGTGTCTGAAAGCTCAGCGCTAGCTGACATTGTTAACTCTGAAAATGAAAGAATTGTGACTACTGTTGATGAACAGGAATTAAGTCGTATTGTGACAGAGCTCTTTCCTGAAGTTGAGTTGGTTGCTAAAGACACAGAAAGCTATTTTAGCGTGCTGTTTCAGAATAAAAATAATCGCTGGTTATTTAGATATGATGTAAATCGTAAGAGACCAACCATTCAGTTTGCAGTAGCAATTGATGACTATCGAAAAAAAGAGTTAGAGCGGGCAGGATTGGAAGTGCAAAATAACGGTCAAGTTTTTTTAGATAAACCTGAACACATATATAGAGCCGTAGGCATTTTAAAAGATTGCTTGGATTACTGTAGTAACGATGACAACTTTAAAAGAGCATCTAATTCCTAATAGAAAAAGCCACTTTATAAGTGGCTTTTTCATAGCACAGGGCTTTGTTGCACAAAGATTTCATAACTATATGATTTTAAAAGTTTTGATTATTTTTTGATCCAAAATTAAATTTATTTAAATCAGATGCTTACATATTTATGCAACAAAGCCATAGCACAGTAAAACTTCATACTTGAGAGATAGGATAGATCTTATTTTGTCATTACAAGTCATCCTTGGACGTGACCGTCGTGCAAAGATATCAAAATGATGTTTCTAATTTTCGATGAACTATGAATAAGAGTTATGGAGTACAGCCAAAGGCTCGATAACAATCCTCAAAAGCTTATCAAAGAGTAGGCTTTTTTATTTGTGCTATAGTTTAATTGTTACTTAGCAGGCAGAACAATATGAATATCTGTATTGGTGGTGACTTGGATGGTCAAGTAGTGATTTTAAATAAGATGCGATTTAATGCAAAAGAGATAGATCAAAATAAATCATCGAGCTATATCAAGCAAAAGTACGTTAAGGGCGATCAAGTCTTTAATTTTTGGCGACATGCAGAAATGAAAATATGGGATGTTACTCATCAAGTTGAGTTGATTTTAGGAAAGAAAAATTAGCTAGAAGTGGGCAAATAAGCTTTATTCGCTTTTAGTGAAGATTTTCTTATCAATATGGATGAAAAAGCATTTCATATGGGGTTGGGTGGTAGCAATAAAATAATATGTTAAGGTCTATCTATTGCGCGCTAAAAAGCTTATAGTGATAGTGTATTAGAATTATTTATTTTATTGTATTTACTAAAGTTATTTCGCAATTGATTCAACTCTGCGGTTTATCCGATGTATATGATTTAAAAGATTAATTCTTATATTTTTCAAAATTTAAGAGAATATTTATGTCAAACATTACAACTGGTACCGTTAAGTGGTTTAATGAAACTAAAGGCTTTGGTTTTATTTCTAGCGATACTGGAGAAGACGTTTTTGCACACTTTAGCGAAATCCAATCAAACGGTTTCAAAGTGTTGAATGAAGGTCAACGTGTTCAGTTTACGATTGTAGCTGGCAAAAAAGGCCCTCAAGCAAGCTCTATCACAGTAATCTAAGAATATTGTGAATTAAAAAACCCGCTTCAGTTAGCGGGTTTTTTAATGGCAGCTTGTTTACTACTCAGTTGTTAAGGCGTCGTACGCTCACTATCTTTAAGCGGTGAATGGCTTATTTAAAAAATATATGAACAAATATTAATTTATCTATAAGAAATCTTTTGAAGGACTGATTAAGAATAGTAGAAAAATCCCTAGATAAAGGGATTTCAATGCCAAGTAATCAATATGAGAATAGGAATGAGGTGAAATTGTGATATTTGCTATGACACCGTAAAAGACTCTAGGAACGAGTTTAGTGATGAAAGTGTAAAAGCTGACTCGGAAAAATGGAGTGATCTATGAGTATTGTTGAATTACATGAAGTGAAGTGCCACTTACACTATGCCGATGATAGCAATGATGTTTCATTAAAAAGCTTTATTGTTGCTGGTGACGCTATAATTAAAAACTACATTACAGATAATTTTGGATCGGAATATCCATCTGCCATTAAACAAGCTGCTTTATTATTAATCGAATACTGGGAACAGCACAGAAAAGATGGGGGTGAGGTGTCTGTGAATGGTAACTACCTTCCGATACCCGTGCTCTCTTTGCTTAATCTATATCGTAAGCCCACTGTTTGATAGGTGATGTAGATAATTGTATATATCTTTAGGTAGGTATATTTGAAATTATGATAATTGCAATTGAGAATTATTTGCATTTATTGGGTTTGTGCGTTAGAATCAATTTCAAGAATAAAATTTGACAATGATGTTTCATTAACCCAGCTCTATTGATTCTCCAGAGGCTGGGTTTTTTATCTGCTTTAACAAAAAATAAAATTAGGTTAAATTATACCGATTGTTAAAATAAATATGAGAAGAATAGACCATGAACAAAAAATTTGAATTACATGTACTCAGCCAAATCTATGACTTTCTAATTGAAAGAGAAGGATTCACTGCTCTGAATCTTCATTTTAAAGTTATGGAATTCTTTAGGGAGTTACATGTAGGAGATAAGAGGGATTTTGTTGTTTTGGCACCGAATAAAATTTCAGGTAATTTCGGTGAGGTTACTCATATTCATTTATTAAATATTCCACATTTCCATGAAAAGGACAAATTCATTCATTGGGCACATAAAGCTCTAAATCGCTAAGCGTCTCATCTGTAAAGAAAGAGAATGGGGTTGTTTCATAAATTAAACATTGAAATCTTTAGATTTTGATAAGTTATATTTTTAAATCGGGCTAGGCAAAAATGATGAAAATATTTGCAATAGTAAGTTTAGTTTTAATGCTGGGATTAACGGCATGCCAAAAAAGAGATACAGATACGAAAGAGCAGGATAAAACTACAACGCCACATTCCATGGATAAAGATCAGTAAGAAAAAGCTCGCCAAATGGTGGGCTTTTTCAAGAGTTAAAATGGTATAGTAGCGCTGTCATTTAAGTACTTTTTTCTATGTCTGAAACCTATAAATACATTTACACCCAAATTAGTACATTTGGATCATTACCTACACATAAAGTTCTTATAAGTAGTGTAGGAAGGAAGACAAAATTAGTTTTCGCTGATAATACTTTTGTTTATAGTACTGTTTCTAATTGGGCTTTAAGTCATTCGGGTCTTGATTCTAGGAAATCAATATGGTCTGAAGAGCCTAAATCATTTTTAGACAGTGAAAAAACAAGATTAAGCATCTATAGAGCCTCACATCCTGCTTTTATCACTGAAGCAAGCATTGGTTAAGCACTAGAATTTGTATGTTGCTCATGTAATAACTGCTTATATTACAAATAAAGTTTGCTTTGTGGGTGCTTAGGGCGTATAAAGCTAACTCGTTGATGCGGGATGGAGCAGTCTGGTAGCTCGTCGGGCTCATAACCCGAAGGTCGTTGGTTCAAATCCAGCTCCCGCTACCAACGAAAAAGATTCAAAGTTTATAGCCTAGTCTTCACAGATTAGGCTTTTTTTATGGCTGGTTAATTTTATACATAGCGGTTTTTAAGAACGTGCTTTTATACAAGTTACTGGAATGGTGTGTAAGCAGTGAAAGCACAGTATTTCTAGAAAATATCAGAGTTGTAAGTGACGTAAAACAGGTTTAAGTTTTATTCTGATTCTAAAGGCATAATGGGTTTTCCAAATAAACCAATATTTTTATCCCCCCATTGTTTTAATGCAACCAAAATAGGTGCTAAAGAAGTGCCTAGTGTTGATAATCGGTATTCTACTTTAGGAGGAACAACGGCATAAACCTTTCGTAGAATCAGTTGATCCTCTTCAAGTTCACGTAATTGTCTAGTGAGCATTTTTTGAGTGACATTTGGAATTTTCTTCCTCAGTTCATTAAACCTTAAAACATCATCTTCTAATAAATGCCATAAGATAATACTCTTCCATTTACCATCAAGTAAGCCTATGGCAGCTTCAACAGAACATCCTGGTGTGCAATCAAAACGCGAATTTTTTAGCTTACCCATTTCAATAGTATCCTTTTGGTAACTATAAGACGAATTTGTCTGTATAACTTAAAAAACAATATTAAGTAAACTCAAATAACAAAACAAGAGGACAAGTGAATGAAGGCTATTTCTTATATTGACGGCATGGATCATGGATTTCAAAATCCATTGGTAGATATTGAAAAAGCGATGCCGAACTTAAAAGATCGGGATTTGTTGGTTAGAATCAAAGCGATCTCGGTTAATCCTGTCGATACTAAGGTTAGACGAAATCCTGTCGTAGCAGGCAATACGCGTATTTTGGGGTGGGATGCAGTGGGTGAGATTGTTGAAGTCGGTTCTGGCGTGCAACACTTTAAAGTCGGAGATCAGGTCTGGTATGCGGGTGATTTAACTCGGGATGGGAGTAATGCTGAATATCAAGCAGTCGATGAGCGTATTGTTAGTTTAAAACCTCAAAGTCTTAGTGATGCTGAAGCTGCTGCACTGCCATTAACCGCTATTACAGCGTGGGAAATGTTATTTGATCGTTTCAATGTTGATTTAGACAAATCTGATAATATTTTAGTGATTGGAGGGGCTGGCGGCGTAGGGTCTATTGCAATTCAATTACTCAAAGCTAAGACAAATTTAAAAGTTATTGCTACAGCATCTAGGGAAGAGACTAAAGCATGGGTTAAGTCTTTAGGGGCTGACTATGTCATCGATCATACCGAAGATTTAAATACGCAAATCAAAGCATTGGGCTTAGATGCACCTCAATATATTTTTTCAACCAATCAAACAGAAACGTATCTTACTCAAATCTCTAAGCTTATTGCTCCACAAGGAAAGTTTGGCTTAATCGATGATCCGAAATCACTAGATATCGGTGAGTTTAAGTCTAAGTCGGTTTCTGTACATTGGGAGTTCATGTTTACACGTTCAATGTTCAATACAACAGATATTGAACAACAATCTCAGCTATTACATCAGGTTGCAGAACTGGTAGATAACCACAGAATTAAAACCACGCTGAATCAGACTTTAGGTAAAATTAATGCGCAAAATTTAAAACTTGCTCATGAGCTGATTGAATCTGGTCGAGCGAAAGGAAAAATTGTTTTGGAAGGCTTTTAATTAGTTTTAAGCTCAGCTTAAATAAGTGGGTTGATTCTTAAGTTAAATACTTGAAATTATACATATAGGATCAATATTCTGAGCAAGGCCATTCTCGGGTTCAGCGCACTAGGGTGGCTTTCCTCTTTTTGAAATCAGTTTCGTTC
This sequence comes from Acinetobacter sp. CAU_H_S139_7, assembly GCF_058599305.1. Classification (NCBI taxonomy): domain Bacteria; kingdom Pseudomonadati; phylum Pseudomonadota; class Gammaproteobacteria; order Moraxellales; family Moraxellaceae; genus Acinetobacter; species Acinetobacter sp. CAU_H_S139_7. The sequence continues at coordinate 1,407,723 of NZ_CM178651.1, forward strand.
TTACACATATAACAAAGAGCCTTTAGAATAATTTTTTCAATCCACTAATAGTTATGTTATAGCATTTCTTTTTTCATGGGGTGAAGAATGAAACACACAACTTTGATTTAATATATTATCCTCAGCATAAGTCTAGATAGAGCGCCGTGTGGCGCTTTATCTTTATTTGAGTTAAATCAAAACAGTGCTTTGCGAGTATTAAAAATCTTAGATGCGGGGGATTTCGCATAATTGTGATTATTTGAACACCCAAGAGCTATTTCACTGTTCCTGCTTTTTGCATTTCTTGGTAAAGCTGATCAAGATAATGTTGTTGTTGGACGTTATCTTTAAAGTATCGTTGGTAATTCACACTACAACTATCTACATCGGCGATATTATTGAGATTGAATGTCCAATCATCCGTATTTTTAACACGAATGCCTAAGTCATCACGGCTTTGTTGCACAAAGATTTGAAATGCAAAGCGCCCCTAATTGAGCTAAATTTAAGGCGTAACCTGGGTAAGTGGTCGACCTAATTCCGTAAATCTGTTAAGGACTGCTACACGTGCATGGATTTCATTCACTTGGCTATCAAAACTCCTTGCACTGAGTTTATCTCCTAATAATTTGATGCAATGCATCTTAGTTTCAACCAAACTTCGCCGATGATAGCCTGACCATTTTTTCCATAGTGTCCTGCCTAAACGTTTAATTGTTCGAAGTAATTCATTTCGCTCTAGCGAGCTACTCTTTGTATCTTTCCATTGTTTCGCATTTTTTCTAGGTGGAATCACCGCATGCCCTTGCCGATCTGCAATGACCTGACGGCATTGCTTGGTGTCATAAGCTCCATCGGTATAAACAGAGTCAATCCGCTCATCTTGTGGAATCTGATTAAGTAAATCACCAAGCACCTGTGAATCACTGACATTATTGGTTGTAAGCTGAACTGCTCGTATTTGTAGGGTTTTAGCATCTATACCAATATGAAGTTTACGCCATTGGCGACGATATTCAGGTCCATGTTTCTTGCGTTTCCATTCGCCCTCACCTAGAAACTTCATGCCTGTAGAGTCCATGAGTAGATGCAGCCCATCGCTACTTTTTTGGTAGCTGATTACAATATCAATATGCTTTTGTCTTCTACAAAGCGTGGTGTAATCTGGAGCTATCCAATTTAATCCGCAAAGTTTAATCAGACTTTGCACAAAGCCAGTGACCATACGTAAAGACAGACGGAATAAGGATTTAATCATTAAGCAGCATTGGATGGCTGCGTCGGAGTAGGTTTGATTTCGCCCTTGTTTGCCTTTTGATGGCGCATACCATTGCGTAGCAGGATCAAACCAAATGGCAATATTTCCGCGACTCATGAGTGCTCGGTTATATGCGGGCCAATTGGTTGTGCGGTAGATTTTGTGTGTAGGCTTCTTCATTTGAAAATTATATCGCTGAAAAACCCTTTACAGATAGGTTTGTGCAACAAAGCCTTTCTGAGTTAAAATATTTGTGAATAAAACCAATGGGTACACCAGCCCAATTCATTGATTGATCTTCTGGAAAGGAAATCCTGATGAGTTTTTTTTCGTTCAGTAATGAATCTTGTTGGCCTGATTTAAAATGTTGTTCTTCATATTCTAGTTTTGTGCCTATAGGTACATTGATCTTTTTCACGATCATTGGTTGTGTCGTGATGTAATAGGGATAATTAGGCCTACCATTGCCGCCTGTAGGGTTCATATTGCCAACACATGCTCCCAAATTTGAGAGTAGGGCGATGCAAAAGATTAATCTAACTTTATTATTCATTATTGATCCTAAGAAACTGTATTTAAAGGCTATTTTATTTATCTAGAATACACACATAGTACACCTTATGCGAAACGTTTGAAATTTCACCTCTAGCCTCAATATTTTGGTTCAAGCTATTCTAAGGCTCAGCACACGACTAGGGCTTTTTTTAGATGCTACACTACTATTTTTAAGGACGTTTCAATTGATTGCAGGAAACACCTAATATAATTAAAATTTATGACAGCTATAAATAACTTGAATATTTATTTTTTTCATGTATACTTGGCCTAACTAGAAAAAAGTAATGTTTAGTAAATCTTCTTTAAGTATCGCAGTTTTAGTCATAATCCTCCGTTGTTTCAGATATTAAGCTCCACTTTTATTATTTTCAAAGTTACATCTAGTCATTTATTTTTGACTAAAATTATTAAAATTCAGCAGGATATATTATGTCTACTACAGTTACCGGTACAGTTAAATGGTTTAATGAAACTAAAGGCTTTGGTTTCATTCAACAAGAATCTGGTCCAGATGTTTTTGCTCACTTTCGCGAAATCGCTAGTTCAGGCTTCAAAACATTGCATGAAGGCCAACAAGTGTCATTCAGCATAGAGCAAGGTCAAAAAGGCCCAAATGCTGTAAATATTGTTGCTTTATAAGAAGCATTAAATATAAAAAAGCACTGAACAGTGCTTTTTTAATGACTAAAAATTATTAATTAAATATTTATTCCTTGGTGGAATATATGAAAAAAACTGGTGAAAATTGAAAAAACTTAATACCTTAATTGCTAAATCTTCAAATGGTACTGAAATTATAGTCTCGCTAATTCCTCTGAATAAAATGCAAAATACCCGTGATGGATTGAAATCTATTGAAGTGGGTAAGCGTGTGCTGCTTCAGTCTGGAATCGAAGTAGACTTAAATTTAGATGGTAGAACATTCTATACCGCTTTAAATCAATTATTTAAATTTAACTATAAAGTTGCCTAACTAAATATTTGATTATATTGTTTTTTAAATGAATTAATATTATAGGTATAGAAAAAATGTTAAAGAAAAATGTTACTGTCAAAGATCAATTCGGTACTGAATACTCTATTCAGGCAACTGTAGATAAAAACTCTTGCAGCACAATGTTGCATTCAAATTTAAGATATATTACTGTTGATGGCGAAGACATTCGTCCTGGTTTTGAAATGTTCTTCCAAAGTCTAAATAGCGGTAAAATTTTCAAGTTGATCTGAACGTTATTAGTTTTAATTTGGTCGTGACGACTAATACTACAATATCCTAAACAACCCAAATCATTCCTTCTCAAATCTATTTAAATTATAGAACAGTTATTTTAGATAATTTGCAGAGGCTATGTCACACAGAACACGTTTATTAATAAATAGTTTAATGACATAGCTAAAATGTCTTTTTAGCAAAAATATTTTGTAAAAATATGGATTTAGGCACTTTTACTATATGAAGGCTATTGATTTATGGATTGTTAGCTTGTCCACGAGGAATTCTTAATCTCCAAATTTCTTCCAATAATTGGTTTTTCAAAGCAGCCCTTTGCCTATTATTCGTTATATTGCTAGCTCAATTCGCTCCTAAATGAGTTCCAAAAGCGTCTTCCGCAAATAAGTATTTATAAACCAAATCCATAGCTGGTTTCTGCCGTATGACAATAATAGCTATATCATATTTGAGCTCTTTGAAAGTAAGTATAGAAATACTAGCGTATGACGATCAACACCTGTTTGAACTGAAGGCTGCTTTTTCGTATTAAAGATAGAATTTACTGCATTAAAAAATATAATAAAAAGTTTTACATTGAAATTAATAATAATTATCATTCTCAAAAATATTTTACAAAAGAGGAATAAAAATGCGCTTGTCTCACTTTAGTCTTTGTTTGCTCACTACGGCTATTTGTACTCAACTTTATGCAAACGATATGACTTCAGCATTAACTGAAGCAAAAAAAACAGAGACTAAACTTCCAACTATCGTGATGACAGCAACACGTACACCCAAAACTATTGCTGAAATTGCAGGAACTGTCCAAACCATTTCTGCTGATGAAATTGCTCAACAGGCGGGTACTGGTCGTAAAGTTGCAGATATTCTGGCTCAACTTGTACCATCTTTAGCACCAAGTAGTGGAACAAGTAGTAATTATGGTCAAACCATGCGTGGTCGTAATGTACTTGTGATGATTGATGGGGTATCACAAACAGGTTCTCGTGATGTGTCGCGTCAGTTAAATAGTATTAGCCCAAATATGATTGATCACATTGAAGTGGTTTCTGGTGCGACCAGTATTCATGGTTCAGGTGCGACAGGCGGGATTATTAATATTATTACTAAACGTGCTGATAAATCAGAACCAGGCAGTTTTCAAACCAAATTGGGTGTGACATCGGCAGATAACTTCCGAGGTGATAGTTTGGCTTATCAAGTTGGACAAACAGCTTCATTTGCAAATGACAAAGTTGATGGTTTTTTTGGCTTAGACTATACCAATCGTGGCTCACAATTTGATGGTAATGGGGATCGTATTTCATTAAGTCCTTGGCAGGGCAGCACCATGGATACTGATACTATTGATGTGAATGGTCGTTTAAACTTTAATTTAACTGACAACCAAAGTTTAAGTTTTGGTGCTCAGTACTATAAAGATGAACAAGATACAGAATATGGGCCTGATTATTCTTATTTACTCACAAAAACAGATCCATCTTACAAAGCGGTCAAAGGTTGGAGCTTAGATAATCAGCCTTTTACTGAACGTTATGCTTTTAATACGCAGTACCAAAATCAGGATTTTTTAGGTCAAGTTCTGAATGTTGAGGCATACTATCGAAATGAGAAGTCACGCTTCGTACCTTATGGTTATTCAGCTGACGGTGTTAGTGTAAAGCAAAGTCAATCCAATGTGGATTACGCAGGTATTCGTTCAACTTTACAGTCTGATCTTGTAGTTGCTGACCGTGATTTAAAACTAACTTATGGTTTAGACTATGACTGGGAAAAAGATCATCAGTGGGCGGACTACTACACGCCAAGCAATAATGGTTTAGTTTATACCCCAACTGGAGAAAAACAAGGCTCAGGACCAGATACTGAAATTCAGAATATTGGTACATTTGTGCAAGGGGACTATGCCGTAACTGATCAGCTTAATATTCAAGCTGGGGTACGTTACCAATATGTTCAGGCAGACACAGACAGCTATTTAACTGCACGTAAGCCATATACATTAATGGCGGCAGACTCTACAGATTCAGACAAATTTCTGTTTAATCTAGGTGCTGTTTATAAGCTAAATGATGTACAACAAATTTATGCTAACTTCTCTCAAGGCTATAGTTATCCAGATGTACAACGCGTATTGCGTGACGTTGCAGCATATACTTTAACCACGTCTGGTATCGCTCCAATCACTGTGAATAGCTATGAACTAGGCTGGCGCTTAAATCAAGACACAGGCTTAAATTTGGGCTTAACAGGTTTCTATAATAACTCTGATAAAGTCGTTCAATTTAACTCGAATCGTTCTGTAAATGTTGTCGACACAGATCAGCGAGTTTATGGTGCGGAGGCAACAGTAAGTTACCCATTTATGGAAAATTATAAGGTGGGTGGAACTTTGGGGTATACAAGAGGCCAGTATAAGGATGTGGCCAATAACTGGCATGAGTTAAATGCTTTTGCAGTTTCACCAATGAAAGGCACATTGTTTGCAGAATGGAATAATGAAGATGGCTATGGTGTACGTGCTCAAATGCTTGCAATCAAAGGAACTGACAAAGCCTATAAAGATGACCTAGAGTTAAAAGCAGCTGGATTGAGTGATAGTAACAGTGCAGCAGAGATTAAAGGTTATACGACTATGGATGTATTAGCACATTTTCCAGTAGCGAAAGGCCGTATGGACTTTGGTGTTTATAATCTATGGGGTAATCAATATAAAACTGTATTCGCCCAACAAGCAGCAGTGACCAATGCTAACTCATTGTTAGCGATCCCAGCGGAAGGTCGTACTTTTGCACTAAGTTATACCATTAATTACTAATGGTGCCTGAAGCATGTTATGTAGAACTTTTTAATTCTATCTAAAAGAATCGGGATAACATTTTTAGTTAAATTCCTAAGATTTAACATATAGCATCAACATTTTATGCAAGGCCATTCTAGAGCTCATGGAACTAGAATGGCCTTCATGTAATTTTACTCATCTGAATTATTTGTATGATTAATACCTCAAACTAACTTCTCGTCGAATTACACGCGACGAGAAGGCAACTTACAAGACCTGATTGTAAACTTCGAATCTACAAATTTTTAGGGGACTTGAGAGAATACGCATGATCTGTCCTCATAACCTATAAATGTAGAACATGCGCATAAACACTCAATTATTTTGTGTAAATATTCTATTTGTGCAGAATATATAAATGATAATTAGTATACAATGATTCTCATTTGCAAATGGTAACTTGTGGTATGCAGTATTTCCCACCTAATAAAATTTGGCTTATCGTTCTTTCAACTCCTTTATTTAGTTCATATCTTTATGCAGCAGCATCTGAGCCAGTAGCAAGTTTAGCTCCTATAGTGGTGCAGGCTGAAGACGGGGAGGATGCTACGGAAAACAGTAAAAAATATAAAAAGAGTAAGTCTTCTCAAGCAACCAAAATGAATATTGCATTGAAGGAAACACCTCAGACAGTGACTGTTTTTACACAGCAAAGAATGCAGGATCAAGGCTTAGCGACTGTTGCAGACGTGATGCAACAAGTACCCGGAGTAAGTATTGGATATAACGATAGCGAACGCCCAAATTACAACATTCGTGGGTTTGCAGTCGATAATATTCAAATTGATGGTATTGCATCATCTTATTCAGGTGTTAGTGGTTCCGTAATTGCCATGCCTGTGTTTGATACAGCAATTTATGATCACATTGAAGTTTTAAAGGGGGTAAACGGCCTAAACACTGGGCTGGGTGAGCCTTCTGCATCAATTAATATGGTCCATAAAAAACCAACACAAGAGTTTAATGCACAGCTTGGAGCAAGTTACGATACTTTCGATGGGCGAAGATTTACTGGAGATATTAGTGGCGGGCTGTTAGCTGATGACAAACTTAACGCACGTTTGATTGTTGCAACATCTGACGGTGGAACAGGGAAACATTATTATGAAAAGAATACAACAACGATTTCAGGATCATTAACGTCTAAACTCACTGATCAAACTCAACTTACTTTGGGTATTGATCACCAAGATGATGACCCTCATGGTCTTGGTGGCGGTGTACCAATTTTTTATAGCGATGGGAGTCAAACTAACTTTTCATCAGAAGATAACTTTGGTTCGATGAACTGGGTGAGATGGCAACGTGAATTACAAAATAGTTATGTATATTTAGACCATAATTTTAATGACAGATGGAAGGCTAAACTTTCATTCAGTCGACAGGATCTGGATGCATTTGCTAAAACATCATATGCATACAATGGAAATTTAAACAAAGATGGCACGGGTTTAAGTTATTCACATTGGGCATCTGAAGGGGATTTGAATCAAAATACATATGATTTAACAGTCAATGGACTATTCGACTTATTTAACCGAGAACATCAAGTGGTCTTTGGTTTTAATGGTTGGGATAGAGAAGCTAATGAATATGGACTCACTTACCCTATTTACTCAGCAGGAAATACAATTAATGATATTGAACATTTCTACGGAAATGCATCTCCTGATTTCAAACCAGAAAGAACGGGTGTAGACAAAACAACAGACACCAAAATGTTTGGAACTTTTATTAATACACGATGGAACATCGCAGACAAGTTCAAGATTTTCACCGGTGGACGTATGTCTGACTGGGAGACTATAGTCAAATCATTATAAAACTAATACAATGGTGCAATGAGTTATTCAGAACATTTTAGACGTAAAATTTTAGCTAAGCTTGAGGAAGGTTATTCTATTCGAGCGGTAGCTGCACAATTTGAAATTAATAAAAATACCATTGTTGAATGGAAGAAACGTATAGAGATTAAAAAAACTCGTGTACGTAAACCTTCTAAAATTAACGATGATGCTTTACGTGAAGATGTTGAAAAGTATCCTGATGCTTATCAATATGAACGTGCTGCACGTTTTAATTGTGGTGTTTCATCTATTGGTGCTGCATTAAAGCGCTTAAATATTACAGTTAAAAAAAGACGTTAAGCCATCCTAAAGCAGATACAAAGCTTAGGGATAAATTTATTCTGCAAGTGAATGAATTAGAAAAAAACCATCCGATTATTTATCTGGATGAAAGTGGTTTTAAGTCACATGATTATAGACCTCATGGCTACTCACGAAAAGGAGTACCCTGTTTATGGCAATATAATTGGCAATTAAAGAATCAGACCAATGCCATTGGAGCAATCCATGAGGGTAAGTTATTTTCAGTCGGTTTATTTGACTGCAAAATCAATTCAGATGTTTTTCATTTTTGGATTGAGCAATTCCTCATACCAGCATTACCAGAAAATAGTGTAGTGGTTATGGATAATGCAGCATTTCATAAAAGAGCAGATATTCAGGAGTTATTGGAACAACAAGGGCATAAAATTCTTTGGCTTCCTGCATACAGCCCTGATTTAAATCCTATAGAACAGATGTGGGCATGGGTTAAACGTAAGCGTAAAGAATGGTTGATCGACTCAGTCGATGAGTTATTTCGAGTTTTTTTCGAATCCTGTATGAATAATAAAGTAGTTTGACTATAAAACCCGTAACTTCAATCAAGGCCAACTCATCAGTACGACTTCAAAGCAAAAGCAATCTAGTATTTTTGTGCCTTATGTGGCTGCTACGTATAACATTTTTCCAACTAGCACTATTTATGCAAGTTATACCGAAATCTTTAAACCACAGTCGAGTTTAGATGCTAATGATAATTTCTTGGATCCTGTTACTGGCAGTAATACAGAGCTAGGTTTAAAAAATAGCTTCTTTGATGATCATCTAGACGTCAATGCGGCAGTTTTCTATGCTCAAAAAGACAATGTCGCTGAACAAATTGCTGGTACTGGATTAAATGGCATTGAAGCGCGTTATAGAGCTGTGAAAGGTGCTAAAACGAAAGGCTTTGAAGTTGAAGCATTAGGTCAACTTACGGATGCATGGACGCTTACATTTGGATATGCATACAATGACACAGAGGATGCGAAAGGCAAAAAAATTAATATCGCAAATCCAAAGCAGACAGCTAAATTCAATACAAACTACCAGTTTAGTGGTGATCTTTCTGGATTGAGAGTTGGTGGGAGTCTAAACTGGTATGGTTCAAGCTATGATTATATCAATATGGGAACACGAGCTCAGCCTAACCTAATAAAAGCGGAACAAAAAGATTATGTTGTAGCAAGCTTGTATGGTGCTTATGATCTTAATGAGAAAACCCGCGTGTCGCTAAATATTAATAATTTATTTGATGAGCAGTACTACACCCGCATCATTGCAAACTACAAAACTGGCTATATGGGAGACGGCAGGTCTGCTGTAGTTGCGTTAAATTATAAATTTTAAAATGTATGAAGTCGCATTTTTTAATCAAGGTTAGAAAATGCGACTTTTAGGATCTAGAGTTTTAATATCGAGCTTAGAAAGTTTTAACTGGGGCAATTTATCGATTTATAAGGGGTTTAGCTTAAAGTACTGAGTGTGGAAATATACAGTTACGACCATTTGCTTTAGCAAGATATAATTGCTCGTCTGCTCTTCGTAGAACACTTGTTTTAAGCTCTTTCCTTTTCCAAGTCACTACTCCAAAGGACATAGTCACTTCTTCAATCCTCGGAAACTTACAAGATTCAATGACTGTGCGTAGTCGATCAGCCATTTTCAAAGCTGAATCTAGTTTGATACTTGGTAATACGATTAATATTTCGTCTCCTCCCCAACGAATGAGAGTGTCCTTGCTACGCAAATTTTTGGAGAGCTCATGCATGATTTGTTGTAAGACCTTATCTCCTAATGCATGACCATGAGTATCATTAATGGTTTTAAAGTAATCGATATCAGCCAATAACACGCAGCAAGAGTTATCTTCATTGCACATGTCTTTTTGAATGGTATCTAGAAGATGTTCACCATATCGACGATTAAAAATGCTCGTCAAACTGTCGTAATTGGCCCACTCTTCAAGTTGACTCTTGATCTCGATATGATGATTAATATTTCTACCGATACTCACATTGTGTGTAATTGTGCCATTACGGTCTTTTAGAGGGGATGAAACGAGCTCTAAGAAATGCTTTTCATATACGTGGTCTTTATTTTCAATATCCTGATTTTTTATTCTTTGTAGTTCTATCAGCTTTTGATCATGTGGATATAATTTTGTGATAGGTTCATCTTTTAAATCTGCTAGGGTGTAGCCCGAGAGTTCCTCTGCGGCATGATTCATAAATTTAATTTTAGCTTGATCATCCGTGATCACTATCGTATCGGGTGTTGTATTGATTGCTGCAACCAGCATCGCTTGATATTTAAGACTTTCGTTTTTTTCCGTGATATCTCGTTGAACGGATACAAAATGGGTGATTTCACCTGTTTCAGTTTTAATCGGGGAGATGTTCCACTCTACATCGTACGGTGTTTTATCTTTGCGATAATTAATCGTATGGTTATGGAAAAATAGTCCATTAGATATGCAATCTTTTAATTCCTGAATCACGGTTAGATCTGTCTCAGGCCCTTGTAAGATACGGGGCGATTGTCCAATAACTCTTCTTCGCTATAACCTGTCATTTCACAAAATGCTGGATTGCAGAAAAGGATGTGTGGGCCATTATTCTCAAAGCAGGCATTTGTAATGACAATCGCATTAAATGATTGCTGAATAGCCATAGTCATTAAACTATTGAATTCAGTCGCTGTTAATTTTTTGTGTTCAGAATATTGAGGCATATTGGAGTGAATCACTATGTTTCTTTATTGTTTTCCCTGTTCTTCTTAATATCATAAATTAGACTTTAAATTAATGAATAATGCTGGTTTATGATTTATACAATATAATCAATAGTCTATAAAATTATTTATATGGTTACCTTTGCCATGTACTGGAAGATGTAATTATCGATGAATTTATGGAACACTCTAAAGGATATTAGGGCTATCTACATACATCATAATAAATTAAAGGTAGCAGAGCATAGTGTTTAGAAAAGATGATGTAGCACAAATGTTCAACCAGAAGTTTTACAAAGGATGTAAGGAATACTTGAAGCGATGAAGGATGTTGTATTTAAAAGTACTCTAATCTTCAAGATGTTGGAAATAGTGGATAGGCAGGCAATTTATTTTTAAGGTTTAAGTCAAGCCTAGCCTGAATAAAAAGCAGAGCATTCTATTTTTCTTTACATTTTTCGTTTAAGCTTTTTTTTAACAGCTCCGTTTTATAAAAATATTTAAAACTTAGGAAAAGCGATGAAGAATAACTATCCAAAACCTATAATAATCATGCATTGGATTACCTTTGCTTTAGTTGCAATGGTATATCTGACTGCAGGTGATCCCACAATAACAGACTGGAAAGGCCAGATTCATGTTGCAGGTGGGATTTTAATATTTATTTTATTTTTCTTGAGATTGAGTTTTGTTTTTCTGTATAGAAAAAGTATTCCTAAAACTGAAATAATTAATTCTTACCAGATAATGTTATTTAAAACGGTCAGATTTTTCCTTTACTTAAGCTTATGTATTGTTCCAATTGCGGGGTGGATGACATTATCGAGTTTTACTGATAATTTCAAAGTTTTATCGTTAAATTTACCGCTTTTGAGCACTGTTTGGGGGAGTGACTCTATTGCAGATGCGCATCAATTTTTAGGGAATCTCTTTATTGTACTCGTGGGTTTACATGCCTGCGCGGCATTGATTCACCACTTCATTTTCAAAGATAATGTCTTAAAAAGTATGCTTTTTAAAAAATGATGTGATTTAGAGGTTATCTGATGGTTACCTCTTAGATTCGTCTGGCTTTTTTATATTATGAGTATTTCATAGTCACAGAACACATGATAAAAGATGAGCCGAAAGTGTAGATGCAGTATACTGGGCCGGTCGAAAAAGTGATGAATTCATATGTATATTGGTCCGTATCAATTGTCAAATAATTTGATTGTGGCTCCTATGGTAGGTGGGACAGATAGTTTTTGAATAATTATAATAAACAATAATTTAGGACATTTTGAGTGATGCAAGGTGCAAATGCGGTGCAACCACTCATGATTTTAATCAATAATTTAGCGTTTTAGCTATGCATTGCTGTCCAATCTTTTTTACCCTCTTGCTGAATGCTTGTCAACCATAATGCAACATCGCTCAGGTGGGCGCACCAAGGTGAATATTTACCATCTGGCTTAAAGACAGGAAAAGGTAAATCCCATTTATTTGCACGCTTATTTGCTTGAACCAGTGATAGATGAGGTAAGTAGTCAGGAAGCAATTCTTCGATGGCTACCACTGGCTTTCGGTACTTCATTTGGAGCAACAAAAGCGTGTCAAAAGGGTCTTCTATTTTTTTGCTGCTCCCATTTATGGCATCTCCTTTATTCCGTCTATGGACTGCCACCACTCTCCTAGGCAAATTTAGTCCATCCTATAACATTACTTTTGTTTTCAGCATTGTTCACCATCATAATTAATCGTGAATACAGTCTATATTCGATTTTTGTGGTTTTTGTAGGGCGTAGTCTTTTTTATTCTTATGGGATGGGGGTATACGGGAGAAATTTCGAAAGAGTGGTGGAAGATGTATACAGATATTTGGACTATCTTTATGGCCGTATTTCCAGACTTATGTTATGGGCTATTTCTGATTAGCTTAAAAGATAAGAAGTCAAAAAATATTAAATAGGACTAAACATTATTGATGACTAAAAACCTATACTACTTTTCACTATTTCTAGATAACTGACTTACTAAAGTTCTTGAAAATGTGGTATATAGTTGCTTATTATTTTGTTTTTCAATAACCATTAATATGAAAAAGACAGACCAATTAATTCAAAAAAATATTGATTTTGAGAAAAAAACAATCAATACCGCTGAGAAGTTTGCAACTATAGGTGTTAAGGCATTAGGTATATTACTTATATTCATGGGCATTCTTTTTTGTATAACACTTGTGGGGATCCCTCTCGGTATAATATTGATTACTCTTTGAACCGTACCGACTATATCGGAGACAGTTTATTTAAGTTATGCAACACAATCTAAGGTGTTGATTTTATCATAGTACATATTTTCAAACTCAAATGGTGAAACATAGCCAATAGAACTATGTAGCCGCTTTTTGTTAAACCAGTCTACCCAATTCAATGTAGCTAATTCAACATCAGCTAAGCCTAACCAATCAGATTTCAAATATTCAATCACCTCCGTTTTATATAAACCATTCACTGTTTCAGCCAGTGCATTATCATACGAGTCTCCCGTTGTTCCTACAGAGGCTCTTAAGTTCGCAGTTTCCAATCGCTGAGTATAGCGGATTGAAAGATACTGCACCCCTCGGTCACTATGATGAATCACATTCTTAGGCATACCCCGACTATTGAGTGCATGCTCAAGGGCATGAAGTACCATATCGGTATTCATTCGGGTGGAAACTTTCCAACCAACGATTGCTCGTGAGAACACATCAATGATAAATGCCGTATATACCCACCCAGAATGAGTCTGAATATAGGTAAAGTCAGCGACCCAAAGGTTGTTGGGATGTTGAGCTGTGAAATCACGCTTAACTAAATCATCAGCTCTTTTTTGCTGATCATCATGATGTGTCGTACGCTTATTCTTACCACGCCATACACCTTGTATTTCAAGTTGTTTCATCAAGCGTGTTACCGTGCAGAGGGCAATAGAATATCCTTCTTGTTTAAGTTGTTGCCAAACTTTACGAATGCCATAACGCCCATGGCTCTCTTGCCAAATTAACTTAATTTGCTCAGCATAATGTTGATCGTGTAAATCTCGTTTCGAACGCTTTTCAGGGTTCTGTACTAGATCAAGCTGGCGATAGTAAGTGGATGAGGCAATTGGCAATATTTGACAAATCGCTTCAACACCATACAGGGCTTTATGATCACGAATGAAATCAACCATTATTTGTGTGGGCGGCCTAACTCCGCCTGTGCGAAAAAAGCAGCTGCCTTACGAAGAATTTCATTGGCTCGTTGTAGCTCTTTGTTTTCACGTTCTAGTTGTTTGATACGCTGTTGATCTGACAGAAGTTGCACTACGGCTGGATTCTGTAGTTGTTTATGTTTTTGATGCCAAGCACGCAAAGTTTCAGGGGTACAACCGATTTTAGGAGCAATAGCTGTAATTGCAGCCCAAGTAGAAGGATAATCTTGTTCAGATTCAAGCAGCAAACGTACTGCTCGTTCTTTGATTTCTGCGGTGTATTTTAATCTTGTCATAGCGACATTCTCTCAAGAAAATGTGTCTCCTACAATCTCGGTACGGTTCACTTGGATTTTTGAAATTAAAATTTGCAGTTAAAGGAATAAGGTCTGTTTTTGAGAATGAAAGATTAAAACAAGAGATAAGAGAGTCTCATTTGGAAGATAGAAAAAATTAATATTAAGAATAAAGATAGATAAGTTGCTAACCTTCATCTTATTGCCAAATTCGATGGGTAATACTTCTAGCTAACCTCACAGAGAGAAATGGCTTTGTTGCACAAAGATTTAAAAGTTAAGATTTCCCATATCCACACAAATTTAAGTGACAACTCGGGTATGTGGTCTGCCTAAGTCCGTAAATTTATTTAATACTGCCACACGTGCATGAATCTCATTGACTTGGCTTTGAAAGTTTCTCGCACTGAGTTTATCCCCCAATAATTTAATGCAATGCATCTTGGTTTCAACTAAACTTCGGCGATGATAGCCTGACCATTTCTTCCAAATAGTTCTTCCTAAATGCTTAACTGTTCGAAGCAACTCATTGCGTTCTAGCGAGCCTATTTTTTTATCTTTCCATGGCTTCGCATTTTTTCTTGGTGGAATCACTGCTTGTGCTTGCCGATCCGCAATGGCCTGTCTGCACTGCTTGGTATCATAAGCTCCATCGGTATATACGGAATGCAGTTGTTCATCTTGTGGAATCTGATCGAGTAAATCACTAAGCATCTGTGAATCACTCACATTGTTGGTTGTGAGTTGAACTGCCCGTATTTGAAGTGTTTCAGCATCAATGCCAATATGAAGCTTGCGCCATTGTCGACGATATTCAGGCTGATGTTTTTTACGCTTCCATTCACCTTCACCTAAAAACTTCAAGCCCGTGGAATCGACGAGTAGATGCAGTCCATTACAACTCTTTTCATAGCTAATTTGAATATCAATATGCTTTTGTCTTCTACAAATGGTGGAATAATCTGGAGCTGTCCAATCTAGACCACACAGATGAATGAGACTTTGAACAAAGCCAGTGACCATACGCAAAGATAATCGAAATAAAGATTTGATCATCAAACAACACTGAATAGCTACATCAGAATAGGTTTGATTTCGACCTTGTTTACTTTTTGGTTGAGCATACCATTGCGTAGTAGGATCAAACCAAATGGCAATATTTCCACGATTAATGAGTGCTCGGTTATATGAAGACCAATTGGTTGTACGATAAATTTTAGGTGTAGGCTTATTCATTTGAAAATTATATTGTGGAATAAGCCTTTAGAGATAGGTTTGTGCAACAAAGCCCAGAGAAATTAGAAAAAATGAAATTCCGAGTGTTTTTAAATCGGTTTTATTATCAAAAAGTGAAAATTGTGCTTAAAAAGCAGCCGACTTGTTTCTAAGTCGGCTTTTTGCTATTTTTGAGGATAGTTAAATCTTTTTAACTGCATGAAAAAACAAAAAAAATTCAAAATAAGTTTCGTATAAGCACCATTATGTTAAATAGACTCAAAATTAGAAGAAATTTCCTTAAATTCTAGGATTGAATTTTGAGTATTTGGTACATGGCCAATAATGTATTCATTCTTCGCTTGAAAAAAGAAATCAAAGCTCTGACTCATCAGTAAATCTTGCTGGCTTTGCTTTTGGTAAATCGGAGCTAGACGGTTGATATAGTAATTGATCCATTCTGCTTGATTAGAAAATGCTGCGTAGTCCTTTAAATCAGTATAAAGATTCTGGAGATCTGTGGAAATCAATTCAATATTGGGGTCAAACATCCATACCGTGATATCCATCGGTTCAATAGCTGTGAATGTATAAGGTTGTGCGTTATCAAAACGCTCTATCTTATAAAGTTGGGCTCCATTTTCACTATAGCTGCTACAAAGGATTTTGGTATTCTCGACCTGATAATGATACCTCCCTATTTCTAACTCCTTGATTTGTCTTGATATCTCTAAGCATTGAGGTAGTTTGTGAATATTTGAATGAGCTACTTTTTTGAAAAGGGCTATGGAACGATGAATTACAGAGCTTTCCCCTGTCCCAGTAATCACTCCATTATCCCAAGCATGAAGTTTTAATGTATGATGTTCGTTAAAACTGTCTATTTCTTCTTCATTTATGACAACCTCTTTTTTATCTGCCGTAATAACGATGCTATCCTTCAGCTGAAGGGAAATGATGAAAGTCATATCTAAATTAAAAAACATTGAAGTATTCGTTTTTTATATTAAGCCAATTTTGAGCTTAATTTCTTTGATTAACTAATTAAATAATATAGGTCAACTTATGGCGGGCGGTTCGCAAATCATTATTAATAAAAATGGTATTACAGTCATTACGCCAGGAAAGTTTGAGGCAAAAGCTGGACAGCACCTTTTTAAAAGTGGGGCCGAAGTAGGAGTAAATATTAAGGGGCTACCAGCTTACGAGCCTTATAACGAAAAATTTCAAATGTTATTACCTTCTGGTGAGCCATTTAAAAGTGCTGATTATAAAATTTCCAATGGTTCTGATGAACTGACAGCCATAGCGGATAATAAAGGTCGATCTAAACGAATAAACTCTTTACAAGAAGAAAGCTTAAAGCTTGATTTAAATTGGATGAAGTTAGACATTGAACCGAATGAAGGTGATGAATAGTGGGAAGTTTGGATTGGGAAAGTAATACAAATACAACAGAAAATAGTTGTAAATCAGCACAGTGTGATTGTTTAACTTTTTGGGAAGTTCAACAACAAGAAGCTATGATGCGTGTTTCTAATTTACAAGATAAAAGAAAAAATTTATATAAATTAGAACCAGGATACGAGGCTAGGGCAAGACGCATTGCTTCAGTCTATGCCAAAATTTATCTTGAACAAGAAAATCATGGAAAAAAAGATTTAATTGGTCGTTATTATTGGATGGGCTTGGGTGCATTTGCTTCCAAAACAGTGGCTGCCATATTTAAACATGGATTGACAGCATGGGGATATAAATGGATTCCATTAGGTGTAATTCGTGATCCTGTACATACTTTTGCAAAAGGTAACTTATGGTTATTTATGGATATTGCACCGTGGCATTATGCTTGGAGCATGTCTTCAGCATCTTTTCGTCAGTGTAGAGCGCAGCGTAATGTATCAAACTTTACGCATATCAAAGAAGAAGTTAGAAATGTGCCTTGGTCAAGTTGTTTACCGATTATTAAACACTTACAAAGTACGCCTGAAATAACACGAGCTTTTGGGTATTTGCCAAAAATTGAAAATGTATTTAAAAAAAAGAATGAATCAAGACAAAATAGATTTAGATTGTCTAGGAGTAATCTTTTTGATCACCTTCTGGAGATAGCAGTACAAGAGCAAAGAAATATTTTACAAGAGTTGGTATGGAAAGACTGGAAGGTACAAGCTCAAGCAACTGTACAAAGTTTTACACGCTTACCTGATAGTACTTTAGTACTATCGAGCGATTATTTCGTTGAGAGCGTTAAGCCTGTTAGAAAATCGAAAAGTATTTTGCCGAGTTCTTATAATATAAAAAGCATGGAAGAAAGAGAATATCAGGGGCGACATGCAGGTGTACTCGGTAATTTACCCGAAACAGTATACAGTGAACCCTTAGCAAACACTAAAGTCGAAAATTATGATAGCCGTATGGAGTGGATTCAGAAAGCAGCAGAAAAATACCATCGTTTGATGCTTAGTGACAAAGGACGTCAATTCTTGGAAAAAGAGTTGGGGGTTATTGCAGAATGGGGCAAGAGTAAGGCAGATTTTACTGTTGGCAAGGATAGTAATGATGGAAAAATTTAACTATTTCAATTTTGTCCTCGCCTTAACTTTCGGATGGCTACTTTTAGGATGCCAACCAAACACAAAAAATACAGAGAAAAAAGCCATGAATCAACAGCCTTATATTTTACACTTTGGTCAACAAGGTTTTAAAGATTTTGCTCAATATAATGAAGGACAGGTTGATCAACATCCTTCTGGTGCTGGTTTTCGAGAATTAGATTTTACACCACCCAACTTAGGTAAGATTAAAGTTGAAAATGGTGAAAATATTTTAGTCATAGAGCATGTTTTCTCGGTTTTAGGTACGTCTTTTCATAAAGAAGATGGCATTCAAGGCCTTGATATTAATGCAGGATTAAATAAAGAGGAATTTGTTAATCCAGAACAAGCCTACCAAGCCTATGTTGATCTAATGAAACGAATAAATCAGGCAGGGTGGAAAAATTATTTTTATCGTTTTTCTGCACGAATAGCAAAAGAAGACAATATTCGATATTTAATGGAAGGACATGATGTAATTGACCCAAGTTACATCTTCACTTATGACGAATGGCGAAAAATAATTAGTACAACTGGTGGAAACTCGATCGGCTATCGGTTATATGCCAATGGTATCCTTTTGGATCTAAGCATAAAACAAACCCTAAAAACTGAAGACGGTAAAGAGCAATATATAGTTCGTTATGCTTTAAATACAATTCGCTATGATGAAAGAAATTCAATGGATGATTCAGAGAATAATATTGATACTTATAAAATGACATCAAAAGAGTTAGAGCAAGCATTTAAAAATGAGTTGATAAGAAATAAAAAATCAAGAGAAATTGATGAAAAAGAAGCCATGGCACAGGGCTATCATATCAATGAGAACTATATTGATCCTGATGTTTGGCAGTATGTGAAATAATTAAGTTAAGAATTCCTAAAATTAATATAATACACCTCATACGAAATGCGTGAAGCTTTACGTTGGGCATTACTTAAACCAAGGTTGAATGTCACGGTTTGTATGAGGTGTGTGAATTGAGAAAGCCTTTAGGTGAGGGCTTTCGTATAAGCTCAATTATGTTAAATAGATGATCGAAAGGCCAATGAATCTGGTCTTGCCAAATAAATTTTGAAGGATAACTTTGTACAATAAAGGGCTTTGTTGCACAAACCTATCTGTAAAGGGTTTTTCAGCGATATAATTTTCAAATGAAGAAGCCTACACACAAAATCTACCGCACAACCAATTGGCCCGCATATAACCGAGCACTCATGAGTCGCGGAAATATTGCCATTTGGTTTGATCCTGCTACGCAATGGTATGCGCCATCAAAAGGCAAACAAGGGCGAAATCAAACCTACTCCGACGCAGCCATCCAATGCTGCTTAATGATTAAATCCTTATTCCGTCTGTCTTTACGTATGGTCACTGGCTTTGTGCAAAGTCTGATTAAACTTTGCGGATTAAATTGGATAGCTCCAGATTACACCACGCTTTGTAGAAGACAAAAGCATATTGATATTGTAATCAGCTACCAAAAAAGTAGCGATGGGCTGCATCTACTCATGGACTCTACAGGCATGAAGTTTCTAGGTGAGGGCGAATGGAAACGCAAGAAACATGGACCTGAATATCGTCGCCAATGGCGTAAACTTCATATTGGTATAGATGCTAAAACCCTGCAAATACGAGCAGTTCAGCTTACAACCAATAATGTCAGTGATTCACAGGTGCTTGGTGATTTACTTAATCAGATTCCACAAGATGAGCGGATTGACTCTGTTTATACCGATGGAGCTTATGACACCAAGCAATGCCGTCAGGTCATTGCAGATCGGCAAGGGCATGCGGTGATTCCACCTAGAAAAAATGCGAAACAATGGAAAGATACAAAGAGTAGCTCGCTAGAGCGAAATGAATTACTTCGAACAATTAAACGTTTAGGCAGGACACTATGGAAAAAATGGTCAGGCTATCATCGGCGAAGTTTGGTTGAAACTAAGATGCATTGCATCAAATTATTAGGAGATAAACTCAGTGCAAGGAGTTTTGATAGCCAAGTGAATGAGATCCATGCACGTGTAGCAGTCCTTAACAGATTTACGGAATTAGGTCGACCACTTACCCAAGTTACGCCTTAAATTTGGCTCAATTAGGGGCGCTTTGCATTTCAAATCTTTGTGCAACAAAGCCCCTTCGTGATGTGATTTAAATTTAACAATTTGGGCTTTAATTCTCCTATCAAATTCGCTATTTGATGTCTTTTCACCCAACTTATTGTGTGAAATATAATCAATATCAAAATCCTCCCATCCTAAATCATTTTTAGGAAAGTAAAGTGTTTGTTTAGCTTGTGCTAAATTTGATATTGAAAAAAATACGACTAGAATCGTTATGAATTTACTAATCTTGAGCATTATTTCCTCTTGTTGTAGTTGTTTTTTCAATATGGTAATGATCATCAAAATAATAATTATCTGAAATGTCCAGCCATGCATTTAATTCTTGATCAAACTCTAATACACGATTTTTATAAAGTAGAATCACCTTATTTTGCTTAAAGCTAAAATGAGAAGACTCAGCTGGAAGTTCAAACCAATTGACATCGCCATTTTCCACAAACCAATCTTCCCATGCAATTTGAATTTCAGAAATATAGAATTCCTGCTTGTCTGTGTTCCATAAAAAAGGGTGAGGGGTTTGTAATTTTTTTACATGCTTTCGAATAAAAAATTTGCTTTGTTTATGATGCTCAATAAATTGATTAAGCTGAGTGTAAATAAATGTGAAAGGTACTTTAATTTCGCTATTCTGGCTTAAGTCGTGCGCTTCGAATACATCCATCTCTGAAAGATTACGTTGTTTCTTATTCCATTCTCTATAATGATTACCATAGTCAGATTCAGCATTTGCCATAGCTTCAGCAAAATCTAATCTATATTCACCTCGTTTTTTGAGATTCACATACCTTTATAATGTGTTCCAAGACTCATGAAGAGTAATGGTTTGAAGTTTTGGAATAGAAAATCCATCTTCAGCATATCGCGTTGCAGCCTTGTGCCTTAAGTCATGAAAGCGTAACCCCTCAATACCAAGATGAGAGCATGCTCTTGTAAAGTAAGTTGAAACCGTAGCTGTATTTATTGGTACAAGTAATGCTTCACTACGCCCAAGGCCTAACATTCTTAATCTGGTTTCTTTATCCAAGAATTTATTTACTAAATCGATTGCTTTAGTTTCAAGGTGCGCGTACTTATGGTTACCCTCAGACCCTTCGGGGGGGTAGCATCTCGAACCAACCATTGTGTATTGTGACGATCGTAATCAGCTAATCGCAAAGAACAAATTTCATCTTCCTGAAGTCCTGAGTAGATTGCAAACCAAATGATCAGATGCATAGGTACAGATTTAGTTTATGCTTCCAGTTTTTGTAAAAATGCGTTGTTAATGCCTGAAGCTCTTCAAAGGTTGGTAATCGGTCACGAGTCTTAGACTTAGTGACGATTCTTGATTTTCGTAAACCTGTTAGCGCTTTGTCATATTCAACAACGTCTTCTTCTAAAGGCGCACCCCAAACATGTTCAACATGGATCAACACTGCCTTAATATGGCTTAAATCTTTTAATGCTGTGGAAGGAGCAACCCCTTCAGTACCTTTTAAAGGATCACCTTTACGTCGAGTAATTGCAAAATCAGCAAAATCTTGGCGAGTTAATGAATAGATATTTTTCTCTGAAATCTCTAAACTAGCGATGTTATTTAGTGACCATGTTTTTGTTCGAGCAAAATTATCTGCCTCTTCAAGGTATCTCTTAATAAAGTCAGCCAAAGTTGCATGCTTTAACTTCTCTTGAGGATTGAGCATCTTTTTTGGATTCAGCTCTATTTCAGCTTCAGTACGTTTAATCCATTCGTCTGCTAATGATTTTTTGCTAAAAGTTTTTGAGACTTTATAAATAGGGTAGCTTTCTCGTTGCACACGTACTTGAGCACGATAACGTATAGTTCCATCTTTTATTGACGTTTAGTAACCGTACCCATGTGATTTGCACCATAACTTTTAAGCGGTGCAAATAGGAAGCTGCTAGAAGTCAATAAAAAGCGATTCAAAGAAGTTAAACG
Source organism: Acinetobacter sp. CAU_H_S139_7 (assembly GCF_058599305.1). Classification (NCBI taxonomy): domain Bacteria; kingdom Pseudomonadati; phylum Pseudomonadota; class Gammaproteobacteria; order Moraxellales; family Moraxellaceae; genus Acinetobacter; species Acinetobacter sp. CAU_H_S139_7. Next base: position 1,429,876 of record NZ_CM178651.1, read on the forward strand.
AGGTTAAAGAAATTGAGTCAAAACAATGTAATTAAAGAATTGTTTGATAAACCAATAGGTAAGAAACTTTGGGTCGCTCCGATGGCAGGCGTAACAGATCGTCCATTTCGCACACTCTGTAAATACTTTGGTGCAGGCCATGCTGTCAGTGAAATGATGACATCAGATCAAACATTACGGATGAGTAAAAAAAGCTTATATCGTGCTAACTTTGATGGTGAATTGGCACCGATTTCAGCACAAATTGCAGGATCAGATCCCAAAGAGTTAGCGGAAGCTGCACGATATCAGGTTTCAAATGGTGCTCAAATTGTGGACATCAATATGGGGTGCCCTGCCAAGAAAGTCTGTAATAAGCTGGCGGGTTCTGCACTTTTAAAAGACGAAGACTTGGTGGCTCGAATTTTGGATGAAGTTGTTGCTGCAGTTGATGTACCTGTAACACTTAAAACGCGTTTGGGTTTTTTGAATGGCCATGAAAATATCTTGCGTGTAGCGAAACGAGCGGAAGAGGCGGGTATTGCTGCGTTAGCATTGCATGGGCGGACCCGTGAAGACATGTATTTGAATACGGCTCGTTATGATTTGATTAAAGAAGTAAAACAGCTGATTCGTATACCAGTGGTTGCCAATGGGGATATTGATAGTCCAGAAAAAGCCAAATACGTGCTCGATTATACTGGTGCAGATGCAATTATGATTGGTCGCGCTGCGCAAGGGCGTCCATGGATTTTTCGTGAAATCGCACATTATTTGGAGACAGGTGAACATTTGACAGCGCCAAGCATTCAAGAAGTAAAAGAAATTCTACTTGGACATCTTGCTGAACTGTACACATTTTACGGGGAATACTCTGGCTGCCGAATTGCACGTAAACATATTGCTTGGTACACCAAAGGTTTACGTTCAAGTAATGAATTTCGCCAGAACATGTACAAAGTGGAAAGTACAACTGAACAATTTAAAGTGGTCGCTGACTACTTTGACCAATTACTCATACATGGTGAAACCATGAATGACGTACAGGTTGAACAGGTCAATTTGTTAGAAACCAAATAAACAAAGCTCCACGTATGGAGCTTTGAGTGAATAATGAGACTTAATAACTGACTTGTTGCATTTCAACCAACAATTGGTTAATTAAGTCAGGTGCTTCCATGGCACGAATTTGCGAAACATTCGTACCTGCCCAAAATGCACCAAAGCCTTGATCGCCTTGTTTACTTGCTGCGGCATGTAATTGTTTTCCAAGATCATAACAGTAGGGATATGCAGCAACAGCAGGGCGGTTCGGTAGATCAATCTGGGTATGCCAGTGACCCAGTAAGCCGCGAGCTGGGCGACCTGAAATACTGGCACTTATTTGTGTGATGTGCTCATGGAAAAGTGCATGACGGTAGGCATCATTGGCATTCGACGTTTTGCATTGTACGAAAGCTGTTCCCAACTGTACCGCACTCGCGCCGAGGCTTAACATCTGCTGAGCCTGTGTACCATTCATAATGCCACCCGCAGCAATAATAGGGCACCGACAGTGCTGCGTCAGAAGTTGTACGAGGTCGATCGTACGTATTGCACTATCAAAATGTTCATTAAAAATCCCGCGGTGTCCACCTGCTTCTATGCCTTGAGCAATAATAAAATCAATCCCTGCTGCTTCAATGGCCCGTGCTTCCGCTAAGTTGGTTGCAGAAACCATGGTTAAAATGCCAGCGTCTTTTAGCGCCTGTATTTGGTGCGGATGCGGAACACCGAAGTGAAAACTGACGGCTTTAGGGCGAGTTTCAAGTACGACATTTAAAAAGTCATCATTGTCCAAAAAGCTAGGATAAATACAGTGCAGTTGCGTGGGTGGTTCTGCATCGTATTGTTCAAAATTAGGTCTTACAAAATCAATCCATGTTTGTGCGATAGCTGGATCAAGTTCGACACTTTGATGACAGAAAAAATTAACTTGAAAAGGTTGTTCGGTCAGTGCTTGGGTTTTTAAAATTTGGCTACGTGCGGTTTCTGCGGTGTTTGCACCTAATCCAAGTGAGCCTAGCCCGCCTTGATTTGAAACCTCCGCCGCAAGCTCTGGTGTAGAAACACCAGCCATCGGTGCAAGGAAGATAGGATGTTTAATTTCAAGACGTTCTAATAATAAAGACATGTACTTGCTCCTTTAACATATAGACACTTTGCCCAAGCACTGCAAAATTGGCAAATAATATTCAGTATTTTCTCGAAAAATATCTAAATCAATCACGTTTATTTTTCGGTTTTTAGCGACAAGCCATGTCGTTGGGTATGTGTATTGGCAATGCTTTTAGTCTGAAATTTTTTATACTTTTATTTTAGATTTTACCGAGGATCGTCATGACCGATCGTATCCGTGAAAAGCTACAGATTCTAGCTGATGCAGCTAAATATGACGTGTCCTGTTCGTCCAGTGGTAGCAATCGTAAAAACAAAAAACAAGGTTTGGGAAATACAGGGAACGGTATCTGTCATAGTTATACAGAAGATGGTCGTTGTGTTTCATTACTTAAAATTCTATTTTCAAATGTCTGTATTTTTGATTGTTCCTACTGTGTTTCTAGACGCTCTAACGATGTCAAGCGAGCCGCTTTTACTGTACAAGAAGTGGTGGATTTAACCATCAACTTTTACCGCCGCAATTATATTGAAGGTTTATTTCTCAGTTCAGGTATTTTTAAATCAGCTGATTTCACTATGGAGCGAATGCTACAAGTGGTGAAAAAGTTACGCCTTGAAGAAAATTTTAATGGTTATATTCACCTAAAAACGATACCAGGTGCCTCCCAAGAAATTATTACCGAGGCGGGCTTATATGTAGACCGCATGAGTATTAACTTGGAAATGCCAACGGAAGTTGGTTTAAAACAGTTTGCACCTGAGAAATCACATGCAGAAGTACAAAAGGACTTAGGCATTGTACGCGATCGCTTAATTCAGTTGACGGATGAGCGGCGTGTGATTCAGCATGTACCGAAGTTTGTACCAGCGGGACAAACCACTCAGATGGTGGTGGGCGCACATCAAGAAACAGACAAAGATATTATTTTAATGGCAGATCATCATTACAAAGTGTATCAGCTCAAACGGGTGTATTTTTCAGGCTATATCCCAATCAATGAACAGGAAAAAATGCTTCCTGTTGTGGGTTCTGCTCCGCCATTATTAAGAGAAAATCGGCTGTACCAGTCGGATTGGCTCATGCGTTTCTATGGTTTTGATGCGCAGGAAATCGTGAATGATCAGCATCCGAATTTAGATTTGGACATCGACCCGAAGCTAAGTTGGGCATTACGTAACCCTGAGCATTTTCCTGTTGATATTCAACATGCAGATTATCGTATGATTTTACGTGTCCCGGGTATAGGTGTTCAATCGGCTAAAAAAATTGTGCAAGCTCGTCGTTTTGGGCAGATTCATATCGATCAACTAAAGCATATGGGCATTGCTTACAATCGGGCACAGTATTTTATTCGCTGTGCAGATACGCCAAAGTTTAAAAAAGAACAACAAGCGAACCAGATTCGGCAGCACATTTTGCAATCGGGGCAATCCAAATATCAAAAACAGCTTTCGCCTCAACTGGGCTTCGGTTTTTAGTATGTCGATATATCGCTTTGATCGAACCATGACTGGACTACTGAGTTGTGTATATAGAAGCTTTCAGTTTAAAGATTTTGACGTCAAGCTTTCATCTAACAATTCCCAAGCCAGCTTGTTTGATGAGTGTATTGAGGTTGCTTCAAATGACGAACACGCAGAGCGAGTTTGGCGCGGGTTAAAGCAAAAAATTACGGCTGAGAGTCTACGATCTTTTTATTATTGCTTTCTGTCTGAGCAGGAACAGGTACATCAACATCTTTTTAATTTCTGTAGCTATGTATTTAAAAATACACATGCGGTAGATCGTAACTATGCGCATGCGGATGTATTGGCTGTTTCGCAGTGGGCCAAACAAGTGGGCAGGGAAAAGCATCGTATGGAAGCTTTTGTCCGCTTTAAAAAATGTCAGGATGGATTGTTTTTAAGTCTGGTACAGCCGGATTTTAATGTTTTACCGCTGATAGAACGGCATTTTAGAAACCGATATCAAGATCAAAGATGGTTGATTTATGATGAAAAAAGGAATTTCGGACTTTATTATGATTTGACAGCCGTCCATCAGGTGGAAATGGATGTGGATCAAATTGATCTTGCACACAAAGTCGGACGCAGTCAGTCCTTTAGTGTTGAATTAGATGATGATGAGCTGCTGTATGACCAGTTATGGAAAGATTATTTTAAAAGTATCAACATCGAGGCAAGAGCAAATATCAAACTACATGTGCAATATGTTCCTAAACGCTACTGGCGTTATATGAATGAAAAAACAATCTAGCGAGATGTAAGTAAGGCATTGACTCATCATTTTCTATGATGTTTTGGGCTGTTATGGGAAGGAGAACAGACGTTAAGCAATTCATGCTAATTAAAAAATAAGCTGTTGCACCTGTAGAATGGAACTTCAGTCATCAGTAATAGTGCATCTGAGTAGTGGCTCAGAGAAAAATGTGCAAGCTTAAAGTTGATGATAAATGATGCTGTAAATAGTAAAAAGCCCATTCAATCCATGGACTTTTTACTATTTAAATAGGTAGATTGTTAACGCTTATCCTGTTGTTAACGTTAAACATGCACATTAAATAGGGAACCAATCCAACTGGCAAACAGCATCGCGAAAATCCCCCATAGCGTCACGCGAAATGCACCTGTCCACATGGAAGTCCCAGAAAAGTAACTTGATAAAGCGCCTAAACCGAACAACGATAGTACCCCTGTAAGAGCAACTGACTGAGTCAGATAACCTTGAGGGCTTAATAGAATGGCCAGCATGGGAAACAGAGCACCTAGTGAAAAGGCGAGGGCAGAAGAACCCGCAGCTTCAAGTGGCTTGGCACTGGTATTTTCATGGATGCCTATTTCATCACGGGCATGTGCAGACAGTGCATCATGTGCGCTGAGTTGCACTGCGACTTCATGCGCCAGTTCAGGCTCTAGTCCACGTTGTATATAAATTTGAGTCAGTTCTTTGAGTTCTAAGTGCGGGTTTTTATCCAGTTCTCTGGCTTCATGTTTTAAGTCGGCTTCTTCAATATCTGATTGTGACTTCACCGAAATATACTCACCCGCAGCCATAGAGCTCGCACCTGAAATAAGCCCTGCAATACACGTGATGAGTAAGGTATGGCTGGTTGCGCCACTGGCTGCCATCCCCATAATCAAACTGGTCACTGAAATGATGCCGTCATTGGCACCCAAGACCGCTGCACGTAGCCAACCAGTACGATGAATTAAATGAGGTTCAACATGGTGAGAATAGGACATGACGATAGATCATCCTCAAATTTTAAAGTTATGATTTATTTAATAATGCATGTTTCATCTACTATAACACAGCCCATAAAAAAGCCTCCGAGTGGGAGGCTTTTTTAAGCTTAGAAATATTATTGCGCTTTTTCTTTTACATCAGCAGCGCCTTGTTCTACTGCACCAGCAACATGAGCTGTTGCTTCTTTAGAGGCATTTTTAACATCTTCAGCAGCAGCTTCTGTTTTCGCAGCAGCTTCGTCAGCGGCAGCGCCAATTTTTGCAGATGCTTTATCTGCAGCTTTTTGAGTGTCAGATACGGCTTCACTCGTCGCGCTATTAATATCATGACCTGCTTGTTCAGCAGCATTTTCAAGGTGTTCACCTGTCGTTGCACCTGTTTCAGGTGCTTTTTCTTTTGAACAACCCACTAAAACAACAGCAGCAGCAAGACCTAAAGCAATAAGTAATTTATTCATTTTCATATCCTTTTCGTTTTATACCCAAAAGTAGGGGTTGGGCAAAATATAATCTACTTTGAATGTAAAACAGACTGCATTATTGTTAAAAAAATGTAATTTTTTATAAAAAACAGCGTGATAAAAGGCCTATAATTGACAAGGAGTTATAGGCCCTCAAATGTTTTAACTATAGGCGAGGTTACAGCCCAGAACGAATAATATAATCAAAAGCAGACAGAGCTGCTTTTGCACCTTCACCTGTGGCAATGATGATTTGCTTGTAAGGTACTGTCGTACAGTCACCTGCGGCAAATACACCTTTGACATTGGTTTCGTTGCGATCGTTAATCACAATCTCACCACGGTTTGAAAGCTCAACCGTTGTTTCTTTTAAGAAATCGGTGTTTGGTAATAAACCAATTTGTACAAAGATTCCTGCAAGCTCTACCGTATGTTCTACATCAGTTGCACGGTCTTTATATTTCAATGCTGTCACTTGCTGACCATCACCCACAACTTCAGTCGAGAGTGCATTTAGGATCTCTGTGGTATTAGGTAAGCTATGCAATTTGTCTTGCAACACTTGGTCAGCACGTAATTTGCTATCAAACTCAACCAAATTCACATGTTCAACAATCCCCGCAAGATCAATCGCAGCTTCGACACCTGAGTTACCCCCACCAATTACTGCAACACGTTTGCCTTTAAACAGTGGACCATCACAGTGTGGGCAGTAGGCAACACCACGAGTACGATATTCTGCTTCGCCTGGCACATTCATTTCTCTCCAACGTGCACCTGTTGAAAGAATTACCGTTTTAGATTCAAGCTTCGCACCATTTTCTAAGGTGACTTCAACTAAGCCATTCGCGGTCTCATCTGCACCTTTGATGTGAGAAACACGTTGTAAGTTCATAATGTCCACACCATACTCACGTACATGTGCTTCCATTTCAGCAGCAAACTTCGGCCCTTGGGTCTTTTGAATCGAGGTATAGTTTTCAATGTCCATGGTATCCATGACTTGACCACCCATACGTTCAGCCACAATCCCGGTTTTAATGCCTTTACGCGCAGCATAAATGGCTGAGGTATTTCCCGCAGGACCACCACCAATCACTAAAACATCAAAAGCATCTTTGGCATTGAGTTTTTCAGCTTCTTTGGCAGCGGAATTGGTATCCAGTTTGGCAACAATCTCTTCCAAGGTCATACGGCCTTGACCGATATGGTTATTGTCTTGGAACACCATTGGTACAGCCATGATTTTGCGTTCTTCAACTTCGTCTTGGAAGAATGCCCCATCAATCATGGTGGCTGTCGTACCCGGATTGTAAATAGCAATCAGGTTCAACGCTTGTACGACGTCTGGGCAGTTATGACAGCTTAAAGAGACAAATACGTCAAAGTCAGACTGGATGCCCAAACCTTTGATTGAAGCTAAAACTTCATCCGATACTTTAGGTGCATAACCTGAGGTTTGTAACAATGCCAAAATCAAAGAGGTGAACTCATGTCCCATCGGTAAACCCGCAAAGAACACACGAGGCTCTTCACCGGCTTTTGCCACACCAAAGCTAGGTGCACGTGAGTTTTGACCATCAAAACGTGCAGTCACCAGTGGGGACAGTGCTGCAACCTCTTCAACCAATTCTTTAATTTTGTCTGATTTCTCAGAACCATTCAAAGTCGCAACCAATTCAATCGGAGCTTCAAGGCGTTCAAGAAGTGTTTTTAATTGAGCTGAAGTATTTTGATCTAACATTGTTAAGCTCTCCAAAGCAGTCTATAAATTTATTTGATAGAAGAATCATAGAGTAAACCTAAAAACAGATAAAACAGTTTGTTTTTATTCTAGTAATCGGTTTTATAGATTTTAAGATATTTTCTTCAATCATTTCATAAAGCTATATGGGGGATTTAAATGATTCTTCAAGTGATTTGCAGTTTAAGCCGTATAAATTAGGTATGATCGAGACAGTTAAAAAATAGGGAAGCAAGTGATGCAACTACAGCGTGGTATCTATCAGCATTATAAAGGGCAACTGTATCAAGTTTTACATGTGGCGACGCATAGTGAAACCGAAGAAAAACTGGTGGTTTATCAGTGTTTATATGGTGATTATTCGATTTGGGTACGTCCACTTGTCATGTTTACTGAAACGGTAATGCTAGAAGATGATCGTGAAGTTGAGCGCTTTAAACTGATTCAAGAAGTATAAAAAAAAATAGCAAAGAACTACAAAGGGGAATTTGATGATGCATGCAGAATTTTTGAGTAAAGTATCGGCCTTATATCATCGCTTTCAAGAACATGATAGTGAGCAAACAGATCGTATTGCACGCTTTCGCAATATTGAGCCTGAGTCTGCACAATTTTTGGCGCAACTGGTTCATATTCAGCAGCCTGAGCAGATATTAGAAATAGGTACATCCACAGGTTACTCAACCTTATGGTTAGCTTATGCAGCACAGCAAGTGAATGCTCGATTAACCACTTTGGAAATTGATGCTGACAGAAGTCAACAAGCCGCTAGTCATCTTGCGGATTTCAATTTATCCAATGGCGTTGAGTTTTGGGTCGGTGATGCAGCTAAATATTTGAAGCAGTCGCAAGCCATCTTTGATTTTATATTGCTGGATGCAGAGCGTGATGCTTATATCGACTATTGGCCAGATTTGAAACGATTGATATGTGCTAAGCGTGGCGTTTTGGTGGTTGATAATGTTCTATCGCATGCAGATCAAGTCACGGACTTTATCGCGCTTATTCAGCAGGACGAACAGTTTAGTTTGTCTACACTGGCGATTGGTGCGGGCTTGTTGGTGGTGACGTGCGATCATGAAAAACAATCAGGATAAATCCTGATTGTTTGAGCTTCAAAAATTAATGAATACTTAAGCGCGTAAAGTGCAAATCATATTCTAAATATTTATGAACAAAGGCTGTTTTATTATTACATCGAACTAAGTTGTTATAAATAAATTCAGGCACAGGGTGGTACAGCTCGCCTGAACCATCGGCATAGAAAATTTTTAAATAGCGTGTGGAAGCGTTGTATTTCCAAGATGTTACCGCAATTGTCCCCATAAGCGACTCCCCATCATGTACATGGAATCACAGCAATGTGGCTGCTTAATTTAAACTTATGCCAAACTTAAAAAGTGAAGTATTACAGTTTTGTAAATAAAAAAACCGTACATAAAGTACGGCTTTTTTTAAGTGATCAATTAACGCATTTTCGCAAGGAAACGACCTACTCGGGTAATGGCTTCACGTAGTTCATTTTCAGCAGGTAAGAACACCACACGGAAGTGATCTGGTGTTGGCCAGTTAAAGCCTGTGCCTTGAACCAGAAGTACTTTTTCCGCACGAAGTAGATCAAGCATCAGTTTTTCATCATCCTGAACGGGATAGATTTCTGGGTCCAATTTCGGGAAGCAATACATTGCACCTTCAGGCTTAACACAAGATACACCCGGAATATCATTCAACATTTGCCAAGCAATATTACGCTGTTCGTATAAACGACCGCCTGGACGAATTAAATCATTGATTGACTGGTAGCCGCCTAAAGCAGTTTGAATGGCATACTGTGCTTGGTGGTTGGCACACAAACGCATAGAAGCGAGCATATCTAAACCTTCAATATAGTCGACTGCACGAGACTTATCGCCTGTGATGGCCATCCAGCCTGAACGGTAACCCGCAATACGGTATGCTTTAGATAAGCCATTGAAAGAGATACAGAGTTGGTCACCCGCTAATGCTGCGACAGAAACATGCTCAATACCGTCATAAACGATTTTGTCGTAAATTTCATCTGCAAACAAAATCAAATCATGCTTTTTAGCCAATGCGACAATTTGCTCAAGTACATGACGTGGATAAACTGCACCTGTTGGGTTGTTTGGATTGATAATCACGATACCGCGGGTACGTGGTGTGATTTTACTCTCCATATCAGCAATGTCGGGATACCAAAAGTTTTCTTCATCACATTTATAATGAATAGCTGTACCGCCTGAAAGATTTACCGCAGCCGTCCAAAGGGGATAGTCAGGCATCGGCACGAGCATCTCGTCACCATCATCTAACAAGCCTTGCATGGCCATCACGATTAATTCAGAGACACCATTTCCGATATACACGTCATTAACGTGCATATCTAAAATGCCTTTTTGTTGGTAGTACTGACAGATGGCTTTACGCGCAGGGAAAATCCCTTTTGAGTCGGTATAGCCCACTGCATTTGGCAGGTTTAAAGCTACATCATTAATAATCTCTTGAGGAGCCTCAAAACCAAACGGTGCAGGGTTACCAATATTGAGTTTGATAATCTTATGGCCGGCTTCTTCCATTTCATTGGCCGCTCGTAACACTGGTCCACGGATGTCGTAGCATACATGCTCGAGCTTAGACGATTTTTTTATTTCGCGTGGGGTTTGGAGAGTGTTCGGCATTTTGATGTTCTCGGAAAGAGTGGAGGTCACTTTTGCATAACGGTATAAATAGCTTTTAAATGTTTCAGTTGTCACTAGATCGAGATCATGTTCATCTCTGAGTAAAGCAACAATTTTTTCATGCGTAAAACCCACCTGTTGATATTGTTTAATCACAGGTAGTAGATGTTTAAAAATAACGCTCTTTTTTTGCGACATTTTTTAATCCTGAGCAAGAATGTCAATAAGACTAACATTAAATTTGCTCACAAAAAAGCATTTAAGAAAATAAATTGCTTACCGTTTTTATTAATTGCTTTCTTTTTGCTTTTATTGGAATTATAGGTCTTTTGTAAATTGTGAACTAAACACTAGAAATTTTAAGTTGAATCACGTAAATATAGGATTATCCTATTTTAAATAGCAAGATAGAAAGGGACGTAATCATGGGAAAACTCAATAAAACAGACCGAGAATGGCAAAGAGAGTTATCACCTGACGAATTTCGCATTACGCGACAAAAGGGGACGGAACCAGCCTTTACGGGGAAATATTGGAATACTAAACAAGCCGGCACTTATGTATGCCGTTGCTGTGGTACGCCATTATTTAATTCTGAAAATAAATATGACAGTGGTTGCGGCTGGCCAAGTTTTTATAAGCCACTCAATACGACTGTGATAGAAGAGCATCAAGATACAACACATGGCATGGTGCGTACAGAAATTGTATGTCATCACTGTGATGCTCATTTAGGCCATGTTTTTACAGATGGACCTGAGCCTACAGGTTTACGTTACTGTGTAAACTCGGCTTCATTAGAACTAGAAACACAAGAAAAAAGTGATGAGGATACTTATCCATGACCAACATTTATCAGTTTGAAGCGGAATTGTTAGATGGAAAAAATAAATCCTTTGCTGACTATGAGGGCGAAGTGCTGCTCATCGTCAATACGGCCAGTAAATGTGGTTTTACACCACAATTTGCTGGACTAGAAAAAATTTATGAGCAATATCATGCACAAGGGTTTGAGGTGTTGGGCTTTCCTTGTAATCAGTTTGGGGGGCAAGATCCGGGTAGCAACGAACAAATAGGAACGTATTGTCAGAAAAACTATGGGGTGACTTTTCCCATGTTTTCCAAAGTCGATGTTAAAGGCCCTGAAGCCCACGCCATATTCCGTTATTTAACCAATAACAGCAAAGGGATTCTCGGCAGCGGCATTAAGTGGAATTTTACCAAATTTTTGATTGGTAAAGATGGCAAAGTAATTAATCGTTATGCGCCAACCACCAAGCCTGAAGCGATTCAGGCAGATATTGAAAAAGCATTACAACAATAATCTGTTGATGTGTTGTCAGTGATGAAAGAGCAAGGCGCTTCAGTTGAATTTTGGAGTGATCCGCGCATGCCTTATGTGGAAACACGTCGGGCATGTGCAAGTCGTGCTTGTTATAAAGCTCATAGTCATCCGACATTTTCAATTGGAGCAGTGGATCAAGGCAACAGTATTTTCACTAGCCACTTCGGTGGAACGCAACAAATAGACGCTCGTACTTTGGTATTGGTTCCTGCACATGTAGAACATGCGTGTAATCCTGTTCCAGATCAGGCTTGGAGCTACCAAATGATGCATTTAGATGCACATTGGTTGAATCAGTTATTACAAGAAACTGCACATAAAGATGCTTATCAAGACATACCGCAGTTCAAACCCGTGCTGTATAAACAGCCTAAGATGTATCATGACTTCAGTTGTCTTAACAGTCAATTATTTGATACTGCACTGTCTTATTGGGAAAAAGAACAAAGCTTAATCACAACACTTACTGAGCTTTTATTTCCATATATTCAGCTAGAATTTCTTGCTCCTCAACACTATGCACAGCAAGAGTTTAAGCAGCTTTTATCGATGATTCAGGATGCTGATGTGTTTTTATCATTAGAGCAAATGTCGCAAGAAGTCCAGTTGAGTCGGTATGCCATTATTCGGCTATTTAAATCGTCTTTAGGTATGACGCCGCACGCTTATCAATTGAATTATAAAATTAATGATGCACGTACCTTTTTAAAACAAGGTATGGATATAGCGCAACTGAGTTATACGCTGGGCTTTAGTGACCAAAGTCATTTTCATCGTGTTTTTAAAAATTTAACGGGCACTACGCCTAAGCTCTATCAAAAGCAACATCGCGCAATTTTATCCAAGAGTTGATCTTCATCCATCGTTAGGCTTGTCTCACTTTTAAAGAGAGATAAGTGATGGAGTTTTTTATTGTTATTGCTGTGACGCATTTTGTGGCTTTGCTTTCTCCTGGCCCTGATTTTTTCCTGATTCTGATGACGGCATTAAACAGTGGTCAAAGAAGGGCTCGATATACAGTTTTCGGTATAGTGGCTGGGAATGCTTTTATTCTAGCGCTGATTTTTACTTTACTGGGGTGGCTTGGGCATATTCATGCTTTTGTTCTGATGTTGCTACAAGGATTAGGTGTTGCGTATTTGTTGTATTTGTCTATGCAGTGTTTCCGCTATAAGCATCATGAAAATGTTGAAGTTCAAGCGCATGACTCCACGCCTCATCAAAATAGAATTCTATGTTTTACTCAAGGTTTACAGTCAAGTTTGCTGAATCCTAAAAATATGATGTTCTATAGTAGTTTGATATTGCTGGTTTATGCAAAATTTGATTTTTATACTTTGCTTTTAATGAGTCTCTGGATGGTGACTGTGGTTCTGATATGGAATCTGTTGGTGCTTAAGTTATTGAGTTGGAAGTGCTGGAATCATTTTTTAACTCAGCGCCTCAATTGGCTTTATAAGATGTCAGGGACTTGTTTTCTTGGGTTTGCAATCATGCTCATGGTATCTGGATGATTAAAAATAAGGGACATAGATTAGGCCTCTTATTTTTTAGAATTGATTAAAAGAAAACCTCCGTTATGGGAGGTTTTCTTTTTAGATGAGCTTATTTATAAAATTGCTTTAAGGCGAGCAATGACTTGTTCACACTGTGCAAGATCTGCAACTAGCGCAAGACGTACATGGTTTTCGCCTGGGTTACCTTGCTCAGTATCGCGTGACAAATAACGTCCAGGAAGCACTTTGACATGTGCTTTTTCCATGAGCATTTTTGCAAAAGTTTCGTCATTATCTACTTTCAACCAGTAGTAAAAGCCCGCATCTGGTTTTTGTAAGGGCAGTACATGGCCCAATTCCTTTTGAAATAAATCAAATTTTGCACGATATTGCACACGATTTTCTTCAACATGCGCTTCGTCATCCCATGCCGCTATCGAAGCCAGTTGGTGCTGTACAGGCATCGCTGCACCATGGTAGGTACGGTATTGTAAATAAGGCTTGAGTAAAGCTGTATCACCAGCGACAAAGCCAGAACGCATACCCGGTAAGTTTGAGCGTTTAGACAATGAGTGGAATACGACACAGTTTTTGTAGTCGTCTCGACCTATTTCAGCACAAACTTCGAGTAGGCCCACAGGTGCAGTATCAAACCAAAGCTCTGAATAGCATTCATCCGATGCAATGACAAAACCATATTGGTCTGAAAGTGCGATTAATTTTTTGAATTGTTCTTTTGATAACACCGCACCAGTTGGATTGCCCGGTGTACAGACAAATAACAGAGCTGTTTTCTCCCAGACTTCAGCAGGCACAGCATCAAAGTCACCGAGATAACCATTTTCTTCGGTGCAATTTACAAAATACGGTTTTGCCCCAGCAAGTAAAGCGGCACCTTCATAAATTTGGTAGAACGGATTAGGCATAACCACATAAGGCGCGTTTTCACGATTCACTAATGCTTGAACAAAAGAAAAGATTGCTTCACGAGTGCCAGAAACAGGCAATATATTGTTTTCTGCACTAATCTGATTGAGCCGAAAACGACGGGTTAGCCAGTTTGCAATACTGGTGCGTAACTCGGGTACACCTTTACTGTTTGGGTAGGTCGATAAATGCTGAAAATTATCGATAATGGCTTGTTTCACAAACTCGGGTGCAGGATGCTTAGGCTCACCAATCGAGAGTGGAATGAGGGGTAAGTCTGCGGGAGTAATATCCTGAAATAGTTTATTCAACTTTTCAAAAGGATAAGGATGTAAAAGGGATAAACTCGAGTTCATGAAACAAAATACCAGTGTGTATTGTTAATGTTGACCACAGACCTGACTAGAGGCTTCATCTAAGGCTGATTTTAGTTGTGCAGCAAAAGTTTCAGCTTCAGTTTCGGTCATGGGTTGACCATCTTTTTTGGTGACAAAGAAAATATCTTCGGCACGCTCACCTAGGGTGGCAATTTTAGCAGAGTGAATATCTAGACCTTGCATCATAAACAGCCCGCCCACTTTGGCAAGTAAACCAGGATGGTCAAGTGTTGCAATTTCAACCATGTTTTGTTGCAGTGCTTCATTCAGCGTAATATCAACGGTGTTTTCTATGTCGAAATGGCGTAGCTGACGTGGAATGCGACGTTGCATGAGCCCTGGATATTTATCTGAATTGGCTAAGGCATCTTTTAACGCTGACAGCACTTTGGCTTCACGTTCAGGGTCGGTTAGCAGCGTACCAAAACGGTCAAGAACGACATAAGTGTCTAAGCTAAATGCTTTGGTCGCGGTAATAATACGCGCATCTTGTACGTCCAAATTCATACGATCGAGAATAGCAACCGTTGTTGCAAACAGATTGGGCTGATCTTGGGTATAAATAAAGATTTGTACCGCATCTTGAGCAAATTTACGCTGTGCACGCATCAAAACCAGCGGTTCAGGGTTGTCACCGTGCTGTAAAATAGCACGTGTGTGCCAAGCAATTTCATCAGCAGATTCTTTGAGGAAATACTCATCCCCCAGTTCTTGCCAGACTTTTTCGACATCATCTAGTGCAAACTCTTCGACCAGTTGTTCGCTGGCAGAAAACTTAGTGTCCTCGATGAGCATTTGATAGTCCACAGGACGGCCTAAACCTGAGCGAATCACGTCACGTGCATGGGTATAGAGCTGACGCATGAGAGATGCGCGCCACGTATTCCAAAGTGAAGGATTGGTTGCATTGATATCCGAAACTGTCAACGTATATAGATAATCGAGATGTTCCATGTCGCCCATTTTCTCAGCAAAAGCTTTAACCACATCGGGGTCAGAAATGTCTTTCTTTTGAGAAGTGACAGACATGAGTAAATGGTTTTGGATGAGCCATGCTACGAGATTGCATTCACGTTCGGTAAAACCATGACTACGACAGAATTCGATCGCATCGGTTGCACCTAGCTCACTATGGTCTCCGCCACGGCCTTTAGCAATATCATGGAAAATGGCAGCCAAATAGACAATGTCCCGACGTGCTAGACGTTGGAACACCGAACTGACGACAGGGAAGTCTTTGGCAAACTCAGGCTCTTTGAAACGGTTTAAGTTGCGCAGTAATAATAAAGTATGTGCATCAACGGTATAGATATGGAACAAGTCATACTGCATCAACCCCATAATCTGCCCAAACGCAGGAATATAGTTGCCTAAAACGCCATAACGTTTCATTGCCACCATGGTTTCGTATAAGCGATGCGGCGAGCGAATGATGGCCATAAACAGGGCTTGATGCGCTGGATTATCTCTGTATTTTTGGTCAATGCGTTTAGCCGCCAAAATTAACAGCCGTAGCGTACGCGCGCGAATGCCTGTAATTTCAGGTCGATTAGCCAATATATAGAAAATTTCTAAAATAGCACTTGGGTTTTCAGAGAAAATCTTATGGTTTTGAACTGCTAGTTTGCCGTCAACCAGTTTAAAATTTTCATTGATTTCTTCAATGTTACGCTCATAGTTCGGTAGGCGTGGGGTAATCACAGATTCATTGAAATAAGCCAACAGCATTTCATTCAGCGTGGTGACTTGTTGAGCGCTTCGATAATAACGTTTCATGAATTGTTCAATTGGGTAATTCGGTGATTTACCTTCTTCACGCACATAGCCAAACTTTGCGGCAATGTCACGTTGATAGTCGAACAGTAAACGGTTTTCATCACGTTTAGTGAGGCGGTGTAGGTGATGACGAATTTCCCAGAGGAAGCTTTCGGCTTCTTCTAATACACCTAACTCAAACTCCGAAATGAAGCCTAAATGCACCAAGTCATAAATACGGTTGACGCGGAAATGCCGTTTAGCAATCCAACCAACTTGGTTAATGTCCCGAATGCCACCCGGCGCATTTTTAATATCGGGTTCTAGATTACTTTCCGTAAAGTTATGCTGTGCATAGCGTTTGGCCTGTTCTTCCATTTTTGCATCATAGAAGGTTTTGTCTGTCCATGTTTGTGAAACAATGCGTCGTGGCCATTTGGCTAAGTGTTCATTGCCTGTAATTAAACGGGACTCAATGAGGGCAGTAGCAACAGTTAAGTCGGAGGTTGCTTGTTCAACACAGTTGGCAATGGTACGTACACTAATGCCGGGCTTGAAATTGCCGACATCCCAAAGTGAGGAAATAAAGACAGAAATGAGCTTTTCTTGTTCTTCGCTAAACTCATCCTCAGACAAAATCATGATGTCTACATCTGAGTAAGGTAGCATCTCTCGGCGACCGTAACCACCGACAGCAAATAAACTTAAGTCTGTCTGATCGAGTTTTGCATATTTCCATAGGAAAATAAGCGCTTCATCGGTCATATTTGAACGCGTTAAAATGACATCGCGGATGGATTGGCCATGATCAAAACTTTCTTGTAATTGATTTTCGACATCACTACGCCATTGATTAATCGCTTTGATGTCGTGATTGCTGCTGACATAGTTAAGCAGTGGAGAAGTATTGATCATGAACCGTATCCGTATATTTTAACAACGCTTAATTTTGATGAACGCTAACCAGTCCAGCAGCTTGTACTGCTAGTTCACGCGCTTGGTCAGTTGTTTCAGCACGTGCTGTCGCAACGCCCATACGGCGACGTGTAAAGCCTTCTGGTTTTCCAAAAATGCGCAAATCAGTATTTGGGTTTGCCAAAGCAAGATTTAAGCCAGAAAAAGATAAGTTATTATCATCTACGCCTGCATAGATCACGGCACTCGCAGCAACGCTATGACGTGCTGTATTGACAGGCAGACCCAAAATCGCACGTGCATGTAGTTCAAATTCACTTTGGAACTGAGAGGCAAGCGTCACAAGACCTGTGTCATGTGGGCGTGGTGATACTTCACTAAACCACACTTTATCGCCTTTGACAAAGAGTTCTACACCGAAAATACCACAGCCACCCAATGCGATGGTGACTTTATTGGCAATACGCTTTGCTTCGTCGAGGGCCACTGGCGACATGGCTTGAGGCTGCCAGCTTTCCACATAGTCGCCCGCGTCTTGGCGGTGACCAATTGGGTCGCAGTACGAAGTTTCAATTTCACCTGTTTCTGGGTTTTTTGAACGTACTGTTAATAGCGTAATTTCAAAATCAAAATCAATTTGAGATTCTACAATGACAGTCCCTTGATTTACACGACCACCTGTTTGAGCATATTCCCACGCAGCATCTACTTCTGAGAATTCTTTTACGCGGGATTGACCTTTACCAGAAGAGGACATGACTGGTTTAACAAAGTTTGGATAACCAATGTCATCACATGCAGCACGGAAAGATTCTAAAGTATCTGCAAAACGGTAAGCCGATGTCGGTAAGCCCAGTTCTTCCGCAGCTAAACGACGGATGCCTTCACGGTTCATGGTTAAATTGACCGCTTTTGCAGAGGGGATGACTGTGGCAATATTTTCTTGTTCGATTTCAACCAATACTTGTGTCGCAATGGCTTCAATTTCAGGGATAATTAAATTCGGCTTAACGTCCTGAATGAGTTGTTTAAGCGCAGTCGCATCTGCCATATTTAAGGTATAGGCATAGTGTGCCACTTGCATTGCAGGAGCATGATCGTAACGGTCAGCAGCATGAACTTCTACACCTAAACGTTGTAAAGAAATCACAACTTCTTTCCCAAGCTCTCCAGAACCTAATAGCAGAACTTTAAATGCTGAAGGCTGAAGTGGAGTACCAATAGTAACGCTCATGTAAATCATCCATGCTTGATTTTATGGGCTTTTAGCATAGCAGAACTCTTAAAAGTGTTCAGGGTTCATTCACATAAATTAATGATATTGTCCAACAATTTTTTTTATAAAGCGGTGTATTCCAAAGTCAAAATTTTCATGCAAAATGTTGCTAAACAAAATTTTCCAATCAAGCTGGAAATGACTTGCATAGCTGAGCGCTTCAAATAGCACATCAGGTTTTGATGGATGCAAAATATGGGTTAAAAAGGCATAGGAATATAGGTATAAACCAAACCATAGCTCAGTGCTGCGGTGAGTGTAGCGGGGACAATTTGCTTAAACTTGAAATAAAGTCCGGCTAATACGACGAAGCCGACTAACATGGCAAAGCTTTTATTGGGTGTATCTAATAGTGGTGGCAAAGTTGCAACCACAAGCATTGAACTAATCGCCGCAATACCAATCGAACCCAATGCAATCTTTAACCATAAAGCACCGCGCTTTTGTGAACCTTGTTGGAACTTTTGAATGACGAAGAATGGGCCAAAGCGTGAAGCAAAATTTGCAATACCCACTACAATGCCGACCAAGATAATTTCAATATTCATGCTTGATCTCCCATATGTTCAGGGTCTGGTTTTTTCAGTACATAGTGTTTAAACAAACCTGCAAATATACCTGAACTGATACCAATAAAAATCGCAGCAGATAAGTCAATAAAATAGCAGGCAATGGCAGATACAAGAATAGTCACAGCCACCACAAAAGTGTGTTTCTTTTCAAATGCCGCCAATAAGAAACTTAAGAACAGTGCAGGTAATAGAAAGTCTAGAGCGGCTTGTAAAAACTGGGGTAAATGACTGACTTGGTCTGCAAACATTCCACCTAGAAAAGAACCTGTAGCCCATGCGAGCCAACTAAACAGACTTAAACCGAGCATCCAAGACTCAGACCACTCTTGACGGCGTTGTGACAGTTTAATCATACCTGAGGCAAAGACTTCGTCGGTTAGCCCCCATGACCAAATAGCGGTTTTCTTTAAGTTCAGTTTATCTTGAATTAAGTTTTGTAGTGCAGGGCCATAGAGTAAGTGACGAATATCTAAGGCAATCACAGTGAGGGCAGTCATCCAAATAGATGTTCCACTACCCAATAGGGCAACCACTAAAAACTGACTGGCCCCTGCATACATTGAGCAGGATAAAAATAAAGCCTCCCATGCATTAAAGCCAAACTGGGTTGCAGATACACCAAAGGCAAAAGAAACAGGCAGATAGGTAAAGATAATCGCTTGGCTATCCTTAGCCCCTTGCCAAAAGCCAGCAGCTTGTGCAGGAGTGGGATTAAGTTCGGACACAACACACCTTGAAGAAGACTTTATCAATAGGTCAAAATTGATTGTGTATTGTAACTGAATTCACTAGCATAGTGCCCAATTGTTTGTTGAGGCGTTTAACCATGTTGAAGCTCGAATTACGTACTTTAGGGCTGACTGCAATCATTGTAAGCAGTTTACTTTTGCAAGCTTGTGGGCAGTCAGAACAAGCTCCTGAACAAAAAGTAGAAATTAAGGCTGCGCCAAAAATTACCAATGACGCTACGGAATATGCCCAGCGTGCTTGGGTGTTTATCAATGAAGTAGATGGCTTGGTCTATAACAAGCAACTGGATCAGATTGAAGCTAAAGTCCGTCATCCTGCACGTAAACTCAGTACAGACTGGCGTATTAATGTCAAAATGACAGACTCGGTGACTGAGGGGAAATACGCCCTGTGTCGTAAAGCCTTGACCAGTTTAGAAGTGTGGGCACGTGAGACCTTAGATGGTTCTTCGAGTGTTGCACAGAAACAGAGCGATTATGAGCGTGATAAAGCACAATGTCGGAGCGCAATTGATAATCCAAGTTTAGGCAATACAGACCCTAAAATGTGGGGGTCTAAGACCGATATAGTGTGACCAAAAGCGAGTTTTTAAAACTCGCTTTTTTATGGTTGCAGCTTTAATAACATAATAAAAATAGTAAAAACTTCCTATACAGTAAAATATAGGAATTGAGTCGAATTTTAAGGGTTAATTTAAAAAATTAGTTGTTTTGATGTTTACATTAATTATTGGTCAAATGCTGCCACAGCAGTCCAATGTCGTTGAGAAAAATAGTCAAGACGTTAGGCCGTGTAGCAATATTTTTATACATCTTTTTTATATGAATTGCGCTCTTAAGGCGCACGCTTGATTGTCTATTCTGAGCTATGTGCCATTTTATGCAGCATTGCAGGATCTAAAATCTTAATCTTTTTAAAAGCAATTGCCAGTATTCCTTGTTTTTCTAAGTTTTGAAGTTCTTGGTTGATGGTTTGGCGTGAACACATCAGCATTTGAGCCAGTTGCTCCTGTGACAAATGGATTTCATCATTGGTAATCGACAGATGGTTGCCATAACCGCTTAAAATAAACAGTAAGCGTTGAGCCAGTCGTTGACTGATATTTTGACTTTGGATTGCGATTAGTTCTAAAAAGGCGAGACGTAACTTCTGTGAAGCAAGCTGTGCAATATGAAACCAAAATTCTGGGGTAGCTTGGATAAACGCCTCAACATCGCGTTTAGGCAGATGGAGCAGGGTGCTTTTTTGAATAGCAATCGCATCGTGCGAACGCGGTTGCTGATCTATTAATGAAATTTCTCCAAACCACATAATCGGTTCTGCGATTGCTGCAACTGCTTCTTTACCTTCAATGTCGACATGACCTAAGCGAATTGCGCCGTTCAAGACTGCATAGATGCCATCAAATAAATCTCCAGAGTGAAAAACAGCTTGGTCTTTTGCAACCTCAATATATTTGGCATGTTGCACAATATACTGTTGATAGGCGTGTGGTAGTTTGGCGAACCAATTGTTATTGAGTAATTGTTGTTGATGTTGAACTTCCAGCATTCCGCGTCCTTTCGTGATTGATCGAGCAACTTGTCAGGTCGACGACAACTTGATGGGCTGTTTTCCTTTAAAGTTATTCTATATCGTGATCAATATCATGCAATAAGGAAATACAGTATGAGTAAATTAGAAAAATTATTAAGTCAGTATGCAGCTTATCATCTTGATCATAAAAATATCGTGACCCACTTTGTGGGTATTCCGCTGATTGTGTTTTCAATTATGTGCTTAACCGCGAGAGCTGGCATGACTGTGGGCAGTTTTGAAATTACCTTGGCGATGGTTTTGATCTTAGCGAGTATTGTTTACTACCTGAGCTTAGATCGAATTTTTGGTGTGATCATGCTAGCGATCTACGCCATGGCTTATCAATTGGCTTATAAAATTGCACAGTTTGATTTGGGACTTTGGTTAAGTCTCAGTATTGGTATTTTTGTTGTTGGCTGGGTGTTCCAGTTTGTCGGGCACTTCTATGAGAAGAAAAAACCGGCCTTTATGGATGATGTGATTGGCCTCGCCATCGGTCCATTATTTGTTTTGGCGGAAATGGTATTTATGCTTGGTTTTAGAAAAGACATTGAACAACGCATGTTAGATGAAGCGCGCAAACAGCGTGCTGCAATGGATAATAAACATGTCTCTGTGACATCACATTAACTGAATTATTTTATCGAGAAAAAAGCCAGTGAATTTCACTGGCTTTTTTTATGCTGTTTTAAGATGTCTTCGCGACTTTATGTGTATCTGGTTGAGCTTTGGGTGTATTCGGGTTTGGAGCATGAGCATCTTTATGGGATTTATGGGTCATAGCATTGGCTTTCATTGAATCATGTTTCACCATTTTATCTTGCTTCATGGCTTGATCGTGTTTGGCCGTTTTGGCTTGTTTCATTGCCTGATCATGTTTCGTCACGTTCATGGTTGCGACGCACTTACCACCTTTATGATTTGCACCTGTACCACCCGACAGTGTTGCTCCTTGTGGGCATGCAAATGCTGTAGCGCTAAGCGTTGTGAATAAACCTGCTGCAATAAATGTGCTGATCTTTTTCATTTTCGTTTGTTCAATGAAGGCATTAGTGCCTGTGATTAAATTAGCGATAATGTAAAAGAATAGAAGTTAGAATATTGTGTGAGATCCAAACGGATCAGGTGTTCATATGTTATTTAATGCTATTTTTAAGCTTGATTTAAGCTTATAAAAAAACCCGATTGGTATCGGGTTTTTTTATACTCGGAACGACTTATACGTTAAAGCGGAAGTGTAGAACATCACCGTCTTGAACGATGTACGTTTTACCTTCTAAACGCCATTTACCTGCTTCTTTCGCGCCTGCTTCACCGTTGTATTGAACGAAGTCGTTATAAGCAACACATTCAGCACGGATAAAGCCTTTTTCGAAGTCAGTGTGGATCACGCCGGCCGCTTGTGGTGCGGTTGCACCCACTTTAACGGTCCAAGCACGAACTTCTTGTACACCCGCCGTGAAGTAAGTCTGTAAACCTAAAAGACCATAGCCCGCGCGAATTACCACGTTTAGACCCGGCTCTTCCATGCCTAAAGCTTCAAGGAACTCAGCACGGTCTTCATCTTCAAGCAGTGAAATTTCAGCTTCGATTTGGTTGCAAAGCGGAACCACGATTGCATTTTCTTCAGCTGCCAGTTTTTTCACAGCATCTAAATGTGGGTTGTTTTCAAAACCATCTTCAGCAACGTTCGCAATATACATGGTTGGTTTTAAAGTCATTAAACCAAAACCACGAACCAGTTTACGTTCGTCGTCGTCTAGGTCAGCTGCGCGAGCAGGTTTACCTTCATCAAGTAAAGGTAAAATTTTGTCTAAAACCGCTTTGGTTGCGAGCGCTTCTTTGTCGCCACCTTTTGCAGATTTTGCTAAACGAGTCACTGCTTTTGTCACAGTTTCTAAGTCAGCAAGTGCAAGTTCCGTGTTGATGGTTGCGATGTCATCAAGCGGGTCAATTTTACCGTTAACGTGAATGACGTTTTCATCTTCAAAACAGCGTACAACGTGAGCAATCGCATCCGTTTCACGGATATTTGCAAGGAATTGGTTCCCCAAGCCTTCTCCTTTAGATGCACCAGCAACTAAACCTGCGATGTCTACAAATTCCATCGTCGTTGGAATCACACGCTGAGGTTTTACAATCGCGGTAAGTTTGTCTAAACGTGGATCTGGCACAGGAACGATGCCTGTGTTTGGTTCAATGGTACAGAATGGGAAGTTTTCAGCAGCAATAGCAGCTTTAGTCAATGCATTGAAAAGTGTAGATTTACCAACGTTCGGCAAGCCGACAATACCGCAATTAAAACCCATGAAATAACTCACAACGTGTTATATAAAAATTGCCAGTGATTTTACATGAAAGCCATGACAAAGTCAGGTCTCAGGGGAGAAGAATCAAAGTTGTAAATCATGTTGTGGGCAGAACTTCCTCATTTAGGCCCTATGTACGAGCCTTTTAAGCCTTTTCTTTTAATAAAGGAACTAGATTTAAGAGGTCAGTTGCATGTAGATTATTGTCTATGCAAGGACTAGAGTCTTTCAATTGAGCTGCACCATATTCAAAGGGGCGTTCAATATAAGCTGTCCGTAGTCCACAGCCACGCGCTGCGGCAAGGTCATCTTGATGGGTGGCCACCATCATCACTTGACTCGGTGCGACATTGAGAAAGTCTGCGACACCTAAATAGGTTTTGGGAGAAGGTTTGTAGGCTTTGAAATTTTCAGCAGAGAAAATAGTGTCCCAAGGCAATTTTGCGTACTTTGCCAGATCGACCAATAAGCGAATGTTGCCATTTGAAAGGGTGCAAATAATATAATCTTGTTTTAATTGATTGAGTGCTGCGACTGTATCTGGCCAAGGGTTGAGACGATGCCAAATAAAGTTTAAATCCATTTTTTGAGCTTCGGTCAGTGTGGAGATTTGATATTTCGCTAAAAGCTCATCCAAAATGAGACGGTGAATATCATCAATGGAGGTCCACGGCTGCTGACCTGATAAAACCTGATCCATTGCAGGTCGATAGCCTGCTCGCCAGTCTAATGCAAATTGGTTAGCATCGATGTTCAAGGCTAGACGTTCCAATTCTTGAACGATTGAAGAATGCCAGTCCACGACAGTTCCAAAGATGTCGAAAGCGAGTACTTTAATTTTAGGGGAATGATGCATATTGAGGTGGTTATTCTTATTTAGTCTTGAGGATACGTTATAGCTTATTCATTTCTATCTGTATATTGAGAGCTATATTTTCTATGTGAATTTGAAAGAAAAAAATGTTGATTCAGTTGATTAGATTGCTGTCATAAAGCAAAGGTGATTATAACTGGGTAGTGAATTTCATATTGAAATACCCTCCTTAGAAAAAGGAGGGGCTAAAAAACTTAAGTGGACAGTATAGTGCTCTACTTTATGTGGAGATGGGATTAAACTTTCCTCTTATCGAGTTGAGTTGCCAGATTGTCTCCAATCGCTTGCACACACATCACCAAAATCACGAGCACGACAATCACGGCCAACATGATCTGCATATCAAAACGCTGATAACCATAACGATAGGCGATATCACCTAAACCGCCAGCACCAATTGCGCCTGCAATGGCAGAGGAGTTAATCATGGTCACAATGGTTACGGTAAAACCTGCGACAATTCCAGGAAGAGCTTCAGGTAACAACACATGCCAAATGATTTGAGTACGGTTACAGCCGATGGCTTGCGCAGCCTCAATCAACCCTTGATCTACTTCGCGTAAACTGACTTCTGCAATTCGTGCAAAAAAGGGTGTTGCTGCTAAGGTTAAAGGGACAACTGCTGCCCAAACACCATAACTGGTGCCTACAATCCAACGGGTGAGTGGAATGAGGGCCACCATCAAAATCAGGAAGGGAACGGAACGAGTGATATTTACCAACCAGCCTAAGCTATGGTTAATACTTTTGGAAGGATAAATGCCATGCTCAGAGGTGCTGACTAGAACCACTGCCATTGGAAGACCAATGAGCAAGGCAAAAAATGCGGATGCGCCGACCATGATCAAGGTATCGATGGTGCCTGTCAGTAATAAATCAATGAGTTGGTCGTGCATAGCCAAGTACCTCTACATGTGTCACATGCGCTTTTAGTTTTTGTAGTAGCGATTGAATTTCTAAGTTCTGTGTAGGAACAGCAATAACCAATGTTCCTATTAAATGGTTCTGGATGGTGTCGACCTGACTTTGATATAAATGCAAAGTTTGTGGAAAGTGTTCTAAAATTTGTTTTAGGTCAGGAGGATGATGCGCATCTGACGTCGAGCGAATTTTGAAAATGGCATGTGTATCGAGCTGCGTAGGTTCAGCATTTAAACGAAAAGGCAAATCGAGTTGTTCTAGATTTAGTAGTTCTTGCGTAATGCCTTGTTGGGGTTGAGAGAACACCGACCAAACTTCGCCTGATTCCACAATTTCACCACCATCAATGACCACGACCTGATCGCAGATTTCCCGAATCACTTGCATTTCATGGGTAATCAATACAATGGTGATACCCAGCTTTTGATTAATCTCTTTGAGTAGGGACAGCACTACAGAGGTGCTTTCTGGATCAAGTGCAGATGTCGCTTCATCACAGAGTAAAATTTCAGGATGGTGGACCAATGCACGGGCAATGCCCACGCGTTGCTTTTGACCGCCAGACAGTTGTGATGGGTAATGTTGAGTTTTATCGCTTAGCCCAACCAACTGGAGAACTTCGTTGACACGTTGTTCGATGTCTTGTTTAGGATAATTGGCAACTTTGAGGGGCAGTGCGACATTTTCATAGACCGTTTTGGCAGACATTAAATTGAAATGCTGGAAAATCATACCAATGCGTTGGCGGAGCTGAATCAGCTCAGCATGGCTCAATGCGGCCAAGTCTTGCTGATGAATATGAATATGACCTTCACTGATACTTTCTAAACCATTTAAGGTGCGGAGCAGGGAGGATTTACCTGCACCACTTTTACCAATAATGCCAAACACTTTTCCTGTCGGGATGTCGAGGTCAATATTTTTGAGAGCATGCACGCTATGACCTTGTACAGCATAGTGTTTGTTTAAATTACGAATTTTGATATGTGGAATTGAAAAATCCACATGAGAACCAAAGCTGACCATTCTTTTTCTCCTTATTTCCAGCCTTCAAACCACAGACCTTGGCCAAAATCACGATCTAAAATCTCTTGAACGTGTTTTGAGTTTTGGAATGCTTGCACAAAAGTCGCAAGTTTTTGGTTTTGGTCTGGATAGTCTTTACGTGTCACAAATAAGATGGCGTATTTCTTGTCTATCGGGTCAAGAAAAAGGGCATGATGCGGATCTGTGACCTTGGCCATTTTTAAATAATGCGGGAAGCCAAAAATTAAATCGGCATCATTAAACGCATGGGCAGTTTGTGGGCCTTCTACTTCAATAAACTGAAGTTGTTTAGGATTGCTCACAATATCTTTTACGGTAGACAGTTCATTGTTGAGGTCTTTGAGCTGAATCAAACCCGCACGATGCAGTAAAATTAGGGCACGCGCCGAATTCACTGGGTCATTGGGGATGACCACACGTGCTTGAGTTGGTAGTGCATCTAAGGACTTATATTTTTTAGAATACAGTCCGACATGACTTCCTGTTCCTGTGGCGAAAGCGTGCAAATCATAATTTGTTTCGCGAATTGCATTGCTCAGAAAGACACTTTGCTGAAAAAAGTTGGCATCAATGTCACCATTTTGCACAGCAACATTTGGCGCATGGCAGTCCGAGAATTCAACCAGTTTGACTTGAATGCCTTGCTTTTTTACATCATCTGCCACGCTTTGCAGCAGTTCGGCATAAGGTGGGCTAATACCAATTGTTAAGACATCATCTTGTGCATGGCTTTTGCTATAGCGGTAACCCGCTAGAGCAAAAATTGCCACGATGACGCTTAAGCCAATCAGCCATTTTTTTCGATTTTGAGTGAAAGATTGCGTCATGGCTTATACTCACTTCCAACCTGGGAACCAAAGTTTTTCACCAATTTCACTATTCAAAGTCTGTTTAACTTTGTCTGATGTTTGATAAATCTTGATAAATTTTTCAAGTTGCGCTGCTTTCTCTGGATGTTGCTGTTGGTAGTCGTCACGCACCACAAATAAAATCGAATACAGGGTGTTGGTGTTGTCATCTAAGATCAGTGCATCATTTGGGTCGATGGTTTTTGCAAGACGTAAATAATGTGGATAGCTAAAGACCAAGTCAGCATCATCAACGGCTCGGGCAGTTTGTGGACCTTCAACTTCAATAAACTGGAGCTTTTTAGGATTGCTGACAATATCTTGCAGGTTAGATAGATGATTGTTTGGGTCTTTTAAGCTAATTAATTTAGCCTGTTGTAACAGTAAAAGCGCACGACCTTGGTTCACAGGATCATTTGGAATAACTGTACGTGCATTTTCAGGAATCGCAGCAATCGAGTCATACTTTTTTGAATATAAACCGACGTGTGTGGTGACGCCTTTATCCAGTGCTTTGAGTTTAAATTGAGTTTCTTTGATGGCGTTATCTAAGAAGGGCTGATGCTGAAAATAGTTGGCATCAATATCACCATGGTTGAGTGTGATATTCGGGGTATTCCAATCCGAAAACTCGACCAGTTTGACATTAATGCCTTGTTGTTTCGCCTCTTCCACAGCCACCTTTAATGGACTGGCAAAGGGTGGGCTGATCCCAATCACCAGTTCAGAGTTACTCGATTTTTTATGATAAGACCACGCCACCAGTGCAATGACGATGGCAGCGACAATTACCCCAATAACGGTAAATTTTGTTTTTGCAGTTTGAGCCATGATATTTCTCGTATTTTAAAATTTATGCGGTTTGTTTTTGCGGTGTTTTAGGATGAGAGCACGAGCTTTGACATCGATACTGCTGTACAGGGTGGTTTGCGGCCAGTCGGTCACCTTGAGCGAATAATTTGTGGCGTAAACTACCTGTTTCATAGGCGGTTTTATAACGGCTACGCTCTTGTAACTCTGGGATGACCCAACGAATAAAGTCTTGATGTGACTCTGGGGCAACGGTTCGTGTGAGATTAAAGCCATCTACGCCAGTTTCATCTAAGAGCTGAATGAGTTTTTCTGCTACAGTTTTTCCACTCCCGACAATCAGTGGATAGCGTCCACCGAGTACATGCTGGGCTTTTAAATCCGCTCGCGTAACTTTTTGCTCTTTAAATTTGTTATTGACCGAGGCAATGCTATTGGTTTGTTTATAAGGAATCGCTTCATCATCTGCAAACTGTGATAAATCTATTCCAACTGAACTTGAAAAATGTGCCAAACCTGCTTCTGGACTGGCATAGCGAATATATTCGGCGAGTTTTTCTTGTGCGAGTTCATCCGTTTCTGCAGTCACTACACTAATGCCAACAAAGAGTTTAATGGCTTGTTCATCACGCCCATGGCTTAATGCAAGCGCACGAATCTTATCGACTTGCTGTTTCAGTTTTTCAGGCGTGTCAGCACCAATAAACATGGCTTCAGCATGTTGAGTTGCGAAGGCTAAGCCTTTACTTGAAGCGCCCGCTTGATAAAGTACAGGTGTCCGCTGTATAGATGGGGAAACCTGAAAAATGCCCTGACTTTGGAAGAATTTGCCTTGATGCTGTATGGCATGAACTTTTGAAGGATCGGTAAAGACACGGTTTAATTTATCTTTTTGTATGGCATCGTCTTCCCAAGAACCTTCCCAAAATTTATAGCAAAGTTCGAGAAACTCTTCAGCTTGTTCATAACGTAAGTCGTGATCTTTTAAACCTTTTTGACCAATTAATCGTTCTGCGCTGTCTAAGTAACCCGTGACAATGTTCCAACCAATACGACCGTGGGTTAAATGATCGAGGCTCGCAAAGCGTCGTGCAAACTGATAAGGCGACTCATAGCTCAGATTTACAGTGACACCAAAACCTAAGTGCTGTGTAACGGCAGCCATAGCAGAAACGAGTGTACTTGGGTCATGGCTTGGAAGCTGAATCGACTCTTTTAGGGTTAAATCAAGACCATTTTGATAAACGTCGTAGACACCCGTAATGTCGGCGATAAACAAACCATCAAATAAACCTTGCTCTAAGGTCTGCGCCAAATCTGTCCAATAGCTGAGCTCATTAAAGCGATGTGACTCATCGCGTGGATGTGTCCACAAACCGTGATTGATATGACCTACGCTGTTCATATCAAAAGCATTCAGGATGATTCGCTTCGCCTTGTTATTTTGAGATGATAGTGTCATTACAATGTCCCTCTGCGTGGCGGAAGTACACCGTTAAGAAGATAATTGGCAATGAAGTAATATTTCCAACGTGACGCATCATGTAGCGTGTGAACACGGGCATTACGCCAAAAACGGTCTAAGCCATCTTCACGCTGACTACCACGACTGCCTGCTAGTTCAATTAATTTCGAAGCGGCTTTTAAAGCGGTTTCTGTGCTGTGTGCACGAACTTTCGCTACATCGAGTGATGCTTTAGCAATGTTCTCTATGGTTGGATGGGTACGTGCTGCATCGATTGAGCGAGCCGCTTGTTTGAGTAGGACTTCACTGGCACGTACATCGGCAATTACTCGTCCCAGTTCAAACTGTGTTAGAGGATCATTGGTTGCCTGTTCAACAGCAGAGTCAATCCATGGACGAGCCTGACGCACACGAACCAGTGTTTCCTCAAAAGCAGCACGCGCGATGCCTGTTTCAATGGCAGCATGCATAATTTGAGCAAAAGGCCCAACTAGAGTTGGTCTAGAAAAAGCGGTATCGAAAGGAACAATATCTTCAGCATCTACAGCGACATGATTGATTTTGACTGTACCGCTGCCTGTGGTACGTTGACCAAAACCCGACCAATCATCAATTAATTCTAGCCCTGTACTACTACGCGGGATAAAGACCAGAAACTCTTTGTCATCGGCATCTTTGACTAAGGTGGGGATGCGGTCTGCAAACAGACTGCCTGTGCAATAAAACTTTTCACCATTGACCACATAGCCTTGTTCAGTTTGGCTGAGTGCAGTTTGTTTTTGCGTTGCATTTTTAGTTTTGAACTCAGCCAAGGCATTACCAAAGCGTGCACCTTTTAGCACTTCTGCATAGAGTTTACGCTTTTGTTGTTCAGTGCCGTTGTTACGTAAAACCTCTAAGGCATAGAAATGGTTCTGGGGAATTTGTCCAATCGAACCATCTACACCACTCATCAGTGCGATAATTTGCGCGACCGTATAGCTTGAAACATCTGCGCCCCCGAATTCCTTCGGAACAGTAATAGCCCAAAGCCCAGATTGGCTATAGGCTTCGATTTCCTCAAAAGGCAAAATTCGTTCAGCATCACGTTGGATGGCCTGATGTTTAAACTGCTCAGCCAAATTTTTGGCAATCTCTAAGGCTTCGGCATCGCTTTGAATAATATGTGCATACGCTGCATTTTTGGATTGAAGTGGAAGAATAGGTTGAAATGAAGTCATAATGTTCTCCTTAAATCCAGGCGTGGCGAGCAGGGAAAGTGTTGTTCAAATAGTAGTTACCCAGTGCATGCAGCTTCCAGCGGATCGGGTCGTGTAAGGTATGCACACGTGCATTGCGCCAATGTTGATCTAAATTATGTTGGCTTAGGCTCGAACGACTGCCGCCAAGCTCTAGGAGTTTTTCAGAAATTTGTAGTGCCGCGTCATTGGCATAGACCTTAGCTTCGGCGACTAAGATAGAGGCTTTAGCTGCTTGTTCGGCACTGACAACGCTCAGTTGGTCGAGCTCATCTAAATATTCAGCAGCTTCATCGAGCAGTAGGATAGCGGCATCCAACAGGACAGCGGATTTGCCGACTTCTTGTAAGGTGTAATGTTCAAAACTGGCTTTCTCAACTTGCGCATCGACAATTGGTCGGGCTTTTTTCACTGCTGACAAAGTGTCTTCAAATGCGGCTTCTGCAATACCGACATCAATTGCAACTTGCATTAACTGCGAGAAAGCACCACGATAATTAACGTCTTCAGCCAGTTTCCGCTCATCAAAAATAAGTAGTGGATCGACTTCAACCCGTTGTAATTTTACTGTGCCACTTGAAGTTGTACGCTGACCAAAACCGTTCCAGTTATCGATGACTTCAACACCTAGTGCTGTGGCATCAACAAGCGTCAGTACCACATATCCTTCAGGGTGAATGGCTTTAATAGCTAACCAATGGGCAAAGCTACTGCCTGTAGAGTAGAACTTTTCACCATCGACATAGTAATGACCATTTTCAATGCTTAATGTTGTACTCAGCGTTTTAGTGTCTTTAGTATTTCGTTCGGGGCCGCCATTGGCAAGGCGTTTGCCGTTTAATATTTCATTAAAAATAAACTGTTTTTGTTGTTCGTTGCCCAAGATATCAATCATGTTGAGCAGCGTAATTTGGTTTTGTGGAATTTGACCGACACTTGAGTCGGCTTTATTAATAATGCGAAAAACCTGAGCTAAGGTTTTGTTGGAAACAAATGCGCCTCCAAAAGCTTGAGGAATACGAATACCACCTAATCCTTTTTGGCTAAATAACTCGACTTCAGCGAAAGGAAGTTGACGGTTCTGATCACGTTGATCCCGACCTTCTAAGGCAAAGTCAGCGACATGATAGGCTGCATTAATTGCGTCCTGATCATTTTGTATCACGTGAATATTTTTAGAGAGTGTATGAGACATAAAAGCACCTTTACTTAATGCCTATACGCTACTTGGGATTGCTTGAATGATTAAATGAAGGATTTTGAATTACTTAGCAGCTAAAAATTTAAATATAAAATATGCTAAGTTTAATCATTTAGATGATATGTTAAGAATTTGAAAAATAAGGAATAACTAATTTAACTGAGGACTGAATGGGATGATCAAAGTCTTACTTATCAAGATTTGAGATATTGTAGAGAAAAAAACGTATAAATTTGATAAAGGCTGTTGAACATTTGCTAGCAGTTTTGAGTAAAAAGTACATTGTAAATCCTAAATACAGTGACTAAAGTATCCAACTGAAATAGATGGCTTTTCTGAAAAGCCAAAATAGAAAAATAAATGTGGAGCATTTATGAGAACTTTATACCAGTTTCCTTTATCTCATTTTTGTGAGAAAGCTCGCTGGTTGCTCGATCATAAAGAGCTAGATTTTGTCGCACAAAATGTGGTGCCTGGGGTTCATCGGGCTTTTGCACAGTTAAAGACTGGTCAAAATAAACTGCCTATTTTGCGTGATCAGGACAAATGGGTCGCTGATACTACCGAGATTGCGTTATATCTTGATGAGCGTTATCCAGAACATCGACTGTTACGTAATGAAGCACAGCTTCGTAAAGAGGCTTTAGATGTTAATGCGTTAGCTAATGATTTGGGATTGCATGTCCGTCGTTGGGGGTTGGCCCATGCATTGTCCGATAACGATCAATCATTACAGATTATGTTGGGCGAAAAGGGGTATTTACGTAAATTTGAAAAATACACCAAACCTTTAATAAAAACTTTGATGTCGAAAGGCTATGAGTTGAATGCAGAGAAAATAGAGCATTCCAAAGCTGAAATGCAGCGGTTAATTGAAGTATTAAATGAGAAGTTAATTGCTAATCATGGACGCTACTTTGTCGGGGATCGTTTAGGTTTGGCGGATATTGCTGTGTGTTCGATGTTAGCGCCTGTGCTGGAAATTAAAGGGACACCTTGGGAGAAAGACCATGAGGAAAGTCTATCTGAAGAATTTAGTGCTTATAAAACTTATTTAACCAATTTACCTTTGGGGCAGTATGTTTTAAGAGTCTATCAAACCGAGCGCAATGCTCGAGTCGACTGGCGCGGCGTTTAAATAAGCTCAAGCCAAACAAGGCAAAGGTGGTATGTGATACATACAGCCTTTGCCTTTCTTGTATTTTCAATATCATTATTTTGAGAAACTGAATAGAAATTTTCTCAGTCTATTTAACACGTTGTAAAAGATCATGGCACTCTTTGTCTAAAAAAGCTGATATCTTTTTATTAATCTGAAAATATATGAAAAAAACTGCAAATAAGCTTTATCTTTCATTTGAAATGCTTAATATGAAATAAACACCTATAAACATAAGTTGTCATGAGAGTTAAATAATGGAATTAGATCGTTTTGATAAGCAAATTTTAGAAATTTTAAGTAATGAAGATATCAATCTAAACGAATTATCAGAGCGTATTAATCTATCGGTCAGTTCAGTACATCGTCGTATTAAGCACCTCATTGATAACGATATTATGACCAAAGTTAAGCGTGATATTAACTATCAAAAGCTCGGTTTTAGTCTACATGTTTTGCTACAAGTATCTTTGAGCAAGCACGATACCGATACTTTTTCCAAGTTTTTAGAAGAGCTAGAAAATATTCCTGAAGTGACCAATGCCTTTTTAGTGACAGGGCAGTCGGCAGACTTTATTGTTGAAGTTGTGGCAAGAGATATGGAAAACTATAGTGATATTTTACTCAAACGCATTGGTAAAATCGAACATGTGGTGGCACTGCACTCAAGCTTTGTTATTAAAGAGTATAACGTTTTTAACTGTAGTGGCTTGTTGAGCAAAGTCTAAGTCACGCTGAACTTGTATGAGTCTAATGAGTATTAGGCTTCCTACTTTCAAAAGTTTGCATAATATCAGCGACAATAAGAGCACATGAGCTGTGTATGTTAGAGGTGCTACAGCAGGATGATGTTACTATTCAATTGGTCGTGAAAAACGCTCGGTGGTAAAGTTTTCTGATCTTTCGTGATCGCTTGTTGAAAAATCAGAATTTAGTTATGGCTTAAAATCAATTAAAACACGACAGCCAGCATTTAAGCATGGATAAATATCATTGTAAAAAAGCAAAATTTATTGAAAGGGTATTCAATCAGACATAAAAAATGCGCTCCCAAAACTATATTCGAGAACGCATTTTTTAAAGCAGTAGATTAAGCGTCTAATTCTGCCAATACTGCGTCAGAGAATTCAACGTTGGTATATACGTTTTGTACATCATCTAAATCTTCAAGCATATCAATCATTTTCATAATCTTTTTGGCTTGATCGATATCGGTGATTTCGGCTTTAGTTGAAGGGCTCATGACCACTTCAGCATTGTCCGATTTTAAACCTGCAGCAGTTAAAGCATCTTGTACATCACCAAAAGATTCAGGTGTAGTAATGACTAAGATTTCATCTTCATCGACTTCGATATCTTCAGCACCTGCTTCAAGTGCCACGTCCATGATTTTATCTTCTAAAGACACATCTTCAAAAGTGATCTCACCACGTTTTGTGAACAAGAAAGCAACTGAACCGTTTGTGCCTAAGTTGCCATCTGTTTTTGAGAAACAGTGACGGACATCCGGTACAGTACGGTTTAAGTTGTCAGTCATGGTTTCCACAATAACTGCAACACCACCAACACCATAACCTTCGTAAGTAATTTCTTTTAAATCATCGTTATCTTCGCCACCAGCACCACGTTGGATTGCACGGTTGATAACGTCACGTGTCATATTTACAGAAAGTGCTTTTTCTACAACTGCACGAAGACGTGGGTTGCTTGCAGCATCACCACCGCCAAGCTTTGCAGCAGTTGTTAATTCACGAATAAATTTGGTAAAAAGTTTACCACGGCTAGCATCTTGTTTTGCTTTACGATGCTTAATATTGGCCCACTTGGAATGACCCGCCATGCGAAATATGCTCCTTGTAGATTGGCTTTGTGCCTATCAAATTGTGCAAATTCTACCATAAGCACTTTTTTATGCGAAAGTAGGTGTTTTTCTGAAAATCGCCTGAACAAACAAAAAAAGAATTAAAATTGTTTGAAATAAAGCCAGTTATTTAAAATTTACCTTGTGAGGCAGTTCACTTTAAAAATTAACTGTTGGGAAACACCCACAGAGACCTAAAAGAATAGCGTCTTCACATTCTTTTAGGTTAATTAAACGACCTTATTGTGCAGCAGTTTTAGGTTCTGGAATCTCAATATCTAAACCAACATGCTCTTTATAAAGTGCTTTAATAAGCGTTAAGTCATGATCTAGGTCTGTTGGGTAGATTTTTCCAAAAATACCGCCTTGCTTGGTTTTTGAGTTCGCGTACATGAGTACAATAGGGACATTTGCTGCTTTAGCAATATGCCAAAACCCAGTACGAATAGGTTTACGTACTTCACCTGTTTTGGCACGTGTTGCTTCAGGCGCAATCACTAAATTGAATTTTTTATTTTGGGTAAAGTGTTCAACCATTTGAGACACAATGTCTTTATTTGACTTGCGATCAACTGCAATACCGCCAAGGGCTTCGAGCACTAGCTTCATTGGCCCTTTGAATAATTCTTTTTTAATCAGGGTATGAATTTTCATATCATAGATTTGAAAAATTGCCAGTGACAAGACAGCATCCATCATAGAAGTATGTTCAAATCCAATAATGACTTGCTTGTCTTCCAAAACATTTGGTTCTACATGATATTTCCAGCCTGCGAGTTTAAAAGCAGACTCACCAATGAATTTTTTTAACATGACCATAAAAATACAAGTGTTTTTTAAAGAGGCTAATGTCTGCTT
This sequence comes from Acinetobacter sp. CAU_H_S139_7, assembly GCF_058599305.1. Classification (NCBI taxonomy): domain Bacteria; kingdom Pseudomonadati; phylum Pseudomonadota; class Gammaproteobacteria; order Moraxellales; family Moraxellaceae; genus Acinetobacter; species Acinetobacter sp. CAU_H_S139_7. The sequence continues at coordinate 1,465,747 of NZ_CM178651.1, forward strand.
GTTTGCGGTTTGAGTCAAGTCCTACTTGATTGCACTTACCACTTTTATGAATCGGCTTGAATCCTAAGTAGTTGAATAAGGAGAGGGCAAGAATTGAACACTAAGATGTTTTAAATCTAATCAAATAGAAAATAAATATGGTGAAAATGAAAATACCACTATTCATAATCGAAATGAAAGATTAGACTTTGGTCTAAGATTAAAGTGTGCATTTTCACACTTTAACTTTGGTTTAACAAAGTTCAGGATTGTTAAAATGGCTTATCTTTCGACTTTTTTATGTGCAATCGTTCTCTTTTCTTTGGTGGTTATTTGGTCAATTGTTGAGTTTTTCATTGAGTCACGAAAAAAAGAAAAAGCCGGTATTTAGTTTTTATCCAATTTAATTAAATTTTATTATTGTAGTGTTTATAAGTGCTTTTGAGTCTTAGTATGTAACTCAAACATCGTGAAAGACCTGATATGTCAGTTTGATGATGTAAATTTCCCTGATTGTTTGGATAGTGTACAACCATGTATGAAAAAGCTTGTCTTTTGAAAAAATCTTCGCTAGTATTCATTTCGCCTGAACTTGTTGATATATAACAAATTCAGCATATTAGGGCCTATAGCTCAGTTGGTTAGAGCAGCGGACTCATAATCCGTTGGTCGACAGTTCAAGTCTGTCTGGGCCCACCATATAAAACAACCACTTAGGTGCATTAATCCTAAGTGGTTTTTTTGTTTTTAGATTCTGGTAAGCAAATGGTAAGCAGCTTAAATCAACATTATTTTTAACAGGCTTTGTTGTATAAAGACTTTAAAGATAGAATTTACTGTAATTACTCAAATTCAAGTGAAAACGTGGGTATGGGGGCGATCTAATTCTGTAAATTTATTTAAGACGGCTATACGTGCATTAATCTCATTGATCTGACTGTCAAAATTCCTTGTGCTGAGTTTATCGCCTAATAATTTGATGCAATGCATCTCGGTTTCGACCAAGTTATCGCCGTTGATGCCATAGACCACTTTTTCCAAATGCTTATCACTAGACGCTTGACCATTTCAATAATTTATTCCTCTCTATATATTTCGTTCACTTGCCTTTCCAAAACTTTAAACTTTTCCTTAGTAGAATCACCGTATGTGTTTTTAGGTCTAAAATCACGTGTTGGGAGTGTTTAATGTCATAAGCCTGTCTGTATAGGCAGAGTCGATATCTATAGGAATTTGAGCAAGTAAGTTTCTAAATGCTTGTGAATCACTGACATCGTTGGCAGTTACTGTACAGTACTTGTTTCCAGGATTTTAGCATCTATATCGATATGTAGCTTAAGCCACTGCCGCTGATATTAAGGCTGATGCTTCGTACGTTTCCAATTGCTTTTACTTAAAAATTTCAAGTCAGTACAATCGACAATTAGATGCAGTCCATTGCTGCTTTTTTAATAGTTAATTGCAATATCAATATGCTTTTGTTTTCTACATAGGGTGGAGTATCTTGCGTTGAAAAATTCAAGCTAGATAGCCTAATAAGCTTTGAACCAAACCCAATTGAGATATTCCCTAAACCGATTCAGAGGAGATTATAAGAGTGTCAATTGCTTGTATGATAAATTTTAGGTGTGAGCTTATTCATTGTAAGCGTCCGCTGAACACACCTTATGAATTCATCCTATAAGCCTTAATTTAGTCCCCACTTAAAAACAAGTGGGGACTAAAATTTATGACTACAAATCACCAGACATCCATCGCATCTCTTGCGAAAAAACGAAGAACATACAGTGCTGAATTTAAACAGCAGATCGTTCAGGCTTGTAAAGCACCGGACGTTTCAATTGCTTCGGTCGCTTTGCAACATGGATTGAATACAAATCTTGTATCCAAATGGATTCGCTTAATTGATGCTAAGCCAGGGAATGATCGCTCACCACTACCGAATAAACCTGCATTTATTGCCTTATCTTGCTCTGCACCATTAGATCCTACTCCTACTGACATGTTAACGGTTCAAATTACTTTACCCCACTCAAAAGCAGAAATTGGCTTGAAATGGCAAGTATCAGAAATATCTGCTTTAGCAGAATTACTCAAGGCACTTGCAACATGATCCGCATTGATGAAATCTGGCTTTCTACCCAACCTCTGGATATGCGAGCAGGGATGGATACTGTCATGGCTCAGGTGGTGAGAGCCTTTGGCTACATTAAACCGCATTGTGCTTACCTGTTCTGTAATAAACGTGGCCATCGCATGAAAGTGCTGGTACATGATGGACTGGGCATCTGGCTGTGTGCCCGGCGGTTGGAACAGGGAAAATTTCACTGGGCTAAAGTTCACCAGGGTGAAAGCGTAGCCCTCAGCCCAGAACAGTTACAGGCACTGATCCAGGGTTTGCCTTGGCAGCGCATTGGACGACAGCAGGTGGTGACGATGCTCTAAACTAGCTTGGTCCATTCTGCTATTCTCCAAACGTTCTATTTCATTCTTCTCATGACCTCAGGCATACTGCGGTCATGAATACACTGCCTGATTTAAGCCAACTGACCCATGAACAACTGCTGGAATTTACCAGACAGTTGGCGCTGCAGCATCAGTCTCTAGCACAATCAAACCAGCAATTAGATGCCAGAGTTCAACATCTTGAAGTCACCAATCAGCAATTAGATACCAAAGTTCAGCATCTTTCCATTCTCAATCAAAAATACGAGCATGAACTGGCGCTGTTTAAACAGCACAAATTCGGCAGTAAAAACGAACATCTCACTGCAAAACAAATCCATCTCTGGGATGAAGCGGTCGAAGAAGATATTGCCGCGGTTGATCTAGAACTGGAACGGCTAAATGCAGATAAAACCAATGCAGCGACACACAAAGCCACAGTCAACAAACCTAAACGTCGACTGCTGCCAGATCATCTACACACCATTCGTATTGAGCATGAACCTGCATCAACCCAATGCAGTTGTGGCTGCCAACTCCGTCGTATCGGCGAAGATGTCAGTGAAAAACTGCATTTCAGACCGGCACAGTTCTATAAGGAACAGCATGTGCGTGGCAAATGGGTCTGTGATCAGTGTGACACCCTGACTCAGCAAGCGATGCCCGCCTATGTGATTGATAAAGGCATTGCTTCACCTGAACTGCTCAGCCATGTGCTGGTATCGAAGTATGCCGATCATTTGCCGCTGTACCGTCAGCGCCTGATCTATCAGCGGGCGGGCATTGATCTGTCCAGATCTACTTTATCTGACTGGATAGGTCGCTGCGGTGTAGAACTGGAACCTCTGGCCAATGCCTTAAAAGAGGTGGTACTACAACAGCAGGTGCTGCATGCAGATGAAACACCGGTCACCATCATGCGGATGGGTGAGAATGATAAAAAACCGAAGAAAGGTTATGTCTGGGCCTATGCCACTACACAGTACAATCCAGTTCAGGCGGTGATCTATGACTTTCAGGATAGTCGTTCAGGCCAGCATGCTGCAGAGTTCTTGAAAGGCTGGCAGGGTTATCTGGTCTGTGATGATTACAGTGGTTATAAAGCACGCTTTAAATCAGGCGATGTCATTGAGGTGGGCTGCATGGCGCATGCACGTCGTAAATTCCATGAACTGCATGTGACCGGGAAAAGTCAGATCGCTGAACAGGCATTACTGATGATTCAGAGACTGTATGCGATAGAAGCAGAGCTCAGGAAAAAGACCGATGGTACAGCGGAAGACCGCCGCGAATACCGACAACAGCATAGTCAACCAGTGATGCAACAACTATATGAATGGCTCAACCAACATCATCTGACAGTGCCATCGAGTTCTCCCACCGCCAAGGCCATCAATTACACTCTGAAGCGTTGGCCAGCTTTAAGCCGCTATCTGGATGATGGCAATCTACCTATTTGCAATAATTGGGTCGAGAATCAGATGCGTCCCTGGGCGTTGGGGCGCAAGAACTGGCTGTTTGCAGGTTCGCTGCGCAGTGGTCAGCGAGCGGCAAACATCATGACATTAATCCAGTCAGCAAAGCTGAATGGGCTGGATCCGTATGCCTATTTAAGTGATGTGCTGAAAAGGCTGCCGACACATAAAGTGACCCAGATTGAAGAATTGCTGCCACATCGTTGGAAACCTGAACCGAATTAAAAAATAGCTATGGGGTTCAGCGCACGCTTACTATTCATTTGGAAATAGTATTGTTGAATAAGCTCCCAGAATGAGTTTATGCGATAAAGCCACTCTATCCTAGAATCTGTTTATATAGATTTACAAGGTTCTCATCTATGCAAGGAATTAAATGATTGATTTTAGGGTGAGCAATAAGATCAGCTTCAGTTCTTTTAGATTTTTCTCGAATTTCAATAGTCCAATTCCTATCTCTGTATTGTCGCCAATTTAATTTAATTTTAAGAGGACGATTATAGCCCTTTAACTCCATAATGAATATCTGATCACATATTTCATCGAATAAAAATATGTGTGAGCGCTCAAGATAATCATGTCTTTTTAGCAGCAATTCCAAAGTATTTATAATAAATGAACAGCAATCATTTACTAGACTTGTACTGCCAATACTATAACCCCATTGATGTAATAAATATAATGCACACAGGCTATCTAAAGATCCATATTGAGCTAATTTTTCTAAATCAGATTTATTAAAATCTTTTATATGTCCATTTATTATTAAATTTTCAAATATATAATTAGGAAGATTATTTAACTCTATTAAAATTAACTTTTCTTCTGTAGTTCGATATTTTAAATTTTTCCATATTGAGTGATTGATGATATTGGATGAGCCAATACATTTCGAATCAATAATATCAATCCATTCTTGCTGTGGGGTAGATAATCCAAACTTATATTTTTTAAATAAATTTGATTCATGACTTTTTTCAGTATCTTTACATAATAACTTTGCTAAACCGAAATCATTCTTAATTTTCCCAAAAGCTATTAATTGATTATGAAAGAAATCATACCAACTCAATGTTTTAGCGAAATCTATCCTAGTTCTTAGTGGGCGTCCCATATATCTCTCTTTTTTATTTAAGCTCATAAATATCTTAACCCAAATTCTGGTAAAGAAAAAATAGATTTTAAGACAATTTCATTACCAATTTATTTATGTTTTTATAAGTTGAAATCAACTGGAATTACAAAATATGGTACTTAAGCACAAACAAAAGCCCATTACAGATGATCGGCTTTTGTTAACAACTAAGGAAACAGCTAGGTTGCTGGGATATGCAGAACAAACATTGCGTAAATGGGCACTGTATGAAAATGGACCAATAAATCCTATTAGACATGGTCGTAGTCTTCGATGGAGTAAAGCAGAAGTCTACAAATTTGCTTGCTCACAAGAAGACTAAATTTGAAGATGATATGAGCTAGTTGCTCATATCTATTCATTAGACTGCTAGGCGAGTTAGGTAATGTAATAACGAATTATCTACAAGCCAGCAGAAAGTTTATTTGGGTTGTATAAATTTTATTTAAAGAGAACAATTACTTGAAGCTTTTAATTTGTGATTGATTGGGTGGGGTTAGAAGGCTTTAAAGCTTAACTCTGAATAATTTTCACTTTTGAAAAAATTCAATGCTTTCAGACTGTATGAGCACAAACTTCAAAGCTATCATCCTGCAGGTAAAAAAGTTAATCACAAATATACTTATAAATAATTGTCCTACGTTAAAGGATCAATAGTGTTAAAAATGCCAGTAGATGAAAATAAAATAGAATCTAGATTAAGAAGTCTTTCTGAAAGTATTGCTCTTATGCATATCGATTTTGCAGGATTTTTTGAGGAGTATAGCCTTAAAGAATCAATAGACAGTATAATGTTAAATTATGAAAGTGGTTCTTATACTAGTGCGATAAAATCATGTTCAGAACAATCATTTTTAATAAAAAATAATAAATTAATTGATCTATATAAAGCTGAATATGGTAAATCCTATTTTTCAAATTTAATCATTGAAAGCAAAATTGTATTTGAGTTGAATGTTGTTATTTCATATATTGCTCATAATTTACAAAAAAAAGGTTATAGTGAAAGCCATATTTCAACACTTTACTATTACTTTTATTTGTTACTAAAATTGATTTCACCGAAAAATTGTGAATATCGTGATGAAGATGGTTTTAGTGAGATTTTGGAATCGATTAATATATTTTTAATAAAATCATGTGAATCAATAGTTGATGATTTAGATGAAAAATTTGTTTCAGATTATAATAAAAAATTTAATAAATTATTTTTCTCGGTTACTAATATTGATAAAATAACTATAGTAAAAAAGATTTTTGAATATTTAAAAATATTCATTGTAAAAATAAAAAATATCGAAAATTTAAAAAACAATAAGAAAAGCACAAAGGCTAAATCAAAATTCAAAAGAATTAAAGTTAGTGACCCTAGTCCACAAGAGGCTATAAGTATTTGTGTTCCAGAAGGATCTTATGATTCTATTGAGGATGAAATATCTGAAGACGATACTCAAACAATCCTTAATGTTAAAGCTGATAGTGTTGCTGGTAGAGTAAGTGGGTATGTACAATCAGATAAAAAAATAGCTGAAATTATAATCAGGAGAAATTATCCTACAGTATCAAATCCTTCGTTTTTAGAACAAATTCTATTACGAAAAGTATTTCAGGTACTGATAGATAAATTTCAAGCTCAGCCAGACTCACAAGAAAGTGCTATTGCTGCAATGTTCTTAATGTCGTTATTTACTGGGGTGTCAGCGACACATTTTCTTAATATAGACCTTCTCTTAGAAGATCAGCGAATTTCTAAAGCTAAGGATGCAGATGGTTATCTTTTTAGATATTACGTTGGTTTAGATAATACTGAAAAAAGTAAGAATAGAACGCTAATCAACCAACTTTGTCTTACTACAGCACAGAATTGGGATATTCATGTTCCAGCTTCGTGGGTAGACACTATTTTAAATCATCAAAATTTGTTAATAGTGGATTTGAATTTGAAAATTAAAGACTGGTTCTCCAGATATTGTTTAGGTGTAATAAATATTGGTTCTATAGCGCAGCAACTACATTTCCATATGGCACGCATTGATCCTAAAGGCCTTTTGAAAGAATTTATTAAAAATAAAAAAATTCATCATGAACCTGAATTAGCCTATGCTGTTTTCAATGCCATTGAAATGAATAAATATTATCAAAAATATCTTGAGAACGTCACTGACGTACAATTCCAGTCTAGTGATGATTCTAGCTCCGATAAAGCAATAGATTATCCTGTCATTTGGGAGCGAAACGAAAGAAAAATTGGGAGTAGGAAACTATGGAATACAAAAGATGCTCGGAATTTTATTCATAGATTAAAAAGTGATTTGGAGTCAACTCTCAATAATGAAAAAAAATCGCTTTATGAAAAGGTGAATAGTTATGCCATATGGATGTGGACAATTTGTTTATTAACTCTTGGTATCCGCCCTAATTCAGGTGCTCCAGGACCATTGAAGTATTACGATGCAACAAATGGCTTTTATTACGTTCATGATAAAAAAAGCGAAAGTCGTCCTTTTGGTCGTTATATACCGATAACCAGTTTTTTGAAAGAAGAAATATCGAAATACCAAAATTTCTTAATGGAACAGGGTTTAGCTAATAAGGTTGAAAAAGATACAGATTTATCCCTCATTTATATCATGGATAAAAGGAAAAAATTGCAGGAAATCACGGCAGATTTCGTCCAATGTAATTTAGAGTCAATGAATTTTTATTTGTATAAAAATTGGGCTAGACATTTTTTAATCAATTCTGTGAAGTTACCGATAGATATTCAAAAGACATTGTATGCACACGATAGTCTAGATCTTGGATTTAGTTATGGGTCTTCACTTAGTTTTTATGCATATAAAACGAAAATTCTCAATGCTGTTGACGGAATGTTGATTGAGCTTGGCTTGGTGATAAAAGTATGAGTAAATTATCATTAGAACTTCAGACTGACTTAAAAAATAAAGCAATAAATTTATGTTGTGATATCACTAAGTTATTTGATGAATTTAATTCTAAAAAGCGAAAAACTGATAAGTCATGGCGTAATCTTAATGTTAATACTCAAAAATTAATTGGAGTTATGCAACATGAACTTAACGCTCAACTTAAGTTAATGAGTGAAATACAGTTAAAAAATGAATATTTAACGTATTGGCGCGAATTGTGGTTTGTAGAAAAAACAAAAATTATTGATAAATATTATGATATTACGAAAGTGGTAGATTTATCGATACCTGATTATTTTATATCTAATAGTGCAAAAAAGGAAATTAATGCTACTCCACACAAATTAATAGAGGGTTCGCAATTAAATAATTTTAAGAATCAATTAGAGAAATTTTGGATAGAAAAAGAAGTTTTTAACTATGATTCAGAATATTTTAAAGATATAGAAAGTAAAGAAAATTTATCTACTAATCATTGTCTGTTGAGGATTCTATTTGCTCAGTTGACATTAAGTTTAATTTTTCACTCAAATTGTCCATTTGAAAATCATCTAGTTAGTATAGTTAAAACAGTCTTTAAAAACTTTACTGAATATGGTGTATGTGATCTCAGCCCTATTGATGGATTAGAATATATTTATGATGTTAAGGACGCATCAAAATTACAAGCAAATGGTTTTTTATTGAGTTATCTAATTCCAAATAAAAGATATGCAAATTTGTTTTTGGATGGGAATACGTACCAGAGTTGTCAGGTCAGTCTTGAACCTATTACATTGATTATTTTGAATAGATTAGTTGCCGAGATACCTAAAACACATTATTTGAGTTTAGATCAAATTTTAGGATTTGATATAAATGATACTAATAAATTTAAAAATTGGATGTTAAATGAGTTAAGAAAAATTTCTCAGAATAATGAAGTTGTTAAAAAATTTAAAGCTAAAGGGTTTATGGCATTTAACCATATTGATTATATTGCATGGAATAAGAGAAAGGTATCAATAGATGGGTTTTTATCCGCATTAAATGTAGGGAAGTATGCTACGTCAGCAATTTCAATAAATTACTTAAATCAGCTAGAGCAAAGATTAAAAATTCCTTTAGAGGAGTTAAGGATTCAATATGTCCAAAACAAACTAATTAAGAGTGAAAAAGTAAATCAGTTATCTTTTCAAGCCATTAAGTGTACGGATAATTTTTCTAATACTATGCCCAAAGAAGTAAAGAGAATTTTAAGGATAGGATCTAAAAGCAATGATCAAAAACGGTTCAAAAGATCTTTAAAATTTAATTTGGCAAAGGTAAGAAATGAATATGATTTAGAGTTTATTAAGGGCGAAAGTGATCCAGATATAGCATCATTAAGTGTTCAAATTTGTTTGCTAAGTTGGTTTGAAATGAATTTGACAAATGGTATTAAATTATCTTCTCTTCAAACCTACAAGTCGGTGTTTTCAGTAGAGCTTTATTGCTATGCTGTTGAACATTCAATTAATTTATTAGATGCAGATCAAAGTGATTTTGAAGATATGTATGAGTACATATTAAGCGTGAAGATAAAAAATGATAAAAATACCACACTTGAGGAAACTAACTTAGAGAGTTATGAAAAAAAGCATGATACATATTCAGCTGCTTTAAAGCAGCTTAAGGCATTTCATAAACATATTTCTAGTGTGTTCAATGCTCCAAATTTGGATGATTGGTTTTCATATTATAAAACAGAGAATACTCAAGTTTGTCGTAGCGGATATATATCAAAAGATATGTTTAAATACATTATTGATAAATTATTGCCTAACTCAAAAAGACTTTTTAACCTAAAGATGGATTGTCATGACTTACGAATGGTAAGAATGATATGTATTTTGGGATATCGTTGTGGTCTGAGAATAAGTGAAATTTTAGGGCTTAAACTAAGTGACTTAACGACGTTAAGCTTAGAAAAACATGAAAATAATTCTAATAAAATTGAATATTGGTTATTTGATGAAAAAATAGAGTTTTTGAAAATACAAATTAGAAATAATTATGATCGACAGCTTAAAACTAGAAATGCACAACGTGCTTTGTGTTTAAGTGAATTACTGACTGAAGAAGAATTGCTAGAATTTTGTCATCTGCTCAAAATGATAGTTATAAATAAAAAAGAAAATCGTATTTGTTTAGGTGCTAACCGGTTCATCTTTGAAAAAAATGGTGCTGGACTTATTAAAGCAAGTTCAGTTAGACAAGTATTCAAATGTTGTTTGGATTTAATTTTTGGTGATGAACAATATAATTTCTCTTTTCATACATTGAGACACAGTGCAGCGAATAATCTTGCTATTGTGTTGAAGGGTAGTGATCAACTCAGAATAGCTTGGACAGATTATTCAGATAATCATGTTAAAAATATTCGAAACTATATTTTAGCTGAATCGACTTCTTTGGAAGATAGAGCCGATGTTTGGAAACATTTGGCTTATATGTTAGGTCATTCATCGATAGAAATGACAGCAAACCACTATTTGCATGTTGGAATGATTTTGTATGCCGATGCATGTAATCGACAAGAAAATTACATACCTAGAAAGTTGTTACAGCATTTGCTACCTAAGCATACTAAAGCGGGAGTAGGTCGTAGTAAAAAGTTTATTATTGATATTAATATTTTGAATTACAGAAAAATATTATGTGATTATTTGAGAAATAGGGTAGGTTATAAAAATGAATTGACCCCTGATTATAAAATGAATGGTCACCAGTCACACTTTTTGGGAGGGGATCATACATTGAGCTTAGACCAAGATGTTTTTTTAGAAGAGCTAAATACAATACAAAATCCTATAGTTTTTAGTTCAGACTCCGAACTAAGAAAATTTTTTTTAGAATATATAGAATTGATATATAGCAATCGGTATTACACCCAAAAACGTGGGAATCATAAAAGATCCTCTGAAGAATTATTGGAGTTTCTTGCAGAATATGCTCAGCATGATAATTATCAAGCAATGCGTTTGATAAAACAGGCTTATGGTAAAGCTCAAGATCAAATAAGATTTCAGGATCAACTGACTCGGTTATCAAATCTTTTTCTCGATCATGTTTTGATTGTAGATGCTAAAATTAAATTTTATATTAGAGATGAAATAAGTTATGCAAATTATTTGGAGTTTTTAGTAAATCTAAAGGCAATTGTAGGTAATGATTTTTTTCGCAATATCTATTATAGAGAGCATGAATGGGAAGAATTTAGTAAAGTGATGAAGATTCGGAAAAATAAAAAATATGAAGTACTAGTTTTAAAGAATATTAATCCTAAAGCTAAGTATATGCAGATATTGATTTCTATTCTTTTTTATAGTTTGTCTTTGAAGATTGTAAATAAACATTTAGATACAGTTACTTAAGCTGCATATTGAGCAAGTATTTTTATATGTTGTACTTTAAATAAAAATATTTATACGTGCGTTAAATAATTTAACAGGTTTAAGAGTGCGATTTCAAAAAATGGAGGCGGACTAAATGAAGCATACGTATATAGATGTAGATCATTGTATTCAAGAAGCTTTACAAGGGAATATTGTCCACTTAAACGATAATTTATATTTTTTAAGTGCTGAAACAGCCTTACAGCAAGTCCTTATACCTGAGCATGTTTGCTGTACAGCACCATACTGGATCATTGGATATGAGTTGCCTAAACCGATTCAAAATAAACAGGAATTAGAGTCATTATTTGCATGGCATAACTTTTTTGTTAAATTTGCTAGCAATGCTGATGAATTTAAAGAGTTTAACCCTAGGGGCGAGTAATGAAACTTTATAGTGTCAGCCCTTATAGTTTTTAAATTCATCTTCATGAGTACATGATAACTTCAGTATTGACTGAATATTAAAGGATTATTTGTGAGTCGAAGTGTAAAGAGGCAACTCAGTTTCTTTTTAATCGTACTTTGCGGAGTAATTGCCTATAATTATGTGGCTACTCGTCAAATAGAACATACGGTGGTGAATTCTAGCGTTCAAGAGCGAGAGCGAGCATTTATGCAAAAACGAGCTGAATACATAAAAAATCACGGTGAGACCAGTATGGCTGATCAAGAAATTAAGCAAGAATTGGCATTCAGAAGAGCACATTTTTTAATTAATAGTTCGTCTTCGTATCAGAGTGCTAAAGAGCAAGATCTTGAAAAATTTGTAAAGTGAGGTACATATTATGGTAGATCAAATTATTTCTAAAGATAATGCGAAAATATTCGCTGAATCCGCAGCAAAAAATTAGTAAGATGAAATAATAAAGTGTGACGATCTCAGGTCTATACTAAACGCAACTAATCAACCTCCTATGAAAATCGTCAGAACTGGTAAAAATGTCATGGAGTTTTTAGAGGATTGATTTTTAAGACATTGTTTTATTTTTATTTGATCGCTGTGATTTTAATGAAGTATTGCGGGATCATTACTCAATTTTAATTTATGTCATAATTTATTAATCTTAATTTCAGATAAAAATCAAGGAAAAAATTAATGTCGAGAAAGGTAATAATGACTACAAATGAAAGACATCTTCAAGCATTAAATCAAATGCGTGCTAGCTACCGTGGTGTACAGCTTTTAAGGCAAGATAGAACTAGATTTATGCAAGATGGGTCTATTGTTCAATCCAGCTTTTCTTCCACAAGCGATAGTAGGTATCCTGCATGTGATGAACTATCAATGGAAACGGATGAGAGTGATGTGTTGAAAGAAACTGCTGAAGCTATGTACGCATCTACAGGTGATACAATTTGGTTAAGCTTTTAAATATAAAATTCAAGCGCTTTATATCGTTTCAATGAGCAGAGTTCAAAATTGCTTGAGTACGTCGTCAATTGATATTTCCTCTTCCACATAGAAAATACCATTTTGATCTGCTTTCATTTTTTTAATAGTCATACCTTCAAGCTTGGCAATCTCGATTAAATCGTCAAGTATTTGATCTGCAATTTTATTTTTCCAATCATTTTCTGGGTCTAAAGGATTCGACATGAGTTTCTCCTAGTTCATGGTGTAGAAGCTAAATCAACAGTTCTATAGGATGTATGATATTAGAGTTGGTTTAAATTGCTTCAATACGAGTATGACTACTTAAACTTCGATGATCAAATTTTCTCTAAACCCATTTTTACCTTGCTCTGGCGGATAACCCAATGGATTGATCACTAATCTACATCCATCGACTACAGTATCCACTGATGTATGCGTATGTCCTGCAATCCATAATTTAAAGCCTTTTATATCTAAGTCATTAATAAAATAGGGATTGAGTGCTGCTGCAACAGGATGCGTACCCCAATATGGATCAAGACAAGCTGTTCGGCGACAATTAGGATGACCGGTTGACGACAATTATCTTGGCCGGTTGGGTGTCACAATAGGTACCTTGTTTTCTGTTCGGAGTTCAAGGTGCCTGGACAACATATCACCCACCGACAAGAGGAGCTGTATATGCAGCATCGCCAACAAGGCATGACTCAAGAAATCGCTGCTGCGAAGTCTGCCATTTCCCCCCGCACTGCCCGACGTATTGAGCAGTCCAACACCTTACCCCGCGCTAAAGCTGATAGAGATTGGCGCACCCGCTAAGATCCACTGGAAGCCGTATGGGAAACCGATCTAGTTGTTCTTTTAAACGCTAAACCAGAGCTTACGCCTATTACTTTGCTGGAGCATTTGCAGGCGCTCTATCCAAACCAATATGACCAGCGAATTCTGAGAACATTGCAGCGTCGGGTTAAGAAATGGAAAGCACTACATGGCCCGGAGAAAGATGTCATCTTCCGCCAGCAAGCTCAACCCGGTTTACAGGGCTTCTCTGATTTTACTCATCCTGATAGCCCGATCACCATTAAGCAGCAACCCTTTGCTCATTTGCTGTATCAGTTCCGCCTCGCTTATAGCGGCTGGCGTTCCATCACTGTGGTTCAGGGTGGTGAGAGCTATTCTGCCTTATCTACCGGTTTACAGCGTGCGCTGACGCAGGCTGGTGGCTGTCCGGTGGAGCATCGCACCGATAGCCTCAGTGCCGCCAGGAACAATACGCAAAATGTCTGGACAGATGCCTATCAGGACTTGTGCGAGCATTACAACATGACGCCAACGCGCAATAACCTGGGGCAATCGCATGAGAACGGCGTAGTGGAGTGCGCTAATGGCTCATTTAAACGCCGTCTGGCGCAGCACCTGCTACTTCGCGGCCACAGTGACTTTGACAGTATCGAAGCCTACCAGGCCTTTATTGATCAAATCGTCGGCAAGCTAAACCAGCGCTCACGCAGCCGCTTTTTAGAAGAACAGCAAACCCTGCAAGCCTTACCGGAATATGATGCTGTTGATTACACCTTGCTGAGCATTAAAGTCACCCGTAGTGCCACCATTGAAGTGCGCCGGGTGGTGTACAGCGTGCCATCACGACTGATTGGCGAACGCCTGCAAGTACGGCTGTATCATAACAAACTGGTGCTCTATGTGGGCCAGCAAGTGGCGCTGACCTTGCCACGAATTTACCCGGCCCTCGGCCAAAGCCGTGCACGTTGTATCAACTACCGGCATATTATCCGCTCACTGGCCGCTAAACCGCAGGCGTTTCGTTACTCGCAACTGCGGGATGATATCTTACCTGACGACAATTACCGGCAGTTGTGGCAGTTAGTGGATGATGCGTTACCAGCACAGGATGCCTGTAAATGGATAGTCACGGTGTTATGGCTGGCGAGCGAATACGATAGCGAACAAGAGCTGGGAGAGACCTTGTTGCAAGAGGCCAGAGCCGGTCTGTTTGAAAGTGCCAAAACCATTCAGGAGCGCTTTTACACCCCGCAAAGCGCACCAGACATTAAGACAAAGCAACATAACCTGCAAAGTTATGATGCACTGCTAACGTCATTAAAGGCACAGGCGAAACACGATGTGGAGGTGCCATTTTGACTTCCTCCGTTGCATTACTGCTCAAAGAATTAAGGCTGCCGGCGTTCGTCAGGCACTATGAAAAACTCTGGCAAACCGCGGTAGAAAAAGGCTGGTCGCACAGTGACTACCTTGCGGCATTATGCGAATACGAGCTCGCAGAGCGCTTTACACGGCGCACACAAAGCTGGGTACGCGAAGGGAGGCTGGCACCGGGAAAAACCTTAAGCACTCTGGATAACAGCGTGCTCAGCCGGACAAATCAAGCGCTCATCGCCAAGTTGCACCAAGACCTGTCCTGGGCACATCACGCCGATAATATCCTGCTGATTGGCCCCAGTGGCACCGGCAAAACACACATAGCCAATGCATTGGGTTACCGGCTGATTGAGCAAGGCATACGCTGCAAACTGTTTCCAGCCATTGGCTTGGTACAACAGTTACAACAAGCCAAGCGCGAACTGGATCTGATGAGCGAGATGAGCAAGCTGGATAAGTATCAGGTGATCATCATTGATGACATTGGTTATGTGAAAAAAACCGATGCAGAAACCCAGGTACTGTTTGAATTTATCGCGCATCGATATGAAAGCGGTAGCCTGATCATCACAGCCAATCACCCGTTTAGTGCATGGGATCAGATCTTCCCAGACAGCATGATGACGGTAGCGGCCATAGATCGGCTGATCCACCACGCGACAATTATAGAATTAGAAGGAGAAAGCTATCGAAAACAACATCAGTTAAAACAAGCTGGAAGTAGGAAAAATGAGAAAACCTAACCGGCCATCATAATTGACGCGAACCGGCCAAGATAGTTGACGCCGAACAACAAGCTAAATGAGGCGGGAAGTGAGTAATGACAATCACATTATCTTGATCCTTAAATTTCATAATATTTTCATGATATTTTTTAAATAATTCTATGTAGTCATTAGCAGTTATCGTTCGATGATCACTGTCAATCATGATTTGATCGAAATCATAAATCGATTGTTCAGCATCTTTTTGGGACTGTAAAAGTACCTCAGGAGATGTAAGTGGTGAATTGGAGCGAAAGTTCGTAAACAGCGTGCCACCTACAAATATTTTATCTTGAATTTTGATATGGTTGTCATCAAGTAGTGCATTTTTTGGGTAGTTTTCTTTCAAGAAATTCACGACTGAACTGTAGTTAGAGCTGTAGTAATCATGATTACCTAAAACAAAGATAAATTTTTTATTCAGAGATTTACATTTTTCGGCAAACTCAATTGCACCACTTAAGCGATTAGAAAAATCGCCAGCGTGAATAATGACATCAGCTTGCTCTGATATTGAATATTTAGAATTGTGAGTATCCGATAAAATTTGCAGTTTCAATCTACTTCCTTTATTAAATCACGCTGCTTAAATATATAGAGTTTCATTGCGATCAGTTTACATCAACTAAATATTAGAAATTATAAGATACTCATCTGTATCTTTAAGCCTATAAAAATATAGGTAATTATTTTTGAATCAATTGATTAAATATTAATCATAAAATTTGACCAATTGAATTTATGCACATAAGATAAAGATGTTACAGCAAATTCTGTGACCAGGCGTGGAAACCTGTTACTCAACGAACTAGAGAGTCGCTTTTAGTGGCTCTTTTGTGTCTACATGGCGCTTTTATGGTAAGCCAGGTAGGGCAGTCTTTGACTGGCCGTTTCGTTGAGCGGTATTTCCACACCCTATTTGGTTTGCCTCCATCTCGTGGAAAGGATGTTGGCAAACGACAATCTATCAACGAGGTTTAAAATGCGTCTTTATACTATTTCTATCTGTTTTTTCTCTAGCAAAAAGATACTTCTGAATTAATGAATATTTAATTCATTAATCGCTAACTTTAATTTTAATTACTTCTAATTTCGTAATCTTACGAGATATAGAGAAGTATTGCCTAGAGAAAATAAAATGGCCCGTACTAAGCTTTTAACCAATATTATTCAAAGAAAAATGATGGTGCCTGACGAAATGTCGCACTCAAATCTGCACCATAACTTTGAAATATCACTTTATGACTTCGCCAACCATGAGATTCTAGAAAAACTATATAAAGCAGACAATCAACGCTCCACAGAGTGCTGGAGCCCTGCTGAAATTCAGGAGTTTATTCTAAACTGTTTGAATGATCGTAATGTCAATTTATGCGTTCGCTATTGGAAAGATGCTGCTGGTAATATTTATATCATCGATGGTGGGCACAGGATTTCAATTATCTATGCTTGGATCAAAAGATACTTTATTGATGAGCAAGTAATAGGAGCCCCAAAATTCACGGCACCACAAAAACGAGATATTCGTCAGATTCGTAATCGATTAGGTGGATTAGCTGATTTTCAAGAGTTATGTAGCGATTCTGATTTTCAGCAAAAATTAAAATCAACCAAAATTAATTTTATTGAAGTGATTGGGACACCTGAGGAAGCTCGAAAAGCCTTTTGTTCAATCAATTCGGATACGAAACGATTAGATCCAGATGAAGAATATCATTTACAAAATAGGGGAAGTGATGCTTTTTATGTGATTTATGCGTGTTGTTATATAAACGATAATAAATCCAACTTGGCTGAACTGAATTACGAGCGGATAAATGAAGTGATCACTTTGGGTGAGCAAATTCATGATCATCTTTTTAAGATAATACTTTTAGAGCCAGATTTAACACACGGTAAAAAAATCGGCTTGGTCAATGAACTCCTGAATATCATGTTTGGTGATACTAGCCAGAATACTGTGAATATAGACCAAGGTCAGCGTGTAGAAAATTTAATGCTAAAACTTAGAGTTGTGCTGTGTCGTATCGCAACACCACCAATTAGTATTCGGATTCCAAGTTTGGGCTTACACCCAAAACTATATTTTTATAAAGATAATCGTTTTCAAGTGACATCCTTTTTGGCCTGGTTCTCTATCGTCTGTGAAATTGAACAAGACTGTTTTGAAATACAGAATAAAAAGTTAGATTTTATTGGATTTACTCGAGCACGCCGTGGTGTTGAAAGTTTAATTGAAAAAATTCCTGTGGCCATCAAAGAAACTGTCGGTAAGTTTGGTAGCGGGATCAGATCACATGAGCGATTGAAGAACGTGTATCAAGCCTTTATCTGTATTGGACTCAATATGGATTTAGATTTTGAAGATGAAGTTTGTTTGAACACCGTCATTCTTTCGATGAGTCAATCATTTGATTATATTAATTTTAATGATTTTTACCTTGAACGTTTTGATGGTGATTATGATGAGAGCGTTGTGGATGATGTTGTGAGCTTTGTGAAATCAGTAAGACTAACAAAGAAGAAAAAACCTCTAAATTTTTCACTCGCGACCAAAAGAAATCTTTATCAACGTGAGGAAAGGAAAACATGGAGCTATTGCGAAGTATGTGATAGCGCTTTATACCTTGAATCGACTGAAGTAGATCATCGAGAATCGAAAGCAGAAGGTGGTTACGGTGTTTTAGAAAATGGAGCAATTATTCATCCGATATGTAATCGTTTTAAGTCAGATCGTGCTTTGGAAGAAGTAAGAGCAGATTTATTTGACTAAAAAGATAAGGGAGCAAATGCTCCCTTATTTTTTTGTTTTTTAGTAGACTGGGGTTAGTATTTAGCCTAAGCAACCAATATGAAAACAATAGACTATTACAACCAATACGCAGATCAATTTTTACAAGCCACGTTGTATGTGGATATGGAAAGCCTATACCAACCATTTTTAGCTGAGTTGCCAGATTCAGCACGCATCCTGGATTTAGGCTGTGGCTCAGGGCGTGACACTTTGGCTTTTAAAAATAAAGGCTATCAAGTTGATGCTATCGACTATTCTGAAGTATTGGTCGAACGAGCGAGCCAACTGACTGGTATCGCTGTTCAGCAGCTAAGTTTTTATGAGCTTGATATGCACGATGTTTATGATGGGGTATGGGCATGTGCCTCTTTACTACATTGTGCTCGTAACAGTCTCCCTGATGTTTTAAAACGTATTCATGCTGCATTACGCCGTGGCGGTGTGTGCTATATGTCTTTTAAATATGGAACAGCAGATAGAGTAAAAGGCGGTAGGGCGTTTACTGACTTAAATGAAGAGCAGGCTCAGGAATTGTTAGACCAGTTGAATGGGGTTAGGGTATTAAAACAGTGGATTACAGTAGATCAGCGACCTGATCGACAAGAAAAATGGCTGAATGTACTTTGGAAAAAACATGCCTGATTTTATTCTTACAGCTCAAAAAAATTGAAATTCCTAAAAAATATCAAACTGGTTCTATAGTCGGAGAGTTTTAGTGGTCATTATAAATTTGCACTATTGATTATTCTCAAACGATTAGCTATTGAAAAATGGCAGGACACAAGGATTACATAACTGATTGGGTGTGGCATTCGAATCATGAAAGACCACACCAAGCTAACAAAGGAAGATCACCTTTAATGGCTGCTTAACCTCTACTTATAACCTCGGTTATTTATAGGCTACCGAGGATTCCATGGTTTTTAATCCGCGTCTGTTTATGAAGTCATTTTACTGTACAAGTTTCCAAGTTATATAGAAAATTATGGTTATCAATATGATTTAATTACCCCCATAATATCAAGATATGTGTGGCGATTTAAGAAATCTCTAAATAACTTATATTTACATTCTTAATTAAAAAAAATATGATCAAAGTTCAGACAGAGGATTTTGATATTTAATAAATATAAAAATATCTCTTAGTGCCAACTTTGTCATGGATAAAACTTAATGCAATTAAATAACAACGGTTCTAGTACTGAACTCAGTACACTCGCACCTAAAATAATTCTTTCCCCTTTATTAAAAGCTATGGTGGGGACTCTGAAAAACCATCAATCAGATCATTTCTTCAATTATTATGGGCCTTCTCATAATTTGCATTTTGATGCCACCGCTTTTGTGTCTGCAGTATTTAAGCAGATCGGGACTAAAAACGATTCAAAGCCAATTTATAACATCATCAAAGATATTCAATTATTACCTGAAGATTCAAAACTCAGAATAAGCACTTTATTTGATAAGGAATCTGAAGCTAAAACTGCCCAGACCTATCGTGATTTAGACCAAGTGATGTCTGAAATTGTTCAGCAAGTACTTCAAAATGCTCCGACAGGTATGGCACTGAATTCTCTCAACCAATTCTTAGGCGATCTCAAATATTCTGATCCAGTGATTGCCAAAAATTCTCAGTATCCTATGCAAGTCAAAGGACAATCCAAAGTAGCTTCTTTGCAATATACAAACGACTTAAAAGCAAAAGATGGCGAATTACGACTTTTCACTGTCACTGAAGAAATCAGCAAACCTCAATGGGTGAAAGAGGTTTGTGAGGCAATCAAAGCCATTGTGAAGCAGTCCTACTCAGCTAGTGAAAAGATGCCATTAGAGGTTGCTGAACGTATGCAGGAAATTCTTGATGATGAATGTTCTGCTGAAAATAATGATATCCAAAATCTACTTCATTTCGTAGAAATCAAAGCACTATCACGAGCTCGTATCCGAAATTGCTTCAAAATTATGGAGATCATTGCGGATCACATTGAGAAGACTGAGCGTAACGATTTCAAGCGTGAGTCCGCTGTTTCTTATATCCGTAAAGCGATTGCTTTCTTTGAGATTTTTGGTAATCGAATTGCTCCATGGAATGAGGAAACAACGGAAAGCATTAAGGACTATAGTATTGACTTTAGTGCTATCTATGGCGCTGTAGGTAAAGTTGATTTTAATGGTTTGCTGGCCTATGTTGGAGCAACAGATGCTTTGCCAATCTGGGTAAAACCAAAAATTGAAATGAATGATATTCGTCATGAGGATAAGGACGGGCTATCTCTAAAACGTGAAGTCACTTATGCCTTTCGGGTGAATGGGGAGTTTGTTAAAGAGGAAAAAGTAAGTTCATTTAATTCTAAGTTGCAGATCAATTATAAGACAAGCAAAGGCAACCGTTCGGGTACAGATACCATGCTGACTGCTTATGAAGCTCGTCTGCATACTATCAATAAAGCATTGCTGCTGAAGGATATTGTGGATGATAAAGGTCAGCCGATTTCTGAAGAGCGATTAAGCAAAGAGTGCTCAGATCGCGTTGCTCAAGTAGAGATGTTCCAGCTCATTATGATGTACTTCGTCCTATCCGGGGCAGATATGAAGATTTCAGATTTTGAAGGGGCATTCAATAAACTGGTTGATGCATTCAAGAATCCTCAAAAAATCCGACTTAACCTTACTCGTATCTTAGACGAAAAGCTCAATACCGAAAAAATGCATGAGCGAATGGAGGCGATCACGTCTACGATCACTACAGCGCTCAAAGCGAATCTGGATTCCATCATTAGTGAGATGGAAAAGGATAGTAGTCTTAAAACTGTACTCTACATCCTTCCAAGTATTGTGAATCTAGATGTATTCAAGAGTTCAATTGGTGAAGATGCTGAACAGTTCTTTAGTATATTTAAGGGTAAAGAATCGAACTTTTACAGCTACATCTCGATGGTGGATGCTAGCCGTAAAAAGTTGGCGAAAATGAGCCAAGACGAAATCATTCGAAAGAATGATTATGCTCGTAAAGCCCTAAGCGAGATTGAGTTTAATTCCACACTGAAAATTCGAACGTTGGTACCGATTGAGAATCCTAATACCGACCTAGATCAATTTGATGTCGCTCGTAATCTGAATATTCCTTGTTTACCAGTATTGATGGTGCCGACCAACAAGAAGGTCAGCGACAATGGGCTGCCACATTTTTATCATCCTGAGAGCTTAAGTTATGACAACTTGTTATCTAAATACAAGGTCATGATTCATTATTCATCTAAGCTATTTCGATTGAGTGACCTAAAAGGCGGCCATGCTCAATTATGTTTGGATGAAAAAGAAAATGCTTTGATCATCAGTACGTCATGTTTTTCGATTGCGATTCATCTATTCCTTAAACATCTGGTTAAAGAAGTAAAAAATCAACTGGGTATTGAAGAGCGCTTATATGTACCTCTAATGCGAATTGACTCAGTTGATGAACATGAGAATGAAGAAAAAGCCCAATTTCAAAGGAAATCAAAAAAGATCCAAAAAGGTGGGTTTAATCCTGAGTGTAAACGAGCGTATGCCACCGCTTATACCCTTGAGAAGTTGCTGAACAATGATGATGCTATTGTGAAGGTACAGGGCCTTAAGTATCAACCAGATCCTATGCCTTATGATAATCAAAATGGTGAGCGAGTTTGTGCCCCGGTGAACCTCGCAATGGATAAAACCGTGACTTACCGTATTCAGGCTGCAATTGAAGCACTGTCAGGATATTCAGAAATCATCATCCCATTTGAGGGCACTAAGGATAAAATTGCCTGTATTAGCTATAACTCTCGACCTGAGAATGATGTGGAATTTAAGTATCAGCATCAGAAGGATTTGCTACTGCTTAAACCAGATTATGGCTACATCTGCTACGTCTATACACTTGAGCGTATCAACGATAAACAGGGGCGCTTATCACTACAGAAGGTCAGTCATGCCCCAGTTGCTGAAGACCATCTGAGAACAAGTAAGGCGATGCACCGTATCATCGAAAAACTGCGGTCAGATGGTTTTGAAGATGTTGTATTGCTTTCACACCATTTTGCACAGCGTAAGATCGGTAAGACTGAAACCAGCAACTTGATTCATGAAAGTGAAAGCGCTTTGGATCAACTTGATCAATTGTTCCCGGATATGAATTTCTATCCATTCCAGTCTGATACGATCCCAGCACTGAGCTTAAAAACCAGTGATAACAGTCGTGTCTATGAGGTACCGCACCATCAGTACCATACGGCGATTATCAATCAAAAAGAATATAAACAATCCTTGTCCGTATATAGCTTTGCGACTAAACGTACTGTGGGTGTTCGTACTCAGAATGGTATTTGTTCGTATTTCTATATGCTAACCAGTCAGGAGCATTCGATTCATAACGATAAGCGAATCAGATTGCACAGTAAAATTATTGATGTGAATGATTCCAATGAAATGAAATCAATTCGCTCTGTATTGCGTGGTCTGCATTACTTTGAGTCTGAACGTCCTACAGCTGGCAAAAACTTCACTCCGGTACTTGAGCCTTCCCATATTCGTGGCACCACTGGCATTCAAGAGCTTGGTGAAGTCATCGTGTCGAGTCGTCTAAATAAAGGCGAAGTCGTCATGAGTCTGCCAGCCTTAATCGGCAAGCTCGAAGAATACGTTATTCTGAAGAATGAAGACTTGATTGATCCAATCGAGCCGATTCCAGAGGGAGCTGAAGAAATTTTAGCGACTGATGTGGAGTAAGCGTCGTGGTGAACAATGAAGCCAAAGTTTGGGGCGAGGTTTATGAGATCGCTGTTAAACGTGGTTCGATTATGGCTTTGCTTGATGCAAAGCTATTATCAGCCAGCCATCCTGTAGTAGCAGAATGGAATAGTAAACAGATTGCTGATGTCTTTCAGGAAATGAAGGAAGCGCTATATAGCGATGTCATTAATGCCGCTATCCATGAAAATATCGAAAGCTATTTTCAGCAATTGATAAAAACTGGATTCGGGCATGGTTATACCAATACTCGTGAGTTTCTAAGAAAGATCAAGCCAAAAGGTATTGCAAGGGCTAAAACGGCGAATGCAAGACCAAATTGGAGCTTATCTGGCATTTGGTGTCCACTGACAATGCCAAATGATATAACCCAGACCATTGTAGATGACTACACAACTGAGGAAGAACATATTGCTATTAAAGCCTTCAAGGAGAAGGCGTTGGAAACATGGAATCAACAATTCAGTCTTACCCACGCTAAAATGTTTGGTAAGGGTATGTTTGGTCGTGCTGATTTCCTGGCGGTAATCAAAGTCAAATCCAACTATCATGTGCTGGTTCAGGAATATTCATTATTTTACGTTTTAGGTGAACCAGAACAATTCAACGCCAAGGATTCTTGTACCTATTTGCAAGAGTACAAGCGTTACATCAAACATTTTGAATCCCAAAGTGTTTTCTCATACGTGAATGCAGAAGCTCAAGAGATCCCATTTAAGTTCTCAAAAAAACTACGTGAATACTTGAGAGCCTATGTTCGTAAGGAAAAAGTCCTATTTAAGATGGCGCAAGGCTGCTCGTATGCAACCACTTTTGTTGATTCTTTTAAATGGAAGTTTGAACAAGATGACATGCCAAATATTCGTCTGAGTGTGATGGCGATTACCAGCCGGGGAAGTGAATACATTTCTGCTGAATTTGCGGATAAAGATAAATCCCCAGAGCTGGAAATTATGTATCAGCTGGGCAAGGAGTATCAGGATAACGTTCTGAGTCTGGACGATATGGATGAACGTACGAAACTGCAAGTTGAGATTCTGAATTATCTGGTGAATGAACCTGTCAAAAACATCTCGGAAATCGTGTCCAAAAATATTAGCGATATTTCCTACGGTCAGGATCTTACTTTCACTATTACCGAAAGGCTTAAGGATTTTGTGAATCCTAACCAGCCACTGGCTTTAGAGTGGGTTTTTGACTTGATAGATCGGCAAGTCGATGACGAAGACCATAACCAAAAACTTAAAGAGATGGTGCTGGCTGAGTTTAAAACAATTCGTAAGGGAAGAATTGAGAATAAAACTTCATTCACCTTACGTGATTTGCATAAATGCGCCGTAGTACTGGCACTGAAGGAAAGTAAACAAGGTCGGGTGAATTTCATCTGTTTGACTGGTACGCCGGGGATTGGGAAAACATCGAGCGTTAAGACTTTGCTGGCAGATTTGGAAGGCTTTTTTTTCTTTTATACCAGTCCGCGAGTGTTGATTAACGATGATGTGGTGGGTGATTTATCTAAAATCTCAGCCACGATTACCAGTAACAGTGATGTGGTGACACAGGCACAGCAAATCTATTCGAAGATTCACAACAAGGATTGTAAGGTGAATGCTCGTGGTGCCGCTATTGTGGGTGGTGTTGAAAATCTGAAGATAGATCATGGCTCAAGTGTTCTATTGTTCAAACAAGATGAATACCGGAAGCTCAAAGACCTGGAACAGAATGCAAATGCCAATAGACGCTATGCCAATACCTCAGAATCTAAAATTACGGCAACCAATAAGAAGTTTGCTAGAGTGTTTGATTCATTAGGGGAAGCGACCCAGCAATTGCTTGGGTTCCATCCAGAGCTCAATAAGCTGACGATGACTGTAGCAAGTCAGGCATTCATGCCATATAACACCACCCCAGCTGGACCACGAAACCCAAGGGAAACCCAAAATAAAATTGTGGCAGCTTCCAGTTTGGATGGGTTGGAAAAAATGTTCCAATACAAAATCGATAAGAAGCCGACAGAGGCCAAAATCGAACGTAGAGAGTTTGCCAAAAAGTTCCCTAACATTGTGGTGATGTTTGATGAAATTACAGGGGATTCAGGCACACGTACTTTTATCAATGAGATGCTGAAATTCCTTTCCAAAAACTTCATTGAACCGTTTCAAGGTAATTCACCATTTACGGTGACTGTGATTCTTGCTGATGCATCCCTCAGTAATGTGAATGCAATCCAGAACTACATGAAGAAACAGGATCAGTTACCAGCAAAAATGTTCATCTCTCCATCTTTGGGTAATTTCCCATTCAAGATGCAGACTGCAGATCTGGATGATGGTAACTGTGTTCGCTCTAGTATCCATATCATGGCGAACTGTTACCCGGCAAGTGATCTTAAAATCCAATATATGCTCAAGCAATACGCCGTAGTCCCTGAAACAGATGATTTTGGCTTGGATAAGAACCTGACTCATTTATTTCGCCAGAAAGCTGGGGAAAGGACTCAACAGACTGCTATCGAGCTTATCCAAAAGAATCTTGAAGATGGTAAAAAGCAAGTTATCTACTTTGCTCAGGATAAAAATGCATTGGCCGCACTCAGAGATGCATTAGTCGATGAAGGAGTGGTTGAACGCTCCAAGATTGGCATTTTTGATAGCCAGTTAATGGGATACCACCGTTCAGAGTTGCTGGATCGCAAAGAGAAATTGCAAGTCGTACTGATTACTTCGACTGCGGCTAGGGGGATTTCATTCCCAAACTGTGATTCAATCATTGCTGCCATGCCTCGTTTCGCAATTGAAGCCTCTTTAATGGAAATCGCCCAGCTTGTTTACCGGGGACGTGGTGGATATTTGGATAAAGAGAAAAATGAGTGGGTCAACGGCGATGAACGTGATCGTCTGCTGACGATTCTGGTAGAAGATTTCTACTTGGTATCTAATGATGAAACTCAGACAGAGCTTGAATATAAAGTTAAGAGCTCACTGGATATGCTCTCAATTTTCATGCTTATTCGTGGGACTTTATACACTCGTATCACTGGGGATGCTGGCTTCAAAAAAACTCAAATTGCCATGATCCCAATTGGTGAGGTGAAGAATAAGGCCAGTGATAAACCGGGGCTGGCTTCTTTGATCAGGGATTTTATGAAGGACGTGAATAGTGTTCTTTATAAGATTGCTGCAACCGAGGGTGAATTGGTTGGAAGGCTTAAGGCTGTAGTAGAGAAGGCCCAAACGGTTTACTCAGCAAATAAGCTCAGTTCTACCTATAGCACTAAGACCAACAAATACCGAAGTTTTTACACGCCGACATTAACGCCTGAGTTAAAAGAACTTCAGTTCTACGAGAAATGGTGCCGGGACCATCATTCGCTTAAGTCTAGACTACTCACCATTAGCGATCAGGAAGATGCTTTGACCATTCCTGAAAATATCTATATCTGTGGTCCTGTGATTATGGAAGATCGCTCGAACTTCGGTAACAAGGAGTCGTTTGATATTGCCAATGACAATTTCTCACAGGATTCATTAAGGACATTCCTGAATGAGTTGATCGCCGTGCAGATGAGATTCCCTCAGTTGAATGCCTATAAGAACATTCAAAAGCATATCAGAGAGATCACAAATATGATTTCTGCTGTTCTTGAATCAGAAACAGATAGCTACACGAAAGAAGTTGAACAACAGGGCATGATGCGTAAGCTCTGGGTGACGTACCCGATAGCAGCAAATGAGCTGGTTAAACTTCAAGACAAGAGCTTTGATAAAGACTGGTTTGATGCATTGAGCTTTGAGCTGAGAGTGAGGAATGCAGAGTTTCCGGTAATGCCAGAATATCGGGATCATCCATTTCGGGGTACTCAGCAATTATCGGGACATCCTGTGTTTGAAAGGTTATTCGAGCAGACGAATTTCATGCTTTGTCGGGAATTAAACTTGGTGAATACTTTGACTATGTTTAATGAATGATCCAAATTATATTATCTATTTAGTAGAGGATTAATGTGCATATACCTACTGCACAAGAACAACTTAAATTTCTAAAAAATATTCAGCTGATTTTACAGTCGGGTAGTTTTAGTAGCACCTATAAATTTGCATTGCTGATTAGCCTAAGCCGATTAGCTATTGAAAAAGGTGAAGATTCAGGTGAGAGTCTATTACTCGAATATACGGATATCGCTGAGAAGTTTATCGAGCTGTATTGGAAGCAAGCAGTACCCTATACCTTTAATGATGAAGGGCAGCTGATTTTAAATCAGAATAATGGTAAGCAAGCAGCGATTGTAAATCGAATCATTGGGCTTCGTCAGAGTTACTCATCCCTTGGACTGTTAAGACGAGATTCATTTGTGTGGTTAAAGCTCGTTAAAGATGTGGCTCGTACTGTAAAAGACATGCCAGTCCGTTATCTACAAAACATAAATGGTCAAAATTTTGAGTTTTTATATCAGCTTGATCGGTGTGGAAAGCAACTTATTCTTCTACCGCAAGTCATGTTTTGCTTACGACAGTTCAGTGAAATCATCGAAGAGCTTTGCCAGAAACGTTGGATTGACTATATCCGTAAGAACAGCAGCAATGCATCTATTTTGAATCAGTTGCCGAATCTTGAACAATTCATGTTTGAGCCGAGTAGAAACCAGTTGAATGCGGTAGCAAATGTATTGGTCGACCTACAAGACTATAAATGCTTCTACTGCAATAAACCGATGCGCAATGGCAATTACGCCGTTGATCATTTCATTCCATGGTCTATGTATCCATCTGACACAGGGCACAACTTTGTACTTGCTGATTCAAGTTGTAATTCTAAGAAAAGTAATTTACTGGCATCAGATGAGTTTTTGCATAAGTGGCAAGAGCGTAATGAAGAACAGGATTTGATTATTGTGGATCGAATTTCTGTGTTGGGATTTCTGACCGATAAAGAACGCTCACATAAGGTGGCTGAGTGGGCGTACGTTCAAGCAAAAAATAATGGATATATTTACTTCAGCTCATAATTGAAGTTGTTAAGTTAAGGTTACTGCTTACTCGACATTTCAATATTTAAGCTATCGATTAAGAAGTTTTCTTGCTTTAATTAAAAAAAGTTTTAATAAAACTATTTACAAAGTGGTTTGCGAGAGCTACTATTTGCTTAAGGAAATTTAAAAATAGTTTTGTTAAAACTATATTTGGAGTAATTGTGAAACTAAATGAAATATGTTCAAGTATTACAGTTGGAATCAATAAATTCAATGATACTCATGAAGAGAATTTAATCCAAGTCAGTTTATTGACAGGTCAAAGCCTAAACGATAAAGGTTCTCTGGATGTAAATACTCGTACAAAGAAAACAGTATTTGTCGATGAGGAGCTTATTGAAAAAAAGAAATTAAAAGAAGGTGACATTGTTTTTTTATCAAAGGGCACAAATCTACGAGCTTCAATTGTGACTGCGGAACAGGAAAAATTAAATTTATTTGCTCCTGCAACATGTCTAGTCATCAAGGTAGATTCGGAAGTTGCTTTACCAGAATTTTTAACTGTTTTCTTAAACAGTGAATATGGTCAAGCAGTACTCAATAGTCTGAATAAAGGTACGACGATTATGAATATTCCTGTGAGTAGTCTAAAGGATATTGAAATTTCAGTACCAGACTTAGGCATACAGCATAAATTGGCAGAAGTATTTCACAAAAATAATCAAGTCTTGCATGCAATAGAGCAACTGAAAGTTCAACAAATTAAAGCAACCAATGCCGCTTTTCAAAAGTTGATGGCCTAAATAGGAAATTAAAAATGAAAAATACAGTCGAATATTTAGATGCCTTATCGACTATGACAGGCACGATGACACGTAGTGATGCATTAGAGCTATTTACTTTGATTGCTTATCTTGTAAAACAGCATAAAGATGAAAGTGAAAATATTCTGTTATCCACACAAGATAACATCTCAACTTTTATTTCTGATTTTGTAGCGGAAAAAGAATTACACTGGTTTTCAAAGGATGTAATTCGTTGGAACGCCAATCAGCTTGTGAATATTGTTCAGGTGTTTTTAAGCCTGCGGGAAGAGTGTCCGAATAATCAAAATTATGGTGAAAAAGCTTTTGAAGTATTAAAAGCTTTTGCACTTAATTCAAATAAAAATTGGGACATGTTTAATATTGATTCACAAAATATCCTCAATGTTTTTAAAGTGGTCGTTGGCTCAGTAGAGGATAAAAAACTTTACGATGGGGCATGTGGTCTAGGATTATTAGCACACGAGCTTAATACTCAAAAGCCCATATTACGTGATATCAATGAAGCAACGGTAGGGATGGCAAAACTGCTTTATGCGTTAAGTGAGAAAGAGGCAGATATTCAGCAGTCAGATTCATTAAGTGATGGTACTTCAAGCCTTGGGGTCGATGTGGTAGTTAGTACGCCACCGATTAACATGAGGGTGTCTGAATCCTTTGTAGCTGGACAAAATTATTTAAAAGAATTGTTTATTGCTGCTCGTATTCCTAGTAGTGCATCTGAAAGTTTATGGATTCAGCAAGCTCTGTACAACCTAAATGCACATGGTAAAGCATATCTTCAGATTATCCCTGGCTGGCTATTCAGAGGTGGGTATGATGCAGAACTTCGAGAAAAATTGGTTCAATTGAACTGGGTGGAGGCTGTTGTTTTACTACCGGCTGGTATGTTGGCTGATTCAAATATTGAAATGAGTTTACTTATTTTGAATAAAGCCAAAGTTAAAGAGACCATTCGTTTAGTCGATGCTCGAAGTTTTGGTGAGCGTCAGCGTAGAAAGCTTCATTTAAGCCTGAATGATGCAGAGAAAATAAAGGAACTGCTCTCGGTTGATCAAGAGACTGAGTGGTCAAAAGATGTCAGTATCCAACAGGTCAAAGCCAATAAATATAGCTTACACTGTGCCGAATATTTTGATGTCCATATTGAAGTTGAGCAGTTAGATCTTGAGCGTGAGCTCGCATTACTGCAAGAAAAGCAAATGCAATATTTGAAAGTTAAAGATGAATTTAATCAGCTCTTAAACAACATTTGAATGAGTAATCTTACTTAAATAAATGTTACTCATATGTGTGATTCATAGACATCATTTCAATATAATAGGTGTCTATGAATCACACAACTTCCGGGAGGTTAAATCACCTATTACATCCGACAGCTGTTCCCCTTTAACACGTTGAATCAAGCGTGCATTCATTCCTAATGAAATCGGTTTTTCCACATCTAAAACTGGGTGATCTCCAATAAATAACATTTCTGACATTACACAGTCGAAATGTGCCTTAATCACCTCGTAAATTTGCTGCTCAGGCTTTATCGCTGCGACTTCTGATCCTAGACAGTATTGTGGACAGTCGGTCCCTCTAAACTCTTAAAATATTTCTGTTCAAAGGCTTCTGGGCTTAACCAGCCGTTTGCGGAATGCCTTCTGACCCGATTGTAATAAATCTCAATATAGTCAAACAAGACAGCATTCGCCTCTTTTCGAGTGGCAAACACACTGCCATGTATCACATGACCTTTCAATGTATGAAAGAAGCTTTCGGTCACTGCATTATCCCAACAGTTCCCCCTGCGTGACATACTTTGAATACAGTTATTCGTTAATAATAGCGCCCTAAAATCACGACTACAGTACTGTGAGCCTTGATCCGAATGCACCATGACACCCGTTGGATAACCCTGACGAGCCATTGCATAATTAAATGCATCACACACCAATTGACGGTCTATTCGATGGCTGGTTTGCCAACCCACAATACGACGACTAAATAGATCCAGCATCACACATAAATACAGCCAACCTTGCGTGGTACGGATGTAGGTGATATCCGTTGTCCAAACCTTGTTAGGCTGAATGACTGTAAATTGACGCTCCAACAGATTTGGTGCTGTAGGCAAACGATGGTTTGAATCTGTCGTATGCTTGTATCTACGTGCAATCCTGCTACGTAAACCAAGCTTTTTAAGCATTCTTCCAACGGTTCGTTCACTCATGCTGTAACCTAAATCATGCATGTCATGTGCCAATGAAGGTGCACCCAATCGTGCATGATGCTGCCAATATACGGCTTTTAAATCATTATATTTTTGCGCTGTATTGGCCTGGCGTTTTCGCCAGGCATAATAGCCTGAAGTGCTGACACCCAGGCATTTACAGACAGAAGATACAGTGACTCCATTCACAGCTAGATCTTGAATTACCGTGTACTTTTCTTGGCATGATCTGTCAGAAAGTACACATGCGCTTTTTTTAAGATGTCATTGGCTTCCCTGAGCTGTTTGACTTCTTTCTCTAATTCTAGGATCCGCTGTTGTTCTGGTGAAAGTTGACGTTTGCTTGAACCTGCCGGATTGGTTTCACGAATCCATTTATCTAATGTTGAATAACCCACACCTAATTTCTGGGCGATTGCAGCTACAGACTCGTGTGAGTTTGAAAGTGCATAATCAATTGCTTGCTGTTTAAATTCAGGACTAAAACGTTTGGCCATTTCTTGTATCTCCAAAGTTAACGTTACGTTATCTTTAGAGGGAAGTACTGTCCATTATTTTGGCTAGGATCATTCATAACTAAAAACAACGACATCAAATAGGCTAGGCAAAAGTGTTTTAAGTCGTTCACCGTAAGGCAGTGCTAAATTGGAACAAAGCGCAATTTTAAAACCATGTTTTTTTTAAATTTGTAGCGTAGGTATCGTATCTTCAAAGAGTTCAATCGTATTTAACTTAAATTGAAGATCATCATTGATCTCATTTAAAAGATGTTTAGGAATTACTTGTCCAAAATGCAGAGCTAATTGTGCAATATCGACAGCTTTTGACATGATGATACTTGCATCGTTAGGGCTTGGTTTTCTCCCATTAGTTTTTAGCCATTTCATTAATTTACGATATGGTGATCGGCTTGTACCAATTTTTACAAGCGTACCAAAAGCATCAAATATTATTATCTTAGGTTCAATCTTCATACTAGACCTCTTTCATAAATCATTTTTTGCTCAGTTCCAAGTTGTAAATTCCAGCGATTAAATTGAATCTCAAACCAAGCCTTTTACCTCTATTTCGATAACGCTCAGCAAGGATTTTGAAGGTTTTCAGGCTGCCAAATACATTCTCAATTCCGATTCTTCTTTTATTGATTTCTTGATTATAGATTTTCAATTCAGGATCCAATTTACAGTGTCTTTTGGCTTTTAATGGCAACAGGCTATTCGGATACAACACATAAATCCCCTGATAGCCTTTATCTGCAAGGATAAAAGCCCCAAAAGGAATCTGGTTTAAATTGCGTTTGAACAACTCGAAATCATGCACTGCACCGCGACTGGTACATAAACTCAGAATTTGCTGAGTTTTGTAGTGAATCATGGCCTGTACTTTAAAGGTATGGGTCTTTTTCTTGCCGCTATAGCTTTTCTTCTGTTTTTTTAGGCCTTTGGATTGGAATTTCCGTGGCATCCACGATCACAACATTCCAGTCGATGCCTTCGCCCTCGGGTAAATCTTTGGGTAAATTAAACAGATTGGACCGAATCAGGCAGTCTTCAACATGACGGACAATTCTTGAGGCTGTGGGCTCTGAAACCCCGTAACTCGTCGCAACGTGAAATAAGGTTCGGTATTCCCGCCAATAGCTCAGACAGAGCAGAACCTGATCCTCCAGGCTTAACTTGGGCGGTCTGCCTTTGGCAGGGACATGCTTTTGCAATTGCTCAACCATCAAATAGAAAGTTGACCATGAGATGCCTGTGTATCGCTTGAACTGAGGATCAGAAAGCTTGTTTGAATCGATGTATTTCATCCGCAGATTATGCACGAATGCTAAGAAATCTGGAGTGCAAATATTAACCAAAAAGAAGATCGTTTTTTGATTTATGAAAGAGATCTACTATTTCAAAATCAACTTTTTAGATTATTCAGTTTAATATTTTTTACCTAAGAATAAACATCTGCGAAGGTCAAATGATGTCGTATCCCATTATTTCCCCATAGCATTTCTCATTCAAATCCAACACAATAGATATCAAAGAGATTCGGGAGTCTTCTAAGTGATTACAGGCGAAATTAAAAGCAAAATTGACCAAGTTTGGAATGCATTTATGAATGGTGGTATTTCCAATCTCGTAGCTACTCAACACTTTAATTGATATAAATTTTTTTACTAATTTATGGTACTTAAAATTTTAATCCATGAACAAAATTTTTAGTGAATTGACAAAATTATAAGTATTTTTTTTGCAAAATATTATTGGGTAAAATAGGTAAAATAATGGGAAATGCAGATTTAGTTAGAGCAAGTAGAGATGGTGATTATTTTCATTATTTATGGGCTGCTAGAAAAGCTCTTCTTCTTTTAAATCCACTATCAGGATTAGACGTTCTAACTATTGAAGGTCCCAGTAAGTCTGAGTTTCAAAAAGAAATTGAGGAGGGTGAAGAAATTGTAGATGTAGGTGAATACTATGGATCAAACAAGTTTTCAGAAGCCTCTAAGATTATTTACTCTCAACTCAAACACACTACTGTACATGAGGAAGATAGATTTCAACCAAGTGACTTAGAGAAAACTCTAAAAGGTTTTGCAAAAAGATATCAAAAATTTTTAACTATTGAAAATAAACAGGAGGTTTTAAAAAAATTAGAATTCCATTTCATTTCTAATAGAGCAATAAGTAAAGACTTTTACAAGTCAATTTGCGAACTACAAGAAATTGGAAAAGTTACTAAACCAACTAATTTGGAAAAATTAGAGCTGTACACTAATTTAAAGGGCAAAGATTTAGAAGATTTTATTAAGCTAGTAAAATTTCCATCACAAGAGCCCAACTATATAGCTCAGAGGGAGATTCTTGCTCAAGATATTGCCTACTATCTACCTGGAGATGATGTTAATGCTCCTAATGAATTAAAAGAACTAATCCATCGCAAAGCACTTAGTGAAAACAAAGACACACCTGAAATTACACGATACGATGTACTCCGGGCACTTAAAACAAATCCAGATGATTTATTCCCTGTAAAAAACTTAATCAAACAGTTAGAAAATATCGTAGATAGACCTATCGTAAGAACACTAATAGATACTATTAATGAATCACATAGTCAAAAATTTATTATTCAGGCTGAAGGTGGTGTAGGTAAATCAATATTAAGTACACAAATACACAACTATATCCCTTCTGGATCATTGTCGATTGTCTATGACTGCTTTGGTAATGGTGACTACAGACAATCTTCATCAGCGAGACATACACATAAAATCGCGTTAGTTCAAATTGCAAATGAATTAGCTGGATTAGGCTTATGTCATCCACTAATACCAACAACCAGTGCTGGTCCTAGCGAGTATATAAAGGCATTTTTGTTTAGATTAAAGCAGGTTTCTGAAAGGTTCTCTAATGAAAATAAGCAGCTATTCATTGTTATTGATGCTGCAGATAACTCACAAATGGCAGCAGATGAATTTAATTATGGTCGATCTTTTATAACTGATTTATTGCAAGAAACCCTACCGCAAAATATTAAAATAATTGCTTTAGCGAGACCTTATAGAGTTGGGCTTTTAATGCCTAAACAAGATATCGAAATTCTTTATTTAGAAGGCTTTAGTGAAAATGAAACAAAACAACATCTATTAAACTATTATCCTGATGTTTCGACACAAGACGTGATCGAATTTCATCGGCTTACCAGTGGCAATCCACGAGTCCAAAGTATTGCTTTAGAACAAAATTTGACTTTGCATGAGATTCTTTCATTTTTCGGTGGAACGCCTAAAAGCGTAGAAGACACAATTAAGGATTTGTTAAATAAGGCAATTTCCATTTTTAAAGAACAAAACTATTCCGAATCAGCAGAAATTGATTTACTCCTTACTTCAATTGCTATTTTACGTCCATTAATTCCCCTGCAGATTTTATCTGACTTAACGAATATCAGAGCTGATCAAATAAGAAGTATTATTTCTGATATAGGTGGCCATCCAATTCGTCTTAGTGACAATAATATTCAATTTGTTGATGAGCCAACTGAATCTTGGTTCCGTGAAATTTACAAGCCAAAAGATATTAATATACTGAATGAGTTTATTCAGAAGCTTAAACCTCTCTCTGTAAATTCTGTATATGCTGCAACTGTACTACCTCAAATCTTGATGGATGCAGGTAAGTTTGAGGAATTAGTTGAACTCTCTTTAAATTCTGAAATGTTACCAAGTGATTCACCCTTAGAAAAAAGAAAGGTCGAATTACAACGTCTGCAATTTGCAATTAAAGCTGGTCTAAAACTTGGTAAATATACAGAGGTTGCTAAATTATCATTAAAAGCTGGTGGAGAAGTTGCCGCAGAGGCTAGGCAACACCAATTACTTGAAGAAAATATAGACTTAGTTGGTACAACTTTTAGTGATCATCAAATTTTAGATTTAATCTCTGAAAAAATATTTAAAGGAGGTTCATGGCATGGCTCGAAATATATTACTGAGGCTAAACTTCTCTCATATCGAGAAGAGTTCCATGGAGAATCACGTAGTAAGCTTCGTATTGCAAATCAATGGTTAACTAGTTGGTTTAAACTTCCAAAAAAACAACGACACAATCAAAATGTAGAATATAAAGAACTCAGTGATTATTTTATTACTCTAATAACTTTAGAAGGTGTTGACTATGCAATTAATTGGCTACGTAGATGGCGTCCAAAAGGTGTAAGTTATAAAGTAGCTAAACTTGCAACTAACGAGTTGATTAAACTTAATAAACATGAAGTTATACAACAAATATTAGATAAATCAGGTAATAACCTATTTTTTACTTTAGGTACTCTACAGATACTTAAATTAAAGAACTGCGTTATCCATTCTGAGAATTTTTCACGAATTTTAAAACTACTGAGTTACGATAAAGTAAAACTGGATATTGGTATAACTCCCATTCTTTGTTTTTTAGAAGTAGCTTTTAAGCAAGAACTTTGTTCAGCTACTGAGGCATATCAAATTTTATCAAAATATTTGCCTTCTCAAATACCATATGAGATTACAGATCGTTTTGGAAACTCAGATAGAATCATTTACATGAAAGCTTATGCTTTACATAAAGCCATAGGTATCTACACAATTTCCGAGCTTTGCGTTAAATTGAAGAGCATGCTCTTCAATTTAACATCTCTGGTCTGGATCAGCGTCTTGTCAAACGTTATAACAGCCTTGTAAAACTCAATATGAATCCTCTTGCTTCACTTGCTCCCGCAATCAAAGACCTGGCCTCTACCCAAAAGTCGAGTTTCTCAACTACACAGGCTGTTTGGCGATTCCTGAATAATAATAAAATCTCTTTTAGTCAATTAAACCAGCCGATTAAGCTTCTTGCATGCGAACAGATCAAGACATCACCGCATCAGTATGCATTAATCGTTCATGACTGGTCTCAACTGCAGTATGTGAAGCACAGTCATAAGGTTCGGCGTCTTCAAAGAACAGAGGCGAATTCAGGCTATGAATTGCAAAGCAGTTTACTTGTCGATGCGTCATCAGGGCTCCCAATTGCGCCATTAGCTCAGACGCTAACAGATGCATCCGGCTGTTATTCCACATTCAGTGAACAATACAGCGAGCGCAAGTCCCATTTGGACTCACTCGCAGAACAAATCAAAACGATTGAACAGTATCCGATTGAGAAAACAAAAGTCCATATCATTGACCGTGAAGGAGACTCGATTGCCCACTTGAGGGAAATCAGCAGCCATGGTTTCAAATGGTTGATTCGGGCCAAAGAAAGCCATCGGATTGAGCATCAAGGGGAAACCTACAAAGTTGCAGAAGTCGCAGAAAAAGTAGTAACTCAGCAAGTTAAGCCGATTGCTTATAAAGGAAACAGGCATATGCTGCATGTTGGAGAAACCGATATTCGGATAACGCGTGCAGCAAAACCGAAGAGAAAAGATGATTTAGGCCAACGGGTTGCTCCCCAGCCAGGCAAGGCAGTTACAGCCAGATTAATTGTTGCTGTGGTGAAAGATGCTCAAGGTAAAACAGTCGCGAGATGGTCGCTGATCAGCAATGTTTCTTCAGAGATTGATGCGGTAGAATTAACCACCTGGTATTACTGGCGCTGGACAATTGAGTGCTATTTCAAGCTTCTGAAGCAGGCAGGCCATGACGTTGAATCATGGCTTCAGACCACACCTGCAGCGATTTTAAGACGGCTCCTGATCAGCAGTATGGCGTGTGTACTGACTTGGCGAATACAGCGTTCTGAAGATGAACAAAATCAGAAAATTCGTATATTTCTGGCCCGTCTTTCAGGCCGACAGCAGAAGAGAGGTAAGTTGGAAAGTGCACCTGCAATATTGGCAGGACTTTCGATTTTACTGAACACTCTTCAACTGCTCTCAGAATATTCAATAGATGAACTGAATGAAATCGCAACAATTGCATTAGGTACATCAAGATGTGTAGATACCTATGACATAAAGCATGGGATAATAAGACATTAGAACTACTTGATTTAGTACCAGAGAGATTAAAAGATGAGTTTATAAAGGATACGTCTTATAGCCCATCAGAAGAAATCACCACGCTAAAACGAGATGTTGCAGCAGTTTTGCCATGGTACAAATTGTATGCTCGTTCAATCACACAGAAGATTTGCATTAAGGAACTCGATCAACTAATAGCACAAGCGAAATTAGACTCTCAGAAAGCTCAAGGATATTCATATCGGGAATATGGTAATCATCTAGAAAATGAAATTGCAAAAGTTTGGTTTGATATTTTAATTTTAAATAATCATCTTAACCAAGAAACATATCTAGAGATAGAAAGTCATTTTCGGGAAAAAATTTATCCCAATACACGTAATCATTTCACGCTTATTTTGGCTTTGCAAGAACCATGTGAATTAGAAGAGTGCTGCTATCAAAATATAGAAAAAAACTTAAAAAATCTTGAAACTAGTGATGATCATGCAGAAACATTGGTGAGTGACTATATGTCTATTGCTCAATCAATTTTCCCTCTAGATCAAGAAGAAGCTACTGCAATATTAAATAAAGCAATTAAGGTAAGTAGTAAACTAGGCGAAGAAAATCTACAACGATGGAATGCATTACTTTGCTATGGCGTAAGAGCTGGACAGGAGCAAGATAATAGAAAACCACAGCTATGCTATCGTTTTAGTCAATGTGCTGAATTGACATATAAATATGTGTATAGAGATAAACATTTTCCATGGGATTATACAGTTGATGCAATTTATGATTTAGATCCTAATTCAGCATTTGCTATTGCTAGCCGTTGGCGTGATCGTAGATTTGGAGATGAAGATCGAATATTGGGCAATTTGGTGGATAAGTTACTTAAAGAACAACTTTTATCACCATTGATACCACTGGCTTTCAAAGCGATGGGGGCTACATATGACTTAGAGAATCTAGTAAGCTCTATTAAATCATTAGCTTTAAGTGATGAACTCAAAAGAAAGGTTTTACAAAGCTTCTATCTTTATATTGTTGTACCTCATCCATCAGAAAAACATATTAGTCGCCTTAGAGATTTGGTCGAAGCATTTCATATAACAGTTCAAACTGTTCAGGATTTTTGCTTATCCCTCAGTAATTCAGAAGTTTATGTTCAACTAGAAGAAGCAACTGACTCATCAACCTACGACCAAGAAAAGTTTGATTGGGATATGTTTTTTGAAAATTATACTGATTCAAATCGAAGTGTAGACTTTGATTCAGCTTCTAATGATTTTCAGAAATTGGAAAAGAAGTATTGGATTAGAAAAGCCTTCTATTTACAGCTTTTAAAAAGAATAAGTGCTCCACAAGCGATACCACTGATTAATTGGTGGTTCGATGATCCTAGAAATGGAATGTATGATTTAGATGATCTTCTAAAAGCTATACCATCTCGCTTTAAAAGAAGAATATCATTTTTAGCAGTTTTAGATTCGAGAATAAAACAATTTTTGAGAACACATCATGCTGATTTTTATATAGATACTTATGGAAGTAATCTGAAATTACATATTTTAAGTGACTTAACAGGAAAACCTAAGACTGATTATATTCAATCTCTCTTAGAGGGTATGAGTGAAAGCTCTATTACTCTAGAAAGTGAAAGCTTATTTAGGATTGCTCATTTACTTACACCTATGATTGCACCAAATCAATCCTGTGAGGTTTTAGAGTATGGTTTAGACTTATTGGAAAGCGATTTGAGATCAGATATCGCTGATGGGCAATGGCGTGAGGAATTAGCACCGCCAGAGAACATAATAGAATCTATCTCAGGTTACATTTGGTCTAGCCTAGCATCTCCTTTCAATACTGTTAAATGGCAAGCAGCTCATGCCGTTAAGTTACTTTGTGATTTTGAGCAAAGAGAATTATTGTCTAATCTAATTAACTTTGTGGGTGATAAAAATTACCGGAGTTTTTATGATCACAAATTTGAATTTTATCAATACTCTGCTACTCAATGGTTACTTAATGCTTTATTAAAGGTGTCATATAACCCTAATAACTTTTTGGCTGAATATGTTGACATATTTAAGCAGCTGGTAGATAAAAATCGACCACATTTGATGATTCGACTTCTTGCTTCAAAAATTCTTCTAAATTTATTTAATTCAAAACTTATAACGCTAAATGAAGAAGAAATTAAAGTTTACGAAGGCGTTGATCAATCGGCTTTTAGTAAATTAGAAAGAGATGCTATTGATCTTTCAAAATATGCAGCTGTAGCTAAAGATGAAATTGATTCATTCGGTATTGATTTTGGTCCTTACTGGCTTGATCCATTGGGTGAAATGTTTGGTTTACACCCTACACATATATACTTTGAAACAACCCAAACATTAAAAAATGAAATTGGATTTACAGATAAGCGTAAAGCCAATGATGCACGTCATAAAATGGAAATTTATGATTGGAAGCAAACGAGTCATGATCATGGTTCAAGTCCTAAAGTTGAAGATTTAGATTTCTATTTGTCTTACCATGCAATGATGATCACGGCAGATAAACTACTTCAAACGCGTCCATTACTTGAAAGTGAATATTCATGGAGAGAGTTTGATGATTGGATTAAACGACATGATTTATCCTCTCTCGAACCGTATTGGTTAAGTGATTATAGAGATCCATCTCCTCGAATAACGACAGAATGGCCCAAAGAAGATAGAAAACAATCTTTGAACTGGTCTTATAGTTGTTCTTCCGTTGATTATAATGATGCTATTTATCACAGCGATTTAGAACTTTGTTTATGGGGTGTATGGTCTGAAGTACATAACTATGATCAAGCAAAAGACATTCGTATCCGCTCAAGTTTAGTGAATCCAAAAACATCTGAGGCTCTTTGGAGAAGTTTACAAAGTGCCGAGTCAAGCTACTCTTATCATTTACCTAGTGCTAATAATGAACAGTTTGAAATTGATGAAGATAATTTCAAATTAAAAGGATGGATTACTGAGACAGAAATTGATCTATCAAATTTTGATGATGATTTATGGGGCGCTTCATTAAGATATGAGATGACCCAACCATCTAAAGAGATTATTGCTTTAATGAACCTATCCTCCGATTCATTAGGAAAAAATTGGTTTCATGAAAATGAAAAAGTTATGAATCTTAAAATTTGGGGGCAGTATAAAAATGAACACTATGAGTACTCCAATGGTTATAAGCTAAAAGTAGATAGAAAATTTATTCTTGAACTTCTTGAGAAACTTGATATGGATATGATTATTTCTGTAGATATTGATCGTAGATATAAATATGGTAGTTATCAATCAAAACAAGATTCAAAGAGACTAGATGAGTATTTACCAAGCAGTAAAAGAATTTATTTAATGAAAAAGAATGGAGATATGTATGTCTACTGAAAATCTGATCGGACTAGGGAAAAGACTAGTAGAAGAATTTAAGTTAGAGGATAAAACCGATACATTATCTCAATGGATGCTTCACTATTTAGCAGAATTATTTGAACGATATAACGTACCTATTTCTCCTGAAGAAAAGCGTATAGCAGCTTTAGAAATAAAAGATACTATTTTCAAGTTATGGGATTTTCGACATCAACAGTCCCATTCTCAGAGTAGTTTCAAAAATACAGAGTCTTTAATTTCAACATTAAAGAAATTGAATTTAGATAATGATGATGTTTTCTACTCAGGATTAAGGGATTTTAGAAATGCAGAAAATACTTTAGATCAGAGTAATCCTGACTATTGGTACAGGTATGCACTAAAGTTCGATAAAGCATCACGTTTCTTGATAAGAAATTGTATACTCAAAGGTTATGCTATCACTGAAGCTGATAATAAAGAAATTGCTGATCTTATTAAAGAGTTTGATACATTAGACTTATATGAGAATTTATTAAGTCAGTTTTATAATGATCAATCTAGCGAAGATAAAGAAATTAGAAATATTAAAAATAACATTTCTAAAATAGAGGAGTTGATGGATGCTTTAGCTTTGTTAAAAAATGATTATGAGGAAAAGCTAAAATTCTATCCTGAAGCTGTCCAAGTTAGACAAGAATAGGTGTCCAACTTCTATTGACTTTCTGTGTCCAAGTAAATAGGAATATGCACTTAGTTCAATTGTCACCACCTTTAAATGAAATTAGCGCGTTAACTGTTTATTTTATCGCTAGGATCAATCCATAAGCCTTGAAGTTAAAGAATTATAGGGCTTTGTTGTAAAAAAATACCCAAATATATGATTTTATTATATTTATTTTTTAAATTTTCGCAAACCCCTTGAAAATCAGTATCTTGCAAAATATTTATGCAACAAAGCCATTCTGAATTAGACTTATGTACAAAAGATTTTTCTTAATAAAAATAACGTGAACTGATATGCTACGTTGAAGGGGTAGCTTTTTATAAAAGCATAATAAAATACAGATAGTTGCAAAAATATGATGAATTTGGCTGAGTCTCAGTTTGATTTCTTAAAGGATGTAGATCCTTTGATGCATGCTTTATTGGTCAGTGCAGAAGCGGCATATTACACAGCACCAGCACATACACTTGTACAGACCCGAAAATTTGCTGAAACGCTAGTAAATAAAGTAGCTCAAGCAAATCAGCTTGAAGTGCCTGAGCAGGCGGATTTTCTCTCCCGTATTCGTTTAGTGGAAAATAGACTCAAGCTAAAAGCGGACTTTATCTCTGTTTTACATACCTTGCGTGTTAACGGTAATAAAGGTGCACATGAAGCTGAAACTGATCATAGTGATGCTTTGACTTCACTAAGGTTGTCGTATCGAATGGCACAGTGGTTATATATTCTGACCACTCAAAAAACCAAATTGTTCCCTGAGTTTGAAGCACCTGTCGACCCAACGCTTGAAGCACGGCGCATGCGTTTTGAATTGATGGAGCTACAGCAGCAGTTGCGTACGGCACAGGACAAGCAAACTGTTCACTCAGATATTCAACATAAATTGGCAGAACTAGAAGCAGAGAATCTACAGCTTAAGCACCAGCAGCAAGTAGAAGAACAAACCCTACAGGCTCAACTCGCTGCCTATGAAGCAAAAGTAAAAGAGCTGGAACAGCAGGCAACCATGCCTACTTTAGAGACACCTATTGAAGATGAGCAATTGGATATAGCCAATGCTTCATTTGAATTGTCCGAGGCTGAAACACGAGAGCTCATTGACCGTCAGCTTCAGCTCGCAGGTTGGCAGGCAGATACACAGCTTTTAAGGTATAGCAACGGCGTTCGCCCGCAAAAAGGTTTAAACCTTGCAATAGCAGAATATCCGACGTTACTGGATGGTGAAGAGGGTTTTGCGGATTATGTACTTTTTGAAGGCTTGATGCCTGTTGCAGTGGTCGAGGCAAAAAAGCAGAACAAAACCGTCAGTCAGTATATTCGTCAGGCGGAGCGTTACTCACAAGGCTTTCAATTTGCGTCTGATTTAGACAAGCCATACAAGAATACGCCGTGGACATCTGAGGAGAAGGTCTACCACATTCCTTTTGTGTATGCATGTAATGGTCAAAAGCAGTCTAAGCGTTTAGCTGATGAGGGCGGAATCTGGTTCCGTGATGTACGACATCCATCCAATATTTCTAAGGTATTACAAGGTTTCCATTCCCCAGAAGGGTTGAAGTGGAAACTTGAGCAGGATATTGAACGTGCAGATGAATATTTAGAACAGACCGAGATCCTGCCATTCAATGATCGTTCCTATCAGCGTGAAGGAATTAAAGCGGTTGAGCAAGCAATTGCCAAAGACAAGCAACGTATTTTACTGGCTATGGCAACAGGCACAGGTAAAACGCGTTTAGCGACTGGCCTAATGTATCGATTAATCAAAAGCCAGCGTTTTAAGCATATATTGTTCCTAGTTGATCGTTCTACTTTAGGCACACAGGCATTTGATGCATTTGGTGCTGAAGTCATTGAGCAAGGCCAAACCTTGGCACAAATCTATACTGTTGCCGATTTAGGTGTAGATACTACTGAACGTCCTGAAGTTCAAGTTGCTACAGTGCAAAGCTTGGTACATCGTCTGTTTAACAGTGATGCACCACTGCCAATCGATTTTTATGACTGTATCATCATTGATGAAGCACACCGTGGTTATACCCTGGATAAGGAAATGACTGAAGGTGAGGAAACGATTCGTGATGAAGCACAGTATCTGTCTACCTATAAGCGTGTAATCGACTATTTTGATGCCACCCTGATAGGTTTGACTGCAACACCTGCACTACATACAACAGAGATTTTTGGTAAGCCTGTCTTCACCTACAGTTTTACTCGTGCTGTAGAAGAAGGGTATCTAGTTAACTATGATAAACCGATTCGCTACATCACCAAACTTAGTCAGGCAGGTATTGAAATACCTAAAGGGACAAGCGTTCAGGTGATGACTAATGCCACCGGACAAAAGACCACGGCGCTGATACCCGATGATATGGATTTTGATGTCGCAGACTTTAACCGTCGTGTGATCAATGAAAACTTCAATAAAGTTATTTGTCA
This sequence comes from Acinetobacter sp. CAU_H_S139_7, assembly GCF_058599305.1. Taxonomy (NCBI): domain Bacteria; kingdom Pseudomonadati; phylum Pseudomonadota; class Gammaproteobacteria; order Moraxellales; family Moraxellaceae; genus Acinetobacter; species Acinetobacter sp. CAU_H_S139_7. The sequence continues at coordinate 1,510,039 of NZ_CM178651.1, forward strand.
GGCATTGGTTGAAGACCTCAATCCACTCGGTGATGAAAAGACCATGATTTTCTGTGTGACGGATCGTCATGCGGATCAGGTGGTAGCATTGTTAAATGAGCTTTTCAAAGAGAAATATGGGAAAGACTGGAATAATGATGCTGTGGTGAAAATTACAGGCAATGCAGATCAGCCAAGCAAACTGGTAGAGAGTTATAAAAAGAATAAGTTTCCGAATATCGCCGTCACCGTAGATTTGCTTACCACGGGTATTGATGTACCTAAAATCTGTAATCTGGTGTTTATGCGTAAAGTTCGTTCACGTGTGCTGTTTGAACAGATGCTCGGTCGTGCAACTCGGTTATGTCCTGATATTGGTAAAACAGAATTCCGTATATACGACGCCGTAGATATTTTTTCGACCTTGCAAGCGGTGAATACCATGCAACCGATTGTCGTGCGTCCAAATATCAGCATTGATCAGTTGATTCGTGAGTTAAGTGATCCTGAATTGATGCAGAAAGCTAAAGCAATCAATGTTCCTTGTATTGATGAAGTCAAGCGTACGCAAGCGGATATCGTTCTCGATGAATTTATTCAGAAAGTGACCCGTATTTTAGGTAAGGCTGAGAAGTTTAAGCATCATCCTGATCAAGGCAAATTGCGTGAAGCACTTGGAAAAATCAAAGAAAACTTCGGGGTTGAGTCCTTTAAGCTACCTCAGATGCTGCGTGCTAAAGGTATTGATGATCTTGGTACTTGGCTACAGCAAAACAGTGCGATTTTAGAAGCACGTTTGGCTGAGGTTCGTAGTGCTCTCGGCACCTTGGATTTACCGATTATCTCGGATGAGAAAGATGAACTGATTGAACGTGTCGTAGATACGGCACATCAACAGCCTGAAGATTATCTGGAATATTTCGATAGCTTCGTTAAAACAGCCGTGAATCACAATGCCGCTATCAAAGCGGTTGTTACACGACCATCAGATCTGACTCGTGAGCAGTTGCGAGAACTGGAAAACTTGTTGACTAGCAAGGGCTTTACCCAAAGCAAGCTAACCCAGGCACTAGGTGGCAATGAGTCCAATCAGACTTATGCATCACAGATCATCTCTATGATTCGCCGTTCAACATTGGGTGAAGAAATCTCATCGGTGGAGGAGCGTTATCAGCGGGGCCTGAACAAGATTCTACAGCAGCGTGCATGGACGGAAGATCAAAAGCAATGGTTGGCACGTTTAACCCTGTTTATTGCCAAAGAGGTGGTGGTTGACAAGAATATGATTCACCATCAATTCGCCAAAGATGGTGGTGTAAAACGCCTGAGCAAGTTGCTTGATAGTGACGTTGAAAAACTGGTCGATGATATCCATGACGGGTTGTGGCAGGCCTCTTAACTGCTACAATTCACCTGTAATAAAATTTCTATATTTTTCACATTTTCTGATGAAGTGCAGCACATGACACAAAATGATATTGTCCAAAAACTCTGGAATCTTTGCGACGTATTAAAAGATGACGGGATTAACTATAGCGATTATGTGTCTGAACTGGTGATGCTGCTCTTTGTCAAAATGGTCGATGAGCTGGATGACGAGTTTTCTACGCTTGCCAAGATTTATCCTGAACAATATAAATGGACGCACTTTAAAGATCATAACGGCATTGAGCTATTAAACTTCTATAAGCAAATGCTCTTGGACTTGTCTCAAAATCAAAATGAGTTGATTGCATCAATCTATGCCAATGCTCAAACCCGCTTGCGTGAACCACGCCATTTACAGCAGTTGATCAATGAGTTTGACAAACTGGACTGGTTCAGCATTAAAGCGGATGGACTAGGTGATTTGTATGAGGGCTTGCTTGAGAAGAATGCGACCGAAACCAAGTCAGGTGCAGGTCAGTACTTTACTCCGCGCCCACTCATCAATAGTATCGTGCGTTGTATGCAACCCAAACCAAGTGAAGTGATTCAAGATCCTGCATGTGGTACAGCAGGCTTCCTGATTGCTGCGGATGCGTATATACGACAGCACCATGATTTATATGCACTGACTGAACAAGAAACTCAATTCTATACTTTAGATGCTTTTGTTGGTGTAGAGCTTGTACCGAATACGCGCCGTTTAGCACAAATGAACTGTTTGTTGCATGATATTGGTGGTGAGCAGGGGGCAATTAAACTGGGTAACTCGCTTGGTCCTGTAGGGCAGGCTTTGCCAAAAGCTGATGTGATTTTAGCCAATCCTCCATTTGGTACGTCTAAAGGTGGTGAAGCAAGTATTACCCGTGATGATTTGCCATTTAACACTTCAAATAAGCAATTGGCATTCTTGCAGCATATTTATAAGAACTTAAAACCAGGTGGTCGTGCCGCCGTGGTCTTACCTGATAACGTGCTGTTTGAAGCTGGACAGGGTACAGCAATTCGTCAGGACCTGATGAATAAGTGTAATGTACATACCATTTTGCGTTTACCAACAGGGATTTTCTATGCGCAAGGTGTAAAAACCAATGTGCTATTTTTCACTAAAGGGACAGAAGCGAATCCGCTTCAAGATGAAAATTGCACCTCAGAAACTTGGGTATATGACCTGCGTACCAATATGCCAAGTTTTGGTAAGCGTACGCCATTTACCGAAAGTCATTTAAAAGGTTTTGAAGCTGTTTATGGCACAGACCCTAAAGGTTTATCAGCTCGTACAGAGGGTGAGTGGTCACTTACAGAAGAAAGCCAAGAGCAGACTTTAGAAAATAGTCGTTGGCGTAAGTTTAGCCGTGAATGGATTAAAGAGCAGAAGGGCGATTCTTTAGATATTTCATGGTTAAAAGACAATGACGCCGTGGATGCAGCGAACTTACCTGAACCGCATGTGTTGGCAAGTGAAGCAATGTCTGAACTGACTCAGGCTTTGGTTGAGTTAGATGCCTTAATGAAAGCATTAGGTCAAACTGATGAAGCCAATACACAAAAACAGCTATTAGCAGATGCACTAGGTTTGAACGCTGAGGAACAGGCATGAGTTTAGATAATTTGCCTGTTGAGTGGTCTGTTACTGGTTTAGAAAGCTTATCTGAATTTATTATTGGTGGTGATTGGGGGAAAGATCTCTCATTTGCTGACGAGAGTTATATTGACGCTTTCTGTATAAGAGGTTCAGAGTTTAAAAATTGGAAAACCGATAAAGGTAAAACAGCTGTACCAAGGAAATTAAAAATATCTAGTTTAAATACAAGGAGATTAAAGGTAGGTGATATCCTCGTAGAAATTTCAGGAGGAGGGCCTGATCAGCCTGTTGGTCGTACAGTTTATATTGAAGAATTGGTATTTAATAATCTTGATTCTGAAGATATTGTTTGTACAAATTTTTTGAGACTATTCCGTCCAATTAGTTCTATAAATGCTAAGTATTTAAATTTTTATTTAAGTTTTTTCTATAAGACACCTGAAATTGTAAACTATCAATCAGGTAGTAATAATCTGAGAAATCTTCAATTCAAAGATTATTTGAAATTAGAAATACCAATGGCACCTTTAGCCGAACAACAAGAAATCGTTCGTCAGCTTGATATGATGCTTGCGCAAGTCGAGCAAATTAAAGCCCGTTTGGATGTGATTCCTGCCATTCTTAAAAAATTCCGTCAGTCGGTTTTGGCGGATGCGGTGAGTGGAAAGTTGACAGAGGAATGGCGTGAGCAGAATAATTTACCTTTAGCTAATATTGAAAAGCTTGAACGGGTAGTGGATAGTTCGTTTTATGGTCCTAGATTCAGTAAAGATGATTATACAGATGATCTGCAAAATGGTATTCCTACCATTCGAACAACAGATATGTCTGATGGGAAAATTATAGTCACACCTACCACACCAAGGATTATTGTTCCACCTGAAAAAATTGAGCAGTTTAAGGTTAAGCCTTCTGATCTTCTGATCACAAGGACCGGTAGCATTGGTGTTATGGCATTGGTACGAGAGGAATATTTAGCTATTCCAAGTGCCTATTTAATCAGATTTAGATTTAAGCAAAATTTAGTTTCTTCAGATTATATTTACTATGCTTTAACATCGCCAAACGGTCAAAACCAAATGGGATTAAGTACTACTGCCATTACACAACCAAATATTAATGCAAACTCAATTCGAGCTCTTGAAATATATTTACCTTCTATAGAAGAGCAAAAAGAGATTGTTAAAAGAGTGGATACTTTATTTGGCTACGCTGCAAGAATTGAAGAAACTATCCAATCAGCTCAAAAACGAGTGAATTTACTGACTCAATCTATTTTAGCCAAAGCCTTTAGTGGTGAATTGACAGCAGAGTGGCGTGAACAGCATCAAGACCTCATTACAGGGGTAAATAGTGCAGAAGCCTTGCTTGCTAAAATTCAGGCAGAACGGGAAGCGAGTAAGCCTGTGAAAAAAACACGGGCAAAAAAAGAAGCTTAAAAATTGAAATGTGCTCATTCGTGGGCACGTTTTTTTGTCGTATATTGGATTAAAATAAGGGGAAAATATAATGCAACCACTAAAAAAAACATATAAACCAGCATATTTGGATTATGTATATAAAGAATTGCTTATCTTTAAAGATTTAGAAGAACTACCACCTGCTTTTCATGCAGTAGTAAAAGCGAATCTTGCATTTAAAACTAAACTAGAAAACTTTAAACAATTTATTGATTGTTTAAGTGGAGATCGTTGTTTTTCACTATGGATATGGGAAACAGAACAGTTGCTTCAAAAGTCCGGAGATTGTTTGCGAGATTTTGCACATAATGGCATCACAGAACAACAATTTGTTGAAGAACATATTGCTTTGGCAGATCGAATGCTAGAGTTGGCCAATGCTCGGGTTTACGAAGGGCATTGGGAATATGCTGGATCAAGAGAAGCAGACCAGCAATTTCATGATCTGACTGAGTTATGTCGTCGCATTTGGTCCAAAGAAAGTAAGGCTTGGATAACATTGGCAAGGGTATGGAAAAGTTGTAACCCCCAACAGGGGTGTGATTGACAGGCTCTAATAAGCGATCAAAACAATTAGCCATTCCATTATCCTGATGACTGCCGCTGCTTAATTATGTGTAATTAATCTACCCATTTGATTAGCTTATAGATCACCGATCATTAATGACGATGATCTAAAAACGAAAATAAGGCTTAAAAAATCCTAGCGATCAAATGAGTGCTGAAAATAAAAAGGTCTCTTCCTTTCTAAACTTTTCAATCGCTTGATCGAGTTGACTAAACTGCTGTTCATTGAGTGTGAGATATTGAATATTTTGATTGGTATTGAATTTTTCCCAAACATTTGGTTGCATGTTTAAGCGCTGATGGTGATCTAGCTTCAAACGTACAGTTGTTCCAGTGTTTAAAGGCAACTCAATATGTATATCATCCACTTTCCACACGTGTTCAATATCCTCGACAGAAAATACCGTTAAATCTTCTAAGAATGGAACAAAGCTGAGTGGAAAATAAATATTGGTCGGTGAGTTTTTAAATAATGGGCCAATTTGATTTACGCTGAAATTGGCAAACCCACAGCCAATCTCAGTGAGATAGAACTCAAGATGAGGATTGCTTTTGGCATATTGCTTAAAGTTATTGATATAGTTTTGAATAAGCTTTAAATCCAATACTTCCCCATTTTTAGCAATGGTTGGAATGCCATAAGACTGGCCTTGTCTTCCTTCGCCTTGACCTAGTTTTGCACCAAAATGATGTAAAGCCGTTTGTGCATATCCAGAGTAATGCTTACCTAACTCATGACAGCCAAATACTAAGATTTGATCTTCGGAAAAGTTATAGTCTTTAATTTTTTGATAATACTGATAAATCATAAAAAGCCTACTTGAAAAACGTTTCGTTGAAGAATGCATGTATATGTATGAGTCAAATCCAATCCAGATCTGAAAAGTACATAAATATCTAGCGAATAAGTGAAGTAAAGTGTTTAAAAGATTTGTTTAATTCTCCATTAAATGTTAACACAGAATGACTTCAACTGAAGGGCAGTAGGTTCAATAAACAATAGTTGGGCGACAACTAATGTCGCAAAGATGCTCGATAGGTTTGCTAATTGAATATATAAACCGTAGAGTAAGTTGTGAAATTAATCCTTATAAACCAAATAACTATAATTCGCTTAACGTGAGGAAAATATGGGTGTACATCAAACTGAAAAAACAGTTCAAGATTTAGATCTTATCAATCAACTGATATTGGGCGATACCTCTAATGAAAAAGCAGGAATCTATATTCTTCCAGTCTTCACTAATAAAGTTGAAATTGCAGCTGCTTTATTTGGTTTAAAATATGCGTTTGAACAGCTGAGTCTGCATTATTCAAATGCTAATGGAAAAGAAAATGGGAAATTGTTTTTTTGGGTGAAACAACCTAGGGATTGTGAGGATTCAGTCTTTAATCAAAATATTCTAAAAATTTGTCACTACTTCCAAATCACATCGAAATGTCTAGTCAGCATTCAAGATGATGACGCCAATATTAGACTTTACGTCAAAGAAGAAGCTTCACAAACAACCGTTAAAGTAAAAGATGCCGCAGAATGGTTAATGACTTTATACTGGGAGAAATTTCAAAATGAATCTCTAGAAACATTTGTTATCACTCCGGCAAATGAATATGTAGCCGTAGCTGAACCACAAACCAATATGGGCAGAATGGCAAGGAAGTTGAAAGCTGATCAGCTTGTAAAAGAATTAGATTTAACCCAAATAAATTTGCCTAATGAGACGACATAAATTGACGTAATAGCTATGATTGAACTTTATTTATTTGCTGTAATTGATTAATATAATTGAATAAAATTTGATTAAATATAAAGGGAATATCATATCGCTACTTTAGAAAAAGCAATTTCCTTCGCAACTGAACGGCATTTGGGGCAAATAGATAAAGCAGGGCAACCCTACATCCATCACCCCTTGCGTGTCATGCAAAATGCACAACATCCTGATGCCAAAATTGTCGCTGTTCTGCATGATATTTTGGAAGATACAGCAACATCGGTAACTGATTTAAGATCACTAGGGTTTAATGAAAAAATTATTCATGCAGTTTTAGCCGTCACAAAACAAGATGGTGAAAGTCGTTTTCAGGCAGTGCAAAGAACAGTAAGAAATCCGATTGCTTGCGAAGTTAAACTTGCTGATCTGAGCGACAATATGGATTTATCGCGCCTTCCCAAAATATCTATCAAAGATTTGATTCGCTATAAACAATATCAAAAGGTTCAGAAAATACTAAAAGAGGCTTATGCAATTCATCAGCATATAAATACTTTAGATCTGGATGCTGAATATCCGGAGTTTGAATACGGCTGTATGCAGTTTAATTTTCAATATTTATTGAATGCTCTATTTGATCAATTGCATCCGATGGGTGGAAACCAAATTGGTAGTCCTCAGGAGTGGTGGATTTTATTCGAAGATGCTAGTGAATATTTTGCCTATTGTAAGCGTAAAAAATTAAGACCTTCTGCAAAACACTTTATTCAATTATTTAATTCAACTGATCGTGATTTTTTCGGCAGTTCATTCCAAACAGCACAAACTCAAGATATTTTGATGGGGATATACACTAATCATATTCATCATCATTTTACGAAGGATATCGTATGATTTTGAAAGAAGACTTAATGATTGATGGATTACACTACATACTCAAATTTGATCATTACAGTTTTTCCTTTTCTTTAAATAGACCACCCCGTGCCCGAGTTCAGATCAATTACCGTAAACATCCAGAATTAGCCTTATTTAGAGATGAACCCATATATGAGGATCTCAACTTGAAGTTACCTGCCTTGAAAGTTTTTAATGCGATTAGTCAGAGAGTTGAGGAGCTAATTTATAAACATGGTATTCATTATTGGTCTTTTAGTGCGACCTCAACTAAAAAAGCCAATGTCTACGAAAAACTTTTAAGGCGATGGATGAGTCGTAACACCATGGCCTTTAAATATGATCGTGTGGGAAATGATTTTTATGTATATGTAGAGAATAATTTTAATGATTAATACCGCTAAAATAGCGGATAATTTAATGCAGATACTTATTTGTCAGTTTGAGTAGATGTGGATGGTGTGAAATTAAAATATAGGGAAGTTGTAAGTGTATTTATGTCGTATATACAAAAAAATGAGAGAGCATTCTTGATTAAAAGAAAGTAAAGCTTGGGTAGCCTTGCTAAGACTGGGCAGAATTTAAAACCGAGTGAAATCATTTATTAAAGCGTAAAGAAATAGATTTTGAGTTTGGGGGAAATGATGAATTTTTGGGTTGCTGGTGCTGATTGGGATGGTGAAGATAAAACACCTGAGTTTATTGAAAAAGGCATTTGGCAGAATGGCTATACAGATAAATATCTGGATCGCGTAAATGCTATTCAAGCAGGGGATCGAATTGCAATAAAAGCAATTTATGGCCAAAAATATAATATGCCGTTTAATAATTACGGTTGTCTTGTAAGCTGCATGAAAGTCAAAGCCATTGGTACCGTAAAGAAAAACTTAAATGATGGACGCACCTTAGAAGTCGAATGGGAGCAACAATTTGAACCTGAAAAAATAATTTACTTTTATACTTATCGTCAAACAATCACCCGTATAAAAAGAAAAGATGTCCAAGACTGTATCTTTTCAGGCCATACTCAGGATTTAACTGAACTTGAAAACCTTTATAAAAAACGATCAGAGAGTAGAAAAGAAAAGCTAACGGATGAATTTATTCTAAAGCAGTTTAAAAATGTTCCGAATTTTAATCACATTGAACAAAATACTGAGCATCGAAAGCTTTTTCTAGAGTTAGCAAGATATATCCATGAAACACCTATGGATTGGTGGGTTGCACCTTCAGAGCGGCCTCCGGTTAGATTCGGCACAAACAATAAATTCAATGGGCGAAATAGTACAGTGAGCTATGTGGCTGCTGTTGGTTTCGATCAAGATGGCACATTCTATATTCCAAATGAAAATGAATCAGAGTTTTCAATAGATGAGTTAGGAACAATTCGATTAACGGCCTCCAAATTAGAAGAACTCAAAAGCATGTCCTTGAACAAAATGGAAACTGATCGAGATCCTTTTGTGGGTTACTGGCCGGAAAACTATAACAATATTGATATAATAGAGACTAACATGAATCCATCAGAACAGATAAAACAGCCCCTAAACCGTATTTTATTTGGTGCAGCGGGTACAGGTAAAACTTACCATACGATTAACCATGCCTTATCCATTATTGAAAACAAACCTCTCGAAATTTTAGAACAAGAAGATCGCACGGCGCTAAAATTACGTTTTGATCAGTACAAAGAACAATGTCAAATTAAGTTTGTCACTTTCCATCAAAGTTTTAGTTATGAAGATTTTGTGGAAGGGATTCGGGCTGAAACGGATGATAATGGGCAGTTAAGCTATGATGTAAAAGCAGGCGTATTTAAAGAGATTTGTGAAGATGCCCAAATAGAAATTGATGCTAAGCAAAATAATGTATCAGCACCGATTGAAGCAAGCATCAATAGTGCGATTGATCAACTCATTACTCAGGCTAAAACAGAGGAAATGATTTTTCATACTAAACGTGGTGCGGAAATTAAAGTATCAAGTAATTCAGCAGGTACGTTATTCGCTCTTACATCTACAGGAAGTAATATCACTTTATCTATTAGGCATATTCGTAACTATTTGAAGACACAAAGTGACATTATTGTTGATCAAAAAAGTTATGAATGGGCTATCGCTAATTCATTACGTTCAGAAGTTGAATATGCAAAGTCTATTGAAAAGGTAAAACCTTATGTACTCATCATTGATGAAATTAACCGAGGTAACATTTCCCGTATCTTTGGTGAATTGATTACGCTAATTGAAGATTCAAAACGCCAAGGCGCAGACGATGCATTGTCGGTGACACTTCCATATTCTAAAGATGACTTCTCTGTACCTGATAATGTTTACATTATTGGTACCATGAATTCGTCTGACAGATCTTTAACAGGTTTAGATATTGCCTTGCGCCGTCGCTTTACTTTTATCGAAATGCCACCAAAGCCTGAGTTTCTAACTGGCGTTGAGGTTATGGGTTTGGATATTAGAAAGTTATTAGAAGTCATCAATCAGCGTATTGAGGTGTTATTAGACCGAGATCACTGTATTGGGCATGCCAACTTTATGACTTTGCAGAAAGATCCATCTCTTACTAACTTAGCGCAAATATTTAAGCAAAAAATCATTCCTCAGCTTCAAGAGTATTTCTTTGATGATTGGTCTAAGATCAATATGGTGCTCAATGCAAATGGCATGCTGCGATCGAATGGTATAGATAAATCAGTATTATTCCCAAATGTAGCACATGAATCGGAGAGCTATTTTGAGGAGCAGAAAACATGGGAAGTCGTCGATGATGTATTTAATTCAATAGAGAGCTTTACTAAGATTATTAAGCACTAATTGGGGATCGTGATGCCTGATTTTACCGTCCGAGAATATGCCTTCATTAGCATTGCTTATGAAGGCTGTCCTGATCCAACTTTAGACCATGCTTATATATCTGGGAAAGCATTTGAGCATCTATGTGGGCTCTCAGCATCATTTTCAAAGCACGGTGCGAAAGTATTTGAGTTGGCAGGGCGAAGAAAGCTTAAGCTTGATCAATATGTGGGAGTGATAGAAACCCCATGTGGTACACGGATTGAAATCCTCCCTAAACATGTGGAGCTTAATGGCACTGATGATCAAGATATTATTCAGCAAGAACGTAAACTGCTTCAGAAAATGCTGAGTGTTTCACTACATTTACCATATAGAGAAGCAGGAAGTGCCAATTTAAACCGCTTTAAACAACCTTTGCATGAATGGATTATGACGCAGTTCCTTGCCTCGTTTGAGCGTTTGGTACAACGTGGTTTACGTTTTGATTATAACCGTGTGCAAGAGGAACAAAATTTTTTACGTGGACAATTACAGCATGTGAAATATATGCGTCAGCCACTTACAAAGAAACATATCTTTCCGATTGAGCATGATGTTTATGAGGTGAATCGACCTGAAAATAGATTGATACGTACAGCCTTAGAAGTGGTGTGTAAAAAGAGCAAAGACGCAAGTAATTGGAAATTGGCGCAAGAGCTGAGACTTATGACCAATGAGATCCCTCGATGCCAAAAGATTAAGCAGGATTTTAGACAATGGCAGTCAGGACGTTTACTCGCTTTGTATGCTGAGATTAAACCTTGGACGGAGTTAATCTTAGGTGAATATATGCCTGTATCTACTCAGGGGGAGTGGCGTGGCATGAGTTTACTCTTCCCAATGGAGAAGCTATTTGAGCACTATGTTGCTTATCATCTACGCCGTAACTTACCTGAATATACTGTGAAGACACAGTATGCGACGGAGCATATTTGTCAGCATCAAGAACGTCGTATTTTTAAGCTTAAGCCTGATATTTTCATTGAATGTCTGAATGCAAAACCGATTGTGATGGATACCAAGTGGAAGTTGATTGATCAAAGTGATCGAGCTGGGCGTTATGGTTTGAAAGATAGTGATATTCAGCAAATGTTTGCTTATAGCCACTATTACCTCAAGCATGACAGTGATGTTGTACTTGTCTATCCATATCGGAAGGACAAGTTCACGCAGCCATTGGATGACTTTAAGTTTAGGCTTCCCTCTAGTGCAAAACTACGTGTAGTACCTTTCAATGTAGATGATCCAAAAAACTTCAAAATTATTTAGTCTTTTATCTTGTGAGGTCAGTCCCATATTTGGGACTAAAATCTACTTTTTAGCTAGATCAGTCCCAGTTTAGGTACTTTTCGTTTGGCAGAAATAGGCAAGTATTTATGGGTAATGTAGTTTTATTCATTAAGTTCTTTTAGTCTTTGTAAAACCTGTTCCGAAAATGGTAGCCAATAGTTCCAAGATTTATATTTAGGATTATAGGAGCCAATCCCTTCACGTTTCCATTCTTTGAGCATTGCAATGATTTCAGGGTTATATGCGCTATTCACTGAAACCATACCACTCGCAAAATGGCGAACATTAAGATGCATGCCTTTCACTTTAAATTTATAGTCCTGCCAATTCGGACTGGTGTTCTGTAGTTCAGACGTTATGGGTAGAGTGGTTGTGATTTTGTAGGAAGTAGATGTTATTTGTTGCCCAGTGGATTGTTTTTGAGGAAATGGGTAAATCCATCTTCTATTGTCCAGGTTCTCGAGGATTTGCTGTGTGGCTTCTGTACTTGGAATTGCAATATCACTGTTAAGAAGTGGTGATAAATCGATTTCAATACATTTTGATTTAAATGCCTCAATGCGTTTTAGTTTTTCAGCATCAATAAAATGAGTGACTGCGATCTCAATTAAAATAGGTTCGCCATCAAAATAACCAATAAGGTCAGGGCGAATTAAACCGAGAGAAAATTCAGGTAATAATTTTTCGAAGGTCCACCATGCAGCTTCACTATCTGAATCAGGTAGGGCAGGAAGCATAAGTCCCATAGATTCAAGAATAACTTCTTTGGCATATTTATGGAGTACAGATTCAGGGTTAATCGTACAGCTTTCTTTATTGCTTGCGTGTGCAAAATGATGTTCTTTAATTTCCCCTTTACGAGCGATCACAGCTTCACCACATTCAAAGCAAGTGCATTGGCATGCGAGTCCACGTTCAACCTGCTCAATATTAACCAATTTATTATTTTCGTTTAATGCAATATACATCGTCATGATTAAAATCCTTTAGGAAGTTGATTTACTCATTCACTATGCTTGTGATCTAATTGTCCTAACACCGTATAAAGGGGAAATACGGGTAAAATGGGGGTTTAAGTGTCTGAATTAAAATTAAAAGTTTTTGTTGTGTTAGATGATATTTTAAAGAAGGACTTAGCAGATAACAGAGCATACGATTGCTTAAAAGTAATCTGTAGCGCATCGATTGATGCTTTAAATACTCAAAATGAAGAGCTAATAACGTATACCAGGTATCAACTAAAACTCATTCTTGATGGTCAGCAATCTGTTGCATCGATGGATTCAAAAGATCTAGGGAAGTGGATGAGTGACAAAAAATTAAGTGCATTCCTTGATCGTGTCATCACAAAACATACTAAAAAATTCAAAGAGATTGGTTATATTCCTGTTGTAAAAACCAACGATACAATTGGAGGAAAAGGAAATGAGCGCCGTTATTGGTTGGATATTACAGAATACGCTCAGACCCAAAATGAAGAAGATCAAAAGCTTGATGAGAATGAAATTTCTTATGAGCGGGTTGATCCTTCTGAAATTAAATTGTCTTGGTTTTACCGATTTATATTTAAAAAAGGAGAGATTAGAAATAAAAGCTTTAGAGGTTTGATGATGCTGATCGTTCTTTTAGGCGGTTTTATTTCGTGGGCTTTATATGTTTGTGCATTTTCATTGGTTTTAGTACGTGAAGGACAAAACTTCACGACACTTGATTTGTTGTTTATAGCCTGTTTAATTGGATTTTCTTACCTATCATTCAAATATTGGTTCACTCCGTTATGGAATTTACCAGAGCATCGAGTCATTAAGGCACCTATGACGTTTATTTCACTTAATGAGGATCATGCTGATATTGAGATGTATCGTGATAGAGAGCGTAATCAATTAACACGTATAACTCGGTTTAAAGGGATATGTCCGATTTGTTCAGCAGAGGTTGTACTTAGAATTGGTCAACCTGATCATAATTTGCCATTAGTTGGACGTTGTGTAGAAAGTCCTTTTGCGCATGTGTATAGCTTTGATCGGGTGTTAATGAGTGGAAAGCTGTTAAGTCGGTAATCATATTGAAATTAAGGGGGGATCATTTAAGACAATGAGCTATTCTCCTATTTTGACAATCAATACAAATCAAACGAATCATATATATGTGGTTGGTGAGTTGCATGGCTGTTATAGCCTTTTGATGCAAGAACTCCAAAATATTAATTTTGATTTTCAAAATGATGTGCTTATTTGTACAGGTGATCTTGTAGATCGAGGCGCAGAAAATTTAGTCTGTATCTCCTTATTGGATGAAGCTTGGTTTTATACCGTGCGTGGTAATCATGAAGAAATGTGTATCAAGTCAGCTCATGATCCTAAAATAAAAGAGATTCACGCACGTAATGGAGGTGAATGGTTTTATCAGTTATCTCAAATACAGCGGCTAGAAATTATTGAACGTTTTAAGCAATTGCCTTTAGTGATCGAAGTCCAATTGAAAAATAAAAAGATTGGTGTTGTACATCCGCTAAACCTTGCCAATCTGCTTTTAAATATTCAATCACCTCTGTTTTGTATAAGCCATTCACTGTTTCAGCCAAAGCATTATCGTATGAATCACCAGTTGTACCGACTGACGCTCGTAAATTTGCTGCTTCTATGCATCAATCGAGCAACTGTACAACGTGCGATAACATAACCTTCACGTTTCAATTGTTGCCAGACCTTACGCACACCATATCGACCAGAACTTTCTTTCCAAATTCGTTTAATTTGTTAAGCATGATGCAAGTCATGTAAATCTCGTTTCGCTCGATGTTCTGGATTATCAAAGAGATCTAAAATTCGATAATAGGTCGAAGCCGCGATCGGTAAAATCCTGCAAATCGCCTCAACACCATATAACGCCTTATTGTTATGGATAAAATCCACCATTATTTGTGTGGGCGGTCGAGCTCCGCCTGGGCGAAAAAAGCGGCTGCTTTACGTAGAATTTCGTTAGCACGTTGCAGTTCTTTATTTTCGCGTTCCAGTTGTTTGATACGTTCTTGGTCTGAAAGCTGCTGTACTTTAACTGGATTTTGTTTATCTAAATATTTTTGATACCAAACACGTAGTGTTTCAGGAGTACAGCCAATCTTAGGAGCAATTGCTGTGATTGCAGACCAATACGATGGATAGTCTCTCAGAATATTGACTCTCCGACAAACACGGTACGGTTCACTATCGGGATGTTGAGCAGATAAGAAAAGTTGGGTTCAGCGGATGCTTACTTTAAAATCAGGAACAGCCCGTCTAGCTGCTATTTATTTTGATTACCAGGAAAGTGTGGAGTGGCATAAAAAGCAACTTGAATTGAGATAGTTTTATAAATTGTGTCCTAACTAAAGATTACAGTAGTAATCTTTAGTTGTGTGATTCATAGACATCATTTCAATTTAATGCTCTACATGGCTTTGTTGCACAAATACCTAACACTATAATTTTATTATGTTTATTTTTATTGAAATTCAACAAAAACATTAAAAATCAGTAGCTTCAAAAATATTTATGCAATAAAGCCTAAGGAAGTTACCATACTTTTTTATATGTTTAACTTCCTAAGCCCCTTATTTAATTATTTTATGTTGTTCGGACAAGTTTACGTGAAGTGATGTGTGATTGAATTTTTTTCCCTAATAAATGCACCATCAAACCCAGCATAACAATACAAGAACCCAGCCACTGCAAAGTATTTAATTGTTCATCGGCTTTGTTGCATAAATATGTAAGCATCTGATTTAAATAAATTTAATTTTGGATCAAAAAATAATCAAAACTTTTAAAATCATATAGTTATGAAATCTTTGTGCAACAAAGCCCATTGGGTTGAACAAGGGGCATGTATTTATCTCTGTGGTAGTTTAAATATGGCCCAAGGTATTGATGATGCTTTAGTAGAAATTTTAGGTGCTAAACAAATTAATGCCTTACGTAAGGCCGGTCACTACCGACGAGATGTGTATTAATGCTTAGCTAGATTGGCATAAATTCTATTTCTACAATCCTCCATCGATGGGGGGATTTTTTTATGGCCATCTGAATAATTATCGGCAATCACATATTTTTTAATAATTAAGATGTCTTGCACGAAGCAAATTTCAAAATAATTAGATAGACACGGCAAAAATAAAACGCTTGGCAAAATAAGATTGGCATGAATAGTGCATTATTTTAATGCAAATCATTCATTTAATGCTGAATTTAGCATCAATTTAGTTCACGAATCACGATAAAAGAAATTGAGATTGGGTATTTATGAAAATCTATACGGAAAGACTTGAGGGTAATGTCGTACAAGAAAATGTTGAGATAGTTGAACTGACATTTGATACACGACAAAAGAGCCGTTTTCGTGCAACTTTAGCTAACGGGCACGATATTGGTGCAGATTTACCCCGTACCGGCATTTTAAGGCACGGTTCATATATCGCAACTCAAGAGGGTGATGTACTGCGTGTCGATGCCAAAGCAGAAAAACTCATGAAAGTAGAAGCACCAAGCAGCTTTGATTTATTAAAAGCAGCGTATCACTTAGGTAATCGTCACGTCCCTTTAATGCTCACACCAACGGCGCTGTATTTTGAGCCAGATCATGTATTGGCTGAAATGATAATTGGACTTGGTTTAACGGTATATGAAACCATGCATCCATTTGAGCCTGAAAGCGGTGCTTATGCACAGCATCAGCATGATCACAGATTAAGCCCAATTAAGGCTTTGCATCATGTTCACACCTAATGCTTCACAGCTTTTAAGTCTGTTGACTTTGTCCTCAACGGCACTACCAATTGGGGCGTACTGTTATTCTCAAGGGGTAGAAAGTGCGATTGATCAGAGCTTAATTTTTGATGAAACCTCGAGCATTACTTATTTTGAAGAAGTGCTTGAAATGCTTTTGGTACGGTTTGAGCTGCCCGTTTTGAAACGCCTAATAATATCTTTTGATCAGCCTGAGCAGTTTGAATACTGGGCGCAGTTATATAGAGCAAGTCGAGAAAGCAAAGAGTTATTGGCTGAATCACAGCAATTGGCATTTTCATTAAATGCGTGGATTCGTGATGTGCTGAAAAAGCCTGTGAAATTAAAAAAGCAGATCGGTTTCGTACCCATCTATGCGCATCTTTGTGGGCAACTCGAACTTGATGTTGCAGAGGTTTTGACTGCTTATACCTTTACCGTACTTGAAAATCAGGTGTTGGCTGCCGTGAAAACTGTACCACTTGGACAGATGAGTGGACAACGGATTTTATGGCATGTGCATGGGCTGATTCCAGAGGCAATTGAACGTGCTTTAGCACTGCAAGATGCTGAACTCAGTAGCGCCTTACCTAATTACGCCATGCTCAGTATGGCACACGAAACACAATATTCACGATTATTTAGATCTTAAAAATAAAGGACATTTCACATGACAGAACGTAGCCCATTACGCGTAGGTATTGGCGGTCCAGTTGGTTCAGGTAAAACAGCGCTTACTTTAAATTTATGTCAGGCACTGCGTGAAAAATACAATATGGCGGTGGTGACCAATGATATTTATACCAAAGAAGATTCCAACTTTTTAACACGCCATGAAGCTATGTCACCTGAGCGTATTGTTGGTGTAGAAACAGGTGGTTGCCCGCATACCGCAATTCGTGAGGACGCCTCCATTAACCTAGCGGCTATTGATGACCTGTGCGAAAAATTTGATGGCCTTGAACTGATCATTATTGAAAGTGGCGGTGATAATTTGGCAGCAACATTTAGCCCGGAACTTTCAGATTTAACCCTGTATGTAATTGATGTGGCGGGTGGGGAGAAAATTCCGCGTAAAGGTGGCCCCGGTATTACCAAATCTGATTTGTTAATCATAAACAAAACCGACCTTGCACCAATGGTTGGAGCAAATTTAGATGTGATGGATCAAGACGCGAAACGTATGCGCGGTGAAAAACCTTTTCTATTTTCCAATATGAAAACTAAAGATGGCTTAAATGACATCATCAGCTTTATTGAGAAACAAGGTTTGTTTAAAGCATAAGGGGCATCCACTATGAAGTTATTATTGCAAAGAATTACCTTCACATCGTTGGCATTCTTTCCCTTGGTAGCAATGGCGCATCCAGGCCATGAGCATAGCCATAATAGTTTTATCAGCGGTTTTGTGCATCCATTTACAGGGCTTGATCATCTAATGATGGCGTTAGCATTTGGCGTATTGATTTGGACTGCACACCAGCGCTGGAAATGGGCCGGATT
Source organism: Acinetobacter sp. CAU_H_S139_7 (assembly GCF_058599305.1). Classification (NCBI taxonomy): domain Bacteria; kingdom Pseudomonadati; phylum Pseudomonadota; class Gammaproteobacteria; order Moraxellales; family Moraxellaceae; genus Acinetobacter; species Acinetobacter sp. CAU_H_S139_7. Next base: position 1,528,072 of record NZ_CM178651.1, read on the forward strand.
ATTCGGTTTATCTGCCGCAATGATTGTCGGTTTTATGATCGGTGCACAATTCAACTTAGCAACAGCAATTGCTGAAAACGGCATTATTGCGTCGTTAATTGTATTGGCTGTTGCTCTTTGGACCAAAACCAATAAAGCCGTTCCTTTTATTGCTGCACTTTTGGCCGGTTTTCATGGCATCGCACATGGTACGGAACTTGGCCAAAGCGGTCAGGCAGTTTTACTGGTCGTTGGTATGGTTACAGCGATGGCATCTATATACGTATTCGGTTTGCTCGTCGGCGCATTTATTCAAAAATATGTGCCTTATGGTAAGCAAATGATTGGTGCTTTGACAGCTATTGTTGCTGTAATTGGTTTAGCTTGATGCCTCATTCATCTCAAATAATAGGGAGATGCAAATGAATGATCTGGTATTAAGCGAAACAAAATTTATATCGACACAACAGCAGCATAACAGCCAACTGTGGTATGCCTGTTTGGAACTTGGTTTTGCCTATCAAGTACAGTCAAATCGAACCGTATTACAGCATCGCAAGCATCATGGGCCTGTACGCGTTCAGAAGATGTTGTGGCCTGAAAAAACTGGTATTTGCCATGCAATTATTGTGCATCCACCAGCAGGAATTGCTGGCGGAGACCATCTGACTTTTGATATGAAAGTTGAGGCGAATGCGCATGCGTTAGTTACCACGCCCGGTGCAGGAAAATGGTACAAAACCAATGGCAAGCAAGCCTATCAGCATATTCATATACATGTCGCAGCACAGGCGACATTTGAATGGTTACCGCAAGAAACCATGCTTTTTGATGGTGCCAATGCAGACTCTGAAACACATATTCATCTAGATGAAATGGCCAGTTTTATTGGGTGGGATATGTTGGTCATCGGTCGACAAGCACGTGGTGAAATTTTTCAGCAAGGGCAATACCAAAGCAAATTTAGGCTGTATCGTGCAGACAAATTATTGGTTGCAGATAGTTTAAATTTTAAGGGGCAGGATCGGTGGCTTACATCCTGTTTAGGTATGAATGGACATGCTGTGATGGGAAGTTTCTGGGCAGTAGCACCATCGCGTTTAAGGCAAACAACATTACTGGCTGAACATATCGAATTAATCCGTGAATTGATTATGCGGATGAATCTAGCGGTGACTTTAACCCTGTTAGATGATGTGATTTGTGCACGTTATTTAGGCGATGATGTACGTGAATGCCATGATGCTTTTGCAGCAGTCCGTGCCCGTTTAAGACGCTATTGGTATGACCTAGCAGAAGAATTCCCACGGATTTGGCGCACTTAAGTTTTGCCATCATTGGAAAGTAGATAGGTCTAGCAAGATTAATAGATTAAGTGTTCATTTTACCTTTGGGTTAGGACACTAAAAATCAAAACGTGCGAGAGCGAAAGAAGAATTTGCACGCATTTTGCATTCTACATTTTAGAAGATTAGGAAATTGTTATGGAACTTAATCCAACTGAAAAAGATAAATTATTAATTTTTACCGCAGGCCTTGTTGCTGAGCGTCGTAAAGCGCGTGGATTAAAATTGAATTATCCAGAATCAATTGCATTTATTTCAGCAGCACTGCTTGAGGGCGCACGCGATGGCATGTCCGTGAGCGAGTTAATGCATTACGGCACAACCTTGTTAAGTCGTGAAGATGTCATGGATGGTGTCGCGGAAATGATTGCAGAAGTGCAGGTCGAAGCTACTTTTCCAGATGGTTCAAAGTTAGTCACAGTTCATCAACCCATTGTCTAATAAAAATAAGGAGTAAGCCATGATTCCTGGTGAAATTATTACGCCTGATTCAGACATTGAAATGAATGTCGGACGAGAAACACTGAAAATGCGTGTTGCTAATGCAGGCGATCGACCAATTCAAGTCGGTTCTCATTTTCACTTTGCTGAAGCCAATGATGCTTTGCAATTTAATCGAGAGCAAGCTAGAGGCTATCGACTCAACATCGCTGCTGGAACAGCAGTTCGTTTTGAACCGGGCCAAAGTCGAGATATCGAATTGGTTGCACTTGCAGGTAAACGTGAGGTGTATGGGTTTGCAGGGCGTGTTATGGGTAAATTGGATTAACTATTTTTATGCTCAAGTGTCTTGTTGAACAATTAAATTATTGTTAGTAATAAGTTCAATAAGTACATGAAAAAGCATAAGAGAATTAAATGTTAATAATGAAAATACGCCCAGCAACTGTTGATGATGTTGAAGCCATCGCTGCTGTTATTGAACCTTTTGTCGATTATGTTGTCGTGACTGAAGAAGGACGTGAACGCTTTAAACCTGATATGTTGAAAAACATCTTCCAACAACCACTTATTCATTATTTTGTGGCAGAAATTAATGAAGAAATCGTTGGGAATTTGGCGTATATCGCTCCATCTCATGTCATGCATTATTTCTTAAAAGCTGAATATCACGGTCAAGGTTATGGTCGACAAATGTGGGACTTTTTAGAGCAAGAAATACTTAAAAATGATCCCGATATAATCACAATAAATTCAAGTCATTATGCACTCGATATTTATAAAAAATATGGATTTGAAGTGGTCGGTGCGCTAACGGAGAAATGGGGTATTCAATTTATTCCGATGCAAAAGCTGCTAAAGCCAAAAAATCTAGAATAGGAAATATATTAATGAAAATGTCTCGCCGTGCTTATGCGGAAATGTTTGGCCCTACAGTAGGTGATAGAGTTCGCTTAGCTGATACAGAATTGTTTATTCAAGTTGAACAAGACCTCACGACTTATGGTGAAGAAGTTAAATTTGGCGGTGGCAAGGTCATTCGCGATGGTATGGGACAGTCACAATTATTGTCTGATGAGGTCGCTGATACCGTCATTACCAATGCTTTAATTGTCGATTGGTGGGGTATTGTCAAAGCCGATGTTGGACTTAAAAATGGTCGTATCTGGAAAATAGGTAAAGCAGGTAACCCTGATATTCAACCTGACATTACAATTCCTTTAGGTGCAGCAACTGAAGTCATCGCAGGTGAAGGACAAATCTTAACGGCGGGAGGGATTGATACTCACATTCATTGGATTTGCCCACAACAAGTTGAAACAGCACTAATGTCAGGCACAACTACAATGATTGGTGGTGGTACAGGCCCCGCCGCAGGAACATCTGCAACCACAGTAACTCCAGGCCCATGGCATATTGCGACCATGCTACAAGCTATTGATGATTTACCTATGAATATTGGTCTGTTAGGTAAAGGCAACTTGAGTCAGCCAGAACCAATCGCTGAACAAATCAAAGCCGGTGTGGTGGGTTTAAAATTACATGAAGACTGGGGATCGACGCCAGCCGCGATTGATAACTGTCTAAGTGTGGCGGATCAATACGATGTACAAGTTGCCATTCACACAGACACACTAAATGAAAGTGGCTTTCTAGAAGAAACCTTAGCAGCATTTAATAACCGGACCATCCACACTTACCATACTGAGGGTGCGGGCGGTGGTCACGCACCAGATATTTTAAAAGCAATTGGTCAACCCAATGTTTTACCATCTTCAACCAATCCCACACGTCCATATACCGTCAATACCATTGATGAACATTTAGATATGTTGATGGTTTGCCACCATTTAGACCCTGCAATTTCTGAAGATGTTGCTTTTGCTGAAAGTCGGATTCGCCGTGAAACTATTGCTGCAGAAGATATCTTGCAGGATATGGGCGCAATTGCCATGATGTCTTCCGACTCGCAAGCGATGGGGCGTGTGGGTGAAGTAATATTACGTACTTGGCAGACAGCACATAAAATGAAAGTGCAACGCGGCCCACTCGAAGGTGATAATCAAAATCACGATAACAATCGTGTGAAGCGCTATATTGCTAAATATACGATTAATCCTGCCATTACCCATGGATTAAGCCATGAAGTTGGTTCGATTGAAGTGGGTAAATTAGCCGATATTGTTTTATGGAAGCCTGCATTTTTTGGTGTTAAGCCCTCGATGATTATTAAAGGCGGAATGATTGCAGCTGCGCCGATGGGTGATATTAATGCTTCAATTCCAACGCCACAGCCTGTGCATTATCGTCCGATGTTTGGCGCTTACCCTCGTGGCGTACATAACACCTGCATTACCTTTTTATCGCAAGTGGCAATAGAGCAAGGCGTACATGAACAATTGGCTTTAAAGAAGTTGATTAGTCCTTGTAAAGCCACGCGTAATATCTCGAAAGCAGATATGAAGTTAAATACTTATTGTCCTGTAATGGAGGTTGACCCTGAGATTTATGAAGTACGTGCAGATGGTGTGCATTTGACTTGTGAGCCTGCGGAAGTGTTACCAATGGCGCAGCGTTACTTCTTATTTTAATCATTTCCAAAACACTATTTCACAAAGCCTTTCTGAATATGAAAGGCTTCTCTTTTTTAAATTTTAGTATTTTTGAAAAGTAAATAATCTTTAAAATAGGCTTTGTTGCATAAATATGTAAGCATCTGATTTAAATAAATTTAATTTTGGATCAAAAAATAATCAAAACTTTTAAAATCATATAGTTATGAAATCGTTGTGCAACAAAGCCATTCTAAAGTAAAAATATTAATAATTTTTTTATGTTTTGTATTCATTAGACAGTCCAAAGAAAAAATATTTTTTAGATATTAAATTTATAAAGTTAGATGCTCAATATACACGCGTCATCAGTTGTCGTTCCTTTAGAAAGGAAATAAAACTTGTATACTAAGTTTTGGCGCACTAATTGCTTAATTCATTCTATTTTTTGACTGTTTGATATAACAAATTAGGAAGTGGATGTGACAGCAACATATTTACGTGGGCAAGATCTGATAGACCAGATTCAACAACAAGACTATTCCAGAGATCTGATTGGCTATCATGGAGAACCACCCAAAGTGGAATGGCCAAATGGTGCTCGTGTCGCGGTTCAGTTTGTATTGAACTATGAAGAAGGCGGTGAAAACCATGTAGAACATGGTGATGCAGGTTCAGAACAGTTTTTGTCAGATATTATTGGCGCGGCCAGTTTTCCAGACAAACACATGTCGATGGATTCCATGTACGAATATGGCTCACGAGCGGGCTTTTGGCGCATTCACCAAGAGTTTAAAAAACGCCAACTCCCCATGACCATTTTCGGTGTGGGTATGGCTTTGGCACGCAATCCTTACATTGTGGAAGCGATTAAAGCAGCCAATTATGATGTCGTATCGCATGGTCAACGTTGGTTGCATTATCAAGATATGCCAATCGAACAAGAACGCCAACATATGGATCAAGCTATTAGCGTGCTTGAAACGCTATTTGGTAAAACACCAATCGGTTGGTATACCGGACGTGATAGCCCGAATACTCGAAAATTACTTGCTGAATTTCCTCAGATTCAATATGACTGTGACTATTATGGCGATGACTTACCATTTTGGAGCACAGTGACGAATGTAGATGGTGCAACACGTCCGCATTTAATCATTCCATATACACTTGAAAGTAATGATATGAAGTTTTGCTCGCCGGGTGGTTTTAATAGTGGTGAGCAATTTTATCAATACCTTAAAGATGCCTTTGATGTGTTATATGCCGAAGGTGAAACTGCGCCAAAAATGCTATCTATTGGTATGCACTGTCGTATTTTAGGGCGACCAGGACGCTTTAAAGCACTACAAAGATTCTTAGATTATGTGCAATCGCATGAAAAAGTATGGGTTTGTCGTCGTGCCGATATTGCAGAACATTGGATAAAACACCATGCACCGTAATAAAAAAAATAAAGAAGAAAGAGAGGCTTAGCGCCTCTTTTTTTGTGCCTATAAAAAGCAATTTGTCTAAGAAATAAGGGATTGGCATTGATATTGCAAAACATGTTTTGAACGAACATTAAATATTTTTAGGCGATTTAATAGTGCAACTTGTTGAATTTAATCAAGCATCCGAAGCCGATGTAAAAACATTTTTAAAGCACTGTGTGCAAATTGAAAGCTGGGCGAATGAGCTGCTCAGTCAGCGTCCGTATGCATCATTAGACAGTATTTTGGAATACGCGGCTCAAGCTGCTCGTACATGGTCGTGGGAAGAAATTAAATCTGCTTTAGATAATCACCCGCGTATTGGTGAAAAAAAAGCCCAAGCTGAACTTTCTGAATTAGAAAAGAATTTTTCCAACCGTGAACAATCCGCTATTTCAGCCGATGAAGAAACACAAATGGCATTGCTCAAAGGCAACATCGCTTATGAAAAAAAGTACGGCTATATCTTCTTAATTAAAGCTTCAGGCTTAAGCAGTGAAAATGTATTACAAGCATTGCAGTACCGTCTGCTGAATGATCCAGAAACTGAAAAGCGTATTGTCCATCATCAATTGGCTGAAATTGCCTTATTAAGATTAAAACAGGAGCTAAGTGCATGATCAGCTCACATATTTTAGATACAAATCTGGGGAAACCTGCTGCCAATGTCTTGATTAAATTATTCAATGCAGACGGTATGTTACTTGGTGAAGGGCAAACCAATGCAGATGGCCGTGTGACCGACTTTGGTTTAAGCGAATTTTCTACGGGTAGCTATAGCTTAGAGTTTGCCACAGCGGACTATTTTGAAAGTCTTAATACCGAAACTTTTTTCCCAAAAGCAGTGATTCATTTCTTAGTAAAAGATGCCTCACAGCATTTTCATATTCCTTTGTTGATTAGCCCTTTTGCCTATTCAACATATCGCGGTAGCTAAAAACAGCATCATAAAACGGATCGGGGGATATAAAAATGACAGAACAAAATCAAACAGTTTCACCAGAACATGAATATTTAGGTGCAGGGAAAAGCCTAGCTTATGGCTTACAACATGTATTGACGATGTATGGCGGTATTATTGCGCCGCCACTGATTATTGGTACAGCCGCAGGACTTGAACCTGCACAAATTGGTTTATTAATTGCAGCAGCATTATTTGTCGGTGGTTTAGCCACGATTTTACAAACGGTCGGTGTGAAATACATCGGTGCAAAATTACCCCTAGTTCAAGGCGTATCCTTTGCTGGTGTGGCAACGATGATTGCCATAGTCACTGCAGGTGGTGGGCTTTCGGCAGTATATGGTGCGGTTATTGTTGCTTCATTAATCGGTTTCTTTTTAGCACCATATTTTTCAAAAATTATTCGTTTTTTCCCGCCAATCGTGACCGGCTGCGTGATTACCGTGATTGGTTTGTCATTGCTACCTGTCGCAGTACGTTGGATGATGGGTGGAAATAGCAAAGCGCCTGATTGGGGCAGTGCTGAAAATATTAGTTTGGCTTTTCTAACTTTAGCCATTGTCATTGTGCTGAATATTACTCGAAACGCTACAATTCGTCGTTTATCCATCTTATTAGCAATTGTGCTAGGTACAGTGCTGGCATATGCGATGGGCTTTGGCGATTTCTCAAAAGTCGCAAATGGCAATTGGATTCAATTCCCAAGTTTCTTTGCCTTTGGTATGCCAACATTTGAACTGAGTGCCATTATTGCCATGCTAATTGTGACATTGGTGATTATGACTGAAACTACAGCTGATATTATCGCTGTTGGTGAAATTGTCGGTACCAAAGTCGACGCTGAACGTATTACCAATGGGCTACGTGCCGATATGCTTTCAAGTGCAGCAGCACCAATATTTGGCTCATTCATGCAAAGTGCCTTTGCACAAAATGTAGGCTTGGTCGCGATTACTGGTGTAAAAAGCCGTTTTGTTGTTGCAGCGGGTGGCTTAATTTTAGTTGTATTGGGTATTTTACCAATTATGGGCCGTTTGATTGCTGCAATTCCTGTACCGGTATTGGGTGGCGCAGGTTTGGTATTGTTCGGTACAGTGGCTGCAAGTGGTATTCGTACTTTAGCTAAAATTGATTATAGTGAGCAAAAGAACCTAATCATTGTTGCTACAGCAATTGCCGCAGGTATGATTCCAATTATTGATCACTCATTCTATGCGAACTTCCCAAAATGGGTACAAACCCTGTTCCATTCAGGTATTAGTTCAACGTGCCTCATGGCCATCGTATTAAATATTGTGTTTAACCATCTAAACTTTTTTAAAAGTAAAGAAGTGAATAAAACCAGCAATATTGTTATAGATAGTCATCACTAAGCTATTCAAAATAAATAAAAAAAGCTCACATTAATGTGGGTTTTTTTTATTAAAAAATCTAATATTGGCTTTGTTTTTGCTAAATAAATTACTCAAAACGTATTTATCGCTAGGAAAAACAATTTAATGAAATTTATGCCTCTTTCAGCTGCAATTCTATGCACTATTTCAGCCAACTCTATCTTTGCAGCCCCAATCTGGCAAGACTTCAGCATTACCGGTCTATATGGCACCGACTATCAGCTCATTGCAAAAGAAGACAAACAAACCACTGTGACATTTGAATACGCGTCAAAGCTTAAATATGGTGATTTCTTCATTTTTGCCGACCGTACACATAATGACGTCGGCGATCAAACCTATTTTGAAGCATCACCACGATTGAGTTTAGGCGCTGTAACGGGTAAAGAACTTAAATTTGGCCCTGTAAAAGATGTATTGCTTGCAACCACTTGGGAAGCGGGTAGCAACATGGATAATTTTCTCTATGGTATTGGCTTAGACTTTGATGTGCCATATTTTCAATATGCAAAATTAAATTTATATAAAGTGAATAATGATACTAAAGCTGATGACTATCAAATGACGCTTACCTATGCCATACCTTTTAAAATTGGCTCAGAATCTTTCTTAGCAGATGCTTTTCTGGATTGGTCAACTGCGGAAAAAGGCTCAGCCAGTGAGATGAACTGGACCAGTCAATATAAATGGAATGTGGGGCAACATATTTCCCCAGATACACGCCTGTATGTAGGCGTTGAGCATTCAGTTTGGAATAATAAATATAATATTAAAGGTAAAGATGAAAATAACGTCAGTGCGCTAGTGAAATATCACTTCTAATTGATTCGTTAAAACCGTACATCGTTACACAACATACTGCACAAGACTTAAAAGCCCCACGGATGGGGCTTTTAATTTCTGAGACAATTTTAAATTGAGGTTTCAATTTCAATGATAGTTTAAATTTATGCCACGATATTGAGTACTTCATTAAACTGATAAACATCACAATTATGTCCAATACCAATACGATCAACCACGGCAAAGTTACTTGGCGCCTCTAAAGTTAATAGAGGGTGATGCCATGTACCTGCATGGTAGTTAACACCTTGTGTACCATCTGAAATAAAAGCACAGAGTTTTGAAATATCAGGCGTTTGATCATCCAATGCAGGTGCCACCACAATTAAAAAAGCCTGACCTTGCATCGGGATAAAAGCTTGTGAGCCATTCGGATGTCGCTCAAGCATCGAAACCGAAAAAGGAATTTCTGTCTGTTTAATATTACGAAAAATACTAATACCTGCATGTGCTTCACCGAAGATTTCAGTGGTTACAAGGGCATGATAACGCTCGGTATGTGCATCATTGATATGAAAAAAATCCTGTCCTCCGCAGCAAATCACCTCACCAAAAGGGGCAAAGTTTTCAATGCTCAGGGGCTGTAGCTGAATTGTTTGAACCATGTGTAATTCTTTTATTGTCTATATCAAGTGTAGGAGAAGAAGGATAAAACCACAGTACTTATCCTTCTCGATGTAGAAAGTATTCAAGCTTTCAATTTAGCTTTTGGTTTTACCCCACAAACGAATACGGCTGATACCACCATCTGGAATCATATTAATGCGAATATGCGAGATCTTTTCATGTTGCAAAATTTCGTTTACAAAGCTATGAATATGATCCATTTGCATGTCTTGTGCTTCAAGCAAAAATGGCCAGAACATACTTTGTGGAATTAATTGTGGATCAGTTGCATCTTTAACATATACGGCTTGAATAGAGACTTGGGCTGGAAAGTTGCCTTTAAAGTGTGCCGTATCGATATCAATTTTTTCAATTGCACCAGTTTGACCCAAAGCCAAAATACACCAATCAAAGCCCGGTGCACGACGACGTTTGGTTTCCCAACCATCACCCATATTAATTCCGCGACCTGGGTTAATCAGATTACGTGGATGACCAAAATGTGCATCGCTATAAGCAATTACACGTCCACCATTTTCTAAAGCAACTAAATCAATTGTTGCAGTGTGATCTTGTTGTTGAACGCTCACTTCACCATACACTTTAAAACGAGCAACACCACCATCAGGAAAAATATTTAAACGCACATGAGTAAAAACTTGGTCAGCTGTAATCGGCAAAACATGATGCTGACTTGGGCCAAGTACGTTGTTCTCTAATATGTTCAACCATTCAGCTTGAGCAAGATCGCCATCAGGGGCGTAGCAGGCTTCAACTGAAGCTGAAGCAGGGTAATTCCCAGTGAAGAAGGTAGTGTCAATATCTAAAGCCTTAATATGCCCAGCTACGCCCAATTGAATAATTGCCCAGTCATAACCTGTGTGACGTTTACGGCGCGTTTCCCAACCATCCATCCATTTACCATGGTCATCGAATTTATCTTCAACAAAAATTGGCGCGTCAAATTGAAGCATACGTTTTGCTTCTGCGAAAAATTCATCTGAACATTCAATAATTTTTGCACCAATACGGTCATCTGCCAAATTGGTAAGTGTCTGTAATTGTGCAGGAATATCAAAATCGGGTGCTAATAAAGTCGCCATATATTAAATCCATTCGCTATTTTCTTTCAAAATTCATGCTTTGCGCTATCGTGCTACAAAAAATTTAACAAACGATAAAAACAAGCATTTACACGCGTTTAGATGCACAGCGTGTGCCAACTTTAGATTTTTTTCAGGGCGCTTTATAAAAAATGGCACGCTTTTAGCATTTTATGACTTAGAAACTTATAAAACACAGGGGAATTATAGATGGAAATTACAATTATTGGTGCAGGTATGGCGGGTCTAACTACAGGCATCGCACTAAAAAAATTCGGACACCAAGTAACCATCTATGAACAGGCAGAACAAATTTTACCGGTGGGTGCTGCTATTTCGTTATGGTCTAACGGTGTGAAATGTCTAAATTATTTGGGTTTGACAGAGCAAGTTGAAAAGCTTGGCGGCAAAATGGATAACCTTGCTTATATTGATGGTCTGACGGGCGATGTGATGACCCAGTTTAGCCTTTATCCATTGATTGAAGAAGTCGGGCAACGACCATATCCGGTATCACGTGCGGAACTTCAGAATATGTTAATGGATGAATTTGGTCGTGAAGATATTCATCTAGCTAAGAAAATGATTTCTTTTGTTGAAGAAGGAGAGCGTGTAAAAATTCAATTTGCAGATGGTAGCGAAATAGAATCTGATCTATTGGTGGGTGCAGACGGTACACACTCAATTACTCGTGCCTATGTTTTAGGTGAGCAAGTTGAGCGACGCTATGCAGGCTATGTCAATTGGAATGGTCTCGTTGATGTCTCAGACGATTATGCCGCAGCAGATCAATGGACAACGTTTGTAGGTGAAGGCAAACGTGTTTCACTGATGCCAGTGGCGAATAATCGTTTCTATTTCTTTTTTGATGTGCCGTTAGCTGTTGGTCTTGAAAATGATCGTAGCCAATACAAAGCTTTATTCAAACAATACTTTAAAGGATGGTGTGAGCCTGTCCAAAAGTTAATTGATGCAGTCGATGTGCAAAAGACCAATCGTGTAGAAATTCACGATATCGAACCATTTGCCAATTTTTACAAAGGTCGAGTGGTGATTGTAGGTGATGCAGCGCACAGTACAACACCTGATATTGGTCAAGGCGGCTGCCAAGCGATGGAAGATGCTATCTATTTGGCACGTTCATTGCAAATTAATACCTTAGGTTTACAAGATTCTTTACGTCGCTATCAGAACAAGCGTAATGAACGTGCCAATGAGTTGGTACTTCGTGCCCGTAAGCGCTGTGATGTGACACATATGAAAGATGAAGCGGTGACCCGAGAGTGGTATGAAGAGTTACGTAAAGAACAAGGCAATCATATTATGAAGGGAATTATTAGTAACATTGTCGGTAATCCACTCGACTAAGCTGTAAGACACAAAAAGAAATGTAAAACTAAAAGGTTAGCTTTCAGCAGCCAGTGTGAATATTCACACTGGCTTTTTTTAGCTATTTAGAAACATTAGATTGAAGAGCAAAGGATTAAATGTTTAAGGAAGTTGCTTTAATTGCAATTTGATTTCTTCCGTAAGCGTCCGCTGAACACACCTTATGAATTCATCCTATAAGCCTTAATTTAGTCCCCACTTAAAAACAAGTGGGGACTAAAATTTATGACTACAAATCACCAGACATCCATCGCATCTCTTGCGAAAAAACGAAGAACATACAGTGCTGAATTTAAACAGCAGATCGTTCAGGCTTGTAAAGCACCGGACGTTTCAATTGCTTCGGTCGCTTTGCAACATGGATTGAATACAAATCTTGTATCCAAATGGATTCGCTTAATTGATGCTAAGCCAGGGAATGATCGCTCACCACTACCGAATAAACCTGCATTTATTGCCTTATCTTGCTCTGCACCATTAGATCCTACTCCTACTGACATGTTAACGGTTCAAATTACTTTACCCCACTCAAAAGCAGAAATTGGCTTGAAATGGCAAGTATCAGAAATATCTGCTTTAGCAGAATTACTCAAGGCACTTGCAACATGATCCGCATTGATGAAATCTGGCTTTCTACCCAACCTCTGGATATGCGAGCAGGGATGGATACTGTCATGGCTCAGGTGGTGAGAGCCTTTGGCTACATTAAACCGCATTGTGCTTACCTGTTCTGTAATAAACGTGGCCATCGCATGAAAGTGCTGGTACATGATGGACTGGGCATCTGGCTGTGTGCCCGGCGGTTGGAACAGGGAAAATTTCACTGGGCTAAAGTTCACCAGGGTGAAAGCGTAGCCCTCAGCCCAGAACAGTTACAGGCACTGATCCAGGGTTTGCCTTGGCAGCGCATTGGACGACAGCAGGTGGTGACGATGCTCTAAACTAGCTTGGTCCATTCTGCTATTCTCCAAACGTTCTATTTCATTCTTCTCATGACCTCAGGCATACTGCGGTCATGAATACACTGCCTGATTTAAGCCAACTGACCCATGAACAACTGCTGGAATTTACCAGACAGTTGGCGCTGCAGCATCAGTCTCTAGCACAATCAAACCAGCAATTAGATGCCAGAGTTCAACATCTTGAAGTCACCAATCAGCAATTAGATACCAAAGTTCAGCATCTTTCCATTCTCAATCAAAAATACGAGCATGAACTGGCGCTGTTTAAACAGCACAAATTCGGCAGTAAAAACGAACATCTCACTGCAAAACAAATCCATCTCTGGGATGAAGCGGTCGAAGAAGATATTGCCGCGGTTGATCTAGAACTGGAACGGCTAAATGCAGATAAAACCAATGCAGCGACACACAAAGCCACAGTCAACAAACCTAAACGTCGACTGCTGCCAGATCATCTACACACCATTCGTATTGAGCATGAACCTGCATCAACCCAATGCAGTTGTGGCTGCCAACTCCGTCGTATCGGCGAAGATGTCAGTGAAAAACTGCATTTCAGACCGGCACAGTTCTATAAGGAACAGCATGTGCGTGGCAAATGGGTCTGTGATCAGTGTGACACCCTGACTCAGCAAGCGATGCCCGCCTATGTGATTGATAAAGGCATTGCTTCACCTGAACTGCTCAGCCATGTGCTGGTATCGAAGTATGCCGATCATTTGCCGCTGTACCGTCAGCGCCTGATCTATCAGCGGGCGGGCATTGATCTGTCCAGATCTACTTTATCTGACTGGATAGGTCGCTGCGGTGTAGAACTGGAACCTCTGGCCAATGCCTTAAAAGAGGTGGTACTACAACAGCAGGTGCTGCATGCAGATGAAACACCGGTCACCATCATGCGGATGGGTGAGAATGATAAAAAACCGAAGAAAGGTTATGTCTGGGCCTATGCCACTACACAGTACAATCCAGTTCAGGCGGTGATCTATGACTTTCAGGATAGTCGTTCAGGCCAGCATGCTGCAGAGTTCTTGAAAGGCTGGCAGGGTTATCTGGTCTGTGATGATTACAGTGGTTATAAAGCACGCTTTAAATCAGGCGATGTCATTGAGGTGGGCTGCATGGCGCATGCACGTCGTAAATTCCATGAACTGCATGTGACCGGGAAAAGTCAGATCGCTGAACAGGCATTACTGATGATTCAGAGACTGTATGCGATAGAAGCAGAGCTCAGGAAAAAGACCGATGGTACAGCGGAAGACCGCCGCGAATACCGACAACAGCATAGTCAACCAGTGATGCAACAACTATATGAATGGCTCAACCAACATCATCTGACAGTGCCATCGAGTTCTCCCACCGCCAAGGCCATCAATTACACTCTGAAGCGTTGGCCAGCTTTAAGCCGCTATCTGGATGATGGCAATCTACCTATTTGCAATAATTGGGTCGAGAATCAGATGCGTCCCTGGGCGTTGGGGCGCAAGAACTGGCTGTTTGCAGGTTCGCTGCGCAGTGGTCAGCGAGCGGCAAACATCATGACATTAATCCAGTCAGCAAAGCTGAATGGGCTGGATCCGTATGCCTATTTAAGTGATGTGCTGAAAAGGCTGCCGACACATAAAGTGACCCAGATTGAAGAATTGCTGCCACATCGTTGGAAACCTGAACCGAATTAAAAAATAGCTATGGGGTTCAGCGCACGCTTACTTTCTTCCATTTTTTCGACCAATAAATTTACCATTATTTGTGAAAGACGAGATGTTTGACGTTTTGAAGCGACGCACAGTGCAATGGTTAAACGATGCATACCTTTTTCACGAATGGGCTTAAATACGATCTTTTTTGAGTTTAAAAGTGGTAATGCATCCATATATGACATTAAGCCAATGCCTAATTGTTGTTGAATTAATGATGTTATCATTCTAATGTCATTACATTCTATCTTTTGTATAGGATTAAATTTGTGATGTTTATAGAGTGTATGTACATAATCACTGATGACTAAGGGCTCACTTGGCATGATATGACGCTCATTTAAAGTGTCAGATAAATAGATTTTATCCATGCCGGCTAAGGTGTGATGTGGTGATAAAACATAGCCTAAAGGAATTTCAATAAAGGATAAGATTTCTAATTGATTGTGACTTTTAGGATTTAAGATAATGCCAAAATCTAATTCTGCATCAATGATTTTTCTCGATATTTCTTCACTGCTATTCATACTGATATTGAGATTAATCCATGGATAGCTTTCAGCCATGCGTTGAATACAATCCACGACAAAACCATCATTTAGGGCAGAAATAAAACCCATTTCAATATTGCCGCGACTTAATCCTTGAATTTCATCAAATCGAATTCGAGTCAGCTGATATTCTTTTTGCCATTTAAGCAAATCAGCATAAAGTAATTCACCTGCTAACGTTAGCTTCAGCCCCTGCGGTAAACGCTCAAATAAAGCAACGCCTAACTCTTCTTCAGCAAGAACAATTTGCCGATGCACTGCAGAGACTGAAATAAAAAGCTGTTCTGCGGCTTTACGTAAACTGCCAGTACGGGCAACAGCCATAAAATATTCAGAAAATCGGGAAAAGGTAATCGACATACAGCTATTCAATCTCACGGGCAGTTTACAAAGTACTTATCCATGCTTAAGCGATTTTCATGCCATAACTTTTGATTTTTTCAATTCATTCTGCTTTTGTGTTCTAAAAAGCAGAACATTGTATGCAAATCATTCTAATAGACAGAAATGCTATCCAAACGTATTTTTGACTTAGAAAAGAACGAATTAGCCCTAGTTACATGGCATAAAAGTTCTGCAAATAATGCGAATGTAGAGATTTAAAAATGAATGCGATTCCTGTACTGAATTTATTTACCCAACCACAATGCAGTTCATTTGATGCAAACGATTGGAATATTTTAGCGCAGCATTGGTACCCAGTTGCACGTACACAGGACGTTTCAGAACAACCGCAACAAGTACAATTACTTGATGTGAAAATGGCATTGTATAAAACTGAAAGTGGAAAAATTCATCTCGTGCGTGATATTTGCCCGCATCGTGGTGTGCCATTAACCAAAGGCTGGGTGAAAGGCGAAGAAATTATTTGCCCATACCACGGCCTACATTATAACGGTGAAGGAAAGTGTGTAAAAATTCCTGCACAGCCGGAACTTACACAAATTTCAGATCGTTTTTCACTGACCAAATTTCCAGTTGTAGAAAAATATGGACTTATTTGGACCAGTTTATTTAACCGCGATGTATCGAAAGCCAATTTTCCAGATTTAGACACGTGGGACAGTGAAGAACATCAGTCAATTCTCCCTCCATTTGTCGATATTGCTGGATCAAGTGGCCGTCAGCTTGAAGGCTTTATTGATGTTGCGCACTTTGCATGGGTACATAACCAAAGTTTTGCTGATCGTGAAAATCCTAAAGTACAAAAATATTCGACCGTTCGAACGGATTATGGCTTACATACAGAGTATGTGAGTGATGTCAGTAACTATCCGCATGGCTTACAACATTTAGCACCAGATGATTTTTTATGGAAACGTACTTTCGATGTCTATCCACCATTTTCAGCTATTTTGACTATCGACTTTCCTGAAAATGGCTTACTTAAAATTTTAAATGCGTGCTGTCCAGTTTCGCACAATAAAACGCGATTATTCGTTCCCTTAACTCGTAACTTTGATACTACAGGAGACTTACAGGCAGTTTATGATTTCAATGCACAAATCTTCGCTGAAGATCAGGACATGGTGGAAAGCCAAAAACCAGAAGAACTTCCTTTAGATATTTCAATGGAGGCACATTTTGAGGCAGATCGTTCATCAACCACTTACCGCCGAATTTTGGCAGAGTGGGGATTGAGCAAACGCTATACAGTTTAAAATGGCTTTGTTGCACAAAGATTTAAAAGATAACACTCTGCTCATTTGAACAGAATTCAAGTGACAACTTGGGTATGAGGACGACCTAATTCTGTAAATTTGTTCAATACGGCTATGCGTGCATGAATCTCATTCACCTGACTAGAAAAACTCCTTGCTGTTAATTTATCACCTAATAGTTTGATGCAATGCATCTTGGTTTCAACTAAACTTCGACGATGATAACCAGACCATTTTTTCCAAAGCGTTCTTCCTAAACGTTTAACTGTTTTCAGTAACTCATTCCGCTCTAAAGATCTCAATTTCTGATCTTTCCATGGTTTTGCATTTTTTCTTGGCGGAATGAGCGCATGTGCATCTCGATCTAGAATGACTTGTCTGCAGTGCTTCGTGTCATAAGCACCATCGGTATAGACCGAATCAATTCGTTCATCTAAGGGAATTTGAGCAAGTAAATCACCGAGTACTTGCGAATCGCTTACATTATTTGTAGTAAGCTGTACTGCACGTATTTGCAAGGTTTCAGCATCGATGCCAATATGAAGCTTACGCCATTGGCGACGATATTCAGGTCCATGTTTCTTACGTTTCCACTCACCTTCACCTAGAAAC
Organism: Acinetobacter sp. CAU_H_S139_7; assembly: GCF_058599305.1. NCBI lineage: Bacteria > Pseudomonadati > Pseudomonadota > Gammaproteobacteria > Moraxellales > Moraxellaceae > Acinetobacter > Acinetobacter sp. CAU_H_S139_7. Next base: position 1,545,641 of record NZ_CM178651.1, read on the forward strand.
TTTAAGCCAGTTGAGTCGACGAGTAGATGTAGCCCATCACTACTTTTTTGATAGCTAATCGCAATATCAATATGTTTTTGTCTTCGACAAAGCGTACTGTAATCTGGTGCGGTCCAATTTAATCCACAAAGTTTAATCAGACTTTGAACAAAACCTGTGACCATGCGTAAAGAGAGTCTAAATAAAGATTTGATCATTTTGAAATTATAGGACTGAATAAACCTTATAGGCTAGGTTTGTGCAACAAAGCCCTGTGTATCTGATATTTATGCATCTTTCAATTTCTGAAGATACTATTCATCCAATATCCGCTGTTTTCGATTGAGAACAGCATTCAAAATCACAGCACAAAAAGCCGTTAGCAAAATTGGGCTGTTTAACAGAGGTGAAAGATAAGATGGTAGTTGTGAGAAAATAGTAGGTGAGAATACAGGCAACATACCTATGCCGGCACTGACTGCAATGATGTAGAGATTATTCACATTTTGAAAGTCGACACGCTGCAGTACTTTGATACCATTAGATGTCACCATCCCAAACATAAACAATGCGGCTCCACCTAGAACACATGAGGGTATAGACGCAACAAAGTAAGCTATTTTAGGAAATAGACCTAAAAGGATTAAAAACACACCAGCTAAAGCACATACACTGCGATTCTTAACACCTGTGATCGCTAGCAAACCGATGTTCTGAGCATAGGATGTATACGGGAAGATATTAAAAATCCCACCAATCATTGTGCCAAGGCTGTCAGCTCTAAAACCGCGAGTCAATTTTTCCTGATCCACCTCTTCTTCAACAATTTCACCTACAGCCATGAACATCCCAGCTGTTTCAATGAAAATAACCAGCATGACTACGCACATAGTCAAGACAGCCCAAAAGTTAAACTCTGGAATACCGAAGTGAAATGGCATCACCCAACCTAACCATGGGCTTTCATCTATCTTGTCTAAAGAGATGAGGCCAGAAAATGCAGCGATGATATAACCAATTCCCATCCCGATTAGAACTGAAATGTTGCCCAAAAAGCCTTTAACATAACGGCTGATGATAATAATGCTTAATAGAACACAGGCAGCGATAGATAAGTACAATGGATTTCCAAAGTCTTTTACCCCATATCCGCCAGCGGACCATGTGCCTGCAATACCAATGAGAGATAGACCAATCACAAGAATTTGAGTTCCTGTCACCACAGGAGGGAAGAATCGTATTAACTTTCCAATAAATGGTGAAATCAGGAAGCCAAAGATCCCTGCGATAATGATTGCCCCAAATACACTTAGTAGTCCCATATCTGGATTAGTCCCAATTGCAATCATTGGGCCTACTGCAGTAAAGGTAACTCCCATCATAATGGGAAAGCGAATACCTACATTTTTAAAACCAATAGTTTGAATGAGGGTGGCAATGCCACAAACAAATAGATCTGCAGTAATTAAGAAAGCAATTTCTGCAGTGCTTAACCCTAAAGCTCCTCCAACAATTAGGGGAATTGAAACAGCACCTGCATACATTACCAAGACGTGCTGGATACTGAGAAAAATCATGGAGCTTGGTTTTAAGTTATTGGCTGTGATTGTGTTAGTCATATATGTTTTTCTCCTTCAGCCTAAAAGGTATATTTGACGATGAAACTAGTAGCATTTTGATTAGTTTTAAAATATGGAGTGTCTTCGATTAAGAATTTGTTTTTCCAATAGTCGTATTCAATACCTGCTGCTAATTTTTTTGGGCTTAAGCCTAGATGAGGGCTAAGGTCATATTTGATTTGTGGGTTAAAGTGAAAGTCGGAAGAGTTATTACCTTTGGAATTGACTACCCAATCAATGTATCCATCAAAAATGATTGATGATTTAAGAAATGGGACGGTATATGACCAGGAAGGAGTGATTTGCCATTGTCCACTTGGGGTGTTTCCATCGTCTGGAATGCGATAGTAAAAATTAAGGGTGAAATAATCAAAGCCTTTGATATCTAGGTCAAAACCTGGACCAACTAAATAAGTCCACATATCGTCATAGCCAGGCTGATCTTGAATACTTAAGTCAAAACTCGTAGCTATTAGGACATCTTTCACTGGCCCAAAGCTCAAATTCGTATTGGTTAGTTTTCCTATTGAAAAGCGTGGGGCTATTTCTGTATAGACAGTATTATGTCCTTGGGAAGCAGTCTTTTCACCGTCAAACCAATAAGTGTCGACGAATAGAAAGAGATCTCCCCATCTCCAACTGCTCGCATGTTCAAAAGTAATCGTTTCATGTGTATCCGGCTCTACTTCGAAACCTTTACCATAAAGTGCAGAAATACTATTGGATTGCCAATATAACCAAGGTTTTTCTGCAAAAGAGTAAGTGCTGACTGCACAGGTACTTAATAGTAATGAAGTGATAATTTTTTTCATTTGAATGTCCCCGATATTTAAACGTCAGCACGATGTTTGTAAGTAGCATCAAAGCGTGACTGTAGATATTCCATGCTAGTAATTGGTGAATATTTAGGTGGATTGGATTCGCTGTAACAGTTAGGCAGGCAACGGATTACAGTTTTTGGGCTCGGCTGGATGAAGAATGGGAAAGAAAAACGTTGTTTGCCTTTAGGACTTGAAACACGATGTGGTGTAGATTTGTAGATGTCATTGGACCAACGGGCCATCATGTCGCCGATATTGATAACATAAGTATCAGGAATAGGCGGAGCATCGATCCAATTCCCATTCACATCCTGAACCTGCAATCCCCCTACATCGTCTTGAGCAAGAATAGTCACGCAGCCATAATCAGTGTGTGCTCCAGCATTGAAACTCTCTGATTGCGTATTGTCTAATGCAGGTGGGTAATGAATGAGGCGGAGTGCACACAGACTTTCTTGTAGGCAGTAATCAAAATAATTTTGTGGAAGACCAATGGCATGAGACATGGCATTTAGAAGAACTTTTCCTAAGTCCAACATCTCTTCAAAGTAGCCATCCATTACAGTTTTCCAGTCCTCGATATTCGGATATACATTAGGACCACGTAATGGTTCTTTATTGATTACATCAGGATGATCTGCTTCTAGGTGAACACCCATGTCATATACTTCTTTAAAGTCATTGGGCAGGTCAGGATTAAGTTGTTCAACACCCAATGCACCATATCCTCTGTGAGAGGCTTTGTGTTTTTGGATGTCTATTTCTAGTTTTTCAAGCAGTGGTTTACTAAAAAACTCTTTAGCTAAACTTTGAACTTCTGCAAGGTGATTCGGTTTATAACCACTGATATAGAAGAACCCCCATTCACGACATGCTTGGTCAATTTGGTTGCATATATCTGCATAATCAGGATGGTTAACGTCATAAAGAGGTGCAATGTCGATAACTGGTAATTTTTTCATGGGAAACTCCTTATTATTAGATATATGTTTTTTTGAACATGTCACGATAATGCTGTTCAACACTGATTGGTGGATATAGCGGTTCTGAGTTTTCCTCCAAACACTCTCGAATACATTCAATCTGATACTGGTGATTACCGCTGTAGAAGAATGGAACAGAATATCGTTCCCCACCTGAGATGTTGATGACGCGATGGAGGGTGGATCTATATGTATTGTTCGTCCACATAGAGATTAGGTCACCTAGGTTAACGACATAACTATCTTCAATTGGCTCTGCCCAAATCCATTGCTTTTGAGTTTGATCCCACACTTGTAAACCGCGGTTATGATCCTGAAGTAATAGGGTTAACCCTCCAAAATCAGTATGTGCCCCGCATCCTTTTTCATTTGGTTGAGCATTAGAGGGTTGTGGAGGATAGTGCAATAAACGCAAGGTGACTAAATCTGCATCCTTGCAGAACTCTGAGAAATAATCTTCTTCCAGACCTAGTGACGAACCGATAGCATGCATGAGCCTTTCTGAGACTTTGATCATTTCTAGTTGGTATTCCTCCATAACCTCTTTGAATCCATCAATATCTGGCCATTGGTTTGGGCCTTGGTTAAAAGCTTTATGGATGACAACAGGATCTGAAGCTGAGCGTTCCTTCCCGATATAAAAGCCTTCCTTGATATCAGGTGGAGAATCAGGTTCAAGGGTTTGTGCTCTTAATTGTTCATAACCTCGGTTTGCTTCAGAAAGCTCGATGGTCCATTGCATTTTCTGTTCTAGGGGAAGACTGAAAAATAATTTGGAATATTCAAAAACCTTATCTTGTAATGCTTTAGAAACTCCATGTCCCGTAATGTAAAAAAAACCTTTATCTAAGCATGCTTTCCGAATATTTGAAGCAATGTTTTGGTGCGTTTGTATGTCATTATCCAAAAGTCCAGAAATATCGATGATGGGTATAGAGGTAATGTTTTGATTGTTTTCCAGCGCAGTCATGTAGCAATCTCTCAAAAATAATGTTTTCTTTTTTTTATAAAATAATCATGAGACCGCATAGCAATGAATATCGATCAAGCTGATGCCAAAAAGAGAGCTATTCTTAATTAATTAAATAAAAACAATTGCTTAAACTTTTTTAATGAGTGATGATGCTGAAAAAGCAACGGGATGCACTGAAAATAATGCTTTAGGTCCAAAAAATGGCTGCTACTTAATGGCAAGTTTTTTGCTTCTATTTCAATAGCTCATTCAAATTTATAAATGGATTGGGGCTTTAAAATTGGAATAGGATGTGATGTTAAAATGAGTACACGTGGTCTTCGCTTTCACTCAGCAGCAATTCATTATTTTGATGCTGTACGCCGGTGCGGTTCAATCAGGGAAGCAGCCAGACAATTAAATGTCGTATCTTCTGCTGTAAACAGGCAAATTTTAAAACTCGAAGATGAAATTGGAGCACCATTATTCAATCGGGTGCCTTCGGGTATGGTGCTTACTCATGCAGGTGAGTTGTTTTCAAGACATATCAGTTTAGTACTGAGAGATACTAAGCGATTGCAGAATGAATTGGATGCACTGAAAGGGCTTTATAAAGGTCATGTTGAAATTGCGAGTGTTGAAACACTAGCGATTAATTTCCTGCCAGAGATTATTGAAAAATTCCAGGTCAAATATCCTAATATAACTGTAGGGGTTACAATTTTAGGCTCAAAAGATATCCCTAATGAAATCATTGAAAATCGGGTGGATCTAGGCTTGGCTTTTGCCTTGCCAAAGCATAATGATTTGCACCAAATAGCAATATCCCATTTTAAATTAGGTGCAATTGTATCGACTGACCATCCGCTGGCTTCTCAAAAGACGGTGTCATTCCATCAGTGCCTCGACTATGATGTGATTATGCCAAAACCTAATTTGTCTATTTATCAACAGTTGGCGCCATTATTTGCGGGTGCACAACATGCTATTCCAAATTTTAAAATGCAAACGAGTTCTTTGGAATTAATGAAACAGTTAATACTCAGGAATAAGGGAATTGGTTTTCAGACATTCTTTGGGTTGGAAAATGAAATAATTAATAATCGCCTTCGCTATATTCCGCTTAATGATAACAATGGTATCTACTGTGATTTAGGTCTGTATGCACGTAAAGGTCATTATCTTTCTACAGCAACAGACGCTCTCTCCAGGCTTATTACAGATGAAATCCTACAAAGAGGCGAAGCTGGACAATAAACATAACCTGAAAAGTACAACTAAAAAGCTAAGCCCTTATCGAAATCCCTCAATAAAGGCTTAGCTTTGTTTATTTTGGATAAGCAGCATCCACGCCTTTAACGAAATAATTCATACTCATCAATTGCGTATTTGAGAGATGTTTACCTTTTCCCAAAAGTAATGTTCCATCTTGTTTGTAAAGTGGTCCACTAAACACAATATATTGACCGTTACGAATTTTATCTCGGACTGCCAAAACCTTCATTTTTTCATTGTTAGAGACCATTGGACCAAAACCTGCTATATCGATGGCACCTTCCTTGACACCATACCATGTCGATCCCGACTTCCATATTTTGTTATGCACTTGCTGCAAAACAGGAGTATAGATTTTTTCCCAATATAACACTGATGCAGCTAGGTGACCTTTAGGAGCAAACTTACTCATATCTGAGTTCCAGCCAAAGCCAAATTTCCCTTTTTCCTGAGCAGCTTTAACTACAGCGGGTGAGTTGGTGACTTGTGATAATATATCAGCATTTTGCGATATTAATGCAAGTGCAGCCTCATGCTCTTTTCCTGAATCAAACCAAATGTTAATCCAGACTATCTTGGTCTTAATTTTTGGATTTACAGATTGAGCCCCAAGTGTATAGGCATTGATGTCTCTAATGACTTCAGGAATTGGGAATGGTGCTACAACACCCAAACATTACTTTTAGTCTTATAGCCTGCCAATACCCCTTGCAAGTAAGAGCCTTCATAGGTTCGGATATCATAGACTCCCACATTTTTTGCAGTTTTATATCCGTTCGCATGCATAAAAATGGTGTTCGGGAACTGTTTAGCTACCTTTTCAATGGCATTCATATACCCGAAGGTAGTAGCAAATATAACCTTATTTCCTTGTTGTGCGAGTCTCCGAAATGTACGTTCAGAGTCGGCATTATCTAGAATATTCTCGATATAAGAGGTCTTAAATTTACCCTGTAAGGACTTTTCTGCTTTCAGACGACCTATATCGTGTGAATAAGACCAACCATAATCGTTTTTATGAGCGACATAGACAAAAGCCGCTTGATCAGCGGCCAATGCTGGATTGGCCCCACTGATGAGTAAAAGTCCTAAAAGACTGGCATTTACGAAAATATTTTTTAAATTAAGTAGGTTATTCATGCTGATTCTCTTTGAAGAGTATCAGTTGAATTTTGTTTTGCCATAAATATTGCCAGTCGCTCCTCATAAATCTCACGAATATAATGGGCAACACTGCAACTGTCGGCAAACATGTTGTATTTCCAATTTAAACCATACGACTCTAAATTGATATTATCAACAGTCATAAGTTGAACTTTAGAATTTGGATTGTTCAAGTAGCTATCAATGATTTTACGAATGACTTCTTTGGTTGGTGCAAGCTTATATGCATGCCAGAAGTCTGTATGCCATTCACCTTCCGTAGGTTGATTAAATGGATACTGAATTCCTCGGCCAGGACGATTTGTTCCTAAGCCATTATATGGTCCTGTTTCAAATGCTAACCAGTTAACTGGATTATTCGGGACTGCAGGACGGATCTGCCCCCATGTAACTAAATTTCGATTCAGCCAATCATCTGCAAAACTATCATTATTAAAAGGATCTAACTTTCTGATAGCTTCAGGATCATCACGCATTTGTGATACAGCAAGCTCAATTTCATTTTCAATTTTAAAAATACAATGGCTGTAATCCATTGCAAACTCAAACGGCACACCTTCTTTTTCTATAAGATCTGCCACCGGAATTACTCGACGATAATCTTCAGACCAGTTATCAACGTGGCACTCTAAGGTAACCGTTATTCCTTTACTTTGAGCGTAGGTGTAGAAATCGATATAAGTTTTAGCAACTTCTTCGTTCGTTACATAATGACCATCTGCATGTTTTGCCCAAATCATCATGTTGTGGAATTTGGCCCCTACAGCGGCACTACGATTAATATCCTGTTTGAATGCTTCCTCATCCTTGCCAATGACATATAAGCCACAACCAGAATAAATAGGGATATTTGTTTTCTGACTTGCCTTGATGTAAGCATCTATTTGACTATCTTCAAGAGGGATACGATCCAGAAAATCAAAGACCTCCGCAGCTTTTAGCATTTCGAACTGTTCGAGAATAGTAGGCTCATTCAGGCTTACTGGTCGTTCTTTTGATGAGTTTTGAATGCCTAAACCAGCACAACCTAGAGGAAACATTTTTTTCATAATTTTGATACCAACTGTTGAATAAATTAAACGGCTTCTTTTTTCGATGCGTAAGTTTTTTGATACATATAGGCTAGGTACTCACCTACAGTCATTTCTTTAGGTTCAGCCTTAAATTGATCACCTAAATTTTGCAGCGTTTTGATTTTGTATTCGTAATCCAAGTCAAAGAAGGTTGGAACCGAATAACGTGAGACACCTGCTTTACTATTGAAAACACGGTGCATATTTGAGAGGTAGAGTCCATTAGTCATGAATTGGACTAAATCACCGAGGTTTACGATAAAAGTATCTGGTATGTGAGGTGCACGTATCCATTCACCCTCACTATTGCGTACTTCTAGTCCACCTACTTCATCTTGCAATAAGAGCGTCAGTAACCCCCAATCAGTGTGCGCACCGCACCCTAGCTGATTGTTTACAATTTTTTCAGATTGAGGAGGATAGTGAAGCATACGGGTAATAATGACAGTTTCATCATAGCCTGCCTCGAAGTAGTTTTCTTCAAGCCCAAGAGAAAGTGCCAATAGGCCAGCTAGATGCTTACCCAGTTTTAAAGTCTGTTGAATATAGGTTTCGGTCTGGGTCTTCATTTCAGGAAGATCTTCAGGCCACTGATTCTGCCCATGTTGTGGATAGCTTTTTTGGACATATGGGTGACTTGAATCTAGATTTTTCCCTGACATGAACCCTTCTTTTAAGTCAGGAGGAGAGCCTTCATCAAGTGTTTGAGCTGCCATTGGTTCATAACCACGAAGGCATTTGGAGTTTTTGAAATCAACTTCTAGTTTCTTTTCAATCGGAAGGTCAAAAAACTGTTTTGCAATGTCTAATTGTTTTTGGAGAACTTCAGAAGCGATACCATGATTTTTAATATAGAAGAAACCTGTTGTTCTGCATGCTTTATGGATTTCCCACGCAACAGATTTCCGGTTTTCCAGGTTATCGGAAAAACTGTCGCTTAAGTCGATTACTGGAATACTTTTAGCCGTAGAAGGTGGTGTGTATGTCAACATTTTTGTGGCTCTTTGAACTTTGTTGTTATCAACTTAATGACAATTTAATTCCGTGCATAGCAGAGAATCTCGCTCAACTCGTTGCCAAAAAGGCAACACTAAATAAAGTCAGAGTAGTAATAGGAGTCCAAGTAATTCAGCATCAATTAAGAATTGTGATGAGTTATAAAATGCTAGTTATTCGTTAAGTTTAGATAAGAAGAATAATAATAAGAAAAGTGTTCTAAAAATTAGAAATACCATTCCTAAAGTCTTTAATAGACAGATAGAAAAGAAAAAGTCATGATGCAGCAATGCTAAGAAGTTTGAATTAATCAATAACTTATAAGAGGGGCAGCGCTAAAATGAATGCAATACCAGTTCTCAATTTATTCACTCATCCACAATGTAGTCAATTTGACCCAAATGACTGGAATATTCTAGCGCAGCATTGGTATCCGGTAGTTCAAATCCAGGATGTAACGACTCAACCGCAGCAAGTTCAGCTTCTTGATGTCAAAATGGCTATTTATAAAACTGAAAGTGGAGAAATTCATCTGGTAAGAGATATCTGTCCACATCGAGGAGTGCCATTAAGTAAAGGATGGGTAGAAGGTGAAAATATTGTTTGTCCCTATCATGGGCTCAACTATAACGCACAAGGTAAGTGCGTAAAAATCCCTGCTCAACCAGAACTTACCCAAATTTCAGATCGGTTCACCTTAACTAAATTCCCTGTAGTTGAGAAATATGGACTAGTTTGGACCAGCTTATTTAGCCGTGATGAAAGTGAAGCTAATTTTCCAGTTCTTGAAACTTGGGATTCAGATGAACATCAATCAATACTCCCACCATTTGTTGATATAGCAGGTTCTAGTGGTCGTCAGCTTGAAGGTTTTATCGATGTGGCACATTTTGCCTGGGTGCATAACAAGGCATTCGCTGATCGTGATAATCCAGTAGTGCCAAAATATGAAACTGAAAGAACAGATTATGGACTTAAAACGATTTATATCTCTACAGTAAGTAACTTTCCTCATAGTTTGAGACATTTAGAGCCAGAGAAATTCTTATGGAAACGAGAATTTGATGTATATCCTCCATTCTCGGCAACACTTACTGTCTATTTTCCTAACAATGGGATTTTAAAAATTTTGAATGCTTGTTGTCCTGTTTCGCATAATCAAACCAGGCTATTTGTTCCGTTGACACGTAATTTTGATACGACGGGTGACCTACAGGCTGTATATGACTTCAATGCACAAATTTTTGCAGAGGATCAGGATATTGTTGAGAGTCAAAAACCGGAAGAACTTCCATTAGATGTTTCAATGGAGGCGCACTTTGCAGCAGACAAATCTTCAACGACATATAGACGGATATTGGCAGAATGGGGATTAAGTAAAAGATATGTGGTCTAGGGATATAAGATAACCTGATTCTCACGATTGGTTGAAATATAAGGGAAATAGTTTCCCTTATATTTTTAGAGATTGATTTCGCAGAAATACTAATATAAAAGTGACTAACCATTTATCGTAATTTCATTGTCTTAGCTTCTTCTAATTAATAAACTTGATTTTGTTACAATATCAAGTTTATACAGGGAGAGACATAGATGGTAAACCAGTATGGTGGAAGTAGAGAAGGGGCAGGACGTAAAGCTCTTTATGATGAACCTACAAAAGTTTTGCGTGTTCCAGAATCTCGTGTAGTTGAAATCAAGAACTATCTCGCAAACTCAAAGAAAGCCAAGTTCGACGATGTAGCTTCTATTACCTTGGTCAATCCAAGTACCGTTATGCATATCCCCTTGAACCGTACCGGGTTTGTCGGAGACTTTTTTATTTAAGTTAGGCCACCTGACCTAACGGGTTAATCTTATCATAGTACATTGCTTCAAACTCAAAAGGCGATACATAACCCAGTGCACTGTGTACACGCTTTTTATTGAACCAATCTACCCAGTTTAGTGTCGCAAGTTGTACATCTGCTAAACCTTGCCAATCTGCTTTTAAATATTCAATCACCTCTGTTTTGTATAAGCCATTCACCGTTTCAGCCAGAGCATTATCGTATGAATCACCAGTTGTACCGACTGATGCTCGTAAATTTGCAGCTTCTAAACGATTGGTATAGCGAATAGAAAGATATTGAACACCTCTATCCGGGTTTGTCGGAGACTTTTTTATTTAAGTTAGGCCACCTGACCTAACGGGTTAATCTTATCATAGTACATTGCTTCAAACTCAAAAGGCGATACATAACCCAGTGCACTGTGTACACGCTTTTATTGAACCAATCTACCCAGTTTAGTGTCGCAAGTTGTACATCCGCTAAACCTTGCCAATCTGCTTTTAAATATTCAATCACCTCTGTTTTGTATAAGCCATTCACCGTTTCAGCCAAAGCATTATCGTATGAATCACCAGTCGTACCGACTGATGCTCGTAAATTTGCTGCTTCTAAACGATTGGTATAGCGAATAGAAAGATATTGCACACCTCTGTCGGAATGATGAATCACATTCTTTGGCATGCCTCGATCGTGCAATGCTTGCTCAAGTGCATCGAGCACCATATCTGTATTCATCCGTGTAGATACTTTCCATCCAACAATTGCTCGTGAGAACACATCAATAATAAAGGCGGTATAGACCCAGCCTGAGTGAGTTTGAATATACGTAAAGTCACTTACCCACAGTTGGTCAGGATGATCAGCATTATTTAAATCAAGTTGCCATGTCACTGAATACTCGTCCTAGAAAAGCGTTAGATTGGCTTACACCATTAGAGAAGTTTGCTCAGCTTGTTGATTATCATAAGGCTTTTGAAACTGTCGCACCTCATGTTTGAATTCGCCCTGGATTTTAGACAATAGTGTAAATTGGTAAATCGCTGAGCTAAAGTGTTGTAGTCCAAACTCGATATGACAGTTACCCATTTTATAATGTGTCTGTCAGATTAAATTTGAACTAAATTATTCTCAGCCCAAATCCGCTTCCAATCAAATAATGATTCAAGTGGCGTGCGGCCACTGCTGAATCTAATTCACAGTACCTAAAACAGGTATCAACTTCGGTCCAGCCATTCTCGCTTTGCTAATGATCTCCACCAGTTCAGCATAAGTCAGTTCAAACTTATCCTCGCTATCAAAAACATAAACCATGTTCTTTCCTTCATGTTCAACTGGAGTAGGTGGTACAAAACGTTTCGGGATAAGAAGCTGTGCGAGTTGTTCATCAGTTAATTTAAATAAGTGCATGTTTTTATCCTACTCTTGGTAAGTCTGACCATTTGGTTAAATACGATGGTGATCTAAGCTTTTGATTCATGTGCCATGAGGCTTCTTGATTGTTGGCAATTCCCAATGTGACGAGATTCTTCCCAAACCTTTCACTGATGGCTTCGATTGCATCTGAAAGTTTTTCGCGTTCATGCCTATGTGAATAGTCCGTGAATAGATCGGGTACAAATTTGGATTTATCTGTAATTTCGAGCAGCACGATTCCCGCCTTTTTATACTTAAAACCCTTCTTAAATATCTTATCGATACCCTTCATTGCTGCCTTGGTGATGAGTAATAAGTCGTCTGTATGCTCATGCATCTGAACCACGATATATGGCGAGTAGCGCTCGGACTTATCAAAGCGACTGGTTTGGATATAGACCCCAATCATTTTGCAGATTGAGCCATCTTCCCGCATTCGCTTTACGGCTCGAGCAACATAAAGCCGGACAGATGCTTTGATGTCATCCATTTCATAGACTGGGTTCCCATATGAACGACTGCTGATGATTTGCTTCTTCGCTACCGCATCATCACTCAGGTCAATACAAGAAAGGCCTTGTAGCTCAAGCACCGTCTTTTCCATCACGATACTGAACTGCTTTTTGATTTCTTTAGGATTGGCATTGATCAGATCTAGAACAGATTGAATACCCATGGCATTGAGCTTCTTGCAGTTCTGCCTGCCAACGCCCCAAACTTCGGATACATTCACTTGTGCGAGTAGCATCTCTGTAGAGCACGGGTCCATATGGGCCAGATTACAGACCCCATTGAAGAACTTGTTCTTTTTGGCGAGATGATTGGCAATCTTGGCTTCAGTTTTTGAGCGGCCGATTCCAATGCAGCAGGGTAGTCCTAACCAACGCCAAGCTTTAACTCTCATATCTTGCGCATAATCGGTCAGGTCAAATAGATGCTCATAAGCTGTGAGCTTTAGGAAACATTCATCAATGGAATAGACCTCTTGGTCTCCTGATGCAACATAGTCCCCAAGCAGCTCCATAAAGCGCTTGGACATTTCGCCATATAAGGAGAAATTACTTGATAGCACCTGAATGTCATGTTGCTTGATCAGGTCCTGAATTTGGAATACAGGAACACCCATCTTGATGCCGAGATCTTTCGCTTCCTGACTTCTGGCCACGGCACAGCCGTCATTGTTACTGAGCACAATAGTAGGGCGATCATTCAAGGCAGGATTAAACACACGTTCACACGAGACGTAGCAATTATTCACGTCGACTAACGCGAATATTTCATTTTCACTTTGCATGGTTATTCTTCTTTTTATGAGCGGTGATAAATACGTTTTAAATTAAAAGTCACCACACCCCAGATTGAGATGGTCTGACTGTCATCAGGGATGATGTGATTGTAGTTAGGATTTTCAGCCTTCAACCAAAGTTCTGGAAGCGGATAATCTTCATCGCCAAATATCTCTTTGGTTTCGGACTTTGACATCTTATTGGTGATCATCAGCCGCTTAATTGTCGAGGCATTGTTATCAATCAGGGCAATAACAATATCGTAATGCTTGGCTTCAATACTGCGATCAATAATGATTGGATCATTAATCTCTAGGCCAGCATCAAGCATGGATTCACTGTCTACATAAGCAATGAACGTAGAAATCGGGTTGTGAATCAGGAACTCATTCAGATCGAGCGCTTTGTCTTGCTCATCCTTGGTACTAAAGGCTGGACCTGCAGGGATGCGCTCTAGAGAGACGGGAATTGAGACTTTGGATTTGGGTAGAACTGCAGTAAGCCCTAACTGCGCAACCAGTTCATTTTGAACAGCGATTTGTTCAAGCACGGTATTGATGGTAGGGCTTGGCTTACCCTCTGGACCCATGAGCTCTTGTAAAGATGACCATGCGTCGTCAGAGAAGTAGATAGGCAACTTCTTAGACATGTGATACTCCTACGCTACGAGGCGTGTTTGGAAGTAGAATTTGTCTAAATAGGATATTACTAACAACGTTTGAAAATCAAATTTAAAAAGTTGTGGATAAACAAGGATGCGTCAGAATAAGACGTTTTGTTTCTGCTTATCGCGTGGAAAAGTGATGAATTCATCGGGCATTTGAAAAAAATATTCATGCGCGTGTTCATGATCTGCAGTCAGCCAGTCTTTTCTGTACTGCTCTGGAATAACGATGATGGAGCGTTTTTCATCCTTCGGTGCATGGAATTGCTTCATGAAGGGGTGATGATCCGAATTGATGGTCAACATTGAAAAGGAACGTACCTTATTGCCATCAATCACCACATCATCATAGATCCCTGCAACAGTGAAAGGCTGATCATCTTTACGCTTGATGGTGTACCAGTATGGCTTGCCATTGATGTATTTGGGTTCGTAGAACTCTTGCACAGGGACTAGGCAGAACTTGCTGTATTTCCATGCGTGTCGAAAGCTGGGCTTATCAGCTACAGACTCGGTACGTGCATTATAAGTGTGGCTGCTAAATTTCAATTCTTTCGCCCAACTCGGAAGTAATCCAAACTTTGCGATATCAAGTTCCAAATGTTCTGAGCCATTCAAGATGATTGGAGCGTGATAAGAAGGAAAGACATGATCCTTAAGTTCAAGATCGAACTGGCTAGTATCGACACCCAAAAGCATCAAATTTCTTTTACTTGGAAATGGCTTTGTTGCACAAACCTATCTCTAAAGGCTTATTCCACAATATAATTCTCAAATGAATAAGCCCACACCTAAAATCTATCGTACAACCAATTGGTCTTCTTATAACAGTGCATTAATAAATCGAGGAAATCTCTCAATTTGGTTTGATCCCAAGACGCAATGGTACGCTCAACCCAAAGGTAAAATGGTCGAAATCAAACTTATTCAGATACAGCCATCCAATGCTGTTTAATGATCAAATCCTTATTTCGTCTTTCTTTACGCATGGTCACTGGCTTTGTGCAAAGTCTCATTCATCTTTGTAGATTAGATTGGACAGCACCAGACTATTCCACCATCTGCAGAAGACAAAAGCATATTGATATTGCAATTAACTATCAAAAAAGCAGTAATGGTCTCCAGCTACTCGTCGATTCTACTGGCTTAAAGTTTCTAGGCGAAGGTGAATGGAAGCGTAAGAAACACCAACCTGAATATCGTCGCCAATGGCGTAAACTTCATATTGGTATAGATGCTGAAACCCTTCAAATACGCGCTATTCAACTCACTACAAATAATGTGAGTGATTCACAAGTGCTTGGTGATTTACTCGATCAGATTCCACAAGATGAGCAGATTGACTCTGTCTATACTGATGGGGCTTATGACACCAAGCAATGCCGTCAAGTAATTGCAGACCGACAAGCACATGCGGTGATTCCGCCAAGAAAAAATGCGAAACCTTGGAAAGATACAAAGACCAGCTCGCTAGAGCGAAATGAATTACTTCGAACAGTTAAACGTTTAGGAAGAACAATATGGAAAAATTGGTCAGGCTATCATCGCAGAAGTCTGATAGAAACCAAGATGCATTGCATCAAATTATTAGGCGATAAACTCCGTGCGAGAAACTTTCAAAGCCAAGTCAATGAGATTCATGCACGTGTGGCCGTATTAAATAAATTTACAGATTTAGGCCGACCTCACACCCAAGTTGCCACTTAAATTTAGATAACTTGGAAGAAGTTTAGCTTTTGAATGTTTGTGCAACAAAGCCCCAAAAAAGTAAAATCAAATTTTCCGATATTATTAACTTATTGTTCCTTAAATGTCTCATTCAAAGCCTGTTGAACTGCATCCACACGTGTTTTACAGGCTTTGTATGCAACCATAGACTCTTCAACGATTTTCATTAAATTGTCGATGTCTGGTTCTTCCTGCGACTCCAATAGCTCCGCATTCTTTTTAAGGACTTCATAGCCTTCCTTGAAAGAGAGTTCTTTTTTAATCATTACTAATTACCTTCGTTACATTTGCTTGAATGGTGCCATCCTGTAATTCTACTTGGACTTTATCACCTGAAATCTGTTGAATAGAGCGAATAGCTTTTCCTTCATTACGAACAATTCCGTAGCCTTTAGCCATCACGTTTCTTGGATTCTGAATTAAGGTTTCACGCAGCAGTGATTCGACTTGATTCGTTGCCAGTTTGATCTGTTGCTGGGCTAAGTAATGTAGGGTGCTTCTCATCAAATCTACGCTCTTATTTGCTTCATTGATTTGCCCATGCGCAAGCGTCTTAATCATCCTCATGTATTGATCATTTTGGCTTTGGTACGCTGTGATTTGATGTTGGGATAATAGCTTAATGGTTTGGAATGAATCTAAGACATCCTGAGTCCGATCAGCAATTAGATTACGAATCCCACCAATTACCTTACTAGGTGTGTCAAATGAACGGTTTGCAACTTCATCTAGTATCGTACGATCTTTTTCGTGACCAATACCGACCCAAATTGGAACAGTTCGTTTGGCCAACAATGCTGCCAGTTCATAATCATTTAAATAGGCAAGGTCGTTTACAGCACCACCGCCGCGGATAATCACAATGAGATCAGGTGGTGTATTGAAATCGGTAGCCCATTGTCTGAGGCCATTACTGAGAGAGGTGATAATGCTTTGCGCAGCTGTGTTCCCTTGGAATGTTGCTGAGTAGTACTTGAAATGACATACACCAGATTTTTCTAAAGCATCAGCATCTTTTTTGAAGTCACCTAGACCTGCAGCATTTTCAGGAGCAATTACCAGGACATTCTGAATATCAAAAGGGGTAGGGATGAGCTTGTTCTTGTTTAAAAGGCCTTCAGAGGTAAGTCTTTCTAAAATTTGTTGATAGCGCCGTGCAATGTCTCCAAGCGTATAGCTTGAATCAATATCTTCAACATTCACTGAAAAGCCATACTGAGGATCAAACTTGGCTCTGACTTTTACCAAGACATTTAAATCCTTTGAAAGCTCTACACCGCTTTCTCTTTCAAACTTAAGCACCATTTTCTGAGCTATAAATTTCCAGATGGTGCCTTTACAACTCGCTATAACTTTGTCGGTACTTTCATCCTTTTCAGCTAACTCAAGATAGTAATGTCCGCCCTTAATATTTAGATTACGGATCTCAGCTTTCACCCATACAGGCTCATTGAAAGTAATTTGAATTACTTCCTGTACTGTGGATAGATAATCACTAAGAGAAAACTGAGGTTCAGACATTAGGTCAATTATTTTAAGTGCTTAGATGAATAGTATTAAAGCAAAGCTATAAGTGCAAATTGAGAATATGCTCACTTGACCTTGATCAAGGTATATGGCATATTTCTTCTATAGTGGACGTACATATGGAAATTCACTTAATTACCGTAAAAAGCTCATCATTTGATGGGCTTTTTTTGTTACTAGATAATTTGATATAAAAAATGTGAATGAGATCTCAATATAAACCAAGTATATTATTTGATATTAAGTTCTCCATGGTAGTTAATATCAGTTTATACCTGCACCTTCCCCAAGTTGCAGGTTTTTTTTCTTCATTTTTTATTCGATTAATGATTTAATTATTTTGTTGTAAATAAAAACAACGATTCCTTGTTTCGGCGCAAAAGACCAAGGGGAAAGCCTTACAGAAATGTAGGGCTTTTTTAATAGACTTCCGTCATAAATCAAAAAACGTACAATTTATTTGATCTTAAATTAATCAGCAAAATTATTTAATCCAAGGGATAATCCTTGGATGAAATTCAAAGATATTCAAAAATTATCAGACGTTAAGTTTCGTAGGCTTACCGGTGTTAGTTGGGCTACATTTAACCTCATGTTGGCCGAGCTAAATAAGGAGTTACCTTGTCATATTGGTAAAGGACGACCGCATAAATTACCGTTGGAAGATCGTTTGCTCTTATGTATAGAATATTGGAGAGAATATCGAACATTTTTCCATCTTGGTATGAGTTACGGTGTATCTGAAACGAGTGCAATTCGTATCACACGCGTTATTGAAGATACCTTAATCCGTTCTGGAAAATTTAACTTGCCAAAACAACTTCCTAATCGAGATGAAGTGGATTGGGAAGTTGTTGTGATTGATGCAACTGAAATATTAGTTCAACGTCCAAAAAAAACAGAAGAAATGGTATAGCGGTAAAAAAAAGCGACATACGTTTAAATTTCAGCTATCTATGCACTATACAACAGGTGAAATACTGAGTGTATGTGGAAGTCATGGAAGCATGCATGATTTTAAAATATTTAAAAAAAGCATGAGGAAATTAAAATTTAAGCCTTTTTTTATCGTTGATAAGGGGTATTTAGAGATAAAGAAATTGGGTTTTGGATGCCTCATGCCATCTAAAGCAAAGAAAACTGAAAAACTAGATTCTGAATTAAAAAAGTTAAATAAAGAGATTGGTCGTAGACGAATTCAAGTAGAGCCTGTATTTGGAAGGATGAAATGTTTTAAGATTTTATCTTGTGTATATAGAAATCGTCGTAAACGATTAAACCTGTGGTTTAATTTACTTGCTGGCATATAGAATTTAGATTGGGTGAAAGATAAACAATTAAATTGGTTGAAAAATGATTTATGAAGGAAGTCTAATAGCAGCTTAACTTAAATCGTATTGGTATAAATTTTAATTTTTTATCAGATGCTTAGTCGATAAAGTGCGTTCAAATAATTGCGCTTTTTTGTTGTGATATATTTTAATCATTACTTACAACAAGAAGAATAGAAATGAATATTTGTATCGGTGGTGATTTAGACGGCAGGGTAATAGTGCTTGATAAACCATGTTTTAATGCTAAAAAAGTAAACAAGACAAAAGCAGCAAACTACATTAAGCAAATGTATGTCATACATGGTGACGTCTATTATTTTTGGCTTGATGCTGAGCTTAAATTGTTGGAAGTTACTCAACGTATAGAGATCTTACTGGCAAAGACTAAGCGAAAATCTATTTAACTGTCCCTGATAGTAAGTTTTTTATTGTCTTTATCCGTAAAAGAAATTAGTTTAAATTGAACCAATTGTTAAAATAATTATGAGAACGGAAAAAATGAATAGAAAATTTGAACTACATGTGGTTAGCCAGATCTATGACTTTTTAGTTGAAAGAGAGGCGTTTACCTCACTAAACCTTGATCGGAAAGTTACGGAGTTTTTTCGGGAAGTACATGTAGGACGAGAAGAAGATTTTACAATTCTTGAATCAAATAAAATCTCAGGAAACTTTGGTGAAGTTTCCTATATCAATTTATTGAATGTCCCTAATTTCAACGATAAAGATAAATTTCTGAAATGGGCACATAAAGTTTTAAATTTATAAGTTGTAATAAATCAGTGTAATTTAATAGGAATTATTTCATTGTTTAACAAATTCAATTACATAAATAATAATGTGGTTACATTATGAACAGTAATTCATCAGAAGGCGGTTAGATAAATACAAATCACAGTGATATGTTTGAATCAAAAGTTCTACATGGATGGAATTAAAGATGAAATTCTTAACTTTGGTGAGCATAGGTGCGGTAGCAAGTTTCTGTTTATTGTTAAAGAGTCACACTACTGAAAATTCATTTCATTCAAACTTCGATAAAGTTGTTCGAAATGCTGTCTTACATGGATTCATATAAATATAGATGCCTAAGATATATAGCTTTTAAGTACTTAAAGGAGAAATAAGATGATCAGATTATTAATGTGTATATTTGGCTTTCATGGTGCTAGAGAGATTGATTACACCAATGACCAAAAAGAAATTTGTGTATGCCGAGAGTGCTTGAAGAAAGTCAAGAGTCCTTATAAACAGGTATAATTTCTTTTGGCGGTGTTTCAAAAAGTATGCTGAAAAAAACAATATGGCTTTTGATAAAATAGAGGTATGAAAATAACGCTACAAATCAAATGTCCTACCTGTCTAAGTAACAATATAAAGAGAAATGGCATCAAAGTAGATGGGAAACAAAACCATCAGTGCAAAGATTGCAAACGTCAGTTTATTGGTGATCATGCATTAAGCTATCAAGGGTGTAACTCAGGTATTACCGGCAAGATATTACATTTAATGGTCAGAGGAAGCGGTGTAAGAGATATTGCTGAAGTCGAGCGTATCAGCATTGGCAAGGTATTACGAACCTTAAGTGAATCGATCTATCAGATTCAGCCTAAACAAAGCCACTACGAATGTCTTGAAGTCGATGAACTTTGGACTTTTGTAGGGAATAAGCAAAATAAACAATGGCTTATTTATGCCTACCATCGAGAATCTGGAGAAATTATTGCTTATGTTTGGGGTAAGCGGGATTTAGCAACGGTTCAACGTCTTAAAGCTAGACTTAAAAAGCTTGGGGTTCAATATGCTCGAATTACGAGTGATCACTGGGATAGTTTTATCACAGCATTTCAATGTTGCAAGCAAGTGATCGGTAAGTTTTTTACCGTCGGTATTGAAGGTAACAATTGTAGAATTCGTCATCGAATTAGGCGTGGATTTAGGAGAAGTTGCAACTTTTCTAAAAAGCTCGAAAATCATTTTAAAGCCTTTGATTTGACTTTCTTTTACCTTAATAACGGATTTGTTTAACGCCAGCATACTTTTTGAAACACCACCCAATACTTTTGCCAATAGCAGATCGTGATAAACCTAAATGCTTCGCTGCATGAGTATAACTGCCATATTTGACTGAAGCTACAAAAGCTGAAATATCCCCAATTCTATTGATTTCCATGGCTTTATCCCAATGTGATTATTCATTTGATGGTAAGGTATTGAATATCCATTAATATTTAATACCTAATTTCTTTAATTTTGAAATCAGTGTCGTTGGATTAATACCTAACTGCTTAGCTGCACCTTCATCACCAAAAATTTTACCCTCACATTGTTTGATTGCAAGTTGGAGGTTTGTCATTTCTAACTGTTTAAGCTGTTGTATTGTCAGGACTTGCTCGATTGCTACGGCTTGATTGTGCTGTATGGTTTGAGAGGGTTCTTGTTCGAGCAAATATTGGAAAGAAACAGCACCGTGTTTGGCAGTGATTAATGCACGTTCCAACACATTCTGTAATTCACGAATATTACCGGGCCAGTCATAGTGTTGCAGTTCGAGGATATGCTTTTGTGAAAAAGGTAAATAAGGCACTTTACGATTTTCACTGATCAGCTTGGTAAAGTGCGAGACCAGTAAAGGAATGTCCTGTTTACGCTCGCGTAATGCAGGAGAATGGATCGGGAAAACATTCAGACGGAAATATAAGTCTTCACGGAAGTTTTTAAGCTTCACTTCTTCTTTTAATTTTCGATTGGTGGCTGCAATAATCCTGACATCAACGTGTCGTGTTTTCTCTTCCCCAATTCTTTCAAAAGTCCCTTCCTGCAATACGCGGAGCAACTTGCTTTGTAATTCGAGTGGAATTTCGCCAATCTCATCTAAAAATAAAGTTCCTTGATCAGCAAGTTCAAAGCGTCCAGCTCGATCACGAACTGCACCTGTAAAAGCCCCTTTTACATGTCCGAAGAATTCACTTTCAAATAATTCAGAGGGGATCGCCGCACAGTTCACACGAATGAGCGGATGCTGTTTGCGGTGACTTGACTGGTGGATAGCGCGTGCAATCAGCTCTTTGCCTGTTCCTGATTCTCCATAGATCATGACATTGGCATCAGTGGGTGCAACCACTTTAATTTTTTCAATGATTTGCAGGATGGCTGGGCTATTGCCCACGATTTCATGATATTGATTTTCTTGTAAAATTTCTTCTTGTAGATATTCATTTTGTTGCTCTAGGCGACTTTTTAAATCTTGTAATTCTTCAAGTGCATGAGTGAGTTGTTTTTCTGTATTTAAACGGTCAGTAATATCTCGGAAAACCACCACAGCACCAATGATTTCACTGTCACGGATAATCGGCGTACTGGTAAATTCAACTGGAAAATAGCTGCCATCATGTCGCCAGAAAACTTCTTGGATGCCTTCATGAACAATTCCATCTTGTACGGCAGCATAGATGGGACATTCTTCTACAGGGTAATGTTCTCCAGTTTCATGGGTATGATGGTGGATTTTATGAATATTTTTACCCAATACAGCATCGGACTCCAAACCTAACATTTTTGCGCCGACAGGATTGATAAAGGTACATAATCCTTGCTTATTAATACTATAGATTCCATCACCAACTGAGCTAAGAAGTAGATGCTTGCCTGTATCTGAGTCAATAAAAAGTTCCTGTAAGGCTTGCCATTCTTTTAGTCCTGCACGGATGACTTTGTCTGCATCTTTATTAAGTTGGCGTAATTCTAGATCTTTGACATCGACCAATGACCAAATAAGTAAATTTTTATTTTTATAAGGCAGACGAATGGCAGTGACATCCAATTGTATTTTTTCACCCTCTTTATCAAAAGCATATAGCTCATTATTCCAAGCATAACCCTTACTGAGTGCTTCATCTGTAAACGCCATAAGATGTGGCAATTGATTGATGTGTCCAAAAACAGAAGTGACTGTTTTTGCAATCAATTCATGTCGTTCATAGCGTAATAATTGAGACGCGCTAATATTAAAATCAATAAAGCGATTTTGATGTGGGTCGATCACGATTAATGCTTGAGATGTATGCTCAAAAGCAAGTGGACGAATCGAATCTTCAAAAGATGCCCAATCAGAAATAAAGTCAATATTATTCATGCTATGAAAAATCGTAATCTTAACTATGAACTTTCATAATACTACGAAAAATCGTAGATATTCAACACATTCTTATTTTTATAAATCGCTATTGAATAAATAATAAAAATATATTTTTCAAGAATATAAGAATTTTAAAACAGCATTTTAATCATGTTGGCATGGCTCTCGCAA
The DNA here is from genome assembly GCF_058599305.1 of Acinetobacter sp. CAU_H_S139_7. NCBI lineage: Bacteria > Pseudomonadati > Pseudomonadota > Gammaproteobacteria > Moraxellales > Moraxellaceae > Acinetobacter > Acinetobacter sp. CAU_H_S139_7. The sequence goes on from NZ_CM178651.1 coordinate 1,568,596, forward strand.
TAACACGTATAGACCAAAACAGTTGGTTGAATCGAAACCGTAGATATGAGGAACGGCTATGCCTAAAGTAGATATTGAACAATACAAAGATGGTGATTTTCTTGTCGATTATGAAGAAAAAGTATTTGAGGATGTAAAAGCTCAGCCGGGTGAAAAAGCATTGGTGACTTTCCACACCGTTGCCTTTGAAGGTTCTATTGGCTTGGTCAATGTCTTACAAGCAAAACGATTATTACGCAAAGGTTTTGAAACCAAAATTTTGCTCTACGGTCCAGGTGTTCAGTTGGGGGTACAACGTGGTTTTCCAACATTGGGAGCAGAAGCATTCCCGGGACATTTGGCGGTCAATAATCAATTAAAAGCTTTTATGGCAGAAGGCGGTGAAGTCTATGCATGTCGTTTCGCCTTGCAAGCACTTTATGGACAGACTGAAAAAGCTTTAATGGAGGGAATTCGTCCGATTAATCCTCTTGATGTGATGGATCTCAAACTTTTGATGCGTCGTGACAATGCATTAATTATTGATACGTGGACCGTTTAAGTCTTTAAGAAAAAAGGGGAATAAGTCATGAGCCAAATTATTAAAGCGGCGGCAGTTCAATGTAGCCCTGTGTTGTATAGCCAAGCGGGTACAGTCAAGAAAATCTGTGACACGATTTTGGAGTTGGGGCAGCAAGGTGTGCAATTTGCCGTATTTCCTGAAACTGTTGTGCCTTATTACCCTTATTTTTCTTTTGTGCAACCACCGTTTGCTATGGGTAAAGAACATTTAAAGCTATTGCATGAATCGGTTGTCGTGCCATCGGCAGCAACAACTTTGATTGGAGAGGCATGCAAAGAAGCGAACATGGTGGTTTCTATTGGTATTAATGAGCGTGCAGGCGGCACGATTTATAACGCTCAATTGTTGTTTGATGCGGATGGTTCGATTATTCAGCATCGTCGTAAGATTACCCCAACGTATCATGAACGTATGGTGTGGGGACAAGGCGATGGCAGTGGGTTGCGTGCGATTGATTCTGCTGTCGGGCGTATTGGGTCACTGGCATGCTGGGAGCATTATAACCCTTTGGCTCGGTTTGCTTTGATGGCGGATGGTGAGCAAATTCATGCAGCGATGTTTCCGGGTTCACTCGTGGGGCAGATTTTTGCAGATCAGATCAGTGCCACCATTCAGCACCACGCTTTAGAGTCGGGCTGTTTTGTGGTGAATGCCACAGCATGGCTTGATCCAGAGCAACAACAACAAATTATGCAAGACACTGGTTGTGAACTGGGTCCAATTTCTGGGGGATGTTTTACGGCCATTGTTTCTCCAGAAGGTAAATTTTTGTCTGAACCGATCACACAAGGCGAAGGCTATGTGATTGCCGATTTAGATTTTGCCTTAATCGAAAAACGTAAACGGATGATGGATTCTGTTGGGCATTATAGTCGTCCAGAATTACTTAGTTTATTGATTGATCGTCGTCCTACCTCAGTTTTGCATGAGTTAAAGCTAGAGAATCCATCGAATAACAGCATCGAAAAAGTTTCTGAATTTGCCGAAGTACAAGCATAGACACCCCGTTTACAAAATAACAGGAGAAGATCATGTCTGCGATTGAATTACTCAGTGATTTGCAATGTAACGGGTTGAAATGGGAAGGTGAGGTTGGACTTTCTCGCAAAGGTGGCGCTGGTCCAAGCGATCATAAAGCCATGACCTTGAGTGGTCAGACGCTCATGATCCCGGTGTTAAACCTTGCCTCACAGGATTCTCCTTATACGGGTAAAAAAGATGCTGCAACAGGTGAGGTGATTGTCTTTAAAAACCGCATGCCTGTTGCAACGCTCACTACGCCAACGCGACCACGATTTTATGATTTAAGCACAGCAGAGGGCATTCCGTATGAACAGATTGCCACGCTGCATAGCCATGATGTGTTGGCAACAACGGTGTTGCAACATTGTATTCGCATGAATGATAAAGCAACGGCATGTCAGTTTTGTTCGATTGATCAGTCTTTAAAAGATGGGCGCTCCATTGTTCGCAAGCGCCCCGACCAATTGGCTGAAGTGGCGAAGGCAGCCGTAGAACTGGATGGGGTGACTCAGATGGTGCTGACCACAGGAACACCGAATACGCCTGATCGCGGTGCAGCCATTTTATATGATTCAGTTGTTGCGATTAATGCGAAAGTTGATTTACCGATTCAAGTGCAGTGTGAACCGCCTGATGATTTTGCTTGGTTTCGAAAATTAAAAGATGCAGGAGCGGTATCCATCGGGATGCATCTAGAAGCCGTAAGTGATCGGGTACGCAAGCAAATTATGCCAGGTAAGGCAGAAGTATCACTTGCGTTCTATTTTTCTGCTTTTGAAGCAGCAGTGAAAGTCTTTGGACGAGGGCAAGTCAGTACTTATATCTTGGCTGGTTTAGGAGATACCGAACAAGAAATTATCAGCATGACGAAACGTCTAGCAAAAATAGGGGTTTATCCCTTTGTAGTTCCTTTTGTGCCGATACAGGGAACGGCTTTAGAGCATCACCCCAAACCTGATTCAGCATTTATGCAAATGCTTTATCCCCAAATTGGCACGCAGCTTCGCCAGTATGGTTTGAATTCACAGGATACGCAGGCAGGTTGTGCAAAATGTGGGGCTTGTTCTTCACTCAGAGCTTATGAATAAGGAGTTGATGATGAAATTATCTAACTATGCATGGTTGATTGAGCTCAATGAAGAGCTGAAGCAATTTGTCACGGATGACATCATTATCAAAGTTGTAGCAGAAGATTGGGAGCGTCGCCAATATTTTCAATTGCGTGAAGCAACGTTCCGTGATGAGCAGAAAATTTTAAAAGAAGATCGTGATGAACATGATTTCAAAGCTCTAGCGATTGTGGCGATTGGACAAATATTTGGGGAACATGATCGTGTCATTGGTGCTGTTCGTATTTTCCCTGAAGCTGAACAGACATGGTGGGGCGGGCGTTTGTGTGTTGATCCTGTATACCGTCATCAACATGCAATTGGTAAAGCGTTGATTAATGCAGCCGTATCCACTGCCAAAAATTTAGGCTGTACCACATTCCTTGCGACGGTTCAGCAACAGAACGAACGTTATTTTCAAAAGTTGTGTTGGGACACTGTACATGAGCTGAATGTTGCAAATCTTCCGCATGTGCTCATGCAGGCTCAAGTTGAAAATTACCCATTACAACATGTGGTGATGCAAGCTTATAGCTATAGGGAGGTCTGCTGATGAGACTTTCAGAACTACTACCACAACTGCAAATCACGCCAGCAATGCAGTCTAAGCAAGATATTCATGCGATTAAATCGCAGTTGAATCTGAACATTCACACTCTACAAGATTTATATGCATTACCTGCGGATGATGCTGCTGCGATGCAATTCGGTGAACAATATTTATTGCATGCTTGCGAAGGAATGCTACCAAGTTTTGTGGCTAAGCACCCTTATTTTGCAGGATGGTCTGCGGTGATGGCAAATGTGAGCGACATTGCTGCAATGGGTGGGCGAGCTTTAACTGTGGTGAATAGTTATTGGCATACCGATACACAAAGTGGTCAACAGTTATTCGCTGGTATGCAAGCAGCTTGTGATGCCTATGGCGTAAAGCTTGTGGGTGGACACACCAATATTCATACAGATTTTCAACCTACGCTCTCCGTTGCCATACAAGGATTGGCGAATCATTTGCTCTCGGTCTTTCATGTTCAAGCGGGGCAGAAAATCTTAATTGCGCTGAATATGCAGGGCAAATTCCATGATCAAACCACCTATTGGAAATGTTTTGAACATGTTCCTGCTGCGGTTTTAAGAACACAGTTGGAAGTATTGCCCGAAATTGCAGAACAGCATCTCGCGTATGCGGCACGCGACATCAGTAATGCAGGAATCTTAGGCAGTTTGTTAATGCTACTTGAGGCAACGGGATCAGGAGCGAATCTTTGGCTAGATAAGATTCCGAAACCGCAACATACAGATTGGTTGAAATGGCTTCAAATTTTCCCAAGTTATGGCTTCTTACTGACTGCCGATAGCAAACAATGTGAGGACATCATTGAATTATTTGCTTCACAAGATATTGATTGTGCGGTGATTGGTGAGGTCACAAATTCTGGCAAGGTACAGATTCAGCAGCAGAATGAGCAACAGATTTTTTGGGATTTTCAAAAACAGGCTTTTACTGGGCTGAATTATCAAAAAGTCCTTGCACAAGCTCCATTTTCCCATTTTTCCCTACATGTACAGCAACAGGAGCCAACATTATGCCAAGTGTAAATTTTACCGTGAAATGGCCAAATGGTGAGCTGATTCAATATTACTCTCCATCCACGGTGATTTATGAATATCTATCTAAAGGACATTCATATCCAGCAATACAGTTTTTAACGTTGGCTGAAGATGGGTTATCTGCTGCATCAGAACGAGTACGAGTACGTTATGGCTTTGCATGTAGTTCAGCCATGGACAGCCTATCCACGATTAAGCGCCAAGCTAACTTATTCGCCTTAAAAGACGAAGACCAAATTGAAATTACTGAAATGCACAATGAATAAGGGGAAAAAGATGCTTAATATGCAAATTCAAGATTTACAACCAAATTATGACGTCGTGATTGTTGGTGGTGGTCAGGCAGGGTTATGTATCAGTCATTATTTAAAAAAAGCAGGGATTGATCATGTGATTCTAGAAAAAGAATCAGAGTTGACCCATAGCTGGCGTAGTAAACGGTGGGATAATTTCACTTTGGTTACCCCCAATTGGCAATGTTTGCTTCCAGAGCATCCATATAACGGTAATGATCCTGACGGATTTATGAAAAAAAATGAAATTGTTGAGTATCTCGACGACTTCATTGAAAAATTGAATCCACCAGTTTTATTAAATGTTCAGGTTAACCATGTTGCAAAAATTGCACCTCAACACTTTGAAATTGAAACCAGTTTAGGCACAACTACTGCTAAACAATTAGTTGTAGCGGCTGGTGGGTATCACACCCCAATTTATCCAAAACTAAGTGATCAAGTACCTGAACAAGTGTTGGTAATGCATTCAGAACAATATTTTAATGTGGAACAGTTACCTGAAGGTAATGTTTTGGTTGTCGGTTCAGGACAATCAGGTGCCCAAATTGCAGAAGATCTACATTTGGCAGGTAAAAAGGTCTATCTTTCTACGGGAGATGCACCACGCTGTGCGCGTTTTTATCGTGGTAAAGACGTAGTGAAGTGGCTTTATGAAATGGGTTATTACGAAACAACTGTCAAAGATCACCGATATAGTGAAGAGGTTCGTAACAGCACTAATCATTATGTGACTGGGCGAGATGGTGGTCGTGATATTGATCTACGTAAATTTGCATTAGAAGGTATGCGATTGCTTGGACGATTTGAGGACTATAAGGAAGGTCAGTTTGTCTTCCGTCCAGATTTAATCCAGAACTTAGACATGGCAGATGCAACTTACAATCGTATTAATGCCTCTATTGATGACTATATAGAGAAAAATAATATTGTGACTGAAGAGCCAGCATCTGTATATCAGCCACTTTGGCAGCCAGAACAGGAAATTACCCATATTGATTTAGTTGAAGAGAACATCACTTCGATCATTTGGTGTATCGGATTTAGACCAGACTATTCTTGGATTGATTTAGACATATTCCAGACAAATGGATATCCAAAACATGATCGCGGTATTACCGTTGACCCTGAAGTAAGCTTTATTGGTTTACCTTGGTTAAACACATGGGGTTCAGGACGTTTTATGGATGTTGCTAAAGATGCTGAGTTTATTGCTGATCATCTCATTCAACAATTAAATGTTGCACCTCTGCATATATCCTCAACATTATCATCATTGGCTTAATTATCAGGTAGCTGAATAGTCTCAACTTCGGCTGCATCAAATCTCCAATATTGTTAAAAAACATAGGATAGCCAAAATGAATCAACAACCTTTTGTAATTAATACTAATACTGCACCATGGGAATTTCTTCATGTTCCATTTTTAAATAGTGAACTTCCCGTTAAAACCTGCTTAGCATGTCCTGATACAGGAATGATGATTTGGAAACGGCTTTGTTGCACAATGATTTGAAATGCAAAGCGCCCTAATTAAGCCAAATTTAAGGCGTAACTTAGGTAAGTGGTCGACCTAATTACGTGTCGAGGTATTTCAATTAATGCCATTTCGCACTTGTTGCAAAATCCAATCCTCATATTCTTGTAGCGTTTCTCGTAGCATATCCATAGGTCGTACGATATAGTGTCTTTCAACTAATGCACTTGGTTTATGACCTGAGATCTGGGCTAAAGATCCTTCATTGATTTTTGCCCATATAGCTAATGTTTTATATGACCTTCTCAATCCATGGGGTGTAAGTTCAATATTTAGTTTTTTACATATTTTCTCTAAGCTATCGTAAGGATTGACAATATGACCACATTTAGCACCCTTACTGCTAAATATGAATTTAGAATCAGAATTTTTCCTTAGTTCTAAAAATAGGCTTTCAACATATGCCGTCAGAGGAATTAGGCGACCTTCATCTTCAATTTTATCTCTAACTTTTGCTGTTTTCCATCGAAAATCGACATCAGTCCATTTTAATGAAAGTAGCTCATTCTTTCGGCAACCAGTGATTAAACTACATATTAAAAAAATCGCAATTTTTCTACTAGTTAACTTATTTACCTCTTCAAACCATGGTTTTAGATGTTGTTTCATCAAACAATCATTTTTGGCTTTGGGAGAAGGGACTTTATCTTTAACTTTTTTAGAGTTGTATGATTTTAGAGGAACTAAGTTTTCATAATCCTCATGTTCCTCACACCAATTTAGGAAAGCTCGTGTAAGTCGGTATGCTTTAGCTGATGTTGTTGGACGGAAGTCATTGTGATCAAGCCAATCGCAAAATACACCTGCAGTCAATTCAGAAAGTTTATACTCAAACAGTTGAAAAATAGGTTGACTAGTATAAACACTATTATTTTCAGGATCGTAACCACCTCTAGATAATTCGATGTGATCCTGATAACTTCTTGGTCGCCAATTAGGTTGTCTTGCTTTTAAGTATTCAAACCATACATCTTTAAATTTAATAGTTTTGCGTTTTTCTTGTTTTAACAGTTCTTTATTATCAGCTAAAGCTTTCTTGCGCTCGATCAATGGATCAATCCCTTTATGGCACATAATAGCTAATTCTTGTGCATACTTACGAGCGTCATCTAATTTCCATACATCAACGTCACCAATTTTGATACGGCGATTTTGGAGTCCAATACGCCCTTGGAAAATATAGCTTTTATTATTTTTAGGTGTAACTTTAACACCAAATCCAGGTGTTTTCTCATCCCAAAAAAAAGTTGGCTTATCTTTGTCTGAGCAATCAATTCTATCAATAGCAGGTTTTGTTAACTTCATTCTAGTAAGCGTCTGGTAAGCAAGTAGTAAGCAAAATCAATATATATTAATCAACAAAAAGAGTGAATAATAAAATTTTAAAATTATATAAATATCTGATAGTATTGATTTTATATCTGAGGATTGTTGATTTTTAATTGCTATGTTAACGGACTCATAATCCGTTGGTCGACAGTTCAAGTCTGTCTGGGCCCACCAGTTTTTTGTAATCATATGCACAGCTTTGCAATGATTTAATATATAAACCCATGAATTATAATGATTCATGGGTTTTTTATTTTTGCTTTTTGCACAACTATGTTTAGTTATGCACAGCTTTATTTACCCCTCTTGTGTATCCAATCTTGTATCCGATACTCTGTTTGCATTACTCGGATACAAGAGATTTTGCTATGAAAAGAGCCGCTTTAGATAACATCAAACAAATCAAAGATACCCATCTTCTTAATCTTGAACCTGAGGGTAAGGAGTATCGTATTTCATGTGATGCTGGGCTTTATTTTCGTGTATCACCAAAAGGGAAAAAAACTTGGCAAGTCCGCTTTAAGGATGAGGCAGGGAAGTGGAAATGGCACAGTATTGGAAGTTATCCGCAGTTATCGCTTGTAGCAGCTAAACTTGAAGCTTCAACTATTTTTCTTAAGTTACAGCAAAATGAAAAAGTATTAACAAAAAAAGAAATTGAATTGCAAAAGATTGAGGAGCAACAACTTAATTTAAAAAGCTTGATGTATGACTGGCTTGATACTAAGAAAACAACTTGGGCTGCAATAACAATAAAGAAAGAAACTCAATCAATTGAAAAACGTATCTTATCTGTTTTTGGTGAATTGGATTTCACCAAAATTTCACCTCAACAATGGCTGACATTTTTTCAGGATATGCTTAGAAGTGAAAGTATTTACAATCGTGTAGAGAAATTAGTTTCACATTGTCGCAATGCCTATGATCTTGCAAAGTTTCATGGACAAATAGAGTCGAACCCTTTGGATGGCATTTTGAAGTATCTTGATAAAGGTAGTAAAGGGAATATGAAGCATGTCAGTCTTCAGGAACTGCCTGAGTTGGTGCAGTCTATTCGAAGCTATAGAAATTCGCATACAGCAATTGCTTTAGAGTTACTCGTTATTCTTTTCCCGCGACCACAAGAATTGCGCTATGCAAAATGGCAAGATTTTGACTTTGAGAAAAAAATCTGGATAAAGCCTGCCGAAACAATGAAATGTGGTATTACCCATGTTGTACCTTTACCAAAACAGGCAATAGAACGGCTTTGTTGCACAAAGATTTGAAATGCAAAGCGCCCCTAATTGAGCCAAATTTAAGGCGTAACTTGGGTAAGTGGTCGACCTAATTCCGTAAATCTGTTAAGGACTGCTACACGTGCATGGATCTCATTCACTTGGCTATCAAAACTCCTTGCACTGAGTTTATCTCCTAATAATTTGATGCAATGCATCTTAGTTTCAACCAAACTTCGCCGATGATAGCCTGACCATTTTTTCCATAGTGTCCTGCCTAAACGTTTAATTGTTCGAAGTAATTCATTTCGCTCTAGCGAGCTACTCTTTGTATCTTTCCATGGTTTCGCATTTTTTCTAGGTGGAATCACCGCATGCGCTTGCCGATCTGCAATGACCTGACGGCATTGCTTGGTGTCATAAGCTCCATCGGTATAAACAGAGTCAATCCGCTCATCTTGTGGAATCTGATTAAGTAAATCACCAAGCACCTGTGAATCACTGACATTATTGGTTGTAAGCTGAACTGCTCGTATTTGCAGGGTTTTAGCATCTATACCAATATGAAGTTTACGCCATTGGCGACGATATTCAGGTCCATGTTTCTTGCGTTTCCATTCGCCCTCACCTAGAAACTTCATGCCTGTAGAGTCCATGAGTAGATGCAGCCCATCGCTACTTTTTTGGTAGCTGATTACAATATCAATATGCTTTTGTCTTCTACAAAGCGTGGTGTAATCTGGAGCTATCCAATTTAATCCGCAAAGTTTAATCAGACTTTGCACAAAGCCAGTGACCATACGTAAAGACAGACGGAATAAGGATTTAATCATTAAGCAGCATTGGATGGCTGCGTCGGAGTAGGTTTGATTTCGCCCTTGTTTGCCTTTTGATGGCGCATACCATTGCGTAGCAGGATCAAACCAAATGGCAATATTTCCGCGACTCATGAGTGCTCGGTTATATGCGGGCCAATTGGTTGTGCGGTAGATTTTGTGTGTAGGCTTCTTCATTTGAAAATTATATCGCTGAAAAACCCTTTACAGATAGGTTTGTGCAACAAAGCCAATGTGTTGCATAAATTAAAATAAAAGTTTTACTTATATTATTAAAATCAAATATTTAAATTATTTATGAGGCTCATTCTAAAATGTTATAGATTTGATGATTTGTCATCAAATGATAAGCCATTGTCGCCCTATGTATATCGAATTGGCGACCATCCCTCTATGTTGGATACAACAATGCGCCGCATTGATTAAAAAGCATCAGGCTTAAATAGGTGTATCCATGGAAAAAATATTTACACAGGCAACGGTCCTCATTATTCCGGGTTTGCGCGATCACGTTGCTGCACATTGGCAAACATTGCTTGAGTCGAAACTCGTAAAAGTTCGCGCCGTCCCGCCAGCAGAAACGGACAAATTGAATTGTGCAAACCGCGTTGCTCGCATTGAAGCAGAGCTGAAAAAAATTGAAGGGCCGGTTATTTTGGTGGCACATAGCGCAGGTGTGTTGATGACTGTGCATTGGGCTGCGTTGCATCAGCATGATATCCAAGGGGCGTTGCTGGTTACACCGCCCGACTTGGCAGAAAGCTGGCCTGAGCATTATCCAAGTCCTGAGATTCTTAGAAACGAAGGATGGAGCCCATTACCGACGCAAAAACTGCCATTTCCAAGCATTGTGGTGGCGAGTACCAATGACCATTTAGCGCAGTATCAAGCCGTTGCAGCAATGGCAGAAACATGGGGCAGTCAGTTGGTCAATGCAGGTGCTGTAGGGCATTTGAACCCAGCAGCAGGTTTTGGCGATTGGCCGCAGGCGGAACAATTGATCTTGCAGTTGGATACTTTGTCTATAGAGCAAGTTTCCTAGTCGAGAGACAGACTTCACCTTTGAATTTCAATCTCGAAAACTCAATCCATGCAAATGACCTAAAGACTAATTTGCATGACCAAAAGACAAATTTGAACATTTTAAAACAGTTAATTTAAATCCCGAGCCAAAGGATGGCTTTACAGAATAAATAGAGATATGGAGAGAAGATGTTGAATTTAGTGAAACGTTATTTGTGGCATATGAAGGTGTAATCGCCAGTAATTTTTAGCGTTTGTATGGAAATAAAACACAGTATTTAAAAATAAATCATATCGATATGGAGATGATATGGTCGGTCAATTTGTGTCTTTAAACAGACAAAATCATCATATTTCATTGATGAAAAAAACGGTTCTTTGTTTAAGCCTTGCTTTAGTGATCTCGGAAGTTTCAGCAGCGAGTTTTGATCTCAATGAGGAATGGAAGCTTGAAACCAAAACCGTTCTTAGCTTTGGGACAAACTGGAGTACCCAAGAGGCGTCTAGTTCACTGGTCTATAAACCTGATGCAAACCATATTGGAAAAGAAGGCCATAGCATTGATATCAATGGTGATGACGGTCGCGTGAACTTTAATGAAGGCGATGTGATTTCACAAGTGGTGAAAGGTTTTACCGAGCTGAACTTAAAAGGAAAACAGCAGGGTGCAGTGGTCAGTGCGAAGTATTGGTATGACCATGCTTATGAAACAGGTGAAGGCGATTTAAAAGCTTTTGATGATTCAGCGTGGCCCCGACTGGCGAAATTTAAGGGCATCGACCTGTGGGATGCCTATGTTTGGAAAAACTTTGCTTTAGATAATGGGCAAAGTGCCAATATTAAACTGGGCAAACATACCTTACAGTGGGGCAAGTCACAATTCTTCCAAAATGGACTCAATAGTGTCAGTGCTTTTGATTATGCTGCGATGAATCGCCCCGGTGGTGATGCACGAGAGCGTGTGATTCCAACCGAAATGTTTTCCTTTGAAGCTGGGATCAATGAACATTTAAAATTTGAAGGTTTCTATCAATTTAAGTTTAGACCGTCTGTGGTCGATGGTTGTGGGACATTCTTTGCAATTTCAGACTTTGTGCCAGAAAACGGTGGGCCAATCGTCATTACCGTGATGCCGGGCGATAAACTTACCGATACGGCTTTAGATGCCAAATCTTATATTCCACGTAGTGAAAGCCGTTATGCCAAAGACAGCGGACAGTATGGTTTTTCCTTAAAGCAAACGTTGCCCAAGTTGAAGGACATGCAATCTACAAAGACAATGACCCACGTAATGGCATCATTAAAATTTGGTCAGAGCGCTTAGCGAAAGATGTCGGTGACACGGTACTGTATCCAGTATCAGTACGTTGTGAAGAAGTGATGTGGCGTGAGAAGAAATTATTCTGTAATGCAGACTTCTTCCATGCATCGGCATACCACTTCATGGATATCGCGACCAAACTATTCACACCAATCTTCGTGATGAGCCGTGTCACAGGTTGGGCTGCTCATGTGATGGAACAACGTGCAGACAACCGTATCATTCGCCCAAGTGCGGACTATACGGGGCCTGAACTGCGTAAAGTGGTGCCGATTGAGGAGCGTTCAGCGGCTTAATATGAAGCTCTGATACATTATAAAAAAGCCTCTTCGGAGTAATGCCAGTCAGTAAAGGGTTTTAGAAGTAAAGCCCTTAGCTTTTTAGTTATGCACGACGGAGTCTTATATTTTTAAATCATATACTTGGAGCTCATCTATTACTTTGGATAAGCCCAAAGTAATCAAAAGCATTTGTCATCCGCAAAACTCGCCAAATCCATTTTATTGATTAATTAATCGCAGAAAACTTACTTTTTTAAAATAGTTTTGCCTCGAACAGTTGCGGATGACGTTTCCGTGTATCGAATAACATTATGAATTTAAAAATAAAATCCCAGTCAGTTTCTTCACTGACTGTCATTACCTCTTCTGAGGCTTTATTTTTTAGGCATCAATAAAACAGGATCTTCAATGTTATAACCTGTTTCAAAAGGAATCCCGAGATATTGAGCAGTCACTAACGCTTTTTGTTGATTAGGAACTTTATAACTTTGTGAAATGCGCAGCCCATTTTTATAGTCCACCGCCTTGTGTATGGGACTTTTCAAATTGTTGTATTTCACTTGATATTGATAGCTAAACTTCGGGATGGAGATTTTAGGATCATACCAAGAGGGTTCTTTTGAAGTCTTTTTACTAATGACTCGAATTTTAACCTGCTTGGGTGGAATTGGCGTTAAAGCTTTGAGTCGTTTTTTTATTTTTGCAATGTCACGGTCAAACTTTTGACTGTCTTGATCATAGTCAATTTTTTGAGTTTTTGGATTGATATATAAAGATTTTACTTCAATCAGTTTGGAGGGAGTTTTGCTGTTAAGTTGATAATAATACAATTGTGGCAAACGACCACGACCATCTAAATAATGTCGCATCACATAAATTTTTTGATCAGCTTGGTCGAGTCCTAAAACTTCAATATTTTGTGGTCCACCTACAGTTGCAAAACTGTGGCTTGAAAAAAGTAAGGTGCTGAAAACTAGCGGATGGATTATTTTCATCATCACGAGGCGCTTCACATTTTTATTGATTATGGTTCAGTTTAAGGGTTCTAAATGTAGAAAAATCAAATTTAGTGTAAAGATTTAAGTATTTTGAATACGTTCAATGACCATTTGAGCGACGTTTTTCGTAAGTTGATCAAGTCGCTCGAGTGCACTGCCTAGCAGTAAATAATGGTAAGTACTTAAACTGTTTTGATAATGAATGGTAATATAAAAGGTGCCTTCTGGTTTTTCAGGCGTTGCACTTCCACCAGGTTTGAGCAACCCTGTACAGGAGACAATAATATCGGCATGACGAAATAGTCGATGCCCGTGAAGTGCCATAGCTTCAGTGACTTCAATTGACTCCGCTGTATATTGCTGAATAAGTGCAGGATCAATCTTTAAAATTTCACATTTGATGCTGGGGTCATAACTGACCAGTCCACCGAGTAAAATGTCTGCTCCGCTATGTTTATAAATCGAAAACTGACTGGATAGATAACCTGAACTGGCACTTTCGATAAAAGCAATGGTCAATTTTTTTTGTTCTAGGAGGTTGCAGCATTGCTTGAGTACTTGCACGACTTTAGCCTCCCGATGTTCATTATTTTGATCTGTTTGACAGCTTAGTCATAAATACGGTAAACACCGACAAAACGATTACATGCTTTACTTTCACTTTTTACAGAAAGAATGGCTTTTTGAAAGTTGAACTGGTAGTGGCAGTTGTTTTCATTATCCGTAATGTCTTGCTTTTGATCGGGTGTAGTGTAGGCCAAAAATGAAATGGTTTGGGTTTCTATGCGGTTATTGGGGCTACGATATGCAACGCCTTCGATCTTAATTTTATCTTTGGATAGCTGATGCACTTGTAGGTGCACAGGTTGTTTGGCAATGGCCCCATGTTCAAACTTTAAATAGTGTTGCGTCAAACTTTGATTTAATGATGTGTAGAAGTTCAGATCATCAATTCTAAAATCGATCTGCTGTTGATAGCATGCTAAGGATTTACACTGCTGTAGGCGGTTTAACCATAGCTGATGGGTATCGACCAATAAACGCTGAGGGGCGTCACTGATTAAAAAAGCAGTCATTGATTGCGTGTCTAATTTTTGTCGAATGTCTTTGAATTGATCGCTACAGATCTTTTTAAAGCTAGACGAAGTCGGATCATCACAGTCAATGACTTGAGCATAACTAAAGCTGGTACAAAGACAACTTAGACACACTAAAATACTAAATTTTTTCATAAGTTTTATGTCGGTTTTCAACAGCATGATCGCTTATACTTTCACTATGTTGCGCTGCTTGTAACTATAGCGAAAGAGAAAGCGTGAATACAAGATTTCAATCATTTATTTCTTAAAGGAAACTGAGCATGGTTGCACATATTCGAATTGGACAGGGACTTGATGTACATGCTTTTGAAGAGGGTGAATTTGTCACACTGGCAGGTATTCAAATTCCACATACACACGGCTTAAAAGCACATTCAGATGGTGATGTGGTTTTGCATGCTTTAACAGATGCATTATTGGGTGCGTTGGCTTTAGGGGATATTGGTCAGCATTTTCCCGATACCGATCCTCGCTTTAAAGGAGCAGACAGTCGAGTATTACTCAAACATGTCTATCAGCTCATTCTAGATCGTGGTTATCAGTTAAATAATGCAGACATTACTGTGGCATGCGAACGACCGAAGTTGGCACCGCATAATTTAGCGATGCGCCAAAGCATTGCAGACGTTCTTGATGTTGAAATCACGCAGATTAGCATCAAAGCAACGACCACGGAAAAACTGGGCTTTACGGGTCGTCAGGAAGGTATTTTATCTACAGCTACAGTGCTGATTTCTCACGCAAAATGATCAGGATTGATCATAGCCAGCTTTAATTCTTGTGTTGCTTTACGACCTTGAAGTTGTAAGGCAACAGCATGCGCCAAACCTGTCCATGTGTCATTCGGTTCCCAAATTTGATGCATGGCTTCATGTGCGGTTGGCATATCGATATTCATATAATATTGACGATATAAATACATCAAACTACTGACGCGATAATTTTCTGAACAATGAACCCAAATGGTTTGTTCTTGCACCAAATGATCAATCATATCTAAGACCAATAAGCATTGATCATCAGATGGTGTATCCCATGAAATCGGTACATGTATATAGTTCAAACCGAGCTCTAAACAGATTTGATCTTCATTCGCTAAATAGTTATTGCTATTACTGAGCGCAAGATTGATGACCGTGTTTACACCATACTCTTTAATTTGCTGTAATTGCTCAGCAGTCGGTTGTCCAGAAGTAAACAAATGCTCGTGGATAAATTGAAAATTAAGTGTTTGGGTTAAGTGTGTTTCAATAGCGTTCATAATTATTTCTTAATCTTAGAATGAAAAACGCCATCCGAAGATGGCGTTTTAAAAACTTAACGGTTCGGTAAAACGTCTTTGAGTGCTTCGTGCATCTCTAGTAATACCTTTTCTGTGGTATCCCAGTCAATACAACCATCGGTTACTGACTTGCCGTATTCAAGATCGCATAGGTTTTCAGGAATTTCCTGACGACCACCTTTCAGGTGACTTTCAACCATAATGCCGATAATAGATTTATTTCCATCAATAATTTGTTCGGTAATATTTTTCAGAACAAGCGGTTGAAGGAACGGGTCTTTATTCGAGTTTGCATGACTGGTGTCAATCATGATTTTGGTGCTGACTTTCGCTTTAGCCAATGCTGCTTCTGCTTCTGCTACAGAACCAGCATCGTAGTTTGGCTTACCGTTACCACCACGAAGTACCACGTGTGCATACGGGTTACCTGAAGTACGAATCACAGAGACTTGGCCTTGGTTGTTTAGGCCTAAGAAGTGGTGTCCATGTTTAACAGACTGCATTGCATTCGTTGCAACAGTTAAACCGCCGTCTGTACCATTTTTGAAACCTACAGGTGAAGATAAACCTGAAGACATTTCACGGTGTGTTTGGCTTTCAGTGGTACGTGCACCAATCGCTGACCAAGAGATTAAGTCTTGGTAGTACTGTGGTGAGTTTGGATCGAGTGCTTCAGTCGCACATGGCAAGCCTTTTTCATTTAACTCAACCAAAAGTTTACGACCAATGCGTAAACCTTTTTCAATGTTGAATGAGTCATTCATGTCAGGGTCATTGATCAGACCTTTCCAACCCACTGTGGTACGTGGTTTTTCAAAATAAACACGCATTACGATATAGATTGAGTCTTTAATTTTATCGCTTAAAACTTTTAAACGGTCTGCGTATTCGTGAGCAGCAACTGGGTCATGAATTGAACATGGGCCAATCACAACAAAAATGCGTTTGTCTTTACCATCTAAAATATTGCGAATCGTTTCACGACCGTGAAGTACAGTTTGATATGCAGACTCAGTGAGAGGCAATTCAGTTTTTAATTCCGCTGGGGTAACTAGCGGATGAATGCTTTGTAAATTCACGTCATCGATGTCGTTTTGGGTAATAGAGTTTGACTGTAGAGTATTCATTGCCGTCACTGGTTCGATCGTATTAAGTTGCTTTATAAGCTGAATATAACACGGTTTAGCTGATAAAAGGTTATAAAAAAGTCGAATGAATCTTTGAAAAAAAAGTGATGAATCTTAGGTTTATTTTAAATCAGAATGCCTACACTGAGGCATTCTTAACTGTTGAAATTTGAATGACTTGAGCGGTTTCAGCTGGCTTCACTGGTTTGACTTTGATCGGATTCAACATGAAGTTGACACCCAGCGCAAACAGAGTAATACCCAACACTTTACGGATGATTTTTTCAGGAAGGCGTGAACTAATCAGTGTTCCAATAATAATTGCTGGAATAGACCCCACCAATAACCACATAAGGAGGTGGAAGTCGACGTTGCCTGAAGTCATATGACCCATACCTGCAACGAACGTAAGTAACACCGCATGCACAACATCAGAACCAATAATACGAATCATCGGTAGGTTGGGGAACATAATCACCAAAGCCATGATTCCGAAAGCACCTGCACCAACTGATGATAGTGTCACGAAGACCCCAAGAACCACACCCATCATCACAATGTACTTACGTTTATTGCTGGTTTGAAGCTGAACTTTTTCTAAGTTTTCAGTCATGTCTGGGAGTTCATCTTTACGTAATTTGTTGAAAAATTTTTCAATTTGATTACGGAAGACAATGGATAAACCTGTAATGGTCAACATGAAGCCTAAAACCATGGTGAGCACGGCTTTATAGTGGGTAGATTGGCTCAAATAGTTGTCGAGTACCCAGTGTGTTGCAAAGGAAGCAGGAATACTGCCAATTGCAAGCCAAAGCACAATCGGCCACACAATATTTAGCTTTTTGGCATGTACAAATGAACCACAGAATTTTGAAATTGCGGCATAGAGCAAGTCTGTACCAATGGCAATGTGAGGTTCAATTCTGAAAAGGCTAATGAGGATCGGTGTCATTAAAGAACCGCCACCCACACCAGTAATTCCCACACAAAAACCGACTAAAACACCTGCGAGAATAAATTCGAGTGGACCAAACATTGTTATATGCCAAAATATCAAAAAACGTGCATATCTTATGACGTTTTCATATAAGTCGTTGTCTTGATTGTTGATTTACTTATTCTAAAAAGAGATATAGGAGTTATTATTTGAGCTGTATCCGTGCTTTTATTTTTAAGCCTGCAATTGTCAGCAACCACCATAGATTGAGACTTATGAGTGTTCGTAGAACATAAAGAGGGGCTAGCTGATGCTTTTTCCATTGCTCAAAATCCGCTGCGGTCGAGCTATAGGCCATATCTAAGTGCTGCTGACATGGATTAGCTAATGTGATCTGTTGAATAAACACCTCCTTTTTGGTGTTTTTTAGATTCCAAAAAATGCGCTCCAAATAGTAAACCTCGACCTGCTTTGCCGTAAATTGGTGACGATGTGATGACTGGTCACATAGTGTTTGAACAGGTTCTCCCATCAATGCGCAGTTTGCGATCCATAAATGATGCTGTTGTTTAAATTTCAACGTGCTGATTCGTCCTTTACCAACTTCAACGGTGATTTCATCAAAGGTTTTACTCTGAATCTGAGTGGGGATCCAGCTGCTTGGGAAACAAATAAATACAAGCAAATTGAAAATGAGGGAAATAAAAAGTGTCCAGCCAAAATGATGCTTCGACCAACTGCAGAGCTGTTGAAAGGGGGTGATGATTTCTTGTTGTAACCAATCTAAAGCTGAGTGCAATGTTTGTCCCGTGAAAAAAGGTTTAAAAGTGCTTATTATTGAGCGTGTTATAACTAAAAAATCACGATGCTTCAACTTAAATGATTTTGATTAGGCTCTAAAATTCTGTTGCAATGGTTCTGGTTCATATATTTACACACCTTTTTATTTGGCTCATGAACCAAATATAAAGGCATGTGAGTTGAAATGTAAGTGATTATTTGGATTGAGTTTTTTTTGGTTTTAAATCGTTGATGTTCAGAATCAGTATAAAAAGTATCGGGGTTGCAAATACAAATAAACTGACACTTCCCACACCGCGGCCCGTGAATTGAATCAATAAAATTAATGTCGCGGCCAGTACACCAAAAGCCAGATATCGGCAGATTTGATAATGTTCTGCACACTTGGCCCAACGTGACTTTTGAGTTTTTGGACGTTGCTTATCGCTCACCAGAAATAATACATAGCACGCGAAAGTGATGAGAAGTCCTGCAATCAAGTAGATCATGAATTGGGCTCCTGAACTGCAGTATTGGCATATTTTTTCTGAATTTTTTGTACTGCTTTTTGTTGAATGGGCTGGATTTTTTGATGTAAAAAAATAGCCAATATCGCAAGGATGATGATCATAAGATCAACTCGCAAGAATAACCAATATTCATGTAAGTCATGTACATATTGGTGGCTGATTAAATAGTAAAGATTGAAAATAGGCAAAGATACAGCCAGTAAAATGAAGACCTTCAATTGAGTTTTCCAAAGGTGTTGCTGTGGAGTGAGCAATGCAATGACTAAACTAAGTAACCAAGTGCCGAAAAATGCGTAAATTTCGTAGTTGGGTTGACCAGCTTCTAACTGAAGTAAACGGTTTGCACAAAGATAACTGAGCATAGCAATCGGCAAGCCAATGATGGCAGCCGTATTTAGGCGGTTAACCACATAATGTCCAAAGTGGAAACTTTGTTTTTTATTTTGTAGCTGACGTTTTAAGCTCCAGAGTAAAAGCCCAGACGCAATCATGGCACACCCTAAAAGCCCTGAGAAGAATAACGAAAAGCGTAATAAGGGCTGCGCAAAGTGTGCCATATGTAAACCATAGACTCCATTATTGAGCGTGGCAATTGCACTCTTATTTCGAGTGTCTCCAAGCAGGGCACCAGATTCGCCGTTAAAGCTGAGTTGGGCTTTGTTTCGTGTGATGCTTCGGTCAGTTGACTCAACCAAGTTCACCTGAGCGATATTGGTATTGGGGTGTTTGACCGTAATATTGTCAATTTCTGTTTTACCCCAACGCTGCTCAGATTGTTGTATGAAGTATTCAATTGGTCGCATCGTAGCAGGTGTCGGTTTAGCCTCAGAGCTGATACTAATATTTCTAATTTCATCAAAATACTGGAACGGTTGCTCTGGATAGAGTTTCTTCATGCCATTGGGAAGAATGAGATAAAAGAAAATGGCTAAACCAGTGAATGTAATGGTCAGGAAAAAGGGCAAAGCAATGACAGAGGTGACATTGTGAAAGTCTAGATACGAGCGTTGCCCCTTGAAGGCTCTTAGGGTAAAGAATTCGGTGAATATCTTTTTGTGTGTGATGACGCCTGAAATGAGGATGATCAACATTAAGAAGGCCGCAATCGTGACTAATAGCCTACCGATAAAATAGGGCACACCATACAGCTGATAGTGAAAGCCATAGAAAAACTCACCTCCTTGGGTTGCTGACAAGGTGACTTCTTTACCTGTGTTCGCATCCAAAGTCTTATTTTCGTAGCCACCATCGGCCTTTTGCCAGTAGATTTTATTAACAGGTGAACTAGGACTAGCTACGTCGATATACCAACTTTGCGCATCTGCGGCATTTTTTTGTAAGTATTGATATGCCGATTTCATCGCAGTGTCTTGTTTGACTTGCATGGTGGCAAATTGAGGTTGCATCCACAAATTTATTTCATGACGGTAATAGGTCGCAGCACCTGTTAAAAAAATGGCAAATAATAACCATCCCAGTGTTAGTCCAAGCCAAGAGTGTAGCCATGCCATTGACTGGCGAACAGATTTTTGCATGGTTTAACCTACGAACTTCAGCAATAGAAAAAAGCAAAGGGAAAGAGAAATAGTTGAAGCGCTTAACTTTTTCAGGGATTGAACACAAAAGCTCAAAATGACAAAAATGATAAAGAAAATAAGAGATAGAAAAGCCGCCAAATAAATGGATTCTGCTTTAGCTAAGTGAGGGTAAAAACTAAGGGTAAGCAGTTCTGATAACATGAATGTACATAAATAGCCTAAGCCAAATGCGATCAAAAACCGGAACATAACGGCTATAGGGTATTTAAGCTGACTTAGGGACATAAAGATCACATGAATGAAGTCATAAAGGGGGCTTAACGTTGTACTCACTAAGCATTGAACCTAAATTTAATATTTAAGCAAAACACAATCATTTCTATTATGCGTATGAGCAATCTACGTAGCCCAAATACTGGGATTAAGCAGCGTGAGTTGAGCAACAGAGTACATCTGAATTAACGATAATGATTCTCAGTAATTTTATGTTCTAATAGGCATCTTATGCAATATTTAAATGATCGAAAATTGAAATTAACTCGACTTTTTTTGTGCTCTTCATATGAATCAAATAGGTCACTCATTTTATATCTAGACCATAAAATAGAAAGACTCGACCAATACCCATCCCAAAAGACGCTATGTTATGATGCATGGGTTGAGAAATAAGGAATAATGCTTTGCAAAATCGGAAACTTAAAATTGGAATCGTAGTGGGTGAAGTATCAGGTGATACTTTAGGTGCTAAACTTATTCGCAGTTTTCGTGAGCAAGGAATTGATGCAGAATTTGAGGGTATTGGTGGCCCGCAAATGATTGCAGAGGGTTTCAAGAGCTTTTATCCGATGGATATTTTGTCTGTCATGGGGCTGGTTGAGGTTCTTAAAGACATTAAAAAGCTTTTTGCTGTACGTGATGGACTGGTAGAGAAGTGGACAGCCCATCCTGTCGATGTATTTATTGGCATCGATGCGCCAGACTTTAATCTGCGCCTTTCAAAAAGTTTAAAACAAAAACAATTGCCAATAAAAACCGTGCAGTATGTTAGTCCTTCCGTTTGGGCATGGCGTCAGGGACGGGTTCATGGCATCAAAGCTTCAATTGATTTGGTATTGTGTTTATTTCCGTTTGAAAAAGCATTTTATAAAAAATGGGATGTTCCTGCTGCGTTTGTAGGACACCCCTTGGCGAGCCAATTGCCTTTGGAAAACCCAATTTTACAAGCCAAAGAAGAACTGGGTTTAGATCTGACCCAAAAGCATATTGCCTTATTGCCGGGAAGCCGACGTGGTGAAATTGAAAAGCTCGGTCCACTGGTTTTAGATGCTGCAAAATTGCTCTACGCCAAATATCCAAACTATCGCTTTGTGATACCAGCAATCAATGATGCACGTAAGCAACAAATCGAAGCTTTGCTTACTCAGTATCCAAAAGCATTGGTCGATCAAATTGACTTGCTTGAAAACTCAGGCACCGAGTCGAAGATTGGCCGCCAAGTTATGAATGCCGCTAATATTGTAGCTTTGGCTTCAGGTACAGCAACTTTAGAAGCTATGCTGTTACACCGACCAATGGTGACCTTCTATAAGTTGAACTGGCTCACCTATCATGTGGTGAAATTCTTGATCAAGATTCAATATTATTCATTGCCGAATATTATTGCGGGCAAGAAAGTGATACAAGAATTAATTCAAAAAGATGCAACAGCTGAGAAATTGGCGGCTGAAATTGAAAAATTAATGAATATTGAAACCGCACAGATTCAGGCTATGCAGCACATTACCATGCATAAACAGTTACTTGCAGGTAATAGTGAAAACCCTGTTGAGGCGATTTTAAATATTTTAGATTAATTCTCTTTAAGACATCGTGATAGTGCAGTGAGAAACAACCCAAACGTATTTGGGTTGTTTCTTTTTATTTTAAGGTTTTAGTCCAACAGCCTTGGCACGTGCAGCGTGTAACTTTTTATAACTGTCGATTAAACGTAAGTGACGGTCTAAACCTTCAAGCTTCATACTGGTTTCTGTTAAACCATAGAAACGAATACGACCTTCAACTGTGCCTATTACCGCATCCATACGTTCATCACCGAACATACGGCGGAAGTTGGCTTCATATTCTTCCAGTTCCATGTCGTCATCCAGCATTACTTCGAGCACGACATTCATACACTGGTAGAACAGACCACGTTCAACGGTGTTGGTGTTGTATTGTAAGAATGCTTCAACCAAGTCTTTAGCTTCCTCAAACTGCTCTAATGCAAGATAGATGAGTAGTTTAAGTTCAAGCAGAGTCAATTGACCCCATTCGGTATTGTCATCAAACTCAATCCCGATCAAAGTCTTGATTTCAGTATAGTCGTCTAGCTCACATTCTTCTAAACGTTCAACCAGTACTTCGAGCTGATCGTCGTCTAAACGGTGTAAGTTGAGGATATCTTCACGATAAAGCAGTGCTTTGTTGGTGTTGTCCCAAACCAAGTCTTCAACCAAGTAAATTTCTGAGTAACCCGGTACCAAGATACGGCACGCCGTGGCACCTAAATGTTGGTAAATGGCCATATAGACTTCTTTGCCCATATTTTCCAAAATACCGAACAGTGCATCAGCTTCATCAGCATTTGAGTTTTGGCCTTGATTGGTAAAGTCCCACTCGACAAAGTCATAGTCCGATTTGGCACTAAAGAAACGCCATGACACCACACCACTTGAGTCAATGAAGTGCTCAACAAAGTTATTGGGTTCAGTGACCGCATTTGAGCTAAATGTTGGGCGAGGTAAGTCGTTCAGACCTTCAAAGCTACGGCCTTGAAGTAGCTCAGTTAAGCTGCGCTCAAGCGCAACTTCAAAGCTTGGGTGTGCGCCGAAAGAGGCGAATACACCACCTGTACGCGGGTTCATTAACGTCACACACATTACAGGGTATTGACCGCCTAGAGAAGCATCCTTCACCAGTACAGGGAAACCTTGCTCTTCTAAACCTTGGATGCCCGCTAAAATGCTAGGATATTTCGCTAAAACCTCTTGAGGTACATCTGGCAGGGTCAGTTCACCTTCCAAAATTTCACGTTTTACCGCACGCTCAAAAATTTCAGATAAGCACTGTACTTGTGCCTCAGCTAAGGTGTTTCCTGCACTCATGCCGTTACTAAGGTACAAGTTTTCAATCAAGTTTGATGGGAAGTAAACCACCTCAGCATCAGACTGGCGAACAAAAGGTAAAGCGCAAATACCGCGCTCAGTTTTCCCTGAGTTGGTGTCGTATAAATGCGTACCTAGCAGTTCTTCTTCAGGGTCATAAATTTCAAGGGTGTACTCATCCAGTACACCTTCAGGCATTTCACCATTTGGACCTGGCATGAACCATTTTTCATCTGGATAATGCACAAACTCGGCATTGGCAATGTCTTCACCCCAGAACTGGTCGTTATAGAAGAAGTTACAGTTCAGACGTTCAATGAACTCACCCAGCGCAGAAGCTAAAGCACTTTCTTTGCTTGACCCTTTACCGTTGGTAAAACACATTGGCGATTGAGCATCACGAATATGTAAAGACCACACATTTGGTACAATGTTACGCCAAGAAGCAATCTCAATTTTCATGCCTAGACCAGCCAAAATACCTGACATATTGGCAATGGTTTCTTCTAAAGGCAGATCCTTACCTGCAATGATGGTGCTGGTTTCAGAAGCAAGGCTTGGAATAAGTAGGGCTTGTGCATCGGCATCAATGCTTTCTACTTCTTCAATAATAAACTCAGGACCTGTTTGAATCACTTTTTTAACAGTACAACGGTCGATAGAGCGCAAAATACCTTGGCGATCTTTTTCTGAAATATCCGCTGGTAGCTCAACTTGAATTTTGAAGATTTGTTTATAGCGGTTTTCAGGGTCAACAATGTTGTTTTGTGACAAACGAATGTTGTCGGTTGGAATGTCACGTGCCAAACAATACACTTTGACAAAGTAAGCTGCACAAAGCGCAGAAGATGCTAAAAAGTAGTCAAATGGACCGGGTGCAGAGCCATCACCTTTGTAGCGAATCGGTTGATCGGCAATGACTGTAAAATCATCGAACTTCGCTTCTTGGCGAAGATTATCGAGATAATTAACCTTGATTTCCATGCTGGCACCTAAATTTTCTTATATGTCAGCATGGACATACAAGAGATAAAATATTGAAAAATAAGCCGAATCACGGATGGAAATTGGACTTAAAAAAGTGTGGCTAGAGCGAAAAAGAACAAACAAGCAGTGGTTTGAAGCCATCTCTAGCAAGGATGCGGGATATTATAGTGTGATTTTCACAAGATGCTAATCTTTGTCTGCAAGTTCAGGGTATTTATCTTGATGGACAAAGACATAAGCTTAGAGAAGATTGCTATTAAACCATTAAGGACGGGCACTTTAAGTTGGGTTTGGATTATTTCTATATTGGCTTGGGCTCATTTGATACTGTCGTTTAAAGCTTTGGCTAAAAGCCGTTTCTGAGTTGTATCCGACCCTATGTGCTATTTGCTGAATGCTACCTTGTCCATTACGCAGGTATTGGGCGGCTAAACGCAGACGGTGTTGTTGCAAATAAGCCAAAGGGCTAGTACCTAAAATTTGGCTAAACAATGTGGCAAATTTAGAACGTGACATACAACACTGTTCTGCAAGGGACTCAACGGTCCAAGGCTGTGCGGGTTCCGCATGAATTTTTGCAAGTGCATTGGAGAGTTCAGTGTGAGACAAAGCACTCAGCCAATTGTTCGAGTCTTGCAGCGCATCAATATAATCACGTACACATTCAATTAATAAAATACTTACCAAATGATCCAAAATTTTGTCACGACCCGGGCGTATGCGTTGCACTTCTAGAGCGAGAAATTGCAGTCCAATTTGCAACCATTCAGGAACCGTGCTGAGATCTTTGTGCTGAAGGTGAATAAACGCGGGTAAGGCCTGTACTAAAGGACGCGCCATAATGGGGTCCATATGTGCATGTAAGGCCAAGATCACAGTTTTTTGTTGTGTCGCATCACTGCCAAAAGAGACTTCTTTGTGTTGGTTTTGGGCAAATGAGTCAGAAATATCGAATACTTCTAACAGTTGGTCGGTAGTTGAGGAGCGACACTCATGACTTGGCCCCGAAGGGAGTAAGATCAAGTCTCCGACTTCAGCAACAATAATTTGTTTAGCATCTAAACAAATAGTGAGTTGTCCTTGAAGTACCGCATAGGCCATCATGGTTGATTGTTCAGTATAGCGAAAAGCCCACTCACCATGAGGTTTAAGGTAGAGGTACTCAGATTGGTTGAGGTGTATATCTTCAAAAATTTTACTTAAAGCATCCATACTTTACGATTTCTAGTCTTTATATCTTAGGCTTAATATTTGATTTAGGGTCAATTTAAGTCATTTCAGGCCAAGGACGATTACGCTGTTTTCTTGGACGTTAGCAACTGTTCTTTATGTCCCATTTCTAGAAATATAAAGGCATAACAAGAAAATTGGAAGAATGGTAATGAATGCATCAGTGAAAATGACGAATGCTAGCGTGGTCGTCAAAAATGCAGCAGGGATCGATAAAAAGCGTTTTGGTTGGTTATTGAGTCCTGGGCTTCCTGTGATTGGCATGGGCATTTTAGCGGGCTATCATTTTGGTCCGAAACCCACTAAGAAAATCTTCGCTTTGGGTGGGCCGCTGTTACTGCATGTCATTATTCCTGCGGTAGATGGTCTGGTCGGTGCAGATGAAAATAATCCTTCGGATGATGAAATTAAGGTCTTGGTAAATGACCCGTACTATGACCGTATTGTGAAATTGTTCATTCCGCTACAAATGGCAGCCAATTTGTTTGCAGGTTATGTGGTGACTCGCCAAAATGTATCGATGCTCGACCAAATATTATTGGGTGTTTCCATGGGGGCAATTAATGGAGTAGCAGTGAATACAGCACATGAGCTGTGTCACCGTCCTAAAAAATCAGATCATTATTGGTCGCATATGACTTTAGCTCCGTTGGTCTACAACCATTTCCGCATTGAGCATCCTTATGGGCACCATAAACGTGCTGCGACGCCAGAAGATCCTGCTTCATCGAAAATGGGGGAGACTTTTTATGAGTTTTGGCCGCGTACCGTTTTTGGTGGATTGAAGTCAGCAGTTGAAATTGAACATAAACGCCTAAAACGAAAAGGACTGTCTTTCTTCTCCAAAGAAAATGAACTGTTTCATGGATGGGCGATGAGTGCTGGTTTTCATGCAGTCATGTTGAAATTGTTTGGTAAAAAAGTGACGCCATATCTGGTGACACAAGCATTTTATGGTGTGAGTCTGTTTGAAATTATTAATTATATTGAACACTATGGTTTAAAGCGTAGTCAAAAGGAAGATGGCAGCTATGCGCGAACCATGCCTGAACACAGCTGGAATAATAACAACATTGTGACTAACTTATTCTTATACCAGTTACAACGCCATTCAGATCATCATGCCTATCCAACCCGCCCATTTCAGGCCTTAAGACATTTTGATGAAGCCCCAGAGCTACCGAGTGGTTATGCCACCATGTTAATTCCAGCGTTAATTCCAAAGCTGTGGTTTAAAATGATGGATCAACGAGTGTTTGATCACTACGAAGGTGATTTGACCAAAGCCAATATTTTGCCAAAGCGCCGTGCTCAAATCTTTAAGAAATTTGGATTAAGTGCTGACTAAACTGGGATATTTCAGAGATAACAAGCTGCATACATAGTTGACATCGGACTTACAGTCATTGATTCGTTGAGTGCCTGTAAGTTCGATGCTCATGATAGGCGTACCGCTAAACTTTCTTTTTGAATAGGCATATAATGCCGAGTATGTAGTGAAAATATTGAACAGAAATGACACCTGCAACCAAACTTTTAAAAGCCAATAAAATCGATTTTTCTATTCATGAATATGAACATGATGCTAATGCAAAAAGCTTCGGGCTCGAAGCCGCAGAAAAATTAAATCTACGTGTCGAAGAGGTGTTTAAAACACTGTTGGTGACCGACGAAAAAAACTATTTTGTTGCGATTCTTCCTGTACACCATCAGTTAAATTTGAAAAAAGTTGCACAGGCAGTGGGGGCAAAAAAACTAAAAATGTCCGACCCTAAAGATGCAGAACGACTGACCGGTTATTTGGTCGGTGGGATTAGTCCTGTTGGACAGAAAAAAAGGTTAAAAACCGTGATTGACCAAAGCGCAGTACAGTTGGAAAAATTATATGTCAGTGGGGGGAAGCGCGGCTTAGATATCGGTTTAAAACCTCAGGATTTAGCAAAAGTACTTTCAGCCACTTTTGCAGATGTACTGGATGAATAAAGAGCAGTGGCGTCTTCGCTGCTTCACCCCTATTTGATTTAAGCCTTGAACTCTTTTGAGTATTAATTTGAGCACAAATGAAAGCCCATTCAGGTGACTGAATGGGCTTTTCCTTATGAAATATAGGGAAATTTTATAGTTCGAATCAATTATAAATTCATAAACTATCATTTAAAGCTATGGTGTAATTTCGTATAGGCTTTATTAGAAAAACTGATTAAATTTTTAAAAGTATTAAAAAACAATAATATATGTTGGTTTAGTGCGTATTTTTTCAAAAGTAAACAAAATTGCAAAGATAAATGATAATAATTACCATTAACATGCTTTTTGCAGCGTTGGCCAACGTGAACACCTTTAAGAAACATAATTACATGAAATGAGCTTGGAATAAGCTTTAAAAAGAGGAAATGGTCAGATGAAAGAGCTAGCCAATCGCTTGGCGATGCAGCATCTTGTCAATGCATACTCACAAGAAACAGGCAAGGCGAGCTTGTTTGAGAAGTATCAACAAAATTCAACTCAACTCGCGTTTAGCCAAGGTTTGACGCTGTTATCTTTGCCGCTTAGTTTAATCCAAGCACAGCTTTTTGTTCCATTAAGCTATGTCAGTCGTGTTGGGCGACATCGTATTGCGGCTTTACCGCAAATTTTTCAAAAAGGCCAAAAGCTTAACTTTAGCGCAGTAGCCATGGTTAGTTTGCTACTAGAAGAGTTAGTGCAACAATCCGAAGGCCATGTCGATGCAGCATCCTTGGTTGAACGTTGGATTCAAAGTCGTGATGCATTACAACAGTTTTTAAATATTCGGGCAGAAGATTTTGATGCGCTCGTACAGGTTGAGCAAGGTTTCATAGAGTCTGAACAGGCTTTGATTTTAGGTCATAGCATGCATCCTGCACCGAAAAGCCGAACAGGTTTTGTCCATGAGGACTGGCAAAAATATTCACCAGAAGCTTGTGGTCAGACCCAGCTGTATTATTGGCTGGTGGCACCGGAATATATTGCAGAAGGAACAGCGCTTGAGCAGGATTTTTCAATACAACTTAAACAAGAAATCAAATGGCATTTGTCTGAATCGGAACTTGAGACTTTAGCTACATATGCACATTACAAGCTGCTACCACTGCATCCATGGCAAGCCCGCTATTTACAAAGCAAAGTATGGTTTAAAAGTTTAAAGGCTAAACTAAAAATCATCGATTTGGGCGAAAAAGCATGGATATTTTCACCAACCACTTCTGTACGTACTTTGGCGAGTTTTAACGCGCCGTGGATGCTGAAACCATCGCTTTCAGTGATGATTACCAACTCTATCCGCGTCAATTTAGCAAAAGAATGTCACCGCGGTGAAATGACGCATCGGCTTTGGCACAGTGAGTTAGGGCAAAGTATTTTAAAACAATGTCCAAGCCTAAAAGCGGTGAATGATCCGGCGTGGATTGCTCTTCAGTTGGATGGTGAAATCATCGATGAAACGATTTGTATTGTGCGTGATCAGCCTTTTATTCCCGAACAGCAAGTCACGTGTATTGCTTCATTGTGTCAGGATCATCCCGTAGAAGAACGTAATCGTTTTAATGCATTATTTGATCAAATTGCTTCTCAACAAAAGTTAAATGATAAAGCACAAATCGCTCATGATTGGTTTAAGATCTTTTTAAACATCAGTCTGAGCCCACTCATGTACGTCTACCATCGTTATGGTATGGCCTTTGAGTCACATCAGCAAAATGTCTTGGTTGAATTGAAAGATGGCTGGCCACAGTGGCTATGGCTACGGGACAATCAAGGTTTTTATTATATCGAAGAACTCGCAGATGAAATTTTACAACAATTTCCAGAACTGAATGATAAAGCCCATGCGGTAGGTTCAAAGGCTTTTGTCGATGAGCGCTTTAGTTATTATTTCTTTGGCAATACCTTGTTTGGCATCATCAATGCCATCGGTGCAACAGGTTTTGTCAGTGAGCAAGATTTACTGTCTATATTACAGCAACACCTCTTTGACCTGTTGAAGCAATATTCAGAGAGTAGTTTGATTCAAAGTCTGTTGTATCAACCGACGCTGCCTTATAAGGGTAACTTACTGACCCGTTTATATGAACTGGATGAATTGATTGCACCCGTTGAAAATCAATCTGTCTATATTCCGTTAGCCAATCCGCTCTATATCAAACAAGAGGATGCTCTCTATGCTTGATTTTATTGCGATTGGCCTTGGGCCATTTAACTTAAGCCTAGCCAGTTTATTGCATGAAAAGACAGAATTGCACTATCTATTTTTTGAAAAAAAAGTGCAGTTCGACTGGCATGCAGGTATGCAACTTCCCAATACGGTCTTGCAAGTTCCATTCATGGCGGATTTGGTGTCGATGGTCGATCCGACCAGTCCGTTAAGTTTTTTGAATTACCTAAAATCACAGCAGCGCTTATATAAGTTCTACTTCCTTGAGCAGCCTCATATTCCGCGCCGTGAATATAACCATTATTGCCAATGGGTGGCAGATCAACTGGGTCATATACAGTACCAATCGACGGTGAAGGCCATTTATGCCAAAAGCGAAGGTTTTGAGGTGGTGGTTGAGCAAGGCGGGCGTTTTATTCGTTACTTGTGTCGAAACTTGGTGATTGGTTCGGGAAACCAGCCTTATCTACCTGAATGTCTGCGTAAGTTACAACAGCAAGTCCCTGAAAAATGTATTCATTCGGCAGATTACTTAACCCATAAAAAAGACAAGCTCAAAGGTAATGTCGTAGTTTTAGGTTCAGGTCAGTCTTCTGCTGAAGTCTTTTTAGATTTGTTCGATCAGCAGTATCAACATGACTGTGTAGCAACGGCTAACTTTAAGTTGCATTGGCTGACGCGTTCCAATGGCTTTTTCCCGATGGAATATGCACCTTTGGGCTTGGAACATTTTAGTCCGAACTATACCCAACATTTTTATAGACTTTCAGAAACACAAAAAGCAGCGCAGTTGAAAGATCAAAGCTTGCTGTACAAAGGTATTAGTGCCAAAACCATACGTGAGATTTACCAAAAACTTTACCACCGTAGTATTGCCTCGGCTACACAAGCAACACATTTGCATGCACAAATCCAGTTGCTTGATGCTGAGTTAGTGGAAAGTCAGCAGATTCGCTTGAGCCTTGAACATACCGTAACCGAGCAACGTTTTTATATAGATGCTGATTTTGTAGTGGCATCTACAGGTTATTACAGCCCAGAGTTTTCATTTTTTAAATACTTAAAACCCTTGATTGCAACAGATCAAGCGGGGCGTTGGAAGGTGAGCCAAGACTATCGTTTGCAGCATACAGCAATGGGGGAAATTTATGTGCAAAACCAAGAAATGCACAGCCATGGTGTAGGTACACCAGATTTAGGTTTAGGCGCTTTTCGTGCTGCGACCATTGCCAATCAACTACTAGGTTATCAGCTGTATGAGCTGGACAGTAATGAAAAGACCTTTCAGCATTTCAGCGCTGAGCAGAACCCTGAAATGTATGTGCAGCATGACACATCCACTACACGAACAGCAGCTTTAACACCATCGAGTCCTAAATCAAAAAATATTGAGCAGCGCAAAATACAAACAGGGTCACATCCCTCTATGCAGCCTTATACATTCGAGAAAATCATATGAGCTTTGCACAACTTCAAGTGAATCAGAAACAGTGGCGTTTGGCAGGACAGCGCTTAATTGAAATGGCGATTGCTGAATTTTTATATGAAGAAATTATTCAAGTGACCCATTTAAAGGATAATCGTTATCAGCTCATGTTGGATGGTCAAACCTATACTTTTAA
This sequence comes from Acinetobacter sp. CAU_H_S139_7, assembly GCF_058599305.1. NCBI lineage: Bacteria > Pseudomonadati > Pseudomonadota > Gammaproteobacteria > Moraxellales > Moraxellaceae > Acinetobacter > Acinetobacter sp. CAU_H_S139_7. The sequence continues at coordinate 1,600,184 of NZ_CM178651.1, forward strand.
AGCACAAAACTATTTATTGGGACATTGGCAGATTGAGGAGGGTTCAGTACGTGAGTTGAGCGTGGCTGAAGACCTGCCTGCATGGAACTTACATACTTTTATTCGTGCGTTTTCAAATCAAACCGAAGTGAAGCCTTTTACCAAGGCATATCTCATCAAAGAAATGAACAATACGTGGTTAGCTGAGGCGCATTTATTTGATGAAAGTCGTTTAAGCAGTGAAGCAGTATTGACCGCATCGCATCATGAAATTGAAGGCATGCTCCGTGGTCATCCGTGGTTGATTATGAGCAAAGGTCGTATGGGTTTTGGTTATGACGACTACTTAAGTGCAGCTCCTGAACTTTCGCCAACGGTAAAAGTGCTGTGGCTCGCGGTGCATCGTGATTTGGCAGAGTTCCGTTCCACCGAGGAGTGGCAAGCAGGGAGACTTTATCAACATGAGTTAAGTGCAGAAGAACTCGCAAATTTTGAACAAAAATTACATGAGAGAGGTTGCTCTTGTCGTGATTATTTCCTCATTCCAGTACATGCATGGCAGTGGCATCAATGGTTAGTGCCAACCTATGCCAATGAAATCGTGGATCGGCGCATTATTGAACTAGGCGTTGGGCAAGATGACTATGTACCTATGCAGTCGATTCGCACGCTTTGCAACATCAGTCAGCCTGAGCGTCATTATGTCAAATTACCTGTCAGTATCTTCAATACTGCGGTGTATCGTGGGTTGCCGTCTAAACGAAACTTAGCAGCTCCAGCCGTCACAGCTTGGTTAAAGCAGATTCAATCTCAAGATTCAGACTTGAAACAGTCAGGCGTTGCATTCTTAGGTGAAGTGGCAACTTTGACCATTCATCAGCCTTGTTTTGATCAGATTGAAGGTGCGCCGTATCAGTTTAAAGAACTGTTTGGCTGTTTGTGGCGTGAAAGTGTAGATCCAGTGATTGGAACAGGTGAACAGGCACTTTCTCAAGCGGCTTTATTACATCGAGACATCAACGGACAGTCGATATTAGCCGTGTTGATTCAGGCGTCGGGTTTGAGTCCATTACAGTGGTTAAAACGCTTTGCGGAAGTCTCTGTTACTCCACTCTTAATCTGCTTGTACAAATATGGCTTGGCTTTTTCTCCACATGGGGAAAATACCATGCTTATTCATGCCAATGGCGTACCGCAGAAAATGGTGCTGAAAGACTTTATTGATGATGTCAATTTGGTTGATGAAGACTTTCCAGAATTGGCCAGTTTACCTATCGAAGGGCAAATTTTACTGCGTCATCCTGCGCATGAACTCAGTCATTTTATTTTCACTGGGCTGTTTATGGTGCATTACCGTTATATCTGTAATGTATTCCTACAAGACTACCCTGAGCATAGCGAAGTTGAATTTTGGCAAACCATTTCATCTGTCATTGATGCTTTTCATCAGGCACATCCAGAGTTGGCAGAACGCATCGAAAAATTTGCCATGTTTAGAGCCGAATTTGAAAAAATTTGTTTAAACCGAGTGCGTCTATTTACCACCAGTTACAACGACGAAGCAGAACGTCCTGTCCCGGTATTTTTAGATCCAATTGCCAATCCTGTCAGCCCTGAAACCTTAAAACGATGGTCAGCGCAGGTATCTAAATCAACTGACGATACAACCACAAAGCGTATTGCATCATAAAAAACCAAAAAATTTAGCAGGCTACCATATGAAAACACTTTCACAGCAACTTCCCGATTTCTACGAATACTATGAGAATGAGACGCAATTTTACTTGCGCCAAGTACAGTATCCGCAGGACTTAGCACTGTTACATAAATGGATGCATGAGCCTCATGTTATTCCACAGTGGCAGCTGAATAAGTCTGAAGTTGATCTCGCGGTGTATTTTGAAAAAATGCTGGCCGATGACCATCACCGTTTGTTGATCGTTGGGGTGGATGGACAGGATGTGGGCTATACCGAAATCTATGAAGGCAAGCGTGACCGTCTAGGACGTTATTACGATGGTGATGATTTAGACCTCGGTTGGCATTTATTGTTTGGTGAAAAGTCGGCTTTCGGCAAAGGCTACTTGCGTCCAGTGATGCGGCTATTAGGTTTTTATATTTTTGAAAATGCACCTTCCGACAAAATTGTCGGGGAGCCTGACCACACCGTTAAACCTTATGCCGCAGTAGTGGAAGAAATGTGCTATGAGGCGCAGCGCTTGATCCCGATGCCTGAAAAAACGGCCATGTTGTATTACTGCTTTAAACAAAAATTCTATGAAAAATTTGGAGGGTATTTAACTGATTCAAATGCATTTATGCAAAACCATAACCCACTCAATAGGACTGAGGAACTTACATGAGCTATAGCTCAGAACATATACAAATCATGGACATGCGCTTTTCAGCGCATGTCACTGTTGCCGAATTTGAACAATGGCTCAGTCAAGTTGAACGTTTTTTCTTAAAGAAACAGCACTTTGTTTTGGTCATGCAAACCGATATCGGTACGGAATTTCCTGAGGAATATCGCCAACTACAAGCAGCTTGGTACAAAAAGTATAAACAACTTTTTTTTCAATACTGCTTGGGTCTGGTTCGAATTGCACAAGACCCAACCGACCAACAACGACTGAATACACCTTCGCTGCATGCTGCATGGCGGGTGCCTTACTACGTCACACTTGATCATTCTGATGCACTGCAATGGGCAGTGCAGAGGTGGATATGCAAAACCTAAATACACAAAGAGCAACACGCCAAATCTCAGCTTTGAGCTTAGCCGTTGTCATTGTTTTATATCTGGCACATGCCTTACCTTTGTATTTTTACAATGTGGCATTGCCCGCTATTTTACGACATCAGGGGGTAGACTTACGTTGGATTGGAATGCTGTCGCTGCTTTATATTCCATGGGCGTTTAAGTTCTTATGGGCACCACTCATTGACCGGCTTTATATCAAAAAGTTAGGTAAAAGAAAAACATGGCTGCTCTTTACACAAGTAGCACTGGTACTTGGGGTATTGGCCTTGGCATTTACCCAGTTCTCTTATGGACTGGTGGTGTTTGTTGTGATTGGCTTGTGGATTTCAAGCTTTGCGGCGACACAAGACATTGCCATAGATGGTTATACCGTAGAAACCTTTTCAGCATCTGAGTACCGCCTGGGTAGTATGGCTCAGAGTATAGGGGTCGCTTTGGGGAGTATGTTGGGGGGCGCAGCTACACTGTGGCTATACCAGTACTATGGCTGGGAAAGCGCATTGGTGTGTTTAGCGCTCATGACCGCTTTAACGATGTTTGCTGTTTTTTATATTCAAGAAAATGCAAACGAACAGACAAATATTGCCAAACAATCGCCTAGCTTAGTCCGTGCTTTCAAACGTCCCGAAATTTTATCTGCCTTAGCACTGATCCTGTGTTATCGCGTGGTGGAAGCACCAGCAATGGCGATGCTCAATCCAATGCTGATTGATCAGAAATGGACACTTGCCCAAATTGGGGTGTTGATGTCTGTGATTGGCGCAGGTGTGGGTTTGCTCGCTGCTGTGAGTGCCGCATTTTTATTGAAAAAAATTCAGGCTACACAGTTGCTCATTTGGGCGGGGTGGTGTCGAACGGCGTTGTATGGGGTGATTGGTGCAGCCATTATTTTGGGCTGGTTAAACCAGTGGCATTTGCTCTTGGGGGGATTTGTCATTGTCATGCTTGCGATTCGTTATGTCGCGATGACTTCGTTATATGCCTATTTCATGCAAAGCAGTTCCAAAGAACAGGCAGGCACTGATTTCACTATTTTAGTGTGCTTTGAGCTACTGGTTTATTTCATCGGGGGAGCGGCATCGGGCTTTTTAGCCAAATCACTTGGCTATGGCCGTTTTTATGTGGTGTTGGCGGTTGCGTCTGTAGTCAGTGTACTACTGAGCCAATACATCATTGCACGTCATCAAAAAACTCAACAAAAACTGTTGAATCAAGAAATTTAATAAAAGGACAAAGAAATGAACCGTTTTATGTTACCTATGCAGTTGACTTGTTTAACACTGGCTGTATGTACACAGTTATATGCTCAAGATAACGTTCTAACAAATTCAGCAAGTCAGACAAGCGGTGTTGAAGCCCAACAAAAAGAAACCACACAACTTGCACCGATTGTGGTGACAGCAACCCGCTCTGCAAAGAGTATTGCGGATATTGCGGGGACAGTTTACAGCATTGACCAAGCTGAAATTGAAAAACAGGCCAATGCTGGCAAGAGCATTGCCGATATTTTGGGAACACTGGTTCCATCTCTTACACCGAGTAGCGGAACAACCTCAAACTATGGCATGACCATGCGTGGTCGTGTGGTGCAGTACATGATTGATGGCGTGCCTCAGACAGGTTCTCGTGATAGTTCACGTCAGTTGAATAGTATCAGCCCAAATTCGATTGAACGTATCGAAGTGGTATCTGGTGCAAGTAGTATCTATGGTGCAGGTGCGACAGGCGGTATTATCAATATCATTACCAAAAAAGGTAGTGATGATGCACTGAGCTTTGAATCTAAACTCGGTGTGACGTCGGGTGATAATATCCGTAGCGATGCTATGGCATATGAAGCATTCCAATCGGTTGCCTTTAATCAAGGTGATATGAGTGGTTATTTGGGTGCGAGTTATAACAAACGTGGCGAATTTCAAGATAGCCACGGTGAGCGTATCGGACCTGAAGTTGCACAGACTGATCGTCAAGACACAGAAACTGTCGATGTGAATGGTCGCCTAAGTTGGCAATTTACTGACAATCAAAAGCTAAGCTTTGGTGCGCAATATTATAATGATGAGCAAGATAGTGAGTATGGTCCTGATTATGGTACAGGCTTAGCCGTTCTATTTGGTGCGGAGCCGACTTTAAATGCTGTAAAAGGTTTAGATCTCGATACTCAGCCAAGAACCAAACGTTCGAACTTCAATCTGCAATATGAGCATCAAGATTTATTAGGGCAGATATTAAATGCAGAAGCTTATTATCGTTCAGAAACAGGACGTTTTTATCCAAGTGCAAATTATCTAGCGCATGCTGCAATTCCAAGTGGTGGCACATATATCGTAACGCAATCGGAAACGGATATTGATGTATGGGGCGCTCGACTAGCTTTACAAAAAGCCTTTGATCTTGGTAGTCGTAGTCTGAACCTAACTTATGGTATGGATTATGATTTTGAGCAGGGTTCTCAGACTGCACAACAATATAATCTTGGAACCTTTATGGCGAGTAATGGTTTGACACTCGATCCACAAAATGAATATGTCTTTGGTCCTGATGTCGATACGTCGAAATTTGGTCTTTTCTTACAAACTCAATTCGATGTTACGGATCGCTTAAATCTACAAGCTGGTATTCGTCATGAGCGTATTGATAGTGAAGTTCAGGACTCGATTCCTTACAGTGAAGCGATGGTTGCAGATGCTATTCCAACATATACACCAATTGCTTTAAATGGTGGTACGATCAAACATGATGCAACATTATTTAATCTTGGTGCTGTATATCATTTGACGGATGCTCAACAAGTTTTTGCAAACTTTTCTCAAGGATCAAGTTTACCTGATATTCAACGTATGCTTCGTGATGTACCTGCAAGTTTTACTGTGAATAGTCAAACTATTGATCCAATTAAAGTTAATAACTATGAGCTGGGCTGGCGTGTACAAGCTGCAAATGGTTTAAATGCGAGTGTCACCACTTTCTATAATGACTCAGATAAAAGTTTAAAGTTTGGCCGTCCCAACTACACGATTGAAGTACTAGATACCGATGAGCGCGTTTATGGTATTGAAGGAAATCTGTCATATCGACTACAGCCAAATTGGACAGTGGGTGGAACCATGGCTTATACCCGCGGACAATTTAAAAATACCGCAGGGAAGTGGCAAGAGCTAGATGCAATCCGTGTTGCACCACTGAAAGGTACAGCATTCTCTGAGTGGCAGTTTAACAACGATATGAGCCTGCGTGTTCAAGCTCTTGCTATTGGTGGTACTGATAAAGCCAAAAAAGATGCTGTAAAGTACGGTTCAACGGTTCCTGCTGAAATCAAAGGTTTCGCAACAATGGACGTCATAGCCAATGCCAAAGCAGGTCCAGGTACGGTCGGATTTGGTGTATATAACGTTTGGAATACGGACTACAAATCAGTCTATAGTCAAGCTGTGGAGTCAGTTTATGGTGCTATTTCAAGCTTACCTGCCCAAGGCCGAACCTATGGTTTGAGCTATACATTAAAATATTAATTGCACAACCAGAGGTAGCTTTCAGCTACCTCTTTGCTTTGTAATCTCGCTTTAAGAAATGGTTTAAATAATAAAATGAATAGCAATAACAAAATCTTTATTGCAGGCAGCCTTGCCAATGGCGCTTGTTTTTCGATGATTTTACCTTTACTTGCACCGTTTATTCGGCAACTGGGGCTGACTGAACTGCAAGGTGGAGCATTGGTTTCGGCTGGTGCTTTGGTGATGGCCATTTCAGCTATTTATATTTCCAAACAAACTCAAAAATTCAGCATTTATCAATTGTTAAGTATCGGTTTTATCGGTATGGCGATCACTTGGGGCTTATTTGCGGCGGTACTCAGTTATGGGCTGAGTTATGCCATTTCATTTGCTGCTTTGTTTAGTTTATTGATATTGACCCGTGCCAGTACTGGCTTTTTTATGGCGATGCCACAAATTGCGCTGCAGAGTTATGTCATGACGGCTTTTCACAGTGAACAGGAACGTAGCCAGAATATGGCGAAGTTTGGCGCGCTGAACAGTTTAGGCGTGGTGATAGGTCCTTTAGCGACGACATTATTGCTGACATGGAGCATGTTGACACCATTGTGGGGTGCAGTGGCTATTCTAACGGCTATGGCGGCTTGGATTGTACTAGGCTTTCAAGGGAAGCAAGCGTCACAGACACAAGAACGGGACGAAACCACAGCGAAATTACAAGACGTGTCTACAGAAAAGCTGCAATGGTCAAAGTTAGGGATTTGGTTATTGCTGGGCTTTAGCCTATATGTCGCTATTGTCACCCTGAATTTAACCGCTGGTTTTTATATCCAAGATCGATTTCATTTTGATACCTACCAAAGTGCAGTGTATTTTTCTCAGTGTTCATTGATTGTGGGGATAGCGCTCGTTTTGATGCAATTGGCGATTTCAAAATGGTTTAAGTGGTCGATTAAACAATTGCTTTGGGTCGGTCTTGTGACGATGGTTTTGGGTTTATTACTTTCACTGAGTGCCAGTCAGATTTGGACTTTCCAAGCAGCTTATATTTTTTACGGAATCGCCGTGGCCTGTTTAATCCCAGCTTTTACCACGGGGGCAGCCCAAACCGCACCAACCACGCTACAAACTACAATTGCTAGTTTATGCACAGCTACGCAAGCACTGAGTTTCGTTTTTGCACCGTTGTTAAGTACAGGCTTATATCAGTGGAATCAGCATTTACCCTATTATTTTTTATTGGCATTGATGACGGGGCTGATGCTGTACTTTAGCTTTAAACACATACAAGTAAACAAGGATCTCAGTAGTGTGGTATGAGATCCTTTATTGATGATGTTTAACCAAGAAGATAAACGACAGCGTGAATTAAACTTGGGCCAAACAGCACCATGAAAATACCTGCCAAAACCATACTGAGGCAGGCCGCGACGCCTTCTTCTTTATGACGTTTGAAAGCAGTGCTGGTACCAAAACCATGTGCGGCACTACCCAATGATGCACCTTGAGCAAATTTAGAATCCAATTTTAGAACAAGCAATACGCTGTTAGCCAAGAGTCCACCAACGATACCTGTAATCACAGTGAATAAAATCACCAGCTCGACTGAGCCTCCGACGGCTTGCGTGACTTCCATGGCAAAAGGGGTAGAGATAGAGCGGCTCATCAGACTGTAACTGGTCACAGCATCAAAATGGAACAAACGTGCCAAGTAAAAAGAGCTGACTACGCCAACCAACATACCCACGATAATGCCTAAAGCAATCGAAAAAGCATGCTGCTGAATGACTTTGCGATATTCATAGATCGGGATGGCAAACGCGACCGTTGCAGGGCCTAACATCCAGACTAACCATTTGCTGTAGTACATATAGTTGTCATATTGGATGTTGAAAAACACCAGACACAAAATAATCAGACAGGGAATAAAAACCGCTGGTGAGAGCAATACATAAGGATGTTTTTGATAAAACTTTTTACCCCAAAGATAGGCCAGTACAGTCCCGATAAAACAGATCAAGGCAACGAAATGAATATGCATGATTGTTCCTTAAATGTGACTTTTCAACTGATGTGACTGCTTGGGCTTTTTTTGAAACTTGGCTTCAAGCTTAAAGCCCAAGAAAACACAGTAGGCAGTGCAGGTCATCACGCAAATGGTTCCAAGGACAATAGAGAAAACCAGTTGCCAACCTTGGGTAAGAAAAAGATGTTTGTATTTGATTAAGCCAATAATACAGGGGATAAAAAACAACAACAGTTCAGCTAAAAGCAAATCCGAACCTGACTTAATCCAGTCCAGCTTAAATACACCCGCTAACAGAGAAATAAGTAAAAGCGTTAGACCCACGACCCCACCTGATATCGGTAAAGACAGGGCGACTTGTATCAGCGTTCCGATATACCAAAGCCCAATCAGTAAACCTATTTGAAGAGTAGAACGATAAGGCAATTTGAACGAACGCATCGGAAGGCCACAGAGTATAAGTTGTTGGTGTTATTTTAAGTTTGACCTGATCGTGTAATTATGAATAATAAAATAATAATTATGCTTAATTGGAATAATTTTGGATTTTAAAGCGCTAAAAATATTTGTGCAACTGGTGAAAAGTCACAGTTTTAGTCTTGCTGCGGAGGAGCTATCGGTGACTCAACCTACTATTAGTAAATCTTTAAAACAATTAGAAGACGAGATAGGACTGCCTCTATTTCATAAAGGTGAAGCAGGGCGAAAGCGAGAAGTCAAACTGACCTATATGGGAGAACAAGTCTATCTGCATGCCCTGCAGATTTTGCAGCAGGAGCAACAGATCTTTGAAGCAGCAGATCAAATTCGTGGGCTGAAACAAGGTGTGCTGAGGTTGGGTTTGCCACCTTTAGGCTCAGTATTGTTGAGTTCCTTAATCGTTAAATTTCACAAATTATATCCCAACATTGAATTGAACTTTTTAGAAGTCGGTGCGACAGGCATTGAAGAAGCCATTTTGGCCAAAAAAATTGACGTTGGGATTTTATTGGGCGAGTTAAAACCCAGTATTCAAGGTATTCAAATTATCGATTCACCGTTGTGTTTGCTTTCCAACTACGATTCACAGTGGAGAAAGCGCGATGTGGTGCAGTTTGCTGAACTTCAAGAAGAATCCTTTCTACTATATGCAGACACCTTTACTTTAAATCATGTGATTCTAGATGCTGCGATGGCGGCTGGTTTTGAACCCAAAGTGTTATGCAAAAGTAGCCAGTGGGACTTTATTGCCAAAATGGTCGAGTCAGGTGTCGGCATTGCTTTATTGCCGCAAATTTATTGTGAGCAGTTAGATCGCGCAAAATTCAGTGTCAGTTTAGTGAAACAACCCAGCTTGCGTTGGAACTTAAATATGGCATGGAATTCAACCGTAGTGATGAATCCCGCAACTCGTGCATGGTTATCGATCATTGATGAATATAAAGATCAAATTCATTTTTAGATATTTCATCTTCAGACACGCTTTATTAAAAAATGATCACTCTGGTTACGTTTTGATTACCTAGTATTACCTTATGTTTACAAAAAAATGTCTAAATACCAATTTATTGATTAATAAGTAAACAAAAATGTTTCATAAAATCAGATCAAAGTCTCTGTGCCCGATTTTTGTATAGTCTAAGTGCAAACATAAAAACGGAGGCTAAATGTTTAAATTTAAGAATGATATTGTGCACGGTGCGCTTTTTGACATGGATGGAACAATGTTTGATACCGAGCGTTTACGGTTTCAAACCTTGCAACAGGCATCCAAAGAGCTAATTGGGGTCGAGTTTTCAGATGCCTACCTTATGGCATGTTTAGGCTTAAGCGCTCGAAGTGCGGAAGCCTTGGCGCAAAAGCAATATGGACAGGAAGTTCCCTATGCAGAGATTCGTAAGCGAGCAGATGAATTAGAATTAGATACAGTGCGCCAATATGGTGTGCCGATTAAAAAAGGTTTGGTACAAGTTCTAGAACGCTTACGTAAAGCAGGATTACGTATGGCCGTGGCGACGTCTAGTCGAAGAGCGATTGCTGAAGAGTATTTAATCAATGCCAATGTTTATAAGTTTTTTGATGTTTTGGTCTGTGGTGATGAGGTTGAAAAGGGGAAACCACATCCTGAAATTTTTTTAAGTGCAGCGCAAAAACTAAACCTTGAACCTGCGCAGTGTTTTATGTTTGAAGACTCTGAAAATGGTATCCGTTCGGCACATGATGCTGGGGGTATCTGTGTACTGTTCAAAGATATTAAGGAACCCAATGCAAGCATGTTGGCACATGCCAATTATTATTTTGAAAATATGTATGATTATCTAACGGAATTAGATATCTATAGCTCGCATCTGGAAATGCCTAATTTACAAGAAAGCTTTCCTCAAACTTTAAATCAACTAACTGTGGGGATTCATGGATTTGGCGCCATTGGCGGAGGCTATATTGCACAAATCTTGTCGCATTGGGATGGCTATACGCGTCCTAAAAAAATCTATGCGTCTACACGCAACAGTTTATACCGTTCAGCTGTAAACGCTTTTGGGGCGTATTGTATTCGCTATGGGCAAGTGTCTTATGATGAGCGTATTGAAAATATGCATATTATCGATGCTGAAGACTTACAGCAGATGCATGCCATGTACGTCGAGTCGAGTTTAATTGCGATTTGTTTAGCTGAAAATGCATTAGCCAGTGAAGCTGCAACCATTGCACAGGGCCTCTATGCACGCTATCTGGCGCAAGATGAGCAAGTTAAAACTCCACTGACGCTGTTAATTATCTTAAATAAAATTGGTGCTAAGCAGTTGGTTCTAGAGCAGGTACGTAAAGCATTGGTAGAGTTAACAAACCATGCTGTTGCTGACTTTATTTTAGAGCAACACTATTTCTGCGATACGGTAGTAAACCGTATGGTATCTAAGTTGAGCGATAAAAACCTTTATCGTCAACTGTGCATTAAATACAACATTTTTAAGCAATATCAACTTGATGATGAGAGTAATCAAATTGAAGTTGAAGATGTCAGTAAACTGAGTGCAGAGCAAGAGCGCCGTGCCAGTGAATATGTAGAAGATTTAAGACAAAATTTCCAACCGAGTCATATTTTACAGCATATGGATTTAATCCTTTTCAATGCTGAAATGGATATGCCGATCTATGTGGAAAACAAAAGTCCCTTACTCAGTAAAATGCGTCAAATGATCTTGGTAGATCAAATTTCAGATATTCAGCTTATTAAAAACCGTTTATGGAATGGTGTACATGCCATGACTGCGTGGTATGCGAGCCTACTCGGGCATCAGACTATTGGTGTAGCGATGGGCGACCCGCGAGTGCAGTATTACGTTGAAAAACTGCTTGCAGAAGTGATGCAAGGTCTGGCGCATTACCTGCCAAAACGCAAAAATGATTTAACGCGCTTAGCACGAAGTTTTGATCAATCTTGTCAGTATGCCTATAAAGACCCATGTAGTCGGGTTGGGCGTGATCCACTGCGTAAGTTGAGTGCTTTTGAACGTGTATTTTCATCGGTCGCGTACAATGTTTCAAACGGATTTTCTTTTGAAGCGCTATTAAGTGGTGCGATCTTTGGCTATTTGTATTTGATGGAAGAAGAGAACCAGCCAACAGATGTGTTGTTAGGGCATCTGAAGCAGCAACTTCAACAAATGAACCTGTCAAAAGCGCACAAAAAAGCGCTGTTTTATGTCATTCAAAAACGTCTCAATGAATATCAAAAAGGTGAGCTGGGAATGGAAGATTTTATGATCCCTGACCAACCCCAAAATACTGAAATGAGCTGTGCTTAGGTCTTCATGAAGTTCAGATATCTTTGAGCCGTCTTAAATGTTAAATCAACATAAGAAAAGCTGGGTAAAAAGAGCTTTTCTTATGGTCTTAAATCTTTTAACGTTAGAACTAAGAGAGACTTGGTTTTTTTACAATGAAATGGGATGAGATCGGGGAAGAACCGTGTTCAATTGCACGAACGCTGTCGGTGATTGGCGATCGGTGGACGATGTTGATTTTACGAAATGCATTCTTGGGTGCACGCCGTTTTGAAAGTTTTCAACAAAACTTAGGTGTCACTCGTCATGTGCTTTCTGAGCGTTTAAAGCGTTTGGTTGAACATGATATTTTGGAGAAAAGACCCTATACAGATCGCCAAGAGCGCTTTGAATATTGTCTGACTGAAAAAGGTTTGGCTTTATACCCAGTGCTGATGTCCATGGCAACATGGGCCGATCAATGGATGGACGAGGGCTTAGGTCGTCCCGTACAATTTATCCATAAAACCTGTGGGCATAGCATTCAGCCACATTTGGTTTGTAACGAATGTGGTGATGCCATACATGCCAAAGACATCAAAGCGATACCGACACAGGTTTATGTCGATGCTTTAGCTGCTCAATCAGACGTTAAACAAGCTTAAGTTTATAAACAGTTTGCAGGTTTTGGCACGCCTGCCAAACGACTCAGATGGCGCGCTACAAGCCCAGTATTAAACTTTTCTTGCAGTATGGCATTATTGATGTCTGCACTGACTGTTTTCATTAAAAACTTAATCAGCGGACGTGTTGCAGGTGAGTGTCCAAACTGTTGGTAAAATTGACGCACTGCTATGAGGATTTCAAAGTGCCAATCGGTCAATTCAAGCTCTAAAGATTTTGCTAAATCTTTTGCAACCTCTTGATTCCAAATGGTGTAATCAACCAAATGACCATCTTGGTCTAATTCTAAATTCATCTAAACACTCAAAACTATTTCAAACTGATACAACGACTATGGTTTAAGCATAGCTCAGCAAACCTAGCATAGCTGATGGTTTCTAGGTTACTCGGATGGGCAGCAGCGATATTTTCAGCATCCTGCTCAAGCACAAATATACAAGGCAACTGTTGAATAAAAGTATGCTCTATATACAGGGCTGCATCTCCCATTAAAACCACATCATCCCCTGATTGATACAGGTTTTGTAATTTACTCAGCGCTAGCTCTGTCGCAGAAAATGGAGACTGCACGAGATAAAGTGTTTTGCTCATAGCTGGCTCCTTACCAATACAATACATGGTCAAACTGTTGTATTAAATTGGCATTAAGTTCAATACATTCTATTTCTTGCTCGGTTTGTTGAACAAAGGCAGAAGCTTGATTTTTGGTTTCAATCCAAATTGGGCTCAGGTCATAAAACTCAAAGCTATCAACCATGTTTGAAGCCAGTTTAAATGCATGTTTTAAGGGTTCAAATGACTGAGAATTGTTTAATAAGCTGAGCGCAGCATCTTGTAATAGGACTTTGACTTCACAGCCAAAAGTCGCGAGAACCATCGTTGCAGACAGGCTTTCATGCACTTGCAAAGAGTTCAAATTGGCTTGGGTTAAAATAACCAGTACAGATTTCACACAATATACCTTTTAAAAGCAACAAATTCTTGAAAACTTAGCACTTAGAATTGAATTAAGCGCTCCGCAGACTGAACGGCATCGGCTAGTTCCCCTAGGCCTACCAAGTCAAAACCTGTAGCAAGATTATGCTGTGCTAACTGATGACGCTGTGCATTTTCGGCATCGGTAATTCCTCGGGCCAAAGCTGCACTTACACAAACGGGTAGGCGAATGGCGAGTTTTTGCCACTCAGAACATAGATTCCGTTGGTCGTCAGGTACCCATTGCAGGGCATTGGCAACTTGAACAGCATCTTGGTAGAAAAACACTCGAAAGGGTTCATTTTTCCCATGCAGTGCTTGCGCTAAACCTAGAGCATGCCATGCATGAATTGAACTCGGTGCGGAGGTAATTAGTAATAAAGTACTCATCAAACTTCACTAGAGGAATGTCCAAATCTTGCTTGGTACATTCGGACTTCATAATAAAAAGGTAGTATACAATGATTTTAGTGACTGGTGGTTTAGGCTTTATAGGCTCTCATATTGCTTTGAGCTTTATGGCGCATGGGCAAGAGGTCATTATTGTAGACAATTTATCCAATGCGAACTTACAAACTCTTGAACGATTAGAATTTATTAGTGGCATGTACGTGCCTTTTGTCAAAATTGATATACGAAATACGCCTGCTTTAAACAAAGTTTTTGAGCAGTATTCCATCGATGCGGTAGTGCATGCTGCAAGTTTTAAATCGCTTGAAGAATCTGTACTGAAGCCTTTGGAATACTATAATGACAATGTCAGTTGTATCATGAGTTTACTGCGTGCCATGCAGCGCACAGGTGTACGCACTTTGGTTCATCTTTCCAGTCTTGCGGTCTATGGTGAATCCAGCCTACATTTAAAAGAAGATTTGGAGCTGAATTTCGGCTATCCAAACCCGTATATCAAATCGCAGCAAATGGTCGAAGAAATTATTCGAGATACAGCAAAAACGGATAATGAATGGAAAATTGCAATTTTAAGTATGGGCAATGTTGCTGGTGCATTTGAAAATGCGATGCTCGGAGAACTGTTCCCACCTTTACCGAAAAATATTATTCCACTGTTGATGCAAGTCGCTGCAAAACAGCGTGATCACATTGAACTCAGAAAAAGTGCACAAACCACAGATCATACCGTAGAGCGTAGTTTTTTACATATCCTCGATGCCTGTGATGCGATTGCGGCTTCGCTACAATGGTTAAGTACTCAACAGTTTGCTTGTGAAGCCTTTAATATCGCAGGTCAAAGTGTATCGATACAGCAGTTGGTTGAAAAAGTTGAAAATGTAACACAAAGTGATATTGCTACAGTCGATGTTGTGGATTCGCATATCGTGGAATTAGATCAGGTCGCAGCAGAGTGTAGTAAAGCGAAAAACGTTTTACACTGGCAAGCGAAACGCAGTTTAGAACAAACCCTTGAAGATGGATGGCGTTTCTACCAACAAAGTTTAGATGGCCGTTAATTAATTTAATGATAACAATTATCATTTACATATTTTTGCTTAATCATTAAGATAAGGAAAACAAGCGCAAAATAATCATTTTGCAATTCACTTAAAAAGGAAGAGGTTAAAATGCAAACACGTATTGAACATGACACGATGGGCGAAGTTGAAGTACCGAGCGAAGCACTTTGGGGTGCTCAAACTCAGCGTAGTTTGCAAAACTTTAAAATTGGCAGTGAACGTTTACCACGACCAATGATTCGTGCCATGGGCTTGGTGAAAAAAGCAGCAGCACAGACCAATGCTGAACTTAACCAAATTCCACAAGAACTGGCGCAATACATCGTCGGTGCTGCGGATGAAGTGATTGCAGGGCAGTGGGATAGTCAGTTTCCTTTGGTGGTATGGCAAACTGGTTCAGGCACACAAAGCAACATGAACTGTAATGAAGTGATTGCCAATATCGCCAATCAGAAACTCGGGAATCCTTTAGGCGCACAAAAACCTGTACACCCGAATGATCACGTGAATCGTGCTCAGTCGACCAATGACTCGTTCCCAACGGCGATTCATGTCGCAGCAAGCATTCAGATCAATGAATTACTGATTCCTGCAGTTACCCAGCTTCGACATACTTTAGAGGCAAAGTCTCAAGCATTTGCTGACATCGTCAAAATTGGCCGAACTCATTTACAAGATGCGACACCCTTAACCTTAGGCCAAGAATTTAGCGGTTATGTTTCTCAGCTCGATCACGGCTTAAAGCGTTTACAACAAGCACTTTCAGGTTTGTATGAACTACCTTTAGGTGGAACAGCTGTAGGAACAGGACTGAACGCTCATCCTGATTATGCAGAAAAATCAGCGGAGCAACTGGCACAGTTGACTGGACTACCTTTTGTGACTGCACCAAATAAATTTGAAGCATTGGCTGGGCGTGATGCAGCAGTGTTTGCCTCGGGTGCATTAAAAACGCTTGCGGTAAGTTTGAATAAGATTGCCAATGACATTCGCTGGTTGGCAAGTGGCCCGCGTTGTGGTTTTGGCGAGTTACGTATTCCAGAAAATGAGCCAGGCTCAAGTATTATGCCGGGGAAAGTGAATCCGACTCAAAGTGAAGCGATGACCATGGTGGTGGCTCAAGTCTTGGGCAATGACACCACGATTAATGTTGCGGGCGCATCGGGTAACTTTGAGTTGAATGTATTCATGCCAGTGATTGCGTTTAATTTATTGCAGTCGATTCAGCTTTTGGGTGACGCATGTAATAGTTTTAATGATCACTGTGCAGTGGGTATTGAACCAAACCGTGAAAAAATTGATCACTTCTTACATGACTCATTGATGTTAGTTACGGCTTTAAACCCAGTGATTGGCTATGAAAATGCAGCGAAAGTTGCCAAAACAGCCTACAAAGAAGGGAAAACGTTAAAACAGGTGGCCGTAGAGTTGAACTTAGTCACGGCTGAGCAGTTTGATGAAGTAGTACGTCCAGAGCAAATGATTTCACCAAATGTAAAATAGCCCTTGGTCCAGATGCTCAACTAAAGAGCAAATGAACATCAGCGGTTTTTATCTTTGGGCGAAGTCGGTACAATGGTCGACTAAAGATAAACTGCTGATGAGTTACCATGCTTGATATTTATTTGACAGATGTTCAGAAAAACGTGCAATTTAACGATTATCCGGGTGAACATCCTGTTAAATTTGTTTTAAATTTCAAAAAGATTTTCCCAAGTGTTATGGAGTTATTACTTCCTGTACTACCTGAAAATGAAAATCTTGAAGAAATGACATGGGAATCAACTACGGCTGACTTTGAACTTTTCAAACTGTTGTTGAGTGGTTGGGGCGTGATTGAATTACGCTTAAACGCGATCAAACAGTTTAAAGATAAAGATTTTGCCGATGCTCTAGTGAAACGTGCACAACAAAAGCGCAAAGACTTTGCAAAAGCACAGCAACAGTTGAAAACAGTTGAACTCGATTATTTATTTATGCATGAGATTCATGCATTGATCGATGCAGAATTGGTTGAACTGGGTGAAAAGTTCTATTTACCCGTTCTTCGTGACTTATGGAAAAATAAAATTCCAACTCAAGTCTTAGAAGCCAAATTTTAAGTCATTCAAAAAATCCTCCAAATGGAGGATTTTTTATATCGATAGCAAAACTATGTATTTGCGAGAACAAGAAAGTATTTAAACTGCATCTAAAGCACTAAATTTTATTATTTGGTCAAATGTTGGAATTAATATTGCTTGATACATTGGGTCATCATTCACACTATAGCCGTAAGGATTTCATAATATGTCAAATCAGTTCATCGACTTAATCACAAAGCGTCGTACCATTTATGCCATTGGTAAAAAGGTCGAGCACAGCCCTGAATTTTTAACTGATTTGATTCAAACTGCCATTAAACAAAGCCCATCATCGTTCAATTCACAGTCATCTCGGGCGGTAATTTTATTTAATGCGGAACATGAAAAGTTTTGGACTTTTGTGGCTGAAAAACTGAAGTCTTACGCTAAAGATGAAAAAAGTGCGGCTAAAACAACGGCAAAAATGGCCAGTTTTGCAGCAGGTGTGGGAACAGTTTTATTTTTTGAAGATTTAGAGGTAATTCAGAACCTACAAGAGCAATTTCCATCTTATGCTGAAAATTTCCCAGTATGGGCAGAGCATTCAACTGCAATAGCGCAGTTTGCAACTTGGACTGCATTACATACTTTAGGTTTAGGTGCATCTTTACAGCATTACAATCCAATTGTAGATGAAGAAGTCCATGCTGAGTGGAATGTGCCTGCAAGTTGGAAACTGCGAGCACAACTGGTCTTTGGTTCAGTTGAGGGCGAAGCTAAAGAAAAAGGCTTTGTGGATGATGCTGTACGCTTTAAAGTCTTCAAATAATCAATGAAAAAGCCGCTTTATATGGAGCGGCTTTTTTTAGGCTTAGTTTTACAGATTGGTTACTTCTTCATTTTGCGGTAGTCACTCGGGCGAATAGGGCGGGTTCCGCGCCATAAACCTTTCTTGTGCTTTTTCGCATGGCTTGGCTTTGTTGCACAAAGATTTGAAATGCAAAGCGCCCCTAATTGAGCCAAATTTAAGGCGTAACTTGGGTAAGTGGTCGACCTAATTCCGTAAATCTGTTAAGGACTGCTACACGTGCATGGATCTCATTCACTTGGCTATCAAAACTCCTTGCACTGAGTTTATCTCCTAATAATTTGATGCAATGCATCTTAGTTTCAACCAAACTTCGCCGATGATAGCCTGACCATTTTTTCCATAGTGTCCTGCCTAAACGTTTAATTGTTCGAAGTAATTCATTTCGCTCTAGCGAGCTACTCTTTGTATCTTTCCATGGTTTCGCATTTTTTCTAGGTGGAATCACCGCATGCGCTTGCCGATCTGCAATGACCTGACGGCATTGCTTGGTGTCATAAGCTCCATCGGTATAAACAGAGTCAATCCGCTCATCTTGTGGAATCTGATTAAGTAAATCACCAAGCACCTGTGAATCACTGACATTATTGGTTGTAAGCTGAACTGCTCGTATTTGCAGGGTTTTAGCATCTATACCAATATGAAGTTTACGCCATTGGCGACGATATTCAGGTCCATGTTTCTTGCGTTTCCATTCGCCCTCACCTAGAAACTTCATGCCTGTAGAGTCCATGAGTAGATGCAGCCCATCGCTACTTTTTTGGTAGCTGATTACAATATCAATATGCTTTTGTCTTCTACAAAGCGTGGTGTAATCTGGAGCTATCCAATTTAATCCGCAAAGTTTAATCAGACTTTGCACAAAGCCAGTGACCATACGTAAAGACAGACGGAATAAGGATTTAATCATTAAGCAGCATTGGATGGCTGCGTCGGAGTAGGTTTGATTTCGCCCTTGTTTGCCTTTTGATGGCGCATACCATTGCGTAGCAGGATCAAACCAAATGGCAATATTTCCGCGACTCATGAGTGCTCGGTTATATGCGGGCCAATTGGTTGTGCGGTAGATTTTGTGTGTAGGCTTCTTCATTTGAAAATTATATCGCTGAAAAACCCTTTACAGATAGGTTTGTGCAACAAAGCCATTAAAAGGTAAGAAATATTTAGCGGCACATTTATATCCAGATGACACAGTTGAAGTTACGACATCTAATAACTGGCCAAATCCAACTGAAAAAGGTAGTAAATGGCTAAATCAATTGAAAAAATAATAGATAGTGAGCGTAGCTAATGTTTACGAAAACGATTATAAAACGGACAGCAGAAACCAATAGTGATGTTTCCAATACTCCACCTACTGCAAAACAAGATTGTTCAGATGTAGTCCATATTTCAGTTTTTTTTGATGGTACAGGCAATAACAAAGATGCCGATGAGGAAAAAAAGAAGTGGTCTAACCCTGCTCGATTATGGCGTAGTGCTAATCAATATGTTGTAGATAGTAGAATAAATAATTCAACTTCTAATTATGCAATCTATGTATCAGGCGTAGGCACACGTTTTAATGGCGAGTTAAATATATTTCAACGTGCACTCGCTATGATGCAAGACCATAGTGGTTTTGGCCTTGGTGTGGGGACAGGTGGTACCCGACGCCTAGATTATGGCGAAGATCAGCTGAATGATGCTTTAAAGCAAGTCATGATTATAAATGCAAAAAAATCAGAAATAGACACAGGTAAATATGCCAGTGAAAAAAAAAGTGTATAGTTTTGCAGAGGTCGATAATAGTTTAAAGCAACATCGCCTCATTAAAAAATTAATATTTCTACATTCGGCTTCTCTCGTGGAGCAGCTCTAGCCCGTGCATTTACGAATCAATTTATGTGGCAATGCGAATCTGATTGTAACGGTTTAAGTTACGGCACTGGAAAATACCCCATAGAATTTAAATTTATGGGTATCTTTGATACCGTTGCTTCATTTGGCCTACCCGCGACCAACTTAAATAATAATTTAACCTTTGATGGTCGGGATATGGTCATTGATGAACGCATCAAAATGTGTGTGCACCATGTAGCAGGAAATGAGCTGCGCTTTGCTTTCCCCGTGGATTTAATTCATAAAGAAAATGGTCAAATTTCCAATCCAAATTGGAAAGAACTTGTTTATCCAGGCATGCATTCCGATGTGGGTGGTGGCTATACACCTGGCAGCCAGAATGTAAATGATAACTTTGCCCGTATCCCATTGAAAGATATGTTGGAAGATGCTGTCAGTGCAGGTGTTCGAATGTTTGACTATAACCAATTAAAAGAAAAATATGGGGCATTATTTACTGAACAGTTTGAAATTCAAAACGAAACACAGCGTTTGTATGATGCAGTAAAAGCACTAATACCATCTACAGGAAAAGTTCAAGATCAAATTGCTGCCGCTATGAAAGTTTATTATAGTGCGTATGGAACATTGGCGAGAAGCAAGACAGCCTCTGTCAGTCAAAATGTACGTAAAGATAATAAATTTCGTGAAATATTACCGATCGGCCCATCAGATATGGCAACTGAAATCAGCCGCTTAGAAAAATTACAAAACCTAACAGCACCTAATAAATCTGGTGGAATAAATATTTTTAGAATATTGTCACCTGTTTCAAAAGCATATGAGTTTTTCTTAGACGTAGAAGATTGGGAGTTCGCGAGTTGGCATAAAGAATCAACACCAGAAATTATGAGCTTTTATCAAAACTATATTCATGACTCTAAGTACGGTTTTATGAGTAATGCTGAACCTTTTAGTTATTTCCGTCAAAGAACGGTATATGAGTCCCGTCGTAGTGGAAAGGGCGAAGAGGTAGATCAAAAAACTGCAGAAGATAAAGCAGTATGCGCTGTGGTAAATAGGGAAGTACAACACGAAGAATTTTTTGATGCATTTGAACGAGCTAAACAAGAAGATTTACCGTTAGCTATGTAAAAAAGAATAAACTCTTGGTACGGTCGCTAAGTTCTAAACGGCTTTAATTCCTTATAGGTGCTATTAAGAAATTAACATTTATTCCATATTTTAAGCATCTTAAGATGAGATGCTTATTGTTTACTTTCAAATTGAGTGTTCCTACAAATGGTTATGGTGTATATAACAAAGATACAGAATTAGAAAAAACAAGGAGTAATTTGTAAGACTGGTGCGTTGGTTGTTTAGAGGTTCCAAATGACAGTCAATACAGGAACTAAGTTAGAACTTCGATTTTTTTTAAATTTTATAAAATAGCCTAAGCAAAAATTTTATAAATTTCGTTCCTAAAAAAAAGGTGTCTTTTATTTTCAGTTAAATTTTTATGCCAATAAATTCCAATATTCATCTGCGGCAGTTTCACAGGAACATCAAAAATATTGAGCAGAGGGGAAACATGCAAATGGCTCAAAATATTTTGAGGAATCGTTAAAATTGCATTTGGATATTGCTCTAAAATTTGTAGCGCAGTGGAATAGTGCTGACAACGCAAAAAAACCTGCCTAGACAGTTGCTTACGATTTAAATGAACATCTTCAACCAAAACACCAGTACGCCGCGAAGATACACCAATATGTGGTGCAGCCAAATACAATTCAGCATTGATTTGCTGGAGCTGAGTACAAGCCACAAACTGGTCTTTGACCAAGCTCTCAAATTGAATTTTATCGCCAAAGTTTTGTTCCAAATCAATTACAAAATCAATTTGCTGAGAAACTAAATCAGCATCTACTGTTTTACGGTCAAGCTTGCTACTCATGAACTGAATACTTAGTCCAAGTTTCTGAAAGTGAGCAACTAACTTTGGGAAAACAATTGGTTCGATTTCATCATGAATCGCAATTTTTAGGCTTTGAACCATGTTGGGGTCGAAGCTTTGCTGCTGCATGGAAATACTTTGAATTGCAATTAAAGCATTTTTAATAATTAGGTAATTTTGTTCTGCAAAAGGTGTTGGAAGCATTTGGCTGCCAGAGCGAACAAATAAATCATCCTTTAAATGGCTACGTAGACGCTGCAAGGCATGACTAGCAGCAGACTGCGTAATCGACAAGATTTGAGCTGCTTTAGAAATACTTTTTTGCTCATAAATTGCAATAAAAAGCGGGTATAAATTGATATCGATGCGATGAAAAAGCCCCATATCAATGGGTGACTTACTATGAATACTGTTCATGCTGATCTATAAAATAAAATCATTTTGTTCATATTAGTTTTCAGGTTATGTTGATGTAAAGCGAAAATATCAAAATAGATCGAAGGAAGCAGCCATGTTTGAACTTTCAGCACGTGCTCAAGATTATGTAGAACGTACCAAACAATTTATTCAAAACGAAATTGAGCCGATCGAAACTGACTTTTGGCATGAGGTACATGAACTGAACCAAGGTGGCGACTGGACCAAATGGCAGTGGCCTGTACAACTTGAAACGCTCAAAGCCAAAGCAAAAGCTGCGGGTTTATGGAATATGTTTTTGCCATGTCCTGAATTGGGCCAAGGTCTATCGGTTCAAGAGTACGCTCATATTGCAGAACTCACAGGTCGCAGTCTTCTTGCGCCGACCGTATTTAACTGTAATGCGCCTGACAGTGGCAATATGGAAGTATTGTGGCGTTATGGCTCTGAAACTCAAAAGCAAGAGTGGCTTACGCAGCTTTTAGATGGAAAAATTCGTTCTGTTTTCTGTATGACAGAACCAGCTGTTGCTTCATCCGATGCGACCAATATGCAAGCAACAGCCGTGATCGAAGGCGATGAGATTGTGCTAAATGGCCGTAAATGGTGGTCTTCAGGCTTAGGTGACCCCAATGCCAAAATAATTATTTTTATGGCACATACACCAGATGAAACTAAAGATCGCCACCATCAACACTCGATGGTTTTAGTGCCTGTTGAAACGGCTGGAGTCAAAATAGAACGAATGTTACCAGTCTTTGGTGACTACGATGCACCCCATGGTCACGGCGAAATTAGCTTTAGTAATGTTCGTGTTCCTGTTTCCAACTTTATTGGTGGTGCAGGTCAAGGTTTTGAAATTGCCCAAGGTCGTTTAGGCCCGGGTCGTATTCATCACTGTATGCGCTGCATTGGTGCTGCGGAAAAATCTTTAGAGTTGATGATCGATCGTGGTATGAGTCGTACTGCATTTGGCAAAGAAATTTTAAAATTAGGTGGAAACCTAGAGCGCGTGGCTGATGCACGTGTTGCAATTGATCAAGCACGTTTATTAACCTTGTATGCTGCGTATAAAATGGATACTTTAGGGAATATGGCAGCGTTAACCGAAATCTCTGCGATTAAAGTCGTTGCGCCAAGTGTGCTTGAAAAAGTGGTCGATATGGCGATTCAAATTCACGGCGGAGCAGGTGTGTCGCGTGATACGCCTTTGACAGGTTTCTTCGCTCAAGCACGTTCACTGCGATTGGCTGATGGGCCAGATGAAGTCCATAAAGGCATGATTGCAAAACTAGAACTGGCAAAACGCGGCTATAGTACGCGTCGTAAAAAATAATAGAGGAGAAGATCATCTCTTTAATTCATCGTGTTGAAATAAGAATAGATGATCTTCTAAGTTATAAAGAAAAGATTGATAGTTTGGGAAAAAAGAATGTCAGCGATTGATGTAGGTGGAACAGTTCGGGCGGGTGAAGAACTGGATGCTATAGCCGTAGAAAACTGGCTCAAAGCACAAGGTGTCGATCTACAAGGGCAGGTTGAAGTAACGCAATATTCAGGCGGTGCATCTAACTGGACGTATAGATTGAAATACGACAATGTCGATCTAATTCTACGCCGCCCACCCAAAGGTACCAAAGCTAAATCTGCACATGACATGGCACGTGAATATCGAGTGCAAAAGAATTTAACCCCTTTCTATCCTGTACTTCCCGAAATGGTTGCATTGTGTCAGGACGAAACTGTTCTTGGCTGTGACTTCTACGTGATGAAACGCGTAGAAGGCATTATTCCACGGGCCAATTTACCGAGAGAGTTAGATTTTAAAGAACCCCAAGTTCGTGAGTTATGTATCAATGTGATTGATAAACTGATCGAACTTCATCAAGTCCCATACCAAGGCACAGAACTTGAGAACCTTGGTAAAGGTGAGGGTTACTGTCGTCGTCAAGTGGAAGGTTGGGACGCTCGTTTTGAAAAAGCCAAAACCATTAATGTCCCTTCATTTAAATATGTGCGAAAGTGGCTGAAAGATAATATTCCAGCAGACTCAAAAACCTGTGTGATTCATAACGATTGGCGTTTTGATAATGTCATTTTAGATCCGAATCATCCGACACAAATTATTGGTGTCTTGGATTGGGAAATGGCAACGCTTGGTGATCCACTCATGGACTTAGGTTCGGCTTTGGCATATTGGGTTGAAGAGTCGGATAGTGCACTTTTTAAAGCGACACGTCGTCAACCGACAAATCTTAAAGGCATGTTCACACGTAAAGAAGTGGTCGATTATTATTTAGAAAAAACAGGTTTAGAAGTAGAAAATTGGACCTTTTATGAAGTCTTTGGTATTTTCCGTTTAGCCGTGATTGCCCAGCAAATTTATTATCGCTATCACCACAAACAGACCAATAACCCTGCCTTCAAAGATTTTTGGATTTTGATTCATGCTCTCCATATTCGTGCACTTAAATTGATTGGTTTACAAAAAATTGAAGCCAATGAAGTCGCTCAAAAATACATTGTCAAAATGAAGGAAATATTAGGCAAATGACCACTATTTATTTCATTCGCCACGGGCAAGCATCCTTTGGTGCAGAAAGTTATGATCAACTCTCTCCCAATGGTGAGCTCCAAGCTAAAATTTTGGGTCAATATTTTGATCAGATCTTAAAAGAAGCGCCTATGGTGGTGTCAGGCTCCATGCAGCGACATCAGCAAACGGCATGTATTTCTTTGGTTGAATGCTTTCCTGAGGTGGATGTCTTAACAGATTCTGCATGGAATGAGTTCAATCATCAGCAAGTCTTTGCTCATTACGAACCGCGTTTTAACGAGCCACATTTACTAAAAGCCGATGTGGCTAAAGAGTCGAACCCACGTGCATATTTGGCCAAGATATTTGAAGGGGCAATTGAACGCTGGACAGGTGGCGACTATCACCATGAATACGATGAATCATGGCCTGAGTTTAAAAGTCGAATTGAAGTCGCTTTACAAGATTTGTGTGATGAATTGGCTCAAAGCAAACCGCGCTATGCTGTGGTGTTTACTTCAGGCGGTGTAATTTCAGTGGTTGCAGGTAAGCTGTTAGGTTTAAGTCCAAATAAAACTTTTGCGCTAAATTGGGCTATTGCCAATAGCAGCATGACCACACTACGACTGGTGGGCAATGAACCGCAGCTTTTAAGTCTCAATGAACATCATTTTATTAAAGCCGAAAACTCAAACTTACTGACATGGATCTAAAGACAGGATTAAGACATGGCTAAAACAATTTTAATTACAGGGGCAAGTTCTGGCATTGGTGCAGGTATGGCGCGCGAATTTGCACAAAAAGGCTATAACTTGGCAATTTGTGCAAGACGCATAGATCGCCTTGAAAGCCTAAAACAGGAACTTGAGAGCAAGTACGGCATAAAAGTCATCCCTAAAGTTTTAGATGTGACCAATTACGATCAAGTATTTGAAGTTTTTCGTGCATTTAAACAAGAGTTTGGTCATTTAGACCGTGTGATTGTGAATGCTGGAATTGGAGATGGGCGTCGAATTGGCAAAGGCAGTTTTGCAATTAATAAAGCTACAGTTGAAACCAACTTTATTTCAGCTCTAGCGCAGTGTGAAGCTGCAGTTGAAATTTTCCGTGAGCAAAATGCAGGGCATTTGGTTGTTATCTCGTCTATGAGTGCAGTCCGCGGTATGCCAAAACATTTGACAGCATACGGTGCAAGTAAAGCGGGTGTTGCACATTTGGCCGAAGGTATTCGTGCAGAACTTCTCAATACCCCAATCAAAGTCACCACGATTTTCCCTGGCTATATTCGTACAGAAATCAATGAGGGTGCCAAACCTCTACCTTTTGAGGTGGATGAAAAAACAGGTTCGCGACTGTTGGCAGCAGAAATTGAAAAAGCCCCTGTAAAAGCCTATGTTCCTAAATGGCCATGGCTACCACTCGGTTTAGCAATGAAAATTTTACCGCTGAAATTGGTCAATAAACTGGGTTAATGATTGAAATAAAAAGGCTGTAAATCAGCCTTTTTATTTTTAACTATGTGAGTGCCTTCTAAACACACGTTGCTATTTCCAGATGATCATTTGAGTGCATTCATGAGTTGGTCATAAACTCGAGGTAGCATTGAAGAAAAAAGGTGATCAAGATGTCCACACAATTCGACTTTGTTTCAGTTAGAAAAAAGCCCAATGTTCATTTTGGTGGGCGCTCAATCAGTCATGTCATTCAATGTGAAGATGGTTCACAAAAGACCCTTGGCGTTATTTTACCTACAGATCAACCACTAACTTTTGAAACGCATGTCGCGGAGCATATTGAAATTGTTTCAGGTCAATGCCAAGTTAAAATTGGGCTACAGACTGAAATGAGGTTGTATCATGCAGGTGAAAGTTTTGATGTTCCTGCCAACAGTCGCTTTAGTATGATGGCAAGTGAAGTCGTAGATTATATTTGTCACTTAGAAAAATAGCCGAAGACAAAGACTTAAAATGGCTACAACAACATTAATTCTTGATTTCTGAAGAATATTTAAGTCAGTGTATAGACGCAATTCAAAGTATACTATTTTCATCTCTCAGCTAGCTTAGACCCAGTCACTGAATATGCGATTAAAAATTTATACGCTGGCTTTGATTCCAGTCATTCTTTTTCAGGGCTATGCCGTCAAAAAAAATACACCAAGATTGGCTGAACCCAAAGGAGAGCGCATTGGACAAAAGGGCGTGGGTAAGTCGCTTGCTTTGCTCATTTTGGGGGATTCAGCAGCGGCAGGTGTTGGTGTAAATGCTCAAGATGATGCGTTATTGGGTTCAATTTTAAAAGAACTGTCAACTGAATTTAGTATTCAATTTTATTTACACGCAACGACGGGATTCACCACAGATCAGGTCATTCAGTCCATCCAAATGCTTGAGACACAGCATTTTGATGTAATCATTACTTCTGTGGGCGTAAATGACATTACAAAATTCACATCGCCGCAGGCTTGGATCACAAAACAGAAGCAGCTTTATCACATACTCAAACATAAGTTTAGTCCACAACTAACGATTGCATCTGGTGTCCCCCCGATGGATCAGTTTCCCGCACTTCCAAACCCACTTGCATGGTTGTTCGGTCAATATGCTAAAGCGATGAACTTAGAATTAGGCCAATTTGTCGCACAGCAAAATCAGATGGAGTGGATAGAGTACGATCTCAAGAAGTTTTTGGCTTTAAACTTCGTTATGGCCGAAGACGGTTTCCACCCTAGCAAAGAAATTTATCAATTTTGGGGTAAACAAGTGGCTGAAAAAATACGCCAATCTTTTTAAAATGCAATAAAGACAAATTTTTTATAGCTTATGACACATTCAGTTGAAATCGAAAAACATCCACTTAAACCGTTCCTCCCAGCTAATGCCAAATTATTGATGCTGGGCAGCTTTCCGCCGCCCAAGACCCGCTGGAAAATGGACTTTTACTATCCAAATTTTCAAAATGATATGTGGAAAATATTTGGCCTGTGTTTTTTCCAAGATAAAAATTATTTTCTCAATATCGAGCAGAAGACATTTAAAGAACAACAGATCCGTACATTTTTAAATGAACGGGGCATTGCGATTTTTGATACGGCCTATGAAGTGATTCGCCAAAAAGGCAATGCTTCGGATAAGTTTTTGCACATTATTACCCCAACCAATGTGCAACATTTACTTGAAAAAATGCCCAAATGTCATAGTGTGATGACCACTGGCGATAAAGCTACTGATACGCTCATGCTGTCTATGCCCACAGGTACGTTAAAACCACAAATTGGCATGAAGTCCGAGACACATTTTGCTGGGCGAGACCTGAGGCTTTATCGGATGCCATCTTCTTCTCGTGCCTATCCTTTGGCTTTAGAGAAAAAAGCCGAGGCTTATTACAACTTATTTTCTGAAATAGGCTTACTTTAGGTAACTATTTGGATTATCCACATGACTGAATGTTCCAGCCATTCGTAGATAGTGGTCTGCTTTAGTCTTCGTACTCAACATAGTCCCAGAGATTAAGCCGCGCTTTAATCTGTTTACGTAGTTGTGGCAGCATAGGAAATAATGTTCCATCAATCCATAGGCTGAGTGCACCTGCCGAAAGTGGTTGTTGCGATTCATCGATCAATTGTGCACCTTTCACCAAAACAAAAGTCTCTTCGCTTGCAGCTGTTTCGATCCCTTTAAACTGAACCAAAAGTTTATGGCCTGTATCTTGGATTAGCCACCCCAGTTCGATTTGGATATTTTGATTGGATTTTAAAACGACTTGCCCTTCAACCATGTCATTGTCACTCAAACAGTCATGTTCAACACGCACTTTACTTAGAAACCATTCTTGTCGAGCAAGATCTTCTAGTGTTTTGTAAGGGGTTAAAATATTACTGAGATTAAACTGACGACTTAAATCAAAAAATTGCATTACTAAACTTTGTAAAGGGGAGATAAAAAAGATGGGCTGCATGTTAAATCAAAGTGTGTACTGAGTAAAACCTTTCAAGCCCTTGAATGAATTTAGGTATCAGATCCAATTATTCTGTACGAGTCTTATATTCAAAGTTGTTCATTAAGAAGAGCAATAGATAAAGCATTTTTAAGCTGAGCCTAAAAAACAAAGCACTCAGCACAAACGGAAAGCTATCGTACGTTAGAGAATATTTATGATGTCACTCATATGTAATTACATCATCCATTCAATGGGTAGGTATGACACGGCTTTCATCATAAAACGCTGAAATTTTGTAGTTTCGGGTTCTTTTTGATGTTCAATGACACTTCCATCTTTTTGATGTTCAAGCCAAATGATATCGCCTTGAGGATTAAGCTTTAACTCATATGCAATATGCGGGAGAAATTCATCTAACTTGTGTGAGATTGCATTTTGCAATTGATCTGACTCTATCACTAAGCCCACTTCTGTATTTAAATGGGCTGAGCGTGGGTCAAAGTTAAACGAACCGACAAAGACTTTTCCGTCTATATCAAAAAATTTGGCATGGAGCCGTGAGGAACTTCGACCTTTAGCTGGAATCACATGACCAGTTGCCACTTCATACCAGGTGTATTTCTCTCGTTCGATATAGGGTTTAAACTCATACAGTTTGACGCCATTTTCGAGCAAGCCACGGCGATATTTTTTATAAAATGCATGCACAATGGCAACATCATTAGCCAATAACGAATTGGTTAAGACCCGAACTCGAGTTCCATTTTTTGCCAAATTGGAAAGGTAGTCAGCACCTGCTGTGGTTGGAACAAAATATGCGGAGACCAACTCCATATGCTTTTCAGGCTTGCCCATCAAATCGAACATTTGTTTGACAATGATTTCATCAGGCTTTGCTTCACCACGAATTTTATTGGGAGAATCGGCAATGAAATAAGCCTTTGCCCAGTTAACAGGATGTTTAGTTAGCTCTGAATCGACTTGTATCCGAGCCAAATCAATTTTCTGTTCAATCACATTTTTATCTAAGGCATCCGCTTCATAGTGCTGTTTTAATTGAGCCAGTTCTTCTTTTGTTCCACGACCCACTAATTGGGGAATTGTATAACTGAGATCATCATTCCAGAAATTTAGAAATACGCTATTGGCATGTTCTACAGCTTGCCCATAAAACAAAATGTCCAAATCGGTAAATTGGAATTTTTCACTGGCATCAAAGTATTCACTGCTGATATTACGACCACCAGTTACCGCAATTGCACCATCAGCAATGATCAGTTTGTTATGCATACGATGGTTAATGTGATTGAAGCGAAAAGCATAATCAATCACACGTAAATGACGGTATTTGTAAGGATTGAATAATTTGATTTCAAAATTGGGGTGAGCACTCAGTTTTTTGAGAGTTTCATCAAGTGCAGTGCCATTTTGGTCATCAATCAATAAGCGTACTTTCACACCACGATCTGCAGCATTTAACAGTTCATGCAACATCATATGGCCTATAAAGTCATCTCCCCAAATATAGTATTGGACATCTAGACTGTGCTTCGCCTCTCGTATCAAATGTAAGCGTGAGGCAATACTCATAAATGCTTCGTCTAGAGCTAAATAGGCCGTAAGTCCCTGTTTTTGCTGTACAGACGCATCTTGACCATTAAGCCAATGCTCTGCATATATCTCTACAGGGTCTGAAGGCTTAGCTTGATTGGGGGCGAGTTGACATCCCGCCAATGTTAAAACGGTGCTCAACAAAATCAGCGGTCGACAATGAGTTCGTATCGGCATATTTATTTTAAAGACCTAATTTTTATACGTTATACATTTCACATGTTATAGGTTGAAACAGAGAATAAAAAGCGGTTGCTGTAGCGCATCTGTTAAAGACCTGTTAAGGATAGCGAAAATGAAATCACGTGCAGCTGTTGCCTTTGGACCTGGACATGCTCTTGAAATTGATGTTGCTCCACCACAAAAAGGTGAGGTTTTAGTCAAGATTACCCATACAGGTGTATGCCATACCGACGCATTTACTTTATTTGGTGATGATCCTGAAGGTATTTTTCCAGCAGTTTTAGGCCATGAAGGTGCGGGTATCGTAGTTCAGGTCGTTGAAGGTGTAACCAGCGTTCAGCCGGGTGATCATGTTATTCCTCTGTATACGGCTGAGTGTGGCGAGTGTTTATTCTGTCAGTCAGGCAAGACCAATCTATGTGTTGCAGTCCGTGCGACGCAGGGCAAAGGTCTGATGCCAGATGGTACAACGCGTTTTTCTTATAATGGGCAACCGATTTATCACTATATGGGCTGTTCAACCTTTTCTGAATATACCGTTGTCGCAGAAGTGTCTTTGGCTAAAATCAATCCAGATGCTAACCCTGAACACGTCTGTTTATTGGGTTGCGGCGTGACTACTGGTTTAGGTGCAGTCAAAAATACAGCCAAAGTGCAAGAGGGAGATACCGTTGCAGTCTTTGGTTTAGGTGGTATTGGTCTCGCTGTTGTACAAGGTGCAAAAAAAGCCAAAGCCAGCCGTATTATTGCGGTTGATACGAACCCTGACAAATATAAATTAGCAGCAGAATTCGAGGCAACTGATTTTGTAAATCCGAAAGATCATGACCGTCCTGTACAGGAAGTCATTGTTGAAATGACCGGTTGGGGGGTTGATCACTCATTTGAATGTATTGGTAACACCAATGTCATGCGCTCAGCACTTGAATGTGCACACCGTGGTTGGGGCCAGTCGGTGATTATTGGTGTGGCAGGTGCAGGCCAAGAAATTTCAACGCGCCCATTCCAACTGGTTACTGGCCGTACATGGAAAGGGACGGCTTTTGGTGGTGTAAAAGGTCGTTCACAACTGCCAGGTATGGTTGAAGAAGCAATGACTGGCGACATTCGTTTAGCTCCATTTGTTACGCATACCATGGGTCTCGACAAAATCAATGAAGCCTTTGACTTAATGCATGATGGAAAATCAATCCGTACTGTGATTCATTTTGAAGACTAATTCGCTGTAAGATGTTTAAAAAACCAAGCTGCGGCTTGGTTTTTTTGTTTTTGATTAGAAGAAAAGTGAATTGGCAGAACTGTTCATTTTGTTAGACAAAAATGATAAAAAATGTCAATTCGTTAGATTTTGTCCTTTTATGACATAGTCGAAAATAGGTTCTCACCTTATCTTAATGTCTCAATAATGCACACTTGTATAAAAATAAACTAAAGCAGAGGGTGACTATGGGAAAGCATGTTGAATACCGTCCCGAATGGGTACGCGAAGATTTCATCGATTTTCTGACTGAAAAAGTAAATCCGCTATGGGCATGGAAAAAAGCCAAAGCGCGGATTGTTGCAAAGCATCACTTGTCAGATGACTTTGTGTACATGCAGTTACAGCCAAATCATCATTTTAAAGCAACCGACTATCAAGCTGGGCAAAGTATCTTAGTGACAGTACTCATTGCTGGTGTACGTTGGCAGCGCAGCTATTCAATTGTCGAGATTATAGAAAATGGCAATCTTGTGATTGCTGTTAAACAACAGGGCAAAGTCTCAAATGCACTCACTCAACAGCCTGTAAAAAGTGTAGTTGAAATTTCCAAACCGCAGGGCGAATTTGTTTTAAAAAGTCAGCCTCACTCTGCACTGATGATTGCCTCGGGAAGTGGTATTACCGCAATTTACGCATTGATTAAGGCTGCATTAAAACGCCCACAAACAGTTTCCAATATCGATTTAATTTACTTTACGCGGGATGATGCCTTTCATGCAGAACTGCAACAACTTACTGAACATTATCCGCAGTTTAAATACCATCATGTCAATACACGGACTCATAAACAACATCTGAGCCAAGAGTTGCTTAGCCAAAAGATTGAAGGTTTTGAACAACGTGAATGCTATGCTTGTGGTGCTGCCAATATGATGCAAAGCCTGACAGAAATTTATCAGGCTCTAGACTTAGTTGACTATCTGCATACCGAATACTTTCAAATTGTTGTCGATCACACCCAAAGCGCTCAAGTGGTCACGTTTCAACGTTCGCAGCAACAGTTTCAAGCCCAAAGCAATTTATTAGACAGTGCAGAACAAGCGGGTTTACGTCCCGCACATGGCTGTCGTATGGGCATTTGTAATACTTGTTCATGTACAAAAGTTCAGGGTGTGGTGCGGAATCTGCTCACAGGCGAGCTTGATCAAAACAATAACACACAAATTAAATTATGCATTTCACAGGCTGTCAGTCCTGTTGTGATCAACCTTTAAGAAGGTATAGATATGAATCTTCCCGTTTATTTTAGTGAAAGCAGTAAATCCAAATATTTAAGTCCTACACAAGTCGAAGAGTTTGGTGTGAAAGTTGAAGCGATCCGTCGTGAAGTGATGGAGAGCCTCAATGAAAAAGATGCTCAGTATATTTACAAAATCCGAAATTTTGTGCGTTATAGCGAAATAAGCGCACGTGCAATGCTGATGTTTGCAGGATGGTTACCTCCAGTATGGCTTTTGGGCACAGGTTTATTAGGGGTATCTAAAATCGTAGAAAATATGGAGCTTGGGCATAATGTCATGCATGGTCAGTTTGACTGGTTAAATGACCCGAGTCTCAATGGGGCAAATTATGACTGGGACACTATGGCCACAGGCCCCGACTGGAAACATACGCATAATTATATTCACCATACCTACACCAATATTGTTGGTATGGATCATGATGTCGGCTATGGCTTAGTCCGTGTGAGCGATGCACAGGTCTGGGAACCTCGCTTTTTGTTGAATCTACCTTTAGCTGCACAATTGATGGTGTTTTTTGAGTGGTATGTTGGTATACAAAATCTGCATATAGAGGATGTGGTGGCCTATAAAACAAAAACATGGCGCGAAGTTTGGGCAGAGTCATATGATTTTAGGCAGAAAATGAAACGCCAAGTGATTAAGGACTATGTCTTTTTCCCCATCATTGCCGGGCCAAATGCACTGCCAGTTTTTGCAGGAAATGCGGTAGCCAATGTTATTCGTAGTTTATGGGCATCTGCGGTGATTTTTAATGGTCACTTTACCGAAGACGCTGAAAACTTTGAAATGGACAATATCGACAATGAAACACGGGCCAAGTGGTATCTGCGTCAAATTCAAGGCTCAAGTAATTTTAGTGGGACACAGGGCTTGCATATATTAAGCGGGAACTTGAGTCATCAAATCGAACATCATCTTTTCCCAGACATGCCTGCCAATCGCTACGCACAAGTAGCACCCAAAATTAAAGCACTGTGTGCAGAGTATGGGATTCATTACAATGAAGCGAGCTTTATCAAACAGTTTTCATCTGTTTGGGTGAAATTGGCTAAATACTCACTGCCAAATGAGTGTTATGAAAAAAGTGACCCTACACAGTCTTTTCTGAAACACAATTTGAGTTTATTGAAGAAAAAAATCTTTAAATCATAGCTCACAAGTATGTACCAGAGCAGAAACATTATTGGATAATATTGAACCATTAGGTTTCTGCTTTTTTGCACAAAAGTAGGGCGTGAAACCCCTCTATATGATGTCTTTGTGTAAGTAGGATTAAATGTGATTATTATGTGAATAGTCGCTATTTACTTAAAATAAATTATTGTTATTATTAGTTTTTCACTGAAAGTTGTTTAGCTTTGCAATGTTGCTCAAATGAATGCTCATTTGCTATTGAAAACGGCTCTCAGTTATTTGTGTAATAGTTGCAATTTTTCATTGGTATACGCTTATATAAGTTGTATATGATGCATATTGTGATGGTAATCACGCAGTGTCATTATACTTATATTTACTTTTTTGTTTTTTCATTGTTTTTCATGACTTTGCTTGATTTCTTTTTTAAACAATATGTCTGGTTATGGACTAAACCAGCAAGTTTAAGTTGCAGATAATTATTATGTCTCGAACCCATTCACAGCCTAAGAATAAATCTAAAAATATTGCTTATGATCAACAGGCAGGAAAGAGTTCTACTTCAAAAAAAGACCACCATCTGATTGATATTATTCCTCAGCTTTTTTGGATTCATAATGACGTCTGCAAATATATAAATTTACCCTTACGCCAGTATGTGGGAGGAATGGATTTATCCGCAGATAGCTTCAATTTGGTCGAATATATTCATCCAGAAGATGTGCCAGCATTAGATGAATTTTTACATCAACCGATAATTGCCGAGCTCACATTTGAAAAAACCTGTCGGATTCGTAATCATCAGGGCCAGTATCATTGGTTCTTAGTCCAAGGTGAAATGGATCGCTCTACGGCTGGATTTCAACTGAGTTGCACTGATATTCATCAGGGCATGAAAATTTATATCGAGTCTTTGGCGCTGTTACGTGCCCATTCGGATATGTTAAATGCCAGCGTAGACTGCATTATTGTGGTTGAGCCAGATGGTACGGTCACCCATATGAATAAGTCGGCATGTGTCATGTTATTGGGAAGTGTAGATGCTAAGGACTTTGGTATGTCTTGGGTCGAACTTTTGCCTCCTGCGGTGCGTAAAAAAGCCAAAAAAGCATTGCATGACGCAGGCCAAGGCCAAATTTCCCGTTTTAACGGCATGAGTTTATCGGACGGTAAAGTTTATTATTGGGATAATGTTCTGACACCTGTACTTGATGTTGACGGAGAGACCCAGAGTATTTTATGTGTTTCACGTGATATCACGCTACAATATCTGACAGAACAAAAATTAAAACAAGGCAGTGAACGTGATGAGTTAACCGGTTTAAATAACCGACGTGCGTTTAAAGAAAAAATCAGAAAACTGTATAGTAGTGCACGTGATAAAAAACAAAAGTTAGCCGTCATGTTGATGGATTTAGATCACTTTAAAACCATCAATGACACACTCGGTTATGCCGCAGGTGACCACCTTTTAAGAATTTTATCGAAACGTTTAAAACAAATTTTAGAAGGGCGTGCTTTCTTGGCACGTCTTGGTGGGGATGAGTTTGGTGTGATTATTCCGCATGTGCAGGATATAGGTGAGCTCAATCAAATTGCCCAGCAGATTTTGCAACAACTCGAGATTCCCATCACATTTTCGGGGAACTACATCAATGGTGGCATGAGTATTGGATGTGGCCTCTATCCAGATGATGCCAATGACCTCAGTGAGCTACTCAAGTGTGCCGACACAGCACTCAATGATGTTAAAGCACAAGGCCGCGGTGGTATGCGCATGTTTGATCAGGATATGTCTAATGCTGTACGGGAACAATCTGAACAACTCAATTGCGCGCATCAAATTATCCGTAATGTTGCAATTGAAGCTTTCTTTCAACCGAAAGTGTGTTTAGATTCAGAGAAAATTGTTGGTTATGAAGCGCTATTACGCTGGCGTGATGATCAAAATAACATTCAAAGCCCTGCACGAATTGCAGCAGCTTTTAATGATTATGAGTTATCTAGCCGTATTGGTGAGATTATGCAGCATCAGGTCTTCAAGCAGATTACTGAATGGCGGGCAAAAGGCTTACAGATTGTACCTATTTCAATTAATGCAGCACCTGTTGAGTTTATGCGTGATAATTTTGCAGAGATCTTCTTAAAACGTCTCAAAGCCTACCGCATCCCCTCGAAATTTGTTGAAATCGAGGTCACTGAATATCATTTGGCTGAACGCGGCTATGAATACGTGGTTCGTGCCTTAAAAAAACTCAAAGCAAATGGTGTGCGAATAGCATTGGATGATTTTGGTACAGGGCATTCTTCTCTTACTCATTTACGTGACTATCCTGTTGATATTATTAAAGTTGACTGCTCTTTTGTGCAACATTTAAGCGATGATAAATCGATTTATGCTATTGTCGAAGGGTTAGCCAAGCTTGGTCCGATTTTATCGATGGATATCGTTGCTGAAGGGATTGAAACTGAAACACAATTGCAGCTTTTAAGAGATATGGGCTGCCATATTGGGCAAGGTTATCTGTTTAGTCCGCCTGTTTGTGCTCAGCAGGCAGAAATGCAGTTGCTAAAACTACACTAGGCATGGCTTCAATAGCGACTGTTCTCATGAACTCAAACATGATTAAGCCATTGAGTTAAAGGCGAAGGCAGTAGCTTAAACAGGATAGAACTGAATTTTTTGTATAAAAAAGTGTTGTAAAAGCAAAAAAATCAGCGTATTTTAAATTTCAGATAACATATTTTTGAAGATATAAAAATGTTAAAGCAACCTGTAATCTCTAACGCAAATTATTACTTCTGGCAATTTAGATAATTGCCTGAACGCGTTCGGGCTTCAAAAGGTTGCCCACCTAGTTAATACCTGATCGGCAACCCTGGTCAGGTTTTTTTATATCTGCTGTTTTAATAAATTTTGGAGTACTTCATGAAAACAACTAACTATTCATACTTTAGCAACTTTTATTGGTTTTACTTTAGTCAATTTATGACTTTAGCCCAGCAATCCATTAGACCCATAACGCTCAAATAAAAGATCGGACTGAAGACCACAGTCCAAAGGATACAAACCAATGAATGCTCTAAATACTGCACTACAAAGTACTCAAACGACAGTTCAAGAAACACTTTTAAGTTTACCGCAGCAACTCAAAGCCCAGTTGCCACTTTCAGCACCATTAAAACTACAAATTGCTGAACAGCGTCAAACCATTCAAAATATATTAGAAGGCAAAGACCATCGTTTAATGGTCATTACTGGCCCATGTTCCATTCATGACCCTATTGCGGTTTTAGAATACGCTGAAAAATTAAAACAACTACAAGCCAAAGTTTCAGATCAGATTTTCTTCGTAATGCGTGCTTATATTGAAAAACCACGGACTACGGTGGGCTGGAAAGGTTTTT
The DNA here is from genome assembly GCF_058599305.1 of Acinetobacter sp. CAU_H_S139_7. Classification (NCBI taxonomy): domain Bacteria; kingdom Pseudomonadati; phylum Pseudomonadota; class Gammaproteobacteria; order Moraxellales; family Moraxellaceae; genus Acinetobacter; species Acinetobacter sp. CAU_H_S139_7. The sequence continues at coordinate 1,637,763 of NZ_CM178651.1, forward strand.
TATACGATCCTTTACTTGATGGATCTTCCAATATGCAGTTGGGATTAGAGCAGTCTCGAGCATTGTATTTAGCGATTATTGAAATGGGTTTGCCGATTGCTACAGAAATTTTAAGCCCGATGGCGACTGCTTATTTCGACGATCTGTTGGCATGGGGAGCTATTGGTGCGCGTACCAGCGAGTCGCAGATTCATCGTGAAATTTCGAGTCATATGCCATTCAGCATTGGTTTCAAAAATGGCACAGATGGTTCAATTCAAATTGCTCTGGATGCGATTCAGTCTGCATCAAACCCTCACCAGTTCATGGGAATTGGGCAGCAAGGCATGGCATGTATGCTTCAGTCCCAAGGAAATCCGAAGCCACACTTGATTTTACGTGGTGCAAACTCGGGGCCTAACTATGCTTTAGCCGATATTCGTCATATGCAAGATAAAGTCAAAGGTGAATTACCTGCTTTGGTGATTGACTGTAGTCATGGTAACAGTAGTAAAAATCCACTCAATCAACCTAATGTATTGCGTCGAATTGTTGCAGAACGTATGCAAAGCAATGTGTGTGGTGTCATGCTTGAAAGTCATTTGGTTGATGGTAATCAGAAAATTTCAGATGACATGGTCTATGGTCAGTCTGTTACCGATGGCTGTTTAGGCTGGGAAAAAACCGAGCAAGTCCTTTTAGAGGTTGCCGACACATTACGCAGCCACGCTGTTCAACGGAGTGCTTAATCAACGCAGCCAAAAAGACCTTTCAATGAAAGGTCTTTTTTTTGTGATCCAGTTCAATAAATGAAGATAATAAATTGAAAAATAAGCTAAAAGTTATTTATCAAACGATAAATTAGGTTGAGCTAGAGCATAAACTTATGCAAAATCAGAAGCCTGAAACAACACGATAAAAAATTGTATTTTGAATAAAAGAAATGCTTTTTAAAGTCAGCTATTTGCACTAATTTTAGAGAACACTATGTATTCTGCAGAACTTTTAGAAGAAGCCCGTCGGATGATGTTTCACATGCTCAGCAAAGTGGTTGAGTATGGTGGTTCAGACTTATTTATATCTGCAGACTTTCCGCCAAGTATTAAGCATCAGGGCCTTATGAAGCCATTGGGTCAACAAAATTTGCCATCTGATCAGACTAAGCTCTTTGCATATAGCTTAATGAACGAAAAGCAACGATTAGAGTTCGAAACTGAGCTGGAGTGTAATTTTGCAATTAGCGTTCCCAATGTTTCGCGTTTTCGTGTCAATGTTTTTCAGCAGCAACTGCATGTGGGGATGGTGATTCGTACGATTACCGCGGAAATTCCTAACTTCACCAAGTTACAACTTCCAACGTCTTTAAAAGACGTGATTATGGAAAAACGTGGTTTAGTATTGGTCGTTGGGGGTACCGGCTCGGGTAAATCTACGTCTTTGGCGGCCATGATTGATCATCGAAATGAAAACTCGGCAGGGCACATTATTACGGTTGAAGACCCAGTGGAATATGTTCACAAGCATAAGAAGTCGATGATTACTCATCGAGAAGTAGGTGTGGACTGTCACTCTTGGCACAATGCTTTGAAAAATACTTTGCGCCAAGCGCCCGATGTCATTTTAATTGGTGAGATTCGTGACACAGAGACTATGGAGCATGCCATAGCTTTTGCGGAAACAGGTCATTTATGCCTTGGGACACTGCATGCCAATAATGCAAATCAGGCTTTAGATCGAATTATTAACTTTTTCCCAGATGAACGTCGCAATCAACTTTTGATGGACTTATCCTCCAATATGAAGGCGATTATTTCACAGCGCTTGGTACGAACTGAAGATGGGCGTGGTCGCCGAGCAGCAGTAGAAATCATGCTTAATACACCCTTGATGTCAGACTTGATACTTAAAGGGAATTTCCACGAACTTAAAGAAGTGATGTCGAAGTCACGAGAGTTAGGCATGCAGACTTTTGATCAGGCTTTGTTTGATTTATACAATCAAGGTGCAATTGCTTATGAAGAGGCGCTACGAAATGCAGACTCGGTCAATGAATTACGTCTACAGATTAAATTAAAGAGTAGTCGTGCTAACCCACAGTTAAACTCATGTAGTGCTTTGTCTTTTGATCAAGCGGTTGCCGAAAAGGCCAAAGAAGCTGAAGAAGAGAAAGACGACGCTTAATTTTTGAGTCCGTATGTTCATTACTATGGGCATACGGACTGATGTTTTAAGCGGTTTTCTTTCTATTCGTAATAAAGGCATAGAAAAATAAACTTAAAACGGTTGTCAGTGCACAGAATAAATAGGTAAAGCTATAACCTTGCTTAGAAATGAGTACGCCCAACAATATAGAACCAAGTGCAATACCCAAGTCATACATGGTAAAGAATGTAGAGGTCGCATGGCCAATCCGATGCTTTTCCGCACCTTGAATAGCTAAAGTTTGTAGACAAGGCTGTGCAGAACCAAAGCCCATGCCAACGCATACTGCCGCAACCAATAAACCCGTCAGAGATTGAATCTGACTGAGAATCACAAGCCCTAAGCTAAATAATATAATCGCTGGGTAAATCACATAATTTGCCCCACGACGGTCATAAACTTTGCCTGTAATTGGGCGTAGACTCATCATGGAAATCGCAAAGACGATAAAAAACAAGCTCGCGTAGTTCAGTAGATGTTTAGACTCTGCATAAGTTGAAATGAACGACATGATACTGGCATAGGAAAAAGAAACCATCATGCCCATAATTGAAATATTCAAGGCATTAGTTTCAACAAAGTCATGGATACTGAGCTTGCGCTTCACGGCAGGTGTCAATTTTTGAGTGGTCTGCTGAATTGGGATAAAGAAGCAAAACAAGAAACCGAGACAGACACTAAACGCTAAAATTCCTGCGACCATTGGATAGGATACGGACTGGATCAGTGTTAAACCGAGGAATGGCCCAAGTACAATCCCTAGATTAATGGACATGACAAAATAGCCCATGCCTTCGCCTTTACGTTTTTCTGGAATAAATTCATTGACAATAGGTACGGCAACTGTGGTGACGATGCTGAACCAAATGCCATGTAGAAAACGAATCAGTAGTAACAGTTGTAAATTATCAGCAAACAAATAAGCCAAGGAAAACAAACAAAATAGGGCTTCCGCGATAAAAAGCGTTTTCTTATTTCCCAATTTTTCAATAATGAGTCCGCTAAAAGGGCGAACTGCGATAGACGATGCCATGAACAAAGTCATGGCTAAGCCTGCTTGTGCAAGGCTTCCACCCAAATCATTCAAAATATAGATTGGGAGGATTGAGGTCTGTGCAAAGTAAAAGATGAACAAAAACAGATTGTTCGCTAAGCAAAGAATAAAAGACTTATTCCATAGCGATGATGTATTAAGAGCAGACATGCAGAACCTTTGGTTCGAAGAAAAGGCCACAGGGCGTGAGCTGTTGCTATTATTTTATGCAGAAGCTAGGTCACGGCTGTGAAATTAGAATAACCAAATTATAAGATAATGCACGTGAAAAGTATAATTATAGTAATAAATGCTGGTATTTAAGCGAGTTGAACTGAAAAATATTAAGTTAATTTATCAAAATAAGAGGATAGTTGCAAAAAATCAGTCCGCAGACTGATTTTTTGAGCCGTAAATATGAATACTAGGCTTATAGACCTGCTTCATAGGCTGTGCTTGAAAGGAGTTGTTCTACATCTGCGATATTGTCTGGTTTGATTTTATAAATCCAACCTTTGCCATAGGGGTCATCATTGACGAAGTCAGGATCATCTTCCAGATTGGCATTGATTTCTATTACGGTGCCAGAAACTGGTGCATGAATATCAGAAGCTGTTTTTACAGATTCAACCACACCCGCTTGTTCGCCCGCAGTGATTTGTTGACCAACTTCTGGTGTTTCAACATAGACTAAATCGCCTAAAGCATCCTGTGCATGGTCTGAAATACCAGTTACAACAAGATCACCTTCAATACGCACCCATTCATGTGTACTTGCATACTTCAATTCTGAAGGATGATTCATGAATAACTCCTTAAAATACAAAAATCATTTTTCGCATGATTTATACATGCTTTTCTATCAAAACAAAAGATCTATAAATACGGATCTTTACGCCAATTACTCGGGCTGCGTCCACTCCAACGCTTAAAGGCTCGGCTGAAATTTGCCACATCACTATATCCCAGTTCATCCGCAATTTGCTCTAAGCTATAGTCTGTACGTGACAAAAGTGACGTGGCATGACGGTAACGCACTTCATCCACAATGGTGGAAAAAGATGTGCTTTCAGCAGCCAGTTGGCGTTTCAGTGTTCGATCAGACATGTGTAAGAGGTCAGCCACATGCTCGATGCTTAAATAGTGTTGTTCTGAGCGCGTTAAAATGTCACGAACACGCATCGATAATCTTCGGCGTTCGCCCATGGCTGAGAGCTCAGCTTCACATTGATTAATGGCTATTTGGCTTGCAAGTGGGTCAGCATTGACCATTTTAAAGCCTAGATAATGCTTATCAAAACTCAAAAGTAAATGTGGTTGATCAAAGCGAACACTATGGTTAGGCAGCTTTGCACGATAGCGATCAAAGCCTTCAGGTTCTGGAAAATCAAAATCAATTTCCCCAGCCAGATTTTCAATGCCAGTGAGCGCTTTACTCATAGAAACAATGCCAAAAATAATACTGATCGCAATATCGGTACGCAACGGTTCTATATCGACATCACAGCGTAATTGTAAAGTCGCTTTTTCGCCAAAGGTGGAAAAGAAAAGCTGCAAAAAAGGCATGCGCAGTTGAATAAAGCGGTTAGCAAGTACCAAGGCTTCGCCAATATCATGAGTTGTCATAATGGCATAGCCAATGAAGCCATGAATTGAAATACGCATTTGTGTGCCCAGATGATAGCCAAGCGTGGGCTCACCAGTGAGACGGCTGGCCAACTTCACAAGTTCATTGGCGGTATGAACGGGTATGCGAAAGTCAGGCTCTGCGAGTTGTTCGCTTGTCAGTTGAAAAGGGGAAAATAGGGTCTCTGCGTTATAGCCCCAACGAGACACAACATCTAACAACAATAAGCCATAAACACCAGGAATTCCTTGATCTTGGCGAAGTGAAACTGTTTTCATGCGCGATCCATTGCATTTTTCTTTCTTTTCTGACTGAAGTTATATTGGCATGAATATTTCAAATTCATGGAGCATATTGTTGGACAATATGTTCCGAGCCTATAGCAATTCAGTATCCTTTTCATTTTTGATTTAGTGGAACGATATTATAAATATCATAAATTTCTGAGCAAAAATATAAGACTCTCGATAAAAATCAGCACTTAGTAAATGATGCTAAAAATTAAGTAAAATCTTTTCAAAATCAGCACGCTAAAATCATTGATGATAATGATCTATGCGTGCTGAAAATGGAAAGTAAAATTAGGCTTCTTTCTTTTTAATCGGATGTTGTTCCGTTAAAAATCCGCCTGTTTGACGCTGCCAAAGGTGCGCATAGATACCATTTTTTTGAATCAGTTCTTCATGTGTCCCTTGTTCTGCAATACGACCTTCATCAAGCACGATCAAACGATCCATTTGAGCAATGGTTGAAAGACGGTGAGCAATCGCAATCACCGTTTTATCTTGCATTAAGTCATCAAGGCTAGATTGAATTGCAGCTTCAACTTCTGAGTCTAGGGCACTGGTGGCTTCATCTAAAATTAAGATTGGGGCATCTTTCAAGAACACACGAGCAATGGCGATTCGCTGGCGTTGGCCACCTGAAAGTTTCACCCCACGTTCACCAACATAGGCTTCATAACCTGATTTACCACGTAAGTCAGTCAGCTGAGGAATAAACTCTTCGGCTTTGGCTTTACGTACCGCTGCATACATTTCTTCATCACTGGCATTGGGACGGCCATATTTGATATTTTCTGCGACACTACGGTGTAGCAGGGAGGTGTCTTGAGTCACTAATGCAATATTACGACGTAAACTGTCTTGGGTGACATCTTCGATATTCTGTCCATCAATTAAAATTTCACCTTGTTTCAATTGATAAAAATGTAGCAATAGTTGAATCAGTGTTGATTTTCCTGCACCAGAGCGACCCACGATCCCAATTTTTTCACCAGCTCGGATGCGTAGGTTTAAATTGTCGATGACATTTTTACTGTTATACGCAAAAGTTACGTCTTTAAATTCGATCATGCCTTGTTTAACTTCAAGGTCTTTGGCATCAGGTTTGTCTTGAATCGTGATCGAACGACCGAGGGTTTTCATGCCATCTTGAATGGTGCCGACACTTTCAAAAAGTGCTGAGGTTTGCCACATTATAAATTCAGCAATACTGCTCAGTTTTAAAATCATAGCCGTTGCAGCAGCAATAACACCAAGTTCAACTCGCCCATTCATCCATAGCCAAACTGCAGTGCCCAATACGCCCGCGTACAGCACTATATTTAAAAACAGGATGCTGATTTCATACTTAGCACCTAAACGCATTTGTTTATAAACGGTGACCATGAACTCTTGCATCGAGGCTTTGGCATATAAGCTTTCTCGTCCTGCATGGGCAAAAAGCTTCACTGTTTGAATATTGGTATAAGCATCGGTAACACGGCCAGTCATCACAGCTCGGGCATCAGCCTGTTCATTTGAAACTTTGCTCAAACGTGGAATGAAGTAATATGCTGCGCAGATAAACAACGCCAACCAGATCAGTAAAGGTAATATTAGGAGCGGGGAGATAGCGGCAAGCACGAGATTGACTGTGACAAAATAAATCAGCACATAAGCCAACATGTCACCCAAAATAACCCAGAACTCACGTATTGCCAGTGCAGTTTGCATGACTTTTGCGGAGAGTCTTCCTGCAAAATCATTGTGAAAAAAGTCGAGGCTTTGCTTCAGCAGTAAATTATGAAAGCGCCAGCGCAGACGCATCGGAAAAGTGCTAAATAATATTTGATGTTTAATAATCGACTGTAAACTGGCAAATAAAATATTGGCCAATAAAATACAGAATAAAAGGACTAAATTTGAACCATGTTCTGCTAAAAATGTTTCTGGCTGGCTTTTACTGAGCCAGTTCACTAAGTCACCAATTTTGGCATAAAACAAAGCTTCAAAGCTGGCAGCCCCAGCCGTGAATAAAACCAAGATCAGCAAATAGCCACGCACACCTTTAGCGGCCTGCCATACAAACGGAAAGAACGTGGTCGGTAAAGGTTGGTTTAAACCTTCTTCTGGATAGGGATCAACACGTTTTTCAAACCATTTGAACATGAATAAAACCTTCTAAAAATAAGTCATTTATGAGGTAATGACTTGTTTTATAAATAAGTAGAATTTGAAAATTTTAGCATGAAAAGACCTCAGTGGTCTGTGTAAATTGAGAGAGACTAAACGTTGCTGTAGTAGTATTGATAGCAAGAAATGTAGATGAATAGATATAAAAGTCTGATATAGAGAAGAGTGATAAAAGGGAATCCAATCGAATGAATCCCCCAAGATGCTTAAAGCATTAGTTTGCTTGAGCTTCTGATGTCGCAACCGCATCAGATGCCGCAGCTTCTGAAGCAGGTGCTGCATTTTCAGTTGCAACAGCAGCTTGAGTGGTTTCTACAACTTGAGTTTCTGCTGCAAAAGAAGATGTCGCTGCTACAGCTAAAAGGGCAGCACATAAAGATTTATTTAAAGTACTCATTTTAGAAAGTCTTACAAAGTGAAAAGGAGTGGCTAATTTAATGAAGAGAAAAGGTTGATATTGTGATATTGCGGTATATTTCATGTAAATAATCACATAATTAATTTACATAATACACAACGTAAATAACACAGTTGTTGAAAAACTAATGTTATGTATTTCCAGAATCTTTATTCTAGAGTTGATGATTCAGAACATATGTTGAAACGCTTATTCTGCGTTTTTAAGACCTTGGTATGCCAAAACTGGAGTAGTTTTAGCATACCCAAGTGAAAAAAATTACGGGTTTGATAGTGCGATTTGCATGTCATATCCCGATGGAGCTTGGTAAACTTTGAGACCAAATTCGGGAAGAATGGCAATTAAATGATCGAAAATATCCGACTGAATCGCTTCATAATCTTTCCATGCAATTTGATTGCTAAATGCATAAATTTCCAGTGGCAAGCCTTTTTCAGTCGGTTGTAACTGACGTACGATTAAAGATTGGTGTTTTGAAATGTTTGGATGCTGATTGAGGTATAACTCAACATACGCACGGAAGGTCCCGATATTGGTTAAACGTCGCTGATTACAAGGAGATGTATTGCTCAGTTTTTGATTAAACTCAACCAGCTCTGTGCTTTTGTGATCCAAATATTGGTCTAATAATAAAAACTCTTTAAGTTTACTTTGCTCTGCTTCAGACATAAAGTGAACGCTACTTTGGTCAATATAAAGTGAGCGTTTGATACGACGTACGCCTGCTTGTGACATACCCCGCCAGTTTTTAAAAGTATCTGTGACCAATTTGTTGGTTGGGATCGTGGTAAAGGTTTTATCAAAGTTCTGTACAGTGATGGTATGTAATGACATATCAATGACATCACCGTCTGCATTCAGAGATGGCATTTCAATCCAATCTCCAATGCGAACCATGTCGTAGGATGAAATCTGAACAGAAGCCACCAAAGACAAAATGGTGTTTTGGAAGACCAACATCAGCACTGCCGCCATAGCACCGAAGCCCGCCAGCAAGGTGAAGACATCTTTTTTCAGGAAAGTCCCTAAGATCATCAAGCCACAAACGATGAAAATAATCAGTTTGATTAGCTGTAGATAGCCTTTGATAGGCTTATTTCTAGACTTTGGATTACGTTGATAAACCAAATTGAATATATTCAGTAATTCACCAATCGCGAGCGCAATGGTTAAGAAAATAAAGGCCTGTGCCGCCATTTGGACAAAGGTGACCATTTTCGCAGACAGGTGAGGAACGGTAACGATACCATTCATAATGACGATTGCTGGGACTATGTTCGCAATTCGACGAATCACACTATGCTGCGACATGATGTCGTGATTGGCAAATTTTAGCTTAGTGATGAGATGCCGAATACCACGAACGACAACATGCTTGGCAATAATATACGCCAGTATAGTCACTAGAATGAGTATGCAGAATCCTGTCAACATTTCGATCCAAGGATACTGGTCTGACCAGTCTTTTAAACTCTGTATAAAATGAAAATTATCCAAAATGCGATCTTCTTATGATTAAAACACTGTAAATAGTGTAATCAGCTATACGAATTAAGCAAATTGTGTCACTAAGTTTATACATGTTTTCAACGACTTGTTTATTTACTCTCGTAGATTTGTTTTTTAAATCGATATTTGAATGTCATGAAGCATAAATTGTTGATGGTCGGGATATGTCAGAGCAGTGGAATGGTAAATTAGTTTTATAATGAACTAGGAAACAACGAAGCTTCCAATATGGAAGCTTCTGATGGTTCAAATTACCACATGAGATCATCAGGGATCACGTATGCAGCGTATGGATCTTCCTCATCTGTGACTGCTTCATTTTTCTCTGAGGTATTTACGATAATAAAGCCTTCAAGTTTGGCATTAATACGATCAGCTAAAGCTTTAGGTAAGAAGGCATAACTTTCATGATCACGTGCAATCACGAGGCTACCAGCCACCAAGGCATTATAAATTTGTTGATTGATATATTGTTTTTTGATTTTACCATCGTCAATAAACTGATAGGCCACGTCACCATCGGTATCACGGATTTTATGCTGCGTGATCATTTGAATGATCGTCGCTTTGAGCTCTTTTTCTTGCAATATCGCTTTCTTCTCAAGTTCGATGGCTTGATCTTTGGCCTGTTTTTGCTGTTTGTCTTGTGCAATTTTTGCCTTGATCTCAGCTTCACTGCTTTGACCTGTTCTTTGCTCATGCACTGCTTGTTTAGAAAGTTTTTTGGCCTTTTTGTTGTCAACTAAACCGGCTTTGAGTAACTGAGCCTGTAATGCATTTTTTACCATAGCGAATTCCACAACTGCGTTTAAAAACGACGATAACGAAAGTAAATGATCCAATATACAACACTAAGGATCAAGCTTAATGCTGTTGGAACTAAAAAAGAATTGAGTTTTAAATAGGGATACATCCAACTTGCACAGAGTCCGCCGATCAAAAAGCCACTTAAAATCAAAAGATGTAAAACTACGCGCCGACGTTCAACCACGAGTCCGCGCACACGATAACCAAGCGCTAAACCGAGGTCGGTAAGGACACCCGATAAATGTGTAGTGCGAATGATGGTGCCTTTATAATGGCTCACCATGGCATTTTGCACACCCATTGCGACACAGGCCCAGAGTAAAGCATAGCGTGGAAAATAAGGCAGAAAGAACCAACACAGAAAAATAAAAAAAGCCACTAACGTGAGTGGTACGCCATAGCGGCGTCCCAATCGAAAGTGACTATTTCCCAGAATTACACCGCTATAAAATGAACCGATGACATAGCAGGCAGTTACTAATAGCAAATATAAAATGCTTTCGGGTTGCCAATGTACAAGCGACATCGCCAAAACACTTACATTACCAGTCATATGGGAAACAGACTGGTGTAAAACAGTCACCAGTCCTAAGACATTAATCATTCCTGCATTGACTGCAAGAAAGAATGCCCCCAGTTGAATCCAAAGTGGTAAGTGTTGAAATGGCATAACTTCAAAAAAGAAATAATATACTGATTCTACAATATATTATTTTGAAGCGCGGTCAACTGCTGCAGTAAATAATACGTCAGTTGATGAGTTCAATGCGGTTTCAGTAGAGTCTTGTAGTACGCTAATCACCATACCAATTGCAACCACTTGCATTGAAATATCAGATGAAATACCAAATAGGCCACACGCAACAGGGATCAACAGCAAAGAACCACCTGCAACACCAGAAGCACCACAAGCTGAAACTGTTGCAAGCACAGATAAAATCATCATGGTGGTAAAGTCAACATTAAGACCTAGTGTATTGACTGCTGCCAGTGTAAGCACCGTAATCGTCACTGAGGCGCCGGCCATGTTAATGGTCGCACCGAGTGGAATGGCTACACTCGCTGTAGATTCAGCAACACCCAAACGTTTTGCAAGATCTAAGTTCACAGGAATGTTCGCAGCAGAACTACGCGTGAAGAAAGCAGTGATACCACTTTCACGTAAACATTGAAATACCAATGGATACGGATTGCTACGTGTTACCACAGCAACCATAAGTGGGTTGATGACTAAGGCAACGAAAGCCATTGTACCGAGTAAGACTGCCAATAAATGTGCATAGCTTGCTAATGTACTTAAACCTGTTTCTGCAAACGTTACTGCTACTAGACCGAAAATACCAATAGGCGCAAAGTTAATCACCAAACGAATCACGCTATTTACTGCGTGTGCAGTATCATTGAGTAAGTCTTTGGTTGAGTCTTTTGCATGACGAAACGCAGCACCTAAGGCTACAGCCCATGCTAAAATACCAATGAAGTTTGCTTCACTAATGGCTGTTACAGGGTTAGCAATAAAGCTAAGGAGTAGGTTCTTAAAGATTTCAATCAAGCTACTTGGCGGTTGTAAGTCAGTATTTGCAGGTAAGTTTAAGAACAAAGTACTTGGGAAAGCGATGCTGACTGCAACTGCTGCAAAAGCCGCTAGTAACATACCCACAGCATACATGATGATGATAGGACGCAGATTCGCACTATGACCCACTTTAAAGTTTGCAATAGAAGCAAGAACCAAGACAAATACAAGTACAGGCGCGACAGATTTTAACGCTTTAATAAATAAGTCGCCTAGCAGGCTCAAATAAGGAGCAACACCCGGGAAAACGAGGGCTACACCAATACCCAAAATAATGGCAATGATAATTCGAGTAACTAGACTCATTCGCGCTAAAACAGAAAACATAGAGGCGCCTTGTTGAAATTACGAGGACAAAATACGGATTTTAAGTGCGCCATTTTATACCTAATTTGCTAACTGACTGAAAAATATTTAGATATAAAAATTAAGTTATTGTAATTCCAGTTTTTATTATTCATTTTAATTCATTAAAATGACATATTTAACGGATTTTTATCATAAATGCCTGCTTGATATTTCTCACTAAATAGAAAAAGTGCAAGCAGACATTCGGTCTCTTATGAAGTTTTAAGCAGCTGAGGTGAAAGGGTCTGAATGGCTTGATAGTGAGTTAAAAAGACATTCCCACTCAAATGTTTCAATAGTTTTGAGCTTTGCAGTCGATCCATCACAGGGCCTTTAACTTCGGACAAATGCAGTTGAATGTTTTGCTTGGCCAATTCTAGATTAATATCTTCCAGCATTTCTAGAGCACTCAAGTCGATACTACTCACACTGGAACAATTAATCACGACATGAGCTAACTCAGGTTGTTGGCTCACAGCATTGATCAGCTCGCCTTTCAATATATTGGCATTTAAGAAGGTTAGGCTTTCATCTATACGCATCGATAGCACTTGTGCCGTTGTTTGGACTTGATGTCGTTCAACATTGCGAAAATGTTGCGTCCCCTCGACCAAGCCAATCACAGCAATATGTGGCCGGCTAATCCGCCAAAGCAACAAAATAAAGGTTGAGATCATGCCAATGATCAGGCCGGTTGAAATATCGATACAGACAACACCAAAAAAGGTAATCCACATCGCGATACCATCTGCTTTGGAATACTTCCATGCTTCGATGAAGGGTTTAAAGTCCACAAGTTTCCATATGGAGACGATAATCGTTGCAGCCAAAATGGCTAAAGGAAGGTCCTGAAAGAAACCGGTAAAGTATAAGCTCACTACAATAATCAACAGCGAAGAGAGCACACCCGCCATAGGGGTCTGAGCGCCTGCATCTGCATTAACGACAGTACGAGAAAGGCTGCCTGTTACAGGAAAGGCCGAACTGAAACCTGCACTGATATTGGCTAACCCCAAAGCAATAAGTTCTTGGTTGCTGTTGAGTTGGCTTCGGTTTTGTAAAGCAGTGGCTTGAGCAATGGAAAGTGATTCAACAAAACTGATCATCGCGACCATGGTTGCACCTGGCAAAAGTTGCAGAACTAAAGTCCAGTTCCAATACGGCATATCGAGTGGAGGCATACCAGATGGAATGATTCCGACCGTTTTGATTCCAAGCGTTTGCAGTTGGAAAAAATAGACCAAGGCAATTGAGGCAACCACTAAAAATAAGGGAATGGTACGCGAAAGTAATACGGTCGATCCGAACCAACCTTTTAAGGCATTAGTATTCAGTAACTTTGGTGCATAAATTAAAAATACGATTGCACACAGTCCAAACAACAGCGTACCTATGTGAGTTAAACTGATGTATTGCCAAACACTTACCACAAACTCGGGGATATTATTGGCTTTTAAGGGCAGATCGACAATAAACTTCAACTGACCCAAAGCAATCAGCAAAGCAGATGCAATAATGAAACTTTGGATGACGGGGTGGCTAATCAGTTGGATGAGGAAACCAAACCGAAATAAACCCAACAGCAGGGAAATGATACCGACCATTAGGGCTAATAAACATGCCGCTTGTATATAAACTGGTGAACCAACTTCAAACATCGAGTTCAAAGTCGCAAAGGTCATCATCGAAATGATGGCAACAGGACCAATAGAAAGTGTGGGACTGCCACCAACGATGGCATAAATAATCATTGGGATAATGCTGGCATATAGCCCAGTGATTGGCGGTAAGCCTGCCAACATGGCATAGGCCATGCCTTGAGGAACCAACATGGCAATGACGATAAAAGATGCAAGTAAATCTGACTTAAACGTAGGCGTGTCATAGTTCTTGAGCCATTGCCATGCGGGTAGATAACGGCTTAGACGACGATTCCAATCAGACATAAAAAAATCTAAATCACAAATTTAGATATATTATGCATAAAAAATGCTAAGAAGTCTTAGCATTCATTTTCATAGCACAGAAAATATAGCAGTGATTTGGTTTAAAGGCGTGGTTTTGGGCAGTACAAGCTATACAAAGTATTTAAAACTTCAATCATGCGTTCATCTTTAATGGAGTAATAAATTTGCTTACCATCACGGCGCGTATTTACCACATCACTTTTACGTAGCATCATTAATTGTTGCGAAAGAGTCGGCTGTTTGATGTCGGTAATTTCTTCAATTTGAGAAACATTAAGTTCTTGTTGCGACAAATGACACAAAATTAATAAACGATCAGTATTGGCTAGAGATTTTAAAATACTCACAACAACTTCAGCAGAGTCGCGCATAGACGTTATTTCAAGCCCTGTGTTCATTTAAAACCTACTCATAAAACAAAAACAACTGTACACTTAGTATAAAACCAAGCCGTTCATAATGCTGTGTTTTCAAGTCCAATATGCATGGCTTTTAGTGAAATGAAATATTAGTTTAAGTTATATATACTTTATTTTTACATCAAAATTAGTTATCTGAAATTTAGCTTAAGTTCCAGATATTTATATAATTTAAGCAAAAATTTGCATTAAAAATAGTTTTCTTTATGACTTTTTATAATAAGCTTTGAATGTTTTATCATATAGTGTGTTTTAAAATCATAATTACACAGATATTTTAAGATAGCATTATAAAAATAAAAAATATATACATTTATTAAAAGCATAATTATTGCTGAATAATATTTTTGAACAAAAAGCAAACTTTGAGATGAATGCACAAATTTTTCTATTCCGTATAGAAGATGCTGATTATGTGGTTTTATCGTCTAGCTTTTTGGGAAAAGCGGCTGTTTTCTTCAAGTAAAAGCATGGGAAAACTCATGCTTTTTCTGTTTAAGTGATTTATTTATCAAATAAAAACATAAGCCCGACCAAATGTCAGTTTGCATTTAAAAATCAGGGTATGATAATGAGTGGATCATTAAAAACAACATAGGAAACATTGGTATGAGTACTGACTCAGCTTTTCCAACGCCTAATAATTTAGGGATAGCGGTTTATAGTAATAATGCAGAAGCGATTGGTAACACACCATTGGTTCGTATTAACCGAATTATACAAAGTCCAGCCACCGTTTTAGCCAAAGTTGAAAGCCGTAACCCTGCATTTTCAGTAAAATGTCGTATTGGGGCTGCGCTGATTGCGGATGCGGAAGCACGCGGTGTGCTGAAAGCGGGAATGCATATTGTCGAACCAACCAGTGGCAATACAGGCATTGCTTTGGCATTTGTTGCTGCTGCAAAAGGTTATGCGTTAACCCTGACTATGCCATCAAGCATGAGTATCGAACGCCGCAAGGTGATGAAAGCTTTGGGCGCGAACTTGGTTCTCACCGACCCTGCAAAAGGCATGCGTGGTGCGGTAGAAGAAGCACAGCGTTTGTTGGATAAAAATCCAGAAACCTATTTTTTGCCACAACAGTTTGAAAACCCAGCAAACCCAGCTATTCATGAAGCAACTACTGGCCCAGAAATTTGGGATGCAACAGGTGGTAAAGTTGATATTTTAGTTGCAGGTGTGGGGACAGGTGGTACGATTTCAGGGATTTCAAGTTATTTTGAAAAAGTAAAAAAACAAGCCCTGTATTCAGTTGCGGTAGAACCTGCTGAATCGCCGATTATTGGTCAAACCAAACGTGGCGAAGCTTTGACGCCTGGACCACATAAGATACAGGGTATTGGCGCTAACTTTATTCCTAAAAACTTAGACCTTGATTTGGTCGATGAAGTGATGCCAATTGATGCAGCAACAGCAATTGATTGGGCGCGTAAAACAGCAAGTCAAGAAGGTATTTTGGTGGGTATTTCAAGTGGTGCCGCGATGGCAGCAGCAGCTGAACTTGCAGCACGCCCTGAAAATGCAGGTAAAACCATTGTAGTGATTTTACCTGACGGTGGTGAACGTTATTTATCTTCAGTTTTGTTTGAAGATATTTCCGTAGACTAATTAAATATATGAAAAAAAGCTAAACATAAAATGTTTAGCTTTTTTTATGCCGTTTAGAAGTTTTAAAGGGCTGCGTGTGAAATTTTATCGGGTGTCATGAGGGCTTGGTTGACATATAGTTTAATCAGACGCTCACGTGAACCGATTGATTTTTGATAATGCGTTGAATTGAGTAACAATGACGCACCGTAGGTCACTGTCCATACATAAGATAAATAGTCACGAATGGACATTGCGCTGTCTAAAGACTTTAAGTAGTCAGAGGTCATGTCTTTAATTTCGATAATACGTTGTTCACGTATTTGGTAGAGCTTCTCAAAAAGTTCTTTGAGTTTACGTTCATTATTGGTTAAACGTTCTTCAATAACGTGCAGTAAAATCGTACGGTTCGAGTTCAACATATTATAAAGCATGTATTCGGAAACATACGTTTTAATATCATTATTATGCTTTTGAGAAATCTCTAGCAGGCGAGTTTCATTCAAGATAATCAGCTCTAAATAAAGTTGATTTTTACTTTTGAAATGCTTGTAGATTGTACCCTTTGCAATATCGAGTTCCGTTGCTAATTCGCTTAAGGTGATGTCTTGATTATTGTCTAATAATAAAGTCTCAGCCATGGCTAAAATTTTCTCTTTGCGTAATAGAAAATTTTGTTGGCGTACTGAAGTCATTGGCTTATTCCAGTGTATTTCATGAGAACTATAGAGAGGCTATTGAACTTGGTTGAAAATGAAAATGCAACTAAGGTCTTGGATATTACTACAATCGTTTTAAAAATATCCACTTGTTCAACAATAGAAATAAATACAGGTGCATTTTCGCATTTCGTTGTCAATAAATTTGATCTCTAGAGATCAAATTTGGGCCATTGCATTCCTTTTTCGTGATTTTTACACTATTGTCAGTATAGCCACTGTGTTCTTAGAGACGAGAACCTTTAGTGCTAAAGCCTCGAATGCAGTGCGGGTTGATAAATAGATCATCTGTCGTATGGATCGATGTCTTATTCACGTGTGTTTATTTTAATGTCTTTATAGATGACTCGCTTTGAGACGGTAGCACTATGAAAAACATTAAAATAAGATCTGAAACGATTAACCCTTTTGTAATATGAAAAAATAGATAGGGAATGTTTTTAAGTCTCTTAATTGGGCTAAAAGCAAATAAAACGCAAAAAAGGATGAAATAGAAAATGATTGTTATTGTAGACGGTGTACGTACAGCAATGGGTGGTTTTCAAGGTTCACTGTCGAGCTGTACCGCGCCTGAACTTGGTGCGGTGACAATTAGAGAAGTGTTAAACCGTTCTGGCCTACAACCAACCGATGTGGATGAAGTGATCTTTGGTTGCGTACTTCCAGCAGGTTTAAAACAAGGCCCTGCACGTCAAGCAATGCGTATGGCGGGTCTACCTGACTCAACGGGTGCAACAACCATCAATAAAATTTGCGGCTCTGGTATGAAAGCCGTCATGCAAGCGGCTGATGCGATTAAAGCGGGCTCAGCTGAAATTGTGGTGGCCGGTGGTATGGAGTCGATGTCAAATGCGCCGTACTTACTTGAAAAAGCACGCGCGGGCTACCGTATGGGACATGGTAAAACCACTGATCACATGTTCCAAGAAGGTTTAGAAGATGCTGAAACAGGTCTGTCGATGGGTGTACTTGCTCAAGAAATGGCAGATAAAAAAGGCTATACCCGTGAGCAGCAAGATCAGTATGCCATTGGTTCTTTAAATAAAGCCGTTGCTGCGATTCAAGGTGGTTTCTTTAAAGATGAAATCGTGCCTGTGACGGTGAGTAGCCGTAAAGGCGATGTTGTGGTTGATCAGGATGAACAGCCGCTCAATGCCAAAGTGGATAAAATTCCAACTTTACGTCCGGCATTTAAAAAAGACGGCACGATTACCGCGGCAAATTCGAGCTCTATTTCGGATGGTGCTTCGGCATTGGTTGTAACTTCATCCGAAGTTGCTGATGCACGTGGTCTTAAGCCATTGGCAAAAGTTGTGGCTTATGCAAGTAATTCCCAGCATCCATCTGAGTTCACCATTGCCCCTGTAGGTGCCATTGAGAAAGTTTTAGCCAAAGCAGGCTGGTCTGCGAGTGATGTGGATCTGTGGGAAGTCAATGAAGCATTTGCGATGGTCACAATGCTTGCAATTGATGGTTTTCATTTAGACCCTGCAAAAGTTAATGTGAATGGTGGTGCTTGTGCACTTGGTCATCCATTGGGTTCATCTGGTTCACGTATTATCGTGACTTTACTGCATGCCTTGAAACGTACTGGTGGGAAGAAGGGTGTAGCTGCTTTATGTATTGGTGGTGGTGAGGCGACTGCTATTGCCGTCGAGCTGCTGGACTAAAACTGTAAATATTCTTAGCTATGCCTGTGAAGAAAATGATTTAAATAGCTATAATTGGCATGGTTGATTTCATCAAAGGTTCGATTGATTCGGGCCTTTTTTATTTTGTAAAATACATGCAGATCATGCGTCATAACTTTTCAGGGAAAGCATCAATTGTTCAGAACAGCTAAAGGTATAATTAATGTGCTTTTATAGTCAAATCATTATAAAACCAATACAATGGTGCAATGAGTTATTCAGAACATTTTAGACGTAAAATTTTAGCTAAGCTTGAGGAAGGTTATTCTATTCGAGCGGTAGCTACACAATTTGAAATTAATAAAAATACCATTGTTGAATGGAAGAAACGTATAGAGATTAAAAAAACTCGTGTACGTAAACCTTCTAAAATTAACGATGATGCTTTACGTGAAGATGTTGAAAAGTATCCTGATGCTTATCAATATGAACGTGCTGCACGTTTTAATTGTGGTGTTTCATCTATTGGTGCTGCATTAAAGCGCTTAAATATTACAGTTAAAAAAAGACGTTAAGCCATCCTAAAGCAGATACAAAGCTCAGGGATAAATTTATTCAGCAAGTGAATGAATTAGAAAAAAACCATCCGATTATTTATCTGGATGAAAGTGGTTTTAAGTCACATGATTACAGACCTCATGGCTACTCACGAAAAGGAGTACCCTGTTTAGGGCAATATAATTGGCAATTAAAGAATCAGACCAATGCTATTGGAGCAATCCATAAAGGGTATTTATTTTCAGTCGGTTTATTTGACTGCAAAATCAATTCAGATGTTTTTCATTTTTGGATTGAGCAATTCCTCATACCAGCATTACCTGAAAATAGTGTAGTGGTTATGGATAATGCAGCATTTCATAAAAGAGCAGATATTCAGGAGTTATTGGAACAACAAGGGCATAAAATTCTTTGGCTTCCTGCATACAGCCCTGATTTAAATCCTATAGAACAGATGTGGGCATGGGTTAAACGTAAGCGTAAAGAATGGTTGATCGATTCAGTCGATGAGTTATTTCAAGTTTTTTTCGAATCCTGTATGAATAATAAAGTAGTTTGACTATATTGCTGAAATGTCTGATATTAGACCTAGATGCTTGTAAAAGTAAGTTTTGAGCATTGGATCATCGCTATAATGGGTAGATGATGGATCGTCTACCATCACATGCATATAAGGAACATTTTTTTCGTGTTTGAACTGGACTGTAAATTACTCAGTATCTTTTTTTACGTTTATAAGTTTAAAAGTGTGTCACTGGCGGCTGATCATTTAGAAATGAGTCAACCGACGGTGAGTAACATTCTGAATAAAATTCGCCAACATTATAATGATCCGCTATTTTTGCGGATTGGCAATGAAATGGTGCCAACTGAGCTGTCGAAACAGTTATTTCCATTGGTCAGTGAGGCTTTAAACAAGGTTGAAATCATCAATAACTTTACGATTGATTTTGACCAAGCCACTTCGCAGCAACAGTTTAGTTTGGCCATGACCGATGTTTCGCATTTGGTGCTGTTGCCGAAAATTTCGCAATACTTAAAGAAACATGCGCCGCATATTCGTTTGAATATCCGTCCGATCACCTCTGAAACCAGTTATCAAATGGCAAATGGTGAGATTGATTTGGCGCTGGGTTTTTTACCTCAACTGGAAAATGGCTTTTATCAACAGCAACTGTTCGAGCAGTATTATGTGGTGATTGCTGCCAAAGATCATCCGCGTTTGACAGGTGACAGTATCAGCACAGCGCAGTACTTGGCTGAGTCACATATCGATATTGATGCAGGCATGGGACATTACCATATTGAAAATGAACTGCTTAATTTAGAACTAAAACGTGACATTTTAATGCGTTTACCGAGCTATTTAGGGGTAGGTTTGGTGGTACAAGAAACCGACGCGATTGCGACAGTGCCGTATTATTTGAGTGAAGTGCTGCTTTCACGTGGCAATTTAAAAATCTTTAATGCACCAATTGCCTTCCCAAGTTATGGGGTGAAACAGTATTGGCATATGTCTTGTCATCACAAAACCAGTCATCAGTGGCTGCGTCACATGTTCCATGAAATTTTAATGAAGTAATTCTTAAAATTTGATGCTTTTTAGTGCGCATAGCGAAAATATGCGTGCTTGAAATCTAAAGTGCCCATTTATTGCTCATAAATAGTATTACGAAGTTTAAAAATCGTAATACTAAATTGGCACAGCCTTTGCATCGTCTAATCTGAAAGAGTGATCTAGGGTTCCGATACATATCTATTTTATGTATGTCTGCGACCGAGAGTTCACGGTTCGAAAGAACTACACGGAGGGATAAAAGCCCGGGAGGTAAACAGTTACGATTTAGGCAGAAGCGCATGAGCACAATAACTTATCACGACGATAACGCACTATGGACTGAACTTTTACCGGGTGGGCATCACTGGTCTGGGCGTATTCAACGCAGCACAGTGTTACAGTTCAAAGCATTGGGAGCACAAGCCAACGTTTCACTTTTCTGTGTCAACAGTGAAGACAAGCTCGAACGTTTTAATATGCCCGATAGCTTAAAGGCACAACATACGGCATTTCTAAGTACAGGGCATGTGTTGTATTCAGACTTAGGTCGGGTCATGGCTTCAATCATTCAAGACGATCATGGTTGGAATGATGCTTTGTGTGGTCCGAGTCGCACAGAACAAATTCAAAAACAATTCGGCACTCAAACTTTCCAAGATGCACGAAATGAGATGTATCGAAGTGGACGCGACAGCCTATTACTTGAAATGACCAAGTATTCATTAGGTCAAGCCGACCTGTCAGCTACGGTCAACCTATTCTCTAAAGTTCGCCCTGATGATGTAGGCAACTTATCTTATATCGATGTCGATAATACCCATCAAACTATTGAATTGCGTTTTGAGATGGACTGTCTGGTGTTTTTATCTGCTGCGCCACATGGTTTAAGCCAAGCAGCAAAGTATCAGCCTGCCGATATTCAAATGGGCTTATTCAAAGCTTCAGCTTTAACAGCACATGATGTCTGTCGTGACTCATGCCCACAAAACCAACGCGGTTTTCAAAACAACGCGCGTTATTACGCATTCGATGCTGTTTAAGCCCGAGGAGAATACGCATGACCAGTTTACAAGCATTTGATCAAACCGTTTTAAATGAAGTCTGTCCAGCGGGTGAGGCATGGATGTGTGAAGTCCAGAAAGGGCAATGTTTCCGCATTATTGACCTCGAAGGCAACCAAGCAGTCGATACTTTATTAATTTCTGCGAACAATCCTGAAGAACGTTACAGCGCAACCGATACTCTAGCCATTAATCAGCAGATTTATCTCGAAAAAGGCACAGCTCTATATACCAACTATGGTAACAAAATCGCCACGATCCATGATGATAACTGTGGTCGCCATGACACCTTAGGCGGTGCTTGTTCATGTGAGAGTAACACCGTACGTTATGCACACGACACATTTCCGATGCACAGTTGCCGTAATAACTTTATGACAGCTTTAGCTTTGCACCCTATCGCAAAAAAGTATGGACTAAATGTTCGTCATATTGGGCCGAATATTAACTTCTTTATGAATGTACCCGTGAGTAGTGATGGGCATCTCAAGTTTGACGATGGAATATCGGCGCCGGGTAAATATGTTGAAATTCAAGCGGAGATGGATCTTATCGTGCTGATTTCTAACTGCCCGCAGCTGAACAATCCATGTAATGCCTATAACCCGACCAAAATTCAAATGATTGTACGTGAAGGCAAGGAGTAATCTGCATGTTTAAAAAAGTTCTCATTGCCAACCGTGGTGCAATAGCCTGCCGAGTAATTCGTACATTAAAGAAGTTAGGCATTCAGTCGGTTGCGGTTTATTCAGAAGCAGACCGTGATTCCTTGCATGTGACTTTGGCTGATGAAGCGGTATTTATTGGTGATAGCCCAGCCAGTCAAAGTTATTTAAATATTGAAAAAATCTTACAGGTCGCGAAAGAAGCAGGTGCTGAAGCTATTCATCCGGGCTATGGTTTCCTGTCTGAAAATGCGGAGTTTTGTGATTTGTGTGAGTCACAGGGCATTGTGTTTTTAGGGCCAAATTCTGCACAAATGTGTAGTTTTGGCTTAAAGCATACTGCACGTGAACTTGCAATTCAGGCGAACGTGCCATTGTTACCGGGGAGCCAACTTTTAGCAGATGAAGCGGAAGCACTGGTAGAGGCGAATCGTATAGGCTATCCCGTAATGCTGAAAAGTACCGCGGGTGGTGGCGGTATTGGTATGCGTTTGGTGTGGAACGAAACAGAGCTTAAAGATGCTTATGCAACGGTATCTTATTTGGCCCAAGCTAACTTTAAAGATGCAGGCTTGTATTTAGAAAAGTTTGTGGAAAATGCGCGTCATATTGAAGTCCAAATTTTTGGTGATGGCCAAGGTTTGGTTTTGGCTTTGGGAGAGCGGGACTGTTCAGTACAGCGACGTAACCAGAAAGTAATCGAGGAGACCCCAGCACCGCATTTAAATGATGAACAACGTGATTATATTCAGGGTATTGCGGTTCAACTGATGCAGTCAGTAAATTACCGTTCGGCAGGTACGGTTGAATTTGTGATGGATACTGACACCCAGCAATTCTATTTCTTAGAGGTGAATACACGTCTGCAAGTTGAACATGGTGTGACTGAACAAGTGTTTGGTGTAGACCTTGTGGAATGGATGGTCACTTTAGGTAGCGGTGACTGGACTGCACCAACAGATACACTTGCACCTAAAGGCCATTCGATCCAAGTCCGTTTATATGCCGAAGATCCAATTAAGAACTTTCAACCCAGTGCTGGCTTACTGACCTATGTCGAGTTTGACCCGCAGGCCCGTAATGAAACATGGGTGGAAACAGGTTCAAATGTGTCTTCCTTTTATGATCCAATGATTGCCAAAATCATTGTGACTCACGAAAACCGTGAAAGTGCAATTCAGGCCATGAGCGATACTTTGGCAAAAACCTCAGTGGCAGGAATTGAAACTAATCTTGAGTATTTACAGAATATTATTGACTGTGAAGTGTTTAAAGCAGGGACACAGACTACACGTTTCTTAAATACTTTTGAGTGGAAAACCCAAAAAGTTGAGGTATTACAGTCCGGTATTCAAACGTCAATACAAGATGTCAATGGTCGTTTGGGTTACTGGGATGTTGGAGTGCCACCATCGGGTGCGATTGATCCACTATCGTTAAATGTTGCTAATCAACTATTGGGGAATCCATTTAATACCGCAGGGCTAGAATGTACATTACAAGGCCCAACTTTAAAATTTCATTGTGACAGCCAAATCGTGATTACGGGTGGCGACATGCTTGCGACATTGGATGGTGTCGATGTTGCCATGTGGCAGACCCTTAATGTTAAAAAAGGGCAAATTCTTAAAACAGGTAAAATCACCACAGGTTGTCGCAGTTATATTGGCATTAAAGGCGGATTTAATGTACCTAGATACTTAGGCTCGCAAGCAACTTTTACTTTAGGTCAGTTTGGTGGTCATGCAGGACGCAATTTACTTATTGGTGATATGTTGCCTATTACGGCTTATAGCTCGGTAGAAACTGTTGCACTCAGTGCAGCAGAGGTGCCAAGCTTTAGTCAGGCTTGGAACATTGCAGTGATGTATGGACCGCATGGTGCGCCAGACTTTTTCACCAAACGAGATATTGAGCGCTTCTTTGAGAAAGAATTTGAAATTCACTTTAACTCAAGTCGTACAGGCATTCGTTTAGTCGGTGAAAAACCTGAATGGGCACGTACCGATGGTGGTGAGGCAGGGCTGCATCCTTCGAATATTCATGATAATGCTTATGCCATTGGCGCGATTGACTTCACTGGAGATATGCCAATTATTTTAGGACCCGATGGTCCAAGTTTAGGCGGCTTTGTTTGTCCTGCGGTGGTGGTTAGCTCAGAACTATGGAAAATTGGTCAACTTAAAGCGGGCGATAAAGTTAAATTTATCCCAATTTCTTATGATCAAGCACAAGTATTAAATCAAAAATATAGCGCAGCGTTAACAGCGGATACGACTGAAAATGTAGAATTTGCTCCAAGCTTTCATGCTGAAATGGAGACCTTATCAGATGCCGTTTTAGCGACATTAAAAGGTGAGAACGCTAGACCTGATGTGACTTATCGTCCTGCAGGTAATAGCTATCTGTTGGTTGAATATGGAGAGTTGGTTTTAGATCTCAATTTACGCTTCCGTATTCATGCTTTAATGCAATGGGTTAAAGACCAAAGTATCGAAGGGATTATAGACTTAACACCGGGTATTCGTTCGCTGCAAATTCATTTTGATTCATTGGTGCTAGATCAAAAACATTTATTATGCCTTTTACAGCAAGCAGAAAGTGAATTGCCTGATGTGACCGCAATGGAAGTGCCTTCGCGCACAGTCTATTTGCCTTTGGCTTGGGAGGACTCACAAACTCAGTTGGCGACTGAACGTTATATGCAAACAGTCCGTCCAGATGCGCCGTGGTGTCCTGACAATATTGAGTTTATTCGTCGTATCAATGGTCTAGAGTCAAAGCAAGCAGTGAAGGATATCGTATTCAGCACCAATTATTTGGTGATGGGTTTGGGGGATGTGTACTTGGGTGCACCTGTGGCAACGCCGCTGGACCCACGTCATCGTTTAGTAACTACCAAATATAATCCTGCACGCACTTGGACGCCTGAAAATGCAGTCGGTATTGGTGGCGCATATATGTGTGTCTATGGTATGGAAGGCCCGGGCGGTTATCAGTTTGTTGGACGTACAACCCAAATGTGGAGTCGTTACCGCAAAAATCCTGACTTTGAACAGGATAAGCCATGGCTACTGCGCTTCTTTGATCAAATTAAATTTTACGAAGTGTCTGAAACAGAACTGATGCAAATGCGGGAAGACTTTAAAGCGGGGCGCTTAAAGCTTCGTGTAGAAGATGGGGTTTTAAATTTAAAAGAATATAATAACTTCCTCATTGAAAATGCAGCATCCATTTCAAATTTTAAAGCAGTACAGCAAACGAACTTTGAAGATGAACGCCGTCGTTGGCATGAGGCAGGTTTGGCTGAACATGTTTCTGAAAGTCTAGATGCGGTTTTAGACGACAGTGAAATTCAAATTCCTGAAGGTGGCTGTGCAGTCGAGTCGCATATGCCGGGTTCTATTTGGAAAATTGAATGTACCTCTGGAGACATTGTGGAAGAAGGGGCAACTTTGGCCGTGATTGAAGCCATGAAAATTGAAATTCCCATTATTGCACCTGAGCGGATGAAGGTTGAAGCCATTACCATTGAAAAAGGGCAAACGGTAAAAACAGGTCAGGTGCTGTTTACACTGGCACCTGTAGCCTAAATTCAAATATCACGACATACAAAAAAGACTGCTTAGGCGGTCTTTTTTCGATTCTGAAAGTAGGATTTATCTAGTGCTGACAATAAATCGTTTTGTTAAGTCGAGATTGCAATGCATAGCAAAAAATAGATTGTTATGAAATGGTTATAAAATGATGTTTTGAATCAAAATATGCTAATTTAGTGGGACGCTTAAAAACATTATGGCTTGTATGAAAAAAACATTACTCGGCATGTTATTCATGTTAACTTCATCAGTGCTTATGGCAAATACGCCAAGTCAGCCTGAGGATACTCAAGCATCAAATCAAAATAATATTCGTGTAACGACACGCCCTGAAATTGTGGGCTTATGGGGAATGGAAATTCCAAATAATCGTAAATGCGTTGAATACTATAATTTTAAAAGTAATAGTGATGTTGTGATTAAAAGTGGGGAAGAATGGTCTACGGGAATTTATGATTACCAGCCATCAACCGATAAAAATGTGCAACTGCCTGCTTTAATTTTACAGGTCAAATTTGACAATAACCAAGTAGATTGTTCTGGGTCACAAGAAGATCAGACTGGTGAAATGTCTCAGTATTTTGTGAAATGGCAAAGTCCATCGACCATTAATTTTTGTGCCAATGATAAAGCACAGCAATGCTTTGCAACGCTACGTCGCGTACTACCTTAATTAATTGTTTTATAAATAAAAAACCGCGATTTATCGCGGTTTTTTATTTAAGGATCAAGACAATTACTTATCTTGATTGTCTTCAATTTGCTTTAACAGGTGCTTTTCAAGGTAGTGAATATCCATTGCTTGTTCACAGAATTTTTCATCTTGAAGAATCAAATCTTTATGCAATGGAATATTGGTTTTAATACCGGTCAAAATCATTTCATCAAGCGCTTGGCGCATGCGTGCAAGTGATGTTTTACGATCCTTACCGTGTGCGATCAGCTTCGCAATCATCGAGTCATAGTATGGCGGAATGCTATAGCCTTGATAGATATGTGAATCAAGACGAATACCTGCACCACCTGGCACATAAAAATTCTCAATTTTACCCGGTGAAGGTAAGAAAGTCGTTGGATCTTCAGCATTGATACGGCATTCAATCGCATGGCCTTTGACTTCAACTTGATCTTGTTCAATTTCAAGACCTAAGCCACCAGCAATGCGGAGCTGTTGTTCAATAATGTCGATACCTGTCACCATTTCAGTTACAGGGTGTTCAACTTGAACACGTGTATTCATCTCAATAAAGAAGAATTCACCATCTTCAAACAAGAACTCGAATGTACCTGCACCGCGGTACTGCATTAATTTACAAGCATTTACGCAAGCTTCTAAAATGTCAGCACGTGCTTGTTCAGGTAAGTTTGGCGCTGGCGCTTCTTCTAGCACTTTCTGATGGCGGCGCTGTAAAGAGCAGTCGCGGTCATAGAGGTGAATCGCGTGGCCATTACCGTCGGCAAGAACTTGGACTTCAACGTGACGAGGTGTTTGTAGGAAACGTTCCATATACACCGTGTCATCGCCAAACCACATTTCAGCATCACGCTGTGCGGCTTGAACGGATTCAAGCAGAGTATCGACACGTTCTACAATACGCATACCACGACCACCACCACCAGAAGCAGCTTTCACGATCAATGGGAAACCAATTTCTTTAGCTTCAGCCAGCGCATTTTGCGGTGTAACCGCATTTGCAGAACCCGGTACGGTTGGAACACCTGCTTTACGCATTGCTGTAATCGCAGAAACTTTGTTACCCATCAAACGGATGTGTTCAGGGCGCGGTCCAATAAAAATGAAACCAGAATTTTCTACAATTTCAGCAAATTCAGCATTTTCTGATAAGAAGCCATAACCTGGGTGAATAGCATCTGCACCTGAAATTTCAGCTGCTGTAATAATGGCAGGAATGTTCAAGTAGCTTTCACTGCTCGCACCTGGTCCAATACATACTGCTTCGTCTACAAAACGTAGGTGCATTAAGTCTTTGTCGGCATCTGAATAGATCCCTACAGTCTTAATTCCTAAAGTTTTGCAGGCACGGGTGATGCGCAAGGCAATTTCACCACGGTTTGCAATTAAAACTTTTTGCAACATTATAAGTCCCCGTCTATTACGCGCGGTAGCGGAATAATGGTTGACCGAATTGGATCACTTCGCCGTTTTTCACTAAAATTTCTTCAACCACGCCGCTTTGCGTTGCTTCAATCGGGTTCATGATTTTCATTGCTTCGATAATACCAAGTGTTTCACCAGCAGTGATGGTTTGACCGACTTTAACAAATGGCGCTTCACCTGGGCTTGGTGCCGCGTAAAACACACCAACCATTGGAGATGTTTCTACAGCACCACGTGGTGTTTTAGCCGCTGGTGCTTGAGCAACAGGAGCTGCCATAGCAACAGCAGCACCAGCTGCAACAACTGGACTGCGACGAGTCAACGCAATCGATTGATCGCCTTCTTTAACTTCAATCGCTTGTAAGTCAGATTCAATCATCAGGTCGATGAGTTTCTTGATTTTACGAATATCCATGTGACAGTATTCCTAATTATGATTGCGTAGAGGGTTGAATTTTAGTGAGAGCGTAATTGAGCGCAGCGCTATAACCTTGAGCACCTAAGCCACAAATAACGCCAACGGCTTTATCTGATAAATATGAATGATGTCTAAACGCTTCGCGCGCATGAACATTTGATAAATGAACTTCAATAAATGGGATGGCTACACCAAGCAAGGCATCACGAAGAGCAACAGAGGTGTGCGTGAGTGCAGCAGGGTTAATAATAATAAATTGGACGCCATCCGCTTGGGCTTGATGAATACGGTCGACAATGGCGCCTTCCCAATTACTTTGGAAAGTATCGAGAGAAATTGAAGCATTTTCAGCTTGTGCAATGAGTTGCTGATTGATGTCGTTCAGCGTTAGAGAACCATAGACCTCTGGTTCGCGCATTCCTAGCAAATTTAGATTCGGTCCATGAATAACCAAAATGGTCGAACTCATTTAGCTTGCTCCATTTATAAATTGCAATAAATCTTTGCAAGATGGCTGCAAAGTTTGCGTATTATGGCATAAAGTTCTACATTTTTTTTATAGTTTGTTTGAATTGACGTAGATGCTTAGTGCCAAACTTCGGCAATATAATGTAAATTTTGCAAGGAATTGACAATGTTAAAAGATTACAAATTTTCGGATTATTACTCTTTTTTACATTGTAAGCCAAATTGACCAAAAGCAGCATATTTGTTTCCGTTTTATGCCACAGGTACAACTCGAGTCCTGAAAAGAGGTCAACTCAGACTTCTTAGTCGGTAGCTCACTCTACATCAGATCTAGATCATTTCTTATGTAACTAAACTGTATATCAAAATAAAGCTGAAGTTTGATATGGTTTGTATCTGTACATGATCTGATCAATTTATTCCAGCTCTTTTGGTTGGCTTGACGACCATGATCAATTCAGTTGCTAAGCTTTACTGGATCAATATTGAACTTGAAGAATATCACTTTCATCAATTAAAACATCAACTTGTTACGTTAAAATGTAGATGGACGTTTTTGTCTGTTGTTAACGTCTATCTAGCTGATGCCATGATCTTTTAGAAAAAAACTGAAAAACTTGAAACAGTAAGAGGAAAATCCAGGTTTCTAAGGGTGCTTTTCAGCATCCTCTTGGTTGAGAAATTTTGCCGTTAAATAAGCAAAAGACTGTAGAAAAATTGCTGAGTAGCAGAATGTATTGAAAAAATATCCTCCTATTGCGTCAGGGCTTTTGCTGTGCGAGAAAATTTATAAAAGAAAAGAATTGGCTATTTTGCTCATTTTAACTGGGTAGATTCGGCTTTACATGATGGGATCTAGTGAGTTTAGGATTGGCAATAAGTGAAATTCTGAAGATATGATTTTGAAACCATAATAATTTCAGTTTGTTTTATATACAATTTTTGAGTTTTGATGATTTTAAGAGGAAAAATAGAATGAGCCAAAGCCAGCATATTTCTAATGCTGAGTTTTACGCATTCCTATCTCTTTCTTTAAATAGGTAAGAAAAAAAACAGCCCATGTTGGGCTGTTATTGGATCAGATCTAGAGCATTAAGCAATAAAGTCTAAGATGGCCTGATTGAAGGCTTTGGGCTGTTCGATATTTGAAATATGAGAGGCATCGATTTCAAATAGGGCACTACTTCGGATGTGATTCACCATGTACTGTGCATCTGAGACTGTTGTTACTGGGTCTTTACGCCCAGCAATCACAAGTAAAGGTACATGAATACTTTCGAGTTTTTCACGTAAATCCGCTTTAGCCAAAGCTTCACAGCAACTCGCATAACCTTCTGGGCTGCCAGCACCTAAGTCGTTTGAAAGCGCTGCTACAATTACTGCGTTGCTTTGGATAAAGGGTTCGGTAAACCAACGGCTCGCAGCCGTTGATGCAATTGGTTCTAAACCTTGGGTACGTACTAACGATGCGCGATCATTCCATGCCTGTTCATTGCCAATTTTAGCTGAGGTATTACATACAATGGCACGGTGAAAACGTTCAGGTTTATGAATGACTAACCACTGACCTGTGAGTCCGCCCATTGAGATACCGCAAAAAATGGCTTTCTCAATGTTTAAATGGTCCAATAAATGTATCAGGTCTAGACCAAGTTGTTCAATATCATAAGGCCCTTGAGGTGCGGAAGACTGACCATGCCCGCGAGTGTCATAGCAAATCACAAAATAGTTTTTCTGGAAAAAAGTAATTTGTGGTTTCCACATGTTGAAGTTTGTGCCTAGCGAGTTTGAAAAAACGATCGCGGGATTTTTGGGGTCACCAAAGGTCTGATAGTGAATTTCGGCATTGTTTGAAGTAAACCTTGGCATATGCTTTTCCTTAATTCATTAAAATTTTGAGTGTTTCCACTGTTGTTATCAACAAAAAGTGTTATGAGCAGAAACACCACGTCAGATCTGAAGGAGGATTAAACGCGCTGAATAATCATTGCAATGCCTTGACCAACCCCAATACACATCGAACACAAGGCATATGTCCCACCCGTTTGTTCTAACTGGTTTAAAGCCGTGGTGACTAAACGTGCACCCGATGCACCCAGTGGATGACCAATCGCAATTGCACCACCGTTTGGATTCACTTGTGTGGTGTCATCTGCCAGACCTAGGTCACGGGTAACGGCCAGTGCTTGTGCAGCAAAAGCTTCATTCAGCTCAATCACATCCATCTGCTCTAATGTCAGATTGGCTTGTTTGAGGAGCTTCTTGATGGCAGGTGCTGGAGCAAAGCCCATGATGCGTGGTTCAACCCCCACTGCTGTTGAAGCAATGATTTTGGCACGCGGTTTAAGCTGGTATTGCTGAATCGCTGCTTCTGAAGCAATCAGTACAGCAGCCGCACCGTCATTGATGCCTGATGCATTCCCCGCAGTGACGGTGCCTTCAGCTGTGACGACTGGCTTGAGTTTGGCTAAACCTTCTAAGGTGGTCGATGCACGTGGATGTTCATCCGTGTCGACCACAATCGGATCACCCTTACGCTGAGCAATACTCACCGGGATGATCTCATGTTTAAAAAAGCCTTGAGCTTGCGCGGTTGCGGTGCGCTGTTGACTCGCCAAGGCAAACTGGTCTTGATATGCGCGATCAATATTAAATTGTTGTGCTACGTTCTCCGCGGTTTGCGGCATGGTGTCTACACCATACATCGCTTTGAGCTTAGGATTGATAAAACGCCAGCCCATGGTGGTGTCTTCAATCTTCTGGCTACGGCCATATGCGGTTTCTGATTTACCCATGACAAAAGGTGCACGAGACATACTTTCCACGCCACCTGCAATGATTAAGTCTGCTTCACCTGCTTTAATCGCACGGGCTGCCATGGCAATCGCATCTAAAGATGAACCACATAAACGGTTCACAGTCGTGGCTGGAACTTCGACAGGTAAGCCTGCAAGCAGTGCAGACATACGACCCACATTACGGTTGTCTTCACCGGCTTGGTTGGCGCAGCCATAGATCACGTCATCGACTTGGGTCCAATCAACACTTGGATTACGTTGCATTAAGGCTTGAATTGGCACTGCACCCAAGTCATCGGCACGGATCGGAGCGAGTCCACCTGCATAACGGCCGAATGGGGTACGAATGGCATCGATAATATATGCGTCTTTCATGTTTAATCTTGTCCTTTGAAACGGGACTCTGCTGATAGATAACCTGTATCTAGTCACGACGGAGTCTTACCGTGTTCAGTCAAATACCAGTAGCTCGTTCTCGTCACTTTTTTAAAAAAGTGACCAAAAACTTTGTCATCAACAAAACCTGTTCACTCACAGCAATTTTCTACTGCTGTTGCAAAAACAATATTTTTAAAGCGCTCGACAGGTTGTTGATGACTATAAGCTCTAGCAAATTTTTCTGAAATTTACTGTGTCGCATCCACTAAAGTTGCACCTGTCATTGCCTGCAATTCTGCAAAGCTTAGACCGTCGACTTTCTCAATCACTTTTAAGCCGTCTGCGGTGACATCAATCACACACAGGTCGGTGTAAATACGATCCACACATTTCAAACCTGTTGCTGGATAGCTCAGTTCAGCTACGATCTTCGGTTCACCTTGTTTGGTCACATGGTCGGTCGTGATAAAGACTTTTTTAGCACCAACAGCTAAGTCCATTGCACCACCGACCGCGGGAATCGCATCGGGCGCACCGGTATGCCAATTGGCCAAGTCACCATTGGCTGCCACTTGAAAGGCGCCCAGAACGGCAATATCTAAGTGACCACCACGCATCATGGCAAAAGAATCCCCATGATGGAAAAAGCTGCCGCCTTGCAGCATGGTCACATATTCTTTACCTGCATTGATCAGTTCAGGGTCTTCTTGACCTTTTTCAGGTGGTGGACCAAAAGCCAATAACCCATTTTCAGAATGCAAGAAAACGTCTTTGTCACTTGGCAGGTAACTGGCAATCTTGGTCGGTAAGCCAATCCCAAGATTGACATACGCACCATCGGGAATATCTTGTGCCACACGTTCTGCAATTTG
This sequence comes from Acinetobacter sp. CAU_H_S139_7, assembly GCF_058599305.1. Taxonomy (NCBI): domain Bacteria; kingdom Pseudomonadati; phylum Pseudomonadota; class Gammaproteobacteria; order Moraxellales; family Moraxellaceae; genus Acinetobacter; species Acinetobacter sp. CAU_H_S139_7. The sequence continues at coordinate 1,670,535 of NZ_CM178651.1, forward strand.
GTTACGGCTGAGTTTTTGATAGCTCATGATGCTCTCCCGATTACACAGCAACGGGTTCAGGTTGAACCTGTACCACGTGTTGAACAAAAATACCTGCGGTGATGATGTGTTCAGGGTCTAAAGCTCCTAAATCCACCACTTCAGAGACTTGTGCAATGGTCACGTTGGCTGCCATTGCCATAATCGGACCAAAGTTACGTGCAGATTTACGATAGACCAGATTGCCCCAACGGTCGCCTTGTTGGGCTTTAATCAAAGCAAAGTCGGCTTTGATTGGGTATTCCAGTACATAATCTTTACCGTCGATGTGACGGGTTTCTTTGCCTTCAGCCAATAAGGTACCGTAACCAGTTGGGGTGATAACTGCACCAAGTCCCATACCTGCGGCTTGAATACGACAGGCCAAGTTGCCTTGAGGCACCAGTTCTAACTCAATTTTTCCTGCACGATAGAGTTCATCGAAGACCCAAGAGTCAGACTGACGTGGAAACGAACAGATGACTTTTTTCACGGCACCTGCTTTGAGGAGCTTGGCTAAACCATAGTCGCCATTACCAGCATTGTTGCTGACGATGGTAAGGTCTTTAATGCCGAGTTGAATTAAGCCATCAATCAGTTCAGCAGGTTGCCCTGCGGTACCAAAACCACCGATCATGATGGTTGAGCCATCCTTTATTTGCGAAAGTGCTTCTGTTATAGAAGCTGAACTTTTATCAATCATAATATTGTCCTAGGTACAGCGTACCTATTAACTTTTGGAACTTGGATTGGAGCTTGGAGTTGAAGCTAAAGCTGAAACATCAGGGCTGCATTTGGTTAAAATTAGATACGCAGTTAAACCAATGACGATGCCCCAAAAAACGGAACTTAGACCCAAAAAGTGCATACCTGAAGCTGTAGCTAAAAAAGTAATGAGGGCAGAATCTCGTTGAGATTCATCTTTCATGGCTACAGCGATATTGGTTGAAATGGCACCCAATAAAGCCAAGCCAGCCAAAGCGGCAACAAGCTCTTTTGGCAGCAAGCTAAAGAGCAGAACGATACTGCCTGCAAACAAACCACCTAAAATATAGAAAATACCGTTAGCAACGCCTGCGATATAACGTTTTTCTTTTAACTCATGCGCATCTTTGCCCATACACAATGCAGCCGTAATGGACGCCAAAACAATGGTGATACCGCCGACACATGCAACAGCTAAAGACACAATACTGGTGGTGGTGATAATCGGTTTGGCAGGTATGTCATAGCCACTCAGTTTCATGATGGCCATGCCCGGTAAAAACTGTCCCGTCAGACTGACTAAAATCAGAGGCAGGGCAAGGTTTAAGGTGGAGTGCCAAGTCCATTCAGGGCTGATGAACTGAGGAATAGCAAGTTGGACATCTAAACTCACCGCATTCATTTCACCAAGCCCAAAGCTCAAGGCTACACCTGAAAGCAGTACCCAAAGCATGCTATAGCGCGGTGAAATTCGTTTTGCGACTAAAAAGACAAACAGCATGCTAAATACAATAATAGGCATACTGTTAGTGGCACTAAACAGACCTAAACCAAACTGAAATAGAATACCTGCCATCATCCCAGCAGCCACCGACTGCGGAATCCATTTCAATAATTTATCAAAGTAACCACTGATCCCGATCAGGAAAATCACCACGGCTGAGGTGATATAAGCGGCTACAGCTTCATTCAGGCTAATATTCGGGAACAGGGTGACCAATAAAGCCGTACCTGGTGCAGACCATGCTGTAATCACAGGGACTTTGAACTTAATGGAAAGAAAGATTCCTGCCACGGCTGCTCCAATAGAAATACCCCAAATCCATGAAATCATCATGGTCGGGGAAACCTGAGCTTGTTGTGCAGCCTGAAAGAAGATAATGAGTGGTCCTGAATAGGAAATCAGCACCGCCAAAAATCCTGCGACAGTGGCTGAAATAGACCAATCTTCTTTCAAAGTTTTAAACAGGGTAGCCATTCATTTGCCTCCATGCAGACATGATCCTGTATATAAAAGTAATGTAACGATCAATTAGCCTTGATCGCCACCGCCGACAGGAACAACTGTACCTGTCATATATGACGAATCATCTGAAGCAAGGAATACAATCGCATTCACTTGTTCCTGAATCGTGCCATAACGGTTCATAAAACTACGATCAATAGTTTGATCGACCACTTGTTGCATCCACGACTTTTCATTTTCAGACAGTGGATTTGTATTACGTGGCACTTTACGCGGCGGTGCTTCTGTTCCACCCGTAGCAACAGCATTCACTCGGATCCCATCTTTGGCATGCTCAAAAGCAAGTGATGCAGTAAGGGCATTAACCCCACCTTTGGATGCCGAATAGGGCACGCGGTTAATGCCACGAGTCGCAATAGAAGACACATTTACAATCGTACCTTTCTGATTTTTAATCATTTCAGGTAAAACAGCACGACAACACCACAGCGTTGGAAATAATGAACGATTTACTTCTTTGATGATTTCTTCTTCAGAAAACTCTTCAAAAGGTTTCATCCAAATTGCACCGCCGACGTTGTTGATGAGTACATCGACACGACCATAGACCTCAAGTGCTTTTTCAACAACACTTTGTGCACCTGCGAAGGTTTCAAGGTCGGCTTTGACTATTATTGCATCACCTTGTTTCGCATCAATTTCTGCTAATGTTTCATCGACATAGTCAGATAAGTCGGCTAAGACAACTTGCGCACCTTCATCCGCCACTTGGAGTGCAACACCGCGACCAATGCCTTGAGCAGCACCAGTCACAATCACAACTTTGTTTAAAAACCTTTGACGATCAGACATGATAAGTGGCCCCAATCAGTTTGCAGAGAATTTTTCAAACAGGAAGTTTGCAGGTTTAACGCCTTCGCTATCTAACCAACCACGAACAGCATCAACCATAGGGACAGGACCACAGAGGTAGACATCAACATCACCGCCATTGAGCCATTCATTGTCAATGTGCCCAGTCACATAACCTTTACGCTCATGTGCAGAGTCTGGACTTGCAACCACGGTACGGTATTCAAACCATGGAAGTTTAGCTTGGAGGGCATTAAGCTGTTCTAAAGCAACTAAGTCGAAGTCATTGGTGACACCAAACACCAAACGAACAGGGTGTTCAGCGCCTTTTTCTTCTAAAATCTGCAGCATAGACATAAAAGGGGCAATACCTGTACCACCCGCAAGCATAACAACAGGACGAACCACATTACGCAGGTAAAAGCTACCAAATGGACCAGTAAAAGTCATTTTGTCGCCCGCTTTGGCAGCATTACTTAAAAAGCTACTCATTTTGCCATTCGGCACATTACGTACCACAAAGCCAGTTAAACGGTTGCCTGGTTTCGAGCTAAATGAATAGGAACGAGTTTCTGCTGTCTCTGGAATTCCGACGTTGACATATTGACCAGCAAGGAAGTGAATGTCAGGTTGACCTTCATCAAGTTGAATATCAAAAGTAATGGTCGATTCTGATAAGTTTTCAACAGCGACTAAAGTGCCTTGATACTGGTGAATTTCGGTTTTGCAGACTTCAGATGAAGCTTGAATTTGGAATACGGCATCCGAGCTTGGACGGCATTGGCAAGCCAAAATATAGCCTTGTTCCGCTTCTTCGGGCGTTAACGCATCTTCAATATACGTCTCTTCAGGCATGTCATAACTACCAGATTCGCAAAAAGCGCGGCAAGTCCCACATGCACCATCACGGCAGTCTAGCGGAATGTTAATTTTTTGGCGGTAAGCGGCATCTGATAAAGACTCACCTTGAGTCACGGTAATAAAATGCGTTACGCCATCTTCAAATTGAAGTGCAACATTGTGGTTTGACATGGCTGAATATCCTTTAAAAACGTTGAAACTTGGAACTCTCAGCCAAAACTCCATTTGGCTGAAAGCATACTAAGGATGTGTGGCTAAAATTTAGAGGTGATAAACATCAATCACTTGGTTGATGTAATCGTTTTTCAGTACCACGTATTTACTTAAAATTTGTGGTTTTTCACCTGAAAAGTCGATTTCATAACGCGACATACCAAAGTAGCTATAACTGGTTTTGTAGCGGAAGCTCAGCGTATTCCAGTTAAAACGGACGGTAACTTTATCGCCATCACGCTCAATCACTTCGATATTATTCACATTGTGACAAGTACGTGTGTCTGGCATGGTCGCAGAAGAGCGTTCAGTTTTAATACGGAACACACGGTCTTCTAAACCTTGGCGGTCTGGATAGTAAATCAGAGAAATTTCAGACTGCGGATCTGTCGTCAAGGTATCGTCGTTATCCCATGCAGGCATCCAAAATGATGCAGAAGGGGCATAACATGCAAGCCAATCATCCCATTGCTCATCATCTAAAAAGCGCGCTTCTTGATACAGAAACTGACTGACTTGTTCGATGCTAACGGTGTTGAGTGTTGTAGGAGCATTCATGCAACTTCTCCTTGTTCATTTGCAGTTTCAACAGCCAGTGCTTTTTCATTGGCAATTGCAATTTTCATCATGTCTAACCAGTGTTGGTGCTGGGCAAGGTAGAGCCCTTCATCCTCAGTTTTGATACCTGAAAGTTTTGGTTTTAGACCAATTTCATTGGCAGCATCATCTGGGCCATGAATCCAATGCTTTGAACCGCGGCACATATCATTCCATTCCAGTTCAATGCCTGCGTAGCCCGCTTGGCATGCACGGAATTCTTCTAAATCATCTGGTGTAGCCATGCCTGAGGCATTGAAGAAGTCTTCGTACTGGCGAATACGACGCGTACGTGCTTCCGCGTTTTCGCCTACAGGGGCAATACAGTAAATCGTGACTTCAGTTTTATTGACTGAAATTGGGCGAAGTACGCGAATTTGTGAACCGAATTGATCCATCAAATAGACATTTGGATAAAGACAAAGGTTGCGTGAGCGCTCAATCATCCACTTCGACATTGCTTCGCCAAATTTTTCAGAGTATTCGTCGGCTTTCGGGAAGTTTGGGCGGTCTTCTGGATTTGCCCACTGTGTCCAAAGCAGCATGTGACCATTGTCAAAACCGTATGAACCACCGCCTTGTTTGCCCCAAGCGCCTGCGCTCATGGCACGGATGTTGTCACCCGCTTGTTTTTCTTTACGTTGTTGAGTGGTCGCTGCATAGTTCCAGTGCACCGCAGAAACGTGATAGCCATCTGCGCCATTTTCTGCAGTTAGTTTCCAGTTGCCTTCATAAGTGTAGGTAGACGCGCCACGTAAAACTTCAAGACCTTGTTCAGACTGATCCACAATCATGTCAATGATTTTGCTGGTTTCGCCTAAGTATTCCTCTAAAGAGGGAACATCCGGATTTAAGCTACCAAACAAGAAACCTTTATAGTTGCCAAAACGTGCAACTTTTTTCAGATCATGTGAACCCTCATGGTTAAAACAGTCTGAATAACCTGCATCTGCTGGATCTTTAACTTTTAAAAGTTTGCCAGAGTTGTTAAATGTCCAACCGTGGAAAGGACATGTATAGGTTGCTTTGTTGCCACGTTTATTACGACAAAGCTGTGCACCACGGTGTGAACAGGCATTGATCATGGCATTGAGTTCACCATTACGGTTACGTGCAATCAGAATAGGCTGACGGCCAATATACGTCGTGTAATAGTCATTGTTATTTGGAATTTGGCTTTCGTGTGCCAAGTAAACCCAGTTACCCTCGAAGATATACTTCATTTCTAGGTCAAAAAGGGCTTGATCAGTAAACACTGAACGATGAAGTTTGAATTCGCCTGTTTCAAAGTTGTCGACAAGTAATTCGTCGATACGATCGAGATGGCTAGTATTAATAACTGGGATACGTGGCATGTCCGTTCTCCGACTTTCCAAAAGTGAGGAAGTCCCCGAAATGCGACTTTGCAGTGGCTATTTCGGTTCCAAGGGTAATTAAGCGCTAGCGCGACGACGTTCAACTTCAGTTGATGGTGCAGCCGCTTGATCTTTCACCAGTTCAACATTGAATTGAATGTGTTTGAATGGACCTGTTAAACCGCGGCGTGCAATTTCAGCTTCATCGGTAATATCGACAGCGGTAGCCACCAAGCCTTCACGTGTTGCAAATGCAAAGTCATCCCACAGGTATTGGTCACCCTCAATGTTGAATTGGGTGGTTAACTTACGGTAGCCTGGCGCAGATACGAAGTAATGTACGTGCGAAGGGCGGTTACCGTGACGGCCTAACTTGTTCAATACAAATTGAGTTGTCCCTTCTGGTGGGCAACCATAACCGACAGGCATCGTGGTGAGAGCAACGTATTTGCCATCTTGGTCACTCATGATTGAACGACGTAGATTGAAGTCTGATTGTGACTTATCGAAGAAAGAGTAGTTGCCTAAGCTATTGGCATGCCACACTTCAACTTTTGCACCTTCAATAATCTGACCATCAGTGTCAGTCACTGTCCCTTCAATAATTAAAGTCGGAATTTTGCCTTCTTCAGAACCATCATCCATACGCGCAAAACCAACCGATTCAGGTGCGCCAGCCACGTATAAAGGACCTTCGATGGTACGTGGTGTTCCGCCTGTAATGCCTGCTTTGGCATCTGCTTCATCTGCACGTAAGTCGAGGTAGTGTTCAAGACCAAGACCAGCCGCAAGTAAACCAAGTTCATTGGCTTGGCCTGCATCCGTAAAGTATTCAAGACCTTTCCAAACTTCAGTTTGGCTCAAATCTAAGTCTTCAATCGCTTGGAATAAGTCACCCAATAAACGAACCACAATTTGTTGAGTACGGGCGTCTACAGAACCTGTTGCTGTATCCACATTCATTGTTTTGACTAATGCATCAATCTGTTGACGATTCATACTATTGCTCCTTAAGTATGTTTGCTGTGTGGTGGCTAGCTTTATGAATAGGTTGAAAAGCTTAGCTGCCACGTTCCTTGTTAATTTCTTTCACTAGATCATTCATTAGGTTCCAGTGATTAAATTGCATAAAATCTTTTTTCAATTAACGATCATCTTCGCGAATAGACGATGGATGTCGGTTTAAAGGCATCACTTCAATATTCATATACGGGTACAGGGGTAAACCTTGCAAAATGTTGTGTAGCTCTTCATTGCTGTCTACATCAAAAATGCTGATGTTTGAGTACTGACCTGTAATACGCCAAATATGTCGCCATTTGCCTTGAGCTTGTAGCTCTTGCGAATATGCTTTTTCGACTGCTTTAATTTCACTGGCAGTTTCAGCAGGCATATCCAGTGGAATGTTTACATCCATACGTACGTGAAAAAGCATGTATAACTCCTAAACGGTTAAGACGTCGCTTAAGCGCGGCGTAGCTGATCAATCTTGTTTTCATCCAATTCAATACCGAGTCCTTTGCCTTGGGGTAAATGCAAAGCGAAGTTAGTGTATTGAAGTGGGGTTTTTAAAATATCTTGGGTTAACAGCAGTGGGCCGAATAGCTCGGTGCCATAAGCTAAATTTTCAAAGGTCGAGAACAAATGTGCCGAAGCAATCGTGCCGACTGCACCTTCAAGCATGGTGCCGCCGTATAAGTCAATTCCTGCTAAGTTGGCAATCTTCGCGACTTCATGACCTTCGATTAGTCCACCAGACTGGGCCACTTTAACTGCAAAAACGGAGGCCGCATTGGTTTTGGCTAAACGGTAAGCTGAGCTCGGCCCCATAAGCGATTCATCCGCCATGATGGCAAGATCAAAACGTCGTGTTAAACGCTGCATTGCATCAATGTTGTCGATTGCACAGGGTTGTTCAATCAGGTCAACACCACCATTTTGTAGGAGTTGAATACCCTTAATCGCATCTAGCTCAGACCATGCACGATTCACATCGACACGGATAGAAATGTCTGAACCCAGCGCTTGTTTAATCGCAAGAACATGTTCAACATCTTCTTCTACACGGCGTGAACCAATTTTAAGTTTGAAAATATTGTGGCGTTTTGCCTCAATCATTTTTTGAGCTTCAGCAATATCTTTTTCAGTATCACCAGATGCCAATACCCAGAGCACAGATAAGCTGTCACGCAAACGCCCGCCCAATACTTCAGACAGGGGTAAATCTAAACGTTGTGCTTGGATATCTAGCAGGGCGGTTTGAATTGCGCATTTGGCAAAACGGTTACCATTAATGTTCTTTTTCAAAGCACGCATGGTTTGTGCGATGTTTGGAGCTTTAAGGGATTTCAATAAAGGTGCAAAATAAGTTTCAATATTGGTCTTAATGCTTTCTGGACTTTCTTCACCGTAGCCCAGTCCACCAATTGTTGTCGCTTCACCCCAACCGACAAAGCCATCTTCAGTGCTGATTTTCACCAAGACAAGCGTTTGCGTTTGCATAGTCGCTACCGCCATTTTGTGTGGGCGAATAGTGGGGATTTCGACGAGTAAGGTTTCTATAGATTTATACATCTTAACTCTGCGCAGCCTTGCGTTGTGTACCTGATGTGATATACCTTAAAAGAATAAATATGAACTGTCGAAGATCAAATTAGCATTTTAATATATCTTAAAGGTATAAATAGTCATGGAATTGAGACACCTTCGCTACTACGTAGCTGTTGTAGAAGAGCAGAGTTTTACCAAAGCTGCTGAAAGATTATTCATTGCACAGCCTCCTTTAAGCCGCCAGATACAAAATCTAGAGGCTGAATTGGGGGTGCAATTATTTGAACGTGGCAGCCGCCCACTCAAGACCACAGAAGCAGGGCAATTCTTCTATCAACACGCTGTTAAACTTTTGTCTAATGCCGAAGAAGTCAAAGCCATGACACAGCGTGTAGGTTGGGTTGAAAAAACGGTGACCATGGGCTTTGTGGGATCGTTGTTATATGGGTTATTGCCTAAAATTGTGTATTTATTTCGCCAACAGCAGCCACATTTAAAAATTGAATTGATTGAAATGAGTACCAAAGACCAAATTCAGGCCTTAAAAGAAGGGCGGATTGATGTTGGTTTTGGACGTTTACGCATTTCGGATCCTGCTGTACGTCGGGTTTTACTGCGTGAAGAACCGTTGATGTTAGCGGCACATTCTAGTCATCCTTTGACAGCGCAAAAACAAGGCATTTACCTGTCGGATTTGGTCGATCAAAACTTATTTCTTTATCCAAGTCATCCCAAGCCAAACTTTTCTACCCAAGTCCAAGGGTTGTTTTCAGAATACGGGCTGGAACCTAAACATTTAAAAGAAGTTCGTGAAATACAGTTGGCACTGGGGTTAGTTGCCGCTGGAGAAGGAATTTGTGTAGTTCCAGAAAGTGCACGAACCATTCAACTGCCGCATTTGAACTATATTCCAATCTTAGATGATGCAGCGACTAGCCCCATTTTCCTGGCTATTCGTTCCATGGATGAAAGCGAGGACATTCGTTCATTATTTGATTGTATTTATCAGGTCTATGACCTTGAAGCGATCAAATATGACCGTGCATTTATCTAAGCTTGGGGATTTAAATTCCACGATACTTTTAACGTCTACATTTTAAATAGAGCCATTACAGCCATCCTTGGGGATGGCTTTTTTATAGTCATTTTCGCTTGGTTTTGCTTATTTTCTGTCTCTTACTGAAATTATGGCTGATATAAGCTATTTATTTAAAACAATAAAAACCTTAACCGACCTTAAAGGTATAAATATAGAGTTATTCGGTTTTGGACAAGAAAGCTACTTTTGCTGCAATGTGCACAGCAACAAACATTCGCAAGCAGGAGGCTTAAAGTGAATACAAATCCAGTTAACATCAACACGGTGGTCGATGAAGCCAAATTTACGCCCTTTCATTGGAGTGTACTCATTTGGTGTCTACTGATTATTATTTTTGACGGTTATGATTTAGTCATCTATGGCGTGGCACTGCCACTTCTGATGCAAGAGTGGGGACTCAGTGCAGTACAAGCAGGATTACTTGCGAGTACAGCATTGTTTGGCATGATGTTCGGTGCAATGAGCTTTGGTACGTTGTCTGACAAATTGGGCCGTAAAAAGACCATTATGATTTGTGTGGCTATTTTTAGTGGCTTCACTTTTCTAGGCGCATTTGCAAGCAATCCTATCGAGTTTGGAATTTTACGTTTTCTTGCGGGACTTGGCATTGGTGGGGTGATGCCAAACGTGGTCGCACTCATGACTGAATATGCTCCGAAGCGTATTCGTAGCACACTCGTGGCGGTTATGTTCAGTGGTTATGCTATTGGTGGCATGACATCAGCTTTATTGGGTGCATGGTTGGTAACAGACTATGGTTGGAAAATCATGTTCTATATCGCAATCATTCCATTTCTGGCTTTACCGATTCTTTGGAAGTTTTTACCTGAGTCGTTGATGTTCCTGACTAAAAAAGGCGAAACTGAAAAAGTCCGTGAAATTGTGCAAAAAATTGCACCTGAGCAAGCGATTCAGCCTGAAACGACATTTAAGCTCAACGAACCTGTTGCAGGTGATGATGCTCCATTAAAAGCATTATTCCAACAAGGCCGTACCTTTAGCACCATGATGTTTTGGGTGGCATTCTTTATGTGCCTGCTCATGGTCTATGCGCTTGGAAGCTGGTTACCAAAACTGATGATTCAAGCGGGCTATTCGCTTGGTGCAAGTATGATTTTCTTATTTGCTTTAAATATTGGCGGTATGGTTGGAGCGATTGGCGGTGGTGCGCTCGCAGACCGTTTCCACTTAAAACCAGTTTTAACGACGATGTTCACCTTGGGTGCTATTGCACTGATTCTACTCGGTTTCAACAGTCCACAAATGGTGCTGTACGGTTTAATTGCGATTGCAGGCGCAGCAACTATTGGTTCACAAATTCTACTGTATACCTTTGTCGCACAGTTCTATCCAACTGCTGTGCGCTCTACAGGTATGGGCTGGGCTTCAGGCATTGGACGCATTGGCGCAATTGTTGGGCCTGTACTGACAGGTGCATTGTTAACTTTTGAGTTGCCACATCAAATGAATTTTCTCGTGATTGCGATACCTGGTGTGATTGCAGCTTTGGCAGTGTTTATGGTCAACTTAAAAGTATCCGTAGATGGTGAAAAAACCAAATCAAAACAAGTGTTTGATGCAGTCAAATCGACAGCCAATTAAATAATACTGAACCCATGAGTCTAGTGCATTAGTAGTAGGCTCATTTCAAAAACTGTATGAACTGTTAAAATCAATTTGCTTTTTATAAGTTGTTTTTTAACGCGATTTTTAATGCGATAAAAAGTTTCATTTTAAAGTATTAAAAAAAATGCATTGCGTTAGAAAACAGCGATGAAAAATAGAGCTAAATATTAAAGAGTAAAAGTCAGGACAGACTTAAATACACAGGACCCGTGTTAAATGAAACAATTTAAGAAGAATGCTTTAGTTGTCACTTTATCGATGTTAAGTAGTGCAGCATTACATGCACAAACCAATACCACGGCAGAGATTGAGCAACTTAGAAATGAAATTAATGCGTTAAAACAAATGCTTCAACAGAATACTCAGCAACAACAGCAGCAAGCTGTTCAATTGAGCGCTGTTGAACGTCAAGTGTTGACGACGCCAAAAACGGTTGAAAAAACGGGTTTAGGTTTGACCAAAGGTGGGGCAGAGTTCAACTTATACGGTAATGTCCGCGCGGACGCATCGTATCAGACTGAAGGTGGCGCTCGTGATATGCCCTATAACCAAATCAATAGCGTGCCTTTAGAAGGAAATGCTGAAAATAGCGATCGTTTAAGATCAACCCTTTCAGCAACGCGATTAGGTTTGGACTTTAAAGCGCCAATAGCCGATCAGAACTTAAATGCAAAAATTGAGGTCGACTTTTTAGGCGGTGCAAACCTTGATAATTTACGTATTCGTCATGCGTATTTAAACTATGGTAACTGGTTAATTGGTCAAACGTGGTCAAACTTTGCCACACCAGACTACATCCCTGAAACGATTGATGCTTTGGCTTATGTGGGTGCTTCAATTAAACGTACTCCTCAAGTGCGTTATACCCATAAATTCACGCCAAATACTAACTTAGTCGCGGCAGTGGAAGACCCGAAAGATGCCAGCATGAGCCAACGTATGCCTGCATTTACAGGACGACTGAATCATAAGTTCAATGATGCACTTTCAGTCAGTGGGCGTGCAATGGCACATGAAAAACGCATTCAAAATCAAGAAGAGTGGGCGTATGGCGTAGGCGTTGGTGCCAAATTTGATATCACCCCAGTAACTTCTGTAAAAGCCGACTACTACCATGTCAAAGGTGATAGCAGCTTTGTATCCTTTACTAACCCTGGCGTAGTTGCAACAGGCACAAGTATTGAACAAAGTGAGTTTGACTCAATTACTGTCGGTTTAACACAGAAGTTTAATGACAAATTACGTGGTACTTTGGCTTATGGTTATATGACTTTTGATAAAAATCAGGACTACCTTGATGCTGTAGCTGATGATACCAAAATCAATAAAAACTTATGGCAAGCATGGGGTAATTTATTCTATAGCCCAGTTCAGCCTGTTAGCCTTGGCGTAGAGTATGTCTACGGTGAGCGTGAAGCGTTTGCACCTGCGGCAAATGGTAGTAAAAAAGGTCAAGACAACCGTGTGAACTTGGTTGCGATTTATAACTTCTAAAACTTGAAGTGAAATTTCACAAAGAAACCGAAGGATAACTCCTTCGGTTTTTTATGCCTTGCTGTTTAATTTACTCGATACTCAGTTTTGAGGAAATGTTGCGCATGTAATGCAATAGTCGAAGTTTCATCAGAACTTAAGTTATTTGTCACATAAGAATAAGTCATGAAAATAAAGCACATGTGCTGCCATCAAAGGGTTACATTAGGTGAGGTAAGTAACTGTATATAGAGTACTTGATGACAATAACATGGATTCTTTTTACGCTTATGGCCGCTTTCATGCAGGCTTGGCGCAACGCTTTTCAAAAGCAACTCAGTACTACTGTAGATGTTTATGGAGTGACTCTAGCACGATTCATCTTTGCTTTACCTTTAGCACTGCTTTACATCAGTTGTCTTTACCATTTCCAACCTGTGACAGATTCCGTCCATTTCAATCTCCGTTTTGCTATCTATGTGCTTATTGCGGCGTTGAGCCAAATTGCAGCAACAGCCTTGATGGTTCAGCTTTTTAAGCAAAAAAATTATGCGATTGGAGTGGGTCTTGCTAAAAGTGAGGCAGTACTTGCCGCGATTATCGCCGTGGTCTTTTTATCCGATCATTTAAGCCTTTTAGGCTGGTTCGGGGTTGCTGTCGGAGGCTTAGCAGTATTTTTAATGTCCAAAGGGCGGGACTTTTCTGATTTTTCCGTACAAACCTTATGTATAGGTATCGGTAGTGGTTTATGTTTTGCCATTACCTCGCTCTTGGTACGTGAGGCCAGTTTAGAACTAGATAATTTACCGTTTATTCACCGTGCAGCTTGGGTGCTCTTAATGGTGATTGCGACACAGTGCTGTTTACTTTTAATGTATTTGGGAATATTTCGCCGTGCAACATTATGGGCCATGTGGCAGCGTATTGGACTTACATTTCGTGTCAGCTTATGTAGTTTTTTGGCGTCACTGGGTTGGTTTAGTGCCATGAGTATGCAGTCAGTGCCCATTGTAAAAACTTTGGGGCAGGTTGAGATTATTTTTAGTATGTTGATTTCAGCCTACTTCTTTAAAGAAAAGTTGGCACGTGCTGAACATCTCGGTATTGTATTAGTGGTGATTGCAGCGTTTTTAGTGATTTGGGCCTAGAGTCTGATCTTTATACAGCCCCTGTCATTCATTTGTAATGACATTAACCATCCAGAATGTAATTTAACTGCCGTTTTACTAGTCTTCAACTCAAAAAATAGAGACTAAACCCATGTCTAGGTTTAATCTCCAAAGTGTGTTTTTCTCGTGAGATTTAATTCTGTAGCCAAAATTTAGATGTTGATATTAGTGCAACAAGCTTCAGATTTTTACTGAAGAAGGTAGTTTTGATCTGCACCGACAAAGAAAATTACACCTATACAAAAAAGCCCACAGTAAATCGCAAACCAAATAATCATGTTTTTAAATGCTTTATCTGAAATTGAACTATCTGCATATTTTGCTGGTTTTTTTGAGTCTAGATCTTTCATGGTTACTGCACTCAACTGAGGTGATGAGTACATTATGTAAAGCAAACGACTGATGAAACAGATACAAAAACAAGATTAAAAAAATATAACAGATGAAGCAGAATTGCTCGGGACTGTTATAGTCTAAAGCCTGTGTGAGACAGTATGTAGATATCAGTAACTTGTTTTCAGAGTCCTATCACTTAAAAATACAAGAAAATTAAAAATAATCTTATATTCAAAATATCACTTATGAATTTTATACATACTGAATCATTAGAAATGATCATTTCATTCATGACTATAATTTTTGTAGATTAACTAAAATAGACCTTGTCTGCATAGAACCAAAGTACTTGAACCTTCACCATGACGTTTAAGTGTAAAACGATATTTAGAGAACACTATATTTAGAGAGCATTATGAAAAATTTTGAAAATAAAGTGGCTGCGATCACAGGCGCAGGTTCAGGCATTGGGCAGCAGTTAGCGATTCAACTGGCAAGGCAAGGTGCACATTTAGCACTCAGTGATCTCAATGAACAGGGTTTGGCGGAAACCTTAAACCACGTCAAAGATTATCCTATTTCAGTCACGCTCACAAAACTAGATGTTTCAGACCGTAAGGCTGTAGAGGATTGGGCAAAGCAGTGTCAGCAGGATTTCGGACAGGTCAATTTAGTTTTTAATAATGCAGGAGTCGCGTTAGCGAGTACTGTTGAAGGTCTGAGCTATGAAGATGCCGAGTGGATTTTCAACATCAACTTTTGGGGTGTGGTGTATGGAACCAAAGCTTTTTTACCCTATTTAAAACAAAGTGGCTCTGGGCATATTGTGAATATTTCAAGTTTATTTGGACTCACTGCTCAGCCTACTCAGAGTGCCTATAATGCGACAAAGTTTGCTGTCCGTGGTTTTACCGAGGCACTGCGTCAAGAGTTAGATTTGCAAGACTGTGGCGTCAGCGCAACTTGTGTTCATCCGGGGGGTATACGTACCAATATCGCCAATAGTGCTCGAATGAGTGACAGTATTCGTGCGCTGGGTATGAACCCTGAGCGTGCCAGTCGTTCTTTCAATAAAATGCTTAAAACTCCACCAGATGTGGCAGCACAGGCCATTTTAAAGGCTGTAAAAAAAGACCAGCGCCGTGTCTTAATTGGAACAGATGCCAAAATTATCGATCTGGTACAGCGTATTACACCAACAGGCTATACGCAGGCCATGAGCTTTTTGACAGGGAAAAAACGCCGTAAATAAAGACGTATTCACATGAAAGATGATTTTATTGTTTTAACCGAGTATACTAAATCGAGTAATTTTTAAATTAAAAAAAGCTTCGATTTCAATGCTAAAGCATTCCGTTAAATAAAATGATAAGGAGTCCTACATGAGTGGTTCTCATAACCATGATCACAGTCATGTTGAAGTGACTGCAAAAAATGCCAAGAAATTAACCATCGCACTTGCCCTGACGTTTACCTTCTTAATTGTAGAAGTGGTCGCAGGATTTATCACGCAAAGCTTGGCCTTACTGTCCGATGCAGCGCATATGTTTACCGATGCCGCTGCTTTAGCGATTGCTTTAGCAGCCATCAAAATTGGGCAAAAACCTGCCGATGATAAACGTACTTTTGGCTATCAACGGTTTGAAATCTTGGCAGCTTTGTTTAATGCCATGATGTTGTTTGTGGTAGCCATTTACATTTTATATGAAGCCTATCAGCGTTTTAGTCAGCCACCTGAAATTCAAAGCTTGGGTATGTTGGTTGTTGCGGTTCTGGGTTTAATCATTAACCTGATTTCAATGAAGATTTTGGTGTCGAGCAGTCAAGACAGCTTAAATGTGAAAGGGGCTTATCTTGAAGTGCTCAGTGATGCCTTGGGCTCTGTGGGTGTGATCATTGGCGCACTGGTGATTTATTTCACAGGTTGGATGTGGGTAGATACCGTTATTGCGGTGTTGATTGGCTTTTGGGTCTTACCTAGAACTTGGGTGCTACTGAAACAAAGTATCAATATTTTGCTCGAAGGTGTACCAAGTGAAATTGATATCGAATCTTTACGCAATGATTTGCTGGCTTTAGAGGGTGTACAAGGTATTCACCAGCTTAAAGTTTGGGCCATTACCTCTAAGAATGTGCATTTAACAGCGCATTTGATTGCACCTGATGTAGATCAGAGAGCTTTATACCACCAAGCTGTGGAGTTATTGGGGCATGAGCATGGGATTACGCAAGTGACTTTGCAGATTGAAGAAGATGAATGCCATCCACACCAACATGAACATAGTCATTAAAAAAGACTTGACCTTAGACTTAGTCTAGGCTTTACAATAGCGTCACTTTATTTCAGTACGACATTATGCGTTCTACCACGTGGATTAGCGTCTTAGTTGCTTTATTCATGTTCCAAAGTCTTTGGAACGTGGCGGCAGCTTTTTGCGTCCATGAAGAACAAAAAACTCAAGTCGTGACGCAACAAAATTTTCATTTTGGGCATCATCAAACCACCTTGTGTGTGTCTGATGATAAGGCACACCAGCAAAGCAGTGCCGATAGCCATACTCAAACGGCAAATGATCAGTTTGAATTGGGTGAAGACCATCAAGACCATCAAGATCATTTGCCTTCAATGGCACATTTGATTATTCCGAAAGAAATAAACTATCAAATGCCGCTCGCGTTTGAAGTTCGTGAGCGTCCGCAGTTTTTTTGGCACAATGCCTATCAAGCCCCTGATTTATTGGGGCAACATCCTCCTCCTGAACTTTCCCCGCTAATGGTGGGGTAGCCTAAAACATTTCCCACCACTTCTTCTAAAAATTAGTGGGAAAAAACATGTCGAATCAATTTAAGGCGTTTATACGCCAAGCCCTTGCTGTGGGCATAACAACAGCCGCAATGCAATGGAGTTTTGCCGAACCGATCAAGACTTTGGATGAAGCTTTAGCAAAAGTAGAGCGCTATCAAAACCAAAGTGAAATTGGACAACAGCGTCAAAGCATTTCAGAGCTGAACATCAAAAACAGTGGCCTATGGCAAAATCCTAGCTTAAATATCAATCAAGATGGTTTGGGTTCAAATACCAATCAAGAGCTCAGTATTGCCATCAGTCAGCCCTTAGATGTTTTTGGACAGCGTAAGCTTAATCAAAAACTCGCAGAAACAGCGCAGCAACAAGGACAGTTACAACAACAACTGTGGACAGCACAAAGCCAATTGGTGGTGAAATTTGCATGGTCTCAGTTGGCTTTGGCACAAGTTGAAAAATCGCTGTACGCAGCACAACTCAAAGTGAGTCAAAACAATTTAGACAGTGCCAAAAAACGTTATCAGGCGGGCAGTATTGCTTTGGTTGACTATGAACGTGCGCAAATCGAAAGTTTGGATATGCAGCGCTTATACCAACAAGCGGTACTGTCAGAACAAGTAGCACAGCGTCAACTCTCAAACCTTTGGGGCGAAACCAAAGCCGATATTCAACTCAATGCGACCTCAATGCCATGGCCAGATCAAAGCGATGCCACAGTACAGCGCTATATTGCTGAAGGTTGGTTGGAAAAGCTATATGCACTGAACATTCAACAGTCCAATTTAAACATTGAAAGTTTAAAAGTGCAGGCACGTCCCAATCCGACCTTAAATGTCGGCATGAAACGGAGCCAAGCACCGAATGAAAGTAGCGATACCACATTAGGTGTCGGCGTGGATATTCCGCTGAATATTTTTAACCGTCAGCAATACAGCATTCCGATGGCCCAGCGTCAGCAAAGCCTGTTGAATCAGCAGCAACAGCGTGAGTTAAAACAGCAAATTTTAGATATCGCCAATGCCATGCATGAACTCAAAGGACTAAATAAACAGTTTAGTTCGATGAGTCAACAAACGTCTTTGGCAGAACAAGTGCAAGTCCGCACGCTGCAAGGTTTTAAAGCGGGAAAGCTGTCCATTACCGACATTCAACAAGCCAACTTACAGCTGCAAAGCATACGCCTTGGGCAGTTGCAGTTATTACGTCAAGCTTGGCAGACTGCATTGAGCGCAGAAGCACTCAGCCTCGGTACTAGCTATGAGCAGATCAGTAGTTCAGATGCTTATAGCCAAATCAGTAAAAATTCAATCGCACAAATACAAGACCTCATCCTTGGCGGAGCACAATAATATGCAACTAAAAAACCAATTTGGAAAAATATCACAGCCATTGATGATTGGGCTTTTGCTCCTCATTACATTTCTCATCGCTGTTGGAATTTGGTTTAGCTCGAAAGATACAACCACTGATGAACATGCGCATGAAGAATCTGAACATTCGGATGAGCCCGAGGCCGAAAAAGGACATGCCGAGGAAGGTGAAATTCAACTGACGGCACAGCAACTGACAGAGCAAGGCATTCAAATCGCTTCAGCTCAACAAGGTGTGGTGTCTCAAGTTACCGTTCTACCCGGAAAGCTTGTGGTCAATACCGATCAGCAAGCACACATTTCGCCAAACTTTGGTGGGCATGTGGAACAGGTGAATGTTGAACTTGGTCAAAACGTACAAAAAGGACAAACCTTAGCTGTACTGTCTGTCCCTGAACTGATTGATCAACAAGCCAATTTGCGGATGGCTCAAGCCAGTTTGGATTTGGCACGTCAAGATTATCAACGTGAACAGCAGTTATGGTCACAGGGCATTTCTGCCAAGCAAGACTACCAACGGGCAGAAAATGCTTACCGACAAGCGCAGATTACTGTGCAATCGGTGCAAAGCCGTTTAAACGCCCTAGGGGCAACAGGTGGGGTAAATGGTCGTTTTGCCATTAAAGCACCCATTTCAGGTGTGATTAGCCAAAAAGATATCGTAGTGGGTGAAAACGTACAATTGGCCGATCAACTTTTTGTGATTGAACAATTTAAAGAGTTATGGCTTGAGTTTAATCTGCCTGCTCAGTACTCAGGTCAGTTACAAGCCAATCAGAGTCTGACATTTAAGCCGAATGCTTCTGAACAAAAATATGAAGCCATTATCCAAAGCTTAACCTCTCAAGCCGATGCACAAACAGGACGCTTGGTGGTACGTGCTAAATTAAAAAGCCAAGCGGCTGAACTACGTCCAAATGTTTTAGTGAATATCTTTTTAGACAATACCAGTTCAAAAACAGCACTTCGCGTCCATAAAAGTGCTATTCAAAACATTGAAGGTCAAACTTCGGTATTTGTGGTCGACGCTGAACAAAAAGGACAAGTGCATTTGAAAGCGCAGCCCGTTCAACTTGGGCAAGCTTCAAATGATGTTCAATGGGTGGAAGTGATTTCAGGCCTAACAGCAGGACAACGCTATGTCAGTCAAGGCAGCTTTGTTCTTAAGTCTGAATTAGAAAAAGGCGAGGCTGATCATGCACACTAATCATGATTTACCCAAGCCTGAGGGTTTGTTTGAACGAATTATTCAGTTCTCTATTCAAAATGCAATTTGGGTCATGCTCTTTGTCTGTACATGGATTGCGGTCGGGGTTTATAGCTATCAAAAACTGCCGATCGATGCAGTGCCCGATATTACCAATACGCAAGTACAAATTAATACCCAAGCCAATGGTTTTACCGCATTGGAGGTTGAGCAGCGGATTACCTATCCAATTGAAACTGCAATGGCGGGTATTCCAGATTTACAGCTGACTCGATCTATTTCACGCTATGGTTTGTCCCAAGTCACTATTGTATTTGAGGATGGCACAGACATCTATTGGGCACGTCAGCAGATTAATCAACGGGTGCAAGAGGTCAAAGCGGACTTACCTAGCGATGTTTCCCCAACCATGTCACCAGTTTCGACGGGTTTAGGTGAAATTTATCAATGGGTCATTAAAGCTGAACCGAATGCCAAAAAAGTGGATGGTACGGCTTATAGCGCGATGGACTTGCGGGAGATCCAAGATTGGATCGTTCGTCCACAATTGCAACGTGTTGCGGGGGTTGCCGAGGTCAACAGTATTGGCGGGTTTAATAAAACCTATGTGGTTGCTCCCGACTTAAACCGTATGCAACAGTTGAATATTTCCTTAAGCCAACTACAAACTGCTTTACAGGAAAATAATGAAAACCGTGGCGCTGGTTATATTGAGGAAAATGGTCAGCAGCTCACAGTGCGTGTTCCGGGGACACTCAACAGTCTTGCAGACATTGAAAATACAACGGTTGCCAGCCCAAATGGGAACCCCATTCGTGTCGCGGATATTGCGCAGGTTTCAATTGATCATGACCTCCGAACAGGAGGAGCAACCTATAACGGCGAAGAAACTGTACTCGGCATCGCTATGATGATGATGGGGGAAAATAGTCGAACGGTGTCTAAAGCTGTAGATGCCAAAATTCAGGAGGTGCAAAGTAGTTTACCGCAAGGTGTCACAATAGAAACGGTTTATGATCGCACGACTTTGGTGGAAAAAGCCATTAAAACGGTGCAAAAGAACTTGGTTGAAGGCGCAATCTTAGTGATTGTGATCCTCTTTTTATTCTTGGGTAATATTCGTGCGGCGTTAATTACGGCCTGTGTTATTCCACTGTCTATGCTATTTACTTTAACGGGTATGGCACAGCAGAACATCAGTGCCAACCTAATGAGTTTAGGGGCATTGGATTTCGGCATTATTGTCGATGGCGCAGTGGTGATTGTTGAAAACTGTATTCGGCGTTTAGCCCATGCACAGCAGTTACTCAAACGCCCGTTAACTCAGTCGGAACGTTTTAAAGAAGTGTTTTTGGCAGCGCGCCAAGCCCGTCGCCCACTCATTTTTGGTCAGCTGATTATTTTGGTGGTGTATTTACCGATTTTTGCACTGACTGGTGTAGAAGCAAAAATGTTCCACCCAATGGCTTTGACGGTTGTACTTGCACTCGTTGCGGCCATTATTTTGTCGATCAGCTTTGTGCCTGCGGCTGTCGCACTTTTTGTTAAAGGGGACATTAAAGAAACTGAAAGCCGTTGGATGCTGTGGCTAAAGGAGCGATATGAGCGGGTATTGGACTGTGCCTATCAGTATAAAGCGGTGGTTTTAACCTTTGCACTGTGCTTGTTGATGTTGACAGGATTACTTGCAACGCGTATCGGCAGTGAGTTTGCACCGCAACTGAGTGAAGGTGACTTTGCTGTACAGCAACTGCGCTCACCAAGCACAGGCTTAGAAGAATCACTTCGTATTCAGGAAAATACAGAAAAGCTACTTTTGAAAAAATTCCCTGAAATACACGCTATTTTTGCGCGGACAGGCACTGCAGAAGTGGCGACCGATGTAATGCCTCCAAATATTTCTGATGGTTACGTCATGCTGAAACCCCGTGATGCATGGCCAAATCAAAAAGAAACACTGGATGAATTGCGTAGCCGCATGCAGGCCTATTTAGCAACATTGCCCGGTAACAACAGTGAGTTTTCTCAACCAATTGAACTGCGTTTCAATGAGTTAATATCGGGTGTACGTAGCGATGTCGGTGTCAAAATCTTTGGCGATGATATGCAAGTATTAAATGCGGAAGCTGAAAAAATCAGTAAATTGATTCAACAAGTTTCAGGCAGTACCGCCGTTAAAGTTGAACAAACATCGGGTTTACCTTTGCTCAATGTGGAAATTGATAAAAGCTTGGCAGCCCAATATGGCCTAAGTGTCAAAACTATACAAGACTATGTGTCAGCCAGCATTGGTGGGCAAAATGTTGGTGAAATTTTACAGGGCGACCGCCGTTTTGACTTTGTCATTCGGCTCAGTGAGCAAGATCGTAGTGTCAATGGGATTGCGCAACTGCCAATACATCTTCCAAATGGTGGCAGTATTTTACTCACCGATATTGCCACTGTAAAAATGATGGATGGCATCAATCAAGTCAGCCGTGAAAATGGCAAACGTCGTGTGATTGTCACGGCGAATGTGGAAGGGCGCGATTTAGGTTCTTTTGTCACAGAGGTACAAAATCAGCTTAAGCAGTATCCTCTACCAAGTGGATACTGGATTGAGTATGGGGGTCAGTTTGAAAATTTGGCCTCGGCACAGGCTCGAATGCAGATTGTGATTCCACTGGCATTATTGACGATCTTTATTTTGCTGATGGCTGTTTTCCATAACATCAAAGAAAGCTTGCTGGTGTTCACGGGTGTTCCATTTGCCCTAACTGGTGGTGTGCTTTTCTTGTGGTTAAGAGACATTCCTTTGTCAATGTCGGCGGGCATTGGTTTCATTGCCTTGTCTGGCGTTGCCGTTTTAAATGGTTTGGTCATGCTGACCTTCATTAAAGAGTTAAGAGGGCAATACCGCTTACATGAAGCCGTTTGGCAGGGAGCGATTTTGCGATTAAGGCCTGTTTTAATGACCGCTTGTGTGGCGTCCTTAGGTTTTGTGCCGATGGCGCTTGCCACAGGCACAGGAGCAGAGGTTCAACGTCCACTGGCGACCGTGGTGATTGGTGGAATTATTTCTTCGACGTTATTGACCTTGGTGCTATTGCCAGTGTTGTATCGTTGGATGAATGCAAAAAAAGAAACGAAAGTTTAATCCCTTAATCAGTTGAAGCATGGGGAGGCAAAATAGTCTCCTCATACTTTTTTATAATACTTGATATCAGTCTGATCACTTTTGGGAGTTAAAATGGCAAAACTGTTATAGTCTGTTATATTTTTTTCACAAAGAACTGTATCTGTCCTTTCGTATAGGACACCTTAGAATAATGAATATAGATAGAGCGTTGAGGTATTGAAAATGAACTTTTTACTGAAGAAAAATAGAGCTTGGTTTGTATTCTTTATCATTACTTTATATTCGTTTCTTGGATTTTTTCTTGGATTTATCATTTGGGAATACTTTTTGAAGTAAGTACATAGTAACGCTAAAGAAAACTAAGGCAGCTAATACTTCAGAAACTAATCAGAATCTTATTTTTCTAACACCAGACTTGACTCCTAACGAAACAAGTCTGGTTGTATAAACCTTAAAACTTCCATTGCACCGAGACAGATGCATTTAAAGGATCGCCGGGTTGAATCCACATATCACTATAACTTGCAACATAGTACGTTTCGTCTAAGAGATTGTGCACATTGAACTGATAACGTAGCTGATCTGTTGGCGCATAATAAGCATTTAGATTCAACAAAGTATACTCAGGTAAGTTGAAGCCGTTATCTGTACTGTGTCCACTACGTTTGCCCACATAGATTGCCGTTGCACCGAGTCCAACTTTGTCTGCATTGGCAAGGGTCCATTCATAGTTGCTACTGATAGAGCCGCTGTGCCTCGGCACATTGCTGAGTCGTGATCCTTTAGCAAGAATTTGGTCTTTTTCAACTTGGGCGTCTGTGTAGCTATAATTGGCACGTATAGAGAATTGATCATTGAGCTGTGTCTCTAGATCGAGCTCTAGCCCCTTACTTGAGACTTCTCCAGCGGTAATTTGATAGTTACTATCTGCTGGATCTGTGGTTAAGACATTCTCTTTATCCATTTTAAAGAGGGCTAAGCTCAACAAACTCTGTGGGGTAATCCGATATTTCCCACCAATCTCATAGCTTTTTCCTTTTTCAGGGTTAAACATATCGCCATTTCGGTCCATGCCACTGTTGAGCGCAAAGGATTCTCCATAGTTGGCATACCATGACCAACGATCATTCAGTCGATAGTTTAAACCCAAGCGTGGACTGGTTTGTTGTAAATCCTTTTTACTGGATGTACCTGCAAGTTTATTTTGAAAGTCTTGGGTGACGTGATCAAAGCGCGCACCAAACAGCACACTCCATTGATCATTGAGGAAAATTTGATCTTGTAGATTCAGTGCAAAATAGCGTTGCTGTTCTTCGGTGTTAATGAAAAGTGGAAGCTCGGGTAAGTATTGTCCATAAATAGGATCATAGATATCAATGCTATTTGGCACGCTACTACTGTGGTTTCGACGCAGTTGTAATTGACGATACTTCATCTGCCCAAGTTCTGTGCTCAAAAGTACTTCATGACGGGCCCAGTCTTGTTGGATCGTCCCAAGAACTTCTGTTTGAAAGAGAAAGTCATCACTTTTATTGTCACGGTAGCGACGCTGGCGCTCTAATGTCTGCCCATCACTTTGAATACGACGAGGTTCACTGGAAAAGCCTTTGAGCTGAGTATCTTTCACACTAAGAGCATTATTCATTTTCCAGTCATCATTAAACTGATGTGCAAGTCGAAGCTGATAGAAATGATCTTTTTGAATATGATCACCATCATCAGGTTCGCCTGTAAATGTTTTGGGGTCCATCACAAATTGTTTTTGATAACTACTTACACCACGGTCGAAGGTTCCATCTTGTCGGGTAAATTCACTGTCAAAATCTAATTGGGTTGAATCTGAAATTTTCCATGTGAGTTGGGGGGAGAAAAACCAACGCTCACTCTGCACATGATCACGAAAACTTTGATTATCTTCATGTGCGACCGCAATACGATAAGCCACAGCATCACTGATTGGGGCAGTATGTTCAAAACTAGCACGGTATTTTTCTAAACTATTGGCACGTAAATTCACTTCTGAAGAACGTTCCCATTCAGGCTTTTTAGTGTTGATATTCAGTAGACCGCCAGCTTCCCCGCGGCCATAGAGCGCAGCCATTGGACCTTTTAAAAAGTCGAGAGATTCAATATTCACCATATCTCGCGGAGCGCTGAGACCACGGTTGACACTCAGACCATTTCTGATGATTTGTGCCCCAATATTGGGGTCTGTACTAAAACCTCTAAATGAAAAGTTATCCCAAAAGCCGCCACCATAATTGGTTTGACTATAGACCCCACTCACTTGTGTGAGTGCATCGTCAATACGTTGCACATCTTGTTGCTGAATTAACGCTTTGGAAAACACACTTCGACTAAATGGCACGTCTAAAATGTCATGTGAAAACTTAGTCATTGCGGTGCTTTGTTGAAGGTTTTCACCCTCAGTTTCGGCTTGCAATTGGATGGTCTGGAGTACTTCTGTTGAAGTTTCGGCCCAAGTGAAAGAACTCAGTAGGCTTAAATATAAACTAGAAGATAGAATGGAGAATTTATTCATCATGAAGGAGAGTAGTTTAGATTTTGTATTGTTATGTTATAACATTTTAATAAATTTGTATTTAAAAAATCATTTTAAAAACGAAAAATGGCTTAAAAAATTGAAATAAATCAACCTAAGCTTTTAGGTTCCAATCCACAAAACACTGTTTCAAGTCAGCTAAAGTCCCAATACCATATGCTGTATCAAATACGACTGAAGATATGGAACGCAGATCAAAGTTATAATTTAAAAGCAAGCGGTTAAACTATAAACTCAATTTCTAAACCTACACACTCAAAGCTATCTCCCAATAATTTAAAAAAAGCTGAGATATGTTGAATAATGTGCTTGTTCATTCTACAAAAATTGTGAATACTCATGCCGCAAAATTCAGGCTGTAAATTTATCTTTTGGGGTTAGCAACGACAGTGAAAACGTATCCATTTTCTCGTTTACAAAAAGCATTATTGGCGGTTGGTTCATTTTCATGTCTAGGTCTGAACTCGGTATGGGTACATGCGGCAGAAGAGAGTGATGTGGAGCAACTCGCAACCATTACAACCACGGCTCAAACTGAACAACTGGCTTATTATCAACCCAAAGTTAATTTGTCTGGGTTTGGTCAGCAAAACCTTGCAGCCATTCCAGCATCTATTCACACCGTGACTGCTGAACTGATCGCAGATCAACATGCTAAAACACTAAGCGATGTGGTAAAGAACGATGCGTCCGTTGGGGATGGCTATGCACCCATTGGTTACTATGCAAACTTTGTGATGCGTGGATTTAGCTTAAATGCGGGATCCAGTTATTTATTGAACGGTAATTTGCTACGCGGTGAGCAAAATGTAGCGCTTGAAAATAAAGAGCAAGTCGAAATACTCAAAGGCATGAGCGCGATTCAAAGTGGGATGTCGACCCCAGGTGGAGTCGTGAATTATGTAAGTAAACGCCCCAAAGATGTCCAATCTTTAACTCTTGAAGCAGATAGTCATGGCGGTAGTCGTGTGGCAACAGACTTTGGTGGATGGCTTGGAGACAATCAACAGTTTGGTTATCGTGTGAATGCAGCGTATGAAGACATTCATCCCTATGTTGAACATGCTGACGGTATACGTTTGTTTGGTTCCTTGGCTTTAGACTGGAAAATTTCAGATCGTTCAAAACTTGAATTTGATCTTGAATCACAGCGTCAAAAACAGCGTTCGGTACCGGGCTATCAGCTATTGGGCGGTGAAACTATACCGACAGGAGTGGAATGGGATCGTTTGCTAGGCTATCAAAGCTGGAGTAAACCTGTCACTAATGAAAGTCTAAATACGAGTCTTAAATATAGTTATCAAATCAATGATAACTGGAGTAGCAATCTGTCGGCTTCACAAAGCCGTGTGGTCGTAGATGATTACTCAGCTTTTGCCTATACCTTTGATACTGATGGTAACTATGACATTTATGATTTCCGCAGCCCAGATGATAGCTATCTGACCAATCAATTTAAAACGGGCTTAAACGGAGCATTCAACACTGGAGCATGGCAACATAGCCTGAGTTTAGAGTTATCACATGCTTACAAACGTCATACTCAGTATGAATCTACTTATAGTATGGTGAATGTTGGCGCTGGAAATATTTATAATGATCCTATTACTCACACACCGAATGACAGAGATTTAGGTAATCATTACAAATCATTGGATAGTCAACAAACAGCTCTCAATGTGTTGGATCAAATTGAATTTAATGATACTTGGTCAGTTTTGCTAGGCGGTAAGCTTTTACATTTAAATGAAAGTGCCTATGCTGCGAATGGCAACAGTCTTCGTGATACCGACTTCAATCGCTTCTTGCCACAGCTTGCGTTGATGTATCAGCCTTGGCAGAACACTCATCTGTATGCTTCTTATGCCAAAGGAATCAGCGACGGCAGTCAAGCGCCATGGTCTGCCTATGGTAATCCGGATAAAGGCATCGTAGGAAATGCCTTTGAAACTTTAGCACCAAGACGCTCAACTCAATATGAGTTAGGTCTTAAACAGCAATGGCAAGAGCTACTGTTTACTGCCGCATTGTTTGACTTAACACAAGACCATCAATATACCAACTTAGACAATTACTATGTCACCGATGGTGAACAGCATAATCTAGGTTTGGAATTGGGCTTGCAAGGTCGCATTGCTGAAAATCTAGATATGACATCGACTTTGGCTCTGACCCGTTCACGTTTGGAAGATATACAGGTAGATGCTTATAAAGGACATCAAACTCAAAACGTACCGACGGTTCGTTTTGCCAGTCATGTGTCTTATCAAATGCCTCAAGTAGAAGGTTTACGTTTACTCGCAGGTATGCAATACAGCAGCAGTAAATATGCCAACAAAACGGGGACGGTTAAAGTTTCAGGCTATACCGTATTCGATGCGGGTGCAGCTTATAACTTCCGTGCTTATGGTTATGACAATATGCTTCGCTTGAATGTGGACAACCTGTTCAATAAAAAATACTGGCGAGATGCAGGAAGCTTTTTCGGGGATGACTATTTATTTCTGGGTACACCACGTACAGCACAATTTTCATGGACTGTGAACTTCTAGAGGCTTTGTTGCACAAAGATTTCATAACTATATGATTTTAAAAGTTTTGATTATTTTTTGATCCAAAATTAAATTTATTTAAATCAGATGCTTACATATTTATGCAACAAAGCCTTTCTAAACCAATATGGTTTTCCTTCAACTAAGGTTCCAAGCGCACCCCATTGGCTCATAAATGCATTAGTATGGATATTAATTGTTTTTGAAACATCTCGTGCTGCAAAAATGTCATCATTCATGAGCACAAAAGTTCCTTTACCTTTTGCACTATCATCAGCAGCAACCGCAACCGCACTATAAAGATTCAACGGGCCATCTGCAGAAAGTGCGGTACTTGGACGCATTGACCCAACCAATACAATTGGCTTGTCTGAATGAATCACTAAATTTAAAAAGAAAGCTGTTTCTTCTAGGGTGTCTGTTCCATGTGTAATCACAACACCATTCACATCAGGCTTTTTAAGTAAGTCATTGACTTGACGTGCAAGGGATAATAATTCTTTATCCGTAATAGTTTCTGATGCAACTTGCATTGCCTGCACACCAGTTACATTGGCAAGGTTTTGAATCTGGGGAACTGCATTTAATAATGCATCTACAGGAACTTTTGCCGCAGTATAGGTTGCACTATTGGTAGAGCTTGCACCAGCACCTGCAATCGTTCCACCAGTAGCGACAACAACGACATTATTTTTGGCAAATGCTACACATGGGAGTAATAGGCTTAAACTGAGTGTCAAAGCTGAAATCGTTTTTTTCATAGGTCATCCTTTTTGAGTCATTTTATTCTTAGCATTATTCATACCATAGTAAAATTACTGGAAAAAGATAGGATTGTATAGATGTAGAAATTGTGTTTTATGTCGATCACAGTTCTTAAAGGCTTTGTTGCATAAATATGTAAGCATCTGATTTAAATAAATTTAATTTTGGATCAAAAAATAATCAAAACTTTTAAAATCATATAGTTATGAAATCTTTGTGCAACAAAGCCGTTTAGAAATACAGCGAAACGTCATAATAAGAGCTCAGAATTTAATATTGAAAACATTAAAGGTGATAGCTTACCGCTGGTACAAATTGTTTATGGTTCAGGCAATATGTTGCCAGATGCATACACGGCTTATGCGAAAGCAGGGGCAAAAGCTATTATTCATGCAGGTACAGGGAATGGCTCGGTAGCCAATTATATTGTCCCAACTTTAACTGACTTACAAAAACAAGGTGTACAAATTATTCGTTCATCTCGCGTGCCTCAAGGTTTTGTTCTTAGAAATGCAGAACAACCAGATGACAAATATGGTTGGGTCGTCGCACATGATCTTAACCCGCAAAAAGCTAAATTACTTGCTGCACTTGCTTTAACAAAAACCAAAGATGCAAAGGAAATTCAACGCATTTTCTGGGATTACTAATATCAATAACTGCGAACTTGCATAGCAACTTTTTCACCTAAGCACCTTAAAAATTTAAGGTGCTTTTTACCGTCTATAAATAGATCAAACTCATCGATTCTATATCGAATAAATATTTAACAAATCAATAGCAATCTATATTCACTATCCTTTTCGATAGGCGCTCTATGTATACAGGGCAAGACCTTTTGCGTTGGATGATCTACTGCCAGTCGCCAAAGATGTCCTAAGCCTAAATTCACAGGTTTAGCATTCGGTTTAGGCTGATAATGCAGATCAAAGAAATACTCTTCTAGGAAAGTTTCAAATTCAGTTTCTGGGCCATCATGTAGTTCTTTGAGTTTTTCTCTGATTTCAGGAATCAAAATCTTTTGCTCTACCTGATCATTGGCCACGATATCACTTGCAGCGCCGTGGTAGGTGCATAAGAAAGTATCTGTTTCAATCGGTGAGCGGTCAATATGAAACGAATATACATCTGTTGAAATAAAATCTAGCTCGTCATCACGCTCATAATATTTTAGTAAATTAAGCGAAGGGGATGCGCCAAAATCAGTTAAAAGCAGTATATCGCTTAAAATAATTTCCCGTGCAAAATCACCATGTTCTGAAAGTTGCAATGCTAAAAGATCTTCAACGGAAACTTCTGTAATATTTTCTTTTAACTCTAGTTTAGCCACAATTTCTTTAAAATCTCCAACCAAATTTCTATGCCAGCAAAGGGCATTCATATCGCCGTGAAAATTTGAATTGATAAGTTCAGAGAAAGAGGAAACTACACTAATTTGGGCGTTGTCAGAAAACGGATTTTTCATAGCAGATGTAAGTATTAAAGCATGTTCAATATTATACGTTTAGTTTGATCATAGGAATGCTGAATAATTCATGACATAGATTGGTTTTTTAAAATTTAAAGTTAGCGAGAGTTAGCAATTATTAAGCATTTCATCAGGAATTGATGATTAGGATAATCGGCACCGTGAATTATAATTTTTAAATTTACGGTGCTGATTTGTGGCAACAACGGCGTTGTGTTAGCTACCGTCTTTAGATATTCTATTTAAGAAGAATGACTTAATACTTGAGAAAAATATGGCCCAAAAAATACTAGATCGCTTTTCTTCATTAGTAAATGAAGGTAATTCAATTTATCAAAAATTTGAGAGTAGTGGATCTGGTTATAATGCAGAACTAAATTCAGATTTTATTGAATGGCAAATGAAATCTAAAAATATTTTAAGTATTACTTGTGGTGAAGAATCACATTATTTATCTCAGTTTAAAACAAATCTTAAAGCAGGAATGGCTGATACCAATAAATCAATATTAAATCGTGTAATTCCAATTTTAAGAGCTGCTGAAGACGATTTAAAAAATGGTTTTTTAATTACTATCAAACAGCTAGTTCAATCTGAAGTATTTGATAGTGAGTTAGATCAAGCTAAACACTTTTTTGATTCTGGCTATTTGGTAGCTGCTGCGGTTACGGCAGGTGTGGTATTAGAAACGTCAATTAAAGAACTTTGTAAAAACAATGGTATAGATATTTATCTACCTGATTCGACTAAGTCTAAAAAATTGGATGTGCTTAATGCTGCATTAAAAAATGCAGATGTTTATAATATTCTTCAACAAAAAAAGATTACAGCATTAGCAGATGTGAGAAATAATGCTGCTCATGGAAATGTTGATCAATTTTCAAAAGAAGATGTAATAGATATGATTAGAGATATTGAAAGATTCTTACTAACGTATTCATCATAAAAAGAACCTCCGCTATCTAATTGTGAATTCTAATTTCAAATCAGAAAATAAATATTAAGTAGCTGAACATGATTAATACAACCCCAGTTTGATCCTGCATCAGCTACTTAATTAGATAAAGCTCTTTCCTTTATTCATGATCTTTACCAAGACTCAATGCAAGCTCATCCCAACGTTGAATCGCTGTGTCCATTGCTTGCATTTTGACATGACCAAAACCACGTACATCTGCTGGTAATTGAGCGATTTGTTCAGCAACAGATAAGTCATAATTTTCAGGTTCAGAACTGATGGCTTTGACAAATGCGATATAACGATCACGCCAAGCCTGTTCTTTTTGACGTTCTTGCTGTAAAGCAAATGGATCAAGGAACGTTTCTCGAAGCCATTGTAGGCGAGCAAGAATCATCATCGGAATACGCATCCAATATCCGAAAGCACGTTTGCGTATGCTGCCATGAGCACCCAAAGCTGGTGGTGCTAAGTGATAGGTTAAACGTAAACCTTGACCAAACTGGGTTTCAATCGATTGTTTAAAGCTTTTTCCTGTGAGTAAGCGTGCAACTTCATATTCATCTTTATACGCCATGACTCTATATAATTGTGTCGCAATGGTTCCAGTTAATTCTTCGGGTAAAACTTTGGTAGCTTGTTCCATCAGAGTTCGATACTGAGCTGCATAATCTTGATTCCAATACTCAACCAAACGAGCAGAGCGATCTTGAATGAGTTCAGCCAGCGTGGTTGGTTTATTCGTCGTTGGTATCGTTGCAATAATGCGTTTGGCTAAGTCAGGATCACTCATCAGATGACAACCGATACGGAAAGCTTCAAGGTTTTTTTCAGTAGCCGTATCATTTAAATGGATTGCCTTTTCAAGACTTTCACGTTTCAACGGAATTTGACCTGCTTGCCAAGCCATGCCAAGTAAGATTTGATTTGCAAAGATTGCATCACCTAAAACCTGTGTGGCAATACGTGTTACAGGTAAAGAAGTGAGTTTTCCTTGAGTCGTTCGACCACGAAGTCGGTGAATCAAATCTGTAATTGGCGCATACCAAACACGAGATTGAAGGAAATCAGAAGTAGGGGAACTATCTTCATTGACGATGATAACAGCATCAGATTTTAGACGAGAAAGTGCCGCATTACTGCCTGCAACAATCGCATCTGCACCGATTAAAACATCACATTGTCCCGCAGGGATTTTAGTTGCGGAGATTTGCTCATCACAAGAAAAGTCTTTGTTACAACTGCTTTGATTAATTTGACGTTTGGTTCCTAATACCGTTTCAACGGGTTCAATCGATAAACAGTTCGATTGTTTAGAACAGTCACCGCAACCTTCACAAATCTCACTATTGATAAAAATGCGTTCAGCAACATCAGGATAAGCATTGCGTTTACGACGACGACGTTTTTCACTGGCACAGGTTTGAACATAAATTAACGCCGTAACCCCAGAAATTTCACGTAATTTGCGTTGCACATCGTCTAGCTCATTTCTGTGGTAAATCTCGACATGAGCAGCAATACCTTCTTCGGCATGAATCAGCCTAGGTTCATCCGTGACGATGACTTGTTTTGTGATGCCTTCCGCATCAAGTTGTCGGGTTAACTGTGCCACGCTGAGATGACCATCGACATGCTGTCCTCCCGTCATTGCCACTGCGTCGTTATAGAGAATTTTGTAGGTCATATTGAGTTTTGCTGCGATCGCTTGACGTATAGCAAGATAACCTGAATGGAAATAGGTTCCATCGCCTAGATTGGCAAAAATATGCTTTTCATTGGTGAAATGAGAAGCGCCCGCCCAACTCACACCTTCACCCCCCATTTGCGAGAATGTTTCTGTTCCATGATTTTGTAAAACAGCAATAAAATGACAACCGATTCCACCTAATGCACGACTACCTTCGGGTAATACTGTGGATGAGTTGTGAGGGCAACCACTACAAAAGAATGGTTTACGTTCTGCAATATCCAGAACACGCCGTGACTCGTACTCTGCTTTTTGTAATAACTCAACTCTATTTTCAATCTGTGTTTTTAAGCTTTCTGGAAGATCTAATTTTAAGAATCGAGCTGCCAACATTTTTGCAATCGGTTCAGGTTGGAACTCATAGTGACCAATCAAAGGCGCTTCATCAATCGATGTACTCCATTCACCTTTGCCATCACAAGCTTTACCGATGATACGAGGGCGTTTGCCATCTGGAAGTGCATAGAGTTCATCTTTAATTTGAGCTTCAAGAATAGGGCGTTTTTCTTCTACAACAATCAGCTCTTCTAAACCTTCGGCAAATTCACGCAGACCTTGCGGTTCTAAAGGCCAAATTAATGCTACTTGATACACTCGCAGTCCGAGCTGTTGCGATGTTTCATCTTCAATTCCGAGAATACGTAACGCTTCAATCGTATCTAAATAACCTTTACCACTTGCTGCAATGCCAATACGCGCATCAGGACAATGCCATGTCACCTGATTTAGTTGATTTTCACGTGCATAAGCCAATACAGCGGGTAAGCGATATTGATAAAGACGTTCTTCTTGTTGAATGCCGTGATCAGGCCAACGAATGTTGACACCATCTTCAGGCATTTGAATATTTTGGGGTAAAACAGGAGTAACTCGATCTAAATCCACATGAACAGAAGCCGAGGTTTCGACAATTTCACTGACCAACTTCATCGACGTCCATACACCCGAAAAGCGTGACATGGCGACCGCATGTACACCTAAATCAAGAACTTGCTGTATTGAAGTCGGGTAAAAAATTGGAATGCCACAACCAATCATCACGTGTTCTGACTGGTGTGGAATACTTGACGATTTACAAGAGTGGTCATCACCAAAGAAGGCAACCACACCACCTTGAACCGTACCGACTATATCGGAGACAGTTTATTTAAGTTATGCAACACAATCTAAGGTGTTGATTTTATCATAGTACATATTTTCAAACTCAAATGGTGAAACATAGCCAATAGAACTATGTAGCCGCTTTTTGTTAAACCAGTCTACCCAATTCAATGTAGCTAATTCAACATCAGCTAAGCCTAACCAATCAGATTTCAAATATTCAATCACCTCCGTTTTATATAAACCATTCACTGTTTCAGCCAGTGCATTATCATACGAGTCTCCCGTTGTTCCTACAGAGGCTCTTAAGTTCGCAGTTTCCAATCGCTGAGTATAGCGGATTGAAAGATACTGCACCCCTCGGTCACTATGATGAATCACATTCTTAGGCATACCCCGACTATTGAGTGCATGCTCAAGGGCATGAAGTACCATATCGGTATTCATTCGGGTGGAAACTTTCCAACCAACGATTGCTCGTGAGAACACATCAATGATAAATGCCGTATATACCCACCCAGAATGAGTCTGAATATAGGTAAAGTCAGCGACCCAAAGGTTGTTGGGATGTTGAGCTGTGAAATCACGCTTAACTAAATCATCAGCTCTTTTTTGCTGATCATCATGATGTGTCGTACGCTTATTCTTACCACGCCATACACCTTGTATTTCAAGTTGTTTCATCAAGCGTGTTACCGTGCAGAGGGCAATAGAATATCCTTCTTGTTTAAGTTGTTGCCAAACTTTACGAATGCCATAACGCCCATGGCTCTCTTGCCAAATTAACTTAATTTGCTCAGCATAATGTTGATCGTGTAAATCTCGTTTCGAACGCTTTTCAGGGTTCTGTACTAGATCAAGCTGGCGATAGTAAGTGGATGAGGCAATTGGCAATATTTGACAAATCGCTTCAACACCATACAGGGCTTTATGATCACGAATGAAATCAACCATTATTTGTGTGGGCGGCCTAACTCCGCCTGTGCGAAAAAAGCAGCTGCCTTACGAAGAATTTCATTGGCTCGTTGTAGCTCTTTGTTTTCACGTTCTAGTTGTTTGATACGCTGTTGATCTGACAGAAGTTGCACTACGGCTGGATTCTGTAGTTGTTTATGTTTTTGATGCCAAGCACGCAAAGTTTCAGGGGTACAACCGATTTTAGGAGCAATAGCTGTAATTGCAGCCCAAGTAGAAGGATAATCTTGTTCAGATTCAAGCAGCAAACGTACTGCTCGTTCTTTGATTTCTGCGGTGTATTTTAATCTTGTCATAGCGACATTCTCTCAAGAAAATGTGTCTCCTACAATCTCGGTACGGTTCAAAAGGTCGTGTACTAGTTTCTAAATGGACAGTAATTTCAGGATAGATCTGATTAAAGGTTTGTAACTTTGGTAACAACCAGCGTGTAGCAAATGTAGGCACCACTCCTAGTTTTAAAGTACCTCCTTGTCCTTTGTGCGCAATAACATCTAGTGTGGTCTGTTCTAATCCCTTTAGATAGGGCGTAATACTTTTGAAATATTGTTGGCCTACATATGTTAATTCTACGCCATGGCGTGTTCGGGTAAATAAGGGAACATCTAAATAGTTTTCTAGTTGTTGTATTTGTCTCGAAACAGCACTTTGAGTTAAAAACAGTTATTGGGATGCATGCGTATAGCTAGCATGACGTGCTGCCGATTCAAAACATAAAAGTGCTTGCAAAGAAGGAATTTTGCGGCGCATAGATCATCCTTGAAAATATTAAGATATCAATAAATTACATATCATTATGTTATGACTATACAACTTAAGTGTAAAAACCTTCAATCATCCTGATAATTTAAGTTTAAGAATTTTAAATTAAATAAAGTATGCGGAAAACGCATAACTGCATGCATATTTATTGTTTGAAAGAAAGACGATTCACGCATACAGTCAATCCAAGAATAATACAACACATGGACTTAAAGGTTGGTGAGGACACTATGAATCAAATGGTAAATTCTAAAAAAGTAAGTAAATCAAATTTTAACTGGCAAGACCTGTTTCTGATAGAACAGCAACTCACAGAAGTGGAGCGCATGATTCGTGATGCAGCAGCTGCTTACTGTCAAGACAAGCTGATGCCAAGGGTATTAGAGCAGTTCCGCCATGAAAAAACTGATCCAGCTATTTTCCGTGAAATGGGTGAATTAGGGTTGCTGGGTCCAACCATTCCTGAACAGTACGGTGGTGCTGGTTTAAATTATGTCAGCTATGGCCTGATTGCACGTGAAGTCGAGCGAGTCGACTCAGGTTATCGTTCAATGGCCAGCGTACAAAGTTCACTGGTCATGGTGCCGATTCATGAATTTGGTTCTGAAGAGCAAAAACAGAAGTATTTACCAAAATTAGCCACAGGGGAGTTTATTGGCTGTTTCGGCTTGACTGAACCAGATCATGGTTCGGATCCGGGCAGCATGATTACCCGTGCTAAAAAAGTCGAAGGCGGTTATCGCTTAACTGGCGCAAAAATGTGGATTACCAATAGTCCGATAGCAGATGTATTCGTGGTCTGGGCCAAGGAAGTATCCGCTGAGGGTAATGTCGGTGACATTCGCGGATTTATCATGGAAAAAGGCTGGGAAGGGCTTTCAGCACCTGCGATTCATGGCAAGGTCGGCTTGCGTGCATCGATCACTGGTGAAATTGTGATGGATAACGTGTTTGTACCGGAAGAGAATGCATTTCCAGAAGTCCGTGGCTTAAAAGGTCCATTTACCTGTCTGAACAGTGCGCGTTACGGGATTGCTTGGGGGGCCATGGGCGCAGCAGAATATCAATACACCATGGATCGTAAACAGTTTGGCCGGCCACTTGCTGCCAATCAGTTGATCCAGAAAAAACTGGCCGATATGCAAACTGAAATTGCACTCGGCTTACAGGTGGCTTTACGCTTTGGTCGTATGAAAGATGAAGGTATCGCATCAGTCGAAGGTACGTCTTTAATTAAGCGTAACAACTGTGGTAAAGCTCTAGATATTGCACGTCTGGCACGTGACATGATGGGTGGTAACGGGATCTCTGATGAATTTGGCGTAGCACGCCATCTGGTTAATCTGGAAGTAGTTAATACCTATGAAGGTACCCATGATGTTCATGCGTTAATTTTAGGACGCTCACAAACTGGAATTGCCGCATTCGGTAACTAATTTAGTTCTTCAATTCAGGATGTCTATTCATAGGCATCCTTGAGACTTTTTTGTCTCAAAAAAATCAATAATTAACTTAAATTAAAGGATTCATCGTGAAACATTCTTGTAAATCTGTGCGTTTGCAAGCTTAAAGTTCAAATGGAACGATAGAAAAATAATAAAGAACCTAAGGCAAATGTAGAGAAATAATAGGACTGCCGATGACTCATTTGGGAAAATGAGGGATATGGAAATGAATAATGATATACAGGCTGGAGCAGGAACGCTCAGCAGAAAATTAC
Organism: Acinetobacter sp. CAU_H_S139_7; assembly: GCF_058599305.1. NCBI lineage: Bacteria > Pseudomonadati > Pseudomonadota > Gammaproteobacteria > Moraxellales > Moraxellaceae > Acinetobacter > Acinetobacter sp. CAU_H_S139_7. Next base: position 1,707,750 of record NZ_CM178651.1, read on the forward strand.
CATCCAATATAGGTACAGTGCACCGCATTCATAAAAACACCTGGAAAATTGCATTTGTTTTTGCATTTATTTCTCTGGTAATTGATGGTGTAGATATCATGCTGTTGTCATTCAGTTTGACCAGTTTAAAGGCTGAGTTTGGTCTAACTTCATTTCAAGCCGGTATGCTAGGAAGTTCATCACTAGCGGGAATGGCGCTTGGTGGAATTACGGGTGGATGGGCATGTGACAAATTCGGTCGTGTCAAAACTATCGCCTGGTCTGTGGTTTTCTTTTCAATTATGACCTGTATTCTGGGCTTCACTCAAAGTTATGAGCAGTTCATGATTTTGCGGTTTATTGGCGCATTTGGATTAGGTTCGTTATACATGGCGTGTAATACACTGATGGCTGAATATGTACCAACAAAGTATCGCACCACCGTTTTAGGCACATTACAGACAGGTCAAACCATTGGTTATATCGTGGCGACGTTGTTGGCGGGCGCAATTATTCCTGATCATGGCTGGCGTATGTTGTTTTATGTCACGATTGTTCCAGCAGCATTTGCACTTATTTTCATGCGTTTTGTACCTGAACCTGCATCTTGGCAAGAAGCAAAAATAGAACAATTTAAACGCAAAGAATTGAAAATTGAACCTACAGCTGAAGCAATCATTGCAAAGGCTCCCTCTGAAAGTGTGTATAAACGTATTTTTGGCCATACTCAGCACCGCAAAATGTTTTTGCTGTGGATGACCACGGCTGCCTTCTTACAGTTTGGCTACTATGGTGTCAATAACTGGATGCCAACCTATTTAGAAACAGAACTGAATATGAACTTCAAAGCTTTAACAGGCTACATGGTGGGTGCATATACAGCAATGATTCTAGGGAAAATTATTGCAGGTTATGCGGCAGATAAATTGGGTCGCCGGGTAACTTTTGTCTTTGGTACAGTTGCGACAGCTGCATTTTTACCAGTGATTATTTTCTACAATACACCAAACAATATTGCTTATTTATTAATTACCTTTGGTTTCCTCTATGGAATTCCATACGGTGTAAATGCAACCTATATGGCGGAAACCTTCGCGACCGATGTTCGTGGTACAGCCATTGGCGGTGCGTATAACATGGGACGTTTAGGCGCTGCGATTGCACCTGCTACCATCGGGATTATTGCGGCAGGCGGTTCATTCACTATGGCATTTATTGTAATGGGTACAGCCTACTTTATTGCGGGTGTTATTCCAGGCTTGTTTATCCGTGAACGGCAGTATGATCCACAGCAATCTTCATTAGTGATGGTCACAAATGCGGAAGAAAAAACATCGAATAGTGTGGAAGTAATCAACAAAACCATTACCGCTAAATAATAAAAATGGCCAGCAGCTTCCTCTGCTGGCTTCTGGAGTAGAACATGGGTGCATTACAAGGAATACGGGTACTGGATTTAAGCCGCGTACTAGCAGGTCCATGGTGTGGACAGATTTTGGCAGATCTAGGTGCTGAAGTGATTAAAATTGAACGCCCAAAAGTGGGAGATGACACCCGTATGTGGGGACCACCGTGGATGCTGGATAATGAGGGTGCTGCCACCCGTGAATCGGGCTATTACCAGTGTACCAACCGCAACAAATATTCAGTTGCTATCGATATTGCAACTGAACAAGGGCAGGAACTGATTCGTGAAATTGCTAAAACTGCCGATGTAGTGATTGAAAACTATAAAGCAGGCTCATTGGAAAAATACGGTTTAGATTATGCATCTTTAAATCAGCTTAATCCAAACTTGGTCTATTGCTCGATTACCGGATTCGGTCAAACTGGACCGCGTGCAGAAGAGCCGGGGTATGACTTTATTATTCAAGGTATGTCCGGATTAATGAGTATTACGGGTGAAAAGGATGAATCACCCAGTGGAGGTGCACAAAAAGTCGGTGTAGCTGTGGTCGATATTCAAACGGGGCTGTATGCAACCGTTGCCATTCAGGCGGCTTTACTTGCTCGCCAACACACTGGTTGTGGGCAATATATCGATTTATCCTTATTAGACGTACAGGTGGCTACACTGGCCAATCAGGGCATGAATTATTTAACTTCTGGTGTTGCTCCAAAGCGCATGGGGAATAATCATCCGAATATTGTTCCTTATCAAACATTTAAAGCCAAAGATAAAGAGTTTATTATCGCCTGTGGCAATGATAAGCAATTTAAAGATTTATGCATTGCCATTGAGCTTCCTAAATTATTAGAAGATAAAAAGTTCCAACATAATCAGGATCGGGTTAAGCATCGTGATGAATTGATTCCATTGCTGTCAGAGTACTTCTTGACTAAAAATGCACAAGATTGGGTAGCGGCAATTCATGCAGTAAAAGTGCCAGTCGGGGTGATTAACTTGATAGAAGATGCACTGCATGAACCACAAATTCAGTTTCGGAATATGGTGGTGGATGTTGCACATCCGTTGAATGATCAATTTAAAATGATTGGTTCACCGATAAAGTTATCTAATACACCGATTGAATATAAGCATGCTGCGCCACAGTTGGGTGAACATATGCTAAAGATTTTATTACAGTATAAAACTCGAGAAGAACTCGCTTCTTTACAAGCTAAAGGTGTTATTGATAGTTCAATAAATATTTTAAATGACGATTCGGTTACTTGAATGTGTATTCAATAGATAAATGTAGCCAATTAAATTTGGCTGCTCCAATTCGTACTCTAATGGAGAACGCTGACCGTTAAAACCTTGTCTGCATTTTGAATTGTAGAACAGCTCATTATATTCAAAGATATCTGTCCTCGCTTCAGACCTAGTTGTGTAAATTTTCTTTTTAATTCGTTCCCGCTTTAATAACTGGAAGAAACTTTCTGCGACATTAACTGCTTCAATTTTGAACTCTTCTGGGTATCTTTTACTGCTCATAAGCACCTTGTTTATTAGTCATTTTATCTAACTTCAAGGTGTCTATAAAATTGTTAACTATTCAGTTCATTCACCATTGAAGCCAAGAATGGTTACTTCACAGAATCGCTCGCCAGCAACGTGGCTTCATTTTTCACCATGGATCGCGCTCGTATAAACCATTACCAGATCAAGTCTACTATTAGAGATCTTAAGGCACATGTTTTGTGTACTGTCTGATGTGGACGAGCTCTATATTTGTAGTATTGGAAGAAGCTGCAGCTATTGATCGAGCAAATATTTGCTCATTAAATTTAAATTACCGTAAAAATGCGCAAATATATTCTCATTTTTTTTATTTTATGATATTTTTGAGAAAATATTTGCTCATTCATATCTATGGAAAAATTAACGATCCAAGCTCTTCTCGATACAGAATGGCTAGATATAGCAGAACTCAAGATATTAGAGCCACATAAAGGTTCTGCAAGTGCGAGTGAGTTATCCTACGAATTAGAATATGCCATTTCTTATCTAGATAAGAGAGATGAACATGCCTGTAGCTTAGCACTTCCTGTTCAGATTCTTATTCAACATGAATCGAAAGTCTGGTTTAGTTTTTTAGATGATATTGTTCCATCTGGTGCTGCTCGACGTTATTTAGTGCAATATCTAGGTCTGCAAAAACTTTCGCCAGCAGAACAAGATTTTACTTTATTAGAAAAGGGCACAATTGCTCCTGTAGGGAATCTAAGAGTTAAGGAATCAGTTCCACCAATCAATCCAGAATCAACATTACACTTACGCAAGTTCACTACTGGTGATGTTACAGAACGAAATATTGATTTTCTCGAATACGCACAACAAATGGGTGCAATTAGTGGCGGTGCAACTGGTGCAGGAGGTGAGGCTCCAAAACTACTAATTCGCGTGTCAAAGGATCAGCAAGTTTGGATTGATACTTATCAAAATTCTTTTGATGAACCAGATCAGCATTATCTAGTTAAATTCCCTCGAAATAAGCGTAGTGCAATAGATTGTGACATATTGAGAGCAGAATATCATTTTTATCATGTCCTGAATGAACTTGGATTTACAACAATTGAAACTTCTCAGATGAAGCTGATTGAGGGTCAGAAATACCCTTCGTTATGGCTGCCGAGATTTGACACAGAGTGGCGTAATCAACAATGGCATAGATTCGGGCTTGAGTCAGTATATTCCGTATTGAATAAAACATCAGGGAGCCATTTGAATCATTTTGAGGTCATAGACGCGCTTTGTACCTTATTAGAATCGGTAGATAAAAACTTTGATTCTTCGCAATTCGTTTGTGAGTGGTTACAAAGGGATTTGCTGAATATCATTTTTGGTAACTCAGATAATCACGGCCGTAATACGTCATTCTTAAAAAAATCAGGACGAATACTTCTTGCTCCAATTTACGACTTTGCCCCAATGAAAGCCGATCCAGAAGTTGTGACGAGATCAACAACATGGGGAAGTCCGTATGAAGAAGGAGGGGAATACCGCTGGGAAAGTATTAGCCAAAATCTTGCACATTGGTGTGAACCACAAATATCTTTAAGTACATTGAAAACATTGGCGAGCAAACTTATTGGTCTCAAACAGCAATTAATCAATAGAGGTGTTCCCCAAACGATTATAGATATGCCAGGTCTAGGATATGACTTTATTGAAGCCAAATTGAGTCGATGGGAGCTATTATGAAAAAGGAAAATCAGCCACTTGACCGTCAGCAATTGCTCATTGATTTATATACGCAATATTTATTCGGTAAAATTACCTTGGGGCAACTGCTGAACCACTTGCGCAAAAATGTATTGGGGCTATCTCAAGAAAAATATGCAGCAATGGTTGGAATCAGTCGGCGTACTTTAACCGACATTGAACAGGACAAAGGTCAACTGACTCAGGTCGTGTTAGATAAGGTGTTTAAACCACTTGGCTTAAAAGCAGGACTTGTGCCTACGCATGAACATATTGTTAGTAAAATTATAAAGCCATCCGAGTGAATGATCATTCCAGAAAGAATTTCAGATGAGACTAAAAGAGTTTGAAAAAAATGATATAGCAGAAGCTGCTATGAAAGTTTTTTGGCAAAGAGGCTACGCTGGAACAAGTATTCAAGACTTAGTAGAGGGCACTGGCCTAGGACGTGGCAGCCTTTATAATGCTTTTGGACGTAAATACGGATTATATGAATTTGCTTTAAAACTTTATTATGAGATTACTGCTAGCAATATGGCCATACTATCTGAAGATGGAACTGTTAGAGAACTAATACGCCGTTTACTCATTAAAATTGTCTAAGAGCTTAATGATACTGAAAATATGGGCTGCAGGAATATTCTTTTATTCCTGTCGTTGCAGCTAAACTACTCGCAGTTGGTCAAGAAGACCTTTATTTTTACTGGCAATAAGTGGCTTATTAATCTTCAATACCAACTGCGTTATCTTCCAGCTATATTGTTGTGCTGGTTGCTCGTTTCATTGCGGGGATGTCGGCGGGAATTACTTGGGGAGTGCTCGCAGGATATGCTCGAAGCATGATATCTGCCAACTTACAGGGTCGAGCGCTAGCCATAGTTGGAGTAGAACAGCCTATTGCCTTATGTCTTGGAGGGTCTTTAGGTACTTGGTTAAGCAGTATGTTTCGTTGGCGAGGTATCTTTTGGATTATTTCTTTACTCGCTTTTAACATGTAAATCTAAAAATCTTATTCCTAAAAGAAGGCTTGCGTTAGTTTAGACTCAGACGCATATTTCTAACTTTGCCATTGTGCTGTTGAGATGGCATTAAGGCAGAGAGTAAGTGAAATAAAAAAGCCCCTACTAAGAAGGGCTTTTTAAGATTGGGCTATGTGACTGAATAAAAAAAATTATTCTCGATCTAAATAAATTTTACCCAAATCAATTTTTTTATAATGCTCAAAATTAGCTTTTTCTTCTGGAACTTGCTTATTGAAATGTTCTGAGTAATCTATTGTTTTATTGTGATAATTTTTAAAACTAATATAAACTAATGGCGGAAGGTTAGTGTAATCATCCAGACTTGGTTCAATAAAAAAATATTCTTTTGTTAGTGGCTTAATAGTAAAACCACCATCATTACTTATTTTTATTGTTGTTGATTTCTCATCTGGTAAATAGAAACTAATATACCCATTTACATTGTGTAGAGGTTCTTTAGTTTTACTGTCATAAAGATAACCAGTTACTTCTGGGGTCAAATATAATATCTTTCTAGTACAGCCTGAAGCAAGTGAGAACGAAATTATAAGAAAAAAGAATATTATATATTTTTTCATTTTTTAGAAATTCCTGAAATAAATAACAATCCCATAGTATCTTTTTCGTTCGCAACCATGCGCGTGTCCCAACCAGATATGGTAAGTAGATTACCCTTTGCGTATTTCATTAGGTCGATTTCACCTGTTTTTGGATATATGGTTCCAACTTTAGGATTCTGATCATAACCTGATGATCCATGATGCGTAACTGATTCATTAAAGCCTGCATAAGTTTCTACAATTGCATGACCAGTCTCATGAGCTATTGTCTCTTTAAACTTTTTATCAGACAAAGAATATTCATAAAAAGACCACCCACTATCAAATTTTAAGTACCCTGTCATATAGGCTGTTTTTCTGGAAAGTGCCCAATTAGAGCTACGGAACATCGGATCATTTGGGTTCACATTAGTTACAAATGGCTTTGTTGCACAAACCTATCTGTAAAGGGTTTTTCAGCGATATAATTTTCAAATGAAGAAGCCTACACACAAAATCTACCGCACAACCAATTGGCCCGCATATAACCGAGCACTTATGAGTCGCGGAAATATTGCCATTTGGTTTGATCCTGCTACGCAATGGTATGCGCCATCAAAAGGCAAACAAGGGCGAAATCAAACCTACTCCGACGCAGCCATCCAATGCTGCTTAATGATTAAATCCTTATTCCGTCTGTCTTTACGTATGGTCACTGGCTTTGTGCAAAGTCTGATTAAACTTTGCGGATTAAATTGGACCGCACCAGATTACAGTACGCTTTGTAGAAGACAAAAGCATATTGATATTGCAATCAGCTACCAAAAACGTAGCGATGGGCTGCATCTACTCGTAGACTCTACAGGCATGAAGTTTCTAGGTGAGGGCGAATGGAAACGCAAGAAACATGGAGCTGAATATCGTCGCCAATGGCGTAAACTACATATTGGTATAGATGCCAAAACCCTACAAATACGCGCTATTCAGCTCACAACCAATAATGTCAGTGATTCACAGGTGCTTGGTGATTTACTTAATCAGATTCCACAAGATGAGCAGATTGACTCTGTTTATACCGATGGAGCTTATGACACCAAGCAATGCCGTCAGGTCATTGCAGATCGGCAAGGGCATGCGGTGATTCCACCTAGAAAAAATGCGAAACAATGGAAAGATACAAAGAGTAGCTCGCTAGAGCGAAATGAATTACTTCGAACAATTAAACGTTTAGGCAGGACACTATGGAAAAAATGGTCAGGCTATCATCGGCGAAGTTTGGTTGAAACTAAGATGCATTGCATCAAATTATTAGGAGATAAACTCAGTGCAAGGAGTTTTGATAGCCAAGTGAATGAGATCCATGCACGTGTAGCAGTCCTTAACAGATTTACGGAATTAGGTCGACCACTTACCCAAGTTACGCCTTAAATTTGGCTCAATTAGGGGCGCTTTGCATTTCAAATCTTTGTGCAACAAAGCCCTTTGTATTGTTGCCCAACAATTTAGACCTGCCGTTATTTTAATGTCTTTTTTAGCCGCTGCTTTTATTGTTACTAACACTGGTAGACGTGCGGAAACAGGGGATTGATATGAGTTTGCAAAGTTTACTTGTAAAAGTTTCAGATATTGCCCTTTCTAAGGGTGGCCGCACCGTCATGTCAAGTTTAGGCGTAAGTTTAGTTTCTTCTGCTGTATCACTAAATTTATTTCAGCAATATATCAGTTATTTACAATCATCATCTAGCGGTCTTGGTGATGTGGCAGGAATTTTGGGATTAGCAGGCGTTGATTATGGTCTATCGATCATTATTTCCTCTGTTGTTGTCAAGATTACATTAAAAGCTAAAAATGTTTCATTAGGGAAATCATCATGATCTATTTAATCGTTGGTCAACCTCGTTCCGGTAAATCCCAAAAAGCTGTTGCTTTAGCATTTGAATTTATTGAAAAAAATGATTTTATAAAACAAAAAATTGATCAAGGCCGTGAGCTTGCTGACGGTGACCTAATTCGTCCGATTTATTCTGATATTGACGAGCACGCTTTAAGATCAGATGGCAAAATTAAAGTCGCTCCACCTGACTGGCGTGATGTTGAAGATAATTCTATTATTTTTTATGACGAGGTTCATTTTAGAGATGAATTTTTAGATCAGAATAAATATATGTCTCAAAATCCAATGATCAAAGAGTTGTCAATTCATGGACATAGAAATATTGATATTTATTTAATGACACAAGACCCTAGACGCCTAGAAAAATCTATACGTGCATTGATCTCTAAAATGTATTTGGTTAAACGTCCTGCAAACAATCCAAATTTTGCAAATGTCTATACATTCGATAGATGGCTTGGTGATCCGTGGGCTGCTTCAAAAAATCCTGATAATGTTCATGATACTAAAATCTTTAAATATAAGAAAAAGTATCAAGATGCTTATAAATCAGCTTCGGCTCATACATCAATTAGCTTTAAATTACAGAATAAGTTCATCGTCGCAATTATTTCAATTATTTGTATGATTGGTTTGGCTGTATTTTTATTTAAAATTAGTGGTATGGGTGGCATTGTTTCAAATGCTATGGATGCAGGAAAAATTAAAGAACAAACAAAAGTTGATGATAAAGCGATTATGGCAAGTGCTTACGGTCATTCTGAAAGCTCTCCAGTAGCAACTGTTGATTGTAGACAAGCGGTTAATGTTGATTTGCCTCAATGTAAGAATTTTTATAATGATTTGTCTAAAAATCAAGGTTCAATGTCTACCGGAGATAAAGGACAAATTATCGTCTCATATAATCCAAATGAACCTTTCAACAATGAATATATTCAGAAATCTATTACTTATGAAGTTACTTCAAAACCTGTATTTTCAGGTTGTGCTAAATTTAATGGTGAGTACATTGCATATACACAGCAGGGAACACGTTTAAAAGTCTCTCAGGCTGATTGCAGACGTCTCATTAATGATGGTGATCGTCCATTTAATTACTTTGCAGAAGAAAAAGCTCAAGTACAGCCGACATCCGCAACATCAGATGAAAACTATAAAAAGTCATACCTAGAAAACATTGCTCGTTTAGATGCTGAACGCTATGCAAAAGCCCAAGATGCTGTTGTTAAATCTGAGCAAATCCCATTGGGTACACCAACACCAAGAGATATTTCAGGGGCTAATTCACTGTGAAACAAGAATATATTGATGAGGCTCTAAAGGTTGCAGATTCTTTCTATCAATTGGGTTTCGCTCAAGGTTTAGCCTTTGGTTTATTTGTAGCGTTTCTTGTTTATATTAAAGTCTCTGATAATCTCTGAGCGATCAGGAACTTTCGCATATTTGATTGATTGCTTTGATTTTAGGGTTATAGGTAACTTATTGATTTCTAGGCTTTTAATGAATCTGCCTTTTCTTTGTAAGCTACTGATTTCATAGACTAATATTTGATTTCCACGCTTAATGACGTGCTTTTCAAGTAATGCATCCTTGGCAATTTTATAAAGTAAGTTAGTGTTTGATACGTATCTGTTTTTATTAAGTAGATTCTCAAGCATGACAAATTCAAGTAATTTAAATTTAGCTCGAATTTTATCCTTAACTAGCGCAGTCTGTTAAGTATAAAATTGAGCATATAGGCATAAATAAGATGCCGGTAAAGATTGCTACTGGAGACAACAATGGAATTCACATTGCAAGAATTAGAGGATATTTATGAAACGTATTGTTCTCATGGAATCTTAGATACACCAGTGATTTATAAAATTCTTCAAACCTACACACATTGTCCACTTTGTAATCATTTGATTTTAAATACTGAATATCAAAACCATTTTGATACTCATGAGTAGGCACATATACAAAACGGTCAACTATGACAGAAACAAGGGCACACTCACCAGAGCCGACTATGAGTACATGCGCGATCTACTGGAGACCGTGCTAGAGCAACTGCAAAATTCAGAATTAGACAACGATAAAGAAATAGATCAGCTTAAACAATTTTTTATAAAGCTAGATCATCACATTGATATGTTGCGTGCGTAGATTTCGGCATAACGTATATTATGTTCATTAGCGTACTCGGCATTGTGAATATAATTTTACTGAGATTCACAATGTCGAGCTGTAGCACCAACTGAGGTTGCGTAGGCTACAGTCTTGGATATGCTAATTGTCTTATGTTTACCTAAAATCTAGTTTATAAATTATTTTTACAATATATTTATTAATTTCAATATTTTGAATAAAAGTAATAGGAATTTATTAAAAATGAGTTCATGAACTCGTAGAATTTTTAAGTACATTTATATAAAAGGCTAAGTTCTCCCAGCAAAGAAATAGATGCCGTTTAGATAAAATTTTCAATCAAATAATCTTATTGTTGATATTTCTAGTCACATAGTCTATTTTCATTATATGAATTATTCTTCTTTACCCAAAAGACCACGTGGTCGACCAACCAAACACGGTTGTAACTATGCAGACACTAAAGAAGTTTTAATCCGCCGAGGTATCGAGTTACTGACCGAACGTGGAATGAATGCTATGAGCTTGGACGATCTCATGAAATCAGTCCAAGTTCCTAAAGGGTCTTTCTACCATTATTTTGTAAATAAAGAGGCTTTTATTTTAGAAGTCTTAGATGCTTATGAGCTTTATTTTGTGAAGCGATTGAATAAGTTTTTAAGTCAAACTGATCTTTCCCCACTAGAAAAGCTGCAAAATTTTGTAAAAGATGCGGGTGAAAAAATGCAAAAATATGATTTTAAACGAGGTTGTATTTTAGGTAACTTAGGACAAGAAGTGTCGTATTTGCCACAAGAAATCATTGCCCGAATCGAAAGTATCTTTAAGGTATGGGAGAAATTAGTTTCTGATTGCCTACATCAGTCAAATTCACAATATAGCCTAGCTGATTGCGATGAAGCTGCTTATCAGTTTTGGATTGGGTGGGAAGGTGCAGTTCTAAGAGCACGTTTGGTCAAATCAACAAGTCCCTTAGATGCATTTTATCGCTTGTTTACTTTAGCTGTAAAACAACAAAATCACGTAAAAAGTTAATTAAAAAAATAAATGCAGACGTCTGTATTTATTTTTTTAATTAATTCTAGACAAGCAGTCTAATTAAATAGAGAGGAAGTTCTATGTACAAAGGTATTGTAATTACTAAAGATGAAGCAGGTTACACATCACAAATTACTGAGATTGCATCAAAGCCTTTACAAGAAGGAGAGGTTAGAGTCGAAGTCAAATATTCAACACTCAATTATAAAGATGCTTTAGCCATTACTGGGCGTTCACCAGTGGTGCGTAGTTTTCCTTTGACCCCAGGCATCGATTTTTCGGGTGTTGTGATTGAATCAAAACATCCAGCATGGAAAGAAAGAGATGAAGTTCTACTAAATGGTTGGGGAGTGGGTGAAAAGTATTTTGGAGGGCTAGCCGAGCAAGTCACTGTTTCTGGTGATTGGCTCATACAAAAACCTTCTGCTTTTTCTTTTAAAGATACGATGGTTATTGGTACAGCAGGTTATACCGCAATGTTGTGTGTCATGGCTTTACAAAAGCATGGTATTAAACCAAGTGATGGAAAAATTTTAGTGACAGGTGCAAATGGTGGAGTAGGTAGTATTGCCATTATTATTTTGAATTATCTTGGTTATGAGATTACAGCTTCAACTGGTCGACCTCAAGAGTCAGAATATTTAACCTATCTAGGTGCGAGTGAAATTATTGATCGTATTGAATTATCTTCCCCAGGAAAGCCATTAAACAAAGAAGTTTGGGCTGGCGTGATTGATACTGTTGGAAGCCATACTTTAGCCAATGCATGTGCTAGTACAAAATATCGTGGTGCAGTTGCTGCGTGTGGTTTGGCAGGCGGAATGGATTTTCCAGCAACAGTTGCTCCATTTATTCTAAGAGGGATTACCTTATATGGAATTGATAGCGTGATGGCACCAATCGAATTAAGAAAAGAAGCATGGGAACGTTTGGCTACAGAATTAGATCAAATAAAATTAGAAACAGTAACGACTGAAATTCAGTTAACAGATGCTTTAAATATTTCAAATGAAATTTTAGATGGAAAAATTCGAGGTAGAGTTGTTGTACAGATATAGTTCAACAAAATGAGTTGTGGGACTGTTCTAAATTTTGTGTAAGTACTTAATTTTCATTTATCCTACTGAGGATAATAAAAAGAGGTACTTCACATGGATGAAGCTACAATCAAAAGTATGACAGCTGAATTAGCTAAAGGTTTAAAAACTCCTGAAGATTTAAACCAAATGACAGCCATATTTAAATGTATTAGTTTAGCAATGAATTGTTTTACGATTCAGTTCGATAATCGATTAAAAGATCATTTATAAAAAATGGGACTTACACAAAATAATTTACAGGCTCGTAGAAACATGAAAATACATTCTTTTGGTGAACACAATAACATTACTTTATCTAATAATTGTATTGAAGTTCGAGGTGCACGTGAGCATAACCTTAAGGATGTAGATGTTTCTATCCCAAGAAATGCACTTGTTGTTTTCTCAGGTGTATCGGGTTCAGGAAAATCATCACTTGCTTTTGGAACTATTTTTGCTGAAGCACAAAGAAGATATTTCGAATCTGTTGCACCTTATGCAAGACGCTTAATAGATCAGGCCGGAGTACCAGATGTTGATGCTATTGATGGTCTACCACCAGCAGTAGCATTGCAACAACAACGTGGTGCAAGTAATACCCGTTCTTCTGTTGGAAGTGTAACAACTTTATCAAGTCTCGTGCGAATGATTTATTCGCGTGCTGGTGCATATCCTGCCGATCAGCCAATGTTATATGCCGAGGACTTTTCACCGAACACTCCTCAAGGTGCTTGTCCTACCTGTCATGGTTTAGGTCACATTTATGAAGTTACAGAATCGACAATGGTTCCTGACCCAACACTCAGTATTCGTGAGAGAGCTATCGCATCATGGCCACCTGCTTGGCACGGGCAAAACTTACGCGATATCCTAGTAACCCTAGGGTATGATGTTGATCGACCATGGAAAGATTTACCGCAATCGGATAGAGACTGGATTTTATTTACTGAAGAAACCCCAACAGTTCCTGTCTATGCTGGTTTAAGCCCCGCTGAGACTCAATCTGCACTTAAACGTAAACTAGAACCCAGCTATATGGGCACTTTCACTGGTGCTCGTCGCTATGTCCTTCATACTTTTGCTAATACCCAAAGTACGTTGATGAAAAAACGTGTTTCACGTTTTATGGAAGGAAAAATATGCCCTTCCTGTCATGGTAAACGCCTTAAACCAGAAGCCTTATCTATTACCTTTGCTGGAGTAGATATTGGTGAGTTTATGCAACTTTCTTTGGATAAGTTAACTTGCCTGCTTGAGCCCATTGTTCTTGGCAATTTCGACGCTCATGATGCTGGAGAAAAGACTAATAATAAAGTAACCCAACTTGATAGATCTGAACGAGCAACAACAGGTAGAGCTGTGCATTCTGTATCTCCAGATGTAAGACGTACGTCAGCACTTTCAGATGAAAAGAAAATTGCTGCCCAGCGTTTAGCAAATGGTGTGGTGGGGCGTTTAAATCAATTACGCCAGTTAGGTCTTGGTTATCTAACATTAGATAGAGCCACACCGACTCTTTCAGCGGGAGAGTTACAACGTTTGCGTTTAGCAACACAATTAAGTTCTATGCTATTTGGTGTAGTTTATGTACTGGATGAACCGTCTGCTGGATTACATCCTTCAGATAGTCAGTCATTATATGATTCTCTCGATAAATTAAGAGACGCTGGAAACTCCGTATTTGTTGTAGAGCATGATTTAGAGCTCATGCGTCGTGCTCAATGGTTAGTGGATGTTGGACCAGATGCAGGAGAGCAAGGTGGTAATATTTTATATAGTGGAGTACCTCAGGGTTTAAGTGAGATTTCAGCTTCACGTACTGCAAGTTATTTATTTAATAAAATCCCAGTTACTCAAAGTTATGGACGTACACCCTCTGGTTGGCTTGAACTTAACAATATTTACCGACATAACCTGCATAATGTTGATGCTCGTATACCTCTTGGTGTACTTACAGCAGTTACAGGTATTTCAGGTTCAGGTAAATCTAGTCTCGTTTCTCAAGCTTTACCCGAGTTAGTACTTTCATATTTAGGCAATGAATCTGAAACTGAAAACAATAATGAAAATAATCCTTTAAATGAAGGAATGTTGGTTACCGAGGTTACACAGGGTTCTCTGGCTGGTGATGTGGAGGCTATACAGCGTCTGGTACAGGTTGATCAAAAACCAATTGGCCGTACTCCACGTTCTAATCTGGCAACTTATACGGGTTTATTTGATCATGTTAGAAAGTTATTTGCTGGGACTCCTGAAGCTCGCCAAGCTCATTATGATGCTGGACGTTTTTCGTTTAATGTGGCTAAAGGGCGATGTGAAACTTGTGAAGGTGAAGGCTTTGTCAGTGTAGAATTATTGTTTATGCCAAGTGTATATGCCCCTTGTCCGACATGTCATGGTGCTCGATATAATGATGACACTCTGAAAATTCGCTGGAATGGACGTAATATTGCTGAAGTATTAGGAATGACCGTCAATGAAGCACGTGATTTTTTTGATGGAGAGGTCTCGATTGCTCGTTCACTACAATTATTAAAGGAAATTGGCCTTGGTTATTTACGTTTAGGGCAACCAGCGACTGAACTATCTGGTGGAGAAGCGCAACGTATTAAATTGGCGACCGAGCTGCAACGCAATCAGCGTGGAAATACACTGTATATACTTGATGAGCCAACTACAGGTTTGCATCCATCAGATGTAGATCGATTGTTAGTTCAATTGCAGCGATTAGTCGATGCGGGTAATACCGTGGTTATGATTGAGCATGATATGCGTGCCGTTGCACAAGCAGATTGGGTGATTGATGTGGGACCAGGTGCTGGAAATGCTGGTGGGAATATTGTTGTGGCAGGAACACCAAAACAAATAACAGAAAATCAAGATAGCCGTACTGCTCCATATTTAGTTAATGAGTTAGTGAGTCGTGATACTAAACGTTGATATTGCGAGTGAGTAGAATAAAGACTTAAATTAAAATCCTGTAAAATCAATCAGATATTTTTTTGTTTTAGGTGGTGTGTGTGCATGAAATCTAAAAGTTTTTTTTCAACTAAGGGCTTTGTTGCACAACCCTATCTGTAACGTTTTTTTCAGCGATATAATTTTCAAATGAAGAAGCCTACACACAAAATCTACCGCACAACCAATTGGCCCGCATATAACCGAGCACTCATGAGTCGAGGAAATATTGCCATTTGGTTTGATCCTGCTACGCAATGATATGCTCCATCAAAAGGCAAACAAGGGCGAAATCAAATCTACTCCGACGCAGCCATCCAATGCTGCTTAATGATTAAATCTTTATTTGTCTGTCTTTACGTATGGTTACTGGCTTTGTGCAAAGTCTGATTAAACTTTGCGGATTAAATTGGACACCACCAGATTACACCACGCTTTGTAGAAGACAAAAGCATATTGATATTGCAATCAGTTACCAAAAAAGTAGCGATGGGCTGCATCTACTCATGGACTCTACAGGGATGAAGTTTCTAGGTGAGGGCGAATGGAAACGCAAGAAACATGGACCTGAATATCGTCGCCAATGGCGTAAACTACATATTGGGGCGAATTCAAACATGAGGTGCGACAGTTTCAAAAGTCTTATGATAATCAATAAGCTGAGCAAATTTCTCTAATGGTGTAAGCCAATCTAACGCTTTTCTAGGACGAATATTCAGTGACATGGCAACTTGATTTAAATAATGCTGATCTGCCTGGTTTAAATCAATCCCTTTAGGTAAATATTGCCTAATTAAACCATTCATATTTTCGCATGTGCCTTTTTGCCAGGGGGAATGTGGGTCACAGAAATATACATCTATGTCTAAATCTTCTTCGAGTATTTTATGTTCTGACATCTCATGTCCACAGTCATAGGTCAACGTTTTACGCAGTTCTGCAGGTAAATATTTCAGAGCTTCAGCTAAAGCCTTGCGCACTGATTCTGCCTTTGCATCAGGTAATGTTGCCAAGATACAGAGCCGTGTATTTCGTTCAGTAGGTGTTGCTATCGAACTTTTATTGTCTTTACCTTTAATTAAATCAGCTTCCCAATGACCCGGTATTTTTCTTTCTTGAACTTCGGCTGGGCGCTCATGAATAGTTTTAATATCCTGTAATATAGAATCTTTTTTAGGTTCACCGTTAGCTTTTCGCTTTTTATTTTCATGACGCAGACAGGATAATAAGTCTTTTTTCAACTCACCCTTTGGTAATGCTCGTATCGTTGAATAAATCGTTGTATGGCTTACATTCATTGTTTGATCCAAATCAGGAAATGTCTTTAAACGCTTTGCTATTTGCTGAGGAGACCATAAACAACGGATCGCTTCAACAATAAATTTCCAGAGGATTGAATCGATTTTGAGTTTTCTGTGACCACGTCTACGTCTAGCGAAGGTGTTATCAGAAGCATATCGAGCTTGATAAACGTCATTGATGCTATTTCTTTTAAGCTCACGATAGATCGTACTAGGATGTCTTTTAATGAGTTCAGCAAATTTTCTGGCTGAAAAGCCTTCTTTTCTTGACTCAAGCATTAATGCAGTACGATCTTCAAAGTTAAGATGATGGTATGACAATTTTATATACTCCATAAACCCTTTAAATTAATTAGGTGGTTTATGTCGCACTTCAAGTTTTACTCTGCCATGTATTGAAATCAAATGACATCCAAATCAGCATGGATGGTAAAGGTCGATGGGTTGATAATGTGATGGTTGAACGATTATGGCGGAGCGTTAAATATGAAGAGGTGTATCTCAAAGCCTACAGCAATGTTTTGGATGCGAAGAAGCAATTAAACGCATATTTTGAATTTTATAATTTGAAACGACCTCATTCGAGTCTGGACAAAATGACTCCAGATGAGTTTTACTATGACCAGCTACCACAACAAAATAAGGTAGCTTAACTAGAGCAGAGTATCACTTATAAATAAGCTTTTAGTTGTTCAAACATGTGGGACCACCTCTATTTAAAAAAAGGAAAGAAGATGAAAATTAAGTTTTTAACAGTTTCATTGATGCTTATTCTGCCATTTTCTGTTTTTGCAGCAAATACTGTAGTAGAAAAAGCGGTCATTGAATCAAATAATACATATAAGGCGAAGTATAACTTAGAGGATATGACTGAGTTTAATCAGGCTCAAAAGGGCTTTATTGCCAAGCCAACAGGTCAAATTAAAAGTGAGAAAGGCAATGTTATCTGGGATTTTGATGCATTTAGTTTTTTACAAGATCAAGCACCAAATACCGTTAATCCCACTCTATGGCGACAAGCAAAATTAAACAACAATGTTGGGCTATTTAAAGTAACAGATCGAGTTTGGCAAATTCGTGGTTTTGATTTGGCAAATATGACCATCATTCAGGGTGATACTGGCTGGATTATTGTGGATACATTAACCTCTAAAGAAACGGCTGAAGCAGCACTTAAATTTGCTAGACAGCATTTAGGTGAGCAAAAAATTTCAGCCATTATCTTTACCCATAGCCATATCGATCATTTTGGTGGTGCATTAGGCGTTCTTTCTAGCGAAGAAATTAACGCTAGAAAAACTCCAATTATTGCGCCAAAAGGCTTTATGGAAGAAGCGACCAGTGAAAATGTGATGGCAGGTTCAGCCATGATACGTCGTGCGACTTATATGTATGGAACTTTTCTACCTAAAAATGCGGAAGGATTGGTGGATACAGGTTTAGGTAAGGCTGTTGCTGTGGGAAAAATGGGCATCCTTGAGCCTACACAACTGATCACTCAACCAGAACAGAAAATGACGGTTGATGGCTTGGATTTTGTGTTTTATAACGTGCCGGGTTCAGAAGCACCAGCAGAATTAACGTTCTCTATCCCATCATTGAAACTTTATAACGGCGCAGAAATTCTATCTCATACCATGCATAATCTTTATACCCTTCGGGGTGCTAAAGTCCGTGATGCCTTAAAATGGGTGGGCTATCTAGACCAAGCAATGCAGCATGCCAAAGCATCCGATGTATTGATTGCACAGCATCATTGGCCTGTCTGGGGCAATGACAATATTCAAGATTTTATTAAAACCCAGCGAGATGTTTATAAGTTCACGCATGATCAGACGGTGAGATATATGAACTCTGGTTTTAATGGCGCTGAAATTGCCGAAAAAATTAAGCTTCCAGCGGCACTTGATCAAAAACTATATGCTCATGGCTATTATGGAACCCTAAAACATAATGTAAAAGCAGTATACCAATATTATATGGGATGGTTCGATGCCCATCCTTCCAATTTAGATCCATTACCCCCTAAAGCTGTTGCAAAAAAATATATTGAGTTAGCAGGTGGGGAGAACAATGCATTGAAAAATGCGCGGGATGCCTACGCTCAAGCTGACTATAGATGGGCTGCCGAGATTTTAAAACATATTGTGTTGAATAACCCTCAAAACCAACAAGCAAAAGACTTATTGGCGAATACTTATCGTCAATTGGGCTATGCTGCTGAGGCTTCAACTTGGCGTAATTTCTTTTTGGTGGGCGCTCAAGAGCTACAAAATAATGTACCCCTACAAAATACTTCTGATCCGAGTGATTTATTGATTCATACACCAACTGAAAGATTTCTTGAAGCTATGGCGACAAATTTAGATGTGGAAAATTTAAAAAATGAAAACCAGTGTATCAATCTGGTTTTGTCGGATACCAAAGAGCATTTTTCATTATGGGTTGAAAACTCAGTCATGCAGTTTAAGCGTTATGATGAAAGTAAAGATTTGGCATTGGATTGCCCTACATTAACCTTAACCAAGCCCTTATATCTAAAAATGATTACAGGTCAAATAGAAGGGGTAAAAGTCCTGCTTTCTAAAGACAGTAAAGTCAAAGGTAATCCACTGAAAATTGGAAAATTCTTTGCAATGTTTAAACGTCCAGATTCAATTTTCCCGATTGTGACTCGACCAAATGGCTAAGCTCAAATAAGTAAAGTCGAAACTTAAATTAATAGATCCAAAGAAATGGGTGAAATTATCAACTTGGTTCTCCCAATCTTATAACAGGAATACAAGAAATTATTTCTTGTATTCCTCTTTAAAATTAAAAGTAAGCTATATGTATTTTAACTCTATTGATACTTTATTAAATGGTTTTTGAATTTTTATACTTTATTTTCGATGGAGATATTTTTATTAGTAGCTTGTTTAAAAAAGATTTGTTTATTTTTCTATTAATTGCTTCTAAATAATAACTTCAATATTTTTGTGGTTAAAAGGCAAGGGGGTATTATGATGTGTTTTTTATTGAAAATAAGCTTTTATATTAGGGCGAATTCAAACATGAGGTGCGACAGTTTGAAAAGTCTTATGATAATCAACAAGCTGAGCAAATTTCTCTAATGGTGTAAGCCAATCTAACGCTTTTCTAGGACGAATATTCAGTGACATGGCAACTTGATTTAAATAATGCTGATCTGCCTGGTTTAAATCAATCCCTTTAGGTAAATATTGCCTAATTAAACCATTCATATTTTCGCATGTGCCTTTTTGCCAGGGGGAATGTGGGTCACAGAAATATACATCTATGTCTAAATCTTCTTCGAGTATTTTATGTTCTGACATCTCATGTCCACAGTCATAGGTCAACGTTTTACGCAGTTCTGCAGGTAAATATTTCAGAGCTTCAGCTAAAGCCTTGCGCACTGATTCTGCCTTTGCATCAGGTAATGTTGCCAAGATACAGAGCCGTGTATTTCGTTCAGTAGGTGTTGCTATCGAACTTTTATTGTCTTTACCTTTAATTAAATCGGCTTCCCAATGACCCGGTATTTTTCTTTCTTGAACTTAGGCTGGGCGCTTATGAATAGTTTTAATATCCTGTAATATAAAATCTTTTTTAGATTCACCGTTAGCTTTTCGCTTTTTATTTTCATGACGCAGACAGGATAATAAGTCTTTTTTCAACTCACCCTTTGGTAATGCTCGTATCGTTGAATAAATCGTTGTATGGCTTACATTCATTGTTTGATCCAAATCAGGAAATGTCTTTAAACGCTTTGCTATTTGCTGAGGAGAACCATAAACAACGGATCGCTTCAACAATAAATTTCCAGAGGATTGAATCGATTTTGAGTTTTCTGTGACCACGTCTACGTCTAGCAAAGGTGTTATCAGAAGCATATCGAGTTTGATAAACGTCATTGATGCTATTTCTTTTAAGCTCACGATAGATCGTACTAGGATGTCTTTTAATGAGTTCAGCAAATTTTCTGGCTGAAAAGCCTTCTTTTCTTGACTCAAGCATTAATGCAGTACGATCTTCAAAGTTAAGATGATGGTATGACAATTTTATATACTCCATAAACCTTTTAAATTAATTAGGTGGTTTATGTCGCACTTCAAGTTTTACTCTGCCCTCAGGAAATCCTGTTTGATAACGCTAAAACGATCATGATTGAACGGGATGCCTATCAGGAGGGGCAGCAAAAATGGAATCCCAAACTGCTCGACTGCGCCAAGAAGTACAGCTTTCGTCCTCGCGTATGTAAGTCCTATCGTGCACAGACCAAAGGCAAAGTTGAACGCTTTAATGGATACCTCAAATCAAGCTTTATTGTGCCATTGAAAGCAAGCCTGAAGACTTCGGGTTTACTGTTAGATGTTGATGTTGCCAATGCCCACATTGGCTGGTGGCTGCAACAGGAGCAGCAAAGATTTACGCCATTACCGCAATCAGATACGGGTTCTGGCACTATACCTGTTGCAGCGGCACAGCATGTAATGCCCTACGAGAGTTTGCCGCATCCGTTATCGGTATATGAGCAGTTGCTAGGAGTTTCCTGATGAATCTGCAATACGACCGTATAGAGCAGCTTTGCCAGAAGCTCAGTCTGCATACAATTGCGTCACAATGGTCTCATCATGCGCAACAAACATTAGGTCAGGATGGAAGTTATGCCGACTTTGTTGAAGCCATGCTGATGCATGAATATGCTGCCAGGCAACAGCGCAGTCAGCAGGTACTGATGAAACTCTCAGGCCTGCCTCAAGTCAAAACCCTGGAAGGTTACGATTTTAATTATGGACTGGGTGCTCCCAAATCACAGGTGGTCGAGTTGTTCAACCTGAGCTTTATCCCGAGAGCAGAAAATGTGGTGTTTCTTGGTGCTAGCGGTGTAGGGAAAACGCATTTATCCATGGCATTAGGCTATAAGGCCATCATGAACAATGTCAAAACCAAGTTTATTACCGCCGCCGATCTCATGCTGCAACTCAGTACAGCCTATCAGCAAGGTAAATTGAAAACTTATATGCAACGCGTGATACTCGCCCCGAAATTACTGATTATCGATGAAATTGGTTATTTACCCTTTGGACGTGAAGAAGCGAATCTATTCTTTAACGTGATTGCCAAGGGTTATGAAAAAGCCAGTACGATATTGACGAGTAACTTACCCTTTAGCCAATGGTCCAAATCCTTTGCAGATGATGTCACGTTGACCGCTGCGATGTTAGATCGGTTATTGCATCACTGTCATGTGGTACAAATATCGGGTGAGAGTTATCGTTTGAAGATAAAAAAGAATAGGGATTCAACCTCAGGTTGAAACTTAATACGAAATCAAGGGGGTCAATTTTACTTTGCCATTTGTAAGGTAAAAGGGGGGGGCAATTTTAGAATGCCGTTGACAACGGCAAAGCTGTAGTAATGGCATAGATACACCTTGCAGCGACAAACTAGGTGTCAAAGCTGGGTAAGTGAATTACTAGACTTCACTGTATTTAGTTCTCAATTTTAAATTTTATTAAAGGAAGTATGAAAATCATACTTCCTTTTCAATCTGCTTCACAATAAAACTTTAGAGTTGAAGCAACAGATCAAATCTAAATCAGATTTGAAAAATAATTACGGTGGATACTGTCCTGTGGTAATAACTCTAATAAACGCTGTACCGCATCAATTCGGTCATGTGTTTGCCCAATAATTCTTAATAATTGATCGATATCCTTTATTTGATAGATCAACTGGCTTAAACGGGCATCAAAACAATGTCTCCAAGTGCTGAGTAAAGGGCTTTCTGATTTAGAGAGAAAGCTACCTTTATATAGCGAGAATGTACTGGAAATAAGATTTGCATTTAATGATTGTTCAGCACTTAAAAAATCACATTGGACTTCACAGCTAAGCCTATAAATCCGAGACTCAATTGAATGAGGTAATAGGCTACGAAGTTGTGAAAGCTCAGCCTTTAGGGTTTTTAAGCTGACACTACGCTCACCATAAAGGGCATAGTGTAACTCTTCTAAACCAATGCCATGGGGGTGCAAAGCTAAAATGCAAAGTATTTCAATTTGACGGTGACTCAAGTTCAAGGTATGCCCATTAAATTGAACCCAAGGCGAGCCTAGCGCCTTAATGTATAAAAAATTCTGCTGTTCAAACTTTATGGCTCGTTGTATTAAATCCGCACAGCGTTCAACTGCAAGCAGCCCCAAAGGAGTATGTTTTTTATATTTTGTGGAAAGGTTAATAATGCCATGAAATTGCCCTGATGTCGGATCCCAGATCGGCGCGGCATAACAAACCCAATCTCGAACACTGTCCATTTGGTTTTCATGAGAATAGACACAACTTGATATTTGGCTGTTTAAAGTCATACCTATCGCATTGGTCCCAACAGCCTGTGTAGACCAATGCCCACCCTCAATAAAATGAACCTGTTCGGCAGAAGAAAGCATTACAGAACTACTCCATGTCCATAAGAGAGTACCTTGATGATCTGTGAGACCAATCGCCATATCTGAATCATCAGCTATTTTGAGTAAGTCGGCATAATTATGTTGGATAGAGCGGCGAAATAAAGACGTTTTATCTTCTGGAGGTAAGGCTAAAACAGGAGCGGCATGAACAGTATGTTGATTAATTAAATGGGTTGTTTGCAGATTTTTTGCAGATGCGGTATTGAACAGGTTCATATCATATTCCTTTATGATCAGACTGTAATATTTTTAAATTTTAGAAATGAGTTTCCAAATTTATAGTCATTTACGTCATTTCTTCTTGCTTCAATTTTAAATGCTTTTATCTTTGCTTGGTTAAATCATATCTTTTGGCTTTACCAGTCCTTGAGTTACTTTAAAAGTGTTCTTATGAGCTGAAAATGGCTATTTCCATCTGAAATGTTAATAAACGTAAATAGGATGAAAATTCATTCGCTCATGTAAGGGCTAGGCACAGCTTCACCATGATACTGACGGTCTGCAAAATAACTTGATCGTACTAATGGCGCACTCCAAATATTTTTAAACGCTAAGCGCTCTCCATGTGTTTGATAATGCTTAAACTCTTGCAACGTAACAAAACGATGAATTGGCGCATGAGATTTAGATGGCTGTAAGTATTGACCGATTGTGACATAGTCCACTTGATAATCTTTCAAATCATTTAATAACACAATAACCTCAGCCTCGACTTCTCCTAAACCTACCATCAAACCACATTTCGTTGGAATTTCAGAACAGTAGTGTTTAAATTTTTTGAGTAAATCCAATGAGTGCTTATAGTCAGCGCCTGGTCGCATGGCTTTATACAGACGTGGAACGGTTTCAATATTATGATTAAAAACATCGGGTGGGTTTTGGCTCAGAATCTTCAGGGCAATATCTGCACGACCACGAAAATCAGGAACCAAAATTTCTATCAGAGTTTCTGGACTGGTTTGACGAATTTCTCGAATGCAATCTGCAAAATGCTGTGCGCCACCATCTTTTAAGTCGTCTCGATCAACAGAAGTAATCACGACATACTTTAAGTTTAGATTCTTGACTGTTTCAGCCAGATGCTTTGGCTCATTAGGATCTAGGATATTAGGACGACCATGTGCGACATCACAGAATGGACAGCGGCGAGTACAAATATCTCCCATGATCATAAACGTTGCAGTCCCTCCGCTAAAGCATTGTGGCAAATTAGGGCAGGCCGCTTCTTCACAAACCGTATGTAGTTTCTGTTGTCGTAATAAATCCTTAATGATTTGAACTTCCTCAGGTTGACTAATTTTAGTCCGAATCCATTCTGGCTTTTTCGGTGTCGTTTCTGTTGGAACAACTTTAATTGGAATACGCGCCATTTTTTCAGCGCCACGTAGCTTTTTTCCAGTTAATACTGTGTTATTTAAATCCATTACAAACACTCCATCGTTTAAAATAATTAATATAGATCCCGATATTAAATAAGCTCTTTTAGGTGCTTTAATAATATTAAAACAGTGCAAAAAACTTATCATATAAAATAAAGGTTGGTTAAAGGTTTGTTTTCATATGTGATTGAACCATTGTAAAATTTTAAAAAATTTTTAAGTTCATAACCTTTTGTTTTTAATATTTTTCCCATCTCTTAATGCATTATATTTTTTTAGTCTAATATGAAATTAAATAAAAATATATTTATATAAATATACGGTTTAAAAATCCAACCATTAATTTTTGGATTTTCTTTTAAGCGTAGTTAATAAGGAACAAAGATATGCAATTAACGGAAGAGCAATTGCTAGCAGCATACAAAAGAATGCGCGACATTCGTGAATTTGAGGATCGACTTCACGATGAAAATAATACAGGTGATATTCCCGGTTTCATCCATTTATATAGCGGTGAGGAAGCTATTGCCGTAGGGATCTGTGAAAATTTAACAGACAAGGACTTCATTACATCAACGCATCGTGGTCATGGACATTGTATTGCTAAGGGCTGTGACATTCACGCCATGATGTTAGAAATTTTTGGCAAAGATGATGGTTTGTGTCGTGGTAAAGGCGGCTCAATGCACATTGCGGACTTAGATAAAGGCATGCTCGGTGCAAACGGTATTGTGGGTGGTGGTCCACCTTTGGCTATTGGGGCAGCTTTAAGTGCTAAAACACTGAAAAATGGTGGGATTGGTCTATCATTTACCGGTGATGGCGGGTCAAATCAGGGCTTAACTTTTGAAGCCATTAATATGGCTGTCGTGTTAAAGCTCCCTGTCATTTTTGTTTTTGAAAATAACGGTTTTGGTGAAGGTACTGCACATGACTATGCCGTAGGCAGTAAAGACATTGCAGGTCGAGCGGCAGGTTTTGGCTTACCTGCTGAAAAAGTAGATGGAACAGACTTTTTTGCTGTGTATGAAGTTGCACAAAAAGCCATTGAACGTGCCCGCTGTGGTGAAGGTCCGAGTGTGATTGAAACGGTAACCAACCGTTTTTATGGACATTTTGAAGGTGATCCGGGGCTTATTCGTTCCAAAGAAGAACTGGATTATGTCAAAGAACATAAAGACCCATTGAAAATATTCCGTGAAAAAGTCAAGGATAAAATTGACGAAGCCAAACTGGATGCGATTGATGCCCAGTCTAAAGCCAATGTAGACGATGCCGTTGCAAAAGCACGCGCAGCTAAGTACCCAGAAGTCTCTCAGTTACTTACTGATGTTTACGTCTCTTACTAAAGGAATAGTAGAAAAATGCCAAATAAAAGTTATCGAAACGCGATTAAAGAAGCAATTGAATTAGAAATGCGCCGAGATCCGAGTGTCATTGTGGTCGGTGAAGATGTTCGTGGTGGGCATGGTGGCAAAAATACCGATGACAATAAACTGGAAGGTTTTGGCGGTGTACTTGGTGTAACCAAAGGCTTATGGACTGAATTTGGTTCTGAGCGAGTCATTGACACCCCGATTACAGAATCGGCGATTATTGGTATGGCGGCAGGTGCTGCTGCAACGGGTTTAAGACCTGTGGCAGATTTAATGTTCATGGATTTTTACGGCGTGTGTTATGACATGCTGTATAACCAAGCGGCTAAATTCCGCTATATGTTTGGTGGCAAAGCCAAAGCGCCACTCGTTGTACGAGGCATGATCGGTGCAGGTTTTTCCGCAGCAGCGCAGCATTCTCAGTCGCCATATAACGTGTTTGCCTCAGTGCCTGGTTTAAAAGTGGTGGTGCCTTCAAGTGCCTATGATGTGAAAGGGTTGTTGATTCAAGCCATTCGAGATGATGACCCAGTAGTATTTTGTGAGCACAAATTGTTGTATGACATTAAGGGCGAAGTGCCAGATGAAGCCTACACTATTCCTTTTGGTGTCGCAAATTACACCCGTGAAGGCACTGATATTACCATTATTGCCTTAAGCTTGATGGTGCATCGTGCCAATGAAGTTGCGGATAAGCTCGCAAAAGAAGGCATTTCGGTTGAAGTGGTTGACCCTCGAACCATTTCTCCATTAGACGAAGATGGCATTTTAGAATCAGTGGCGTCAACAGGTCGCGTAGTGATTGTAGATGAATCTGCGGCGCGTTGCGGTTTCGGACATGATGTGGCTGCACTCATTGCACAGAAAGGCTTTCATTATCTTAAAGCACCAATCGAGTTAGTCACTCCACCACATTCACCCGTACCATTTTCACCAGTATTAGAAAAAGAATGGCTACCCAGTGTAGAACGCATCGAACAGGCTGTACGTAAGACGTTGGAGGCTTAGGATGAGCGAAATTAAAACTTTAGAAATCCCAAAATGGGGTTTGTCCATGGAAGAGGGTACGATTGCCCAATGGCTGATTGAGGAAGGTACGCAATTTAGTAAAGGACAGGAAATTTGTGAAATTGAAACCACAAAAATCGTCAATGTTCTTGAAGCACCTTTTGATGGCTTGCTACGCAAAATTATTGCTAAAGATGGTGACACTCTGGTTGTAGGTGGAGTTATTGCAATTTGTGCAGACGCTCAAGTTTCAGATACAGAAGTTGAAGCATTTGCACAGTCCTTAGGTGGAACACCTGCTGTAACAGAAAATAAAGCGGTAGCAGCGGTTCCTGAAAAAGTATCTGTAGCT
Organism: Acinetobacter sp. CAU_H_S139_7; assembly: GCF_058599305.1. Lineage (NCBI taxonomy): Bacteria > Pseudomonadati > Pseudomonadota > Gammaproteobacteria > Moraxellales > Moraxellaceae > Acinetobacter > Acinetobacter sp. CAU_H_S139_7. The sequence continues at coordinate 1,734,926 of NZ_CM178651.1, forward strand.
CAAGTTGAAACCAAAGTGCAAGCTGCTCCTAAACAGAACAGTGTTGGTAATGGATCAAAAGCGGTGACTCAGGGCGGATATTCTATTCCTGCTGCGTTACAAGGCTACCAACAAAGCGATGATATTTTTGCAACGCCACATGCCTTGAAATTGGCTGAAAAGCATAATGTAAACTTGTCTCAGATTACGGGTTCTGGACGTGAAGGTCGTATTAGTGTTCAAGATATTCAGACCGCAGTTCAAGCTGCTGGTGGTTCTTGGCCAGATGTGCGTCATCAAGCCAGTACCAAAGCCGCGAAATCTAAAGCAGATGATAGTGATGTTCTAGCGACACCTGTTGCCCGCCGTTTGGCAAGACAATGGGGCATTAATTTGCATGATTGTCGTGCATCGGGTTCACGTGGACGAGTCTGTAAGGAAGATGTTGAAGCTGTATATCAACGTGAAAACCCTGTACAAGCTCAACATGCTGATCATGCGCATCCAGCAGAGTCCGCAAAATTCACTACTGTAGCTATGAATGGTATGCGTAAAGCAATTGCTTCGCGCTTACAGGCTGCGAAACGCAATGCACCACATTTTCGCTTAACGATAGACTTAAATGTTGAGTCGGTTCAGGCTTTGCGTCAGCAAATTAACAGTACCGTACCGCAAGTCAAGCTGTCCATTAACGATATGCTGATTAAAGCTGCTGCTGCCGCACTGATCAAAGTTCCACAGGTCAATGTTCAGTTTGATGAAGAAAATCAGCAGATTTTACAGTTTGAACAGGCTGATATTTCGGTTGCTGTGGCCATCGAAAATGGACTGATCACGCCAATTATTAAATCAGCGAACCTTAAATCTTTGGCGCAAATTTCCAATGATATGCGCGATCTGGCGACACGTGCCAAAACTGGAAAACTAGCACCTGATGAGTTTCAAGGTGGCAGTTTCAGTATTTCCAATTTGGGAATGCTGGGTATTCAACAGTTTGATGCCATTATTAACCCACCTCAAGGTGCAATTCTGGCCTTAGGTGCAGCAGAGAAACGTGCTGTCATCGAAAATGATGAGATTGTTGTTCGTGAAATGGTGACTGCAACATTGTCTTGTGATCATCGTGTCATTGATGGTGCGTTGGGTGCTCAATTCTTATCGGCATTGAAGCAGTTTGTCGAAAACCCTGCATTAATTTTGGTGTAGGAGGAATAGCCATGTCAGATACACAATTTGATCTTGTGGTTATTGGTGCTGGTCCTGGAGGATATGTCGCTGCGATTCGCGCAGCGCAACTGGGATTAAAAACAGCAATTGTTGAAAAACAACACTTAGGCGGAGTGTGTCTTAATTGGGGATGCATTCCAACCAAGGCATTATTGAGCGGGGCTGCGCTTGCGCAGCAGTTCAAACATGCAGAGCAGTTTGGCTTTACTCTTAACGCGGTTGATTTTGACATTCAAAAACTGGTCCATCATAGCAGACAGGTTTCTGAGCAACTGGTACAAGGTATCGGTCAATTATTGAAAAAGAATCAAATCACTGTTTTTAATGCAGCAGCCCAATTTATTGCCAAAGAGCATTTAGAGCTTACAGATGCGAATGGTCAAAAACAGCAGATTTCTGCACTGCATATTATTGTCGCAACAGGTGCACGTGCGGCCAATTTGCCTCATATTCCTGTAGATGGCCATCAGGTCTGGAGTTATAAAGAGGCTTTAGTTCCAGACCAATTACCAAAATCTTTACTGGTCATTGGTTCGGGTGCTATAGGCAGTGAGTTTGCAAGCCTATACCAAGACTTAGGCTGCCAAGTCACCTTGGTTGATATTGCAAAGCAGATTCTCCCTAGCGAAGACATTGAAGTTGCGAAGTATGTACAAAAGCAATTTGAACAGCAGGGTATGCAGGTTTTAACCGAAGCGACTGTAAAAAAAATAGAAACTGATCAGGCTCAAGTACATTGTCATATTGAAACTGCCACAGGTGTGCAAATAATTACTGTTGAAAAGGTGCTTTCAGCTATTGGCGTGAAACCGAATGCTGAAAATCTTGGCCTAGAAGCTTTGGGAATTGAATTTGAGAATGGTTTTATTAAAGTCGACTCATGGTGTAAAACCAATGTAGTGGGCATTTATGCAATTGGTGATGTCGCAGGCGCACCTTGTTTGGCACACAAAGCCAGTCATGAAGCCATTCTTTGTGTGGAGAAAATTGCAGGCCTAAGTCATGTATATGCTTTAGATCGTACACAAATTCCGGGCTGTATCTTTACCCATCCGCAAGTGGCCAGTATTGGTTTGACAGAACAGAAAGCGAAAGCTGCGGGCTTGAATATCAATGTGGGTAAGTTTCCTTTACAAGCGAATGGTAAAGCATTGGCTTTGGGCGATAGCGCAGGATTTGTTAAAACCATTTTTAGTCAGGAAACAGGTGAATTGTTGGGTGCTCACATGGTTGGACATGAAGTCACCGAACACATTCAAGGGTTTGCCATCGCGAAATACCTAGAAGCTACAGATGAAAGCTTAGCGCAGGTCATTTTCCCTCATCCTACTTTGTCTGAGGCGATGCATGAGTCGGTCTTGTCGGCGATGCAACGTGCAATCCATATTTAAGGAGTCGCAACATGCCTAGAGGTTTAAACAATAAAGTTGCATTAATTACGGGTGCGGCACAAGGTATTGGACGCGGTATTGCCTTACGTTTAGCACAAGAAGGTGTTCATATTGGATTGGTCGATCTTCACCAAGAAAAGTTAAATACTGTTCAACAAGAGGTTGAAGCCTTTGGCGTAAAAGCCACCACATTTATTGCGGATATTTCAGATCCAATACAAATCAGTGACGCTATTAATCATGCAGAATCGACACTTAATGGTTTTGATATCATGATTAATAATGCAGGTATTGCACAAGTCAAAGCTTTGGCAGAAGTAACGCCGAGTGAATTTAACCAAATTATGAACATCAATGTCGGTGGTGTACTTTGGGGGATTCAAGCCGCAGCAAATAAATTTAAACAACGCCAACAGGCTGGAAAAATTATTAATGCATGCTCAATCGCAGGTCATGAAGGTTTTGCTTTACTCGGTGTTTATTCGGCAACTAAATTTGCAGTTCGTGCATTGACGCAAGCTGCGGCTAAAGAATATGCCAGTGCTAAAATTACTGTAAATAGCTATTGTCCGGGTGTTGTTGGGACAGACATGTGGGTCGAAATAGATCAGCGGTTCTCTGAAATTACAGGTGCACCAATTGGTCAAACGTATAAAAAATATGTAGATGGTATTGCTTTAGGACGTGCTGAAACACCAGATGACGTGGCTGCATTAGTTGCATTTTTAGCCAGCGAGGATGCAAACTATATTACAGGTCAGTCTATTTTGACAGATGGTGGAATGGTTTACCGTTAATATCAACATAAGGAATACACAATGAAAGCAGCTCGTTTTTATGATCGAGGGGATATTCGAATTGAAGATATCCCTGAACCGAAAGTACTTCCAGGCACAGTTGGAATTCAAGTTGCATGGTGCGGTATTTGCGGTACAGATTTACATGAATTCATGGAAGGCCCTATTTTTATTCCACCTTGTGGTCATCCACATCCAATTTCGGGAGAATCTGCACCTGTAACAATGGGACATGAATTTTCAGGCGTAGTTTATGCAGTTGGTGAGGGTGTAGACGATATCCAAATTGGACAACATGTCGTAGTTGAACCCTATATTATTGCGGATGATGTCCCGACTGGCCCGAATGATAAGTATCATTTATCAAAAAATATGAACTTTATTGGTTTAGGCGGACGTGGCGGCGGTCTTTCTGAAAAAATTGCAGTTCAACGACGTTGGGTACATCCTATTTCAAATGATATTCCCTTAGATCAGGCCGCATTGATAGAACCTTTATCTGTCGGTCATCATGCCTATGTCAGAAGTGGTGCAAAAGCTGGCGATATAGCACTGGTTGGTGGAGCAGGCCCTATAGGCTTACTTTTATCAGCCATTTTAAAGGCTAAAGGTCTCACGGTCATCATTACTGAATTGAGTGCAAAGCGTAAAGAAAAAGCGATAGAAGCGGGTGTTGCAGATTATGTGCTAGATCCATCTAAGGTTGATGTGGTCGCTGAAGTGATGAAAATTACGGAAGACCGTGGTGTTGATGTCGCTTTTGAATGTAGTAGTGTTAATAAAGTCATGGATACACTGGTGGCGGCGATGAAACCAACTGGTGTGGTCGTTATCGTTTCGATTTGGAGCCATCCTGCCACAATTAATGTGCATAGTGTGGTCATGAAAGAGCTCGATATTCGTGGAACGATTGCTTATGTCAATGACCATCAGGAAACCATCCGTTTAGTCGAGCAAGGTAAGATTAATCTAGAACCTTTTATTACCCAACGTATTGCATTAGATGATCTTGTTTCTAAAGGCTTTGAAACGCTGATTCATAATAATGAGTCTGCTGTAAAAATTATTGTTCATCCGTAGTAAAGCCTAATTTGAACGACTAATTTGAATAAGCTAGAAATAAACTCTATGTAGCTATTTCTAATATCTTTATCGATAGAGAATGAGTCTGTACGTACAGATTCATTCTTAAATTTACAGTGTTGAATGCCAGTATGATTATGATCATACAGCCTAGTAAAGATAGAAAATAAGTTTTTAAATAAACCATAGGGGTATAGACTAGATTTTTCTAGGAGAGTGGTGTTAGTCCACCACTAATTAAAAGATGCCTACAAAATCAGTGTCTATTCAATAAGTTTAGTTTACTATTTGGTAAAAAATATTATGCTAAGGTTGGGGTTTTGAAAGCTACGATTTCTGTTTGGCTTTTTGGCGTAAGGCATACAAATATAAGCTTTCTACTTTTTCACGTGCCCATGGTGTGGTACGTAAAAATCGTAATGATGACTTAACACTTGGATCTATGCAAAAACATCTAATTTCAATTTTACGACTTAAGCCTTCAAAGCCACCGTAGTAATCTAATAATTCATCCAAAATGTCAGCAAGTTTTTTGCCGTGTAGAGGGTCATTGGAGGCGTTCATAATAGATCAACCATATTTTGGGAGACCATCATTATAACCTGAGCTAGTTGAAAAATGAGAGGATTGGAATTTAAACATAATTAACATTGATGTGTGCTGAAATAGCAGGAGACATTCACTTGTGAGATTCTAGTCAGCCGACTTGTAAAAATCTTCTGCCATTTGATTTGGTGTCTTAAAATGTAGACCTTTCTTTTTATAGAATAAGACCTTAAAGAAAACCTATTTAACTGAAGCAAACATAAAAGTGCATTACTAATTTGACAGATAATAAAACCTGATTTAATCTATATCAGAAATAATGAACAAATTAGTAGGTCTTATTTATTTAACTTATGTTCACCAAAAGTCTAGTTCATAAATAAAACACAAGATATATCTATAAAATTTAATAATTTATAAAACATTTTAATTTTCATTGAAAAATAGGTTCATGAACCTATTGGAAAATTTCAATTTTTGCAAAATAACGAGTAGAAGTGCTTCCTCAAAATTCACATAGTTCGATTAGACTTTGTAGAAAGCCAGCGAATGGGTATCAGCACTAAATCGTGATATTTCTTCGATTGATCAGGGCTAGATGTGAGGATAATAAATAGTTGTTCTATAAATTTTAGGGATGGACTTAATCATTTTGATAATTGTAGTACTAATAAGCTCTTATAAATTGTCTTGATTTCATTCTCACTAACCATATGAGCAATATAAGAACAAGTATTTAAGTAACCCGAATCCTGCTTAAGCCGATGATTCCTTAATTTGAATTGTTGGCTTATTTCGATGGGTTAATTGATATGCACATAGTGAGGCGTAAATTCCACTCAGAAATCCATGAAGACTACGTGCTTTACTCGTCACTAAATTGTATTGCCCCTTCAATAAGCTGAATAATGTTTCTATTTTATTGCGTTGTCTTAGGTGATATTCATCTGATGCACAGAGTTGAATAGCCTGCATATTCTTCCGATGATAAGTGGCTTTGTTGTATAAACATTCTTCAAGATACTGATTTTTAAGGATTTGTTTAAATTTTAATCCAAAAATAAATTAAACAAAATCATAGTCTTAGATATTTATGCAACAAAGCCCCATTAGAGCTAAACTCCATTTACTAATGTCATATTTAAATCTAATGGTATGAAAGTACTATCAAATATACTGTTTAAATTACAGCGATTTCATTCTTGCTTCCATTATTTCGAATTTGAAGTCTTGGAACCATTGAATTATTTAAGTAATCATAAATAACCATTTCAGGATGATGCAGATCAAATGCTTGTCCAAACCATATACAAGCAGCATTGGATGCACATGGTAAGACATGAATTTTGGTAATTCCTTTATCTGTTAGACTATGAAATAACGCATGAATATCTTGCATGAAACTTAGTCCTCGTTCAGGATTTCTTATTGCTCCATTCCCCATATATTCTGGTTTAGCAGTAATATTAATTACCGGATGTCCTAATTCAACAGCCTTATTTTTAGAGGTTTCTGGATCAGCAGTGAGATTCAATCTAATAGTAATTTCAGTACAATCTTCTATTTCACTGAAATTATTAATTTCATACGCTTTGGTTGTACATATAAGATCAGGCCACATCCAACAACTTCCATCCCTATACATAAGCATAGGTATAAATTTCCCTTTATTTCCTAATTTACTTCCTAATGCTATTAGGCATGGCATAGGGCCGAAGCCAAAAATAGCTACTCTCTTATCATCAAATTTAGTTTCCCTAAGTAATTGTTCTGTTTGAACTTCAAATTCTTCTAAAAAATACTTTTTATAGAACTCATCAGCTGAAGCTCTTAAATGAGCTGGTAATGGTTCATGAATTAGTGTCTTATCTTTATGCAAAATAGATTTTAATGGGAGAAGGCAGCTTGCAATATCACGTCGTGAAGGAGACTGAGGAATATTGCGATTCACGGGCCAGAAAAATAAATACACTGGCATAGGAGTAAAGCTTAAAGAATCTAATAAATCTTCGCATTGTGCTATGAAATTACTTCTCATTTGCGAGAGTCTTGAAGCTGTATATTCTGCGCCAGCAACTTTATCAATTAACCTATGATGTTTTTCACATAATAATAAAATATTCGTTGGATCATCTGATAGTTGATATGAGAAGAAGGGGATACCGCGAGTAGAATTTTCTGATGCTGCAACATTATGAGCTAAAACGCCATATGTACCTTCAAATCCAGTTATTTCATCTATGTTTAATTTTGCACCACATCCTTTAAACATACATCGGCCATGACTTGAGAGATAAATCTGGTTTTTATCTTTTTCAGATAAATCGTTACCCCTACCTGTAAGATGCTCAAAATCAAAAATTCTTTTTATGAAATATTCTAATTGGTTTACAGGGTTTGGTTTTTGTTTAGGAATCTTTCTAGGAACAAAATCTACATCTTTAACTTCGCTCTCTTGAGAGGAGGTTAAATTCCATGTTTCTTTTAACTTTTCAAAATCATGTAGAGTGTGGGCATCAATTATGTGACCTTGAAGAAAGCGTGCATAAATGGAAATTTTTTTGGCAAGCAATCTTCGGACAAAAGTTAAAGTATCATCATAATTGAGAATTATACGGAAAAAACTTTCAGGGCTTTTATTTTTCAATAAGACAAAAATTATATTTTTACGTTCTTCATCAACTAATACACCTAATGAATCTATACAAATATGCTTTAAAATTTCTTCTATATATTTATTTGCATTTGATAAATCATCTATTGCTGATAAAGAAGTCTGTAAACTTAGGGATGGGTCTAGTTGCATTTTCAATTTAACTCAATATAACCTAACAGTTTGATTTTAAAATTTTTTCTACCAATCCAGATTCCAGTTTTTACTCTTCCGATTATTAAATATAAAACTGGGTCATTAAGATTGGTAATGCCATTTAGAACAGTATCTATATCCCTTAAATCGGTTGGAGAGGGTGTTGGTACATCTTCAGGATGTGTATGCCATAGGCCTTGAAAATTATAGAATTTTTTAGATTCGTTCCAAGCTTGTATTAAAGCATATTGGTGGGACTTTGACCTAAAGAAAGACATACGTGTTTGACAGTCTCCTTCCATAGGAGAGGTAAAGCTTTCAATGATTTTAGCTTTAGTTTCTATGTCTGTTCTTCCAATTAGAATGCCACCCGATTCTGGAGAATCTGATTCTAATTGTATAAATTGCTTTAAACTCTTTAAAACATTTGCTTGAATAATAAAGACTTGGCCTGTAGGTGTGTCACATTTAATCCTCCATTGAGTTATGTATTGCAACATGGGCATACTTCTTTATAAATTTCTTTTAAATTCAATATATTAATTCCATTTGAATTATTTACTGAATTATAAAAAGGGGTAGTAATTATTCCATTTTTATTTGCATTCTGATTGTCGCCAGAAATAGAAACAAATCCTAATTGTTGATTCAGGACATATTCAGAAATATAGCTTGCTAGCTTCATGCAATTTAAAGAAGAGAAGGGGGTAAATGCACCAGCACACCCTGTAATATTTTTAGCAATTAGCTGTCCAGATTGTACATATTTATACATAGGGGTAAGACTTTTATTTGATTTTTCATCAAAATATAAGCAGTTTAAACATCCTACATATTTATTATTGAAAGAAATAAAATGTCCACCTAAATCATAAGGTTCTAACCAGCCTATTATTACTTGAATGTTTGCACTTATTTCATAAATAGTTTTTACGAGAGAAATCTCAGTAGGAGTATGGCCAATTGCTATGATGATAGTATCAATATCTTCAGTAATTTTTGATTTTATCCAGCTTTCACCATGGCTTACGAATGGAAAAATAGTTAATCCGGGCCTTTCTATTAAAAACTTATTAGCTAAAGAAGTAGATTTATAGGTATTAACATACTGCAAACCTAAAGAATGACGATAAATATTATCTGTTTTTAAAAGCTCTGGATCTATGAAAGAAAATTTATTTACGCCTGTTTGAGCTAATATCTCTGCAATCTTTGAGCCTAAAGCCCCACATCCGATAATCGCTATATGTCTTGTTTTTTTCTCTTGCCCCGTTCTATTTAATAAATAATCTATCCACGCTCTTTGTGTTAAAGAGACTTTAAAGCCTTTGAAGGATACTTTTTCTTTGAAAGAATACCAAATGGCATAATAAAAAATCACATAAGCAAATCCATGTTCATTTGGAATTCCCACTAGGGCATAATGATTGCCTTGTTTTAACAAAGATCGTTTGTTCTCATTAGAGAGGGTATTAACAATTTTTAGAAAATAGTCCTCATTAAAATAATCTCCTATATCTGGTATGGGGAAAACAGAAGCATCTTCTAATAATATCTTATGAATTTTTACTTTTGTGAGCTGGTTGTGGTTTATGTAAGAACTATCGCCATCATCAATATGCTCTAATATTTGATGATTCCCTTTTGATGATTTTCTTAACCAACCATATAAATTAAATGTAGAAGTAGGGTCGCAATGTAATATTACATCCTCATTTATATTTTGAGTGCTGCCTAAATATCCTTCTAGTTCGTTATACAAGCTTACTCGGTTGTTTAATTGAAAATTAATAAAAGATTGCTTGAGTATATCTATAGCCCTTTCAAAGAATTCAGTAATAATTTCTTTATGTCTATAGCCTTCAAAGTTTTCACCTTGATGATCCGTAGTACAAATTTCCCCACTTTGACTCACATGATCTAAGGCAGACATTGGTCGTGTCAATATTCTAAAAATGGGAGGTATCGTCCAATTAGCTCTATTTTGAAAAATTAGACCAAGGCAAACCTGTTGTGTATTAATGAGAAAATCAAATTTTAGATTAACCCAATCCTTAGTAATAGAAGTGACATGGATATTTTGAGCTCCATGTTCACTTAATAGCTTTTCAATATTGTCTAACTTTGGGTTATCAAAAAACATTGAGTTTTCCTAAGCAGATTTTCCTTCTTGAGTGTAATAAGTTTGTACTACTGGTTCGGACACTTCTTGTATTTCAGGGATAGGGAATTGACTTCCAAAAGTTTTATTTAAAATTTTGCAAGCTTCTACTGTATCAGTTTCCTCATTTACAGCTTCTAAAGATGATTTTAAATCTTCAAGTTTTGATTTTAAGTGCTCCATTTGTTTTCGGGTCAATTTTTCGAGTAAGTCTACACCTTGATGTGCAGGTAAATTAATTACGAGTCTGAAGTAATACTCGTTATTTTCTGGATCAATGCTAAAGGTAGTGAATTGATCTAATACATTATTTACTATAGAAAGTAATACCTTATTATCATTCTCATAATCTTCAGCTGTTATATGCTCATATACAGCTGTAGTGATAGCAATACTCTTAAAAAAATCTAGACCTTTCTCATTTCGCCATTGTTTCAAGTAGCGAGTACATCGTCTAAACTGATGACGTAAATCTGAATCATCTTCAAATTTTCCCAAAATTGTATCGGTAAGTTCAGTAGGATTTGAAATATCCCAAGTCTTAAGGTCTTCAGAGGAGAATTCCTTACCTCGAGCTAGATACATATTGCCTTTGTCGTCTTCAGCGTAGATGGGCAGATCTACATGATAATCGGGACTACCATTTTTGAGATAAGTGACAGTTACGCAAGGTCGTTTGATCGTTACAGTTCTATTTGAATGAGTTAAAGCATCTCTAACAATTTTTTTAATTTCTACTGAGCCATATTCCTCTTTGTCACAATCTAATAAAACTCCTACATCAATATCATAATCTCCATTCTTAGGCTTAATCCCTGTGCCCAAGGCATAACTACCTTGATTAAAGTATTCAAAAAATTGAGGACCATTTGGATCCTTTTTGAGTTCATCTTTTAAGGTGCTAATCAAAAGGTCACGTTTTTCACGTAATGTACTTTCTTCGTCATAACGACCTAATCGAATATTTGTGTGGAACTTAGCATAGTGTTTTTGTGGATTCGCCATATTGTTGTATTCCTGTAGTGCTTTTGTTGTTATGGGGATCTTCTATATTAAATACAAGTTAAGACATTAAAAAAAATGGAATTTTTAAAGGGAAAATTTAATCAAAAAATATTTAAACAAACGATGAGATGTATCAATCTCCAATTTTTAGCATTCCTTCCCAACTAAAATAGTTTTGAGTCAAATTCTTTCTGGACATCGCCCATACACGACCATGCATCTTGCAAGGTCCAATTACGGCATCGCCACCACAGAGTAAAAAGAATGTTCAAAATAAACAGTCTAAAAATTCTGAATAGCCTTTTAGAACAGAGAGTTAAGGCACACAATTTAAAATAGTCAGTGAGCCTATCAAAATCCTCATGTATGAAACCTAAGAAGTTCCACATTTTTCTGGGTATACAAGCCTAAATTTTATGGAAAGAATTCATATGCTGCTCCTTTAGCTAAAAGAGTATTCAGCTTACGATTCGTGGTTATTTTCAACAGTGCCTTCTGGTAAGGGTCGGCACCTGCACATCAAAAAAATCTCCCCCCTGAGTACGGCTGTTTCTATCGGGGGCAGAATATTCATTCTGTTACTTTAGACTATACCCTAAAATTACATTTTAAAAGTTCTTAAAAACATGTACCATTTAAATGTTTTTTAATCATAAGTAACATGTAACTTTGGTATTAAAGATTTATAATTTACGAAATTGTTCATTTTTATCCAATTGGGGCGTAAAAAGTGAAAGGCCAAAAAGTAGGCTATGTGCGAGTGAGTTCGGTCGAGCAAAATACGGGACGTCAACTTGAGGGAATTGAAGTCGACCGGATTTTTGTTGACCGTGCTTCAGGTAAAAATACCGACCGACCGAAATTTCAGGAAATGTTGAATTATGTCCGGGAAGGAGACCGGGTGATAGTACATTCCATGGATCGTTTTGCGCGAAGCTTAAAAGATTTGGTGACTGAAGTGGATAAACTGGTCAAACGAGGGATTGCCATCCAGTTTGTAAAAGAAAATATTACTTTTACGGCCCAATCCACCCCGATGGATAATTTGATGCTGCAACTGATGGGTGCTTTTGCACAGTTCGAACGTGAGATCATTTTAGAACGGCAAAAGGAAGGAATTAAACTAGCCTCTACTCAAGGAAAGTACAAAGGCCGGGTACATAAATTAAAACCCGACCAAGCTGAAGCTTTACGGCAGGCATGGAAGGAGGGGAAGTACCCTTCAAAAATGGCATTAGGCCAGGCATTTGGAATTAGTCGCCAGGCGGTATACCGCTATTTAAAAGACAGTGAGTAACTCATTGAAATTTGCGAATAGACTTAGTTTCACGATGAAAATCGTGAAACATTGATTAAATAATAAGTGCAGAAAGCAAAGAATCACAAAGTTTCCGGCCTATAAATTTTTGATTTAGCAATAATTAAATCCCTTACAATTCAAATTTTTCAGCAACGACTTATCTTTGTTAAAATAGTATTAATTTATTTTTTTTAGGACAAACCTTAACCAAATTACAAATTTGTAATTTGGTTGTCATTTAGGTGTATATATCTAGGAATTAGTATATGAAGAAATTATTTTTTGGTCCAAGATATGATTAGATTCAATAATATATATATGAAGATTGTTTTAGTTATTTTTACTATAGTTTTTTCAACCAGTAGTTTTGCTGATGGGGACTTCGTTTCTTAGAGAAAAATTTAGAAATAATTAACAATGAAAAAAGCAAAGGGTGTGAAGAGAATTAATTCAAAATTATAATGAAGCACATATAACTAGGAAAACTAAAAATTAGTTATTTTTAGTATGGTGTAACTAAGATTAATTAATTTTTTTAAATCGAATGATAAATATATTTATTGTTTTTAATTAATTAGATCTCTTGCGAAAGTAAAAACCACCTCAATATAAATTTCATGAGATATCAGAAATTAAATCGTTTTTCAGATTCTGAATTCAAACGCTTGGTTGGCGTACCTCGACAAGTTTTTACTGAAATGGTAGAGGTTTTAGAAAAAGCAGAATCACTCAAAAAGAAATCAGGTCGTCCTCATACTTTAGATATAGAGGATCAGTTGTTATTAACTCTCAATTACTTACGGAACTACAGCACTCAACTGGAATTAGCGGCAAATTACCATATCGCTGAAAGTAATGTGAATCGAACCATTAAAAAGGTTGAAGATGCATTGATGAAATCAAGACGTTTTACTCTGCCAAAACGAAGCATTACCACAGCAGACGAACACTTTAACTGGGTCATTATTGATGCGACAGAATGTTCAATAGAACGTCCGAAAAAAAAATCAGAGTAAGTTCTACAGTGGTAAAAAGAAGAAACATACGCTAAAAGCACAAGTGATCTATCATCCGAACAGCAAACAAATCATAGGGCTAGATATATCGAATGGCAGTCAGCATGATATTAAATTGGCAAGAAAAACGGTTAAGAAATTCAAACATTGTGAATATGTTATGACCGATTTAGGGTACTACGGATTAGAGCAAGATGGCTTTAAATTATTGATGCCAATAAAGAAAAAGAAGAATTTACCCTTATTTGATGTTGAGAAAAGGTACAATAAAATGATTGGAAAAATACGAGTTGTGATCGAACACATTAATAGTCAATTGAAAACATTTAGAATATTAAGTGAACGCTATCGAAATAGACGGAAAAGATTCGGTTTACGCATTAACTTAATTGCTGCACTCGTAAACCGGATAAACTTGCAATAATGACTTTCGCAAGAGATCTATTCTTTACCATTTTTAAATAATCCGAAAAGACTATTTTAAACTTTAGGGTTACATATGCTCCTATACATAGGCAGGAATAAATATGCAACTTAGTATATTTGCAACAATAGTACTGGAAAGATTCATGTAATAATGCTTAAAACTCTCTAATTAGTTAGGGAGGCATTGGAATTGGAGAAAAAAGTAAAGTGCCCACTAGCAAATGTGGTTATTGGAGGGATTATCTCATCAACCCTTCTTATGTTGGTTTTATTACCAATATTGTCCCGGTGGATAAATGAAAAGAAAGCTTCTTGACCAATTATAGTAAGCAATTTTTAGCAGAAATATTGAGGCTTACTCAAGTCTCTCAGCTAATCGTAAATAGAATAAGGAAACTATTGTATGTCAGAAGATCATTCTCAGAGCCACGCGGCTGTTACTGAAGAGAATAGTAAGAAGTTAATATTTACTGTAGGTTTGACCACTACGTTTTAATCGTAGAAATTATAACCGTTTTTATTACTCAAAGTTTAACTTTTGTGATTATCTAAAAACACATAGCGGTCGAATGGCCATATTAACTGACTTAAAATCAGTCGCATACTTTAATGTAGCGGTTCTGATAGCACAAAAGTTCGCAGCATGAAAACGGAACCGGCATAATTGATTTATAGTGAACCCATACACTAAGCATAATGATTTAGAGGACGATAATCCCAATGAAAAAATTCCTTTTAGGAGCTGTTGCCGCATCTGTTTTGGCCTTTTCAGGTAGTGCTATGGCCAATTTTGTGGCAGGTCAGGACTATCAGGTGGTCGCAAAACCAGTCAAAGTCGAAAAACCGGGCAAAATTGAGGTACGTGAATTCTTCTGGTATGGCTGTGGTCACTGTTTCACGTTGGAACCGCATATGCAGGACTGGTTGAAAAAATTACCCAAAGATATCCGTTTTGTACGTACACCTGCTGCAATGAACCCGCTTTGGGAACAGGCTGCACGTGCTTATTATGTTTCAGAAGCCCTGGGTGTGCGTCAAAAAGCACATTTACAGTTATTCCATGATATTCATGACAAGCAGCGTCCAATTTTAGAACAGGCACAATTGGCCAAGTTCTATACCCGTTATGGTATTTCTGAAGAGAAATTTAACACGACTTATAAATCATTCCCGATTTCGTCAAAAATTGCTCAGGCAAAAAATTTGACTGCTCAATATCAGTTAAGCGGTGTACCAGCGGTGACCGTGAATGGTAAATATATTGTGCAGGGCAATGATGCCAAAGTAATTCAGGTGGTGAATTACCTGATTGAAAAAGAGCGTAAAGCCAAATAAGACGCGATTGATTATCTCTAAAAAAAACCTGCATCGAATCTGCAGGTTTTTTTATTTAAACTTAAATAATTGCAAGGGGGGCTTTAAAACGTTTTAATCGTAAAGCATTTCCTAGTACAAATATTGACGAGAGAGCCATTGCACCAGCAGCAAATACAGGAGAAAGTAGCAGTCCAAATTGCGGATAAAGTACACCTGCTGCAATAGGAATCAGAGCTGCATTGTAAACAAATGCCCAAAATAAATTTTCACGAATATTGGTTATAGTCGCTTTGCTTAAAGCGATAGCATTTGGCACTCCTTTCAGGTTGCCAGACATCAAAACCACATCAGCAGCTTCAATAGCTACGTCTGTACCTGTACCTATTGCTAAACCAATATCTGCTTCTGCAAGTGCAGGGGCATCATTAATGCCATCTCCAACATATGCGAGTTTACCATATTGATTTTTTAATTTTTTAACGGCCTCTATTTTACCTTCTGGTAAGACTTCTGCAATAACCTCATCAATACCTAGTTTTTTTGCAATCGCTTGAGCTGTATGACGGTTATCACCTGTAATCATGGCAACCTTTAAACCTAACTGATGTAACGCTTCAATTGCAGCAAATGTTGATTCTTTAATTGGATCTGCTACAGCAATAATGGCAGCAAGTTTCTGGTCAATCGCAACATAGAGAGGGGTTTTTCCTTCTTCTCCCAAACGATCCGAAAATTGAGAAAAAACATTAGGATTCAAACCTAGTTTTTCCATATATCGATCTGCACCAATATGAACCAAATGTTCAGACACCGTTGCTTCTATTCCATAGCCCGTGACTGACTTGAAATCAGCAACAGGAGACAGGATTAATTCCTTATCTATAGCGGCTTGTACAATTGCTCGAGCAATAGGATGCTCAGACTTTGATTCAACGGCTGCCATAAGTGAAAGTACGGCATTGTATTCAAACCCTTCTAAGACATGCAGATCGGTTAAAATTGGTTTCCCTTCAGTCAGGGTCCCTGTTTTATCAACAGCAACCACTTTAGTTTCTTTGAGCAGCTGTAAAGCTTCACCTTTACGGAATAAAACACCCATTTCAGCACCACGCCCAGTTCCCACCATGATTGATGTAGGCGTTGCAAGTCCCATTGCACAAGGACATGCAATAATGAGTACCGCAACTGCATTAACTAAGCTAAACGTTAGGGCTGGCTCAGGGCCGAAGATAAACCAAGTAATAAAAGTTAAAAGAGAGAGACCCATTACTACAGGTACAAACCACATGGTAATTTTATCAACCAATGCCTGAATCGGCAGCTTGGAACCCTGTGCCTGTTCAACCATTCGGATGATTTGAGAAAGCACTGATGAACTACCAACAGAGGTGGCTTTGATATTTAAGCTGCCACTTTGGTTAATTGTTCCTCCTACCACAGTAGAGCCTATCGTTTTTTCAACGGGCATAGGCTCGCCAGTAATCATGGATTCATCAATAAAACTTTGGCCGTGAATAACTTCACCATCGACAGGGATACGCTCACCTGGTCTAATCTCTACAATCGTTCCTGTTTGAACTTCGGCAATCGGAACTTCTATCACCTGATTATTGAGCTGTATTCTGGCAACTTTAGGCTGCATTCCAACTAGATGTTGAATTGCTAAAGACGTTCGGCCTTTTGCCTTGGCTTCAAAAAATCTACCTAATAGAATTAAAGTGATAATAACCGCTGCAGCTTCATAATAAACATTGACCGTGCCTTGTGGCAGGACACTTGGAAAGAAAGTAGCAACCACTGAATAAAGATAAGCAGCCAATGTTCCTACAGCCACCAAGGAATTCATGTCTGGTGCTAAGCGGAATAAACTTGGGATGCCCTTTTTGAAGAAGCGTCGGCCTGGAAAAATTAATGCTACTGTGGTCAAGAAAAATTGCATTAACCAGCTATTTTGTTGGCCAATGTTATCCATCATAAACGTATGAAAGGCGGGAATCAGGTGTGATCCCATTTCTAAAATAAAAACGGGTAGAGTTAATAAGACTGACAAAATTAAATCTTTTTTAAGTTTTTCTAATTCAATATTCTTTTTATCTTGAAAGCTTTCCGTAGTTTGATGAACTGACTTTGCTTCAAACCCTGCTTTGGTGACAGCCTGAATTAACGAGTCACGAGTGACAGATGAGCTTGCCTGAATAGTCGCTTTTTCAGTAGCCAGATTTACATGTGCTGATTCCACACCCTCAACAGATTTTAAGGCTTTTTCTACTCGACCTACACAAGAAGCACATGTCATCCCCTCAATCGTAAGCTCTATTGGTTGCAGCGCTTCCACTTCGTAGCCTGCTTTTTCTACGGCTTTAATTAAAGTAGCGCGATCAAGTGGTTGATGCGCATAAATGACTGCTTTTTCGGTAGCCAGATTTACATGAGCCGATTCAACACCCTCAACAGATTTTAAAGCTTTTTCCACACGGCCTACACAAGAAGCACATGTCATCCCCTCAATCTCTAATGTTTCACTGTAGTGTGGCGTATCAGTCATTTCGGTACTCATATACGATCTCTATCATTTAGATATGCTGAGTTCTATATGCGAAGATCAGCTCGAACCAAGATTATGGGGAATTCAGGGGCTACTTTTATTGCAAGCAAGTACAGATTTTATCTGTACGATGAGGAAAATAAGAGAGAGTAAAAGTGGTAAGGAATTCCCACTGTTACTCTAACAGAGATTAAGCAGGATCAGCTGTAAATCCACGCTCACTGAGAGTTGCAATGACTTTATCCTGACTCACTGTTGTGTTGATTTCAACGATACGGTTTTGTAAATCAATATCGAGTGAGGCATTCGAGTCGAGCTCTTTAATTGCGGTAGTAATGCCGCGTGCACAACCACCACAAGTCATATTAGCGATGTGAAATTTCATATGTTGCTCCTTTTTAACAAAACATTTGTTTAAAACATTAGAACAGTAACTCTAAACTTTCACCATACAACCAGCCTTTTTCTGAATCAGTTACTCGCTGTAACTTGGTCTGTTTACAACCTTACAGTTTTCTTCAGAGTATTCCAAAGAAGAGTGTTCTAATGACTACAGTAAAAGTACTTAACCAACATTAATGTGACTTTAAAATGACATTTTTGTCATCTACGATCACTCTGAAATTTATAAGATTAGTTATTTCAATCAATGGTAGTGAACTGAATAGATGAGACCGTTATGGGTTGAAGATAAGCTAAAAACCGGTGACTACCTTTATGTATAATGCCTCATGATGCGATTTTACTGTTCTGATTGTCGTAAGTTGACAGTCCAGTAGAAACTTTATTGCTCAGCTACAAAAGATAAATGCAGTAATGTTAAATTTCCTCAATTCCCTTATTTTGAAATTCTCTTATTCAATACCCACGACAGTGGTTATATAGCCTGTTGTTAATAGAATTGATAGACCTAATAACATCTCAAATAAAATGGCATGACTAAGGTGTTTAGCGAATTTAGGATGTTGAAGACGCGGGGTGAAATACCATTTGTTGAAGGCAGCTAAAAGTAGAATACTTATAACAAAAAACATTTTAACCATGAAACCATAGCCATATGCAGTATTGATTAAGGTATTAAAATCTTTAATTAAAAGAAGAGCTACACTAGCGCCACAGGCGATTAATATCCCAACAATGAAAGCAGCAATACGTCCAAATACATGCATGCGATCTTTTAAAGGTAAACCACTTATTTCCCGGCTGGTTTTCCATAACGGATATAAAGACCCCATCCATAACGACATAACTAGAATATGGATTGATAATAAAATTTGAGCAAGTAAGGTTAAATTAGCGACATGTCCGAGCTGGGAAAAACTAAAAATAATCGGGATAAGTAAAATACAAAATATTGAACTTTCAATTATAGAAAAATGACCTTTGTTCCTGTTAAGTTTAACCACCATGAGAAGAAGTAAAAGAGCAAAACTAATAGAACGAAGAACGTATATATACCCCGTCGGAGTATTAACCAATATATTAATATACGTGGGGTCCACCATACCTGTAATACCAGTATTGGCAAAACTACCAATCAGAATAAAAAATCCCAAGGTACTGGAAATTAGGCCTAATCCAGCGCCAATTGTAATATATTTAAGAATCGATTCTTTTAGTTCAAGATATTGTCTAAGTAAAAAATAGCAAAAGGCTCCACCAACGACAAAAGCTACACTTAAATATAAAATAACCTTAGTTAACCAAGTGGCCCACATCCAATATTCAGAAATCATTATTTTTGTCCATTCTAGAACAACATGCCAGCACCTCACTGACATGTTGAAAGGTAATCAATTCTTATTTAGTTGATTTGATAGTGAAACTATATTCACCATTCATGTTGTGACCATCTTTCCCCATTGTTGTCCAGACAACGGTATATTTACCTTTTTTCAGTTTCGGAAGAGCGACATCAAAGGATTTCTTTAAGTCATGAGTAACTTTATATTTTAAAGGAACATCTCTTCGCTGAGCATCCAGTAACTTAATATTCATCAACATAACCTCTGCACCAAAGTTAAGGGTCAAGTTCTTTGGTTGACTAAGGATAGATGCATTTTCCGCAGGAATCGCACTCACTAAACTCACATGAGCGAACGTAGTTGTAGTAGCCACAATCATCGTTGCAGCTACTACAACATTACGTAGAGCAGTCATTTTATTTTGAAATAATTTCATTTACGTTTCCTCTTGATTCGTTAGTTCATTAGAGATGACTTTATAAAATCTATATTTAATGAGACCACATCATCTCCTCTTATATTTCAATTATTAGTGAGAGACAGAAACATAGCGATGACTTCAAAATTACATTTTTGTCATTTTTAAATTTTAAAATCTTTAACTATGGTAATCTTATTGAAAAATAATGATCATTTAACAAACAAATTATGTAGGTGGTTGATTTATGAAATGTAGTAATCATTTTGTCTAAGAAAATAGTAGCTATTTAATTTTTTATATTTTAGTTTAAATATAAACATGTTATGTTTAATTTGATCTAATATAAATTTGTGGGCTAAGCACATGACTCAAACACGTCCAAGAATGACCAAATTATTTGAACAGCTTGGTTTAGCTTCTACTGAAGAAGCAATTGCAAAATTCATAGAGAGCCATCAGCTAGCTGGAGATGTTTTTTTAACACAAGCAATTTTTTGGACTGATGCTCAACGTCATTTTTTAGAAGAAAAACTACACTCTGATGGTGAATGGACGACAGTGATTGATCAATTAAATGAGTCTTTAC
Source organism: Acinetobacter sp. CAU_H_S139_7 (assembly GCF_058599305.1). Taxonomy (NCBI): domain Bacteria; kingdom Pseudomonadati; phylum Pseudomonadota; class Gammaproteobacteria; order Moraxellales; family Moraxellaceae; genus Acinetobacter; species Acinetobacter sp. CAU_H_S139_7. Next base: position 1,755,280 of record NZ_CM178651.1, read on the forward strand.
ATGAAAATTCAGTAAAATAATTTTCCGTTAGTATTAAGGATCTACATTCTTCCCTGCATTGAATACAACTCATTCATACAGTAGTACTGTTTTGGAGATGGAATCTCTATTATATAAGTAGTAGATTCCTTACTCTGAAATTTGGATTATAAACCCTAATATTAAAAATAATCTTCTTTACCATCTATCTAATAAATATACCAATAAGTTTAATAATTAAATTATCCACCCTTTTTTCTATAAAAAACTATTTTGATCAACTGTATTTTTTCTTTAAAGGAATAACAGTGTAAATTACATTAAGAATGTGTCTCTAACTAGCCTTGGAGTCATCTAATCATTTCATTTTTATTTTTTTAAGCACATAAAATCATAACAACTTTAATAGTTTTAAAAGATTAATATTAAATAAAATTTTTGTCATCTCAGCATAGACTATATATTTCGAGAAGATCTCAAAATTACATTTTTGTCATTTTTAAAAATAATTAATTAATAGTGCTAAAATTTTTAAGAGAGACAGAGAATAACCAAAAATTTCATCAGTTTAGTAGTCAAATTCCTAGACTCTGTTCAGTACTAAAACATAGCTTTTACTTCCAAATTATTTAAAGGAAAAAATTATGATGAAATTCAAAAACATTTTTTTGGGCTTATGTATCGCAGCCGCGTCATTGAATACATTTGCACAGCAATCCGATGAACACAAAGATCACCACCCTGAAAAAACAGCACCATCTGCAGTAACAATTAAGCAAACAGTTACCAGCACCACTGCTACAGATAAAATGGCTGCAATGGACCAGCACATGAAAGCAATGCAAGCCATGCATGCAAAGATGATGGCTGCAAAAAACCCTCAAGAACGTCAAAAACTTATGGCTGAGCACATGAAACTCATGCAAGGAGGTATGAGCATGATGAAACAGATGAGCGGCCAAAGCATGAATGCAAATATGGCTGACCGTCAGCAGATGATGGAAAAACGTATGGACATGATGCAATCCATGATGCAGATGATGATGGACTGTATGCCTCCCTCCACAACTACCCATGAATTAGAGAGGGAAGCACCATGAACCATCAACCTCAAGAACATAATTCAGTACCTAACTTTTGGTCTACACGTTATGCCATCGGCCTATTCGTGATTGGTGGTGTGGCAGCCTATTTTCTCTTAACCGAGCATTTGGCCCATGTCGTTGGTGTTTTACCCTTTTTACTCCTTTTAGCATGCCCACTCATGCATATTTTTATGCATGGTGGTCATGGACATCACCATCATCAACAGAAAAATCCAGACACATCAGATAATAAAAAATCACGCGAACCAGGAGACCCCTCATGAATCATGCGGAATCAGCCTATGGTCTGTGGTGGCTCGTCATCATAAATTCGGCAATTTTCATTATGTTTGCCTTCAGTTTTTTTAAACCCGCCACAGCGCGAGATTGGCGTACTTTTGGCGCTTTCTCTGCTTTCATCATTGCATTGTTTGTCGAGATGTATGGTTTCCCTTTAACAATTTATCTGTTGTCAGGCTGGCTACAAACTCGCTTTCCTGAACTTGACTTGCTGTCGCATAACTCAGGTCACTTATGGTCAACGCTACTAGGCGAAAAGGGTGATCCACATTTTGGCATTCTGCACATCGCGAGTTATATTTTTTTGGGCTATGGTTTCTATTTACTGTCATCAGCATGGAACGTGTTGTACCACGCACAACGTCATCACCAATTGGCAGTAACCGGACCCTATGCGCGCATACGTCACCCCCAATACGTGGCTTTTATCTTGATCTTGCTGGGGTTTTTATTGCAATGGCCAACTTTACTGACACTGATTATGTTTCCAATCTTACTCTTAATGTACAGCCGCTTGGCAATTAAGGAAGAGGCTGAAATGAGTAAACAGTTTGGCGCTGTCTATGACAGCTATGCTCAACAGACTCCGAGATTTATTCCAAAATTCGGCCATAAAACCACTTTTCCATAAGAGAATTATTTATGTCAGATCAAAAAAATCATAACCAGGACCATATGGCACAGGCTACAACAGACGTACTGAAAGACCCAGTCTGTGGTATGACCGTCACTGAAGAATCGAAATACCATGAGGAATTTAAGGGGAAAACTTACTTTTTTTGCAGTGATAAATGTCAATCAAAGTTTCATAGCAGCCCGGTGCAATATATCGCTAAACCCGCAACGACGACTGCCGATGCACATACACAGCATCATCAGACTACTCAATCCGTTAATGATGCAAGCACAACAGGCACGACCATCTATACTTGCCCAATGCATCCAGAAATTAGACAGGATCATCCTGGAAACTGTCCTAAATGCGGAATGACACTGGAACCACTCATTCCCGAGTTAGAGGAAGATGAGAATCCTGAGTTACGTGATTTCCGTCGACGCTTCTGGTGGACACTGCCACTCACCATAGTCGTGACTTTTTTGGCAATGTTTGGCCATCAACTGAACCTGTTCGACATGGCAGTTCAGAGCTGGATTGAATTAGTGTTGTCACTCCCGATTGTACTGTGGGCAGGTTGGCCATTTTTTTCCCGTGGTTGGCAATCGGTTGTGAATCGCAGCCCAAACATGTGGACCCTGATCGGTCTAGGTACAGGGGCTGCTTTTATTTACAGTGTGGTTGCGACCATTGCACCACAAATCTTTCCAGACTCATTTATCTCCATGGGTCGTGTCGCTGTTTACTTTGAAGCTTCAGCGGTCATCATTTCTTTGACCCTACTGGGGCAAATACTGGAATTAAAAGCACGTTCGCAAACTTCTGCTGCAATTAAGTCACTCCTCGGACTTGCTCCTAAAACAGCTCGCCGAATCCTGCCTGATGGAACTGAAGAAGATGTTCCTCTAACGCATGTCCATGTAGGAGATTTACTCAGAATTCGCCCAGGTGAAAAAGTGCCTGTGGATGGTGTAATCACTGAAGGAAGTAGTTCAGTGGATGAATCGATGCTGACAGGTGAACCTTTACCTATCACTAAACGTATCGGCGATAAAGTCATTGGAGCTACCCTGAATACCAATGGTTCATTGATCATGCGTTCAGAGAAAATTGGTTCAAGTACCATGTTATCCCAGATCGTACAGATGGTGGCGCAAGCTCAACGATCGAGAGCACCAATGCAACGTATGGCTGATCAGGTAGCAGGTTGGTTCGTCATGGCTGTAGTGACCATTGCCTTGCTTACCTTCTTTGGATGGGGATTGTTCGGCCCAGAAGAGTCGAGCTGGGTTTATGCATTAATCAATGCTGTGGCAGTACTCATTATTGCCTGTCCTTGTGCACTAGGCTTGGCAACTCCAATGTCTATCATGGTTGCAACGGGTCAAGGTGCTACTCATGGTGTGTTGTTCCGCGATGCAGCAGCCATTGAGAATCTGCGCAAGATTGACACACTAATCATCGATAAAACAGGTACGTTGACCGAAGGACGCCCTGTATTCGATCGTGTGGTTGCCGCATCAGGTTTCGATGAATCTGAAGTATTACGTTTAGCCGCCAGTCTTGATCAAGGCAGTGAACACCCGCTAGCCGAAGCGATTGTAAATGCAGCACACGAACGTGGCCTGTCTCTTGAAACACCAGATAATTTTGAATCAGGCTCAGGGATTGGTGTTCGAGGTCAAGTGGGCGATCGTCAGTTAGCTTTGGGCAACACAGCACTGATGGAGCAATTAGGTATCTCGGTACAATCTCTGATTCCGCAAGCCGAAGAGCTGCGTTCAGAAGGTGCAAGTGTGATGCATCTAGCCATCAATGGTGAATTGGCCGGCCTGCTTGCAGTATCCGATCCCATCAAAAAAAGTACCCCTGAAGCACTTGCCACCCTGAAGGAAGCTGGACTACGTATCGTGATGGCAACAGGAGATGGTCTCACCACTGCCCGTTCAGTCGCAGCACGTCTGGGTATTGATGAGGTACATGGTGAAGTTAAACCCGCAGATAAACTAGAACTGGTCAGCAAATTGCAGAAGGAAGGTCGCATCGTGGCAATGGCCGGCGATGGAATCAATGATGCACCAGCACTAGCCAAGGCTGATGTCGGTATCGCTATGGGGACCGGAACTGATGTCGCAATGAATAGTGCTCAAGTTACGCTGGTCAAGGGGGATTTACGCGGTATCGCGGTTGCCCGTTCCCTTTCGGAAGCTACTGTTGGCAACATGAAACAGAACCTCATGTTTGCTTTCCTTTACAATGCCTTGGGTATCCCAATCGCAGCTGGCGTACTCTATCCATTTACCGGTTGGTTATTGTCACCCATGATTGCGGCCTTGGCGATGAGTTTTAGTTCAGCTTCAGTCATCACGAATGCCCTTCGCCTGCGAAATAAAAAGTTATGATAGAGAGTTCTTTTCTTCCACCAGATGTACCAGGTCTTATTGCAGCACTTGCCATCGGCCTGCTCATTGGTTTAGAACGAGGATGGCACGATCGTGAATTGCCCGAGGGCAGCCGAGTAGCAGGCCTACGTACCTTCACATTGACAGGATTGCTCGGAGGAGTGCTCGGTCATTTACAACCAAACTTCGGGCCTTGGCCGCTGGTCGCGGCCGTATTAGGGCTTTCCTTATTATTAACAGTGTCCTACGCGCGTACCGCAAAACTTTCCGGTAATCTAAGCGCTACCACGACGATCGCGATGCTGTTGACATTAGTTTTAGGTGCATATGCATCCCATGGTAATGTTACTTTAGCATTAACCGCGGCTGTAATCGTCGCTGTATTTTTGGATCTCAAGCCAACCTTACACGGTTGGCTACGCTTGATAGAGCATCGTGAATTAACCGCATCCCTGCAGTTGCTGGTACTTTCTGTCGTTATATTACCCTACTTACCCAATACGGGTCTGGGACCTTTTGCTGCATTAAATCCTTACCAGTTATGGTGGGCAGTGATCCTGATTGCCGGACTCTCTCTGGCAGGTCATTTTGCCATGCGGCTTACCGGTTCAGAAAGAGGCATATTCTGGACAGGTCTATTGGGTGGTTTGGCATCTTCTACAGCTGCAACTGTCGCACTGGCACGCTATACACGCCAGCACCCCGTCATGGTCAGTGCTGCTATTTCTGGAACATTGGCTGCCTGTGGCATCATGTTTTTTCGTATGGTTGTGCTGATAGGCGTCATTGAGCCAGCATTGCTAAGCACTTTTGGTGGTGCAATGATGATTGCGGGAATCCTTCTGCTGGGTATGGCATTGTGGAGACAACGCCAAATTACCAGCGCTGAAAACAACGATCGAACAATAGAAGCAATGGCTCCTTTTGATCTTGGGACAGCATTCAGCTTCGCTGCTTTCCTGGCTGTCATGGCAGTCTTGGTCCCGGCAGCAAAACAATGGTTGGGCACCAGCGGCATCTTCGTATTATCGACTATTTCTGGGCTAGCAGACGTAGATGCTATTTTAGTCTCACTTGCCCGCCTGCATAGTACTGAAGGCTTAACAACAAATGTGGCTGCTGTCGCGCTAGGGCTGGCCACACTGAGCAACATGTTAAGCAAAGCGACAATTGCATGGATGACAGGGGGGGCACAGTTTGGCCGAGCTATCATATTTGGCTACACAATTGCCATGATAGGTGCTGGCGTAGCTCTGGCTCTCAGTTTGAGCTTTATGTAAGGTCAACTCGGGTAAATGGAAGATGTTCAAAAAATGAGTTAAAATGATTCCCCTTGCATGGATTCACTTTGAAAAACAATGGTAAAAATGATTCGACCATTGAGGGATTCAGCCTGGATGGTCGCCCCAAGCATATCAAGAATAGATTTTGTTATGGCAAGCCCTAAGCCGGTTCCTTCTTCTGTTCTTTGTCTAGACGCATCTGTTCGATAAAAACGATCAAATAATCTGGATAGTTGTTCAGGAGAGAGTTCAGAGCCTTCATTTTCAATTGAAAATATTGTGTTATCTAAATTCTGTTGAAGTTTTATGCGTATTGTAGAATTCTTATTTCCATATTTAACTGCATTAGATAATAGATTGCTGAGTGCTCGACGTAACATAGCAGGATCACCTTTGACATTTCCAGATCCTGTTTGTTGAAGCGTCATATTTTTTTCGGCAGCTAGCGCATCATAGAAATCAAATAAGGCTGTAACTTCTTTAACCAGGTCAATATTCTGTAAGTTCTGTAATTTTAGGCCATGTTCTGCTTTTGCCAAGAAAAGCATATCGGATACCATTCGAGCCAAACGTTCTAATTCTTCTAAATTAGAAAATAGTACTTCTTGATAGGTACTGGTATCTCGTTTACGGGCAAGACATACTTGAGTTTGAGTCATTAAGTTATTAATCGGTGTTCTAATTTCATGCGCTAAATCAGATGAAAAATCGGAAAGCCTTTCTAAAGCTGATTCTAGTCTGTCGAGCATATCATTGAAGGCAATTGCTAATGATTTTAGTTCTGTTGGTGTGTGCTCAACTTCTAAACGTTCTGAAAGATGTTGGGCAGAAATGCCTTCTGCGACCTTAGCCATTTTTTGCACGGGTCTTAAACCTCTCCAGGTTGCAAACCAGCCTAAAAACATTAAACAAATCGTACCGGCTAAACCAATGTAAAAAAGTTGACGCTTAAAATCATTTAAAAAATGTAGATGTTCAGATGTATCGATCCCCACAATAATTCGTACAGATTGTATTTCAGAATTTCTATTTATACCTGTAGTGTAGATCATGCCACGATAGGTCTTATTTTGAACTTGCCATTTAATCCAAGAGTTATTTGCAGACTTGGTTAAGTGTTGAGTATTAATTGTTGAAGGTGCTGAACTAAATAAAACTTTACCTGTCGGTCGTTCTATTTGAACCATAAGATCATGGTGTCCAACTAAAGCGTCTCTCAAATACAGATTAAGTTCTGGAGAGTTTTTAGGATTCTGTTGGATAAGATTCTGAATCAGCTGGATTTTACCTTCTAATTGGGTACGGTCTTGAGTCTCAAAATGATGTATTACCAATTTATTTATGAATAAGCCCATAATAATTAGAATGAAAATAGTAGATAATGAGAAAATAATACCGATCCGAAAACTGATCGCTTTGAATAAGTTATTATTCATCCTCTACCTCTAGTACATACCCCATTCCTCGAATATTCTGAATTAATTTGGGGGTAAAGTTACTATCAACTTTACTTCTTAATCTTTTAATAGCGACTTCAACGACATTCGTATCACTATCAAAATTCATATCCCAAATTTGAGAAGCAATCAGCGCTCTTGGTAAAATTTCACCTCGTCTACGCATGAAAAGCTCCATAAGCGCGAATTCTTTTGCCGTCAGATCAATGCGTTGACCTGCTCGTGTTACCCGACGTTTTCTCAAATCGAGTTCTAAATCAGCAATCTTAATAATATTATTATCTTCTCTTTGTTGCCCTCGTCTAAGGAGAGTTTTGATTCGAGCAAGAAGCTCTGCAAAAGCAAAAGGCTTTACTAAATAATCATCAGCGCCTAACTCTAAACCTTTTACTCGATCTTCGATTTGATCTCGGGCGGTAAGAAAAAGAATGGGCATTGTTTTACCGCTGCTACGAATATCATTGATAATATTCCAACCATTTAGTCCAGGTAACATCACGTCTAAAATAATTAAGTCATACTCTTCAGAAAGAGCTTGATGTTTACCCGTTAACCCATCTGTAACCCAGTCCGTAATATAGCCAGCTTCGGATAAACCTTGCTTGAGATAATCACCAGTTTTTTGTTCATCTTCAACTAATAGTATTCTCATTTCCGAATCCTAAGTCATTCATTAAAACTATAATAACGTTATAAAACATCTGATCGAGATAGATTACAAAAATGTCATTTTCAAGTCACTTAGATGTTCAATGCTTCACTTTATTGTAGTAGCAAGAAATTAACTTTTAGAGAAACTTATGAAAACTGTAGTGCGTCGTAGTCTAACAATTTTAATGTGTGCTGGAACTTTAATTGCTGGTACTCAATCTTGGGCAAAAGATGTATCAACCTCAAGTGCCACTAAAACGGTAAAAGCACAGGAACCTTGTACAAAACCTTGTAAAATGGAAAAAGATGACAAGACTCAGCAAGATCATAGTCAACATCAGTCTCCTAACTCATCTGACATGTCAAAAATGGATCATTCTATGATGAATATGGACCATTCTAAAATGGATCATTCAAAGATGAATATGCCTAGTAGCAATAAATAATTTTATAAATAGCGAGAAAGAAGTATTAAAGTTTATACTAAATATTTGCTTTATTACTTCAATCTTGATCTTTCTAAAGGTGAGATAGAATGTCAAAAAAGTTAAGTCATATACTCTTAATTGGAGTTGGTTTATTTTCATCAACTTGGGTAATGGCGGCAGTTAAAGAATATGATTTAACAATCGCTGAACAAACTGTAAATATCACAGGAAAACCAGTTGAGAGAATTACTGTAAATGGTAAATTCGTTGCACCACTTCTTGAATTTGAAGAAGGTGATGAGGCCGTTATCCGTGTTCACAATAAGTTAAAAAATCAGGACTCTTCAATCCATTGGCATGGCTTATTATTACCTGGAATTATGGATGGTGTACCTGGATTTAACAAATTTAATGGCATTGCCCCTAATAAAACTTATGAATATAAGTTTAAAGTCCGCCAAAATGGTACTTATTGGTATCATTCACATAGTAAAGGACAAGAACAAGACGGTTTATATGGTGCTTTTGTTATTTATCCTAAAGATAAAACTCCACTAACAGCTGCTGAAAAAACCGATAAAGATTACGTTGTTTTGCTTTCTGATTTTCATAATTCGACAAGTGATCAAATTATGAAAAATATTAAAAAAGAAGCAGACTACTATCAGAACCGCCGCGAAACAGTATTCGATGTATTAAAACAAGTTAAACGTGATGGGCTAAAAGCGACTTGGCAAGACCGTTCTATGTGGAATCAGATGCGAATGCTGAAAACAGATATGTCCGATGTGACTGGTTATACATTTTTAATGAATGGCAAGACACCTCAGCAAAATTGGACGGGTAACTTCAAAGCTGGTGAAAAAGTTCGCCTTCGTTTTATTAATGCTTCCGCTATGTCATTCTTTGATGTACGCATTCCAAACCTAAAAATGACTGTAGTCAGTGCTGATGGTCAACCTGTAAAGCCCGTTCCTGTAGATGAGTTCCGTATTGGTACTGCTGAAACTTATGACGTAATTGTGGAACCAAAACAAGCACATTACCAAATTGAAGCTGAATCTATTGATCGTACCGGTTTTTCAGTGGGAACATTACATGAAGAAAGCAGCCCAGCAGTCAAACAAATTGAGATGCCTAAGCCTCGTCCTCGTTCTTTATTGACTATGGAAGATATGGGAATGAATCATGATATGTCTTCTATGAAAGGTATGGATCATGATATGTCTTCAATGAAAGATATGAATCATGATATGTCTTCTATGAAAGGCATGAATCACGATATGTCTTCTATGAAAGGTATGGATCATGATATGTCTTCAATGAAAGATATGAATCATGATATGTCTTCTATGAAAGGCATGAATCACGATATGTCTTCTATGAAAGGTATGGATCATGATATGTCTTCTATGAAAGGTATGAATCATGATATGCCGATGAATAGCGCTACTGTTAAGGCGGCTTCAGACAAGAATGATAATACCGTATTTGGATGGGCAAATGCTTCAACACCTGAAGGTAATAAAGCATTGCAATATAGTGATTTGCAATCGTTAGATCCTCAAAAAGACACTCGTGCAGCTGAACGTGAAATAGAGATCCGTCTTGGTGGAAACATGGAGCGTTATATTTGGACAATAAATGGTAAAAAATTTAATGAAGCCGACCCACTAGTGGTGAAGTATGGTGAACGTATTCGCTTAAAATTTGTCAATGACAGTATGATGGCTCACCCAATGCACTTACATGGCATGTTTATGCAGCTTGAGAATGGTCAGGATCCAAGCAATATGCCAAACAAACATACGGTAATTGTTCCACCTGGGAAAACGATAACCACTCTACTCACAGCTGATGAGTTAGGTGAGTGGGCTATTCATTGTCACCTGCTTTACCATATGAGTGCAGGAATGATGAATAAACTAATTGTCGCCCAAGTAGACAAAGATAGTGTTTCAAAAAATATTGTTGCTCAGCCCCCAATAAGTGAGAAGGGAGTAAATCCACATGCAAATCACTAAGAATTTCTTCTCAAAAACAGTCTTATCAATTGCATTAGTAAGTATATCAAACTTAACTTTTGCTAATAGCAGCACTTCGGAACAAGAAAGTAATATTACAAATGGTATGAGAGTCTTATTACAGGAGTCTGGTGGCTTAAGATATAGCCCCCAAGAATTGTATCCAGAATATTATTCAATGGAAAATGCAAATGGGGGAGATAATATTATTCTGACCGCAAGAAAGAGATCAGCCCCATCTCATGATGATCATCTTAAAGAACATGGCGGACAAATTTATCAAACGACAAAATTTGAAAATGAATGGATGGTTGATGAAGACGGTAAGGGCAACCTAGGAACAAAGTTTGAAACTTTGATTGGGACAGATGAAAATCGTCTATTTATTGAAGCCAATTCGGAAAAGTCAGAAAGTAATGATCCAAAATATGCTGTATCAGCACTTTATAGCCGTAACGTAGCCCCATTTTGGGATGTACAAGCTGGGGTAAGATATAGTGAAGATAAAAATAACAGCAGCAGCGATCGAGTGGATGGGGTTATTGGTATATTAGGTCTAGCTCCTTATTTCTTTGAAACACAAGCATATCTTTATGGCGGTGAGAATAATTTTTGGGGAGCAAGTTTTGAATTAGAACGTGATTTGCTTTTAACTCAGAAACTTATTACTCAACCTTATATCGAAGCAGATGTAATATTTAGCGATGATTCTAACTATGCTGCAAAATCAGGTTTATCAGAACTAAAAACGGGGATCAAAACCCGATATGAAATTACTAAGCGAATTAAACCTTTTATTGACGTTGCTTACCAATATGAAAAAGGACAGAAAGCCACTTCTATGCAAGAGGCTACGGATTCTGAAAAAGGCTGGAAATATGGTGCAGGCATCGAATTAGTTTTTTAAAATAGTATGATTTGGATTCATGAATGGTAGCTTCGGCTACTATTCATGAATTATTACTATTTATTTTCGAATCTGTAAAATTAAAAAAGCTTAATTTTTGGTCTATTTTTATGCAGTGGTTAAAAACATGCTTATCGCTGTTTTTATCGTTTGCTATTCTTTTAGTAGGATCGGCTGCTACTACTTCGTCTGTACATCATCGGTGTTTAATGCCATCTGAATAGATGCATGTGGCATAGCCGTCTTCATCGATTTGAATCCTAAAGTGGCCCTAATGATCCGCTTTAGCTTGCCATGATTACATTCGATCACGTTATTTTTATACTTAACCTGCCTGTGCTCAAGATCTGGTGGACATTTTCTTTCCCATTTTAACCGTGACAAAGCACCTCCATATGTGTGCTTTATGAACCGTACCGGGTTTGTCGGAGACTCAATATTCTGAGAGACTATTCCGATGAAAAAACCAACCTATACCCCCGAAATTAGAGAAAGAGCGGTTCAATTACTAATTGAATCTGAAAAAGATTATCCTTCTACTTGGGCTGCAATCACAGCAATTGCGCCTAAGATTGGTTGTACTCCTGAAACACTTCGTGCCTGGCATCAAAAGCATTTAGATCAGCAAAATCCTATTAAAGTACAACAGATATCTGATCAAGAAAAAATGAAGCAAATGGAACGTGAAATTAAAGAATTAAAGCGTGCCAATGAAATTCTACGTAAAGCAGCCGCTTTTTTCGCCCAGGCGGAGCTCGACCGCCCACACAAATAATGGTGGATTTCATCCATAACAATAAGACTTATATGGTGTTGATGCGATTTGTAGGATTTTACCGATCGCAGCTTCAACCTATTACCGAACTTTAGATCTCGCTGACAATCCAGAACATCGAGCGAAACGAGATCTACATGATGAGCATCATGCTGAACAAATTAAACGAATTTGGAAGGAAAGTTCAGGTCGATATGGTGTACGTAAAGTTTGGCAAAAATTGAAACGTGAAGGCTATGTTATTGCACGTTGTACAGTTGCTCGATTGATGCAGAAGCTAGATATACAAGGTGTTTGGCGTGGTAAGAACAAACAAACTACCCGCAACCGAGATGATCAAAAACGAGCAGATGATTTAGTGAAACGTAATTTTAGTGCTGATCGACCTGACCAATTATGGGTCAGTGACTTTACGTATATTCAAACTCATTCAGGCTGGGTCTATACCGCCTTTATTATTGATGTGTTCTCACGAGCAATTGTTGGATGGAAAGTATCTACACGGAGGAATACAGATATGGTGCTCGATGCACTTGAGCAAGCATTGCACGATCGAGGCATGCCAAAGAATGTGATTCATCATTCCGACAGGGGTGGGTGTGCAATATCTTTCGATTCGCTATACCAATCGTTTAGAAGCAGCAAATTTACGAGCATCAGTCGGTACAACTGGTGATTCATACGATAATGCTTTGGCTGAAACGGTGAATGGCTTATACAAAACAGAGGTGATTGAATATTTAAAAGCAGATTGGCAAGGTTTAGCAGATGTACAACTTGCGACACTAAACTGGGTAGATTGGTTCAATAAAAAGCGTGTACACAGTGCACTGGGTTATGTGTCGCCTTTTGAGTTTGAAGCAATGTACTATGATAAGATTAACCCGTTAGGTCAGGTGGCTTAACTTAAATAAAAAAGTCTCCGACAAACCCGGTACGGTTCATTATCTGTATCTATCACTTGTGGGGCCTTCCTTTGCCAGAAGATGCGGATACTGAGCATCCAAAAGTAAAAGAACTGCATGAGCTTCTTGCATGGTCTGAAGGTATGGTCTGGTGTTCACCTGAACGTCATGGTTCTATGAGTTCCATTTTTAAATCACAAATAGACTGGATTCCACTTGCAGGAGGAGCAATCCGTGCTACCCAAGGTAAAACCCTTGCCTTGATGCAAGTCAGTGGTGGATCACAGTCATTTAACAGCCTGAACCAGATGCGTATTTTGGGGCGGTGGATGCGGATGATCACCATTCCAAATCAGTCTTCAATTCCGAAAGCTTTCTTGGAATTCGAAGAAGATGGACGAATGAAGCCTTCAGCTTTCTATGACCGGATTGTGGATGTCATGGAAGAGTTATTTAAGTTCACTCTACTGACTCGTGGTCAAAGCAAATACCTGACTGATCGTTATTCTGAACGCAAGGAATCGGCTGAAGAGTTGTCCAAGCGTGTAAATCAGCGCAGTTTATAAATGCTGGATGGTATTAAATACTGCGTCTCATTGCCAGGTCAGTAACACTTTTATGCTGTACCGATGAAGTGCTGTTAAAGGTACAATGAATATTGTAAAAACCCAGTCTTCATGATTGGGTTTTTACATTAAAGAAGTCAGAGATAAATAAGGAAAAGGTGAAGGCTTTGAACCAGAAACAGACTGAAACTGATGTGATCATTATCGGTGGTGGGCAGGCCGCTTTATCTACCGCTTATTTTTTAAAGCGCAAGAAAATCCCATTCATTATATTGGATGAGCAAAATCAAGCGGGGGGTGCCTGGCTGCATACCTGGGAGTCATTGCGTCTTTTTTCTCCTAATACCTGGAGTTCTCTATCCGGTTGGATGATGCCCATCACTGAACAGACCTATCCAACACGAAATGAGGTGATCCAGTATTTATCGGCTTATGAACAGAGATATCAATTTTCGATTGTTCGTCCAGTACATGTCGATCGTGTGGAATCGAAGGGAAAGTATTTAGACGTATATGCTGGAGAAAAGTTTTGGCGAGCCAAGGTGGTGGTCAGTGCAACAGGGACATGGCGCCAGCCGTTTATTCCTGATTATCCGGGACAGGAAAACTTTCAAGGCACGCAGTTACATTCAGCCCATTACCTGAATGCAGATCCATTTAAAGATAAGAAAGTCATCGTGGTGGGTGGGGGGAATTCGGGCGCGCAAATACTCGCTGAGGTTTCACAAGTTGCTGAAACCATTTGGGTCACAAAAACTCCGCCTCAATTTTTACCTGATGATGTCGATGGTCGAGTACTGTTTTTAAGAGCAACTGAGCGTTTAAAAGTACAACAAGAAGGAAGAAAAGTTGACCAGCCAATAGGTGGCCTAGGTGATATTGTGATGATCGATAGTGTCAAAGAGGCAAGGAATAGAGGAGTCTTACATAGCCGTCCACCTTTTCAATCTTTAGCTACAGATGCAGTTATTTGGCCAGATGGAAAAAAAGAGAAAATTGATGTGATTATTTGGTGTACTGGATTTAAGGCTTCATTAAATCATCTAAAAAGTATAGATATAGTAGAGCGAGATAACTTTGTAGAAGTTCAAAATGGAAGGTCTATTAAGTTACCTAACTTGTGGTTAGTTGGATATGGAGATTGGACAGGTATGGCATCTGCAACATTAATTGGCGTTTCTAGAACAGCGAGAGCTACAGTAGATGAGATCTTCACTTATCTACAAGAAATTAATACTAAAAAATTTTCAGAATAATTATCCATATCGAGTATAAGAATTTTAGAATCGGTTTTGTGTCTAAGCTACTGGGAGCATTCCAATATTTTGATTATTATTTCACTAAAAGTGTCTACAAGATCATGCTATTCATTAAGCCATAATTTTTGATATTTAAACCTAATTTCATGAATTGCACTAAAAAGAGGGAACTCTTTCATAATTTATAATTAAATTAGAAGTTTTCTTAGGAAGCTGTTTAATATTATTGATATCTATACAGTTTTTCTTGTAAAAGCGCTTCATTTATAGTGAGTATTTCAATAAAATAAGGGAGCTAGCTCCCTTATTTTATTCATTTGCTAATTAAAAATTACTCGCAACTTGATATGTGATGAATGAAAAGATGTAGGCTAATGCAAACAAATAAGTTGCCATAATGATGGGCTGTTTCCAGCTGCCAGTTTCTCGTCTAATTGTTGCTAACGTAGCAAGACAATGGGGAGCAAAAATAAACCATACCAATAATGATAAACCTGTGGCTAACCCCCATCCATCCGGGCCTGAAATTTGACTTAACAGACTTTGAGTTACTGTATCTTCATCACCTGACATCGCATAAATCACCCCAAGAGCAGCAATTACAACTTCCCTTGCTGCCATAGCAGGAATGAGTGCAATACATATTTCCCATGTAAACCCAATAGGCGCAAATATAGGATGAATTAAATGCCCTAACTGACCAGCTAAACTATAGTTAATGGCCGGCATGCTTGCATTATCTGGTGGTTGAGGGAACGTGACTAGCACCCATAACAAGATAGACAGTGCGACGATAATGCCACCAACTCGTTTTAAGAAAATAGTTGCCCTATCATATAAGCCTAATGCAATATTTCTAATATCTGGAATTCGGTATGTGGGAAGTTCAAAAATAAAAATACTTTCAGTTTTATCTTTTCGAACCAATTTCAGAAACACTGAAACTAATAACGCTGAGACTATTCCCGACATATAAAGACCAAAAAGGACTAATCCTTGCAGACTTAACCAGCCGTAGATTAATTGGTTCGGAATAAATGCCGCGATCAATAAAGCATATACTGGCAATCTTGCTGAACAGGTCATCAAGGGTGCAATCATAATTGTTGCTAATCGGTCCCGTTCAGAGCTGATACTTCTGGTTGCCATAATTCCGGGAATCGCACAAGCAAAACTAGATAGCAGAGGAATAAATGAACGGCCGCTAAGCCCGGCTTTAGACATTAATTTATCTAAAAGAAATGCTGCCCGGGGTAAATAGCCTGACTCTTCAAGCATTAAAATGAAGAAGAATAAAATCAAAATCTGAGGCATATATGCAAGCACGCTACCTGCGCCAGCAATTACCCCATCCACCACCAAGCTTTTTAATAGAGGATGTTGGATTAGTGGTCCAATAAAATCACTGAGCCATGCGATAAAATTTTCAATGAATTCAATAAAAGGCGTTGCCCATATAAATACCGCTTGGAACATCACAAACATGGTTAAAGTTAAGATTACTAAACCCAATACAGGATGTAGAAAAATTTTATCTAGAAATGCGGTTCTTTTATCACCACTGTCATTATTTAAAATAACTTGTTTGGTGATTTGTTTGACCTGTTCAAAATGACTTAATTCAGAATGATAAGGAGTAATAAAAAGATTTTTTTGATCTAATTGATTAATTAAATCTTGAATTCCTTTTGTTTTAACTGCGACAGCTTCAACTACAGGGATACCTAACAGTTGAGACAGTTTATCCTTATCAATGGAAATACCACGCTTTTTGACCTCATCCATCATATTTAATACAAGAATCATAGGGCGATTTAGAGCACGAACTTCGAGAACCAAGCTCAAATGTAAGCTTAAATTTGTGGCATCTACAACGCATATAAAAATATCGGGTAGAATTTCACCTTTTAGCTCGCCCAAACAAACTGCCCTGGTGACTTCTTCATCTAAACTACTAGGTTTTAAACTGTAAGTTCCGGGTAAGTCCAATACTCGTATTGCATCACCAGAAGGTAATTTAAAAGAACCTTCTTTTCTTTCTACGGTAACCCCAGCATAGTTGGCAACTTTTTGTCGCGTACCAGTAAGCGTATTAAATAAAGAGGTTTTTCCGCAATTTGGATTACCGACTAATGCAATGTTCTTAATCTTCATTGGATACTAACTCTACAAAAATTCTTTCAGCTTCATTCTTTCTTAATGCGAATCTTGAAGTTTCAATTTGAACTAAAACAGGATCTCCGCCAAAAACACCTTTAGCGAGTACTTGTAGAGTTTCACCCTCTCTAAAACCTAATAGTTGGAGCCGTTCCAATACGGGATCAGTGGTATGACTGTATTGATTACCTTTTTTGAGATCTCTAATTTTGACGATCTGATTTTGTTTAACTTGAAATAGATTCATTTTCGATACTCTTACTTCAAAGCCAAAATCTTTCGAGCACCATTAAGCACGAATAAAGAAACCAGGATGCCAATGATTAAGTCTGGGTAAGCTGATCCCGTCCACGCCACGAGTACACCGGCAAATATAACGCCCATATTTACGACAACGTCATTCGCCGAGAAAATCCAACTGGCTTTCATATGTGCGCCATCTTCTCGATGACCAGAAATAAGATATAAGCATGTCACGTTAGCTATAAGTGCGAGCAGGCCAATAACAATCATGAGCGTTGATTCTGGCTCGCTTCCAAACATGAATCGTCTAATGACATCAATAATCACGATGACAGCAAGTAATAACTGAATCCAACCTGCGAAATGGGCTGCTTTTATTTGATATTTCGCAGCTTTTCCGACGGCATATAGCGCAATACCATAAACGGCTGCATCGGCAAACATATCTAGAGAATCAGCAATCAATCCTGTAGACGCAGCAATAATTCCGCTGATGAATTCTATAAAGAACAGTAGAGCATTAATGCCTAATAACAGTTTAAGTACTTTAGCTTGTCTCACAGGATCAGGTTCATTAGGTATATCGCCTGTAGAAAGCTGTGTTTCATCAAGTTTCGCCCCAAAACCCAGTCCTTCAAGTTTGGCCGTAATTTGCTGACTCCCTTCATTATGGAAGACTTTCAGTTTTCGATTGGGAAGATCAAAAGTAAGACCTTTAACTGCTTCAATATCTGCAAGAGCCATACGGACCATTTGCTCTTCAGCAGAGCAATCCATTTTAGGAATGGTATAGGTACTTGTTTGCTTAGCCTGTTGATTGCTTATATAAGTTTCAGTCTTCACAAGCTTTGCACCAAAACCCAAAGCTTCAAGTTTGGTGGTTATATTTTCATCTTTTTGATTATGTAGAACCTTTAAAGAACGGTTAGGTAAATCAAAGATGAGTTTTTGAACACCATCAATTGAAGATAGCGCCATACGAACCATCTGTTCTTCCGCAGAACAATCCATTTTGGGAACTAAGTATTCACTCATGTAGTGCGAATCTTTTAAAACGTTTTCAGTGCTTAAATTTTCTTTGGGATCAGAACCACAACAGGATTGAGCGGTATCTTCACAACTGTTTGAAGTGTTACAGCAAGGAGATGAAGATTTTTCTTCTTCCTCTTCACCACAACAGCTAGGCGTATTATCACAATTCTTTGAATTGCTTGCTTCTGCAATTGATGGATGATTTTCTTGTTGAGATTTCTTATCTTCGCATGGTGTTTCTTTACTACATCCACAGCCACTCATAGTTATACCCATTAAAAAAATTTATAAACTTTGAATATTAGAATCCCTATAGTTACTATAGAGTCAAGATTTTTTGGAAATACCAACTCAATGCATTTAAAAATTGGTGAACTCTCTAAAAAAACCTCATGTTCAGTATTAACAATTAGGTTTTATGAAAAGGAAGGTTTAATTCCAGAACCAGAAAGAACGGAAGGAAATTACCGCCTTTACGATGTAGGCTATGTTGAGCGAATTAAATTTATTTTGAATTGCCGAACTTTAAATATGAGTTTGAATGAAATTCGTCAATTACTTACCTATAAAGACAAACCTGAGAAAAATTGTTCAGGGGTGAATGAATTAATTGACTTACATGTCAGTGCTATCAGAGAAAATATAATCAAGCAACAAAAGCTTATTGAACAACTATCTGATTTAAGAGGTACTTGTGATGGTTTATGTACAATTGACCAATGTGGAGTTTTAAAAAATCTAGCTTGATTATCTAGACCTATGCTTTTTTCAAAAAATCGGCACTGTTGCAAATAACCACGAATGGTAAGCTGAAGACTGTTTTAGCTAAAGGTGCAGCATATGAATCCTTTCCATGGTCGGCATTTTCAGGGCGAAATCATTCTTTGGGCTGTGCGCTGGTATTGTAAATATGGCATTAGCTATCGTGAACTGCAGGAAATGCTGGCCGAACGGGGTGTGAATGTTGATCACACGACTATTTACCGTTGGGTTCAACGTTATGCTCCTGAAATAGAAAAACGTTTACGCTGGTATTGGCGTAATCCTACAGATCTGAGCTCGTGGCATATTGATGAAACCTATGTAAAAGTGAATGGACGATGGTCTTATCTGTATCGTGCAGTCGATCAACGTGGCGATACCATTGATTTTTATCTTTCTTCTAGACGTAATACCAAATCAGCATATTGTTTTCTTGGAAAAATTTTAAATAATGTGAAGAAGTGGCAAATTCCACAAGTGATCAACACGGATAAAGCACCCACATATGGACGTGCTTTATCACGGTTAAAACGGGAAGGTAAATGTCCACCAGACCTTGAGCACAGGCAGATTAAGTATAAAAATAACGTGATTGAATGTGATCATGGCAAGCTAAAGCGGATCATCAGGGCCACATTAGGATTCAAATCTATGAAGACGGCTTATGCCACAATTAAAGGTATTGAAGTCATGCGTGCACTACGTAAAGGACAAGCATCGTCATTTTATTATGGTCAGCCTCAGGGTGAAGTGTGTCTAATCAACAGGGTTTTCGGTCTCTAAGTACTTTTTAAAGGGAACATCATCGACTCAAATCTCTATTTGCAACAGTGCCAATGGGGCTTTGTACTATCTATATCGGCAAGATCATGTGAATGCGAATGAGTATTTAGCAGCATTGGAGAAACTGGCCAGACAGTTTGTATTCTCTCGTTTCTTGAAATCAGGAGACG
This sequence comes from Acinetobacter sp. CAU_H_S139_7, assembly GCF_058599305.1. NCBI lineage: Bacteria > Pseudomonadati > Pseudomonadota > Gammaproteobacteria > Moraxellales > Moraxellaceae > Acinetobacter > Acinetobacter sp. CAU_H_S139_7. The sequence continues at coordinate 1,775,064 of NZ_CM178651.1, forward strand.
GGGCAGACTACTTTAAGATGATATATGCTGATCATAATGAAGTAGTGATTCCTAGCGAAATTGATTCTTCAAAATTAAGTTTCGGAAATATTGAAAACAATTTTGTATTCAACTACCTGGATTATTTAATCTGGTGCGATCAGTTGCGCTCAGAACAACCAGATGAAGTGATTAAACAGTTTGAATTTACGTTCCGTAGTTCTGTTGAGCATTTTTATCCTCAGCACCCTATGGATGGTCATATCTACCTTCCGAGAGAATATTTAGATCGCTTTGGTAATTTATGTTTGATTAGTCATAGTAAAAATTCACGGTTAAGTAATTACCAGCCAAATGCCAAGCGTGAACACTTTACGGTTTCGATTGCAGACAAAAAGATTGATACCCTTAAGCTGTATCGCATGATCCGGTTACTTGAGAAAGATGGTACCTGGGGGGGAGCTCAAATAGAGCAACATGAAGAAGAAATGCTGACCTTATTAATAATGGACAGTGAAAAAGGAAATAACAATGAGTAATGTAGGTCAGCGCGAGCGCATTACACAAAATCGTATTGTGCAGTTTTTTCAGAAAGAACTTGGCTATCGCTATTTAGGGGACTGGCAGGATCGAGAGAACAATAAAAATATTGAGATTGATATCCTGACCACTTGGCTAAAAAAACGTGGAGTGATTGATGCACTCATCAACCGTGCGATTCGTCAGTTAGATGCAGCTGCCGCATTAGGTGAAGGGAAGAAACTCTATTATGCCAACAAAGATGTTTATCGTTTACTGCGCTATGGTGTGAAAGATAAAGAGGGTGCAGGTGAACTTAATCAAACCGTATGGCTGATTGATTGGAACAATCCAGAAGAAAATGATTTTGCGATTGCTGAAGAGGTATCGATTAAGGGGGAGAATAAGAAACGTCCCGATATCGTGCTCTACGTGAATGGCATCGCTTTAGGAGTACTTGAGCTGAAGCGTTCCTCTGTTTCAGTGTCTGAAGGTATCCGTCAGAATCTGGATAATCAGAAGAAAGATTTCATCCGTAATTTCTTTACGACTATGCAGTTAGTAATGGCTGGGAATGATACCCAGGGACTTCGCTATGGCATGATAGAAACTGCTGAAAAATATTTTTTAGAGTGGAAAGAAGAGGTTAGTAATCCTTATAGTCATCGACTAGATTTTCATTTAAGTCGTATTTGTAACAAGCAGCGTTTTTTACAAATTATCCATGACTTTATTGTGTTTGATGCGGGTATTAAGAAAACCTGCCGTCATAACCAGTTCTTTGGCATTGAAGCTGCAAAACGTCATGTGGCGAAACGCGAAGGTGGAATCATTTGGCATACGCAGGGATCAGGCAAAAGCCTGACGATGGTGTGGTTAGCCAAATGGATACGTGAGAATGTAAGAGACAGTCGTGTTCTGATTGTGACAGATCGTACTGAATTGGATGAACAGATTGAAAAGGTCTTCACTGGCGTAGAAGAAGAGATCTACCGGACGAAAAGTGGTGCGGATTTAGTCTCAACCTTAAACATGTCCAATCCGTGGTTGATTTGCTCTTTGGTGCATAAATTTGGTCGCCAGTCTGATTCGGAAAATGATGCTGCAACTGATGAGTTTATTGAAGAGTTAAAGCAGTCATTGCCTAAAGATTTTAAAGCAAAGGGCGATTTGTTTGTGTTTGTTGATGAATGTCACCGTACACAATCTGGAAAACTACATGAGGCAATGAAGTCGATTTTACCAGAAGCCATGTTTGTTGGTTTTACTGGTACGCCTTTGATGAAAAAGGATAAGAAGAAATCTATTGAGGTGTTTGGCTCTTATATTCATACCTATAAATTTGATGAAGCCGTTGCTGATGGCGTGGTCTTGGATCTGCGCTATGAAGCAAGGGATATTGACCAGAATATTACTTCACAGAAAAAAGTAGATGAGTGGTTTGAAGCAAAGACAAGGGGGCTATCACGGCTTGCCAAGATCCAGCTTAAACAGAAGTGGGGCACCATGCAAAAGGTGCTTTCCAGCAAATCCCGGTTACAGCAGATCGTGAACGACATTTTACTCGATATGGATACCAAGCCACGTTTGATGGATGGTTATGGTAATGCTATGTTGGTGTGCTCTAGCGTCTATCAAGCATGTAAGGCCTATGAAATGTTTAGTCAGACTGATCTGGCAGGCAAAGTCGCGATTGTTACCAGTTTTCAGCCAACAGCAGCGAGTATCAAAGGCGAAGAAACGGGCGAGGGACTGACAGAGAAGCTGTTTAAGTACGACATTTACCGTAGGATGCTAGCAGACTACTTCGAGCAACCTGAAGAGCAGGCAGCGAGTCGGGTCGAAGAGTTTGAAAAAGAAGTTAAAAACTGCTTTATCAAAGAGCCAGGACAAATGCGTTTGTTGATTGTGGTGGATAAACTTTTAACAGGGTTTGACGCACCATCGGCTACCTATTTGTATATTGATAAGCAGATGGCCGACCATAACCTGTTTCAGGCGATTTGTCGTGTAAATCGCCTTGATGGCGATGATAAAGAGTATGGCTATATTGTCGACTATAAAGATTTATTCAGATCCATCGATAAAGCAATCTCTGATTACACTCAGGGGGCTTTTGATGGCTATGATAAGGAAGACGTTGCTGGGTTACTGAAGGATCGCTTAGAACAGGCGAGACTGGATTTAGACAATGCATTAGAAATGGTCAGAGCATTATGTGAACCTGTGAAATTTCCACGTAACAGCCAAGATTATATTCATTACTTCTGTGGCGAATCGGGTAGTAATCAGGATGAGCTTAGTGAAAAAGAATCACTACGTCTGACTCTTTATCAAAATGTCGCCAAATTGCTACGTGCTTTTGCCAATATTGCCAATGAAATGCCAGATGCTGGCTATTCCGTGGAAGATATTGAAAAAGTCCGTGATGAGGTTGCTCATTATGAGAAGGTTCGGGATGAGGTGAAATTGGCCAGTGGTGATTTGGTTGAGCTGAAGCGTTTTGAGCCTGCAATGCGGCATTTGTTGGATATGTATATCCGTGCCGATGACAGCGAAGTGCTGATGGATTTTGAAGATATTGGCCTGATTGAGCTGATTGTCGAAAAGGGTAACGATGGCATCGACAAGTTACCGGAAGATATCCGAAGAAATCCTGAAGCCATGGCTGAAACCATCGAAAATAATGTACGCAAAACCATTATTGATGAGAATCCGGTCAACCCGAAATACTACGAACATATGTCGGTATTGTTGGATGAGTTGATTGAATTTCGCCGACAAAAAGCCATTGAGTACCAGGAATACCTTGAACAGATTCGAAATTTGGCTCGTAAGGTCATTTATCCTGATCAGGGGGGATCGAATTATCCATCTTCAATAGATACCGGCGCTAAACGAGCAATCTTTGATAACTTTGGTAAAGATGAAGTCTTGGCCATTAAGATTGACACTGCGATTCGTTATACCAAAAAAGCGGAGTGGGTCGGGGATCGTTTTAAAGAGCGTGAAATCGCTAATGCTGTGCGTCAAGAGACTCAAGGATACGACATTGATATCCAGAAGGTAATGGAGCTGGCGATGGCTCAGAGGGAATATCAATAGTGGTATTGCTTCAAATTGGGGAGCTGGAAATCCAGCTTCACCGTAAGGCTATTAAAAACCTGCATCTTAGTGTTTTGCCACCAGAAGGCTGTGTACGTGTCTCTGCACCTTTAACAATGACTGACACTGCGATCCGAATGGCGGTGATTAGTCGTATTCCATGGATTAAGAAGCAGCGATCCGCATTCATCAACCAATCTCGACAATCTGCGAGAGAAATGGTAAATGGCGAGTGCCATTATGTTTGGGGGCGAAAATATAGACTGAATATCATTCAGACGAGTGGGCAGCATAAAGTTGAATTAGGAAATACAAATAGGCTCGACATGTATGTTCGATCTGGAACATCCATGCAAAACAAGAATAAGCTTATAGAAGCCTTCTATCGTCAGCAATTGCAGGAAAGACTTAATCAACTTTATTCATCATTGATGCCAAGAATAGGAGTTACTCCTGATTTTATCGGAATCCGAAAAATGAAAACCCGTTGGGGAAGTTCCAATCCATCTTCAAAACGAATCTGGATTAATTTAGAGCTGGCCAAAAAACCAGTTGAATGCTTGGAGTTTATTCTTGTCCATGAGTTGGCACATTTGATCGAGCGTCACCACAATGAGCGTTTTGTGATGTATATGGATCAGTTTCTTCCTCAATGGCGTGAGCGAAAGGCTTTGTTGAATAGTTTGCCATTAGGACATGGTTTATCTTATTGATGATTAAACATAAGAGTTTTGATATTCAATAAGGGCATGAAAATACAAATTGTATTTTGATCAGACTTCTTCGAAAATTTTTTCCAAAGAATTAAAATTTTCATCTAGAACCTGAATTGAATAGCCACCAAAATTCTAGACACACATAACCATCTTTTGATGGGCCTTTTCATAATCTAATGGAGAACGCTGACCATTGGAACCATGTCTGCGTTTTGAGTTATAGAACATCTCTATATATTCAAAGATATCCGACCTTGCTTCAGTTCTTGTCACATAGATTTTCTTCTTGATCCTCTCTCGCTTTAACAGCTGAAAGAAGCTCTCAGCAACAGCATTATCATGGCAGTTTCCACGCCGGCTCATACTGCTTTCAAGGTTGTGATGCTTGAGAAATGTCTGCCATTCATGACTGGTGTATTGGCTACCTTGATCAGAATGAATCAGGACTTTGTTCTTTGGGCTTCTTCGCCACAAAGCCATCAGTAGAGCATCTAAAACCAGATCTGTTGTGATTCTCGACTTCATAGACCAGCCAACGACTAGCCGTGAGAATAGGTCGATTACTACTGCAAGATACAGCCATCCTTCATGAGTGCGAATATAAGTGATGTCAGTCACCCACAACTGGTTGGGCTGGGTGGGGTTAAACTGTCTGTCTAAAGTATTTCGAGCCACAATCGATGGAGTACTAACATTAGCTCTAGGTTTGCGATAGCCACGCTGTGACTTGAGACCATTCGCCTTCATGAGTCGATGTACTCGATTGATACCGCAACTTTCGCCAACGTCTTTCAAATCACAATGAATCTTGCGATAACCGTAGACTCCGCCAGATTCCAACCAGAACTGTTTAATTAATCCTGAAAGCTGTTGCCGCTTCCTCGCAGTTATACTGGTAGGTTTCTTTAACCAGGCGTAATAACCACTGTGATGAACATCTAACGTTGAACATAAACGACGAACAGACCATATATGTTGGTTGTCCCGAATAAAGGCGTAACTCATTTGGACTGGCTTGCGAAGCGGCGTGAAAGCAGTGCTTTCACTTTAATATGTCCCTTTCTTCAGTGACCCTTTGCAGCTCTTTTTTTAATTTCGCTAATTCTGTAGTTGGATCACTAGATTCTGTTGTCTTGGGCTGCTGTGGATCATAACGTTTGATCCAAGCATACAGACTATGTGTAGTGGTTCCTAAACGTGTAGCAACTTCAGCCACACTATGACCTTTCTCAGTGACTTGTTTTACTGCTTCAATTTTGAATTCTTCAGGGTATCGTTTACTGCTCATAAGCACCTCGTTAATTAGCCATTTTATCTAACTAAAAGGTGTCTACAAAATCGGTGGCTATTCATTGTTTTTATATTGATGTTGGTTCATTTTACACTAAAAAGTTATTCGTTAAGAAAATTTCATAAGCTTTCGTGAAATCGAAAGGGGATTGTTGGCTGCTCAATTTCAAAATGATTAAATAATCAATTGGTGATTTAGAGCGTAAACTTCGAATCGCTGAAAAGTTTAGATATAAAGGTGGCATAGTGGGTGTTGCAGAGAGTGAATTTTTGTTGACAGCTCACGACTTTAATAGTCGAAAAATGGCATATTAAGATGAGAGCAAGAATAGGGTTAAATAGATAAACTAAGACCCTATTTTTTGAATATTTTGGGTTGATAAACTCATAAATTAAGGTCTAATAAATTTTTATTCATGCTACTAATTATAAGACTTTTTCAATCGAGTGCGTAACATCAGTTTATAACTAACATTCATAATGACTAAATATTTAATCATATAAAGTTAATTTTAGAACTAATGATAATTTTTATCATCCTAATGACATTAAATATTAAAAATGATAAAGTAAACTCATATTAGGAAAATTCTGAAATGGTGAAGCGATGAAATTTGGAGCATTGAAAACACCAGAAGCGATGGGGCGTGAATTAGGTGATCGACTAAAACAAGCACGACTTAATTTAGATCTTACTCAAGAAGAAGTCGGCTTATCGGCAGGCGTGAGTCGCTACACTATAAAAAATTTAGAACAAGGGCGAGGTAATATTCAGGATTTGATGGCTGTTTTAATTGCTTTGGAAAGCACTGATCAATTAGACCACTTAATGCCACCGCAACAGATATCGCCTATAGAATTATTGAAGCTAAGAGGTCGGATGAGAAAGAGAGCATCTGGTTCACACAACAAAACAGTATCGAACAAGAAAATTGACAAGACAAATAGAAGAGAAGAAGATTTAGGATGGTAGATAAAGTTGATGTAATTAAAGTTGTATACAAAGAATTAGATGTTGGAGCTTTAAGTTTTGATCCCACGACAGGTCAAAGCGCGTTTATATATATGCCAGAATTTGTTAGTGCTGGTATAGAGTTATCGCCTTTAACGATGCCTTTGCGGGAAAATTACATATATAACTTTAATGCTTTAAATCCTGAAACTTTCAAAGGATTACCTGGAATGCTAGCTGATTCGCTTCCAGATGATTTTGGTAATCGTATCTTAAATACTTGGCTAGCTTCAAAAGGACGTGCAGCAAATAGCATTACCCCAATTGAACGACTTCGTTATACAGGGAAGCGTGGTATGGGGGCATTAGAGTTTTTACCTGCTGAAGCTCGTGGAGAATTAAATGCAAATGAATCTGTTCAAATAGATGAACTTGTAGCTATTGCACAGGAAGTTTTATCGGCACGTAACGAATTTGATGCCGAACTAAGATCAGATGGCTCTGATGACCAGGAAGCGATGTTGTCACTCTTAAGCGTAGGAACGAGTGCAGGTGGAGCGAGACCTAAAGCAGTTTTAGCATTCAATGAGGATTTTACAAAAGCCAGATCAGGGCAGGCGAATGTTCCAAGGGGTTACACACACTACTTAATGAAATTTGATGGTGTAACCGAGAGGAATACCAACAAAGAGACATTTGGTGATCCTTTAGGGTATGGTGCAATGGAATATGTCTATTATCAAATGGCTACTGCCTGTGGTATTGATATGATGCCTTGTTATCTACTGCATGAAGGTGATAGACAACATTTCGTAACTCAAAGATATGACAGAATCGGGAATGAAAAGCTGCATGTGCAAACTTTAAATGCAATGGCTCATGTCGATTATAAGATGCCTGGATCATTTTCTTATGAAGAACTATTTCTTGTACTTCGCGAGCTTAAAATGACTGCAGTTGAAGCTGAACAACTATTAAAGCGAATGATCTTCAATATTGTGGCACGTAATCACGATGATCATGCCAAAAACTTCTCATTTATCCTTCGAGATCAGAAATGGGAGTTGGCACCTGCTTATGACTTAGCATTTAGTTATAAACCAGGTTCAATCTGGGTAGAGTCTCATTGGATGTCACTAAATGGTAAGCGCAGAGATTATGTATTAGAAGATATTCTTTCTGTAGAATCTTTAAGCCGAAAATTTACTCCTAAATATGTGCTAGAGGTTTTAAATCATACTATAGAGATTGTGTCAGGATGGAAGGATCTAGCTAAAGCTTCAAATGTTCCTGAAAAACTAATTGCTGAAGTATCCGAAAATTTGAGACTGAAGTTCTAATTTTAAAAATAGAACTCATGCACAAGAATTCTATTGTATTAGATTTCAACCCCATAAAGATTAAATATTTTATCATTATTACTACAATCATACATTAATGATCATATTATTAATCATTATAGGAGTTTATTATTAACAGATATTATGTCCAGCTCCTTCAAATTTTATAAGAAGACATCCTTTATTTAATAATCATTCAAGTGCTTGGTCGCTGTTGCATTACTTACTTGTGCTAGTGTTAATATTTGGAGATTTTACTGGATGATTATTATGACCACTTAATCTATTAATACCTTGCTCAGAATATCGTTTCAACCATTTGCGTAACGTTGGCCTAAAATTGCCACATATCCGACAAACTAGGCCAGCACCATTGGTCTCTTCAAATAATAACCCATACGAGTCGTTGTTGAATTTCTCTGTTCGTAAATACCAATTATATTGAAATGATGACTATGAATCACACAAATAATCATATCGTTATATGAACTCAAGTAACTGATGTAAAGTATTGGTTTCAATCTGATGTTTTTTCAATTGATGCTCTAAAGAATTTCTAAAATTAAGGATCTCTCTTTCAAGTTCAGGTAATGAAACCAGAAGCTCTGCAGCATATTCAATTTGTGATGCCAATTCTGTTATTTTAAGATCTAACTCTTCAGTTAATGAAACTAGGATATGTTTTTTATCAACTTTAACTGATGTTTTTTTTATGTTTTTGAGTTTTTCTGTTTGACTATATAAAAATAATTTCTTCATGTAGTTTGCACGTTCAACGGCTAAATAACCGTGCTTTCTTAATAAATGAAGACTGGTATATGTCTGACTTCTCAGTTTTTTTCTTTCATGATTAGCAAGTCCTGGAGTTTCAAGCATACTCCAAAAGTCTTTAGCCTCCCAATCGACAATTTCGCAAAAATTTAAAATTTCTAAAAACTCTTCACCAAGCGGTAACTGGAAATCAAACATAAATTAATTCAAATTAAATCAAAAAGAGGATTATAAGCCGTGGGTATATAATCCTCAAATAGTGATATTTCTATTTTTTGTACAGACAAATTAGAATGTCAGAAATATCTTCAAAAATAGGTAATATTATCCGAAAGAAGAGAGTAGAGAAGGACATAACGCAAGAGATGCTCGCTTTACAGTGTAATATTGATCGTAGTTACATGGGACGCATTGAACGTGGAGAGGTGAATCTCACTGTTGAAAAGCTATATATGATAGCTAAGGTATTAGAAGTGGATGTAAAGCAACTACTCCCCTAAACAATATTTTATCTTTTAAACAAATATCTTGCCAAAATGTGTTCAATCTCAACGTTAGACTTTACTTTTACTTCTTCGACGATTCTAATCAGCAATTCTGTATTTTTGTGTAACTGCTTTTCTAAAGTTTCAACCTGATATTGCAAATCCTTATTTGAATTACTCAGAGCTTGTCTAGTTTTTCTGTTTACAAACAATTGTTGATCTTTTGTTTTAAGATTTAAGGGCGAAATTTGTTCAGCAATATACCGGCTAATTAAGCTTTTACGTTTCAAGTTGCTTAGAGTACTTAAACCTCCTGAAATATGTTTTTTAGCTACAAGTCTATCGTGGACAGATTTATTTGAAATAGGGGATTTATCGTAACCCTCTACTAACATAAGTTGTAGTTCATTTTCTATTACTTGATCCAATTCCTTACCACGTAACATTTTCTAAGCCTTACTTGATTCAATTTTTTGCTGTTCGATAGCAAATAATTCAGATAGTGTACGAGGTAATTTTATACTTTCATCAATATAATCAAATATACGAATAGGTGTTAAGTCATTGCGTATAGACAAGGCTCTCTCTTTGATTACATTTAAATTTGAGATTTTATTTTTTATCTCACTTAACATATGGGTATAAGACTTATCATGCTGGACTATGGAAAGAGTTTTATGATAATTCACGATTAAACTATTAATCATAGATTCTAAGTTGTCTAGTTCTCCTTTTCTATGCGTAATAGTGAAATTTCCACATTTATCACCTGACTGACATGCCATACGTTTTGGGCAATCGTGTACGGCAACATCACGCATACAGCCTCCAAATGGTAAAGGATGTAAGTAAGCATGTCTTTCGACTAAGGAGTCTGCTTTTGAAAGATCTGAATGACTTAATTCATTAAAAGCTTCAGCAATATCAGAAAATATATCTTCAAAAAAAGAGTTTTTAATGTGCTCTGAGATCTCTTGTTTATTATCAAAAGATTGTAAATTCATTTTTAAATTACTATCTAAATCTAGGTCTTTTGAAAAATACATATAACCATCATGCTTAATTGACTCTACAGGATTAGAATGCAGATAATTTTCTTTGTGGTCTAAATGTATCAATTCATGCTTGTCCAACAAGGTAGCTGCAATTTTTCTATGTTTAATTGCTACATGTTGATAGTATTGATTTTGCTTAATATCTATTCGCCCCATAAGCAAAGCTTGTAGATGCTCAGATAGTCCGGATAAAGCAAGAAACGTGTTAATATTATGCCTTGGAATATGTGTAGACAATTTTGAATATTCTGTATCATTTTCCTTGAGATAATACTTCTCAAAGACTGATAAATTCTGACCACCCCCTAAGAAATTATTTATTATAGTACAGGTGAATGGAATTACATTTGATTTATGGCTAAATTTTCTACTAAGATTCAATGACTTGTATTCATGAAGAAAAAGTAAATCCTCGTATAAAATTTCCTCGTTAAATTCATTTCCATTAAGAATATGTACAAATGGTAAATCAGATTTAAAATTGGGCGTCAAAGACTTTATGTAATCACTAATATCTTTCTTTAGATAATGATTTTCCAACTTATTACCACGCTTGACAATTTTGTGAACCTGGATTTTTTTGATTGAGGGCAATAGGATTGATCGATAATTAGTTCTATGTTTATATTCATTAATATTTCTCATTCTAAATATAGTATCGATCAAATCTTCTAAAACAACTGTATCTCCTGAAATTTCATCTATTTCTAATGGAAGAAAATCAATAATTTTCTTGGATTTTATATATTGAATTTGTGCACGATATTCTTTAGTCAGTTGTTCTACTGACTCGAAAATTATTTCTGCTAATTTACCAGCAGTAGGCTCTAGCCAGTGAATACGTTCTCCAGCACCTTTAGCACCATGATATCGAATTCCTATGGAATATTGCTGAACACCATCTAAACTCAAGTGTTCTTGTGTAATGGGATCTATAATTTTCTTTTTTATTAGCGCATTTCTTTTTAATAATATAGCTTCAGTTGAACGAAAGCCCGTAATGATCAATAATAATAGAAAATTAAGTGCTATTTTTTCACTGGTTGTTTGGCATAAACGACTAAGAGCAACAATATTAATAAAAGTTTGAACTGAGACCAATTTATCACTTTCAACATCATCTTCATCTAGCTCTAGTTGTTCAATTAAAGCTTTCGTTTTTTTTGCATTTGGGGTCCTATTTTTCTTATTGATGTACTTTAAATCATGTACAAATTCAAGCTGTGACTCTGTAAAACCATAATGATTGATCATCTTTTGTATACGTATGAAACTTCCCGCATGGTCTGGAAGATTTGTTTTACTTGAGTTTTCAAATAAGCAATCAAAAGCGATATTTAAAATCTTGGTTGTTAATGAACATGCATGGTGATTTTGAGTATGTTGAACTAATGCGCTATACCAACGTTTAAGAACTAACATTTCTGCATACAATTTTTGTGGCGAAGCCCTCTTATTGGATTGACGATAACTTAAAACAATTACAGATTTCATAAAGATTTGAAATTCTTCATCTATCTCAACATCATCAATTCCTTTTAGTCTTTTTATTACCCCAAAATTTAGATATGTTTTTCCTGATCTTGATATTAACCATCCAGATCCATTAGAGCCTCCAACCCATATTGATTCATTCCAAGTATTTTTAAACGTCGGTTGAATATTTTCTAAGAAATATTCTTTTTGTTCACTTATAAACGGCTTTGTTGCATAAATATGTAAGCATCTGATTTAAATAAATTTAATTTTGGATCAAAAAATAATCAAAACTTTTAAAATCATATAGTTATGAAATCTTTGTGCAACAAAGCCCTTATAAACTCAAGATAATTTTTAGAAATCACGATCTGACTCCTTAAAAGCATTACAGCGTAATATCACTGATTCAATTTCAAACTTTGTAGTTTCATGAATCTTAATGACTGGATTCCTAGATAGACCAATCCCATCAGATAATTTAATCAATGAATTGATTTCGTTTTGGATACTATGAAGAACTTTTCCATGATCAGCATCGATAAAAGGGTGGAAATACATGCAGCCATAGCAATTCCTCACAGGTTGAAATAGACAATTATCTTTATAGGAGCAACCACCAATATCGTAGTAAATTTCTGCCCCTATGTTGCCTAAAACTTTTTTGCGGGACCAATCTTTGGTATAGACCAGTCGACCAGTTAATAGCATGGCAATCATTTGTTGATATAAAGAGTTTCTTCCTAATGCCTTAGCTCTAATTCGTGCCATTTCAGGTGTAGAAAAAATATAATGTCTAGCTGTTACTACCGATGAGTGCCCTAAAATATAAGCAATTTCTTCTGCAGTAGCTCCACTTATTGCGAGGCTGTAACCAACATGATGTCTAAAATCTAAGCAAGAATATTTCTGTTGAATCATCTCACCAGATAGAACTGCTTCTTTATATTGCTTCGGAGAAAAATCAAATAATTGTTTATTAATCGCTTGTTGGCAAAACAGAGAGGCTTTGTCGCCCATATCAAATAACTTTTGATTATCATTGAGGTTATATCTTTTGATGTAAGCTATAACAATTTCAGCAACTTCTTCAGGTAACTTAATAGTGATTTTTTCATGAACATAACGAGCTTGCTTTGCATAAGGAATAAGGATGCTATAACGACAAAAATTATCACTTTTACGGATAGTATCCTGCTTTAAATCGCTAACAGATAGCTTAGCCAATTGAACGGGTCTAAGTCCTGATACATAAACCAAACCTAGCATTGCTGAATTTAAAAGCTCTTCATTAGTGATGCTCTCATCTTGATCAACCAAATTACTATTAATCTTAGAAAATCCTTGTTGAATCATAGGTTTAAGAGGGTAGTCAATCCGATCCTCGTATTCTTGATAATATAATTCTGAGTTAAATGATTTAGGGCGTTCCAAGAAATCAAGCTCATACTCTTTATCAATATTAAATCCAGAAAAATTTTCCAAAAAAAGCAATTTAACCAAAAATTTTAAATGATAATAAAAACCATTTTTATCATTTTTCGATAAATAATTTAATAATGTTTTAAAGCTATTAAAATTGAATTTAAGTTTATTATTTTTAAAATATTTTAAAAAATATTTAAATGAGTTAAACTTATAATGAAGACCGGCTTTGTTGCATAAATATGTAAGCATCTGATTTAAATAAATTTAATTTTGGATCAAAAAATAATCAAAACTTTTAAAATCATATAGTTATGAAATCTTTGTGCAACAAAGCCTAACTTAAGTAGTTATAGTGATTTGGACTTACTCAAAAAAATTCAAAAATCTAGCTGCCAAAATCTTAGAGCAGCCATTTGCAGCATCCTTTATGAGCGTGGTTATACAACTGCTGAAATCACGTTATTAACCAACGAATAGCTTTAATGTAAAAGCCCCCATAAATCTATGAGGGCTTTTTACTTTGATCACTTGATAGTGATTATGACTGTTTTAATATGATTGGCTTCTAGCTCTGTGACTTCAAAGTGTGCTCCTTGATAATCTAGAGTTGAACCAACTTCTACCACACCATTACATTTATCAAGAATCAGTCCTGCAACACTGATATAGCTAGCATCTTCTTCAACTAGATCTAATCCGGATACAAGCTCAAGTTGAACCGTACCGGGTTTGTCGGAGAGTCAATATTCTGAGAGACTATCCCGATGACAAAATTAAAATATACCCCTGAAATCAGAGAAAGAGCGGTTCAATTATTGATTGAATCTGAAAAAGATTATCCTTCTACTTGGGCTGCAATCACAGCAATTGCGCCTAAGATCGGTTGTACTCCTGAAACACTTCGTGCCTGGCATCAAAAGCATTTAGATCAGCAAAATCCTATTAAAGTACAACAGATATCTGATCAAGAAAAAATGAAGCAAATGGAACGCGAAATTAAAGAATTAAAGCGTGCCAATGAAATTCTACGTAAAGCAGCCGCTTTTTTCGCCCAGGCGGAGCTCGACCGCCCACACAAATAATGGTGGATTTTATCCATAACAATAAAGATCGATATGGTGTTGAAGCGATTTGTAGGATTTTACCGATTGCAGCTTCAACCTATTACCGAACTTTAGATCTCGCTGACAATCCAGAACATCGAGCGAAACGAGATCTACATGATGAGCATCATGCTGAACAAATTAAACGAATTTGGAAGGAAAGTTCAGGTCGATATGGTGTACGTAAAGTCTGGCAAAAATTAAAACGTGAGGGTTATGTTATTGCACGTTGTACAGTTGCTCGATTGATGCAAAAGCTAGGTATACAAGGTGTTTGGCGTGGTAAGAATAAACAAACCACCCGTAACCGAGATGACCAAAAACGGGCAGATGATTTAGTGAAACGTAATTTTAATGCTGATCATCCAAACCAACTATGGGTGGGTGACTTTATCTATATTCAAACTCATTCAGGCTGGGTATATACCGCATTTGTTATTGATGTGTTCTCACGAGCAATTGTTGGATGGAAAGTATCTACACGGATGAATACAGATATGGTGCTCGATGCATTGGAGCAAGCATTGCACGATCGAGGCATGCCAAAGAATGTGATTCATCATTCCGATAGAGGTGTTCAATATCTTTCTATTCGCTATACCAATCGTTTAGAAGCAGCAAATTTACGAGCATCAGTCGGTACGAGAGGTGATTCATACGATAATGCTCTGGCTGAAACGGTGAATGGCTTATACAAAACAGAGGTGATTGAATATTTAAAAGCAGATTGGCAAGGTTTAGCAGATGTACAACTTGCGACATTAAACTGGGTAGATTGGTTCAATAAAAAGCGTGTACACAGTGCACTGGGTTATGTATCGCCTTTTGAGTTTGAAGCAATGTACTATGATAAGATTAATCCGTTAGGTCAGGTGGCCTAACTTAAATAAAAAAGTCTCCGACAAACCCGGTACGGTTCAAGTTGATACAAATCAAGCATGCCAGATGCTTTCCATCTGTTATCGTCCAGTTCGATTAAATCAAGTTGTTCATCAGCATCAGGGAACTCACCTGCAATTGCTTCAAACACATCCAAAGGGGAAATTAAGCCTTGTATGTTCCCAAACTCATCATTAACTAAGACTAATGAGCCTTTAGATGTTCTTAGAGTATTAATTGCATTAATAACTTTCATTTTTTCAAAAATGAAAATTGGACGATAGCGTTTAAGAAGCGTTTTAAGTTGTTCTTCATCATCTAGTACTTCTAATATTTCTTTAGCACGAACTACACTCAAGACCTTATCTAAGCTACCTCGACACACTGGGAACAAACTGTGTGGAACAGACAGTATCTGCTCACGAATCTTCTCAGGTGTTTCATTAATATTTATCCAAGAGATTTGACTGCGAGGAGTCATAATCGTTGCTACAGATCGTTCAGCCAGTGTTAATACACCACCAATCATGTAACGCTCTTCATCCGCAAATGCTTCTTGGGCTTCAGCATGATGGGCACTATCTGAGATAGTTTCCATTTTTCCACCCATCATTCTTAAAATTGAGTCTGCAGTACGATGGCGTAATGGAATTTTGGATTCGTGCTTTCTAGCATTACGCTGAGAGAACTGATTAAACGCTTCAATTAAGATCGCGACACCAATACCTGCATAAATATAGCCCTTAGGAATATGGAAACCAAAGCCTTCTGCTATCAAACTGATACCAATTAAGAGTAAGAAACTTAAACAAAGGATGATTACTGTTGGATGACGATTTACAAAACGAGTCAAAGGTTTAGAAGCAACTAACATAACAACCATAGCTACAATCATAGCTACCATCATCACATAAATATTATCAACCATCCCAATCGCAGTAATAACAGAATCAAGAGAGAAAACCGCATCCAATACTACGATTTGTGCAACAACTGCTGTGAAGCTTGCATACACAACATTCGTAGTCACTTGAACTTCAGTATGGCCTTCCATCCTTTCATGCAGCTCACTGACTGCTTTATAAAGCAGGAATAAACCACCAAGTAAAAGAATTAAATCACGTCCGGAGAATGTCCAATCAAAGATTGTAATCAGAGGTTTTGTTAAAGTGACTAACCAAGAAATTGCAAATAACAAGCCTAATCGCATTAAGAGTGCAAGGGAAAGTCCTATTACACGGGCTTTATCACGTTGCTCTGGAGGAAGCTTATCGGCCAAAATAGCAATAAAGACCAGATTATCAATACCAAGAACAATTTCTAGAACGATCAGCGTTAATAAGCCAATCCAAATTCCAGGGTCTAACAAAAACTCCATCAGTTTGTACCTCTAATGAGTCTATTAGGAATTTTGCTTTTTCTTGAGTTGATACTCGGCGAAGGGTCCATAAAATTAACCTGTTCAATTTATCTAAAATTATTATGCATGATCTTTAAGTTTAGAGTTTAAATTTTTATAAGTAATCTAAAATGTGTATAGAAGTAAAAATGTGTTCTGAGTAAGAAGCAGGTCAAGCTATTAGGCAAAGTAAAAAATGCTTTCACTTTGTATAATCAATTGTTGTTTTACTGAAATTAATCAGTCAAAGATTTACATTTGAAACTCGATTCAGTATTCTTTCGCTAATCATTAAGTGATTCGATCATATGCTAGCCAATAAGTTATCAAAACTTATTCTCGTATTTGTCCTGTTTTTGTTTGCTATAACAACGACGGGGATTTATACGTGGGCGCCAGTTTTTGCTAAAAATATTGATCATCATCATGAATTGAATATTTTTGTTGAAGCTGAAGATTCAAGTCAATGGTCTTTGGTTCATCATGAAGATGACCAAAAATCGTCTATAGACGATACTAAAAATCATAATTGGAAAAGCTATGATGAACCACAGTTTCATCATTCAATAAAACCAGATCAAGCCGAGAATCACTTTACGATTGATCCCATATTTATTTTAAGTTTTATTTTTCCTCTTATATTACTTTTTCTGGGGCTATTTGAAAGGCCAATTCGTGTATACGATTTTAGGAAAAGAATATTCTATTTATTTAATTCCTATACATTTACAAAAGATCTAATTGTTCTAAGAAATTGATTCACCTATACAAAAAATAATTTCCATTTTTTTTGTATAGGTAAAGTCATGTCTAAAAAATATCAGATATTCCTTGCCTGTGGTTTAGTAGCAACAGCGACTCAATTATTTGCAGAATCTAATTACGCACAGCTACAACAACAGGTAATTTTAAACGATTCAATTTTGAAGAGTTTACAAAAGTCTCAGCAAGCATATGAAATTAATCAAAAATATGCAGGTAGATTGTCTAATCCAACGTTTAATGTTGAATTAGATAATCTTGGTAATTCGGATTTGAAACAACTAGATGGACCAACAACAATGATTGGTCTATCGCAGGACATTCCTCTCAATAATAAACTTGCTTTACGTAAACAATTGGCGGGTTTTCAGGGCAATAGTAATCAATTTGAAATTGTTAAACGCCAAGCTGAACTAAAAGCCGATTTACGTTTATGTATGTCAAATTGGTATATAGCGTCAAAACGTGCAGAGATTTATTCCACTGAAAGTAAATTGAATGCACGCCAAGCGAATGTATTAAATGAGAAATTAAAATTTGGACGGGTGATTCCATCAGATGTGCAACTGAGTTCAGCTTTATCCTCTGAGGCTAAATTACGTCACCAAAATGAACTTAAAAAAGTTCAATTCCAAAAAAATCTCTGTGGAAAATTTGTCACTGCACTTCCTGAAGCTGCAATTGAAGTTCCTTTGAGTATTAATTTTTCAGATAGAGTCAGTTTATCTGAGCAAGAAGCATCGATTAAAAAGCAATTAGCCCAAACGCAATTTGATCTCGCGAAAAAAGAGGCTGTACCAGACATCACATTTGGGGTGGGTGTACGTAACTATCAAGAAACCAGTGATAAAGTATTTTTGGTATCAACCTCTATTCCATTATCGGTTTTCAACCGTAATAAGGGAAACATTGCACTTGCCCAAGCAGAACAAACAAATGCTGAAGCACTTTCTGAATTGATCACGCGTAATTCTAAAATTGATCTAGAAAATAAAGCTATAGAAATCTCTAACTTGATTGATTCAATTAAACAATTTGATCAAACCGTTTTACCTGCGACCAAAGAAAGTTTACGTATCGCTGAAATGGCTTATCAAGCAGGGAAAATTTCATTGTTGGAATTTAACAGCATTAAACAGATATGGTTGGATAAACATCTTGCCCGTTTTGATTTGTGGTTGGCTTTGCAAAATCAAATTGCAGAAGTTGAACGAAATTATGTAACCAATTTAAATCAAGAATAAGGGTGAATGATGATGAACAAACCAACAAATAAAATTGTGGCTACAGGTGCAATAGCTTTACTGATCGTACTGTGTGCATTGGCTTGGTATAAAACAAGCAATAAATCACAAACTTCATCAGCACATGGGGAAGCGACTGAAGAGAAAGTTGCAGTCGCTGGTGATGAGAAAGGTCCACATGGGGGGCGTTTATATCGTGATGGCGATTTTTCAGCCGAAGTAAAAATCTTTGAAGAAGGAGTTGAGCCACACTTACGAGTGTATGGCTATTTCCAAGATAAACCATTAAAACCAAATGAAATTAATGCCAATATCTTTATTAAGCGTTTAGATGCAGAACAAACTATTACTTTTAAGCCTGAAAGTGATTACCTAATTGGTAATGAAATTGTTTATGAACCACATTCATTCTTGATGGTCATTAATGTTGATTATCAAGGTAAAAAACATAGTTGGAAGTGGGATACCAAAGAAGGCCGTGTCACCATGCTTGATAGCAGTATCAAAAGCAGTGGTTTGGAACTTCTTAAAGTTGAACCAATGATGTTTGAAAATGCACTGGAACTCAAAGGTGAGCTTAAGTTCCCTGATAATTTTGAAAGTTTTATCACACCAAAAGCGAGTGGGACTTTAGTTAAAACGTATAGCACGATTGGTGACAAAGTGAGTCAAGGTGATCTTTTAGCGACAGTACAAAGCCAAGACCTCATCCGTTTAAATGCTGAGCGTTCTATAGCGATGGATACATTGCAATTTTCTCGCAAAAAGATGGAACAAGAACGTACATTATTCCAAAAAAGAGTTTCACCTGAAATTGATTATATTAACGCTCAACGCGAGTTTGAAGATGCGCAAATTCGTGCCAATGAGCTGAACAGCTTAATCCGTTCATATGGTGGTTCTGGTAATGGTACGATTGAAGTCAGAGCGGCAATGTCGGGTACGATTCTACAGGTACTTGGTGCTGTTGGTTCCAATGTTACTCCTGCATCACCGCTATTCAAAATAGCCAATACCTCACAGTTGTTAGCCATAGTCAATGTTCCTGCTGACAAACTAAATGAGATCAATCCAGACAATAAAGTAACTGTTAAGCCTCAAACTCAAACAGGCACAGAGGAAGCTTTAGGGCGTATCAAATACATCAGTGATGTGATTGATCCGAAAACACGAACTGCACAAGTCTTTATTGAAATCTCGAACCAATTCAAATGGCGCTCAGGGCAGTTAATTACGGCTCAAATATTTGAAAAGCAAACGATGAAGCAGATGGTTGTCCGTGAAGATGCCTTACAGACCTTCCGTGATTGGGATGTCGTATTTATTCGAGTGGGTAATGACTTTGAAGCACGTCCTCTAGAGTTAGGCGATAAATTTAATGGTTACGTTGAGGTTAAATCTGGCCTGAAAGCAGGACAAGTTTATGCAGCAGGTAACTCATATTTACTGAAAGCAGAGCTAGGTAAATCTGGCGCTACTCATGATCACTAAGGGGTAGCGATTATGTTTGATCAAATTGTAAAACTCTCGATTAAGAATCGTTGGCTGGTACTCATCATCTTCTTATTTGTCGGAGCATTTGGCGTTTATAACTATTTTAAACTGCCCATCGATGCTGTACCCGACATTACTAACGTACAAGTTCAAATTAACAGTGAAGCACAGGGTCTATCTCCACTGGAGATGGAGTCACAGGTCACTTACCCAATTGAAACGGCTTTGGCAGGGATTCCAAATCTAGACTACACACGTTCTGTATCAAGATATGGTTTGTCTCAGGTCACAGCTATTTTCAAGGAAGGCACGGACATTTATTTTGCTCGTCAAATTGTCAATGAGAAACTTCAAGGTGTTACTCCAAACCTTCCGAGTGGAATATCGACTTCAATGGGACCTGTTTCTACAGGTCTTGGCGAAATCTTTATGTACACGGTGGAAAATGCGAAAAATAATCAGAACCCACTTTCACCGACTGATCTCCGGACATTACAAGATTGGGTCATTAAGCCCCAGTTGCGGAATGTTGAAGGTGTAAATGAAATCAATACAATTGGTGGATATTTAAAGCAGTTTGTTGTACAGCCTGACTATGCTTACTTGCGCAGCATTGGACTAGATCAACAAGATGTTTTGGATGCCATTTCAAAGAACAGCATGAATAAAGGTTCAGGTTATATTGAGAAGAATGGCGAACAGTATTTAATTCGTTCTGATTCTCAAATTAGCTCTATTGAGCAAATTCAGAATATTCCGATCACCACAAGTAGTGGTTATATTTTACGACTTAAAGATGTTGCTAAAATTTCAATAGGTCACGAGCTGCGTACAGGAGCAGCAACCAAGGATGGTCAGGAAATTGTTCTTGGTACAGCCTTTATGTTGATTGGTGAAAACTCTCGAAATGTTGCACATGCAGTAGATCAAAAATTACAGCAAGTTCAAAAGTCTCTACCTGAAGGCGTTGAAGCGAAAGCTGTGTATAACCGTACTACATTGGTTGATGCCACCATTGAAACAGTGAAAAAGAATTTACTAGAAGGGGCCATTCTTGTCATTGTTGTTTTGTTTGTTTTTCTTGGGCATTTCCGTGCTGCGCTTATTACAGCGATGGTTATTCCTTTATCTATGCTCATGACCATTACAGGTATGGTGAATCAGAAAATCAGTGCAAACTTGATGAGCTTGGGGGCTTTAGACTTCGGGATTATTGTTGATGGTGCGGTTGTTATTGTGGAAGCTTCACTTGCTAAATTAGCTATGAAGCAAAAACAGCTGGGACGAATACTGACGAGACAAGAGCGTTTTACGACTGTTTTTGAAGCGACTAAAGAATCAAGAAAAGCCATTCTGTATGGTCAACTTATTATTATTTTGGTGTATTTGCCAGTAATGACCTTAACAGGTGTTGAAGGCAAAATGTTTACCCCTATGGCTGCAACAGTGGTGATGGCATTGGTTGCAGCAATGATCCTGTCGGTAACATTTGTACCAGCAATGGTTGCTCTAGTTACCGCAGGTAAAATCAAAGATGAAGAATCTAAAATTATTCATTTTATTAAAAAGCTTTATAACCCAGTTTTAGATTGGTCGCTTAATCATCGCTACTTATTAGTTGTATTTGTTGCGGTGTTTTTTGTATTTAGTGCAAGCCTTTCAACACGTTTAGGCTCTGAATTTATCCCATCCTTGGATGAAGGTGATGTTGCACTACATGCTCTTCGTATTCCGGGTACATCTCTGACTCAAGCAATAGAAATGCAATATGCACTTGAGAAAGAAATTAAAAAGATTCCTGAAGTTCAAACCATCTTTGCCAAAGTAGGTACTGCGGAAATTGCAACCGACCCTGTTCCACCTAATGTGGCAGATAACTTCATCATGTTAAAACCACGTAACGAATGGCCGAATCCTGATAAGGAAAAATCTGCTGTCGTTGCTGAAATTGAGCGTGTTTCTAAAGGTGTGTATGGAAATAACTACGAGTTTACTCAGCCAATTCAAATGCGTTTCAATGAGCTTATTTCAGGTGTTCGTACTGATGTTGCGGTCAAAATCTATGGGGATGATTTAGAGCAGCTATTGGAATTAGGTAATCGTGTTTCGGATGTGTTGGAAGGGGTAAATGGCACGGCTGATTTGAAAGTTGAACAGATGTCTGGTTTACCCATGGTATCCGTTGAACTCAAAAAAGACATGATCGCCAACTACGGTTTAGACGCTGAAGATGTACAGGAGCAGGTTTCAAGCCTTATTACAGGACAAACAGCAGGTAAGGTTTTTGAGGGTGACCGTAAGTTCGATATTGTGGTTCGTATGGATCAAAACTCAGTTACTGACTTAGAAAAAATCTATCAAATTCCTTTCAACTTACCTGATGGCTCAAGTGTACTGATGTCAGAATTAATTGAGTTGAAGAATATTCAAGGTCCAAACCAGATTTCTCGTGAGAATGGTAAACGTCGAATTGTAATCACAGCGAATGTACGCGGTACAGATATTGGAAGTTACATCGCGGAAGCTCAGTCAAAGTTAGATTCCGAATTTCAATTACCTGAAGGCTATTGGCTCACTTGGGGCGGTACATTTGAGCAAATGGAGTCTGCTACAAATAGGCTCTTAATTGTAGTTCCAATTGCTTTGATTCTAATTTTTGCCATGATCTATATGGCACTCGGTAATTTTAGAAATAGTGTGTTGGTATTTACAGGCGTTCCTTTTGCTTTAACAGGCGGTGTAATCGCATTAGCTTTGAGAGACATACCATTTTCAATATCTGCTGCGGTTGGCTTTATTGCACTATCAGGTGTAGCTGTATTGAATGGCTTAGTCCTTGTATCTGCGATTCAGCGCTTAACAAGCCAAGGAGAAGAGCTTGTTGAAGCAGTAAAGCATGGTGCACTAGAACGACTTAGACCTGTACTCATCACAGCATTGGTTGCCTCTTTAGGTTTCATTCCAATGGCATTTAATGTCGGGATTGGTTCTGAAGTACAACGACCTATTGCAACCGTGGTGATTGGTGGAATCATTTCCTCTACGTTGCTGACTTTGATTATCTTGCCGACACTTTATATTTGGTTTAACCAAAAACGTCGAAAGAAATCAGAAGATTTTGCTGAACAGCAAGAAGCCTAGAAGAACTTTTGATGACTAGCATGATGCGAGATAAAAAGTTTAAATTTTTGAGGGTGTGGCTAGCCTGCATCATCAGTCTTGCACTATGCCTGCATTTTAATGAGCATGTGACTGAAATAAGTCTTCAAGAGCATGACTATGTGGATGCAATTCACTCTCACCATCATGAAGTAAATCAGCAGTATTCACATAGTCATCAAGATAATCTTTATGAACATTTTGTTGGCTATGAAGCTATCAAAGCAATTGCAGTCATTTTACTTCTGTTAAGTATTCGGATTTTTGACCGAACTAAAAATTATATTTTTTTAATGGCAAGCCGTATTTTCAAACCACCAAAAACTTCAATGAGTTCTCAATTCATTATTTATTTTGGAGTTTGATTTATATGCAAATTATTGATTCACATTTTGTGAAGTTAAAAAACTACTTAAAGCTCTTTATTGCTCTAAGTATATTACTTGTTAGTCCTGCACTTTTTGCACATGGCGTAGCAGAAGGTGATAAGGGCTATATTCAAGAAATTTATGGTGTCCATGTGATTCCATTCATTTATTTGGGGGCCAAACACATGGTCACTGGATATGACCATTTATTATTTCTCGTTGGTATTATTTTCTTCTTATACCGTATGAAAGATATTGGTTTATATGTCAGCTTATTTGCCATTGGTCATTCAATTACCATGCTCATAGGTGTGTATTACAACATTTCAATGAATGCCTACATTATTGATGCAATCATTGGTTTTTCTATTGTTTATAAAGCTTTAGATAATTTAGGTGCTTATCAACGTTGGTTCGGTTTTCAGCCCAATACAAAAATTGCCACACTGATTTTTGGTTTGATTCATGGTTTTGGTTTAGCTGTGAAAATTCAAGAATATGAAGTGCCAGATGATGGTCTGCTTGCGAATTTGATCTCATTCAACATTGGTGTCGAATTAGGGCAATTCATGGCATTAGCTATCATTTTATTGCTGATGACGATGTGGAGAAAAACGCCTTATTTCTTCAAAACAGCATATCAAAGTAATGTCTTTTTAATGTTCTTTGGTTTTTTACTTGTTGGCTATCAACTTACCGGCTTCATTATTCAATAAGGATCTAAATTATGTATAACGCTGAAATTCCAAAAGATGTTGAACTACCATCTTCAAAAAAACTACTTAAATCAACGGCTATTGCAGCTGTAAGTGCTATCGTTGTTTTAGTGACCTGTGTGATGCCTGCTGAGTATGCGATTGACCCTACAGGGATTGGTAAAGTACTTGGATTAAGCAAAATGGGTGAGATCAAACAATCCTTAGCGGAAGAATCAGAAAATGGGATAGGAGAAGCTCAAGTGGCTTCAATTCCAAATCAAGTTAAACAGGAAACTGAAAATTTAAGTAGTGCATTACCATTGGGTTCATCTTCAAAAATGCCGATGCCTCCAATTGCCAAAGAAACAATTTCACTTGAGTTAAAACCAAATCAGGCAACGGAAGTGAAGCTAAGTATGCCTAAAGATGCGAGTGTAGCCTTTGATTGGAAGTCTTCAGGTGGTGGCTTAAACTACGACACACATGGTGATGCTGTAAATGCACCAAAAGGTTTCTATCATGGCTATGGTAAAGGGAAAAATGAAACCGCTCAACAGGGAACATTAACTGCTGCATTCGATGGTAAGCATGGCTGGTTCTGGCGCAATCGTACTGAAAATACAATCACTGTGACTCTAAATGTAGAAGGTCAATTTAGTGAAATGAAAAAAGTCTTTTAATTTTTAAAATTCCAGATGAGGTTTAGACCTCATTTGGAACCTGTTCTGCATAACAATTAGGTTCTAAATAAAGGAGTCCCTAAAATGCTAGAAGTATTAAAAAATACAACATATAGGCATTTGTTCTTAGCTCAAGTCATTGCTTTGATTGGTACGGGACTCATTACGATTGCGTTAGCTTTGCAGGCATATGATATTGCCAAGGGTGAAGCAGCTCAGGTACTTGGGATAGCGCTGGCAATCAAAATGATTGCATATATTGGTGTTGCACCTATTGCTTCAGCATTTGCGGAACGACTACCACGTAAAAAAGTTTTAGTAGTTTTAGATATCATTCGTGCTTTAACAGCATTATGTCTGCCTTTTGTCACTCAGATTTGGCAAATTTATGTCTTAATTTTTATTTTACAATCTGCATCTGCTGCCTTTACACCAACATTTCAAGCCATGATTCCTGACGTATTGCCTGAAGAAAAAGAATATACAAATGCGTTGTCACTTTCACGTTTAGCCTATGATTTAGAAAATATCATTAGCCCAATGTTGGCTGGATTTCTTCTGACCTATATTAGCTATCACAATTTGTTTTTAGGAACAGTAATTGGTTTTATTGGCTCAGCTCTATTTGTTGTCAGTGCAAAACTACCTATTGCTAAAGTACCTGAGTTTAAAGGTATCTACAGCCGTATAAAGCAAGGGACAAAAATTTATTTTAATACACCGCGTCTAAAAGCACTTTTGGCACTAAATCTGGCAATTGCATCAGCCAGTGCAGTCGTTATCGTAAATACAGTCGTTCTTGTTCAAACGACCTTTGGCTTGACGGAAAAAGCGACGACATGGGCATTTGGTTTATTTGGTTTGGGTTCAATGTTGGCAGCCTTCATATTGCCTATAGTCTTAGAAAAGTTAAATGATCGCTCTGTCATGTTAACTGGTACGGCAATTTTGGTAGCTGGCCTGTTCTGCGGATATTTAATATCTTCTTATAGAGGGCTTTTAGTTTTGTGGTTTATTTTAGGGACAGGATATTCTGTATCACAAACGCCTACAGGTCGTTTAATTCGTAAATCTGCATCGAGTGAAAATAGGACTTCATTGTTCGCTGCCCAATTTGCATTTTCTCATGCTTGTTGGCTGATTACTTATCCATTGGTAGGA
Organism: Acinetobacter sp. CAU_H_S139_7; assembly: GCF_058599305.1. NCBI lineage: Bacteria > Pseudomonadati > Pseudomonadota > Gammaproteobacteria > Moraxellales > Moraxellaceae > Acinetobacter > Acinetobacter sp. CAU_H_S139_7. Next base: position 1,801,127 of record NZ_CM178651.1, read on the forward strand.
TGGTTAAGTACTAATGTGGGAACATTATTTACTTTTGTCCCTATGGCAATCATAGCTTTAATCGCAATGTCTTTTGCTTTTTTCATTTGGCCAAAACAGGATGACTTGATTTTAGTTCATTCACATGATGATTTACCTGCGGATCATGAGCACTTAGTGAATCACAAGCATGGTAAAAGGCATGAACATGAATATGTGATTGATGAATATCATCAGAAATGGCCTAAATAGATGATTGCTTATCTATTCTTGTTTTTGAGTGCCTTTGGAGCGGCTACGCTACTTCCTTTACAGTCTGAATCTGATCTAGCAGGATTATTGGTACTCGGTGAATATTCTATTGTTTTACTCATCCTAGTAGCTACAGTGGGAAATGTCCTTGGTTCTTGTCTAAATTGGTGGTTTGGTATGAAACTGGAACTTTTAAAGAATAAAAAGTGGTTTCCTATTTCAGAAAGCAAATTACTACGAGCCCAAAATTTATATATGCAATACGGATCAGCAATATTATTTCTAAGTTGGGTTCCGATCATTGGCGATCCTATTACCTTAGTCAGTGGTGTATTAAAAGAGAAGTTCATTAAATTTTTATCAATTGTTATTTGTGCAAAATTATTAAGATATATTTTTATTTATTTGCTTTATCTTGGTATTTTTTAAGTAAATTTTGAACATTTTGTTTAAATAATGTACAGTTTAACTTCTTTATATCTTGAATATTAATTTAAAGAGGGTGTTATGAGCAAAATTTTATTTTTTTCTTTATTGATACTTACAGTGACAAATGTAAATGCCCATTCAGGCGGTACAAATTCACAGGGTTGCCATACCAATAGCAAAACAGGTGATCATCACTGTCATTAACAAAGAGTGAGTTGAGCACAGTTTTTAAGTGATATAACAAACTGTGCTCTTTTTTATGTATAACGTTTAATTAGGGCTAAGAAGTCATTCAAATCTTCTTCATTTATTTTTTCTAAATCACTAAGTACATGCTCTCTAAGATGAAGCTCAATTAGTTCATTCATTAAACCTGTTATTGCTCCTTTTACGGCGGCAATTTGTTGTAGAACTTCGATACAAGAAATATTTTCAGATAATAAGTTCTGCTCTATGGCATTGGTTTGACCTTGTATCCGTTTTATACGGTTCATGATTTTTTTGTTTTGATTTAAGTGAGACATAGCTTTTACTCATAAAAAATATATACTGTGGGGGAGTATCTATTGTGGCACATTCAAATGCAATATTTAAGTAATGTAAAAAGTAACCATACCCATCAATTTGATGAGGGGAATCCTTTAGCACAAAAGAAAATTTTGATAGCAACCATTTTAACTGGCGTGATGATGGTCTTTGAAATTTTTGGGGGATGGTTTTTTAATTCAATGGCTTTGTTAGCAGATGGGTGGCATATGAGTTCACATATGCTGGCGTTAGGCTTAGCATATTTTGCGTATAGAATGGCTCGGAAATATTCACAAGATCAGCGTTTTTGCTTTGGCACTTGGAAAATTGAAATTTTAGCCGGTTACTCAAGCGCTATTCTATTGATGGTCGTTGCTGTATTTATGGGGATTCAGTCTGTTGAGCGTTTAATGAATCCAGTTAATATTCACTACAATGAAGCAATTTCAATTGCTGTAATTGGATTGATTGTAAATTTCGTATGTGCATGGTTGCTGCATGACAGTAGTCATCACCATCATCACGGTCATAAGCATGACCACCATCATCATGACCATGCTCACAATCATGATAATCATGACTTAAATCAAAAGGCTGCTTTTTTACATGTTGTGGCTGATGCAGTGACTTCTATATTGGCAATTATTGCATTGTTTGCCGGTAAGTTTTTTGGTTGGGACTTTCTGGATGCTGTATTGGGTATTGTAGGTGCCATCTTGGTCGCACACTGGTCTTGGGGATTAATTCGTGAAACAGGTAAAACCTTACTTGATGCTGAAATGGAACATCCTGTAGTTGGTGAAATTATTGAAGTCATTGAAGAATTAGATGCGCAGGCTGTTATTACTGATATTCATGTTTGGAAGGTAGGAAAAGGTAAATTTTCTTGTATTCTTTCATTAGATTCTGATAGCAATAAGCTGACAGCCGATAGTGTCAGAAAAGGGCTCTCTATACACGAAGAAATCGTTCATGTTTCCGTAGAGATAAATCGAATAACTCAGTTTCAAGTTGCTATATAACTTACTCAAATTAAGCAGGTCAAACAACCTGCTTAATTTTTATTACGAGAAACTTATTTATATGAATTGTTCAAAATTTATTTCAATACCTTATTACCTGAAAGCACTGTTAGCATTACATCTCGCAGCTTCATTAACGAGAGTCATAAAGCTAATTCAATCGAGGTTCTGTTTGGATGAACATGCAATGACTGGGCTGCGAATAAGAAAGTCGGTATTCTGTTCATCATTTTTAGATATTTTGTTTGAGGGAAGTTATTTCTACGCTAATTCAAATGGCTGATGTTCTAGAATATATAAAGAGAGAAGTAATAATTAGTTGAATTTTCCTTTATTTTACAATTAATTGTAAAAACAATAATAAGTGAGGAAATTATGGTTTTTTAGTCTAAAGAGTAAATGTTGTTATTGTAGTGCTAGTATCGATACAATTTTTATCATGTGATTTTACTATATGCAAAATCAGGTAGCCGAAAAGGCTGGTGTCCCCATATTAACGTTAGCTGCATTAGGTGTGGTTTTTGGAGATATTGGTACGAGCCCACTTTATGCGTTAAAAGAAAGCTTCCATGCAACACATGGTATGCCTATCAATGAAATTAATATTTTGGGAATTCTCTCTTTAATATTTTGGACTATTACCCTGATTGTCTCGCTTAAATATGTCATGGTGATCATGCGAGCCGATAATAATGGTGAGGGGGGAATCATGGCATTGTTAGCTTTGAATCTTCGTCAAAAGGGGCTCTCGAATAGAACAAAAATAATTATTACTACTTTAGGATTTATTGGAGCATCTTTATTTTTTGGGGATGGAATCATCACCCCTGCAATGTCAGTGTTATCTGCGGTTGAGGGTTTGTCTATTGCTACACCTACACTTGCAAAATACATTGTCCCTATCAGTATCGGAATTTTAACAGCTTTGTTTTTAGTACAAAGGCATGGCACGGCTATAATGGGGAAGTTTTTCGGTCCTATCACTTTATTGTGGTTTTTAGCCATCGGTGGATTAGGGGGGATGAGTATTATTCAAAGCCCTTCAATTTTGGCCTTTTTGAGCCCGCATTGGGGAATTTCTTTTATCCTCACTAACCCGCTAATTTCTTTTTTTGTGATGGGGGCTGTGGTATTGACCGTGACAGGCGGTGAGGCCCTTTATGCTGACATGGGACATTTTGGTGTTGCACCAATTCGGTTCGGTTGGTTCCTTATCGTACTGCCTTGTTTAATTCTGAATTATGCAGGACAAGGTGCTCTATTACTTCGAGATCCTACTGCTATTTCTAATCCATTTTATTTATTAGTTCCGTCATTGTTACTCTATCCAATGATTGTACTTGCTACTGCTGCCGCGGTTATCGCATCACAAGCATTAATCAGTGGTGTATTTTCAATGGCAAAACAAGCAATCCAGTTAGGGTATTTACCTCGTTTAACGATACAGCATACTTCTGAATCAGAAATGGGCCAAATTTATATTCCTTTTTTAAATTGGCTTTTATTTATTTCTATTATTGCAGTTGTTCTATTGTTTAAAAGTAGTAGCAATTTAGCAGGAGCCTATGGTCTAGCTGTTACTGTGACTATGTTCTGTGACACTCTTCTGGTTGGTTTTTTAGCTTATAGTTATTGGAAATGGAAGACTTGGAAACTTATTCTATTTATTGTTCCATTCGTTGTAATTGATTTGGTACTCTTAAGTTCAAACCTATTAAAATTCTTTATTGGTGGGTGGATGCCTGTAGTGGTTGCCCTTATTGTTTTCACATTAATGATGATCTGGAAGAGAGGTAGGGGGGAGCTTCAGACAAAACTTCAGAGCGATACACTACCTTTAGATATGTTCATTCAACATGTAGATGATTCGGTTAATAAAGTTACTGGAACTGCCGTCTTCCTCACGGGTACACCAAATGTTGTTCCCCATGCACTTTTGCATAATTTAAAGCACAATAAAATTCTGCATGAACGAAATGTATTGGTTACAGTTGATGTCCAAGATATACCGTATGTTTCTAAGGATGATAGGTTTCTTGTTGAACAGTTAGAGCTAGACTTCTTTCGGATTAAATTGAATTATGGTTTTAAAGAACAACCCAATTTACCTATAGAGCTTGAAGCTGTTTTTGATGCTTATCATATTGAGTTTAATCTAATGGAAATCAGCTTCTTCGTTTCACGTGAACGAATTATTTCTAAACAGAATAAGCTCTTAGATAAATGGAGAGAACAAATATTTTCGAGTATGCATAAGAATACTAGTCCTATCAGTGATTTTTACCAGATTCCATCGAATCGTGTGGTAGAGATCGGTAGTCAAATAGAAATATAAAGATATAAAAAACAGTCGAAGCTTATACTTCGACTGTTTAAATTACATAGAAAGAAAGTTAAAGCAAATTAAACCAATTAATGCAGAAGCTGCAAGGACGTACATCACTTTGAGCTGGAAATGAAATAAGCCAACCAAAGCTACAAGTGCAATTAACGCAGCAACAATATCGAAAGAGCCGTTAAATCCTGTTGGCCAAAGTACATGATAAGCAAAAAATAGGGCAAGGTTAAGAATCACACCAACAACTGCGGCTGTAATAGCCGTTAACGGAGCTGTAAATTTGAGCTCATTATGTGTTGATTCGATAATTGGTGCACCAGCTAAAATAAAAACAAAGGAAAACAGGAAAGTAAACCAAGTGACTATGCTTGCTCCAATGGTGCCCGCCAAGAATAAATGATCTGAGCCTAAGAGTGCTTGATTGAATGCTCCTAAAAAGCCAACAAATGCGACCACCATAATTAAAGGGCCGGGCGTGCTTTCACCTAGAGCTAAGCCATCTATCATTTGAGTCGGACTTAACCAACCGTAATAGCTTACAGCACCCTGATAAACATAAGGCAATACTGCATAGGCACCACCAAAGGTGAGCAGGGCTGCTTTCGTAAAGAACCAAGCCATTTGGGTGTAAGTATGATCCCACCCCAGCGTTAAGCTTAGGCTCAGGATTGGAATAAACCACAGTAGACCACCAATTAGCAGAATACTGCCCAATCGTTTCCAGCTAAAGATCGCATGTTCAGGTGTAGGAGTATCATCATCAATTAAAGCACGACCATAATCTTTTTTACTCTGCTGGTGTGCGTTTCCACTAGAAAATAGGCTTGGATATTTTTTACTGGTTAGATAACCAATGATTGCGGCAGAGAGCACAATTAAAGGAAAGGGTAAGTTGAAGAAAAATATAGCAATAAATGAAAGGGCTGCAATCAGCCATAAAAATTTATTTTTAAGTGATCGACTGCCGATTCGATGTGTTGCATGAAAAACAATGGCAACAACAGCAGGTTTAATACCGTAAAAGAGCCCTGCAATAATGGGTACATCACCAAATTTTACATAAACCCATGAAAGACCAATCAAAATAAATAGTGAGGGTAGTACAAAAAGAATCCCTGCAACTAAACCACCCACGGTTCTATGCATTAACCAACCGATATAAGTTGCTAATTGTTGTGCTTCAGGGCCCGGTAAGAGCATACAATAGTTCAGTGCATGCAAGAATCGCTTCTCTGAAATCCAACGCTTTTGTTCAACCAGTTCTTGGTGCATGACCGCAATTTGACCTGCGGGCCCCCCAAAACTAATGAACCCCAATTTAAGCCAGAATAGGAATGCTTGCCAAAATGAAACTGACTGTATCTCTTGTTCTGGTTGTATAACAAGTTCTTGTTCCATGATTATTCTCTTGATAGGTTGGCATATAAGCCATCGAAAATGTAATTCGATAATGCAAATAATTGGTCATCGTCACTTATCTGACTTCGAATTCCTTGAATAACTTTTTCAATACCGATCGCTTCTGGAGGCTCAATTCCTCCTACATCAAGGTAATGAACAATTTCAGCGATTTTCTTTAATGCGGGTGTTTCTAGATCAAAACTATGTAAAAGAACTTCGAAGGTCACCCAATGATTGACATGACTGAAAGTTGCATCATCAAAATCGAATCCAAATGCATCTTCGGGGCAATCAGTTGGGGTTTCTAACCAAATGAATGTTGGTGAGGTATCTATAAAGGTTTTGATTAGCCATGCAGAGGCTAGACGATCAATCCAAGGTCTTTTACGTGTTGCCCAAATTCTGTTTTGATAATTACCTTTATCCAGATGTTGAATATGAGCTTGTATAGCTTTAGGTTCATTGACTTCACCGAGACGTGCAATAGTGAGTTCCAATAAGGAAAGTTCATTAAGAACTTGTACTTGAGTCTCATCTGGATAATAGTCAATGTCTACAAGTGCATCGATGCTTTTTCTTAATTTACGAATCTGTTTGAGTAGTTCTTTCTTATCATCTTTAGTTTGACGATCTCTTATTTCCGTGAGTTGTTTATAGAGGGTTTCGTACTCTTCTTTTCGACTGAAAATAGGTGCGAGTTCAAGATTTAAAGGTGGCTCTGCGTAAAACATATAAGCAGTTCCTTGTTCAGAAACAACATCATTAGCAATAGAGGTAAACTTCTCACTATGATTAATAGGGAGTATGTAGACCCCATCTCTAAGGGTCGCGGCACCACTTGCTTTCAAAGATCGCCAGACTCTCATCCGAGTGCTTGTGTTCTGTGTAGGCAGAGATGTTATGAGTAAAGAAATAGACATGTAGTATACTCAACATATTTGTAGAATATATTACTAATAAATTTTTAAACTTCAAAGACGAATAAATGATTTCCTATAGTAGGAAAAATATTAAGAAAATATTTATCCAGATTTCTAGGATTTATAGATGTTGAGCATAAAATTGATTTTGTTTAATTAACGAATGGCTTTGTTGCACAAACCTATCTGTAAAGGCTTTTTCAGCGATATAATTTTCAAATGAAGAAGCCTACACACAAAATCTACCGCACAACCAATTGGCCCGCATATAACCGAGCACTCATGAGTCGCGGAAATATTGCCATTTGGTTTGATCCTGCTACGCAATGGTATGCGCCATCAAAAGGCAAACAAGGGCGAAATCAAACCTACTCCGACGCAGCCATCCAATGCTGCTTAATGATTAAATCCTTATTCCGTCTGTCTTTACGTATGGTCACTGGCTTTGTGCAAAGTCTGATTAAACTTTGCGGATTAAATTGGATAGCTCCAGATTACACCACGCTTTGTAGAAGACAAAAGCATATTGATATTGTAATCAGCTACCAAAAAAGTAGCGATGGGCTGCATCTACTCATGGACTCTACAGGCATGAAGTTTCTAGGTGAGGGCGAATGGAAACGCAAGAAACATGGACCTGAATATCGTCGCCAATGGCGTAAACTTCATATTGGTATAGATGCTAAAACCCTACAAATACGAGCAGTTCAGCTTACAACCAATAATGTCAGTGATTCACAGGTGCTTGGTGATTTACTTAATCAGATTCCACAAGATGAGCGGATTGACTCTGTTTATACCGATGGAGCTTATGACACCAAGCAATGCCGTCAGGTCATTGCAGATCGGCAAGGGCATGCGGTGATTCCACCTAGAAAAAATGCGAAACCATGGAAAGATACAAAGAGTAGCTCGCTAGAGCGAAATGAATTACTTCGAACAATTAAACGTTTAGGCAGGACACTATGGAAAAAATGGTCAGGCTATCATCGGCGAAGTTTGGTTGAAACTAAGATGCATTGCATCAAATTATTAGGAGATAAACTCAGTGCAAGGAGTTTTGATAGCCAAGTGAATGAGATCCATGCACGTGTAGCAGTCCTTAACAGATTTACGGAATTAGGTCGACCACTTACCCAAGTTACGCCTTAAATTTGGCTCAATTAGGGGCGCTTTGCATTTCAAATCTTTGTGCAACAAAGCCTCTTTAAATTGCGCATAAGTATTGAGAACAGCATCTTTAGTTGGTCCAAGTACACATTCCAAACGTCTTAATACCGTAAAGGGCAAAATGATTTTACCGAACTCTGTATGCGGAAAATCCCCCCAAAGATCATTCGCATTGTTCCAAATAAAACTTGCCAGTGTCGATTTAGTATTGTTTGGTGCAGATGCCATTTTATTTTCAACCTTATTTTGCAATAGTTAAATATTATGCAATAAACGTAAATTTTCCAACCTTGAAATGCAATATTTAAAAAATTCAAATCTGACTACTTTTTTATTTCATAATAAAGACTTAATGTTAAAATTTATCACAGGATAATCATTAGGCTTGGTGTGAGATGCCAAATAAGCAAGAAAAAATGACAGCATTTGGACAGTTTCGTATCTTAAAAATTGGAACAAAGTATATTCAAGCTGAACTGATCGGTAGTGTAAAAAATTATCAAGCCCAACTTGTCAAAAATACCGTACTATCAGATATAGAAATAGGTGCAACCATTTTTCTGCGAGTAAATGATCAATCTACCCAAAACAGATACGGCACTAAAGTTCAGTTTGAACCAATTGAGCTTTTAACTGACCAAGCTGAAATTGAGAAATACATTTTGGCTGACAGGAAGCGAGTAGCAGAAATTTATATTCAAGCAGCACAAGAAAATTTGGATAAAGGTTGGTATAGCGGTGATGCCATAGATAAGGCACTATTTTTTAGCGCAAGCCATCCAACTTATAAACCAATCAATATTGAGCTACGCCACAGACGACTCAAAAATATCATTCATGCTTGTTGTAATTATCAGCACAAAACAACAGAACACTTCATTAATTTGTGTCGAGCAACTATAGATATGTACAAAGATGAACAACGATTGAGTGATTTGGAATTGAACCAGTTTGAGCAAAGCATCATTAAGATACAATCCGATTTGAATTCATCAGAAGAAAATGCTCAACAAAAAGCAAATGAATATTTGAGTCAACTTAAAGAATTGTTAAAAAGCTAAATTCACTTTCAACCTTATAATGCAAATTTTAAAATTGATTAGTTCAAGTAGTTCAACCTTAGATTGCAAAAATTAGAGTTTGGTAAGTTAAAAAATAAGGCGAGATTTAAAAAAATCCCACCTTAAAATGCAAATAGCCTTATTTTTATGGTCTAGAGCGAAGAGTTTTAATCGATGGTACCCAAAGAAAGACAAATTTCGCCTATTCTTGGACTGCCACCACTCTCCTAGACAAATATCATCTATTCTTTTTGCATAGGAGAGAACATTATGAGTCGACAACGATACAGCCCAGAATTTAAAGATGAAGCTATTAAATTGATTACAGAACGTGGATATTCTGTCACTGATGTAGCAGAACGTTTAGGTGTATCTGAGCACAATATTTATAAATGGCTAAAGGTCGTACAGCCTTTACGCAACACCCCCTGATGAACATGAACTAATCGAAGCAAAGAAAAAAATCCTTCACCTTAAAAGTCAGCTTAAACAGACTGAAGAGGAACGAGAAATCTTAAAAAAAGGCCGCAAGGTACTTTGCAAGCTTGCCCGAGTAAAGTATCAGTTTATCCTTGAATTGTGTGATTCATAGAGATCGTTTCAATTTAGCGATCTCTAAATCCACCTCTAATATTAATTATTAAAAAACAAATGCCTCACACATGAGCACATTGAAATTACTTAATTCACAGCACCAAGTACAGGTATCAACTTCGGTCCAGCCATTCTCGCTTTGCTAATGATATCCACCAGCTCATAATAAGTCAGTTCAAACTTATCATCACTATCAAAAACATAAACCATGTTCTTGCCTTCATATTCTTGCGGAGTAGGTGGTACAAATCGTTTCGGGATTAGGAGTTGAGTAATTTGTTCGTCAGTTAATTTAAATAAGTGCATGTTTTTATCCTACTCTAGGTAAGTCAGACCATTTTGTTAAATACGATGGTGATCTAAGGTTTTGATTCATGTGCCATGAGGCTTCTTGATTGTTGGCAATGCCTAGCGTAACGAGATTCTTCCCAAACCGTTCACTGATGGCTTCAATAACATCTGAAAGTTGTTCGCGCTCTTGCTTATGCGAATAGTCCGTGAATAGATCAGGCACAAATTTGGATTTATCCTTAATTTCTAAAAGTACGATTCCTGCCTTTTTATACTTAAAACCCTTCTTAAATATCTGATCGATACCTTTCATTGCAGCCTTGGTGATAAGTAACCAGTCGTCTGTATACTCATGCATCTGAACTACGGTGTATGGGGTGTAACGCTCAGTCTTATCAAATCGACTGGTTTGAATATAAACCCCAATCATCTTGCATATTGAGCCATCATCACGCATTCGCTTTACTGCTCTGGCTACATAGAGTCGCACCGAAGCCTTTAGATCATCCACTTCATACACAGGGCTGCCATATGAACGGCTGCTGATAATCTGCTTTTTGGCTACTGCATCATCAGTCAGGTCGATACAAGACAAACCCTGTAACTCAAGTACTGTCTTTTCCATGACGATGCTGAATTGCTTTTTAATTTCTTTAGGATTGGCGTTAATCAGATCTAGAACAGACTGGATGCCCATAGCATTGAGTTTCTTGCAGTTCTGCCTGCCGACTCCCCAAACATCAGATACATCGACTTGCGCCAGTAAAGTCTCAGCAGAGCACTGGTCCATATGAACTAAATTACACACGCCACCAAAATACTTGTTCTTCTTGGCTAAATGATTGGCAATCTTGGCTTCAGTTTTAGAGCGACCGATTCCAATACAGCAGGGTAGGCCTAACCATTGGAATGTTTTAATTCTCATATCTTGCGCATATTCTGTCAGGTCAAATAAGTGCTCATACGCTGTGAGCTTTAGGAAGCATTCGTCAATTGAATAGACTTCTTGCTCTCCAGGTGCAACATAACTCCCGAGAAGCTCCATAAAGCGTCTGGACATTTCACCATACAGAGAGAAATTACTCGAGAGAACCTGAATGTTATGTTGTTTGATCAAATCCTGAATCTGAAATACAGGAACCCCCATCTTTATACCTAAGTCTTTTGCTTCTTGGCTTCTTGCCACGGCACAGCCATCGTTGTTGCTGAGCACAATGGTTGGGCGATCATTTAGGGCAGGGTTAAACACACGTTCACACGAGACGTAGCAATTATTCACGTCAACTAACGCGAATATTTCATTTTCACTTTTCATTTTTATTCTTCTTTTTATGAACGGTGATGAATACGTTTTAAATTAAAAGTCACTACACCCCAAATAGATATTGTCTGACTGTCGTTGGGAATGATGTGATTGTATCTAGGATTCTCAGCTTTTAACCAAAGGTCTGGAAGAGGGTAGTCTTCATCTCCGAAAATCTCTTTGATTTCAGACTTAGACATCTTGCTTGTAATCATTAACCGCTTAATTGTCGAAGAACTATTATCAATTAATGCAATTACGATATCGTAGTGCTTTGCTTCTATACTGCGATCAACAATGATCGGATCATTAATCTCAAAACCTGCATCAAGCATCGATTCACTGTCTACGTAAGCGATAAATGTAGAAATAGGGTTATGAATAAGGAACTCATTCAGATCGAGTGCTTTATCTTGTTCATCCTTGGTACTAAATGCAGGACCAGCAGGAATGCGCTCTAAAGAGACTGGAATTGAGACTTTGGATTTGGGTAGTACTGCGGTTAACCCTAATTTCTCAACAAGTTCATTTTGAACAGCGATTTGTTCTAGAACTGTATTGATGGTAGGGCTTGGCTTACCCTCTGGACCCATGAGCTCTTGCAAAGATGACCATGCGTCATCAGAGAAGTAGATGGGCAACTTCTTAGACATGTGATACTCCTACGCTACAGTGGCGTGTTTGGAAGTAGAATTTGTCTAAATATGATATTACTAACAGAGATTAAAATTCAAATTTAAAAGTTGTGGATAAACAAGGAGACGTCAAAATAAGTCGTTTTGTTTCTGCTCATCGCGTGGAAAAGTGACGAATTCATCAGACATGTGAAAGAAATATTCATGCGCATGCTCATGATCTGCAGTTAGCCAATCTTTTCTATATTGCTCTGGAATGACGATGATTGATCGTTTTTCATTCTTAGGTGCGTGGAATTGGTTCATGAAAGGGTGATGGTCTGAATTAATGGTTAACATTGAAAATGAGCGTACTTTATTCCCATTTATCACAGCGTCATCATAGATACCAGCAACTGTAAAAGGCTGATTATCTTTGCACTTGATGGTATAACAGTGTGGCTTGCCATTGATGTATTTCGGTTCATAGAACTCTTGAACTGGCACCAGACAAAACTTGCTGTACTTCCATGCATGTCGAAAACTAGGTTTATCACCAACTGTTTCTGTACGAGCGTTATAGGTATGACTGCTGAACTTCAACTCTTTCGCCCAGCTTGGTAGCAATCCAAACTGATAATCGTAGATTGCTTCTCTAAAAATCATGTACCAATAGTTGATGGTATTACGGTTCAAGTTAAGCAATTAGGAAGGAGGCAAGATGAGCTAGCATTTTGCCTCCGCCAGACCGAAGTCAGAGTTGCATCATGAACTATACTCATCTTATTCAAGAAGAAAGATATAAGATTCAAAACTTTTGTAAGTCTTTAATAAATCGTAGAACTTCTAACTTCTGCTCATTACTTAAAGCATGACTAACTTGTATTATTTCTGCCGATAAATCGTTTTCTACATAAAAATATGCTGTTGGTAAATCTAAAATTTCTGCAATTTTGGAAGCCATTAAAAAATCAGGAACATGTTTTCCACGTTCATACTGATTCATACGCGCACTAGCAGAAGATTCATCAATTCCAGCCAAGATCCCCAAGCGCTCTTGTGAAAGTTTTTTTGCTTTGCGCGCTATACGTAATCGTAAGGCAAAAACATTTAAATTATGTGTTGACATTATACATAAGCACCCACCTTAAAACTAAGATTTTCTTAGTTTCAACTTGAGTTATTACTAAGGATTCCTTAGTATTGTGAAATCAAGTAGTCTACATTGCATTGCTCGATGGTAACTTTTGAACAAGCTTGCCAGATCTGCGTTGATCTCAAGTGCTTATTTTTGATCCTCTACCAATTAGTTATGAATCTATATACAGTTCAAAACTAAGGTCATCAACTCTCTTTTGCTTTAATTGTGCTTATACATGTCAAAATATACTCTACCTTTTTACAGTGATTTTTTTCACATTTTACTGAATTATGAAATCATCGAATGGCGAGCGAATGACTTTATAAAGGCTATTTTTAATGATAGACAATTTGTTAAACTCTCTGAAAAGCAAAGTATTTATAGAGGATTAAATATACTAGTAAAATGCAATTTTCTTTTAACAGTGAGAGATGAGGATAACCGTAATATTTTTAGATACAGCGAATCCTCTTATTTAAAATCCTATCGAAATGTTGAAAAAGTAAAGAAAGTCAAAGAAGCATTAATTGAGGAACAAAAGAGTTTGGAAAATGCACTCGAAAGACGTAAAATCGAGAAAGTTTTCATTGAAAATATCATTACTAAAAACCCAGATCTACAATGTTTTTTCGACAAATATGAGAATGTTATATCTAAAGAGTTAAAGGAATTAGAAAATAAGAATAGTTTTATAGTGAATATTTTCAATGATATTGAAAAAGATCAACTTGAATCATTCTAATGAGGGAGAACTACAAGTGGCTTTGTTGCACAAAGATTTAAAAGACAGTACTCTGCTCATTTGAATAGAACTCAAGTGACAACTTGGGTATGAGGCCGACCTAATTTGTATTAGTTCAGACTTGATCGTACATTCTTCTTGAAAAAGAGAAAGTTACCCGTTTTGATAAAGGTGTCGAAATCTTAATCAAACAAAGGTAACTTTCTTATGTTGCATACTAACAATCAAATCATTAAACACAAAGTAGGTCTGCTCAATTTAGCTGAAGAGCTTCAGAATGTATCCAGAGCATGCAAAGTGATGGGTGTTTCAAGAGATACATTTTATCGCTATCAAGAGTTAGTGAAGTCTGGTGATATTGACGCACTGATCAATAAATCCCGTCGAGTACCAAATTTAAAAAACCGTGTAGATGATGCTACTGAACAGGCTGTTATTGATTTCGCAATTCAATATCCCGCATATGGTCAGCACCGTACTAGTAATGAATTACGCAAGAAGGGTGTATTCGTTTCAGGGAGTGGGGTTCGCTCTATATGGCTTCGTCATGATTTAGAAAACTTTAAGAAGCGTTTAAAAGCACTTGAGGCTAAAGTGGCACAGGATGGTATTGAATTAAATGATCAGCAGATTGCGGCACTTGAACGTAAGCATGAGGATGACGTTGCTTGTGGTGAAATCGAAACAGCTCATCCAGGCTATTTAGGCGCGCAAGACACCTTTTATGTCGGGAATCTCAAAGGTGTTGGACGAATCTACCAACAAACATTCATCGACACTTATAGTAAGGTCGTTCATTGCAAGCTCTATACAACAAAAACACCGATTACAGCGGCTGATTTACTCAATGATCGTGTGTTGCCATTCTATCAATCTCAGGACTTACCAATGCTTCGCATCCTCACAGACAGAGGTACTGAGTATTGCGGTAAGGTAGAACAACATGACTATGAGTTGTATCTGGCAGTTAATGATATTGATCACACGAAGACAAAAGCAGCTTCCCCGCAAACAAATGGTATATGTGAGCGTTTCCATAAGACGATTTTGCAGGAGTTCTATCAAATTACGTTTAGGAAGAAGCTTTATAGCTCATTGGAAGAATTACAAGTTGATCTAGACGATTGGCTGAAATTCTATAATACTGAACGGACTCATCAAGGAAAAATGTGCTGTGGTCGTACACCACTTGAAACTTTACTTGATGGAAAACGGATTTGGGCTGAGAAAAATTTAGCTCAAATTTAACCTGACAGGCACAATAAAAAATGGGTAACTGTCAGATCAGGTTTGAGCTAGTACACCTAATTCTGCAAATTTATTCAATACAGCTATGCGTGCATGGATATCATTTACCTGACTAGAAAAACTCCTTGCCGTTAATTTATCGCCTAATAATTTGATGCAATGCATCTTGGTTTCAACCAAACTTCGACGGTGATAACCAGACCATTTTTTCCAAAGCGTTCTTCCTAAACGTTTCACTGTTTTTAACAATTCATTCCTCTCTAAAGATCTCAATTTCTGATCTTTCCATGGTTTTGCATTTTTTCTTGGCGGAATGACTGCATGTGCATCTCGATCTAAAATGACTTGTCTACAGTGCTTCGTATCATAAGCACCATCGGTATAGACTGAATCAATTTGTTCATCTAAAGGAATTTGAGCAAGTAAATCACCGAGTACTTGCGAATCACTCACATTATTTGTTGTGAGTTGTACTGCACGTATTTGAAGGGTTTCAGCATCGATCCCAATATGAAGCTTACGCCATTGGCGACGATATTCAGGTCCATGTTTCTTACGTTTCCATTCACCTTCACCTAGAAACTTTAAGCCAGTTGAGTCTACGAGTAGATGTAATCCATCACTACTTTTTTGATAGCTAATTGCAATATCAATATGTTTTTGTCTTCGACAAAGCGTACTGTAATCTGGCGCAGTCCAATTTAATCCACACAGTTTAATTAGACTTTGAACAAAACCTGTGACCATGCGTAAAGAAAGTCTGAATAAAGATTTGATCATTAAACAGCATTGAATAGCAGGGCAGAGTAAGTTTGATTTCGACCTTGCTTGCCTTGTGGTTGTGCATACCATTGAGTGTTTGGATCAAACCAAATGGAAATATTACCTCGGTTAATGAGGGCACGATTATAGGAAGACCAGTTAGTTGTACGATAGGTTTTAGGCGTAGGTTTATTCATTTTGAAATTATAATGCTGAAAAAACCTTCTAAGCTAGGTTTGTGCAACAAAGCCACTACAAGTTATAAATTGCGTGATTCACAGCCGCATAACTGAGAGCCTGCTAGAGTTCAAGCGGGCTTCACTGGAAGCTTACATCAGCCAAGAACAGTTAACACTATTAACTGCAATTGACCGTAGCTATTTATGGCGAATTGAAAGTGGAGAAGTCAATATTACTGTTGAAAACTCTATCAAATATCTAAAATGCTAAATGTTAACCCCAAAATACTACTCCCTTGATAGATACTTTTTGAGTAGGTAGGGGGCCAATAGATGATCAATCTTCAAATTAGTCCTTAGTTTTACTTCTTCAATGATATCTATAAGTGTTTCCGTATTCTGATGAAGCTGAGACTCTAAGTCTTCAATTTGTGTACGTAGATTTTTATTAGTATCGGAAAGAGCCTGTCTTGTCTTTTTATTCACATAAAGTTGCTGTTCTTTTGCTTTTAAGTTTAATGGCGAAATTTGTTCTGATAAATATAAGCTGATGAGTTTCTTCCTTTCAACAGAACTTAAGGTACTTAATCCGCCAGATATATACCTCTTAAAAGTTAAGCGGTTATGTAGAGCTTTGTGCGAAATAGGCGATTTCTCAAAACCCTCAACTAACATCATTTGCAATTCTTGCTCTATTACTTCATCTAATTGTTTACCACGTAACATTTCAGGATTCCTTAGACTCAATTTTTTGTTGCTCTATGGCAAATAGTTCACTTAATGTTGTTGGTAATTTAGTGATCGTATCTCCATAAGGAAAAACAGGAATAGGTATTAATTTATTTTGCCTATCAAGTGCTTTTTCTTTTAAATCCCTTAAATAATGAATTTTTTGACGGAACTGTGCAAGCATTTCAGTATATGTAGAATCATGAGCTACGATTTGTTCTATATATTCAAACTCAACCAACAAATTATTCAAAGTGTGTTGCAGAACTTCTAATTCACCTTTTCGGCCAGTTAGAGCAAAGTTTCCACATTGATCGCCAGATTGACAGGCAAGACGTTTAGGACAATCATGCACAGCAACCTCACGCATACAGCCGCCAAAAGGTAAGGGATGTAAACAGGCATGCCGTTGAACTAATGAGTTAGCTAATGTTTGATCTTCTTTAATCAATTCATTAAATGATTCAGCAATATCTTGAAAATACTCATCAAAAAATGAGTCCTTTAAATAATTAGATACTTCAATTTTTGAGTCAAAAGTCTGTAAATTCATCTTTAAATTATTTTCTAGATCTAACTGTTCTGAAAAGAACATTAAACCATCTTGCTTAATAGCATCTATTGGGGAATCAGTTTTCTGTGCTTGATTAACTACGCTTGGAGACATCAGATCATATTTTTCTAGCATACTAGCCGCAACTTTACGTTGCTTTAACGCTAAGTGGTGATAATATTGATTTTGTTTAATATCCACACGCCCCATTAGCATTGCCTGCAAATGCTCGGCTAAGCCACTAAGGGCAAGAAAAGTATTTATGTTATGTCGTGGAATATGGCTGGTTAATCTTGAATGTTCTGATTCTGTTTCTAATAAATTATATTTTTGAAACACTGACTTAGATGAATTAACTGACCTAGCACCTAAAAAATTATTAATCATTATCACACTGAATGGAACCACAAGTGATTTAAAGATAAAATCTTTCCCCATATTAATAGATCTATATTCATGTATAAAAAGCAAATCTTCGTAAGCGATCTTTTCAATTTTACCTTCATAATTAAACACATAATCAATTGGATTTTCTAAATTTGATTTGATTAATGATTTTAGGTGTGCATCAATATCCTTTTTTAAATAATATCTTTTGTTATTTACACCATTTTTTTCAGACCTTAGAATAGAAACTTTATTAAGATTAAGTGTAACAGTCGCTCTTTGTCCAGCCCGACCTGATTTATATTCTTTCAAACTAAAAATAGTATTAATTAAATCATCAATCTCAAGATAATCTTCCATTATATCATCTATGGATTTAGGAAAATAATCTTTACAGCCTTTCGATCTTATGTAATTTAGATGACTTCGATATTCAGATGTAAGTTCCAACACAGATTTAAAAATACTCTCAACTAGTTTTACAGATGATGGCTCAACCCAGTGGATTCTATAACCAGCACCTTTGGCACCGTGATATTGAATACCTAAGGTATATTGCTTAATACCATCTAAAGTTAAGTGTTTTTGGGTGACAGGATCAAGTATAGGTTTTTTAATTAAAGCATCTGTTTTTAGAAGAATAACTTCTGTCGAACGTAAACCAGTGATTATAAGCAATAACAACAGATTGAGAACTATCTTTTCACCATTCGTTTTACACAAACTTATTAGCGAAACAATATTAATAAATGTCTGAATAGAAATCAGCTTTTCTTTATTAAGATCATCTTCATCAAGCTCTAACTGATCTATCAAAGCTTTTGTTTTTTTTGCATTCGGTGTTCTATTTATAGAATTTATGTATAAATATTTTTGAGAAAATTCTAATGGTTGTTCAGTAAAACCATAATGATTTAGCATTTGCTGTAATCTAAGATATGTTCCAGCATGGTCAGGAAGGTTAGCTTTATTTGAGTTTTCAGCTAGTATTTTAAAAGAATTTTCTAAAGTTAATGTTGATAAGAAGCAGGGATGAGTATTCTCGGGATTCGTTCTAAATAATTCACTAAACCAACGCTTAATAATAAGCACCTCTGCATATAATTTTTGCGGAGAAGTTTTTGAATTAGCCTTTCTATAACTAAGAACCATTACAGCTTTAATAAATTCTTGATACTTTATGTTTATAGGAATGTCATTTATTCCTTTCATTCTTCTCGTTGCCTGAAATGAAAAACGTGTTTTTCCACTACGTGAAAGCAACCATCCTGAACCAATAACCCCTCCAGCCCATTCAGGATCAGTCCATTCCCATTTGAAATTTGGTTTAATATTTTCTTTAAAGAAAATCTTCTGTTCATCAATAAAAGCATTATATTTTTCAAAATTCATAAATATCACCCTTGTGTGTTTCACAACGAGCAATTACGGATTCAATTTCAAATTTAGTGGACTCATGGACTCGAATAAGTGGATTTCTGGAAATACCTATACCATCTGACAGTTTGATCAAATCATTAATTTCATTTTGGATACTTTCTAGCACATTCCTGTGATTAGCATCTATAAAGGGATGGAAATACATACAACCATAACAATTGCGAACAGGTTGAAATAGACATTTGTCTTCATATGAACACCCACCTATATCATAATGAATTTTACTACCAATATTTCCTAATACTTTTTTTCCATGCCAATCTTTCTTATAAATCAACCTTCCAGTGAGAAGCATAGCTATCATTTGTTTGTACAAGGAATTATTTCCAAGTGCTTGAGCTCTAATTTGAGCTAGCTCTGGTGTAGAGAAAATATAATGCCTAGCTGTTACCACTGAAGAATGACCTAAGATATATGCAATTTCCTCAGCAGAAGATCCTGCCATTGCCAAACTATAGCCGACATGATGCCTAAAATCAGAAAAAGAATATTTTTGTTTTATCATGTCACCTGCAAGTACAGCTTCTCTGTAGGCTTTAGGAGCAAAATCAAATAATTGTGTATTAATCACTTTTGAGCAAAAGCATGCAGAATTTTCTCCTAAATCAAATAACTTATCTTTTAGATTTAAGTTATATCTTTCGATATAAGTAATGATGATTTTAGCAACTTCTTCTGGTAATTTAATTGCTATCTTTTCATGTACATATCTAGCTTGTTTAGCATATGGGATTAATATGCTATAACGATGGAATTGATCTATCGTACGTGTGGTATCTATTTTTATATCTTCAACAGCTAGCTTAGCTAATTGGACAGGTCTAAGCCCAGTTACATACACCAAACCAAGTATTGATGAGTAAAGTAGTGTTTGTTTATCAATGTGTTTAAAATCATCTTTAATTACTTGGTTTAATTTGATAAAACCTTGTTGAATCATTGAAATAAGTGGGTAATCAATAGAATCTTCATATTCTTGATAGAATAAATTTGAATTAAAAGATTTAGGTCTAGGAATAAACTCCAGTTCATAATCATCTTCTATATCAAAGTTGGGAAAATCTTCTAAAATTAGTAGTTTCAATAAAAATTTTATATGTGCATAAGTATTTTGATGATTTTCTAGAGGTGCAATTTCTATCAATAATTTTTTTAAGTTTGCGTAACTAAATTCTAATTCATTATTTTTTAGATGATTTATTAGAAAATTAAAAGTATGAAACTTTATACTCAAATGGGATGGCGTATTTTTTTGAATAAATGAAATCAGAAAAAATTTAAGTAAAGTAGTTTCATTTTCAGAAAGTTTAGAAAAATCAATATTCTCGGTCTGGCCTGAATAATAAAATTTCCAAATAGTATTTGCTGAATTGATAAAATTATCATCAAATTTATCTGTAATTAAAAATCTAACAATTTTTGGTATTTTTTTACTCATACCTTGAAGAGCAATCGTCTGGTGATCATTAAAGATTGATATGAAATGCTGCTCATGAAAATCATCAAAAAGTTCAAATTGCTTCATTTTTTATAATTCCCATAATTCTTGCGATATACGCTGCAAATTTATAAGATTGGCACTATCGACAATAAATCGTTTTGCATAGTAGCTTGGCATTATGCTGTTAGCACTCCAACCACCTAAGACACGTAGATTTTCTTGTGCTTTTTGCATAATTTCATCATTGCTTTGAGTTAGCGGAGATGCACTTTCGTTTCGATACTTTTTTATAGCAAAAGCCAAAGTGATATAAGCCCATGTATGACGACATACATGAGGGGTAAACTTTTGAATCGATTCTATATTTATATCATCAAAATATATAGGATGTAAGGTCCTAAAAACTTGCTCTATCACCTTAAAAATCGCATTAATAGACGAATAGCTCAGCGGGGAGTAGGGCGGTTTCAGTGATGTAAACAAGATATCTGAATCATTAAGATTCCTTATCTTTTCCATATACAACATC
This sequence comes from Acinetobacter sp. CAU_H_S139_7, assembly GCF_058599305.1. Classification (NCBI taxonomy): domain Bacteria; kingdom Pseudomonadati; phylum Pseudomonadota; class Gammaproteobacteria; order Moraxellales; family Moraxellaceae; genus Acinetobacter; species Acinetobacter sp. CAU_H_S139_7. The sequence continues at coordinate 1,822,180 of NZ_CM178651.1, forward strand.
AAAAACTTATAATCCATGCTATCTAGTTTTATAACCCTGTAAGATTGCTCATTTTTTATGCTAGGCTTTCTCTGTCTGGAATCATGTTCATCATCCGTATTGGTTACTATGAGACTATATGAATCAGAATTGATTGATTTTTTTATCGATCTTTTTGTGAGTAGCATTAATTCACCCACCCGCAAACCGTAGTTCATCATAAGATGCACAATCAGAAAGTTTCGAAGTTGATGTGATTTTGTTGAGAATGGATTGTCTTTATTAATATTAGCCGCCTGATCTGGACGAATAATTTTATAAAGCATAACCACCATTTCATTGGTTAAACTTTTAAAATTATGATTAATATTACTTTTTACAGTTAAACTACGTTTAGAAAATTTACTAAAAATCTTTTTTTTGTTCATTAAGAACAAATCTATCTTTTTCCTACGATTTGTTAGCTCTTTGATTTTAATATCTTGATAGCGTATGTTCCAGTATCCATCTAAAAGATACCCGAAGTACTTAAACACTGACCGCAAACGCTGTGTAATGGTCATATAGTTAGTCTCAATATTTGATCGAAGTCGAATCAAATTTGTTTCTAATTTTTTATTATTTTCTAAGAAAACAATAAAGTTATCGATTTCATTCAAAAAAATCTCAGGTTCATATTTGGAGGAAAAAAATGATTCACAGAACAAAGTTGAATATTTCTGATACCAAAATTCATACCAAAACTTAAGTGCCAACATGTCTGATTGTTGTGTGGCAATACTTTGAAATCGCAGGACAGTTGTAGAATAGAGTAAAGGATAGAGACAAGGTACTGTAGCTGAAGTATCAAACAGTAGAACTATGTGATTTTGATTTGAATAATTTTTTGAAATTTTAATTGTTTTTACGACAAACATTCTAACTACCAAGAACTTTATGAAGTAAATAAAATATAAACATAAGTGAACTCAATGTGAAATATTATTTTATATAAGTGATTGATTTTAGGTTAAGCATAGAGATCTATGAACTTAACGTATCATGTACTCAATTTAACATAATATACATTATACGCAATATAAGTTATTTATAAAAAGCTACACTTGATGATGTAGCTTTTTATAAATAACTTAGATCACATCAAATTCAATTCGACGGTTTTTCTTACGACCATCTGCAGTTGCATTATCAGCAACAGGTTTGTTTGAGCCCAATCCTTCGACACTTAAGCGTTCTGCTGCAATACTTTTATTGATCAAATAATTTTTCACAGCTACAGCACGTTCTTTACTTAAAGCAAGATTCTTTGCGACGTCACCTGAACTATCTGTATGTCCGATAATTTTGACCTTTTTCCCTCCAACCTTATTTAGCGCCACCGCCATTTCATCTAAGATCTGAGTCCCACTCACAGCCAAAACTGCACTGCCAGATTCAAATTCTATAATTCTGTTTTTAAGCGCTTCATCTATGATTTGCTGTTCAGCCTGATTGACAGAAAGCTGCGCATTCAAGCGATATGGTGGCGTTACTAAACTTTGGAATAAGTTTGTTGTTGGCTGAACTTCATTTGAACTCGATATTTTTCCATTAAGTTCCATTTGCGTACCACGTACAGAAAGTTTACCTTGGTAAACTTTTTTTAACTCTGGAACCACCATATTCGCAACAGATTCACTCCAACCATTTGGAGCGCTAACTGCTTTAACCTTTATTTTATCAATCACTTGGTCAGCGCCATAAACACTATACATCTTGTTTAAAATGATTTGCTTACTGGCATCATTTGGAACAACACCTTCAACAATAATCGGTTCAGCCCAGACATTCACGCTCAAAACCAACATTAAAGTCAGCAGCCATTTATTCGACTTAAATCTATGATTTATTTTCATATTTTACTAATCTATAAAAGTTTTTTTAAAAAGTTTCACAGCTTGTATTAAGCTCAATTGCCGCTCACACAAAGCTTGCTCCAGAGTTGCCAAACCGGCATTTTGCTCTAAATATGCATCAATCCAATTGGCTTGAACCAATGAAACCCAGTGATCTGAATCTAACTTTTGCGTGAAAATTTCACTTAAGGTCATAATATCTGCCCCTTGAAAGCCAAAAAGCAGTACAGGTTTTTCGCTATGTAAAATCCCTATCAGAAGCTCAGCATTTTGATTTTGAATAAAAAAACTAATTAGATTGACCCAAAAAGCCGCAATTTCATAGCAGTAGCTAGAGTTATTAATAGGTAAAATCAACACCTTAGTTAAGCGACTAGTACCATATTGAATAACGGGTTGTAACAATAACCCGAGTCCAATCATGCTTTGTGCAAGCTCGTAACTGCTCATTCTCAGTAATTGAGCAAATGAATGTATCGTATGGTGTTCATAAAATGCCGAAACTTCGCTGTTATTAAAAACCTGTATCTCATTATTTAATTTAGATAATTTATCAAGCACGATATTGGGGTCACGTATCGAACGTATCACACGATTCTTTTGGAATAAATCGATTAAAGTTTGCTTATAGCGATATGGCGCATAAATAATATTATCAAAACTATTTTCAACCTCTAATAAGTGGCTCAAAACCATTGGAAATTGACGACCAGAACTATCGTGACTGGCTATCAAATTTGCCACAAGAAAATTATTTTCTTGTGGATTGGCAATAAAAAAGTCTAATGAAGGTAGATTTTCATACGCTTGACTAAATCCCTCTGATTGCATGGCATGTTCTAATGCTTCAGTAATCCACTGATCAATCAGTTGAATTAAGGCATACTGGCCGCGTGTTTTTAAGAAATCACCACGTGCAGGACATTTTCCATAATATAAAGCTAAGGTCCGCAGTTCATCCATCGCAATACTCCTTACAACCTAGCCACTTTCGAGAAATCATAAACGAGGCTCCTGTATACCTGGTGTTGGAGCTTTAGGACTTGCAGCTGTTGCTGAAGGTGTGGTTTGCGCTGCCACCACACGTACGGATTTATTGGTAACAATTTGATCGACCAGTTGCATACCATTGTAACTGCGCTGCCCGCCTACTCCACCATTGGCGTCCCCGCTGATTAAACGGAAATTGACTTTTACTGCAAGCTCTGGATTTTGCTGATTTCTCCAAATCATTTCATAGCTTCCGCCACGTTGCGTTCGCTCAGCACCGTCAATTAAACGATTAATGCCATATTCACCAGGCGCCTCAAAAATCGTATGCGTTTTCCCATCTAAATCAATGGCTGTAATACGTGCACCTGGAATTGCTCCGGCATTTGGCCATACAAAATTCACCCATTGTTGAATGCCGTTTTCATAAAGCATTCTTTGTCCATCAATATCAATGGTATAGGATAAAAACTTAGGATTTTCAATTGGGTAAAATTGAAAATTGGATTGCGCCGTAGCAGCAGGTGCAGACGAAGCTTGATTTAACGCTCCTGTTGCCATGCCATTACTTGGCGCAACATAGCTTTGAAAATTCATTACAAATTGTGGATTTAAACTAATCCCTAAATCTTTCCATGTCTTAGAAGTCAAGGTATAACCACGACGAATAACCAGTGGATCAAGATACTCTTTGACATAACGCGCAATACTGCCATTTTCGCCAAGAATCTGGCTAATTTCATTGCTGGTTGCTTGCAGTGTCGCTGAAGAGTTAAAAGGATATTTTTTACTCAGGTTCGTATTGAAAGGTTGGTAGACTTGCATAACCCATAGCTTATTCATCTCATCTTGTGCTGGAAGAATTAAACTTTCAAATGATTGTGTCAGTGGCGATATCAACAGTTTTTGGAGCAGTTTCTGATCAACCTCAGACAGGCCCACAGACATTTTTTCATCGACCAGCTTCTGTGTTGTATTAAAGACAGAATTTTGCTCATTAATGGTCGACTTAACCAAATTCATCGCAGATGGTCCAATATCCCCTGAGCTTTTCAAGTCATTGAATTTACTTCGGACTTGAGCTAAAGATTGCATGTATTCATCAAGCAAAGACTTATTTTGTTGGTCATCACGCTTACGCACCAACTGATAAAACATCTGGAATTCTTTAGAAATCGGGCCTTGCGCTTGATTCATGACTTTGGCATCAAGCTGAGTTTCATCTCGTCTTAATACTTTGCGTTTAAACCAAGCCACAAAACCTGTTTGCGGCGCTGCCAGCTCCGCCATTACGACTGGATTGTCCCAACTGGTTTCTTTCGCAACACGATCAAAAACACTTCGAATGGGTGAGTTTTCAGGCTCGCCTAAAACTTGAACGAAACTCGCCTGTTGTCCATAATCCTTAGCTTTTGCATAATGTATCGCACCTAAAAATTTCCGCCACTCCGCAATATATTCTTTTTTATAGAGTTCTGTGAGTTGTTTACGAATTTGATCTGGACTACCACTAAATGACAAGTCATCTGATTGTGTACTGTTAAGTACCCAGTCTTTGGTATCCGTAGGACGTTTTGCAACTTCATCGATGGCCTGTTCAACATATTCTGACCATGCCGCATGTGTAAACATACCCGGTAAAGCATAACTCCCTAAAATTGCATTTTGATTGGCATCGCCAAGCATTTGCTTTATGGTTAATGCTGGATAACGGACAGCCGCACGCATTTTTAATTCATTATAAACACGGTCTCGTGCAGGCATTCCACGAACAACAGACAGAAGAACTTGACGCGTTTGATCCACCACCAAGCTGTCTGAGCTGAGTACTGGAAATTTAGGGTCACCAGCTAAAGTCATGCTATATGACAAAATTTGCTCTGCCTTCTGGATCATTTCTCCGCGCGGCATTTGCCCACGATTATTATCTAACCATGAACGCCAGAAGCGTGTGACTTGATCACTTAAATGGCTTGCATCCATATATTGAGTATTACCCATCATTAAATAGGCTTTTAAAGCATTGTATGCATCTTGTGGATTTGCATCATTAGGCTCTAAATATTGCTGAGTTTTCGCAATAGGTGTCAGCTCTACATTTGCATGGTTTGTACGCAATTTCTCTTCATTGCTTTTCACCCGCTGTAGATATTGGGCAATATTTTGTTGTGTTGGAATCAAGACGATTTGCTCAACACCCTTTAAATATTCTGTTTTTAGCTTCTCCTGCAGCTCATCTCCCTGATATAGACCAAAACCCAGCTTTAAAGGACGATCTTCTTCAAATTGGTCCAACTGCTGCATACGTTCCTGTAAAATCAAGAGTGCACTCAGTTGTGTAGACAACTCTTGACCCGATTGCTTTTCAAGTAAAACGACTTTGTCTAAATCGGCTTGTACGTCTGCAATCAATTGTTGATTATTCCGATAAGACCACACCCATAGACTTAAAATGATGGCTACACCAAATAAAGCGGCAACAAAGGCAATATAACGCTGACGCTTTCGGCTAGGGTTAATATGTTGTTTGACGAGGTTCTTGTCTTTCAGAATAATGTCTGAAAATAAACCTTTTAAAAAATAGCCATGGTTTTGTGAAACTGAGCGCGTCGGAATGCCATTTTCATTGTCTAAACCTTTTTGCAATAAAAAGTCTTGAGCAATTTGCTCGGTCATTGGACTTTCAATAATGCCTTCTTGAAGTGCGCTGGTGAAATAAAAGCCACGAAAAACAGGTTTAAATTGGTAAGGGTTATCTTCAAACAGCGTGCCAATAAATGTCTTTAACGCAGGCTTTAAGCTCTTAAACTCTAAAGGAAATGTCATGACACTTGGAGAAATATTCTGCGAATGTCGGCGGCTGAGATGTGTCGTACTGACGCCTTTTAAACCGTCATATAAAATTGAATAGTGTTTTTCAAACAGTTCAACAGCATTATTGGCCCCATCGGTTGTATAAGGCAGTGTTGCCCCCCAAACCTGATCAAACTCACCGACTTCATAACATTCAAAAAACTCAGTAAAGCCTGCAATCAGATCCATTTTAGAGAAGACCAAATAAACAGGCGAAAAAACTTCTAGGCGCTCAGTGAGATCTTGAATCCGGGCACGTAAATTCTTTGCCAATTTGATCGACTTTTCTGGACTGTTACTCACCAACTCAGCAATACTGACAATCACGATCAAGCCATTGATTGGTGCTTTTGAGCGGTTTTTTTTCAAAATATTTAAAAAACCTAGCCACTCAAAATGATCTTCTGCATAAACAGAATAACGACCTGCAGTATCTAATAACACGCCTTCTGTTGAAAAAAACCAGTCGCAATGACGTGTTCCGCTGAGTCCAGCAGAAACTGATTTTTGATGAGTTTCTTCAAAAGGAAATTTTAAACCTGAGTTATAAATGGCCGAACTTTTACCCGCAGCAGGATTACCAATTACCATATACCATGGCAACTCGTAGAGTGCAGCATTGCCCTTTTTATCTCCCAGTTTTGATTTTCGAATCAACTGAATAGATTCTTTCATTTGTTGCTGAATCAAATGAAGTTCATCTTTGTTTTTTTGTTTGCCATATTCTGCATTGGTGTCATGTGCAATGGTAGCCCGCAGCGTCAGAATTCTTTAGCCAGCAATAAAAATACGACTTTGGCGCGTGGTTACCAAAGTTACCACCAATTTGGATTGGCGGCGGATGTCGCATTTAAGCGGGATGGAAAAGTCGTTATTTCTGAACGAGATCCATGGGCGATGCGTGGCTATCAGCTCTATGGTGAAGTTGCAGAATCTGTAGGTTTAACTTGGGGCGGGCGTTGGAAGTCGATCCAAGACTATGGCCATACCGAATTTCGAATGCCTAATTTAAAGAAAACTGCGGAAATGGCTGAAAAGCTGACCTCTGAAGGACAACTTTCAGCTGCGAATTTGAGTTAATCAGGTTGAAGGCTGACTCAAATATTGAGTGATGATTTGCAAAACTTGCGCAGTTTTCTCTGCATGTAACCAGTGTCCAGCATCTGCCACCGTCTGAATCTGGGCTTGAGAAAACTGCGATTGGATAGCTTCTATATATTCTGGCTTTGCTACATAAGGTGAGTTTCCACCACGTATAAACAATGCAGACTTATGCCATGTTTCTATATTTTCCCATGACAGAATTTGGGCATAGTTCTGATACAGTGCATCTACATTAAACAACCACTTCCCTTTGCTAAAAGATTTCAAGAGAAACTGAATCACCATTTCCTCTTTGAGATATTCACGCATGATTTCTATGGCTTGTTGACGTGTTTCAATATCTGCTTTTTGTACTGCAATGAGCGCTTTAAAAATTTGCTCATGATGATTTTCTTTATAAGCAATAGGCGTAATATCCAACACCACCAGTTGATCTAGTCGATCTCCTGCGAGTTCGGTCACTTTCATCACCAGCTTCCCCCCCATCGAATGCCCGATCAAAGAAAAGTATTCGATGTTGAGTTCATCTAAAGTTTCAATTAGATCAGCTGCCATAACCTCATAATTCATCACATTTGAATGTGACGATAACCCATGATTACGTACATCTACCTGTAATACATGGTGGCTTGAATAAAACTCCCGTGCCAACATCCCTAAATTGCTTAAACTGCCAAATAAACCATGGACAAAGACCAATGTTTTTGTAGGCGGCTGCTCATTTTGATGAAATTGATGATTTAGGATCATATGAAACTTACTTTATTTGATTGCTATAGATATTGAATTTTTAATGGAAATAAATCAAATGACTTTTTATATTGAGCTCAATTTTGCTTAGGCTATTTTGAGTAAAATATTTGCTTAGGCTAAATTTAAAGGCATGATGTACATATCTGTTTAATATCAGATTAGATTTTTGAATCAGATTTTATGCAAGTGAAAAGATGCCGAATGCCTTAAGTCTTGCTACTTTTCTATTTTAAAAATAATTCAGCGGAATTTTTAAGTAAGAAATACCATTGTCTTCTGGTTGAGGGAACTTGCCTGCAAACATATTGATTTGAATCGCTGGCAATATCAGTTTTGGCATGCTTAACGTTGCATCACGGCGATTTCGCATCTCGACAAAATCGCCCCTTTGCGTTGTAGTATTGATATGAATGTTTTCATGCTTTTGCGAATAAACCGATGTCTCATATTTGTATTGATCACGACTTTCGGGTAAGTAATCATGGCATAAGAACATCCGCGTTTGATCTGGCAATGTGTACAAAGTCTTCACTGAATCAAATAAAGCCGCCGCACTCCCTTTTGGAAAATCACAACGTGCCGTCCCATAGTCAGGCATAAACAACGTGTCCCCCACAAAAACAGTATCACCAATGACATAACTGAGACACGCAGGTGTATGCCCTGGTGTCGGAATATTATATGCTTTTATGTTACCTATCAAAAATGTCTCATGATCTGCAAAAAGATAATCAAATGACTGCGTAGCGTTTAAACTTTTAATATCTAAGTGATAAATTTCACCAAAAGTTTGTTGTACGATCTCGATCTTATGACTAATTGCAATTTTTCCACCTAGTTTTTGCTTTAAATACTGTGCAGCACTTAAATGATCTGCATGCACATGTGTTTCTAAAATCCAGTCTACGCTTAGGCTATTTTCCTGAATATAAGCAATGATTAAATCGGCCTGCTCTGTTTTGGTCGTTGCCGATGCTGCATCATAGTCCAATACACTATCAATCACGGCGCAGCGCTGAGTGTCGGGATCACTCACCACATAACTAAACGTGTTGCTCGCTGTATCAAAAAATGCTTTTACTTGAGCAATTTGCATCATGGCATTTTCTCCATTACTTTACGATGTAGCAGTACACCAACGAACATCGCAATTATAAAATAGATCGCTTGATAATAACCCAGTCCAATCAAAGTAAAGCTCGGCGCAGGACAAATTCCCGCAATTCCCCAGCCTATACCAAATAGCAGACTTCCGAAGATCAGTTTTCTGTCGATTTTCGTATTTTTAGGAAGTTGTATGGCTTCACCATAAACCGTTTTTGGATCTGGCTGACGTACAGCTTTTTGAAAAGGAATAAATGCAACCGCAATTGCACCCATCATCACAAAAGCTAAACTGGCATCCCAGTGCCCAAAAATATCTAAAAAGCCAATCACCTTCGCAGGATTCGACATTCCTGAAAGCATGAGCCCAATTGAAAATAATCCACCCCAAATGAATGCCCAAACATTTTTCATTTTTAGATTGCTCCAAGCATATGACGGACAACATACACAGTGATAAAGCCTGCGAACATAAAACCCATTGTAGCGATGATTGAACGTTTGGATAAACGACTGATACCACAAATACCATGCCCGCTGGTACATCCAGAACCTAATCGCGTTCCAAAACCTACCAATACGCCCGCAATGATTAACATGAGAGGTGTAGCTTCAATATAGATTTGTGGCTGAACAAAAGAGGCACATATAAACGGAACAATAAACAGTCCCAATAAGAACCACAGTGCAGGCGTATTTATAATCCCTTTTAAATTTAAAACTTGAGAGACCAGACCACTGATTCCTGCAATTCGTCCATTGGTATATAAATATCCAACGGCGGAGATGCCGAGTAATATTCCACCTATAAAAGACCACGCAAAATCATGCATTGGTAAGCACCCTAAAACAATATATATTTTCATAATATATTTAATTAAAAAATAATCAAGCCCCCTTTGTATCTATCGATGCTATGCACGTCTATGACCACTGTTTACGGGGCCTTGCATCTAGATTTAGATATTTGAATGGTTACTATCTGTTCGTTCTCGAAGCTTTTAGTCTTTTAGATAACACCTTAAAGCATTTCTTTTACATAGTTATTCTTCACAATAACGTAAAAAGCTTGAATATATCCCCGAGAGATTTTGTATTCAGGCCTTTTTTAGATTAGAAATACTTAACTTCTCTCGTTTTATTTCATTGTAGTTTTCATTTAAAGAAACTGAATAGAATTAGGGCACATCTCTACATCATGAGTATTATTCTGGGTTTATAAAACACATTCGCGACTTTTGAATATTTTTTTATGCGGGCAGACACATGAAAAGTGATGAAATAGCCAGCTCTTTTTCTGAGCAGATTATTGGAATTCTGATAATACGCGCTCTGCAAACCATATTGGGAGCTTAGACACGGCGGCATTCATCTTTAGGGTTTCAGCTACTTCTATTTCTGCAAGAAAAGACGCTTGTATACCGTCAGAAGAGTTATCAAACAAGTAAGCACGATCACAGCACTCTATGGCTTGCATGAGCAGATCCATACTACGGTAGTAACGTTCAATAATTTTCTGCTCAGGAACAGGATGGCCACCCACACTGACACGATACTTGACTCGGGCAATATTGATTTGTGGATCGACTGTTGAGACATAATATAGATAGGTTTTATAGCCCTGACGTTTCGCTTCCCGAAGAAATTCAACTTTAGAGATATGTGACATTACCGTCTCAAAAGTAAAACTGACTTTTAAGCGCAGAAACTCAAACCGAATATAATCAATAATGCGTGCACAGAGATAAGAATCAATTTCTTCGGTTTTAAACTCAATCTTCCATTCATCTAGCACAATTGGTTCATGCGCAAGTAAGGCCACGAACTGTCCCGCTTGAGGACGCTTCTTACTTTTTAGAAAAGTGACCAACTCTGAAGCTTTTAAGAAAGGATGATAATGCAATAAATCAATGCGTTGACTCTGTCTTAAATTTTGTTCCAGTTCATCTGCATTTAAATATGCCCCAATATGTTGGGGCAAGAGGTAATCTTTAACAGTGCTTTTACCAGAACCATTCGGCCCTGCAAACATTCTTATTCTAGGTTGTCGAGGTGGCATATCAATCTATACTGTCGCGTGTTTCTTTTTACGTGTCAAGGTCGGTAAAACACCTACATCGACATAAGCATGACTTAAGTCTTGTAAAACAGTTTCATTGCCATGAATATCGCGTTCAACCAACTGTTCAGCTTTTGCGTAAACCACAGACGAACGAGTGATTGCTTTTTGAAAAGCATCATGAAAAGCATGAATGGCAAGTTTAGGAATCATATCATCCTCATATTTGCCTACTTTAATGTCGGTATAAGCTGCCATACACCAACTCCTACTCAAACGATGGTTGATTTTTATTTATCTTAACACAATCGAGAACATTGTCTATTTATACAGCATCCTGAAACAATAAATTAGATCTTAATATCCACACTAATTCCATGCTGTCTTATTGGGTTACTTTACTTTTACTCGTCTCGTATCTTCAACATTTAAAGCTTTCGCCGTTGGGCAGAAGGCACTTTCATTCATCCCTGCATCGGTCAGGCTTTTTTCTTGCTGCTCAAGATAACGGTTGGCCACCATCAACATTACAGGCGCTGTACTTAACTCAATATTGGCTTTAGATAGCGCAGCAATTTGATGATATGTATCCATACGCTGACAAAATGCGGTTTTCATTTCTGTTGCTGTCGCTGGATTATCTTTTGCATCTAAAACGGTTTTAGTTGAATTCACAGTTGCTGTATATTCAGCCATCTTCTGATCATACTGTGTCTGAGTTAGCTTCGTTGTTTCTGCATAACTCAGGGTTGATAGAAACGATGATAAAAATAACGAAAGGCTAAGCAACGTCCATGTTTGTTTTTTCATGTATTAAGACTCATCGCCTTCTTTCCATACGTCTTCATAGTCATCACCATCAATCATAAAACGATAACCTTCACTTAAAGCCAAATATGGAAGTACATCAGGCAAGATATCTTGTAACTCACGTACAGTCATAGTTGTAAAAAAGTCTTGGCCTTCACCCAATTCACCACCATAGATGAACCAAGCAACATTCTCTTCAGTTTCTGGCTTTTTACGTAAACCGACAATGGGTTCTTGATTTAAAGTCTGCACAGCAACAGCAACGACATCATCACCTTTTACTTCAACATAAGCCGAGTCAAATTCTTCACACAGTAGTTTCTGTTCTGCAATCAATTCATTCAATGCAGATTGTTGTGACTTTTGTGCCATGCGATGCTGCCCCCTTTTGAGCGTCAATCTATCGATAGCGCATTTTAAAACATATTTAGGTCAAAGGCTGTTTTTATTTAAACAATTAGCACACAGGTGAACACTCAATATCACTACAAATTTGGCATCCATTTTGCTTAACAGTATTACGTTTTATAAAAAAAGTAATATCGGGGCTAAGCAACTATGGGTTATGTCGCACGAGAACTCAGTCCTCAAAGCAAAGTATTGCTGGGCTTTGGATCATTTCTAATACCAATCCTCATTTGGTGTGCTGTGAGTTATTTGCCCTTTATTTGGCATCCTCAAGTACAAATCACCAACTCTGGCAGTGTCTCTTTTTTACAAATCGGTAGCCGTGTAGACAAAAGTGTGTTCTATGCAGAAGCGCAAAATGCCGTCAATACAGGCACTGAACCGCCGCAAGGTAATTTGGTCAATCCTATTTATTTACCAGCACCCCACCAAGTTGCGACAGCCTTAGTGACGGCATTTACGACACCACCCACTCAAGCCGATGCACCATGGTTTCATCAAAGTCTTTGGCACAGTATCAAGATTGTATTTAGTGCTTTCTTTATTGCATCACTCGTTGGTATTCCATTGGGGATTTTATGTGGTTTTTCCAACAAAATTTCCCAGCTCACTGAACCCTTTGTTGAGTTCTTTCGCTACTTACCTGCGCCTGCCTTTGGTGCATTGGCTGTTGCCATATTAGGCATTAATGATGCACCAAAAATTGCCATCATCGTGATTGGGACGCTGTTTCAGCAAATTCTGATTATTGCCAATACTACGCGTATGGTGGACCGCGGGCTGATTGAAGCGGGTTATACCCTAGGGACGAATAAAGCAAAAAGTCTGTTTCACGTGGTCATTCCAGCGGCGTTACCCGATATTTACCGTGATTTACGTGTTTTGCTGGGCTGGGCGTGGACCTACTTAATTGTCTCTGAACTAATTGGCACCACCACAGGGATCACTTGGTTTATTACCCAGCAAGCACGCTACCAGAACTTTGACAATGTCTATGCTGCGATTTTAATTATTGGCGTGATTGGCTTGATCTGTGATGTGATTTTAATGAAGCTCGGACAACATCTGTTTAAATGGAAAGCGGGAGCAAAATAATGATAACCACAGATATAAGAACGCCAGAATTCAATGCTCGTCAATATTTTGATCACATTTATCAACGTCCTGTCATTTTAGAGGCCAAACAACTTAGTCAAGTTTTTCAGCATGGTAAAAACTCACGCACGATTTTAAATCAGCTCAATTTGAAAATTCATAAGCGAGAGTTTATTTGTGTGATTGGCCCGTCTGGTTGTGGAAAATCGACCTTTAGTCGTGTTGTTGCGGGTCTAGACCCATATAGCAGTGGCGAACTATTGGTAGATGGACAGCCCATTTCAGGCCCTAGCCCAGAGCGAGGCATGGTGTTTCAAGGCTATACCTTATTTCCTTGGAAATCGGTTAAAGAAAATGTGATGTTTGGTCCACTGATGAAAGGTGCAAGTCATGCCTCAGCCGAAGCATCTGCACGAGAATGGATCAATATTATTGGCTTAGAGAAGTATGAAAACCAATATCCGCATCAACTGTCTGGCGGGATGAAGCAACGTGTTGCGATTGCCCGTGCTTTAGTCAATGAACCAAAAATTTTACTGATGGATGAACCATTCGGTGCGCTTGACCCGCATACCCGTCAGAAAATGCAAAAACACCTAATGGACTTATGGCAAAACATTGATATCACCATCATCTTTGTAACCCATGATATGGATGAGGCTATTTTACTGGCTGATCGTATCGTAGCGCTTAAAGCCAATCCTGGAGAAATTAAAGAAATTATTGAAGTAGATTTACCCCGTCCACGAAACACTGAACTAATGTCCAGCCCTGCCTTTAAGCAACTTCGAGAGCGAGTCGATTTCTTAGTACACGCACAAGAAGAAGAACTTGACCCAGCACTGGAGGATTTACCCAAAATTCCACGTATGACCCAAGTCAGTACGCACAAGTAACTCATTGATCTAGCCTGAGGGACGACCCTTAGGTTTTATGCACTGTTGGACGGCCAACACGAGGATTTTACCATGCAAGATAAATATGTCCTTCCACTGGTGGATATCAGCCTTTTAAATAGCCCAAATCTAGATGACCGTATGCAAGTTGCTCAAGCGCTTGATCAGGCTTGTAAAGAAGTTGGTTTTCTCTACCTCAAAGGTGATCAATTTCAACCTGCATTATTTGCACAGTTATGTGACATCGCGAAGCACTATTTTGCCCAAGATGACGCACTCAAAATGCAAAACTATATTGGAAAATCGGTAAATCATAGTGGCTATGTGCCTATAGGTGAGGAACAGTTTTCGAGTAACAGCTACGATTTAAAAGAATCTTATGATGTGAATTATGACTATCAAGGGTCTGCATTAAATTATCCCTTACTTGGCCCGACGCAATGGCCAGATAATCCCACCTTTAAACGCCATGTCTCACAGTACTATCAGCACTTAAAAGCCATTGGTCATCAACTGTTTCGCTGTTTTGCGCTAGCTTTAGAGCAAAAAGAAGACTTTTTTGATGTGCATATTCAACATGCACCCAGTCAATTACGCCTCATTCACTATCCATTTAACCCTCAAGCGACAGATGCAGAAGGCATCGGGGCACATACCGACTATGAGTGCTTTACTTTATTATTACCGACAGCACCCGGTTTACAAGTTCTCACTAAGCAAGGTGAATGGATTGATATTCCTCTGCTTGAAAAGACCTTGGTGATGAACATTGGTGACATGATGGAAATATTGTCCAATGGCAAATATTTAGCCACCAAACATCGGGTCAAAAAAGTCCAACAAGAACGCTACTCCTTCCCTTTATTTTTTTCTTGTGACTATGACTATGTCATCCAACCGATTAATACAAATGAACCACCTAAATATGCGCCACTGGCAGGTGGAGAACATTTGTTTAATCAAACGGCTCAAACCTTTCATTATTTAAAACAACGTGTAGCCAGTGGTGAGTTGGTCTTAAAGAATGCCGTTCCGCTTTATTCTTTTGGTCTGACTGAGTCAAACATGGAGTACACCCCATGAATTTATTTGAAACTTTAAGTCAATTAAAACCTATCACAGCTGCTTCAGGCAATGTACCAACCTATTTAATGGGCGCATTTCGGCGTAAGAGTATTAGCTTTTACAATGGCCTGACAGATGAAAATACGATTGTGTATTGGTTTCAGTCCAAGAGTTTCACCATTGACCTACGTCTTAAATCAGTAACAGATACACCTATCGTAGAGCGTCAAGCATGGGTCGGTTATACGCATTGGGATGCACAAAATGCATCACTGTCATGGGAGCTAAGTAGTAATTATCAAAACCATACCCAGTGGCCCGAGCCTGCAACCCTGCATAGCATTGGCAATTGTATTTTGGAGTTCTCACCGAGTAATGCCTATGTTGAAGACTGGCGTCAACAAGCCAGTACGGGTTTATTTTTAGGACTACGCTTAGTCAAAGCCGTACATGTTGCCACGCAGCAAGAAATTTCACTCGATGGCGGTCTCATCATCTGCGGTGAGCATATGGCATATGCACAGTCACGTTTACCCCAGATTCAACAGAATGTAGACGCGTTAGGGGTTCTTTCTTATGTGGAGCAAAGTCCTTCTGACTTAAATCAAATTGAAAGCTATGAAGTATCAGTTTCAACTCAGGATCAGCTCATTCAATATTCAAGCTGCACTCAAGCGACTCAACAACAACTCATTCTAGACGGTTTTGAAGTCTTTGATACTGAAACCCTCATACAGCATAAATTGATCGGTGGCGAAGCATATCAGCTGGTGTTCGTCGTGGATGTGTATGAACCTGAATACACTTTTCAAAATGTAACATCTACCACGGCGGACAGTCAGCATTGGCTGAAACAAGAACAACATCACCTCATGCATCATGCAACTGTGGTTGCGTAAGGGAGCTTTAATAAGCTATGGCTTTTCTCTATTTATTAATCGCCGTGATTGCAGAAGTCCTCGCGACTTCTGCATTAAAAGCGACCAATGGTTTCACTGCACCTTTACCTATTGTTTTAACTATTGTTGGTTATGCAATTGCACTCTTTTTCTTAGGTCTAACGTTTAAATCCATCCCTATGGGACTAGCTTACGCTCTGTGGTCAGGTGCGGGCATTATTCTTATTTCTACAGTCGGTTGGATTTACTTTAAACAGCAGCTCGACTTTGCGGCGGTTGTTGGTTTAAGTTTTATGATTATCGGCATCGTGATTATTCATGTGTTTTCTAAAAGTACGCATTTATAAATACATGCCTTAAAATCTACTCTTTATTTAACATTAGATCTTTCTTTGCTTTTTAAACACACTCATACAAAAAAGCCCAAGTTAACTTGGGCTTTTAGTTTCTACGGAGTCTTACTTTAACTCTTCAACCAAAGCTGGATAAATTGCACCCTCAACATCCATTTCTTTTTTATAAATGCCATTTTCAACGTTGAATTTGTTTACGTGGTAGCTTGAGCCATAAATCGAGTCAAAACCTGAACCTTTCTTAAAGACGGTTTTATTGGCTGCCAAATCGAGTAAATGCGTCCCGCCAATAAATTGTTCATATTGTTTCGGATTGACGCCAACACGGTTAGACATAATTTTCACGGCGTCTTCATGTGTTGCAGGGTCATTAATATATTTGACTGTTTTATCCCACACTTGGATCATCTTTTTCCAATCTTCTTTATTGGCAGAAAGATGGCTCATATTCACGGTCAGCGTGTCATAAATTAAACCAGGCTTATCTTTAGAACTATAAATAATTTTAGACCCTGCAACAGACTTCAAAGCTTGATTGGCTACAGGTTGCCAGACCGCAATTGCAGTAATGTCTGGACTTGCAAAAACTTGCGGAAGCTCATTGGTCATAGAATTGACCAATTTAATGTCACTGGTCTTAATTTTTGCATCTGTTAGTGCTGTACTTAGCAATAGATGGTCAACCAAGCCTTTTTCAGTAGCAATACTTTTGCCTTTTAAATCGGCAATGCTGTTAATTCCATCTTTTGCGATAATCACGTCATTACCTGCGGAATAGTCTGTCGCCATAATCATGACACCTTGAGTGCCCCCAGAGGCTGTGACTAGATTATCTCCATTGGTCACCAGTACTGCATCTAGCTGATTGGCTGCAAAAGCAGAAAGCGATGATGAATAATCAAACCATTTAAACTCAACATTCAACCCTGCTTCTTTGAGCCAACCTTTTTCAATTGCCACTTGCCATGCAACAAAACCCGGCCAATCACTATAACCAATCATGATGGTTTTGGTGCCTGTGCTCTCAGATGCACTGTTTTTTGTTTCAGGAATTTTGGCGGTGTTATCACAACCTGCCAATAAAATAGTCGAAACAATAGATACTGATAAGAACGCTTTTTTAATCATGATACAATTTTCCCGATGCTGTAAATGTTTAAACTTGCTATGTATGGAGTGAGTCATTGAGGACGGTGAACATGGTCACGATTTCAACGCTCTCTGTTTTTCATTTTGTGGAATCGGCGGCATCACCGCATCCATCAGTTCCAAATGCCCTTTGATCACACCTTTCAAAGCAATGAATTGCTGGCTCAGCGCTTTTAACTCTGTAGTTACGCCCTGCAAAATCATCACTTCTAGAATTTTTTGCTCATCTAACTGAATATGCAGTGAACTGACCACTTGCTCTAAAAATTGTTGCTGCAAGTCCAGCAATTGGACTCTAAGTGGCGTGACACTGGCGTCATAGAGCAAGGTAAATGTCCCCACCATCACGGCGTTACGTTGCTCCTGATCCGCAATTAAATGTTTATTGATCATGTCGACAATGGCTTGAGAACGACTTTCGTAGTGCTGATCAACAATTTTCTGATCCAATGCATCGACAGTTAGTTCGGGCACAGTGATGCTAATCCGTGCCAATTTATGTTTCGGCACATGCTTATCCTTTTTCGGATGAATCTTGCTTGATATAAATGCCCGCTCTAGCGCTTAAGATGGCGACCACGAATTGTTTAAATACGGTGAAGAATGCATTTAAGTCATCTTTGAATTGTTTAGACATTTGCTACTCCTTTCGGTATTACCAAAAAAGGTTTTTGTAATACCTAGAACTAAGCAGAATACATGCCAATTTTTTTGATTAGACTGACAGCAAAAGCGCATTAAAAAGTTTATTTTTTGTGCAAAATGTATTTCTATTTTTAAAATTGATACATCAAAGTGCATTTCGGGCTATTCAGCTTGACTTTTCATCCGTCAAAGACCCAATGTTTACGTCCTTATAGACAGAATACCTTCTGAAAATGAGATCTTATGTCCTCACAGCTTTTAGTTTTCTCTCACTTATACGCAAAAAAAATCGCCAGATGGCGATTTTTTTTTATTGATAAACTTTTTGGAACTCACCCAAAATTGGAGCTGAGACGCCATCTTTATACACATATCGAGAGATAATACCTTGATCTGTATAAATATTCATCTTGATCGAATCTGTACCTTTTAACTTACTCATCAAATTTACAGGCGCTAAAATATAATTGGTCGAACGGTTGGTGCCTAACACATGATCATGCTCAGTTGGCCCTGTGACAGCAAAAGTTTGAAAGTCTTTCTCATTTGTAAACTCAACTTTATGAATCTCATATTTATTGTAAGTACTGCTCAAATGAATTTTTAACTTAAGCAGTTCTTTGTTCGATTCATTCCAGCTCACAGTGACCACTGGACAAAGCTCATTCTGCGCACAAATGAGTAAACCTGTGGTCCCTACATTTTGACGACTCGGGTCTGTAGAGCTTGTTGCACAACCTGAAAGCAACATCGCCCCCAAACTCATGAGTAGCCATTTTTTTGGCGATACGTTCGTTATCATTATATTTACTCCCAGAAACTTAAAAGGCTTTGAAATTCTAAAATGAAGCTTTGATTTTTCCCAGTCCCTATTTTTGACGAATCTGCACCTAAATCAAGCTTTATCGTTCATTTAGGTTATAAATTTTAAAATTTATATCTCTTTATACAAATATGAAAGAAAAGAACCTGCTGAAAAGCTCGCTACTAACCAAGCACATGTATTCTTTCTAATATGCTCTCAATGAATACTCAACTTTGCAAGCCAATCAAAACAGATGACAGAACATGACGAAGGGAACCGACATCCTTTATACTGGTTCTAAAAGCTCACCAAAGACATAGCCGCCGATGAAATTCTTTAGTTGCGCATCCTGTCAAAACCAAGTCTTTTTTGCCAACTCACAATGTGTGAGCTGCCAAACTACACTCGGTTATATTGCATCGGAAAAAGATATGGGAAGCTTTGAACAACATAGCCCTGTTCTTTGGTTAGCACTAAATGAAAAATACCAGACGAAGCGCTATAAGCCTTGTTATAACTATCAGCATCATCAAGTCTGTAATTGGGTTATTCCCGCAGAGAGCAACGACATCTACTGTGAGTCTTGTGTACTCACATATACCATTCCTACTCTCGACAACCCTGATCATATCGTCTATTGGTCACGGCTCGAACATGCTAAACGGCGTTTTCTGTATTTAATGCAACGCCTGAATCTTATGCCAAGGCCCAAATATAACGATGATGATCGCTACGGACTCCGTTTTAATTTTCTCATGCCTGAACCAGAGCACCCTGTGCTGACAGGACATGCTAATGGCGTCATTACACTCAATGCCAGTGAAGCAGATGTCATCTATAGGGAAACGACCCGTATTAAAATGGGTGAAAACTACCGTACGCTTTTGGGGCATTTCCGTCATGAAAGTGGTCATTATTATTTTGACCTCATTAAATCGCTACATCCTGAGCTGGTCGACGAGTTCCGTCAGTATTTTGGAGATGAGCGTCAAGATTATAATGCAGCACTACAACGCCACTATGAAGATGGCGCACCGCAAAACTGGGACAAGTTTTATGTCAGCTCTTATGCCAGCACACATCCTTGGGAAGACTGGGCAGAAACGTGGGCACACTATTTACACATGATGGACACATTGGAAACCGCTTACTATGCAGGATTAATTGTGCGTAATAATCGAAAAGATACGCATGACTTAACCTTTTACGAAAATCCAATCGGCGCTCAAGATTTTGATTTACTCCTCAAACAATGGATGACACTAACTTTTAATTTAAATGCGTTAAATCGCAGTATGGGTTTAGAAGATGCTTATCCATTTACGCTCTCAGGACCAGTCCTCGATAAATTACGATTTATACATAAACATGTTTTGGGCAAAGCCTTTGCTCGCCAAATTGCTTGAGCTGAATATAAGCGTTCTTAAGTTATGTCTAGGGACACAAAAGATCGGACCGAATTTGGATGTAACTCGTTAGAAATTATCTTAAAATGAAAGACATCTTTAGCCTATATAGATAACGTCCGTGCTAAAAACTATGCTTTTAACGAGACATCATACTTTCACGCGACCAATCATTTTAGGGCTAACGATTGTTTTACTGCCGGCCTGCCAGTTGGTCAAAGTCAAAGAAAATAACATCCATCAAGCTATTCGTAGCAAGTCTGAAAATATCTTAACCCATGACCAATTGAGTGCGGAAACCACCAGCTTACTCAAATTACTCAGCCTGACGCCACAGCAATGCAGCGCTGAATTTGAAACATGCTTGAAGCGCTTAAACACACAAACAGATATTGCTGCAGATGAACGCTATGCCGCTTTAAGTGAACTGTATTTGGCTCAAGCTTTCGAGTTTTCAAAACAACGCAACTGTGTCCAAGAACAGCCTCACAGTAAAAATAATCACTGCTTAGAACAGAGCCTTGGGGCCTTCGACCAGAGTTTACGTTATAGCTATGTGTATTTATTTAAAATGCAAGAAAGCCCAAGTACCCGTGTTTTTGATCAAAGACAAATGCATGTCCGCACTTTTTACAATGTCGCTTTGTCACGTTTAATTACCACGGCGTACCGTACACAACCTTTTTATCAAGTTCCCACGCAACTCAACGTCCAACAACGTCAATATATTGTAAATTTAGAACACTATCCTGAACTGAAAAGTAAAACCATTGATCGAGTTCAATCCAGTTATAATTTAAACTTCTCGGGTTTTTATCAAGTCAACCGTCAAGACGGTTTGGGCGCAGAGTTCGTGGTTGTGACTGAAGCGGACCCTATTCATAAAAATGATTTTATTCTTGACCCGATATCGTTTTATCAAAATCAAACCAATCCCAATATCCATCCTGCACGCTATTTGTCCGTAACCGCAACGGCACAGCCATTAAACTCTGAAAGCAGCATTGAAGATGTACTTAATGGCAAAGCCATTTTTGAGATTGAGTTATTTAATCCTTATACGCAAAAGTATGTAGACATACATCAACAAAAATATATCCTCACGGCGAATTATTCTGTGCCTTTTGCTTATTGGCTGGCAGAAAATAAACTGGGCTCTACAGGCTACTTAACCTTGCTCGATAAAACTGAGCACTTGCGTATGCCACATGTCTATATGCTTGAACCCTACCAACCGAATAAAAAAGTGATTGTACTTATTCATGGTCTCGCCAGCAGCCCTGAAACTTGGGTCAATCTGACCAATAACATTTTGGGGGATAAAGTTTTACGAGAAAACTTTCAGGTATGGCAGGTGTTTTATTCAACCAATATGCCGATTGTTGAAAGCCGCTATCAGATTCATGCACTACTTAAACAAGCCTTTGCACAAGTTCAACCTAACTCTCGCTCAGCCAGTAACGCCGTGCTGATTGGACATAGTATGGGCGGCGTTATTAGTCGCTTACTGATTAGTGAGCACGATATTTCTGAGCAAGTGATTCCACTGTTAAACTATGAGCAATACACCCGATTACAACAATACCCCGTAATCAAAGAACGTTTTCAATTTCACTCTGATTTACCCATTGGACGTGCAATTTTTATTGCCGCGCCTCACCGTGGCAGTGAACTATCTGACCGCTGGTACATGGAATTGGTGAAGAAAATGGTGAAGTTGCCGATTACTTTCTTTAACCAAGTGGATATACAACTCAATGGTAGCTCTAGCACCAAAGGCATGGTGCAATCTGGCCCAGACGACTTAAGTCCAAAGTCACGCTTTATGGCTTTGACCAGTAACATCATGCCGGTATCCACAGTTCCTTATCATTCTATTATTGGTAATCACCGTCAGACCAATGACATACATGACATAAGCGATGGTATTGTGCCCTATTCCAGTTCACATTTAGAACAGGCTGTCTCTGAAAAAATCATTAAAGGCAATCACTCTGTGCATGAGGAAGCAGAAACATTATTAGAATTACGGCGTATTTTGAGGTTACACCTTGAGCAAACTCGGGCTCAATGATCAACAGTACTAAAAATGTTCTACTACTTGGCGATTTTTATCCGAATACTCTAACTCAGCTAAATGAGCATCGAAAACTTGAAAAACAGCGGTTGTAAAATCTCAGGTACGGAAAGGTTTTGATATACTTGCTTTATCTAAAAAATACATACATTTATCTGCTCGGAAACATTATGCACATTAAAAATCAAGTTGTACTGGTCACAGGTGGCGCACGCGGTTTAGGTCTTGCGATTACACACGCCTTAATCAATGAAGGTGCTCGTGTAGTCGTGAACTATTTGAACAGCCAAGCAGCAGCACAAACCTTAGCTCAGCAGTATCCCGAACAGGTTTTTATCTACCAAGCAGATGTTACAGACAATGCTCAAGTCAAAAGTATGTTTGACGCAAGCTTTCAGCATTTTGGACAGCATATCAACGCCGTGATTAATAATGCGCTGATTCAGTTCGAGTTTAATGGCGAGGCCCGCCCAAAAGTTCATGAGCTCCGCTGGGAAACTATGCAACAACAATTTGAGGGTGCAGTTAAAGCCGCTTTGAATACTACCCAAGCAGCGCTTGAAGGTATGAAACAAGGTCAGTTTGGGCGCATTGTAAACATCGGAACCAATCTGGTGCAGAACCCTGTGGTGCCTTATCATGACTACACCACGGCGAAGGCTGCACTGTTGGCATTTACCCGTACCTCAGCGCATGAACTTGGTCAATACGGCATTAATATCAATATGCTCTCTGGCGGTTTACTACAAACCACCGATGCCAGTAAAAGTACACCCAATGAAGTTTTTGATTACATCGCGAGTGCAACACCACTGCGTCGTGTAGTTACACCTGAGGAATTTGCTTCAGCCATTTTAATGTTCTTATCGCCATATTCTTGTGCTGTGACAGGTCAAAACTTGATTGTGGATGGTGGTTTAGTCAAAGGCTAATGAGCTTTAATCCCTAAACTCTGAATAAGCATGATTTAAACAATCCATTTTAAAATTCTTGAAGCTTCATCGACTTGAAGCTTTGTTTTAGGTTCAAGTCTTCTTCAGAATCTGCTCACCCTAGCAAGGAATACAGTACGATGCTTTCTTTTCCCATTCGGCACCGACTGGCTGGCTTTTACTTTTTTTATTATTCCATTGTGGGCACGTTCATGCCGTTTTGGAGCCTGTATCTCGAAGATCAAGGCTTTAACTACAGTGAAATCGGTATCCTTTCCTCAATTGCGATCATTACCCGTTTTTTTGCTCCTTTTATTTGGGGCTGGATTGCAGATAAATCAGGGAAACGGATGCTCTTGGTCAGAGTCGCAACGTGGATGGAAGCCTGTATTTGGTTCATGATTTTTATCATTCCAAACTCCTTTCAGGCGATCGCCCTGCTTATGCTGATCTTTAGCTTCTTCCAAAACGCCATTCTGGCTCAGTTTGAAGGCGTAACTCTATTTTGGCTCGCGGAACAACGCAGTGCTTTATATGGAAAAGTTCGAAAATGGGGCTCGGTCGGTTTTATTGTCGGAGTTTTTGGTATCGGAGCCTTATTAGAAATTTTGCCCATCTCTATGCTGCCAGTTTTATTGCTGTGCATTTCTTTTTTGGCCTTTATTTGGTCATTTAGCATAAAAGAACCGACCACTGCACCCCATTCACAAGGGCAACTCGAGCCATTGTTACCTATTTTAAAAAAACCCGTTGTAGCGGCATTTTTCGGTATCGAGTTTATTCTGCTTTTTTCGCATGCGCCCTTTTATAGTTTTTATAGCAACTTCTTAAAACAAGCTGGTTACTCAACCACAGAAATTGGTTTTTTGTGGGCTGTCGGTGTCATGGCAGAAATTATTATGTTTGCCATTGCTCACGTTTTTTTCAAACGTTTTTCATGGCGACTCATGGTGTCTATTTGTCTGATCCTCACGGCGCTACGCTGGTTTATGGTCGGTTCTTTTCCACAAACCTTCGCGATCCAGTTCTTCGCACAAACCATCCATGCCTTTAGCTTTGGTTTATTTCATCTCATCGCCATGCGTATCATTTTCCAAAACTTTAGTTTAGGACAACAAGGACGTGGTCAAGCCCTGTATAGCACCATGTGGGGACTGGGTGTAGCATCTGGAAGTATTCTTGCAGGACATTATTGGCACAGCCTGTCAGGCGAACTTATTTTTATTTTGGCAGGCTGTGCTGTGCTACTGGGTTTAGGTTTTGTTCGGTACTTACCCAAAGAAGTTCAAGCTTAAAAAGTTCTCTTCTGATCTGTCCGCATAAACTACAACAATTTAATTAATCAGCTTTCTAAACCTTGATTTCACTATATTTATGAAACCATGGCTGGGCTTGTTCAAGCTGACTAGCCAACTGTAATAACAGATCTTCACGGGCAAAAGGTGCAATTAACTGTGAACCAAGCGGAAGATTGTCAGCATTCCAATACAAAGGTACAGACATCGCAGGTAAGCCAGTGATGTTAGCTAACTGAGTAAAAGGCACCCAACGCAAATTATCTTTCACAATTTTATCGACCAGTTTTCCTTGCGCCAGCAAATGTGCTTTGCCGACTTTTAGTAAGCTTTTTAAAATTGGTTTTTGCCATGATGGGGTAGAAATTTGCCCATTTTTGGGTGCGACTGAAGCTGTAGCAGGAGTCAGATAAAGATCATAATGATCAAAGAATTGGTTCATTTTGGTGACATACACACCCCAATTATTCAGATTATGAATATATTCTAGCGCAGTCGTTTTCGCACCAAAGGCAGCCAAAGCTAAAGAATCCAGCTCAAAATCTCCTGCTGTGGTCGGAACGTGTTGCTTGATCTGCTCTAACATATAAGAAAATTGACTAAACCACGTCGTGATAAAGTCTCTGGCCAAAGACATACCATCTATCTCAGGTTGTGCTTCGACCACTGTATGCCCTAAAGACTCCAACAAACGTGCAGTATGGTGTACAGCATCAATTGCATCTTTAGACACTGTGGTTCCGATAGGCGACTGAGTATTAAATGCAATTTTAAGTTTTTTTACAGGCTGCTGTAGACAGGCCAAATAGCTTTGGCTGGGTAGTTCAATTTTAAATAATGAACTATGCTCTGCACCCTGCGTTGCATCTAACATCGCTGCACTGTCTCTTACACTTTTACTCAATACATGCTGTATCGCAGCGCCGTGCATTGCCTCACTCATATCTGGACCCCACGGCGTACGTCCACGACTCGGTTTTAAACCAAATAAACCGCAATACGATGCAGGAATTCGAATTGATCCACCGCCGTCACCAGCACCCGCAATGGGAACAATTCCTGCGGCCACCGCAGAAGCGGAACCACCCGATGAGCCACCACTGTTATGTTTTAAATTCCAAGGATTATGACAGGCTCCCCAAGCATCTGATTCTGTAATGCCTTTGATACCAAACTCAGGGGTATTAGTACGGCCAAAAGTTAAAATGCCTGTGTTTTCCCAACGGTTTACAATTTCTGCATTGTGTTCTGCAATATGGCCCGTACGTTTAAATGCTTGGCATCCGTAAGAAGTTGGATAACCTGCATATTCTTGAAATAAATCTTTTACTAAAAATGGCACCCCAGCAAATGGGCCAGACAATGCATTTTGCGCTCTGTTCTTGGCATAATCATGCATCGGAATAATAATCGCATTTAAAGCAGGATTGGTTTGTTGGCTACGCTCAATTGCAATTTGTAATAATTCGGCGGGATGGATTTGTTTTTGTGCAACCAACTCAGCCAAACCCAGCCCATCATAACGAAGGTATTCAGAAAAATTCATTTTTATCCAAGTATCTATAGTTTTTATTGTTTTATACTTTTACTAAATTTTAACCTATGAGGCAAGTTGTACTTGATTGCGTCCTAAAGTTTTGGCTTGATATAGCGCCCGATCAGCACGATTTAACAAGCTCTGTAGACTATTTTGCGTTGGTAAAACTTGATGCACCACACCAAGACTCACCGTCATACTCAAAACAGCATGTGCCACTTGGGTTTTTGAAGTAGCAACAGCACGGCAGATACGTTCTGCAATGATTTGCGATTCAATTTCAGTGGTATTATTTAACACCACCACAAATTCTTCACCGCCCATACGCGCAAATAAATCCTGTTCACGCAAATTACTTTTCACCGTCGTGGCAAAGCTTTGTAGCAATACATCACCAATATATTGACCATATTGATCGTTCATTTTCTTAAAGTGATCAATATCCAGCACAATGATACTCATCGATTTAACCAGATTTTCCTTCAATAAGTTTTCAGTTTGAGTGAAGAAAAAACGGCGATTTCCCACATGAGTTAAGGGATCATGGTTGGCCAGATAGAGCACTTCTTTATACAGATCATGACGATTACGACTCACAATACATAAAAGCAAAGGTGCAATCATCAACATGCACAGCCCTATACGCACCGAAATAGAAGTGGCCAAGAAGTTGTCTGCTGTACGTGAAATATAATAGGTCGTTAAACTATGATACGTCACAAAACAAACCAAACTGTTAATGATACTCACATAAAATAAGTTGTAACTCAAAGCCGCCCAAATCAGCCCTGCTAAAGGGAAAAGTAAGGCACCAGGACCAAAGAACAGATGAGTACATGCCACAGAAATTAAAACTGAGAGTAAGGGTAAAACATCGACAAACTGGGTTTCACACTGTCTACGGTTATTCCAAAGATACTTTAATTTCTTCGCTGCCGGAAAGGTTAAAATGAGGGGTAAAAGTGAAATACAATTTAGTACTTCCCCTGTCCACCAAATATAAAAATCAGCCCACAAGTCTTGCGTGCTCATAAAGGTGTGTGGCATATACGGAACGACCGCAACGGCAAATATCGCACTGGAAAAACATCCAAGAAAAGCACAAACCAAGAAAAGATAAAGAAAATTTAAGCCTTTGTTATATGCACGATAGTCAATTTGTAAATAATGGATAAAAAATAACGAAACGCCTACCGTCATAAAATTGGCGATCGTTAAAGCCAAAGTCAGCTCAAGATGATTCCCTGTGACTAAGTCTGCCGACATATAACCAATAAATGCGCCCAACCAACCACCAGCATTTCTGAGTGGCTTAAACCGTAAAAATAAGCCGATCAGTACAGCATTAGCTGGCCAAAAATAAGCGAAATATGCAATCGGTCGAGTGAAAATACCAAACAAGCAGCAGACAAAAATCACCGCAGCAACAATCAAACATGCTCGGCCATGCTGTTTAAAATTCAACGATACTTCTGTGAGCTTAACTGCGTACAAAATATTCCCTCATTTTTACATGAGTTATGATTAAACATCATGTTTTCTACTGTCCATTTGCTTGCAAAGGATGCATTGATGAAAACCATCACAGATTGACAATATTTACTAAATAAACTCTATCGATTGTTCGTTATGGTTTCAATATGATTTTTTGATTTATATCCTGAATCTAGATATTTACGATTAAATGCTGATATCACTCTCACCCATAAAAAAAGCCTCCACATCGGGAGGCTTTTTGATCTTTGGACTTATTTTGCTTCAGACGCTGCCACTGGTGCTGATGCACCTGCTGCTTCAGACTCTAAAGGTGCAGCATCAATCATCTCTGGACTAACTTCAATATTGGTTACTGGTGTTTCAGCCGCTGAACTTTCCACTGGCGTTTGTTCAGTCTCTTGTTTTTTGTCACTACACGCAGCAAGCGACAGCATTGTTGCAGAAGCTAAAACCACCAAAGCCATTTTCATGTTAATCATTATTCACCTTCACATTAGTCATCAATTGCTTGAAACAATACTACTTATTTTTGCTCAAGTTTAAAGTATTCATTTGTGAGCAATCTTTTGAAATTAAGGCAGAATTATAACATCATTAAACAGAAATAATAAAAACAAGCTCGAAGCAAACTTGTTTTTATCTATCCAAGAATACACTCGAATTAAACAGGATACGCTGTCGCGACTTCCTGACTAATCATTGCCGCAGTTGCTGCAGATAGCGTCCAACCTAAGTGCCCATGTCCTGTATTAAAGAACACACGTTCTAGCTTTCCACGGCGAACTACAGGCATCATATTCGGCATCATGGGGCGAAGACCTGCCCAAGGGACCGCATGCTCTGTCGAAACTTTAAAGTTACGATTGGTCCAGTCAACAAGAGGTTGAATCCGATCTGCACGGATATCACGGTTATAGCCATTAAACTCAGCAGTGCCAGCGACACGGAAACGATCTTTACCTAAACGTGAAGTTACAATTTTCGCGCTTTCATCCAGCAAGCTCACCCACGGCGCATTTTGCTGACTCTCTTCGTCATTTAACATCACAGTAATCGAATATCCCTTTACAGGATAAACATTGACGCGTTCTTGAACCAATTCAGCCAATTGATAGCTACCCACACCTGCACAAACCACAACAGCATCGGCAGCCAATATCTCCACTTCATTTGGAAGCAGTTCAACATTTTCTGAACTTGGTTGTAACTTCACTTCAACACCTGAGCTTAAGTGCTGAATATCTGTCACATCCATACCAAAACGATACTTCACACCTAACTTTTTGGTGACTTCAGCCAAACCTGTGGTGTACTTATGAATATCACCCGTCGCATCACCTTCACAATAAAATCCAGCATAATAGTCGCCGGTCAATGTCGGCTCAATTTGCTTAATTTCTTCATTGCTTACGCCACAACGTTCAAGGCCACCTTTATTGAGTAAATCATTAACTCGAATAGCAACGTCATAATCTTGTTTATTATGATAAAAATGCAAAATACCACGTTTTTCTAAATTGAAGTCGATTGACTCTTTATCCGCAATTTCGAACAAGCGTTGTCGAGCCAATAAAGCCAAACGTACTGTTTCGTGGGTATTGGCCTCATAATGTTTAATATTGCCCAGAAACTCCATCAGCCATGCATATTTATGCACACTAAACGCAGGATTGAGCAATAAAGGGGCAGATTTTTGAGACATCCATTTCATGCCTTTCAGCACTGTCGATTTTTGGTTCCAAACTTCCGCATTACATGCAGACAGTTGTCCACCATTTGCAAAAGAAGTTTCCATGGCTGGAAATAAATGACGATCAACAACGGTCACTTGATAACCCAATTGACTTAATTCATATGCAGTAGTTACGCCTGTAATTCCAGCACCAATGACAACGACATGACACATAGACACCTCCTTTTTATTGTTTGATGTCAACCCCATCTGTCATGTGTACCTGAGAGCTTCGACCTAAAACATCCCATGATATTTTAAACCATCCCCTTCGGTGAGTGATTGAACACTTCTCTCCAGAGTTTTTTCATTATTACAGTCCTTTTGCCTGAGAGTTTCCGGGGTCGTTGCTCCTTCGGCGAATGCAGAACATTTCTCTCCTGCAATAATGCTTATTATTCTATGAGCAATTTATATACCATGTAATCATCCGGTTGGAAACTGCTCTTAAAGTATTATCTTTCGTTTATTTTTATAGAGCACAACCTCAGCTTAGGGCAAGCGTTGCACTATACTGATCAAAATTGCGCTGTTACTGCTTTAAAATAGGACATATCTATCGCGCACATCTGAGCTATGCTGAGGTCATCTAAACATCTTTGAGCATAGGTACGGTCTATACTCTTCGGATGTTTCATTTTATTTTTTCTCAACCTTAAAAGAATGAATAAGTTGTTCTGCATCTTGATAAATTTCTTGCCAATGTGGCAGTAACTCACTATGAAATTTTATAGTGATATAACTCGTATTAAACCCATAATTGGGCTGATGTGTATTAAATTCACATTTTGTTGCCCCATCCTTAAAATAAAGGCACTTAATGGTTAGGCTTACCCCTTTACCTTTACGCTCCTGCCAATACACCTTTTTTCCAACACCATCATCACTTTTTACCTCTATTTCGTAGAGTCCCAAATCTGAATTAAATGTTTTTGTTTCATCTATCCATACTTCACTTACCTCTTCTCCACCAGAAGACATTCCTTTTCTTAAGTATAGTTTTAAAAGCAAAAACTCATTAAAAAAGTCTTTACTTCCCTGCTCCTCTTTCCAAACGGAACGTTGGTTTAATGCAATTGTGATATCATTTTTAAACTCAGAACCTAATCTAAAGCCTTCTCTAGATGCTGTCATTTCGGGCCATCTCACTTTCAAAGCAATATGTTGAATTTGATCACCACAACCTTTGGCCTCGTGTTCTTCTTTTATATTTTTCCCCCAATAATTCACACCTTGATAAGTCACTCTGCCAAAAAGTAAATACTGCTTATCAATGAGCATGTGCTGATCACCAAATTTTCCACAAGCATATAAGCGCGCTTTAACTTTTTCAGGGTCATGCATACTGTCGTAGCCGTATATCAACAATGAAATAACCAAAACTGTGAGTAATGATAAAAATATAATGGTGCCTCGTCTGACTGTGCTTATTTTTTTATTCATATCCCCCTTCCTTTTTTCTTTTAAAAATGAACTCTCTAAATTTTCTTACTCAGTAAGACCGAATGAAGATTCATCAACGTTTGGCCTACTTTGGCACTTAATAGGTAAGATGCCGTTTTCTGAGTATCGTGATAACCATAACGTGCATAATATGCCAACAGCTCTTTTCTTATATTTAAGATTAGCTTTCATACGTAAATAAAAAAAGTCAGACCGAAGTCTGACTTTAATATGTATTCTCTTAAATATAAAGAGAATTTTCTAGTATTCAATCGGTGCAAATGGTGCAACGACGTCTGCATTTTGAGCACGATGACGCAGAAAGTGATCCATTAAAACAATCGCAAGCATTGCTTCTGCAATCGGAGCCGCACGCACACCCACGCAAGGGTCATGACGACCTTTGGTTAATACATCCGTGTCTTCACGATTAATATTGATCGTTTTACCCGATGTGGTAATAGATGCTGTTGGTTTAAGCGCAATTGCAACACGAATAGTT
Organism: Acinetobacter sp. CAU_H_S139_7; assembly: GCF_058599305.1. Classification (NCBI taxonomy): domain Bacteria; kingdom Pseudomonadati; phylum Pseudomonadota; class Gammaproteobacteria; order Moraxellales; family Moraxellaceae; genus Acinetobacter; species Acinetobacter sp. CAU_H_S139_7. Next base: position 1,853,463 of record NZ_CM178651.1, read on the forward strand.
TGACCACTCGAAATACCGCCCAAGATACCCCCTGCATGGTTCGCAAGGAAGCCATCAGTGGTTAACTCATCTCGGCTTTCATGTCCAAACTGACCCGCAACGGCAAAACCATCACCAACTTCAACGCCTTTGACCGCGTTAATAGACATCATAGCATGGGCAATGTCAGCATCTAGACGGTCAAAGACAGGCTCGCCCCAACCGACAGGTACTTTTTCAGCCAAAATTTCAAGCTTTGCGCCGCAACTGGTACCTTGTTCACGCAATGAAGTCACCAGTGCTTCAAAACGCGGTACGGCATCGACATCGCCACAGAAAAATGGATTATTAGGTACTTCATTCCAATCCAATTTTTCCGCAATTTCAGTCCCAATTTGGGTTACATGACCACGAATTAAAATACCAAACTTTTCAGCCAAGTATTTTTTCGCAATTGCACCCGCAGCCACACGCATAGCTGTTTCACGCGCACTTGAACGGCCACCACCACGATAATCACGGAAACCATACTTTTGTGTATAAGTATAATCTGCATGTCCCGGACGGAAGCTTTGTGCAATATTGCCGTAATCTTTGGATTTTTGATCGGTGTTACGGATCAATAAACCAATTGGTGTGCCTGTTGTTTTACCTTCAAACACACCTGAAATGATTTCAACTTCATCAGGTTCTTTGCGCTGCGTCGCAAATTTAGAAGTGCCCGGCTTACGACGGTCTAAATCTTTTTGTAAATCGTCTGCTGTAAGCTCAAGGCCCGGTGGAACACCATCCACAATCGCCATTAAGCCTACACCATGAGATTCACCACAAGTCGTTACACGGAAGAGTTGCCCTATACTATTACCTGCCATGTCTAACGACTCCTTTTATGCTTGAACAGATTGAATGAATAAATCACGGAATTGACGGCATTGAGCAGCGGTCAATGCAAAGATTCCTGTACCGCCTTTTTGGAACTGTAACCAGTAAAAATCAACAGTATTAAAGTTTTGGCGCATTGCCCATTCAGAATTACCCACTTCAATCACGATGAGACCATCTTCAGTTAAGTAATCTGGCGCTTGAGCTAACATTTTACGAACCAAATCTAAGCCATCTTGACCTGCTGCCAGAGCCAATTCTGGTTCATGGTGGAATTCTTCAGGTAAATCTGCCATGTCTTCAGCGTCCACATAAGGTGGGTTCGACACGATAAGATCATATTGATTTTCAGCAGGAATTTTGGAGAACAGGTCAGACTCAAGTAAAGCCACTTGATACTGTTTGTCGTGGTGTTCCGAGTTAATTTGAGCCACTTCTAAAGCTTCTTTAGAAATATCTGTTGCATCTACTTCGGCATCTGGGTACGCATAAGCCAGAGCAATCGCGATACAACCTGAGCCCGTACACATATCTAAAATACGTTGTGGCGTTTTTGGATTCGGGTTTTCTGGCAAGTTATTGACTGCTTCACCCATTTGTCCATTTTCACCTAAGCAATAAGGTGCAAAACGGTTTTGAATCAATTCTGCAATCGGTGAACGTGGAATCAGTACACGTTCATCGACATAATATGGCTTGCCATCAAAATATGCCAAATTAAGCAAATATGAAGTCGGTACTTTTTCATTAATACGACGTTCTAATAAGCTTAAAACTTCTGTCTTTTCGCTTGGTAGTAGCTTCGACTCTAAGATTTCAGCATCCGCATTCCAATCTAAAGATAAAGTTTGTAAAACCAAAGCTGAGCTTTCAGCAAAATAGTCTTCTGTACCTTGACCTAAATGTGCATCGTATTGACGTAATGCTGTCACTCCAAAACGGATAAAATCACGAATTGTGCTTAAGTTTTCAGCGGCTTCCTGTATATGTTCAGGGCTAATAGTCGGGCGATCCACTAAAGGCGTCTCCAAGGTCATAATAAAAACGCCTTATGATACCCTGTTTTTCTATGATTTATAATGTTTTGATGCACAGCAAACACATTTTCATACGCTTTGCTCTTATTTGCTTATACGGCCTGTACGTGCTTCATACATATCTGCACGGGTTTGCGTCATTTGCATCAGACACGAAATACGCTGTAATTCAGTCTTTTCATTTTTCACGATAGGTTTGTTATTACAAATCTGATCACGCTGCGCCAGCCATTGCTGATGAGACTGTTTAACCAGTCCTTGCTCTTCTGCAGGAGCCTTCGCTAAATACGGCTTAAATACTTTCTTTAAGCGTTTCTTTTGTACTTTATATTCTTTACTCATGCATGCATCAATTTCACTCAAGACATTGCCAGTTTGCTTCATGCATGCTTCATATTTTTTAGTTGGGCCCATTGCATAGGCTGAACCACTGAATAATCCCACAACAAGCAACGCACTGAATATTTGTTTCAATTCCTTTCCCCAAAGCAAATTTTCTTCATTGATTTTTTAATCTAATCATTCACAGCATCTGCGTGCTGCAGCGCTTTAATATAACATCCTATTTTGTATGAACATACTAGCCCTCTATAAAATTTCCACCGCACAGCTTTTTACATGAAGTCACAGGCTTTGCATTGAAACCTGATCAAACAGCCTTATTATAAGGTGAGTTCTTCTGCCAATATTCCCCAAATTTATGAGTTATAAACACAACAATTTAATGGCGATGCGTGAACGCTATTGGAATGACACCGAAAACAATCATGTCGCCACTGAAAAAGCCTATTTCCAAAAGCTGTTACAGCAACAAGGGATCTATGAATGTGCAACTATTGAAGATGCTCGATACTTCTTTTTTAGCCTACCGAGCATCATCATTGTTAAAGGTTATGCACATGGGTTTATGCACCAACCGGTACAAGAAATGATCCTGCAACACATACAAATGCATAAAGATGAATTGATTCAGAAAAATACGCTTAAAGTAAAATTTCGCATGTAACAATCCCGATTAGGCTTTATTTAGATGGTTGCTTAACACTTATGGCCTTTTTTAACTCTAGATTCAGCAAGTTGAACTTTTTTAATACGTGAATACACGATATTATCCGTTACAATCTAAAATGCTGCCCTTGCTGATGAAAGGATTTTACTGAATTATGTCAGATCACAACGATAAGCTTAAACAACTGAAAACCTCCTCTATGGATCGTCGTTTATCGATTGCCAAAGCTTCGTTGCTTGCTGGAACACGTTGGGCTGCTTCTAATGCGACAACTATGTTTTCTAGCGAAGAAGAAAAAGAAAAGAAACGCAAAAAAGCAATGAAAGAACAGGCCGATTATCTTGTTTCTGAAATAGGTAAACTTAAAGGTTCTATCGTCAAAATTGGCCAAATGATGGCGCTTTATGGTGAACACTTTCTACCTGAAGAAATCACGCAAGCCTTAAATACTTTAAATAATCAAACAGTCGCTTTAGCGTGGCCTGCGATAAAACAGCAACTGCACAGCCAGTTGGGTTCTAAACTGGATGATTTGACCATCGATCATGAGCCACTGGGCACTGCATCACTGGCACAAGTCCACCGTGCAACGCGCAAGTCTGATGGTTTAGAGATGGTATTGAAAATTCAATATCCAGGCGTTGCTGAAGCCATTGACTCAGACATGAGCCTGTTTAAAAACATGCTTAAACTGACACGTATGGTGCCGCAAACACGCGAGTTCGACCAATGGTTCGATGAAGTTCGTGAGATGATGCACCGTGAAGTCAATTATAAAATTGAGGCTGCTACCACACGCCGCTTTGCTACTCGCTTAAAAGAAGACCCTCGCTACATCGTGCCACAAATTATAGATGGCTACTGCACAGACCAAGTATTGTGTATGACATTTGAACGTGGTGTGCCGATTAACAGCCCTGTCATGCTGTCTCTTCCGCAAGAACGTCGCAACAAACTTGGCGAAGCATCACTTGAAATTGCGGTACGCGAGATTTTTGAATGGGGTGAAATGCAGACCGACCCGAACTTTGGTAATTACCTCGTTCGCTTAGGTAATGGTAATGACATCTTGGACAAAATCGTTTTGCTTGATTTTGGCGCAATCCGACAGTTTGATGAACACTTACTCGGTGTTGCACGTAAGCTCATTCACGCTGGGTTTAATCATAGTAGTGAAGAAATGGTTCAAGCAATGACAGGCTATGAGTTTTTCGACTCTATCCCTCAAAGCATTAAACCCGATATGGCTAAAGTCTTCTTACTTGCAACTGAAGCATTCAGCAGCCCAAGCAATAACCCTGACTTACCTGCTGGTGTTATGGATGAACACTTTGCTTATGACTGGAAAGCAAGCCAACTTCATAGCCGTGTAATGCAGCAAGCTTCTAAGTCGATGGCATCTCGTTATTTCAGTGTTCCACCCAAAGAGTTTATGTTTATTAGTCGTAAATTTATTGGTGCTTATACCTTTATGACTGTGATTGAAGCGAAAACCAATGTTCGTGCAATGGTGAAAAAATTTATCTAAAGGCTCATTGACCAAAATGACATTGCTTCACTTTGGTCAATTGATCAATCATTTCAATTCCAAATGATTCAATAAAGAACTTAAAAAACAAAATATTAGAATAATTTAAAATACACCACATACCGTTTATCTTTGACAATACATCATGTCAGTCATGACATAGTTATTCGTGTGTCGCTATGTCAGCATAAAACCACAGAATAATTCTGCTGGATGAAAATAATGACAAATATGGTAAATAAAGCGCAGGGATTTGGCTTATCACTGATCACAAAAATGGCAAGTAGCGATGTACTTGACCAATTAAAACTTAGAAAATTTATCGAGAAATCGCTTTATCAAGGCTCAAAAGCTGGCTATAAGACTCTATCAAAAACACAAAAAGCCTTTAAAGCAAATAAAGATCTACATAAACAGCGGCTTAACAATCAAGAAAAATCATTATTTGATCTGAGCTATTCAGAAGATCAGCAAATGGCCATCGACAACATGTCACAGTTTGCCGCCGATATACTTTACCCATTAGCCGCAAGTGCCGATCAAAATGAAACTTTTCCAACAGAACTTTGGCAATATATTGAAGAGCTAGGTCTGAACTTTTATGCTTTGCCTGAGGCGCTTGGTGGTGTCGCTGCTGAGAAAAATATTCTGAGTAATGTACTTATTGCAGAGCATCTGGCCAAAGGTGATTTTAGTTTAGCCGCGGGTATGCTCTCTACCTTTAGTGTGATTAATGCCATTACACAATGGGGTTCTGAGCAAGTACAAGCTTTATATTTAAATAGTTTTGCGCAAGACAGTAGCATTCGCGCTAGCTTTGCAATTCAAGAAGTTACGCCTGCTTTTAATCCTTACCAGTTAAAAACCAAAGCCATTTCACGTGATGGTCAATATTTTATTCAAGGTGAAAAGACACTAGTACTATTGGCTGAAAGTGCAGATATTTTCCTTGTCAGTGCTGAACTTAATGGCCAAGCTGAAGTTTTTATTCTCAGACGGGATGAAAGTATTCAGTTTAAAAAATCTCCCGCTATGGGGCTCAAAGCAACCGAAACAGCAACTTTAATTTTTAATCAAACCCCTGCTTTACGCTTAGGTGATGAAGATTTCAACTACACGGCATTTTTAGACCTCGGCAATTTAATGTGGTGTGCAATGGCGGTTGGCACATGTGAAGCGGTCAAAAAATATTGTATTGAATATGCCAATGAACGCACCGCCTTTGGTGAACCAATTTCTCACCGTCAAAGTGTTGCATTTATGATTGCCGATATGGCCATTGAAATTGATGCCATGCGTATGCTCATTCTAAATGCCGCAAGTCTCGCTGAATCTGGGCAGACATTTCACCGTGAAGCCTATTTAGCACGTTTATTTTGTGCCGAAAAAGCCATGAAAATTGGCACCGATGGTGTACAGATTTTAGGTGGGCACGGATTCACCAAAGAACATCCTGTTGAGCGTTGGTATCGTGATTTACGTGCAACAGCAATTGTTCACTCTGGTCTACATGCATAATAAAAAGGAAAACTGGCATGAATTTACAAAACCCTAAAAAATTTAAATTACTGATTGATCAAGCCCACCAAGTGGCCATCAATGTACTTCGTCCCATCTCCCGAAAATACGACAAAGCTGAACACAGCTATCCTAAAGAACTGGATATGCTGGCATCTTTAGTCGATGGTATGAATGAGGGTGGTGAAGGTATGAATGCGGGGGCTGCTGTCGGCAAGCGAGGTACAAATGAACAAGGCAATAAAAATGGAGTGAATCTCTCTACCGCTTTAAGTGTAATTGAAATGTGTTATGGAGACACAGCTTTACTCCTATCGATGCCCCGCCAAGGTCTAGGAAATTCAGCGATAGCAGCTGTTGCCAATGAAGAGCAGTTAGAGCGTTTCAAAAACACATGGGCAGCCATGGCAATCACTGAACCGAACTGTGGCTCGGACTCTGCCGCTATTCGCACCTCGGCAATAAAAGATGGTGAAGATTACATCTTAAATGGTGAAAAGATTTTCGTGACTTCAGGTGACCGTGCCGACGCTATCGTCGTTTGGGCAACTCTGGATAAAAAATTAGGCCGTTCAGCGATCAAATCTTTTGTGATTCCTAAAGGGACTCCTGGCATGACAGTAGAACGTTTAGAACATAAACTAGGAATCAAAGCCTCTGATACCGCAGTTATTCGTTTAATCGACTGCCGAGTGCCTGCCAATAACCTATTGGGAAATGCGGAAATTGACATTGCTAAAGGCTTTGCTGGCGTGATGGAAACTTTTGATAATACCCGTCCGCTCGTTGCAGCGATGGCTATAGGCTGTGCCAAGGCCTCACTAGAACGGATTAAAGAGATCTTCAACGATTATTTGGATCCTCAATATATAACGCCATACTTACAAACGACTCATATTGCGAGCCAAATTTATCGCATGGAAGCCGAATGGGAAGCGGCTCGTTTACTGGCCTTAAAAGCTGCATGGATGGCAGATAACAAAAAGCCAAACTCAAAAGAAGCCTCTATCTCCAAAGCCAAAGCTGGTCGAATTTGTAATGAAATTACCCTTAAGTGCGTCGAACTTGCATCAACAGTCGGTTACAACGAAGATGAGCTTTTAGAAAAATGGGCAAGAGATTCTAAAATTCTAGATATTTTTGAAGGTACGCAACAGATTCAGCAACTCATCATCGCACGCCGTGAACTCGGCAAGTCATCAAGCGAATTGAAATAATATAAAACGTCCCATTCGGACATGTTGAAGCCATGGTTTCTCTAAATAAAGAATCATGCTTTCACATTGAAAGTAATGTAAAATAAGAAATCGTTGGACTTAAATTCATGCTAACTAACAACGCCTGAACTTATTTATTGCGCTTCAAAAAACGTATCGCTATCACAGAACTTAGATTTATTGAGCAAATTTAATATTAGATAAAAGCCTTTAATTTTCTATATATGCCTATTCTATTTTTTTAATAATATTGATGAGTATCATCATAAAAAAATAGCCGATGCTGTTTTCTGTTGCGTGTAAATCACTCTTTTTTGAAATTTAAAAGTTTTTTATCAACGTCAGTCATGTCTTTACATTAGGTCTTACATCTTCCTAATTTCCACCCTAATATTTGGAGAATAGCCAGTCTTACAAATTTAGATGCCTAGAAGCTACTTAGGCTATTTATTATAAGCAAGAGGAATTTCTTTGACTGGTCCATACGATCAGGTATGGTAAATTTAAATACTCTGTATTTATGTGACAAAACTGTCTTTGCAAGTGGTTCTACTCACCGCATAAAAATATAGACTTTTGATTAATCACATCTATTTCGCTTAAATAAAGTACGGATTTAACAAAACCATAAAATAGTACCTTCTGTCTCAACTTGACTGTAATTGCACAGCTCAATATGATCTTCTCAGACATTATACCAATGGATATACAGTTTGCTGAATTATCAACGATACTTGCCAACATCTCATATTAAAGCTAAATCTGTTTTAATTTTAACAATAACTTTAATATTTACTGGTTGTGCATCACTAGGTGGCGGTTCGGTTGAAAAGCGTTCAGCAAAATTAGCCAATGGCATTCAAAAGGCATACGCTGTTGAGCCCAATACAGCACTACGTATTGCACCCATGATTGTACAAAGTGCCGATCGCTATAATGTCGATCCATTACTAGTTGCAGCCGTCATAAGACAAGAGTCTAGCTATAGAAATTATGCTGTTTCCCCTGCTGGTGCTATTGGACTTACTCAAGTTATTCCACGCTATTGGCAACAAACCTGCCCTGGCGATTTATTTGAAGAGATTAATAATATTAATTGTGGCACCTATATTCTCGCTAACTATAACCAAAAAGCAGAAAGTTGGCCCAAAGCTTTGGCTTATTATAATGTCGGTCCAACAGGCTACCATTCCAGCTGGAAGATGAAGCGTCAAGGTAAGAAATATGCCAAACAGGTTAAAGCACATCAAGAAAACTTAAAAGATGCTCTATAACCTCTTTTAAATAAGACATAAAAACCAGAAAATGCTGGCTTTTTACCATTTATGCCCTTATAGATAAGCTATTTCACTCGTTCTCTATCTCTTTTTTTATTATCTAACATTATTCAACCTTCCTTGCATAAAAAAATCCCCCTCAGCCTTAAGCGGAGGGGGATTTGAATTAATGAGCTGGCGATGACTTACTCTCACATGGATAACTCCACACTACCATCAGCGCTAAGAGGTTTCACTTCTGAGTTCGGGAAGGGATCAGGTGGTTCACTCTTGCTATTGTCGCCAGCACAACTGTTTATGACTATTCGTTGGGTCTTATTTACACATTGTGTATGCCTAACTTTCATCAAATGAGTTATTAACAGGTATATTTGAGTTGGATATTTTATCTAGCTTTATAACTAAATCAAGTTGTTTGCAGTGATTTGAACCACAACACCAACTGTTTGGGTGTTGTATAGTCAAGCCTCACGAGCAATTAGTATTGGTCAGCTTCACATATCACTATGCTTCCACATCCAACCTATCAACGTCGTAGTCTTCAACGGCTCTTTAGAGGACATAAAGTCCTAGGGAAATCTTATCTTGAGGTAGGCTTCCCGCTTAGATGCTTTCAGCGGTTATCCCTTCCGAACATAGCTACCCGGCGATGCGACTGGCGTCACAACCGGTACACCAGAGGTTCGTCCACTCTGGTCCTCTCGTACTAGGAGCAGATCCTCTCAAATTTCCAACGCCCACGGTAGATAGGGACCGAACTGTCTCACGACGTTCTAAACCCAGCTCGCGTACCTCTTTAAATGGCGAACAGCCATACCCTTGGGACCTGCTTCAGCCCCAGGATGAGATGAGCCGACATCGAGGTGCCAAACACCGCCGTCGATATGAACTCTTGGGCGGTATCAGCCTGTTATCCCCAGAGTACCTTTTATCCGTTGAGCGATGGCCCTTCCATACAGAACCACCGGATCACTAAGACCTACTTTCGTACCTGCTCGACTTGTGGGTCTCGCAGTTAAGCGCGCTTTTGCCTTTATACTCTACGCGTGATTTCCGACCACGCTGAGCGCACCTTCGTACTCCTCCGTTACTCTTTAGGAGGAGACCGCCCCAGTCAAACTACCCACCAGACATGGTCCTCGTCCCGGATAACGGGACAGAGTTAGAACCTCAATATTACCAGGGTGGTATTTCAAGATTGGCTCCACCGAAACTAGCGTCTCGGTTTCAAAGCCTCCCACCTATCCTACACAAGTAAGATCAAAGTTCAATGTCAAGCTGCAGTAAAGGTTCACGGGGTCTTTCCGTCTAGCCGCGGGTACACCGCATCTTCACGGCGAATTCGATTTCACTGAGTCTCTGCTGGAGACAGCGCCCCCATCATTATGCCATTCGTGCAGGTCGGAACTTACCCGACAAGGAATTTCGCTACCTTAGGACCGTTATAGTTACGGCCGCCGTTTACTGGGGCTTCGATCAAGAGCTTCGCTTACGCTAACCCCATCAATTAACCTTCCAGCACCGGGCAGGCATCACACCCTATACGTCCACTTTCGTGTTTGCAGAGTGCTATGTTTTTAATAAACAGTTGCAGGGGCCTGGTTTCTGTGGCTGCCAATAGCTCAAGGAGTAAATCCTATCACCGTCGGCAGCGTACCTTCTCCCGAAGTTACGGTACCATTTTGCCTAGTTCCTTCAGCAGAGTTCTCTCAAGCGCTTTGGTCTACTCGACCTGACCACCTGTGTCGGTTTCGGGTACGATTCCTATGTAACTGAAGCTTAGAGACTTTTCCTGGAAGCATGGTATCAGCCACTTCACTGTACAAGTACAGCTTGCTATCAGTTCTCAGCATAGAGTACCCCGGATTTGCCTAAGATACATGCCTACAACCTTCCACCTGGACAACCAACGCCAGGCTGACTTAACCTTCTCCGTCCTCTCATCGCATTACATAGAAGTATTGGAATATTAACCAATTTCCCATCGACTACGCCTCTCGGCCTCGCCTTAGGGGTCGACTCACCCAGCCCCGATTAACGTTGGACTGGAACCCTTGGTCTTTCAGCGTGCGAGTTTTTCACTCGCATTGTCGTTACTCACGTCAGCATTCGCACTTCTGATACCTCCAGCATACTTCTCAATACACCTTCATCGGCTTACAGAACGCTCCCCTACCACTTGCAATAAATTGCAAATCCGCAGCTTCGGCATATAGTTTTAGCCCCGTTACATCTTCCGCGCAGGCCGACTCGACTAGTGAGCTATTACGCTTTCTTTAAAGGGTGGCTGCTTCTAAGCCAACCTCCTAGCTGTCTATGCCTTCCCACATCGTTTCCCACTTAACTATAATTTTGGGGCCTTAGCTGGCGGTCTGGATTGTTTTCCTCTTGACTACGGACGTTAGCACCCGCAGTCTGTCTCCCGGATAGTACTCATTGGTATTCGGAGTTTGCATCGGTTTGGTAAGTCGGGATGACCCCCTAGCCGAAACAGTGCTCTACCCCCAATGGTATTCGTCCGAGGCGCTACCTAAATAGCTTTCGGGGAGAACCAGCTATCACCGAGTTTGATTAGCCTTTCACCCCTATCCACAAGTCATCCCCTGGCTTTTCAACGACAGTGGGTTCGGTCCTCCAGTTAGTGTTACCCAACCTTCAACCTGCTCATGGATAGATCACCCGGTTTCGGGTCTACACCCAGCAACTAAACGCCCTATTAAGACTCGATTTCTCTACGGCTCCCCTATGCGGTTAACCTCGCTACTGAATGTAAGTCGCTGACCCATTATACAAAAGGTACGCAGTCACCGAACAAGTCGGCTCCCACTGCTTGTATGCATGCGGTTTCAGGATCTATTTCACTCCCCTCACAGGGGTTCTTTTCGCCTTTCCCTCACGGTACTGGTTCACTATCGGTCAGTCAGGAGTATTTAGCCTTGGAGGATGGTCCCCCCATATTCAGACAAGGTTTCACGTGCCCCGCCCTACTCGACATCATCATATCAGCCCTTTCGTGTACAGGACTATCACCCACTATGGTTGCACTTCCCAGAGCATTCCACTAAAACTGATATGACTTAATGGGCTTTTCCCCGTTCGCTCGCCGCTACTGAGGGAATCTCAATTGATTTCTTTTCCTAAGGGTACTGAGATGTTTCACTTCCCCTCGTTCGCCTCGTATGACTATGTATTCATCATACGATACCTGCCTTATGACAGGTGGGTTTCCCCATTCAGAAATCTCCGGATCACAGGATATTTGCCGCCTCCCCGGAGCTTATCGCAGGCTATTACGTCTTTCATCGCCTCTGACTGCCAAGGCATCCACCACATGCACTTAATTACTTGACTATACAACCCCAAACAGTCGATCGTTCCTACAAGTGAGAACGTTCAACATTACAGTTTGAAGTACTGTGCACTTAAGCACCGTACAGCTTCAATTCAATTCACATACCAAAACGCTTGATTCAGTTAATTTCGCTAGTAACTCATTTCTTCAACCTTCATCAATCAGTAATAAATCACTGTTAATGTCGATCTTAAAAACGAGTATGAACAAATTATTTCAACTCAAATATATTCTGTTAATGATTTTTCCAGCCTTCGTCAGGTCAGGAAACTGTGATAAATCACAGAAGTTAATAAGTTATCTACTTACTAATTTCTGTAATCCAACCTATCTGCGCGAAGCATAGCTTCTTGCTTAAATTTCAAGGAAAAGCCTTAAAGCAGTGCTTTAAGTTTTCTTGTCTTGAAATTTGGTGGAGACTAGGAGAGTCGAACTCCTGACCTCCTGCGTGCAAAGCAGGCGCTCTACCAACTAAGCTAAGTCCCCAGCTTATCAATAAGTCAATGTCTCTGTTTTTCTGTATTCAGCATTTAATAATGCTTGTTAGTCAGATTTGGTGGGTCTGACAAGACTTGAACTTGTGACCCCACGCTTATCAAGCGTGTGCTCTAACCAACTGAGCTACAGACCCTCAGATACATCGTCATGAAGAACAACTTGTTGTGGATTCTTACCAATCGTCAATCTTTCGTTAAGGAGGTGATCCAGCCGCAGGTTCCCCTACGGCTACCTTGTTACGACTTCACCCCAGTCATCGGCCACACCGTGGTAAGCGTCCTCCTTGCGGTTAGACTACCTACTTCTGGTGCAACAAATTCCCATGGTGTGACGGGCGGTGTGTACAAGGCCCGGGAACGTATTCACCGCGGCATTCTGATCCGCGATTACTAGCGATTCCGACTTCATGGAGTCGAGTTGCAGACTCCAATCCGGACTACGATCGGCTTTTTGAGATTAGCATCCTATCGCTAGGTAGCAACCCTTTGTACCGACCATTGTAGCACGTGTGTAGCCCTGGTCGTAAGGGCCATGATGACTTGACGTCGTCCCCGCCTTCCTCCAGTTTGTCACTGGCAGTATCCTTAAAGTTCCCGGCTTAACCCGCTGGCAAATAAGGAAAAGGGTTGCGCTCGTTGCGGGACTTAACCCAACATCTCACGACACGAGCTGACGACAGCCATGCAGCACCTGTATGTAAGTTCCCGAAGGCACCAATCCATCTCTGGAAAGTTCTTACTATGTCAAGACCAGGTAAGGTTCTTCGCGTTGCATCGAATTAAACCACATGCTCCACCGCTTGTGCGGGCCCCCGTCAATTCATTTGAGTTTTAGTCTTGCGACCGTACTCCCCAGGCGGTCTACTTATCGCGTTAGCTGCGCCACTAAAGCCTCAAAGGCCCCAACGGCTAGTAGACATCGTTTACGGCATGGACTACCAGGGTATCTAATCCTGTTTGCTCCCCATGCTTTCGTACCTCAGCGTCAGTATTAGGCCAGATGGCTGCCTTCGCCATCGGTATTCCTCCAGATCTCTACGCATTTCACCGCTACACCTGGAATTCTACCATCCTCTCCCATACTCTAGCTTCCCAGTATCGAATGCAATTCCTAAGTTAAGCTCAGGGATTTCACATCCGACTTAAGAAGCCGCCTACGCACGCTTTACGCCCAGTAAATCCGATTAACGCTCGCACCCTCTGTATTACCGCGGCTGCTGGCACAGAGTTAGCCGGTGCTTATTCTGCGAGTAACGTCCACTATCCTAGAGTATTAATCTAAGTAGCCTCCTCCTCGCTTAAAGTGCTTTACAACCAAAAGGCCTTCTTCACACACGCGGCATGGCTGGATCAGGCTTTCGCCCATTGTCCAATATTCCCCACTGCTGCCTCCCGTAGGAGTCTGGGCCGTGTCTCAGTCCCAGTGTGGCGGATCATCCTCTCAGACCCGCTACAGATCGTCGCCTTGGTAGGCCTTTACCCCACCAACTAGCTAATCTGACTTAGGCTCATCTATTAGCGCAAGGTCCGAAGATCCCCTGCTTTCCCCCGTAGGGCGTATGCGGTATTAGCATTCCTTTCGGAATGTTGTCCCCCACTAATAGGCAGATTCCTAAGCATTACTCACCCGTCCGCCGCTAGGTCAGGTAGCAAGCTACCTTTCCCCGCTCGACTTGCATGTGTTAAGCCTGCCGCCAGCGTTCAATCTGAGCCATGATCAAACTCTTCAGTTAAAAATCATTAGTAGCTTATGGCTACAAATCTTGGCTCATCAATTTTCTGACAAATATTTCTCAAATAAACTTCGAGTAATTTTTACCATTCAATCAATGAAATATTTTCGATCGATCAATCAGTAAAAATCCACACAAGTTGTTCTTCATAATCTCTTAATGATCTTCTTACTGATTCGTCATCAGCAAGACCTTCGCTTTAAGTTATTCACTACATTGCGTTGGTGTCTGCGTATTCTATACAGTTTTATTTGCAGCACAAGAGCATTTAAATAAATAATTTAAAAAAACCATTCGACTGGTTATTTTTAAAGCAAAAAATACGTTTTAGGTTAAATTATGGTCAACATTATCAAGTTATCCACCATATAAATGCGCTATCTAAATAAAAAAAACAGCTAACGCTGTTTTTTTTAGAATGTACCAGCTACTGTGCTTGTTCAGCAAGCCAAGCCATAAACGCTTGGCGTTCAGATTTAGATGCACTTTTCCAAGTATTAATTAATTGTTGAGCATTGCCAGAACTTGTTAAATCTTTTTGTTTATCTGTCCCAGCTTTCGCAACAACAGCTTGTGACGTATAGACCGGTGCAGGTTGTACCACTGTCGTTGCTTTTTGAGTTAGATCGGTTGGTGCATCGCTAAATAAATTTTGAAGAATGCCTGCATTTTGAGTTTTACTGCCCTTTTGCTCAACCAGTAACTGATTTTTGGCATTGTATAGACCAAAGATCGGCTGCTTAGCATAAGCTTTGGCATCATCATGGTTTTGCGGAGGATTGATCAGTGCCAAACGGTAAGACTGTTGGTCTTGTAAAATTGGGGTCTTAATATTTACAATCCCTGAGCGAACGATATCGTGGGAGCCAATACCCGGATGCTCTTCAAAAAACTGGGTATAGCGAACACTGATAATATTTTCACCAGCATCAATATTATATTTATTGTCAGAACTGAATAAACGACTCTTAACCTCTTGCCCATTTAAGCCTTCAATTTTTATTTCCTCTGGAGCAGTAATAGTCACCGCTGAAAATACTGAAGTACTCAACATCAATGCTGCTGTTGCAAGGGTTATGCGTAAGGTCATTTTTACACTCTATCGATGGTTTATTAAAGTTTAGTTGCACTATGCAGTGTATAAATGACAATTTTATGACAATTTCTGAGCTTAGAACCAATTCGCAACTACAATATATATTGCTAAGCTTTGATATTTTAAAGATAAATCCTTAAACAAAAAAAGAGCAGATCTACTCTGCTCTTTTTCATTTTAATGACTAGCGATTAATTGAATGTTTTAAAGCGATCCGCTTCCGCCATAAATGTTTTTTCACCCGCAGGCGCTTCAATCGAACCAAAAACAAGTTGTGCACGAAGTTTCCAATTCGCAGGGATATCGAAGATCTCTGCAATCTCAGCATCTACGATTGGATTGTAATGCTGTAATGACGCACCAATATTTTGTTCAGATAACGCAGTCCATACGGCAAATTGAGCAATTGCAGAAGAATGTTCAGACCAAACTGGGAAATTATCTGCATAAAGCGCAAATTGTTCCTGCAATGATTTTACAACATCTTGGTCTTCATAAAATAAAACCGTACCATAGCCTGCAGCAAAGCTATTAATTTTTGCATTTGTGCCTTCAAAAGCAGCGTCTGGAACAATTTTACGTAAAGTTTCACGCACCACATTCCAAAACTGTAAATGCGACTCACCAAACAAAGTCACAATACGAGAAGTCTGTGAGTTAAATGCAGAAGGACTGTGATTTACCGCTTCTTTAATTACAGATTCAATTTGTTCTGGTGTTAATGCTACATTTTTACCAACAGCATAAATGGTACGACGTTGTTTGATGTGGTCTAAAAATGACATATTATTTTCCTCAGCGATCTCACGATCTTGTTATATGTGATTCATATTCATCATAGCTATAATTTCAAATTTGAACATGCTTAATTCAGCGACATAGTGTCTTAAAAATAGAACAATATGCCATAACATTACAAAACTTGATCTAGAAATCACTAAAGATTATTCCGTGTCATTATGCATAGATCATAAAGCGCTCTTCATCTTTATAATGTTCTTTTTCAGCGGCTTTTTCCTCTATCGAACCAAAGACCAATTGCGCACGTAACAGCCAATGTTTTGGAATCTCAAAAACCTTGGAGATATCAGCATCAATACTCGGGTTATAATGTTGTAATGACGCACCCAAACCTGCATCTGCTAAACAAGTCCATACAGCATATTGGGCCATACCTGAAACTTGCTCTGACCAAACTGGAAATTCTGCCGCATCAAAAGGAATTTTCTTTTGTAATTTTTGAATGATCTGCTGATCTTCATAGAATAGAACTGTACCAAATCCTGCCGAGCATTGATCAACCTTCAGTTCTACACCAGCAAAAATATGCGCGGGGACTAACTTGCGCTGCACTTCTTTTACGACATTCCAAAAGTGATGATGTGAATCGCCCATTAAAATCACAATACAAGTACTTTGTGAATTATGTGCCGAAGGACAACTTCGCACAGCCTCTTGGATCAATTCAGCTAAATACACCTGACTTAAATGTACACGCTTCCCTAAAACATAAATACTACGTCACTTTTTTAGTTGATCGATACAATGTGGTTTGTTTTAGGTCTTCTTCGTGATTTTTTTTTAAATTTTAAATCTTTGGTTAAATCCGTTGTTAGAACTTGTCCAATTTTATGTAATAAAGCCATACCGTGTTCCCCAAAATGTACAGTGATGCCTATTGTATTAGGTGCTAGTGTAATCTCAGGAGAATCACTTATATTCATTACGTGATTTCTAAATGCTTGTTTTTAAAACAAACAAATTGAATCAAAAAATAAACTCCGCATTTAGCGGAGTTTATGTGACTGATCTAACACTTTAAAATTGTGCTGTTCAATCTTATTTCTCTGTTTCGAACAAAGCAGCAACAAAGGATTTTGCAGAGAAAGGACGTAAGTCGTCAATTTTCTCACCGACACCAATGAAGCGAATTGGAACATGCGTACGACTGGCAATATTAAATAGTACACCACCTTTCGCAGTACCATCGAGCTTGGTAATCGTCAGGCCTGTCAAGCCAACTGCCTCATCAAACATTTCTACTTGATTAATCGCATTTTGACCTGTTCCTGCATCGACCACCAACATAACTTCGTGTGGCGCGGTCGCATCGATTTTTTGCATAACACGTTTTACTTTGGTCAACTCTTGCATGAGATGACCTTTGTTATGTAAACGACCTGCGGTATCTGCGATCAAAACATCAACACCTTTCGCGCGTGCACTTTCAAACGCATCGAAAATGACAGAAGCGCTATCAGCACCATGGCCTTGGGCTACTACGGCAATATTATTACGTTCACCCCAAATTTGAAGCTGCTCAGTCGCTGCCGCACGGAAAGTATCTCCCGCAGCAAGCATCACTTTCTTGCCTTCACCTTGTAAACGTTTTGCCAATTTACCAATGGTTGTGGTTTTACCCACACCGTTTACACCCACCACCAAAATTACATAAGGTGTTTTATTCGGATCGATATGTAAAGGTTTCACACGTGGTGCTAGTAAAGCCACCAACTCTTCCTGAAGTGCTTTATATAGTGAGTGCGAGTAAATTAAATCGCCACGTGCAGTACGTTCAGTTAAGTTGGTAATAATGGTTTTCGTTGCATCTACACCGATGTCGGCTACTAGAAGCTGTTCTTCAACTTCTTCAAGCAGTTCGTCATCAATTTCCTTACCACCGATCAAAATATTGACCATACCATCGGCAAGGTTTTTACGGGTTTTGGTTAACCCTTCTTTCATGCGACTAAAGAAACCGCCTTTTGCAGATGCATCTGCTTCTTCTGCACTTGTTTCAGCAACCACAACTGGACTAACAACTGTTTGCTCTTTTGTTTCAACGATTGGCACATTGACCACAGGTAAACTTGGTAGTGTGACATCGTCATCCCCGATATCAGCATCAATCAAAAATTTGTTCTGCTCATTAGATTGCTGTTGCATGCCGAATCCTTGAAAAGCACTGCGTTAAAAAAGACGGATTCTACCATAAAAGATAGGCTTTCGCTTAGCAACAATACTTTATGTAAACACTTAACAAATCAATACTTCTGGCGCTTGATCTACTTCGCATTTTTCTTAAGAATGGTTATTTATTGAAATGCTTTAACTTCACTTCAACCTGAGCCCAAATTTTATATGCATCACTTATTAGTCACGCATTCTTATAAAAAAAGTTTAGTTGCACTGGGTTTAACTCTACTTTGTTTACCTATAACTACCCATGCACAAATACGCAGTGAACTTACCCGCAGTAGTTTTGAAAACACTTTAAGCAATGGCTTGCAGGTGATTATCCGTGAAGATCACCGCTCCCCAATGGTCATGACCCAAATTTGGTACAAAGTCGGCAGTACCGATGAGTCTGGAAATATAACGGGTATTTCGCATGTGCTGGAACATATGATGTTTAAAGGCACATCCAAAGTCCCCAATGACGAATTCAGTCGCTTAAGTCGAATCTATGGCGGTACAGTAAATGCCGCAACATTTACCAATTACACCAATTACTATCAGCTTTATCCTAAAACTTACCTCCCAATGGCTTTAGAGCTTGAAGCAGATCGTATGCGCAATCTCTTACTACGGAAACAAGACTTTGACCCTGAAATTAAAGTCGTGATGGAGGAGCGACGCCTACGTACCGATGACAACCCCCGCTCACTCGCTTTCGAACGCTTCAAATGGATTTCTTATCCCACGAGTCACTATCGTCAACCCGTCATTGGGCACATGAAACACTTGCAAAATATAAGTCTAGATGACGTGAAGCAGTGGTATCAAAAATGGTATAGCCCAAACAATGCGATCTTGGTGATTGTGGGTGATGTCAATGCAGAATCTGCCTTAAGACAAGTTCAAAAATATTTTGGCGACATCAAAAGCCATCCAACACCTGTACGCAATGATGTGACTGAGTTTGAGAACATTGGCTACCGTCACATGGAGCAAAATACCAATGTTGAGGTGCCAAATTTATATATGGCTTGGAATGTGAAATCACTTGCAACAGCAAGCAATCCAGAAGATGTTTATGCACTCACACTTATTCGAAGCTTATTAGATAGCGGGATCAGCTCTCGATTACAACAGCGCCTTGTACGCGACAAAAAATTAGCGACCGCACTGAGTGTCAGTTATGACCCTTATAACCGTGGAGACAGTCTATTTAGTATCTCCGCACTTCCAGTCACTGGCGTGGAACTTCCTGAGCTACAAAAAGCCATTGAATATGAAATTGAGCGACTCAAAACAGAACTTGTTCAACCACAAGAGCTTGAACGGATTAGCACACGCTTTGTTGCAAACTTAATTTATGGTCAAGATGACATAGTCGGGCAAGCAAAGATGATTGGAAACTTAGCCGTGAATGGCTTGAATTATCGACTAATGGATCAGCTTCCACAGCATTTTGAAGCGGTTACACCTGAAGATATTCAGCAAGTTGCTAAAACTGCTTTTGTACGAGATAACTTAAGTACGTTGTACCTTCAACCAGAAAAGAAGGCCACAAAATAATGAAAAAACAAAAGACCATCTTTCACCTGTTATTTATTACCATGTCTACCTTTTGCACTACCAATGTAATTGCAGATGTAAGTACAAGTAGTATTAGCAATGATGACCCACGTACATTACAGTCTATTGCTTCTCTACAAAGCTTAAAACAGGTTCAAACCAGCGACCTTCATACAGCACCACATGTACACGAACTTAAGAACAAATACAAAGTTCGAAGTCTATTTGTTGAGTCACCCGCCTTACCTATGGTGGATATTCAACTTACCTTTAATGCAGGCTCTGCACGAGATGTAGAAGTAGAAAAAGGCCTATATGGTGTTGCCAATATGGCAGCACAACTCATCGATGAAGGCACTACGCAACATGATGCAGTTGAAATCGCGAATGCCTTTGAACAAGTCGGGGCTCGTTTTAGTGTAGCTGCACACCGTGACATGTTTGTGGTTCGACTGCGTTCGTTGTCTGACCCTAAAAAACTAGATGCTGCGGTAAGTACGATGCTTGAAGTATTAAAAGACTCTACTTTTAAAAATAACAGTATTAGTTTGATGGTGAGCAATACTCAAGTAGGTCAGAAGCAATTGAAAGAGAGCCCGAGTCGATTGATGAGCATTCGTTTCTATCGTGCGCTCTACGGTTCACACCCTTATGCGGAACCGATTACGGGAACCAATGGCAGTATTAAAAAAATTACGACTCAGCACTTAAAAAAATTCAGAGATGAATTTCTGGTTAGTCAAAATATGAATATTGCACTGACAGGCCAACTCAGTGTTAAACAAGCGCAGAAACTGGCTGAACGAATAAGTGCAGCCCTTCCGCAAGGTAAAGAAGCAAAGCCACTTGCTGTACCACAAGATAAACCTAACTTTGATATTCAACATATTGTATTTAATTCAACTCAAGCCCACGTCACCATGGGACATCTATCAACCACGCGGGATGATCCTGATCGTTTGGCGCTCGAACTGGCTAACCGTATGTTGGGTGGGGGTGGATTTAGCTCCATTTTAATGAAAGAACTACGCGTTAAACGTGGATACACCTATGGAGCAAACAGTGCTTTTACATTTAGTCAAGCGGCTGGAAGTTTTAGTCTAAGTTATTCAACCCAGCAAGATCAGCTCATGGACAGCATACAAGTGGCGCATAAAGCCCTAGTTGACTTTGTCCATCAACCAATTGATGCACAGCAGTTAGAAGAAACTAAAGCCGGTATGTTACGCAGCCTACCTAACAGCTATAGCAGCAATGCAAACATCAATGCACAACTCGGCTCTATAGGGTTTTATCAGCAAGATGCGAATTATTTAGCAGACTACCCAAAACGTTTAGCTACAATCACGCCTTTAGATGTTCAAAATGCGATACGTAAACATATTCACCCTGAGAGTCTTACCCTTGTGATTGTCAGTAACGCCTTAGATAAAGAGCAACTTCGACATATTTTAGAATTGAATCTTGATCCGAACATTAAGCAAAGCATACCGCATCCTGATCAAATTCCTGCGATTATTGAACCTCCGGAGCCAATGCCGGAAGCTGCTTCGCCCGATTCTGTTCAAACTGATGAGCCTGCATTAATCTAAAGTAATCAATATAGGAAATCTGGTTTTCCAAAACCAGATCTTGTGCCATCTCTTGTGTTTCTGGGAAAGTCGCTTGATGAGATAAGCGACTTACATTTTCAAATTGGCTTGGAGAAATGGGTCGAGATAAGGCAATACTCGATAAAATGACAATAAGCATAATGATCGATGCCATCAGACCATTATAAATTTGTACAAGCGTAATCTGTGATTTTAATTTAAGAATTTTTTGGATCGCAATGTGCATAACCTACCTCTAGTGAAACTAGTGTAAGTAGCGAATTGCATAATCACAAGTTGAAATGCTGAAAAATGCCCCCCATTAATGCTAAAGAGGACATAATTTCAGCAAGTCAGATTGTTTGTAAAGCAAAAGTCTAACCAACAATGCTACGAATAACTGCAAAATAGAGCACCAAGGCAATTACCCCCAATGCAATCATAATGGCGAAAGCCCCAACACCATTTTCTGCATCTGCAGGGTGTGCAGGATCGTCATCGGCAATACGTCTTAGCTCCCCATTGTATGTTTCATAAAAATCAGCCCGTTGATTTTCATCAAGCTGACGTGTGAAATCATAAACTCGTTTACGTTGTGCCAAACAAAAATCCCCAAGATGAATTTCTTGATGGAAAACTGCTTCATCTAATAGCGTTCGGTGATATTGCGCCAACGCTACAATTTGAGAAACAGTTGGAGGCATATCAAAATCAAAACCGTCTAATGTATTTGTCATGTTATTCTCCTTATAAAATACAGTTTCCTGTTTTATTATCATATTCAATCTTTTGATTGTTCATTGTTTAATCATGTAAACAAAATAAGATGAAGAATACTCGACAATATATTTGACAATTCCAGCAATTTGTAATAAATATTTAACATTAGCGTGATATTTATATCTAAAGGTAAAATTACCTTTAAGTGATCATAATTAGAATAAGGAGCTTAATATGATTCAACAAATCTCTCATCATGACTTAGAACATGCGTATGCGGATGCAGTAAACACCATTCAATCACAAATGAACTTCGTAGAAGCAGTACAACAGTTAGAAAGCGTTGCACGCGCTGGCCACGGTAAAGCAGCACTGTTTTTGGCAGAACTTTATTATCAAGGTTTCCGCGTAGAGCGCGACTCGCTTAAAGCACAATACTGGCAACAGCTTGCCACCATGAAAGCATAATAAAACGTCACCTAGGTGGCGTTTTTTTTAAGCCTAACATTTTGATATGACATATTTATTTACATAGTTATGCAAAGCTTACACTGAACTTTCATCTTAATTATTTAAAATAGCGTCATGTTCCTTAATGACATAACGCTATGTACAAAATTTTGAAACTACAACCGATTTCAAATCATTTATATTTAAAAATCAATATTCTAAGAGGCATGATGTACTGCGGTATTCTTTGGGGGCTTTACAACGCTGAACAGCAAGGCTGGGCGATGACCTCAGATCACGATGACTATGTTTTCCCCTTTTGGCTCAATGGTTTACACGCACACCAATATGCTCAATTGCACTGGCCAAACTATATTCCTAAAAAAATCACGCCGCAGGATTTCCAAAGCGCATTATTGCCTACTCTGTCACGCTTAAAAGTCACCCCTGCGCTATGTAATGGCACAAAGCGCATGAAGCTCAGTACGTCTCAAATGCGTCACTTTTTCTTCAATGACCATATTCTAGCACCAGCTTAAGGCCCATTAAGAACAATAAAGCTCAATTAACTTGTTATTTTATTGAGAGCTATGACTGTAAAGTATTTGCTTTTTTTTTAAATCGCGCTAATTTAAATATAAAACAATAACCACAACCGAGGATATGCCCTATGACCAATGTTGCTCAAGTATTAAAAGATAAAGTACATCAAGCAATCTACACCATCAGCCCTGAAGCCACCGTTTTTGAAGCAATTTCACTTATGGCAGATAAAGGCATTGGTGCACTTGTGGTCACACACGAAGAACGCGTTGTAGGTATATTGTCCGAACGTGACTACATGCGCAAAGTCATGTTGATGGAACGTACTTCAAAGCAAACCACAGTCAATGAAATTATGACAGCAAAAGTACTGACGGTCACAACAGCAGTTACGGTTGAAGAATGTTTAGACCTTATGACAGATCGCCATCTACGTCACTTGCCCGTGGTTGAACAAGATAAATTATTGGGACTCATTTCTATTGGTGACTTGGTGAAAGCGGCAATGGATGATCAAAAGAAACTGATTGAGCAACTACAACAGTATATTTCAGGTTAAGTTTTAATGGTGAGGTGTTCAATAATGAACGTATACTCAGCATTGGCTACTAATGATAAAAAATAAAGTTGAAACCATATAAAAATCCCTGCACTAAGCAGGGATTTTTATATAACTATGAAAGGCTTAAAACTTAGTTCAGACCTAATTTTGCAGCGACATAGTCTGCATCTTTGTCGCCACGACCAGATACATTCACCACAATTTTAATATCTTTGGCCAACTTTGGAGCTTCACGAAGCACCCACGCCACGGCATGTGAACTTTCAAGCGCAGGTACAATTCCTTCAACTCGCGACAACCGCATAAACGCATCCAAGCACTCTTGATCAGTCGCTGTAGTGTATTCAACACGACCTAAATCTTTCAGCAGACTGTGCTGAGGCCCGACGCCAGGATAATCTAGACCTGAAGCAATCGAGTGTACTGGTAACGGTTCACCTTGATCATTTTCAAGTACATAACACGCCATACCATGAATTTGACTTGGTTTACCTAAAGTTAAGGTTGCCGAGTGCATGTCGGTATCAAGACCATGACCAGCAGGCTCTACACCAATTAGTTTCACATCTGCATCGTTTAAAAATGCGGTGAAAGCACCCATAGCATTTGAACCACCACCCACACATGCAACCACATAATCTGGGTTCGCACCAAAGCGCTCATAGGTTTGTTCTTTAATTTCTTTACCAATAATCGACTGGAAGTCGCGCACCATCATTGGAAATGGATGTGGCCCAACAACCGAACCAATAGCATAGATATAATTGGTTGGATCTTTTAAATACTCTTCAAAAGCACTGTCCACAGCATCTTTCAATGTTGCAGTACCACGTGTCACTGAAATGAGTGTTGCTCCAAGGATTTTCATTTTGACGACATTGGGATGTTCTTTTTCAATATCCACCTGCCCCATATGAATTTCACACGGAATCCCGACCAAAGCACAGGCGGTTGCTAGTGCAACGCCGTGTTGGCCCGCACCCGTTTCTGCAATCACTTTGGTTTTACCCATATATTTTGCAAGCAGCGCTTCACCCAAACAGTGATTAATTTTATGTGCGCCTGTGTGGTTTAAGTCTTCACGTTTAAGATAAATCTGTGCCCCGCCCAACTGTTCAGATAACCGTTTTGCATAAAACAACGGACTTGGACGACCAACATAGTGCGCAAACAGTTCAGCAAGTTCAGTTTGAAATTCTTCTGTTACACGAATTTGCTCGTAAGCGACTTTAATGTCATCCATTGCCGCTTTTAAGTGAGGCGGGATAAACTGACCACCATAGCTCCCAAAAAAGCCCGCGTCATTAGGCAAAGCAATACCATTAATTTGATGATCCATTTTTATGATCCTTATTCTTAAAATGTGCTTTCTTTCCAGCTTTATCGTGCTAAATACTTAGTCATATCCTCAACGCCTTTGAGGGTCATTGGGTACATATGGTCTTCAAAAATTTGCTTAATCAAACCAATCGTATGGGTGTAATGCCAATAACGATCTTCTTCTGGGTTCAACCATGCTGTTTTTTCAAAATGGTTGCGTAAACGCTGTAGCCAGACATTGCCTGCTTCATCATTCATATATTCAACCGAACCACCCACAGAATTGAGTTCATAAGGTGCCATAGAGGCATCTCCAACCACAATTACACGATAGTCGCGTCCATAGGTATTGAATAAATCCCATGTATTCATACGGGTGCTTGAGCGACGCACATTGTCTTTCCAAACATAGTCATATAAACAGTTATGGAAATAGAAATACTCTAAGGTTTTAAACTCAGTTTTCGCCGCACTAAACAGTTTTTCGCATTGTGCAATATGTGAATCCATCGATCCACCCACATCAAACAACATCAGCACCTTAATACGATTACGACGTTCAGGCACGAGCTGCACATCAAGTATGCCTTGCTTCGCTGTTTCGCGAATTGTACCATCGATGTCTAACTCTTCAGCCGCACCTTGTCTGGCAAATTTACGTAAACGACGCAATGCCATTTGCATTTGGCGCGTTCCGAGAATTTGATCATCATCCAAATTCTGATATTTACGTTGTTCCCAAACTTTTACAGCAGAACGTTTACGTCCTGGCCCACCAATACGCACCCCTTCAGGATGATCACCATAAGCACCAAATGGAGACGTTCCTCCAGTGCCGATCATCTTGTTTCCACCCTGATGTTTCTTATGCTGCTCGCGTAAACGTTCTTCCAGCATTTTCATGAGTTCTTCTAATGAACCTGCTTTCTTTAATTCTTCACGCTGCTCAGGGCTTAGATGCTTTTCTAAGAGTTCTAAATCGAACCAGTCTTTCGGTAACTTTTGAACTTTATTGAGTAAATCATCTAAATCAAAAGTTGAAATCCCATCAAAATAGTCCTTCATGCCTCGGTCAAATTTGTCAAAGAAGCGTTCATCTTTCACCATAATCGTTTTGGCGAGTTGATAGAACTCTTCTTGATCGGCAAAGACCAGACCTGAAGCAACAGCTTCATTCAGATCGATCAGTTCACGCGTCGAGACGGGAACACCGTATTTGCGTAAGGTATAAAACAAGCGCACAAACATGCGTGTTTCTCCTTTAACGACGAGACATGAAGGCTAAACGTTCAAGCAACTGTACATCTTGTTCGTTTTTAATGAGTGCGCCATATAAAGGTGGAATGGCTTTAGACTTATCATGATTACGCAGTACATCTTCTGGCATATCATCGGCCATCAGCAAGCTTAACCAGTCAATCAATTCAGAAGTTGATGGTGGTTTTTTTAGACCCGGAACTTGACGTAATTTGAAGAAAACTTGTAATGCTTCATTGACCAATGCAGTTGAAATTTGCGGAAAATGAACATCAATAATTTCACGCATGGTTGCGTCGTCTGGAAATTCAATATAGTGGAAGAAACAACGACGTAAGAATGCATCTGGAAGTTCTTTTTCATTATTTGAAGTAATAATCACAATAGGACGTTGTGATGCAGTAATGGTTTCGCCTGTCTCATATACATAGAAAGACATCTTATCCAATTCATGCAACAAGTCATTTGGAAACTCAATGTCTGCCTTATCAATTTCATCAATCAATAAAACACAACGCTCTTCACTGGTGAACGCTTCCCACAATTTACCCGGTTTAATATAGTTTTTAATGTCATAAACACGGTCGTCACCCAGTTGGCTGTCACGTAGACGTGAAACCGCGTCATACTCATATAAACCTTGCTGGGCTTTTGTGGTTGACTTAATGTGCCAAGTCAACAATTTTAAGCCTAAGCTTTCAGCCACTTGTTCAGCCAGTAA
Source organism: Acinetobacter sp. CAU_H_S139_7 (assembly GCF_058599305.1). Classification (NCBI taxonomy): domain Bacteria; kingdom Pseudomonadati; phylum Pseudomonadota; class Gammaproteobacteria; order Moraxellales; family Moraxellaceae; genus Acinetobacter; species Acinetobacter sp. CAU_H_S139_7. Next base: position 1,880,274 of record NZ_CM178651.1, read on the forward strand.
AGTTTTACCCGTACCTGGCTCACCTTTGACCAATAAAGGCTTTTGTAAGCTACGTGCAGCTTTTACAGCAAGTTTTAAACTATCGGTAGCGATGTACTGATCTGTACCCGTAAATTGTTGTGTTTCAACAGACATGATTAAACCTTATTTTTATTAATTACAGCGGTGAATGATTGTTATTGACAACTACTTTGGTTTTATTAGCCACATATTTTGACCAAAAGAAACCGATCACAAGCCCCACACCCATGACAAAGAGAATCAGTGACAAATTTGACCAAATGAGTGCTGATTCTTTCGTTAACACACCGAAAAGCAAGCCAAAAATAGCGGGTGCAATCGATGAGTTTGGACCTTCGGAAACCGTTGGTGTCAATAAAATGGCAAAGATCATCATCCATGTGATGCCACCCAACAGCTTCGGCAGGCGTGTAGCAATGGAATACCAACACCACAAAATTAGCAAACTGCCCAAAAGGTAAACTGTGACAGCAATACTGTCTTCAGGAATTGAATCGAGCATTGAAAGAAAACTATCCACGGTGCAACTCCTGAATTATGCTTTATGCGCCACGAAGGCCTTCTGGTGCCGCAGCGTTCGGATTGATTAATCCTTCTGGCGGCATTTGTAGGAAGAAGCCCTGAGTTTGAATCGAATCAATGACATGCAATACATTTACACGGGCCAATTTACGCGCTTCACTCAGCTCTAATGACATCACAAAAGTCGCTCGACCAAATGCAACACGAACAGCTTCAGGTAAAACATTCAATGGGCTAAAATCTTCAGCGGCTTGATCAGCTTCAGTTGGGCAAGCAATATAAAGATACATTTCATCTTTTTTGCTTGATTTATAAATAGAACATTGCATATCTAAAACAGCACTCAAATAACTCAAGCCACAGGATACATCAAATAAAAGCAGCTGACATTAGTCATGATTAACGCATCAGTCGTGATTTTGTATAAATATTCAAACTTCAGACCAATTGACTAATTATTAATCCATCACTTTCATTTGCGTCGAAAGATAGCTTTCATCACGGCGTAGGAGTTGAATTAAAGGTTGGGTTAACAAATCATAGCGCCAACCTAATAAATAATCAGGCAAGTCTTGCTCATCATTATGAAAAACCACATGTTGATGCAGTGCGTTCATCCACTTTTTGCGCATCAACACTTCTTTAGGAATACTGGTTTCATTGACCACATTTTGAATTAAGTGATCAATCTTCTCCCCCACATCTTTTGAAGAATGACGGATGGGACGTGCCATACGTAGCGGCCAATCTGCTTGCTCAGGCAAGAACTTCACCAAATCTAAAATGGTTTTGCCGTGCTCGCGGACAACGTTTTGACGTATGTCTTTTACACCCGATAACTGAAAAGCATTTTTTGGATTTTTCTCAACCAAATCAATCATGCTTGAGTTTTTCAAAATGAAACTACGTGGTGTATTTAGAGCTTTCACCATGTGTTCACGCCATACAGCCAACTGCTGCAACTGCATTAACTGACGACGTGAATGTCGATAGTTACCAATATCTTGATAGAGTAAATGCAAAGGCGTTTCTGTCGCGATTTCTTGCGTCAGATGCTGACAGTCCTCAAGTGCAAAATGTAAGAGTGACTTTGAATCTAGTTCTTGTTTAACTTTTTCAGACAGATTCATCAAGTACAGCACATCGTTTGCCGCATAGCTGAGTTGTGCAGGGCTTAATGGACGCGCCAACCAGTTTGAGCGGGTTTCCCCTTTGTCGATATCGACATCCAACATTTGTTTCAGTGCATTTTGATAGCTGACTTGTAGACCATGTCCTAAAAAAGACATGCCCACTTGGGTATCAAATACATTGTTTAAGGTTTTATGCTGTGCATAGTGATAAATCAGGTCGATATCTTCACTACAAGCATGAAAGACATTTTGTTGTGCGCGAAAAAGTTTATTCCAAAATTCAGATAAATCGAGTGTCGTACCATCGAGTAAATAGACATTGTTTTCGACATTGATTTGAAATACGCCTAACTTCGGCCATAAGGTATCGACTTTGATGAATTCTGTATCGAGTCCATAGACTTCGTTACGATCCATTTTTTCTAAGACTGGTGTTAAGTCTTGTTGCTGCTGAATAAACTGAAACATATCCTACTGCGTCTAATGCTAGATGCTCTTTGGGCTATCTTACCTGAATAAGATCATTTAGCTATCAAGATTTCTAAGGGTTTTTTAATTATTTGCCGTTTTTTGTGATTTTTTTATACAACTAGATTCAAATTAATATTTTTTTTTATCTTACTCAAGATTTCAATCTTGTAGCTCAACTAAAAAATGAAACAAGTATCGAAATACTTATTTCATTCGCATTCTATTATGTACAGCTTGGCTTAAGGTATGGCTATCGACATATTCAAGTTCACCACCCTGTGGTACGCCTTGTGCAATACGCGTCATTTGGATCGGTAAATGTTTCGTTGCCTCAACCAAATAATGCGCTGTGGCCTGACCTTCTACCGTTGCATTGGTCGCCAAAATCACTTCTGTTACTTTACCATCGCCTAAACGCTGGATTAGATAAGGAATGCCGATCTCTTCAGGCCCAACACCATCAAGTGGGGATAAATGCCCACCCAATACATGATACTTACCACGGAAACTGCCACTTTGCTCAATCGCCATCACATCTGCTGGAGACTCAACCACACAAAGGAGTTGATCGTCACGTTCATGCGAGATGCAAATATCACAAACTTCGTTTTCAGTCAGTGAGTGACACAAACTGCATTCGTGAATATAGCTGGTGGCTTCGTTCAAAGCATGTGCAAGACCCACAGCCCCTTCACGATTTTTCATAATCAGATGAAGCGCCATGCGCTGAGCCGATTTTGGCCCAACACTTGGCAAAATACGTAAAGCTTGTACCAATTGATCAAAACGATCGCTAAACACTATACGTATTCCTTAATTAGAATAAACCAGCTAGACCTGGTGGTAAGCCTGCACCTGAGTTCGCAGCTTTCATGCGTTCTTCAGTGATTGCTTCTGCTTGACGTGCAGCATCATTCATTGCCGCAGCAATTAAGTCTTCAATCATATCTGCATCATCTTGCAATAATTCAGGATTGATTTCGATACGTTTTACCACATTGCGGCAAGTCATCGTCACTTTAACCAAACCACCACCAGCTTCAGCATGCACTTCAGTTTGCGCAAGCTCTTCTTTAGCTTTTTTAATGTTGCTTTCCATGTCTTTTTGCATGCGTTGAGCTTGCTGCATTAACATATTAATGTTCATTAAAATCTCCGAACATAAAATTAAAAAATTAGATTAAGTCTAAACCACGTGTGATATCGCGAATAATATCATCAATATCTTCTAAACCAACAGAAACACGAATTAAACCTTCACGAATTCCTGCGGCTTGTTTCGCTTCTGGTGAAAGTTTGCCATGGGTAGTCGTTGCAGGATGGGTAATGGTCGATTTGGCATCGCCCAAGTTGCCTGTAATTGAAATAAACTGAGTATTGTCAATAACAGTCCATGCCCCTTCGCGCTCGCCTTTCACTTCAAAAGAAACGATCCCACCAAAGCCTGTTTGTTGCTTCGCTGCAAGCTCATGCCCAATATGCTCTGGTAAACCTGCGTAATACACTTTTTCGACTTTCGGGTGTGTATTTAAGAATTCTGCCAGTTTCTGCGCACTTGCTGAATGCTCGCGCATACGTAAACGTAAAGTCTCTAAGCCTTTTAAGAATACCCATGCATTGAAAGGACTCATTGAAGGCCCTGTGGTACGTACATAACCAAACACTTCTTCGAGTAGTTTATGACTACCCACTACTGCTCCACCGAGAGCACGACCTTGACCATCCAAATACTTCGTCGCTGAATAAATCACCAAGTCCGCACCAAACTCAATTGGGCGCTGTAATACTGGCGTACAGAAACTATTATCAATTGCTAAAAGTGCGCCATTGGCATGTGCGATATCAGCAAGTGCTTGAACGTCTGCCACTTCAGCCAAAGGATTCGACGGAGACTCAACAAAGAGCAATTTAGTTTCAGGCTTAACGGCATTTTTCCATGCATCTAAATCTGTTAAATCGACAAAGTCGACAGTTACACCAAACTTAGCCACATATTTTTCAAACAAAGATACGGTCGAACCAAATACCGCACGTGAACAAATCACATGATCGCCCAGTTTTAAAAATGACATTGCCACGGCCATAATTGCGGCCATACCTGAACTGGTTGCCACTGCCCGCTCTGCACCTTCTAAAGCTGCAAGGCGTTTTTCAAACATTGCAACAGTTGGGTTGGTAAAACGCGAGTAGATGTTCCCTGGCTCTTGACCTGAAAATTTTGCTGCGGCCTCTGCTGCATTTTCATAGACAAATGATGAAGTTAGAAAGATAGGTTCGCCATGTTCTCCCTCGAAACTACGCGTATGCCCAGTACGAATGGCTAAGGTATCTAATTGGTATTCAAATTCGTCTTGTAGGCTCATGGCTCTGGTTCAGTCGACAGACTGCCTTTGTAAAGAATTGCCAACATTTTGAGCGTCTAGGCTATTTAAGGTCAAGGTAAAATACGCGAATATTGATTAAACTTCGATCAAACTTTCTGCTTATTTGAGATCTAAGACCTATATGCACGCTTTAAAAACTAAAATTTCAACGCATCAAAATAAATTAAAGAATCTTTCTACGCGCATTTTTAATGGAAAGTCACTCATTTTGTCACAAAGCACACCTTATGAAGTGATTGAAACATTTGATCTGACCCAAATTCGCTATTACGCACCTGAAGTGCGTAAGTATAAAGAACCCTTGGTTTTTGTGGTCCCGCTAGCCATCAATATGTCTATTTACGACCTTTACCCTTATCGCTCACTGGTGAAGTACTTCCAACAGCAAGGCTTTGCCGTATATGTGATTGATTGGGGGAAATTAAATATTCATAACCGTCATTTTAACTTTCTGACGTTTATTGATCATTATATTCCACTCTGTATACAAAGCATTTTAAAACATAGTGATAGCGAGCAAATTTCTCTGCATGGTTGGAGTATGGCTGGCATTTTCGTGACCTTGTATACCGCCCTGCATCAACCCAATTTTGTGAAAAATTTAATGGTTTTAGGGAGCCCAATTGACAGTTATAAATCTGGGCGAAATGGCCAGTTCTTTGCATATCTCAATCGAATCATTTCAAAAAGCAAAACATTACAACAGCAAATTTATCAGGGCAAAATACCGAAGCGTCTACTTCACACCCCAGGTGTTTTAAATACGATTGGTTTTAAAATGGTTGACCCTATAGGCTGGTTTCAAAGCCACAAAAACTTGTTACTCAATTTGGACGACAACGAAGCTTTATATGAACACGCCACCATTGGTAGTTTTCTTAACCGTATGATTGATTATCCCGGTGGCATCAACCAAGACATGTTGTTTAATGTTTGGCTACGTAATCCACTCAAAACAGGAGTAATCACATTAAATAAGAAAAGCATAGCTTTAAAAAATATACAGTGCTCATTGCTTGTTGCCGCAGGCACAACAGACCAATTAGTTACTACAGAAGCCGCTAAACCACTCACCCAATTGACAAGTAGCACCGATGTCACGTTTACTCTTATCCCAGGAGGACATTTAGGACTGATGTCGAGTAAGCGTAGTGCCGATGAATTTTGGCCACAACTGGCTCAGTGGTTAAGTGAACGTTCAAGTAAAATTTAAATACTAAGGTTTGACATGATTCAGACAGTTGCATTTATCGGTCTAGGCGCCATGGGTTATCGCATGGCATCACACTTACCGAAACACTTTGAACACGTGTGGGTATGGAATCGTAATTTTGATAAAGCAAAACAACATGCAGAAGCCTATGGCACACAGGCGGTGGAACTTGCGCAAGCCGTTCAGGCCGATGTGGTCTTCTCTTGCCTTCCAACCAGTCAAGATATTGAAGACTTACTTGCACAAGTTGAGCTTAAAGCAGGCAGTATTTGGGTCGATTGCACCAGCGGTGTACCGTCCTCTGCAAAAAAAGTAGCTGAACTGCTTAAACAGCAAGGTGTCGACTTTTTAGATGCACCTGTGAGTGGTCAAACCATTGGCGCTGATAATGCAACCCTTACGGTTATGATCGGTGGTGATGCCGCAGCTTTTGAACGCGCACTACCAGCTATTCAAGCGTTTGGTAAACTGATTAAACATGTAGGGGAATCAGGTGCTGGTTTTGCAGTTAAAGCCGTAAATAATATGCTTTTGGCGGTGAACCTCTGTGCTGTTGCCGAAGGTTTTACCACACTAAAGGCTCATGGCGTAAACTTAAACGAAGCATTAGATTGCATTAATGCATCGAGTGGTAAAAGTGGCGTAACTGAAACTGTTTTGCCTCAGCGCATCCTCAACCGCAGCTTCCCGCTTACGTTTGCACTCCCTCTATTGGCAAAAGATACGGGCATTGCCGTTGATTTAGTCCGCGAAGCAAAACTGTCTGCACCTGTGATTGGACTGGCTCAAAGTTTAATTCAAACTGCCAGTGACTTATCTGAAGTAGACAGCGATTTTTCTTCTGCGGTTAAACTGTATGAGTCATGGAGCAAAATTACTTTAGAGTAATGCTTATCATAGTCAGTCATACTTTAATCATAAGTTAAGCTATTCCGATGGCCGAACAAAAAGCCTCATAAAGAGGCTTTTTGTATATTTCTAATTTTATTGACGTTTTGATTCATTAAGTGTCTGACTACATATTTAAAAGCCATACGCTGTATCGGACTAAGTTCTTGTTGATACATATTATAAAAATCATCTGGGCTATCAAATAAACCGAAATCTTGATTAATCCCCTTGTCTTGAATAAAAGTATCATTCAAATTCCAATCAATAGCTGGATTTTCAAAATTCTCGGTAAATACCCCAAAACCACAAAAGGTTGTTGTTTGATGCTTATTTATACTTTGTAATTTTTCTAGATAGAGTCGATCAAGAATTACACCCTCCAAAATATACCATTGTCCATTCACATGAACTTCGACCCAACTATGTAAAATATTCTTGGGCGATAACTGATACCAAATGCCTTTGATTGCGCCTTTTTGTAGGGCTTTATCGATGGTAAACCCGTGTATCCGAGTGGCTACCCCCACCGCTCGAAGTAACGCCATCAATAACGTTGCTTTGGTATTACACTGACCATAACCGTCGCTTAAGACTTGAGATGCCTGTATCATATCTCCCGTGTTATAGCCAAATTGAACCTCATCACGAACGAAGTTATAAATATTCCTCACCTTATTAACTTCATCAAGATCTCTCCATTTGCGTTGTTCAATCAAATTTTGAATCGATGGATGGTGATAATCTAAAATCGGTGTCTGTTCTAATAGCCTTTGCATACTCAGCTCTCCAATAATGAATAACTTAAAAAATTCATTGCTAATCGTATAAAAATGCCTGAAATAGCATTTGAAATGAGGCGAACATTAAAGGTTAAAAATGCTGACGTACCGAAGCACTGTGACCCTCTCAATGAAATTTAAAAGTGTTAGAGCCTAAAAAAGTTGTAGAAATAGGCTAAATTACATAAAAAACTGAAATATCCATTTCTATCTGGTATTTAAAAAGCTATTGATATATATAAATTTTATGTATTATATGCAGCAATTATGAAGTAAAATTACAATTGAGTAAGAACTCACCATTGAATAAACAGAACAAACCCCTATAAAGTAATAGCGTGACTACATACAATGTTACAAACTGAGGAAATTCTCATGAAAAAGTTGACTGTAGCTGTTTTTGCCAGTCTTGCAACATTAATCGGGGCGCAAAGTTTTGCGGCATCACCTGAGCAAGAGTGTCAAAAATTAAAAGATGATCATGATGTCATTTATGCATCTAAAGGTTTCTGTTTTAAGGACCCTGAAGCGAAAGCAAAATTTGGCAATGATAATTGCTACACCACTAAACCGAAATTCTCTGAAAAAGAGCAACAACGTCTTGACGCGATTAAAGAACGTCAAAAAGAATTAAACTGTAAGTAAATCAGTTTAAGCGAAACTTAAGGAATAGACATGGCTTACGATGAGCAAAACATTTTTGCACGGATTTTACGTGGTGAACTTCCAGCCATAAAAGTATATGAAGATGACCAAGTTCTTGCATTCATGGATATTATGCCTCAAGCAGACGGTCATACTTTAGTCATACCCAAAACACCTGCGGTAACTTTACTCGATCTCCCTGCCGATGCTGCTGCCTACACCATTCAAGTGGTACAAAAAGTAGCAAAAGCCATTGAAGTCGGTTTGGATGCCAAAGGGATTGTTCTCATGCAACTGTCTGGAGCGGCTGCTGGGCAAACCGTTCCCCATGTACATTTCCATTTAATTCCAACCTCGGTTCATCAACTTGGGAAACATGCTGCACAAATGGGCGATCAAGAAAAAATTAAAGCCCAAGCGGAAAAAATTAAAGCAGCACTTTAAATATTTCAAAAGTGTCATACAAAATGAATGGAGCAGCTGCTCCATTTTTTATTTAAATAAAATTCAAATACTTAAAAATAAATCACAATTATTAGACCTCTTGCGAAAATATAGTTTTATCTAATTTTTGAATTGACTAAAACCTCATAAAATATAGCTTTCGGGTGATTAAAATGTCACTAACGCAAGAAGTCTATTTATTACATTTTATTACCTGTCATCAAATTGTAATTTTTTCTTCACTTCAATGTCACAAAGTTTACAGATACTGCTTAGCAAGTTGGTGAGCTTGTGTAACTTTTTGTACACAAGCTAACTAAATAAGAAAGCAAGGCGAATGCCATTTTTAAAAGTGTTCTGGAGAAATCTCAATGAAAAAATTGCTTCTTGCTGCTACTGTAGCAACTTTAGCCATGAATGCAGCGCAAGCAGCACCAACATTGTATGGTAAGCTCAGTGTGACTTTGGACAATATTGACAACAACGGCTTTAAAGATGAAAGCGTAACAAAAGTAAATTCAAATGCTTCACGTATTGGTGTTAAGGGCGAAGAAAAATTAACTGACAATTTATCAGCAGTTTATTTAGCCGAATGGGAAATTTGGGCAGATGGCGATGATGTTTTTAAAAACCGTAACCGTTTTGTCGGTATTAAATCTAACGGCGTTGCAACTTTAAAAGTTGGTCAATACGATTCTTACTTCAAAACTGCAGCTGGTAATAACCAAGATATTTTTAACGATCACAATGAACTTGACATGACTAAAGTTCTTGTTGGTGAAGATCGCTTAACTAACGTAATTGGTTTTGAGACTGATAAAAAATTACTGGGTGGCTTAGCATTTAACATCATGTTCCAACAAGGTGAAGAATCAGAAGCTGCAGACAGCACTGCTAAAGGTAAAGAAGGCAGCCGTGATGGTTTCGGTGATGGTGTTTCAGCATCTCTTACGTATGAAAACAAAGATATGGGCTTAGCTGCTGCAGTTGCTGCAAACCGTGCGATCGCTTCAAAATTCAATGCTTACTCAGATTTAACTGGTATTTATACCGATGCTGTGCGTGTAACAGGTTCTTTAGACTTGGGCGCAATGGGTGCTAGTGGTTTAGTATTGGGTGCTTTATGGCAAACTGCCCAACCAACTGATGATACTGTTACTGTAACGAAAGGTACTCCTGCTGTTGTAACTTCTTATAAAGGCTTACAAGAAGATGCGTTTGGTGTAACAGCGGCATACAAAATTGGTGCTACCCCTGTGAAGTTAAAAGCACAATATATTTCTGCAACAACTGAATCAGACGGTCGTGATGATCGTAAACAAGATCTTTACGGTGTAGGTGCTGACTACCAAATCAACAAACAAGCTCGTTTCTACGGTATTGTTGCTCAGCAAAAACGTGACTGGTTAACTAAAGATGATAAGAAAACCAATATTGGTTTAGGTATGGAATATAACTTCTAATTTGAAGTTCAGTTCTAAATAATAAACAAAAGGGCGATATGCCCTTTTGTTTTATCCATTTTATTTCTTTAAGAAACCACTGAGCAAGTTTAAAACCTGTTGAATATCATTATTGGCTTCCTGTGGATTAGTGTTTCCACCTTGTGGAGTTAAGGAATCAATCACTTGGGGCAAGACTGAAGCAATTGCGCCATAAATTGCTGACTTTGGTGTTTGGGTTTGCTGGGCAACCTGTTCTACATCGGCATCATCAAATAAGCTTTGTACTTGATCAGGCTGAACTTGCGCATTTTCACCCGGGCCTGTAGACACCCAATCATCCACCTGACTGGTTAAGCCCTGTCCTTTAAGTTTATCCAAAGCGCCTTGTAAACCGCCTTGCTTTTGAATCCATGCCAACACCAAAGGCAAAACTGCAATCAATAAACTTTTTCCACCGCCTGCGAATCCTGAGTTCTGCGAGTTTGGCGCCTGCTGCGACTGCCCACCAGTCAAACCACCCAACACCGAGCCTAAAATATCACCCAGACCACCCTGTTGTGTTTGGCCCGTACTACCCGCTCCGAGTTGCCCAAGCACCGAACCCAAAATCCCACCCAAACCACTTTGCTGATTTGACTGTTGCTGACCGCCCATGGCCTGCTTTGCCAAAATTTCTATAATATTATTAAGGTTCGTCATCACTTTATCCTTTCTAGGTTTTTAAACAGCATACGGTGTTTAAAAAAACCCTATAGAGATAAATTGTTAATTTTTGCTATGAATGGAAAAATACAGTCGCAGTCGAATCACCAACGGAATTTATTCCAGTTTTCAGGATTCGCCCAAAACTTTGAATTAAACCAGTCAGGCACATGCTTATAGGTCAAAATATTAAATTGCCATAAAGCAAAGTCTTTACCATGCGTCGTTTTATCGATTAGTTGAGTAAAACCTAAAGCACGAAGTAGTTGTTCATCCTGCAATTGACTCACCACCACAATACGCTTTGCCATCAAATCTCTTAAACGCACCAATAGTTGTGATTTTTGTTGTGAGCTTATATTTTGCATTTCTGCCGTGTCAAAAAGCACAAAACCTAAATCATAGCGCTGGGTAAAAGGCAGACTTAAAAAGTCAGATACGCTAAAATATTGCCATTGAATAGATTGATGATGATTTGGGCTGAGATCCTGCCCAATGCACAATGCAGTTGAAATAGGCTGTTCTTTAGATAAATCGTCTAGCATAGAAGTAATGACGTTCAGTTCAGCCATAACCGCATCCTTAATATTGAGTGAGTAATTCTGTATGGAACTTCAAGGCATTTGCCATAAAATGCATGCAGGTCTTAAGGACCTTAGTGTAACTGATCAACATACACACAAGGCAAATGTTGAATATAAATTTATCCTAGATCGTTCAGAAGTTGACCTTCCTTTTAACTTGGGTCAAGAAATCGAGATTGAATGGACTGGTAAAATCTTCTGTGTTTCATGTGGTACGAAGACTTCTAAATCGTTTTCACAAGGCCATTGCTTCAAGTGCTTTAAAACCAAAGCCTCTTGTGACATGTGTATTATGAAACCTGAAACCTGTCACTACCACTTAGGCACCTGCCGAGAAGACAGCTTCGCGCATGAAGTTTGTTTCCAGCCACATATTGTTTATTTAGCCAACTCAAGTGCCCTAAAAGTTGGGATTACACGGATTAGCCAAATGCCAACCCGTTGGCTCGATCAAGGTGCAACCCAAGCCCTTCCAATTATGAAAGTCGGTTCGCGTCGTCTTTCAGGCCAGCTCGAAATTATGTTTGGTACACAAGTGGCAGACAAAACCGATTGGCGCAAATTACTCAAAGGCGAAGCTGAACCACTCGACTTGATTGAAGTTCGCGAACAACTCATCGAAGAGTTTGCACCTAAAATCCAAACCATTCGTGAGGAATTTAGTCAAAATCTTGAATTCAATGAAACGGTTGAGCTTTTGGAAACTGAACTGCCACGCGAGTTTGTTTATCCAGTTGAGCAATATCCTGAGAAAATCAAATCCCACAATTTAGATAAAACTCCCGTGATTCGCGGCAAGTTACAAGGGATTAAAGGTCAGTATCTGATTTTAGATACAGGCGTGATTAATATTCGTAAATATTCAGGTTATGAGCTCAAAATTCGTGCCTAAGCTTGTTTATCCTTAAATAAAATTTGTTTATCTACACACATAAAAAAACCTGCACGAATGCAGGTTTTTTTATGTCATGCGATTATTTAATTTTTGCATGTGCTTTTAAGTATTGTACATAATCTTCAGCTTCTTGCTGACCACGAAGTTGTTGATACAGCTTCGAAAGCTCGGCTAACTGCTCATCCGTCAATGCACTAGACGTCGTCTTGTTTACGTTTGATACCGCGACCACCACCATTTCTGTTGGCAATAATGCTGTTGTTACAGACCATTGTCCCGCTTTTGGTGCCGCTTGGCTAAACGCCGCACGCTCAACTGCACGTGGTAAGCCTTGTGAACGAATAAACACTTGCGGCGCAGTAAAGGTCAAACCGCTCTTGGCAACAACTGATGCTGCTGGTTGAGTTTTAAAGTCTTTTAAACTTTGAGCAATTTTGGCTTTAGCAGCATCATAAGCTTTTTGTTCAACCAATTTTGCTTTCACACGTGGTGTTGCTTCTTGAAGCGTTTGGACACCTGCCGCATGATAATCACGTACTTTTGCCCAAACCACATCCCCATTTGGAAGTTGAATGCTACTGGTCGCGTTACGATCACCATTTTTAACGTCATCGTTAAACAGTTTCACTTTTACCGCAGCATTACTTAATACATGATGCTGTGTAGATAAGGTCATGCCTTTTACAGTTTGAACTTGTACACCTTTAACTTCTTGAGACACCACGTCTAAAGCATCTGAGTCTACAACCAGTTCATTTAAACTGTTTACAGTATCAGAGAATGCATTGGCTGTTTTATTCTTCTGAACTTCCGCAGTCAAACGTGCTTTTTCATTTTCAAAAGATGGCAACTTCACAGCTGGCGCATCAGTTTCAATGACATGGTAACCAAATTCAGTTTTGATAGGCGCTGACACTTGACCTGATTTAAGCGATGCTACAGCTTGGTCAAAAGCATCACCAAAAGTGCCTTTGTTATAAACTGCTAAAGTACCACCATTCGCTTTAGATGCAGTATCTTCAGAATATTGAGCCGCAGCTGCTGCAAAGCTTGTTCCTGCTTTAATTTTTGCCACAACCTCTTCTGCACGTTTTTTCGCTTCAGCATCTGTCCGTGCATCCGTCGTAATCAGAATATGTTTAACCAAAGGCGCAACATTATCTTTTTGTGCTTCAACAAACTGTGTATAGGCTTGCTGCAACTCCGCATCTGTAACAGGTGAAGCAGCAGCAGGAACATTGGCTGGTGTTAACAACACATAGTCAACATCTACACTTGCCACTTGTTTAAACATAGCTGGGTGTTGTTTGTAATAGTTTTCAATCTCTTGTGCTGAAACCTTGACGTTCTTTTTATATTCATCAAGATTTACATTGGCAAACTGCACAGTACGCTGTTCTGTTTGTAAGTTAGCAATTTGTTGAATATCTAGTTTACTCACCAATGCATAATCAACAAAAGTCGAACGCATCATTTTTAATGCATGGTCTTGACGTAAGTTTGCAACGAGCGCATCACTACTCATACCCACAGACTGCAAATAGCTTGAATAACGTGTTTCTGAAAATTTTCCATTTTCTTGAAAACTTGGCTGTTGAGCAATCATCTGTTCAATTTGAGTATCACTGAGTGAAATGCCCAGCTTTTCAGCCTGTTGCAATAACAAAGTATTAGCAATCAGTTGGTCCATCGCTTTATCTTTAATAAAGCTTTGGTTGAGTAAAGTTTCATCCCCATTGGCATAAGCTAAGAATTGTTCTTTAAAGGAAGCGGTTAAGGTCTCTAATTCCTTTTCAGAAATATCTTGGCCATTGACTGATTTCACAGCGTCTTTTGATCCGCTACTAAAATATCCTTCAATACCTACAAGTGCTAAAGGGGTCAAAAACAAAATGAGCAAAGCCTTGCCCAACCAACCCTTAATAACTTTACGAAAAGATTCCATAAGTATTCCAATATTTTATTTGCCCGAGATTTTAACTGAAAAGCAGCAATGAATGAATGTGTTATCGACACATTTTCTAATGTTTAATAAAAAACGCGCCGAAAAGGCGCGTTTAGTATTTATTTAAAAGATTAAGCAACAGAATCTTTTAAACCTTTACCAGCTTTGAAGCTTGGTACTTTGCTTGCTTTAATTTCTAAAGTAGCACCAGTTTGTGGGTTACGGCCAGTACGTGCAGCACGTTCTTTCACGTTGAAAGTACCAAAACCAACAAGTGTAACTGTATCACCAGACTTAAGCGCTTCAGTGATTGAAGCAATTGTAGCGTCTAAGGCCTTACCAGCATCAGTCTTAGACAATCCCCCTTTCTCTGCAATTGCATCAATTAATTCTGATTTATTCATGTGGATCGCGTCCTCTTAATATCGTTTATTTAAGGTCCAAAAATTTAGTATAAATTACCGTAACGCCTTTATAGCAATGCTTTAGGTGAAAACGCAATACTCTGTATATGCTTTTTTGGAAAATAAATCACAAAAAAACGTTGAAAAAGGTACAAAAGCACAACCAGATCACTTTTTATTCACTTTTTCGTTTAACTTCTTATTTTCTTCAATCAAAACATCGATTTTATCATTCAGTTGAAGAATCAGGTTTTCTAAGTACTGAATGTCTTTAACCGTGACCAATCCAATCCTGTTTAAGGAGTGATTTACCCCGCGATCTACAATCTTCTCAACCTTGTCTTTAGTATCCGTCACCGATTCACGCGCTTTTTCAGATACCTTTTCAACCGTTTGGTCAGCAATCTCAGTGGTTTTAGATTCTAACTCTTCGCCGACTTGGACCAAGGAGTCAAATAATTTATTCCCCTCTTCCTCTGCACGTGAAAAAGCACCCAAACCAGCTAACCAGATTTGCTTGGTATACTTTCTAAAATCCAAACTATTTTTACGGTGAAAATGATGCTTAGTTTTTGTTTTTTTTAGTGTTTCATCTTCTTGCGAAATATCATCTAACTCTATATCTGCTTTTTCCATTAGCACCATCTCCTGCATGATTTATGTGCAAAAACATCCAAAAAATCTTATAGATTGCACTATACTAGCAAATATTAGACTTGATCGATTTGTAAAACTGTTCTACAAAGCATCTTTATTACATTTTTATTTTTAAGTCTGAAGTTTTTGCGAGCAGGATGCTCATTTCAGGTCAGGATTTAGGTTACTACTTATGAGTGATTCTCAAAAAGAATACAATCAAACACATATGCTACTCACTATGGTGATGATTGTTCTTGAGACGATCTTTTCTCTTATTTTAAAACACGACCGCGTGGTTGCACTTCACTGTAAAAAGTTTGTTGAGCAAAATATTGCGATTAAAATAAATAGCTACCTGCCTTATTTTGACTTCTATATCACCTTTACCACTCAAGGTGTTTTATTTGATGCCAAAGCACCTGAAAAACCGGTCGACCTAGATGTACGCACCACATTGATGGATTTAATTAAAATTTTCGTCTTTGGAAACCGTCGTAGTATTAAAACCATGCGTATTGATGGTGACATCACCTTAAAAGATGAGTTCCGAGATTTAATTTTACATTTTAGTGCACCTAAAGTTCTTGCCGATTGGAAAAACTGGTTAACTGAACCAACTGATCCGCAAAATGTGGTTGCATCTAAAAAGCGCATTGCACCACTTTTAGAGAAAATTGAAGAACAACGTTCTAAAATCAACACTCTACAGGTTGAAGTGAAACAATACAAAAATCGTATCCGCCGTATCGAGCAACGTCAAAAACGTATAAATGTCACATTTTTTGTGTTTTCTATACTTTTGATTAGCTTATTGGTATATAATATTTGGCTTGCATAACTACATAATATTTCAAGCAAATTAAATACGCACAATCCCTATTAAAAAAACTTGACTATTTTAGTCAGGATTCTTAAAATCGGCACATCTAGTCTAATCATGTGTATCGAATCATGCGCTTAACAACTCGCGGACGCTACGCAGTGACTGCTCTACTTGATTTAGCTTTGCAGCCAACTGAACAAACGATCACGCTTGCAGAAATTGCAGCTCGTCAAACTATCTCTGTTGCTTACCTTGAGCAGTTATTTGCGAAATTAAAGCGCCACGGCTTAGTTTCTAGTATTCGTGGTGCCAACGGTGGTTACCACTTAGCTCGTCGCGCTGATGAAATCACGGTATTAGCAGTTATTGAAGCTGTAAACGAAACAGTTGATGCCACTCGCTGTGACCATAAAGGCAACTGCCAAAATGGCGCAATGTGCTTAACTCACGATTTATGGCAAGAACTCTCCCATCACATTGCCGACTATCTCGCTAAAATCACTCTTGCTGACCTTGTAGCACGTGACAACGTTCAAAAAGTTGCCATTCGCCAAAATACAGCACCTTCAGATTCAGCCCTTTTATCGGTAACAGGTATTTGACATGAAACGTCCAATTTATCTTGATTATGCAGCAACAACTCCTGTAGACCCGCAAGTC
This sequence comes from Acinetobacter sp. CAU_H_S139_7, assembly GCF_058599305.1. Taxonomy (NCBI): domain Bacteria; kingdom Pseudomonadati; phylum Pseudomonadota; class Gammaproteobacteria; order Moraxellales; family Moraxellaceae; genus Acinetobacter; species Acinetobacter sp. CAU_H_S139_7. The sequence continues at coordinate 1,896,874 of NZ_CM178651.1, forward strand.
GCTGAACGCATGATGGAATGTCTGACATTTGACGGCACATTTGGCAACCCAGCATCTCGTTCTCATGCTTACGGTTGGCAGGCAGAAGAAAAAGTAGAATATGCACGTGAACAAGTTGCGAACTTGATCAAAGCAGATCCACGCGAAATCGTTTGGACTTCAGGTGCAACTGAATCAGACAACTTAGCTCTTAAAGGCGTAGCACAATTCTATGCGTCTAAAGGCAAGCACATTATTACAAGTAAAATTGAACACAAAGCTATTTTAGACACTTGCCGTGAGCTTGAGTCTGAAGGTTTTGAAATCACTTACCTTGAGCCACTTCCAAACACGGGTTTAATTACCCCTGAAATGGTTGAAGCAGCTATTCGTCCAGACACTATTCTTGTTTCACTTATGATGGTAAACAACGAAATTGGTTCTGTGACTGATGTTGCGGCAATTGGTGAAATTACTCGTGCACACAAGATCTTCTTCCATGTCGATGCGGCGCAAGCTGCAGGTAAAGTTGAAATTGACCTTTCAACTATGAAAGTTGACCTTATGAGCTTCTCTGCTCATAAAATTTATGGCCCTAAAGGTATTGGCGCACTCTATGTACGTCGTACTCCACGTGTTCGTTTAAAAGCGCAAATGCATGGTGGCGGTCATGAACGCGGTATGCGTTCTGGTACACTTGCAACACACCAAATCGTTGGTATGGGTGAAGCATTTGAACTTGCAGGTAAAAACTTAGCTTCTGAACAAGCACGCATTCGCGTACTTCGTGACAAGCTTTGGAATGGCTTACAAGACTTAGAACAAATTTTCTTAAACGGCCACCCAACACAAAACGTTGCGAACTACTTAAACGTAAGTTTCAACTTTGTTGAAGGTGAATCGTTAATGATGTCGCTGAAAGACGCTGCTGTATCTTCGGGTTCAGCTTGTACTTCAGCAACATTAGAACCTTCTTATGTATTACGTGCACTAGGTTTGTCTGACGAACTTGCGCACAGTTCAATTCGTTTCAGTTTTGGTAAATACACCACTGAAGCAGACATTGACCATGTACTTACAGTGACGCGTACTGCGGTCGAGAAACTTCGTGAACTTTCTCCACTTTGGGACATGTACAAAGACGGTATCGACCTTTCTACAGTTGAGTGGGCTGAACACTAATTTTTACCATTGAAGTCATTCACATACTGGATGGCTTCATTGAAAAATCAAGTTTTGACCCCATATTTAATATTAACGCTGACCCCGAGGTTTGGAGACGCATCATGGCTTATAGCGAAAAAGTAATTGACCATTACGAAAACCCTCGTAATGTAGGTGTATTAGACAAAAATGCTGAAAACGTAGGTACAGGTATGGTCGGAGCACCTGCATGTGGCGACGTTATGCGTTTACAGATTCAAGTAGATGACAACGGTGTGATTGAAGAAGCACGTTTCAAAACTTATGGTTGTGGCTCTGCTATTGCATCAAGCTCTTTAGTGACTGAATGGCTAAAAGGCAAAACTTTAGATCAAGCTCAAGCGATCAAAAACATTGATATCGCAACTGAACTTGCTCTTCCTCCAGTAAAAGTACACTGTTCTGTACTGGCTGAAGATGCTATTAAAGCTGCTGTTGAAGACTACCGCAGCAAAAAATCTAAAGCTTAATTGCTTCGCATTTTAAAGAAAGATTAGGGAGTTTTCATGATCAACTTAACTGAAAATGCTGCAACTCATATCAGCAATTATTTAAAAAATCGCGGTAAGGGTGAAGGTATTCGCGTTGGCGTGAAAACTTCAGGCTGTTCTGGTTTGGCTTATGTGCTTGAATTTGTCGATTCAATTGATGCACATGACACCACCTTTGAGCAGTTTGGGGTGAAAGTATTTGTAGACCCAAAAAGCTTGGTTTATCTCGATGGTATGGAGATGGACTACGTAAAAAATGGTTTAAACGAAGGCTTTGAGTTTAACAACCCAAACAAAAAAGGCGAATGTGGCTGTGGTGAATCTTTCACCGTATAACAGTTCATTAACTTGCTTTTCAACATTAAAACAGTGTGTATCACACTGTTTTAATTGTATTTACATAGAGTGTTTTTGCTTTCGCAATGACCCCCAATTTAGCGCGGAATCCCTCTCCTATGAATCATTTTGAGTTGTTTAACCTCCCAGTAGCACTCGATATTGATTTAGCAACCTTAAAATCAGAATTTTTAAAGTTGCAGCAACAATATCACCCAGATAAAGCTCTCGATAAAGATCAAGCCCTCATAAAATCAAGTGAGATCAATCAAGCATTCAAAGTTTTATCTCAGGTCGATAGCCGTGCAGGATATTTATTAGGATTAAAAAAACAAGATTATCATCTTGATCAATCCATCAATGATTTTGAATTTCTCCAGTCTGCCCTAGAAATCCGTGAACAACTTGATGAAGCTCGTTCAGCAGATGAATTACAATCACTCAAATTAGACGTTCAACAATGGATTGATGGTTTAGTCCGCGAATTCAAAATTGATTTTGAAGAGGAAGATTGGGCTGAGGCACGTGATGATGTCCGCAAACTTCGCTTCTTTGTAAAAGTCATGCATGACATAGATAAAGCTGAAGATCGTTTTGAAGATGACGATAGCTTTGATTTAGATGATGAATTTTAACTTATTTTTAATTTTTGACGCTCAAAGGATGTAACACATGGCTCTCTTGCAAATTGCAGAACCTGGACAATCAAGTGCGCCACATGAACACCGTATTGCCATTGGTATCGACTTAGGTACAACTCACTCTCTAGTTGCAACTGTACTTTCAGGCAAAGCAAAAGTTTTGCATGATGAACAAGGTCGTGTCTTACTCCCATCGATCGCGCATTATGGTGTAAGCCAAACCCAATATGGCGACGAAGCAAAACCATTTTTGACTGCTGATCCTAAAAACACCATCGTTTCAGTCAAACGCTTTATGGGACGCTCTAAAACTGACATTAAGTTTCAACACCCCTACACTTTAGTGGGGGAAGATAATCAAATGCCAGCTTTTGAAACCGCTCAGGGTCGCAAAACCCCTGTCGAAGTGTCCGCTGAAATTTTAAAGCAACTGAAAGATCGTGCTGAAGCGAGCTTAAAAAATGAAGTCAATGGTGCAGTGATTACCGTTCCTGCATACTTCGATGAAGCTCAGCGTCAAGCGACACGTGATGCTGCACAACTTGCGGGTTTAAACGTATTACGTCTTTTAAATGAGCCTACTGCTGCTGCAGTTGCCTATGGTCTCGACCAAGAAACCAATCTTGCGCATGATCACAACTATGTGATTTATGACTTGGGTGGCGGTACCTTTGACGTTTCAATTTTACGCTTTTCACAAGGCGTGTTTGAAGTGTTAGCAACGGGTGGCCATACCGCATTAGGTGGTGATGATCTTGACCGTTTAATCGTAAAATGGGCGAAAAAAGAACTCAATATCGACCAATTCGATGACACTGAATATGCACACGTTTTAGTTGCTGCACGTAAAGCCAAAGAAGCTTTAACCGATGCAGAAAGCGCTCATTTACAAGTCCTAGAGCACAGTTTGACTCTTGATCGCACGACATTTGAAAGCATTATCAAAGTTGCTTTAGATAAAACAATTAGTGTCTGCAAACGCGTCCTCCGTGATGCGAAGCTTGAACTCAGTGACATTCAGAATGTGGTTTTGGTCGGTGGCTCAACTCGCTCTTATGCTGTACAAAACGCTGTACGTGATGTATTTGCTCAAGAGCCATTGTGTACCATCAACCCAGACGAAGTTGTTGCTATTGGTGCATCGATTACAGCCAATCAGCTGATTGGAAACACAGCTGATGGCGCATTACTGCTTGATGTAACTCCGCTTTCTCTCGGTCTAGAAACCATGGGCGGCTTGGTTGAGCGTCTTATTTCACGTAATACCGCAATTCCAGTCGCACGTCGCCAAGAGTTCACCACCTACCAAGATGGCCAAACAGCGATGTTGATTCATGTGGTTCAAGGTGAGCGCGATTTGGTTGAGCATTGCCGTAGCTTAGGTCGTTTTGTCCTTCGCGGTATTCCACCAATGACTGCGGGCCAAGCTCGTATTGAAGTGACCTTCCAAGTGGATGCCGATGGCCTACTGACGGTTTCAGCTAAAGAAACAACCTCTGGCGTACATGCACAAATTGACATCAAACCATCATATGGTTTGGCTGATAGCGACATGGAACGCTTACTGCTCGATGGTTACAAGTTTGCTGAAGAAGATAAAAATCTTCGTCACTTACAAGAAACCAAAGTTGAAGCAAAACGCGAACTCGAAGCTTTAGAGCAAGCCCTAAAAGCAGATGCTCACCTGCTCACGAATGAACAACAAGTTGCATTAAATGCGGCCAAAACTTCATTAGAAGCAACACTTGAAACAACAGAAATCAAAGCAATTGAATCTGCTGTTGAACAGCTTAAAATACACAGTGATGCTTTTGCAGCAGCACGTATGAATCAGCATATCGATGCAGCGCTGAAAGGCACAAAACTCGACGACTGGTCAAACTCAAACTAATTTATAGGTAAAGACTATGCCACGTATTAAAGTTCTCCCACATGCGCAAATCTGCCCAGAAGGTGCTGAGTTTGAAGTTGAACAGAATGCGAATCTATGTGAAAGCTTACTGAAAAATGGAATCAAGATTGAACATGCGTGCGATATGTCCGCTGCATGTACAACCTGCCACGTTGTGGTACGTAAAGGCTTCGACAGCTTAGAAGAAATGAATGATATTGAAGCCGACCTTCTAGATCGTGCTTGGGGCTTAGAACCTGACTCTCGCTTGTCTTGCCAAGTGAAATTAGTGGATGAAGACTTGGAAGTTGAAATTCCCAAATACACGATTAACCACGCGTCTGAAAATCACTAATTTTCAAAGTGTAAAAAAGCCACTCATTGTAGTGGCTTTTTTTACGCCTCTCATTTTTATATCTCATACCATTAAATTAATGATACTCATTTTTCTGAACAGGCTCTATTACTTCATCTTCAAGATTGAGTTTGACGATACCTTGCGAGTTGGTCATCTTCTGTTGGGTTTGAATGCGTTGAATCATTTTTTCTAAGACTTGAATTAGCTGCGGATATTCAAAATTCTGTACTTCATCTAAGTTCAGCAGTAAATGAAATCCTTTATATTCATAATCAAACCAGCGTTGATAATCTGATTTTTGCGAAGTATATTTTTCAACGACTTGCCACGTCTTTACAGCACCTTTAATTCCCTTAAGGAAAATTGGCGCTTTCGGTGCACAAAGATAATCATTTTTTACTAAATTATGTGTATCGTCCGAAATTAAGATTTCATCCACTTGTGCTGCACTTTGTAAACGTGCAGCAAGGTTTGCATCACGACCAACAATGGTATAAGCCATACGGTGCGATGCACCATAGTTCCCTACGTGGCAATACCCTGTAGAAATCCCCATACGAATATGCAATGGCGGATACCCCATTTTCACCCAACGCTCGCGCAGAATTTTCATTTGCTGACGCATCGCCATAGCCATTTCCAAACAGTTTTGAGCATCACGCTCTACACCTTCAGAATTAGGGTCACCAAAGAACACTAAAATTGCATCCCCCATGAATTTATCCACAGTACCTTCATATTGCTTCGCAATCTCGGTCATGTGTTTTAAATAATCATTGAGTAGGAATGCTAAATCATCCGGAATTAAGCTTTCAGAAAGCTCTGTAAAGCCCTGAATATCTGAAAAGAAAACTGTCAGTTTCTTACGCTTGTATTCAATTTTCGCTTCAGACTCACCCTTCATAATCGATTGCCACAACTGAACTGGTGCATAGCGACTCAGTTGATTGGCAAACTCCATATAACGGTTCATCTGATCAAAATAGTGATTTTTGCGGCGGTATATGTCTTGCATTTGGTTGCGCTGATAATAGCTACCCACGCCAAAATAAGTGGTGAGGCACAAAAAGCCCAATACGATCAGTTCGGTACTAGTAGCCTCGAAATACTCACCAAAACCAAAGACAAAGATAATAGAGATATAAAAGACAACCACCCCAATCAGGCTGGCCAAAGACACCATCAAAAAAGAAATTTTATTGCTAATAGCCGTATAAAGCATAGCAAAAATGGTTAAAAATGTGAGTACGATACTGAGATGTACAGCGGCTAAAATGATCGCTGTAATGACAATATCTATAACAAACATCACACCGCGTTGCATCGTATTATTGAAGCGATAACCTAACCACCTAGAAAATGGCGGTGTGATCAATAACACAATGAGCAACAGCAGCGGCACGTAAATCTGATATTTGGTATCTGCCATCGTATAATGATAGACGATGGTTATTAAAGACAGCATGCCATATCCCATCGCACGATGGAAATACACAAATTGTTTAGGCTCTTTAGATAACCAATGATCTAATGGCACTGCTCGTTCCCCATTATGCACACGATCAAATCATCCCTGATTTGATTTCTCACGTGTATTAGTCCATACGCCAATCGAATGGCATATCACCTTGGCCACGTAGTGCAAGCATTAAAGTTTGACGCATATGCGCAAGCACTTCATTGCTATAAGGAACAGCGGGAGTACCCCAAACTGGTTTTGGCCATGCGACATCGTTTTGATAACGTACAACATGGTGAAAATGGAGCTGCGGAACCATATTACCTAAAGCAGCAACATTCATTTTGTCAGCACGGAATACACGAGCCAATTGGCTTGATAACCAGCTTGACTCACGTAAAAACTGTTCTTGGTCGGCTTGACTGAGCTCATATAACTCAGTGATGCCTGGCACGCGTGGAATTAAAATTAGCCACGGGAATTGCATATCATTCATTAAGCGACATGTTGAAAGTGGAAAGTCGCCTACAAAAAACGTATCTTGAGCAAGTTGTGGATGCAAACTAAACATATCTTTATAAATGATGCAAATTAGAATAATGGCTAATACTATCACATCCAATCAGAGGTGAATATTGTAAGCAATGTGTTTCAACACAAATAAACTACGTTTTACTTTGAACCACATCACATTTATTACTTTAATAAATTTCATCAAAAAATCAAGTCTTTCTTTTTATAGCGCAAGTGCGCAAGAAAGACCAGATATCTGTATGAAATCACAGCAAATTAAAACTAAATTTTAATGCAACTCTTTCAACAAACTTTCCAATAAGTCATTGATAAATTGAATCCGTTTTTCATATTCCTCTAGTATGACCATGACCTTTAAGCGCTGACCACCTTCCATCCTAAAAAAGGTCGGGTGTTTTTGCATCATCTGAATAATACTAATTGCCTGAACAGGAGTATCTGGTGAAAATTCAATCGTACCACCATTGGCAGCGATATCGATTTTGGTAATACCCAATATTTCTGCTTTCAAACGCATCTGATGCACAGCAAAAAGCTGTTTCACAGGTTGTGGTGGTATCCCAAAACGGTCAATCAACTCCATACGAATGTTATCAAGTTTTTCCTGACTGTCCGTATTACTAATGCGCTTATAAAACAATAAACGCTGATGGACATCTCCCAGATATTCATCTGGAATCAAAGCCGGCATATGTAAATTGATTTCTGCGGTCAGTGAGAGTGGCGCATCGAAGTTCGGGGTTTTGCCTTTTTGAATGGCTTTGGTCGCCTTTTCAAGCATCTCCATATACAAACTATAGCCAATGGCTTGCATGGATCCACTTTGTTGCTCGCCGAGTAGCTCACCCGCTCCGCGAATTTCCAAGTCCTCCGTAGCTAACATAAAGCCCGCACCTAATGTCGATGCCCGCTGAATCGCATCCAGACGTTTTTCAGCATCGCCTTTCAACCCTTTGATGGATGGCACCAACAGATAGGCATAGGCTTGGTGATGCGAGCGCCCTACACGCCCACGCAGTTGATGCAACTGCGCTAAACCCAGCTTATCTGCCCGTTCAATTAGAATGGTATTGGCATTCGGAACGTCAATCCCTGTTTCAATAATGGTTGAGCAGACCAGCACGTTATATTCTTTATGGTAGAACTGTTGCATCACTTGTTCTAACTCGCGTTCACGCATTTGACCATGTGCAACAGCTACACGTGCCTCAGGGACCAGCTCTCGAAGACTCTCCGCTGCACGCTCAATGGTTTCTACTTCATTATGCAGGAAATAAACTTGTCCACCACGCAGTAACTCACGCAATATGGCTTCTTTAACTGAATCACCCGTATGTTCTTGCACAAAAGTTTTTACCGCTAAACGTCGTGCAGGTGGTGTGGCAATAATGGATAGATCGCGCATACCACTAAAGGCCATGTTTAAAGTTCGTGGAATTGGAGTTGCGGTCAGAGTCAACATGTCCACATCTGCACGCATCGCTTTAATCCGCTCTTTATCGCGTACACCAAAGCGGTGCTCCTCATCCACAATCATCAAGCCTAAGTTTTTAAACTGGACACTTTCTTGTAGAATTTTATGCGTACCAATCACGATGTCGACTTTACCCTCAGCTAACTCTTCAATCGTTTTGGTATGTGATTTACTGCTGCCAAAACGTGATAAAACTTCGATACGAATAGGCCAGTCTGCAAAACGGTCTTTAAACGACTCATAATGCTGTTGGGCCAGCAACGTCGTCGGCACCAAAACGGCCACTTGTTTATTATTCTGTACCGCTAAAAATGCTGCGCGCATCGCAACTTCGGTTTTACCAAAGCCCACATCGCCACAGACCAAGCGATCCATCGGTTTAGCCAATTGCATATCATACAAAGTCGCTTCAATGGCATTGGCTTGATCGAGTGTTTCTTCATAGGCAAAGCCACTGGCAAACTGCATATATTGACCTTGATCCAACTCAAAACCAAAACCTGGTTTGGCTTGACGACGGGCTTGGATATGCAATAACTCCGCTGCTACATCATGGATTTGCTCTAATGCTTTACGTTTTGCTTTACTCCAAGCATCAGTACCCAACTTATGCAAGGGTGCCAAGTCTGGGTCACCGCCACTATAACGGCTAATCAAATGTAAATTGGTGACAGGAACATAGACTTTGGCCGCATCGGCATAATCGAGCTGCAAGAACTCATAGTCTTGATCATCAATACTTAAAGTGACTAAGCCCGCATAACGTCCCACACCATAGTCGATATGCACCACCGGCGCACCCATACTCAGTTCAGTCAAACTTCGAATGAGAAACTCTTCCGAAACCTCTTGCTGGCGTTTACGACGACGTTGTACAACCCGATGCTCATACAACTGATTTTCAGAAATGATGCTAATGCTGTCTTTTAATACCAAGCCACGCTCTAATGGTGCACTGGTAATTGCAATGGCATGCAAGGATTTTTGAAATTCAGCAAAATTCTCAACATTAGGAATCTCTCCCAATGTGGCACGCAATGCATCTTTTAAAGTTTCACGACGCCCCGCGCTTTCAGCAACCAGTAATACCGGATGGTTAGCAGCATCAATATACTGTTTAACCGCATGAAAAGGCTTTTCATTTTTAGGATCGACCGCTAAACGTGGTGGAAGTTCAGTGTTTAAATTGGTCACACCCGCTTTTAGATCAAAAGCCTCGACTGAAGCAATAATGCGGGGAAAGGTATTGAGCTGTTCTAAAACTTGATTGGTCGAAATAAAAAGATGGTTAGGGGCTAAAATTGGCTGATCAACATTATGGCGACGGTCTTCATAACGTCGATCGATTTCTTTCCAAAAACTATCTAAACCATCATCAACTTGTTTATCTGTAATGACAATGGAGTGACTTGGTAAATACGAAAGCAGTGTACTTTGGGTTTCCATCTGCGCTGCACTGAAAAAGAGCGGGAAATAGAACTCAATTCCTGGTGATGCAATCCCTTCTAACACATCCTGATAAATTGGATTTTTCTTTGGATTTGCCGTCGGAAACATTTCTGCATAGCGATCACGAAATATGCTGCGTGCCTCTTTCAGCGGAAACTCTTTAGCTGGTAATACGGAAAACTGTTTTAAGTTTTGCGTAGTGCGCTGTGTTTCAGGATCAAAAAATTTGAGGGTTTCAATTTCATCATCAAACAAATCTATGCGAATTGGTGCAGCTTGACCTGAGGCATATATATCCATAATGCTACCCCGAACCGCAAATTCACCATGGTCATATACTGTGTCGACCAAATGATAGCCTGCTTGAATCAAACGCTTCTTTTGCTGTTCCAATTCAAACTTTTGACCAACGTGAATATCAAAGTGTTCTCCCAACACCCACGAAGTCGGCGCTACACGCTGCGCCAAGGTCGAAGCAGAAATCAGTAAGACGCCTGTTTGCGGCATATTGGATAAAATTGCGAGACGCTCAGACACAATATCCTGATGAGGAGATAAACGATCATAAGGCAGAATTTCCCAGTCTGGGAAAATGGTCGGTCGAATACCGTAAAATTCAAATTCACTTTCGAGTTGTGCTAAGTGTTGATTATTTTTTGCCACAACCACAAAGAGCTTTTTATTTTGTGAACTTAACGTATGAATGAATAATGCAGCTGAAGAGCCGAGCAAATTTCCCAGCCAACGTTTTTCGCCTGCTTTTAGTTGTTGCACATTCAGTTGGGAGATTTCTTCTTGGAACATGGACATGGCTTTAGCGTTTAAAAACATGCGTCATATACTAGCATGATGTCCTCTCGCTGCATGTTATTTTTCACGACAAGAACAACATCAATCTAGCGCTAAGTCCTTTTTACAACTCAAATTTATGGCTTTCAAAAGACTTATTTTTTGTCACGTATAAACTGGTAGTAATAGTCATTAAGTAGCTTAATCATTTGCTTTAGCTCAGTTAAGTTTTCTAGATTATTACCTAAACGTGCGACAAATCGTTCATTGGCAATTTCTAAGTCGATTTTCTCATTGATTAGCATAGCACTATAAAAAAGTGCATTAAGATCATCAAACTCACTAATTCTACGATTTGAAAAATAGACCAAACGTTCAGCATGTATGGCATTTAGCACAATACCTTCAATGATAAAGCCTTTTTCATCATCATATTCAATCTGATGCTGCTGCAAAAAAAGTTGTTCTGGCGCATCTTTCTTTAATTTAAATAATTGGCTTAATTTACTCAGCATAGACATCTAATCATGGTTTTTCACTCAAGCTTATTGTAGTTCTAACTGCTACCTTTTGTTAGTTTGTATCGGCTAAAAAGTATAAAAGCAGCGCATTGACTACTTTTATACCTATATATAGTTATAAATGTTCTAGCTAAATTATGCTAAAGATACAACCTTAGGCGTCACCTCAGCAGCCAAGTTTCAAATGAGAAAATGTGATCTAAGGGTTATTAAGTCAACAACCCTTTATCCAATACCACTTGCTGAATTGTTTTGTTTTTCCGCAATGCATTGTTTACCCATTTCATCACATTTCGCATGACCTAAAATTGGATCAAACAAAGTCACCATACCAGCACTACGCATGACTGCATCAAAGCAAACGTTTTGATTAGCTTGAATACATTTGGTATTTAAGGCTGCAATACCATTAATAAGTGACTAAAACGCAGCGCCGTTGGATAGACATCATTGGTCGATTGAGATTGATTGACAAGGTCATTTGGTTGAATAACCTCGTATTTACCTTAAGAAAGGAATACATGCTTTAATGCAAGATTGGCCAGCACTTCGTTGCTATCCATTTAATTGAAGTGCCCACTCCACCTTTATAGGCATCTATGGTTAGATGCAAGGGAAAAGCGTGTAACCAACTTTCAGATGGTTGGCTCAATTGATCACATACCACCGCAATGGTCTGCACAATTTCAGGAGAGATTTTGCCAAATGTGCAGTTAATTTATACCGACTCTATTTTCACTTGTGCCAAAGCAAGCAGAAAATGCCATTGAATTCCTATTTTCTAATTAGAAATTTGAAAGTTTTCCAATGCTCTCAAAGCAAAAACGCCCTAACAGAATTAGGTTAATGGTGAAATATTCGTCTTTTTCACCTATTTCATGACTGTAAATACATTTCATAAATGAAACATTTTATATGGAAATGTGCCTACTCTGCAGGTAATGTAATTTTTCGTAAGCAATAAAAAATCATAAATTATAACTAGCTTGCTGATTTTACGAAATAAAAGCTTAGAATCTCATTTACCCTATAGAAAAGAATAATAATTGACCAATAAATAACATATTTTCAACAACTTATTGTTTAATTTTAAAAAACAATTAATAATTACACAAAATATACAAAAACACATCACAACTGTTACAGAGTGTAATTTTATTTTTATGCTTGAATCGCCGTCTCAAACAAAGCGATTAAAAAATCTCCCAAGTCGGATTTTGCCAAGGAATGCCTATGAGTCAAATTAACCCCACCCTCGTCACATTTTTAGTTTATATCATTGCCATGGTTGGCATCGGTTTGTATGCATACAAGTCCACAAACAACTTTGATGATTACATCTTAGGTGGTCGTAGCTTAGGAAGTGTAGTTACTGCGCTTTCTGCAGGTGCATCAGACATGAGTGGCTGGTTACTGATGGGCTTACCGGGTGCAATTTATTTGTCTGGTTTGTCTGAAGCGTGGATTGCCGTAGGCCTAATCATTGGTGCATGGCTCAACTGGCTATTGGTTGCAGGACGTTTACGTGTGCATACTGAAGTCCAAAACAATGCCCTCACCCTACCTGATTATTTCACAGGTCGTTTCGCAGATCACAAACGTATCTTACGTATGATCTCAGCTGTCGTTATTTTAGTATTCTTCGCGATTTACTGTGCTTCAGGCATGGTCGCAGGCGCGCGCCTATTTGAAAGTATCTTTGGTTGGAACTACACCACTGCACTGTGGATTAGCGCAATTGCAACCATCAGTTATGTGTGTATCGGCGGCTTCCTTGCAATTAGCTGGACAGACACCTTCCAAGCAGGTCTAATGATTTTTGCTCTGCTACTTACCCCAATCATGACTTACCTTGCGATTGATGGTAATGCTGCACAGTTCACAGTCTTACTTGAAACGGCTCGCCCACAAGCGATGCATATTGTTTCTGAACTCAGCACTGTTGCCATCCTGTCATCATTGGCATGGGGCTTAGGCTATTTTGGTCAGCCACACATTTTAGTGCGCTTCATGGCTGCGGATTCTGTGAAAACGATTCCTGCTGCGCGTCGCATTGGTATGACATGGATGATTTTATGTCTAGGTGGTGCGGTAGGTGCTGGTTTTATTGCCATCGCGTACTTCCAACAACACCCAGAACTGGCGGCTGTGGTTTCTCAAAACCCTGAAACTGTGTTCATGGAACTGACTAAACTCTTATTCAACCCTTGGATTGCGGGTATCATTTTAGCTGCAATTTTAGCTGCGGTGATGAGTACATTAAGCTGTCAGTTACTGGTTTGTTCTACAACATTGACAGAAGACATGTACAAAGCCTTCATCCATAAAACCGCTTCTCAAAAAGAATTGGTTTGGGTGGGTCGCTTCATGGTTATTGCTGTTGCTGTTCTTGCAATTTGTTTAGCAAGCAACCCTGACAGTAAAGTTCTAGGCCTTGTCGCTTATGCATGGGCAGGTTTTGGTGCGGCATTTGGTCCACTGATTATCTTGTCTTTGTTCTGGAAGCGCATGACCTTGAATGGTGCTATTGCAGGTATTATTGTTGGTGCAGTAACCGTGATTGTGTGGAAAAATGCATTAGGACACTTAGGTCTATATGAAATTATTCCAGGTTTCATCTTCTCTTGGATCAGCATTGTAGTGGTAAGCTTAATGGGTAAAGCCCCTGAAGCTGAAGTAGTACAACGCTTTGAACAAGCAGACAGTATGTACAAACAAGCGATGGCTGAAATGAAAGAAGAATCTACACAACGTTAATCGAACGTGTAGACCAAAAAAAGGGGCTTTTAAGCCCCTTTTTTTGCATCTCATGCACTCAATTATTTCGACAACGGTTTGTACTTAAGTTGAATACGTGAGCTTTCTTTGATGACTTCCATCACTGGATAACTGCGCGTTTCTTTAACACCCGGCAGTTGCCACAAGACTTGACCTGAGATTTTTCGGAACTCATCCATACTGGCACAGCGAATCTTCACCACAAAATCAAAGCCCCCACTGGTCATATGACATTCCACAATTTCATCATGCTGTAGCACGGCATGGCGAAAATCTTCCAAGACATGTGGCGTGGTTTTATCCAAAAGGATCTCCACAAAAACCACAAAACTGGCATTAAGCATGTTTGGATTTAAGCGTGCTTCATAACTCAGAATAAAACCCTCCTTGGTTAATTTCTGTACTCGAGCCAAAGCAGCCGTCGCTGATAAGTTCACCTCTTCGGCAAGTTTAATATTCGATATTTTTCCATCTCTTTGAAGAATATCCAATATTTTGATATCTGTTCGGTCCAAGCTAAAAATTGGGCTCGTCATCTGAATTAATCTCTAAATAGCATACAAATTATAGTGAGTTATTCGGCATTCTTTCTGTAATCATAAATTAATTACTATAGATCTCTCAACACATTATTGTATGCACAGGATGTAGGCATGAATATGATGGAAAGCAATACGCATTTCAACGACGCTCAAACTCAATTTGAATATATTACCGAATTCAAAGAAAAAAGTGAGCTTGAAGTTGAAATCAATACCGCTTGGCGACGTGCCGAAACTGACTGTGTTCAAAACTTATTAGACCACAGCAAAATCTCTGACGAGATGAATCAACGCATTCATGAACTTGCTTTTGATTTGGCTCATACTTTACGTGAACGTAAAAGCGGCAGCGGTAAAGCAGGTATTGTACAGGGTCTCTTACAAGAATTTGCACTGTCTTCTCAAGAAGGCATCGCGCTGATGTGTTTAGCTGAAGCATTGCTTCGTATTCCAGACATGGCGACACGTGACCTATTGATTAAAGACAAAATCAACCAAGGCAACTGGAAAGAACACGTTGGTCAAAGTAACCTGATGTTTGTCAATGCGGCTGCATGGGGCCTCATGTTGACTGGCAAACTGATGGAAACGCCAAAGCAAAATAGCTTATCAGGCACTTTAACAGGCTTATTGGCACGTAGTGGTCGTGGCATCATCCGTAAAGCAGTTGATGTAGCTATGCGTATGATGGGCGAACAGTTTGTGACTGGCGAAACCATTGGTGAAGCATTACAACACGCTGAACGTCTTGAAGAAAAAGGCTTCCGTTATTCATACGACATGTTGGGTGAAGCAGCACTGACCGATCATGATGCTGATCGTTATATGAAAGACTATACCGATGCCATTCATGCCATTGGTCAAGCGTCAAAAGACAAAGATGTTTACGACGGTCCGGGTATTTCAATTAAATTATCTGCTCTACACCCTCGCTACCAACGTGCGCAAGTTGCACGTATGCATGAAGAGTTGTACGGTAAAGTCTTTACGCTTGCTAAATTAGCACGCGGCTATAACATCGGTTTAAATATTGATGCTGAAGAATCTGAGCGTTTAGAAATTTCTTTAGAAATGCTTGAACGTCTATGCTTTGAACCAGAACTCAAAGACTGGAAAGGCATTGGTTTCGTTATCCAAGCGTATCAAAAACGTTGTTTCTACGTGGTAGACTACATCGTAGACTTGGCTAAACGTAGCGAAAAGCGCTTAATGATCCGTTTAGTGAAAGGCGCGTACTGGGACAGCGAAATTAAGAAAGCACAAATTGAAGGGATGACTGACTACCCTGTATTTACCCGTAAAGTACATACAGACTTGTCGTATATCGCTTGTGCGAAGAAATTATTGGCTGCACCAGAACAAATCTACCCACAGTTTGCAACACACAATGCGCAAACCTTGGCAACTATTTATGAAATGGCTAACCCAGAGAAATACTATGTGGGTCAGTATGAGTTCCAATGCTTACACGGCATGGGCGAGCCACTGTATGAACAAGTAGTCGGCGAAAAACTAGATAAAAAACTAGGTGTACCTTGCCGTATTTATGCACCTGTGGGCAACCATGAAACACTATTGGCTTATCTTGTACGTCGTTTACTTGAAAATGGTGCAAACACCTCTTTTGTAAACCGTATTGCAGACAAGTCACTCGCAATTGATGATTTGATTGAAAACCCAACTCAAACCATTTTAAGCAGTGCAAAACGTGAAAATATCGTGGGTCAAAAGCACCTTTCGATTCCACTTCCTGCTGAACTTTATGGCCAACTGCGTGCAAATTCTAAAGGTTTAGACCTTGCAAATGACTCTGCATTAGCTCAGTTGAACCAAACAGCTCAACAGTTTGCTAAGCATCAATGGTCTGCTGCCCCAATGGGTGAACACATTCAGACCAATGACGCCGTTGCTCCGCAAAGCATCATCAACCCAGCACGTCACTCAGATGTTGTCGGTTATGTACAAGAAGCAACAACTGAACAAGTTGAGCAAGCATTAAACAATGCCCAGGCTGTTCAAGACATTTGGGCACGTACGGCTAAAGACACCCGTGCGAGTTACCTACTTCGCGCTGCTGACTTAATGGAAGCTCGCTTAGAAGAACTGATGGTTTTACTTTGCCGTGAAAGTGGTAAAACGTATGCCAATGCCATTGCAGAAGTTCGTGAAGCTGTAGATTTCTTACGCTACTATGCAACGCAAATGATTGATCTAGATGCAAACGCAGAAGTTGAGCCTTTAGGCACGATGCTATGCATTAGTCCATGGAACTTCCCATTGGCCATCTTCACAGGTCAAGTCGCTGCTGCATTGGTTGCAGGTAATACAGTGATTGCTAAACCAGCTGAACAAACGCCATTGATCGCAGCGCAAGCAATTCAGATCTTATGGCAAGCCGGTGTGCCTCAAGCGGCTGTACAGCTGATGCCGGGTCGCGGTGAAACTGTGGGTGCACAACTCAGTGCATCCGAGCAAGTTCAAGGCATCATGTTCACAGGTTCAACTGAAGTTGCTAAGATTTTGCAAAAAACTGTGGCGAAGCGTCTAAGCAAAAATGGTGAAAGCATTCCATTGATTGCTGAAACAGGCGGTCAAAATGCCATGATCGTTGACTCATCAGCATTGACTGAACAAGTTGTACTTGATGTCGTCAGTTCAGCTTATGACAGCGCAGGTCAACGTTGTTCTGCTCTTCGCGTACTGTGTGTACAAGAAGACAATGCCGATGCTGTGATTCAAATGCTTAAAGGCGCAATGCAGCAACTTCAAGTGGGCAACCCATATCTACTTAAAACAGATATTGGTCCAGTCATTGATGCTGAAGCGCAAGAAAACATTCAAAAGCACATCGACAAAATGCGCCAAAAAGGTCATCGCGTACACCAGTTGATGCGTAATGATGCTCAAGACACTGAGATAAATGCAGGCACGTTCATTACACCAACACTAATTGAGTTGCCAAATCTAAATGATTTAGAGCGCGAAGTGTTTGGTCCTGTGCTGCACGTGATTCGCTTTAACCAAGGTTCACTCAAACAGTTACTTGAGCACATCAACAGCAAAGGCTATGGCCTGACGATGGGTCTACATACCCGTATTGATGAGACCATTCAAACTGTAATGACCCATGCTGAAGTAGGTAACCTCTACATCAACCGCAACATTGTGGGTGCAGTTGTCGGTGTACAACCTTTTGGTGGTGAAGGTTTATCAGGCACTGGCCCTAAAGCGGGTGGTCCAATTTATCTATATCGCCTAATGCAAAACTGTTCTGCGAAAAAGTTGAATAAACCTTTTGCTACAGGTGCTGATTTAAACCCTCAGGTTGAGTTCAGCAACTCTGCATTGTTCCTTGAGTGGGCAGCTAAAACCTTCCCAGCAGTGAAATTGGCAAAAATTGAGAACTTCTGTTCAGGCCATCATTACGAGCTACAAGGTCCGACTGGTGAAAGCAACCAATACATGGTGATTCCGCGTCATGCAGTGTTGTCATTAGCAGAACAAGAAGCGGATCAACTACAACAGTTGAATGCGATTTTTGCAGTTGGTAGCCGTCCAGCAGTGCTTGCAGATAACAGCTTTGTGTTAAAACACATGCCAAGTATGCCTAAAGCATTGGCTCAAGCCTTCCATGTTATCAAAGACATCAAAACTGATGTTTTTGATGCGGTATTGCACCATGGTACAACGGCGCAGCTTTTAGCGTTGCAACAGCAGATTGCTGAGCGTCAAGGTGCGATTGTGGGTATTACTCATCTTAGCCCATCACAAACAGCCATTCCTTTAGAACGTTTTGTGATTGAGCGCGCTATTAGTGTTAACACTGCAGCTGCTGGTGGTAATGCAAGTCTCATGACTTTGAACTAAGCCCAATTTAAACCTGTAGTCCTCATCGGGACTGCAGGTTTATTACTATGTTTCCTCTATTGCCAAGTCAACATCTCCTGGTCTGTTTACTTGGCATTTTTTATGCGACTCGGTTTGACTTAATCTACTCAAAAATTTCCGATATAGCAAAGTATCAAACCATCTGTAGCATGAATAAACCCCACGCTTTTGCTGAATATCTTTAGGCTAATTCAGCAAACTTTGTTACCATCTCTTTTTTCTATATGTTTGCGATTTTTACTGCATATGACTTCTTCTTATCAACAACAACTTGACGCCAAAATTGAACGAATTACAGCTCAATTTGCTGAATTCACTCCACCTTCGCTTGAAGTTTTTCAATCTCCTGAAAAAAACTTTCGCATGCGTGCAGAATTCCGTATTTGGCATACCGAAGATGATATGTTTTATGCCATGTTTGAACGCGATGAAGACAATCAGAAAAAAGTCATTCGTATTGATGACTTCCCAATCGCTGATGCCAGTATTAATCAACTCATGCCTGTTTTATTGGCAGAATTAAAAAGCAATGATCTCCTCTCAAAACGCTTATTTGAAGTGCATTTCTTAGCGACCTTAAAAGGTCAAATGCTGGTTTCACTGATTTATCGCTGTCCACTCGATGAACAATGGCAGGTTTTAGCCAAACAACTTTCAGAAAAATTAAATATTAAGTTGATTGGCCGTAGCCGTGGTCAAAAAGTGGTACTCACCGATGAATTTGTGGTGGAAGAACTACAAGTTTTTGAGCGTAAATATCAGTACAAACAAATTGAAAGCAGCTTTACGCAGCCCAATGCGCAAGTCTGCCAAAAAATGCTCAAATGGGCCTGCAATGCTGCACAGCAATCAAATAAAGATTTGTTAGAACTTTACTGTGGCAATGGTAACTTCACCCTACCGCTTTCCACCCGTTTTAACCGTGTTTTAGCCACTGAGCTGGCTAAGTCTTCAGTGTATGCAGCACAGTGGAACATCGAACAAAACCACATCGATAATATTCAAGTCGCGCGTTTATCGGCAGAAGACTTCACACAAGCCTATAACGGCGAACGCGAATTCCGTCGCTTACAAGAAGCAAATATTGATATGAGCAGCTATGAGTTCGATACCGTGTTTGTTGACCCACCGCGTGCGGGTATTGATGATGAAACCTTGAAATTGATTCAGCGTTTTGAACGGATCATCTATATTTCGTGTAATCCTGACACCTTGCATGACAACTTAAAAACACTCAGCCAAACCCATAAAATTTCACAGTTTGCGCTGTTTGACCAATTCCCCTATACCCACCATGTTGAATCTGGGGTTTTGCTGGAAAAAATTTAAACAATTTGTTGCAACTTAAACCGTATAAAAAAGAAGCTCGAATGAGCTTCTTTTTTAATTTTCATGAAAAAAGATAAGCTTATATAAAATGCAAGTATTTCAACTGTCATAATAACGTTAATACCTTGCGCTATAATCGGAATTTTTCGACATCGATCGCTGCTTTTATCTCTCACGCTGACTTGCATTATTTTACAGATTGGTTATATTTCACCCTATGTTAGGTTGTAAATGAAGTCTATATGAGTTTTTGGCAAAAGCTGTTTTCGAATGAACAGCAAAACGAGCATAAAAATCAAATTGCTTGTGTTGAAAATGACTGCTCTTGTAAAACCAATGAACAGCTCATCGAAAAGCTTAAAACAGCGACCGATGAAGACGTGATTGTTGGGATTAAAAAAGTATTAGCTTCTCGTGGCTATGGCCGTAAGGAGTTAAATGAACTTCAGCATCGACCTCTACAGTAGTAGAGTCACTGAATATTCATCAAAAAGGCATTTAGATTGATCTAAGTGCCTTTTTTAATGTCTGTAAATCATTCGCCTTATAAAAAACCAAGATATATGAAGCACAGCACACTTTGCACGTTTAAATATTATACAAAGCCTGAATTTTTTGTTACCTTACAGGCTCAATATAAAAATCAATAATAGATCTCTTGCGAAAGTAAAAACCACCTCAATATAAATTTCATGAGATATCAGAAATTAAATCGTTTTTCAGATTCTGAATTCAAACGCTTGGTTGGCGTACCTCGACAAGTTTTTACTGAAATGGTAGAGGTTTTAGAAAAAGCAGAATCACTCAAAAAGAAATCAGGTCGTCCTCATACTTTAGATATAGAGGATCAGTTGTTATTAACTCTCAATTACTTACGGAACTACAGCACTCAACTGGAATTAGCGGCAAATTACCATATCGCTGAAAGTAATGTGAATCGAACCATTAAAAAGGTTGAAGATGCATTGATGAAATCAAGACGTTTTACTCTGCCAAAACGAAGCATTACCACAGCAGACGAACACTTTAACTGGGTCATTATTGATGCGACAGAATGTTCAATAGAACGTCCGAAAAAAAAATCAGAGTAAGTTCTACAGTGGTAAAAAGAAGAAACATACGCTAAAAGCACAAGTGATCTATCATCCGAACAGCAAACAAATCATAGGGCTAGATATATCGAATGGCAGTCAGCATGATATTAAATTGGCAAGAAAAACGGTTAAGAAATTCAAACATTGTGAATATGTTATGACCGATTTAGGGTACTACGGATTAGAGCAAGATGGCTTTAAATTATTGATGCCAATAAAGAAAAAGAAGAATTTACCCTTATTTGATGTTGAGAAAAGGTACAATAAAATGATTGGAAAAATACGAGTTGTGATCGAACACATTAATAGTCAATTGAAAACATTTAGAATATTAAGTGAACGCTATCGAAATAGACGGAAAAGATTCGGTTTACGCATTAACTTAATTGCTGCACTCGTAAACCGGATAAACTTGCAATAATGACTTTCGCAAGAGATCTAATTTTTGAAATTAAAAGGTTAAGTAATGAAAAAACTACTCATAATCAGCACATGTATTACCCTTTTATCTTTAACAGCATGTAGCAAGATGCCGAAAGCTTGTGTTGAGTCTTGGGAAAAAATGGAAAAACTTGCCGAGCAGATGGGTTTGCCTGAAGAACAACTCAAAGAACAAAAAAAGAAATTTGAAGAAGACGTGAAAGCGATGAACACTGAAGAAGCAACACGCATGTGCAGTACCCAAAATTCACTTTTAGGTCTAGTGGATCAATAAACACTACTTCATCTTAAAAGAAGATGCTTGCATCCTTTTTTAATGCGATCACAAAAGCTAGATACTCCTTTCCAATCGGTCTCTTTTATTTCTATCATCGTAAACTCAAATAACCGAAACCCACTAAACAGTCGCTAATTCCCAGCAGAAGCTTTAAAATACAGATAAAAGACAACTGTAATGAATTAGCACGTATTAGGCATGCAACAACAAAAAGTCCACTACCCCTTGGGGGCTCATCTTATAGTCAAACATTTTGGCTATACGCATCACGGCATATATGCTGGGCGTGGACGTGTGATTCATTATTCAGGTTTTGCGCATCTTTTTAAAAAGCATCCGATTGAAATCACCTCCATCGAGAACTTTAGCCACGGACGCAAAATTACAGTGAATCAGTACCAAGACCCCAAATATAAAGGCCGTAAAGTGGTTCGCCGTATGCGCTCACGCATGCATGAAAACAACTACCATCTTATTATCAATAACTGTGAACACTTGTGTACGTGGGCCATTACAGGCATTGAAAGTAGCCCCCAAGTCATCAAAATGATGAACCGGCTCACCACCATTGGCTATGTAAGCTCAATGATGAGTTTCATGAACAGCCTAATGTTAACGCTCACCACCACCTGTTTTGCCTTGGTGCTTTATATCAAAAAGAAATTACGTGATAAGGCCAAACAACAGCTTGGCAACTATTTTGAGTTTAAAGAGGAACGCTCTAAAAAAGATCACTGATGTGAACGTAACTGAAAAGGCGGGAATTTATCTTCCACCAAGTTGAGCTGGATATCGTATTCAAGCCATGCCTTGGCACCATCTAGCACTGTAGTAAAGCCACCTGTTGCATCCATCACATAATGAATCAACTCATTACCCTGTAACTCAATATCATAGTTTCGAATGATCACATAGGTATTCATGCTGTCGATTTTTTCAAATACAAAATCCACTTTAGTTTTAGGCGTGCCCCATTCGATGCAGATCAGCTCATTTTCAACGACTTGTAGGACATGCGTCGAGTGCGTAATTTGGTATTTATCCCATGTCCAATCGACCATTGCACCTTTTTCTAAATAGCCTGAAGACTGACTAAACCAAAACTTGGTGGTTATAAGTGGATCAACAAAAGCGTTAAACACAATATTGACAGAACGCCGAATCAACATCTGAGTTTCGATCACGGTAGTCATTGTTATATCCCTATCACTTTTAAACTTAGTGATAGCACATCTCAACAAACCAATCATATCGAAAATTTGTTATGGCTCAGGCAATCCACTCATTTTCTGTTATGGATTTGTTCACTGCTTTAACTTAAATTGGCTCTATGCGCACTCACTGGTTCTGGCAAGGACTCATTTAAAGAACTCAGCATTTCACGCTCTATGCCTCGCACAATAGCATCTAAAGGCAAGTCATTCTCCTGAAGCCCGAAGGGTTCTTCTAACTCTGCACTTAGCGCATCTAAACCCAATAAGAGATAGGCAATTAAGGCCACGATCACCGGTGACCAAAAACCAAGACTGGAACTTAAACTAAAAGGTAAAATGAGACAGAAAGAGTACACGGCACGGTGTAACAAAACCGAATAAGAAAATGGCAGAGGTGTAGATGAAATACGATCACAACCAGCGTGAATATCTCCCATTGCCACCATATGCTTAGTCAGCATACTGTAAATAATATCGCTAATCTCACCACGCTTATACAACACCGCCAGATCTTTCTGCGTAAGCTCTAATAGATATTGCGGTGGATTAATATGCGTAGCCAATACCTCCCACTGCTCTACTGTCAGTTGTACTTTGGCTTGATAGTGGTCATAGGTATGACTTTGCTGCCGTAAACGATCTCGAAGCAAATGACTAAATAACATCACGCGATACATCAAAACTGTACGCTCTGCATCATTTAAGACATAACTATCACGAATCATATGCCGTGCGTTGGCAATCATTGCGCCCCATAGCTTACGCCCTTCCCACCAGCGGTCATAACACGCTGTATTTCGAAAGCTTAAGAAAATCGAAAGAATCACACCAAATACAGTAAACCCAATGACAGGCACTGCAGGAGCTGTCACGTAATGTTGAGTCGCTAGATAAACCAAAAGAGTTGAAATTAAAACACCGACCATCAGTGCCGGAAACACTTTCGGCAAAATGGTGCCACGCCAAGCAAAGAGTAATGCAAAGCTATTGGTTTTATCTCGAACGATCACAGTATATTCCTATTGGTTTCGCTACGAAAAGGCTCAACCGAAGTTGAGCCTTATATCTATCCAAATCAAGCAAACAGCGCTTATTTAGGCTTAAAGCTGTCTTTTAAGTCTAAAATACGGTTAAACACAGGTTTCTCTGCTGTATGGTCGTATTGATCTGCAACAAAATAACCTTCACGCTCAAATTGGAAACGGTCTTCAGGCTGTGCTTGCGCCAATGCAGGCTCAATCACCGCGTTTACAATTTTCAATGAATCAGGATTCAAGTTCGCTAAGAAATCATCGCCCACTTCAGGGTCCGACTCTGTAAACAGGCGATCATAAATACGCACTTCAGCAGGAATGCCTTTAGTCGCAGATACCCAGTGAATCACCCCTTTAACTTTACGACCTTCTGGATTTTTGCCCAAAGTTTCAGGGTCGATTGAACATTTCAACTCAACCACTTTACCGTTTTCATCTTTAATCACTTCATCACACTTAATGACATAAGCATGACGTAGACGAACTTCACCACCCGGAATTAAACGCTTGAAGCCTTTTGGTGGTTCTTCTTCAAAGTCTTTACGGTCAATGTAAATTTCAGAGGTTAACGGAATTACACGCTCACCCATGTCTACATTTGGATGACGTGAATGAGTTAAATCTATATCGTTAGGCAAATTTGTGAGTGTGACTTTGAGTGGATTCAATACTGCCATACCACGAGCAGCTGTATTTTCCAAAGACTGACGGATGCAGTATTCAAGCATTGCAACATCAACAATACCATCTGACTTCGACACACCAACACGCTTACAGAAGTCACGTAGGCCTTCTGGGGTAAAACCACGACGACGCATACCTACAACGGTTGGCATACGTGGGTCATCCCATCCATTGACATAACCACCTTCAACCAATTTACGTAATTTACGCTTAGAGGTAATGGTGTAGTCAATATTTAAACGGCTAGACTCATACTGACGTGGTACTGCTTCCGAGTGAACTTTCTCAACCACCCAGTCATAAAACGGACGGTGGTCTTGGAATTCCAAAGTACATAATGAGTGAGTAATGCCTTCAATTGCATCGGATAATGGATGTGCATAGTCGTACATTGGGTACATTTTCCATTTATCACCTGTTTGGTGATGCTCTGAATGGAGTACACGGTACAAAATAGGGTCACGCATATGCACATTTGGAGATGCCATATCAATCTTGGCACGCAGAACAGCTTCACCTTCTGCAAACTCGCCATTGTTCATTTTTTCAAAACGTGCAAGGTTTTCTTCAACTGAAGTATCGCGGTAAGGCGAGTTTTTACCTGGCTCAATAAAGTTACCACGGTTCAAACGAATTTCTTCAGGCGACTGCAAATCAACATAAGCATCACCCTGTTTAATCAGTTGAATCGCCCATGCATGGAGTTGATCGAAATAGCTTGATGCATAGCGCGGTTCGCCATTCCACTCAAAACCTAACCATTTAACGTCATTGGCGATCCCATCTACATATTCTTGTTCTTCAGCATCTGGGTTGGTGTCATCAAAACGTAGGTTGCAAAAACCATCAAACTCGTTGGCAATACCAAAGTTTAAGCAAATCGCTTTCACGTGACCAATATGTAAATAACCATTCGGCTCTGGCGGGAAACGCGTGACTACTTTTTGCGTACGACCTTCAGCCAAATCATCGGTAATCACTTGGCGAATAAAGTCTAAGCCTGGCTGTTGTTCTTGCTGCGCTGCGACAGAGGCATTGTTACTTGGTGTCGGGTTATTTGGCAGTGTTGAAACAACATCATTCGGCTTCATAGTTTAAAAATCACTTTGATGAAAAAAATTAAGGAAAAATAGGGTCCTGCTATACGAGCATAATTCTAACTGATCTATCAGTCGATTTATGAATATTTTACAGCCCCTTAAACGATATTTGATCTATTTTACAAAGAAAATAACGTTTTTACTTGCCTTGTAGTTTACAGTTTGCTTATGCTTCTCACAACCAAAAAACCCATGGCTTTGATGTCCATGATTAGGAGATTACACAATGAGTTTTCCTCAAGTCGAATTAAACACCAATAAAGGTCGTATTGTTCTTGAACTTAACAACGAAAAAGCACCAATTACTGTTGCTAACTTCTTAGAATACGTACGTGACGGTTTCTATGACGGCGTAATTTTCCACCGCGTGATCGATGGCTTCATGATCCAAGGTGGTGGTATGGATGAAAACTTCAAAGAAAAAGCAACACGTGATGCAATTGAAAACGAAGCTGATAACGGCTTAACCAATGACCTTGGTACAATTGCAATGGCGCGTACACAAGCACCTCACTCTGCATCTGCGCAGTTCTTTATTAACGTGGGTAACAACTCTTTCCTTAACCACTCTGGCAAAAATGCACAAGGTTGGGGTTATGCAGTTTTCGGTAAAGTAACTGAAGGTCTAGACGTAGTAAACGAAATTAAAGGCGTTCGTACTGGCAACCGTGGCTACCACGCTGACGTTCCACTAGAAAACGTTGTGATTGAATCTGCTAAGATCATTTCTGAGTAATTTTTAAATCCTCCCCAGCCCTCCTTTGATAAAGGAGGGAGCTAGACTCTCATTCGAATATGAGATTACCCTCCCTTTTTAAAGGGAGGTCGGGAGGGATTTTTAAAAGGAAACTTCCGTGACCTATTTGTTTATCGCTGATTTACACTTGTCACCAGATCACCCTCGACTCGTTCGGGGGTTTTTAGATTTATTAGATGCTTATAAAAACAAGAATACCCAGCTCTATATTTTAGGCGACTGGTTCAATGCATGGATTGGTGATGACTACACAGTCCCTTGGCTAGATGAAATCATTCGCGCCTTAAAAAAGTTTTCAAATGCAGGCAATCACATCTATTTCTTAGCAGGTAACCGTGATTTTGCCCTAGGACAACAGTTCCTCGACCAATTTAATGGTCAACTGTTAGCCGAAGTATGCACACTCAATCTTTCAGATCACACCATTCGTATTGAACACGGTGATCTACTTTGCACGGACGACGTATCCTATCAGCGCTTTCGTAAAATTATTCGTAATCCACTTCTGCTGAAGTTTCTAAAAAGTACGCCGCTTGGCTTTAGACAAAAATTGGCCAATGGGTTTCGTAAAAAAAGCCGTCAAGCGCAACAGTTTAAAAGCTATGAAGTCATGGATGTGAATCAAGATGCTGTTCAAGCAGCATTAAGCAATGTTGATTTACTAGTTCACGGACATACCCACCGCGCAAATATTCATGATGTCGATGGGAAAAAGAGAATTGTACTTGGTGACTGGAAAGAAGATTCCGCTCAGATTTTAGAAATTAATGCGAATGATCATCTACAAAATTTGGTATTAAAAAAATGGCAGTATTAATGCCATTTTTTGACTATACCAATCAATATTACACATAATGCTTAACTCAAGTACTTATCGCCTTAGTTCAACTCATTTAGACGATACAATTGATTAACACCGGTATAAAAGCTCAAACCATCTAAGTTCATTGGAAGAGTTTCGCCAGATTCAAGTTGAATCATATGCCCCACTTCAACCCAAATTAAACCGTGATTTGTATTTTGTTGACGTTTAAGTGGCACCAATTTTACATTGATTTCACTACCATTTACGGCTGTAGCAACACGCCATGTATTTAAAGTTGTCAAAATTTTAACTCACTAAGTGAGCTTTTTGTGATGGAACAAAGAGATTAATAAAACGGGTTTTGAATAATAATTCTGTAGTTACAATGATGATATTCAAGTCATATGCTTGAACTCAGATAGATCACAATCAGCTATATCATAGAAAAGCAGGAACAATACCTACTCGTAGTCTGCATTATACTAGGTTGTCAAGATTTAAGCAAAAGTAGCCCATTTTTTAATAGTATGACTTTTTTATTATTTTATCTGTTTGAAATAAAAAACTTTTCATGTAAATACTTTATTCACCACCACCAAATACTAGGACTTGTTCTTCTATTTTGTGTTGAGCTATCCGCACTTTGAAAGCATGCATAGACATCCTGACCTATATACTAATTAAATACATCCTCACAAAAGTGCCAAAACCATGTCATGTCATGTCATGTCATGTCATCCTATTACTTAGGGCTAGATCTATTTATAGCTATCATCACAGGCGCTTAAATGCGTATTCCGCTGGTACACATATTCAACTAAAATCTAAGTCTGTTCGGATTGTAACGTGATCACAAGTCTCCTTTCATCGGTTAGAATGAGACATCAACAATAAATTGAGTGTGATTATGGATCTGCTAAATATTTCAAAAAGTCGTTATACCACCAAAGCTTATGACCCAAATAGAAAGATCCCTCATGAACAGTTTACTCGATTATTAGAAATTCTCCGCTTAACGCCATCGTCTATCAATATCCAGCCTTGGCACTTCTTCATTGCAGAAAACACAAACGCCAAAGAGCGGATTGCAAAAGCACTAGTAGGTAAATACTCATACAATGCACCCAAAGTGCTAGATTCATCACATACGATTTTATTTTGCACCAAAGCCGATATTTCTGAGCAACATTTGGAAAATTTATTGCATCAAGATGACCTACATGGTCGTTTTAAAGATGAGGCAACTAAGCAGGGCCAAAAAGACAGCCGTTCAGGTTATGTCAACTATTACCGCAATAAAAAAGGTGATGTGCAGCGTTGGGCTGAGAACCAAACCTTTATTGCTTTAGGTCAAATTCTATTGGCTGCTGGTATTGAAAAAATTGATGCGACACCAATTGGTGGTTTTGATGAATCCATTATTAGTGAAGAGCTGGGTTTAGCCGAACAAGGTCTAATCCCTTCTGTATTGCTTACACTAGGCTATCGTAGTGATGCCGACTTTAATGCAAAATTGCCAAAGTCTCGTTTAAGCAAAGAAGATATTTTCACGCAGCTGTAATGCTATTTGTATATAAAAGGGACTTTAGTCCCTTTTATATTTTGGGCCTGAAAATTGCATTATCATGTTTAATGTCAAAACAAAAATAGTGAGGTTGCTGATGTCTGTTAAGCCCAATATGCCGATGGAATTTGAATGTGCACACTGTAATAAAATCTATTTAGGTCAGTATCAACATATCATGCGCCCTCACTATCCCGATTGCCCCAGTTGTGAGCAACCAGGGCTGTTATTAGGAATTGCAGTAATTGAAGATCTGCTCAAACACCCTTTTTCCTTTGTGCAGAACTATTTTAAACAGACATTGCGTAAGCTAAACAAGCCACGCTTGTGATACCCAACACCAATCCGATGACTGTTGGGAGTTTGAGCTTCTCTTTAAAGAAAAGCAGCCCACTGAATACACCTAGCAGCACCACCATAATATTCATACCCGCAAAGACCATCGCAGGGCTGTCCTTAAGTAGCAGATGAGCTTTGACATACAGTGCGATATTGGCAAAGTTCAACACGCCAAGACATAAACCTGCCATGACGTTCTTGGTTAAGCCGATATTTTTCGTGGTCACAGCAACATAACCGACTGACAATAAAAACGCACAAATAAACATCAGGTTTAACGCAACGGAAAACTGCACACCCAGCCCTGTTGTATATTTGAGTAAGACATCAATCAGCGCATAACCAAACCAGATTAGTGCTAAATACCACACAGCCTGTTTTTGACCCTCTCCACCACCAGAGGCATTGGTAAATAAAATGCACATCACGGCGGCAAGCCCCAAGACTACCCCGACAATTTTGAGCTGATTAAACTGTTCTTGAAAAATAAAATAAGCCGCCAATAAAGATAAAATCACAGACAAACGCTGTGCGATTTCTGTTTTGACAATGCCTGCATATTGTAAAGATTTAGCTAAAAATAAAAATACACTCGGCAACAAGACACCAAGCGCGACAATCAGCCACCACGGAGTATTTGAAATAGAAACGTGGCTTAGATCAGGTTTAAACCAGAAGTAACACAGTAAACTGGCTGAAGCATAGTTCCAGCTAATCATCTGGATCGGATCAAATCCTTTGTTTTTACCCCATTTTAAAAGAATGGAGACCACCACACTACAACAGGCCGCAGCAAATATCAGTTCCATAGCACACTCTTATTATTGTCGCCTCGAATATAAACACACATAGAAAAGCCCACATCAGGGTGGGCTTTTCCAATATAAATTATTCAAAAAGAATTATTTATAACGATCAACCATTTTCTCTAAAGAAATTGGACGAATCTTGTCGGCATTGCCCGCTGTACCAAATGCTTCATAACGGTCAACACAAATTTGTTTCATTGCGTCTACAGTTTTCGCGAAGAATTTACGAGGGTCAAATTCACTTGGTTGTTCAGCCATCATACGACGCATTGCACCAGTCGATGCTAAACGCAAGTCTGTATCGATGTTGATTTTACGAACACCGTGCTTGATTGCTTCAACCAATTGCTCAACAGGAACACCATAAGTTTCTTTGATGTCGCCGCCGTACTGGTTAATGATCGCTAACCATTCTTGAGGAACAGAGCTTGAACCGTGCATCACAAGGTGGGTATTTGGAAGCGCCGCATGAATTTCTTTAATACGATCAATCGCCAAAATATCGCCTGTAGGTGGACGCGTAAATTTGTACGCACCGTGAGAAGTACCCACTGCAATTGCAAGTGCATCCACATTGGTATCTGCAACAAACTGGCGCGCTTCTTCAACTGACGTGAGAAGCTGAGAGTGGTCAAGTACGCCTTCTGCGCCCACACCATCTTCTTCACCCGCCAGACCAGTTTCAAGGCTACCTAAACAACCGATTTCACCTTCAACTGAAACACCGCATGCATGCGCCATTTGTACTGTACGACGTGTTACATCAACGTTGTATTCATACGTTGTTGGTGTTTTACCGTCTGCACCCAATGAACCATCCATCATCACAGATGAGAAGCCCAATTGAATTGAACGTTGGCAAACGTCTGGATCTGTACCATGGTCTTGATGCATTACCACTGGAATGTGTGGCCATTCTTCAATTGCAGCCAAAATAAGATGACGTAAGAATGGAGCACCTGCATATTTACGCGCACCCGCTGATGCTTGTACGATAACAGGTGAATTTGTCGCATCTGCTGCAAGCATGATTGCGCGCATTTGTTCTAAGTTGTTTACGTTGAATGCTGGTACGCCGTAAGCATGTTCGCCGGCGTGATCCAAGAGCTGGCGCAATGAAATAAGAGCCATAATGTCCTCCCAGTTGATGCGACATATTCTACATGCTCAAAGGTTTCAATTCAGCAACAAATAACACTATTTAAAAAAAATCCCCGCAATTGCAGGGACTTTTTACAAAATTCGTGTGTATTTAGTGTGCTGTAGCCGCCGAAGCCTCTACCGCAGGATCCGCTGTTGCAGCATCTGCTGGTGCATTTGCAACTTCAGCTGGA
This sequence comes from Acinetobacter sp. CAU_H_S139_7, assembly GCF_058599305.1. Taxonomy (NCBI): domain Bacteria; kingdom Pseudomonadati; phylum Pseudomonadota; class Gammaproteobacteria; order Moraxellales; family Moraxellaceae; genus Acinetobacter; species Acinetobacter sp. CAU_H_S139_7. The sequence goes on from NZ_CM178651.1 coordinate 1,927,988, forward strand.
ATGTCTTTGTTCTTTTCATCCAACTCTGGCTGATCAATCGCATCAATTGCCGCTTGTTGTTCAGCCGTTACAGCTTCTTCAACTGCTGCTGTTTCAGATGCCGCAGCGGTTTGCTCTGGTGCTTCATTTTTCTTACAAGCAGTCAGTGCCAATGGTGCTAACAAAAGTGCAGCAAGGGTCATTTTTAAATTCATAATGTTTTCCTAGAACAGATGATTTAATGCCCTATAGTTTATTTCAGCATTATTTCATTTTCATGACTGAATGATGAATAGATTTGTTAAGCCCATAAAAAAAGGTTGACCGAAGTCAACCTTTTTACAACAGCATGAGCACACAATAATTATTGTGCACGCTCTATGAGCGCTGCAACTGCTGGAAGTGTTTTACCTTCGACAAACTCAAGGAAAGCACCACCACCAGTTGAGATATAACCGATTTTGTCAGCAACTTCGTATTTATCTATAGCAGCTAAAGTGTCACCACCACCTGCAATAGAGAAGCCAGCAGATTCAGCAATTGCTAAAGATAATGTTTTAGTGCCTTCGCCAAATTGATCAACCTCAAATACGCCCACTGGGCCATTCCAAAGAATCGTTTTTGACGTTTTTAAAATGTCTGCAAATGCTTTTGCTGTTTCTGGACCTACATCCAAAATCATGTCATTGTCAGTCACATCTTCAACTTTTTTCACGACTGCTTTAGCAGCAGCCAATGAACCCAAGAAATCTGCAAAATCGATTTCAGAAGCATCAGCTACTACAACATCCGTTGGAAGCGGTACAGAAACTTTTGCCGCAATTGCTTTTGCTGTATCAATCAAATCATTTTCACACAATGATTTACCAACATTGAAGCCTGCTGCTGCCAAGAACGTATTGGCAATACCTCCACCCACGATCAATTGATCACAAATATCAGAAAGTGATGTCAACACATCTAACTTAGTCGATACTTTAGAGCCTGCAACAATCGCAACCATTGGTTTTTCAGGTGTTTGTAATGCACGACCAAGTGCATCTAACTCAGCCGCCAATAAAGGACCAGCAGCTGCAACTTTCGCTAAACGTGCCACGCCTTCAGTTGATGCTTCTGCACGGTGTGCTGTGCCGAATGCATCCATCACAAATACATCACAAAGTGCTGCGTATTTTGCAGCAAGTTCTGGGTTATTTTTCTTTTCACCTGCGTTAAAACGACAGTTTTCAAGGAGTACCACTTGACCTGCTGCAACTTCAACACCGTCAAGGTAGTCCGTCACTAATTGAACGTCTTGACCCAATGCTTCAGTCAAATACGCAGCAACAGGTGCTAGTGATTGTTCTGGTTTTGGCTCACCTTCAACTGGACGACCAAGGTGAGAATAAACCATTAGGGCTGCGCCTTGTGCTAACGCTGCTTTAATTGTTGGTAAAGCGGCACGTAAACGTGCATCGCTTGTAATCACACCATTTTTAACAGGAACGTTTAAATCTTCGCGAATAAGAACACGTTTACCCGTTAAATCGAGGTCAGTCATACGCTGAAAATTCATGTAGAGCTCTCTTTCTATATATAAAAATCGCGTCGATTTTAAATGATTATGCAGAAAAAGGTTAGCTTCTTTTGCAGAAAAGCAAACGAAAGGCAAAGTTTTGCTATCATAGTGAAAAGTCTCACTAGATTTAGCATTTATGTCTATTCATCCTGATCCAAATCTAAACCGTTTAAACGTTTTGGGTGAACCTTTAGCCAGCTGTTGTTATTCCCCGATCACGGGATATTTCCGTAATGGCTTTTGTCATACAGCACCTTCCGATTTGGGACAACACACGATCTGTGTCGAAATGACCTCTGAGTTTTTAAATTTTTCTCAGCGAGTGGGTAATGATCTTATTACCCCTGTGCCTGAAGTTGACTTTCCAGGTCTACAACCTGGTGATTTTTGGTGTATCTGTGTGACCCGTTGGGCAGAAGCTTATCAGGCCGGTTTTGCGCCTCCTGTTAAAGTTCAAGCTTGCCATCAAGCTGTACTGTCTTACGTACCCCTAAATGTGCTTATGGAATATGCTGTCGAATGAATACTTCAGAAATTATCTTGGCATCAAGCAGTCAAACTCGTAAAGACCTCATGAATCGTTTACGTCTAGACTACCGCTGCGTTGTCCCTGATATAGACGAATCGCCTCGTGGTGAAATCCATGCCGATGATTTAGCCAAACGATTGGCTTATGAAAAAGCGCACGTCATTGCGTCACAGAACCCTGAAGCAATCGTGATTGGCTCAGATCAAGTAGCATGGCGTGAAGGTGCACCCGATATTTTTATTGGTAAGCCATTGAGTACTGAAAAAGCCATTAAACAACTACAAGCCAATTCGGATAAAATTGTGTACTTTAGTACCGCACTCAGCGTGCAGCAACACTCAACTGGCTTTGAACGTAGTCTAGTTGAACACTATAAAGTCAAATTCCGTAAACTGGGCCTACATGAAATCCAGCGTTATGTTGAAGTTGAACAGCCACTGATGTGTGCAGGAAGCTTCAAGTGTGAAAGCCTTGGTATCAGCTTATTTGAACAAATGATGGGGCAAGATCAAACCACGTTGATGGGTATGCCTATGATTCAGTTATGCAATATTCTGCGTGAATTAAAAGTACTTGTGCCTTAATTCTGTAGAAGTATTCTTAGATGCTTCCCCAATAAATTGAACAGCAGCAGGTGTTGCTGTTCGTTTCTGAGCATTAAATTTAACAACAGCATAAATATTAATATATGACCAATCGCTCAAAGATTTTTAGACGAATTTACTGAGAGATAAGCTTGAATGAGTCGTTTAAAATACATTCGAATTAATAGACTACGGTACAGCGTAATCAGCATAAAAAGAATAAGAAATGAAAATAGACCAATATTATTAGGGTCAAAGCTACTCACACTTTCCCTCTGTCTAAAGAGATATTTGACAAATAACAATGCCAATACCAAATAGCCATACCACATTTTATTATATAGCGGATGATCTTCAGCGAGACTTTTGGCCTGTCTAAAAAGTAAGATATGCTGATATTGCGGCACCTTAGCCAAATCTTTTGTTTCGTATATCCTATCGATTGAGGATGATTTTTTCGCTAATTTGGACTGACTTTTCTCTCTTTCTTTTTGCAATATCTCATTCGCCATTTTCTCGGCATCTTCTTTACTTAACATTATTTTTCTTCACTATATTTTAGACCTATTATGCTGTAAAAATTTTGATGCCTACAATCATAGCGACTGAGACAAACTTAATTTATTTAAATCAACCAAGCGCATTTAAATAAATCTAACGATACTTGCACATAGACCTTCGATCATAAGACAATAGTCACAATATTGTTTTAAATTTGCTTAGGCTATTTTCATGTCCCAATCTCTTGATGTTCTTGGCGGTATTACAGCTGAACAATTCCTTGCCGAATATTGGCAAAAAAAGCCATTATTGGTCCGCAACGCGCTGCCTGAAATTATCAATATTTTAGAACCTAGCGATATTATGGAACTGGCTTTAGATGAAAATGTCACAGCTCGTCTCATCAAACAAAAAGACCGTGACCCAAATCAGTGGTCGGTCAAATCTTCACCGCTGTTAAAAGCTGATTTCCAAAAGATGCCAAAACTCTGGACTTTATTGGTTCAAGCCGTAGACCACTACTCTTTTGACTTAGCAGCACTGTGGAAAAAATTTCCTTTTATTCCGCAGTGGCGCCGTGATGACATCATGGTGTCTTATGCACCTAAGGGTGGCTCTGTCGGAAAGCATTTTGACTTTTACGATGTCTTTTTAGTTCAAGGTTATGGTCATCGTCGTTGGCAGTTGGGTCAAATGTGCGATGCTGAATCTGAGATTGTTGCAGGCCAACCTTTAAAATTACTGCCTGAAATTGACGTACATTTTGACGAAGTATTAGCACCAGGTGATCTACTTTATGTACCACCAGGTTTATCACATTTTGGTGTAGCCGAAGATGACTGCCTGACTTTCTCTTTTGGCTTCCGTATGCCAAACGTCACCGACATGGTAGACCGTGTAGGCGACAAACTGTCTGATAACGCGCTATTGCGTAATCCTTTGCTCGATATTGTTCGTGACCAAAAAAGCCCGATCGGCCAATTAACACAAAACGAATTGGATTATTTAAAAGCAGAAATTTTGGCGCAACTACAAAATTCAACTTTGCTTGAAGATGCCATTATGACCTTGATGTCAGAGCCAAAGTACCCTGAAAATATTCCTGATGCTGAAGAAATTGGCACAGGAGATTTAGAAGGTATTTTAGACCAAGGCTATCAGCTGATCTTAGAACCCGCTTCTCGCCTACTTTATACCAACAATGAAGATGAATTCTTATTTTGGGCAAACGGTGAAGGGCTATGCATTTCGGAGCAATTTGCACCATTACTCAAGAATTTAGCAGATGGTGAAGCACTGTTACTTGATGAAAGCTTATATGATGCCGATATTCTAGAAGACATTGCGATGCTGATGAACGAATCCGTCTTAATGCTACTCCCACCTGACGAAGCTTAAGCAAACCAAGTGCTGGGTAGTCTAATCTACTCAGCACTTTCTCCCTCACCAAACCTTAAACTGGCAATAATTTTGGTACAGCCTTTTTCAGATTCGATATTGAGCTCAGCACCAATTTTTTCTAAACGCATTTTCATACTGCGCATACCAATGCCCATCCCGTGGTTAAGCACACACTCCACATTAAAACCTACGCCATCATCCTGAATAATCATGACCAAGTGAGTTGTACTTGGATAATACATTTTTACATCAATATGCCGTGCTTGACTGTGCTTCATAATATTAGTCAAACTTTCTTCAAGAACACGAATTAAAGTCAAACATTGTAGTGCTGTCGGTTGTATTTCCCATGCCTCTGGAATGCTCCAAGTCGCCTCAATATCCAACTCATCCATGATCTGACTAAACCGATGCCGAACAGGAGCAATCCATAACACAGGATTATCTGGCGTTTTGTTATTGGTTAAAGAACCACTATCAATAATTTGTCTTAAATCATCTCGAAGCAATTTGAGGATGGATAAAAATTGTTGATTCGACATGGTGCTGGAGCTCTGATCCACTAAAATCATGGAACGAACCAAAGATGCACCCAAACCATCGTGCAAATCATGCGCTAAATGAATACGCTCTTGTAGGCGGACATTTTCAAGCTCTAATTGATGTCGAGCATATAAACTAGAGGACAGATTACTGGTCACAAAGCTCACTCGTTGCTCAAGTTCACTATTAAATCTTTGTATTTTTTTAATATTTTTATCTAATCGTGTTGCGAGAATAATCACAATAAAAAAAGTGATCACCGGTGAGGTATACGGCGACAAAGGCTGATGGTCATTAATATGTCCATCAAAAAGTAGTGAAATATCGTAAAGCATGACGATAAGAATCACACTTAAACAAACCGCCAACAAAATAAAATCACGGCGCTTGGTTTTATAAGCGCGATAAATCACAAAGCAGAATGATGCGATAAATAATGCAATACATAACAAGAAAATCACAGCAAATACGATATTGACCATCAAACTTGGGATAAACAAGATGGTGACAATACACACTGCAGCAACTAAAAATAAGGTTTTCTCTAATTCAGCAAACTTTGTTTTCACAAAGCGCAGTAAGTAAATGGAAAAGCAAACATTGTATAAAACAAAAAAAGTCAGGTTAGTTTTCATGACCCACAAGGAGTTTGGATATGGAAACACTTCTCGGTTGATGACATTCCAAATAAACAATACCCAAAACAAACAGCTAACAGAAAACCACAGAAATGTCGTTTCATTGCGTCTAAAAAACCAAATGACAAAGCACACCAAGCCTAAGGTGGTGGAAATGACTAAGTTGACTTGAAACAGCGCCCTTTTATTCCAAATTCGTTTTTGTTGTTTATCATATGCTGTTGTGATGTCAGAAAATTCTAAATTACCTAAACCCGGACTTTCATAACTATTACCAACCACATAGACCCAAATGTCATTGTTTTTTTGTTTTAAGCTTTCGACAGGAAGGATCCAAAAACGCGGAGTATTCCAACTTTTTGATAGGGGTTCAACTAAATGCTTATCTTTCCAAAGCAGGTTTCGATTAAAAAAAACAGCGCCTGCGCTACTCATGCCTTCCACAGAAAATGCTAAAGGCTGCTTCAGTTCATTACTGTCGTTACAACTCCAATGCCAATTAAAATGGTACCAAACGCCACCATCGTAATGTGGCCAGCGTTCTGTCCACACGTCAGGGTTTTTGACCTCTACCCATCCAGTCTTCGGAACAACATCGACAGAACTAGTTTTCACCGCAGAAATTTTATCGACATTCACTTTACAAGTTGGACTAACAGCAAAGTTGGTTTGCGCATAACTGGCAAAACTAAGCACACACAAACACAGTGTGACAAAAATGCTCAGCCAGCCATTTCTCATAAAATACCTAAAGAACGCGCAGTGCTGACAGCTTTGGTTCTTTTTGAAACAGAAAGCTTGCGGTAAATATGCTTAATATGGCTTTCAACGGTATAGCGCGAAACAAATAATTGCTCAGCAATTTCGCGGTTACTCAGGCCTTGTGCCACCAAGTTGAGAATTTCAGTTTCTCGATTGGTCAGTTGGTCATAGTCCTGACCATCCAACTGCTCTACACGCTCAGTTTGGGGGGTATTTGAGGTTGAGATTTGATTTAAAATTTCGCGAGCAATAAAGGGATCAATCGGCGCTCCGCCGCGCAAAATACTCCGTATCGACATCAATACTTCAGCATCATCACGTTCTTTCAGTACATAGCCATTCGCTCCTGCCTTAATCGAGGCAAATAAACTTTGCTGTGTACTCCATGCCGAAATCACCAAAATTAAGGCGCTTTCGTCTATCTCTCTAAGTTTTTCAATTAAGGTAATACCATTTCCATCGGGCAACCCTAAATCAACTAAGGCTAAAGAAATCGGCTGTGATGCAATGATTTGCATGGATTCAGCTAAATTTTTAGCAAAAATCAGCATATCTTGACTATAGCCTAGCTCCGACAGGATCAGATCTAGGCGCGAGCGAATCATGGCTTCATCTTCCACGATTAAAACAGGTGCAGGCAAAACAGTTTCCTTATTTTTCACTGAAGCTTCCCCTTTTTCTTATCATTCTTCAACCACACTATACCGATGCAAGCTTGGCCTAACCTATCCCTAGAAGTAAGTAATTTATAATTTTTTCTTTTGAACAATAAGTGCTTATTCATATTCATTTTATATACTTTAAATTCTGAAAGATATCAATCTGTATAAAATATATCCATAATTTTCATATTGGATTGCTCCTGCGAATAATAACGGGCTTAACAACAATTTATTACTTGTAGATGAAATAGAGACTTGGCACATTAGGTCTAAACAATCAGGAAGGATGCCCAGCCATATGTCTAGCCCTGCTCAATCCATACGTCATAAATTACTCAATACTTTTTTTTCACGGCACTCCATTTGGCTACTGTGTATTTTTATTTTCTTGAGCATTTCTTTTTTTCATTATAGCCACCCCCCTATCTATATTAATTATTTTATTTCGGACACTTTACTGAACAGTATTTGGCTGATAACTGGTTTACTGAGTCTTGTTGGCTTGCATGATGTTTTACAAAATAAACATTCGATCTTAAAGAACTACCCGATTATGGGGCACTTTCGTTTTATTTTTGAAGATTTTCGCCCTGAAATTCGCCAGTATTTTATTGAGGCCGATCAAGACGCACTGCCTTTTTCACGGATGCAACGCAGTTTGGTCTATCAACGTGCAAAAAACCAAAATGCAGATAAACCATTCGGTTCCATTATCGATGTCTATGCAGACAACTACCGCTTCATGACTCATTCACTAAGCCCATGCACACCTGCTGACCCTAAAACCTTCCGTATTCTGGTGGGCAATTCGCAATGTTCACAACCTTATAGTGCTTCTATTTTCAATATTTCAGCCATGAGTTTTGGCAGCCTGAGTGCCAATGCCATTCGCGCTTTAAACAAAGGAGCGCAAATGGGCGGTTTTTACCATGATACTGGCGAAGGCAGTTTAAGTCCGTACCATCTTGAATATGGAGGCGATATTGTTTGGGAGTTAGGCAGTGGGTATTTTGGCTGCCGTACTCTAGATGGGCAATTTGACCCTGAAAAATTTGCCGTTCAAGCCAAACGACCTCAAGTCAAAATGATCGAAATCAAGCTCTCTCAGGGAGCAAAACCAGGCCATGGCGGGATTCTACCGAAAGATAAAATTTCTGAAGAGATTGCCGAAATACGGGGCGTCAGTCGTGATCATGACTGTGTTTCTCCTTCAAGTCACTCTGCCTTCAAAACACCTATTCAGATGATGCATTTTATTCAAAAACTGCGTGAGCTATCTGAAGGTAAACCAGTCGGATTTAAGCTGTGTATTGGCCAGCCTTGGCAGTTTATGAGCATTGTCAAAGCCATGCTACATACTCAAATTATTCCCGATTTTATTGTGGTAGATGGTTCCGAGGGCGGGACTGGTGCAGCACCTATCGAACTGATAGACAATATGGGCGTACCACTACGTGAAGGCTTACTTTTTGTACACAATACACTGGTCGGTGCTGGTTTACGTGACCAGATCAAAATTGGTGCCAGTGGCAAATTGGTTAGTGCCTTTGATATTGCCAGTACCATGGCAATTGGTGCAGATTGGGTCAATTCTGCACGAGGGTTTATGTTCGCGGTGGGCTGCATTCAAGCGCAAAGTTGTCATACCAACCAATGCCCTGTCGGTGTTGCGACACAAGACAAAGAGCGTCAAAAAGCAATCCATGTGCCCACCAAAGCCGAACGTGTACTTCATTTTCATGACAACACATTAAAGGCACTTTCAGAAATGATTGCTTCAGCGGGCTTAAAACATCCAGCAGAAATTAAAGCACGCCATTTAGCACAGCGTATTAATGACCGAGAAATTCGAAACTATGCGCAGCTGCATTTTTGGTTAAAAGATGGTGAACTGCTGTCTTGTGAAAATAAAGATGAAGAGAACTTCTATTTCCGTATGTGGAATATGTCCAAATTAGAACATTTCTAAATAAAAAGGAGGCTCTATCAGCCTCCTTTTTATTTTCGATAAGAGAAATCACAGAATGTTAGTAATATCCACTCGATGAACCCTGCGCATGTAAAAAAGCTGGAATTAGACCTGTTAATGCCGCACGAATATCTGAACGTTCATTGATCAATTGATGTGAACCTTCCTCCAACATCAATAAAGTCTGTAAGCGAAACTTTTCACGAATAAACTCAATGTTATAACGCCAGTCTACCGTCTGATCCAGCGCACCTTGGGCTAACCAGACAGGAATGCGACAGGCTGGGCGCTGCTCCATTTCCAACATCCATTTGGACATAGCCAAAATCCAATCCATACCCATCATACGAGGTTGTAGCGGATCTTTTAAACGAACAAAGCGTAAGAACTCAGGGTTATGGTTATTCCGCCTAAAATGACGCGGCACTTGACGTTTAATCCGTCGAATAATGCCTAATCCAACCGAGTTATGCCACCAAGCGGATTTTGCAGGTCGAATGAGTGGCGACAACAACAAAACACGTTGCACATAAGGGTTTTCACGGCGTTCGGCAAACTCAAGCAAATGATGCATCAAAATTGCACCACCAGTGCTCTGCCCTATGCCTAGCCACGGTTGCGGTAGCTGTTCTGCATGTTTGACATAGCGCACCACAGCATGTAACACATCTTGATAATGATCAAAATTTTGAATATTCGCAGGTGATCCATCACTGAGTCCATGCCCCGGAAGATCATAGGTCAGTACACTAAAGCCTTGGTCAAGCAACTCTTTAATAATGGGTTGATAAATTCCGCTATGCTCTAAATAACCATGCAACAGGCAGACTGAACCTTTAATTTTTTCAATTTTAGGTGCAAAAACTTGGACATGCAGCTTAAACAAAGGCATTTGAACATAACCTTGCCAGTGATCACAGTCCAATGCGTCTAAACCGTATAAACGACGATAAGACACCATCTCTACCGATGCCTCATACGGCTGGTTTAGATTCAAAGGCATTAATAGCTGTGGTGTCGTCTCACGACTCGGCACAGGAAGTTCAAGCTGTTTGAGTACAGAAGGATTTAAAAAAGGAAGTTCAGGCATTATGGAATCTCCCTACAGTCACTCGAACCAAACAGTACATCGCGTATCGTTGCGAGCATTTCATAATTGGCACGGCGACTATGATCATAATTTTGTTCACTTGGACGCCATTGGGTTAATTGGGTCGGCATAGGTGCCTCTATCGGCTGTGTTTCGATACCATTTAAAGCAAATAAACGGCGTGTACGTGGCATATGATATTGATCTGTAATTAAAATCACTCTAGGTGCACCACCTTTTTTCTGCAACAGCAAAGAGCTAAAGCGCGAGTTTTCGCAGGTGTTCATACTACGATCTTCCAATAGTTTCGCATCGACTCCACGTGCCTTTAACCATTTTTGCATATACGGGGCTTCGACACCGCTAAGCACAATGGGCAACTTAAACTGCTGTTCGACCTGCAATGTGGTTTCAAGACGTAATCGCGTATATTCATTCACCACAATATCTTTACGATTTTTGTCTAAAGTTAATCCACCACCCAAAACAACTATGGCATTCGGCATGTTTAATGCCGCTTTTCTCTCTTCATTTTGTGCATGTATTTGTGCGATGTCCTGATAGATTTGTTCATCTATCGGCTCTTCCTCTACAGTCTCAACTTTATGTGTTTTTAAAAAGTCGAGATAATGTTCCATCAAGGCTTTATTTTCTTTGCTATTCAGCTCTAGCAGTTCTTTGACATTTTCAGTCGGGTCAACCTCAGAACTTGCCGTCTCAACCACCAAAGGAATTTGAGGCTTTTGCTCTTTTTCTTGCTCTTCACGCTGTTCAGACATAATTAACTGTTGTAGTGCTTTATAACGTACCTGAATCGTGGTTAGGTTTTGCGAATTATGTTCTTTGATTTGCTCTTCCATCAACTGTAAGTACGCTTGGCGGGCAATCCACAAATCAGAACCCGGTTCTAAGCTTTCTTGCTCACTGAGTGCTGCCATTTTTTGACTTTGTGCTGCAACTTCATTGACATCTACAGGGACAAAGGCATTCAATGTCGCCACAATCAGCTTAGAATAAAAAGGTGTATAAATAAAAATCATTAAACAGCCGAAAAATGCAAACAGCACCGAAGTGATTTGCATTAAACGCACCATTTTATGGGTTTTACTCATACTTTTAACGATCCTCATGAGATTGGATGAGACCCGCCGAATTAAATAGCACAGGCTCAGGTTCCAACAAAACTTTAAATTTATTATACACATCCTGCTGTACTGCACGGTATGTGCTCTGTACATCGTTCAAATCTGCATTGGCATAATTCACTAAAACCAAGGCTTGTTTGGCAAACATCCCGACCACACCAAGCTGCTTACCTTTCCAGCCCGATTGATCTATCAGCCAACCTGCTGCAATTTTAACATCACCATTCAACTGCGGATAATGTGGCAATTTTTCAAATTGTTGGGCTAAAAGGTCATAAGCTTGCTGACTAATAATTGGATTCTTAAAAAAACTGCCTACGTTTGGAAATTCTTTCGGATCAGGCAATTTACTTTGACGAATCTGAATCACTTGTTGTTGTAAATTAAAAGCTGTTAGCTCATCACCCACGGCTTGTTTTAAGTCACCATAGCTAATTTTCAAATCTTCTTTTTTCAACAACTTGAAAGTCACATGCGTAATCACATAGCGAGTTGGATCATCTTTAAAAATACTATGACGATAACTAAATGCACAGTCTTTGGCTTGAATATCGCTAAACGTTTTCAACTGTCGGTCATAGACTTGTACACTTTCAATGAACTCGCCGGCCTCTACACCATAAGCGCCAATATTTTGTACAGGAGATGCGCCCACGAGCCCTGGAATCAACGCCAAATTCTGCAAGCCAAATAAATGATGTTCTGTCGTCCAAAGCACAAAGTCATGCCAAACTTGTCCCGCGCCGACTCGTATAGTTTTGGTATTCACATCTTCAGACAAGTTTTCTACGCCTAGAATGTTCATATGCACAACTAGAGCATCAATTTGTGCAGGAAGCAGCATATTACTTCCACCAGATAAAATCATGACATTCAAAGCGTGTTGCTGTGCATAATCCAATGCTTCAACAAGCTCATCTGGACTGTGAATTTGAACATAATGAGAGGCTATCGCATTTAAGCTTAACGTATTAAAAGGTTTAAGCTGTTTTTGTGTTTCTATTTGCATGCACGAACCTTAATTACTGTTCAAAGTGTTGTTCAAAAATACTGACCCACGCTTGGCTGCTCGACTCACATTGGTCAAGAACACGTTCAAAACCATCAAAACCACCATAGTAAGGATCAGGTAATGCTTGCTGCGGATACTGCGCGTCATGTTCAGACATCAGTGCAACTTTAGCGCGGAGAGGTTGAGCACCAAATTCAGTTTGCGCTGTTTGATACAACGCTTGAATATCGTCAAAATTACGATGATCCATCGCCAAAATTAAATCGAAATGGACAAAATCACTGGTCTGTAACTGTCGTGCACGTAAGCTGGATAAATCATAGCCCCGTTTTAAAGCATGTTCTTGACTACGCAAGTCAGGTGCTTTGTTGGGATGGTAATTACTGGTTCCCGCCGAATCGATTTCGATATTGAGCTGATGTGCATCACAAAAATGTCTGAGAACCACTTCTGCCGTGGGAGAACGACAAATATTTCCTAAACAGACACATAACACCTTATAGGGCGCTGTGAATGACATAACCACCTCGAAACAGCTTTATTTTCAAGTGTCTTATGTTAAGTTATTTAGAGGATGAATCCTATAGAAGTACAAAACAATATTGTTGGATAAGATATAAAAAAGGATGCTGTTATGAACCAATTTCAATTTCAAACTGTGCCGAATATTATTTCTGGCTTAGGCAGCATTCAGCAACTCAGAGGCATTTTAACAGCACGTCCTTATCAGCATCTGTTATTGGTTACAGATGCAGGCATGTTAAAGCATCAGCTCCATCTTCCCATCTTAGAAATATTAGAAGATCTCTCTCTGACTTACAGTATTTACAGTGAGGTTGAAGCAGATCCGAGTGAGCAAATTGTTTTAAATGCGGTTGATTATGCCAAACAGCAAAAGGTAGATGTCGTTTTAGGCTTTGGTGGTGGCAGCTCTATGGATGTTGCAAAAATTATTGCCATCCTCAGCCATCCTGCACAGCAGCAGAAGTTAGCCGATCTTTATGGGGTGAATAATGCCCAAGCACCTCGTCTACCCTTAATTTTAGTCCCTACCACTGCAGGGACAGGCTCTGAAGTCACACCAATTTCGATTGTCACCACAGGTGAAACGACAAAGACTGGAATCGTAGCACCCGTTCTTTTTGCCGATGTGGCGATCTTGGATGCGACATTTACTGAAAATCTGCCGCGTCATATTAGTGCTGCCACAGGCATTGATGCGATGGTACATGCGATTGAAGCTTATACCTCTAAAATCAAGAAAAACCCCTATGCCGACATGTTAGCAAAACATGCTTTAAAACTGCTGAATCAGAACCTCAGTTTAGTGCTAGAAGATGGTCGAAATTTAGAAGCTCGACAAAATATGTTAGTCGGTTCGATGTTGGCAGGACAAGCCTTTGCCAATGCCCCTGTCGGTGCTGTTCATGCGCTTGCTTATCCATTGGGTGGGCATTTTCACATTTCTCATGGACATAGCAATGCCTTAGTGCTGACAGAGGTTTTAAAGTTTAACCTCCCCCAAGCCAAGCAACATTATGCGGAACTGATCTGCTGGCTCGATCCAAAAAGTACAGGCTGTACCGATGGTCTTTCTGATCTTTTCGTTGATCATATGCAAAACCATTTAGACCGCAGTGGTTTAACCTTAAAACTCAAGGCATTGAATGTTTCTGAACACAGTCTAGATCAGCTTGCAACCGATGCCATGTTACAAACACGCCTACTACAAAACAACCCAAGAGAACTAGAGTGGCAACAGGCACGGGAAATTTATCAAGCCATTTACAGCTAAGCCATATAATTAGCTTAGGCTATTTATAAGACGATTTTAAGGATGATATCGATGAGACAAGCTGCAAAGACACGTGACCAATTTCATTATTTTCTACCGATTCAAACACGTTGGTCAGACAATGACCTCTATGGCCATGTCAACAACGTCACCTACTATAGTTATTTTGATACTGCCGCAAATGCCTTACTGATTGAAAAAGCAAATTTTGATATTCACCAATCCCCTATTATTGGTTTAGTGGTCGACTCAGCATGCAGTTTCTTACATGAGTTGTCTTATCCTGAGATTATTGATATTGGTGTGACTATTTCTAGAATAGGAAACTCTTCACTCACTTACGAACTTGCCATTTTCAAATTTGGTCAAGAAACTGCTTCAGCTCAAGGACATTTTGTTCATGTCTTTGTAGACCGTGAAACACGCAAAAGCACCCCGATTCCATCTGAAATGCGGAGTGCTTTGCGCCACTACTTAAGCCATGGCATTACTTAAGTTGGATATTCTGCAATTCACCATCAAAAGTTTGTACAAGGCCTTTGACCGTATCTTCGTTTTGCAGTAATTCATGCGCACGTTGAAATGCTCTTTGCTTGCGCTGCGCCTGCATGGTGTAAGGGGTAATCGTTTCAACTTCTGCATATTTCACATCAAAACGCGTCTGAGGCCATTCAGCTTTGAGCGCATCTTCCAAGACATGACGTAATTGGGTGAGGAGTTGCTCATAACGCTGCGGAATCATAAACACAGACTCGGCATTAATTTGCCCAGCCATTAAACCTTGCTGAGCCAACTCTTGTACCGCGGGTGATAAGCCACTGCTTCTGAACCAGTACTCCCACTTCTCCACAGTCCACTCACCGACTAACTGCTGCGTTTGAAGTTGTAAAATATCTTGTGGCATTAAATCGGCTGATGCAGTTGAAACCTGTTCAAGTTGAACGGGCTCTACAATAGCAGCAACAGTTTGCAGGCTTTCATTTTCTACAACTTGGGTGTCCTGTACGCTATCTGCTGAAAGCACTTCATTTGCTAAATCAGAAGACTCCGCTTGCACAGCAGGTTCAGCTATTGCTACGACATCTTCAAGGGAAGCATCATTTTGACTTTCTAGGTCTAGCGGTACAATTTCATCAAATAAGAAATCATCACTATTTGGCTCATCGTCATTGCTTCGAGCATTAAATTCGTCTGCTTCATCTAAATCGAACAACACTTCATCGCTTGAAGGGTCGAATACGATTTGATCAGATTGCTGAGATGAGTCCACTGGTGGTTTATTATCTTCGGCGCTTTCTGAAAGATCGACATCATCAAGTTCAGGTTTAAACTCAGGTTCTGCATTCTGAGTTATTGCAGCGTCTTCAAATGCCGCATCAACATCTACAGTTTGAGCATCTTGCTGCAAAGCCGTTTCTGGAGCAGCACTCGGTATTGCCGTTTGTTGTACAGATTCAACTACAGCACTATTGGCATGAGCCACCAACACTTCATTTGGTTGTAATGGACGGAACGCCAACATGCGCAGCACTGACATTTCAAAGCCTTGCTCTTGGGTGACTGCTAGCTGTAATTCAGCACGCCCTTTACATGCAATTTGGTAATAAAGTTGCAAGTCTTGCGCAGCAATTTGCTGAGACAATTGCATGATTTTTTTATTAATTTCAGCACTATATTTGAGACTAAGTTCAGGCAAATATTGTAATAGCGCCAACTCATGTAAAGTCGAAATCAGCTGATCCAAAACTAAAGATACATCCAGTGCTTGCTGGCGGAATTGCATCAGCAACTCACTCACCCGTTGTTTTTGGTTTTGATGTATCGCAAGTATCAAATCATAAATAATAGTACGATCGATTAAACCCAACATTTCTTTGACATCTTGGTGCTGGATGGCTCCCTGACCGTAAGCAATCGCTTGGTCTGTCAAAGAAAGTGCATCTCGTAATGAGCCTTGGGCAGACTCTGCAATTTGCCAAATCGCATCTTGTTCAGCTTGGATGCTTTCTTTATTTAAAATATTCCCCAGATGCTCGGTAATTTCATCTACAGCCAACGGGCGTAGTGTAAATTGCAAACAACGCGAAATCACAGTAATTGGGAGCTTTTGAGGATCTGTGGTTGCAAAAAGGAATTTCACATGTTCAGGTGGTTCTTCCAATGTTTTGAGTAAAGCATTAAAAGAATGCGTAGACAGCATATGTACTTCATCGATTAAATAGACCTTAAAACGACCTTGTGTTGGCGCATAAGGAACATTGTCTAAAAGTTCTCGCGTATCTTCAACTTTAGTACGTGATGCCGCATCGATTTCAATCAAGTCAATAAAACGGCCTTCATTCACGGCGGTACAGGTTGGGCAAACTTCGCACGGCGTCGAAGTCACACCTGTTTCACAGTTCAAGCACTTCGCCAAAATACGGGCAATGGTGGTTTTTCCGACCCCACGCGTTCCTGTAAATAAATAAGCATGGTGCAAACGTCCGCGCTCCAAAGCACTGGTTAGCGCTCGAGAGACGTGGTTTTGACCCACTAGCTCATTAAAATTACGAGGACGATATTTCCGTGCAAGTACTTGATACATGTATGCTCCTTTTTATAGGCCTAAGCATACTGTTTTTTTGTCAAAGAGTGAATGAATTACTTCACCCCCTTCTCGCATTTCTAAGCTATAAAGCTGATTTAGATCAATAATTCAAAAACCATTAGCTCCATTTTTATCCCACTCCCTATCTCAAGCTATTTATGTATTTAGATTATGGATTTGAAATAAAGTGAGAGCTTTGGAAAAGCAAAAAGATGTAAATATTAAAATGAATTTCTAAAATACAGATATTTAGAAAATTAAGCTGGTTTCACCAAAACAAAATCACTCTGCATTTGGTATTTTTTTCCAGTCACATCTTCACGTATTTCTAGAACACGATCTTCTAAATCGACATAAAGTAAGTTTCGCGTTGTCACATTCACCAACTCTACCTTGTGCTGATCTTGAGCATTAAAACGAAGTGGTCCAGTCAAAGTTTCGATTTCATTATGGCCACTCAAACTTTCTCGTTTTAGGGTGTAGGTCATGTTTTCATGCAGCTCAAGTGCAACTGCCATACCCGGACAGTCTTCACAACGGGACAAACACCCCATACACGGCGTTGTCCCCTGATAACTCCCAACCCACGCAGGAATAATCTGCTTTTGTTCTGCCACTTGGAGTTTAGACTGATCATGTTGCGTTTGATTCGCCTCGGAACAACCTAAGAGTAATCCTGTAGCAACCAGCGGGATAAGAATGGGAGCCTTCATGTCACAAATATTCAAAACCTAAACCGCGACGAACATAACATATTTTAGACGATGACTAAATCTCAGCCCCGTCAAAACCAGCCTTTTTTGCCTTTTAAAACCGCATCTGCGCAGCGTAAACTTTCTTGGCTCAAAGCCCAAAGTCGATAATCCCCAGTCAAAGAACCTGTAGCAAAGTTATGTGTATAAGCAAAACTCAAGCCTCGCTCACCATCGCCCCAAGCCCCTGAACCATTAAAGCCCATATGACCAAAACCCTGCTCTGCAGTTTTTCCTAAGGTTAATATACGGTGATAACCCAAGCGCCAATGCATAGGTATCGGCATCACCCGATCTCGATCGGTATATTGCACTCGACTCAACTCAGAAAACACATCAGGACGAATCAACTGCTGACCTTTCCAAATTCCTTTTTGAGATAGCATCGCATACACTTTGGCTAAACTATTGGCTGTAAATACACCATTTGCTGCGGGAATGATCGCCTGAATCGCATCATCCTGATAAAAGCTGACCTTTTTCATACCTTTGGGAATCATGCCATCTTGAAAGTCTTGTGGATCTTGCCCTGACCACTGCATCGCTTTATCAAGCAATGAAACTTTACGCACTTTCGTTGGACTTTTTTGATTTGGTTGGATAGATACAGGACGGACAATGGGTCGTGCGATACGTTTTAATTCAGCACTGGGTGCACCAAAGTAAGCCCCATCTAGCTCAAGTGGCTCAACTAAATAGGTTTGGAAGAGTTTAGTTAAAGGTTTCCCCGTTGCTTTTTCTAAAGCACCACCGACCAGCCAACCAAATGACAAAGGTTGATAGGCAGCATCTTCACTAATTGCAAAGCGTGGTTGCGCCCTTTCAAATACGTCTAACATATGTGCCCAATCCAACATCTCTGTTGCATCGGCAATGTTATTACGAATATCAAATAATCCACTTTGATGACTCAGCACGTGTCTTAGCGTCATCTTCCCTTTGCCATTTTGGGCAAATTCAGGCCAATAATCCGCAATCGGTTGGTCGTAGCTCAGTACACCCTGACTGACTAAAATATGTGCCAAGGTTGCGAGCACGCCTTTGCCCGTCGAATAACACACCGACATAGTATTGGCCTGCCAAGGAGAATCTACCGCTGCCAAACCCGTATAGATATCGACAACTTTTTCACCCTGAAAATATAAAACACAGGCTGCACCGCCATATGCTGAACGAGCATCCTGTAAACGGCTAAACAGATGGGCAACACTTTGAAAACGTGGGTCAACATAGCCTTGATAATGGTTCGGATTCGCTTGTAAATATTGTTTTAAAATTTTCATTTACACATCCTTGTATTTTAAGCTGGCATAAAAAAGCCCAGTGTAATCTAAACTGGGCTTTTAAAAATTATAGTGCTTTCACCTGTCCCGTCACATGCGGTTTTTGATTCTTACTATTTCGAATTAAGAAAGCGGTATTTGCACCTTCTGTCGCGGTCATAAAATCGACTGTTGACGGTAAATACATCGGCAGTTTAAACCAAACATCCGCTTCATAAGCATCAGGCAATGTAATCGAAGCCAACGCTCGGGCCTTACTCCACATGCCGTGCGCAATGGCCTGTTTGAAACCAAAAGCTTTTGCTGTCACTGCATGAATGTGGATGAGGTTGAAGTCGCCCGAGGTCATTGCATAACGACGACCTGTGTTTTCAGAGACTGCCCAGACTGCATTCGGCTGATAATCTGGAGTCGTTGCTTCAACTAATTTTGGTGCTGTTTTACCATCGGTCTTTTGACGTGCTAAATACGTGGTTAAGGCTTCAACCACCACTTCATTGCCAACTTTCACCGTGGTAATGAAATCGAACTGAACACCTTTATCATGTGGCTCAAGCGCGCCATATTTACATGATAAAGTAAGGGTTTCATTGACGCCAACTTTACGCATTTGTTTAACTTGATTGCGAATATGCACCAAACCTAGCACAGGAAATGGAAACGGCTCTTGCCCCATCATGTGCATTTGTAGGCTTTGCGATAATACGGCCAAATAAATCGCAGGAATATAACCATTATTTTTAAAGCCACACACTTGGTTATAAGCTTTCAAATGCTTTTGATCGACGTTAAAAGAATCCACCACATACTCAACCTGCGGTAAGACTTTTTCACCTTTTGGCTTTTTAAAGATCAAACCTTGAATGACTTTCGGATAAGCCATATATGGTTTTGGAAGTTGACTAAAATGGCGAGTCTTCATACTGAACCTTTGAGAAGTTTTTATTTCAATATTTTTGAAAGCTCCTTCTCCCTCAGGGAGAAGGTTAGGATGAGGGAAAAATACCATCCCACTTATAATATAAAGAATTTATCCCCCTCTAAAGGAGAGATAAATTCAAGCTTTTAAATTAAGCACCCAACAAGCTTTGACCACAAACACGTACCACGTTGCCGTTTAAACCAGTCGATGCTGTCGCTGCAAATAAAGCAATGGTTTCAGCAACATCTACAGGTAAACCACCTTGGCTCATCGAGTTCATACGACGACCCGCTTCACGGATTGCAAATGGAATTGCAGCGGTCATTTGCGTTTCAATGAAACCTGGCGCAACCGCATTGATGGTAATGCCATTCGTCAAAGTTGGAGCAGTAAATTTAACTACACCAATTACACCTGCTTTCGACACAGCATAGTTGGTTTGACCTAGGTTACCTGCAATACCTGAAATAGATGATACACAAACAATACGACCATTGGCATTTAAACCCTCGTTCGCAAGTAAATAATCATTTACACGTTCAATTGCAGACAGGTTAATGTTAATCACCAAGTCCCAAAGCTCAGGCTTCATATTTGCCAACGTTTTGTCGCGGGTAATACCTGCGTTATGCACGATGATGTCTAAACCACCTTGAGCAGCTGCCGCAGCTTTAATTTTTTCACCTGCATCGTTTGCTGTGATATCAATTGCCAGTGTTGAACCACCGATCTCATCTGCAACACGGTCAAGATCTGCTTGTTGCTGTGGCACATCTAAACAAATCACATGCGCACCATCACGTGCCAAGACATGTGCAATCGCTTCACCAATACCACGGCTCGCACCTGTCACTACAGCAGTTTTACCTGCCAATGGTTTAGCCCAGTCGACATCTACAACAGCAGCTTTAGAAACACGAATCACTTGACCAGAAACATAAGCAGAACGTGGAGATGCTGCAAAACGTAAAGTTGACTCAAGATTTGCCTCTGCACCTGCATCCACATAAATCAAATGTGCTGCAACACCCTTTTTAAACTCTTTACCGACAGACTTCACGAAGCCTTCAAGCGCGCGCTGTGCAATCGCTTTTTTCACACTACCCGCAGTTTCAGGTGTCGTACCTATCACAATCACACGACCAGAAGCAGCCACTTGACGTGCGATAGGGTTAAAGAAGTTATATAACTCATTGAGTTGCTCTGATGACTCAATACCAGATGCATCAAAAATAACAACTTTGAATTTAGACTCTTTGTCGCCTGCATTAAATGCACTTAAGTTTAAGCCCACTTTAGCCGCAGCTTGCTGTAAATGTGCATTGTTACCTGCATAGCTATTGGCATGAACATTTGCCAACACTTGCGCAATTGCACCAGACAATGAACTGTTTGCTGCTGCACCCAGTAAAACAGCACCTTTAATAACAGGCGTTGCTGACTCAAAACGGTCTAAAAAAGTTGGTGCAGGTAAACCCAAATTTTTAATGACAAATTTACCAATTGGAGATTTTGCAAAAGTTTGGTATTGATCAGTCATGTTTTTTATCTCTCATACAAATTAATTGTTGATGGATTCAAAGATATCCTTTTAACTTCAAAGTGATGTCTAGAGTCTTATATTTCAATAGTTCCATCGGTTTCTATAGAATCATACTTGAGTTATAGAGGATATGTCTTGACCTGAAAGCCTATTGCAATGTCATTCTAGTCAATTCAGCCCTTTTTATAATATGCTAATGTACACCCTAAGAATAGATTAACATGCTTGGAAAAGCCTTATGAGCAAAACAACTCAAGAAAATCCAGCAGTGGAAAATTCTGCTACGGAAACTGTGTCAAATACATCAAAAAGTACATCTCGTAGAACTAAAAGTACTGGCACAACAACCCAATCAGTAAATAACACGACTAAGCCGACTCGCACTCGTGCTGCGTCAACTCGTAGTAAAAGCCCCGCTTCTTCTACAAATGCTTCAAAACCAAAAACTCAAACTGCTGTTCAACAGGATCAAACCATGAGTCAAAACACTGTTCGCCGCGTGGCTATTATCGGTGGTAACCGTATTCCTTTCGCTCGCTCAAATGGCGCATATTTCACCGCTTCGAATACAGATATGTTCACAGCAGCGTTAAACGGTCTTGTTGAACGTTTTAATCTTCAAGGTCAACGCCTTGGTGAAGTGGTTGCTGGTGCGGTACTTAAACACAGCCGTGACTTTAACATGACCCGTGAATGTGTACTAAACACTGCACTTGCACCAGAAACACCTGCTTACGATATTCAGCAAGCATGTGGCACTGGCTTACAAGCAGCTTTCTTAGTTGCCAACAAAATCGCACTGGGCCAAATTGAAGTGGGTGTGGCTGGTGGTGTCGATACGACGTCTGATGCACCAATTGCGTTTGGTGATGGTTTACGTAAAGCATTGCTTGAACTCAACATTGCAAAAACGGGTAAAGACCGTTTAAAAGCTTTAACTAAAATCAACCTAAAAGACTTGATGGATGCGCCAAAAAATGGTGAGCCACGCACAGGTCTTTCTATGGGTGATCACCAAGCTATTACTGCGCTTGAATGGGGTATTGCACGTGAAGCACAAGACGAACTTGCTGCATCTTCACACCAAAAAATGGCTGCGGCTTACGAAGAAGGTTTCTTCGATGACCTCATCACACCATTCTTAGGTTTAGAGCGTGACAACAACTTACGTGCTGACTCTACGGTTGAAAAACTTGCTAAGCTCAAACCAGCTTTTGGTAAAGGCGATGCGCGTACCATGACTGCGGGTAACTCAACCCCACTTACAGATGGCGCGTCTTGTGTGCTTTTAGCATCAGAAGAATGGGCAAAAGTAAACGGTCACGAAGTGCTTGCTTACTTAACCTTCCAAGAAACGGCTGCTGTTGATTTCGTTGAGAAAAAAGAAGGCCTATTGATGGCACCTGCTTATGCAGTTCCACGTATGCTTGAACGTGCTGGCATTAAGCTTCAAGACTTCGACTACTACGAAATTCATGAAGCATTTGCATCGCAAGTTCTTTCAACGTTGAAAGCTTGGGAAGATCCAAAATTCTGTAAAGACCGTTTAGGTTTAGATGCTCCACTCGGTTCAATTGACCGCACTAAACTCAACGTAAAAGGTTCTTCACTTGCAGCAGGTCACCCATTTGCTGCAACTGGTGGTCGTATCATTGCTACTGCTGCGAAGCTGATCAACCAAAAAGGTTCAGGTCGCGTACTGGTTTCAATTTGTGCTGCTGGCGGCCAAGGTGTAACAGCGATTATTGAAAAATAATTAACTGTTTTCACTTTTGAAAAAAAGACCCTTGAAAGTTGTACTTCCAAGGGTCTTTGCATTTTTATAGATGAAATAAAAATTATGGTTAGAAAAAGCATTCCTAAATGCTTTTTCGCTGATTAGATTAAAAACGATAACCTACGCCAAGGTAAGTAATTAAAGGATCGATATCGATTTTAGTAGAAGAATGAATTAAACGATTTCCTGTATTCCTATCTATAACATCGATCGTAGTTTTATTATTTAATTTTGAATATGAAACAGATGCCACGCCGTACCAATTAGAAGTTATGTCATATGTTGCGCCAAGACTTACGATTGGAGCAAAGGCATCTTCAGATTTTACTTTTACATAATGCTACCAAAATGTGCATACATGATGCCTAAGCCAACATATGGGCGGAATTTATTTATCCCAGACTTACCAAACTGATATTGTGCTTCAAATGCAGGAGTCCAAGCACGGACTGTCGCAACTTTAGACTTACTTCCTAAATTTGTAATTGGAATATCTTGTGCTACTTGTGCTAAAGGCAAATCAAGACCTATACCTGTATGGCCTATACCTGACATAGGCGCTAATATTTCTCCTTTTCCTTTAATATCGACTTTTGGCGATATTCCTCCAATCAGCTGTAATGAAACATTATCATTTACATAATAATTCATCATTAAACCGAGCGTATCTGCATCTTGAACTTCAAGGCCGCTCCCCCCAGCTGTCCATTGCTCTAAACCGTATAAGTCTGCACTACCTGACAAAGCATCTTTTAAATAGACCTCATCTGTGCCATTCACATTTTTTAACTCAAAGAACTGGCTCAATTCAGGTTCGTTCGGATTTTCTTTATACATATCTCCAAGCATATTAAGAATACTTTTCATAGCATCTGCATTTACATCCGAAGGATCAATTGAATTAACAACAGCATTCAATGAGACCGATCCAATATTTGCATTCCTACCATTTGCAATTGGAGTCGAAATATTAAATGGATTGGTCTTTCCTTGAGGCATAGCATGTAACCACCCCGCAGAAACAGAAAACCGTTTAAAACTTCCACCTGTAGCTGAAAAGCCTGACTGTGTAACACTCAGTAAAGCTATAGATACAACTAAAGCGCCTATTTTCATCGTCTAACTCCTTGTACGATATATTTTTTATTAAGTTTTATAAAAACACTTCTTTGTTTTTATATTTAGAAGTTATGTAATAAATGGAGTTATTTGTATGATCAAATTGTGATCAATTTTCATCTTTTGTTAAAATATAAAGTATTTAATATCAATAAAGGCCTTACTTTATCAGATAAGGCCTTTATGACTAATTAATGGATTTTTTAATTAATTAGATCTCTTGCGAAAGTAAAAACCACCTCAATATAAATTTCATGAGATATCAGAAATTAAATCGTTTTTCAGATTCTGAATTCAAACGCTTGGTTGGCGTACCTCGACAAGTTTTTACTGAAATGGTAGAGGTTTTAGAAAAAGCAGAATCACTCAAAAAGAAATCAGGTCGTCCTCATACTTTAGATATAGAGGATCAGTTGTTATTAACTCTCAATTACTTACGGAACTACAGCACTCAACTGGAATTAGCGGCAAATTACCATATCGCTGAAAGTAATGTGAATCGAACCATTAAAAAGGTTGAAGATGCATTGATGAAATCAAGACGTTTTACTCTGCCAAAACGAAGCATTACCACAGCAGACGAACACTTTAACTGGGTCATTATTGATGCGACAGAATGTTCAATAGAACGTCCGAAAAAAAAATCAGAGTAAGTTCTACAGTGGTAAAAAGAAGAAACATACGCTAAAAGCACAAGTGATCTATCATCCGAACAGCAAACAAATCATAGGGCTAGATATATCGAATGGCAGTCAGCATGATATTAAATTGGCAAGAAAAACGGTTAAGAAATTCAAACATTGTGAATATGTTATGACCGATTTAGGGTACTACGGATTAGAGCAAGATGGCTTTAAATTATTGATGCCAATAAAGAAAAAGAAGAATTTACCCTTATTTGATGTTGAGAAAAGGTACAATAAAATGATTGGAAAAATACGAGTTGTGATCGAACACATTAATAGTCAATTGAAAACATTTAGAATATTAAGTGAACGCTATCGAAATAGACGGAAAAGATTCGGTTTACGCATTAACTTAATTGCTGCACTCGTAAACCGGATAAACTTGCAATAATGACTTTCGCAAGAGATCTATTATTAATGATATTTTGGTTTGTAGCCTAACTGTTCTTCTAGGCAGTCATAACACCACTGGAAAATAAAGGTATAAACCAAAATACACATGGTTAAACTAAAGTCGAGCACGATAGCTTGCCAAATACTCATTTGCATTGCATATGCCACCATTGGGATGGTTGCAAGCATCAAACCACCTTCAAAACCAATCGCGTGAAGAACACGCACGCCGATGGTTCTTTTTAGCTTTCTTTTCGCTTCAAACTTTTCAAAAAAATGGTTAAACACCATATTCCATATGACCGAAGTGACAGCCATGGCAATACCGAGTACACCGGTGACTTCTAAAGGCATATGGAATATGAAACTTAAGGCAACAGCAATGATCACCAATAGGATGATTTCATAGCTGAGCGCATGAATAATCCTTCTTTTGGAAATCAACATTTTTAATTACTCTTTCATGATTGGATGTTGGCTATTTTATTTTTATAATATTGATTAATCGAGTTAGGTTCTTTCAATAAAACTGAAAGATGGAAAATTATGAATATCAATCAAGAGCAACTGATTATTTTTAAAACTGTGATTGAGTCAGGCTCATTTTCAGCTGCTGCACGCAAGTTAGGGAAAGTACCATCGGCCGTGAGTATGTCAATTGCTAACTTGGAAATAGACTTAAATTTACAACTCTTTTTACGTGAAGGACGTGAGCCCACAGCAACTGCGCAAGCCCTGACCTTGTATGAAAAGACCGAGCAACTGTTGACCGAAATGAATCAATGGAAACAGCATGCCTATGCCCTAAGCCACGGTTTGGAGTCCTCGCTCAACATTGTAGTGGTATCTGAGCTTCTACATATGCAATGGATCGACTACATCGCAATATTAGAAGCCGAATTTCCCAGTCTACAAATCAATATTTTTTCTGCACCTCAAGAAGATGCGCAGAAAATGTTACTCAACGGCACAGCACAACTGGCGCTGATGTTTGAACGTGAGCAACTGGAAAGCAGCGAACAGTTTGTAGAATTAAAACTCGAAACTTTAGTTCCCGTCGCCAATAAAGATTTTATTCTGGCGCAATTTCCACAAGTCAGCTTTGAACAAATTCAACATAGCCGTCAAATCGTGGTTGCCAGTCGCGATAAAAGCATTAAGCCAGAATTGCTATATTCCAAACAGTATTGGCGGACAGACAACCATCACTCAGCTTGCGCCTTAATCATGCAAAACTTTGGTTGGGGTGTTTTACCCTTAGAAATGTTGAATGAAAATCCGCAGCTCAAAAAGCAGCTCAAAATATTAGATCTGCTAGATTTCACACCGAAGTTTGAATATTTTGTGGACTTGGTCTGGAGTCGTGAAAGTGAATTGGGCGCGGCTGCGCGTTTTTTAATCCAATACATCCGAAATCAGCGTAAAAAAGTATAATAACTGCTGTTAAAACGTCCGAATCTACTTGGGTTAAAAGCAGTTTGTGTTATAAATATTTTACGGGTAATAACTTTAAGAACTAACGATCAATGACACAAACAGCATTAAACCAATTAAAAAGCTTAACCACCATTGTTGCCGACAGTAGCGATTTAGCGGCGATTAACCAATTTCGCCCGCTCGATGCAACCACCAATCCATCTCTAATTACAGCAGCTGCAAGTCAACCTGAAAATAAAGAGTTGATTGAAGATGCTTTCGCTCAAGCCAAAGCTGAAGGCTTTGAAGATGACTTACTTATTGAACGCACAATCGACATTCTTACCGTCAAATTTGGTGTTGAAATTCTCAAATTGATTGAGGGTCGTGTTTCCACAGAAGTAGATGCAGCGCTGTCTTATGATACCAATGCCACCATCGAAAAAGCCAAAGAGCTGCTGGCGCTATATAAAAACTACGGCGTAGATCAAGATCGTATTTTAATTAAAATCGCTTCGACATGGGCAGGTATTCAAGCAGCGAAAGTGCTAGAAGCTGAAGGCATTCGTACCAACTTAACGCTTTTGTTTGGTGTGCATCAAGCACATGCTTGTGCGGAAGCGAATGTCACTTTAATTTCACCTTTTGTTGGGCGTATTTTAGATTGGTACAAAAAGGCCGAAGGCGTGGACAGTTATCCCGTTGAAAAAGACCCTGGCGTACTTTCTGTGAAGCAAATTTACCAGTTCTATAAAGCACATGGGGTTAAAACAGAAATTATGGGCGCAAGCTTCCGTAGTATTGACCAAGTGTTGGGACTAGCTGGCTGTGACCTGCTGACTGTTGCACCTAATTTATTGGCTGCACTTGAACAAGACACGCGTGAAGTCAAAGCACAACTGTCTGCAAGTGATATTGCTTCAACGGCTGCGCCACTTAACTCGCTTAGTGAAACTGAATTTAGAGATCAAATTGAACATGATCTCATGGCAACACAACTGCTACAAGGGGGGATTGATGGATTTATTAAAGCCCGTCAACAGCTGAACACACTGTTACGTCAGTCTTTTGGTTTAGATGAAGAAATTTCAGCTTAACTTGATTTTTCTACTTTTAAAAGCCGATTTTGTTATCATGCAACATCGGCTTTTTTATTGAGAATACGTTGTGTTTGGTATTATCGACATCGGTACTTATATCATCGGTACAATTCTAATTGTGATTTTGCCAGGCCCAAATTCTCTTTATGTGATGTCCATTGCCTCACGATTTGGTATTAAGACAGGTTACTGGGGTGCATTAGGTGTTTTCACAGGCGATTTGATCCTCATTCTATGTACCGTGCTGGGTGCAGCATCTCTTTTACATGCTTTTCCTTGGCTGTTTATTTTATTAAAAATTGTAGGCGCACTTTATCTGTCATATTTAGGTATAAAGCTCTTGATTGCAGGAGTCAAAACCTGGAACTCTAGCCCACAACAGCTTGCAGCAAGTACAGATCAGAGTACGTTGCAAACCTTACATCCTTTTCGTTCAGCGCTGACCATTAGCCTTTTAAACCCAAAAGCTATTTTGTTTTATCTGTCTTTTTTTGTTCAGTTTGTCGACCCAAATTATGCTTACCCAGCACTGAGCTTTGCCTTACTTTCCATTATTCTACAAATCATCAGTATGGCCTATCTTAGTATCCTGATTTTTTCAGGTATTAAGCTGGCGAGCTATTTCAATCGTCAGTTTAAAGTTGCAGCCGTTGCGGTGGCGACCGTCGGTCTGCTGTTTTGTGGCTTCGGCTTAAAACTGGCACTTTCTACACTGTAATTTTCGTGAATAATCTCATTATTTTCGATAAAAAATCCATAGTGTGCTGTTTTATTTTTCAAGAACCAGCGTATGATCCTCGAACAATAGTAATTTTCACTCATTCAGATTATGTTTTGATCTTCATGCAAAAATTATTTCAAGATTTCTCAGTTCCAGCTGTATTCGCAGGTTTTATTACCTTCCTCATTGGCATTAGTGTGTCTTCAGTCTTGGTCATTCAATCCGCACAAGTCTTAGATGCAAATACCGCGCAAATCAACTCATGGTTTTGGGCTTTAGGTCTGGGTATTGGTTTGAGTGGCCTGCTTTTATCTTGGAAACTTAAATATCCTGTATCGACCTCATGGTCTACAGCGGCACTGGCCTTAATTATTGCGACAGGCAGTGGTTATAGTTTACATGAAGCAATTGGCGCATTTTTGGTCTGTGGTTTAGTTACTGCCATTTTGGGCTTTTTCGGTATCTTTGAAAAAGTACTGACGTATATCCCGCAAAGCCTAACCAGTGCCATGCTGGCAGGTGTGTTATTGAAGTTTGGTATTTCATTGTTCGCCAGTATGCAAGACCATTGGGGTTTTATTTTATCCATGCTGGCGGCTTATATTGTTTCTAAGCGACTTACCCCACGTTATTGCATTGTCATTACAGTCATTGCAGGCTTATTACTCTGTCCGTTGTTCTTAGACTTCCATACTGCTCAAATCACATGGAGCCTAGCGCAACCTGTTTGGATGGCACCTGAGTTCAGCATGTCCGCTCTTTTAGGTTTAGCGCTGCCTTTGTTTGTGATCAATATGGCATCGCAATACTTACCGGGTATTGCCATGATTAAAAGCTATGGCTATAACCCACATGTCAATCAACTGATTGGTTGGACGGGTACCGCTCAAGCCTTACTCGCACCTTTTGGCTGTTATAGTGTCAATACCGCAGCAATTAGTGCAGCCGTCAGTTTAGATGAACAAGTTCACCCTGATCCATCAAAACGTTATATTGCGGGCATGAGCTGCGGTTTCTTCTACATCTTAATGGGACTATTCGCAGCCACCCTGACCAGTCTTTTGCTGTCTTTCCCTGCGATTTTTATTACAGCCTTGGCTGGTATTGCTTTGTTTGGCACGATTAGTCATAACATCGCGATTGCATTTGAAGCGGTATCAGACCGTGAAGCTGCCCTCATGACGTTCTTATTCAGCGCATCTGGGGTACAGTTCTTTGGCATTGGTTCTGCCTTTTGGGGACTACTCTTTGGTTTTGCAGTTATGCTTATATTTAAGTTAAGGGCCAAAAAAGTTTAAGCCTTCATATAAAAAGCATCCATCGATGGGTGCTTTTTTATTTCGCAGATTCAAATCCCAAGTGCGACACATTTGTAGTTAGTTGAAAAAGTTAGGTGTATTCGTAGAATCATTGGACTTTTTCAACTCGCAATTGGAAAGCACACAATGAAGAAATACACCCAACTTTCTCAAGATGAAAGATACGAAATTTATGCTACTTTGAAAAGTAAAAGTTCAATCGCTACCCTTGCTCGGGAGTTAGGGCGTTCACGATCAACCATCTACCGTGAATTAAAAAGAAATACTGGACAACGTGGATATAGAGCTCAACAGGCAGCTAAATTTGCAAGTCAAAGACGGTACCGTCCTTCATCACCCATGACAGCGTTTGCCTTCGCTTATATTGATTATTTGATTGGCTTGGACTGGTCACCAGAACAAATTTCAGGTGCTTTAACACAACGCTGTTGGCTGGATGTACCTTCACATGAGTGGATTTACCAGTACATTTATCAAGATAAATCAAAAGGCGGTAAACTCCATCTACACTTAAGGCATCAGAAGAAATATCGAAAACGAGGTTACAAAAACACGGATCGTAGGGGTCAAATCATTGATAAAACAAGTATTCATTGCCGAGACCAGGTCATTGATCAACGACAACGTTTAGGAGATTTCGAAGGTGACACGGTGATTGGTAAACATCATAAAGGTGCTTTATTAACTCTCGTTGATCGAAAGAGCCTGTACGTACATATTGTTCATTTAGGGTCAACGAGAGCATCCTCTCAAACGATTACTTGTGCATTAGATCGTTTACAGATGAGCCATGCTTATAGTGTGACATTTGATAATGGCAAGGAATTTTCCGAACACAAAAGAATTACTGATGCTGGCATAGATACGTATTTTGCTGATCCTTACAAGTCTATTCAGCGAGCTAGAAATGAAAATACGAATGGTTTAATCCGGCAATATCTGCCAAAATCGTCATCGTTTGATGACGTGTCAAACGAACAAATAGAGCAGATAGAATTTGCACTCAACCATCGTCCTAGAAAAACACTAGGTTGGCATACACCGAGTGAAGTTATGGCTGGTTTTTATACTGTTGCACTTGCCGCTTGAATCCGCCTTTTTAAATATTGCTAACTTGAAAAATTAATGCTGATAACTTCGTTGAATCAATTCTTGCTTAAGTTGCATGGTCTCAGACAAATTTTCCACCTCGGTAAATGCTGTGAGCCAAATGCCATCTGCAGCATAGCGCAAAATTTTTAGCTCCAAATCATTGTCTGTATCCTGATGTCGCGCTAAACGTTTTTCTAGCCACTCAATCCAATACTCATTAAAGGTCCGATCCGTCAGCATAATCATCGAAATAGCTGACCAAGAATGCTCCAAGCCTAGCACCTGCTTTTCCAAAGTAATCTCGATATAGGCTCGGGTAAAGCAACCATAACAATCACGGTCTTGGCTAATCAACTCATCAATAACACGATCTAATTGTTCAAGCTGTTCCACAACCATCGCTTCAAGTAGCTTTTGTTTGTTTGGAAAATGATGAAAAACACAACCCTTACTCACACCAACCAAATCAGCCACTGCTTGTATGGAGACCCCAATCACGCCTTTTTCAGCAGCCAAACAGATCGCATGTTGTAGGATACTTTGGCGAACCTGTTCTGGTGCCTTTTTACGTGGACTTGCTTGTTGCATCGAACTTAATGCCCTGTTGAATTTGAAAATAAGTTAATCACAACTACACCAGAAACAATCAGTGCAATACCGATCATTGCTGCGAAACCTAGACTTTGTCGGAAAACAAAGTAACCAATCAGAGCGGTTAAAACAATACCAACACCCGCCCAAATCGCATAAGCGATACCCAATGGAATCACTTTAATCACTTGAGACAATAAATAAAATGCCAACGAAAATAAAACCACCACCGCCAGTGAAGGCAATAGCTTGGTAAAACCTTCCGACTTTACCAAAAAAGTCGAACCAATTACTTCAGAAATAATTGCCATCGCCAGCAAAGCATAAGCCATTAATATAGGATTCATCAGGAACTCAATAATAAACATACCGAACGGTCGGTATGTTTTTAAAATAGCAAAAACTAAACAAGGCTTTCTGCATACTTTTTTATTTTGTTTCAGTCGGCCTTGGGGTTTGCTTTATAAAATCAATGGTTCGATCAAAGGTGATCTGACTCGCTTGTTTGCTCATCATGAACTGATATTCATGCACCAAAAACTCCTTAGAGTCTGGATAAAAAGCCTCCGTGACTGCAACCTGATGCTGCTTCAACACCTCGACGAAAGGTAAAGACTGGCTCTTGGTTAAAAAGTCTTTATTTCCCCCACTGATAAAGACAGGTGGATACTGTGGCGTAATATGCTCACTGGTTGAAATTGACTTTAAAAAAGCTGCATCCTCTTTACGCTCTCCTGTATACGCTTGAACCAAGTTATAAACGCCCCATTCAATGAGCCTGAGTTCCTCAGGAGCGGTGTTCACAAAGCGATATAAGTCATAAATACCACAATGCAAAATTAGCCCTTTAAGCTGTTTCGGCTGAATGCTCGGCTTAAAATTGGATGCTTGAGCAAATGCGGGATTCGTCAAAAGTGCAGCATAATGACTGGCAATATTGGCTCCAGCAGAGTCTCCTGCTAAATACAGTTGGTTCGGGTTAATATGATACTGAGCAGCATTCAATTGTAAGAAATTCAGTGCATGATCGACTTGCTGTAACTGAGTGGGATAAATAGCCTCAGGTGCAAACTGATACTCTACCGAGACCACGTTAAAGCCTTGATTAGCTAGAAGTTTGAAATAACCTCGCGCATGCTCTTTTGACCCCGAAACCCACCCGCCGCCATGAATCCAAACCACCGTGGGCACTGTGTTTAATTGTTCAATATTTTGGGGTTGATAGATATCAACATTCAGCTCAGGGCTAGCTTGATATGGAATATTATTATGTACGATGACATCGGGAGGCGCAAAGCGATCTAGCATTTTCATTTGAATAGTGGTTGCTGTATTGAATGTTCCCGCAATCAGTTTGGTATTCTTTTCTACACTTTGACACGCACTCAATAGCACAATCATGAAAGCAGTAATAAGTACTTTTATTATTGATTGAAAAATCATACTGTTCGGCCCCACCCTTTTTTCAAATGATTCTAATACAATCTCTATCACATCGCATGATTAAACAGGTCTCATTTCAGCCTCATTTAAACACTAGAAGCACCTTTTAAAGAATATTGCTTTAAATCTGAAACTTGAGTTTTTCACTCAAGATTTTGGACACGTAAATCGGCTTTTTTTTGAATTATTTTCTTTAAATTTCATGAATTTTCAATTTTTAGCCCGATCAAAATTGAACATTTAATGGCAGTGTGTTATCAATAAATTAAGAACTAAATCTTATACAAAAAGGAGTCCCTCTGATGGCTTACCAACATATTTTAGTCCCTGTTGACGGTTCACAAATTTCTTTTTCTGCGGTTAAACAAGCGGCTGAAATTGCCAAAGTTTTTGGCAGTCAACTCACATTGATTAGCTTAGTTGCTGAAGACCCTCTCAAAGATGCTGATTTTTACTATACTTCTCCAATCATGAAAGACTATTTCATACAAGCCTATAACAATGCTGAGAAAGCCCTTCAGGATGCAGTTCAAATTGCACAAGAACAAGGTGTGACAGCTCAGTCTAAAATCATCAAAGGTGAAGTCTCTGAAGATGCTGTGGTCGAAGCGGCTGCTTCACTAAAAAATGACTTGATTGTGATGGGTTCACATGGCCGTAAAGGCTTTCAAAAATTCCTATTAGGCAGCTTTGCTCAAGATGTTCTCAAGTCTACTGAGCTCCCAGTTCTCATTGTTAAAGCTTAATCAACCATAACGCGTCTTTATGTGAGCTGATTTCGCATGTACTGCAAAATGATCCGCAAAAAGACGTACCCTTAAGGAGAAAATAATGAGCTACAAACACATTTTGGTTGCCGTCGATGAATCCCCGATGTCTTATGCTGCTGTTGAACAAGCACTTGAGTTGGCCAAAGATTTAAAGAGTCGTGTGACACTCATGAGCGTGATTGCAGTCGATCCATTTGTCGGAGTCGACTTCTATAAAGTTGCACCAGCCATCACTGACTATTTCCTACATGCTGAAAAAGTCGCTCAAGATCGTTTAGCCGAAGTAAAGCTCTCATTTGACCGTGATGAAATTGAGGTGGATATCAAAGTGATCCGCGGCATCTCTCCTTCTGAAGGTATTATTCATGTGGCCGATGAAGTCGGTGCAGACCTGATTTTGATGGGCTCACATGGCCGTACAGGCTTTAAAAAGATGATGTTAGGTAGTGTGGCGCAAAATGTTCTCACACAGTCTCCGATACCTGTGCTGATCGTAAAAGTTTAAGTATTGTTTTAAACAAAAAAGACTGCCGAAGCAGTCTTTTTTTGTTTAGCAGAACTCGTTCACTTCATTAGCTTTTACTAATCTGCTGATGCAAATTTTGCAAATAATGCTCTGCTGCCGACTGTTGCATAAAAGTTTTTTGAAATAACCCCGAAGCCTGATGGTTATGCGGGCTATACTCAACATTGACTTGAAATGTTCCCAATTCAGCACTTTTCGCAATACGAATAGCAATAATATGAACGGTATTTAAATAAAACCCATCTTCAATTTTAACTAACATATCTGTTTACACTCTACATGTTTGTCTGCCCAATAGCCTGTATACAGAAGCCGAAAAAAATACAGAATATTGAGCTAATCATCTGTTATGCCATAACATTATACCCATAAAATGCGATTCATTTCACACTATTCACATAAATGTTCATTATTTAGAAAAATACCAATGTGAGCTCTTCATGCCGTAATTCTTCAGTTTGCATAAAAAAAGCCAGTCTACTGACTGGCTTTTTTTATGCATAGATCAGTTAAATACTTAACATACCACTCAAAGTCTCACTGACATTTTTAGATTTCACTTGTGGTTTTAACCCCTCAAGCTTTGCTTTCACTTCGCTACGCTGTGGCTCTGCCAATGTGTACCAACGTGACAAAACCTGAAGTAAACGAGAGCCAACAATTGGGTTTTTCTCATCTAAATATTTTGCCAGTCCAATGAAATGATCCACACCAAAACTCCATGTGTTCACTGGGTTTGCATTTAAGCCACCACTCACAGAACGAATACGGTTCGGCACGCCCAAATCATAATCGACATGAGAAGTGAGGTATTGAATGGTTTCCGTCGTAGCACAAGGATGTGCCGCTTGAAGTGTGAACCACTGATCTAGTGACAAAGCCTCATCTTTAAAACGTTGATAAAAATCATGTAAAGCAGCTTCTGCTTGCGGTGCATCGTTCCACACCAAGACACGTAATGCGCCTAAACGTTCAGACATATTGCCTGTGGCTTCATATTGCTGATATGCCAGTTCAAAAGCGGTTTCATCACCTTGACGTGCCATCATGCTGAGCATGATGTTTTTTAGCGCACGGACTCCCATGGCTTGTGAGAACTCTTTTTGCAAATCTGGGTCTAAAGCCAAATAAGTGTCTTTACAGAACTCACCTAACTCACGTGCCAGTTTGTCAATTAAAGCATTACGCTGTTCTTGAATCTTCGCTGGTTCGTAGTCGGTGTCAATGCGGCTACCCAAATAACCTTCGCTTGGTACATCAAATAAACGTGATGCCAAGAGTGGATCTTGTTCAACAAGATCTGGCAGCGTGTTTTTAATGGCTTGAATATAAATATGCGCATCATGACCATTGAGTAAAATACGCTCAAGCAGTGTTTGCGTTGCTTGCCATTGGTTAAAACCATTTGTTTCGTATTGAATCAGGAACGCCAACTCTTCATCGGTATAGTTAAATTCTAAGTTGACGGGCGCAGAAAAATTACGCAGTAATGACACGACAGGTTTCGTGCTTAAACCGCTAAACACAATGCTGGCTTGGTCTTGGTCAAAAAGATATACACCGTCTTTGACTGCATTTTCAAATAAACTGTCTGAGTTTAAAACCAATTGCTCACCTGTTGCAGCATCGAACAGTGCTAAAGCGACAGGAATTGGAACAGCTTTTAGGTTCGGATACTTAGGATGTGCTTTTAAACTTTGCTTAAAGTTTAAGGTATAAGTTTGTGCAGCAGCATCATAATGCCCCTCAGCTTCCAATTTTGGTGTACCCGGTTGGTTATACCATGTTAAGAAGTTGGATAAATCTACGCCTGAACCTGCGGTTAAAGCAGCTACCCAGTCTTCAACGGTCACAGCTTGACCATCATGGCGTTCAAAGTATTCATCAGTTCCTTTACGGAATTTTTCTTTGCCTAATAAGGTTGCCATCATGCGGTTAATTTCCGCACCTTTTTCATAGACCGTTGCAGTATAGAAGTTATTGATTTCCACAAAGTGGTCTGGACGCGGCGGATGAGACAATGGGCCTGAATCTTCTGGGAACTGATGTGCTTTGAGTACCGCAACGTCGTCAATACGTTGAACCGCAGCAGACTGTAAATCTTCTGAGAAAGATTGATCACGGAAAACCGTTAAGCCTTCTTTTAAACACAATTGGAACCAATCACGGCAAGTAATGCGGTTACCTGTCCAGTTATGGAAGTATTCATGAGCAATGACCGACTGTACACGCATGATCGCGGCATCTGTCGTGTATTCTTCATCCGCCAAAACACATGACGTATTAAAGATGTTTAGACCTTTATTTTCCATCGCCCCCATGTTGAAAGCACTGGTAGCCACAATCATATAGTTGTCTAAATCATAGGGACGACCATAGTGTTCTTCATCCCAACGCATTGAATGCTTTAAGGCTTCCATTGCAATATGACATTTCGGAATATCTTTTTCTTCGGCATAAATTTCTAAAGCTACATCACGGCCTTCCGAGGTCACATAACAGTCTTTTAAAACAGCCAAATCACCAATCACACAAGCAAACAAATACGCTGGTTTTTTGGTTGGATCTTGCCAAATGGTATAGTGACGACCTTCGCCTGCCTCGCCCGCTTCAATCAAGTTACCATTGGCAAGGAGCACTGGATATTTTTTATCGGCTTCTACACGTGTGGTGAAAACTGAAAGGACATCAGGACGGTCTGGGTAAAAGGTAATTTTACGGAATCCTTCAGGCTCATTTTGGGTAACAAACAAATCTGATGCGGCTTGGTATAAGCCTTCCAGTTGTGTATTTGACTCAGGATGAATGATCACCGATGTCTCAAGTTTGATCTGATTTGGTGCATTACGAATCACCAACTGCTCTGCATCAAGCGCATATTGCTCTTGGCTAAGTTGCTGACCATTCAGGACTACACTTTTCAACTCTAAATCACGACCGAGTAAAACCAAATCACCCTCAGTTTGGCGCGTCAGCTCCAGCACAGCATCAACTTGGCTATGCTCATCATAGACCTGAATATCGAGGTGAATGCTATCTACTAAAAAAGATGGTTTTTGGTAGTCTTTTAAATAGACGGTTTGATCTGCTTCAATAATTGGATTTGCCGCAATATTCATGTCATGTCCTAATGCTATTGGTCTACAGCTTTATATTGTGTATGTTTTGATCATACGACAAGTTTGCCGTACTGTCTGTGTATGTTGAATGATATTTATATGGGCACGTTGAACAGGCTTTTCAATTCTATTGTTCTTATCCCGCGCATATGACTGCACCAAGTGAATAATAAACAAACAACTCCTCACATCGTGCCGTGCTTGTCTAGCAATATTTGCACCAGCCTTTACACTTAAACAGTGCCATTAGCTCTCTACCATTCAAACGCTGAGAAACTTAAAGACATCAATAAAATATAAAGCCAGCTCTTTTCAAATATCTAACTTAATTTTCAAATCGGCTACATTTTGTGCACAGTTTTTGCTTGTATCTAAATATGCATAACGCATGATAAAACTTAAGCAAAACAAATAGAGGTGTGAGATGTACTTAAAAGACCATATCGTCCGCGTCGAAAATATAAAAATGCTGCAAGCAATGCATGCTGCAAAAATTGATCATAAAGTCATTGCCCTGTTCATGAGCTGTGAAGGGTTGCCATTACAAGCACACGATGTCAGCAGCATTCTAAATCACTACGACACACTAGGGAGTAAAAAGTTGCCGAGCAAAAAAGTTCAAGCCATGATTGAAGCTAAAAAACTAGGTATGGAAGATGACTCTCTACCTTGCCCCGTTTAAATTCTACTAGTCCAAAAAATACGGTGCATGCCGTATTTTTTTACCCTATATTCGCCACTGCGTTGCTTCACCCGTCTAGCGTTTACAAAGCACTTCTGCTTATTCAATTACACTGCAATTTACAACGCCTTTCTGAAATTTTAGCGTGTATAATTTGAGAAAATCCTGAGTTTCAAATTCATCTTATGTCGCTTCAAATTTTGCACAAACAACTTGATGAGAGCACGCCTTGTCCACTTTGTCAGGCGGCCATGTTTTGGGTGGATGCTGAACAATACGACAAAGAAATTAACTT
Source organism: Acinetobacter sp. CAU_H_S139_7 (assembly GCF_058599305.1). Taxonomy (NCBI): domain Bacteria; kingdom Pseudomonadati; phylum Pseudomonadota; class Gammaproteobacteria; order Moraxellales; family Moraxellaceae; genus Acinetobacter; species Acinetobacter sp. CAU_H_S139_7. Next base: position 1,966,292 of record NZ_CM178651.1, read on the forward strand.
TCATGAATGTAGCCACTGCCAACATCGTGTTTTTAGCAATTCCAATCTAAATTGCCACTGCGACAGTTGTTTAGCCCAGCGCAAAAAAATATTGAAAGAAACTCGTCAGCAAGAACAGCGCAAAACTAAAAATCAAAAAGACATTTATGAGTTTGAGCTGGGCCAGCTCAGTTTTATGCATAAATTATTTTTATTGGCTCTATTAGATGACTACGCACAAGAACATACACAACATCAAGAATTTATTGATTGGGAACAGATCAAATATTTTAGCATCACCCCCAATTATCTGTTTCAAAATAGTCTCGTCAAACAATTGGTAAAAGAACAAATCCTCGTTGCCAAAGATTTTGCCAGTGAAGCCCATCAGTATTATATTAATGTACGTTTGGACGGCTATTCTGAACCTAGCCTATTTAGTGTTACGCAGCAATTACGTTATTGGTTTTATGAAAATCTTAGCCTTGGTGTGCCTTTTAAGACCGCGGATGAAGTCAAAAATGCCTTGTACCAATTGCTCTATCAGGAAATTATCCAATTTATGCAGTTTTACTGCCGTACTTGGGGCATTCAAATTGCGGGAAATAACAGTTTCCAAGTGTTTTGTTATCGTTTACTCGATGTACTCGCAGTCGGACAAATTTATTATTTAATCCAAACTGCATTGGAGTATTTATATCAACGGAAAGCCTTACAACCCAGAAATGAAAACTTTATTAACACCAACTTGTTGAAAAAAACTTTACAACAATACCGTGAACGCAGTGTGGCTGAAAAATGGGAAACTTCAACGCTGCCTCGACCGCATAACCTACCATTCAGCAAAATGAGCGAAGTCTTATTTTTCCGCTTTTTAGGCTATGACGAAGCCATTTTCTTCCAGCCTGTCTCTCGTTCATGGCAAAAAATTGAACCACGTTTGAGTTTCTACTCACAAAAACGCTGTATGTACTGCGGTTCAAATGAGCTCACCGTAGATTATGATGCCGACCAATATGTGACTTTATTTTGTCGCAAATGTAAGCATCAAGACCACTATTTCACCAAATAAGGGCATCCACTATGACCCAGCTTTTAGACCTGTCCTTGCTTAACACAAAACAATCGATTCAAGACCAAACCGATGTCTTGGTGGCATATGTTGCTGAAGCTTGGACTGCCCTGCAAACGCAACAACCTTTGGTACAATGTATCACCAACAGTGTTGCTGCCAATTATGCAGCCAACATTTTATTGGCTGCGGGCGCCTCACCTGCCATGATTGATAATCCCTTTGAAGCGGAAAGTTTCACCCGTATTAGTGCAGCGCTCAGTATTAACCTAGGTACGCCAACCTCTGAACAAATGCAAGCCATGCAAATCTCGGCACAAACCGCGCAGCAGCAAAACATTCCGTGGGTATTAGACCCTGTGGGATATGGACCATTTTTAAAATGGCGCTCTGAAATGGTAGATCAGCTTTTAGCTTTTCAACCTACCGCTATTCGTGGCAATGCATCGGAAATCAGCACACTTGCAGGGAACCAGATCGAAACCAAAGGCGTTGACAGTACGGCAAGCAGTGCCGATGTTTACCATCAAGCAAAAACACTTTTAGCGCAGGCTGAAGTCATTGCTATTTCTGGTGAGTCTGACTATATTCTCTCAAAACAACTTGATGCTGTGATCCAAGTCAATGGTGGTTCGCATTTACAACCTAAAGTTACTGCTACGGGTTGCGCCCTTGGTGCATTGATCGCAGCCTATAGCGCAGTCACTAATCCTGTCATTGCAGCGCTGTCTGCCCATGTCCACTTTGCCATTGCTGGGCAACTTGCTTATACCCGAAGCCAAAGCACAGGAAGTTTTAATGTAGCGTTTATGGATCACATTCATCAAATGAAAGCTGAAACCATTTATGAATATGCGGATATACAGCTTATCCGTACCTCAGCCTAAATAAAGTATGGCGAGAGTTTCTGCTTAAGCAACTTCTCGCCCTAAAAACACGTTCATCGCCGCTTCTAGCAGAGTCAACACATCTAATTTACAGATACACATCAAGCCCATACCAATAAAATAATCAGGCGTATGTTGCATATAAAAGTTGATATGACGACTGGCTCGATTTCGAAGTCGAATCAATTGTTCAGGCGTGGTCTGTGGAAGTACACATGGATGCACAAACACATCATCACTGCGCTGTTGCACATTCGCATGACGGTCTTGCATTAGATCAAGTACCTGTAAGTAATCCTCAGGCATTGGCACTTCTGCACGCGGATAAAAGCGTTTTGAACGTGAAGCAAACAGCCGATATACTTTTGGCTGCATCAAACTCGAAACAAACCATAACTGACGCGTAGGATATTTTAAACGATAACCTAAGGTCACTCGAATTGCAGATGAAAGTGTTCTGTTTTGATTTCGGTAGTCAGGTAAAAAAGCGGCACGCGAGCTAAGAATATATAAGGGTTGATGCGCTGTCTTAAGCTTCAAGATGGCAATAATATTTTGCCCAACTATTTTTCCGCGATGATAAAAACGAATAATTGGTAATGCCACTACATCAGGGTTATACAACAATTGATGCAGTTCTGCTGGGATTGCATTTGGGAAAATTTGTCGATCAAAAGTTTCAAGCTCTTCAAATAGAATTTGTTTTTTTCTACTGAAAGCTTTTTAAATCAATGACCTTTTCCAAAAGTTGCATGAAGTGTTTCCATTCTTATTTTAATCATTTGTTTTACTGCTATAGTCTAAATGCAATGCTTTGATGACCACAGGGATAGAAAAAACTGTCTTCACCAAACAGGTAATTTCAAGGACCAAATACGACAGCCCAATTGCGAGCATAGAATAACTGCTTTTTATTTAGGTGCATAGCGCTTATTTTATAAGCAGAAAAATGCCAGCACGAGGCTGACATTTTTCTCACAATCTAGTTTTGCAATGATTAAGCAGTACGATAGGTGATATTGACTGTCTTAATTCGATTTGAATCCAACTCAAGCACTTCAAAGTGAACACCACGGTAGTCCAGTTGAGTTCCAACGTGTACATCACCATGAGTTTTATCTAGGATTAAACCGGCAACACTAATATAGCCCGCATCTTCTTCAACCAAATCGATCATGCCAAGTTCTAGTTCAAGCTGATATAAATCCAGCATGCCTGTCGCCTTCCACGTCTGATCATCAACCTTCACCAAATCAAGTTGCTCATCGGCATCGGGGAATTCACCAGCAATCGCTTCAAATACGTCAAGCGGTGAAACAAGGCCCTGCACATTACCAAACTCATCGCTCACCAAGACCAATGAACCTTTAGACGTTCTTAGCGTATTTATCGCATCAATGACTTTCATTTTTTCAAAAATGTAAATTGGACGATGACGTTTGATCAGGTCTTTCAATTGCTCTTCATCATCTAAGACATCGAGCAATTCTTTGGCGCGCGCAATACTGATCACTTTATCCAAGCCACCGCGGCACACTGGAAATAAACTGTGCGGTACAGACAGTACCTGTTCACGAATTTTCTCAGGTGAATCATCAAGATTGACCCATGAAATTTGACTACGTGGTGTCATGATCGACGCGACTGACCGTTCAGCCAATGTCAGTACACCACCAATCATATAACGTTCTTCATCCGCAAAAGTTTCTTGCGCTTGAAGCTGATCAGGGTCTTCAGCTTGGAGCTTGCCACCCATGAGTTTTAAAATAGAATCCGCAGTACGATGACGCAGAGGAATTTTCGCTTCATGTTTTGCCGCATTGCGCTCACCAAATTGGTTAAAGGCTTCAATTGCAATGGCAACACCAATACCCGAATAGATATAACCTTTAGGAATGTGGAAGCCAAAACCTTCCGCAATCAGGCTGATACCAATCAACAGTAAGAAGCTTAAACACAAGATGACCACAGTCGGATGACGGTTTACAAAAGTCATTAATGGTTTCGACGCCAACAGCATGACCACCATTGCAACGACCATAGCCACCATCATCACATTAATGTTGTCGACCATACCAATCGCGGTAATCACCGAATCTAGTGAGAACACCGCATCAAGGATCACAATCTGTGCCACAACTGCGGTGAAACCTGCGTAGACCACATTGGTGGTCAGCTTAACTTCTGGCTTACCTTCAATTTTTTCATGCAATTCGGTAACGGCTTTATACACTAGGAATAAGCCACCAAATAAAAGAATCAAATCTCGCCCAGAGAATGTCCAATCCAATACAGTAATCAGCGGTCGAGTCAATGTAACTAACCAAGTGATGATAAACAGCAAGCCCAGACGCATTAAAAGTGCAAGCGACAGACCAATGACACGCGCTTTATCACGTTGCTCAGGAGGAAGTTTTTCGGCCAAAATGGCAATAAAGACTAGGTTATCAATACCTAAAACTATTTCTAATATAATAAGCGTAAGTAAACTTACCCATATTCCCGGATCTAATAAAAATTCCATTATTTTATTACTCCAGAATTATGTTTCTGTTTTAAAAGCATAGACCTGCACGGCGACGGATCCATATTTGTGACCTGTTCAACTAAAGATGAAATAATTATGCCTGAGATGTGTGGCTTGTAATAATTTTTTTATGGTTTTTAACAAAATTTTAATATTCGACCACTTATTATGCAAAAAATACATAAAAATATCGAAATCTCTGTTCGAAATTTTGTCACTTAATGCCAATTGTCGCATTCCATAAAGATTAGACTCGGCGGTCATTTTTTAGTTTTTCTAATAAAACACATCTTAAATAAAACCCAAATTATTGTTTTTATTTAATTATTTATTTTAATAATAGTTAAAAAATATCAATTCACTACAATTATGATTTTAATAAATGACACTTTTTGTTAAAAACACTAGTTCACAAATCCATTTTTTTCACTAAAATGAAACACGGCCAGCATTGTTGTAAAAGTGGTCAATTACCCAAACCAAGGATGCACGGATTGACAATCCGATCAAAGTAATCGAAGACAGGATTCATCGCTATGAACAATGAAAAAGCATTGACCTTCAATAAGACGTCAAAAATGCTTGCCAATACTAGCTATGAAGGCGCATATCTGCATTTGGACTCCTCATTTGATCAGCATCAAGTTAAAGTTGTGGTTTCGCATAATAACCTAAAGTTTGACATGCACTTGCCTATCGTTCTACAGGACGGTGTTCCCATGGCTAAACTCTCTTTGGATTCTCACCAGAATGCTGAAGTCGAAGATGAAGTTGTACAATTTGCACAAAGTATTGTGAGCTTCCATCAAGATAAAGACGGCTATACCCTGTCTCTTCTAAACAGCCACGCTTAACTTTTCTTGATTACTGGCAAAGGTTACCCTTAACAGATTTCCTTTATGAGGATAAATCCAGTAATTTTGTATTGATAAGTGTATGAGTGTTCACATAAAATGTGTTCAAATGATCTATAAAATAAAAATACGATTCACGGGGAATCCGTCACATGACCAAAAAGTACAGCAAGTTCCTACCAGGTTCTGAAGATTTTTCTTTAGAAAGTTTTCCATTTTACTGGGTAACTCAAGTACATGCACAGTATGTACTCAATGTCGATCACGCTTTAAAAAAGTATGGTTTAGATAACTCACGTCGTCGTATTTTACTGGCTCTAGATTCAAAGCCACATGCCAGTGTTTCTGATTTATCTGACATGGTGGTCTCTAAAATGTCGACAACCACCAAAATTGTTTATCGCTTAAAGGATGAAGGATTGGTTGAAACTTATTCTTGTGAAGACGATGCTCGTATCACCCGCGTCCTTCTCACCGAAAAAGGTGTTGAAATGACGAATAAGATCAATGATCTCACCAGTGTTGTACTTGAGCAATCATTTGAAGGCTTAACACCTTTGCAAATTGAAAAAATGATGGAAAGCTTAAAACACGTGTTTAAAAATTTAGCTCGCTAAACCGTTTAAAAGTCGAAAAAGTTGAGTTGGGGACTCTCTTTTTCGACTTTTATTTTCGGCACATGTGAACATTCAAACTCTTCAACAGGAAAGCCTTGTACAAAGGATTGAATATTCGGTGATTTCCAGCTGAGCCACTCCTCTAAGCGTTTATGTGGAATCACGATCACTGAGCGCTTCACATCACCCGGCTCATGAAACTCCCGCATCATTGGATGGTCTATGGCATCCATTGTAAGCATGGTGGCTGAACGTACTACCTCGCCTGCTATACGACAGATTTCATAAAGTGCAGCAACAAATATCACTTGCCCATCCTGTCGTCTAACACCCCATCTCTGCGGCTTTTGCTCTATATATTTGGACTCATAAAATTCAAAAACGGGAATCACCCCAAACTGATATTTTGAAGTCGCTTCAATAAAACTGGCCTTTTGCAGAAGTGTCTCACTTCGAGCATTATAAGTTTTGCTTGCAATACTCTTATCTTCTGCCCATTTCGGTATTAAACCAAAATGTACCTTACGCCACTCAAGACCTATATTTGATTTGAACAATAAAGGCAGCTCATAACCAGGATAGACTTCTTCGACATAATCAAACGGAATTTCAGGTAGACCAAACTGTTGTACTTGAGCAAGGGTTAGAGGTTTAAAATTAGCGCACATGGATTTTCATCCAACTTGATGGTTAACAATAGTATGACGAGCTTTATATAATGAATTGTATAAGGCTTTTATCCGCAGCGTCTAGCTGAAATACTTGTTTAGCCCTATGCTTAAACCCATTCATAGCTCTAAGCAAGCGCCAATCTATAGATCACTATTACCCAAAATTAAATCAGTCTTATTGTTTTCCTCCATAGACATAGTGCGACTTATTTCAGCCAATAAAAAAGCCTCCGAAGAGGCTTTTTTAGCTTTACAGATTAATCTCCTGTATAACCTTTTAACTTCAAGCGTGCAGCATGTAGAAGTGGTTCTGTATAACCTGATGGCTGCTCACCACCTTTAAACACAAGGTCATAGGCTGCTTTGTATGCATAACCATCGAAGCTTGGCGCCATAGGGGTGTAAAGTGGATCGTTTGCGTTTTGCTCATCTACGATTTTCGCCATACGCTGCATCACTTCTTCAACTTGCGCAGCAGATACGATGCCATGACGTAACCAGTTTGCAACGTGTTGAGATGAAATACGTAAAGTTGCACGGTCTTCCATTAAACCCACGTTATTGATGTCTGGAACTTTCGAACAACCTACACCCAAGTCAACCCAACGCACAACATAACCCAAGATCCCTTGAAGGTTATTTTCAAGCTCTTTGGTTTTCTCTTCTTCAGTCCAGTTGGTATCTGTCGCTAAAGGTGGTGTTAACAAATCATCTAATGATAAAGGCTCTGTATTCAATAATTCTTTTTGACGCTCAGACACGTTGCATTGGTGATAGTGAATCGCATGAATGACAGCACCAGATGGAGAAGGAACCCATGCACAGCTTGCGCCCGCTTCTGGATGTTCAATCTTGGTTTTGTACATGTCTAAAAGCATATCTGGTTTTGGCCACATGCCTTTACCAATTTGTGCTTTACCACGTAAGCCCGCTTGAAGACCGATCATCACATTACGATTTTCATATGCTGGGAACCAAATTTGTGATTTCACTTCACCCTTACGAACAAATGGACCTGCTTCCATAAAGGTATGGATTTCATCTCCTGTACGGTCCATGAAACCAGTGTTAATGAAGATGGTACGGTCTTTTGCTTGCGCAATACAGTTTTTCAAGTTTACAGATGTACGACGTTCTTCATCCATAATACCGATTTTTAACGTTTTCTCAGGTAAACCTAATGCTTGCTCTGCACGTTCAAATAATTCAACTGCAAAAGCAACTTCTTCAGGACCATGCATTTTTGGCTTAACGATGTACATAGAACCTTTACGGGAGTTCTTGTTTTCGTTTTCACCTTTAATGTCTGCAAAAGACAAAAGCGGAGTGATTAATGCATCCATGATACCTTCGTAAATTTCAGCACCATCTACCAAGATCGCAGGGTTGGTCATGAGGTGACCCACGTTACGAAGAAGCATCAATGAACGGCCATGAAGTTTCGTTTCACCACCAATCAAGTTTTTGTGCGTACGGTCTTTATTCAAAGTACGCGTAACGGTTTTACCATTTTTCTCGATAGACTCTGAAAGTGTACCTTTCATCAAACCTAACCAGTTACGGTAGCCTTCAACTTTCTCTTCTGCATCTACGGCAGCGATCGAATCTTCTAAATCCTGAATAGTCGTTACAGCAGCTTCAAGAACTAAATCTTTTACGCCAGCAGCATCTGTTTTACCAATTGGGCTGTTTGCATCAATTTCAATTACAACGTGTAAACCGTTGTTTAAAAGTACGATTTCTGTTGGTGCAGCTTCATCACCATTGAAACCGACAAATTGTGCTTCTTTAGCCAAAGTCGATGTCGAACCGTCTTTTAACGTCACAACCAACTTTTTGCCTTCAACTGCATATTTTATTGCTTCAGCATGCGAACCATTCGCTAATGGGAAGGTTTCATTTAAGAAGTTTTTAGCAAATGCAATAACTTTGTCGCCACGTACAGGGTTATAGCCTTTACCTTTTTCCGCGCCACCGTCTTCAGGGATCACGTCAAAACCGTAAAGTGCGTCGTATAAAGAGCCCCAACGCGCGTTTGCAGCATTTAAGCAGTAACGTGCATTACGCACAGGTACTACCAATTGCGCACCAGCCAATAATGCGATTTCTTCATCTACATTTTCTGTGCTGATTTGGAAATCTTCTACTTCTGGTACTAAGTAGCCAATTTCAGTAAGGAAAGCTTTGTAAGCTCCAAGTTCAAATTTGTTGTTGCGGTGCCATTCATCGATCTTCGCTTGAATGTCGTCACGCTTAGCCAATAGTGCTTTGTTCTTTGGGCTAAGATCGACAACGACTTGTTCAAAGTTTTTCCAGTAAGTTTCACTGTCCAAACCTGAACCTGGAAGTGCTTCATTTTCGATGAAATCGTAAAGTTCTTTAGCAATCGCTAACTTGCCTTTTTGAATACGTGCAGTCATTGTCTTTCCTGATATTGCTACTTTTTATACAAGAGATTCTAGTATACCGATTTAAACTTGGCTGAATAGTAATATCACCGTGCGAAATAGTGATCATTTTTTATTTAATAAAGTATACAAACTACCAAATAAAATACTGCTCAAGGCACAAGCATTATCAATTTACAAAATGCTCTTTAGTAGTTTATTAAGTTTTTGAAATGCCGAAATTAGACTTAAGTGCAGTTTTGTATATTTTTTACACTTAAAACCAATATTCTCCCTATTTTCAATCCTGATTAAGCCATGATTATTCAAAAAAGTCGATAAATTAATCGATGAAAATGCACATAAAAAAAGCACCCTTTTGGGTGCTTATATTTTTAAATTTCTTCTTGTTGTTTACTTGCTTCAGCTTGTATTTGTCGATGTGCTTCATTCAAGTAATCATCTGATTGCATTTCCAATAAACGTGAACGCGTGCGTTCAATTTCAAAGGCTAATTTATCACCAGAGTACAAATCAATAATTGTATCTTCTGAGGTTAAAATCAGTTTTACCCCACGGTCATAAAACTCATCGACCAGATAAATAAAACGACGTGTCCCTTCAGAAAGATAATCAGTCAAATGCGGAACATTACTCACCAATACAGTATTATAAATATTTGCAATTTCGATAAAGTCAGCAGGACTACGTGGTTTTAAACACAGCTCTGAATACTCACACCATAAAACATCTTCAGTATGCCCGACCGTTTCTACAATACGATTATTAATAATAATCGGCTCATCTGAAATGGTTTGAGTTTGTGTCAAGGCGCTAAAACGCTGTGCGATCCAACGTTGATGCTCATGTGTTAAAGGAGATTTAAAGAGTTGCGCTTGTTTTAAAACACGTAAACGGTAGTCCACGCCTGCATCTACATTTAAAATCACACACTGCTGTTTCACCATTTCAATGGTTGGAATGAAACGATCGCGGTGAATGCCGTTTTTATATAAACCATCTGGCACAATGTTTGAGGTTGCCACCAAGGTAATGCCACGTGCAAAAAGCTTTTGGAACAAATCACTAAGAATCATGGCATCCGTCACATTTGAGACGAAGAACTCATCGAAACAAATAACCACTGCTTCTTTATAAATTTGATCCGCAACCGCATCTAAAGGGTTACGCTGACCTGAAAGCTTGTTGAGCTCACGATGTACATGTTGCATAAAATGGTGAAAGTGCATCCGTGTTTTACGACGAAATGGAATTGAGTCATAAAACTGATCCATCAGCCATGTTTTACCACGGCCTACACCGCCCCACATATATACACCACGTGGAGAAGTTTGACGGCGGAAACGACGGAATGCTTTTTTAGATGCCTTAAAACGTTGAATTAATTCATGCCAAACGCGATCCAACTCATGAACGGCCTGAGCTTGTGCCTCATCAGACATGAACTGTCCGGATGCTAAGGCTTGCGCATAGCGCTCTGCAGGAGATAAAGGACTGAATGCGGTAGGTGAATTAAAATCTGACATATCATTTAATACTGTTTTTAGGCTATATCAATTATAGCGGAGTGGAAAAGTTAATATATAACACTTTGGCATAATTATGCTTAGGCTATTTCCCATATTGTCGTGGACTGTAACCAAACCACCGTTTAAATGCATGATTAAAGGCTGCAGGCTCCGAGTAACCCAATAACTCTGCAATCATTTCAATGGAATATTCCTGATATTCCATTAAATGTAGTGCACGATCTTTCATTAATTGCTCACGAATTTGTTTATAACTGCTATTTAACTGTTGCAACTGATGTCTTAAGGTTCGCTCTGGCAAATTCAAAGCTTGCGCGGTTTCAGCCATGGTCGGCAGTAAACCTCGTTGCAACTCCAAATAATCTTGTACACGTTGAATCAGACTCGGCTGCTCTGCTGTTTCTTCCAAACGCTGCAATTCCGCCTGACATTTGCCTGCATAAACGTTAAATGTCATCAAATCTGCTGAAGGAATCGGCACATTTAAAACCCATTCATCAAACCAAAATTCAGCTTGCTGCGTACCAAAACTCACTTGCTGACCATAAACCTGCTGATAGAGCACCAGTTTTTTCGCATCTTCAGGTCGTGCAACAGGTAAAGTAATTCGAATCTCAGGCATTTCCAGCCCAATCATCTTATAAATATCTTGTAAAAACTTATATGTTCCCGCTATTTCAGAATGTGCACGCAACTGACCCACAGGTGTTTGCAAGTCTCTCGGTAGATAACACAGTGCGACTTGATCATTTTGTTTTTTCAAACCCAATAAGCCACTCAAATGCGTCAAACTCTGATAGCGAATACCCTGTTCTAACGCGGTATGTGTCGTTGGACTGGTCATCAATAACATCAGTAAGGGGCCATATCCTGCCAAAACATAATGCTGACCAATAAACAAGCCTTGCTCAGGCTCAATATCCTCTGCAATGATTTTCAAAATATCCCACTCTAGAGCAGGATGAATGATCGCATTCGGATCAAGCGACTCCACACGTAAGCCAATGCTTTGTAACTTTTGATCGACTGCGACTCCTGCTTTACGCATTCCTTGAATCAAATACATCAAGCCAAGTACAGAACGTTTCATAATCAATTAAAAGCAAAATATTGGCCTATGTTTTACTACAGCCACCTAGCGCACAACAATTGCCGAATCTATCAATTTTCTTGTCAGGGCTATCATAGACCTTCTGGATAGTTGCTCTACAATAAAGTAAAACAAAAAGGAAAAAACAAATGCAGGCAGCAAATTCAACAACCCCTCAGGTAAAAATCGCCATTATTGGTGCAGGCTTTGGTGGTTTAGCGATGGCTATTCGTCTTTTACAAAACAATATTCGTGATTTTGTAATTTTAGAAAAAGCCAGTGAAATAGGGGGAACATGGCGTGAAAACCAATATCCGGGTGCTGCTTGTGATGTACAGTCACATCTCTATTCTTTGTCTTTTTCACCCAAGACCGACTGGTCTAAACGTTATGCTGAAGCACCTGAAATTTATCAATACATGCAAACACTTACCGCTGAACATCAATTGCAGCCTTATATCCGCTTTAACACCGAAGTGTGTGCTGCACATTACTTAGACAATCAGTGTTTATGGCAACTCACCCTTAATCAAAATGAAACTCTGACCGCTCAATTTGTTATTTTCGCATCTGGTCCACTGCATGTACCGCAAATTCCGTGTATTTCGGGTATCGAGAAATTTAAAGGCAAAGTTTTCCATTCATCACAGTGGGATCATAACTATGACCTCAGCAATAAAAATGTTGCCTCTATTGGCACTGGGGGTAGCGCGATTCAATATATTCCTGAAATTGCAGAAAAAGTGAAGCAACTATACGTACTACAAAGGACAGCTGCATGGGTTATTCCTCGGGATGAACGTCGTTATTTACCGATTGAGAAAACACTGTTTAATCGATTTGATTGGTTTCGAAAAATTCATCGAGCTCGTCTGTATTGGACAAATGAATCTCGTGTAGTTCCCATTATGAAACCAAAGGTCATGAAATATGCACAAAAACTAGCAGAAGCGTATATTCACCATCAAGTCAAAGACCCTGAAACCGCAGATAAGCTGATTCCCAACTATATTATGGGTTGTAAACGCATCTTGGTCTCCAACAAGTATTACCCAAGCTTTAACCGTAAAAATGTTGAATTGGTTACCGATGATATTTTGGAGTTAACTGAGGACAGTATCATCACCAAAGATGGAAAAAAGCGTCCTATTGATTGCCTCATCTATGGCACAGGTTTTGTGACTGACCCACGTATTTATCTTAAATCCTTTAGCTGTACAGGGCTGAATCATGTTGAGCTTACAGACGCGTGGAAAGATGGAGCCGAAAGCTTCTATGGGATTAGCACCAAAGGCTTCCCAAACTTATTTCAGCTTTTAGGGCCCAATACAGTCTTAGGTCATAACTCGGTTATTTTTATGATTGAGTCACAAGTAAATTACATTCTACAGCTCATCGAGATGGCACAAAAAATCCAATCTCAAGCAATCGTTGTGAAAGCAGATATTCAAGACCAATTTAATCAGCATTTACAAAGTCAATTTACAGATACCATTTGGCAATCTGGCTGTGTCAGCTGGTATCAACAAGCGGACGGGAAAAATTTCTCTTTATGGCCAAGCTATACATGGAAATATTGGCTAAAAACACGAAAAGCCAATCCAGCAGACTATCGTTTTTTAAATTCTAAGCAAGATAGTCAAGCAATAAGTTAAGATCGCGGTCATAATAAGTTAGTATTTTTTCACACTTTATTTGACATGCAATCGTTTTGGTTGATTTTTCAGCTTCTTATTTGTTTAGCACTTGGATTTGTTTTGGCGCGTCGTTTACCCAAATGGCTTGAACGACTTGCCTTTCAAATCCTCCCCTATTTTACTTATATTCTCTTAATCGCAATTGCGATTGAGTTTTCAACGACTTTGCATAACATTGCCCAACCTTGGCAGATACTCAATCATGCAGCGCTTTTAGCAGTGATGACCAGTATCGGTGCTTTTGTCTGTTGTTACATATTATTTAAACTTTTGGGCTACCAACCGAGTCATGGCAAAGTGTCCATGAGCCTTGTGAGCAAATCATTAATCAATATCAGTTATGCATTTATCGCACTGGCCTTGGGTTATGGCTTTGCAGAGCTATCTTCAAGTTTCGGCTATACCCTTCATATCAGCACATGGAACTTGTTACTGGTTTTTATGTTCCTGATCGGGCTTGATTTAGCCTATTCCCCACTAGATCGCTCATGGTTGAACTGGCAAATACTGCTCGTACCACTTGGTTGTATTCTGGGTTCAATTATCGGGGCGTTTGTAACGGCCTATTTTGTGCCGAGCATTCAACTAAAAGACCTGATTATGTTGTCTCAAGGTTATGGTTTCTACTCTATGACTGGCATTGTGGTCACGGAGTTAAAGAATGCACATTTAGGCAGTATTGCACTGATGAATGATTTGTTCAGAGAAATCTTTGCGATTATGTTTATGTACATTATTGGCTGGCGTTACCCTCGCTCTGCAATTTCATCTGCAGGAGCTACAGCAATGGATGTTACACTACCGATGGTCAAACAAGCCTGTGGGAATGACTTTATTCCACATGCCATGGTGAGCGGTTTCATCCTGTCAGTTTTGGCACCGATTGTTGTCAGTGTATTGGCTGCTCTGTAAAGTATAGCACTCTATTCAATGCAGTCTTTTTATTTTGCTGTTGCCACTTCGCTCACCAACAATTCTTTTAAGATTTAATCCATAAAAAAAGCCTTTCGAAAGAAAGGCTTTTTAAATTTCTAGTCGCTTAAAGCGTCGCTAAAATATCTTTGAGCATCTGACACGGATTTGCAGACTGCGTAATTGGTCGACCAATCACTAGATGTGTTGCACCGTCTAACATTGCTTGTTTTGGCGTTACGATACGTTTTTGGTCATCCGCACTTGAACCCTCAGGGCGAATGCCCGGCGTCACCAAGGCAAACTCTGAACCTAAAGTCTCACGCAGCATTTTTGCTTCTTGCGCTGAACATACCACACCATCTAAACCACTGTCTTTAGTCAGTTTTGCTAGACGCTTGACTTGTTCAAATGGTTCAATATCCAGACCAATATCGGCTAAATCTTCACGGCCCATTGAAGTTAACACCGTTACTGCAATCAGTTGAGTATTATAATTGCCAGCCTTTAAGCGCTCAACACAGGTTTCCATCATTTTACGGCCACCTGAAGCATGGACATTTACCATCCAAACCCCCATATCTGCAGCAGCACATACCGCTTGCGCAGTCGTATTTGGAATATCGTGAAATTTTAGATCTAGAAAGACTTCAAAGCCTTCACCATGTAAAGCTTTAACAATAGATGAGCCTTCATGGGTAAATAATTCTTTACCGACTTTTACACGGCATAATTGAGGGTCTAATTGCCCAGCAATTGTCATTGCGTCATAATGACTTTTTGCATCTAAGGCAACAATAATACTCATGGGGAGACCCTTCAAACTCACAAAATTATGGCATTATACGGATTAAGCCTAAAACGACCAAGACTATTTTTCTAAAAACCATTTAAAATTCAAACTAAGTTATTTATTCATATACTTTTTATATAGTTATCAATATTTTAAAGCACAATAAAAAACGCCTTTGGCTATATATCCAAAGGCGTTTAAATCAAACTTGCTTCAATACTTCCTAAGATAAAAATCTTACTTCATATTGTGGCTTAAAGCGGTGTAGATGGACGATCATTAGGATTGATGTCTAACACCGTTTTTTCATGTCTTGTATGTGCTGCAGCTTCAGCAGCAGCCAACTGAGCGGATTGAATCTGCTCTTTACGAAGGTGATCAATGTCTTTACGTAGTCGCTTAATTTCCCAACCTTTCTGGAATACACGAAATACCTGAACACCAATTAACAAACCCAACACAATCCCTAAAGCCATTGTCAATAATAACAATAGACCTAAACGCATTGCTGGAACCTGTATAAACAACAGATCAACGGTTAGCTCAGTTCCGTTTTGTAGTACCAAAGCTAGGCAGTAGCCAAACAGTACAATTAATAATGCGAATAATACGTAACGCATAAGCACCCCAATAAATTTTATTCGCCTGCAGTCTCATTTACTGCATCACGTAATGCTTTACCTGGTTTGAAGTGTGGAACAGCTTTAGCAGCCACTTCTACTGACTTACCCGTTTTAGGATTACGCCCAACACGAGGTTCACGGTGATGGAGTGCAAAACTACCAAAACCACGAATTTCAATACGATTATCAGAAGACAAAGATTCAATCATTTGATCAATCATAATCTTAACAGCTTCTTCCACTAATGGCTCTGCTAAGTGCGGGTTTTTAAGAGAAATACGCTCTATTAAGTCAGACTTATTAAGTGCTTCAGTAGTCATCTGCGACCTCTTTAATTATCAAGCTACCTTGTAGATAGATTGATAATAACCTGTTTAAATACAAAACGGTAGCGTAATAAGTGAATACTACGCTACCGTTTATTGTATTTGTGTAAAAAGTATTAGTTAACTTACATTAACAATACAATTCAAACATCTACTTAGTTGCCCATTTGAGCTTTGATCAAATCACCAATAGTCTTAGGACCATTGTCTTGACCAGTAGTTGCTGTCTTCAAGTTAGCAACTGCTTCTTTCTCTTCAGCTTCGTCTTTCGCTTTGATAGACAAGTTGATAGAGCGAGATTTACGATCTACGTTGATGATTTTCGCTTCAACTTCTTGACCAACTTCAAGGAACTTAGTTGCATCTTCAACGCGGTCGCGGTTGATTTCAGATGCTTTAAGAGTCGCTTCAACTTCGTCAGCTAACTTAAGTGTTGCGCCACGAGCGTCAACAGCAGTTACAGTACCTTTTACAAGCGCACCGCGTTCGTTAGCAGCTAAGAAATCGTTGAACGGATCGCTGTTCATTTGCTTGATACCAAGGCTGATACGGTTGCCTTCAGCGTCTACAGACAAGATAACCGCTTCAACTGTGTCACCTTTCTTGTAACGACGGATAGCTTCTTCGCCTTGTTCGTTCCAAGAAATATCAGACAAGTGAACTAGACCATCGATACCGCCTGGTAAACCGATGAAGATACCGAAGTCAGTGATTGACTTGATAGTACCTGAAACTTTTTCACCTTTGTCGTGGTTCTTAGCAAACTCTTCCCATGGGTTAGCACGAGTTTGTTTGATACCAAGAGAGATACGACGACGCTCTTCGTCAACTTCAAGAACCATAACATCAACTTCATCACCAATCTGAACAACTTTAGATGGGTGGATGTTTTTGTTAGTGTGATCCATTTCAGAAACGTGTACTAAACCTTCAACGCCTTCAGCGATTTCTGCGAAACAGCCGTAGTCAGTTAAGTTAGTTACGCGAGCTTTAACGATTGAACCTTTAGGGTAACGGTTCATGATCGCTAACCATGGATCTTCGCCTAATTGCTTAAGACCTAAAGATACGCGGTTACGTTCTTTGTCAAACTTAAGTACTTTAACAGTAACTTCTTGACCAACTTCAACAACTTCTGATGGGTGCTTGATACGCTTCCAAGCCATGTCAGTGATGTGAAGAAGACCATCAATACCGCCAAGGTCAACGAATGCACCGTAGTCAGTAAGATTTTTGATAGTACCAGTAACTGTTTGACCTTCTTCAAGCTGAGCAAGAAGAGCTTCACGGTCAGCTGAAGATTCAGCTTCCATAACAGCACGACGAGATACAACAACGTTGTTACGTTTAGCATCAAGTTTGATTACTTTAAATTCTAACTCTTTACCTTCTAAGTGAGTAGTATCACGAATAGGACGAGTATCAACTAAAGAACCTGGAAGGAACGCACGAACTGGACCGATGTCAACAGTGAAACCGCCTTTAACTTTACCAGAGATAACACCAGTAACGATTTCGCCGTCTTCAAAGATTTTTTCAAGTTTAGTCCAAGTTTCAGCACGTTTCGCTTTTTCACGTGATAAAACTGTTTGACCCATGCCGTTGTCAAGCGCTTCAACAACAACATCAACAGTGTCGCCAACTTGAACTTCAAGTTCGCGTTGTTCATTTAAGAATTCAGCGCGGTCAACAATACCTTCTGATTTAAGGCCAGTGTCAACTGTTACCCAATCAGAATCGATGTTTACTACAACGCCTTGGATGACAGCACCCTTTTCAACGTTGATGTTTAATTCGCTTTCTTCAAAGAGGGCTGCAAAAGATTCGGTCATGATATACCTGATAAAGTCAGCGGTCTTGGATCAGACAAGGCCGGTTTAGTTAAGCGTCTACATAGTCCATTTTGAACTGATCAAGCTATGCTTCTGCTGAATATAAAAATTCGTTAGTTTGCTAATTGCTTATCGATATAAGCCGTCATAAGCTGAAATACCTCATCAATGTTCAATTCAGAACTATCAATGATGTAGGCATCAGCTGCTGGTTTGAGTGGAGCAACTTTGCGCTCCATGTCACGTTTATCACGTGCCTCAATATTAGCTAAAATATCGTTTATTTTAGCATCCAGCCCCATACCCTGCAACTGCTTTACTCTGCGTTCAGCACGAGATTGGGCTGAAGCGGTTAAATAAATCTTGGCTTGAGCCTCTGGAAAGATAGATGTGGCCATGTCTCGACCATCTGCAACCAAGCCCGGTGCTTGTGCAAAAGCATGCTGGCGATCGACCAGTGCAGCTCTAAGCTCAGGAATTGTTGCAACTTTTGATGCAAACTCCCCAACCCGTTCAGTTCGAATGGTTTGACTAACATCCTCACCATTGAGCAAGACTTGTGTGCCTTGTGCGGAACTTAAAAATTGTATGTCTAAATGTTTAGCAATTTCGACACATTGACTCAGTTCGCTTGACAAAGCATCTAACAAATCTTGTTGATGCAATGACAGGCCCAACAAGCGATATAACGCTCCCGAATCAAGTAAATGAAATTGATAATGAGCTGCTATTTTCGCAGCCAGTGTGCCCTTACCCGAACCACTTGGACCATCAATTGTGATTATTTGAACTGTCATTGCTTACCCAAAGTTTGTTATACAGATTTAGCGAGTTTCGAAAAACCTAGTTTAATCGCAGATTTAAGCTGTGCAAGGATTAATTTACTTACAAAAGGTGCACGTGCCTGTAATTCAATCGTATAGGTCACTAAAGTTTTATTCGAGTCAATCGGCTCAAACTCAATAATACCCAAATGATGTTTGATGAGTGGATTTTTAATAATCTTGTATTCAATACGCTCATTCACATTCATTAATGTAATTTGCTCTTTCAACGGTTTAATTGGACCAAAACCCATACGACGTACAGAACCAAGTCCATCCGGACGTTCTGGATCTGCTGAATCTTTCACTCGCACCACTTGAACTGGTGCAAAAGCGACGTTATAGGTTGAGTGTTTAGAAAGTAAATCAAATACCTGCTCTACGGGTGCATTAAATTCTTTTTTAATCTGAATATTATTCATGGTGGTTCCAACGCCTTATTTGA
Organism: Acinetobacter sp. CAU_H_S139_7; assembly: GCF_058599305.1. NCBI lineage: Bacteria > Pseudomonadati > Pseudomonadota > Gammaproteobacteria > Moraxellales > Moraxellaceae > Acinetobacter > Acinetobacter sp. CAU_H_S139_7. Next base: position 1,985,378 of record NZ_CM178651.1, read on the forward strand.
CAATAATTATTGTCATTTCATTTTACATGAAATTATTATTTTACGAATTCATTCATCCCTTTTCTTGTAGACGGGATAGTCGCTTTTGTTCGCGGCGCATTTTAAAAAAGTGACTGAGCTGCTGTGAGCATTGCTCATGTAAACAACCCGACTCAACCAAGAACTGATGATTATAATAGCCCGTTTCAAATAATTTACGTGCACTTATAAGAGAGCCCGCTTTCGGCTCTGTCGCACCAAATACTACTTTTGAAACGCGTGCATGCACCAAAGCACCTACACACATGGTACAAGGCTCAAGCGTCACATACATGACCGCATCATCAGGTAAACGATAATTTTGTGTATTTTGGCAAGCATCGCGAAGTGCTTGAACCTCAGCATGCGCGGTAGGGTCATTTAGCGTAATAGGCGCATTAAAGCCCGAACCAATAATTTTATTTTGACTTACAATCACTGCTCCAACAGGGACTTCACCTTTTGACGCTGCAATAGCAGCCTGATCTAAAGCAAGCTGCATCCATTCACTATCTGTTTTTAAAACATCAGTCATAAAGATTAGATTACATCGTAATGTTTAAGGAGTTCATTCCAGCTTTCAATGCTCGTTGTTGGTGGATTACTAGCGAAAATACCCTTCAAGCTGTTACTAGCCCCTTGTTTCCATGCTGGCGACAAGTCTTTATCCACTAAACGTGCACGCACACCCTCAACAAAGTCTGCATGACGAATTTTCCAGTCAGAAATTTGTGTCTCAAGCTCAAACACTTCATTCCATGAATGAACCTGCTTCCCCCACTGCCATAACAGCCATGTTAATGCTGCAGTTGTAGGCGAACCTTTTTGCAAGTTCTCACTGGCTTGACGAAGCCAATCGCTACGCGCATCACTTAAACCAACAATAGCATCATAATCATGCTCAAAGTTCACACCACGACATACACTATGAATCACATCCAACGAGTTTTGTAGTGGGCCTGGACCTACTGGGCGGTGCATACTATTTAAGGTATCATCAATCGCTCTAAAATCACCTGCTGGATAATGACTCCAGTCAATATTAATGACTTTCTCAAGCACCGTATTACGCTGTGCATCACAGATATGTGTTGCCCAACCAATACTATATGCGCCCGCAGCCGTCATGATTGAACCCGTTAAGCCCGTGAACAAACCAATTGCCCCACGATCCGCTAAGAAACGCGTTGCACCCACATCTGGGTACAAACCAATATTAATTTCAGGCATCGCTAAACGTGAATGCGGTGTCACCAAACGGAATGGCGCTGCCATAAACAGACCTAAACCACCACCCATGACATAACCTTCACCCCAGACCAAGACAGGCTTAGCATAGTTGTGTAGTAACAAATCTAAAGCATATTCTTGCTCAAAGAACTGATTGGCTGTTTCAACTTCATCGTTAATCACCAATTGACGAAGTTTACGTACATCACCACCCGCACAGAATGCTTTTGGTGTGGTTGAATCCAACCAAATGGCTTTTACTGCGTCATCGCTATGAAAATCTTGAAATACTTCAAATAAAGCTGAAACAATCGTTTCATCTAAAGCGTGAAGTGATTTTGGTCTATTCAGACGAACAATGCGCCAACCATTTTTTGCTTCTTCTACAATCAAATCTGGATGGTAGTTTTTAGAAACGGGAGAATATGTCATGCGTCCAGCTGCCAATCTATAGGCTCAATGCCATGTTGTTTAAGATAATTATTGGATTTTGAAAAAACTTTACAACCGAAGAATCCACCACGGTTTGCTGCCAAAGGTGACGGATGCGCCGCCTTTAACACCAAATGCTTTTCTTGATCAATCCGTTGTCCTTTCCGCTGCGCATATGCTCCCCAAAGAATAAAAACAATATGCTCACGCTGTTCATTTAAAACATCAATCACATGATCGGTAAAGTCTTCCCAACCTTGTTTTTGATGTGATGTAGGTTGACCAGCTTCAACGGTTAATACACTGTTCAACAGCAAAACGCCTTGCTGCGCCCAACGAGTTAAATCCCCATGTTTAGGAATATCAATTCCTAAATCTTTATTTAACTCATGGAAAATATTACGTAAAGATGGTGGTAAAGCAAGCCCCTTTTGCACAGAGAAACTGAGCCCATGTGCCTGATTCGGCCCATGATATGGGTCTTGTCCGAGTATTACCACTTTTACATTCGCCAAAGGCGTCGTATTAAATGCATTAAAAATCAGCGCATTTGGCGGATAAATCACTTTATTCGCTTTTATTTCTGTAACAAGAAACTGCTTTAACGCATCCATCTTAGTACTAAGCAAAAAGTCACTTAATCCATGTTTCCAACTGGCATCCAGCTGAATTTTATCAAGCTTGGTTTGCTGTTGTTCTGTTAAAGACATACTTGCGCCTTATTCCCTTACTGTATATTCCGTGACAAATTTCACAGTTTGACTTGCAATTCTACATTCGGATTGTGAAATTGGATACCTTCTTTTAATTTGGTATACATTTCAGTGTCCGCCCATTCCGCTTGGATTTGTTCTGAAAACTCGATCTGGCTTAAATCTAAAAGCCCCATCTGAGTATTTTCAATATCTTCAATAAAACTCTGTGCATAGCCCGTATCGGTCTCATGCACAATCACCGAGTACACTTCTACATCGCCTTCACCGTTTTGAGTCACGGTAGACGTGAGTACTTGTTGTGCAAGATAAAAGAAAATACGTGAAAATTGTTCAGCCGATGGCGAAACAGGCAGTGACACCCAACGCGCACTAAATGTTTTACATGCTTGGATATATTCTGGATCATCGTTTTGCCAAAAACAAATCGCATGATCAAAAGAGTCATAAAGGTCTTTAATCACCCCTTTCAGCAAGCCAAAGTCATAAACCATTTGACCATGATCTAATTTCGACGCTTTGAGGAGTAATTCAACTTTATAGCTGTGACCATGAATGGAGCGTTTACAACGATCCGATGTACAGTTACGTACAATATGGGCATTTTCAAACTTAAATAACTTACGAATTAACATATGCCGTAATGCAATCAAACTTTCTAAGAATTGACTTTAATTATAAAGCAAAAGTAAACCTATGCTCATTTATTTTATTATTCAATCCAATTGGTAAATCATATCAGTCTTATATCCACCATTTAAAACGGTGACATGCTCCGATAAGCCACATATACCATTTGATCTTTTCGCACCAAATCACTACTAAACTGACGCTTACGCTCATTCAACAAGATTTCAATTCTGGCTTTAAAATAGTTCGATTGAACTCCGAGAAAATCATTAACAGTAGCCCGCTGAGCTTCGTCCACTTGTTTAAACGGATCGACCTCCCACAGTTCATTAGCATTGGAAAAATACTCCAAATTGGCCTGTCTTTGCTTTTGTAAATTTTGAATAGCAGATACATCCAACTTAGGATCAATGCTGGCCAACACCAGCGCAGGTGCAGTATTTACATTCACCTTTAATTCATTACTCGGTAAAGCACTCACATAAGGTGCAATCAGTTGATAGTTACGCCCCTCAAACCCACGCACCAACTTCAACTGTTCAACATTATAAAAAGCACGATTTGATGTCAGATAACCCTGAGCTAAACTTTGATAATAAGCAGATTCAGCACCCATCGGCCCACTGACTTCATCATCTTCATCTTGCCAATCAATCACTGCTTCTGAAAGTTGCGCAGGCAACCCCACACGTACCAACAGCTTTTCAAACCAAAGTTTTGCAGCCTCATTCGGCTTTTTATCCGACTTAACTAAAGCATTTAAATTAAATTTACCCGATTCATCTTCTAAACGCCCAGAAACAAAACCATCTTCCACTGGAAAAGCAGGCATGGGCTTCGCCCAGGTTTCTTGTAGATGATCGACTTCTGCTGCATTTTGAGCATCATCCACCAACAACTCAGAAAAAAAAGCTTCAGCACTTTTTGCGTATAACAGAGCTTGGTTTTGTCGCATTAAATAAGCCGTACTCTCTGCGGTATTACGCTGATGTTTCGCAATCGTAGCCGCAAGGATAGTTGCTAAAGCCACCATCACCAAAATGGTGATCAATGCAATGCCATGCTGAGAGCGCTTCAAAACATCCACCTATTTACAACGAATACATTTAAGGAAAAATGGTTTTGCATAGAGTCCGTGAGTTTCATATCCTGCAACTTAATTTTTTTGTTTTAAAAAGTCTGTATTTAATAAACTAAACACCCATTCATAACTCACCTCATTGACAGTGAGGTTTATTTTTAAACCGCGCGGTAGTATTTTTGCCTGAGTCACATCATTTTCACTCAATGCCACCTCAGGCCATTGTGCCATTTCATTGGGATTGAGTAACATAATTTGAAATTGATCAACTGAATCAAGTAGAACACTGGTTTCAGGTTGATCATTACCTGTTTGATTTAAATTTTTATATTTATAACGGTACAGTTTTTTTTCATCTGCTTTATAAATATATTCAACTCGCTCTTCAGGCGGTATGCCTTGCATTAAAGGATCAGTCACGCCAGCTTTACTAAAGGTTAACTGACCATTTTGCAACATGACTGCGGGTTGAACCTGCCCCGCAACATTGGCAGTAATTGGTACAATTTGCACCGTGTCACGTAACACTTGTTGATATGCTTCTTGTAGTTGACCTAAGCGCTGTTCATGTTGGGTATTACGCTCTTTAATCTTGATCAGATAATCAAAAACCTTCCAACCCAAAGCTGAAAGCACAGCAAAAATCGCGATTGCCACCAATAACTCAACCAAAGTAAAGCCTGAGCGTTTTGTCATGGTTGGCTTCCATCACGATGGTTAAAAAAAACTAAACTCGTAACACCCGAATCTACTTTTCCAGTTTCAGTATTCACCAAGCTCACCTGTACATTGACGCGTTGCACATTAGTACTAATCGTTGCTTGCGCTGATTTATCAATTTGCCAAGTTTCACCTTGTTGGGTGATTTGTTTAGAGGCCGTGCCTTGTAGCCAATCACGATTGATTTCCATCATCGAAATTTCATTCAAGGCAACAAATTGTGCCTTGGTACGCAAGATGGCATGGGCTGTAGACTGAGTATATTGCATACCCACTTTGGTTAAAGCGACCGCTGCCGAAGCAAAAATAGCCAGCGCCACCATCACTTCCAGTAACGTAAATCCTGAGACACGGTTAACTCGAGCAAGGCCAAAAGCTATGCTTGAGGTACGAGAATTAATGAAATAGCATTTCATTCGAGCGCAAGCCGGCAGACTATTCTTTAAATCTTTAGCTCGCATTTATTTTACCCAAATGATCAATTTCAATTTCTGCACCCACGGGCTCATTGGCATAATAAAATTGAATACGAACAGGTTTGGCTTCGCCATTCCCCAACCAAATCAGTTTAGGTGCATTCTCTTGGGTTAAATCATCGTTTTGGGCTTGGGAAACATCATAGTCTAAGGATTGCACAGCAAAAGAAACATTTTTAGCTAACATTTGCTGCGGGAACTCATTATATTTTTGCCATTTTTGATGATTCAACATTACATTATTTTGTTGTTCTGCTTGCATGATGAGTTGTGGGTTTTTATATTCAACGACAGCATAAGAAAAATCAGCCACATCAGTCGCAGGATAGATTTCTAATGCCAAAACACGTGCTTGATCATTTGCCTCACGTGCAATTTTCTGTACATCCATGATAAAAAAATCACGGGCTTGCGCAGCTTTACGTTGGTCAACTCCATTGATATTTAACATCACCAATGATGCCAGAATGGCCATAATAACAATAACCACCATCAATTCAACCAGTGTAAATCCTTGAATCCTTGAAGGTGGTTTCTGTTTCATACATCCTATCCGCTAAGCAAGATATCCCGCTGCGCCCGTTTGTTTAGGCATCGCCAGAGCTTGGTCGATGTAGGCCACGCGCAAAGTATCGCGCGACCCCAAATATCGTTGATAAAAACTAGAGTTCAAAATCGCTGCGGCACCGTGCGTCAAAGACCAAATAGATGCTAAATAGTCACGTACTGTCATTTGACTCTCTATCGACTCCAAATACCGCTCGGTCATACGAATAATTAAACGCAGACGTTGCTTCCGAATTTGATAAAGTTCAGTAAACAACTGATAGATCCCAACACCTGTGGTGGATAATCGCTCTTCTATTTGGTGAAATAGCACCGTGCGTTCAGGATGATGCAAATGGTGTAACATAAAAAAAGCCAGATGTTCAGGGAACTGCTTATCTGTATCTTTAATCATTTCAAGCAACATCTGCTCATTACGAATAATGAGCAACATATACAGTTCATCTTTACTTTGAAAATGTTTATAAAGCGTACCTTTTGCTAGATCTAATTCCGCAGCCAATGCATCAAGGGTCATTCCTGCTTCGCCATTTTCTAAAAGTAACTGTTCAGCCACTTGGAAAATTAACGCTTCTCTTGCTCGAAACTGAGCCTGACGATCCATTTTCACCCTAGTACTCTCTTATACACTTTTATCGTTTCAATTTATTTACTTCATGTTGAGAAGGTTTTCAAAGTTCTGTGTTGTGATGAACGCCATCTCTTCTAAGGACTTATCATATACATCTGCCAAGGCTTTGGCTACATAAGGTACGTACTTTGGCTCATTAGACTTTCCTCTATATGGCATCGGGGCTAAATAAGGACTATCCGTCTCAATCAACAAACGATCTAAAGGAACTTGCTTCGCCACATCACGTAAATCTTGCGCATTTTTAAAAGATACAATTCCTGAAAATGATACATAATAACCACAGTCTAAGACAGCTTTGGCCGTTTCCCAGTCTTCTGTAAAACAATGCAAAATTCCATGCGTTGATTTTTCAGCACGGATAATATCAACAGTATCGTGCTTGGCAGAACGGGTATGCACAACAACTGGTTTTTTTACGGCTTGTGAAGCATGAATATGTCGTGCAAAACAGTCTTTTTGCTCAGCGATGAAATCTGTACTATGAAAATAATCGAGCCCAGTCTCACCAATTGCCCAAACTTTTTCAGGCTGTGCCAACTCAATTAAATAGTCTGTGGTTGCACGAGCCATGGTTTCAGGATCTTCACAAGGATGTACCCCGACGCTATAGCCCACATCGTCATGCCGTGCCGCAATTTTTGCTAGCTCAATATGATCATCAAGATCAACCGAGATACTCATAAAGCGATGAACGCCCGCTGCACGTGCTTGCGCTAATGCTAAATCTAAATCCCCATCATAAGGGGTTAAATCTAGCATGGTTAAATGGCAGTGTGTATCTACAAACACAGGCGTTTCCTACTTCATATACTTAATTACATAGTGTAACTAGTTCGCCCTTCAGACTTAATACCTGCAAGCAACTTTTCCGCTTCTGATTTGTAATAAACCCCTTTCTCCCCAGAAAGTTGAATACCAAATCCTTGGAGTTTGATTCCATTTTGCTTTTGCGAAATCCAAATCACTTTACCTGTGAGAGGAATTTTCTGTGCTTGCTCTGGCAATGTTGCCAAAACAAAGACTTCCTCTCCCATTTTTACGGGTTGTTTGGATGGAATAAATAAACCACCACCAACCACAAAGGGCATGTAGCTTGCATATAACGTTGCTTTATCTGGAATATTGGCTTGAATAATCCCGCCCATACGTGGTTGCATAAAATTCCCCTGTTTTAAACATCCATCAACCGAATACACAATTGGTCGAGCACTAAATTAGTTTGTACGTTTTGTTCAATATATTGTTTTGACTGTTGCAACTCAGCATAAATTGAAAACAAAGTTTCAAGTGAATACCGTTCTGCCAGCACATTAAAATCCAAATCAGTGTTTTTTAACTGCTGATTTAGCTTGACACAAATCAAATCTGACAACAAGTACTCAAACATTTGACTAAAATCACTAAATGTCAGCGCTTTATTCCACTTGGTCGCAATTGCCGTCGGCATATTTTTATCTATCACCAACTTTTGCCAATCTTTTAAAAATTCAGCACGTTGGGGAATCCATTCACTCTCGGACAATGTAATTGCCTGCAACGGCATATGATTGGACAAGTTCATCAACAAATGTTGCTGTGCCAAATCGCTATGGGACAAATGCTGATTTAAAAATTGCTCTGCTTGCTGTTCATTTATGCGATCCAAAGCAAAATGTTGCAAACGACTGCGAATGGTTGCAGGCAGTTTTAAATAATGATCTGCCAATAAAATGATAACAACACGATCACCTGGTTCTTCAAGCGTTTTCAATAAAGCATTGGCTGAAGCTGTATTTAAAGCTTCGGCTGGTTCAATAATGATGACGCGCCAACCGTCTACCGTTTGCTGCACAAAAGGCAGCAGATCACGAATTTTCTCAATTTTGATCTTAGCATTTTGTTTCTTATTGTCTTCATCGGTAGTGATGTGCACATAATTGGGGTGTGTATCCGCCTTTAACCACTGACAACTTCCACACTCCCCACAGGCCAAATGATTTGGCTGCCGCTTAGCACATAAGACCCAAGCAAGAAACTGCTCAGCAAAAGTCTCTTTACCACAACCTTTTTTACCATAAAACAATAAGCCATGACCGATATGAGGAAAGCGTGTGGTTAAAGTTTCCCAAACATTTTGATGCCACGGATAAATCTGCTCAGGCAGCGTTTGCTTCATGTAGATGACCTAAGTTCTATTATGCAAAATGAGCCACATCCATGGCATTTAAACGATCTAAATCCTCTTGTGTATCCACACCCGGTGGTAAGTTTGCCTCTGCGATATCAATGGCAATACGGTGCCCATTCTCCAAAACACGCAGTTGCTCTAGGCTTTCGAGCTTTTCGAGTGTACCCATATCCCATGTCACATACTCTTGGAGCAATTTCACGCGGTAAGCATACAAGCCCAAATGACGGAAGGCTTGTTTATGCAACGCTTGTTCCACTTGTTTTGCAGCATCTCGGTCATATGGAATAGTGGCACGACTAAAGTAAAGTGCTTGTTTGTACTTCGACATCACCACTTTAACAATGCTGTCACGTTTAAATTCATCTAAATGCTGAATTGGTTCACACAAGGTCGACATTGAACACTCAGCTTGTGACTCTAAAAGTTGCGCGACTTGCTTAACCAAAGCCGCCGGCAATAAAGGCTCATCACCTTGAACATTCACAATGATATCTTCGCTGGCCCAGCCCTTAATTTTCGCCACTTCACTAAGGCGGTCTGTTCCCGAAGGATGATCCGCTGAGGTCAACACTACATCCACGCCTTCAGCCATGCAAAGATCATAAATTCGCTGATCATCCGTTGCAACGCAGAGATCATCAAAACCTTCCACTTTCTTCGCCTGATCAACGACCCGTAAAATCATTTCACGACCATGAATTTTAAGAAGTGGTTTTCCAGATAAACGTGTGCTCGCAAAACGCGCAGGAATAACAATATGCTTCATAATAGACCTTAAGAAATTTCAATACCTACAGCGGCGAGCTGTTGATGTAAGGTGTCATAACACGCCGTCGATAACACCGCATCGACAGGAACAACCCAAATATCGCGGGCAAAACTAGGGTTTTGTTTGAGCAACGCTAAAATTTTCACTGCATCTTTTTCAGTGGTAATAATGGGATTGGCATCATCAAAAACCAAATCCTCTAACTCATACTCATAATGATCGGCAAACTCATGACACTGGAACTGCTGTACTCCCATACGCTCTAAAGTACGATAAAAACGCTGCGGAAACCCGATCCCCACGACCGCATAAAAATCATCTTGCGGATTGAATGCTTTCGCTTCAGTACTGTTCAACAAATAAGGCTCTGCAACTTCTAAGTGCATGTGCATACTACGTGTAGGATGATCTGCATGTTCGATCACTATGCCTTGATCCAATCTAGACTTTGGTTCTCGTAAATAACCTTCGGGCAATAACTTTTCATTGCCTAGTCCACGATTATTATCTAGAACAATCCACTCAATTTGGCGATTTAATGCCCAATGCTGAAGCCCATCATCACTAATAATCAAATCAATGGGATAGTGAGATAAAAGCAGTTCAATACTTTCTTGGCGGTTGGGACCCACTGCCATCGGCACATCAGTAGATTGCACAATGAGTGTTGGTTCATCACCTACATTTTCAGGTAATGAGTTCAGATCCACCATAGTCGGAAATGGGCCCTTGGCACCATAACCACGACTGATCACACCCACTCGAATATTCTTACTTTGCAGATAACTCACTAAGTGAATGAGCAGAGGAGTTTTACCACTCCCACCCACGGTAATATTACCAATCACCATGACAGGTACAGGAGCCGTATACGCTTTTTTAATATTGCACCGATACAACTTACGGTTTAAAAGAAAACCACCTCGATATAACCAAGACAGCGGACGAAGCACAATTAACCACTTTGCCTGTGAGTTCCAAGCATCCTGAATAAACTGTGCACCTGACATGACTTAGTTTTCCTCAAAATTACGCTGATGGAGTTGATAATAAGCACCCTGCTTTGCAATAAGTTCAGCATGTGTACCTTGCTCTACTATACGCCCTTTATCCATCACCACAATGCGGTCTGCATTCTCAATGGTAGATAGACGATGTGCAATTACGATCGTGGTACGATCTCGCATTGCAGCATCGAAAGCACGCTGGATAAAGTACTCTGATTCATTATCAAGCGCGCTGGTAGCTTCATCTAATATCAGCACAGGCGCATTTTTCAAAATCGCACGAGCAATGGCTATACGTTGGCGTTGACCGCCTGATAAATTGAGACCTTGTGCCCCCAACTTGGTGTTGTAGCCTTGTGGTAAAGCCATAATAAAGTCATGTGCATAAGCTGCTTTTGCCGCTGCAATTACCTCTTCATCAGAGGCATTTTCAAGCTGCCCATAGGCAATATTGTCACGCACAGTGCGGTTAAATAAAACCACTTGCTGATTGACCATTGCCACTTGGGTACGCAGACTATTGATTTCAATATCGTGAATATCAATACCATCAAAGAGGATTTGACCCGAGGTCGTATCTTGAAAACGCACCAGTAAATTCACCAGAGACGTTTTACCAGCACCAGAACGCCCCACTAAAGCAATCGTCTCACCTTCTTTGACACTCAGATTAAAATCATGCAGCGCTTGATAACCATCCACATAAACTAAGTTCACATCTTTAAAGTCGATATTACCTTTCAGTACTGGAGTTAAAGTCCCAGTATTTTTTTCTTCAGGCAAATCTAAAATTTCAAAGACGGAATGTGCTGCCGCCATACCCCGTTGAATTTTTTCATTCACATCAGTCAATGCTTTAATTGGCCGACTCAACATACCTGCTGCAGTAATATACGCCACAAATTGACCCGCGCTGGTATCTTGTAGAATTTCTGGGCGTAGTGCGATCCACATCACAATACTCAGAGCAACGGACATAATCAACTGTACAATTGGACTATTGAGCTGTTGCACAACCACCATTTTCAAACCGCGTCGTAAATTCTCCAATGAGGTATCTTTAAAACGTTGTTGCTCATACCCTTGACCACCAAAACCTTTCACCACTAAGTGACCATTGACTGTCTCTTGTACCACGTGATTGACATCCCCCATGGTGTCTTGGACTTGAATAGAGAGCTTACGCATACGCTTTGCTGCTTTACGAATAAGCAACCCAATCAGTGGCGCAAAAATCAAAATACACAAAGTCAAACGCCAGTTGCTATATATAAGGTAACCGAGCAATGCAAGAGTGATTAGACCTTGCTGAACAATAGTTCTTAATGACTCTGTAGATGCGGCTGTAAGCTGCTCCACGTTATACATAATTTTCGCAGTGATATGACCACTGTTATTGTCCAGATAATACTGCGAAGGAAGACGCAATAATTTGGCAAAGACTTCTTGGCGAATATTAAAGACCAAGTTTCTGGAAATGACCGCTGTAAAGTAGCCGCCCATGAACAAACCCAGCCCACGGAAGAACATTACCACAACAACCAAAATTGGGAACAATGTCGTAAAACCTTGATCACGGTGTTGAATCGCTTCAATAATTTTTTCAAGTAATTTAGCGACAGAAACTTCTGTCGCCGCATTCATAGCAAAACCAATCACCACAAGAATCGCTACGCCCCAATACGGTTTTAAATAGCTCAGTAGACGTAGATAAACTTTTAAATCGTGTTTCACTAATAACCTCGAGAAGGCACTTTGGTACTAATATTGATATTTACAAATCCCAACTGACCTGCCACATCCATCACACGGATCACATCCTGATGGGTTGCTTTTGCATCCGCAGCAATCACAAACATTAGATCACGACGGTCATTGGAAATCTGTTTAATTGCGGTATTTAATTCTGAAACATCTTTCGATGCAATAGACTGACCATTAATTGAATAATGCCCTGTGGAATCTACCACCACTTCGATTTTATGATCAAATGTTTTCGGTGGAACACCTTGCGCATCAGGTAAGGTTAAATTCATACGACTAAATTGATTGAAGGTGGTGGTCAGCAATAAAAACACCAAAATAAATAATAAGCAATCAATCATTGGTGTAAGGTTAATATGAACATCTTCAACTTGTGAACGTTTGAATTTCATACTTCACCTTAGCTCGCTTGCTTCACAACAACATCATCATGGTTTTCAAGCACAGTTTCTGTTTGCTTATAAAATAAAGCCGCATGAAATAAAGTCGATTGCTGTTCTAATTCAGCAACATACTCTTGAACTAACCGCTGAAAATAACGATAAGCAAATAATGCGGGAATCGCAATGAACATTCCTGCCGCAGTTGTAATCAGTGCTTTAGAAATCCCCGGAATCATCAGTGTTGGATTACTACTATTCCCAATATCAATCATTAAAAATGACTCGATAATCCCAAGTACCGTTCCCAATAATCCTAAAAGAGGCGCGACAGCACTCAATGTTCCCAAAAAATTGATGTTTTTTTCAAGATAACCAATTTCCTGAGAGGCTGTTGCTTCCATCTGTGCACGTGCAAACTGTTCACCTTGTGCCTTACTTTGGTAACCAGCTTCCAAAATACGACCCAATGTCGTTGCCTGTAAATCCTGATTTTGTTTAAGTTTAGGCAAAACCATTTGTACGCTTTGCGCTGGGTTTAATAGCAAATCTTTCGGTAAAATAGTAGTTTTCTTCAAGCGAATAAAACGCTCTAAGCTAATCGCAACAGTAAAGATCGAACAGAGCACAAGGGGCAGCATAAGCCACCCACCTGCTTTTACCAATTCCCACATAACACTTCCCCAAGTATTTAGAAATAGAAAATAAAATTATTCAGCTAAGCAAATATTCAAAATACCATCCAACTCGTCGAGTGAATGATAATGAATCGTGAGCTTGCCTTTCCCTTGTTTATTATGATCAATTTTGACATTTGCACTAAAACGATCTGTTAAGCGCTGTGTCAATTGTTGAAGATCTGGTGCAATTTCCGTTTTGGATTTTTCTTGTTTAGGCGCATTGAGATCACGAACATATTGTTCAGTTTGGCGAACAGATAAGCTTTTCTCTATCACCAATTCTGCGACTTTCAGTTGATCTTTCCCTTTCAAAGTCAAAATGGCACGAGCATGTCCCATGTCTAGTAAACCTTGCTGCATAAAGTCTTTAACTTGCTCAGCTAGACTTAATAAACGTAGCAAATTACTTACTGTGGTACGCGCTTTGCCTACCGTATCCGCAATTTCTTGATGACTTAAACCAAACTCTTCATGAAAACGTTGTAATGCCATCGCTTGATCAATCGGATTAAGGTCTTGACGTTGGATGTTCTCAATCAACGCCAGTGCAATTGCAACTTGGTCTGTTAAATCACGAACAATGGCTGGGACTTGCGTTAAGCCAGCAAGTTGGGCCGCACGCCAACGACGCTCACCCGCAATAATTTCATAGGGGTGCTTTTCATTATCAATTGGACGAATCACAATCGGCTGCATCACACCGTGTTTTTCAATCGATGCCGCTAACTCTTGTAAGTCTTGCTCATTAATAAAACGACGTGGCTGATATTCACCACGTTGTAATAAATGCACATCAATTTGTTTTAGCTGACCGTGATCAAGAGCTTGTGCTTCAAGTTGTAATTTCTCTTTTTGAATGGAACCGAGTAAGGCATCTAAACCACGACCTTTTGCCAGTCCACGTTTTTTAACGGTCATGCGTTACTTCCTTTTTTCACTTTGCTTTTCTTAATCATTTCAGCTGCTAAATGTAAATAAGCAACTGCGCCCTTCGAGCTTTTTTCAAAATAAATCACAGGCAAACCATGCGCAGGTGCTTCAGCTAGACGCACATTACGTGGAATGACCGTGTCATAGAGTTTTTTGCCAAAGTATTGTTCTAATTCTTCAGACACATCACGCGTCAGTGCATTACGTGCATCATACATGGTGCGTAAAACACCAATAATTTTTAACTCAGGATTTAATGCTTGTTGAATACGATCAATGGTCTGTGTTAAATCTGCCAAACCTTCCAAAGCATAGTATTCACACTGCATTGGAATCATCACACCATCCACCGCTGCCAGTGCATTAACCGTGATCAAGCTTAAACTTGGCGCACAGTCCACAATGATGTAATCATATGCTTGTTCAATTTCTTGCAACGCATCACGCAGAATAAACTCACGCCCTTCTTGTTCAGCAATCGCAAGCTCAACTCCTGCCAAATCACGGTTTGCACCCAAGACCTTATAACCCACTTCCGCCTTGGTAATTGCAGTTTCTATAGGTACTTCACCCAGTAAAACATCGGTCACTGAATACAGTAAGTCATTTTTTTGAATGCCAGACCCCATGGTCGCATTGCCTTGCGAGTCCATATCAACCAATAAAACACGCTTTTTAAGTACTGCTAAAGATGCAGCCAAATTTACTGCGGTTGTGGTTTTACCTACACCACCTTTTTGGTTCGCAATCGCAATAATTTGTGCCATGACCCGCCTAATCCTTTGAATTTTTTTAGATACGTTTTAATAAAAGTAAGTGTCGTTGTTCGTCCAAACGTGGAACTTTTAACGCAATAATGTCACAACTAAATTCGTTTTTGAACGCTTCAACTTCTTCATGCGGAATCAAGCCTTTCATAGACCCAATAATGCTGTCTTGGTGCATATAAGGCTTCGATGCATTGATAAAATCGGTTAAAGAGGCAAATGCACGACTAGTAATCACATCAAACTGACCCAAATCATGGATGCTATCTTCATTCTCAACACGCGTTTGAACTGCAATTACATTGGTTAATTTTAAGTCTGCGATAAACTGTTTTAAAAAACGAATTTTTTTACCATTGGAATCGAGCAAAACACATTGGCGCTCAGGTTGGCATAGAGCAATAATCATGCCCGGCATACCACCGCCTGTACCAATATCTAGCAAACGACCTTTCGGCAAATCTTTTAAAATACTTAAACTATCTAATAAATGCTTCACCAGCATTTCTTTAGGATCGCGAATCGCTGTTAAATTGTAAGCTTTGTTCCACAGCACAAGTGCGTCTTGATACTTCAGCAATAAATTTAATGCTTCTTCACTCAAATCTAAGCCAAGCTTTTGACTACCTTGCTTTAAGTCTTGAAAAAATGGATGCATAAAGAAGACATCTCAATAAAATTAAACTGAAGTATACCGATTTCTCAGCCGTGGAACAGTAGCTAACGCTTAGTGATTATGCACTTAAACGTACATACCTTGACGAATCTGTAGATCTAGATCACTTAATCGCTCAGGTGTGCCAACATCCACCCATGCGGCTTGCATTTTCCCGGCAGAAACTTTTCCAGCAGACATCGCTTCTTTTAGCAATGGAGCCAGTGGACGCTTACCTGCTTCTAAACCCTTAAACATCTGTGGGTGAATAACCGCAACACCACTATAAGTCAGTGCTTCACCTGACTGCTCTTGTTCAAAGGTATAAGCACGCCCTTGATTTAAGATAAAGTCGCCTTTGGGATGTTGTGTCGGATTGGTTACAAATATCAGATGCGCAAAATCTTCTCCCAAATCGACATTGAGCAATGATGCAAAATCAAAAGTGGTCCAAACATCGCCATTCACTAAAATAAACGGTTCTGTCCCCAACAGTGGTAGAGCATTAATAATACCACCCGCTGTTTCAAGCCCTTCTTCTTCACGCGTCCAACGAATAGTCACTCCAAACTGCGAACCATCGCCAAGTGCACCAATCAACACATCGGCCAACCATGCAGAATTAATCACAATTTCTGTGACCCCAATTTGCTTGAGTTTTTCAATATGCCAAACGATCAGTGGTTTGCCACCCACTTCAAGCAGAGGTTTCGGTTTATAGAGTGTTAAAGGACGCATGCGGTTGCCAAGCCCCGCTGCCAAAATCATTGCTTTCATGCTGCAACAACCTCGTATTTGCCATATTTTGCTTCAAATTTCGGCATCACTTTATCGCAAATAAATTGCATGAAAGGTTGTAGTTCTGCATAAGGTTTGCTTTCTTCAAGTAAATACCACATCACACGTGGTAAATCTTTCAAATAACCTGATTTTCCGTCACGTTCAAATAAACGCACAAAAATACCCAGAATCTTGATATGACGTTGAATCGCCATCAAGTCAGCATCTTGTTTAAATTGTTCAAAGTCACGACCTTCTTTTGCCGATGCAGGTAACAAGTCATAAAACACTTTAAACCAACGATAAACGCGCTCAGGATTCCATTGCACATACGCATCACGTGTAATTGAGATCAGATCATAAGTATCTGCACCAATCACAGCATCCTGAAAGTCAATCACCCCCTGCTCTTGCTCATCTGCCAAAAGCATGAGATTACGACTATGGAAATCACGATGTACAATCACTTGAGGTTGAGCCAAAGCAGCATTGGCTAAAATTGCAAATGTACGTTTAATCAGCGCAGACTCATCATCAGTGGGTTGAATCTGTAAACTTGGCAATAACCAATCTGTCAATAGCGACATTTCAGTGATTAACTTTTCATAAGAATAAGCCGGGAAATGACCTTCACCATCAATAGATTGCAATTGAATCAACTGCTTAAAACTTTGCTCATAATGCGCATCGACAGTCTTATCATCGAGCTGTGTAGACAGTAGCACATCGCCAAAATCCTCAAGCAATAAGAAGCCTTGCTCCAAATCTTTCGCCACAATATGTGGTACACGAACACCGTTCGTATCAAAAAATTCATCAATCGTCACAAAAGGCACACAATCTTCTTTTTCTGGTGGTGCATCCATCAGCATAAATGTTTTATTATTCAACTTGATTCGTGCATAACGACGGAAACTTGCATCGCCTGCTAAAAAGTTAATTTCAAATTGATCTGAACCAAGTACAGATGAAATCCATGTTTGTATCAATTGTTCACGTTGTGTATTCATTTGCGATAAATTCTAATACAGGCTGAGTTTTTAAAGTGCTAAGTGTAGCCACTTATCAACTTTTTCTCTATGATGCGACAATAATTAATTGCGTTTTAAGCATACTTGGTAAATGAGACACATGAAGCATCAGTTTAAATTTAATCCTTTAGCGACTGCGATATTTACCCTTCTTTGTGGTAGCTCAATCACAAGCTATGCTGCAACACCAACCACGTCTATTTCAGACGAACAACAATCGCTAAAACAAGCACTACAAGAAAGCTATCCTGGGCAAAAGTTTTTCGAACAATACTACGTTGATAAGTCATCTCCTGAAGCTCAACAGCGCCAAGGTCGTTACTTAAGCTCCGCGTATTGCCAAGGCACATGGTTAACCCCTGTAAGCCCTGAAACCAAAGCTGCTGACGCAGCCAATGCGACATCTACCATTACAGCGGACTATGGTCACTACAACCCACAAGGTGACTCTGTTCTTGAAGGTAATGTCCTGATTGATCAAGAAGGTCGTCAAATTCGTGCCGATAAAATCACCATTGACCAGACTCAGACTTTTGCCAATGCTGAAGGACGCGTGCAAATGGCGCAAAGTGGTTTATTAGCGCAAAGCGACCAAATCAATTACAACCTAAAAACTCAACAAGGCGATCTGAAAAACAGTTTCTATATTTCAGAAGAACAACATGCGCATGGGCGGGCTGAACAAATCCTACGTGAGTCACAAACGACCACCACGCTAAAAAATGCAACTTATAGCACCTGCCCACCAGAGCAATCGCCAACATGGAAAATCCAAGCAGACGAAATTAAGTTAAATCAAGAAACTGGCCGTGGTGAAACACGCGGCACAAAACTTTATGTTAAAGATGTACCCGTTCTCGCAGTTCCTTATTTCAACTTCCCGATTGATGACCGTCGTACTACCGGTATTTTGACACCAAGTTTTGGCTTCACCAATGATGGTGGTGTAGAGCTTGCAGTACCTGTTTATCTCAACTTAGCACCTAACTACGACGCGACTGTTACGCCACGCTATATCAGCGACCGCGGCCCAATGTTTGAGGGTGAGTTCCGCTATCTAACCGAAAACTTTGGTTCAGGTCAAATTTGGGGGGGTTACTTAGCTTCTGACCGAAAATATGACGATGAAGACCGTAAAGATTTGCACTTTTTACATAACTGGCAAATCAATGAACAGTTCTCAACCAACCTTGAATATAACTATGCGTCAGACAAAGACTACTTTACTGACTTAAGCAATAACCCAAACACTAAGACAGACTTAAACCTGCGTCGTGCGTGGGAGTTAAACTATAAGAATGGAATTCCTGGTCTAAAAGCCCAACTAAAAGTTGAAGACTTCCAAACACTAGACGAAACCACACCCTACGTTGACCGTCCGTATGCGCGTTTACCACAGTTCTTACTCAACTATAAAGCGGGTAATGCACTGGGCTTAGAATACGAGTTCAACAACGATACGGCTTACTTTAAAAAGGACTTTGGGACTATCGACGGCGATACCAACGATAGCTTTGAACCAAGCGGCACCCGTGTCTATAATGACTTTTCTGTACGCTATAACTACCGTACACCGTGGGCTTTCGCCATTCCTGAAGTATCTATTCGCAATGTAAACACATTCTACGATCAAGATACCATCAATGAGTTTGACAACACCAACCGCTCATCGAATGACAAATCTTATGTTGTGCCACAGGTGACTTTTGATGCAGGTTTAACTTTTGAAAAAGAAGGCACTTTCTTACAGACGTTAAGCCCACGCATGTTCTATGCCTACGCACCCTATAAAAATCAAGATGGCGCACCAAACTTTGACTCTGCAACAGCATCGATCAACTATGATCAGTTATTTAGTGCAAATCGCTTCTATGGCCATGACCGTCTAGAAGACAATAACTTCTTGTCACTGGGCTTAAGCTATAGCTTATTTGATACGGTGGGTCTAGAGCGCTTAAAAGCCAGTGTAGGCCAAAGCTATTATTTCGAAGACCGCCGCGTAACGCTTGACCAAACAGCAGACGTCTTTGACAGAGAAAATCACTCTGGTCCGATTGTCAGCGTATCTAGCCAGCTCTCACAAAACTTTACCCTCGGTGCAAACTCAGCATGGATGGAAAATGGTGATAATGCGCAACGCGACTTACAACTTTACTTTACGGGCGATAAAGGCAACCTCTATAACGTTGGTTATTTCTACCGTAAAGAAATTGCAGACCGTCAAGAACATTACGACCAAGTGGTTGCATCTTTTGTACAACCAATCCATAACAACTGGCGTATTATGGGCCACGCTCAATATGACTTAGACAACAATGTCGCTCGTGAATACCTCCTTGGTGTCAATTACGAGTCTTGCTGTTGGGGGATCTCCGTTTATGGTCGCGAGTACTATAACGACTTGGATGACGTCAATGCTGCAGGTGTAGAACCTAAACGTGCAATTATGGCCGAAATTACACTTAAAGGCTTAGGCGGACTCAACAGTAAACTTTCATCCTTACTAGAAAATCGTATTCTAGGCTTTAACAATATTAATCAGACTTGGACAGACCGTTAATGAAGACAAAACAGTTCAAACAATTTTTTAAAGCGAGTGCTTTGGCTTTAGCTCTCGCAACCGCTATTCCAACTTTTGTACATGCGTCGGATGAAGTTGTTGCTGTAGTCGATAACAGTGTCATTTTGAAGAGTGACTTAGAAGCAAGCATGGCTGAGCTCAAACATCAACTTGAGAGCCAAAAGAAACAAGTCCCACCAGAGCAATATTTGGCACAACAAGCATTAGAGCAACTGATTATTCGTCAGACTCAGCTTGAACAAGTGAAGCGTTACAACATTCAACCTGATGAAAAAAGCTTGAATGAAGCGGTTTTAAATGTTGCAAAACAATCTGGTAGCACAAGCCTAGAAGCATTCCAACAAAAGCTCGATAAAATGGCACCAGGAACTTATGCTTCTTTGCGTAGTCGCGTTGCTGAAGATTTAGCCATCAATCGTTTGCGCCAGCAAATCGTTACCTCTCGTATCCAAATTTCAGACCAAGACGTTAAAAACTTCTTAAATACCCCACAAGGTCAAGCAGCACTCGGTAACCAAGTGCATGTGCTACATGTGCGTGTTTCAGGTGACAATGCTGACGCTGTGGCTAAGCAAGTTAAAACGGTACTAGCAAACGACAACGATGTCGCTGCAATTGCTAAAAAGTTCAGTACTGCTGGCACCAAAGTTGAAGGTGCAGATATGGGCTTTAGAGCACTTTCTGACATCCCTAGCGAGCTTGCAGCACGTGTGAGTCCACTCCAAGTGGGACAAACCACAGATTTAATTACAGTACGAGATGGTGTACATCTTTTAAAATTAGTTGAACGCAAAGGGGCTGAGCAAAAAGCGATTGTACCTCAATACAAAGCACGCCATATTTTGATCCAACCGTCTGAAGTGGTTAGCCCTGAAAATGCTAAACAAATGATCGAAAGCTTGTATAACCGCGTACAAAAAGGTGAAGACTTTGCCGTTTTGGCTTCCACCTACTCCAATGACACAGGTTCAGCACGTGATGGCGGGAGTTTGGGTTGGGTCAGCCCAGGTGTGATGGTTCCTCAGTTTGAAGAAACCATGAAAAATACACCGGTAGGTCAAACCAGTAAACCTTTTCAAACTCAGTTTGGCTGGCATATTCTTCAAGTGACTGAAACACGTCAACAAGACATGACTGCTGAATACCAAGAACGTATGGCACGTCAAATTTTAGGTGAGCGTCAATTTGATGCAGAGCTTGATAGCTGGTTACGCGAAACACGCAACAGAGCTTATGTCGAAATTAAAGATCCTAACTTAGACCGTAAGAACAACAAGTCATAAGTTTGAACACATAAAAAGACCAGCATTCATGCTGGTCTTTTTTCGCTTGGACGAAAACTAAAAATTTGGCATAAAAAAAGCCTCTCATGTGAGAGGCTTTTTTAACAATCAATTAACGATTATTTTCGTCATCTTGAGTGTCTTCAAATTTTGATTCGCCATCAAAACCAGTCGATTGGCCACTGAAGCCACCTTGACCACCGAAGCCACCTTGACTACCGAAGCCACCTTGACCACCGAAACCACCTTGACCACCGAAGCCACCTTGACCACCGAAGCCACCTTGTTGACCACCAAAGCCGCCTTGTTGACCACCGAAGCCGCCTT
Organism: Acinetobacter sp. CAU_H_S139_7; assembly: GCF_058599305.1. Taxonomy (NCBI): domain Bacteria; kingdom Pseudomonadati; phylum Pseudomonadota; class Gammaproteobacteria; order Moraxellales; family Moraxellaceae; genus Acinetobacter; species Acinetobacter sp. CAU_H_S139_7. The sequence goes on from NZ_CM178651.1 coordinate 2,007,003, forward strand.
GTTGACCGCCGAAGCCGCCTTGTTGACCGCCAAAGCCGCCTTGTTGACCGCCAAAGCTACCTTGTTGACCAGCACCAGCAGGTGCACCAGCAGGACGTGGATTACGTGCAGGAACAACTGTAGAAATTGCATGCTTGTAAACCATTTGGCTTACTGTATTTTTTAATAAAACAACATATTGGTCGAACGATTCAATATGACCTTGTAACTTAATACCGTTTACAAGGAAGATAGAGACAGGAATACGTTCTTTACGGAGAGAATTTAAGAACGGATCTTGCAAAGTTTGACCTTTAGACATGTTATAACTCCAAAAAAATTTAAAAATCAGCGCAAAAAACTATCTTTATTTTTCAATTAAAAATTATAAAAAAGATAGTAGCTAAATTTTGCTTTATCCGTAGCAGTTTCGCAAGTCTTCTTGTGCCTGCGTGATAGTAGAATACGTTGTAAATTTATGTGCCTCTTGCAAAGATCTTAACCAAGTGTATTGACGTTTGGCAAGTTGTCGTGTCGCAAAAAGTGATTTATCCTCCATTTCACGTTGTTTTTCGACAGTTTTATCTCCTTTCTGTAAAAATTCGAGTGCTTGTCGATACCCAACTGAGCGCATAGAGGGTAAATTTTCATCTAAATCGTATTTTTTCATAAGTTCTTCCACTTCATTCAAAAATCCGATGTCCCACATAATTTTCAATCGTTGTGCAATTCTTTGGTGCAATTCGGCACGGTCTGGCATCAAAGCATAATTATGAAAATTATAGCGATAAGGCACGTTTTTAGGTTGTTCAGCTTGAAGTTTAGTAATAGGCTGCCCTGTCAATTTGTAAACTTCTAAAGCCCGAATAATACGTTGTTTATCACTCACTTTAAATTTTTCGCCCGCCAGTGGATCCACACTACATAATTCAGCATAGACCGCAGACCAACCCTCACTTTCACCTTTAGCTTCTATTTCAGCACGAACAGCATAATCTGCGCTCGGTAAATTGCTTGAAAGACCTTCTAAAAGTGCCTTGAAATAGAGCATAGTTCCACCCACCAAAATCGGGGTTTTACCTCGTGCATGCATATCATCAATTAGACCACATGCATCTTCAACAAAGTTTGCAGCCGAGTAGACTTCTAATGGGCTAATAATATCGATAAGGTGATGTGGATATTGCAGTAACTCTTCTTTGGTCGGCTTTGCTGTACCAATATCCATATCCTTAAAGACCAATGCTGAATCTACAGATATCAGTTCAAAATTCCCTTGCTCATAGAGCTGACATGCCAAAGCAGTTTTACCACTTGCAGTTGGCCCCATTAAATTGATGACCGGCAATTGTGTTGACATGTACAACTACTCTCCTCGAGCAAAAAGCTTATCTAGTTGAGCCAATGGAAACGCACGCCAAGTTGGGCGACCATGGTTACATTGGCTGGCAAATTCAGTTTGTTCCATTTGACGAAGCAAAGCATTCATTTCAGAAAGACCCAAAATGCGATGGGCGCGAACAGCACCATGACAGGCCATACCCGCTAGAATTTGATCACGCTTTTGCAGTAAGCCCTGCGCTTCATCATTTGGATCCAAATCGTTCAGTAATTCAGGTACCAGCGCCTCAAAATTGGCTTTATGTAAAATCGCAGGCACACCACGAACAATCACCTGCTCATCGCCATATTGATCAATTTCAAGACCTAAACGCGCCAATTGATCTTTGAGCTCTTCCACTCGTGTCGCTTGCATTCGCGTGATATTAATCACTTTGGGAATAAGTAACTGCTGAGAAGTCCAAAACTCTGGTTTATCCCATGCTGACTTCATTTGCTGTAGCAGAATACGCTCATGCGCTGCATGCATATCAACAATAATCAGCCCTTCTGTATTTTGAGCCAGCACATAAATACCATGCAATTGTGCAATTGCAATTCCCAATGGATGTTCGTCGACTTTAGGGCTTTGCACTGTAAAATCAGCCAAAGGCTGAGCTTGATCAACAGCAGATGATGTATCACGTAGAGGTGCTAAATAGCTTTGCAAAGCATTATTGAGCTGTTGTGAGCCCTGATAGCGTGAAGGTTGCGCCGAATAATGGACGCCTTGCGGTTGATTTGAACTAAAGTCAGTAAGCACATCCGATGGAGCTTGCTCACCAGTTTGTGCAGACTCAACATGACGATGCAACTGCAAAGGCTCTTGATAGCGAGGCTGCACAGGCATCGAAGCTTGATTTTCTGCAACCTTCATGGCATCAGATAAATCTGCGGTTGCCGTTTGAAACTGCGATAAAGTATCTTTAGCATAGTGACGTACAAATTCATGTACTTCACGTTGATTTAAAAAGCGAATTTCATGTTTAGTCGGATGTACATTGACATCAATATTTTCAGGGTCGACTTCCAGAAAAAGCAAATATCCCGCATGCTGATGTCCATGCAAAATACCATCATAAGCCATACGCAGCGCATGAGAGATGGTTTTATCTTTAACAATTCGACCATTCACATAAACATACTGCAAGTCAGCCTGAGCCCGCGCATCAGAGGGATGTCCCAACCAACCTGTTAAACGCATGTTGATGCTATCTGCATCCATCCAATAAGCATTTTCAGTAAATGCGCGCCCTAGCAACTGCTGTACGCGCTGAAAACGTAGCTCACCACTATCTGCAATCGGCAAGTTTAGTTTGATGCTTTGATTATGTTCAAGCACAAAACGAATATCGAAATGCGTCAGCGCTAAACGTCGAACGATTTCCTCAATATGACCAAACTCAGTGCCAGGCTTTTTGAGAAATTTTCGACGCGCAGGCACATTAAAAAATAAATCTTGTACCCGAATATGCGTCCCTTTAGGTGCAGCTACCGCCTGAATCTCTTGATGGTCAAATGCAGTTCCATTGACTTCAACTTGATAGCCAATACCATCATCCGCTTGACTACTGGTCAAGGTTAAACGCGAAACCGCTGCAATAGAAGCCAAAGCCTCTCCACGAAAGCCTAAACTGACAATTGCATGTAAATCTTCAGCGGTTTGGATTTTACTGGTCGCATGGCGCATCACCGCCAAAGGGAGATCTTCAGCGTGAATCCCTCGACCATTGTCCATGATTTCAATTAAAGTACTGCCGCCTTGCTCTACCCGAATAATCAGCTCTGTCGCACCTGCATCAATCGAGTTTTCAAGTAACTCTTTGACCACAGACGCTGGACGCTCAATGACTTCACCTGCTGCAATTTGGTTGGCTAAAGCAGGATTCAAGGTATGAATACGGCGTATCTTTAAATCATCACGCATTGTTTAATTGGCTCTCTAAAGCTTGTAATAATTCTACTGAATGAAAACTTAAGGTAGCAGACCGTGTCAGTTCATCTTCAGATTTTTGAATATCAATAATTAAGTCTGCCTCAGGGATCTCATCGCCCCCTTTAGACGGCCATTCAAACAAAAACAATGCATTGGGCGTTTCCAAATAGTCACGGATACCCATTAACTCCAGCTCATACGGATCGTTTAAACGATACAAGTCAAAATGGAAAATATCACGCCCTTGAACTTGATACGGCTCAACTAAGGTATAAGTTGGGCTTTTCACGGAACCTTGATGGCCTAAATGCTGTAAATAATGGCGTGTTAGCGTAGTTTTACCTGCCCCCAAATCCCCAATTAAATACACTACACCCGTCGTAAAATGCTGTGCCAAAATTTGCGCTAAATTTTGGGTATCTTGTTCATTATTGAGCGTTAAATTAAATGAATACTGCATAATACTCACGACAAGTGACAAAAGAACAATTATGATAGCACTGGACTCACAAAATGCCCAAGCCACAAGCTTGAAATCTCGTATTTAACTGCACCAACCGATTAGATATTGCCTGCACATCATGTTCAACATAAAACCTGCTGAATTTTGCCCTCCCATGCTCAATGGCGTGAGCGCAAGTAAAGTGTTTCTGCCTAAAATGACGCCCGCACCACACACCGTATTGGCTTATTTATCTGACCAATTTCCGCATATTGAAGCAACTGAGTGGCAGCAACGCTTTCATGATGATTTGGTCTATGATGCTGTAGGTAATATCCTCCATACAGATTCGGCATATCTTGAAAATCAGCATGTGTTTTATTACCGTTTTTTAGCGCACGAAATTGAAGTGCCATTTCAGCATGACATTTTATTTGAAAACGATCATTTATTAGTGGTGGATAAACCGCACTTTTTGACCATCAGTCCAACGGGGCAATATGTCCAACAAACCCTATTGGTGCGCCTGAAAAAACAAACAGGTATTGAGCATTTAACGCCCATCCACCGCCTTGACCGTGAAACCGCTGGCTTAGTGATGTTTTCCAAATGTATTCACAGTCGAGGGCTGTATCAGCAAATGTTTGCAGATCGACAGGTTCAAAAAACCTACCATGCGATTGCACCGTTTAACCGTGAACTCAACTTTCCACGCATAGTAAAACTACATATGCAAAAAGGTGAACCGTTCTATACCATGCAAGTCCTAGACAAAGCACCGAACAGTGAAACCGAGATCTTGCTTCTAGAGCATGATGCAACATGGGCAAAATATGAGCTTAAACCCGAGACAGGCAAGCAACATCAACTCCGTGTACACCTCAATTTCTTAGGCCTGCCGATTAAAAATGATCCGTTCTATCCTAAAGTTGTACATAAAGCCGACGATGATTTTAGTCAGCCTTTACAGCTCTTAGCCAAGCATCTTTCATTTAAAGACCCAATAACTCAACAGCTTATGCAGTTTAGCTCCAATCTTGAATTGACATTGTAATCTGCTTGTCATTACAAAATAATTTAAAATTCCATTGTATGAATATTGAAATTACAATGGAATTGATTAAAATAACTTCTACCCTTAAGTCGTTAAAATTATTTAAAAAATCATGAGAAAAACAGAAGTCTATCAAATTCGACTCGATTCCCAAGAAAAGAAACAAGCTTTTGCAGTGTTTAAACAACTGGGAATTACGCCTGCGCAAGCCGTTCGTTTATTCTTCAAACAAGTGGTTTTAACCAAATCCATCCCTTTCTCAATCGAAAACCAGAACATCAATATTGAACAACTGATTAAGCTACGTAAACTCAAGCAAGAACAAAAAGCGGTTGAACACATCACCAGTGCAGACTCAACTGCAACCAATGATTTATTTGCAGATGATGAACATATTGATCTTTTTGAGGAATTAGCTGCAATCTTGGGAGAAAGTGACAAAACTTAACAGTGTTGCATTTCTAAACAAATTTTAGAAATATCCCTTTCAAAACTTAGGTATGCTTCATGTAAACACTATAAATACAGCATGGAGTAATACATGATCGTTAGACGTGCCACTTTAGAAGACTTAGAAAAACTTGCTGTATTATTTGATGAATATCGCCAATTTTATGGTGCATCTTCCAACTTAACACTTTCCCAAAAGTTCCTTAAACTTCGCCTTGAAAACGAACAAAGCGTCATCTTCATTCATGTCAAAGACGATGTGATTACTGGTTTTGTGCTGCTGTATTTAGGTTTCTCTTCTGTGGCCTGTGCAACTTATTATATTTTAGATGATGTTTATGTTTCTCCACCGCATCGTCGCCATGGCTCAGCAAAACAATTGATCGATACCGCGATTTTGTTTGCGCGACACGAAAAAGCCATTCGTATTACGCTTGAAACGCAAAAGAATAATTATCAATCCCACAGCTTATATGAAGCCATGGGCTTTGTAGCGGATAATGAGTTTAAGACCTATCATTGCTTTCTATAGTATTCAGCGTCTAAAGACCTTCACTCTCAAGATCATTGCGTGCCTTGGCTAAAGCCACTTGTTCAGCATTTAAATAGATCCAACGTCCCTCGGCTAAATCTGGTATCCCCGTTAAGTCGAGCGCTCCAATTTGCTGACGATGCAAGCTCTCAACTTTATTCCCCACTGCCGCAAGCATACGTTTCACTTGATGATATACCCCCTGATGCACAGTCATTTGCAGTTCGCATTCGGCTAAGCGTTTTACATCTGTTGCAGCAAAACTCCCTTTTTCATTTCGCAGCTCCACCCCTTGCTCCAGCTGTTGGACTTGTTCATCTGTAACAGGGTCGGCCGTTTGCATCCGATACACTTTTGCCACATGCTTTTTAGGGTGTGTCAGCGCTTGTAAAAACTGACCATCATCGGTGAGTAACAATAAACCTGTGGTGTCTTGATCTAGACGACCTACACATTGAATACCACGATTCAAGAGCACATCGTCAAACAAATCAAAAACACTAAAATGATGCGTCGCCTGATGTGAACATTCATAGCCTTGAGGTTTATTTAAGGCGATATAGACTTTTTCGCGGTATTCAAAGCTCTTCCCATGTACCTTGTAGTTCAAAGCATCCAATTTGAGTTTATGTTTAGGGTCAGTAATGATCTGCCCATCAATTTCAATGGCTGCATTTTTAATCAACTGTTGGCAATGCTTTCGCGAACCAAATCCTTGCGACTGCAACATTTTTTCCAACAGCATCAGCACACCACATTTTTAAATAAAGGCTCATTTTATACTTAAATACAGGAACATCAATCAAAGGACTCAGCTCATTCGGCAGAGTGGCTAAAAAAACGTTACAATGCACATGTTTTTTTGACCAGTCTCCCTCTATGCCGAACTTAGATTTGAACCTGATCGTCCTCCTGATCCTACTGGCTTGCGGTATTTTTAGTCACAATTCTGCAGTAACCATTGCTGCGGCAGTACTCATTATTTTGCGGATGACACCACTGAGTGAATACTTCCCACTCATCCAACAACATGGATTGAATATCGGGATCATCATTTTAACCATTGCAGTTTTAGTGCCTATTGCAAGTGGTAGAATTAGCGGTGAAAGTATTTTTAAATCTTTTTTAAGTATCAAATCGTTACTTGCTATCGCTATTGGCGTTTTGGTAGCATGGCTAGGTGGGCGCGGCGTAAAACTGATGTCAAACCAACCCGATGTTGTTGCAGGCTTGCTGGTCGGAACCGTTGCAGGAGTGGCTTTACTACGTGGCGTTCCAGTCGGCCCACTCATTGCGGCTGGTTTACTTACCCTAATCATTGGTACAGGACAGCCCTAGCCTAGCGAATACAAAAAAAATCCAAATTCTCAAGCTAGGTCGAATTAATCTGTATTTGCTGCCTTTAAATTTGACTTCTTTTTATAGAATGTCCACTCAATATAGCGCTATGAATAAATATTCATCGTGCAGAACCTTCAGAGTTCATATGAATATTACGCTTGCTTAGTTCACTTATAACTTTTTCGAACAACCAAATTTTCATGTGATAAAGAACGTATAATACTTTTCATTTTCTCCTCTATTTATGTCCTCTCAAGAAAATAGCATCTCTCCCACAAGCCACTTATCTGTCATTATTTTGACATTAGCACTCGGTGGTTTTTGTATTGGTACGACTGAATTCGTTGCGATGGGACTCATCCAAGAGATCTCACAAAGTTTCAATCTCAGCATTCCTGTCACAGGGCATTTTATTAGTGCCTATGCTTTAGGTGTGACTATTGGCGCACCTGTGATTGCCATTTTGGCCGCAAAGGTTCCGCGTAAAACGCTCTTAATTGGTCTCATGCTATTTTATGGTATCGCCAATGCCAGTACAGCTCTCGCAAACAGCTATGAGTCTATGCTGATATCACGTTTTATTGCAGGTTTCCCTCACGGCGCTTACTTTGGTATTGCCGCTTTGGTGGTTGCAGAATTTGCAGGAAAACAAAAACGTGCTTCGGCAATCGCCATGCTCATGATGGGGCTGAATGTCGCGACCGTGATTGGTGTGCCTTTTGCGACATGGCTGGGTCAGCTGTATGGTTGGCGGGCAGGTTTTGAGTTTTCTGCATCTATCGCATTTTTAACCGTGGTCGCAATTTGTTTTGGCCTACCCAAAATGCAACTGGATCACACAGCCAGCATTCAAAATGAACTGCGTGGACTTAAAAATACACAAATGTGGCTCACACTTGCTGTCGGTGCAATTGGATTTGGTGGGCTGTTTTCTGTCTATAGTTATGTATCGCCTATTTTGACTGAATATACCCATGCCAGCATTCAAGTCATTCCATTTGCACTGGCATGTATTGGGCTCGGGTTGGTCATTGGTGGTGTCGTCGCAGGACACTTTGCCGATAAAAACTTAAACAAGGCGATTATTTGGGTCTTAGTTTCCAATGCCTGCTCTTATGTACTTTGTGCCCTGTCTATGGATCACCTTGCCACTGCTTTTATTGCACTCTTCTTGGTCAGCTTCAGTATTGCAGGCTTGGGGCCTTTACTACAAACCCGCTTAATGGATGTCGCTGGTAATGCACAAGGCTTAGCAGCTTCACTGAATCACTCTGCATTTAATATTGCCAATGCTTTTGGTGCCTTCCTGGGCGGCTGGTTAATTAGCCAAGGTTTTGGTTGGTTAGCTCCAATCTGGGTCGGAGTTTTACTAAGTTTGGGTGGGCTGATGATTTTATTGTTGGCTTTTCAGCATGAGAAAAAGTCGATATCCGCATGTAAAAATGATGCAAACCAGACTTGTTAACCCCCTATAAATGACTTTTATATAAAAACAATAAGCGTGCATAAAAATTCAATCGTATTGTTATGCACGCTTTTACAATCCATCATTTAGATTAATATCAAGCCGTTAAGAATCTTACTGGCATTTTTTTAAATTCTAGGTTTTATTCGATACGCGATAACGTCATCCGCATTAAGAAGTTAAATACGAAACTCCTGAACTGACTGGCATAATCATTCAGGTAGTTTCTTCCCGCAGTGTGGACAATAGGCATATTGCTCACGCTCTTGCCTTAAAGATTCTTCTTTTTGTTCACGAATGAGCTGTAAAATAATATCGTCTGTTTGCTCTTTGGTCAGCCCAACTTCTTTACGAACTTCTTCAATTTTTTCTGTCTCTAAGACAAAATCAATATCGCTATTTTGGATTAATTCTCGAAATCTAAGTTCAAGTTTTTCTTTACGTTGCTCCAGTTCATTGGCTAAACCATTCGCCAAAATACCGGCAGGCAACGCGGCCAAACCTACCCCTAAAATGGTAATAATCGCACCAAGAAAACGTCCTAACGGCGTAATAGGTGTCACATCGCCATAACCCACGGTGGTCAGTGTAACTACGGCCCACCACATTGAAGCTGGAATGGAGCTGAAAACTTCAGGTTGTGCCTGACTTTCAATCAAATACACCCCTGCAGCCGCCATAATGATCATAATCATTAAGATGAAAATAACCGCTTGAAATGAGCCTTTTTCGCGCTCAATGACACGTAATAAAATTTGTAGAGACACAAAGTAGCGGGTGAGCTTGAGAAGTCGAAGCAAACGAACAATTCTTAAGAATCGTAAGTCGAACTGAACAAAGAAGTTTAAATACGCAGGTAGAATAGCCAAAAGGTCGATAATCGCTCCACCACTTTTGACCCAATTTAGGCGGTTTTTCCAATCCGACTCAAAACTATTAGCTTCAGCAACTGACCAAAAACGTAAGAGATATTCAATCGTAAAAACGATGATCGAGAAGATTTCAAAATAATAAAAAAAGTCTTGATACAACACATAGTACTTCTGTACCGACTCCAACAGCACAGCAGCAGCATTACTCATAATCAGTACAATGAGGAAATAGTTCAGCCCTCGGCTTAAGGGTGTCTCATAGTCTTCATTATGTAAATTGTTATAAACAAATTTGCGTAACATGTACCAAGCTGTCAATTTCATTACGATTCTAAGTTATTCTTATCCCTTAAAATTCAGTTTAACCGAACTTAACAGCAAAGTAAGTAAGAAATTTCTGCACGAAATGCCCTAGTTTTAAGATGTTATTCAATATATAACAGTGCTAAGCGAACTTGGTCATAGCCCATACGTGGATTGGTCAGTTCCACAATAGGACGAAGCTTGATCACACCATCTTCGCTAAAGTGTTCTGTTTGCTGACGCTTCATTAAGCGTTTATAAATTTTCCGCACTTGCTCAACTACTTCTTCTCCAGGATGTGCCACGGAAATATCCAAGCCCTGCTCTTTATGCAACTTTGCCAAATGGTTGATAATGGTTGCTGCCGTTAAACCGCGCTCTTGTGCGATATCTGCAATTTCATAACCACCTTCAAACAACTCACGTGTTTCATCGAGTGTTGCAGAAGCATAGTTGGCTTTACCTGCATTACGGGCAATTTTCTTTTCATTACGTTCAATCTCAATTTCATTGAGCGTTCCACCGCAGTGACGAATAAAGGCCTTGTGCTGTGGTTCAAGATCAATGGCCTCAAAATGTGTTTCGGCTTCATCGGACAGTTCTTGGAAGCGGCGGTCTGCCTTAATGGCAAGACTATCTAACTCCAACGCTTGTTCATTAAAACCTAACAACCTTAAACCTTCCAAAGTCTTTAAGCGCGACAAAGCCACATAGCCCTGTCCTTTTTCAAAAGTATGACTAAGATTAATTTCTGCTGCCGCTAAAGTCATCCCTTGTGACTTGTGAATAGTGATAGCCCATGCCAAACGCAATGGAATTTGCTGAAAACTGGCAATGGTTTTGCCTGCATCATTGTCCACTGACCAAGTTTCAGGCTCAACCACCAGTACCGTACCATCAGTCAGTTTGACCTTCGGCAAGATCCCAAAGTCATCATCTTCTTCAAAGCCCACTACTTCGCCTAAGCTACCGTTGATATAGCCCACATCGAAGTTGTTCTTTACAAACATCACTTTGGCATTTTTCTTGAGGGTTAGGTTTTCAGGTGCACGCACAGAAGACTTTAAGGTTTCAATAAGCTTGTCATTGCCATCACACACCGCTTCAAACTGGCGACCTTCATTTTCAATTTCATTCAAATGTTTGAAATTGATGGTGTCCACATCCATATTATGCGTATATAAACGTGTAAAGATTTCCCCAATATCTTGCTGACGTGTGGCTTGTAAAGCCTGCAAGTGCTCAGAGTTAATACTCTGACTGCGAATAGCATTTAGAATATCATTGAGATAATCATTGCCCTGACGGTGCTGCTCGGTCAAATAGCACACACGAAACTTGGCTTCCACCCAAGCATCAGACATAAAACAGAATTTATCGCGATTGCGTTCTTCATTTTTACCGACTGGCGGTAACTGGAAGAAATCACCGGCAACAATCACTTGAATCCCGCCAAACGGCTCTTCACTTTCTTTAAAGAACTTAAGGACTTTATTGACCAAATTGAGTTGCTTAGCATGTAACATCGAAATTTCATCGATGATTAAGACTTGGGCATTTTCTAAATGCTCTTTTAAGTATTTACGTTCTTTCATGCGTTTGAGTTCATCTTCCCCCAACGCATCTTTAATTCCAATGCCAGCCCAAGTATGAATTGTCATCCCATTCATATGCGTTGCGGCAATACCTGTAGAAGCTGTAATCGCCACAGGCACTTTACGAGCTTTTAAATAGTTAATGTATTGGTTCAGCGTATAGGTTTTTCCTGCACCAGCGGAACCGGTTAAAAAGACATTTTCGCCCGCTTTTAAGAGTTTGAGTGCAGTTTCTTGCTTCATAAGACCTATACCATTAATGAACGGCTATAGCCTACCGAGTTTTTGCTAAAAAGTTAAGCAGATCTCGTCACACAGTAAATGATGTGCGACAAATTAGGTCCATTGTTGTTTAATTTTTAAGAGCTGGGTTATTGGGTTTGATTCAGCATGGCAATGAATTGTTCAGCGACGACAACATCATCGGGTAGTGCTTTTTGGTTATTTGGATATTCAAGCTGATCAAATAACAGTTGTCCTGCAATATAGTGACAACCGAGCGTCAAATGCCGCTGTGCGTCGGTATGACTCATATGAAATGCAGCATATTCACGTACAATGATTCGCTCAGCAAAACTGGCTGCTAAGCAATGTTGAAAGCGACGTGACTCAGCAATGATGCGATCAATATCTTTAAGCTCCTCAAACACCCAACTCTCAATAAAATAATAAGCTTCATGGCTGATCGGTTGCCATGAGACATAACCAAGCTTTCGTTTCAGTTCCGCAAGTAACTCTTGGCTATGCAACTGATCATGCCACTGCACAGCCTGATGAAATAGGCTCTTCCATGTGACATTTTTTAAAACCTCCTTTTGCGTCTCAAAATGTTCAGGCAAATAATCGCGCACATAAGCATCAAACACCGAAACTCGTAAAGGAGGCCGATTTAAATAAAACGACTGTCTAAAGCTTTCAATATGCAATTTATGTTGCTTTAACTGAAGATAAAAATCACGGTGTTGTTGCTTGTCTTCGCTAAAATAAACCACTAAGTCTTCAGGAAGTTTCTGCGCAATTTTATCTAGATGCTGAATATAGGCCTGCATTACACGACTTAATTTTGTGTAGACCCGTTTCCCCCATTCGGGCTGTTGTTCGACCACACGGCGCAGCAGTTCGAGCCATTCATCTAAATACAAAATAGACGGGCTGATCGCTATCCGCTGATCATCCATATCTTGGCGTCTATTTTTTAAGACCACATGCTGGTTGGCCTCCAGCTCAAACCAGTGCTGTTGTAAGGCATACTCATAGCAACTTTGTATAAATAAGCGAGCCGCAACATGTTGGAAGTACTTTAAAGTCGTGACAATAATCTCAGGATGATAAGACTGAGTATCGAGATAACTTAAAGCCGTTACGGCAACGCGTATACTACTGTGCTGAATATTTTGACTAACCCAGTCTGTCACCACCGCTTTTTGTTTGAATAACCAATTTACGGTACGGCTTTCATCAAAAATCGGGAGCTTGGCGACCTTCTTTTGCCATGTCTTGGTCTCAGTTTTTAAAAAATGCCGCTTTGCCAACAAATCACGCGATGTCCAAAAATCTCGATGCATAAGCCGCACAAAGCCAAGCATATTGGGCTGCTCTTTAGCATGCGGATATAACAAGTGAATGTCATGCGTATGATCCACCAACTCTTGTAAAGAAAACCGTTCAGGAAATGCCGTTTGTACAATGCGATAAACATACGGATCTAAGAGTTGACTAGCACTACAACACAGCTCGTCATAACTACTCATCAAAGACTGTAGCGGTAAAATATCTTCCGCCTGATCTACATCTAAGTTGCATAAGCGCTGCAACTCGGCCAGCAAACTTCGCTCAGAAGCTGGATCAGCTGTATTGAATTCAACTTGCTGGCATAACTGTTGAAAGAGTTCTGATTGTGTTTCCCGTATTTCAGGCAAAATCATGTGCACGCGACTCGGTCCATCGAACAAAACAAACACTTGTTGAAGAATCAGCTGACGCAGCTGTTTAACTTTATTGCGCAAATACAAAGAATGTTGTGGGGACTGATCACCCACTAAAAACACAATGTCGTGTAAACAAAATTCTTCGAGCGCTTCTGCATAGTGTCCTTGATAAATAAACTGCGGGACACACAGCTCCGCCTGTTCAGCTGGCGCATAAAACTGAATATGAAAACAATGATTTAAAATTTGGATCCGTTGTGTTTTTACGTCGACACTTAAAACGTTTTGCACATTGAGTGTGGAAAGAAAAGCGAATTGCTCGTGATAAAGCTGCTGAATACTCGGAAAAACTTGTCTTAACTGTATAGCAAGACTTTGATATTGCTTAAGCTTATCATTTTGCTCCACGGCTGGCCCTCTTTGAACTTGGCTATTTTCACCACAACTTCAAAACCAATATAAACAAATCCTGAACCACAGGCTATGCCTTTTATCGATAGCCATTCTGTTCGGTGAAGCCATTTCTCCTCATTCCCTTACTCATGGTAGGTATTTGGTAGGTACACAAGTTTTTTGAATCATTCAATACTCTAAAAACGGTAATGAGCACCGATAACAACATAAATAATGGTAGAAGGAATCGCACCATGGCTTTTAAAAATATTGCAGATCAAACGAACGGTTTTTATATCCCTTGTGTTTCACTTTTTGGCCCAGGCTGTGCCAAAGAAATTGGTGGTAAAGCACAAAACCTCGGTGCAAAGAAAGCACTAATTGTGACTGACGCAGGTTTATTTAAATTTGGCGTAGCCGACACCATTGCAGGATATCTCAAAGATGCAGGTGTTGATAGCCACATCTTCCCAGGTGCAGAACCGAACCCAACTGACATCAATGTCCACAACGGCGTGACTGCGTATAACGAACAAGGTTGTGACTTTATTGTGTCCTTAGGTGGTGGTTCTTCGCATGACTGCGCTAAAGGTATTGGACTTGTGACTGCGGGCGGCGGTCATATTCGTGACTACGAAGGGATCGATAAAAGTACGGTTCCAATGACCCCTCTTATTGCCATCAACACCACGGCAGGTACAGCGTCAGAAATGACACGCTTCTGTATTATTACCAATACAGATACCCATGTAAAAATGGCAATTGTAGACTGGCGCTGCACTCCACTAATTGCAATTGATGACCCTAAACTGATGATTGCAAAACCTGCAAGCTTAACAGCAGCAACAGGTATGGATGCTTTAACCCATGCAGTAGAAGCTTATGTTTCAACAGCCGCAAACCCAATCACTGATGCCTGTGCTGAAAAAGCTATTTCAATGATTAGCGAATGGTTAAGTCCAGCAGTTGCGAACGGCGAAAACTTAGAAGCACGTGATGCCATGAGTTATGCACAATATTTAGCAGGTATGGCATTTAATAATGCATCTCTAGGTTATGTCCATGCAATGGCACATCAACTCGGCGGCTTCTATAACCTACCTCACGGCGTATGTAATGCAGTCCTACTTCCACACGTCTGTGAGTTCAACTTAATTGCCTGCCCTGACCGTTATGCACGAATTGCTGAACTGATGGGAGTTAACACCACAGGTTTAACTGTGACAGAAGCTGGATATGCTGCAATTGACGCAATTCGTGAACTATCTGCATCGATTGGTATTCCATCGAGCTTGTCTGAACTGGGTGTGAAAGAGCAAGATTTGGGTGTTATGTCTGAAAATGCGCAAAAAGATGCCTGCATGCTGACGAACCCACGTAAAGCAAACCATGCTCAAGTGGTCGACATCTTCAAAGCTGCACTCACATCTAGTGCTTCAGTGGTCGATTTTAAAGCAGCGGTCTAAGTTCTCTTCTTAACTTTTTGTTTGCTTTGACAATTTAAGTGGAATGAAACAGACGTCCATACTGTTTCATTCAGGTAAGCCTAATCCTTGCTTACCTGTGCACTTAAATTGTCTTTTTTTATTTGTGGTTGACAAAGTTTTGCACTTCATCAAGGATAAGAAAACTCATGACAATAACAACCAGAGCAAATTATGTCAGCAACTCAGACTCATCCTGCGTATACAACTGATGTCCTCGGTGAAGGCTATGAACAATTAAAACTCAGTTTTCCAGACGATTATGAAGGTGCTGTATGCGCAACCCTCGTACGCAAAAAAGCACCGCAAAATACTCAAAAAGCTGTGCTGTATATCCATGGTTTTATTGACTACTTTTTCCAAACCGAAATGGCTGAACAATTTAATCAGCATGGTTATGATTTTTATGCGCTCGATTTAAGAAAATATGGTCGTTCTCACTTGAGCCATCAAAAATATTATAACGTCCGTGATCTCAACGAATATGATGCTGAGATTACCCAAGCCTTAGAGACCATTGGCAATGAAGGCCATACTGCGGTGCTGCTTGCAGGACACTCTACCGGTGGCTTAATCACGACTTTATACGCTGCGCACAATCCTAAGCATCCGCTGATCAAAGCACTTTGGGCCAATAGCCCTTTTTATGATTTTAATATGCATCCCATTAAGCGCAAACTTGGCGTGCCGCAGCTCAGTCGACTCGCAAAGCATTTTCCTGACCTCAAGTTTCCAAGTGAACTGAATAAATGGTATGTACCGAGCCTACATCAAAATGAGCATGGTGAATGGAACTTTGATTTGAAGTGGAAACAACCACGCTATTCTATGGTTCGGATCAGCTTTGTACGTGCAATCCATGAAGCACAGAAAGAAATTCATCGTGGTGGTTTGAAGCTCTCCGTCCCTGCACTCATCATGCATTCACATCAAACGCTTAACCCAAAGAAATGGGGCGTAGCCGCGCAAACCAGTGATGTGATTTTAGATGTTAAAGACATTGAAAAGCAGGCTAAAAATTTACAAGGTGACGTCAGTGTCGTGACCATTCAAAATGGTTTACACGACTTAGTCCTCTCTGCACCTGAAGTTCGTGCTGAAGTTTATGCTGAGCTGTTCCAGTGGCTCGAGCAAAAAATAGTGTAACTACACCTTTCCAAAACAATTCATAATTTTTAAATTTTATATTTCTCAAGTAGCTGATGCGCAGGATGTCCATCCGGAGTCAGCTCAATGAGTCGCTCAACGGCATCAATCGCCTCTGGGTAACGTGCGACATGTTTAAACAACATATCGGTTTCATTGGCTTTAAAAATCGCACTGCTTAAACGTGACTCCAAGCAGTCGCGCCATGCACATAGAAATGGACTTTCTGTTTTAGGCAGTAAAACACCTGAACACAGCTTCAATGCGGTCTCAATATAGGCAGCATCTAAGGCCTGCTCGGCTTGTAAAAAATCGGCCTCAATATGCGCCAAAATTCGATAGGGACGAGATCCCAACATGCCACCAAGCAAGTCACGCAGTTGTGACATTTCGGCCTTAAGTGTTCCCACACTCACCTTGCGCTCACCATATAAGGCCTGATGCAAAGTATCTAAAGTCATACCCTGTGGGCACAACGCCAAGATGGTCAAAATTTCAATTTGTCGCGGTGTGAGGACCATCACTTTGCCATTAAAATGTACTTGTGGTACACCAAAAGCACGGATATATAATTGTTGGCGCTGATATTCTAACAGTGCCGTTTGGATGATAGATGCACAGCGCTCTGCTGCGAGTAGACCAAGGCTATTATGATTTTTCCATGTGGTGGATAAATCAATCACCCCAAGGACGTGTTTTGAGTAAGGGTCAATGATTGGTGCAGCATAACAGACCCAATCATGGATGGAGCTCATGTAGTGTTCATTTGAAAAGACACAACTGGACTGTTGAGTTTTTAAGGACAAGGCCAATGCATTGGTCCCCACCAATTCCTCTCGCCACTGTCCACCTTCAACAAAATGTACACTTTCTGCCGCATTACGCATTTGTCTACTGGACGCACTCCAAATAATGGTACTACCAATATCGCCTACAGCCACCACCATAGACGACTGTTGTGCAATATGTCTCAGTTCATCTGCACAATAACTCAAAGCATGTTGCAACGCTGAACCTTGTGACATGGAACCCTCAGAAATGGGCGCAGCAAAGCGATCTTTTGGAATTTCTGCGGAGTTAGAGCGCTGCCATGAACTTGCAATACTTTTTCCCAATTGTTCAGCTTGTACCGTCGAAATACTGCTACTGGTTCTAAGCTTTTCTATTTCTTGTCTTTTCTGTATTAAATGTTGCATTGCCATCATTCCTTATACTCAAAACAATTCCTGATATACGTCCACTGTATTACTTGGTTGTAAACATTTGTCAAAGCCGTGTAAACCTCCTTCCTTCCAACCTTTTTCCAACCTTATATTAGTTATGCTACTTAAATATTGTACAGATGTACCTTATACCAAAGCTGTAGATGCTTTTAAAAAATCAATAAGCAAAGGAACTTCAATATGCGCTATGTAGACCCTAACCAATCTGGTTCTAAAGTAGAATTTAAAGCACAGTATGACAACTTTATTGGTGGCGAGTGGGTTGCTCCAGTAAAAGGTGAATACTTTGAAAATATCTCTCCTGTCGACGGTAAAGTTTTTACAAAAGTCCCTCGCTCATCTGTAGAAGACATCGAACTTGCACTTGATGCTGCGCATAAAGCCAAAGAACAATGGAACAAATCTTCTCCTACTACACGTTCAAATTTACTCCTTAAAATTGCAGATCGTCTAGAACAAAATCTAGAAAAATTGGCTGTGGCTGAAACATGGGATAACGGTAAACCGATTCGTGAAACACTTGCAGCGGACATTCCTTTAGCCATTGACCATTTCCGCTATTTCGCAGGTTGTATCCGTGCGCAAGAAGGTGGCATTTCTGAAATTGATGAAGATACCATTGCCTATCACTTCCATGAACCATTAGGCGTGGTAGGACAAATCATTCCATGGAACTTCCCAATTTTGATGGCAACATGGAAAATTGCTCCTGCTTTGGCTGCGGGTAACTGTATTGTACTTAAACCTGCAGAACAAACCCCTGCGAGCATTTTGGTTTTAATTGAACTCATTCAAGATTTATTGCCTGCAGGCGTACTAAACGTAGTCAATGGTTACGGCGTAGAAGTTGGTCGCCCATTGGCAACCAATCCACGTATTGCCAAAATTGCATTCACAGGTTCGACTCAGGTCGGTCAATTGATCATGCAATACGCCACTGAAAACATCATTCCAGTGACTTTGGAGCTTGGTGGTAAATCTCCAAATATTTTCTTTGAAGATGTTATGGCGCAAGATGACGACTACCTAGACAAAGCACTCGAAGGCTTTGCTATGTTTGCGCTTAACCAAGGTGAAATCTGTACGTGCCCATCGCGCGCTTTAGTTCAAGAAAGCATTGCAGATAAATTCCTTGAAATGGCAGTTGAACGTGTAAAACGCATTAAAACGGGTCACCCGCTCGATACAGAAACGATGATTGGTGCGCAAGCTTCACTTGAACAACAAGAGAAAATCTTGGGTTGTATCGCAACAGGTCGCGGTGAAGGTGCACAAGTACTAACAGGTGGTAGTGAGCGTAATGAAGTGGGTTCTGGTTTCTATATTGAACCAACCATTTTCAAAGGCACCAATGACATGAAAATTTTCCAAGAAGAAATTTTTGGGCCTGTACTTTCAGTGGCAACATTCAAAGACTTTGACGATGCAATTAAAATTGCCAACGACACTATTTATGGTTTAGGCGCTGGTGTATGGTCACGTTCAGCACATACCTCTTACCGCGCAGGTCGTGCAATTCAATCGGGTCGCGTTTGGACCAACTGTTACCACATCTACCCTGCACATGCCGCTTTCGGTGGCTATAAAAAGTCAGGGATTGGTCGTGAAAACCACAAGATGATGTTAGAACATTATCAACAAACTAAAAACTTACTTGTGAGCTATGCAACCAAGCCTATGGGCTTCTTCTAAGCACTTAGCTTATTCGTATACAGTTCTCTATGTGTTTAGGGTGATTCGTTACCCTAAACATTTCTCCATCAAACATCAAACATCAAACATCAAACATCAAACATCAAACATCAAACATCAAACATCAAACATCAAACATCAAACATCAAACATCAAACATCAAACATCAAACATCAAACATCAAACATCAAAACAATAATTCAAAACTGTGTCATATAAATATTAGACAGGACGTCTAGTCGCTTGGTACTGAAATTGCATAAATATTGCATCCATCAAGCCATCTATAAAACTTAAGATATGGAGCTTCACATGACCGATTCTCCCATTAACAGCTCAACGACTCCGCTCTCTACTTCAACAGTAAGCACATCTGACGACTATTTTGAAAAAAGGCAACTGAAACAAGGTGCTGTAGGCTGGCTATTATTAGTCGGTTTAGGCGTAGCGTATGTCATTTCAGGCGACTTTGCTGGCTGGAACTTCGGTCTTGCTCAAGGTGGCTGGGGCGGTATGTTTATCGCAACGGTTGTCGTAGCCATCATGTATTTATGCATGTGCCTGTCGATGTCTGAAATGGCCACCATGCTGCCCACTGCGGGCGGTGGCTATAGCTTTGCGCGTACCGCATTTGGTCCATTTGGCGGCTATCTCACTGGCACGGCGATTTTAATTGAATATGCCATCGCCCCTGCAGCCATCGCATGCTTTATTGGTGCCTACTGCGAGTCCTTATTTGGTGTCGGTGGATGGATCATTTATCTCATCTGCTATCTGGTTTTTATGGGTATTCATCTTAAAGGTGCAGGTGAAGCCCTCAAGATCATGTTTGTCATTACCGCCATTGCAGCCGTCGCTCTTTTTGTCTTTATCATCGCAATGGCACCACATTTTAATAGCGCCAACTTATTTAACATTGCACCAACTGAAAATATCGGAGCAAGTAGCTTCCTACCGATGGGTTATATCGGCATTTGGGCTGCGGTGCCCTATGCGATTTGGTTCTTTTTAGCAGTGGAAGGTGTACCACTGGCAGCAGAAGAAGCCAAAGATCCATCCAAATCATTACCGCGTGGTTTGATCGGTTCAATGCTGATTTTAGCCGCTTTTGCCCTACTTATTCTGTTCTTAGGTGCTGGTGCTGCTGGCGCAGAACAACTTAAAGAATCAGGCGCACCCTTAGTTGATGCACTGGTAGCAGTCTATGGTCAAAACAGCTGGTTAGGCAGTTTTGTTAACTTTGTCGGTCTAGCAGGTTTAATTGCAAGTTTCTTCTCCATCATCTATGCCTATTCACGTCAAATTTTCGCCTTATCCCGTGGGGGGTATTTACCGACCTCGTTATCACTGACCAATAAAAACAAAGCGCCCTATTTAGCGATTATTATTCCCGGCATCATTGGTTTTTTATTGTCCCTAACAGGTGAAGGTGATCTGCTCATCCTGATGGCGGTATTTGGTGCGACTATTTCTTATGTCTTGATGATGCTTTCTCACATTAAACTGCGCATCAGCCGTCCAGAGTTGCATCGTCCCTATAAAACCCCAGGTGGGATTGTCACCTCATCAATTGCTTTGATTTTAGCCAGTATTGCGGTGATAGCTGGTTTTGTGGTGGATCCTAAAGTTTGGTTTATGGCTGCCACTATTTATGCGGTCTTTATTGCCTACTTTATTTTCCATAGTCGTCATCGACTCGTTCAAGGTACGCCTGAAGAAGAATTTGAAAGTATTCGCAAGGCCGAACAAGACTTATAGAAGGACCTATGACATGGCTTATAAAACGTTGATTGGACATCAGCACTATGTGTTTAATGATTTAAAAACTTTAATGGCGAAAGCAACCCCGCTGCGCTCAGGTGATCAACTTGCAGGTGTTGCAGCGGAAAATGCCACGGAACGTGTTGCTGCACAAATGGCACTGGCCGATGTTCCATTGAAGCAGTTTTTAACTGAAGTGCTGATCAGCTATGAACAGGATGAAATAACCCGCCTGATTATCGATGAGCACCGTAGTGATTTATTTGCACCAATTTCACATTTTACCGTAGGAGACTTTCGTAACTGGCTACTCAGTGAAGATGCGACTACGCAGAAATTACAACAACTTGCGCTCGGTTTAACCCCTGAAATGGTGGCTGCGGTGAGTAAAATTATGCGCAATCAAGACCTCATCTTGGTGGCAAGTAAATGTGAAGTCATCACCCAATTTCGCAACACCATTGGTTTAAAAGGTCATCTCTCGACCCGTTTACAACCGAATCATCCGACCGATGATCTCTTGGGTATATCGGCCAGTATTTTGGATGGCTTGATGTATGGCAATGGTGATGCTGTCATTGGGATTAATCCTGCAACCGATAACCTACAAAATTTATCGGAGCTGCTCAAACTACTCGATCATGTGATCCAAGAGCATCACATTCCAACCCAGTCTTGTGTACTGACGCATATCAGTTCGGGGATTCAACTGGCTGAAAAAAATGTGCCGATTGATTTGATGTTTCAATCGATTGCAGGCACACAGCGTGCCAATGAAGGTTTCGGCATTAACCTCGAATTAGTGCGTGAAGGCTATGAAGCGACACTGGCTCTCAAGCGTGGGACTGTGGGACAAAATGTGATGTATTTTGAAACAGGTCAAGGCAGTGCTTTATCTAGTAATGCACATCACGGTGTAGATCAACAAACCTTAGAAGTCCGTGCCTATGCTGTGGCTCGTAAATTTAACCCACTACTGGTAAATACTGTGGTTGGGTTTATTGGCCCAGAGTATTTATACAATGGTAAACAAATTATCCGTGCAGGCTTGGAAGACCATTTTTGTGGCAAGCTCCTAGGCTTACCTATGGGCTGCGACATTTGCTATACCAACCATGCCGATGCCGACCAAAATGACATGGATGTACTACTCACCCTTTTCGGTGCAGCAGGTTTGAACTTTATTATGGGCATTCCGGGTTCGGATGACGTCATGCTGAACTATCAAACCACGTCATTTCATGATGCGCTGTATTTAAGGCAACTTTTAGGCTTAAAAGCCGCACCTGAGTTTGATCTGTGGTTGGCGGAACAAGGCATCTTTAAACAACAGCAGCAGCACATTCTCTGGCCGGAACATATCCCGCCACAATTTGAAAAACTTTTGCATATATAAGGAGCAACTTATGTCACTTGTTCCTCTAGAAAACTATCAATCTGAACAGCATCAGGATGTTTGGGAAAATTTAAAGAAATTTACCGATGCTCGTATCGCCATTGGTCGTGCTGGTTGTAGCATCCCAACCCATGAACTGCTGAAATTTCAACTGGCGCATGCGGAAGCACAAGATGCGGTACATCAAGCTTTAGATGTCGAACACTTAGTTGCGAGTTTTAATACACTAGGTTTGGATAGTCTGACGGTACACAGTCAAACTGAAAACAAACAAGAATACTTAAAACGTCCTGACTTAGGTCGCCTGTTAAGTCCAGCTTCACAACATGGCTTAGAGGTTTTTAAAGCCAGCAACCCGCAAAACTATGATGTCTGCATTGTGATTGGTGATGGACTATCTGCACGGGCGATTGAAGAAAATGCAGTGCCTTTTATTCAGCACCTTATCCCGCAGCTGCAAGCGAAACACTGGAGCATTGCACCGATGGTGATTGCTACTGGAAGCCGAGTCGCTTTGGGTGATCCAGTTGCAGAGTGCCTACAGGCGACTATGCTCGTGATGCTGATTGGCGAAAGGCCCGGTCTGAGTTCACCTGATAGTATGGGCATTTACTATACATGGAAAGCAGCCTCAGGCACTTTGGATGCTAAACGCAACTGTATTTCAAATGTTCGACCTGCAGGCTTAAGCATTCCTGTTGCAGTACAACGACTAATGTCTTTGATGCGTGGCTCTAAGAAACTCGGCTACTCAGGTGTAGACTTAAAAGATGAACATGAAATGGTCAGTCTAGACACGGAACATACGCCTAAACGATTATTTTAATTTGAAGCAGATCAGCCGTGATTTTACGGCTGATCTTAAATAGCATGTTATGTTGATTTAGTTTTTTTAGCTTGCTTTATTCAGCGCTTGTTCTACAAAATGTAGGCGATCTTGGCCCCAATACATTTCATCACCCACAAAGAATGTCGGTGCGCCGAAAATGCCACGTTGAATGGCCTGTTCTGTTTCAGTGATCAGTTTTTGTTTCACCACATCCGACTGAACCATACTCATAATATCTTCTACAGAAAAGCCACTTGGTTCTAGCACTTCTGCCAAGACAGTAGGTTCATTCAGATTTTGTGGTGTACCAAACATCGCATCGAATAAAAGTTTTAAAACTTGCTCAAACTTTTCTAGATGCAACAATTGAACGCCTGTCAAAATGCGCATTAGGGTTAAAGTGTTCATTGGAAAATGCGGATTCATTTGCATTGGGATATGGTAATACTCCGCCCAGCGCTGCATATCTAAGATTGAATAAACCCCTTTGACAGGAATCTCTATCGGACTACGATTACCTGTTGCTTTAAACACCCCGCCTAATAAAATAGGCTTATACACAATCTGAATCTCTTGCTGCTCTGCTATTTGCAGTAAACGATAGTAGGCCAAATAGCTATATGGGCTGCCCAAATCAAAATAAAATTCTACGCTTTTCATGCTTTGTCCTTTTACCACGTTTCCATCCAAGGTCTTAAATCTAACTCATGCGTCCATGCATCGCGCGGTTGCTGCGACAAATGCCAATAATTTTCTGCAATATGCACGGGATTTAATATGCCATCCTGTTCTTTGCGCGCGTACATCTCAGGAAAAGTGTCTTTAATAAAATCGGTATCAATTGCCCCATCCACCACCACGTGTGCCACATGAATATTTTTCGGGCCAAGCTCACGTGCCATACTTTGCGCTAAAGCACGCAGTGCATGTTTCGCCCCTGCAAAAGCGGCAAAGTTTGCTGCACCTCTTATGCCTGCGGTTGCACCCGTGAAAATAATGCTCCCATGTTCACGCACGAGCATACGCTTCGCCACTTCACGCCCTGTCAAGAACGCGCCGAAACATGCCATTTCCCAAATTTTAAAATACTTACGTGCAGTTTCTTCTAAAATACTACATGGCACATTCGCCCCAATGTTAAACACTAAAACATCGATTTCACCAATATTGGCTTCAATTTCTTCTACCAAAGCGATGACTTGATCTTCTTTACGTGCATCCGACGCAAAGCCATATGCAAGGCCACCTTCAGCTTCTATCTCTGCAATTAAGGGCTGGAGTTTTTCGGCATTTCTTCGCGTCATGCAGGTGATGTATCCACCACGTGCAAACCGTTTCGCAATTTCACCCCCTGTAGCATCTCCTGCGCCAATCACTAACGCGACTTTCTTTTTAGCATCAGTCTTTTGCAACTGCTGTTCTGGCTGTAATTCATCCATAAATACACTCCCTTCATAAAATAACGATCGTTATCATAACGATCACTATGTTATAGTTTTTAGCGTCAGTCAATTTTATTTTGATGAAACTCCTATGCGCTATAAAACAGGCTATAAAGAAGAAAAACGTCAAGAACTGCTTAAAATCAGTGCTCAACTGGCCAAGAAGCAAGGCTTTGCCAATACTGGTGTCGACGGTTTTATGAAAGCGGCTCAAATGACCAGCGGTGCTTTTTATTCGCATTTTTCATCAAAACATGAATTATTTGAAGCACTGATCCAGTCCGAGTTGCAACACAGCTTTCAAGCATGGCAAGCCAATCCGCATGACAACCTCGAAGAGTGGATTGACTTCGAAATTGAACGTTATTTAGCGCTGTCTCATGTGCAACGCCCAGATCAAGGCTGTGTTATTCCCTCTCTTGCAGCCGAGGTAGCACGTAGTAGTGAAACAACAAAACTGTGTTTTCAACAGGAAATGCTTCGTGGTCACGCACTCTTTACACAACATCTAGGCAGTGAAACACAAGCTTGGGCGGTACTGTGTCAACTGGTCGGCGCAATCGTCATGGCACGCAGCATGGCGGATGAACATCTACAACGAGAAATTTTAAGCTCAAGCAAATGGATGATTAAAAACATGCTACAGCTCAAGTAAAATCTTGGATTGAATTTATAGTTTTTCTACATATTTTCTGATTTATTGCCTTCAACTTCTACGCATTTCCCTGTACATTTTTAAACTCCTTTAACCCCTGTGAACGAGCCAACTATGACGACACTACCCGATACCATTTACGCGATTCAGCATCTTGCTTTTGAAGATTTGGGCGCATGGGAAGATGTGTTATATCAATTGGGTTATCGGGTACGATATTTTGAAGCCGGCAAAGATGATTTAGCTAAAGCATTGAACTACACAGGTCTAACCGTCATTTTAGGTGGACCGATTGGGGTATATGAAACTGAAGATTACCCTTTCTTACAACAAGAAATAGACTTACTCAAAGTTCGTTTAGAAAAGAATTTACCCACTTTAGGGATTTGCTTAGGTGCACAATTAATTGCACATGCACTCGGTGCAAAAGTATATGCAGGTCATAGCAAAGAAATTGGCTGGAGTCAGTTACAGCTCAATATCGTTGAACATAACCCTCTACAAACACTGGTAGGAACTGAAGTGCTACATTGGCATGGCGACACCTTTGAACTTCCTGCTCAAGCTGAACTGTTGGCCAGCTCAGAAGTTTATCCCAACCAAGCTTTTCGTGTAGGCAAAAATATTCTAGGCTTACAGTTCCATCCTGAAGTCGCAGCGGATGGTTTAGAAAAATGGCTAATTGGGCATACTGCTGAACTTCGTCAAGCGAACATCAACATTCCAGCACTGCGTGCAGACAACCAACGCTTTGCAGCTCACCTAGAACATGTCTCTGGACAAGTTTTGGCAGCGTATTTAAAAGCACTGGTTTAATAATTCAGCCATAATCCGCTCAATGCGTATTTTGCTCTAAATTTTAAGTTCACAGCAGCCACAAAAAAGCACCTCTATGAGGTGCTTTTTTGGTAGATATCGCTTATTTTGCAACAGCTTTAGGCTGTGGAACTGATGCTTCAGTGGTGATATTCACAGTGATTTTATCACCCACGTTTGGCACGTATGCGCCTACACCAAAAGCAGAACGGTCAAATGAAGTGGTTGCATTGAAACCAATTGACTGTGCTTTGGTCATTGGGTGCTCACCTTGCTTATTCAACACGGCATCTAAAACGACAGGCTTTGTCACATTTTTAATGGTTAAATCACCTGTGATTTTGTATTTGTTTGCACCAACCGCTTGTACTTTTGTACTCTTGAAAGTGATCTTTGGATATTTTGCTGCATCAAAGAAATCCCCGCCTTGCAAGTGCTCATCTAAAGCTTTTACGTTGGTGTTTAAGCTAGATAAAGGAATCGTTACATTCACCGATGAATTTGCAGGTTTTGCATTATCAACATTAATTACACCCTGAATGTCGCTGAAGTTAGCAGATGGAGTTGAAAAACCAAAGTGGCTCCATGTGAAAACTGTTGCTGTATGTGTAGGGTCAATTTGATATGCCACAGGTTTCGCCATAGCAGTAGTCGCAGTTGCAACAGCCAAACCGATTGTTAAAGCTTTAAAGTTCATGTTTTTATCTCACATTGGAATACTGCTTAGTCTATAGAGTTCTACAACGAATACATCTATAAAGATAAAACGATATGTTGCAACTTTAGAACGATATAATTGTTTTTAAATGTAGCGACTTACCTACACCTGATATTGAATAAAACCCGTCTTCTTCACGACTTTATTATAAAGTTGTTGTGCGACCAAATTGTCCTGATGGGTGAGCCAATAAACCCGATCACAGGCTCGCTTTTCGGTATGCATTTTGACGTGTTCGATTAAAGCTCTTGCAATTCCTAGCCCATGATAGTCCTCATGGGTAAACACATCTTGTAAGTATGCGTACTATCATGCTCTATCACATCCACAATGCCTACAAGCCGACCTGCTATATAAGTGCAGCAAACCATACATATATAGTCAAACTACTTTATTATCCATACATTATTATAAGAAAACTCTAAATAATTCATCGACTTATTTGTATTTGTTTTATAATGATTTGACTATATTCACGCTTAGAATCAGTCAGTTTATGCCACGTGTTTTCAGATATCTGTTCCAATAAATCAACCTGATAAAATGCCTGATAAGCTTGCCATAGTGTAACCCAGATCGACTGATCGATTTCTGTCAGTGGCACAATTTGAATATTTCGTACTTCCATTTGGCTCTCAAAGTACTATTTATTTTTGTAAGGCTTATATTTAAGCTAAAATCACCACAAAGAAAAAGCCTTATTGAATCGCTTCAATAAGACTTCTTTTAGACGTGACAACCATCATAGTTTTTCAATCAGAATCCGATCAATTAACTTCATACCTGTCTGCTTTTCATGGTTTTTACGACGGATCTTAATTTGCTTATCTTCTGCTAAATCTTGCAATAACAGTTCAACAGCAACCATCGCTTCCAAAGGTAGATCTGGTCCAATCCACTTCTGTTCGCCCGCATCCATCAATACAACTTCATCATGAATTTGATCGTACAAGCTCATATCATCACCTAAAATTTATGCAGCTAGTTCAGCAGCAGCTTGCATATTATATACACCATTCAAAATAAAAGACGCCCCTAAACTGGAGCGTCCTTCAAACAGTCAATTTTTAAAAATTAAGCTGTCAATTCTTTTACCGCAGCAACAACTGCTTCAGTGGTAATACCGAAGTATTGGTATAAGTCTTTCGCAGGTGCAGATTCACCATAAGTCGTCATACCAATTACACGACCGTCTAAACCTACAAACTTCCACCAGTAGTCTACATGTGCTGCTTCAACAGCAACACGTGCACGAATGTTTGATGGAAGAACCGCTTCACGGTATGCTGCATCTTGCTTCACAAATTCTTCTGCACATGGCATAGACACGACACGCACACCTTCAAGTTGTGCGTGCGCCTCCATCGCTAAAGATACTTCAGAACCTGTCGCAATAATAATCGCTTTTAATTCGCCTTTTTCTTCAGCCAATACATAACCACCTTTCGCTACATTTGCAATTTGTGCATCTGTACGTGTTTGGAATGGTAGGTTTTGACGAGAGAAGATCAACGCAGTTGGGCCTTCTGAGCGTACAAGTGCAGATTTCCAAGACACAGCGGCTTCAACTGTATCACATGGACGCCAAGTATTTAAGTTTGGTGTACCACGTAAAGACGCAATTTGCTCTACAGGTTGGTGCGTTGGACCATCTTCACCCAAACCAATTGAGTCATGTGTATATACATGGATTACACGTTGTTTCATCAATGCAGACATACGTACTGCATTACGCGCATATTCCATAAACATGAGGAATGTTGCAACATAAGGAATGAAACCACCGTGAAGTGCAACACCGTTTGCAATTGCAGTCATACCAAACTCACGTACGCCATAGTGTACGTAGTTACCTGCAGGATTGTCCTGAACGCCTTGGCAACCTTTCCAAAGTGTTAAGTTAGAACCAGCCAAGTCCGCAGAACCGCCTAATAGTTCAGGCAATAATGGACCAAATGCTTGTAATGTGTTTTGGCTTGCTTTACGCGTAGCAATGGTTTCCGCTTTTGCATTGGTGTCAGCAATAAACGCATCTGCTTGAGCAAGGAATTCAGCTGGCAATTCACCTGAAAGGCGACGTTTCAATTCAGCTGCTTCAGTTGGATATTTTGCTGCATATTGAGCAAATAATTCATTCCAAGCTGCTTCAGAAGCCGTCCCTTTTGCTTTTGCATCCCATGCTGCATAAACGTCAGCAGGAATTTCAAATGGACCTTCAGTCCAGCCCAATGCTTCACGTGTTAATGCGATTTCGTCATTACCTAACGGCGCACCGTGACAGTCTTCTTTACCTTGCTTATTTGGCGAACCTAGACCAATAATCGTTTTACAGATGATGATCGTTGGTTTTTTCGTTTCAGCTTTTGCTTGCAAAGTCGCAGCACGTAATGCATCTGCATCATGACCATCAGCTTTAAGTACTTGCCAACCATAAGCCAAGAAACGTTGCTCTGTATCGTCAGAGAACCAACCTTCTACTTCACCATCAATCGAAATACCGTTGTCGTCATAGTAAGCAATCAGTTTACCTAGACCTAGTGTGCCTGCAAGTGAACATGCTTCGTGAGAAACACCTTCCATTAAACAGCCATCACCTAAGAAACAGTAAGTGAAATGATCAACAACGCTCATCTCATCTTTGTTGAACTGCGCTGCTAAGGTTTTTTCAGCTAGAGCAAAACCAACTGCGTTTGCAATCCCCTGACCAAGCGGGCCAGTTGTCGTTTCAATACCTGGTGCATAACCTAATTCTGGGTGACCCGGCGTTTTAGAGTGCAGTTGACGGAATGCTTTTAAATCTTCAATTGATAAATCATAGCCCGTAAGGTGCAATAACGCATATTGCAGCATAGAGCCATGACCATTTGATAGTACAAAACGGTCACGGTTCGCCCATTGAGGGTTAGTCGGGTTATGGTTAAAAAACTCACGCCATACCACATCAGCGATATCAGCCATCCCCATTGGCGCACCTGGATGTCCAGAGTTTGCTTTTTGCACAGCATCCATTGCCAATACACGAATTGCGTTTGCAATACGACGTTCGTTAAGCGGGGTTGTCATAGGTCAGAGTCCAAACAAATGATTTAAAGAGTAAGATGAATAGAATTCAAAGATAGGTGTATTGTCTTAAAAAAAGAGGAATGGGTAAAGCCTAATGGACAATATTTCGCTATTTATTCATCATCAATGTCTAATAAATGCGGGCATTGCCTAAAATCACAACAATTTCACTCAGAAATGTCTCTCTCGCTTTTCTCCAGTTCAAATCCTACACGATAGAATCATCAGCTTTTAAAAACAAAGCTCAGCCACCCTATTCACTAATCAGAACAAACCGTTATCCTTGAGGATCAAACACATCACAAGATACATTTGTATTTTTTACATACAATTAAACATTCATGGTGAATTTTATTCACCTTTTTAAATTATTCATGAATTACTACAGATTATCGATTATTTTCTGATGCTTATTTTGAGCATTTTTATTTACCCACTTAACACCCAAGCCAAAAAAGACTCAAACAAACTATTGTTTTACAATTAGATATAACCAAAGCACAAAATCTCATGATACGCACCCATAAACTTTGAATCAGAACCCGTTACTTTGTCATTTCGAACTAAAAATAAACGCTATATCAATTTTTTAGATGCTTATATCAGATAAAAAGTCGTTGAATTGAAATAAATTCAGTCATTTTGGTCGTGTAGAACTGGCTCAAACGGCTAAGTCGATGTACCATATTGCGTCTTTTAAATTAACTGTGATAGGACTTATGCGCG
Organism: Acinetobacter sp. CAU_H_S139_7; assembly: GCF_058599305.1. NCBI lineage: Bacteria > Pseudomonadati > Pseudomonadota > Gammaproteobacteria > Moraxellales > Moraxellaceae > Acinetobacter > Acinetobacter sp. CAU_H_S139_7. Next base: position 2,037,624 of record NZ_CM178651.1, read on the forward strand.
AGTACGCTGTATTTACCTCGGAATCTGTAAGCGAAGGCCATCCAGATAAAATGGCTGACCAAATCAGTGATGCTATCTTGGATGCGATCTTAAAAGAAGACCCATATGCGCGGGTTGCTTGTGAAACGCTTGTAAAAACGGGTGCGGTAGTACTTGCAGGTGAAATCACAACAACTGCAAATGTGGACTTTGAAGCGATTGTTCGTCAAACCGTAAATGGTATTGGTTACCACCATTCTGACCTTGGTTTTGATGGTTCAACATGTGCCGTGATCAACATGATTGGTAAACAGTCACCAGAGATTGCTCAAGGTGTAGACCGTCAAAAGCCTGAAGATCAAGGTGCAGGTGACCAAGGCTTAATGTTTGGTTATGCAAGCCGTGAAACTGACGTGCTTATGCCTGCTCCAATTTCATATGCACACCGTTTAATGGAAAAGCAAGCTGAGCTACGTCGTAGTGGCGCTTTACCATGGTTACGTCCAGATGCAAAAAGCCAAGTGACTTTTGCTTATGAAAATGGCATGCCTGTTCGTTTAGACGCAGTCGTATTATCTACCCAGCACGATCCTGAAATTTCTCAAAGCAACTTAAAAGAAGCTGTGATTGAAGAAATCGTGAAAAAAGTGATCCCTGCTGAAATGTTCCATGCAGACACCAAATTCCACATTAATCCAACAGGAATGTTTGTGATTGGTGGTCCAGTGGGTGACTGTGGTTTAACAGGTCGTAAAATCATTGTAGACACTTACGGTGGCATGGCACGTCACGGTGGTGGTGCTTTCTCTGGTAAAGATCCATCTAAGGTTGACCGTTCTGCTGCTTACGCAGGTCGTTATGTTGCGAAAAACATCGTAGCTGCGGGCCTTGCTGACAAATGTGAAATTCAAGTGTCTTATGCCATTGGTGTGGCTGAGCCAACATCTATTTCGATCAATACCTTCAATACAGCAAAAGTATCTGAAGAGTTGATCATTGCATTAGTCCGTGAACACTTCGACTTACGTCCATACGGGATCACTCGTATGCTTGACCTCATTCAACCGATGTATAAGCAAACTGCTGCTTATGGTCACTTCGGTCGTGAAGGTTCAGATACAGCATTTACGTGGGAAAAAACCGACAAAGTGGAAGCACTTAAAGCTTCAGCTGGTCTATAAGTTTGATCCTAAAAGAAACCCGCTTAATGCGGGTTTTTTTATTTGAACTGATGGAAAATAGCCCATCAGTTAAGTCGTGAAGTCATTGAACCTCACTACTTGGGTTTGTTGTCATGATTGAGCACATCAAAGAGCGAAGTCACGGCAGCGGGTTCGCTGTTTCGGTCGGCCAAATAGACTTGTACAGATTTAACAATAATCGCTGCTGCAAGACATGCAACAATACAGAAAATCCAAAATCCAAAAGGACTTCGAATATTATGTGATCCACAGTTTGGACAGTCTTTATCTGTTGATGCGACAACTGTTTCACAACATGCGCAGTGGTATTGATAGAGCATGGCTTTACCCCCCTTGTTTTTGTCCTTTCTTGTTTTTATTGTCCATCACCCTGCCTCACAGAATGTTAGATTCATTTATCTTATGTGAGTATTTGTTGAGACTCAAGCGCCATTCACCTGAAGTGATGTCAGCAACGGCTTACACTGAAAGATTAATCAATTGATTTAACGCATATTCCTCTTTATAACACCGAATCATGACAATTTCATTTTGTAACATAATAGTTTTTGACGTATTCCAAAGTATTTGCTCGAAACCCTTTAGTTTTCTCGCGATTGTTTATTAAAATAAGATGCAACGATGAGGAAGAAAGAATGGTTCTGTTGATTAAAAAAGGCGGTTTACGCGAACGTGCCAACCGCAGCCGTAGCTATAAAGGTTCAGAAAATACCGAAGCGACATTACAGCCCAACCGCTATGCGCAAAGTAAAAAAGATGAGGCGTCCACCTTGGAACAAGCTCCATCATCTAAAGAACTTAAAAATGACTTAAATGTAGATTGCGAGAGCATCATACCAAAGCCATAAAGCAAAAATCAGGAACAACCCGCCAGAAAAAATGTCAATATAACTTCCTGAACGCTGATATGCCGCCTTAATTTTAGGTAATGACAAAAGCAGCATCAACAGTGCAAAAGTCATAAAAGTTTGGATTGGAATAATCACCGCAAGTTGCATTTTTAAATAGGGACTTGCGCTAGAACTCAGTGCCAATGAAAACACACTACTGAAATAAATCAGCGTTTTCGGGTTAGACAAGTTAGTCAGCAAACCTGACATGAAATAATGGTTGGCCTTTGGTGGAGGCAGTTTTTGACCATCATCTAGCAAGGCTTCTTGCTGCATTGCGCTGAGGCCTGCTTTCAACATAAGCCAACCCATACGTGCAAGGAACACCCCACCAACCACCATCAATACTTGTTGAATCCACGGCATTTTGTCGATGAGTACGGTAAAACCTAACAAGGTTAAAACCACCCAAACGACGATGCCAACAGAAATACCTAAGATAGTTTTTAAAGTATTTTTTTGTGTGGTCGAAGCTGAACTTTTGGCAATCAGCAAAACATCAGGACCAGGACTTAGCTGCGCAACAAAATGCAATGCGCAAATCGTGAAAAGCAATGACATAAAAAAGCGGCATAAATTTTAAAAAATAATTATATCGTTTGTTATATTTATTTTAAATCATAAGCACTTAAAACATTTTCATAAAGATAAAAAAAGCCGAGTTAGAACTCGGCTTTAAAATTAGGTATGAAATTATTTATTCACATCTTTCATTTCAATTTTTTTCGCATCTGGCGTGACTTCTCGTGCTTCGCCATCAATAATACTCGAGTCACGATAAGCTGAACCGCCCTGCTGTTGCTGCATTTCTTGCATCTGGCGCATGATATCTGCAAATGGGTTTTGACCTTGAGCACCACCGCCCATGCCATTCATATCCCCCATCATGCCACCCATCATTTTTTCCATCATCGCTTGCTGACGTTTCATCATCACGTTCATCAGTGCACCTGTCATGGCTTTTTGCACCGCAGGAATAAGCAATAACACGGCAACCACATCTGTCACCAAGCCAGGAATCAATAAAAGAAAACCCGCAATGATTTTTGGCAGATTGTTTGTTAATGCAGGATCTGCACCCATCTGGCCCGCTTGCATTTGCTGCATTTGTGGCATTAAACCTGTTGAATACTTACGAATCAGGCTCATACCAATAAAGAAAGCGGCAATAAACCAGAAGAACACGTACCACATGCTACCAACGAGGTCGCCCACGCCGATCCATACGAAGACTTCGAGAATGACACCAGCTAATATAAAAAGAAATAATTTCATGAAAATTAATCTAATCTCAACAAAATGAATAAGGTGCAAGAATCAAGTGCTCAATCTACATCAAGCTTTTTTGATACGCTTATGTAACAATATGGGCATATTATTTTTTTTAAAGGGCAAGCATGTCATTAATTATTGGTATTGACCCCGGTTCTCGCCTCACAGGCTACGGTATTATTCAAAAAGAAGGTCAAAAACTAATTTTTGTCGATGCTGGCACCATTCGTACCGAAGCTGCTGATATGCCTGAACGGCTAAAACGTATTTTTGCAGGTATTGATCGTATTGTAAAATTTCATGGCCCAACCGAAGCCGCAGTTGAGCAAGTGTTTATGGCACAAAACCCTGACTCCGCACTGAAGCTAGGGCAAGCACGCGGGGCTGCTATTGCTGCACTGGTCAACCTTGACCTACAAGTTGCAGAATACACCGCACGCCAGATTAAACAGTCGGTGGTCGGTTATGGCGCTGCGGACAAAGAACAAGTACAAATGATGGTGATGAAGCTCCTAAACCTGAGCATCAAACCACAGCAAGATGCAGCCGATGCTCTCGCTGCTGCTATTTGTCATGCACATGCTTCAGGCAGTATGACCAAGCTTGCTGTACTCAATGCTCTTGGCGGTATGGCGCGCGGACGCAGCCGTAGTAGCTCTCGTCGACGCTAAGTGTTAAGTGTTAAGTGTTAAGTGACATAGTCTTTAAAGTCTTTACGCATTTCACGTATCGATGGTGCTTTGGGATAAGTTGCTATCAGCATTCTTCCCGAAATGCGTAAATTTTTCTTTTGAGCAGGATCGATACGAATAAAGACCAATTCTTCTGGCTCATTGCGGTGGTTGATCTCACAAATCATAATGGTGTAGTTTTTTTCAATCACTTTATAACGACTAAATGCCTGCTGTACGATTTGCTTAAAATTTTTCTGTCCACCTGATGGTGCAAGTTGGGTATAAATCACCAACAGTATGCATGCACCAACTACCAAGGCCACCAGTAAGTATTTATCCATTCTTCGGCTTTGTTGCATAAATATGTAAGCATCTGATTTAAATAAATTTAATTTTGGATCAAAAAATAATCAAAACTTTTAAAATCATATAGTTATGAAATCTTTGTGCAACAAAGCCGAATCGATCTCTTAAATTTGTGACCTGAATCACAATTATAAAATTAACATATCTCAGCTTTATTGAGGCTGTATTTAAACGTATTGATAAGTTTAATGAACTATAAATTCAGTAGTTACCAACATTAAGTAGCGCTTAATTTTCATATTGAATTCCACAGTTAAAATGCTATAAAAAAAGCCCATCAAATGAGATGGGCTTTTTTAGTAAGTACAAATACTTACTTCATGCTTGCAAAAACTTCTTTCGCTGCTTGCAGGGTAAATTCAATATCTTCATCAGAATGAGCAGCTGAAATAAAGCCAGCCTCAAATGCAGATGGTGCAAGGTTCACACCACGGTCTAACATGCCATGAAAGAACTTACGGAATGCATCGATATCACACTTCAGCATCGAGTCGAAGCTGGTAATGTCTTCTTGATCGGTAAAGTACAAACCAAACATACCGCCTACTTGTTGCGTTTTAAAAGCAATACCCGCTTCATCAGCCGCGCCTTGTAAACCCACAAGCAGTTTTTCTAGCTGCGCTGTCAATTTTTCATAAAAACCATCTTGGCGCAGGTGTTTAAACATCTCAATCCCTGCACGCATTGCAAGTGGATTCCCCGACAGTGTTCCAGCTTGGTAAACTTTACCCAGTGGAGCAATACACTCCATCACTTCTCGTTTCCCACCAAAAGCACCAACGGGTAAGCCTGCACCAATAATTTTACCCAAGGTGGTTAAATCAGGAGTCACACCATAGTGAGCTTGTGCACCACCCAATCCAACACGGAAACCAGTCATCACTTCATCAATGATAAAAACAGAACCATGTTCATCACATACATCACGAATCGCTTGTAAGAAGCCTTCGATTGGTTTGACTAGGTTCATGTTCCCTGCCACAGGCTCCACAATCACCCCTGCAATCTCCGAACCAAACTTTGCAAAGCACTCTTTTAAAGTGGCTATATCGTTATACGGAAGTGTGAGTGTATGTTTGGCAAAGTCGGCAGGAACACCGGCTGAAGTCGCTTCACCTTCGCCGCTGGTTAGCAAGCCAGAGCCTGCTTTTACTAGCAGTGAGTCTGAGTGACCGTGGTAACAACCTTCAAATTTTACAATCTTGTCACGACCTGTATAACCACGTGCAAGACGAATGGCGGTCATGGTTGCTTCAGTACCTGAGTTGGTCATACGAACCAGCTCAATTGACGGCATAATTTCGCAAATAATGTCGGCTAAAGTCGTTTCATGTACGGTAGGTGCACCGAAGCTTAAACCATCCACTGCAGCATTTTGAACTGCTTTAATAATTGCAGGATGAGCATGACCTAAAATCATTGGTCCCCATGAGCCCACATAGTCTACATAGCGCTTACCATCCACATCGTACAAGTATGCACCTTGCGCCTTTTCAATAAAGACAGGCGTTCCGCCTACGCTATTAAATGCACGTACAGGTGAGTTCACACCACCCGGAATATGTTTGCTTGCTTGTTTAAACAATTGTTCTTGCTTTGGAGATAAGCTCATGAAGTTACTCAACTCAAAAAATAAAAAAACATCTAAAAATACTTAAGCTTTAGATGCAAATAAATCAGCCCACTGTTCTATACGATCAGGAATCGCAGACATTGATAGCCCTAATATATCACTAATCACCGCGCAAAGGTCGGCACCGGCCTCGATCACTTCACCTGAATTTTCAACTGTTAAGCCACCAATAGCACAAATCGGCACATTCAATTTGGCTTTGGCTTCTTTTAAAGTCTGCAAGCCAATATTGCCAGCTTCTGGCTTGGTCTCAGTTGCATAAATTGCACCAAAAGCCACGTATGTTGCACCTTCAGCAATCGCCTTTTCAGCCAGCTCAATCGAGTTCAAACACGTACGACCAATCACCGCATCTTTTGGCAGGCGTGCGAAAGCTTCAGCAACTTCGCCATCTCCTTGCCCTAAATGCACGCCAACACCGTATTTCACTGCCATTTCTAAGTCATCGTTAATCACAAAAGGAACACCATACTCAGCGCACATAGCTTTCATATACTCGACTTCGTAATCCTGTTCTTCTTTAGGTACTTTTTTACGGCGATACTGCAAAATGGCAACTTCACGTGTTGCCATTGCACCTTCTAATTTAGCCAAAAGTAGCTCTAAAGGATCATCATTTGTAATTAAATATAAACCGCGCATTTAACTCTACCTTTGGGTTATGTCGTTCTATTATAAAGCCAAAGGCGACTAATGCTTTAATGAATTGGAACTGAAAATGCGTTGCTTTGCACAAAAATCCCGCGACTAAGCTCAGGCTATATAAAAATACCTATTTTCAGTGATAGTCGCCCCACCGCTTTCGCAGTTTAATGGATACAGAAAGCAACAAGAATAAAATAAAAATAACAACTTTATAACAAGAATAAGAGACACGCAGCGATCTGATACGGCTTTTTAGCTTTTTAAACCAGTGGTGTTTGAACAACATCATAAAAGCTAAAAAGCCGCATATTTTTACTTAACGTCCATATAAAAAAAGCCTAGAGAAGGTCACTCTAGGCTTGGAAAACTAAAAGCACTTTAAGGTTCAAAGCACTTATATATTATTTGGTGAAAATATAAACAACGATCTCATTATTAGAACATTAACTCATACTTTGCAACTGTTAATTTCAAACTTTTAATAAAACTTTCATGATGAAGTCACAAAGTGCTTCACTAACTTGGAATTTTATCCAAAGCACGATCTTGTAAGCTTAAATTTCCACGTAAAACATCGGAAAACATGCGCCAGTCAGAAATAAAACTATACAAAGGCTGTTTAAAACTAGCTGGCTTATTTTTTTCAAAAACAAAATGACCCACCCACGCACAGGCATAGCCAGAGACTAAGCCGTATATAAAATAACGCGGCTTGCGTTTAAGTATGGCTTTAGAGAAAAAGTACAGTCCAATTGAACTGCCCGCAACGTGTAGCCGACGACTCATGATGTTGCGGTGCTCTGTTAGATAAAAACGATAAAACTGGTGATAGGCCTTAATCGGCAATTGAAAATTAGGTTCAGCGTCGTGTTCCTGTTTCGGTTCAACCTGAGCATTCATCTGTCATCATCCTGATGTTTTTCTATCAACATAACTGAAAATATGCAATCTGCAAAGTGCAATCGCCTCTGGGAGCGCGTCCACTAAAAACAGAATTGTTTTTTGATCAATCTCGCACTGCAACTTTGTTTTATTGTGTCGTCAAGTCTTACATACTGTCTCTTTTTCGCTACAATCCAGTGGTCCATTGGTGTGCCTTTAGCGCACATAAAAACAAACTACAGATCATGCATCTCAATACATAAAGGCTTGGCATTGACCTAGCCCCTCAAATTAGGAATTTTTCATGGTTGAAATTGAATTAAAATTTCAGATTAGCGAAGCACGACGTACCGCCCTTCTTAAAGCTTTAGATCCTAAAAAATCTGAAACGATTCAACTTCAAGCCAAGTATTTTGACACGCCTGATCGCCTCTTGGCTCAACACGGCGCTGCTTTGCGTCAGCGTCTTGAAGGTACTCGCTGGATCCAAACACTCAAAGCCGCAGGTAAAAGTCATTTACACCGTTTTGAACATAATCATAATTTGGGTGAGTTAGAGTCATCTCCTGAACTGGACTTAAGCATTTATCAAGCTATTCCAGAGGCTCAGCAAATTTTAACCCAAGCTTTAGGCTCAGATGCAGCTGCGTTAAAGCTCACCTTTGAAACGGACATCCAACGTACCTATCGCGTCATTGAATTTGAAGACGCTGAAATTGAAGTCTGTTTGGATGTAGGAGTGGTTCGTGCATCTGGTCGAGAACAGACCATCCATGAGGTAGAATTCGAACTCAAATCTGGCTCTGTTCAGTCACTTTTGGCCTTTAGTTTTGAATGGGTGAAAAAGTATCAACTATGGTTAGATGTCCGCAGCAAAGCCGAAATGGGTAACTTACTGGCGCTTGAGCAAACAGTGAGTCCAGCACGTTTTGAAAAAGAGTTTGTCTTATCGAAAAAAGAAAGTGCAGCACATAACCTGAGTTTGTTGATTGGCCAGCAAATGCAGCATTTACTGCCGAATATTGCTGCAATTTCAGCAGGTGTTGCTGAGCAAAGCCATATTGATCAAGCACAAACTGCTTTAGAGCACTTACAACTAACCTTAGCTTTGTTTAAGGACTGGAATAGCAATATTTCTGATAAATGGGCGATGCAACTTGCCGCATTCAAACATCAGTTTGATCATTTACAACATTTGCAGCATATGCAAAGTACCCTAGGCGCTTTTCTTCAGAATCCAACCACTACAGAAAATCTTGCCAAAGACATCCTATATGCTCAAGAAAAGCTTGGAAATTTAGTTAAATCGACCCAAAACGTCCATCATTATCTTGAGTTATTAACCTTTAGTTTAAGTTCACATTATCAGGTGCAAAAGCAGGATTTAAAAACCTATGCGCACAATACCCTGCAAAACCAATATCGACAGCTACAGGAAAGCTTAAATGCTGCGGATATTAGTCACTTTGAAAGCTTAGATGTATTGGCGCAGAAAATTAAGGAATTGAAGTTTAGCTTTCCTATTTTAACGTCAATTTATGATGTGAAAAATTTGCAGAAATACAGTAAAGCGTTGAATGATGCCCAACAAGCTGCACATGAATATCAAATCTTGGCGACTTCAGCTGCATACATTCAACAGACCGAACTTGAAGCCAGTGATTGGTTTGTTTTGGGTTGGCTCACGGCAAAGCTTGAAGTTTATGCCGATAAACTTTTAGAAGCGACAGAACAGTTCTTAGTTAGCCGTAAATTCTTAAAATAACGCTCTGTATCCCATAGCAGTCATGTTAAATACATGACTGCTATCGACTCTCCATGAGGCTTGATAAGCCCCAAAACCACGATAGACAATCGTGGTTGGTGGCATGGATGTCACCAATTTATCTGTGATAAAAAAACATTATCAGAACAATACAGGCTTTCTATCACTTTTCATCTTTAAGAAGATATAGCTATGCACCCCTACTTAACGTCGAGTTATAGTCACTTCACGGCGACAATCCATACTTATTAACCCTGCATGTTTCTCAACCACGATCTTATTTTAAAAGTGACATCTAGCCCACTATTTCTGCTCTTTTAGCTTATACCTATTCAAAACTGGTCTTTTTTTGCTCAATTTAGCATATAGTAAAACGTAGATTGTCATGAGTCAGGGCTATGCAAGAGATTGAATTTAAGTTTCAAGTTCCAGTTAAGAAGCGTAAGGCCTTGCAAAAAACCTTTACACTGCTCAAGGCTGAGCCGATTCATTTGGCAGCCCAATACTTTGATACAGTCGATCAAACGCTTGCTAAGCATTGCATAGAGATTCGACGGCGTCTGGAAAATGATGCATGGAAACAAACCTTCAAAGCAGTGAACAGCGCAAAAGCATTGAGTCGCTTTGAACTTGAATTTGATATTTCACTACCTGAAACGACTACACTCGACTTAGATAACTATGAAGCTTATCCTGCTGCCTATAAAAAATTAAAACGCGCTTTGGGGCTTCCACTTCCAACCCTTGAATTGCTCTTTGAAACCAAGATCCAACGTTTACGCGTTTTGCAGGATGTTGGAAACAGTACAGTTGAAATTGCTCTCGATATTGGAAAAATTTTTAAAGAACAAAGCAGTGTTGATATTTTCGAGATCGAATTTGAATTAAAACAAGGATCGATAGAAGATTTAATCGCATTTATACGACCTTGGATTCAAAAGTATAAACTGTCGCTCGACACACACAGTAAATCTGACTATGGCCTTCTAGCTGTTCGTCAGAAAAGTTGCTTTCCTGCACAGTATCAAACACTTCTTGTACTGAACAAAACCTCAAGCGAAGCTGAAACGCTACAAAGCATAGTGGCCAATTGCTTACAGCACTTACTTCCCAATGCCAGTTCAATTGCTCGACAGCAGTACTCCAGTGAGCATGTGCACCAAGCCCGCGTGGCAATCCGCCGTTTACGTACCGCACTGAAAAGTTTTGCTGCATGGTCGGAGGACATTCAACCACACTGGAAAAAGGAACTCACCACTATTTTTCAAGCCTTAGGTGGAACACGTGACATCGATGCGCTAAACGAAGACTTACTCCCTCAACTGATTGAGGCAGGTTATCCTTTAGACCATCTTGCCCCAAGTATAGATGCTATTTCTGATGTCTGCGCCCTATTCCAACGAGCAGAAACGACGCAACTTTGGCTTGAATTAATTTTATTTACAGAGCAAGAACTAGATTCGCCTTCAAAAGCCAAACTGAAAAAGCATGCACTCAAAGTTATACATGCTTTACACGATAAAATATGTGCACATGCCGAGCACTTTAGCCAGCTTGAAGATGAGGAAAAACACCGTATTCGTAAACAACTCAAACAACTGCGTTATAGCATTGAGTTTGTGACGTCTTTACTCGATGCAAAAGCATTAAAAACCTATTTAAAAAAACTCAAAGCAGTTCAGGAAAGCCTAGGGCACTATAATGATTTGGTGGTTGCAGATGCCTTATTTCAACAAGCCCCTGAACCAGAAGCCGCTTATAGTTTTGCTACAGGATGGATCGCCGCGGAAAAAAATAGAATGCTGAAATTGGTTGAACAAGAGCTTAGGCTGTTCAGTCAAACCAAAAAGCTGAAATAGTCTTTTAAATTAAAATATAGATCAGCAGCGAAAAGTTCTTCTATAGGTGAATTCCCTGTCTACACCTAAGTTAACGATACTTTCCGTACACCTTCCACGTATTGTTATCTGCTAAGGGGGCGTTATAGCTATCACTGCGCTGCTTACGTGGTTTGTCTCGTGCATCGACCAATTCAAAGTGTGCTTCGGTACTTAACACGATACCATTTACATAAAATCGGGTACGGGTATATTCACTCTGCCCATGCTGAAACACATAGGTTCTGAGGTCAATAAATTCCCTATGCGCAACCAAGGCGGCGTTATCATCGCTGTCCAACCAAGCGCGCATGGCTTGGACTTGCTCTGGCTCAAACTGCCCACATTTTTCGATTAAGCTTGCAATACCGCGAAAACTTTTAGATTCTTTGGCGCGGGTTTTATTAATCCGAATACGATCGACGTGAAAATAAAACAGCGGTAAGTTCAAATGACTAGGTAAATGAATTGCATCCAACACTTCATCTTCCATAAAAGGTTGGAACAAGTCTTGTGCCCGCTCAATCAAACCCATCCACTGACGGTAGTAGTCCTCAACTTCCGCTTTCGTGCCATAGTAGATCGGTAAGCCTTCGACATTGGCTAAATTTTGTGGTGGCCAAATGTTTTGACGCAATAAAGCAATATCACTTTTTAAACTTTGTACCGCAATCGCGTCTTGCATGGATATTCTCTATTTTATTGCTTAGGCTATTTTTAGATTAAGGCAAAGGTTTAGTTTCTGCAAGGCTTTGCCTATAATGCAGTCTGAGTTATTTATGTATTTTAGGACAAGTTCATGGTTCAGAAGATTGAAGCAACAGATGTAACCGAAGAAGAAGCGTTGAATGCTGCTTTTTTTGAACGTGCAGATGAATTTATTAAGCAAGCAAACGATTTTTGTCGCACTGAAAAAGGTTCACAAGTGAAACCTGCTGAAATACGTGGCCAAGTGAGTGCTGCGATGTTGTTTGGTACAGCCCGTTTTAACACGTGGGTGGCAGCCAACAACTTTAAAGATGGCGATGAAATGCGTGATGCCAAAGAGCAAGTGATGTCTTATATTTTGCAACAGTTCCAAATGATGCTTGAAGACAACTATGACGAATATTGTGAACAGTTTGAAAACTACCTTCGTTTCCGTCATAACGAAGAATTTCATGCCAACAAGCATGACCACAAACACGATCACTGATCAATCCAAGCCTGCCTTGCGCAGGCTTTTTTTATTTCGTCGTATTTGAAACGAAATACAATGTTGCAACACCTCAATTTACAGTAAGGTAATCGCTAAGGAATATGACTTAGGGAAGAACATGCAGCATTTGGACTTTGCACTCATCGATCCGCACATCCATCAGTGGGACCCCTATAACACGCCACATGCAGCGGCTTTGGCAGTCAAATTATTGGGTAAGCATCCTAAGCTTTTGGACAAAATGGTTCGTTTGGTGAAACCTAAAGATCTGATTGAAACCCTAGGCCTAACCCGTCATATCACACGTCCTTATTTGCCCCAAGACTATAAACTCGATACTGGCCCATACACAGTAGAGCAAGTGGTACATGTTGAAGCCAGTTGGCATCACAGCAAAGGTAAAGGTGTGGTTGAGGAAACTCAGTTTATCGAGTCTTTAGCTTTTGGGGCAGATACGGTCAAATTGGGTGGCATTGTCGCAACAGCTGACCCACGTGATCGTAACTTTAAAAAAATCCTAAAATTACACCATAAAGCTTCACCACACTTTCGTGGTATTCGTAAAATGGCGTCTTTTCATGAAGACAAAGCAATCCATTCGTGGACAGATGAGCCACACTTATATCGCAATAAAAAATTTCTCAAAGGCTTCGAAGTGCTGTCCCAATACAACTTGAGTTTTGATGCTTGGGTTTATTCCACACAGCTTGAAGATGTGATTTATCTGGCCAAGCAGTTCCCTGAAACTTCCATTGTGCTAGACCATCTAGGTACACCCGCAGGTTTATTTGGTCCAATTGGTGCAAATACAGGGATGACACAAACAGCGCGGGAAAATATTTTCTTTCGTTGGAAAGACGACTTAGCTGAACTTGCAAGCTATCCAAATGTCTATACCAAAATGTCGGGGCTTTTCATGCCTGTATTAGGACATCGTTTTCATAAAGAAGGCCGACTGGCTTCCAAACAAGAAGTCTTTGACCTTGCACATCCCATGATTACACATGCCCTTGCCTGTTTTGGAACCTATCGGGTAATGTTTGCCTCGAACTTTCCTATGGATTCGGTCAATACATCGTTAGTGAATATTATCGATGCCTTTAGCGATGTCGTCGCTGCCTATGAGCCTGATGCTTTAGAGCGCGTATTCCATCACAATGCCAAACAGTTTTATCGGCTTTAATTGAAAATTAATTCACAAAACCTATGACAAAAAGAACCCCTCAATTTTGAGGGGTTCTTTTTAGCTGAGAACTGAAATCTTTACTTTTTCAACGCTGGCTGCGCTTTGCCATATTGGTCAGCCATCACTTCAACCAACTGATCCAGCTTAATATACTTCTGAATCACTGCATCAACATCAGCTCTACTGATTTTGGCCAATGCTAAATCACGCTGCTCACGATCCAGTAAAGTACGATTACGTTTCATTTGAGGAATCAGCATGCGATGGATATTGCGACTATCTTCAAGTGCAGTCACACGCTTTTTCAAAATATCGGCCTTGGCAGCTTCCACTTCCTGTTCAGTAACGCCTTTTGCCAGTAACTCATTCAACACTTTATAGACCGCCTGAGACACTTGAGCCGATTTACCTGCGCTATAGTTTGCATCAATCGTCAGCGCTCCTGACTCCGTCCAGTCATCCAGCGAAATGCTGCTGCCAAAACCATAGACCAAGGCATTCTTTTCACGTAGCTCTTGCGCCAAACGAGAAGATAATTGCGACTCACCTAAAATGTGCTCGAGTACCTGTAAGGCTGGTGCATCTGGGTGGTATGTGCCCACGGGGAACGTCATAATGCTCTGATAGCTACCAAACTCACGCTGCTCTGACAGTGCATGTACACGCTGCGCTTTATATGCAGTAAAGTCAGAAGTAATTCGCTGATAAGGCGCTGCCGAATTCCAGTTTGCAAAAGCCTGATTTAAAGTCTTTTTCATCTTTTTCGTATCAATCACGCCCGTTACCGAAATTTGTGCATGATTCATCGCAAAAAACTGCTGATACAGCTGTTTAACCTGAGCTTGTGTTGCGGCCTGATACTGCTTCTTGACATATTCAGGCTCGAAGTGATGTCGAATATCCCCAATTGGATAAGTTTCAAGTAACCGAGCAATGGTTAAAGCCGCTACAGTTTCAGGCTCAGTATACGGTCGATCTAGACTTGCTAAGCTTTGTGACTTAATCAAATTAAACTGGCTTTGTTCAAAAGTTGGATTTTTAAGTACATCGATCACGAAGTTAAAAAATTCATCAAACTTTTCTTTCTTCGCCACGATTGAGATATTGATGCCGTTACCATTACTTGCTGCACTTGCACCACCGCCTGCGTCGATCGAGTGGTCAGCAATATCTTGCAAACTATATTGAGTTGACGCTCTGAGCAGTAAATAAGAAGTCAGGTCTAATAACTCTGCTTTATTAAACAAACTTTCTGCTGTACCAAAGTCAATCGAAATGGTGGCATAGGTCTTATCGTCACGCGTAGTACTTGGGTACAGCGCATATTGCATGCCATTTTTTAACTTGCCACGCTGAATTTGTTTTTCAGCACTTTCTAAATATTGCTTTGAACTTTTTACATATCCAGCCACTTCTGCTTTATACGCACTGACATCTTTCAATGGTTCTTCAGCCACGGTTTGCTGATCTAAAGTTTTTGTAGGCGTGGCTGCTGCCGCATGTTCAAGTGCTTTTTTCTGATCTTCTGGGGTCGGTAAAATAGTGCCTGAAATCCGATGCTCTGGGATCAAAAAGTCATCTAAACGTTGGTTCACATCAGTAACGCTGAGCTGTTGTAATTGTTGCTGATCTTTAAAGTATTGTGTCCAATCACCATTGGCAGAAACCACATAGTCACTGAGCATGCCACCGACTGCTGTTGCACTGCTGAACATGCTTTCTTGTGCATTTTTAATCATACTCTTCACACGGTTGAGCTCAACCTCATTGAAGCTTGGTGTTTTTTCTACACCAGTAACCAAAGCTGACTCGACTTTCTTTACATCATGGTTGGGTGCATAAACTGCACCCATAAACACCATATTGAAATCTTGGTCTAACCATGTGGTTGACTGAACTGCTGTCGCCGTTCCTGTTTCTACAATGCTTTGGTACAAATGCCCACTGGGTTGCATGGTGTATAAATACGGTGACACCGCCAGCGCAGTCTTAATGTTCTCGTTTTTACCATTCAGGTAGATATTATATTTGGCGAAATTACTGCCTTTTTTCACCACAAACTGGCGATCTTTAATCTTACTGGCATCTAAGACAGGCACTTTAACTTTCGCAGGCACAGCGCGCGTTTTAATCGCACTAAACTTTTCATCAATCTGCTTCAGTACAGCTGCTTGGTCAAACTTACCTGAAATGACAAATACCGCATTATTCGGTGCATACCAGTCACGATAAAACTTATTCAGTTCAGCCATTTTGATTGACTGTAACTCATTTAGATCACCAATCGGTAAACGCCCTAAATATTGATTACCATAAGCAGACTTCCACATCTGATCCATGAGTACCGAAAAAGGCTGATCCATACGGACTTCACGCTCGCGTTTTACAATCGCGATTTCAGACGGTACATATTTTTCTTGGAGCACCAAGCCGTCCATACGCTCAGCTTCAAGATGAATCAGCTCATTAATCGCATTTTGTTCAGGACGAACCACATTAATATATTTGGTTGAATAATAGTCCGTGCTGGCATTATTCATTAAACCGTACTGATCTAAACGGCGCTGAAACTCGTCCCCTGGAACATTTTTAGTTCCCTTGAACGCTAAATGTTCCAGTAGGTGCGCCAAACCGCCCTTACCTTTGGGATCGTTCAATGAACCAGTCAAATAGACCATATTCATATACACTTTATTTTCTTTATCGTTTGGCGCAAGAATAATACGTAAACCGTTATCTAATTTATATTCTTCAATTTTCTGTTCCGATTTTACCAATACGGGTTGTGCCCATACTGTGCCCCCAAAGCCAAGTAGCAATACCGACAAACTCAATGTTTTAAAACGCATTAACATTATTTTTCCAAATAATTCGACAAAATATGAATGATTCTCAACATCATAGAGGAAAGTGAAATTATTTTTATAGTAATTTGGTGAAAAATAGCATTTTAATCAATGCTTATTTTTCACCAGTAGTTTTAATTTAAGAGAATTACAACTTAATCTAAGTAAAGTTCAGCCGTCATATATAACTTGGCATAGCCTGAGATTTGGATCCGTGTTTCAGACTGAAGATCGCAGTAAAGCAATCCTCCACGGCTCGATGCCTGATAGGCAATCAATGAGGTTTTACCCAACTTCTCCGCCCACAAGGGCGCAAGACCTGTATGCATGGAGCCTGTCACAGGGTCTTCATTGATGCCTTTATGCGGTGCGAAATAACGCGCGATATAGTCATAGTCTTGCGACGTTGAAGTCAGGGTAACATCCAAGTTTTCAGCGGTAATAGCAGTACTGACTTTGTGCTTTTCTGCCATTTGACGAATTTTATCCAAGTTCGGTTTGGCATCCTTAACGGCCTGCTCAGACTCACACACTAAAATATAAGCCTGTGGATTTAAATAGACTTCTTTAATTTCACAATCGACCAATTCATGAATTTCCGCAGGATAGTCTTCTAACTTATGCGGTGCACGAATTGGAAAATTCATATGAATCTTGCCATCAACATCTTGATCAATGATAAAAACACCCAAGTCTTTCACATGAAACTGGATACGTTTGGCATCGGTATAATCCCGAAACAGGACGAAACTACTGGCTAAAGTCGCGTGCCCACAAAAGTCCACTTCAACCTGAGGAGTGAACCAGCGAATTTCATAGTTTTCAGCATCAATCACTTTCACAAAAGCCGTTTCTGCCAAATTATTTTCCAAGGCAATATTCTGCATCAAATCTACTGCTAACCATTCATCACGCACAATCACAGCGGCAGGATTACCTTTGAATAATTCAGTTGTAAAGGCATCGACTTGATACATTTTCATCGTTTTTCTCCTAAATTGAAGCTTTATTCTGCAAAAAACTGAGTAAAAAAGTAGATACAGTTTTTAGTCATTTATGGATACACGCCCAATAAAAAGAAGCCTAATCATGAAGATAGGCTTCTTTTCAGTTCATAAGCTATATATTTCTCAGCTTAAACTTCTTTTAAGTCCACATTGTCTTGCTCAAAAATACGCTTATCCGTTTGACCTAAGACTTGACTGGTCACGACACCTGCGGTCATAGAACCATTCACATTCAAAGCTGTACGCCCCATATCAATTAAAGGCTCAATTGATATGAGCAGTGCAACCAAAGTCACAGGCAAGCCCAGCATCGGTAGGACAATCAGTGCTGCAAATGTTGCTCCACCACCTACACCAGCCACCCCAATCGAGCTCAAGGTCACGACACAAACCAAAGTCAAAATCCAGAGTGGATCGAGTGGATTAATGCCCACTGTCGGTGCAACCATAACGGCCAACATCGCAGGATACAGCCCCGCACAGCCATTTTGCCCAATGGTCGTACCAAATGATGCTGAAAAGCTGGCAATTGACTCAGGTACGCCCAGACGTCGTGTTTGTGCTTCAATATTTAAAGGAATACTCGCAGCACTTGAACGGCTGGTAAATGCAAAGGTCAGCACAGGCCAAACCTTTTTAAAGAACTGAATTGGGTTCATACCTGTGAGTGCCAAAATCACGGCGTGCACGATAAACATAATCGCCAAGCCGATATAAGACGCAACCAAGAAGCCACCTAAGTTTAAGATGTCCGCCATTTTAGAATTGGCCACAATATTGGTCATAAGTGCGAACACACCATAAGGAGTGAGCATCATAATTAGACGCACCAACTTCATGACCCACGCTTGCAAGATGTCAATTGCAGACAACAGCTTTTGCCCTTTTTCAGCATCCGCTTTCATTAGGTTCAAGCCTGCAATGCCTAAAAACACTGCAAAAATGACTACACTGATAATTGAGGTTGGATGTGCCCCTGTCAGCTCGGCAAAAGGATTGCTCGGAATAAATGACAGAAATAAATCAGGCACTTGCAAGTCAGCCACTTGCCCGACATAGTCAGTTTGAATCGTATTTAAACGTTCAGTTTCTTGTGTCCCTTGCACTAAACCTGCCGCAGTTAAGCCAAACAGATTGGTCACCACCACACCGACAAATGCAGCAATTGCTGTGGTAAATAACAAAGTTCCAATACTGATAAAACTAATTTTACCCAATGAACCCGCATCGTGTAGCTTAATCACAGCGCCTAAAATGGAAACAAATACCAAAGGCATCACCACCATTTGTAGTAGTTTGACATAGCCTTTACCGACCAAATTAAACCACTGTACCGACTCTTGCAGTACAGGCGAATGCGTACCATAAAACCCATGTAAAGCGAGACCAAAAACAATACCGAGACAGAGACCTGCCAGTACTTTCTTCGCTAAACTCCAATCGGTTTTACGGGTTCGGCCCAGTAAAAAAAGCAATGCAATAAAAATGATGACATTGACGATTAAGGGGATATTCATATTGTTTCCCTAAATGATGCTGTCATAATTATAAATCAAAATTTAAACGGGCTTACCGTTTTGCGCCATATTCCACGCTGAATGTACAAATTTAGACTGAATTGGCAGTTTTAGAATGTGGTATAAAGCATTTAAACGGCTGTTAAAGTGTTCTTTTATATGAATCAATCTCTGCTTAATCCTCACATTCTGCCCGTCCCTTTAGAAAAAACATATCGGCTACTCAACCACGGCCCAACCGTGCTGGTTTCCAGTCAAGATGATGAAAGCACCGATGTCATGGCCGCGGCTTGGGCATGCGCCCTAGAGTTTAGCCCAGCCAAAGTGACGGTCGTACTCGATAAATCGACAAAAACCCGCAGTATTATTGAAAAATCGGGTTTGTTTGCGCTGCAAGTCCCTACACTTAAACAGCTGAAAATGGTCTACGCACTGGGCATGATCAGTCAATATGATGCTCCTGAAAAGTTACGTCAGTGTGGGGTCGAACTTTTTCAGTTTGGTCACAGCCCAATTCCAGTGGTTGAAGGCTGTAGTGCTTGGATTCTGTGTGAACTCATTCCTGAACCACATAATCAACAGCAACATGACTTGTTTATTGGCAAAGTCATTGCCGCTTATGCAGATGATCGTGTTTTTAGAGATGGGCATTGGTACTACCATGAAGCCGCAGATGAATGGAAAAGCATCCACCATGTTGCAGGCGGACACTTTTATACCATTGGTGATGCAGTGGATATCAATCAACTCAAAGATACTGATTAAATTGACTGCGCCTTTACTCCGCTCGACTAAAGGCGGACATCACCCGATTGTTTTATTGTAAATTTCATCTTATAGTTCAAGTGTATTTTTTAAACAAATAGTCAAATTATGATGAACAGGACGTTCTCAAGCACCGTACAACTGAGTCTCTTTCTCTGCCTGAGTATGTGCTTGGGAATTGGCATCTTACGTTTTTCTTATACCGCTCTGCTGCCGTCCACACGCGAAGCCTATGAGTGGTCACACAATTTCGCCAGCTTACTCGGTAGTGCCAATCTGCTGGGCTATCTGATCGGCGCATTTTGGGCGATGAAGTTGCCACAAAATGCAAAAATGCCGATCTATATCATTTTTGCTGCGCTCTTTGGTTCAATCAGCCTGTTTGCCTGTGCATTTGCGCATTTTAATGAAGTCTGGTATTTGGTGTGGCGCATCATTTCAGGTATCGGCGGTGGTTTGCTGATGATTCTATCGCCCAGTATTGTGGCACAGTGCAGTGAGTTACAGCACCGTTTTAAAATTAATCTCATTGGATTTAGCGGAATAGGAATTGGTGTATTGGCAGCCACGCTGTTTATGCCGTATTTAGACCGTATTGCAATCAGTAGCGCATGGTTCATTCTCTGTGGCTTTGCATTTGTCATTACATGGTTATTATGGATACTTGTTCACCCTTTCCAAAAACAACTGCACAGTATCCCTACAAGCCAGCCCCAGACTTATACAGTGAATAAAATTTACTATAGCTTACTCATTGTTTATGCCTGCAGCGCCTTTGCGTATATTCCCCATTCTTTGTTTTGGATTGATTATTTAAGCCATGTGTTAACGCTAAATTTATATTGGATCAATTTTAACTGGATTTTATATGGCTTAGGCAGCGCTTTGGGTGCAGCGACAGCTTATGCTTTAGCGCGTAAATTTGGCAACTTTCTGGCTTTAAAGATTTTATACAGTGTCTATATTGCGGCAGTTTTTATTGCGGTTCTGAGTTTCTCGCCTGTATTTACGCTCCTGTCTTCATTTCTCACAGGCCTACTGAACCCTGCGGTGGTCTTTCTCACCTCCTACACCATCTTACAACTCTACGGCTTGGCCTATAAAAAACTGTGGAGTATGGCGACACTCAGCTTTGCAACGGTACAGCTGGTTGGTGGCCTAAGTTTTAGTACCTTGCAGCATTTGGGTTGGTCATATCACTTTCAGTTTATGCTTGCTGCGGGAGTACTCGGTTTAGGAACACTGCAACTATTTTATTTTACTCGTAGGACATCCACCTCCAATCCAACAACTAAAAAAGAGGCCTTTTAAGCCTTCGCATTGAAGAGAAACAAAAAAGAATTAACCTACTTGCGTTAGTCGGGCGCGTTATAGAGGGTCATCCATGTTAAATACGTAGTGATATTTTTAACTTACTCCTAAATATTACAAACGTAAGGTGTAAGAATAAGAAAAGAACCTAATTGATATACCCTCTATGACCAATACAATGAACGCATTCAAACTTTTACAGCTTTAGATGAAAGCTCTGTTATTCAATGCATTTAAAGTTAAATACGGATAAGGATTTACGGCTCCTTTTCCAGTCCTATAAATTCCATAGTGCAAATGTGGTGGCGTATTCTTGGCATTGCCAGTGTTTCCGACATAACCCAACACCTCTCCTACTTCAACCCAATCACCCGTTTGAATATTAGGCGCATAAGCATCTAAATGTGCATAGTAGTGACGGCTTAAGTTTGGTCCCATTACCCATACTACTTGTCCACCTAGACTATTGAGGCCGACATCCAAGACAATGCCTGATGTAGCGCTTAAGACAGGTGTACCACGTTTAGCGAAGATATCAATACCTTGATGTTTTCGGCCCTGACCACGTGCAGCCCCCCCCCAAGTGTCCTGTATCTGCTTATGGCTTACACCTTGTACAGGCACATTTAAGATTTTCTCTAAAGGTGTCTTATATAATTGCCAAGGCTCTAGACTAGCAGATTTACACTTAATTTTACCTAATGAGGTTCCACAGCTCAGTTGCTAACTCATTAGGTTCCCTCATCCAACGCCATTCAGTTTCTTTAAGATGATAATCAAAGTACTCTTTTGATATGCCGTTAAACTTTGCTAGCCTTCGTTTACAAAAGCTCCAAAATGATTCTATTCCATTTATATGGCATTGTCCTCTAGCAAACTCATTTGCTCCGTGATTTACCCTAAAATGCTTTGAATAACCCACATCAACAAGACCATTATAGCCACGCCATCCATCACTATAAATCACACTCTCAAGTGAAACTTTACCAATGATAACCTCTTGTAAAGTCTTCATTTTACAGTCAGGTACGATTTCAGTATAGACGCGCCCATTACGTTCGAATATTCCAAACACTGGCTATTTTAGAGTCCCACGACCACGCTTTAACTTTCCATGAAACCCACGTTGCCTTTTCGCTCCAAAATAGCTTTCATCTACTTCTATTGAACCAACAAACTTAGCTCTTAAATCTGTTTGATGATCATAGATAGTTTCTCTAAAAAGCATGTACCAATAATTAATCGTATTACGATTTAAATTGAGTAATAAGGCTGTTTTGGAAGCAGGAATATCAACACAAAAGCATTGAATAATTTTTTTAATCTTGTAGTGACTTAATTTACTGTTTTCTATCATTATTCTAGACTAACATAATTATTCTGCTAGTCTAGAGCCATTGCCAATATAAATATGGATAACTCAAACCTGCTGCTTCACCCGAAGCGGGTGGCTGACATCCACTCATCAGCAGACTTGTACTTAAAATAGCTCCACTCAGAACTAAACGAGACATGATTCAACTACTCAGCTAATTTTTAGATATTAAAATAAGATAAAGTTACCTTTTCATACTAAATGCCTCATATATTGAAAGATATCTTATATATGTAACGGCAAAGCCCTCATATAAAATGAGGGCTTTGCTTCGAATAAACCACGTAAAACTACTTACACTTCTTCAGTTTTTTCTCTAAGGCTTTCAGCTTAGACTGATGCTTAGAGATTTTTTTTAAACGTGCTTTGATCTTCTGTTTTAATGTTTTCACAACATTATTCGACATAGGGGCCTCCTTTGGTTCAACTCCCTTTGATCGATTCTTCCTTGAAATACCTTTAACATTCGTTCATGAAATAGCAATACGCCTAGCGTTGATGCTGATTTGGGTTCGGTTAGTTTTGATTAGGCTGTTTTTGCGGATTTTGCTGTTCTTGTGGCTGGTTCGGCTGTTGCTGTTGTTGCTGCTGATCTTGCTGTTCTTGGGGTTGATTCGGCTGTTGTTGACGTTGTTGCTGATTATTTTGTTGTTGATTAGCCATGAGACTACTCCTTTTTCATCATTTGCCGTAGTTGACAAGTCCCACCTTACAGTAATAGGGAGAAAACCCAAGCCATAAGCTGTATCAAGGTGATTCAATGTAATTACATATATAAATTATGGTTAAGAATCAACTCCCCCTTATTATTCAGCCTTACCTATACTCACTCAAAACACTGATCCCTTAACCTAGCCTTACATTGTAATCATATTTCCACAGCTATTCTCAAGCCAACAAAAGAGAACCCGCAGTATATGCGGGTTTCTATCATTTTTAGCTTAAGGCTTATTCCATATTCGCAATAATAGCCTCACCAAACTCCGAACAACGCAATAAGGTCGCATTCGGCATTAATCGCTCAAAATCATAAGTGACTGTTTTCGCCTCAATTGCCCCTGAAATGCCTTTAATAATCAAATCTGCCGCCTCTACCCAGCCCATATCCCGTAGCATCATTTCAGCAGAAAGAATAATGGAGCCTGGATTGACTTTATCTTGACCGGCATATTTTGGCGCTGTTCCGTGCGTGGCTTCATAAACAGAAATCGCCCCACCAATATTCGCACCCGGCGCAATACCAATCCCTCCAACTTCTGCAGCCAGTGCATCAGAAATATAGTCACCATTCAGGTTTAAAGTCGCAATCACTGAATAGTCCGCAGGACGCATTAAAATCTGCTGCAAGAATGCATCGGCAATCACATCTTTAATGATGATGTCTTTACCATTTTTTGGATTTTTAATTTTTACCCATGGCCCGCCATCAATGAGCTCACCACCGAAACGGTCCATCGCAAGTTCATAACCCCACTCTTTAAACGCTCCTTCGGTATATTTCATGATGTTGCCTTTGTGAACCAAGGTCACACTCGGCTTATCATTATCAATGGCAAATTGAATGGCTTTACGCACAAGACGCTGCGTTCCCTCTTTCGATACAGGCTTAATCCCGATACCACAGTTATCTTCAAAGCGGATTTTAGTCACGCCCATTTCTTCTTTGAGAAACTTAATTACTTTCTTTGCCTCGGGAGAATCGGCTTTCCACTCAATTCCTGCATAAATATCTTCTGAGTTTTCACGGAAAATGACCATGTCAGTCAGTTCAGGGTGCTGAACAGGTGATGGTACCCCTTCAAACCAACGTACAGGGCGTACACAGACATACAAATCTAATTCTTGGCGTAGCGCCACGTTCAAAGAACGAATGCCCCCGCCGACGGGTGTTGTTAAGGGGCCTTTAATTGAAACCACAAACTCGCGTAGCGCATCAAAAGTTTCTTCTGGCATATAAGAGCCATAAATTTTATTGGCTTTTTCACCGCAGTAGACTTCCATCCACTCAATCGAGCGTTTACCACCATATGCTTTTTGTACTGCAGCATCTACTACAGTTTTCATGGCTGGTGTAATGTCGACACCAATACCATCGCCTTCAATAAAAGGAATAATCGGTTGATTTGGAACATTTAATGATAAATCTGCGTTTACGGTAATTTTACTACCATCCGCAGGAACGATGATCTTCTGATAACCCATTTTGCAGGTGCTCCCTTTTATTATAATTGGCAAATTTAAAAAATAATTGCCGATAGACAATACTTTCCACTCTTCTTATCGCATAATAGCTTAATCGAATTCCGCTGTTTTTGAGATTTATACGAGAAATAACTACATTTCTCTATTAAATAAATCTTGATATTTCTTATTTTATGTAATTACAGAAGTTATTGACTATGAAAATCGTCATCCTGAATAATGCTGATAATATGAGTCTGTATCAATCCGTTACAATCTAATGAAAACCACTAAAACCCTTACAAAACAAAACTTACACTCTATTTTAGTCTTTTTTATTCTATTTTAATCCTCAATAAAAACGGGTATCTTAACGGGTAACATATTTCTATTAACAAGATACCCGTATGCTCACCGATGCAAAAGTCAGAACTTTAAAATCACTAGAAAAATCTTACCGAATACTTGATGCTGAACGTTTATATATTGAAGTGCGCCCGACTGGTAAAAAAATTTGGCGATTCAAATTTGTCTTACATGGAAAAGAAGGGACTATTAGTTTTGGCGAATACCCTGCAGTATCACTTCAGGATGCTCGTAAGCTTAAAGACGAGGCTAAAGCTAAACTTGCTAAAGGCTTGAACCCTGTTGAAGAAAAGAAAAAAGATAGAATTGAAAAAGAATTGGCTGTTAACAATACATTTAAGGCCATTGCTCAAGAATATGTTCAAGAGAGAATGAAGTACAAATCAGAGGACTATATCGGCCGTTTTAATAATTCTATGGAAAAGGATGTCTACAAAGCCATTGGCAATAAGCCAATCAATGACGTTAGCTCTGCAGATATCTTATCCATTATGAAGAACACTGTTCAACGTGTATTAAGTCAAGGGAAGCATGGCACTGGTGAGTCTGCTGCTAACCTTAATCGTAGATTCATTGGTTTAGTTATGCGCTATGCAATTGTGACTTTACGCGCTGATAACGATCCCACCTACGCGGTAAGGGAGGCCATTGAATCCCCTGAGGTAGAACATGCTCGACCACTTGAAAAGCATGAGAAGAATGCACTACGACAAAATATTGATAGTTATGGAGGTTCTACAACCGTTAAGAATGCATGTTTGGCAATGCTTTACTCTATGCTCAGGACTGTTGAAATAAGAAAAATGGAATGGAGTTTTGTAGATTTTGAAGAGAAGATTATCAAATTTCCTAAAGCCTCTAGACGATTAAAGCAAGAACGAATAATGAAGAAAAATCGAGTTCATATCGTTCCCATTTCCAATCAATTACTTAATATTTTGAATGAACAATATGCTTTTACTAAAGATCAAAAATATGTATTCCCTTCCCCGCAAAAAAGAGACTGCATGATCTCTAGAACTACTCTAAACAAAATGCTTACATATATTGGCTTAAATCAAGTAACAGCTCATGACTTTAGGGCTACAGCCTCAACTGAATTAAATGGCCTTGGCTATAATACTGACTGGATTGAAACACAACTAGCCCATGCCGAAGTAAATAAGACCCGCGCTTCATATAACCATGCGAAATATTTGACTGATCGTAGAAAGATGCTTCAGGATTGGGCAAATATTGTAGATAGCTGGAGCACATGAATTATTGCATATTCCTATATAAACCTACCATCTATTCTTGGCTTTGTTGCACAAAGATTTCATAACTATATGATTTTAAAAGTTTTGATAATTTTATGATCTAAAATTAAATTTATTTAAATCAGATGCTTACATATTTATGCAACAAAGCCATTAATTACTCGTTTGTTACGTAAACGAAACTTCCAGTAAATATTGTAAATTCATAATTACACTAAAATTTAACCAGTTTACATATTCTATCCATATTGTGATGTAGTTATATCTTGCAATAAAAAACCACCCGAAGGTGGTTTAACTAAACATCATGGACATCTGTCCAAACTCATAAATGAGTAATGTGAGACCAAATGCTGAGGCTGAAAATACGAGTACTTCTTGCGAGGTCATATCCATCTCCTTCTATTGTTCTATTTAATGCTCTAGTCATTAAGAATGCATTTGACTCTAAATGCAAACAATTATCACAAATTCTAGGGATAGACATGTAAGAGATTTTATAAAAGTAACTGTGACGTTAATTAAGTGTATAAAGTTGTATAACAACATCCATAAGAGAAAAAAACCTCCGCGAATAATAGATATCGAACGGGGTCTTTTATGTCTGATCCGTTTTAAAAAAATAGAGGCTTAGAACTCTCTTAAGATGGATTGCTTAAAAATTTACGCATCTGTCTATGTCTTCTAGTGAGACCTAGTACCTCTTTACGCTTAATAATTTCATCTTCAGTAAAAGGCAGATGATTGATAAGCTGCTCAATCACCATAAAACTATTTTCAATTAAGAAACTATCTTGCTCGGTTGTCCAATTTGAGGTTATATGCTCAGATTTTTTAGACTGTCTTTTCATAAAAAGAAATTATACCTGTTTATAAGGACTCTTGACTTTCTTCAAGCACTCTCGGCATACACAAATTTCTTTTTGGTCATTGGTGTAATCAATCTCTCTAGCACCATGAAGGCCAAATATACACATTAATAATCTGATCATCTTATTTCTCCTTTAAGTACTTAAAAGCTATATATCTTAGGCATCTATATTTATATGAATCCCTGTAAGACAGCATTTCGAACAACTTTATCGAAGTTTGAATGAAATGAATTTTCAGTAGTGTGACTCTTTAACAATAAACAGAAACTTGCTACCGCACCTATGCTCACCAAAGTTAAGAATTTCATCTTTAATTCCATCCATGTAGAACTTTTGATTCAAACATATCACTGTGATTTGTATTTATCTAACCGCCTTCTGATGAATTACTGTTCATAATGTAACCACATTATTATTTATGTAATTGAATTTGTTAAACAATGAAACAATTCCTATTAAATTACACTGATTTATTACAACTTATAAATTTAAAGCTTTATGTGCCCATTTCAGAAATTTATCTTTATCGTTGAAATTAGGGACATTCAATAAATTGATATAGGAAACTTCACCAAAGTTTCCTGAGATTTTATTTGATTCAAGAATTGTAAAATCTTCTTCTCGTCCTACATGTACTTCCCGAAAAAACTCCGTAACTTTCCGATCAAGGTTTAGTGAGGTAAACGCCTCTCTTTCAACTAAAAAGTCATAGATCTGGCTAACCACATGTAGTTCAAATTTTCTATTCATTTTTTCCGTTCTCATAATTATTTTAACAATTGGTTCAATTTAAACTAATTTCTTTTACGGATAAAGACAATAAAAAACTTACTATCAGGGACAGTTAAATAGATTTTCGCTTAGTCTTTGCCAGTAAGATCTCTATACGTTGAGTAACTTCCAACAATTTAAGCTCAGCATCACGCCAAAAATAATAGACGTCACCATGTATGACATACATTTGCTTAATGTAGTTTTCTGCTTTTGTCTTGTTTACTTTTTTAGCATTAAAACATGGTTTATCAAGCACTATTACCCTGCCATCTAAATCACCACCGATACAAATATTCATTTCTATTCTTCTTGTTGTAAGTAATGATTAAAATATATCAGAACAAAAAAGCGCAATTATTTGAACGCACTTTATCGACTAAGCATCTGATAAAAAATTAAAATTTATACCAATACGATTAAGTTAAGCTCCTATTAAAAAAGCCCTACATTTCTGTAAGGCTTTCCCCTTGGTCTTTTGCGCCGAAACAAGGAATCGTTGTTTTTATTTACAACAAAATAATTAAATCATTAATCGAATAAAAAATGAAGAAAAAAAAACCTGCAACTTGGGGAAGGTGCAGGTATAAACTGATATTAACTACCATGGAGAACTTAATACCAAATAATATACTTGGTTTATATTGAGATCTCATTCGCATTTTATACCAAATTATCTAGTAACAAAAAAAGCCCATCAAATGATGAGCTTTTTACGGTAATTAAGTGAATTTCTATATGTACGTCCACTATAGAAGAAATATGCCATATACCTTGATCAAGGTCAAGTGAGCATATTCTCAATTTGCACTTATAGCTTTGCTTTAATACTATTCATCTAACCACTTAAAATAATTGACCTAATGTCTGAACCTCAGTTTTCTCTTAGTGATTATCTATCCACAGTACAGGAAGTAATTCAAATTACTTTCAATGAGCCTGTATGGGTGA
Source organism: Acinetobacter sp. CAU_H_S139_7 (assembly GCF_058599305.1). Lineage (NCBI taxonomy): Bacteria > Pseudomonadati > Pseudomonadota > Gammaproteobacteria > Moraxellales > Moraxellaceae > Acinetobacter > Acinetobacter sp. CAU_H_S139_7. The sequence continues at coordinate 2,066,414 of NZ_CM178651.1, forward strand.
AAGCTGAGATCCGTAATCTAAATATTAAGGGCGGACATTACTATCTTGAGTTAGCTGAAAAGGATGAAAGTACCGACAAAGTTATAGCGAGTTGTAAAGGAACCATCTGGAAATTTATAGCTCAGAAAATGGTGCTTAAGTTTGAAAGAGAAAGCGGTGTAGAGCTTTCAAAGGATTTAAATGTCTTGTTAAAAGTTAGAGCCAAGTTTGATCCTCAGTATGGCTTTTCGGTGAATGTTGAAGATATTGATTCAAGCTATACGCTTGGAGACATTGCACGGCACTATCAACAAATTTTAGAAAGACTTACCTCTGAAGGCCTATTAAATAAAAACAAGCTCGTCCCTACTCCTTTTGATATTCAGAATGTCCTGGTAATTGCTCCTGAAAATGCTGCAGGTCTAGGTGACTTCAAAAAAGATGCTGATGCTTTAGAAAAATCTGATGTATGTCATTTCAAGTACTACTCAGCAACATTCCAAGGGAACACAGCTGCGCAAAGTATTATCACCTCTCTAAGTAATGGCCTCAGACAATGGGCTACCGATTTCAATACACCACCTGATCTCATTGTGATTATTCGCGGCGGTGGTGCTGTAAACGACCTTGCCTATTTAAATGATTATGAACTAGCAGCATTGTTGGCCAAACGAACCGTTCCGATTTGGGTCGGCATTGGTCACGAGAAAGACCGTACGATATTGGATGAAGTTGCAAACCGTTCTTTTGATACACCAAGTAAGGTAATTAGTGGCATTCGTAATCTAATTGCTGAACGGACTCAGGATGTCTTAGATTTATTCCAAACCATTAAGCTATTATCCCAACATCAAATCACGGCGTACCAAAGCCAAAATGATCAATACATGAGAGTGATTAAGACGCTTGCGCATGGACAGATTAATGAAGCAAATAAGAGCGTAGATTTGATGCTAAGCACCCTACATTATTTAGCCCAGCAACAGATCAAACTGGCAACTAATCAAGTCGAATCACTGCTGCGGGAAACCCTAATTCAGAATCCAAGAACCGTGATGGCTAAAGGCTACGGAATTGTTCGTAGTGAAGGAAAAGCTATTCGCTCTATTCAACAGATTTCAGGTGATAGCATCCAGGTCGAATTACAGGATGGCACCATTCAAGCAAATGTAACGAAGGTAATTAGTAATGAGTAAAAAAGAACTCTCTTTCAAGGAAGGCTATGGAGTCCTTAAAAAGAATGCCGAGCTATTGGAGTCACAGGAAGAGCCAGACATCGACAATTTAATGAAAATCGTTGAAGAGTCTATGGTGGCATACAAAGCCTGTAAAACACGTGTTGATGCTGTACAACAAGCTTTGAATGAGACATTTAAGGAATAATAAGTTAATAATATGGGAAAATTTTATTTTACTTTTTGGTCTACATTAGATGGAATAAGGATTTGATCATTAAACAATATTGAATAGCGGTGTCAGAGTAAGTTTGATTTCGACCATGCTTGCCTTGTGATTGTGCATACACTAGGTCTTTGGATCGAACCAAATGGCAATATTCCCACGATTAATGAGAGCTCGGTTATATGCGGGCCAATTGGTTGTGCGGTAGATTTTGTGTGTAGGCTTCTTCATTTGAAAATTATATTGCTGAAGAAGCCTTCAAGAATAGGTTTATGCAATAAAGCGACTTCAACTTATACATCTTTGTGTAGCAAAGCTATAATAAATATAAAAAATGAATTCTTATTAAAAATGTAAGAAATATTTACCATGTATTCTAAGCATTACTGATGTAAATTACGTTCTACTTGTGTTTGCTTATTGACAACTTAAGTATTATAAAAAAAATATCAACCTATAATAAAATATAATTGAAATATGAGATACTAAAATTGAGAAATATAATAGATGAATCAATTTCACAATTAGAATACTTGAACTCTTTATTAAGAGACAAGCTTAACTCAAATTACAATAAGCCATGTCTATTCTTAGATATAGATGGAACTTTATCTGATTTTCAATTAGATCCTACTAACAGTTATATTCCGACTAAGACTTTAAATATTTTAAGACAAATTATTTCAAATAAAATTCCTGTTATAGCTGTGACAGGACGAGACATTGATTCTGCACGTAAATTATTTGAATCCCTTGATCTTCCAATTGCTGCATTGCATGGATTAGAAATATATCTTGGAAATGAAAAAGAATTACGTACACCAAAGGGTTTCTTAGAAATTTCACATATTCACAAAATTTTAGCTCGAGCATGTATCGCCTATCCAAGTTTACTGATTGAAAACAAGAAATCATCAATTGCGTTGCATTATAGGAAAGCTCCAGAGCTAGAAGATATAGCAAAAAAAATAATGTTAGAAGCTCAAAAGATATTCCCCAACCTAAGATTAATTCAAGGGAAATTCGTTTATGAATTAATACCCGCTCAAGCCAATAAAGGCTTGGCAATCAAGGAAGTTTTAGCTCATTTAAACCAGTATGAGGTTTACACACCAATTTTCATTGGTGATGACTTTACGGACGAAGATGGTTTTTATTTTGTGAATCAGTTGGAAGATGGCATCTCAATCAAAGTCGGTCAAGGGCTTACCCATGCCAAATACCAGCTTAAAGACACAAAGCAAGTATATGATTTTTTAGAATTATTTTTAGACCATATTCGAAACCATGATAACAATTTTAAGGGTAACAACAACTTAGATGGAGAGAAAACATGTCTAAATTAATTATTTTATCGAATCGAGTCAGTATTCCCAACGGGCAAAAAACTACCGCAGGTGGGCTTGCAGTCGCTATACAAGATGCATTAGATGATATTGGTGGTGTATGGCTCGGATGGAATGGCGAACGAGTTCATAAGCAAGAGGAAGTACATTTTAATATTTTTCGGAAGGATAAAGTTGATTATGTCACCTGCCCTTTAACAAATTCTCAATATTCAGATTATTATGCAGGGTTTGCCAACAATTCACTTTGGCCTGCCATGCATTATCGTTCAGACCTGATTGAGTTTAAAACATCAGAATACGAAGGATATCAAAAAGTAAATTCTTTATTCGCTCAAAAACTTGCCGAAATTGCAGATCCAGACGATACCATTTGGGTTCATGATTATCATTTTTTAAGTGTGGCGAAATATTGCCGTGAACTCGGTATGCAGAATAAAATTGGATTTTTCCTGCACATTCCTTTTGCACCTTTATTTATCTGGCAAAAAATTCCATGTGCTCAACAATTGATTGAGGATCTATGCCAATACGATGTGGTGGGTCTACAAACAGATAAAGATCAAAAAGTGTGTATGCAAGTATGCACATCTTTATTGAACGCACAGAAAATTCAACAAACTTTATTAAGCTACCATCAACGTTTAACCATAATTAAATGCTATCCAATTGGTGTAAATCCAACAGCGATTCAAAAAGCGGCTCATAAGTTTATTGATGTACAAGACTTCCTTACCCGTCCAGTAGAGCTGAATGCTGCAAAAACCATTATCGGCGTAGATCGGATTGATTATTCAAAAGGTTTACTGGAACGCTTTTTGTCCTATGCAGAGTTCTTAGAGAAATATCCTGAGTATCAGCAGCATATTCAACATTTACAAATTGCTTGCCCATGTCGTTTGGAAGTTCCAGCTTATCAACGTTTATTTGAGCGTTTCAAGATTAAGATCGAGATGATTAATCAGGAATTTGCAAAGGAAGAGTGGCAACCCGTGGAATGTATTTATGATGCAATAAAACATCATCATTTGATGCAAATCTATCGTCAAGCCGATGTGTGCTGGATCAGTTCAATACGAGACGGGATGAATCTGGTCGCGAAAGAATATATTGCCGCGCAAAATCCATCAAATCCTGGTGTACTTATTCTATCCAAATATGCAGGTGCAGCGGAACAGATGTCTGAAGCACTTCTGGTTGATCCCACCGACAAAATGGCGATGGTCAATGCCTTAAAAAAAGCACTGGAAATGCCACGACGTGAACGTATTTCACGTTACAAACAACTGATGAAAGGTTTAAAAGATTTTGATATTAATGAGTGGCGCAATGCATTTCTTAACGACTTACAGAACAAAACCGCTATGCAGGATTTCAGATTCCTGGGAATGCGTAACGTTAACCCTATTTATCAAAATTTATAGTACTTTGATTTGTAAGGAACTGGCAGTATCCAGATATTGCCAGTTCAATTCACTATGAGGCTTATTTCACATAAGTAAACCGATTTAAAGCCACAATCAATAATAATAGACCCGATAGTGCCATAAACACTGTACTTAGGCCAATCAGCTCACTCACCATTCCAATGAAAGCAGGTCCAACCAGAATACCCGTATAAGCCATGGTCGAAACACAAGACAATGCAACTGCGCTCGGCATCACCGTCTGACGTCCAGCACGGGAAAACATGATCGGGACGATGTTAGAACAACCTGTCCCAACCAGTGTATAACCCACTAAAACCAGCCACCAATAAGGCGCGATACTGACCAAAGCTAAACCTAAAGTTGCACAAATCGCGCTATAGGTTAAAAGCTTTTTTTCACCAAAATAACGGATCAGATAATCCCCCGTAAAACGTCCTGTGGTCATGGCAATCGCGAAGAAGGTATACGCCAATCCCGCAAAAGCGGCATTAACTCCATATTGTTGCGTTAAATAAATACCACTCCAGTCCATCGCCGCACCTTCCGTCATGAAAATGATGAAGCAGGCAATACCAATTAATATAATCAAAGGTTGTGGCAGACGCTGTCGTATCGACTTTTTCACTTTCGATGACGCTTCAAGAAGGGTGTTTTCTACAGCTTTTATGTTGTATGGCACTGAAAGAAAAACAATAATTACCAACAGTAAACTCACAGCAAATGCGCTCATAACAGACGAAATACTTAAAGCAAGCAATGCAGTAATCGTCAGTACCCCAGCTAATCCGCCTAGACTCGCCATACCATGAAAGCCAGACATCAATGATTTTAAGCTATTTTTCTCAACCACTACGGCCTGAATATTGAGTGCAACACCCAGACTTCCTGCTGCTGTACCAAATAAGAATAAGGTGATCGCCATCATTAACGGCGAGGTCCATAAGCTTAGGCTTGGCAATAAAACGGCAAGCAAGAGTAAAGCGAAACCGATCGGCACACGACAACCAATACGCTGAACAATTTTACCTGTCGCAGGCATAGCTAGCATTGCACCTAAGCCGCTGCATAATAGCAACAAACCAAAATCGGCATGATTAAAATGCAAACGTTGCTGGGCAAAAGGAATCAGCGGCGCCCATGCAGCCGTGGCGAAACCAAGACCGAAAAAGCTAAAACGAGTTGAAAGACGTTGAGCACTTAATTGAATTTCAGGATCAATAAGAGCAGTTCTGGAAAAAAGGATCATTTAATACCATCCACACAAATTAACTCAGAGCGTCCATCTCGGATAAATCGCCATAGAAAAACCCCTGCTAATCTATAGAGAAGTTCTATAAATCCACAGAGGCTTTTATGGCGAAATTATACACAAAACCAAGCTAAAAATAGTATTTTTTGCAAGAAATAAAATCGCTACATATCAATCATTTATCTTCATTTATTTAAATAAAATTAAAGCGTTTATTTTTAACACTTTTTATTCTTAGCTTTTCAATTAAACAAGGCAAAGATATGAATTTACTTAAGTTTTGAAGAAATGACTGAATTAAGCAGTTCATTTATAAAGCTGAATAATATATTTCACTCGGTATAGCTGTGGATTAGCTTTCTCCACCAAATCAGATCAATTTTATAAATGTTTTAAAAAGTACGATAAACCTTCAGGTGCACGTCCATTTAATCTACTGCTAGTGGTGACGCGAACCAAATTACTCCAAGTGATTTTGCAACATTGCTTAATAAATTTTTCAATTAATGAGACATCCTCATGACAAGGAATAGGTTCAAAGCCTCCCGCCTTAATATAGGCTTCGGCACTAAAGCTTAAATTCGCCCCATGTATATGTTGATGATTCATCATGTCCTGATAATGCGTCAGATATTTTTGCTGTTGTTGTATTGATAAGTGACTAAGATCATCCAGTATAACGATTCCACAAATGGCATCTGTTGGTTGATGTCGCATTTGGCATAGTAACCAATCAGGATCTACAATTGTATCAGCATCCGTGCAAGCGACCCATGTAACTCCTTGATCGATTAGCTGCCTAATGCCAAGGTCTCTGGCCTTGCCCACACAAGCAAAATTACATTCAAGCCAATTCATCTGATGTGACTTTACAATCATGAGGGACTGGTCAGTACAACTGTCTAAAACCACTAGAATCTCGACCTGACCGTGACCTATATGCTGTATAGCGTGTTTAATTGACTGCAAACAAGCGGATAAATTTTGTTCCTCATTATGGGCTGGGATAACAATACCTATTTTCATACTAAGCCCTGTTGTTTTGCCAAAGATGAAGGATTTACCGTCCAGATATCAATGATGAAATCTGGATCATTCAAACTTAAATAATGAGTGAACAACAAAGATTGTTTTAAACAATGATGGACTTGATAAGCATCTAGTTCAAAATCCTGAATGGCGTGACGCCAGTGACAACACAGAATTTCACCTTGTGGCGTTAAACTGTCTTGGAGCTGATCGATCAGTTCATGCAGTTCATTGCGTGATAAGTAATAGGCCACTTCACTGATGACAATCAGATCAAATTTCTGTTCAGGAAAATATTCAGGAATTTTTTGGTGTTGAACGCTCACATGCTTCAAATTCTCTAAACGTTTAGAGGCCCAATGAACAGCATGTTCAGAAAAATCTAGACATAAAAGCTGATCAGCGCGTTTGGCTAAATGTACACTTAAATGGCCATTGGAACAGCCGATTTCCAACACTGATGAATAATGCTGTTGAGTAAGCAATGCCAAACAAATCTGCCTTTTACGAGCTTCATACCAATGTAAATCATAGCCCCAAGGGTCGTTATTGTGATGATATAAGGCTTCGAAATATTGACTAGAATCATTCACAAAGATAAACCTCCCAAGGCATTAACAAACGTTCGATGATTGCTGGAGATAAAATCGCAGAATTGCCTGTACTTTCATCAGCTTCAATCTGACTCTTAAACTGCATGATGGCCCGACGTTTTTTGATTAATTGAGCCTGAGTTAAGTTGTAAGCTCTAGCCTTTTGCCAGTTGATACGCGGATCTAGTGGTAGCGCCCAATGCCAAGCCCAGATCAGCACGTGTAAATATGACATGTCATGAGCTAGAGCAAATGCCTGTACAGTTTTTCCTACCGCTTCATGATCTGGATGCCCATCCTGTGCATAGCTACAAATTAAAATATCTTCCGCTTTAACCAACTTGTCTAATTCTTGCCACAGATGTTCCCTGTGCAAATGAATCTGCCCATCTGGTAAATTTAGTGCAATACGTTGAACATATTCAGAAATATCTAGACGCTGTAAGGCCGCCAAGCTTTCTTGTGGGCGAATTTGATCTAATTGATCTGGGCTGTATTTGGTTGAATGTGGATGGCTTTGTGTCCCATTACTTACGGCCACGATCACCAACTGACAATTCAACATAATTAATTGTTGCATCAAGCCGCCACACCCCAGTATCTCATCATCTGGATGGGGTGCAACAATCAAGATTCTTTTAGACTGAAATTTTTTAAAATTGAGTAGAGAAAGCGGCTGCTGCTCAAATGCATGCAGCCATTGTTCTCGGGAGGTCCCTTGCCCTTCAATAATACGATCTTCGACTAAAGGATGTTTTAGAGCTGCCATGATATTTGCTCCTGTAAACATCGTTCAGCAATTTGCTCATCATCGAATGCCGCATGACTTTGCCGAATAAATACAGGTAAATCAGCCATTAGGCTGGCAAAAGTTGCTTGTTCACAAAAAGGCCGTGCTCCAAGCGCTTTTCCTACCCCTTCAATAACCTCCAAACAGCTTTGTTCTGCCTGCGCACGCAAGATCCGTACATCCCGTTCATGGCTAAGCTTGGGTTGGCTATCAATCAGTTGCGCGATATATTGGAAATATTGTCGGGTTACAGCAAGTCGAGTTACCAACCGCCCTAAATACATTTTCTTAAAAGGATTAGGGGCTTTAAGGCAACTTTGTTGTAGCTCATCCACTAACCGCACCGCGGCACCGTACCAGCAAGCTGCAACACCCGCAGCACCATGCCAGAAACCAACCCGATCAAGGTAGTCATTGGGGTGACCAATGAGTTTGACTGCTATCTCTTGAAAATTGACTCTTGCGGTCTGTGTTCCCTTCATGCCTATAGCTTGCCAGTGAGCCAGATCAATGGTGATCAAGGATTGGTTGAGGTCAATAATGCAGAGCTGAGATTGCCCCTGTTGATCTTTAAAACTGATTAATGCTTTATGAATAAATTCAGCGCCTGAACACCACGGCTTAATTCCATTACAAAGCCCATTTTCGACCTGTAACGGCACGGGTCCACCATCGGCAGCCCAAACAGCCCATGTCTCCTCATTGATTTCATGTTGATAACCGAGTTCATGCAAAATACTTAAAGCATCAAAATGGGACTCAAAAAGCTTTGCTAAACTTAGGTCAAAGCCAGCTATCTGGGCAAAAATTTGCCAGCGTTGATAGGTTTGTCCCGAAGCAGGGTCAGGCAATCGTCCAACAGAATGAATCAACTGTTTCAACACAATTGGACGTTGAGTTAGCTTTTCTTCAGCTGAATACTGCTCAAAGCGATTTAATATGTCTAAAGTTGAGCTTTTTATAAATATTTTTCTATTCATTCTTAAAATGTTAATTCAAATGAGTTTATTTAAACAATAATTGAAATAATCTGTTTAGTTAAATAGATAAATTGTAATGAAAAGATAATTATTCGTAATTATTTAACTATTTATTTCTTTTTGTTTCATTGTTAACTAAATAGTAGGTTTAAGTGAATCTATAAAATCATCATGTAAGGATTATTTAAAATCCAACAATTATGAGGAAATAAGCAGTAGCTTAAAGGCTTCTGTGTTGTAATGTTTATAAAAGAGGTTTAAGAAATGAGTACTTTAAATATTCAAGATATTAAAAAACATTCAGATGTAATTGCTTCTTGTGGTACCAAAGTCGGAACAGTTGATCATCTCGAAGGTGATAGCCAACTCAAACTGACGCGTGATGAAAATGATCAGCATCATCTGATCCCAACGGCATGGATTGGTGAGGTCAAAGATGACAAAGTAGTTCTGATTAAAAATTCAGAAGAAGTTAAGCAACAATGGCAAGCTATTTAAATTATCGTAAAATAAAGAGTACGGCTAGAATTTGATCGTACTCTTTATTTCTTTGTAAGTAATTTCAAAAAAGCCCTAAGCCTTCGCAATGTCCGTTTGAATCAAAGGTGTTTCATTTCATACGTGTAAAAAATAGCGAGATGCAATCTATTTGTCATAGACTACATCTATTCTGTATAAATTAATAAGTTAGCCTACTCTTATTTAAAATTACTGCCTAAGAATGGGAAAATATATTCAACTACTTTTTGCGTAGCCCATAAACCAATCTCTTGGTGATGTTGATGTGGAGCTAAATATGGCATCAATTTGCTAATTTTATGTCCAGTATTTGTAGATATCTGAATTTGCTGCTGTAACAGCAATAATTCCTTTTCTGACAAATAACTAAAATCATTTAGTTCTATAAAGTTTTTTATATATTCTGTATTTACTGGGTTAATGCGTCTACTTGAATTAGCACCAGCAATCCAATCATAAATAAAAGCTTTTTCTGCAGCAGAGAAAACTCCAAACATTTTCCCATCTTCATCATTGATCATTTTCCAAAATCGGCTATGTTCAGGATCTTCGTTAAGCTTAATCCATCCTATTTTTATTAGCTCAAGAATGAATTCCTCAACCTGATCTTCTTCTGATAGCCATGAATTTACAGACTTATTCTTAAACTTGCATTTCTCATTATGCATGTGCTTTCCAACCAAAGCTTTGCTCTTGAAAATGTCCAGAACCACTCGCTCAGTATTTAGGTTCTTTATTATTTGAACTGAGCTAATTCCCCGATTATTCAATAAAAAGCCTATCTTTAATTTACGAATAAATTCGGATTGATTTGGGTAACGTTTGGCTAAACATTTGATCGCATTTGTAGCTAATTGAGCATGTCCATTATCAAAGTTATCAATTGTAATGTGTAGGTTAAAATATTTGGAATCAATACCTAACTCTTTAAGTTCATAATTTGTAATCAGTAAATGAAGTGGTAGTTGTTCGTATCCAAAATTAAAACCTGCAATCTCGGGTATAAAATCTGATGGAGCATAAGCTAAAGCCAATTGTATTGCTGACTGGTGATAGTATTCATCAGGTAAATTCATTGAAAATTGATGAAGACCAAGTGATAGAAGTAATTTATTGAAAATTTTTACATGGTTACTTTGACTAGAACCTAACCCCAACTCCTCAACATATATCTGTATAAAGTCTCTAAAAGCTGGATCATTCCAGTACTGCGTAAAGCTATAAAGCCAAGCACCGTCTACACGTTTGGTCGGTGCTACTTTGTATAAAAATTCATAAGCTTTACTTGTAGTTCCAAAAAACTCCCTTGCACTCCCATTTTCACGCCTTTCTAAGTACTCTTTGTAATGCAAGCATTGCGTTTTATTATGTTTCTGCATCCAGACTGCCAATTGATCAACATTAGTAGGAAAATCAGAGAAATCACTATCCAAATGAAGTATTTCGTTTTCTAGGAAATGATAAGCTTTCAACTCTTTTTCAGAACGTGACATTGATGGATCTAAGAAAAATTGTGTTATTTCAAAATATTTCTGATGGGCATCGGTTATTAAATTTAAAATTCTCTCTTTTACTGCAGTAGGCATTATAATTCTCTCGCGGTAAATAACTTATACCAACATAATTGACACTTGTACTTAATTAATTAACAACTTTGAAAAGAAACGTTAACAAATGTAATCCTTTAGTTTATTTAGTTTTAAAATACAAAAATTTAAGTAAATAATTATAATATTTGAAATAAAGAAACATTTCACTATATGTGATTTCAATCACATTCATTAAAATTAAAAAAATATGGTGCTTAAAATTAGTGAAAAAGCATTTTATCTAATTTATAAAATTGTTAACTGTATTTATTGAAAGTACAAGCACTGCTATTATTTCTGTCGTTATTCTGTTGATATCCTACACGGATTTTTCTTTTTTTTAAAATTAAAAAAAATCAATAAATTACAAACACAACTCCAATCAAAAAGATATAAATATGAATTAAGAATAAAATTAAACATTGTTAGCCTTTTGTAAAAAACAAAATATATATTTCCATTTATTATCAATACCTAAACTTTTAAAACAAACACAATTTAACTCAAAAATTAAAATGTAACACCTCTGATGTTTTTTAAAACACAAATTATGATATTAATAATAAATCTACTGATCAATTAATGTAGATTAATTCTAATCTTATGAGGTTCAGTAAAATGACTAATCAAAATCAACAGCAGAAAAATCAGCAACAGCAGCAGCCAAATCAACCGCAAAAAAAGCCAGATCAGCAACAACAGCAACCAGACCAACCGCAAAAAAATCCGAATCAGCAAAAACAACCGAACCAAAACCAGAAAAATGACCAACACGCTCAACAGAAATAATAGTTTTTCATGTTGAATAATATTATTAAATTCTTAAACTCATTCATTAATTAAATCCAACTAAGAATTTTTTTTGAATTCTTAGTTGGATAGAATTGGAGTTCATTATGACTATCAATGACCATCAAGACGAAAACCCAATCAAGCATGATTGGCGTACAGATTATTCAAACCGCCCATATTACGGCGATATCCAACGAGAACTTCCTGATGTAGATTATGACCGTGATCTTCGTTCAGCCTATGAATTAGGTCAGCATGCCCGAAATGAGCGTGGTACTGATGCACGATTTGAGGATTCAGAAAGTGATCTAAAAGTAAAATGGGAAGAACTAAAGGCTGAATCACGCTTAAAGTGGGAACAAGCCAAACATGCGATTAAAGATGCATGGGACAAAATGTAAGCCAATATAATGATAATGAGCCTTTTAGGCTCATTATCAGCACATCTAAATAATAATTAAATAGGTGTAAAATGGACTTTATAAAAATACTATTAGCTGATACTACATTTACTTTTGCAGCAGAAATTGTACTTCGTAGTGTCTTGATGTACTTCCTGATTATCTTAGTTTTAAGATTTTCTGGTAAACGTGGTGTTAGGCAACTTTCCATCTTTGAAATCGCAATTATTCTTAGTTTAGGATCTGCTGCTGGCGATGCTATGTTCTATGAAGAAGTTCCGATCATACATGCTGTCATCGTTTTTGCAGTAATTATGGCTTTATATCGCTTAACAACTTATTTAATGATGAAATCCGATGCTATTGAGACCGTATTGGAAGGTCGACCTATATACATCGTCAAAAATGGTTTACTGATTGTTGAGGATATTAAGCAAGAAAAGTATTCATACGATGAGTTCTTTGCTGAAATGCGCCAAAAAAAAATAGAGCATCTCGGACAAGTTAAAATAGCACTGCTTGAGACTGATGGCTGCCTAAGCGTGATCCCATATTCTAAAGAAAATATAAAATGGGGCCTTCCTCTGTTTCCCGATGAATACCAAATCGCAGATCATCATAATGTCGATCACTTTTATTCTTGTATGTTGTGTGGTCAAACCCAACGTTTAAATCATTTAAATGAAGAATGCCCTCGCTGTCAAAATACAAAATGGGCTAAATCCTGTTTGTATTGTGAGGAATATCAAAATTAATAAGCTTTTGTTTTGACTTAGATTAATTCAATATTATTTAAAATGAATAGTTTAAGCGAACAAAAAATACACATTTCTTTACCTTACTCAAAGCGTAAATACTTAAAGTTTATATGGGTATCTTTGATCCAAAAAAGAGTTTTCTTGCAAGTAACTCATATTCGATTGTAGATAACCTATTAAATTGTATAAGCACAAAATATCCGTCAACAAATAAGCCATTAACTTACGTGAAAATAAATACTTATTTTCATAAAACTTTATAAAGCAAATGTATAAGAGAATGTGATATGAAAGAACCAAATACACCAAAAATCGACCAGCTTTCTGAGGAAGCATACGTGGATCCTATAGGTAAAACTCTTACCACTTCTTTAGGTGTTCCCGTAGCTGATAATCAAAATAGTCTAAAAATTAATGAGAAAGGCCCTACTCTTCTCGAGGACTTTCTTCTAAGGGATAAACTTATTCATTTTGATCGTGAGCGTATTCCAGAACGTGTTGTACATGCTCGAGGGGTCGGTGCTCATGGTTACTTTCAAGCTTATACCGGTAATGAAAAATGGACTAAAGCTAAGTTCCTAACGGACACAAATAATCGAACTCCTATCTTTGTCCGTATTTCTACAGTTCAAGGTGGGCGAGGTTCGGCTGATGTCGTTCGAGATGTACGAGGTTTTTCTATAAAATTTTATACTGAAGAAGGAAATTATGATTTGGTGGGGAATAATATCCCTGTCTTCTTCATTCAGGATGCTATTAAATTTCCGGACTTTGTTCATGCAGTAAAACCAGAAGATGCCAATGAAGTTCCAACTGGTCAATCTGCCCATGATACTTTCTGGGATTTTATTTCTTTAAACACCGAAGCATCACATATGACTACTTGGATAATGTCTGATAGAGCAATTCCAAGAAATCTACGCTCTATACAAGGTTTTGGTGTTCATACATTTAGATTGATTAATAAGAATAATGAAGCATTCTTAGTGAAATTCCATTGGACTCCAAAGCAAGGGGTAGCTCAAGTCGTCTGGGATGAAGCCTTAAAAATTAATGGCAAAGATCCCGATTTTCACAGACGTGATCTGTGGGATGCTATTGAGCGTGGCAATTACCCGGAATGGGAATTAGGCGCACAAATTTTCTCTGAAGAAGATGCAAAACAATGGGACTTTGATGTCTTAGATGCTACAAAATTAATCCCAGAAGAACTTGTACCTGTCACTCCACTAGGTAAATTTGTTTTAAACAAAAATACAGATGATTTTTTCGCAGAAACAGAACAAGTTGCTTTTAGTCCTGCAAATATTGTCTCAGGTATAGATTTTAGTAACGATCCCCTTTTACAAGGACGGCTATTTAGCTATACGGATACTCACTTACACAGACTAGGTACGGTAAATTTTAATCAAATTCCAATTAACAAACCCGTTTGTCCTTTTCATACGAATAGACGAGGTGGTTATGCTAATCACGAAGTTTATAAAGGAAAGGCAAATTATGAACCTAATTCTGTTGATGAAAATTGGCCAAGAGAATCACCTAATGACAGTGGTGCCTTCAAGACACATCCTGAAGAAGTACAAGGCAGCAAACTAAGAGTTCGACCAGAAAGTTTCGCTGATCATTTCTCGCAAGCCACAATGCACTACCATAGTTTGGAAAAACATGAACAACAGCATATTAAGGATGCATATTCTTTTGAATTATCTAAGGTTAAATCGGAAGATATCCGCAGACGTGTAGTTTACGCTGTCTTAGCTAATATTGACTTGGACTTAGCTGAATATGTTGCGAAAGAGCTAGGTATTAAAACTCCCCCTAAACAGCAAGATAGTCTGCACCAACCCGTAATTGCATCTTCGAAAAGATTAAGTACCTCATCTTTTCCTGCATCTGATATTAAACAGCGAAAAATTGCCTTGCTCGTTCATAACGGTGTAAATGCGTCATCAATAGATGATATTAAAATATGGGCTGAAGCCGAAAAAGCTATTGTGGAAACTTTAGCACCGAACGCAGCCCCTGTTAAATCTTGTGATGGCAATGAAATACCAGTAGATGGAAGACAAAATGGCGAGCCTTCAGTGACTTATGATGCCGTAATCGTGATTGATGGGAATAATTTAGAAGTATTTAAGGCTGATGGAGTTTCTAAACATTATGTATTAGAGACATATAAGCATCTCAAGCCCATTGTTTTCCTGGGTGATAAATGCGCTTTAATAGATGAGTTTCAGCTCACTAAGGATGCAGCTCTATTCTCTACTCAAAATTTTAAAGAGATCCAAGATCAATTCAAACAAGCTATTCAAAATCACCGTTTGTGGGATAGAGAAAAAGTTGTCGCAGCTATTCCAGCATGAATTTATTTGAGATTAAAAGTAGTGTAAGCATTTGATTTCAAAAAGCCCTCGACGAGGGCTTTTTGATCTACTTCTGCTCTTTAAGCGGGTTCTCGGGCTCTTCATTAGGTTTTTTTTGGGGATCCGGATTCTGATAGGTTTTCTGATCACCCTTGTCATCGTTTGATTCTTTTTGAGGATTGGACTCTTGCGTTTGTTTATTAGTCATAGCGATTCCATCACCAGTATAGCTTATATAAATAAATATGACTTGTAGAGCTGAGTATCAATTATAGATATGTAAAACTCACTGTTTTTAGGTTTAATACTGCAAATTCTTATGTGAGCACTGCGTTGACGATACTAAATTGTTTTGAAATCATTTTATTCTTAGTTGGGTTACTATTTGAGCGATGATCATGAAGAATAAACAGGGATAAGTCTATGTGCGCAAACTTCGAAGCGATAAGAAAGAATCGTGCATTCCTGATAGATCTCCCTGAACCTGATCAATTGCAATTTCCTGAAGACATATTTCCTAACTATCCCTCTCCTTTGATCTTTTCCAATGACGGCAAGATCGAATGGCGATCGGTTAATTTTGGAATGATTCCTAAGTGGGCCAAGGAAAAGAATTTCGGCAAGTACACATACAATGCCCGGACTGAAACGGTCGCTGAAAAACCCAGTTTTAGGGAGGCTTGGCATAAGTCTCAATTTGGTTTAATCCCTGTCGAAACCATCTTTGAGCCTAAATACATTGACGGGAAATCTCACTGGTATGGGATTGCACGTGAGGATGGCATGCCCTTTACTGTGGCGGCCATATACGAGAATGCTGTCATCGATGGGGAGCAAATCCGATCAATGAGCATGCTCACCATCAATGCCGATAAACACCCCTTTATGAAGCAATTCCATAAACCTAAAGATGAGAAGCGCTCGATCATCGTAATCCCTGACGAATACCGCGAAGAATGGCTGAATTGCAGCTTTAAAGAGGCGCATGAGTTCTTCTTTGAAATGCAGGATGAGTACATCACCTTCCCTAAATCCCACTTATCCGAAAATGGTGCTCAACCTAATTTAATTTGAAGGTGCCTTGATTATCCACAGCTTTTAAATTTGAAATTTAATTCAGCGCAGACTATTCTAAAAAAAGAGTTCAGTTCCAAACACGCCTCGTAGCGTAGGAGTCAAACATGTCAAAGAAACTACCGATCTATTTCTCGGATGACGTCTGGTCATTCCTTCAAACACTCATGGGTCCCGATGGTGCTCCTAGTCCTACAGTCAATGCTGTCTTTGAAAAAATACAAAAAAAGCATGAGCTAGGCTCTAAGTTTGATCTTAAAGAAATTTCAGTCAAAACCCGCCTCGAAATTCCGTCTGCACTGGAACGTTTTTCAGCTGGTCCTGCTTTTGGTACCAAAGACCATATCGATAAGTCGATCGACTTAAATGACTTTCTTATCTTCAACCCCATATCCACTTTTATGGGACGGGTTGATAGTGAGTCTATGCTTTACGCTGGTTTTGAAATCGATGACCCTTTCTTGGTCGATAAGAGCATTACAGCACAGCATAGAGATATCGTTTTAGCCCTCATCGATGAGCGTGAAATAACACTTAAGCGGTTAATGATGACCGCTAAGATGTCAAAACAAGAAATCAAAGAAATGTTTGGGGATGAAGACTATGAACTTCCCCCTATTTGGCTGAGAGCTGAAAATCCAGCTTACGAGCATATTATTCCTAAAGACAGCCAGTCTATCTCTATCCAAGGGGTTGTGACTTTCAACCTCAAGCAATTTTATAGACGCTCGACCAGCAAATAAGAAGTATAAAAAATGAAAGCTGAAAATCGTATATTCGCGTTAGTGGACGTGAATAACTGCTACGTCAGTTGTGAGCGTATTTTTAATCCGTCCCTTAATAATCGTCCGGTCATTGTTCTCTCGAGTAATGATGGTTGTGCCGTGGCGCGCTCCCAAGAAGCCAAAGACATTGGTATTAAAATGGGTGTGCCGGTATTCCAGATTCAAGACATCATCAAGAAGCATGATGTTCAGGTGTTCTCCAGCAACTTTGCCCTATATGGGGCCATGTCTCGTCGTTTTATGACTTTACTGGGGATGTATGTTGCACCAGGAGAGCAAGAGATTTATTCAGTTGATGAATGCTTCTTGGATCTCACCAGCTATGAGCACTTATTTGATTTAACCGACTATGCCCAAGACATTCGCAAGACTGCTTGGCAGTGGCTCACTTTACCCTGCTGTGTGGGCATTGGACGTTCAAAGACTGAAGCCAAAATTGCCAATCATCTAGCCAAGAAGAATAAGTTCTTTAATGGAGTGTGCAATCTGGTCGATATGGATCCCTGCTCAACTGAAGCCATGCTTGCACAGATCGATGTTGGCGAGGTTTGGGGAGTTGGTCGCCAGAACAGTAAAAAGCTCAATACAATGAATATCCGTACCGTTTTGGATTTAGTTCAAGCGCATCCAGCAGAGATTAAAAAGCAGTTCAGTATTGTTATGGAAAAGACTGTACGCGAGTTGAATG
Organism: Acinetobacter sp. CAU_H_S139_7; assembly: GCF_058599305.1. Lineage (NCBI taxonomy): Bacteria > Pseudomonadati > Pseudomonadota > Gammaproteobacteria > Moraxellales > Moraxellaceae > Acinetobacter > Acinetobacter sp. CAU_H_S139_7. Next base: position 2,084,183 of record NZ_CM178651.1, read on the forward strand.
GGATCTCATGCATCGATCTAGAGAGTGATGCGCCTGCTAAAAAGCAAATCATCAGTAGCCAATCTTATGGCCAACCGATTTACGACATTGAAAATATCAAATCCTCAGTGCGTTTATATGTGCAAAGAGCTGTCTCAAGGCTTCGGGATGATATGTCCCTATGCAAAATGATTGGGGTGTTTATTCAAACTGGTCGCTTTGATAAATGTGCAAAATACACACCTTACGTGATTATGCAGCTACATGAACACAGCGATGATGTATTAGAGATTACCCGCATAGCAATGCAGGCCATTGATGAAATATTCAAACCCGGATTTAAGTATAAAAAGGCAGGCATCATCCTGATGGAGATCATACCTAAAACCAAATTCTCCCCTGACCTATTTACCGATTATTCGCTACAGATTAAGCGAGCCAAGCTCTCCGACACCTTAGATCACATCACCCACAAGTATGGCAAGAACACGCTGTCGTTGGGCTTGTGTGGGCGAAAAGAAGAACACTGGCAAATGAATCAAGAACGCAAATCCCCAAACTATTTAACCGAATGGAATGAACTCTTTAGAGTGAGATAAGACTATGCATTTATTTAAACTTTCAAATGAACAATTGGCGCAGATTTTAATTCCTAAGCGGTTCGTGCCGCCTACTCCTGAAGAATTCAAAGACAAGAATATGGTCTATGTCTTTGACAGTGAGGATAAGTTTGAGCTGACTTATGATGAGCTGGTTGAGATTATTGGTAAGGCTAGACAGGCTGGACCTAGAATGATTCCAGTGTTGGGAACAGTAAACTAAAACAATCGGCAGGAATACGGGTTTTAGAGAAATTGAACAATTGAAGTAGGTCAAAAATGAGAGATGAATTAAAAGAAATTTTTATTCGTGGGTGCAACGAGAAAATTGAGAAAAAAGGAGAAAATGTCGGTCTATCCTTTTATGCTTTCTTCAAGAATAAAAATGATAATCCAGAACTAATAATGGAGGCTGCTCACTGGTGGATTATGAAACACAAATTAGATCACTTCGAGAAAGCAGTTAAAGTTAGGCAACTTGTTTTAGGTGAGTCAAAGTAATAAAAAACAATGATAGAGCGCTTAACTCTATCATTGTTTGATATAGGATATTGATTATTACAATAAAAATTATAAACAAAGTACAATATTAAAATCTTAGTCTTTAGCTAACATAATCTTCAGTTGATATTACTTGAGCATATGCAAATTCAAAAGCGGCCATTAATGTTGCATGGACATGACCAGCAGGTACTTTAACGCCATTAAATTCCAAGTCTAGTGTTGCACAAGCATCATGTATCACTTTTACCTTATAACCAAAATCAGAAGCAGCACGAACAGCAGCATCAACACACATATGCGTCATAGCACCAATCACGACTAACTCAGTCACTTGATTGCTATCTAAAATTTCTTTGAGATTCGTATTTAAGAACGCATTGATGTGATTTTTAATGATTACAGCTTCATCTTCTTGAGGCTTAACTGTGTCCTGAAATTCAATACTATTTGAGCTAGGTTCAAATATAGGAGATTCAGCATCAGCAATATGTTGCACATGAATCACTTGAGTACCCAGTTGACGGGCTTTCGCAATTACTTTCACTGCATTAGCAGCAGCTTGTTCAATATTTACCAATGGTAATTTACCTGTAGGTAGATATTCATTTTGTAAGTCGATAACTAATAAAGCTGATTTTGACATACCTATTCCTTTACTTAACTAATATTTGTTTTGTTCTACTTATGTTTTAAAGAAGTGGAATGCTTCCACTTCTTTAAGTCACTTTAGAAAGAAAGCGTTTCACCATCGATAGGAATTAAAACCTTATCTTGGATTCCTTTGTCCTTTACATAATCTGCAAGCTCAGCACGTGTTACCGACATGTGGTTAATTGCATCCATGTGAACAGCAACCACTTTAGCATTTGGTGCTTTCTGAGTTGCATGATAAGTATCTTCTTTGCCCATAATAATGGATTCTTTAAAGCCATCAACCAAGGCGTTACCTGTATTCAAGACAATCACATCAGGTTTAAATGTTTGAATCGCTTGATCAACTTCAGAACGCCAGATGGTATCTCCTGCCACATAAACAGTTTCATGGCCAGCAGCTTCAAATACCACACCCATTGCTTCACCTAATCCAGCTTTAAGCTTAGGAATACGGTACATGGCATCAGTACCGTGTTGACCACCAGTTTTAGTGAGCTTAATCCCTTCAAAGGTCGCTTGAGTTAATACACGAACATCTTTGAAGCCTTGTGACTGAATGATTTTCTGGTCTTCTTTATTCTGTACAAACAACGGCATGTTTTTCGGAATAGTCGCTTGTGCTGCATCATCCCAATGATCTAGATGGGTATGGGTCACGATTACCGCATCTACACCTTCTAAAATCGTTTCGGGCTTGATAGGCAAATCGACTAATGGGTTCCGTAAATAGTTACGATGAGTATCAGGAAAACCTTCATAGAATCCTTTTTTAGCAAACATTGGGTCAATTAAAAAAGTCGTATCAGCATAGGTTACTTTAATCGTTGCATTGCGAATTTCTTGTATATGCGTAACTTTAGAAGTATCTCGCTGAACCACCTTATCATTCGCATATAAATGGACTGAAGCCATTGCCAGAGAGAGTGCAATAACAGAGCTACTTAAAATTTTATTCATGTTCCAGATCCAATCATTTAGTCATACTCGAATCATGATAGGAAAAATTAAGCAATAAAATTGTCCTTAAGGACAATCATCGAAACTATTGGGACAACATGCTATATTTATTATTTTAGAGAGGTAGATTGAATGGCTATACCAGTGATTGGATTGTTCGTATATCCCAATATAAATCCATTTCACTTCTCTATCCCCCATATCATTTTCAATATCAAGATTGAAGATAAACGCTTATTTGATCTGAGAATTTTTTCTATAGATGGCCAACCCGTAAAAACAGAACAGTCTATGATGATTATCCCTGATGGGGGGATCGAACTTATTAAACAATTGGATCTTATTATTATTCCTGGATGGGATGATTTTAATCACAAACCTGAAAAAGTACTTATCGATGCCCTAAATTGTGCATATCAAGCTGGAATTAGAATTGTAGGGTTATGCTATGGAACTTATGCATTGGCATATGCAGGGCTGCTTGACCATAAAAAAGCAGCTACGCACTGGATGGCTGAACAAGATTTTAGTGAACGATTTCCACAGGTTCAGCTTGATAATGACGCCCTGTATGTAGAGGACCAAAGGATCGTAACCTCTGCTGGAACAGGCGCAGCGTTAGACTGCTGCTTGTACTTGGTACGTGAAATCTATAATGCACGAATTGCGAATAAAGTCTCTAGAGTAATGGTGATCCCGCCTCACCGTGAAGGTGGGCAAGCTCAGTTTATTGAACAGCCAGTCGCAGAATCGAGCCAAGATGCACAAATTAATGTATTACTTGATTTTTTAAGAAAGAATTTAGCTTTACAACATAATATTGAAAGCCTCGCTGAACGGACACATATGACACGCAGGACGTTCACACGGCATTTTAAGAAAGCGACAGGCATGACCCTAGTCGATTGGCTGAATACTGAAAGAATCAGATTAAGTTGTGAACTTTTAGAAACGACAAACTTGTCTATCGAAAAGATAACCGAGCTTTCAGGTTTTAATAATACCGTGTCATTTAGAAAAAATTTTCGTGAAAAATATGGCACCAGCCCTCAGGCATGGAGAAAAGCATTTGGGATCAAAAAAAAAAGATAATCATCCCCACTTTCTATAAAAGAGTTATTCGAAACAGCCCTCACAGAAGGACTATTCCAATTCACACACTGCACAAAGACAGTGACTGTACCTTTATCAAAATCGAATCCGCTGTTCAGGCTGAGAGCAGGATGCACAGCATGAATGTTTTGATCATGATAGAAACAAAGGGCTTTGTTGCACAAACCTATCTGTAAAGGGTTTTTCAGCGATATAATTTTCAAATGAAGAAGCCTACACACAAAATCTACCGCACAACCAATTGGCCCGCATATAACCGAGCACTCATGAGTCGCGGAAATATTGCCATTTGGTTTGATCCTGCTACGCAATGGTATGCGCCATCAAAAGGCAAACAAGGGCGAAATCAAACCTACTCCGACGCAGCCATCCAATGCTGCTTAATGATTAAATCCTTATTCCGTCTGTCTTTACGTATGGTCACTGGCTTTGTGCAAAGTCTGATTAAACTTTGCGGATTAAATTGGATAGCTCCAGATTACACCACGCTTTGTAGAAGACAAAAGCATATTGATATTGTAATCAGCTACCAAAAAAGTAGCGATGGGCTGCATCTACTCATGGACTCTACAGGCATGAAGTTTCTAGGTGAGGGCGAATGGAAACGCAAGAAACATGGACCTGAATATCGTCGCCAATGGCGTAAACTTCATATTGGTATAGATGCTAAAACCCTACAAATACGAGCAGTTCAGCTTACAACCAATAATGTCAGTGATTCACAGGTGCTTGGTGATTTACTTAATCAGATTCCACAAGATGAGCAGATTAACTCTGTTTATACCGATGGAGCTTATGACACCAAGCAATGCCGTCAGGTCATTGCAGATCGGCAAGCGCATGCGGTGATTCCACCTAGAAAAAATGCGAAACCATGGAAAGATACAAAGAGTAGCTCGCTAGAGCGAAATGAATTACTTCGAACAATTAAACGTTTAGGCAGGACACTATGGAAAAAATGGTCAGGCTATCATCGTCGAAGTTTGGTTGAAACTAAGATGCATTGCATCAAATTATTAGGAGATAAACTCAGTGCAAGGAGTTTTGATAGCCAAGTGAATGAGATCCATGCACGTGTAGCAGTCCTTAACAGATTTACGGAATTAGGTCGACCACTTACCCAAGTTACGCCTTAAATTTGGCTCAATTAGGGGCGCTTTGCATTTCAAATCTTTGTGCAACAAAGCCGTTTTTTCATTGTTCCTCCTAGGTAACATTACCTAGAAGGGATCCTCTGCGAAATAGTACATCGTCTTTAACCCTGTGAATTAAAATTTAGTATGTAAAAATATCACCAAGTAGTATGAAATAAACTACTACAAGGTAGTATAACTAAAATCAATGTATACAATATGTGAGACCATTATTTACTAAATACTGTCTTGTTTATTGGGCTCAGGAAAAATATGAGGAATTCAAAACATTCTTAGCATTAAATCCTGAAGCAGGAGATGTAGAGCCTAATACAGGTGACAGTCCAAGAATAGACCATTTTTGTCTAGGAAAGTGGTGGCAGTCCAATTTTCATAATCACTCATCAACCTTTTGATCCATTGCGACAAATAGGCTGAAAGTAACTTTGCATAATCTTCAGGTGATAACTCATTTTTTATTGCTTTGTACTGGCTTATAATCGAATCTAAAAATATAACAGTTAAATTAGTTTTACCAATTCCAACTGTATAACACCCTTTCCGTTCAAGGGTATCTGAATCAAATCTTACGAAAATCCCATAATTATCACCAACAGCTATGCTTATTGCCCTTCTGCTTCTTCAAACACACCTTTTTTTGTTCAAAAGCATAGGTTTGATCGGCTGATCTGTTAACTGAGCAATATCCAATAGATCACAAACCATCTGTTGTCCGAACTGTTCACGTCGAGCAGCTTCAACGATTTCCTGCATGTTTTGAAATTCTTCAAAGCTTAGAATAACAGCTTCGGGCGTATTGTTCCTGCAAACAAAAACAGGTTTATGGCTATCTTTGACAACTTGAACAATTTTACTCCAAGATTTGCGAACATCAGTCGCACCATTAATAAAAGTTAACCCCTTCATATCTAAGAGCTCATACTATATGGTAAGAATTGCATCATATTTTCCCTATAATTTGACCATCTTTCAAGCATGCAATATCAATATTAACTATGTAATTTAATTCTTGATCGCCTACTTGGAACAGGAATGATAGGTAGGGTGCAAATAGGAATAGTTCGTAGGCTTACACAGAAATAGGCTATTTCGGCAAATCGGCTGAAAGTAACTTTGCATACTCCTCAGGTGATAACTGATCTTTGATCGCTTTGATGATCTTATCATCCACAACATTTGGTCCTAAATAATACAGAGCTGAGATCGCCATACCGACCTTTTGCAAAGGGTATTGAAGCAGTCGTTGATCATCCGTGTGATTCAGTACCACATCTACACCCGCCAGTTTGAATCGTCTTGAACGGCCATTTGTATGTAAGACATAATATAGAGGCACTTGAGTACTTAACCCTAAACGATTGGCACAATAGCCTCCATCATATTGAAACGTCTCACCGGTTAATCGAGTGATCCCGGCTAACACTTTGGAGAGATCAGGGGGTAAGGCTCTCGGCGGATTAAAAAGATTGGAGAATTTAACTTTATAGTAAATATTGGGTACAACTAAACTAACCTCCCCCTAATCCAGATAATGCGATAAAAAGCTTAAAAACTGCTTTTTGGAAAGAGAAACTCTGAAATCTTGAACGGAAAACACGGAGCCTGCTGCTAAGTTTTTCAATTCAGCTTCTACTAAAAGTCTTTTAATATTGTCATCCATAGGCACAATTCATCATCTTGATATACTTATTTCAGACCAAATCGTTCTAATGCAGCTTCGTTAAAATCCTCATTAAACATCTGCTTCACCCGATGTTCTCTTTTTAACGTTGCGACAGTAGCGAAGAAACATGCCTCACATAAATACAGTTCATACTGTTCTCCATCATGCTTCGACCCACTGCCCCAATTGGCAGACAGTATCCCATGGTTCAGTTGCGTGGATTCCATGCAAACGTCACATAAAATATCTGCGGGTTGTTCTAGGTCTTTGTGTTGTTCTAGATCTTCGTGTTCTTTGCTTTCCATATTTGCATCCTCTTTTTTGTTCCCTGTGATTATTTCAGTGCCAGATCCAAAGCAATCAGGATCTCACCCTCTTGGCATTCACTGGGTGGAGGTAAAATCCGACCCTCTTCACGATAGAAGTCCACACTGGTAAACAGCGCATCTTTGGCCATCTGTAGCGCATCCTCGAAATTGTCACCACAAGTCATTGCCTCAGGAATATCTCGAAAAGAGACGTTATAAGCTTGCCCTTCTTGTTCGAATTTTGCTGGATAAAACACTGGACTACACACCATGATTGAATTCCTTTAAATACTGATCGAACTATTCATTTCTTGTTTTAAAGCCCCTACCTCAGCAAGGGCCTGTCTTGATCACTATTCCGATCTTGTTATCTAAAATAATAACCCAGCGTATCGTCTTTTGAGTCTCCCCACCCTGTCCAGATCTCAGTCAGCTGGACATAATCCTGATTGATGCTTTTGACTTTGTATAAAAAGCTACGGGGTGGAGAGGTCTCATTGAGACGTACTTTTTCAATTAAGATAAAGGTCTTGTCATCTAACCATCTGACTCTAAGATGTAGGGGATCCTGACATTGCCCCAGTTCTGCATACATCGCCGCATCTTTGCCATTTTTGGAGAAGGACAAGCCCGCACATTGGACATCCGGGATGTCCATCACCAGACGTTTTCCGATCAGGCTTTCTTTGGCGCCCGCACAGGCCAAGCTTGAAAGGCTGAGACATAAGCCCGCTAAAAATATTTTTTTCATGATGCTACTCGTTATTTATTCAGTTGAAGCGGTGTAAGACATATTGTCAATAAAGCCACACTGTAATATGTGCTGTGATGGATTCACGGGATGGTCATACAGACTGATATAGGCAATCATGCTGCTCAGATCAGAAGCATCCCGTTTATAGTGCTGGGTATAGATGTAAATCTGTTTAGGGCTGTAACGCTTTCCGTTTTGAAAGACCTCCCCGTTAAACACTTTTAAATGCGGATACTGTTGAAAGACCTGTTGGGTCTTAGTACGTTTCTCATTGTCATGTGCTGAGGCTTGATCCCACTGCTGTTTAAAGCGTTTAAATTGCTGCCCGCTATAGTGACTGAGCTGAATTTTTAAACCTTTCTCTAACTTTCGCTTGGTTTGGGCCATGTCATCATTGCGATAAATCGAGGTACTTGCCCCAGCCACACTGACCTGCATCAAAGCCTCAATCCGTTGAATCGGATTGCGTTGATCGTTGGGCAAATAGACCTCGATTTCAGGACAATCCTCACAGTAGTTTTCATCGTCTGGATCATCCACAACAGTTGATTTTTGCTGGGTGTATTGCTGCTTAAATTGTTGTTGCAGCGTCGTTAGATCAGAGGCTGCGGTATACGTCCAATCTCCCGTGGCCAGTTGATTGCTAAAAGACTGTTCTTGCTTGGCCCAATCCAAACAGTTTAAGCCCTGCTCTAAAGTCACTGGCTGAGCGGTCGCAGTCTGTAATACCAACAATGAAGCGTTGGTGAGTAAAAATGGTCTCAGCTTAAATCTCATTGGATGATTCTCCTGCTGACCGTTGTTCTCCTGATAAGCGCTGTTCACCAAACTGATCATCAACCTTAAACCAGTAGGTATAGTCCTCAGCTTTTCCATCTACCAACACGTTCTGCACCTGAACGTCATAGATCACGTTGTATTGCATTGCGTTAAAATGAAATTGCAGATTATTGGCCAATAAACCATAGCTGATATTGTCATACTGGATGTTGCTGATCGTTTGGATGTGCTGATTGTCTCGTCTAGTCACGGTCAGCTTCACCTGTGAAAAATCCACCGTATTGTTGGCATAGGCATTTTGAGGATTGACTAATATCGACAGGGATAAAGGTTCAGTTTTTGCAAAGAATTTCTTCGGATAGGTATGATACGGATAGGCAATTACCCCTTTCGGTATCGTGGTGCTTAGGGTTTGCGATGCATAGGGATAGACCACTTTCATGGCAGCGCCTAAGATGGTCGGTACGCTTTTAGCCTCGTTATTGGAGACTTCGCCATAGGCGGTTTTAGTCAGGAATGGACTCAAGATATGACGTCGATGTCCAATGCTGCTCGAGTTTTTTTCAATCAACCAATTGATCAGATGGGTATCTGCACCGTAGCTGGCTAAAGGCTGATAAGCTTGAACAAAGTTCAAGTTCGATGTTGAAGCCCCTTGATAGCCAATGTCACTAAAGCAGCGCCAAGTACGATCTGGATAATGTGAGGTTTTTTCATTCACCGCCAGTAACATAGAGGCTTGCATCATCTGGTCTTCATAGACTTGGTCATAGCGAACTTTCGGCAGATGGTGTAAGGCACGAATCTCATTCAGGGTATTGATAAACAGCTGCCGCTCCGCCTCACTGGGTCTCCCTGCCTGACAGGCATTCAGATCTTTATGCCCCTCTGCATCCGCCTCAATGACATCCACCACCATTGTACTATTCACAGGCAGAAGCTGTGATGTTCCCGCCTGTATCAGTGTTAAAGTACATTTGCCCACATCAAGGGCTTTGAGCTCGCCTTGTTCAAAGTCACAAATATTCGGACTCTGACTGCTAAAACTGAGGTCTAGATCTTGATCCGTCTTCAGGTTCAACTGATAGGCCTGACCTTTGAGAAAGCGATGGAGCTGTAAGGGCTCAAAGCGTTGTGCCGTCTTGTTTTTACAGATCCCTTCTTGCAGATATTGCTTTTCAGAACAGATCACAGGTTGAGGTGAAGTACCACCATCGTTTGCCCCATCTGTTCCACCACTATTGGAACCAGTGTTTCCGCCTGACCCACCACCACATCCAACCATCGCCATACTGATGGCCAGCATCAAGATGCTGGTTCTAATGGATGGTGTCCCCTTTTTTATGCGTTTCATCATTTTACACTCCCTCTTATTCTTGGTTTTTATTGGTAATGATCAGCCGACAGCAGTTGGCGGATTTCACTGGCCATTTTGGGGCTACGCCAAGGAAACAACACTTTAAGGCAGTAGTGCGGTTTGAATGGGTCGCGTGTTCCAATATTGACTTGGTATTCTCTTTTGACTGGGCTGCGATGTTCGTGATGGCGGATATGCGTTCCCGTCATCGAATTGCTGGTGATTGTGCTGGAATAAGAGACTTTGTCTTCAACTAAGTTGAAGTGGCCGACTGAGGTAATATAATTAAATGGGTATTTCACTAAACGCTGTTCAGGTTCATCAAACAGGATGATGGTTTTATCCTGACTGTTAATCCAGACCCCACGATTGTGATAATTAAACTGTTCACCTTGACGGGTCAGTTGCTCCGTCATACCTGCAAAGTAGGTGCTGCCATAGGTATACAAGAAATAAACAATCACAAACCATAACAGCCAGATGCCAAAGAATAGAGAGCCAAACCAGCCAAAGGAAAACACTTTAGCCAGAATTAAAAAGATGACGATCGGCACCACGATGCACTTTACAAAGACTTTAGATTTTGGTGGGCGATTTTCGATTGGAATGATTTTTGGTTGAGTGAATTCAGACATCATTGTTCCCCGCATGTTCAATGCAATTGACAATCACAAGGGGATATAAAAATAAGTATTTTTTTATAGGCGTGATTGAGCCATCCACCTTAGAGATTGTTCGTGTAAAAATGTTTTTTAATACAGCTTAAAAATTAAAATCAGTGCGGTATGCATTGTTGAATGACACAACAAGGTTGAACGGGTGCGGAGGCACAATAAAGAATAGATGGGTACAGCATGAGAAGCTCCTTGAATCTTATGAAGCTCTGCCGATTACTGCTAAATAATGGTGGCAGAGCAAAAGAGGGTTAGCAGACTGGGATCCAAGGAACCAGCACGTCAAAGACGTCCCCCTCCTGCCCTACCATAGAAAAAAAGGGGGACGAGAAGGTCCACAAAAAATAGACAGGCTATTTTCTGTGCTGGATCAACGGTCTGCTAAAACCGACTGGCAATGTAGGCCAGCGAGCTCATATTAGATTTATCCAGCGCTTTAGTCAATTTCGCGATACGATAAAATTCACATGGTCGGCTTGAATAAATTCAGTTAAGTTATTGATTTCACCCATAAGCTCAAATTAAAACCATCGCTGGGCTCATTTTGATGCTATGGATCGGTCTAAAATGAACTGCTCTTCTGTAATAAAATAAATGAATAAAATGATTGAATAGATCTTCGCAAAACATTCACTTTTTTTAAGTGGATCTGAAGAAAAACTCTGCTGGATCAAACGACACCTTCCTGTTCATCATAGATAGATTCAGCCGTCAAACTTCCCCAATAACTAAAGCTTAATCAATGAATTAATGAAATGTTGCGTTTTGTAAAAATAATCAAATACAACGTTGACAGTTCACAGGATACGCAGATAAGCTTATAGGACACAGCAAAATCTGTGTTCAGGCGTGACAACCTGATATAATCTAGGTGCAAATTAATGTCGCACTCGCGGCTATTTTTTTGCCTACTGTTTCAAGCAGTCGTTATGGCAGCTTGACAGGGCAACCGTAAGGTTGGCTGAGCCTAGATTCAGTATTGTCACCCCTGTTAAGCTGCCACCATCATTGTGACAAGTGATGGCGGTAAGTACTTAAAACTTATCTAGGACCACTGCTATGAACGCTACTATTCATGGTGCATACACTTGCACATCTAAAAAACAAGCCTCTCAACTGATTGTTGAACTTGGCAAAACCATTTCAAATCCCCAGCGTCAAACTTTAACCCAGCTTTATCAAGCACTCGATACTGCAGACTCCTTGCTAACCGAGCTTGAACACGCACAGCAAATTATTCGCCAATGCATGCGCCAAATGAATGATGAACAAATCGCTGAAGTCGCAAAACTCAATCAAAATAATCATACCCCTTCGCTCTGGGCATTCCGTACCCATCAACGTCAAAACCTGATTGAACGTGCTGAGCGTCTTTTGGGAGCACGTTATGTCCAAGCATAATCAGCATATTCTGCTGGCTCCCTCGGACTACCCTTTAATTGCTTCGCCTACGCTTGCAAAAGCGTATGGCGTCGCAGCCGCGACTTTCTTGCAAAAGCTGCATTACTGTTTAGAACACAGCGATGCTCAAGTCCATAAGGGAAAAAAATATTGGTTTCATAGCTATGAACAATGGCAACAAACCCTCGGGTTCTATAGTGTCTCAACCATTAAACGGATCGTCGCTAAATTAAAACAAGCGGAGATTTTAGTGATTAAAAGGCTCTCAAAAAATAAATGGCTCCAAACCAACTTTTATTCAATTAACTATCGAAAATTAAAGCAGTTGATCCAGCCGAATACTGAAACTCAACCGCAATCGTCTACTCAAACGGCAAGGACAACAGATACAAAGTCCGTAAGCAGCGTACATCCTACTGAAGACACGCAAGCTGATACGCTAACACAATCAATTCAACAGGCGTTTCACACTCTCAAAGATCAAGTGCCTGCACCCGCACAGTCATTAAAAAAAGAGAAATGTTCCGTACAGCCAAACCTTGTAATCTCAGAACATACGACGGCACAAGGATTGAGTCAGCCACTCTCGCCTATTGCTTCACATAAGATGCTTAAAAATATGCCGCTGGATTATCGTCATTTTTATCAAGCGCTGTTGCAGCAGCGCGTTGATATTCATTATGCAGATCAGCGCATCCAAAATTTACTCAAACAGCAGAAACACGTGATTCGACATATTGCATATATTAAGCAGTCATTCGATGGTCAAAACCGTTATCAATGGCATCAACTTGAGCAATTGCAAATCGACCGCTATTTAATCAAGTGAGCAAGTTCATCTTATCTAGATTGAACTTGCTTATTAGAAACTATCCTTACACTGAGAATCAAAATAAATTAGAAGCCGAAATCATTAGATTTAGGCTTCTGAGCAATATCATTATTTTCATATTGATACTGATTTCTTCTGGACAATTCAAGCTGATACTCGGCTTGATGCAATTCATATAAATTCGCTTCTCGAATCTCTTTAACTATTTTTATAACCATTTGAATTTTTTCTTGAATATCCGGATCTTTACTATGTAAATAATGGCGAGGTATTTGCGGAACATCTTTTAAATTTGTCCCATTTTTTTGGTTATAATCTTCATTCGATAAACATGAGACTTTATTTTCGACGTGGAACTTAATTCCGTAGATCTCCACTTCTTTAATGGGTGCATATTCTTTTAAAAATTTATTTATGACATTTTCTGTGATTTTTCGATAATGATTAATTTGATGACGACCGAGCCCAATTACATCTGCTGTTAGTTTCTTGGCACCGCCTCTCTCAGGATTCTTTGAACAATGTCTTTGAAAATACAGTTTTGGTGTTCGTTCAATGCCATCATAAATACTTCGTTCAGAATATAATAAATGCAAATGCGGTTGTTCATAACGCCCATCGAGGGTTGAAACATGATTATGAATTGCAAAACTATAGGGCATCTGATAATGACCACAGAATTCATGTATGAGTTGATTCGACAATTCTATACGTTGTAAACAATCAAGTTCTTTTGACAAAGCCACGGTAATATGCGTAGATGTCCTCCCCTTCATACTTTCATATTGATCTGCTGCATTCCAAAATACTTCGGGGCTCTCAGCTGCCCATTTTGGCATATTGGCTGATGCTGTATATTCAAGCTCTTCAACATCTTGTTTATGTGTTGAGAAATATAATGTTCGCGTAATGTAGTGATAGCCAAGTTCAGATGAATGCTTGAATTTATCTCTACGCATATTTTTATGCTGAGTTTTTAACATTTTCACATTATGGCGTAAATCAAAATAATACATATACAAACCTAAGTTCAAATAAAGAAAATGGATCATATAAAATTATTCAAAAATTTTATTCGTTTGATGCAGAAAATGAAAAATAATGCGATTTTTTATAGAAAATATATCAGCATCATAAATATACGTACTTTTAACGTGTAACACCCCCCAGTTTTAACGTGTAACAACAGAAATTTTAACGTGTAACACCGATCAAACTTTAAGCAAAATAACATGTAACAGCCCCAATTTTTAACGTGTAACAGACGTTTGTGTTATTTTTAACCATCTCAAGTGCTTTTTCGAATATTCAATAAATAATATCTTTTAAATACAATAACTTAAAAAACTAAAAGTGCTCCGCAGGACGAGATGTAGTGTTCATTTTGATTCGCTGCAAGCGAATTGAAATGAACACGGAGACGAGATAAAAATCTTTTTTTTGCATTCGCAAAAAATGATTTTTATCCCTCACCACTAACAGTAAAACTAACAGCAAACTAAAAGTGACTAGCAGCGAGCAGAAAAAAAAGCAGAACTTTTTTTTGAATATTTAAACTTTTCTCAAGTTTTAAAATTGACATGTGATATACATTTTTTATTTTTTTAGTGAGAAAATATCAAGATGAGTCGTACAGCATTAACAACACAAGATCACATTTATTCAATAGAATATTTTGCAATGAATAATCCCGCTTTCGAAAAAACACATTATGATGTCATTCAATTAATCGAACAAAAAAAATTAGGAGAACTTAGTGATAAAGAAAAATATTTGCTCAAGAAAACCTATCAATATATAAATAGAAGAATCAAATACAATGAAACACTTACGCTTATCTTAGAAAAAGATGATCATCATATTACAAAAATAGAACGGGATATTTTAGATTACAGCTATATCAAAGAAGTTGTTCCACCAGTGCTTGAACATTATTTTTTAGCTGAAAAAATGTTAGACAATTATATGTCAAAACTACCTGACAATATAAAAATAAAAATTCATCAAAACATCTTAGACACGGATGATGCTTTAAAAAAGCAACAAAATATTAAAAAGAGAAATAGGGATAATCATCAAAAATTTTTTATTGGTGGGACATTATTGTCGCTTCTTAAATTAAATAATAATGATGATGATGATCCAATCGATATATTATTTGAGATCATGAAACTCTATTTAATGCATGATTATTTTGATAGAAAATCATTTAACACTGAAGAGATAAATGAATTTAATATTTCAGAAACTGGAAGAGAATTTAACAACAAAAAGAATTCAATTTTACTCAAATTAAATAATCCATTCTTAATTTACGATGAGTAAATTAAAAAAATTAACAGAAAAAGCAGTATGCGTTAATAGCCGACCTTTTTTTAAGGTCGGCTTAGCAGTGTACGTTTCTATAAAATCAGCACTCTTATCTCATAAAATTAATTTTATAATAAATCACTTTACAAAACATGATTACACATTTTATCAACTCCCAGATGAACAAACTTAAGATTATTTTACTGATATAATAAATTAAAAAATAAACCTTTTTTTTGTTTTTTTAAACTTTTCTCATCTTTTTTTTAAATATTTTGATAATGTGCATATTCGGTTTTTCATTTAATTACCAGCTCACCCTGAAAATGAAAAATTTCCAAAACCTCAAGATATTGATGGTTGAAATTTTTATTCAAAATTTACCAATTTACGGGAGGATCGATGAACTTCAAAATTCGGTTTGAATTATCTGAATATGTAAAAAAAGCACAAGCTAATGGTAGCTGCGCTTTTTCTGGTAACAGTACGAAAAATTCACTTAGATTTATATTTAAAAAGCACAATTTAAAAGCTAATACAGTTTACCCGTCATTTGATGAAGAATACATGAATCACCAAGAGTCTTATCCTCTAGATATGAAGGTGGTGGGATGAGCACAGAGGATGCAAGATGATTGAGATTGATCGCAGAATTCGAGCTAAAGAATTTATGCAACTCCTATCCATTGGAAAAGATAAATTCTATAACATGATTAATACTGGGGATATTCAGCAACCAATTAGACTTTCTGATAAAGATGTTTTTTGGTATTCCTCGTACGTTAAGAATAAAGTTGAGGAGCATAAGCCTAAATCTGATATAGTACCCCACAATTAGTGGTCATTTTATTCCTAATTTCTCCGCTATCTCTCCCAGAGCGGGTACTTAAACGGGTAAGTAGGAAACCACATCAAAATTAATTTATATATTTTAGTAGGTTATAATGAAAATCGTCATCCTGAATAAGCCCTATGACGTCCTCTCCCAGTTCCGTAAAGATGAAGCACATATGACGATGTCTGACTTTGTCAGTGACTCAACTTTACGTTTGGCTGGTCGTTTGGATATGGACTCTGAAGGCTTGGTATTTTTAACCGACCATGGTGGTTTGAACCAATACATCACCAACCCTGCCAATAAAAAATTTAAAACATATTTGGTTCAGGTCGATGGTGATGTCACTGAAGAAGCCCTTGAGCAGTTGCGTAAAGGTGTGGAATTAAAAGATGGTATGACTTTACCTGCTGAAGCATCTAAAGTTGAACAACCTGAGTGGTTATGGGATCGTGATCCCCCTGTACGTTTCCGTGCGTCTGTGCCGACTTCTTGGGTCGAAATTTCCATTTGTGAAGGCCGTAACCGTCAAGTACGTCGTATGACTGCTGCTGTAGGTTTTCCTACTTTACGTTTAATCCGTACTAAAATTGGTGCAATTGATTTGGTTCAAATGGGTTTACAGCCAGGCGAAACCAAAGAAATCGAGCCACTTTTATACCCTGACTTTCAGAACATTCCTGCGGAAGAACCTTACCGTTCACGCTCTTATGTGAAAAAACCGGGTGGTACAGGTGGTAAGCCTATGGTTCGTAAGAACAAAGATGGCTCTGTGAAAAAGTCTGGTACGAAGCGTATTTGGCAAATGGATGATAGTGAGAAACCAAAGCGTAAAACCAATGGTACTACTCGTCCAAATACGAAAGCACCACGTGGTCGCGGACGTAATAATGGTCGTTAAAAATTAAGTATTTTAAAGCCCACGAAAGTGGGCTTTTTATTATAAATTTATTTCTTTATATAGCTCATCAATTTGTGTCAAAGTCCAATACCGCTTATTTGTGGCTTTGTTGCACAAACCTATCTGTAAAGGGTTTTTCAGCGATATAATTTTCAAATGAAGAAGCCTACACACAAAATCTACCGCACAACCAATTGGCCCGCATATAACCGAGCACTCATGAGTCGCGGAAATATTGCCATTTGGTTTGATCCTGCTTAATGATTAAATCCTTATTCCGTCTGTCTTTACGTATGGTCACTGGCTTTGTGCAAAGTCTGATTAAACTTTGCGGATTAAATTGGATAGCTCCAGATTACACCACGCTTTGTAGAAGACAAAAGCATATTGATATTGTAATCAGCTACCAAAAAAGTAGCGATGGGCTGCATCTACTCATGGACTCTACAGGCATGAAGTTTCTAGGTGAGGGCGAATGGAAACGCAAGAAACATGGACCTGAATATCGTCGCCAATGGCGTAAACTTCATATTGGTATAGATGCTAAAACCCTACAAATACGAGCAGTTCAGCTTACAACCAATAATGTCAGTGATTCACAGGTGCTTGGTGATTTACTTAATCAGATTCCACAAGATGAGCAGATTAACTCTGTTTATACCGATGGAGCTTATGACACCAAGCAATGCCGTCAGGTCATTGCAGATCGGCAAGGGCATGCGGTGATTCCACCTAGAAAAAATGCGAAACAATGGAAAGATACAAAGAGTAGCTCGCTAGAGCGAAATGAATTACTTCGAACAATTAAACGTTTAGGCAGGACACTATGGAAAAAATGGTCAGGCTATCATCGGCGAAGTTTGGTTGAAACTAAGATGCATTGCATCAAATTATTAGGAGATAAACTCAGTGCAAGGAGTTTTGATAGCCAAGTGAATGAAATCCATGCACGTGTAGCAGTCCTTAACAGATTTACGGAATTAGGTCGACCACTTACCCAAGTTACGCCTTAAATTTAGCTCAATTAGGGGCGCTTTGCATTTCCAATCTTTGTGCAACGAAGCCTATCACATTGCGAGTGATTCACATCACTTGCACAGCGGCTTTGTTCGTAAGCTAGAAGCAACTTTAAGACAGCGCGTGAGTAATGGCACTGGTGTGATTCTTGAGATTAATAGCAATGCTGATTTGTATTATCACATGCTGAGCAGCTATATCGCAGAGCATGACCGGTTTAGTGTGGTTCAAAGCTTAAAGGAGGTGTCTTAGATGGGGATTTTTCAAATTACTGTACAAGGTGAAGCACCTCAACTATTTGTAGGTTCTGAAGTTGGCGGTGCAAAGATCGTATCGATCAAGGATGTAAGCCCAAAACTGGTATCAGCTGCTGAACTAGCTCAATACTACGGTATAAGTGTTGATGCTGTCCGTGACCGCTGTACAGAGATCAACAAAGGTACTCGCGGTAAATGTCTTTACGATCCAGAGCAAGCAAATTTGATTTTGACGGCGAAGCCTGTGGCCAAGCGTGGGCGTGCGAGGAAAAATTAGTGACTATGAAATATAAAAAGGGCTTAAAGGCCCTTTTTAATTATTGCAGTTCCATCTTAACGAACCTGTTCCATTCATCAATAGCTTTAGAAGCAGCCTCTTGATGATTTTGACTTTCACGGTTTTGTTTTTCAACAAAATCTGAAATGCACCGTTTATATCTATTAACACTATCAAGATATTGTTGTACTTCCCATTCATTATTAAATTTGTATGGCTTAGATGGTTTTGTACAATAAGCACTTGGTGCAAACATGTCTGCATAAGAAAGACTTGTAAAAAGAATAGAACCTGCCAGCAAGCCCAGTTTAATAAGTTTCATTATTTTCTCTTAGATATTGACCCCATAGTGGATATTATCAGGTATTTAACTCAAGCATCCATCATATCCGCAATATCTTCAACATCCGGGTTGTAATAAGTATTCACCAGGACTTTAATATTTTTATGGCCTGTAACCTTGGCCAGCACTTCTACCGGTAATTTCTGGTTATTTACAAACCGAGTAATGGCCTCATGGCGTGTATCATGGAAATGAATATCTGCCAGCCCTACTTTTTCTTTACGACGTTCCCACATTAACCGAAAAGCATTCTCAGACTGAGGAATCAACTTATCCCCTCCATGATTGATTAGATCTAGAAGTGCCAAAGCCTTTTTAGTCAGAGGAACATTACGAGCATCACCATTTTTAGTTTTAGGTAAATGAACATGCCGATCATAAATTTCTGACATTGTGATACCTAGAATTTCACCACGGCGCATTGCTGTTTCCAATGCAAATAGAAAAGCCCAGGCAACATAATGCTCTGGCAATGTCGGTGTCTGCCCTTCACGATAATTCAATCCCTCTAAAATGAGCTGAATTTCTTCATCACGAATACGTCGATTACCCGCTTTAGGTTTGGCCGGTTTCTTAATACCCATCCATGGATTGGCTTCCAATAAGAAAAGCTCTTTAACTGCATAGCTAAAAACTGATGAGTACATCGCAATTTCTCGCAGTACTGTATTTGCTCCAACTTGTTTTAAGCGCTTATTGCGCCAGATAGTTAAATGCTGTGGTGTGATGTCATGAATCGACATATCTGCCAGTGCACCAAACTTTTCATCAAACGGCGCTAATTGCTCTTTGACGTATTTGGATCCACGAAGCTTTCGCCCATGCTCATCATAATATTTATGAAAAAGTGTTTTGAATGGATAGTGCTGTTTTACGCCCAGATCTTCAGAGAGTTTATTTGCTTTTGCCTCAAGCATCTTTTGCGCAGCCCATTGCTCGCATTCTTTTACGGTATCTCTGGTTGCTGAATATGTAGTTCCAGCAATCATTATTTTAATTCTGTAGCTTTCACCGCGCTTGACCGCTTTAGGCATTTTCATGATCTATAACTCTATATTCTTGGTCTAATCTTGGTCTAAATTTAACTGCATTATCGGCAAAAAGTAGCGATTTTACGGATAGTGCTGTTAAGGGTAGACTTTATTCAAGACAACAAAAAAGGGTTTTAAGCTATTGTTTTCGCTTAAAACCCTTATAACATAACGTTTAGAATCTTGGTAGGTATATCCAATATCGAACAAAAATATAAACATTTGATTTAATACAATTATTTATAAAACAAACAACAATGATACACACAGTGATACAAAAAAATATCAACTAATTAATTATTCATACTAGTACGCCATGTTGATCATCTAAAAGTTAACCTCAAGCAAACTAACGATATCATGCTATAAAATTTTATTTGTCTTAAAAATTCATGAAGTCGAACCAAGCCATTCCCCAGATGTTGAAAACCGAAGCCAGATATTTTCTTTTTTATGAACCCAATAGCCTATCCATTCATTATTCAGATCAAAGATGTTGATAAAATTATTACGAACAACTACCAAGAAACTCACAAAATTTGATTGCTCATCAAACACTAGGTGTACACGATCATTTGCTTTAACTGTGTAAGCAACTGGATCTAAATTCATAGACCAAAGAAATAATCCATTAATATTAGAAGCTACATTGGGATTAAGTGAAGAAGTAACTTTTGGATTAATACTACTTGTCACTTTCGGGTTGATACTAGATGTCACTTTCGGATTAATACTACTTGTCACTTTCGGGTTGATACTAGATGTCACTTTCGGATTAATACTACTTGTCACTTTCGGGTTGATACTAGATGTCACCCGAGGATTGATACTAGATGTCACTCGAGGGTTGATACTAGATGTCACTCGGGGATTAATACTACTAGTAATTCTTGGGTTTCTACTTGTTGGAATATTCACAAAAGTCTCCTATTTTTTTAAAATTTAATGTTTTTTGAATAAGATAAAATATTAGATCTTAGTTTTACCAAATGCATATTAATATGTCACCAGTATATGTTACTCCACATAAATACCATCAAAAAAACAAAAACTTACCTAAAATATATTTTTTAAGGCAATTCATCATTTTTAATGTTCATTAGTAACCAGCATAAGTAATTAATTTAAAACTAAAACCATTATCTCATTCTTAATATTTAAGAAAATACATTTATTACGTCATGTATAAAATAAACAATGTATACAAGCTATTAGAATATGAAACCTATAGCAAATTTGATGCTTAGTCCTAGACTCTATTAATTTCATCACCTAAAAATTTAGTGATAAATATCGTAATAGAAAATATTTGACTGATTAAAAAAACAAAAAATGTATCAATAAACACCATTACAAATCTAGGTGTAGATGTACTATGTATTGCTCCTATTGAGTAGTCTAAAGCTTTTATTTCTAACAAATAGCTAATACTAGTGCTAAAAACTATTAACAATAGTGATGTGATTGCAAGATATGAAAGTCCTCTTGTTAGTAATAATCTAATAGGAAATATCCGTTCGACTCCATTTAAATATCCTTTTAAACGAGCATCATTAACACTATCAAGCTTACCTACACGAGACTTTTGCTCTTTAGCATTTACAGAGACCACTTCTTTGGATTGTATAGATACAACCGCAGCTAAGGCAGCTATATAAAATCCTGGTAAAATTTGAAACAAGCTTATGATTTTTTCAAATGCTTTACTTTGAAAAAAAATCACCTGCTTATTGAAATCAAAAAACCAAAGATTAATCATTAAATATATCAATGATATAGATAAAGGGATGAGCCAATCTATTCTAAATTTAACGTTAGTCTTTCCATCTCTTAACCATGAGATACCAAAATATGAATTTTTCATTCTACTCGTCTAATTCATCATCGCCCATATCATTAGAATCAAACTCTAAATCTACTGCTCCATTAACATTCAAAGATCTTAGCTTAAAACATAGATTATCATCATACATATTTTCTTCGGTAAGAATTTGTACTCTCTCAAAACCATTTAACCAATGTTTCTTAGTCCCAAATGATTCCAACGTTGAAGATTCAGGTCTGATTTCAATAGTTTTATTCCTCTTACCATCTTTCAGTATAAGTTTAAATACAGTGATAGACTCTTTAGCTTTAACTGGTCCATAAACTTCAGATAACTTTCGAAGATTATCTATACAGTCTTGAGCACTTTTTAATGTCCTCGTGATGATTGATGGCTTAAATACAATTTGTTGCTTAGTAGCTGTAACAAAATCAGCTTCAGGAGCCACTGAGAACAAGTCTTTATGCTCTAAAACCAATTCTACAAATTTTCCACTAGATAATTTATCTACTACATCTTCTTCAGGAACAGGCTCTATCTTAGCCTCATATTCAATATAAAATGGAGTATCAAGTGTTGATGGATAAATTTCAGAAAAAAATGGGTTTTTCTTATCCTGCATACTTATTAGTTTTAGTAACCGTTTAAAAAGTAAGCTAGCTTGTACAGCCGTAGTATTCTGCCCTGCTTCTAAGTGTAATCGCCCAAAATAAGCATCTTTTTTACCAATAAAAACTGCATGACATAACTTTTCATGACCTTCATTTTCTTCAAAATTGAATGTTTTTCGCGATCGATCTTCACTATTTTTATTAATCACAGGCAAGGCTTCAGTGTCAGTACAACTGAATAAAAGATCAATAACAATATTATTGCTATCTACTGGATCCTCAATAAATCTCATACTCTCTAATGCATGAACAAATCTTTTTTTATTTCTAGCCCACACTTTTGTGTGGTATTCGTATTGTGAAATCAATCTAAAAATTTCATAAGGAGTCCTTAACGTCACAGGATCTCCAGTTAATTCACCATTCCTACGCCCATTAGATTTAGAAGTGAAATTTATGTTATGGAATTCAACACAAATATCTTGCTTAACCAATTTACTTGGAATACCAATCAGCTTTTCTTTTGAGTTCAAGTGAATATTAGTATCTTGCATTTTTTCATAATAAGTAATAAAAGACTTTCCCAATATAATGGAATCTTATACTTAATGGAATACGATTGATTGGCAATAAAAACCAAACAAGTAATTCAAGTGCTAAAATCAAAAAATCATCATTAAACTATACTCAAAAGATAACAAAATTAAATGATAAAAATATTATCATTAAACTATTAAAATAAATTAAATGATAGTATTATCATAATACTTTATTAAATATAGACAAATGATAAATGACTATTAGAATTTATGTACGTGCTAGTACTAAAGACCAAGATGCAGAAAGAGCTTTAGATGATTTACGAATGTTTGCTAAATCCATTAAAGGTGATGTAAACGAATATATTGAGAATGAATCAGGTACAAAGTTAGATAGACCGATTTTAAATCAACTATTAGATGAGTCAAAGCACGGCGATACTTTACTAGTTGAGAGTGTCGACCGCCTATCTAGACTTTCCCAAACTGACTTTGATGTTTTAAAAGGACGCATAAAAGAAAAGGGCTTAAAGCTCGTTGTATCTGATCTACCGACTACACACATGCTAATTAGTTCAAACGATACCATTACAAGCTCTATTCTAAATCTAGTAAACAACATGCTTATAGATTTGCTGGCTACTATGGCTAGATTAGACAATGACAAGCGTAGAGAACGTATTAAACAAGGCTTAGAAAGAAGTGGATACAAACCATGTGGCAAAAAAGCGGACATCGCAAAACATGCTAGAATTAAAGAGTTAAATAATAAAGGTTTAACGAAAGAAGAAATTGCTAAAGCTGTAGGTTGTGGCATCGCTACAGTATATAGGGTACTTAAAAACTAGTATAACTCAAGTTAAAAATCAACCTTGAAGCCCAAACAACCAACTGATATTATTAAAAATAATTAATAATCCTCAATAATAGAACATTAATTATCTAACATCAGGAATACTTATGAAATTATCAAGTTTGATAAAATTTACCATTTTCAATGTAGCTATTACATCATCCTTTACGCTTTATGCGAACCCAGTAAATACTTATGTAGGTATTCCAAAACAAGATACTCAATTTGCGCAGTTCTTAGAAAAAAACAAAAATAAGAATGTATTCTTAAATTTAACAATTAAAAATCCTAATGAGTTCGATGATATTAGCTCAGGATATAGAGGCGTTAGCCCAACTTTTTATGTAGCTTCGTTAGGTAAACAAGCTTATGAAGTTTATATCGAATGTGACAAAATTAATAACTCTCAAGCAGAAGATACTATTGGTAAATGCTCACCATTTGTTATTTGGAATGAAAGAACTGGGAATTTAAAGGGAAAATTTACGATAAAAGATCAGGGTAAAAATAAAATGGGAAGTCGACTATTCTATCTTATTGCTGAAAAAAGCAATCAAATGACCGTCGTGGTGAAAGAACATTTAGGAATGAGTGAATCTGGTGATGGTTACTCATTTTCAACTAAAGATGGCAACGAGTTTTTTATATATAATGCTGGCGGAGCCTCATCTCTTAAAGGCGAATCCAATATTATTGAAAATGCTACGATTTGCTTAAAATTTAGCCCTAATAATGGTGACATTACGTCAATTTCCAAAGGTAAATGTCAGTAATACTTATAAAACACGAAAAAGCAAGATTTCATCAATCTTGCTTTTTAATAAAGTGGCTATTATAAATAAAACTATTTTCGAATATATTCAGGAAACGCTTTTAATAAATCAGTACAAATTACTGATTCACCTATTTCTGACTCATTTCGATCAAACTCCGCCATACCAAATTTCAACACTTCTAAACCTCTTTCTTGACCTAATTCATGCTCAAAACATTTCTTCGAGTCATCAATGAGTTCTTGATTGTATTGACTATATCCACATTGAAACTGTGCCCTGCTTAATAAGCCATGCAGAGAAACAACTTGTTCACAATATGTTGGTTGTTCTCCGTTTGTAGGCTTTAATGCATCTTTTGCGAAAACAGTACTGCCCCCAAAAAGCAAACTTAGAGTTACTAAAATAATTTTTTTCAATTAACTACACTCCATATAAAAAACAAGCAACTAATTCATCTTTATGCTTAATTTTGAGGGCTAAACATATAACTGCCAAAATTTGTCTTTACTTCTATTTCTTGAACCATTTGAGCATCACAACCACCTATTGATAGTGCAACATATTCACCAAATTTTAAGCTTGATGGAAGTTGCTTTTCTCGCGCATAGCTAGAAAGACCACATTGATTCCCTCTATTTAAAACTATATCGTATACAACAACTTCCTCATCAGCTCGACCTTGAACTACAATGTCATATGCAACCTTATCGTACAGAGATGTATTAAATTCATTAACACCAAATCTTACAGCGATTGGTTGACCATCGCCCTGTTGATTAACTGTATTAACATCGCTTTCTTCATTCGTCCCTTCATCTCTAAAATCTGCGCTATTTTCCCATTCCGAACGCTCTTCATCAACTTTCCCTGAAACACTGCCTATGGAATTCTCATTCAAAACATTTTCAGATTTCTCGCTATTTTCGATCATAGATTTATTTGTAAGGTCATACTTATTTAAAAATTTTCCACCAACGACCATTACAAAAACAATCGTCGATAACATCGTAAACCATGACTTAAAACTTCCCCCTACTTCATTCTTAACATATCCCGTCTTGATAAAGCTTTTCATATCGTCACTGAATAATAATATGAGTACATAAATATCAATTAATATTGAATACAAATATAGAAGAAATTGGAATGTAGAATAACTTTCAGTGAATAAAGATAATCCATATGAAGCTATTCCAATAATAATTAAAAATATTAATATAATTCTTGCTAGTTTTTTACGCTTGTTTAGAAAGTAAATTAATATTAGGAATAACACACTAATGAAAATTTCTGCTATCAGTATGACAAGTATTGATTGATCTTGAACTAAATTAGCCCCAACAGCAGCATCTAGAATAGATATAAGAAAGGAAAAAAATATTGATACAAAACTCAGCGTTAATATTTTCTGAATGAATAATGGACTATTCTTAAACATTTCACCCTCATAATTTAGATAAATACAAAATTTAATTCAACTTGATAATTTTTATAAAGAAAAACGAACTATAACAATATTTTACAGAATAAAAAACACCAACAAAACTTAACTAAAGTTTATATTTTTACGTAACTTATATCAATAGTTACGTGACTTTCAACTGAATTTACTATTTTGGAGAGATGAAAAATGATGATGAAAAAGCCTTGTTTGCAAAACGCTTAGTACTAGCTATGCAATCTAAAGGTTATGAAGCTAAAGCTTCTATATTAGAAAGAGAGTTTAATTTGAACTACTCTGGCAAACCCATGACCTTACACGGCGTTCGTAAATGGCTGATCGGTGAGGCAATTCCTTCTGGAGATAAATTACTCGCATTAGCAAAATGGTTAGAGATACCACCTGAAGAGTTAATCCTCAATAAAAATATTCAAACGGCTATTCAACAACGTGATGCTCGATGGAAACAAGAACTCGGCTATAAAGATAAAGAGGTATTTGAAGCATACACTCAACTTTCATCATCGCATAAAAAAATTATAAGAGACATGATCATCGCTTTATTAGATAATAAATAATATACAAATATTTATAACCACACAAAAGAAGCAAGATTTTCTTGATCTTACTTCTTAAAGTATAAGTATAAAAACTGCATATTAATAATTATAATATTTTATGAATTCTCAATTTTGTTTTGCCACCAGAGCTCTATTGCACTTACATCAAAATAAACAGCTGCTTGCCTAGTCGTGCCGTCTTTTATCGGTCGTGGAAACGTTTCATCTTCAATCATTAATTTTCTTAATTTATCAGCTTTTATTGATAATAAATAACATACATCTTTTTTTGTGATTCTTATTTTTTTCATTTTATTATTCTCAAAAATTATTAATATCAATATTATAGCTATCTAAAAAATGTTTTCTTTTTCTACTTATAGTTGATTTAGAGTATGAATCTATGTCGCCGTTAATCAAACAATTGTAAAATTTTCTATCACTTTTATTTGTTATATTACTTTTTGCATCTTTAAAAATAATCTTTGGAATATAAATTTTCTCAAGTTTATTACTAAAAAATTTATCAATATAATTTAAATCAAGCCATTGATGACCGAAGAGCAAGTCCCATGTGCGTAACTGCTTTGAGCGAATTCTTATCTCTTGACGAATCATAAGATCAGCTAACGCTTTTAATTCTAAGCTTGTCTTAGATCTATTAGGCTTATCTCTAATTTCTTGACCTTTGTAATAATTACACATAGACCAACGCTTAGAAGTAAAACCGAAATAGATACCGCTCTCAAATATTGTTTTTTTCTGCTTCGGATAAGTCGATAGAGCTTTAAGGGTAGACAAATATTGAATAGCATTTTGCTTACTTTCAAAAATTATATCTCTTTTTATATCGACATTATATATTCTAAAGCGACCGAGACGAATAGTTTCTAATTGATCATCTGTTGGATTTACTAGTTCAAGTTTTTTCAATTTATCAATAGTTAATAAAACTAAATCTATTAAACTTTCACAACCAGTCACATTGTGACCGTATAACCACTTGTAAAAATTGCCGGTAATTTTTAGTTTAGATTTATTATCTTTTGATGATAATGATTGTAATTTAATAACACTATCAAATTCAGAAATTATTTTCTTTGGTCTGTACTTTATTACAAATTCATCAAAACTATAGTTTTCATCACTTATTATTTGATAGCAAGATGCTACTTTTTCTGGTTCATGATCAATATCAATTACAATTTCAATATAATCTATTTCTATTTTATTTTTTTTCATGATTTATTCTCACTATTAAATGTTAAAAAATAGTGATAGGGATTTGATTTTTAATTTATTTAAAATTTAAAAAAATAAGATAAGGTATCATAATGACACAATTGTACTATTAATATAATTATAATTAGTTCTTTATAAACTACAATTTACTTCATATACATTCAATGCTCTTAATACTTTAATTTAACTCACTATCACTTCGATGTGGCGTATAATAAATTCGAATTATATTTTTGTCAAATTTTACAAAAATAACAATAACTTAAAAGCTTAACATTAAATTAAAAAATTTAAATTTAATAACAAAGTTATGATACCCCCTTTCAAGATATCAACAAAGTTTAATTAGAGGAAAAAATTTAAAATCAACCTCAACAATGTGCGTACAATTATTAATCACGCCAAATGATCATTCAAAGTATTTTTTATCTTCAATATAATACCATCCTCTTGCACTAGATAATTTTCAGGAAAACGTAAAGCTACAAGTTTATTAGAAAATTCTCTCTAATGTTGACGATCTTCATATCGCTTACCAACTGAATAATCTATGCAAAAAACATTTTTTTTTAGCCCCAATCCAATGAAGAGGGTCTATATGCTGAAAAAGATCACGCTTTTTCTCTCTCTTGTTAAAGTTACGCCAATAATGTCCAACTACAACAGGAATATCACTTTCATATTGATCCCACCATTTCAAACGTTTGACCATTCTCCATTGATCACCAACAAAAAACATGTCATCTGCAAACGCTTCTGTTCCTGAAGTAACTACTTTAACTGGATTATTCATCTGCTCAACAACATGTTTAAGAGCTAGATTTTTGAGAAACGGGACTTTAGAGTAAATATCCTTTAATTGAAACTCATAACCTAATTCTTCTTTTCTAGCCTTTTGAGCAATGCCTGACTTTGTTAAATGTTCTTCAATTTGTTTTGTGAATAGATCATATGCTTCTTTTACTGATTTTGATTTGTCTTTCATCAATGAAGTAATAGATGCATTATCCCAACATGCATGAACTACCCTTATTTTTTCAGACTCTAAAACAAGTGGTAAAGTACTTAAAAAGTGAATTATCATTTCCCTGTCATGTAAAGATGCTTCTTTAGAATTAATTTTTTTGTCATCATCTTCATGCGGTGAACCAAAAAACTAACCGTTTCCTTCACGTTTTGAATGAATTAGTATATTTAATTCATGATTCCCTAATACACATTGAGCATTACCATTGTCTACTAAATGCTTAACTAACTTTATAACAGCAACACTATCAAGCCCTCTATCACATAAATCACCGACAAAAATTAATTTTCTATTTTCATTATGATTTCCATCTCTATCATAACCAAGTATTTGTATTAAATTTTGTAATGCATCTATTTCGCCGTGAATATCACCAATAATATCTATAGGTGCATCATAAACTCTTTGTATAAATAGATTTTTCATTTGTAATACTTATTCCAAATTTTGTCATTTACCAATCAAAAACATACGCTCCATTAAAAATAAGTTCATAACATGATTTTTGATAGTCAATCATATTTAAAACTACTTTACCAAACCCTTCAAAAAAGCTAGTAAATTCACTCTCATTATCTAATAAAAAAATTTTAGGAAACCAATAATAAATTAACTCTTGATTAATTTTTGTAATATCAGGATAAAATAAACCATATGCAGACCAATTTTTTATTGCTTGTTCCAACACTACAGTATTTTCATCTATATTTTCTGCCATAATTAAATCAGGATTAAATGCTTCAATTATCTCGTCATAATCATTGTCTAATCCCACTTTACATTCTTTAAATATAGACTGATTTGAATTCAACTCTAATAAAGATAATAACTTCACGAACCTTTTCTCTCTTTATTATGAAAAGATGATACAGGCTGTACATTATTCAAACTACCACTTACTGTAGTATGCTAATAAACTTACATTTTCTTTAATCAAATTTTTAGTACAATTTCATCAATATAATCTGCCCACCATTGCATCATTTCAACACGCTCTTCAAAATGAGAACCTTTATCATAGATACCTTTAACACCCTTTTTCTTGTGTGCTAAACATGCTTCAACAACCTGTTCTTTATCGCTAAATTTATTATTTAGTGAAGTACTCGCAATGTGCCTAAAACCATGCGGATTTTGTCGACCTTTATAGCCCATTCGATTCAAAGCCATATTAAATGTATTATCTGATATTGGCTCACTTAGGCTATTTCTACCTGCAAACAAAAAATCAGACTCCATCTGATAATTTTCTAGCTCTTTCAATAATTCAATTGCTTGTCTAGATAATGGAACACAATGAGTCACTCCTTTTTTCATAATCTCAGCAGGCTTAATCCAAATAGCTTTCTCTAAATCAAATTGAGACCATGTCGCAAATCTCAATTCAACTGGGCGAGGAAATAATAAAACCATTAATTCCAAACCAATTGCTAATTTACGTTGATGATGATTCCTGATGTCGACAATTAATTGTGGGAATTCACTCATCTCTACAAATTTCATATTACCGCCAACTTTTTTATCTAAATGCTTAGTCATTCCTTCAATTGGATTGAAATGTATTTTTGCTTGAAATTTTGCCCAATCATATGCATTGCGACAGTATGATGTTAACTTTTCAACTTGAGTATGAATTCTTAAGTTACGTTGTAACCCTTGGAAGAAATCAAACCATTCTTTCGGTGTAATTTCAGAGAAATCTCTCTCTCCAAACTCTGGAATGATATGTCTATTGATAGATTTTTGTGCCTTATCAAATGTTTCTTTACCCCAAGAAGCTTTTTTAGTATCGAGCCATTCACTCATTAAAATATTAAATTTTCTATGAGCAATTTCTTGCTTCATTTTTTTTATGTGTTTGCGTGTTTCTAAAATTTCTCCGTTCGCTAATTTCTCTAATAATTCACTAGCTTTACGTCTAGCTGTTGCACCACTTACACTTGGATATGCACCCAATCCTTTCCACGACCAGACTCCCTTTTCATTTTGATATCTTAATTGCCAAGACTTTTTGCCTGTCTTTTGAACCATAAAATAAAGCGAACGAGTATCAATTTCTCTATAATCTCTGTCTTCGGGTTCTAAATTAGCCAAAGTAGTATCAGACAGTGGTCTTTTTTTAATAGCATCTCTCTTCATTATCTCTTGTATCATGAGTTAGACTTAATTAAATGATACACTATGTGATACACAATTTACAGTAGTATAGCTCTTCATATACCGTTATAAAAAGCAATAAAAAAGCCCTAAACTATTGTAGTTTAGAGCTTTTTTAATTATACATCGAAATGTAACGACATATAAATTTAATATATTGGTAGGTATATCCAGACTCGAACTGGAGACCTCTACGATGTCAACGTAGCGCTCTAACCAACTGAGCTATACACCTGAAGTAAAAGCATAATATTCACTTTTAAAAAGTATGACAAGCGCTATTTCTTGTTTTTTAAAGCAGATGCACAAGTTTTAAGCATCCGTTTAAATTGTTGAATATTTTTTGAATTCAACCTATTGGAATAACGCATTTGTTGATAATAATCAGCCGCCTGATGAAATAAAACTTGCTGTTCGGGTTTAACTTCTCGAGCTAAGCGCAACAACCATTGATTTACAGTTTCAGCATCTTGCTTACGCTTCTCTGCTGTTAGGCTTCGAGAAAAAGATTGAACGACCATGTCATATTCAGAAGTTTGAGCACGTTTACGCCAAAATATAACCCACCAGTACAGTAAAACTAATCCACTGATGCTAATCATAATCAGCAATACCAATGAATAACTGGATTGGAGTCCTAGCTTCTGTAACCAACCTCGTTGAGCCTCTGCATTATAGCCAACCACCTTACTTTGCCATTGGTAGCTTGCGTAATCGCTCCAAATGCGTATTTTGTTTAATACCGAATAGCGCTGTACATGCCATCGACTTCTATCACCCCAAACACTGGCATCTTGGCTCATTAAATCTTGCATACCCTGTTCAATACGCTGTGGTGCAATCATGGCTGTTGGGTCATAGCGGTTCCAGCGTCCATCCACAAAGACTTCCGTCCATGCATGCGCATCTAACTGTCGAACTTCCCAACTTTTTGCATCTGGTGAAGGCTGACCACCTTGATACCCAACTACAATACGCGCTGGAATTCCCGCATAACGCATCAGCATCACGAAGCTAGAAGCATAATGTTCACAAAAACCTTGTTTGGATTGAAACAAAAACTCATCAATACGATGCTGTCCCAACAAGCCTGGCTGCAAGGTATAGCTAAAGCCATTGTTGCGATACCATTGCAAAACATTTTGGATATAACGTTTCGGGTTCTCATCACTTTGCTTAAACAGCTGCTGTGCCAATTGTTGCGCTTTCAAGTCCATGTGCTCAGGCGCTTTTAAGTTTGTGCTTCGTTGTATCTTAGATAATTCACTTTGGGAAAATTGAACATTTCCCATCCATTGCAATGCAATAAGTTCCACATGCTGCACTTGACGATAAGCCTGAATACTCCAATCCTGACGTAGCTGATAACGTAGCTCTAAGGGTTGTGAATATTCCAATGCCATAATCCACGGAATCGCGACATCAGCGGGTAAATATTGATAGTTCCATTTTTTGGATGTAGAGATATGCGTTAATGTATCATCTGAAATACTTTGTTGATTAATAAAACTACTGGTCCACTTTTTCCCATCATATTGATCTAAGACCATCGCGCGCCAATAAAGCTCTGAACGATTTGGGAGCTTAGTAACATCACCGATAATACGAAAAGCCAAATGGCTGGACTGGGATAATTGCGCAATATCTCCAGGTGAAATACTGTCACTCATCCCTGTCACAGCCTTATTTTCAGGAATTGGAATATGCCAAAGTGGGGGTAAACGCGGAAAAAAGATAAACAACAGCACAAAAAAAGGCAGTGCAAGACCTACAAATTTAATGACGTGTTTTGCATCTTGCCTTAATGCCATACGATTCGAGTTTTCAGATGCAAAAGCATGGGTTTGCACTCGATACAGCCCCAACAAACAACTCAATAAACAGAGTAAAACCATCACTGCCGTCATAAATGACTGACTATGTAAAAACATACTCGCCGCAACAAATAAAGCAAAGTTAAACAAAATGATCGCATCACGCTGCGTTTTTGTTTCTAAGGCTTTCGCAAAGAGAAATATGCTTAAAACAGCTACGCCCGCTTCTACCCCTAAAAAGCTTTGATAGCTCCAAAAAGTGACCGCTAGAGCAACAAGGGTCAAAATGTAAATTGCCCATTTCGGAAAATAGTTGCCCGTAGATTTCATGAAATACCATAGACAACCGATACAAATGGCGAAAATGACACTCAATAGCACAGGACTAAAACTTAGTTGTGTGATCCAAATCAAACTCAGTGTCAGTACAATGGCAATACGAATAGAAGAATGCATACTGTGCTCGCTATGCCTGCGCCAAAAGTAATTTGGCTTGAAGGTATTGTTCTCGTCCTATCCCTTTGGCTAGTTCAGTATGAGGTAAATACAGGGCATAGGCATACTGCAACTGCTCACATTGTTCAACCAAGCCCATCATTAAGCTTAATTTTTCTTCATGTGAAGGACTCGGCATATGTGCATAGTGGATGTCTAAACTGTGTTGATCCTGATGTTGTTCAAAGACTTTAATAAATAAACCTTGTCCTTGTGCCACTTGTTTCCATGAAACCGCCTGTAAAGAGTCACCCTCTTTAAAATTTCGCAATTCTCGGAATTCATCCATGTCCGGTTCAAAACTGTGCTGTTGCTGTTTATTTTCTGCCGCTAAAGACTTAGTTTTAGGCGCGATCCACACAGGTGCTTGGATAAAAAAATAACTCCATGCACGAACGAGGCCAAATGGATAAGTCGAATATATTTTAATCTCTGGAAAACTAAACTGTCCGCGCGCTTTTGGAAAAAAATTTAAATCGAACACCTGATGGGTATCTTGAATAAACAACTGTTCTATATGATCAGCATAAGCGAGCCAAAGATATCGAGGCTGTGAATGATGTTGTTTGAAATGCATTTGTAATTGCAATGCACTCTCAACCTGCCCTATTTCAGGCAATACAAGGTCAATACTTAACCCATGTAGCTGTTTAAAGGTCAAATAAAAACTCATACATAGCACAGCACTGATTAAAAAACAAAACGCTAAAATTAAGTTATTGGCATAATTCACCCCAGCAATAAAGGTGATTAAAATCAGCACCACATACAAATATCCTTGCTGATAAATAAACACCAGTACATCTTTTTGGGTCAGTTGTTTTTCAGCTTTAAATTGAAAGCGTTTATTTATCCAGTTTTGCCACAGCATGCGTCAGCTTATCCTATCAGTGAACTTTGACTTGCTTCATCAGTTGCTCAGTTTCAGCTTCACCCAGCCCTATTCGATGCGCGGTCACTGCGACAAATACAGCCTGTACATCATCCGGTGTAACAAATGCACGGGCTTTAACCAGAGCATAGGCTTGTGCTGCTTTCTTCAAAGCCAGTACGCCACGTGTAGATAACCCATGTCGACCTTTACGAGTTTCAACCGCCAAATCTAAAATATAGTCCAAGACTTCTTCAGATAAATAAATCTGTGGCACCAAAGCTTGTAAGGCGAGAATGTCTTGTTCGGAGAATACTGTCATCAACTGCTGAATCAAGTCATGACGAGATTGTTGCTGCAATAAAGCCTTTTCTGCCTGACGGGATGGATAACCCAAAGATAACCGCATAAGAAAACGGTCGAGCTGTGACTCTGGTAGTGCATAGGTTCCACTTTGAAAAAGTGGGTTTTGCGTTGCAATCACCCAAAAAGGTTGCGGTAGTACATAACGACTTGCATCGATTGTCACCACACCCTCTTCCATCGCCTCTAAAAGCGCACTCTGCGTTTTCGGACTACAGCGGTTAATTTCATCTGCGAGTAAAATTTGAGTAAAAATTGGCCCTTGCTTAAACTCAAACAGATGTTCTTTTTGGTTAAACATATTCACCCCAATCACATCGCTTGCCAGCATGTCATTGGTAAACTGAATCCGTTTAAATTGAAGACCTGCCAAATGGGCCAAGCTACTGGCCAATGTGGTTTTGCCTAAACCGGGCAAGTCTTCAAATAAGATATGCCCACCTGCTAACAGGCTACATAAGGCCAATTGGGTTTGTTGATTTTTATCTAAAACGATTTGATTAACTTGATTGAGAAATTCTTGGATTTTTGGATAAAAAACACTTAACTGCGATTCATCGAGCATGCCATGTTGCTGCGTTTCTACCGTTTTTTCTTTTCCCCAAAGCACCTTATTCTCCCCAATCAAAATATAAATCAAGGTTTAACATACAGGTTTTTCAACCATACTCAAAGGTGATCCTTATAAATCTTCAATGATTTGCGTATGTATAACCTCCCTCGCCTCAAGCTATTGTTTCGCTGCAGATTTCAACTGATCTTTTAAAGCATCTGCGCTCATTGAAAATGATGGTGATGATTTCTCTGATTGCTTAATCAATGCTATGAGTCGTGCATTGATTGGCGCCTGTCTACCAGATTGCTCTGCGAGTTTTAGAACCTCACCATTAATCCAATCGACCTCTGTGGGACGACCTGCAATTAAATCATCTTGCATAGATGACCGAGCCAATGGATCGATTGCCAACATTTTACGACTTAATAATTTATATAATGGATTGGGTAAACTTAGCAATTTTGGAATCAAATGGGTCGGAACTACGGTTAACTTTGCAGGTTTAATCTGAGCACAATCAAGCAGTTCTAAAGCTTCCTGCTGCGCCATTGCCACACATTGGCGATATTTACGAATCGACAATTGTTCCTTTAACGGTTTTTTTGACAGTGCATTAATTGAATTATTTAAATTAAGTAAAAGCTTGGCCCACTGCACAGCCAGCATGTCTTTTTCAAAAACAATCTCTAAACCTGCTTTTTGAAATGCATTTTCAAGCAATTTTTGATTTGGATATTGCTTAACACTTAATGCACCAGAGGTACCTTGATGATAATGCCCAGCTTCTTGCGTGGCGACGTTAAAAGGAACCATCCCCTCTAAAATCATCGGCCCTTGCAAAACCCTTTTTAAAATAGGGACATTACTTAAACCATTTTGAAAGCTGATGATCAGCGGTGTTTTAACCCCTAAATATTCTTTGAGTTCATGCGCAACTTGTTCGGTTGCCGCCGATTTCACACAAATAAAAATAACATCGGCATCCACAACCTGAGTCGGATCGGTCGTTAGTTTTAGTTGATGAGGTGCAAGTTTGATCTTTTTGCCTAAATAATCGGTTAAGACTAAACCCCATTGGGAAAGATCTGCATGAATACGTGGCCGCGTAATAAAAGTAACATCCTTACCTACAACAACCAAACTTCCACCTAAATAACACCCAATGCTTCCAGCACCATAAATATATATTTTCATTCAATTTCCCTTTGCAAACATTCCAGTATTTTAAGAACTATAACAATCAAAAGCTGTCAAATATACGACATGAACCTTTTATACCTCACACTCCGTGTTCGTTATGATTTAATCTACGATGCAACAACTTGCTTCATGCAAAAAAGTACACTGTCGAATCTAACACGTGCAACCGCATGTGATTGAATATTTTCACTCGATTTTTCACAAAAAAAACGGCACCGAAGTGCCGTCTTTCAATTGATTCATTACATTAACAAGGGCACTTTTTCATGCCATTCGTTGCAGATGGATAACGCGCATCGACACAGTGACGATAAAAAGTTTTAGCATCCATCGCTTCTAAATCAGGATGGTGCTTTTTCATATGCTCCAAATAGTTTGGATAATCAGGCACTCCCACCATCAAGCGGAAACTTTGCTGCAAACGTTGCCACAGCGTCGCAATTCGAGACCAATTTTTAGGGTTCAGAATCAAATCTTTCTGCGACATCACGGTCATTTTAATGATTTTATAAATCATCGTTTTTCCACTTTTAGCAAATTTTAGATTCATCTGACTCTCCTTAATGTCCAGCTTTTGATGGCTGAATGTCTTCAGGATCACGATAAATGGCTTCTGCTTCATGCACAGTCGGAACTGGGCTTGCCAATGCACGACGAATCACTCTAATCGCAGCAAAGAGCATCACGATCGCCACAATCATAAAGAATCCACAGAGTGCAGCATTGATCTGATTTGACATTGCAACGGTCTGCATTTCAGCAACCGTTTTTGCTGGTGCTAAAATTTCATTGTTTGCAATTGCATTGTTAAAGCGTTCAGCTTGTGCCAAGAAACCAATTTTTGGGTTTTCGTGGAAAATTTTCTGCCAGCCTGCTGTCATACATGTTACCAACAAGAATATGGTCGGGATAATCGTGACCCATACATACTTCTCTTTCTTCATTTTGAAGAGGATAACCGTACCTAATATCAATGCCATTGCCGCAAGCATTTGGTTACCCACACCAAACAGTGGCCATAAGCTATTGATCCCCCCGAGCGGATCGACGACACCTTGGTAAACGAAGAAGCCCCAACCCGAAACCGCAACCGCTGTACCCAACAAGTTTCCGAAGAAGTTATGTGAGTTTTTCACCGCAGGAATCACAATACCCACTGTATCTTGCACCATGAAACGACATGCACGCGTACCCGCATCAACTGCCGTTAAAATAAATAGTGCTTCGAATAAAATGGCAAAGTGATACCAAAACGCCATCATTTCACGGCTATTGAAAATTTCCGTAATGATGTGAGCCATACCAATAGCAAAAGTTGGCGCACCGCCAGTACGTGAAAGGATGGTACTTTCACCCACTTCTTGAGCCAGTAAAGTTAATGTTTCTGGAGTAACAACAAAACCTAAGTTACGAACAGCTTCAGCTGCGGTGTCTACACTTGTACCCAGTAAAGCGGCTGGTGAGTTAATCGCAAAATATACACCTGGATCAAGCACTGCGGCACAGATCAGAGCCATGATTGCAACAAATGACTCCATGAGCATACCGCCATATCCGATCATTCGAATATCACGTTCATTGTTGACAAGTTTCGGAGTGGTGCCTGACGACACTAATGCGTGGAAACCTGAAATTGCGCCACAGGCAATGGTAATAAATAAGAATGGGAACATTGAACCTGCAAACACAGGGCCAGTACCATCAATAAATTGCGTGAACGCTGGCAGCTTCATTTCTGGCATTGCGAAAATAATACCGACTGCCAAACCTGCAATGACACCAATCTTTAGGAAGGTTGATAAGTAATCGCGTGGCGCAAGCAATAACCACACAGGTAGTGCTGAAGCCACGAAACCATAAATAATCAGCGCCCAAGTCAACTGAGTGCCCGACAGGGTAAAGAACGCACCCCAATATGGATGCTGTGCAATATTTTCACCGTAGACAATGCCGAGCATCATCAAAACGAAACCAATAATAGATACTTCTGCAATTTTACCCGGGCGGATAAAACGCATGTAAATCCCCATAAAGAGCGCAATTGGAATCGTTGCCGCAATACTAAATACGCCCCATGGGCTGTGTGCAAGTGCTTTGACCACAACCAGTGCCAAAACTGCAAGGATAATAATCATTACCCCCAATGCACCAAGCATGACCACAATACCTGCAAAAGTTCCAAGCTCTTGCTTTGCCATTTCACCGAGTGAACGTCCATCACGACGGGTAGAAATAAACAACACCAAAAAGTCTTGTACTGCACCTGCAAGCACTACACCGACAAGTAACCAAATCGTGCCAGGTAAATAGCCCATTTGCGCTGCTAAAATAGGCCCTACTAATGGACCTGCACCTGCAATCGCTGCAAAGTGATGTCCAAATAGAACACTTTTGTTGGTTGGAACATAGTCCAGACCATCATTCAAACGATGCGCGGGAGTTAAGCGACGTTCATCAAGCTCAAAAACTTTATTTGCAATAAATAAACTATAGAAGCGATAAGCAATACTATAAATACAGCCCGCAGCAAGTACGAGCCAGATGGCATTGACATGCTCACCACGACTGAGTGCCAATATCCCAAAAGAGACTGCACCGACGATGGCTACCAGTAGCCAGATGATTTTTGAAGTCAGGGTTGACTTCGGCCGAACAGATTCCATTTCAATCCCTCATATTTGTTGCATTCAATCAGCGTCTTTAATTATTCGAGGTACTGCTGTTTTCCTTTGCGACTTTACTCTGCATCTCCTTGTTTTGATCTAATACTTTGGCATAAAAAAAGGGATGATTTTCATCATCCCTTCCGATAATAGTCTATTTTTAAACTATTATGCACGTTCTAAATAATCGCCAGTACGAGTATCTACACGAACGCTTTCTTCTTGCTGTACAAATAATGGAACACGTACTACAGCACCTGTTTCCAATTTTGCAGGTTTACCACCACCGCCAGAAGTATCACCACGTACACCCGGATCAGTTTCAACAATTTTCAAAACTACGAAGTTTGGTGGGTTTACTGTTAACGGCACGCCATTGAACAACATAATGGTACATTTTTCATTTGAATCATCTTTTAACCATTTTGCAGCATCGCCCATTGCTGTTTTGTCAGCAGCGATCTGTTCAAATGATACAGGATCCATAAAGTTCCACATTTCGCCGTCGTTGTACAAGTATTCCATTTCTACTTCTACAATGTCAGCCGCTTCTAAAGAATCGCCAGATTTAAATGTTTTTTCTAAAACTTTACCAGAACGTAAATTACGTAGTTTTACGCGGTTAAATGCTTGACCTTTACCTGGCTTTACATATTCATTTTCCATGATTGAACATGGGTTACCATCAAGCATAACCTTAAGGCCTGACTTGAAATCATTCGTAGAATAATAGGCCATGACTGGCGCACTCCAAACTAACTAACTTAAATATTTATGTCTTTATCTTAGACACCAAAGCTTTGAAAAGCTGGGCTGTAAAGATAGGGCATCTTTTTTGATGCCTCGTATTGTAAATGAGCAAGGTGTTATGAAGCAATGAAAATCCACTGCCTATAAGCCTAAGATCTTGATAAAATAGCCCCGTTCCGCGTGTTTTTGTGTATTGAAAAAGCCTTTTTAGACCGCGCACATCCGAACAACTCGTTTCGACATCACCCGATTTGATGACCTAACTTTCTTTTGACCTAGTATTTGACCCCTTATTGCATGACTCATTATTTGTACCAAGAGCAAAATTGGCAAGCTCAACTCAGTGATTTAATTACTGACCCTTTAGAATTACTTAACATTCTAGAGCTTTCTCCTGAGCAACTGCTGTCAGGCGCACTGCTTGCATCAACCCAATTTAAACTCCGTGTTCCCCGTGCTTTTGTGACAAGAATGCAAAAAGGTAATCCGCTTGATCCTTTACTCCTTCAAGTCCTGCCCCATCATCTTGAGCTTGAAGAACATCCCGACTTCGTGACCGACCCCTTGGGTGAGGAAAAGGCCAACCAACAACCCGGTGTTTTGCACAAATATAAAACTCGTTTCTTACTTACGCTGACAGGGGCATGTGCCGTTCATTGTCGTTACTGTTTTCGCCGACATTTCCCCTATCAAGAGAACCTGCCAAAGTCAGAAGATTGGATCAATATTCAACACTATATTCAGTCGCAACCTGACATTAATGAAGTCATTTTGAGTGGCGGAGACCCCTTAACACTGTCCAATCGTAAAATAAAATTATGGATTGAACGCTTAGAAAGTATTCCCCAACTTAAATTTTTGAGAATTCACTCACGAGTTCCTATCGTAATGCCTAACCGTGTCGATGATGAGCTAATTTCCATCTTAAAAAACAGTAGGCTGCGCATTATTCTAGTGGTACACTCAAATCATGCATCGGAATTGGATGATCTTACCTGCCGTCAATTACAGCAATTAGTCGCAGAAAAAATCACCGTTTTCAATCAGGCGGTTTTGTTGAAAGGGGTCAATGATCACGTTCAAATTTTGACAGATTTGAGCTACCGTTTATTCGATGCAGGTGTATTGCCATACTATTTACATGTTTTAGATAAAGTAAAAGGGGCTCACCATTTTGATTTAAACCCGCAAGACATTGATTTTCTATATCAAGGATTATTGGCGAATCTACCCGGCTATCTGGTTCCCAAGCTGGTCAGGGAAATTGCGGGAGAAAAGAATAAGACACCACTTTTCGGGGTTTCAACTTTTTGAGTTAAATAATAACGATGATGACGACGAGTACTTCAGATATCTTCCAAAAACCAACCGAATTAAAGTTGGATAAGCTTAGTTTCTGCCCAAGCACAGTCAAAGGCTTACAAGAATGGTTGGCAAACTTATCCATTTTACAATTGGGTGATTCTTCTCGTTCCTTATTTCAAGCATTACTTGAGGTTTCCGAGCTTCAAGTCAGCGAAACACTTCGCTTTGATTTGGTTCAAGTACTGCATCCAAATTTGGAAAATGTGCTTACCAGCTTAGAAAAACATTTTTTTAATCAGGGCCTCATCACCACTGATCGAAATGACCATATTATTGAGCTTGCCTTATTAATGCGTAGTCATTTTGCTAAAGTCTATATCGACATTGCAAAACGTGTTTCTCAGCAAATCACTCAAAATAAGTTTTCTCTATTTGCTTTTAATCAAAAAAAGAACCTACAAACGGCTCGAACCGTATCGAGTTATTATGCTTTACAACAACTGTCACTGTTGTTGTACCAACAACACTTGCTCTATAGTTCCCCTATTCCGGGTCAGTGGCTAGCGGCTCATCAGCTCTTAGATTCTGCTATCCAAAATAACTTCTATTTGACCAACATTAATCAAATACAAGGTACACAGCATCAACTCAACAATATTAGCCAAGCCTATGCGCAGCTCATTCTATTGGATATTTTTAATACCCATCAAATCCGTCCAGGTGAGATTCAAGGGCTATTTTTGTGTAGTTTTGATTGGGCGAAACTGATTCAAATATTACCTAAAGAAACCACCTTATCTCGCTATATTGTCGATGCATCAAAAGACTATCCACCGACCTATAATTCTCAAAAAAACAGTCATATTCAACCCAATATTTTTATCTCGACGCAAGCCCTGCTTGATCATCTCTCAGAGATGCAAACTAAACGCGCTGAGCCACTGTCTCGCGATGAGAAGATTTTCCTTACCCCTGCTCTGCATTTTCACATTCATAACTTATTGACCAATAACATTGAACGTAAGCATGAACGATATGAATACTCGGCCCAATTACAAATTTGTTTTGGCCTGTCAGTCGCACATTTCTATTTGTCTAAAGGCAAGAACTTTAATGAAACTTTAGAGCTAGAAGGTAACTACAACTTTCAGAATGAAAGTCACGTGATCAACTCCATGAACAGTAATATTCCTGTGGAGACGAGTTCTGCTCGTATGATTGATCGTGAGTCGAAACAAATCTACCCTGCCGAAGTTTTAGATATTAGCGTGAATGGTTACCGTATTCGTTGGACTGGACCAACACCTGCACATTTAAAAACAGGTGAGTTTATTTTGGTCCAAGAAAATGCGCATAGCCAATGGCGCGGTGGTGTGATTCGCTGGATTAAACAATCAAGTGAAAAAAGCTTGGAACTAGGGTTAGAAATCTTAGCGCAAGATCTTTTCCCATGTGCCGTAATGGTAAAAACAGACCGAACCACTCAGAACTATCAACCTGCGTTATTGGTACAAACGTCCCAGCTTGATGAAGTACAGACTAGTCTTATTGTCCCAGGTTCGAATATGTACCGAGAAAAACAAACCATTCACTTACGCCTAGGTGATGAAGATCTTAAAATTTATTTAGTAAAAGCACATTTAATTACACAAAGTTTTATTCGTTTTGATTATGAATTGTTGAATGACCAACAAGAACCATTGGTTCAAAGTTTTATTCAAAAGCAAATGAATGCTATTAAGAATCACGATTTATGGGAAGCATTGAAGTGAGAAATCCATTATTATCTAAAAAGTTAAAACGTACGGAAACACGTTTACTCATTATTGATGATAATCAGATCCGTTATAACCAAATTCGTGACCTTTTAACTTCTAGCGATCATCAAGTTCATGCCACTTTACTGGATGACTTACAAAACTTTGAAAAACAGCTTCATCTGCCTTGGGATGTGGTGATTTTTGGTCGCGCTTATGACCTAAAGTATGAACAAGCACTGACTTTGATTCGCAACTCTAACCAAGTCAATTTACCACTGATTTTATTAAAGCCAGATGAATATCAATCAACCCAATACGCAAGTTTTATTCGTAAAGGGGTCTATGATATTTTGGACTTAGAAGAAGCGGATAACTTTTACTTAGGTCTACTGCGTGCGCTGTCATTAAGTCGCTTATTGCAAAGTCAACAACAACTCATGAATGAGCTTGAAACAGCGCAAAGCCAAGCACAGACTTTAGTTGAAGAAAGCAATAAAGCCATTGCTTTAATTCAAGAAGGGATTCATGTTTCAGCCAATGCTGAATACTTACAACTGTTCGGCCTAAGCTCTGAAGATGATATTATTGGTCAACCTCTGCTTGATATTCTCCAGCCGAAAGATGTAAACGATTTCAAAATCCGTTTTAAGAAAATTTCACAAGGTCAGTTTGATTTAGGTGCTTTTGAAGTTGCTACTCTTAATAATAATGCCCATACTAAAAATCCTTTAAAGGTTGAATTTTTAGCTGCACCTGAAGAGGATGCGCTCCAACTGACGATTGAAGTCGAATCTGAACGCACCACTGCTCCATCGGTCAACACTGAAAAGCATGC
Source organism: Acinetobacter sp. CAU_H_S139_7 (assembly GCF_058599305.1). NCBI lineage: Bacteria > Pseudomonadati > Pseudomonadota > Gammaproteobacteria > Moraxellales > Moraxellaceae > Acinetobacter > Acinetobacter sp. CAU_H_S139_7. The sequence goes on from NZ_CM178651.1 coordinate 2,127,526, forward strand.
GATACAACCTAATACGTATCAACAAATTAACCGTGCTATGACCAAACAGCCTTCTGATCAGAATGCTTTGGTTAGCTTTGCACTCAGCTCTTGTCCAGATGAAATTTTTAAAGCCAACTGGGCAACTACGCGTGATTATTTTAACAATATTTACAGCTTTTTAAATGAACAGACTCATATTCCTCTGTTTAAGGCGGGTGGGCAAACCATCGTTGGTTTATTCCAAGCAGAATCACAGGCCAAACTCGAATCTAAGCTGATTGCGTTAAATGCGCTCACCAAACCACAACTCATTACCGTAGAAAACAATAGCTATCCCGTAAATTTGCGCATTGGCTATACTTTATTGAAAGGTGAAATTTCAAATCAAGATCAGTTTGAAAACTTATTGTGCTCAGCCTTTAAAACCGCTTTACCGACCAATCAAGACGATTGCGAAATTGAGCAAAAAGCCAGTATTGATATGCCTGTGATTGAGTTGATCAACCCTACTGTCAGCGATACTTTAGACACTCAAAAAAAAGCAAATGAGCCTACGGTACTTAAAGCTTTACATCTTGCATTAGAGCGTGGTGAGATTCATCTTAAATATCAACAGCTTTATGACAAAGAAGACACCAATTTATATACCTATGAGGTTACCAGTGGCTTTATTTATGGTAATACGTGGAAAGATATATCAAGCCTCAAAGAGTTAAGTGAAGATCACGAACTGTCTATTAAACTTGACCGTTGGATTTTAGTTGAGTCGTGTAAACAACTACACAATTTTATCACTCAGTATCCTGAAGCAAAGTTGATTGTAAACTTAAACAAAGCCGTACTCTTGAATGACCGCTCTTTCCCAGAATTTATCGCCAAACTGATTACCATTGTACGCAGTAAGTTAAGTCATCCAATTATCCTTCAGTTCTCTGAGGATGATATCAGCCAAAACATTGCTGAAGCGCAAAAATACATTGCCCAGCTTCGCCAATATGGTGCTGAAGTTTCGATTCGCGACTTTGGTAATAGTATTTATAGTGAATCTATCTTACGTCAGCTCGATATCAACAATCTCACCTTACATGAAAACTTAACTCGCATGCTCAGTAGCGACGCTAACACGGAAGAGTTGCAAGAAAAAGTTGCGGTATATCATCAATTGAAAAACATTCAAATTATGCTGCGTGATCTGAATGATATGACTTCGTTTGCCAATGCATGGAATGTCGATGCCCGCTTTATTCAAGGCGATTATTTCCAGAAGAAACTCGATCATCTGATTGATGTGCAGGATCAGTAAAGCTTTGACCTTGGATACTGACCTCTAAATTTCAAGGCCCCTATACGGGGTCTTTTTATTATATGGTCTAACTAGCAGCCCCATGACTCTGTATTCAAATATCATAGGCATAAAAAAACGGGCAAATGCCCGTTTTTTTCTTTTGCTATTAGTCGCGTTTGATAGAACGTGACATGCCAGCAAAACGCTGTTTGAACTTGTCGATACGACCTCCAGTGTCAACGTTCTTTTGCTTACCAGTGTAGAATGGGTGGCAAGCTGAACATACGTCCAGGTAAACAGTTTCTTTACCAAGTGCTGAACGAGTTTCAATTACGTTACCGCAAGAACATGTAGCAACTAAAGTTTGGTATTTTGGGTGAATATCGGCGCGCATCGTCGATTACTCCATAAAAATTAAAGAAGGTTTTGCTGTCATCGCAATTGATCACTCTCAAAATTGAGGAAAGGGCCACTTAATTAAATTAAGTTGCAGATCAACACCATAACAGACCATTCTTTTGGCCCACCGAGACGGATACCGTCAGGGCTAAGCACAACAAGTGGCAAATATTATACGAGATATAGTATCAGATAGCCAATTATTCTTTCGTTTCAATTTCAGATTGCTTGGCCCAATAGTTAGCAATAATCCCACACACCATCAGCTGTATTTGATGAAAAATCATAATCGGTAAAACAATCATCCCCAAAGGTTGTCCAATAAAAAGAATCTGTGCCATCGGAACACCACTAGCCAAAGTCTTTTTAGAGCCACAGAAAAAAATGGTTTTCTGATCGGCACGATTAAAGCCTAACCAACGTGGTAAAAACAACCCAAGCAACATAATAATCGTCAATAAGACCGAACAGACAATGATCAATAAGATTAAAGTACCAACACTCACCTCTTGCCATAGACCGGCCACCACAGCACCGCTGAAAGCACCGTACACCACCATTAATATCGAACCCTGATCGAATGCTTTGACGATGCTTGGCATTTTTTGCATATACGGAAAGACATATGGTCGAAGTAGCTGTCCAAGGACAAAGGGAACCAACAGCAATAAGGTGATTTGAAGAATAGACGAGGTTGGATCAAAACCATGCTCTGATTGCCCCAAAATGAAAAAGACCACCATCACAGGGGTAATAAACATCCCGATCAAATTCGAGAATGAAGCACTACATACCGCCCCAGCCACATTGCCTTGCGCGACCGAAGTAAACGCAATTGAAGACTGTACTGTCGATGGCAAAAAGCACATAAACAAAAAGCCCCAATACAACTCCTGCCCAAGTAGTGGTACCAATACAGGTTTAGCAAGCAAACCTAAAACGGGAAAAAGGATGAAGGTAAATGCAAAAACCAACGCGTGGAGTTTCCAATGCATCATGCCCTGAATCACGGCTTCACGGGATAGTTTAGCCCCATGCAAAAAGAATAATATTGCAATCGCGACCGTCGTCAGTACACCAAAAACACTGGCAGCTTGACCTGAAACAGGGACAAAGCTGGCTAAGAGCACCATAACAAATAGCAATAACGTAAACCGATCGAGTGCCAATAATTTCAACATACCAACATCCTGTCATTCCTCTAAAAATGAAAAAGCCCAGTGACTAATTTACCTTTGGGTAAATTCATCTTACTGAGCTATATAAATAAAGCTAGCTTTTACAGAATATGTTCAATATTTTTTTAATTAATACTGTGCATACACGCTGCATATGACCGAATAACGGTTTAGTTATTACGTGCATTATTATCTTGTTGAATCAGTTCAATTTTATAGCCATCTGGATCTTCTACAAAGGCAATAACCGTTACGCCACCCTTCATTGGTCCGGCTTCACGCACGACATTACCACCGCGCGCTTTGATTTCCTCACAAGCTTTATATGCATCGTCTACTGCAATCGCTATATGACCATAAGCATTGCCCAGTTCATAACTGTCCGTATCCCAGTTATGTGTCAGCTCTAAAACCGTATGATTTTCTTCATCACCATAACCCACAAATGCCAAAGTAAAACGACCTTCTTCATAATCACGCTTACGAAGTAAAGTCATACCAAGCACTTCAGTATAGAATGCCAAAGATTGTTCTAAATTGCCTACACGTAGCATGGTATGTAGCATGCGCATTGGAATTTCCTCATGATTTATTCTCAGCCACCCAATATAGGCAATGCCGCTCTATATTTCAAACCTCAACCATAAAAAAAGCAGCCACAAGGGCTACTTTTTTCATTCGAAATAAATCGATGCTTTAACTTTGCTCAGCGGCATGCTCACGTAGAAGTTTCGCCACCCAGACCACTAAGATTAAAATTGGGATCCCAATGAGTGTGGTCAGCAAGAAGAAATTTGGATAGCCAATATTGGACACAATTGTCCCTGAATATCCACCTAGTATTTTAGGTGTCAACGTCATCAATGAACTAAAAATCGCATACTGAACCGCAGTAAAAGATACGCTGGTCAAACTTGATAGAAATGCAATAAATGCAGCACCAGCTAAACCTGATGCCAAGTTATCGACAATAATCGCAAAATACAGCCAGTTTGAACTATATTCTTTAATCACCTTCCCTTTAACTTCTAACTGCCCATCAACTGCTTTATTCAAATTAATCGGTTGAAGATCAACATCTAGAGTTGCAGATTTCTCAGCTTCAGGATCCACCTGATAATTCAGTGCAGTGTGTTGTTGCGCACGCTCATTTTGCATCAATACGGCATTCAGCTTTTTAGAGTTTGAATCAAGAAGCAGTTGAGCAGGGATTGCTGCGCTAAACACACCTTCTTTGTCTAGCTTTGCATCAAAACTTTGACCATCTAAGCTCAATTTAATACTTTGGTTTTCAGCCAGTGTAGCAAGGTATTGACCTCGTACCACGATACTTCCTTCAGACTCTCGTTGATCAATCACATTATCAGCCGTGATCGGAAGCAACAGCAATGCCGTAGATGCACCCGTTTGACTAATGTAAGGCAATGTGACCGAGACAGGCTGTGAAGTATCATTTTGAAAACTGGCCGTTGCAGTTAGACGTTCATTTGCCTGAAGCTGCTCAACAGGAACCTTAATTGCCCATGCACCTGTCTCATCCGCTTGAGTTTTGAAACTTTGCTCACCAACATTGATCACAACATCATTTAAAGGTTGTCCTGATTTGACCAAACCAATAAAAATAAGATTAGTTGAACTAGCTAAAATTGCACCGACAAACATCAACTTCATGATGTTCATGCGCTGTGCCAGTAGCCCTCCTAAAAAGCCACCAACCAAACTAAAAATCACCCCATAAACTTTCACTGCTTCAGCAATCTGCTCTTTGGTAAAGTTTAAGTCTTGATAAAACACATTGGAGATCACACCTGCAATGATGTCGGAAATACGGTAAAAACCAATCAACAATAGCAATACTAACGCCAATTTCACGCCATAACGCTTAAAAAAGTCAGCAACAGGATTCACCCATGTTTCATAGGCCATTTGCTTATTCACAGCGCCCATTTTGACAAGGCTTGAACCCACCATAAATGCAACCGCACCAGAGCCAATAAAACGTAAAGCTTCAAAACAAAACAATGCAAAACTATCTTTGATCGTCCAGAGCTGAATTAGCATTTCTGTGAGCTTGCCTGAGTAAACATAACTCAGCACAAAACTCATCACAGATACAAAGAAAACCGCCACTAAACGATAATAATCTACGCGTTTATATTCTTTACGTACCCGATCAACTTGTGGCTCACGTATGCATAAAGTGGTTGCGATCCCGACCAACATGACCGCCGCCATTGCCAAATAGGTCCACTTCCATGCCTCATAAATATAGTTGCCCTTAGCTGTACCCAAATAAGCCGCTAAAAATAACGCACCCGCACCTGCAACGATCATCCCGATGCGGTAGCCTGCGTTATAGGTTGAAGCCAACACCGTTTGCATTTGCGTTTCTGCCAGTTCAATACGATAGGCATCAATCACAATATCTTGTGTCGCAGCAGAAAAACCTAAAAGCACTGCACCCGCAGCCATTTGGTAAAGATAGCTCTGACCAAGAGACGGATCTGAAAAAGCCATGATAGAAATGGCACAGATAATTAAGAGTTGTGCGATCAATAACCACGCACGCCGACGACCCAATAATTTGGTCAGCACTGGTACAGGTAATTCATCGACCAAAGGGGCCCAAACAAATTTGAATGAATAACCCAGAGCAGCCCAACTAAAAAAAGTCACAGCGCTCTTATCGATACCTGCCTCACCTAACCATAAAGATAAGCTCGAGAAAATTAACAGGATTGGGATACCTGCTGAGAAACCCAAAAACAGCATGATCAACGCACGGCGATCTAAAAATGCAGTAAAGGCGGATTTCCATCCTGAAGATTGTGTTGTCATTACGTTTTTGTTGTCTTAAAACCAATGCTGCTATTCAAACCCTTAATACAATTTGTTTCAACCTGATTTATAAAATCAATGTTCTATTTTTGTCGACAAACACTGCGACTTTGCTTGATCTTTTGCATTAAACCTGTATACCTTTAAGTTTCTAACGCAATCTTTAGTTTCGGATTTCAAAGTGACCCAAAAACACGATCAAATGAGCTCTTCTATATCTGTACCACCCGCATTAAATAGTCAAGAAAATCCAGAAAACAACCTTAGTTCAGCATTTGACCAACCCGAAATTCAAACGACCTTAGCAAAGACACAACTTCAAGCAGAGCAACTGACGCACACACCTGCTCTGGATAAGATTCCAGCCTCAACGCGTCGTATTAAACCGCTCAATAATTTTTTAGGGCAAGACCGCGCACGTGCTTCAGTTGAAGCAGGCATTTCCTTACCTTACTCTGGCTATAACATCTTTGCCGTAGGAACAGCTGGCTTGGGCAAGCGCACCATGGTCAAGCGTTTACTCCAGCAACACGCCAAAAATATGCCGACACCGAACGATTGGGTTTACGTTTATAATTTTAAAAGCCCACGTCAACCGATTGCTTTAGAATTACCTGCGGGTCAGGCGGTAAAATTTCAAACCATGTTACATCAAACATGGCAAACCACTTTAAAGCAACTTGAGCGCCGCTTTACTGCTGAAACCTACCACAACCGTATAGAAGCCATTCGCCAACAAACAGGTGATGTTCAGCAACAAGCATTGATTGAATTGACCCAAGAAGGTGAAGAACTCGACCTCAAACTAATCTCTCGTAATGATGAGCACTGCTTTATCCCCGTCCAGTATGTAGACGATAAAGTATTGGAAATGACGCAGGCCGACATCAATGCTTTAAGCTCTAAAGAGCGTTCTGAAATTAATGCCAATATACGCCATATGGACAAAAAACTTGAGCGTTTAGGCATGCATTTAGGCGACTTGGAGGAAGATGCCCGCGATAAAGTTCAAGTGTTGAATCGCGATATTGCCAAGCAAGTTTTATTACCTAAAGTCGAACAGTTACTGACTAAGTTTGCTGAGGTTGAAGGCTTAAAAGACTACTTAAAATATTATGCTGAAGACATTATTAACAATGTCGAGGTGGTACTCGAACAAGAAGAAGATGACTTCACGCCTGGCCTGTTTAGTCGTATCCCTTCGCGCTATCAAGCCAATGTGATTGTGTCGCATAAAACCAATGCTGGTGCACCAGTTATTTTTGAAGACTTCCCAACTCACTACAATTTGCTTGGCCACGTAGAGCAACTGACTCAACATGGCACCATTACTACAGACTTTACCTTAATCCGCCCAGGGACATTACATAAAGCCAATGGTGGTTTTTTAATGTTAGAAGCAGAACAACTGCTTGAACAGCCTTATGCATGGCAAGGTCTAAAACGTGCTTTAAAATCAGGCCAGTTAAAACTTTCTTCACTTGAACATATGTTGACACTGACAGGAAGTATCTCAATTGAACCTGAAGCAATCCCGCTTAATTTGAAAGTGGTTTTACTGGCTGAGCCTGAAATTTATTATGAAATACTCGAAGTAGAACCTGAGCTTGGCAGTGTCTTTAAAATCCGTGCCGACTTTACTGATACGTTGCAACGTAATGAAGTAAATGAACAAGCCTATATGCAGCTGATCGCAGACTATGTACAGGCCGATAAACTACTTCCTTTTGATCGATCTGCCCTTTCTGCGCTTTTGACCGACTCTAGTCGTCAAGCCGAAGATCAAAGCTCCCTATCTCTGCATGCCCTCACTTTGGGTGATTTGATTCGTGAGGCGCATCATCACGCCTTCCAATCAGGCGATAAAATGGTCTCGGATCAACACATTAATATGGCATTAGATCATCGCAAATATCGCTTAGGCTATTTACGTGAGCTCTATTGGCAGGATTTGTCACGTGGTACACAGCTCATCGAAACGCGCGGACACCGCCTCGGCCAAATTAACGCACTTTCTGTCATTCACTATGCGGATGTCGAGTTTGGCTTACCGTCACGTTTAACAGCCTCCGTGTATCAAGGCGGCGGCGATATTCTAGATATTGAGCGTAGTGTCGAGCTCGGTGGCTCTCTGCATGCGAAAGGTGTGCTATTGATGTCATCGTTCTTAAAAGCACATTTCGGGCGTGAGCAAACCCTACACTTCTCTGCCGCACTTGCCTTTGAACAAAGCTATGGTCAAGTCGATGGTGACAGTGCTACGGTTGCAGAGCTGTCTGCTTTAATCTCAGCGATTAGCCAACTCCCGATTGATCAGTCTTGGGCGATTACTGGCTCAATGAACCAATTAGGTCAAGTTCAACCAATTGGTGGTGTCAATGCGAAAATTGAAGGCTTCTTCGATGCATGTAAACTTCAAGGTTTAACTGGTAAACAAGGTGTGATTATTCCGCGTCAAAATATGCAGCATTTAATGTTACGTAAAGATGTGATTGATGCGGTTTCAAATGGCCAGTTCCACATTCATGCTATAGATACGATTGATCAAGCGCTTGAACTACTTATGGCTCGACCAGTCGGCACTTTAGACAAAAAAGGACGCTACACCAAGAAGTCCATTTATGCGGCGGTGATGGATCAGCTAGATTATTGGCAAGCCATTGAAGATGGTGCTGAGTTTGAAGAAGAGCCGAAGAAAAAGAAAAAAAAGAAGAAGGACAAAAAAAAGGCAAAAGCTGAAAAGAAGACTGTTGCAACTGAAAATGCAGCAGAACACACTTCTGAAGCTGTAAGCACTGTAACTACAGCGGATTAACACTTTCCCTCAAACAAAAAAAAGCGCCTCAATGGCGCTTTTTTTTACAACTGAAGATTAAGCTTCAGGTGCTGGACTATGCTGTTCAACTAAAGGTTGTAATTCACCTTTTTGGAACATGTCTAGAATAATGTCACTACCACCAATCAACTCACCGTTGATCCATAACTGTGGGAATGTAGGCCAGTTTGCAATTTGTGGTAACAAAGCACGAATATCTGGATTTTCAAGAATATTCACATAAGCAAACGGACGACCAATTTGACTAAGCGCTTCTACAGCACGTGCAGAGAAACCACATTGTGGAAACTGTGGGGTGCCTTTCATATAAAGAAGTACAGCGTGTTTTGCAATTTGGTCACGAATTAACGCTTCGGTATCGCGTGCTTGTTCAGTCATTGATCAATCCTCAACTAATCTAACCCGCATTATACCCAAAACGTAGAAAAACAGTATGCCTAAAGCAATATTTCGACTTTTATTTAGATTTAGGCTTTAAAACTACAAGCATAATTGCTTAATATTGGATTTCACTTACCCTCTAACAGATAAGAGTTAGTCATGAATAACATTACCCTTGCTCCTGTACAAACTGATCAACCCTCTCATTTGATGCCAGTATTTGGCCGTCAGCCGATCAGCTTTGTCCGAGGTCGAGGCTCTTATCTGTACACTGAGGATGGTACTGAATACTTTGATGCGCTAACGGGCATTGCAGTCTGTGGTTTAGGCCATGCTCATCCTGTCATTGCGGAAGCGATTGCAGAACAAGCGGCAACGCTCATTCATACCAGTAACTTGTTTGAAGTGCCTTGGCAAACGGCTGCAGCACAAAAACTTGCTGAAGTTGCTGGCATGGAAGAAGTATTCTTTTCAAACAGTGGTGCAGAATCCAATGAGGGCGCAATCAAAATTGCCCGTAAATTTGGCTACATGCAAGGCATTGCCAATCCAAAAATCATTGTTGCAGAGCACTCTTTCCATGGGCGTACCATGGCAACGTTATCGGCAACAGGCAACAAAAAAGTCCAAGAAGGCTTTGGCCCATTGGTTGAAGGTTTTATTCGTGTCCCATTCGGCGACATTGAAGCCATTGAAGAAGCCACAATTCACCATCCAGACATTGTCGCAATCTTTGTCGAACCAATTCAGGGCGAAGGTGGGGTCAACACTGCTCCGCAAGGCTTTAGCTACTTGGAAGAGATTCGTCAGATCTGTAATCAGCATAACTGGCTGATGATGTTGGACGAAGTTCAAACAGGTAATGGTCGTACGGGCGAATACTTTGCCTACCAACACACCAACATCATTCCTGATGTACTCACCACAGCCAAAGGTTTAGGCAATGGCTTCCCCATTGGTGCGGTGATGACTCAAGGTCGTGGTGTAGGCGTATTGACCGCGGGTAACCACGGTTCAACGTATAGTGGCTCAGCATTGGGTTCGCGTGTGGTGTATACCATCATCGACATTATGCAAAAAGAAAACATTGTACAAAATGCAGCTGAACAAGGCGCTTACATCGTAGAACAACTGCGTAAGCAACTTGCCGATCAAAATGTGATTGTCCGTGGCTTTGGTTTGATGATTGGTGTTGAACTACCAAAAGCATGTGGTGACTTGGTGAACATTGCTCGTGATGAATACCACACCATTATTAACGTTACTGCGGGTTCTGTGGTGCGTTTACTGCCGACCTTGAATATTACCAAAGATCAGGCGGATCAACTGATTGAACGTCTAGTGAAAATGATTAAAGCGTACTTAGCTTAAGACAAAAAAGTCTGGTTCTAAAATTGCTTTTTGCATATTTCGGAACCAGACTTTTTGAAATGAATCGGCCAACTAAATATTAAAGTTTTGGATCACGCATTTGAACCAAACTTGCATTGGTTTTAGTTAAGGTTTCTATCACTTTATTCATGACTGCTGGTACCAAGGCATCTGCCATTTGCGCAGCTTGTAAGCCTAACTTCTCACCTAAAGTCGGTTTCTTACGCGTTGAGATGACATAAACATCATGATCGGTCAGCAAATTAAGCAAATAAGCATCTGAAGTTTGTAACTGATCGACCAAATTCAAATCTAAAGCATCTTGTCCATACCAGTGCTCACCTGTCGCCACTTTCTCAACATTGAGCTGTGGACGATATTTTTCAACAAAGTGTTTAAACAACACATGCGTCTGTTGTAACTCTTCTTCAAACTTCGCCTTACCTTCTGCTGTGTTTTCACCAAACATTGTCACTGTACGTTTATATTGGCCTGCTGTGTACAGTTCAAAATCGATATTGTGTTCTTTTAGCAGACGATTAAAGTTAGGAACTTGCGCGACTACACCAATTGAACCAACAACCGCAAAAGGTGCAGCAATAATCTGATTGGCGATACATGCCATCATATAACCACCACTCGCTGCAACTTTATCGACACAGATCGTGAGATTGAAACCTGCATCACGTAAACGAACCAATTGTGCAGCAGCCAAACCATAACCATGCACCATACCGCCTGGGCTTTCTAGACGTACCACAACGCGATCACGCCCTGCTTTGGCTGTCGCTAAAATCAAGGTAATTTCTTCACGTAAACTTTCTACCGATGTTGCCGCAGTATCGCCTTTAAAATCTAGAATATAAACTTTTTGATTGGCCTTTTTACGATGACGTGACTCTTTCGCTAACTGCTGAGTCAGTTGCAGTAACTCTAGTTTAGAGGCTGTTGTTTGCGCTATTTTTTTACGTTGTTCATTAATACGCGCATTTAAATGTGTAATTCGAATTTCAGCGGGAAGTTTCGGTAAATGAAATAACATAGAAATTATATTCTCTAAAATAATACGTCGGTATATGACCTAGATTAGGTCAATGGCATTTTTTTTCAATAGCCATTTTTTGTTTTATTCTGTAATGCGTTATCTTTCACATTTAATCATTTACAAGATGAGTCAATCTCTCAGACAACACATCTTCGCATTTATTGTCCAATATGACTGCAATGCACAATGTGCATCATCATGGCTATTTAATCACTAAACCAAATGCTCGCTCATAAAAAAACAGAGCGCGTAGGCTCTGTTTTTTCAAATATTTCAAGTTGTGCGTATTAACCGAAACGACCTGTAATATAGGCTTCAGTTAACTGATGATCTGGCTGAGTGAAGACTTTCTCGGTTGAGTTCACTTCAATCAAGTCACCTAAATGGAAGTAAGCGGTACGGTCTGATACACGTGCAGCCTGTTGCATTGAGTGCGTCACGATCGCAATCGTATACTGCGTTGAAAGTTCAGAAATTAGCTCTTCCACTTTCGCTGTTGCAATAGGGTCAAGCGCTGAACATGGCTCATCCATCAGAATCACTTCAGGGCTCACCGCAATGGTACGTGCAATACATAAACGCTGCTGCTGACCACCGGACAAGCCTGTGCCCGGTTGGTTTAAACGGTCTTTGACTTCATCCCAAAGGCCCGCTTTACGTAAGCTGTTTTCTACAATTTCTTCTAAGTCATACTTATCACGCGCCAAACCATGGAGTTTAGGGCCATAAGCCACGTTATCAAAAATTGACTTTGGGAATGGGTTTGGTTTTTGGAATACCATACCTACTTGAGCGCGAAGCAGTACCACATCTAGGTTTGGGTCATAAATATCTTGATTATCCAACATCACTTTACCCGTCACACGACAGCTATCAATAGTGTCGTTCATACGGTTCAGAGTACGCAAGAAGGTCGATTTACCGCAGCCCGATGGCCCAATAAATGCAATCACTTCATTTTCGTAGATATTCAGATCAATCCCTTTAATCGCTTCAGCTTCGCCATAGTAAACATGTACATCTGTAGTGCTGAGTTTTACTTGTCCTTGTGCCTGATCTTTCTTAGCAGAAGTCTGTGTATCGAACTGCGACACAAAAGAAGTACCCTGCTGACCTGAGGTCGTATTCGGGTTTGTAAATTGAGTGTGTTCTTGATTCACTGTTTGATCCTGATCTAAGGAATTTTTAACAACGGTATTCATATTTTGCCCTCACTTACCAACGGACTTCAAATTTCTTACGTAACCAAATTGCAATACTGTTGAGTCCAATCATCATTGCAAGCAGAACAATAATCGCAGCCGCTGTACGTCCTTCGAAGAAGTTACGCAGCTCATTACCTTGCCACAAGAAAATCTGTACAGGTAAAGCACTCGATTGATCAAATGGAGTTGTAGGTACACTTGCAACAAATGCACTCATACCAATTAATAACAGCGGTGCAGTCTCACCTAATGCTTGTGCTACACCAATGATTGCACCCGTTAGAATCCCCGGTAGTGCAAGTGGTAAAACGTGATGGAATACGGTTTGTATACGTGAAGCACCTAGCCCTAAAGCTGCCTGACGAATTGATGGTGGTACAGCTTTCAACGATGCACGTGTCGTAATAATCACCGTTGGTAATGTCATTAAACTCAGCACCAAACCACCGACCAATGGTGCGGAAAGCGGTAAATGCATCCAACCAATAAAGATCGCAGCACCGAGCAAACCAAAGACAATTGATGGTACAGCGGCAAGGTTGTTAATGTTGACTTCAATGACGTCTGTGATCCAGTTTTTAGGCGCAAATTCTTCAAGATAAATTGCAGATGCCACACCAATTGGAATCGAAATAATGATCACGATCAGCATCATGAACAGCGACCCCATGAATGCCCCTGCTAAACCTGAAGTTGCAGGAGAACTACGAGAGTCTGGACTGACAAAAATGTTGGTATTAAAAGTATTTTCCATTACCCCTGAAGCTTTCATTTCATCGGCAAGTTGACGAACTTCTGGGCTCAACTGTTGCTGTTCATCAGGCAAACTACGGTCAATATTTCCTGCGAGCCACACATCAACGTTTGCATCAGCAAGCACTTTAATGTCTTCCTTCTTACCGACCAATGATGGATCTTTCATCACCATATCACGTAAGCGATATGCTTCAGAACTAGTGTACAAAGAAGCTAAGTCATCTCGTTTAGAAGCAAGTGCTGGATCTTTTGCAATCATGGCATTCACAATTAAAGCATCCCAATCCACCATACCCATTTCAGTTTGCCAAGCAATAAAACGCTCTTCAAACTGTGCTGGAGATTCACCTGCACGCTGTACAGGTTTTGCACCTGTCGTAATAATGGCAGGGTCAAAGTACACGGGTAAACTCATGCTACTTTGCCAAAAAGCAGGTAAGCCTTTCGATAAAATACTGCCAAAAAGTAGCGCGACAAAGAATAAACCTGCAATCACTGCTGAGAAACCAAAGAAACGAAAGGTTTTTTCTTTACGGTGACGTTTTGCCAATGAATTACTGATCGTTTGCTTACGCTTTTCTCGTAATTCTGCCGCATGTTGTGGATCAAATACTTGATCTGCTGTGCTATTAGAAGTCGTCATTAGTCGTATTGCTCACGATATTTACGCACGATGTACAGTGCAACAATGTTCAAACCAAGCGTAATTACAAAGAGTGTCAGACCTAGTGCAAATGCCACCAAAGCTTGCGGGCTTGCAAAGTCAGTATCACCTGTCAATTGGTTTACGATGGTAATGGTCACAGTTGAAATGGCTTCAAGTGGATTGGCATGCAATAAAGGACTGTTCCCTGCTGCAAGCACCACAATCATGGTCTCACCGATGGCACGTGACGCTGCAAGCAAGAACGCGCCGATAATGCCCGGAAGTGCTGCAGGTATCACCACCTGACGAATGGTTTCAGACTTTGTCGCACCCAAACCTAATGAGCCATCACGTAATGCACGTGGCACCTGCGTGATAATGTCATCAGACAGCGATGAAACGAAAGGAATAATCATGATCCCCATGACGAAACCAGCAGTGAGTGCGCTGGTTGCGTTGATGTGTAAACCAACGGATTCGCCAAGCATTTTAAAGAATGGGCCAATGATCATCAGTGCAAATACACCGTAAACAATGGTTGGAATCCCTGCGAGCACTTCAATAGTTGGTTTTGCCCATGAGCGAAACCCAGAAGATGCATATTCAGCAAGATAGATCGCGATCATTAATCCCACAGGGACTGCAACCAAGAGTGCAATACCACTGACCATTAAGGTACCCCAAAGTAATGGCAGTAAGCCGTAGCTTCCTTCTGCATTACCAGAGGTACTAAAGCCTGGGTTCCATTCTGTACCGAAGAAAAAGTCGAGTGGACTCACGAAGTGGAAGAATCGCATCGCTTCGCTGAACATCGACATCACGATACCAATCGTGGTTAGAATCGCGACACCAGAACAGAGCGCAAGTGCAACATTAATGGTTTTCTCAACTTGGTTACGAGCGCGGAACTGAGTTGCAATGCGTTTTTTTGCAGCGACTAAACCTGCCAGTGCCGCACAAATCACCACTGCAATTTTGGCAAATGTACCAATGCTTTGAAACTTCGCCAGTTGCTCCGCAGCAGCAAGCTCATACGCGGCTGGTGTATCTGTTACACCAAAACCTGAAGCAATCGCTTCCACACGGTTGATCAACACATCCGTACTAGCAGCATCTAAGGTTGCAGCGACTTGTGCTGGCACGTGATTTAGTACCACATGATTCAAAACATTTGGTTCAACAATATTCCAAACAATCAAAATTAAAAAAGCAGGGATACCACACCACAAAGCCACTAACGCACCGTAATACCCCGGACGTGAGTGTAATTTTGCAGAATTATTTCCCTTACCTGCTAAGTTACGGCTCTGGCTTAAGCCCATTTGATAGGCTATGGCGATCAGTGCCAATAACACACCTATAAGTAGCAGATTCATGTATTCTCCACGGTTCTTTCAATTTTCATTATTTGAAAAAACTTAATCCTAGTAAAAAACGTCAAAGGTAGGACTTGCCTACCGTTGACTGTTTCTACGCTTAATTACTTAACCGCTTTGCCTGCTTTGAAGTTCGCAAGAACTGCTGCACGCTCTTTGTCTGACATTGAGATCAAACCAGCACGCTCAAGCTTAGAACCTTTACCTGATACTTTCTTGCTGATGAAGTATTCCGTGTATTCTTTTAAGCCTTTGATTGATTTCAAATGCTCACCCTTCACGTAGAAGAATAGTGGGCGAGAAACTGGGTATGAACCATTCAAAATTGTCTTTTCAGATGGTGCAACATTGTTCACTGTAGCTACGCGTAACTTGTCTCGGTTTTGGTCGTAGAAACCTAAACCAAACACACCTACTGCGCTAGGCGAGGTTTTTAAGCGCGCTAAAGTTTCAGTGTAGTCACCCGCAATCTCAATCACTTTGCCGTCTTTACGGAAAGTTGAACATGCTTTCTTTTGTGCATCTTTATCCATTGCCTTGATTGCTGCATAAGTTTCGCAGCCTGCATCAACCATTTTTTCTTGGAACACTTCACGTGTACCGTGGTTTGATGCTGGAATCACTAAAGTGATTGGTTCATTTGGAAGGCTTTTGTCAATTTGGTTCCAACGTGTATATGGGTTTGCAACCATTTTACCGTTAGATGGTAACTGCGCTGCTAAAGCTGCATAGACGTGCTGTGGACGTAATTTGTATGCTGCTTTGCTTGCATTTGAAGCGAACACAATACCGTCATAACCAATTTTGATTTCGATCACTTGGTTGACACCAGCTTTCTTACAAGCAGCTAATTCTGTATCTTTAATTTTACGAGATGCGTTTGCGATATCAATTGTGTTATCACCCACACCATTACAGAACTGTTTTAAGCCACCTGAAGAACCGCCAGAACCAACAACGGGTGCTTTAAATTGTGGGAAAGTATTACCAAATTCTTCAGCAACAATACTTGCATATGGTAAAACTGTTGAAGAACCCGCAATTTGGATTGTGTCACGAGCTGCATTTGCCGTGGTTGCTACAGCTGCCCCAGAAACTACTACTGCAAGTGCGATATGGTTTAAGCGCATATTTGTTATCTCACATATTAAACATTTTGGAGTACGCCACTTTTTATTCAGTCTTGTACTTTTTTGGATAACTGCATTTTGATTTCAGAATATGACAAGCAAGTTACAGCATTGTGACACTTTCATGATGTTTATTTTTATTTGTCCATGATTCGTTACACTTTGTTCAATTTCACCCACTCTAAACACGTAAAGAATTTTTCTTATTTCGATATACCGAGAGTGCATAATTCATTTTACATCAACATCTTTTACGCTTTTATAAAAAATAAAACACATTTAGAATCAATACATAAAGCAAAAAAGAACTCCATAGACTTTGATTTCTTTAACATTGAATAGCCCTTCTAATCTATAAAAATTTGCGTATACCCATATGCAGAATCCATATAAATTTTCGCCATTTGTCAGAATTTCATAACCCATAAATGACAAATGAGTGGAGTAATATTTAGAAAATTGAGCGTCATTTAGGTCTTAATTTTTACCTTTTATCCCCCATTTATTTCTTAGAAATTAGCATACTCATCTTGAATACAAGAGCCAATTTATGACTTTTAGACTCAGGTACCTTTCTTATTTTTAGAAATATTTGTCCGAATAATGGGTATTTCTGACGATACCGCTTTATCTTTTTTCTAAAAGATAGCTCAATGAAGGAGATTTTGGGCTTCATCTACCCTTTACTGCCGCCTTAACCTTTCATTTTTCGTAAGAAGCTTGACAAGTCATATGAATGCGGCTTTTCCCATGAGCGCTAGCCAAACACATTTATTTACCCCAAATTGCCGTGATTATGACAAGGACTTGCCTGTCGTGCAGGTCATACCTTTAACTTAAAAATTCATGAAGAAAATCATTTGCCTATTGAAAATCAAAAGCCCGAATATTTAGCTTTAGTCTTAACTATTGAAGTTCATTTTCCTGAAAATCATAGTTCAAGCAGATATCGAAAACTACTTCATAGAAAACCAAAGCATCTCCAACATAATTAAAATTAGATGCTTAGCCAATAGATGTTATGCATTTTAATATTTACAACATATAAAAAAAGGAGCTGATATCAGCTCCTTTTTTTTAACACAAACAATCGATTAAGCAATTGCAGGTGTATAGGTTCCATCTGCGATTGGACCTTTGATACGATCCGCTTCTGCAAGGACAAGACCAAGCAGGTTCTTCACGTTATCTAAAGTCGCAACTGGACTTAAAGTCGTCATTTTCAAAGATTGATTTTGACCCACTTTAGTGACACCAATATTCGCTTCACCACGTGCAAACAATTCGTCTGCAACGTTTTGGTTTAAGGTATCAAGCAATTCTACTGGATAGCCTTCTGGAACCACACGGAACAATACAGATGCAAATTGTGGATCAACCAACATCTCTAAACCAGCAGCTGCATTGATATAATCAGCAACGTCACGAGTTAAAGTAACGCCGTGGTCAATCATAGAGCCATACAGTTCTTCACCCAAGGCTTCAACAGTCATCCAAAGCTTTAACGCATCGAAACGACGTGTTGTTTGAAGTGACTTAGACACGAGGTTAGGCACGCCATGCTCTTCGTCATAAGCAGAGTTTAAATACTCAGCTTCATAGTGCATGAAACGATAGTTCGCTTCGTCTTTTAACAAGAACGCACCACAAGAGATGGTTTGGAAGTAATGCTTATGGAAATCCAGCGTAATTGAGTCAGAAAGCTCAATACCATCCAACATATCGCGATGATTGTTCGATAAGATTAAAGCACCGCCCCATGCCGCATCGATGTGCATCCACGCGCCATATTTGTTGGTGATTTCACGAATTTGCTTCAGTGGATCAATTGCACCTGCATCGGTCGTACCCGCAGTTGCAACCACACACGCCACAATCTTACCTTCAGCTTGAAGGTGAGCCATGGTTTTTTCAAGTGCATCCACATCCATCTGCGCGTTCTCGTTCACAGGAACGGTCACGACTGATTGGAAGCCCATGCCCATCATCGCCATGTTCTTTTGCACAGAGAAGTGTGCATTTTCAGAACAAATGACTTTGACGTTGCGCATCGCATCGCCTGGCACGCCATCACGCTGTACAGACCACGGATTACCGTTTTCGTCTTTCCAGTTTTTCGCAATACATGCATCACGTGCAAGCAGTACACCCATCAAGTTTGACTGTGTACCACCAGAAGTGAACACACCAGCTTGACCTGCACCATAACCCACTTTTTGACGAAGCCAGTCAATCAACTGAACTTCCATCAATGAACCTGCAGGACTTTGGTCCCAAGAATCCATCGATTGATTCGTTGCATTAATCAGCACTTCAGCAATTTGACTAGTCACCATAGTTGGGCAGTGCAAATGCGCGAGCGAGTGCGGGTGATGGACTTTTAAGCTTTTGTTTAAGAAAAGCTCAACCATACGTTCAAGTGACTTTTGTACACCCAAAC
Organism: Acinetobacter sp. CAU_H_S139_7; assembly: GCF_058599305.1. Taxonomy (NCBI): domain Bacteria; kingdom Pseudomonadati; phylum Pseudomonadota; class Gammaproteobacteria; order Moraxellales; family Moraxellaceae; genus Acinetobacter; species Acinetobacter sp. CAU_H_S139_7. The sequence goes on from NZ_CM178651.1 coordinate 2,146,394, forward strand.
CTTCTTTAGAAGGATTAAATGCAATCGCGCTGCGTAGCTCTTTAATGCTACCACCTGTGTACATTTTGTCATTTTGCAACCATGCTGCAACTGCTTTAGTCGCTTGGTCCATTGCTGACGAATAGTCAGCAATGGATGCAGCATCATTGCAGAGTAACGCCTTACGGTGTTCTGCAAAATCAACCATGATTACGCGCCTCGAGTTGCAACAAGTGCTTCAGCAATTGCTTTCTTAAAGCGAACAATTACTTCTTCACATTCAGCTTGAGTGATAATAAGTGGGCAAAGTAAACGAATCACTGTACCGTTACGACCGCCTTTTTCTAACAATAACTTGTTGTTAAAGCATGCCGCTTGAATCGCTGCTGCCAGTTGACCATCTGCAGGTAAAGAACCCATATGATCCGCTGGTTTACGCTCATCAACAATTTCAACACCAATCATCAAACCACGACCACGCACGTTACCGATACATGGGAACTCTTGAGCAAGCTTTTTAAATTCAGCTTGTAAGAAATCACCACGTTCTTGTGCATTTTGCGCAAGGTTTTGTTCTTTGATGGTTTTGATCGTTGCAAGACCAGTACCCATTGCCAATTGGTTACCACGGAAAGTACCCGTGTGGCCTGCTGGCTGCCAAGCATCAAACTTACGTTTAATGCCCAATACAGCAAGCGGTAAGCTACCACCAACGGCTTTAGACATGACAACAACGTCAGGTTCAATACCCGCATGTTCAAATGCGAACATTTTGCCTGAACGTGCAAAGCCTGCTTGAACTTCGTCAAGAATCAACACAATGTTATGTTTTTCAGTCACTTCGCGGATTTTTTTCAACCATTTGGTTGGCGCTGTGACCACACCGCCTTCACCTTGAATTGCTTCAAGAATGACAGCCGCTGGCTTGGTTACACCACTTTCAACATCTTCAATGAAGTTTTCAAAGAAATATGTCAATGCATCCACACCCGCTTCACCACCTAAACCAAGTGGGCAACGGTATTCATGCGGATACGGCATAAATTGAACGCCTGGCATTAAACCATTTACAGCATTTTTCGCAGACAGGTTACCTGTCATTGCAAGAGCGCCGTGCGTCATACCATGGTAACCACCAGAGAAACTAATCACTGTGCTACGACCGGTATACGTCTTCGCTAATTTAATTGCTGCTTCCGTGCCATCTGCACCAGATGGACCACAGAACTGTAGACAATACTCTTCCTTACCGCCTGGTAATTGTTCAAGTAATGCTTCAGTAAATGCATCTTTTAAAGGTGTCGTTAAATCCAAAGTATGTAAAGGAAGACCACTTGCAAGTGTATCTTGAATACTTTGAATTACCGCAGGATGATTATGGCCCAAAGCCAATGTTCCTGCCCCAGCTAAACAATCGAGGTACTTTGTACCTTCAACATCAGTAACCCAGCAGCCTAATGCTTTGGCTATCGCTAACGGTAATTTCCGTGGATAGCTACGAACATTGGATTCCATCTGACTTTGGCGAGTCAAATAGTATTCGTTAGTAGTATTAGTGGCAGGGTTTACAGAAGAAACGCTCATATCGAATTACCATCTCTGATATGGGTTGAAAGAAATAAGTCGGGTGACTTTTGGTCCTTTGACTCGGCGCTTTATAAATCTAGTCAGATAGCGTTTGGATACTTCATAACTAGGAGGCGGATGATACAGAAATTTTCAATAAAATAAACAGCTTTTGGATATTATCTGCCAGAAATTTACTAAAAAAATATATCATGCCAAAGCATAGCTTAAATTATCCTCTTCTAGTGTGACAACGTAAAGAATAGACGATGAATTTATTTATTTTTCAACTTCACCACAAAATTTCAAAATACTCACCCTGGTCAAAAAATAAGTTTTTGAAATAAATCACTTTATCTAGGTTTTTCTGAAAAATATCTTGTACCTTTTTTTACAATCGAACCACAATATTTTCGCAAATTCACCACAAATTGGCTTTAAGCTTTTTACAAATGTTGCAAAACTCCTCCTAAATAAAAAAGGAATAAAAATGCGTCAATTCTTCATCCCAGCAATCGCTCTTAGTGCTTTATTTAGCTCAGCAGTTTTTGCTCAGTCTGAGAACCAATTGAACTACAATATTGTCAATGTTCAGGCAGAGGCAACACGCCAAGTATCCAACGATTTAATGAATGCAACGCTTTACATTGAACGTAGTAATAAACAACCTGCTGAACTCGCAACACAAATTACGCAGCTCATGAATCAAGCCACAGCTTTAGCTCGTAAATATCCAAGCGTAAAAGTCGAAACGGGTTCTCAATCCACCTACCCTATTTACAACGATGACAACCAAAAGTTAAAAGAATGGCGTGGTCGTGCTGAAATTAATTTAGAAAGTACCGATTTTAAAGCGGCGAGCCAGTTAATTGGTGAGCTACAGCAAAACTTCCAAACCCAGTCAATCGGTTTTAGTGTATCTGACACACAACGTAAGAAAGTGGAAAATGAGCTAATTATTGAAGCATCGAAAAACTTTCAACAGCGTGCGCAATCGTTAGCGCAAGCATGGAGTAAGTCAGGCTATAACTTGGTTAACTTAAACATTAATACCAGCAATTACTACCCTCGCCCAGTCATGATGCGTGCAGAAAGTGCGAAATTTGCAGCAGCTGATGCACCAATGCAAGATGTTGCAGGCGGTGAATCTAAAATCACTGTGAATGCAAATGGTACTGTTCAACTTAAATAACAGATTTCATTCAAATTCATCTAAAAAGCCATGTTAAACATGGCTTTTTTATTGTGTGCTCTATTAAGAAGACTTTAATTCGCCTATTAATTTTGCGTTTTAATTGCAATAAGTGATAATGGTTATTATTTGATTTCATCAAAGTTCAGCATATGATAGCCGCGCTATTTATTATGGATTGCGCACAAAAGAATGATTTCATCACGTCTTCATCTGCAGGATCGCAGATTATTCAAAGCCAAACAACTCAGTATTGCGATTGGACTTTCTATGAGCTGCTTGACCTATGCACAAGCGGAAGAACTCACTGAAGCAGCGAGCAACAATGTGCTTCCGACCATCAAACTTGAAGCACAAGGCAACTGGTTAGAAGATGCCAATGCAGAGAAAGTGCAAAAGCATGCAGGCGCCCGTACGATTATTAATCGCAATCGCTTAGATGAAGTTGCTGCGACTTCAATTAAAGATGCCCTGAAGCAAGTGCCTGGTGTTCAAGTTCAAGAAAATAATGGTACTGGTGGCAGTGATGTTTCACTCAATATTGGTGTCCGTGGTTTAGCCTCTCGTTTATCGCCTCGTTCTACTGTACTGCTTGATGGTGTTCCGCTATCATTTGCGCCTTATGGACAACCTCAGCTTTCTCTAGCACCAGTATCATTAGGCAATATTGAATCTGTGGATGTGGTTCGTGGAGCAGGTTCTGTACGTTTTGGGCCGCAGAACGTTGGCGGTATCATTAATTTTGCAACTCGCTCGATTCCTCAAGAGTTTGCAGGTAATGTCAGCCTAACGACCGAATATGCTTCGGGTACAGATCAAGTTAAATATAGCCCGAACCTATTTGTAGGCGGAACCTTAGATAATGGTTTAGCCCTTGCTCTGCTATATTCGGGTACAAAAGGTGATGGCTACCGTGAAGCCAATAATAAAACTGACATTGACGATGTCATGTTAAAAACGGCCTATCAAATTACAGATGCGGATGCGATTGCTTTAAACCTACATCACTATGAAGGTTATGGTGAAATGCCTGAAGGCTTGACTGCCGAAAAATATGCGCAAAACCCTTATCAGTCAAATAAGTCACGTAATTATTTCTCTGGCCGCCGCTCAGATGTGTCATTCCGTTATACCCATCAAGATGAAAAAAATAACTTTGAATTACTGACGTATTATATTGACTCATTTCGCACGAGTGACTTAGAGACAGATGTTAGTGCGACCACTTCGCGTATGGATACCTCTCCACGCGACTACAAAGTTTTTGCCATTGAACCACGCTGGTCTCGTGCATACCAATTAGGTAACTCAAATAGCGAATTCACTATCGGCTACCGTTATTTAGATGAAGATAGTTCTGAGTTCTCAGGTCGTTCATCGACATATGCATTGAATGCACCTGTGACCGAAATTAAAGCACGTACCACGAGTGAAGGTGGCACTAAAGCACATGCGATTTATGCAGATAACCGCTTCGATTTAGGTAACTGGGTCATCACACCGGGTCTACGTTTTGAATCAATTGAAACACATAACAATTTTACTGCCTATAACCAAGGCGTTGCAGTTAATACCATTTCACCCAAAATTGATTCAGATGAGTTTTTACCCAGCCTATCGGTTATGTATAAAGCGACAGACAATTGGAACATTTTTGCCAATGCGGGCGTTTCATTCGCCCTACAGCAATACAACCAATTGGCACGTTTAGAAGGTGGGGTTGCGCAAAGCACAACTGATGGCTTACATCCTGAAAAGTCCAATAACTATGAAATTGGGACGAAGTATTTAGGCAATGGTCTAAATGCAGAATTAACCGCGTTTTATTTAGACTTCAAAAAAGAGTTAATTTTAGAACGTGATGCCCAGAACAATGGCATTTGGACAGACTTAGGCGCAACCAGCCACAAAGGTGTAGAACTTGGTCTGGCTTATGACTTTGCTTATTTGACCGATGCGCTTGAGGGCTTAAAACTCTATAGCAACTACACGTTCACCAAAGCTGTGGCTGAAGCAGGTGACTTTGAAGACAAAGACCTTCCTTTCTACTCACGCCATACAGCAAATGTTGGTTTAGGCTATAAAGTGAATCAATGGAGCGTCAATGCAGATATGTTTGCCCAATCTAAGCAGCATTCTCCAGGTTCGGGTGATACCTATCAAACTGACGAATCGGCTGATGGAAAATTAGGTGATATTCCAGGTTATTCCACTTTTGCCGTGCGTACAGCCTATGACTTTGGTGAGCAATTCCACGGTTTAAAAATCGCGGGTGGCGTTAAAAACGTGTTTGATAAACAATATTTCACACGTTCTACTGACTCAACAGGTGGAAAATATGTAGGGCAACCACGTACCTTCTACCTTCAAACGTCATTTGATTTCTAAACCAGAAAGCCAATTCGTTCAAGCACATTGAACTGTTAAAAAAGACTACATTTTTGTGGTCTTTTTTATTTTAACAATATGACAAAATTATGACTCTCTTTCGTACTTGATAAACACAATCCACTTTCATGACTCTTTCAGAACTTAATTTATCGCTTTTTTCATGGATTAATGCTTCTCCTGAAGCCAGTAATACCAGCATTCATTTTGCCATATTCATCGCCAATGACCTGCTCTATTGCATGATTTTACTGTTTGCTTGGTTTTGGCTACGTGGTAACTACGACACTAAAAAACAGATATTGAAGGCGTTTATTTTTACCAGCATTGCCATTTTGATCAGCCAATGTATTTCTCATGTGTATTATCACCCGCGGCCTTTTGTCATGGAGGTCGGACGCACTCTCATTTACCATGCACCCAATGGCTCTTTCCCAAGTGACCATATGTTGATTTTTAGCAGTATCGCCTTTTCTTATCTATTCTCTGCGCAGCGTAAACTGGGAATTTTTCTCTTGATTATGGCTTGGCTGGTTGCATGGTCACGTGTCTATCTTGGTGTGCACTTCCCTTTAGATATGCTCGGGGCTTTTCTATTGGCTTTTGCCTTAAACTTCTTTGGATTAAAGCTTTGGAATCTCTATAAAGATAAAATCATGCAATGGGCACTCACCATTCACTTTTACTTATTTAAGCCCCTCATTCAAAAAGGCTATATCAAATAACTTTTGCTTTAAAACAAAAAATCCCGCTCGAAAGCGGGATTTTTTTTAATACGTTTAAATCAGTAGATCGCCATGTGGTTGCGATGAATCATCTCAAGTGAACGTGCTTCACCTAGAACTTGGTGAACTTTATCTGACGCCAAGCCCTTTACTAGTTCCGCAGAACGCGAACTAAAGTTGACACGTCCGACCGCAACACGGCCACCTTGGATATCAACACATTCAACCACGTCACCGCGTTCAAAATGCCCTTCCACAGCTTTCACACCAACTGGAAGTAAACTACGATGATTATCTTTAATGGCTTTAACAGCACCATCATCCAACACCAAACGCCCCGCAGTTTGTAAGTGAGCCGCCAACCACTGTTGATGAGCAGTAATGCGGTCATTGTCAGTAATAAACAATGTCCCAAGCATTTCACCATCCATCAAACGTTCAAGCACATTGTCGCTTTCACCACTGGCAATCAGCGTTGGACAGCCAGACTTTGCAGCTAAGCGTGCAGCACGGACTTTGGTCAACATACCACCACGACCAAACTTACCGCCACCGCCAGCCATATCAAATAAACTCTCATCTAGAGCACGCACAGTATGGAACAGTTTTGCATCTGGATTTGAACGTGGGTCTGAGTCGAACATCCCCTGCTGGTCTGTCAAAATAATTAACAAATCTGCATGGACTTGACCTGCAACCATCGCGGCCAGCGTGTCATTGTCACCAAAGCGAATTTCATCGGTCGAAACCGTGTCATTCTCGTTGATTACAGGAATGACATGCCATTCAATCAAGTTCTGTAAAGCGTCACATGAGTTCAAATAACGACGACGGTCTGCCAAGTCATCATGGGTTAATAACACTTGCGCAGTCTGAATGTGATGTTTTTCAAGCACACTTGACCACGTATGAATAAGGCCCATCTGACCAATGGCAGCACACGCCTGAAGACTGGGTAGATCGGTGGGTCGGCTGTCTAGCTTCATACGAACCATACCTTCAGCCACAGCTCCTGACGACACCAGAATAATCTCATGTCCTGCATTGTGTAGATCTGCAATTTGTTTCGCCCAATGCGAAATTGCATCTATATCTAAACCTTGCCCATTTGCTGTGAGTAAAGATGATCCGATTTTAACAACGATTCGTTTACAAGCTTCGAGCTTACGTTGCCCATCTACCACTTCTATCATCTTGTCCTCAGTTACTCATTACGAGCTTAACGTACGTAAAACACTTCCATTTCGCCGTCATCTTCATCATCGTCTTCATCATCATCAGCCAACAGGCCTGCAAGACGTTGTTGGCGACGCATTTCACGATATGCTTCTTTAGCGGCAATAGTTTGTTCGCGTGTTTCAGCTTCAAGCTGTTCACGGAATGCTTTCACTTCTGCTGCATAATCAGGATCTTCAAGCTCACGTTCACGTTGTTGCTCAATTTGATCCATCAGGTAATACACAACTGGTTTTGTCCCTTCAGACATCAAACCTGAAGTTTTAAATACAGGGCCATCCCACTGCATTTCATCTAAGATATGCTGACACCATTCATCACGCGTATCGTCTGCAAGTTGGTCAACTTTGTTTAATACTAGAACGATAGGTAACTTTGAAAGTGTCGGAGAGAATTTTTCTAATTCACCCAAGATCGCTTTTGCATTGTATGCAGGATCAGAACCATCAATCGGCTGAACATCCACAATGTGAAGCAAAATACGCGTACGCGCCAAGTGCTTTAAGAAACGAATACCAAGACCCGCACCTTCAGAAGCCCCTTCGATCAAGCCAGGAATATCCGCCATAACAAATGAACGGTGACTGTCTGCATCGACCACACCAAGGTTTGGAACCATCGTAGTAAACGGATAGTCTGCAACCTTAGGTTTTGCTGCTGATACGGCACGAATAAACGTCGATTTACCTGCATTTGGCATACCTAGTAAGCCAACATCGGCCAGTACTTTTAGCTCTAAACGAATTTCACGGAATTCGCCTTTAAAACCATGGGTACACTTACGTGGCGAACGGTTCGTCGATGATTTAAAGTGAGTATTACCCAAACCACCATCACCACCCGCTGCGACAAGCACACGCTGACCACTTTCAACCAAGTCGCCAATAATGTCACCCGAGTCAGTATCAACAATGGTTGTACCTACAGGAACCTTTAATACAGTGTCTTCACCACCACGGCCTGCGCAGTTCGCGCCACGACCATTTTTAGCTCGTTCCGCACGGAAACGGCGAGTATAACGGAAGTCTACAAGGGTACTGGTATTATCATCAGCTTCGATAAATACGCTACCACCACGACCACCATCACCACCGTCTGGACCACCAAAAGGTACGAATTTTTCACGGCGAAAACTGGCTACGCCATTGCCACCGTCGCCAGCCTCTACGGTAATGACTGCTTCATCAACAAAGCGCATGCTGCCAATCCTCTAAATACTTTAAAACCGCATATTCTGCCATATTTTACAAAAATTCTCGAATAGAATTATTCAGCGAAACATGAAATTTAGTCACAAAAATACCAAAATCTAACTTTTCGACACTTTTCACCTGATTTTATTCATTTTTTAATTTAAATGTACTGACCATTTAGTCGTTAGGCCACTCTTCGATTCACTTTATTCAATCCTACTCAACTTTTATTTTCAAGAAGGACTTTCACATCAAAATAGCGCGCTAAAAGAGGAGATTGTTTGATCACAAGACTTTTTCACAGCCTGAAATTTGAATCAACAATAATCCACTTCCGCACTCCTGAAGGATTTACTCTTAAAGCGCAATTAAGGATTATCACAACCAATCCACAATATTTGTCATCTTTTATTTTAAAGCTGCCACTCGTTCCTTGCTTTCTAGAATTTCAGGCAAACTTTTTTCAATCCACCCAATCAAATACATGGTCTTCTCAGCGGCTTGAGAACCCAAGATCGTCAATTGGTACTCTACTTTGGGTGGCACCACGGGATAGACCGTCCGTAGAATAAAGCCATCATGTTCAAGAGTTTTGAGCGTCTGAGAAAGCATTTTCTCACTCACCCCTTCTATACGCTGCTTGAGCTCACTAAAACGATGTACGCCATCACTTAAACAGCGCAACACCAGTACCGACCACTTACTCGTAAGATGCTCCAAAATTTCACGAGACGGACACTCTGTGGATAAAACTTGACCTAACAATTTGCTTGTCGCATAGGTGTGCATCATTTCTCTCCATTTGGTTTATTACTTACTTTTTGGTACGTACTTACATTTAGTAAGTTAACAGATTAAGATACAACCATCAAGTATAGAAAACAACCAACATAGGTGAATTATGAAAATTGCAATCACAGGCGCAACAGGACAACTTGGTAACCTCGTTATAGAGCAACTTTTGCAGCTGACTGCTGCCCAGAATATTGTTGCGCTAGTTCGTAATGTAGATAAAGCTAAACATTTCAAAGTCCAAGGTATTGAGCCGCGTAAGTTTGATTATGACCGCCCTGAAACATTAGTTCCTGCTCTATCAGGAATAGATAAGTTATTACTCATTTTAGCCAATGAAATTGGTCGCCGTACACCTCAACACCAAGCAGTGATTGATGCTGCGAAAGTGGCCGGCGTACCTTATCTTGCTTATACCAGCTTACTACGTGCAGACACTTCTCCACTCGGCTTAGCCCAAGAACACCGTGAAACAGAAAAACTGATTCAAGACAGTGGAATCACTTATACCTTCTTAAGAAATAACTGGTATAGCGAAAACTACCTTGCAGGTGTTGCTCATACTATTGAAATTGGGACGCTTTTTGGCGCAGCTCAAGATGGCCGAATTAGCTCAGCATCACGTATAGATTATGCTGAAGCTGCAGCCAAAGTCTTAACTTCAACAGGTCATGAGAATAAGACCTATGAACTAGCAGGTTCAGAAAGTTTTACTAAAGCTGATTTGGCTCAATTCATCAGTCAGGCAACTCATAAGCCAGTCATCTATCAAAATTTGTCTGCCGATGACCTGCGCCAAGGTTTAATTCAAGCCAGCCTCCCATCATACTTGATTGATGTGATTGTGGATGCCGATGTGCAGACCGCCAAAGGCGCGATGTATAGTGACCGTAAAGACCTAGAACAATTGATTGGACATAAGACCACCAGCATTCAAGATGCAATCAAAGCAGCACTTTAAGCCACTCATTTAATCTCCGCATTCAAACACCGCCAATAAATGGTGGTGTTTTTTATGGATGAATATTCTTCACGGGTAGAGTCATATTCATCTCTAAATTCGCAGTTGTGCTTCGCTCTATGTTGTACATGGTGGCATTGAAGCTTGCTATTTTGCGCATAGTCATTGGGTCATTCAAATTTAACTGTGGTGCAAACTGATGCAACACATGCAGTCGCACTTGCTCATTGAACTCAAAATAGACCAAGCCATTAAACATAATTTTGATCGGGACCTGATAGTCTTGCTTTAAATGAAATGGTACAGCCAGCTTAATTGGAATATCTAAAGTGAGTGGAAACTTAGGCAACAGTTTATTCTGATAAATTAGATCTGTAGTTGTCTCCAACGGCATGTTCTCATCAATAAGTACCTCGGTTTGATAATCAACAGATACTGAAACGGGTACTTCTACTTCAAACTCTAAATTTGCCAAATATTTCCCAGTCAAAGGCAGGTTGATTTTCTGATCGATTTTCAGCTGTGTATCTAAAGTCCCAACGGATTGGGTTTCTAAATAATTACCCACTTGGATTTTTGTCGGTAAGGAGTCTGATAGTTGAATTTGGGCTTCACTCGCAGACACTTGCATACTGGCTTGAATATTCAGGTACAACCAAAACAGCGCACCCACTAAAATTACAACGCACACAAAACTCAGTACAAGCCGCTTCGCAGACTGGAATATCCACATACTCCCTCCTATGGCTTCACGTGTTCTTGAGGTACAGGTTTTTCACGCAGTAATTGCAAGCTATTAAGTGGAATTTTCAACTCACCCTGCTTGATTTCAATTGGTAATGTATTTTGTACATCCACCGACGCTTTCAATGCCATTTTAATTGGAACATTTAAATGTCCCTGTATTGGAATATTAGTTTTAACCACTGTATTGACTGGAATATGTAGGTTTTCTTTCAGCACGGTTTTCACAGGTGCATCAAATTTGAGGTGTACCTGCTGTTCAAGTGGCACATTGATATGAATCGGCACATCCAACTGAATAGGAATATTGCATTTTAAAGGCAAAGTCACATCTCGCCCCATGACTTTCACTTGTACCTTGGTATCTACAGGCATATTCTGATTAATTTTCAAGGTTTCACGCACTGGAATGGTGGTTTTAATCGGAACCTGATTATCAAAATATACCTGTGGAGTCAGAGTTTGGGTCAGGGGAATATTCAGGTTTTCACGAATTGGAATTTCTGCATTGACTCGCCCTGTGACATCTACATCTAAGGCATCATAAATTTTAACCTCAGCTTGTAAAGGCTCTTGCAGATCAATACTGACTTTTTAGTTTTCTAAGGGAATATAAATATTAAAGTGTTTAAACGTCCAAATAGCGATAAGTACACCGCATACAGATGCCAACACAATGAATGCCAATCCACTTAGCACATGCTTCACTTGCAAATTCAAATTCCTTTTGTTTTATTTTCTTTTTATCTGATAAATATCATCCTTTTGTCAGCTTAGAAAGTCATTGGGTACGGTATACCAACCAGACTCTTTAATTTTTATCGCCCTATTTTTCACAGTATTCTAATTATTCTAACCTGAGTTCGACGAAATCTGCTTAGCCTTTTAGCATATTTTGGAAAGTTGGCTTATTGGGATTCAAACAATAAGCCACTACAGCAGCCATGATATTCACCATGAAGTTATTTACCGAACGATGACGTGAATGTTCAAGTTGATGTAAATTTTTTAATTGATCATTCACGGTTTCGATCAATCCTCTTCTGCAAAGTAATTGTTTTTCTTCTTCAGTTTGGATGGGTTTATTTTTCATATTCCGACGTGATGGGGTCAATATTTTCAGTCCTCTTGCTGCTAAAGCTTCGGCTTTTGCTTTGCTCAAATAGCCTTTGTCTCCGAGTAGGATTCCTTTTAATTCTTGAGTTAAAGATTCTAATATAGCAACATCATGAACATTTCCCGATGTCAGTTTGAAATTAATAATTTCACCTAAATTATTGATAACGATATGTAATTTAAAACCATAAAACCAACCCGTACTACTTTTTCCACGGCCGGCCAAGCCTTTAAATACACGATGCCTTTTAATCCGAAGATTATGGCAAACTACCAATTTAGTGGAGTCAATGATACTGATTCCCGTATCTTTTCCTTTCACCTGGTGGAAGAAACTACTCAGAGCTTGCAAACAACGGGGCATGATTTCAATAAATCGGTTGTAGCTAAGCAGTTTAGTAAAAGCAGATTTCCAGAATGGAACGATCATTTGGCAATAAAAATATTTGAAGAATCTAAAACCGGATTGATGAAATAAAATGACAATGGTCATTGCTTCAGACAAGCTCAAGGCTGACTTTTTCAGCTTGGATTTTTGATCAGAAATTAAAGCTTTTTCTAAAGATTCATTAAATGTTTTGCAGAAATCGTCCAAAATACAAAATAATTCGGTAATATGATCCATCGAGAAGCCTTGTTTTATAACATTTTGTATTGAGAACCAATATGTTATAAATTCAGGGCTTTTTTTCTACTCTTTTTTATATCGAACTCAGGTTATTCTAAGTAAATTACTAGGGATTAAACATTGGCAACTCTTACCACTCAAGCCAATACTTATGTCACTCCAACGCACCTGATTGGCCTCATCCACAACAACAGCGCAAAAAAAAGAGCCTCAATTGAGGCTCTTTTTAGTCGCTATTACAAATTATGCATTTGTTTCAGCTGGAATTTTTGGATAGCTTACGCCGCCCATTTGCTCTGCAATACGTAACACTTGGCAGCTATAACCTACTTCATTATCGTACCAAACATATGCAGTTAAACGGTTACCCGAAGTGATTGTTGCTTGCGCATCAAATACACCTGCTGTACGCGAACCGATAAAGTCAGATGATACAACTTCAGTCGAGTTTGTATAACCAATCTGACCTTGAAGGCTAGAGCTGATTGAGATTTTACGAATGTATTCGTTCACTTCATCACGATCAACTTCTTTATCTAAAGTTAAGTTCAAAATCGCAAGTGAAACGTTTGGTGTTGGAACACGTACAGAGTTACCTGTCAGTTTACCTTGAAGTGCTGGAAGTGCTTTAGCTACTGCTTTAGCCGCACCTGTTTCAGTAATTACCATGTTCAACGTTGCAGCACGACCACGACGGTCTGCTTTATGGTAGTTGTCGATTAAGTTCTGGTCGTTTGTGAACGAGTGAACTGTTTCAACATGACCATTCAACACTGTGTATTTGTCATGCAATACTTTAAGTGTTGGTGTAATTGCGTTGGTTGTACAGCTTGCAGCAGAGATAATGGTATCTTCATCAAGAATGTCAGCTTGGTTCACACCAAATACAACGTTCTTCATGTCGCCTTTACCTGGTGCAGTCAAGATCACACGTGCAGCACCTGGGCACTTAAGGTGTTGAGCAAGACCTTCAGCATCACGCCATTTACCTGTGTTGTCGATCACTAACGCATTGCTAATACCATAATCGGTATAATCAACTTCAGTTGGGTTCGACGCATAAATCACTTTGATGAATTGACCGTTGGCAATGATTGCTTCGTTTTCTTCATCAACAGAAATCGTACCAGAGAATGGACCATGGATTGAGTCACGGCGTAATAAAGACGCACGTTTTTCCAAATCACCATCAGATGACTTACGAACCACAATCGCTTTTAGGTTCAAACCACGACCAAGACCAGACTGACCAATCATTAAACGTGCAAGAATACGACCGATACGACCAAAACCGTAAAGGACAACGTCACGACCTTCTACTGAAGTCGCAAGACCTTCTACAGATTTAACAGCGGCTGCAACAAATGCATCAACATCGCCACCTTGCTCTTTAAATGCAACGGCTAATTTGCCTAGATCAATTTCAGCAGTACCGATATTTTCAATTTTAGCCAACGCTTCAAGAATTGGGAACGTGTGTACAACTGAAAGCTCAACGTCCATCATACGAGTGAAACGGTGCGCTTTTAAAATTTGGATAACTGAACGGTTAACTAAAGAACGTCCAAACACTGAAACCACAATATTTTTTTCACGGTAAAGCTGACCGATCAAAGCGATCATTTGTTCCGCGATTTCTTCACGGTTTTTCCAGCGACCTTGGTGTTCTGCGTGTAGGGCGATGATAGTCTCTTTGCTCACAGATACGTCCTCTAATTAATTTAATCTAAGCATAAATTTTAAAACCCAACAATTGTAAAGGATTTAACATCAAGTTTGAATCGAAAGCTGTAAATGCATGATGTTTTTTGTCGTATATTCATTATTAATTTAAGAAATGATTGCATTTAGTCTTATGATTTTGCAGTATAAAATTAAAAAATTATTTTTTTAGATAAAAAATGAACAGTTATGCAAATGATGTTTTATCAAACAGTCAACTATTTTTAAAGGGCAAGAAACAAATCAGAAACTTGCTTATCGCCCAAATTGCAGCGCAATGACAGCTCCGAACATCATTAAATTAGTCTAAATGTTGCTGTTTTTCAAAATGCTCAATATTTCGTTCGAGCTGTTTTTTATTTTGTTGCTGTTTATATAAATGCAACACACCTTCAATAATAAGCAATAAGACTGCGAACCAAATTGGAATATAGGTAAACCACTCACCTGGCTCTATACGCTCTCCCATGGCAACTGATGCTCCTGCTAATAAAACAGGCTCCAAATAACTCAGCAAACCAAAGATCACAAAAGGTAAATAACGACTCGCGAGTATATAACTTCCGAGTCCCATTGCACTTAAGAAACCCAGTCCGATGACCGCCAAAATCAGATGTGGAAACTCTTGTATCAAAGCCAAACTATCGCTATGCACAAAGCCCAAATAAAACGCGACAGGTAAAATTAAAAACAGATCCCACCAGAAGCCACCCAAATGATCCGTTTTACAAACACGGCGCAGGAAGAAATACAAAGGATAAGCCAAAGCGATATAAACCGTTTCCCATGCCATGCTACCAATACGCCAAATTTCATGTCCTACCCCAAGCACAGCAAAGGCTACCGCGGCCATTTGCCAACGGGATAGTTTTTCCTTGTAAAGGATGCAACCAACCAACACCATGACCAAAGGCAGTAAAAAATAGCCGAGCGATACTTGTAGACCACGACCATTCATGGGTCCCCATAAGAATAGCCACAACTGCGTGGTACATAAAACCGAACTGAACAATAACCAAGCAAACATCCAAGGTTGTTTAAAGATACGCTTAAACAACTCCGAAATGAGTTTTAAATCGCCACTCCACCACATGAATGCGGTTAAAAAGGGTAAGGTCGAAAGCATACGCCAAGCAAAAGTTTGCTCACTATCTAAGGGCTTTAAAAAAAAGGTATAAAAATACAAAACTCCAAAAGTGACGGATGCTAAAACCGATAGTGCAACACCTTTATACATCCTTCACTCCACATTGATTTACACGATTTTTTGATAGGCGGCAATTATAAAGCGTTCGACTGTATAAAGCTTTATTATTCAAGTTTTAAAATACGTATATGAAACTAAAAAAGCCATGCTTCAGCATGGCTTTCAAGGCTTAATAGATTTTACTTTTGCAATTGCTTGGTATGAATCAGATCATTCAAGTCATAACCCACTGACTTTGCATATTCTAAGTATTCATTAATAACTTTTTGGTCTGGTTGTGGCGAGCGAGAAAGCACCCACATATATTTACGGCGTGGCTCACCCACTAAAACCGTTTGATAGTCATCATCAATTTTTAAAATCCAATAATCCCCCCGTGCCACAGGTAACCAACGCACCGCCTCAGGTAAAAAACTCACTTTCAACTTACTGTTAAAAGGTGGGTTTTGTACAAATGCCTCACCTATGGACTGCATCAACTTACCATCTTGGGCATAACAGCGGTTATCTACGGTCACATTGCCATTTTCATTCAGGGTATAAGTAGCCGAGACATTAGTTCCGCATTTATTTTGGAAGTACATGGGCTTACGTGCAATTTCGTACCAAACACCCAAATAACGGTCTAATTCAACCTTATCCACCACGGCTAAGGGTTTGCTTTGGGCGTAAGCCATGGTTACCATGCCTAACCCGACTAAAACAGCACCACCTACAGCAATTTTGGCAAGCGTAAAACCCGCCTTTGGAAGATTTGCAGACATAAACTGTACCTTTAATATTTCAGAATTTATGATCTAAAAATAAACATCTCTTTAAAAAATAATGCTTTCTACCCAAATTACTGTAGCGTTATGTAAATGCAACTTAGGTTAGAAGTTGTGCTTTTAAGCGCAAAATTTCATCTCGTAGACGTGCAGCTTGCTCAAACTGTAGCTCTTTAGAAGCTTTTAGCATTTCTTTTTCCAGCTTGCTTAAATGCTTGGCAAGAAGTTTCGGATCGGATAGCAAGTGCTGCTCATCTGCACTGAGCGTTTGGTGTTGATCTGCAATACCACTTTCAACTTGATCATCTGTCAGCACTTCGCCTGTATCAATATCCTTTTTATTTTGTCTAATGGTACTGCGCGGAATAATGCCATGCAGCTCATTAAAGGCCATTTGTTTTTCACGACGACGGGCTGTTTCATCGATGGCTTTTTGCATCGAATCGGTAATCCGATCACCATATAAAATCGCTTTGCCTTTTACATTACGTGCTGCACGCCCAATGGTTTGAATCAAAGACCGCTCAGAACGCAAGAAACCTTCTTTGTCCGCATCCAAGATAGCCACCAAAGACACTTCAGGCATGTCCAAGCCTTCACGTAGTAAGTTGATCCCGACGAGAACATCGTAGACACCTGAACGTAAGTCATGAATAATTTTCACCCGTTCAACGGTATCAATATCTGAGTGCAGATAGGCAACTTTGACGCCATATTCTTTTAAGTACGAACTTAAATCTTCTGCCATACGTTTGGTTAAGGTGGTTACCAAAACACGCTCATCTAGATCTTTACGGATATTGATCTCAGACAAGACATCATCAACTTGAGTCAATACCGGACGTACTTCAATTTCGGGGTCAATCAACCCTGTAGGACGAACCACCTGCTCAGCTATTTGCTCGGCTTTTTCAAGCTCGTATTTGGCTGGTGTAGCACTGACATAAATCGTTGCTGGCGTAATCCGTTCCCACTCTTCAAACTGCATTGGGCGGTTATCTAAAGCACTAGGAAGACGGAAACCATAATTCACCAAGTTTTCTTTACGCGAACGGTCACCTTTATACATCGCGCCAATTTGCGGCACAGTGACGTGTGACTCATCAATAATTAGTAAAGCATCGTCAGGAACATAATCAAATAAGGTTGGCGGCGCTTCGCCCGCGGGACGACCGGATAAATGACGTGAATAGTTTTCAATACCGTTGGTATAGCCCAACTGCTGCATCATTTCTAAATCATAACGGGTACGTTGCTCAATTCGCTGAGCTTCAAGCAATTTGTCATGTGCACGAAAGAAACCTAAACGCTCTTTTAACTCTTCACGAATCGTACCAATGGCACGCTCTAAATTATCTTTCGGTGTCACATAGTGACTTTTTGGGTAAATTGTCACGCGCGGAACTTTACGTACCAGTTTGCCTGTCAGTGGATCGAACCAACGAATCGAATCGACTTCATCATCAAACAACTCGATTCGAATTGCATGCTGGTCTGACTCCGCAGGGAAAATATCGATAATTTCACCGCGGATACGATAGGTACCGCGTAAAAACTCAAGCTCATTACGGCTATATTGCATTTCCACCAAACGACGAATGATGTCATCACGTGCAATACGATCGCCCTGTACAATATGCAGCAACATGCTCATATAGGCATTGGGATCACCCAAACCATAAATAGCAGAAACCGAAGCAACAATAATTGCATCGCGACGTTCTAAGAGCGAACGCGTCGCAGATAAACGCATTTGGTCAATATGGTCATTGATCGCTGAATCTTTTTCAATAAACGTATCTGAAGATGGCACATAGGCTTCAGGTTGGTAATAGTCATAATAACTGACAAAATATTCGACAGCATTGTTCGGAAAGAAAGATTTGAACTCACCATAAAGCTGTGCAGCTAAGGTTTTATTATGTGCCATGACAATGGTTGGACGTTGCGTCCGCGCAATCACGTTGGCCATGGTATAGGTTTTACCTGAACCCGTAACCCCAAGTAACAACTGGTCGTGATAGCCCTTTTCTATTCCAGCAACAAGCTTTTCGATGGCTTGCGGCTGATCACCTGCGGGTTGGTAATTGGTGACTAAATCAAAAGGTTGTTTCTCACTCACAGACATATCCCAAGATTTGCTTCTTCAACCGACTATTTTAACAGATTCAATCCCGAGCAATTCTTGCTTTTAGATTTTTAATGTAATTTACTGAAAATATTACAAAGATTTTTCACTTGACCCCCCCGTATTTCAAGGGCAACATGAAGTGAAGAAGAGCGAAAAATCAGAGCCTATGACTTACCAATATCATGACGAAAGCATCGTCAAAAACCTAGATGAACATACCGTATTTGTGTTTGGTAGTAACATGGCAGGTCAACATGCGGATGGCGCTGCCCGAACTGCACTTGAGCACTTTGGCGCAATAAAAGGCGTCGGACGTGGTTGGTCAGGGCAAAGTTATGCCATTCCCACTATGAACGAACATTTACAACAAATGCCGCTCTCGCAAATTCAACACTATATTGATGACTTTAAAATCTATACTAAAAATCACCCTAAAATGACTTACTTTCTAACCTCTATAGGCTGCGGTATTGCGGGTTATAAAGTTGAAGAAATTGCCCCGATGTTTAAAGGCATCTCTCATAATGTTATTTTCCCTGCATCATTTCGCCCATTTGTGGAAAGAACACTGCCACGTCTAAGTAAAAAGTTTTTGCATACTATTTTTAATGATGCCGTGATTTTCAGCACTCAAAATGATGACATGCTGATTCAACATTTGGCCTTAACCGATAATGAAAAAAGTTTAGCCAAAATTATTCTCAACACACGCATGTATCCAACCGATAGTAATGGTCGCGATCGTGTGTTTGAAATTGAAGATATTTTACATGCGCTGTCTGGGAAAATATTTGATTTTGAGACCAACGCGGAGGGGAGCATGCTTTTTGGTGGTGCCATTCTAGCGCTATTGGAACTTTATAATATCAATGAACAAGACTTCATTGAAGTGTGGCAAGGCACACGAGAAATCGCACCACCTAAGCCTGAACATCGTGCGCGAAAAGCCTCACGTTAAGTCCGAATCTTTTCAAAAAGCCAATCCATCAGATTGGCTTTTTTAATTGAAAATAATAGAGTTATTTGAATCTTCCCAATCGCCAACTACGACAAAAAATGGGGGGTATTACAAAAGCATTTCGCGCTTATCAATATCAGCATATACGCTTTTTAAGCTCCAAAACCAATGGAGCTTATGCATTTTTTACTAAATCCCTCCATAAACTCACATAAATTTTAAAAATAACTTTTTATCACATTATTTTAAAAAGTTTTTTTAGCGCTTATACTGCTTTAAATTCCAACATAAAAACGAGATATAAGTGCAATTATTGGACTCTCCTATTTTTGAATTATCTCCCATTGCCATGTGGTTAGAAGACTTTAGCGAAGTACAAAAACAATTCGATCTTTGGCGGAGTGAAGGTGTTGAAGATATTGCGCCGTTTCTGTTGGAAGACAAATCACGTATTTTAAGTTGTGCGCATAAAATTAAAGTCCTGCATGTCAACCCGCAAACCTTAAAACAATTTGAAGCCCAAAGTTTTGAAGACTTAACCGCAAATCTTGCGCAAATTTTTAAAGCAGATATGTCAAGCACTCATTTAAATGAGCTGGTCGCACTTTGGAATGGTGAGACCTTATTTGAAAATACTGCTGTAAACTATACGCTTACAGGTCATCGCCTTGACATTCGACTGCGCGGAACAGTACTTCCCGGTCATGAACACGATCTTTCATTGGTTTTGATCACCACGGAAGACATCACGCCTTATGCCAATGCACAACGTTTAGAAGAAAAAAGTCGTTTAATTGCTGAAGCACGTTTTCAATATTCGCCTACTTCACTTTGAGTCGAGGACTTTAGCCGAGTCAAAGCACGTTTAGATCATTTACGTCGTTTGGGGATCAGTGACTTTAAAACCTTCCTTGATGTCCACAATGACTTTATTAATGAATGCCTCAGAGACATCATGGTTACTGATGTAAACCAAGCCACATTCGATTTGTTTGCTGCACGTGACAAAGACCATTTACTTAAAAATTTGCATAAAGTCTTTCAGAACGAAACCCAACAGACCTTTCGACATCAGTTGCTCGAACTATGGGATGGCAATATTCAACATAACTGCGAAGCGGTCAACTACGCGCTCGATGGCAGTATTCGCCATGTGCTGTTACATTTTGCCGTGTTTCCAGGCTTCGAAGACGATTGGGGTATGGTTCAACTGGCGCTCACAGATATTACTGCACGTAAAAAAGCCGAAAATTATCTTGAATACTTAGGCAAGCATGATGTCTTAACCAAACTTTATAACCGCTCTTTCTACAGCACTGAAATCAACCGACTTGAGCGCAATAACCTGCGCCCTGTGTCTTGTATTTTCCTTGATATGAATGGCTTAAAAGCTATCAATGACAACCTCGGCCATGATCAAGGCGATAGCTTATTACGCCGTATGGGGAATACCCTGAATCAGTTAATTGAAAATACACAATACTCTGCGTCAAGGATCGGTGGTGATGAATTCGTGGTGTTATTACCTGCCGCCGATGAAGCCGCATTGAACCACTGTATTGAAAGTTTACATGAACTCTTAATGGTGGATAACCAATTTAATAATCATCAACCGATTAGTGTGTCGGTTGGCACTGCCACCAGCCAGCCAAATGAGCGGGTTGAAGATATGCTTAAACGTGCCGACACTGCGATGTATGAACACAAAAAAACCTACTATGCAGAAAATGATCGACGGGTTAGCAATTACAACCCAGCGAATGATCAATAAAAAAGCGCCCTGTTTAGGGCGCTTTTTTATCTCAATGGCGAATCAACGTTTACCCATTGAACGACGGGTGCCACGTGGTGGCATCCAAGTACGATCTGCATACTGTTCAGGTTTTGGACGAACCTGATTATGTGCAACATCGTCAGCACTTTGTTCTGCATTTGGCATTGGGAATGGGAGATTCACCAAAGGTTTTTTTGAAGTAGGCTGTTGCTTACTCATGACCATCACTCTCATCAAATTGCGCTTATTTTAAAGTTTTTTTCATAAAGATGCGAGAAACTTCCTAATTCTGTACATTTTTGAAATCATCACTTCAAAATTGAATTTTTTTTATGTTTTTTGCAGAAAATCTGTGTTTTTAAACGCCTTGCTTGAGTTTTTTAAGCTAAGATAGTGTGCTTTTTATTTTTTAAACCCTATAAGAAGGAATACTGCCGTGGACGTACGTCTCTCTGATCGTGTGAATGCCATCAAACCGTCCCCAACTCTTGCTGTTACCAACAAAGCTGCTGAATTAAAAGCGGCAGGCAAGAACGTTATTGGCTTGGGCGCAGGTGAACCTGACTTCGACACCCCACAACACATCAAAGATGCAGCAATTGCAGCGATTAACAACGGTTTCACAAAGTACACCGCTGTAGATGGTACGCCTGGCCTTAAAAAAGCGATTATTGCAAAATTCAAGCGTGACAATAACCTTGATTATGCTGCAAACCAAATTTTGGTTTCTTGTGGCGGCAAGCAGTCATTCTTTAACTTAGCATTAGCTTTGTTAAACAAAGGTGATGAAGTGATCATCCCTGCACCATTTTGGGTAAGCTACCCAGATATGGTGATTATCGCTGAAGGTGTTCCTGTTATTGTAAAATGTGGTGAAGAACAACGTTTCAAAATCACACCTGCTCAACTTGAAGCAGCGATCACAGACAAAACTCGTTTAGTGGTTTTAAACAGTCCATCAAACCCAACAGGTATGATCTACACTAAAGCTGAATTGGAAGCTTTGGCTGACGTTCTTCGTAAATACCCAGAAGTTTATATCGCTTCTGATGATATGTACGAACCAATCCGTTGGGATGACGAATTCTATAACATCGCAACTGTTGCACCAGACCTTTATGACCGCACAATCGTGTTAAACGGTGTGTCTAAAGCGTATGCAATGACTGGCTGGCGTATTGGCTATGCAGCGGGCCCTGCTAAGCTTATTGGCGCAATGAAAAAAATCCAATCGCAATCAACTTCAAACCCAACTTCTATTTCACAAGTTGCTGCTGAAGCTGCGTTGAATGGTCCTCAAGACGTTCTTGAGCCTATGATTGAAGCATTCAAACGCCGTCATGACTTAGTTGTTAGCGGTTTGAACGACATCAACGGTATTTCTTGCTTACCTGCTGATGGTGCATTCTATGCATATGCAAACATCCGTCCATTGATTCGTGCGAAGGGCTTAAAATCTTGCACAGAATTCTCTGAATGGTTATTGGAAGAAACTGGCGTTGCCGTAGTTCCTGGTGATGCATTCGGCTTAGGCGGTTTCATGCGTATTTCTTATGCAACTGCTGATGACGTACTTGTAGATGCGCTTGCACGTATCAAGAAAGCAGCTGATTCAATCGAAGGCGTAGATGCTGCGATTGCTTCAATTGCTGCTGAAAAATAATTTAACCCTTTAAAGTTAGATTAGAGAAACCCGCGAACTTCGCGGGTTTTTTATTTTTTAACAAAATCTGAAAAATTTGCTCTTAAGCCCGTTTAAATAATTTTAGAGCCGTGTATTACCAGCAGAATCTATTGTATCTACGTCTTTCTTGCTCGATGACGCCGAGATCACCAAGGCAATGCCTGCTAAAATAATCGTCGCAGAAATAATGATTCGGAAACTCAACGCTTCCCCAATAAACAATGCACCGCCAATAATCGCCAAACAAGGCACTGACAATTGCACGCTACTGGCCGTCACCCGGTCAATCTGCTTCACAATGCCATACCAAAGCACATATGCCCCACTCGATGCCAAACCACCAGATAAGAGCGCCAACAACATACCTTTTGGGTTAATAAAACTCTGTGTGTAAAAAAATAAATAGACCAAGACAACAAATGGAATCGCCACTACAAAATTTGCCAAGCTACTGGCCAGTGGATTATGCATATTTTTACCTGCGATACTATACATCGCCCAACCTATGCCTGAAAGCACCATCAATGCAGCATAACCCAAAGGAGGTGCCGAAGCCCCTGGCAGTAATAAAATCAAAAGACCTAAAATAGCAATCGACAGCCCCAACCCGCGCCGCAAATTGATTTTTTCGCCATGACACAGGCCATAACCGACCATACTTAATTGAACTGTCCCAAATAGGAGTAATGCACCTACACCTGCATCGATATGCAAATAGGCCAGCGAAAAAGCCACAATATATAAGGCAAGAAAAAATCCGTTTTTTACACTCCACTCTATTTTGCTCTTATGAGTAGAGAGCATATACAGTAGAAATAACACCATTGCACCACTACAGACCCGAAGCAAGCTAAAGCTCATCGGATCAATCTGCTGCTCAGCCAACGCTAAACGACATAGCACCGAATTGGCTGCAAAGGCCAACATTGCAATGGAAATTTTAAGCAGCATGTTTGAGCATCCTTATTCAACAGCCTGCTTTAGATATATCGAATATATCTTATTAAATCTAGAGAGTTTTTCTCATGAAATTTATCAGCAATATCAATGTGAAATTCAGATGATTCAGCCTGAATATCTTATTTTTTAGCATCATCTGGTGAAAATAAAGCAATCACATCCGCTTCAGTGAGCTGCTCTGTAGAATACTTGAATTGGTAAAAATCAGGCTTATTATCAATATAAATTTCTGTTGTAAGTTTTAAATCTTCTGGCTGTTCTTCCATCGCAAATACATTGATATTGCAATAGCTGCCGTCCTGAGTTCGCCAAAAAAGTGACGTGCCACATTCGCTACAAAAACCACGCTCCCCCCAATCCGACGACTTGAATAATTTTAAATATTCTTGATTGTCAAACTTTAAACTACTAGGTTCGACATCAATACTCATGAGCACCCCGCTCGACTGCTGGCGGCACATAGAACAATGACAAGCATGCACATCATGATTTTTGAGTGCGGCTTGGAACTTAGTTTTACCGCATAAACAGGACACGTTCATTGTGAGTTCCTTCTTCATGTGAAGACTGTGTAAAATTACTAAAACCTTGTTTATCTTATATATAAATAAAAAACAAAAGAGTGTATAAATTTTGTGCACCATTTTAAAACAATGATCACGTCTAGCTTGGTCAGTTCTATCAACACTCAAATTATCAAAATGAATAATCCTAAATCTTTTTCCTACAATATGTTCACAGCATGAGCTCAGTCCGTGATTGCGATTTCGTTGATTTTGTACTGATCAATCAAAAGCTGAATATTGACGAAAAGACTGAATTTTGTTTAATTGGATAACAAGTTCCAAAAAGGAACTCATAGATAAATATAGGAATGAACAAGATGAATCCCAAAGAAATGACAGGACTACAACTCTTAGAAGCCATGTGTACAGGAAAAATTCCACCTGCAAGTATCAGTGAAACCATTCCCATGCAGCCTTTTGAAGTTTCTGAAGGAAAAATTAGCTTTAAAGCAAAAGCAGATCATCGCCATTTAAACCCGCTTGGTGGCGTGCATGGTGGCTTTGCAGCAACAGTACTCGACTCAGTAACAGGTTGTGCCGTACATACTATGCTTGAAGCTGGTGTTGGCTATGGCACCATTGATCTGAATATTAAAATGTGCCGACCGATTCCAAAAGACAAAGAACTACTTGCCATCGGCAGCGTGATCAACATCAGTAAGAACTTAGGTATTTCTGAAGGTAAAATTGTAGATGAAGACGGTAAACTCTACGCCCATGCCACAGCCACCTGTATGATTATTCGCCCCTAAAAACGAAAGGCACTGATAAATTTCAGTGCCTTTTTTACGCCAAAGCAAACTTTACTTCAGCATGACAGATCAAATTGCGGTTTTAAACGTCTTCAGCGTCTGCAATTTTGAGGCATCAGGACGCTCAGCCCCTTTATAAATACAGTAATATTTAAACGCGCTGTCTAAACTCACGTCTAAACTTTTTCCTTCAGCAGCAGACCAGACTTTAGAATGATTACTGCCTGATAAAGCACTGCCTGACAACTGATACAAATACAAATCATGCTCTCGCTGCACAGTCTTTTTAAGAGTACTGGTTGACTGTTCGGAAAGCAACTGACAAGGACTGTTGACCAGCCAACGCTCACTAAACCAAAGTTGTAATAAATCACCCAAATACAAGTCTGTACAACCGACTGGCCAAACATCAATATAGGCTGACTCTACAGGGGTATAGTATTGTTCAGGGTTTGAAATAATAGAGAGATACTGATCTTGATAATCAGCTAGGTTTGCAAAAATATCGGAAATGGTAAGCGTATTCATTCGCTTTCTCCTGTTTAGCCATTTTAGTGCTGGCAAGTTGGTTATAAATCCACACTGTTTAAGTTTTCACTTAAACGCTCTGTTGTTAAAATCAGACTATCAACGACTTTTCAACATTGCAAGCACTTCAATACGTTTTTTTTTGAAAATGATTTTTTTGTTCAAATAAAAAGCATCCAATATAAAAATGACAGCAACATGACATTTTAGACTTGACCCACTATGAAATGTCCTTATAATCACATGCAGATTCTCCAATAGCTCAGTCGGTAGAGCGACGGACTGTTAATCCGCAGGTCCCTGGTTCGAGCCCAGGTTGGAGAGCCAAATTCAAGAAAGCCCACACTATATGTTGTGGGCTTTGTTCTTTTCTACGTCTTAAAAGTTTCGCTGCTTAAGATGTAAATCTTCCAGCTAAACCCAACAGAAAGCCAGAACTAGACCATTCTCGAAAAATAACTTATCTTAAAAACACTAAAAAATGATTCACAATAAAAATAATGGGCACATTTAAAACACACGTGGATGTTTGTTCAGATCACTTCCCGATCACAGCAACTGAAATAAAAAATGGGAGGGACAAATTACTAGTGAATTATTAGCCCAACATCTTGCTGAACAATTCAATCAACAACAACTCGAAATCGCTGCAATTCACAATGAAGATTGGGGATACCAGCTTAGTTTTAGTGATTCCGCTTATAAAGATATTTTTATTGAATATAATCGCTATGAGCAAAATGACAACTTATTTTTAATTTTTATTCACCCAGCACAGCCAATCATTAAAAAATATTTTTTTAAGAAAATAGATCTTTCAACCCAATTAAGTCATGTCTCTGAGACTTTGCGAAATACTCTTTCTGATGCAACAATTTTTCATGATGTGCAATGGTGGAACGTGGAAGATATAAAAAAGTACAATAAATCATCCTCAAAATCACTAAACATCCATACTTAAACAACTCATTCCACTGACTCATATTTCGCGATTTTATGGAAAGGAATTACAGCTCTCAATACATCACATTTACCCTTCTTTAATTAAAAAGCCCAATCGATAAAATTGGGCTTTTTAATGAGTCAAGGCTATCTACACTGAGAATCTGTAAATTTTGAACAGTTTACAAACTGTGACATTCACCCGCTTTATTCCTAAGCCGCTTCCGCAGGCACGCCACTATGGAAACGGAACACATTATCAGGTGTACTAATTAGCTCTTTTTCGACATTACGGATATGATCAATACGGGCTTGAATATCTTCTTTCGGATTTTTCAATTTCCCCGTTTGCGCAACCTCTAAAGCCAAAGCCAAGTAGTCTTCAAAATGGCGTGATTCAGACTTCAGCAAGTAGCGATAGTAACGACCTAATTCTTCATCTACCAAAGGTGCTAACGCGTAGAAACGCTCACATGAACGTGCTTCTACAAAAGCACCAATGATTAAAATATCAATTAAAGCCTCGGGTTCATAAGTCCGCACTTCTTTACGTAAACCACCTGCATAGCGCCCAGCACTCAGATTGCTCCACTCTAGCCCGCGCTTTTTCATAAATTCAAGCACTTGCTCATAATGCAGCATTTCTTCACGAACCAGTTGTGCAAGCTTGACTTGCAAATCGGTAAAAAAACTATAGCGAAACATCAGGTTCATCGCTGTACCTGCAGCTTTCTTCTCACAATTCGCATGGTCTTGCATCAGCACATCAAGATTAGTCAGTGCTTCAGCCAACCAAGCTTTTGGTGTTTCACAGCCCAAGAAGTCCATGACGGGCTTCATGAGTTCATCATAATTGATATTCGACATATTCAAATCTTAAAAACTTTAAATTAACTTGCAGCTTTAATCACTGCTTTCATTTCGCGTACAGCTTGTTCCAAGCCCACAAAAATAGCATCGGCAATTAGGGAATGTCCGATGTTTAATTCATGAATCTGTGGAATTTGTGCAATTGGCGTTACATTTTCAAGGTTGAGCCCATGGCCAGCATTCACCACTAAACCTTTTGATGCTGCATATTCAGCACCTTTTACAATACGTTCAAGCTCATGTTGCTGAGCTTCAGGTGTTTCTGCATCAGCATAAGCACCTGTATGAATTTCAATGGTTGGTGCACCACAAGCAACTGCTGCATCAATTTGTGCAAAGTCAGCATCAATAAACAAGGACACATCACAGCCAATCTCAGACAAGGCTTGAGTTGCCGCTTTGACATCGTCAAAATGTCCAACTACATCCAAACCACCTTCGGTCGTCACTTCTTGGCGCTTTTCAGGAACGAAACACACATGGTGCGGTTTAATTTCTTTGGCAAATGCAATCATTTCATCTGTAACTGCAAGTTCCAAATTCATACGTGTTTTTAGTGCTGGACGCATACGACGCACATCATCGTCCTGAATATGACGACGGTCTTCACGTAAATGCAAGGTAATCCCTTCCGCCCCTGCTTGCTCACAGATCAATGCTGCATTGACTGGATCAGGATAAGACGTTCCACGCGCTTGTCGTAAAGTTGCCACGTGGTCAATATTTACACCAAGTAATGCAGCCATATTCATTTCCTAATTACGATTGAGTTTGAGTGTTCTGAATCCACAACTGACGACTTTTTAAGGGGCGATCGCCCAACAAGGAACTGATCATTTGTCGATACAACTTGGTCAGTAATTGTAACTGTTCCAAACCAAAATCCCTACCCTTTTCATATTGGCACATGCTTAAAATTTGCTGTCCATTTAAGGTCGCTCGCGAGGCTTGTGCAGTAGGAATAAAGCCTTCATTCAGCTGGAATATATAGTTGAGTGATGCCTGAATTTCCAATTGATTGGCATCGGTCGAAAAATCTAAGGCATAGCCCAAATCTTCCAGCAGTTCGTGCTCAAACTGTCTTAGAATTTGTTTTAAAAACTGATTAGGATCGGCTTGCTGCGCCAGTTGTTGTAATTGCGTTAGCGTATGCGCATATTGAGCAAAACTTTGCTCCATCTGTACTTCAAGTGGACATAGTCTGAGTAGAATCTCATTGAGATAAAAACCTGAAAAAAAGGCATCCCCGAAGAAAAAAATCGGCTGATTGACAATTTCAAGTTTTGTAAAATTTTTGAGTTCAGATTTACCCGAAGCTTGTAAACAAATCGGCTGATATTGTGGCGGCGGGGTTTGCCTTAAAATACCATCAACTCGCCCATGCTCTTGGGTAAATAAATGCACAATATGACTACGTTCACGGTATTTTCTGTGGTGAATTAAATAACCATGCAGTACTTCATTGCGCATGAGGAATTAACTAATCTTTTTTATCTTTATCATTCTGTTCACTGTCTTCATCATCCCCATCTGGGATAACAGCACCAACCACCGCTGCGGTTCCTTTCACCACGCCTTTTGTGGTTTTATACGCAATCTTTACAGGAACGGTGACGATCTTGTGTATACAACCTTGCAAAAACAACATACAAGCCATTACTGCGAACACTTTGACCATAACACCATCCCTATAAAAATTTGTTTTCTTAAAACTTAGATATCGCTATAACCTAAGCTTTTCAATGCACGTTCATCATCAGACCAACCGCCTTTCACTTTAACCCAAAGGGTCAGCATGATCTTTTGTTCAAACATTTTTTCCATATCGATACGGGCATCCATACCGATTTTCTTAAGCTTAGCGCCTTTTTCACCAATCACAATCGCTTTTTGGCCTGGACGGTCTACAAAAATCGTTGCATCAATATACGTACACGCTGGCTTTGGACGACCTGTTTTTTCATTTACCGTTGCTTCTTCAGTCTTAAACGACTCAATTTGCACGGTTAAATCATAAGGTAGCTCCTCACCTAACTGACGCATAATCTTTTCACGGATAATTTCTGATGCCAAGAAACGTTCAGAACGATCTGTCAGTTGATCCAATGAATACATCGGTGGCTGGAAAGGTAAATATTTTTCAATGGTATCGCGCAGATGGTCTAAGTTTGCACCACGTAGTGCAGAAACAGGAACAATCTCAGCAAAATTCATTAATTTTGCACGTTCTTGAATCAAGGGTAATGCATGGTTTTTATTTTCAAGTGTATCAATTTTATTGATCACCAGAATCACCGGCATCTCAGCATTTTTGAGTTTTTCCAAAACGAGCTCATCGTTTTGAGTCCACTTGTCTGCATCCAGAACAAACAATACCAAGTTGACATCACGCAATGCAGAAGACGCAGCACGGTTCATCATTTTGTTGATGGCGCGTACTTCTTTTTTATGCATCCCTGGTGTATCAACAAAGACCGCTTGAGATTTTGCACGTGAATCAATCCCCACAATTTTATGACGTGTGGTTTGTGGTTTACGTGAAGTAATCGATAATTTTTGACCCAATAAATGGTTCATCAACGTAGACTTGCCTACGTTTGGACGACCGACAATTGCCACAAAGCCGCTACGAAAATCCGTTGGGATTTCTGTGCCTTGTTCGCTAAAAAACTGGCTAATTAAATCATTGCTGTCGCTTTGCGACTCGTGATCAGCATCGATGTGATCGGAAGAATTTGACATGGCAGATTACTGCTCCAAAAGTTTTAAAATATCCGCCGCCGCAGCTTGTTCAGCAAAACGGCGACTGGTGCCCTCACCATTTACAACAGACAATCCATCCACTTTACATTCCACTCTGAAATGCTGATTGGGTGCATCACCCTGAATATCGACCACATCATAAACTGGGAGAGCTTTTTTTCGTGCTTGAAGATATTCTTGTAAACGAGATTTAGGATCTTTAAGTTGATCGGTTGGCTCGATATGGTCTAAATATGGCTCGTACCATTTTAACACAATCGACTCCAACACCGTTAAATCACTACAATCCACATAGATTGCACCAATAATCGATTCAACCGTATCCGCAAGGATGGACTCGCGATGATGTCCACCTGATTTTAACTCACCTGTACTTAAAATGAGTGACTGGCTCAGTTTTAAATCATTTGCAATTTTACCTAAAGCTTCCTGACGAACCAAGGTTGCACGCATACGCGTCAAACGGCCTTCGTTCTCAGTCGGATAAGCTTTATAGAGATAATTCGCAATAATCATCCCTAACAAAGAATCGCCTAGAAACTCTAGGCGCTCATAGTTGTATTTGTGGCTCACCGATCGGTGGGTCAGTGCAAGCTGAAGTAACTCAGGTTGTTTAAACTGATAACCGATACGGCTCGCTAAGCGGGCTTCACTTAGCTTGGACTGAGCTTTGATCAAAACTTTTCTCGAACTTTAATACTAAATCTATATTCAGTAAGAAGGGTTTTCTTACCTCATACTCCTTTTTCACCTGCAACCCTTCGGTATTGGTGACTTGCATAATTTCTTTAATCTTCACATCACGAATGCCATTCATATCCAAACGCTTTGAAAGCTGACTCTCAAACTCCGCGGGCTGAATATTTTTCGGGCTACTTTGAAATACTTCCTCAATTTGGCTATTGATCATCCGATCATCAAAATAGGGAGCCCAAACTGCAATTGCCACTTTCGCCATAAATGCAAACCCCATGATTGCAAATAAAATGGCGATATAAGATGCCCCTTGTTGATTCTTGCGCATTTTTTATTTTCCGAATCGATATTAGTCAATGCTACCGTTACGGTTAAATGACGGCAACTTAAAGCCAGGTTCTTTATGCATCCAAATATAAAATGCACGACCTGTTAGGTTCTGTTCAGGAACCATTCCCCAGAAACGACTGTCAGCACTTTGGTCGCGATTATCCCCCATCGCAAAGTACTCACCTTCTTTTACTTTCACTTCCCAATATAAACCATTTTCAGCAGAGTATTTACCATTTTCTACAAAGTTAATATACGGTGCTTGGCGTGCCACATTAACACCTTCTAACTCACGCATGGTAAAGGTATGCTTGCCAATGGTTTCTTTATGATATATCGAAGTAGGCGTGTCTAAACGGTCTTTTTCACGGCTAAATTCAACAGGCACTTTAGCAATTTTTTGACCATTAATGGTTAATTGCCCATGATCAAAAACAATGTGATCACCCGGAATACCAACCACACGTTTGATATAGCTGATCGTCGGTTGCGGTGGATAACGGAAGACAATCACATCGCCACGCTCAGGCTCACCTACATCAATCACTTTTTTATTCACGATCGGCAGGCGTACACCATAGTCAAACTTGTTGACCAAGATGAAGTCACCTGTTTCTAAAGTCGGCACCATCGAGTCGGAAGGAATATTAAAAGGTTCATAAAAGAATGAACGTAGACATAGGACAATCGCAAGGACTGGCCAGAAATCATAAGCCCACGTAATGACAAAATTTTCATTTCCCTTGCCTTTCGTCGCTCGTTGTTTAAATACAAACTTATCGAGCAACCACACCAAAAAGAAAATTAGTGTGACAGGAACAAGTATCAAATTAAAATCAAAATCCATGGGCTTATATTCCTACCTTTTTATCTTTCTACTTTCAACACAGCCAAGAACGCTTCTTGTGGGATTTCTACACTTCCCACTTGCTTCATGCGTTTCTTACCTTCTTTTTGCTTCGATAGCAGTTTCTTCTTACGAGAAACGTCACCACCATAACATTTCGCCAATACATTTTTACGCATTGCCTTTACGGTTGAACGAGCAATAATTTGTGCGCCTATGGCCGCTTGAATTGCCACATCAAACATTTGACGTGGAATCAAATCTTTCATTTTCTCAACCAATGCAATACCTCGGTGACGGGCATCTTGACGGTGACAAATCATTGCTAAGGCATCGACTTTATCGCCATTGATTAGAACATCGACTTTTACCAATGATGAACTTTCAAAGCGTACAAAGTTATAATCGAGCGACGCAAAACCACGTGAACACGACTTCAATTTATCAAAGAAGTCCATCACCACTTCCGCCATTGGAATTTCAAAGGTAATTGAAACTTGGTTCGCCATAAACTTCATGTCTTTTTGAACACCACGGCGTTCTACACACAAAGTCATGACATTACCCAAATACTCTTGCGGTACAAGGATGTGACATTCCGCAATCGGCTCACGTAAGTCTTCAACCATTGAACCATCGGGCATTTTAGATGGGCTATCGATATAAATCGTTTCACCATTCTTCATCACCGCTTCATAAATCACAGTTGGTGCAGATGAAATGAGGTCTAAATCATACTCACGCTCTAAACGCTCTTGCACGATTTCCATATGTAGCATGCCTAAGAAGCCACAACGGAAACCAAAACCTAAAGCATCTGAGCTTTCAGGTTCAAAGAATAACGCCGAGTCATTGATCTGAAGTTTATGCAAAGCTTCACGAAACGGTTCAAATTCACTTGAATCAATTGGGAACAAACCTGCATAAACCTGCGGCTTCACTTTTTTAAAGCCCGGTAAGGTTTTGACTTCTGGTGTGTTGGCAAGGGTAATCGTATCACCCACTGGCGCACCAAAAATGTCTTTAATCCCTGCAATTACGAAACCAACTTCACCCGCTTCAAGGATGTCTGTCTCAGTATGCTTAGGATTGAAAATACCCACAGAAGTAATGATGTGCGTTTGACCTGTTGATTTCATCAACATCTTGTCGCCCTTACGCACACGACCTTCTTTCACGCGCACCAAAGAAACAACGCCTAAGTAGTTATCAAACCAAGAGTCGATAATTAAAGCTTGTAATGGCGCGTTACGATCACCAGTAGGTGCAGGAATGACATTAACAAGGGTTTCTAAAACGCTATCAATCCCAAGACCTGTTTTTGCCGAACAGGTTGGTGCTTCAGTCGCTTCAATACCAATAATGTCTTCAATTTCTTGAATCACACGTTCAGGTTCAGCCTGTGGTAAATCAATTTTGTTGAGCACTGGTAGAACTTCGAGACCTTGCTCAATTGCGGTATAACAGTTCGCAACCGACTGTGCTTCCACGCCTTGCGCCGCATCTACAACCAACAATGCACCTTCACAAGCCGCCAATGAACGGGACACTTCATATGAAAAGTCGACGTGCCCTGGCGTATCAATAAAGTTCAACTGATACTCTTGGCCATTTGGATGGGTGTAATACAAAGTAACCGACGCAGCTTTAATGGTAATACCACGCTCACGTTCAAGTTCCATGGAGTCAAGTACTTGAGCTTGCATTTCACGATCTTGCAAACCACCACAGGTTTGAATAAAGCGGTCAGCGAGCGTTGACTTCCCGTGGTCAATGTGAGCAATAATACTGAAATTACGGATATTTTTAATATCAACAGATTTTTTAGCTTGCGCCATGGGCTACCTTGAACAAAATGAAGCGTTATGCAGACAAATTTCGATGCACAACAAAAGCCGAATAGAAATTGCGAAGGATTATAACAGATGGTTTTTTTAAAGTATCCATATTAATACGCTTCCTTTTCACAACTCTGACGCTTTTTTACATGTTTTCGCTTTTCACTGGGCTTTTTGAATAATCCATTGAAAAATCTAAGGCATTCACATCTTTTGCAAGCGGTTGGTAAGCTTGGGTAAAACTAGGTGACATACGTTTCGCGCGTCCTGTTTCAATCTCTACGCAAGCCCACTTAGTTTGAGCAACAAATAAAATGCTATTGTCTTTGGGTCTATAAAACACATATTGGCGCGATGAATATAATGCGTTTATATCGTCAAACCATGTGCGTAAGATTATTTCATCCTCTTTAAATGCAGCTTTTCGGTACTGTACATGATGCTCAACCGCAACCATGGCATGTTTTAACTCGATATATTCTTTTAAGCCTAAACCCAGTGCATCAATATGTGCTCTTGCAACATCCTGCATCCAATGCATATAAACCACGTTATTCACATGGCCTAACTGGTCGATATGTTCTGCTTGTACCTGAAGTCTTAAGTCAAAAATACTACTCATAAACACTCTATTTAATCTAAATATCCTTATGAAGATGGCAGTGTACGCAAATAACAGATATCATCAAATTGCAAAAAATAAAAAACCACTCCGAAGAGTGGTTTTTTTTCGCTTATTGGATGCGCATCCCTAAAATGGCTGGTGTGCCTTGTCGGATGATTCCAACGCGGGCAACCTGACCTTTTTTCAATTCAGATGCCGCTTGGACAAAATCATTGGTGTCTTTTACGACTTTATTATTAATGTGAGTGACCACATCACCAGCCGCCATACCTGACTGTGCTGCTGCACCGCCACGTTTCACTTCTTGAATTAATACACCACCTTTCACATTGAGCTGTGATAATTCAGCAGGTGCTAAATTTCGGATAGCAATGCCTAAAACAGGCCCTTTACTTTGTGTAACTACATCTGATTTTGCTGGTGTATCATCTGGTGCAGTAGTTAATGTTGCCGATATATTACGCTTTTTATCATCACGCAGTACTTCAAGCTGTACCGTTTGATTTGGCATAGTACGATTTAAATAGTTCAATAACTCAGAGGTACGTGAAATCGGCGTTCCATTGAATTTTAAAATAATATCGCCTGCTTTTAGTCCCGCTTTCTGCGCAGGTGAATTCGGCTGAACATTGGTAATCAATGAACCTTCAGGTTTTGGCAAATTATAAGACTCTGCCAAATTACGGTCTAAATCTTGTAGATTAAAGCCTAAATAAGAACGGGTCACTTTGCCGGTTTTCTTAAGTTGGTCAGCAATATCCATTGCGACATCAATTGGAATCGAGAAAGACAGCCCCATATAACCGCCCGTACCACTGAAGATACGCGAGTTCACCCCAACCACTTCACCCTGTTGGTTGAATAACGGACCGCCTGAGTTTCCTGGGTTGAGAGCCACATCGGTTTGAATGAAGGGTACCGATGTCTCCCCCATCATATTGCGCATTTTCGCACTCACGATTCCTGCCGAAGCCGAGTAATCAAAACCAAACGGTGAACCGATCGCAAGCACAGGTTCACCTACACGCAATTGATCAACATTGCCAGCACGGAGTGATGGAAAATTCGTACCATTCACCTTAAGCAGGGCCACATCCGTTCGTTCATCACTACCTACTACAGTTGCATCCAGTTCACGACGGTCATTAAACATAATCGTGACTTTCGATGCATCTTCTACGACGTGGTGGTTTGTCAGTAAATACCCATCTTTACTAATAAAAAATGCGCTGCCATAAGCCGTTTTTTCTTGCGGCGCTTGCTGCTGCGGAATAATGACTTGATTACCAAAAAAACGCTTCAAAATCTCAGGTATTTGCTGCTGCAGTAACTCTTCTTGAGTCATCTTTTTAACCACATTGACGCTCACTACCGCAGGGCTAACTTGCTCAACTAAGTTTGAGAAATCAACAGGTGCTGCTTGTGTTTGCACCGCAGCCATTGTGCATGCAACAGCAAAAAAACCAGTTTGTATCGCGCGACTTTTCATATCAAGTATTGACCTATATGTTTGTTATCAATTTATGTATTAGCGTTTTTAGCATAATCTTTGTCTGTCTTGGGTAATAATATGTTCTATTATGTTTGTATAAACAAGAGCTTAAAATTTGCTTAAAAAATACGTTCTTTATTTATATTTCCCATCAATTGTAGAGATTTTACCCTTGCCTTTTCGTGAAAAAAGCGCTGTCATTAGCGAACTTTTTCCAAATTAGCTGATGGACATGTCTAATTTAAACACAACACATCATTTTGATGTGATTATTGTGGGAAGTGGCGGTGCAGGCCTGAGCTTAGCCTTATCGTTGCCTCAACATTTCAATATTGCTGTTCTTGCAAAATCAAACCTGACCGATGCAAGTACTTTCTATGCACAAGGTGGAGTTGCCGCTGTTTTAGATGAAACGGATTCCATCGAACAGCACATTGATGACACCATGATTGCGGGCGCTCACTTGTGTGAGACCGAAGCCGTAAAGCAAACCGTTGAAGGCGGTAAACCTTCTGTTGATTTTCTACTGAAACACGGCGTGCAGTTTACCCTTGATGATCAAGAACAATTGCATCTAACACGTGAAGGTGGACATTCTCAACGCCGTATTATTCATGCCGCAGATGCTACAGGTCGTGCCATTTCAACCACCTTAGTTGAGCGTGCGATTGAAAAAGACAACATCACCATTTTTGAAAACTATATCGCCATTGATTTAATCACCTCTCAAAAACTGGGCTTAGAAGAACAAAATCGTGCATTAGGACTCTATGCACTCGATGAAAAGACTGAAAAAGTACATACCTTTTTAGCCCCTTTTACCGCGCTGGCGTGTGGCGGTGCCATGAAAGCCTATCTGTATACCTCGAACCCAGACATTGCAACGGGCGATGGTATTGCCATGGCGTTTCGTGCGGGTTGCCGCGTGGCCAATATGGAA
The DNA here is from genome assembly GCF_058599305.1 of Acinetobacter sp. CAU_H_S139_7. NCBI lineage: Bacteria > Pseudomonadati > Pseudomonadota > Gammaproteobacteria > Moraxellales > Moraxellaceae > Acinetobacter > Acinetobacter sp. CAU_H_S139_7. The sequence goes on from NZ_CM178651.1 coordinate 2,183,306, forward strand.
TTTAACCAATTCCACCCAACCTGTTTATACCACCCACAAGCGCGCTCTTTCCTCATTACTGAAGCAATGCGTGGTGAAGGTGCCTATTTACGCTTACCCGATGGCGAACGCTTTATGTTGCGTTTTGATGAACGTGCGGAACTGGCTCCACGTGACATTGTGGCGCGAGCGATTGACTATGAAATTAAACGTTTAGGTATTCGTCACGTTTGGCTCGACATTAGCCATAAGCCCGAAAGTTTCATTAAAGAACATTTCCCAACCCTGTACGCACGCTTACTTGAACTCGGCATCGACATTACCAAGGAAATGATTCCTGTTGTTCCTGCTGCGCACTATACCTGTGGCGGTGTGGTGGTTGATGAACACAGTCAAACTGACATTACAGGTCTCTATGCGATTGGGGAAACCTCGTACACAGGTTTGCATGGCGCTAACCGTATGGCCAGTAACTCACTGTTAGAGTGTTTTGTGTATGGCATGAGTGCAGCAGAGCACATCGAAAAAAGTTTTGATTCAAGTTACCAATCCCCAACTGCTCCGTCTTGGGATGACTCACAAGTGATGAATCCTGATGAAGATGTGGTGATTTTGCAAAACTGGGATGAACTCCGTCAAACCATGTGGAACTACGTCGGCATTGTGCGTACCACGAAACGTCTTGAACGTGCGCTACACCGCATTGAAATGTTGAAGCGAGAAATTACCGAGTATTACCAAGATTACCAAGTCAGCAAAAATCTGATTGAACTACGTAATTTAGTTTTAGTCTCTGAAATGATCGTGCGCTGTGCTATGGAGCGTAAAGAATCGCGCGGTCTACACTACACTTTAGATTACCCAGAACTATCGAATGAACTGCGTAAAACCGTACTCACCCCTTTTAATTTTAAAGTTGAAACCCCTTTAGTGAATAACTAATTTAAAAAAAGCCTGATTCGTCAGGCTTTTTTATTCAGACATTTTTTAGGATTTGCGTGGAATAGAATAAGTTCCCACCACATGTGCAATGGGTTCATCCTTACCCACTGAATACAACCACACATCCCCAACCACCAATGCTTTGCCAACTTTCATTAACTTACATTCACCGCGGATATTTGTAGAGGCTGCAGGTTTACTTAGAAAGTTGACCGATAAATTGGTGGTCACGGTTAAACCGACCAGCCCAATTTCCCCTAAAATGGCGATATACAATGCATAGTCTGCAAGAGTCATCATGGTTGGGCCTGAAACCGTCCCACCCGGTCTCAAATCGCGCTCATCGACCTGATACACGACTGTTGCTGCGCGCTCAGTGACAGATTCGATATGACATTTTTCTAAACTTTGCGGAAATTCCTTTTCTAAAAAAGCCACAATCTCAGTTAAGTTACTTTTCATTTTTCCTTCAACATACAGTCCTTTGTCACTGACTATAAAAGAAAAATGCATTTCACTACAGTCTGAAATAACATTTCAGACATATTTTTAGTTTAAATATTGCAACGCTTGTGCAAAAACCTGCTCTGGTGACTGGGTCGCATCCAAGCGTTTGACCCGCTCAGGATATTGTTCCCATAACTGCTGATAACCTGCTCTGACTTTTTCAAAGAATGTGACTTTTTCTTGTTCAAAACGGTCCAAATCCCCCCGTTCCCGCGCACGAGACATGCCTGTTTCAATCGGGGCATCGAGCCAAAATGTAATATTTGGCATATGGCTGACAAAGTTTTCATTCAGTAGTTGCAGCTTCGACTGGCTTAAACCACGTCCTGCACATTGATAAGCAAAGCTGGCATCGGTAAAACGGTCACACAATACGGTTTTATGTTCCGTTAAAGCAGGCACGATCACTTGTTGCAAATGCTGTGCGCGAGCCGCGTACATCAGTAGCAGTTCAGTATCATTCGACATCGACTCTTCATGATTGACTGACAATAATAGCGAGCGAATTTGCTCAGCCATCGGTGTACCACCTGGCTCACGCGTTAAAACAACCTGCTGACCTTGTTGTTCTAGATGCTCATAAATTTTGCGAATCAGTGTGGTTTTACCGACACCTTCTGTGCCCTCAAAACTAATAAACATCTATTCATCCTTCTTGGTTTTTAAAACACTGAGATATTCTTTTACAGCTTGGTTGTGCTGCTCTAAAGTCTCACTAAATGTGTGTCCACCATTGCCCGTTGCAACAAAGTAGATGTTTTTGCTGTTATCTGGGTGCATAGTAGCTTCAATGGCTTTTTTACTTGGTAAAGCAATTGGCGTAGGAGGTAAACCATTGATGGTATAAGTATTATAGGCTGTTGGAGTACGCAAGTCTTGGCGGGTAATATTGCCTGTATATTTATCGCCCATGCCATAAATCACGGTCGGATCTGTTTGCAAACGCATGCCGAGTTGAAGACGACGCGCAAACACACCCGAAACTTGCTCCAGTTCGCGGTCAACATTGGTTTCTTTTTCAATGATAGAGGCCATGATCAAGGCTTCGTATTTGTCTTTATACGGCAAATTTGCCGCACGGTTTGCCCACGCTTCATCTAAAGCTTTCATTTGGCGTTTGTATAAATCCGTTAAGATTTTTTTGTCTGACTCCCCTTTGGCGAAGAAGTAAGTATCGGGGGCAAAAAGTCCTTCAGCATGCGTATACGGAATATCTAATGCTTTTAAAAGCTGATCCATGGGTAAATTGGAGACTTCCTTTTTAACCAATGCATCCTTTTTCAATGCCTCGATCAGCTGTTTAAAGGTCGTCCCCTCAATCACCAATATACGATTCATCTCGGCATTATCGACATTGGAAATCATATCCAAAACTTGGCGAATACTCATACCTTCACGCACTTCATAAACACCGGCTTTCAACGTGTCATGAATAAATATTTTTTGATAGAGCTTTAAAATAATGGGAAAACTAGCCATGTCTTCTTTGGCTAAGCGGTCAATAAAACCGGAATAGGTATCGCCAGAGTTAATTGCCAATAACTGCTTTTTACCTTCGACAGGATAGGATTTAAATAAACTCGACCACAGTACAATCATCAATAAAACAATGATGCTCACAGCAATCAATAACAACCCTTTCACTTTGCGTTGGGGTGGTTGAGCTTTCTTTTTCGATTTGGTTTTGGCTGCGGACATACTACTACATCTGATTAAGTTGAAGACGATGGAACAAATCTATACACGGCTGAACATCTAAGTGCTGATGATTCAAACTTTTGGCTATTTTCATAGGACTCAAGGCATTGCAGAAAAATAAACTTTGAAAGCGTGGAATTTCTTCCATATCAATCATTCTCAGCTCACAGCTCATCCTTTGTTGCTGCATCCGTGACAATATTTCGGCACGCATGACACCATGTACGCCATTATAACGAAGTTCGGGACTAATCCATCGATCATTTAGCAGAATGAAACAATTACTGCTCACACCTTCAACGACAGAACCTTGCACATCTGTGACCAAAGCTTCCAACCAACCATGTTGTTCTGCCTCATGCTTAAGTAAAACTTGTTCTAAACGGTTTAAGCTTTTCACACCCACCATTTGTGGCATATTCAACCCAATCGCATGTTGCAGTACCCCTGAATCAATTTCGCTGTATGTCAAAGCCTCTGATGCTTGCGGATAGAAAAACACCCAAACGTCAGCAGGATGTGTGGGCAAACTATAACCACGCTGCCCTTCACCCCGACTAATAATAATTTTCAGAGTGCCATTTAAGTGTGCATGGGTTTGTTTTAATTGCACGATGCTGTGCTGAATAAAGGCTAAATCTGCTGACAACAACAGTCTTTCACAGGCCAATTTCAAGCGTGCTATGTGTAGAGACTCTAGCTCAATCACACCCTCACGGATACGCGCTGTACTAAAACAACCATCTCCATAGTGAAATGCACGATCTAATAATTCTATTTGTTTGATTTCTTGTGCATTTTTATAGCAATACATGCCAAACTACCCTGAAACAATTTTCTGCTTTAGTTTAATGAATTCTAAGCCGAACTCTTTTTCTTTTTTATTCATATAAAATTCATTTTTTATTATTTTTTTAGCAATAAGACTCACAGTATTCTTGCCTCATGTTTAAGAACGTTTAAAATTTGAGGTCTCACATGAGCTTATCTAAGTTAAAAATTGGGGTACTAGCAGCGCTAGTTTCAGTCACATCTTTTGGTGTTGCAGCAAAAGATTTCCTTAACGTGTCGTATGATCCAACACGCGAACTGTATGAAGATGTCAACAAACAGTTTGGCGCTTATTGGAAACAACGCACAGGACAAGACATTAACTTTAAACAGTCTCACGGCGGCTCGGGTAAACAAGCCCGTTCGGTCATTGATGGTTTAGGTGCAGATGTTGTGACACTTGCTCTTGCAGCAGATATCGATGTGATTGCTGAAAAAGCAAAACTTTTACCGACCAACTGGCAAAAGAAATTACCCAATAACTCGACACCATATACTTCAACTATCGTGTTCCTCGTCCGTAAAGGTAACCCTCAAGGTATTAAAGACTGGGGCGACCTTGTTAAGCCAGGTGTTGGCATTATTACACCAAATCCAAAAACATCGGGCGGTGCACGCTGGAACTATTTAGCAGCTTGGGCTTGGGCGAAACATCAACCTGCGGGTAACGATGCCAAAGCACAAGAATTCGTGCGTAAAATTTATAAAAATACCAAAGTGCTGGATTCAGGTGCACGTGGTGCAACCACAACTTTTGCTGAACGCGGTATCGGTGATGTTCTCTTAGCATGGGAAAACGAAGCACACTTAGCAATTCGTGAACAACCGGGTAAATTTGAAATCGTGACGCCTTCGCTGTCTATTTTGGCAGAACCACCCGTTACCATTGTTGAAAAGAATGCGGAAAAAGATGGCAATCTGAATCTGGCTAAAGCATATCTCAACTATTTGTATTCACCTGCTGGACAGGAAATTGCGGCGAAAAACTTCTATCGCCCACGTAATGCAAGCGTCTTGAAAAAATATGCAACCACATTCAAACCGTTGAAGTTGGTGACCATTGATAAAGAATTTGGTGGTTGGACTAAGGTACAAAAACAGCACTTTGAAAATGGTGGTGTATTTGACCAAATTGTGAAAGCCAATACGACGAAATAAAACCGAGTCCAGTAAATAGCTGTAAGGGAGCATCGACATGATTCATACTGTAATTGTACCGGGCGTGGGTGGAAGTGAACATGACCACTGGCAATCGTGGTTACAACGTCAGCTCAAGTCATGCTCTCGTGTACAGCAGCAGGATTGGAATAAACCCGTACTCCATGAGTGGATTGAACAATTTATCAAAACGGTTCAATCCATTCAGGAACCGATTCAAATTGTGGCGCATAGCTTTGGCTGTTTAACGACAGTCGCGGCTTTAGCACAGCACCCTGAACTAAATCAAAAAATCAAAAATTTAGTTTTGGTTGCGCCAGCTAACCCTGCTCGCTTTGGTGATGCTGGTTTTGCTCGTGATAGCCAAAACAACTATCAACAGTATTTCCACCAACTCAAGCTACAAGTTCCTACCCAAATGATCATCAGTGAAAATGATCCTTGGCTCAATTTTCAAGATGCGCTGAAACTGGCAAAAGCATGGAAAATTAGGCCTAAGAACTTGGGCCAAGTCGGACATATTAATGTTGCGTCAGGTTTTGGACCATTCCCTGAAATTTATGATTTTTTGATTTCAGAAAGTGTGCTAAAAAACATTAGTTTTTACAATGAAAGCAAGTATTTATTTAAATTTGCAATTTAAACGCTGTAATTGATACTTGTGCCGAAATTCAGTTTTATTTGAGCTGACTCTTTTTAGGTCAGCTTTCTCTCTTTGAGGAGTAATCATGTCGCAGCGATCCCGAGTGCTGCCAGGATTTGGTCTTTCTCTAGGCTTTACCCTAGCATATTTGTCATTAATCGTTCTTATTCCATTGTCCGCTGTTTTTATTAAATCTTTAGGCATTGGTTGGGATGGTTTATGGGAAATTTTAAGTTCAGAACGTATTTTAAAATCTTTGCAACTCAGTTTTAGTACAGCCCTGATCGCCGCGTTTATTAATGTGGTTTTTGGTCTACTTCTAGCATGGTGTTTAGTTCGTTACCGTTTTCCGGGTAAACGCATTGTAGATGCCTTGGTCGACTTGCCGTTTGCCTTACCCACGGCGGTTGCAGGTATTGCACTCACCTCGCTTTATGCGCCTACAGGTTGGATCGGTCAGTATCTTGAGCCTTTAGGGATTCAAGTGGCCTATACCCCAATTGGTATTACCTTAGCACTGATTTTTATTGGTATTCCTTTTGTAGTGCGGACTGTGCAACCTGTCCTGAGTGACTTGGAAACAGAGTTAGAAGAAGCAGCAGCAGCATTAGGTGCCAACCGTCTACAGATTGTGACCAAAGTGATTTTGCCGATTTTATTTCCAGCACTCATTACTGGTTTTGCACTTGCCTTTGCACGTGGCGTCGGTGAATACGGTTCAGTGATCTTTATTGCTGGGAACCAACCGTTTAAAACAGAAATTGCACCACTCATGATTATTTCGCGCTTAGAAGAATATGACTATGCAGGTGCAACCACGATTGCAGTCGTCATGTTGGTGCTGTCTTTTGCCATTTTATTCCTGATTAACTTGTTACAAGCATGGGCAAGCCGTCGTACAGGGAGAACAGCACGATGAATATCAACAGTAATGCGCTTGCTGAAAAGCTACAATCGCGTGATGCAACACGTGAGCCAACTTGGGTTCGGTACACCCTGATTACGATTGCTCTGCTGTTCTTTTTGAGCTGTTTGATCTTACCGCTGATTTTGGTGTTCGTTGAGGCCTTTAAACAAGGGGTTGGCGTCTATGCACAAGCCTTGGTTCATCCAGACACGCTCTCCGCCGTCAAACTCACTTTATTAACCGCGGTGATTGCAGTCCCACTGAATGTCGTATTTGGTGTTGCAGCCGCTTGGTGTGTGGCCAAATTTAACTTTCGTGGTAAATCCATCTTAACCACAATTATTGATATGCCATTTTCAGTATCCCCTGTTATCGCGGGCTTAATGCTGGTACTGATTTTTGGTACGCAAGGTTGGTTTGGTAGTTGGCTTATGGATAACGACATCAAAATTTTGTATGCCGTTCCTGCCATTGTATTAGCAACGATCTTTATCACCGTTCCTTTTGTTGCACGTGAACTTATTCCGCTCATGGAAGCCCAAGGAACTGAAGAAGAAGAAGCTGCGATTGTACTAGGTGCATCAGGCTGGCAAACCTTTTGGAAAGTGACCCTACCCAACATTAAATGGGGTTTAATTTACGGCGTCATTCTGTGTAATGCACGTGCCATGGGTGAGTTTGGTGCAGTATCGGTAGTTTCAGGCCATATTCGTGGTGAAACCAATACATTACCTCTGCATGTCGAGATTCTCTATAACGAATATACCTTCAGTGCGGCTTTTGCTGTGTCTTCACTCTTGGCGCTTTTAGCGATTGTGACCCTTGTGTTAAAAACATGGGTTGAGATTCGCCAAGAAAAGCAAAACAAACATAATGATTCAACAGTTTAAAGGAATGACCTCATGAGTATTCAAGTTAAAAATATTGAAAAACACTTTGGTGCATTCCATGCGCTAAATAACATTTCTCTCGATTTTCCTGATGGTCAATTGGTTGCATTACTCGGCCCATCAGGCTGTGGTAAAACCACCCTGCTTCGTATTATTGCAGGTCTTGAGTCCGCAGATGGCGGTCAAGTCATCTTGGAAGGTGAAGATGCAACCAATGTACACGTACGTGAACGTGAAGTTGGTTTTGTATTTCAACACTATGCCTTGTTTCGCCATATGAGCGTATTTGACAATATTGCTTTTGGTCTCCGCGTTCGCCCACGTGCAACACGCCCATCTGAAGCTGAAATTAAAAAACGTGTCACGCGTTTGCTGGACTTAGTCCAATTGGGCTTCTTGGCAGATCGTTACCCAGCACAACTCTCAGGCGGCCAGCGTCAACGTATTGCACTGGCACGTGCTTTAGCAGTTGAACCACGCGTACTGTTACTGGATGAACCTTTTGGTGCTTTGGATGCAAAAGTACGTAAAGAGCTCCGTCGTTGGTTACGTACTTTGCATGATGAACTTCATATCACCTCAATCTTTGTAACGCATGACCAAGAAGAAGCTTTAGAAGTCGCAGATCAAATCATTGTGATGAATAAAGGGAATGTCGAGCAAATTGGTTCTCCCCGTGAGGTTTATGAAAAGCCTGCAACACCGTTTGTGTTTGACTTTTTAGGTCAAGCAAACCGTTTCGAAGGTCAAAATAACGCAGGGACGATCCAAATTGGTGAAGACCGCATTCAATTAGATTCTTTACGTAATGCACCTTCGGGCGACGTGATTGCCTTTGCCCGTCCAGATGAATTAAGGATCCATGCACAGCCGCAAGACAATGCCATCCAAGCAACATTCGTTCGAGAATTATGGATCGCGGGCAAAGTGGTTGCAGAGCTCCATGATCGCCAAGGCAAACTGATTGAAATCTCACTGACTTCTGAAGAAGCAAAATTACACCAATTTAGACCTAATCAAACGGTATGGTTAAGCCCATCAAACTTGCATTTATTTGCAAAACCTGCGGCTTAAGACCAATTGAATGGGGCATGTTGAATGCCTCATTCATCATAAAAGAGATCCAAAAATATGAACTTTCAACAACTCAGAATTATTCGAGAAACGGTGAGACAAAACTTCAACCTCACCGAAGCCTCTGCTGCACTGTATACCTCTCAATCAGGCGTCAGCAAGCACATCAAAGACCTAGAAGATGAATTAGGCGTACAGCTTTTTATTCGTAAAGGGAAACGCTTACTGGGTTTAACTGAACCAGGTCAAGCACTACTGGGTATTGTTGAACGCATGTTGGTCGACGCAGACAATATTAAGCGTCTGGCAGATGATTTTAACCGTGTCGATGAAGGCACCTTGACGATTGCGACTACACATACGCAAGCGCGTTATGTACTACCGCCGATTGTCAATCAATTCAAAAAAGAGTTTCCAAAAGTTCATCTTATTTTGCAACAAGCCAGCCCTGTTGAAATTACCGAAATGCTTCTACAAGGTGAAGCTGATATTGGTATTGCAACTGAGTCACTCACCACTGAGGACAATCTGGCTAGTGTACCGTTCTATAATTGGCAGCACAGCATTATTACCCCTCAAAACCACCCACTGGCAAGCAAACAAAATATTAGTATTGCAGACTTGGCGGAATATCCACTGATTACCTATCACGGCGGTTTCACAGGCCGTTCAAAAATTGACAAAGCTTTTGAAGATGCTGGTGTGGATGTCGACATCGTAATGTCTGCTTTAGATGCCGATGTAATTAAAACCTATGTCGAACTGAATATGGGTGTTGGTATTGTCAACAATGTGGCATATGACGTTGAGCGTGACTACCGTTTAAAACAAATTCCAACCGATATTTTTGGTCTCAATACCACATGGATTGCAGTGCGTAAAGGTCACCTCCTGCGTGGCTATGGCTATGAATTTATCTCACTCTGCTCGCCAGATGCAGACATTAAAGCACTGAAAAGAGTGGCTTATCCAGAAGACTAAACCATTCTTATTTTCAAAAAGAGGCCTCCAAGCCTCTTTTTTTATTTTTAAATCCATATACTTTAAACGGGTATGGTGTATTATTTGATCAACTGATAAAAACAATAGTGAGCAATAACAGTGAGTAAAAATCTGTTGGGCTCTCCATTACTTTGTTTATGTTTCTATTCGTCGGGATCATGTTTTGCTGCTGCTTTTGAACTGTCAGGTCAAACAATACAACCCTTTTTTGAACGTGGAAATTATGCAGAAATTTCTCTGGCTTATATTGATCCAGATGTTTCTGGCCAAGTTCAGCATACAGAGATACTGCAACAGTTTGGCATCACTGACTTTTCAACAGGCAATTTAAGCAATGAACAAGTAATGCTGGGAGCTGCACTAAAACTCCAACTAAATTCTCAATTCAACTTTGCTGTCATTTATGACCAGCCTTTTGCTATAGACATCGATTATCACTATCGCCCAAAGATTTATGGTGAAAGTCATGAGGTTGAATCTGCCGATATCGACTTTGAAAGTCATAATCTCAGCTCGCTTTTAGGCTATCAATTCAGCCCACAATGGGAAGTCTATGGTGGTTTAAGCTATCAAAGTTTTGCAGGCTCTTTAAAAGCCCAAGGTCAGACCTATTCTGTGTTTGATGGCTATGATGCCAAGTTTAAGCAAGATGAAAGCTTGGGCTGGTTAGCAGGGATTAGTTATCAAATTCCTGAATATTATTTTAGAACATCTTTGACCTATCGCTCAGCCATTAAGCATGAAATGACCACAACAGAGTCTATCGAGGTCGGCGTAGACACCCCCAATGTGATGGAGGTGAAAACACCACAATCGGTAAACCTTGATTTCATGACAGGACTCCCTTATCAAAATATCTTGTACGGAACGCTACGCTGGGTGAATTGGCAAGACTTTGTCATTCAACCACCCAAATTTCAAGCCGTGATCGATTATGCAGCGATACTTTACCCTGAAGCCAAAGACGTCAAACTTATTCAGTACAATGAAGATCAATGGTCTGCAAAACTTGGCCTAGCACACGTATGGAACAAAAAGTGGTTGAGTACTATGGAACTGCTCTGGGACTCTGGGATTAATAATCCTGCATCTACGCTTAATCCAAGTGATGGTTATCAAGGTATTGGTCTAGGCAGCATGTACACATACAACACTGAATTTGATATCGCGGCTGGTCTATATTATTTGCGTTTTAAGAAGTCTAAAACATCTTCTGACTCAAACCCACTGGCAAACATTACAGGACTTTCAGCGCTGAATGATAATGATGCATGGATCTTAGGACTCAAATTTGCCCATCATTTTTAAAGAATTTAGCTAAAGTCAGACATAAAAAAACGAGCCGAAGCTCGTTTTTTATGTGTTAATTACCAGTGGTAACTTACACCTAGTTTTGCAACTGGCATCCACTCGTATTTATCGTCATTCGCAATTTTACGCGCTTCATTATCAGCAGCAGTTTGACCTGAAGTTGAACCACCGACTTCTTGTAATCCTGTCGCTGTTAAATTTACAGAAGGGTTACCTGTGTAGTAAGCACCCACTTCACCAAATACACCCCAGTTTTGATTAATCTTAGGTGCTAAACCAAAACCTACATATGGAGCAATATCATTTTTATATGCTAAAGAACCATCGACAGAACCACTACCTGATGGAGCATTGAAGTTCTTACCATCAATTTTGATTGTGTCATTTGAATTATTCAAACGTTTGCTCAATGCATAATCGTTATCAATGTAACCTACACCAGCTGCAACGTATAAACCTTGAGCCCATCGATTTGTACTTGTACCCCATGGACGAATCTCAGCATTTAAATAAGCAAGGCTGTTGTCCATATCCATGTCGTATTTGGTGCCATCGATAGACAAATCATCAGACCATGAAATGTCACCACCGTTGTAACCTAACGCTAAACCCACATATGGGTTAGCTGTCCACAACAAAGCGCCACCATAACCTGTTGTACCGACTTCAGCACGAACACCAGTAGGAATTAATTTATTTTGGTCAAAAGCATAACCATCTTTTACGACTGCATCATCAGCAAAAGCTGTACCTGCGACTGCTGACATTGCTGCTGCAATTGCAACTAAACGTAATGATTTCATGTTTTTTTCTCCTCCAATCAAAGATTTTTTACATCATTTACTACAATTTTTTAATGAGCCCATCATAAAACACCTCTTGACTGTTTTTTATTCTAGATTTAGGTTGTTTTTGTTATTTTTTGATACATTTTATACTTTCTTGTTGTTTTAAATCACAATTCTTTACTTAATCCTCCAGTTAAACCAGCCCTAAAAGTCTTATATCCAATCATTCATTATTATTTCCGATCCTATGCTGTTTTTTCATCTATTCTCTGCACAATTTAGTGTAAAATCAGGAAAATTTTTTTCTGGAAGGAAGATCATGTCTCAGCTTTCAACAATTATTGAACAAGCGTTTGAAGACCGTGCGAATTTTACAGCAGCGGACTGTCCTGCTGAAGTTCGTGCAGCAGTTGAAGAAGTCATTGCTGGTTTAGATAACGGGACATTACGTGTTGCTGAAAAAATTGATGGTGAGTGGGTTGTTCATCAATGGGTGAAAAAAGCTGTGCTTTTATCATTTAAACTAAATGACAACAAACCAATTGAGTCATGTGACCTTCAATTCTACGACAAAGTAGATACTAAATTTACAGGTTGGACTGAAGAACAGTTTAAAGCGGCTGGCGTACGTGTTGTTCCTCCTGCGGTTGCCCGTAAAGGTTCTTTCCAAGCGAAAAACGTGGTGTTAATGCCTTCTTATGTGAACATTGGTGCATATGTTGACGAAGGCACCATGGTTGACACATGGGCGACTGTTGGTTCATGTGCTCAAATTGGTAAAAATGTTCACCTATCTGGTGGTGTAGGTATTGGTGGTGTTCTTGAGCCACTTCAAGCGAACCCAACGATTATTGAAGACAACTGCTTCATCGGTGCACGTTCTGAAATCGTAGAAGGTGTGATTGTAGAAGAAGGTTCTGTAATTTCTATGGGCGTGTTCATCGGTCAATCAACTAAGATTTTTGACCGCGCAACTGGCGAAATTCACTACGGCCGTGTACCAGCAGGTTCTGTTGTAGTTGCGGGGAGCTTACCTTCTAAATGTGGTACTTACAGCCTGTATGCTGCAATCATCGTAAAAAAAGTAGATGCACAAACACGTTCTAAAACGAGCTTGAACGATTTACTACGCGACGAATAATTTTTAGTTGTCGTGCGGAACTCAAGTTCCTCATCTCTACGGTTAAGACTAGCCGTAGAGATTTTTGTTTTTCTAACCTGTGGTTTAATTTTGCTATGAATACGCTTCGATCTTCTGCTATCCCTGTTTCTGATCCTTCTGCGGGTCTACGTATCACGGAGATCTTTTATTCTTTGCAAGGAGAAGCCAACACCTCAGGACTGCCAACAGTTTTTATTCGTTTAACGGGTTGTCCACTACGTTGTACATACTGCGATACGACCTACTCGTTTGAAGGTGGCGAACGCCAATCTTTAGATCAGATTATTCAAACCACGCTTGATTTTAAAACCCCTTATGTCTGCGTGACAGGTGGTGAACCTCTTGCACAGCCCAATGCGTTGCCTTTAATGCAACGTCTTGCTGACCTCGGCTGTCAAGTCTCTTTAGAAACCAGTGGCGCTTTAGATGTGTCTAAGGTTGACCCACGTGTTTCAAAAGTATTAGATTTGAAAACCCCAACTTCAGGTGAAGTTGCACGAAATTTGCTTTCGAATCTCGACCATTTAACCCAGCACGACCAAATCAAATTTGTCATTTGTAACCGTGAGGATTATGAATGGTCAAAACAGCAAGTTGAAGACTATAAACTCAATGAAAAAGTCAGCACAGTATGGTTCTCTCCTGCTTTTGCCGTTGAGAAAGGTGCTACTCGTTTACCTCAACTTGCACGTGACTTAGCGCAATGGATATTAGAAGACCATCTCCCTGTTTGCTTCCAACTCCAACTCCACAAGTTGCTTTGGAATGACGAAACTGGTCGCTAATACATTGCCTATTCATCTTTAATTTATATTTGGAGAAATTTGTATGCGCCCTCGTGCCATAGTTTTGTTATCTGGCGGTTTAGACTCAACAACTTGTTTAGCATGGGCGCAAGCACAGTATGACTGTACAGCGCTCAGCTTTATGTATGGTCAACGCTCAACCACTGAGCTCGATGCCGCACGCGAACTGACAAAAAAAGCAGGCGTAGAACATCGTGTCATTAATATCGACTTAGGTAATTTGGGCGGTTCTGCGTTAACAGACCATAGCATTGATGTTCCAGATCATGAACAAGTCGGTATTCCTGTAACTTATGTTCCAGCACGTAACACGATTTTCTTATCTTATGCCCTAGCAGCAGCAGAAGTTTTAGATGCCGAAGCCATTGTGATTGGTATTAATGCTGTTGATTATTCAGGGTATCCTGACTGTCGTCCTGAATTTATTGAGGCATTTGCCAACATGGCTCGCCTTGCAACCAAGGTTGGCGTTGAAGGAAAACCTCTTAAATTTGAAACACCTCTGTTACATTTATCCAAAGCAAATATTATTCGCTTAGGTATAGAACATGGCGTAGACTATAGTCAAACGGTGTCTTGCTACCAAGCAGATGACCAAGGACGTGCTTGTGGGAAATGCGACAGCTGCCGTCTTCGTAAAGAAGGTTTTGCAGATGCTGGCGTAACAGACCCAACGCGTTATATACCGTAACGACAAGGTACAGTTTATGAAAAATTTAAAATCAAACATTTTGCTTTCTACATTGGTGTCTGCAGCTGCATTGTTCGCTACAGCTTCAAATGCTGCTGAATCGAACAAATTACAAGAAGCGTATAAAAGCAGCAATGTAAAATCGGCATTAATTAATGTTTGTAAAGAAGAAACTGCAAAAAGCAAAAAGCTTAGCGCAGCAGAAGTAAGCAAATACTGTACTTGTGCAGTTGAAGCTGATGGTAAGTTGACCAATGCACAAAAATGGGAAATCCAAAGTGCGATCAACCAAAAGAAAAGCCCATCTACTTTAGCTTTTGTACAAAAGCAAAATAAAGACTTGCAAACATGTTTCGGTCCACAGTTAACAGGTAAATTAAAATCTTTAACTGAAGAAGCAATGAAAGCTGCTCCGAAAAAATAATTCACTGAATGTGAATAAAGCCTGCTCTATGCAGGCTTTTTTATATGTTCAAAATAGATAGAACCTGAAAATATGCTCACCGAATGGAATACACGCGCCCAAAATCGCAAATTTGTTGCGTCATATAGTGGTGGAAAAGACAGCAGCCTTGCTTTATACCAAGCGATGCAAATGGGTGAACCTGTTGCATTAATTGTCATGTTAGAAGAGCAAGGTCTGAAATCACGCTCACATGGAATGTCCCTCGAAATTATTCATGCGCAGGCCAAAGCAATTGAGCTTCCCATCTACAGTGCCTCTGCGACATGGCAAGACTATGAAAACCAGTTCATTCAACTGTTACGAAAAGCTCAAGCTCTTGGAGCAGAAAGTTTAGTCACAGGTGATATTGATTTAATGGCACATGCTGAATGGAATCAATCCGTTTGCGATAAAAGTGAGCTCAGCTTATGTATGCCATTGTGGCAACGTCCACGTTCAGACATTGTGCATGAGCTTATTCAGCTTGGTTTTCAAAGCATCATCGTTACGGTCAACTTAAACTTAGGCATGACAGTTGAAGACTTAGGTCAAGTGCTTAGCCTTGAATATGTCAATGAACTGGTTGCAAGAGGTATTGACCCTTGTGGTGAAGCGGGTGAATTCCACACTACGGTGATTGATGGCCCAATTTTCAAACATCCACTTTCGGTCGTTAAAGGTGATATTCTGTATCACGAAAATTATGCCTTTTTACCACTTGAATTAGAACAACGCGACATTTAAGGATAGAACATGACTGATACCATCCAACTCCCAAATCAGAACTTTCCAGCCACAACGGGTGAAGTGAACTTAACTGAAGTGCCGACTGAGTGGCTGATTGTGTATTTTTACCCGAAAGATTCAACGCCTGGTTGCACAACTCAAGCCGTTGGTTTTTCATGTTTAAAAGATCAGTTCGATGCCCTACAAACCACAATCATTGGTGTTTCACGTGACTCGGTTAAAGCGCACCAGAATTTTACAGAAAAGCAGGCTTTAACCATTAATTTAATTAGCGACAAAGAAGAAGTGCTGTGTAAACACTTTGATGTGATTAAAGAAAAAAATATGTATGGTAAAAAAGTGATGGGTATTGAGCGCTCAACTTTTATTTTCCATAACGGTAAGCTGGTTAAAGCGTATCGTAAGGTAAAAGCTGCGGGACATGCTGAACAAGTTTTAGAAGACTTAAAAGCATTACAGGCTTAATGTACATCAGCCCGCAAATGCGGGCTTTGTTTTTTGTGATTTTTTAATTTATAGTTTTTATTGCACACACTTTTACTTCACAAGCAGTGAAATGGCGATTCCCCACATCACTAAAGCAATAATCGCATCCAGTAGATTCCACGCTTTCGGATTGGCAAAAATCGGAATCAATACGCGAGCACCATAGCCCAAAGCAAAGAAAAACAACCAAGATGCACACACAGCCCCTAAAGCAAAGTACGCAGGTTGCTCAAACTGAGTTGAAATAGAACCCAGTAAAATAACCGTATCTAAATACACATGCGGATTAAGCCAAGTCAGCGCCAAACACAGCAAAATAATATTCACTAGATGATGCTTTTCAATGGGACTTGCCTCCAAGCCCTGCTGTGATTTGAATGCCCGCAGCGCATGTTGGAATCCATAACAAAACAGGAAAAGTGCCCCCGCCCATTTGGCAAACTGAATAATTTCAGGATAGTGCTGAAGCACTTTTGAAAAACCCGAAACGCCTAAGACAATTAAAATCGAATCCGACAGTGCACAGACAAGACACACCCAAAAAACGAACTGCTTTTTGAGCCCCTGTTTTAGCACGAATGCATTTTGAGCCCCAATGGCAATAATGAGGCTCATCCCGACTGCAAACCCTTGTACATATGTACTTAACATTTTGACTTTTCAACTTAATTGATGATGTCAGGATTATCTTTCATTTTTCATTTAATTAAGTATTATTTAGAAAATATCAATATAACTAAAATATTTTTAGTTTAAAGTGAGTCTTGATATGCTGAATCATAAACAGTGCGACGCATTTTTAGCTGTGGCAGAAACAGGAAGTTTTGACCTTGCTGCTGAACAGCTATGCATTACTGCTTCAGCCGTCACTTTACGCGTACAAAGCTTAGAAAAAAGCTTGGGACATTTATTAATTGTGCGGGAAAGACCCTGCCGACCCACACAGTCAGGTCAATCACTGCTGCATTATTTGCAACATAGCCGACTGTTAGAGCAAAGTTTCTTTCAGAACCTCACGGGTCATATGAACACCTCTGCTTTTTATCAAATCAACATTGCAACCAATGCCGACTCCTTAGCGACATGGCTGTTGCCCTTGCTACAGTCGACATTAATTGAAAAAAAGATCGTGGTGCATTTTCAGGTCGATGACCAATCGCAAACCCACCACTTACTTGAAGCCGGTTTGGTGAATGCCTGCGTGACAGATGAATCCCAAGCCATGAAGGGCTGCGTAGCGGAATACATTGGCGATATGAACTATCGTTTTGTCGCCACGCCAACTTTTGTGCAGCAATGGTTTAAACAAGGTGTCAACCGAGAGTCTCTACGTACAGCTCCTGCACTGATCTTTAATGCAAAAGACCAACTCCACACCGCGTATATCCAACAAAAGTTTGGCCTCAATCCAACTCAATATCCACATCACTTTATTCCATCTTCCAGTGCATTTTTTGATGCGGTTACGATGGGACTCGGCTATGGTTGGTTGCCCTATTACCAAGCCAAACCGCGTTTCCAGGATGGCTCATTGGTTGAGGTGGATCCTGAACTCAATATCGATTTGCCTTTGTATTGGCATCATTGGAAACAGCAGTCGATGCAGTTAAATCTGCTAACAGATCTCTTGATTGAACAGGCTCACGCAGCGATGAATTAATAAAGCCCTGAATATAGGTCTTTAAGATATGAAGCCTCTATTGCACTTTCCACTGCCCTGACAGTTGAATATTCACTTTTTCGCCTACACCAGCAATGGCTTTTTTCATGCCAAAGTCACTTCGGCTAATCACGGCTGATGAGTGAACATCCAGCAGATTGGCATTACTGGCACTTGGTTTTAAAGTCGTGTTAAAGCTAACAGGCTTGGTAATGCCGCGAAGTGTTAGGTTCCCAACAATATTATATTGACCGCCACCCAAATCTTTAAAACTGGTACTTTTAAAATTAGCGGTTTTGTACTTGGATGCATAAAACAAATCTTCACCCAAAATCATATTTTTCAGTGAAGGTTTACTTAAGCTTAGGCTATTTACATCCATGACAAAGTTCGTTGAAGCATGCTGTGGTGCTTTGGCATCAAACTGCATGCTAGATTGCACACGATTAAACTTAGCTCTTACAACGGTTACACCTAAGGATTTAATTTCAAAACCTACATTACTCTGAGGTGTCAATGTCCATGATTGGGCCTGTACTTGAGTGCTGAATGCAAATGTAACACCTGCAATCAACAAAGCATTTTTAATGACCGCATAACGTGCAATCTGTTTCATCTGTTGTTTTCTATCCATGGAACTCGATCCTCGTCGAAATATTTTTATTCGACTGAGAACATTAGTCTAAATTGGATAGGTCCTGAGTTAAAAATTTGTGTTGTAACTGTTTATATATTTCACTTTGTTGGAATTTATGTAAAAACTCACTGGTCCCCAATGGAAACGCCTGCTCTAAAATATCGCCTCGATAATAAGCCTCACGAACAGGTGTTGCAGACATCGCGTCTTGTAGACTATCGAGCTCAACCATTTGCCACTCAGGAAAAAGCTGTAAATAATACGAGGAATCATCTTTAAAATGGCCAATCAGTCCAACCTTCGCCTCAGGTGTGACTACATGATTCACTAATTTTTTTACCAATTGCACCCATTTAACATCATTATAAACATCAATTACATGTACAAAGTGAATCCGTTTTTGATGTGCTTCTGAAAAGTTCGATAAAATCATTTCTTCACGTTCAGATGCTAAAAATGGATTTTTCGTATTTCGTTCATTTTGCGCAGAGCCTAAAGCCAAAATGACATTTTCACTTTGCTCTAAAGCAATCTTGATGGTTTGCATATGTGCCAAGTGAAATGGCTGGAAGCGACCAATGAATACGAGATAATCAAATGTATATGGCATAAATCTTTTACTTTTTTATGAACTGGTCAGTTGTGTCGATCATAAAATTATGCGACATAATGAGCCCATAAAATTAAACCAAACTTTCTAGCAAGGATAGTACGATGACACTGAGCTGTATTCAACAACCTCATCAACATTTGAATGCAAAATTAGACAATGGCGTACTGACATTAGCCATTCACCGTCCTGAAGCAAAGAATGCGTTGTATGGCGAACTTTATTTATGGATCGCAAAAGCTTTAGATGAAGCAGATCTAGACAATAGCGTTCGTGCTGTCATTCTACGTGGTGAAGACGCGGACTTTACCGCTGGCAACGACATGCAAGATTTTATGAAATCTGCAGCGCAAAAAGGTCAAGCACCTGCGGCTGAAGGCCCTCCATTTATTTTACTTAAATCTGCCGCAAAATTTTCTAAACCGTTGATTGCTGCTGTACGTGGTGTGGCGATTGGTATTGGGGTAACGATCCTGTTACATTGTGACTTGGTATATAGCGACAATACTGCTCTATTCCAGATTCCATTTGTCAGCCTTGGTTTATCTCCAGAAGGTGCTTCAAGCAAATTATTGGTAGAACAAGCAGGTTATCACAAAGCCGCTGAATTACTGCTGACCGCTCAGAAGTTTGATAGTGCAACTGCAGTTGCTGCAAATATTGTGAACAGTATTGAAGATGATGTGTATGCTACAGCAGCTAAAAAAGCGGCACAATTGTCTGCTTTACCTTTAGCCTCTTTAGTGCAGTCTAAAGCGTTGATGAAGCACAATGTAAATGAAATTGTGGCTTGGATTGATCATGAAGCTGAAATTTTCATGGATCGTGTCGGCTCTCCAGAAATGATGGAAGCCGTATCAGCATTTATGCAAAAGCGTAAACCTGATTTCACCCAGTTCAACTAATCCTTGATCGTTGAATCACTAAAAACCACTGTGTTTCATATTACACAGTGGTTTTTTTATTTTCCGTCCCAACATATTTAAGAACCCATTCGGAAAAACTACTTATGTCGAACACTACAGAAAAAAAGCGTTACTTTGAGCCTGCTCCACAAGACATCGATGTCGAAAATTTTAAGAAAGTCATCCAGAGCCGCCGTTCGGTTCGCAAATTTACCAAGACAGAAATTCCAGCTGATGTGCTTGATGACTGTTTAGATTTGGCCCTGCTTGCGCCAAACTCATCCAATCTACAGCCGTGGACTTTTTATGTGGTACAGAACCCGACCAAGAAAAAACAACTGGTCAAAGCTTGCCTAAATCAGCTGGCAGCTAAAACGGCGTCAGAACTGATCGTATGTGTCGCGCGTACAGACCGTAATGATGAAATGGCAAAACGTAATATTACCGAGTTCCCTTTTCCTGAAGCACCTGCGGCTGTACAGAAATATTATAAGTTCATTCCTTATAACTATAAGACAGGTTACTTAAATGCACTGGGTAACTTTAAGAAAGTGGCTTTCAAAATTGCACGTAGCTTAGACAAACAACTGCCTGTAACTGCATTTAATCAAGCCGATGCAAAACTTTGGGCAAGTAAAACCACAGCTTTAGCATGTGAGAATCTAGTGCTAGCTTTACGGGCTTATGGTTTTGATAGTTGTATGATGGAAGGTTTTGATGAGCCTTTGGTACGTAAACTATTAAATCTAAATGATCAGCAATACCCTGTGATGGTGATTGGTGCAGGTGAGCGTGCAGAAGACGGTGTATTTTTCCCGCAGTACCGTTTTGATCGTGAGTTATTTATTCAGAAGGTTTAATATTAGCTTTCTCAATGGAATCCTTTCATTAAAGTTTTAATTTCAGGATTAACCTTCGGTTCGACCTACTTTTCTTTCGGGAAAAGTAGGCAAAACCATTGTCATTCGTAAAACTCGTTCTATTCCGTCGTTTATCTATTTAGTCGCAGAAACTTTATCTGATCAATTAAGTCCTGCCTCAAACAGTTGCGAATGCCGTTAACGTGTCTCAAATATATTTTTAGATTCACCATTGAAGAACATCGACCATCTGAATAAACTCAAAAGCTGGCTCTTCATAGGGATGGCTTAATTTTAAAGCCTTTACCACAGTGACAGCTTTCTCCTCTGGAACAATGGTTTCTACCCGCCACTCTGGAATTTGCTCCAAAGCATCCAACTCACCTATAAACGGATTTGCATCTTTTACAGGTTTAAACTGGCCTGTATTTAAGACCTGCCAAGCACAGTGCTCATAGTTTCCTATACCACCTGCCCCCGCTTCAAAAATCGCAAGTTTGGTAGATTCAAGGTGAGATTCAGGAACATAGTAGATGAGTTTGAGCATTTCTATTTAAGTTGTATTTCATTAATATAAAAATAATAATATGAAGTGGTTAGTACAATGTCTAATAAAAATTCAAAAATAGATTTAGCTTGGTAATCCCCCCTAAAAATAATAGGATCTAAAAGTAGAATTTTCTCTTAAGATACGAGCAGGAGATTCTGCATGAAAACATCTAAATTTACTGACAGTCAGATCATGTCCATCTTGAAACAGGCAGAATCTGGCACACCTGTAGCGACCCTTTGCCGTGAACACGGCATGAGTAATGCTACCTTTTATAAATGGCGTGCCAAATATGGTGGTATGGATACATCATTAATGGCTCGACTGAAAGAGCTAGAAGCCGAAAATACCAGACTTAAAAAGATGTATGCGGAAGAGCGATTAAAGGCCGAAATCATCCAGGAAGCGATGGCAATGAGCAGCACTGCTGCGCAAGGGTAAAGCCATCTTGCCGGCGTAAGATGGCACAACAGGCAGTTGCCCAGCATGCCATTAGTATTCGTTTGGCTTGTAAAGCATTTGGCATTAGTGAAACCTGCTACCGCTATCAAGCCAAACTCAGCGATGACAATGCACTCATTGCTGAACAGCTCATTGAACTCACTGAGGAAAATTCCGATTGGGGCTTTGGTTTGTGCTTCTCGTATTTACGGCATGTTGAGAGTTGCTGCTGGAATCACAAGCGGGTTTACCGCATTTACTGTGAGTTGGCACTGAATCTGCGTATTAAACCGAGAAGAAGACTAAAACGGCATGCGCCTGAACCATTGAAAGAACCAATCCGAGAAAATCAGGTTTGGTCATTAGATTTTATGCATGATCAGCTTTCCGATGGTCGCAAGTTTCGATTATTGAATGTGATTGATGATTACCGCCGCGAAGGCCTAGCCATTGAAGCAGGGTTCTCATTGCCCACAATCAGGGTTATTCGTACGTTGAATCAATTGCTGGAGTGGAGAGAAAAACCGTTAGTGATCCGATGCGATAATGGTCCCGAATTTATCAGTCACGAATTTGTGCGCTGGGCTACTGAGCACGGTATTCGTATTGAATATATTCAACCGGGTAAGCCACAGCAGAATGCGTATATTGAACGCTATAATCGGACCATACGTTATAGTTGGCTGAGCAAGCATTTATTTGATACTTTGGATGAAGTACAAGATTATGCAACAAACTGGTTGTGGCATTACAACCATGAAAGACCACATCAAGCTAACAAAGGAAAGCCACCTCTAATGGCTGCTTAACCTCTACTTTTAACTTCGGTTATTTATGGGAGGATTACCCTTTCACCGCAACTGAAAATCTTGCAGATGAAATACTCTTTAAAACTGCTAATACTTTTTTAGAAGATGCCGTTAAGTCCATTCCCTTCGCATCGCTTATTAGCAGTTCAATTCAGGCTTATACACAATTTCGAACGCTTAAGGAACAAAAACAGCTTTTAGCTTTTATTCAAGAAACAGAAACTAATAACCCTGATTTTATTAAAGATTTTTTTAAAGATAAAAACAACACTGAACTCGGTTTAGAAATACTAGGCATACTGGATCAAACCTATTTAGAACATCAAGCTCGAATGATTGGACGTGCTACTTTATTAAAATATAATGGGAAAATATCTAAACAAGAATTTGATAAATATACTTATATTATTACCAAACTAAATAACCATTTGACCAATATCGTTGAAGAAACATACCAACTACATCAGCAACGTCTTTCAGATCCACTACAAACTCATTATCCTCCAAACTCGATTGATCTTCAGAATGCTAATATGGATTTACTTAGCTTCGGTTTTCTTATTTTCAATCAGCCACCTCATTGGGGTGATAAATACAAAAAACACTTGAAATCTCAATACACTGTTCAAGAGAAATTTCTTTACTTTTACCACAACATTTTCAAAGACTAAATTCAATCACATGACTTGCGACATGGATGTCGCACGTTAGACTGTGGGACAGGACGTCCCATCAGTCTAACAAAAGGGTTTTGTTACTTTTGCCCAATCAAAAGTAAAAATAAAATTCTTATAAAGAAAAACCGCCTCACGGCGGTTTTTTAATTCTCAAAATCACATCTGCAATGCATAACCCAAAATCAAAAAGATCAATTGCAAGCTTAAAATCACAGCAAACAACTTCCATCCTTTTTTACGCAATGCAGACTTATCCACTGCTTCGTATGTAACTGTTTTAATCATGTCATCACCTCATACATGAGTGTTGATACTGAACTTGTTTAGTAATCTATCTTTCTTCTATTGTGCATGATATTTGTGCATTTATTACACAATATCACTTTCACATAAATATAAAAGCAAAATCTAAACCAACTTCAATGGGAGAAATAAAAATTAAAAAAACAAAAAGACAATTCAATAAAAAAGCCACCCGAAGGTGGCTTTCAAAACACTGACTTCAGATTAACCAATAAACTTACGTGCATTACGGAACATACGTAACCATGCACCGTCTTCAGTCCACTCTTCAGGCTTCCAAGAATGCTGTACAGCACGGAAGTTACGCTCAGGGTGTGGCATCATAATCGTTGCACGACCATCTTTCGATGTAACACCTGAAATCGCTTCTGGAGAACCATTCGGATTCATTGGATAGTGTTGAGTTGGATTCCCTTGGCTATCAACATAACGTAAGATCACTTGATTACCTGCATTTAATGCAGCCAAGTTATCCGCGCTTGTCACTACACGGCCTTCACCATGTGCAACCGCGATAGGCAGGATTGAACCTTCCATACCTTCTAACAATACAGAGTTCGATTTTTCAACACGAACGTTTACCGCACGCGCTTCAAACATCTCAGAAGTGTTGCGATGGAATCGCGGCCAAGCTTCAGCACCCGGAATCAGTGGAGCTAATTGCGACAACATTTGACAGCCGTTGCAAATACCAAGAGAGAACGTTTCGTCACGGTTGAAGAATTTTTCAAATTGGTCACGAAGTTTTGGGTTGAACAAAACTGATTTCGCCCAGCCACCACCAGCACCCATGACGTCACCGTAAGAGAAACCACCACATGCCACAAGACCTTCAAAGTCATCTAGGCTGATACGACCTGCAAGCAAGTCGCTCATGTGCACGTCTACAGTGTTGAAACCCACTTTATCGAATGCCGCAGCCATTTCAACATGACCATTTACGCCTTGTTCACGTAAGATCACCATGTTTGGACGACGTTCATTGATGTACGGCGCTTCGATTGGCTCATTCAAATCAAATGTAGGTTTTGCAATAATACCTGCATGTGATTTATCCGTGATCAATGCAAATTCTTGATCCGCTGTTTCTACGTTGTCACGTAGACGTTGGATCTGATGCGATACTTCAGTCCAAGCCACTTGCAAGTCTGCACGTTCAAGCACTAAGCCATTTACAGTCAATTGATCTGTATTATTTACAGTACCAATAACCGCAATTGCATCGCGTAATGTAGATGCCGCAACTTCTTCTGCAAGTGTTGCCCAATTAGACGCGCTGATTTGAAGCACTGCACCAATTTCTTCTGCAAATAAACTTTCAGTTGATTGATCTTCTAAAGCCACACCGAGACGTGCTGCAAACATCATTTCCGCAACAGTTGCAAGCAAACCACCATCACCGATGTCGTGGTAAGCCTTAATTAAGCCGCGGTTATTCCAGTCTTGAACCAATGCAAAGAAAGCTTTGAAGTCGTCAAAGCTATCCACATCAGGTGTCACTGAACCAATCGCTTTATAGACCTGAGCAAGGATCGAACCGCCTAGGCGGAACTGACCTTTAGAAAGATCAATACGCACAAGTACTGATTCTTCATTTTTCAATTCAGGCGTTAAGGTTTTACGTACATCAGTCACAGGAGCAAAAGCTGTGATTACACCTGACATCGGTGAAGTCACCGATTTGTCTTCGCCTTCATCATTCCAAGTCGTACGCATTGACAATGAGTCTTTACCCACTGGAATTGCAATACCCAAAGCTGGACACATTTCCATACCGATGGCTTTTACACCTTCGAATAAAGCTTGGTCTTCACCTTTCTGCCCTGCAGCCGCCATCCAGTTTGCAGACAATTTAATGTCACTGATCTGGTCGATTTTTGCAGACATAATATTTGAAATCGACTCTGCAACCGATAAACGTGCAGATGCCGCAGGATTTAACAAGGCAACAGGTGGACGTTCACCCATCGCCATGGCTTCACCTGTATAGCCTTGTAAGCTTGTTGTGGTTACTGCTGCATCTGCAACAGGAACCTGCCAACGACCTACAAACTGATCACGTGCAACCATACCTGTAATTGAACGGTCACCAATGGTGATCAAGAATGATTTCGATGCAACCGTTGGGTTTTTAAGTACACGGTAAATCGCATCTTTCAAATCTGTAACTTTAGATGCATTAAAGTCGTCGCCTTGACGTTCAATCGTTTCATACGAACGGCTCATACGAGGTGTGCCACCTAGCATGACTTGCATTGGCATATCCACGGCTTTGTTATCAAACAATGGATCGTTCACCGTCAATTGACGCGCTTCAGTTGCTTCGCCTAAAACGGCAAACGGACAACGTTCGCGTGCACATAATGATTCAAATAATTCTAAAGAACTTGGACGAATCGCCAACACATAACGCTCTTGCGCTTCGTTTGACCAGATCTCCATTGGAGACATGCCCGGCTCAAGTGATGGAATCTTACGTAAATCAAGAATCGCACCCAGTTCGTGGTCATTCACCAACTCAGGCATTGCATTTGAAATACCACCTGCACCCACGTCATGCACAGACACGATTGGGTTGAAGTCTTCCATGCGCCAGCAGGCATCGATGACTTCTTGGCAGCGGCGTTCCATTTCAGGGTTTTCACGCTGTACAGAAGCGAAATCTAGGTTTTCACCCAACTTACCGCTGTCTACAGAAGACGCAGCACCACCGCCTAGACCGATCAGCATTGCAGGACCGCCAAGTACAATTAAAAGATCGCCTGGTTGGATTGCATCTTTTTCAACGTGGTCAGGACGGATGTTACCGTAACCGCCGGCAATCATAATTGGCTTATGGAAGCCTTTTACGTCGCCATTTACATTTTGTTCAAATGTACGGAAGTAACCATTTAAAGCAGGACGACCGAATTCGTTGTTAAACGCAGCACCGCCCAATGGGCCTTCAATCATAATTTGCAGCGGAGATGCCATACGTGACGGCTTGCCGTAGTTTTCTTCCCAAGGCTGTTCAAAGCCCGGAATATTCAAGTTAGAAACAGTAAAACCTGTTAAACCTGCTTTTGGCTTACCGCCGCGGCCTGTTGCGCCTTCATCACGAATTTCACCGCCCGAACCAGTCGCAGCACCAGCAAATGGTGCAATCGCTGTTGGGTGGTTATGCGTTTCCACTTTCATCAGGATGTGAGCGGCTTGGCTCTTGTATTTATAAACGTGGTGACCAGTCGCTTCATCTTTCTTTGGATAGAAACGCTGAGTATCAAAACCAACGATCACCGAAGCATTGTCTTTATATGCTGACAATACATCTGTCGGTGATTCTTTATAAGTGTTTTTAATCATTTGGAACAATGACAATGGCTGTTTTTTACCATCAATTGTCCATTCAGAACCAAAGATTTTATGACGACAGTGTTCTGAGTTTGCCTGAGCAAACATCATCAGTTCGATGTCGTGTGGGTTACGACCAAGCTTGTTAAAAGCAGCAACTAAATAGTCAATTTCTTCATCAGAGAGTGCAAAACCAAACTCAGAGTTCGCCTTCACTAAAGCGTCTTTACCCTGACCTAATATGTCAATTGCATTTAAAGGCTTTGGTGCAGTTTCAGAGAACAATGCAGTAGCGTCTTCTATTTGATTGAACACACTTTCAGTCATACGGTCATGTAAAACTTGTTTTACTGCATCCGATACTTCAGAAATACCCTTTAAAGTAAACAAAACACCGCGTTCTAAGCGGTGTATCGGGGTATTACAGTTGGCAAAAATATCCGTTGCCTTTGATGACCACGGCGAAATTGTGCCTACACGTGGCGTCACAAGGACTTGAACTTCATCACTTGTCGCTTCGCGAACTTGGAAGGTTGCGCCATCATTTAATAGCTGCAAAGCAGATTGCTGTTGTTGCTCGTCGAGCGCTTGGTCGAAAAGGTAAACCCATTGGCTTTCTATTGATTGAACAGAACTGATAGACGATAGACGTGTTAAAAGTTGTGTTTGCTTAAAAGAAGAGTGTGCAGGTGCACCGGCAACGATAAACATGCTGTTTTTGGCTCCACGGGCAGGTCTAGACAACCTACCTCAATGTGACTTGAAGAGAGCGCATATTCTACTGTGTATTGCCAAAATCAGCTAGTCGTCTACGACTTAAAAAAGTGAGATTTCTTTGTTTTAAAAGATCAATTTACTTTGACTTTAAAAATCAAACATGATTAGTAACAAATGTTTTAAGGGATAAATTTCAAAGATGCCCGACTTTTAGGCTTTGATTCAGTTCTAAAAACCATTTTCAATTGATATTTAAGCTGCAAATAACGAAGTCGATAGCCTCCTTGAGAACAAACATGACTGCTTTAAGATGTTCTATTTCTGAGAACTTAATACTGCATAAATTAAAAGACAACTTATGTCGCAGCCCTCTAGAGCTCGTCACACTTTTTTGGCATGATGAAGCCAATAACTCACTGAATAACGATAAATGATGCAAATGCGTTGGTTGGAACTGCTCTCAACAGTTCGTATTGGAAGTAAAAAACAAAATACCGAATTGGCACGTAGCCCATTTCACAAAGATTATGATCGAATTATTTTTTCCCAAAGTTTTCGCCAACTGAACCGAAAAACCCAAGTCCATCCACTGACTCAACACGATGGCATTCACACCCGTTTAACTCATTCGCTCGAAGTCTCCTGCATTGGACGCTCTCTTGGCATGCTCGCAGCGGAAAAAATCAAAGATGAACTGCCAATTTGGATTTCCCCTGCCGATGTTGGAGCCATTATTCAAGCGGCTTGTTTAGCACATGATATTGGGAACCCACCGTTTGGTCATGCGGGTGAATATGCCATTCGTGAATGGTTCGACGATGCATCACATGGCAACTTTTTAGAGAAACTTTCCGCAGAAGAACAAGCCGATGTGCGTCAGTTTGAAGGTAATGCCCAAGGTCTACGCTTACTGACTAAAATTGACTATCACCCTAATGATGGAGGCATGCGTCTGACCTATGCAACACTTGGGGCTTATTTAAAATATCCATGGTTGTCTAAAACCATCGAATCACAAGGCAATACCCCTGCCAGCAAACGTGCCAAATTTGGCTGCTATCAGGCAGAAAAAGAAATCCTGCAACAAATTGCAGAGCAACTTGGACTGATTCAACTGGGTGAATATCATTATTGTCGTCATCCACTGACTTATTTACTTGAAGCAGCAGATGATATTT
Organism: Acinetobacter sp. CAU_H_S139_7; assembly: GCF_058599305.1. Taxonomy (NCBI): domain Bacteria; kingdom Pseudomonadati; phylum Pseudomonadota; class Gammaproteobacteria; order Moraxellales; family Moraxellaceae; genus Acinetobacter; species Acinetobacter sp. CAU_H_S139_7. The sequence goes on from NZ_CM178651.1 coordinate 2,212,050, forward strand.
GCTACGCCCTGATTGATCTTGAAGATGGCATTATTTTAAACATGTTGTCTTATGAAGAAGTTGAACCGATTTTTTTAAGCTTGCTTGGTGAATATAGCGCACCAACTGAACTGTCGATGCCAGATACCACTTGGCAGCAAAAAATTGCGGCCCTGCGTGGACGAGTAATGAAACGTTTGGTTGAAGAGGTCACATCGGCTTTTGCTAAGCATCATTTTGAAATTTTAAATGGACAACTAGCTGGCAGCTTACTGCAATACTGCGCTGCTGATATTGAGTTAGGCATTAACCGTGCAAAGGATTTAGCCCGCGATAAAATATTTGAACACCCACAAAAAGCAGGTTTGGAAATTATTGCCCATCAAAGTTTGCAAAATATTTTAGATGCCTTTATTCCGCTCACTACACCGCATAAAACATTGAGCTTTAAAGAACAACGCCTAATGGCGATTTTATGTCGTTCTGGTGCGCACTTTGGCAGTAACCATTATGAAAACATTATGCAGGTCTTAGATATTATTTCTAAATTTTCAGACCACCAAGCGTATAACTTGTCTCAAGAGTTACAAGGCAATAAGGCAGGATTGATTTAAATAAGTCATCAACATCCAGTTTGATGATAAAGCCATCAATCCGAACTCAATTTTCCGTGAGCCTTTTGCCTTTCTGCGCAATGCTCACTACTATGCAACCATTGATAAAAAAGTGAATCACACAACATGATCGGATGTCTTATTGGTGAAGTCTTCGCACTAGAAGCACCCACCGTACTTTTAAATGTGAATGGTGTCGGTTATGAAATTGATACACCACTGACAACCTTCTGCCAACTACAAAAAGGCCAGAAGATTATCTTATGGACGCACCTTGCCGTGCGTGAGGATGCTCAACTGCTTTATGGCTTTTTGCATCAACAAGAAAAAATCATTTTCCGCACCCTATTAAAGGTCAACGGTGTCGGCCCTAAAATGGCTTTAGGTATCTTATCCACGCTTAGTGTCGATATGCTGATTCATACTGTTGAGCATGAAGATATCAACACACTGGTCAAAGTACCTGGTGTGGGTAAAAAAACTGCTGAACGCCTCATGATTGAACTACGTGATCGCTTTAAAGCGATGTCTTCAGGCGCAGCGCCAAGCAACTCAACCGTAGAACAAATCCAGTTCACAGGCAACTCTGCCGTTGCAGAAGCTGAAGCGGCATTACAATCTTTAGGTTACAAACCTTTAGAAGCACAGAAATTGGTCAGTGCAGCAAAAGGTGATTTCACTGAAGCAAGCGACATCATCCGTGCTGCACTCAAATCGATGAATAAATAATCCAAATAGACACACGAAGGCGACATGGATGTCGCCATGTTGGATTGGGATATAAGGACATATCCTCAATCCAACACAAGATTTTTGTTACTTTTGATCTTTCAAAAGTAAGGCAATGCCTACACAATGGTACCTAAACACAAATCATAATTTGAGGCTGTGCCTCGAAAGTTCAGCCAGAGATTGATTTAACTATATGCAAGACCGTCTCATCGGTGGTTCCGAAAAACCCGAAGATCATATCGACCGCGCTATCCGCCCGACCTCACTCGATGACTACATCGGTCAGCCCGTAGTTCGTGAACAAATGGAAATCTTTATTGGCGCAGCCCGTGGTCGTGGTGAAGCACTCGATCACACCTTAATTTTTGGTCCACCGGGACTAGGTAAAACCACACTTGCCAATATTATTGCGCGTGAAATGGGTGGAAACCTCAAGTCGACTTCAGGCCCCGTACTAGAACGGGCTGGGGATTTGGCAGCCATGCTGACCAACCTTGAAGAAGGTGATGTGCTATTCATCGACGAAATTCACCGTCTTTCCCCCGTGATTGAAGAAATTCTTTACCCTGCCATGGAAGACTACCAACTCGACATTATGATTGGTGAAGGTCCTGCAGCGCGTTCAATTAAGCTCGACTTACCCCCTTTTACTTTAGTTGCCGCAACCACACGTGCTGGACTCCTCACCTCTCCTTTACGTGACCGTTTTGGCATCGTGCAACGCCTTGAATTCTATTCCGTCGCTGACTTGACGCATATTGTGACTCGTTCTGCCAATTTGATGGATGTACCTATTACACGTGAAGGTTCAGCAGAAATTGCACGTCGTTCACGTGGTACGCCGCGTATCGCCAACCGCTTACTACGTCGAGTTCGTGACTATGCACAAGTCAAAGGTACTGGTGAAGTGACACAAGATATGGCTCAGCGTGCACTCGATATGCTCAATGTCGATAAAGATGGTTTAGACACTTTAGACCGTCGTTATTTGAGTATGTTACTTGAACGTTTTGATGGCGGCCCTGGTGGTGTAGAAGCTTTGGCAGCTGCAATGGCTGAAGACTCAGGTACATTAGAGGACGTGATTGAACCGTATTTGATTCAACAAGGTTATGTGATGCGGACAGCCCGTGGCCGTATTGCCACCAATATGGCATATTTGCAGTTTGGTATGACACCGCCGGAACCGAAAGACAAATAAATAATTTTAGAGGGAGAGTTACTCTCCCTTATTTTCTGCGGACTAAACACAAATGCCACAGCCAAAATAAGCAGCAGCTTAAAATAACCATTCATTCCCCTATCCTTATATTTTTATAGCCATACTGCGCTCAACTCCCCCAACAGTCATGAATCACAATATTTGACATCTTGTGCCATTGGAGTGAAATCTCATAATGCTAAACTGCGACGCATTAGTACTTTGACGTGCACCAATTTTAAGACCCTGTCCTTAAATATAAAAGCGCCAACTCAATCTAAATCGACTCGTAAAACTGGAAAAACGGAATACTCTCATGGCGAATAAATTTGAATTCAACATTCGTGTCTATATTGAAGATACTGATGCAGGTGGCATTGTTTACCACGCCAATCATATTCGCTTTATGGAGCGTACCCGTACCGAGTGGTTACGTGCTTCTGGTGTAGATCATTACTGGCATCAAAAAGACTATAACTTCGTTGTACACAAAATTAATGTGAAATATTCACGTCCAATTTTAATGGATGATTTAATTACTGTTACAGCAAGTGTTGTTTCGTGTAAGGCTACGTCATTTGTGTTGCAACAAAATATTTATCGTGGTGAAATCATGCTTGCATCTGGTGAGGTCGAATTGGCATGTATCAGTTCAGAAATGAAACCACGTCGACTTCCCGATGAAATCCGCGAACTGATTCTAAAAGAATTAGGACAAGACTAAAAAAATTATTGGCACATGTAGTAACTATGGCAACTCAACTCGAATCATCTCTTCAAGTTTCAGATCTAATATTACAAGCAAGCCCAGTCGTACAACTGGTAATGCTGGCTTTACTTTTGGCCTCGCTGTTTAGCTGGTATCTGATTGCCAAGTTACACATGAGTTATAAAAAAGCACAGGCAGACGATGACCATTTTCAAAAAATCTTTTGGTCGGGTGCTGAACTGAATACGCTATATAACAATGCGCAACTTAATTCCAAACGTGTCGGCCTTGAGGATATTTTTTATCAAGGTTTAGGCGAGTTTTTAAAACTAAAAAAACGCAATGCTGCTCCAGCACAAACCATTGAAGGCACAGAACGTATTTTACGCGTCGGTCTAAGTCGTGACCAAAGCCAACTTGAACAAGGCTTAGGTGCTTTGGCCAGCATTGGTTCTGTGGCCCCGTATGTTGGCTTATTTGGTACCGTTTGGGGCATCATGAATGCATTCATCGGTTTAGCAGACGTAGATCAAGTCACCCTTGCAACGGTTGCACCCGGTATTGCTGAAGCCCTCATTGCTACAGCGATTGGTTTATTTGCAGCGATTCCTGCAGTATTGGCATTTAACCATTACACAGGAAAAGGCGAAACGGTTTACTCCGATCGTGCTTTATTTGCAGAAGAAATGGTTGCGTTATTACAACGTCAGTCTTTGGGTGAAACTAAGGAACATGACTAATGGCAATTCAACGTTCAGGACGCTTCGAGCGCATTAAAAAACCACTAAAAAGTGAGATGAACGTCGTCCCATATATTGACGTCATGCTCGTATTATTAGTGATTTTTATGGTCACCGCACCCATGATTACCAGCGGCATCAATGTCGATCTTCCTCAGGCCAATGGCAACCCTATTGAATCAAAAGATGCACCTGCAATGGTCAGCTTAGATAAAGAAGGTCGCTATTTCCTTAAATATAAAACACACCGTTCAGCTGAACCTTTGGCTTTATCTGAATTGACGTCTATTTTAAGTGAAGCACAGCAACAAGCTCAGGCTGACAATAAAACTTTAACCGTTGTTGTGGAAGGTGAACAGTCACGCTCTTATGGCGAAGTCATGTCGCTCATGAACAGTCTACAAGAAGCGGGTCTCAGCCAAGTTGGATTACTCACAGAGCCATTAAAGTAATTTATGAAAGATTTTAAAAAGCCACCGTTTAAACAAAAAGCCATCGCGCTTGGATTTACCTTTGGTGTCCATGTGATTGCTGTTGTTGGCTTACTTTATCTTGGTATGAGTAAACCACCAGAACCACCGAAGCAAATTAGAACTGTGCTCATCAAACCTGAGGACTTAAAGCCTGTTACGCTTGAAGAAACAGAGTTTACGGAAACAGCACATGAAAATGTCGCCAAAGAAATCACACAAACTGCTCCGCCCGCTGTAGAGCCTGCACCTGTTATCCCAACCGCGCCACCTATAACACCCGTTGTGCCAAAGGTCGACGCTCAAAAAGCAGCAGCGGATGCCAAAGCTGCTGAAACGGCAGCGCGTAAAGCTGAACTACAGCAGCAGATTCAGGCACGTGCAAAGGCTGAAGCTGAAAAACTACAAGCTCAGCAAGAACGTGCTGCTGCCCGTGCAGCGGAGCAAGCTAAAAATGCTGAGAAAGCCAAAGCCGATGCAGCGGCGAAAGCTGAAGCAGACACCAAACGCCGAGCAAACTTAGAAGCATTGAAAAAAGCAGAGGCAGTGCAAAAATCGAAGCTTGAAGCACAAAAGAAAGCAGATCTCGCTAAAAAGCAGAAGCAAGACGCTGAAGCAAATAAAGCCAAAGTTGCGGCTGATGCAAAGGCCAAAGCCGATGCAGATAAAGCCAAGGCTGCTGCTGATGCAAAACGTAAAGCCGATACGGACAAAGCGAAAGCCGCCGCTGATGCGAAAGCCAAGGCAAATGCCGATGCAAAAGCTAAAGCAGATGCAGCGAAGACCAAAGCAGACGCTGATGCAAAACGTAAGGCCGATGCGGATAAAGCTAAGGCAAATGCTGATGTAAAAGCCAAAGCAGATGCAGAAAAAGCCAAGGCTGCCGCTGATGCAAAACGTAAAGCAGATGCCGAAGCAAAAGAGCGTGCGGCTGAAGAAGCACGTGCTTCATCTGCAAAACAAGCTGCTGAAGAAGCTGCGCAAAAAAAAGCTGAAGCAAAGCAAATTGCTTCAACAGCTAAGCGCGACTTTGAAAGCAAAATTAAACGTGCTTGGGATACCCCAGCAGGTTCAACGGGTAAAACCGCGACTGCACGTGTCACGCTTTCGGATAGTGGCGCGGTACGCTCTGTGATCGTGAGTTCCAGTGACCCTGACATGAAAGCTAGCGTTGAAGCAGCTGTTCGTTCTGCGGCACCCTATCCAATGCCTTCAGATCCAGAAGCGCGCCGGCAAGCACAAAGCTTTACCTCATCCTTTACTGCAAAATAACCCAAATCCCTCTGAACAATCAGGGGGATTTTTTTAGCCTAAAGCTCAGTACTTTTATATACTCAAATAACTTATTTTAAATACGTTTAATCTGTATCCATGTTCAATAGTAATCGATGTGAAGTCTTTAATTTCAGTCGATACAAGCGAGCCCCCTCTGCCCCTTATCACATAGACCTACCTACAAGTTTTCTATTTACGCTTAAACTACTTAATTCTTACTCATTTTTCACAGTGTTATAACAGATCAGTCATAATTTCATGCTTTTAATATTAGAAAATCATGCCATTATGTAGAACAATTAAACCCACAATAAAAGCCGTTTGTTTGAGTAAATAACGAATGATGGAAATGACGCGTAAACACCTTCTTAGCCTAGCCATTTTAACTGCTTTCAGCCCAGTCTTAGTGACTCAAGCACATGCTCAACTTCATTTAGAAATTGCAAAAGCACCTGAAGAAGCGCCTAAAATTGCAATCGTACCTTTTAGCAATGACAGCAGTCTCTATCCTATTATTGAAACGGATTTAAACCGCTCAGGGAAATTTAGCAGCGCTTCAAAAAATTTACCCGCAACGGCTAGCATGAATAATCCGAACGCAGCCAACTGGCAAGCAACAGGTGTTCCGTATGTCGTTACAGGAACAGTAAAAACCACTGAAAATGGCAGTTACGAAGTTCATTACCAACTGTATGATGTTCAAAAACAACAATATCTTTTAAATGAAATATTAACTGTTCCAGCATCACGCGTTCGTTCTGCTGCACACATGATTAGTGATGCCATTTATCAAGCATTAACTGGTATTCCTGGGGACTTTAGTGGTCGTATTGCTTATGTGCTTCGTAATCCAGCGACACCAGAGCAACGCTATACACTACAAATCGCGGATACCGATGGTGAGCAACCACGTACAATTTTAACGTCACGCGATCCCATTTTATCGCCTGCTTGGACACCAGACGCCAAGAAAATCGCTTATGTATCGTTTGAAACCAAACGCCCTGCAATTTATGTCCAAGACCTTTCCACAGGTGCGCGTGAAAAGCTTGCTAGCTTCCGGGGTCTAAATGGCGCGCCAAGCTTTTCTCCAGACGGGAAAAGTATGTTATTCACCGCTTCTATGCATGGCAACCCAGAAATTTACCAAATGAACTTGGAAACCCGTCAGCTGCAACGCATGACCAATGACAGTGCCATTGATACTGAAGCACGTTATGCACCAGATGGTAAGTCATTTATTTTTACTTCTGACCGTGGTGGTTCTGCACAAATTTACCGTTATGACTTGGCAAATAGCAGTTATAACCGTCTGACCTTCCGTGGCGCATTCAATGCACGTGGTACGCTGAGTGCCGATGGCAAAAAGCTGGCACTGGTACACCGTCCAAGCGGCAGTAACTATAAAGTCGCTATTCAAGATTTAAACTCAAGTGTCACCAATATTTTAACGCCAACCAGTTTGGATGAATCACCAAGTTTTTCCCCAAATGGGCAGATGGTGGTCTATGCAACGCGTGAAGGTTCACGTGGTTTGTTGTCGATCATGTCACTGGATGGACGTTTCCGTATGAATTTACCAAGTGAACAAGGTGAAGTCCGTGAACCTGCTTGGGCACCCAAATAACTTTTTAATGACTAGTCATTTAATAATCATCAATTTTCATGGAGATGAAGAATGAAATCGATCAAACTTTTAGCCCTTCCAATCTTAGCGACTACTCTTGTCGTTACAGGATGTGCGAGCCGTAAACCTGCTGCAACAATTGAAGCAGGCCAAAACCCAAATGGTTCGACCACAGTCAATACTCAAGGTCTAAGTGAAGATGCTGCTTTAAATGCACAAAATCTTGCAGGTGCATCGGCAAAAGGCGTAACTGAAGCCAACAAAGCATTTTTAGCAAAACGCGTTGTACATTTTGACTATGACAGTAGCGACCTCAGCAATGATGATTACCAAACGCTACAAGCCCATGCGCAGTTCTTAATGGCAAATGCAAATTCGCGTGTGGCGTTAACAGGTCATACCGATGAGCGCGGTACACGTGAATACAATATGGCATTGGGTGAACGTCGTGCCAAAGCGGTTGAAAGTTTCTTAATCACCACAGGTGTGAGTCCGAACCAACTTGAAGCCGTTAGTTATGGTAAAGAAATGCCAATCAATGCAGGCCATGACGAAAATGCATGGAAAGAAAACCGTCGCGTAGAAATTAACTACGAAGCAGTACCACCACTTTTAAAATAATGCTGGTATTACAACTGAAATAAAAAAAGCGCTCCTTTCGATGAACGCTTTTTTATGACTTAAACTTGCTCAGGCTTGGGATTTTCATCAGATTCTTCAGCATATTGCATAGATTCAATCATGTCATGTTTATTGAACTTTTTATACTCAGCTTTTGCTTCGTAGTCTTGCCACGCTTTTTTCACGCTATCGTCTGAAATATCATCTAAGTTAATCCCTTCGCTTGGCGTTGGAGTCGCATCAAATTTTTGCGTTGTCATTGTTGTGCTCCTATTTTTACCTGATATTCCTTCCATCAACATAGCACTTTCCACAAGACTTGCAAGGGTAAAATCGCAGCAAATAGTCGAGTTTAATTGTTCTTTTGTCTCGTTCTCGACTAAAATATAGCGCAATGTTGATTTTGTTACGTATTCAAGTTTTAGTGGAGTCCTCCCTCTTATGTCATATCTCAATCTGTCCCAATTTCTACAACAACAAACGGGAAATCTTACGCCTGAATTGGCACAAGTGATTAGCACCATTGCTGCCACTTGCCAAACCATCGATCAAGCTTTACAAAAAGGTGCTTTAGCAGGTGTTTTAGGTAGCGCGCAGCATGAAAATGTGCAAGGTGAAGAACAGAAAAAATTAGATGTGATTTCAAATGATTATTTGATTGATGCTCTAAAAATCCACCCACAAGTTGGTGGTTTAGCGTCTGAAGAATTGGATGAATTCACACCAGCTCAAGAAAATGGCAAATATTTAGTTTTATTTGACCCTCTTGATGGTTCAAGCAACATCGACATCAATATGTGTGTGGGTACTATTTTCTCAATCTTGCCTGCAAAAAATGCAGTGACACAAGCTGAAGACTTTATGCAAGCAGGCAACCAGCAAGTTGCTGCGGGTTATGTGCTTTATGGCCCATCAACTATGTTGGCATTAACAGTCGGTGCAGGCACAGTATTCTTTACCTTTGACCCAGAAACTCAACAATTCTTACTCACCTCTGAAAATATTCAAGTGGCAGTAGATACCAAAGAATATGCCATTAACTCATCAAACCAACGCCACTGGGAAAACCCAGTAAAACGTTATATTGAAGAACTTCTCGCAGGTAAAACAGGTCCGCGTGAGAAAGACTTCAATATGCGTTGGGTGGCTTGTATGGTGGGCGACATTCACCGTATTCTTTGCCGTAGCGGGATTTTCATGTATCCATACGACATCAAAGATCCGAAAAAAGCAGGTCGCCTGCGTTTAATGTATGAAGCAAATCCAATGAGTATGCTAATTGAACAAGCTGGCGGTGCATCTACAACGGGTCGCGTTCGTATTTTAGACATCCAACCAACTGACCTACACCAACGTGTCCCTGTAATTATTGGTTCTAAAAACGAAGTCGATTTAGTGACTGGCTACCACAACTAATTTTTTAAAATGCGCATAGCCATCTGACGCGTTATGCGCATGAGTCTCCTCCATGTCGATTATTTTCCTTGAATCAAAAGACAACCCAAAGATTAAACATCTCCGAGGTTTAATAGAGCAAAGCAGCTACCGTAAAAAGCAGGGTCAAACTGTGCTTGAAGGGACACACTTAGGCTTAGCTTGGGTTGAAAAAAAGAAGAAACTCAATTCTATTTTCACCACTGAAAATGCACTCGAACACCCTGATATTTGCGATATTCTAGATGAATATGAAGGTGCTGTTTTTGTCATTGCGGAAAGCCTATATCGTGACTTAAGCACATTGGGGACCACTTTGCCCTTCTTGGCAGTTGTAGACTTACCAAGTTCAAGCCAAAGTGTAGACTTTAGCTTGGATACCTTGATTTTGGAAAACATTCAAGATCCAGGCAATGTAGGTACACTACTCCGCTCTGCTGCTGCAGCAGGTATTAAGCAAATTATTTGTACCAAAGGTTCTGCTGCACTCTGGTCACCACGTGTATTACGCGCAGGCATGGGTGCACACTTCTCACTCAACACCTATGAAAACGTAGCCATCGAAGATGTACTCGAACGCTTTGAAATTCCAGTGTATGTGACCAGCTCACATCAGGCTGAAAGTTTATATCAAAAAGATTTAACACAAGCTTGTGTCTGGATCTTAGGCAATGAAGGCCAAGGAGTTTCTGACTTTGCTTTGGCACATGCTCAAGCACTGAGCATCCCACAGCCCGGTGGCCAAGAATCTCTCAATGTCGCTATTGCGGGTTCAATCTGCTTTTTTGAAATGGTGCGTCAACGACTTTAAAATCGTTAAGTTATATTAACTAAAGTCGGCTCAGCAGAAAAAATAGATTACACTAGAAAAAATAATTACTTGTGTTGTCAACCAAACCATTATTTCCAACGTTATAGGCACATGATTGAGGAAATAATGGTGGGTATCCGATGACAGGATTTTCCATCTCTATGGATTTAGCACCCAAACAGTCTAAAACGCAGGATTCTAGTACTCTTAAGAGTACCGCCGAGTCTCGCCTAAAAAACTTCATGCAAGAAGTGACTGGTCGTGCGTTAGTAATGATGGAAAGTGCCACCCAAAACCAGCAGGGTATCGCCATGGATTTGGTGCAAGAAGCCTTTATTTCATTACACAAATCTTATTCCGATCGATCTACGGAAGAATGGTATCCCCTGTTCTATACCATTCTAACCAACAAATTACAGGATTGGCGTCGTAAAGAAGCACGTCGAGCACAACCGTTTTCTTTCTTCAAAAAAGTCAGTCTTGATGATGACGATTTTGAAGTCAATGAGGTGGTCGATGAAAGAGCGCTGAATCCTTCAGACTTTTTAAGTCAAGCTGTCACTGCGGATGAAATTCAAGAAGCCATTGCGGGTCTTCCTGTTCGTCAGCAGCAAGCATTTATGTTACGTGCATGGGAAGGTTTTGATACTGCAACCACTGCGCAAATCATGAATTGCTCTGAAGGCAGTGTTAAAACTCATTACCACCGTGCGATTCAAGGCTTACGCAATGCTCTCGCACATTTGAATCCACATCTAGGAGGATCATCCGAATGAAAGATGATTTCTTAAAGCAAGTAACCTCCAAACTTGATGGGCTCGCGCAACATCACAAAAACAAACCTGTGGTGATGCAACATGTTCTTGATGACATTCAAGATCAAAAGTCCTCACGTTATGGCCTTTGGAAAATGTCTGGTTTTGCTTTAGCTGCGGCTATTACTGGCTTTGTCGTACTTCCGAACTCTGTAACCCTTGATGAAAAACCACATAACCAAGTGGTTTCGACTCCTAAACTTTCACCTCAAATGGTTGAAGATTTAGAAATGTTATTGGTTTTAGGTGAGGACACTGTTCCACATGGCAGCTAAACGTGTCGCTTTCGCACTTTGCACGCTAGGTTTTTTACAAACCAGTTTTGCAGGTTTTGATCGTTTTTGGATTTTTTCCAAAGATGCAGATACTCAAGTGTCTGAAACATGGGAATCATTGTCTGAAGAAGAACAGCGTGCGTTGATTCAACGTTACCAATCCCTTAAAGAACTGCCCGATGCACAAAGTGCAGCCCTGCAACAACGTATGGACTGGTTTACTCAGTTACCTGAGCAAGAAAAGCAAAAAATGCGTGACACTTGGCAACAGATGAGCACCCAAGAACGACGTGATTTACGTGTACGCATGCAAAAAGCAGATGTAGATGAACGTGTGAATATTCGAAATGAATATATCAATAAATACATCCATAGCAACACTGCTACACATTAAGATGCCTAGCCGAATATAAATACTATGAAATGCTCATAAAAAATGCCTCATGTGAGGCATTTTTTATGCTTAAATTTATATTTTTCGTCGTTGTCTAAGCCACGCTAATGACAACAATCCAAGCACCCCAAGGCCACCGATTGAACCACCACCACCGCCACTCGCTTCCGTATTGGTATTTTTAGCGGTGTTCGTAAAATACATCATCGCAGATTTAGACTCTTCAGCCTCTGCATCATAGATCACATATTCAATTTCATAAGGGAATGGACTGAAATTATTGCGGACTTCAACTTCAATATTGCCGCCATAACATACATATTTTTCATATTCTCCCGGACAAGAACCTGTACGTTCTGGCTTAATATTAATGCCTGCATCCTGACGTACAATACGAAGAGCAAGATCCTTTCCATTCGCATCACGGTGAAATGCTGGACGCTGATGTTCTGCCGCGACTGTACTAATTGGCCCATCACCATCATCACTATCATTTGCAAGTGGATTTACATTGAGTTTTAAAGTTCCACCATAATTTAGGGTGTATTGATCCGTTTTGGCAATAGGTTGTATATTGCTAAACTCCGCTTTTAGAATCCCCGAAGAGCTTGCCTGCGTAGCCTTACTCTTTACACTATATTGGCAATACACATATTCCGTGCTTGTTGTAGGCTTACCATCGGTGCGATAAATCATGATTTGTTTTAAATCATCCTTCCACTCACAGCGTAAAGTTGGATCCGCTCTGAGTTTTGAGGTATCCAGCACACCATCTTTGGCGCTGAGCACACCTACACCTAATACCTGAGTTTCAGTAATGGTATAATTATCAGTGTTCATTTCTTTTAAAGCCGACGTTCCATCAGCAGTGTTGACCACAGCCTCATCTTGCAAGACAAACTGGAAGGGATCGACATAAATCGCCCGATATTTTTGATGTAGTTTGGTTACCGCTAAAAGCTCTTTATAACGCTTTAACTCTTCATTAAACTCGACCAAAAAGTCTGGATTGGTATTTTTATTGGCAATTAATTCCTCTAATTCCTTAATGGTATTTTCATACGCCTGAAGACGTTCTGCCTGCGAGCTATTTTTCAAATCAGCAATATCAGCTGCTGCTAAACGACGCAACTCAACCGATCCGATATCACAACTGTTGGCTTCCGCAGGTGCTAACATCAATGTTCCATCGACAATACGGTCTAGACCACGCTGGTCACTATCATTACAGCTCAATTTACTGTTGGTATCGAGTAAATCAACTCCTCCACTATTCACTTTCGGGAAATACATTGGGCGGAATAAATTATATTTTGATGGCGAAGTTAAGGAACTGAGTAGACTTCCTATAGCCACATTTTTCACATCAACATTAGTATCTGTCGTACCATCGAGTATTCGTGCACTTGCTGCCAGTTCACACTGACTGGTCTCCGTATCAAACGCATTGTAACCTGCCGTCACACCTGCATCATATTTGTCGGATAGTGTCTGAGAACCGACATAGCGGCATGATGTGTTTCCATTATATGCAAGTACATTGTAATACAACGACTTCGTACCGAAATCGTCATAATCCAAAACGCTCGCTGCACTGTTTTCTACAATAGTGTTGTTTGAAAATAAGAAACTACTTTCAAGACTTAGATTATGCTCACGGGTATTAACGACATACAAAATGCTTCCATTTGTCGAATTTACTGTATTTTTTGCGATCGTATTATTCGCCATAGCAACTTTTGGGTTACCACAAAAATCGAATGTATTCAGATTCGATATCTCACCATTCGAAATAATACTATTCGCTCCAAACTCTATATTCGTTTTTACATCCAACAGCCCAGCATAACATTGCATTGCAAGAACACTACCCACAGTCGCTTGGTTGCCTTGTAATACACTATTATTTACAGTCACCTGATGCTCACCAGGACCAACGAGATAGAGTGCTCCACCTTTTTTATCGGACTTTGAGTTTAGAATTTGTGCATTATTTAAGGTTAATGCTCCACCGACCAATAAAGCACCGCCTTCATCTGCCGAATAACCATTTTCTAAAATCACATTCTCTAGCGTCAAACTGGTCTTGGTAATAGTATTAAATAAACGTGACTTTCCACCCGCATCAATCCGTGAAGTCAACTCACCTAGCGCTGGATACTTAAAAGTGATGGGATTTTTTTCACGATCTAAATATGGGCTTTTCCCAAAAATCACCACTTTAGACTCGGGAACAATTTCCTTACTCAGTTTATACGTTCCCGCTGCTAACTGAATATAATCGGTTTGACCTGAACCGGTATTCCCAGCACTACAGCCACCATAAGCCTTGTTTAAGCTGGCTGTTTTGATTGCCTCACGGAGTGAACATTGATTCATGTTTACATTATCTTCATCTTCAAATGTGTTGACATGAATTGTTCTATCTTCTGCAGCCATTAATGTCATAGCAGTTATTACCATGACACCCAATAGTCCTTTTTTAAAGTGTTTCATGTTTGCCCTTTTCTTTTTATTTTCGACGCAGCAAAATTAAAGCAAATAACCCCAGTAAGCTCAGAATACCCGTGCTTCCCCCAGAGGTTTTAATTTTGTCACTTTCCATATGATTTTGCGGTTCTTGTACAATTTGTACATTCACTTCGACGAACGGAATATGCTCATCAAAACGTGTCGTGGTTGTGACCAGCTGTAACCTAAAAATATCAGCACCATGCCATGCTCCATTTGGCGTGTAAGTAATATTTCCTAGTTCATCAATCGCCACTTTACCTTTCGATACCGTTTGAGTCTGCTGCACCCGCATACAACCCGGTTGCCACTCTTCACCATTTGGCGCTTTAGCCGATTTGAACAAGCTTGCACATTCGGTTTTGGACAGTAGATCACTATCTCCAAGCAGATCTGCAACAGAAAGTTTAGCTACTTGCCCCGCAATCAGATCTTCACCAATTAAGCTAATGGTCGTTGGGACCTCAATCTCGATTGCACCACGATCACAAAAGGTATTGTTCGTATTTCGATTCACACCACGTTGATCTGAATTTTCACAGCCAATTAAAGAATCCGTTGTGTTTACAACCACTTTACCCTTGTTCACAATTGGGGAATCTAACCAATGCGTCTGACTCATTAAAATGCGTGGACGGATATAGCCTAAAAATTTTTGGTTGGGAACAATATAAGGACACAATAAACTGTCAGCATCTGCAGACATGGTTTTACACTCACCCACCACATCACTGCCTGCAATCAAAGCGCCAGACCAAAACTCATTCGGATAATAGCTCGCACCACTGCCACAGTCACTTTGTGTGACTAAGTTGTTCTGAAGAACTGCTTTACTTAAATCTCCAGCACAGTTTTGTGTGATGGTATTTTCAGCATTCCCTAAAACGATACTGTTGGCCAGATAAGCCAAGTTTGTAGATGGATTGAAATAAATCCCTTTACTGTTTCCCACCACCGTTAAGTTATTCAAAGCCATGCCATCTCGTACATTGACGACATAACCTGTATTTTTCACAAAGGTACTACTGACCAGACGTGATGCTAAACTGGATAAGGTTGTATCTTCTTTAACAGCTGCATTATTGACAGAGTAAATATTGGCACTGCTTGCATCTGTTGTTTTATTTTCTTTGAAAACTGAATTATAAATCCGAAAAGAAGGCGCCTCCCCATACAAAATAGCACCTTGTACCGCTTGGTTTTGTTCAACCAGAGTAGCGCGAATTTCGACTAGACTACGACTGGTACCATCTTCAAGCAAGGTTGCGACATTGTAAATCGCCCCCCCTTGCCCTGCAAAACCACCTGTTAATTTGACGTACTCAAGACCTAAATATTCATTGTTATAAATTAAACCACCTTGATTCACACCGCAGTCTTTCGCACAGCCCTGTAGAGTAACCTCTTTTACCAACACACGAATTAAAGCATTCTCAGCATTATCAACCCTTAATAAGTTGTCAGAACCATTCATTTTTAAGATGGCATTACTTAAACCCTGAACAGTTTCTTCCCCCACAGAACTGTCATAACTTGTTCTGAGTGTTAAATCTTTTTTGATTGCAAGATGGGTATTTAGCAAATAGGTTTTATTTTTCTCAAGCATGACGGTGGAAATCGCATCTTTTCCCCCACAGCCATAATAACCTGCTTCAGGCATGCCTTGATTAATATAGTCGATAGCTTCGCGAAGTGAACATTCCGTGTCATTTTTGACAATATCTTCAGTGATGGTCACCTTAATATTGTCCGAATAGGCATGACTCGCCACCAATAGCGTAGCTACACCTATGCTCTTCTTGAGCATAACGATCTCCTTGCTTTTATTTTATCTTTTCTTTTTATTCTTAGATTGCAAAATCCCTGCAATATCTAACAATTTTTCGTACTCTGTCACAGCTCGGACAATTTCTCAAGTAATATTATGATTTACCGATATTCGTCAATTAGCGCATAAATTTGTCTGAGGTTTGCATTACTCAGTTTGGTTTTCTCACCTTTTAGTAGTTGAATTAGTTGTTCTAAACTTTGCAATAATACCGAGGTTTGATGTGGCCCATGTGCGAGTAAATAATCAATAATCTGTTGATCAATATGAATCCCTCGACGCGATAAAACCGACATCACCAATGTAGAACGATCGGCATACAAACTTCCGTTTGGTACTTTCACACTTACAGCCTGCGTCAGGCGAGATTGTAAATCGGGTAGTTCAAGTTTTAATTCAATCGGCGCAACACGAGAAGAGAACACCAACTGGCCACCTTCTTCATTGTTGTAGTTGATTAGGTGAAAAACCGCTTTCTGCCAATGCGGCACACCGCTGATGGCTTCGATGTCATCTAAAGCGACAAGGTCAAAACGCTCTAAAGAGGTAATTGCTTCTGTTGGCGCATCCAGCAACTCAAGTAATGAAACTTGAATCGCTGTTTTACCTACATCTAAATAAGAATCACAAATTGCTGAAAGTAAATGGCTTTTTCCAGAACCCGCACCACCATAAACATAAAAACGATTCATTAAACCTGCATGTAACTGACGAATCGCATCGATAACAGGCCCCCATCCCGGCCCAGAAAAATCACTGATTCGGGCATCGAGTTGGGGTTCAATATCTAGTTGCAATTGACGCATGCTGGTTTGTATATCCTAAAGTTCTTTATGGTCTATCTGATCAATCTTACTTGAATTTTCAGATGCTTGCTGAGCTTTTACCGCTTGATTTTTTAGTTCAATATCGACATCGATTTGGTCAGTTTCAATCGTAATTGAACCCGCGGATGAATCTTGCACAACAAAAGTAGGTGTACTATACATCGGACTATTTTCATAAAACTCACGTGCATGTCTTAATAAGACAACAATCACGGCAGCCACAGGCAACGCAATCAACATCCCTAAAATACCGCCCAATTGCGCACCAGCCAGTACTGCAAATACCACAGCAACTGGAGACAAGCCAATTTTATCGCCCAACAAGAACGGTTGTAAGATATAGCCTTCCACTGCCTGACCAATCATAAAGACTACACCAACCAAGAGTAATTGCATCCAATCAATACCAAACTGGAATAAACTTGCAATCACTGCGGCAATAATCCCGACCGCAAAACCTAAGTACGGAATAATACTGCACAGCCCAGCCACCATCCCAATAATCAAACCTACTTCAAGTCCAATTAACTGTAAGCCCATTGCATAGACCACGCCCAAGAGCACCATGACCAAGAACTGACCTTTGACAAAAGCACCAAGTACACTATGACATTCTTTAACAATGACTAATGTCTGTTCTTCATATCGCCGTGGAATAAGACGACGGAAACTGTCCAGCATGCGATCCCAATCTAATAAAAAATAGAATGCAATAATTGGGATCAGCACAACAGTACCACCAATCTGAATGAAGTTCAGTCCAGATTGAGCCAACTTGGCAATCATAGCCTGAATACTGTCTGCACTATAGTTGGTCTGTACATATTCCATAATCGCGGCTGAAATCTGGTCAACATCTAATTCCATTGGGACCAGATTAAAACTGTCAGATAACCAAGGCAGGAATTTATAATTCGCCCAATGTATACCTGAAGGAATACTGTTCTTTGCATACATCAGCTGTTCCCACACCAGTGGAACCAAATACCAAAATGCCAATGTAATGACAACGCCAATACCGATAAAAACTGCACTAATAGATAACCAACGTGGTAAGCCAATTTTATGCAGTTTATCGACCAGTGGACTAAACAGATAAGCGACTAAAAATGCACCAATAAAAGGTAAAACAACAGGCTTGAGTAGATACAATACCCAGAGTATGAGCGCGATTCCTGCCAAAATAAAAATACGTTTAAGTGTACGATCTTGCATGCAATCTCGCCTTTGTCAGATTTAATCGTTATTGAGAAAAATATTTTAGTAAAGATAACATTTTAGCGCAGAAATAACATATGTGTTTCGTATATTCAGGTATAATCGCCCCGCGAATGCGGAGACTTCATTATGAGCAACTCAACTTCTACCCCAAACACTGGTTTAAGCTACAAAGATGCAGGTGTCGACATTGAAGCGGGCGACGCGTTAGTCGATCGTATCAAATCTGTCGCGAAGCGTACTACTCGTCCTGAAGTAATGGGCGGATTAGGTGGCTTCGGTGCACTTTGTAAAATCCCTAAAGGTTATGAAGAACCTGTTCTCGTATCTGGCACAGACGGTGTTGGTACAAAATTACGTTTAGCATTGAATTTGAACCGTCATGACACGATTGGTCAAGACTTGGTTGCAATGTGTGTAAACGATCTTCTTGTATGTGGCGCTGAGCCATTATTCTTCCTTGACTACTATGCAACTGGCCATCTTAATGTAGATGTAGCTGCAAACGTAGTTACGGGTATTGGTACAGGCTGTGAACTTGCTGGTTGTGCATTGGTTGGTGGTGAAACTGCCGAAATGCCTGGCATGTATGAAGGCGAAGATTACGACTTGGCAGGTTTCTGTGTAGGCGTAGTTGAGCAAAGCAAAATTATTGATGGCTCTAAAGTCAAAGCGGGTGACGTTTTAATTGGTGTTGCATCAAGTGGTGCTCACTCAAACGGTTACTCTCTACTTCGTAAAATTTTAGACGTGAAAAACGTTGACTTGACGCAAATCGTTGATGGTCGTCCACTTGCTGATGTTGCAATGGAACCAACACGTATTTACGTGAAGCCTATTCTTCAGCTTTTAAAAGAAGTTGATGTACACGCAATGGCGCACATTACTGGTGGTGGTTTACCAGGTAACTTACCACGCGTATTGCCGAATGGTGCTCAAGCTGTTGTGAATGAAGCATCTTGGGAATGGCCAGAATTGTTTAAACTTCTTCAGCGCGAAGGCGGTGTTGAACAGTTCGAAATGTATCGCACATTCAACTGTGGCGTAGGTATGGTCTTAGTTGTCGATGCTGCTGATGCTGACAAAACAGTTGAACGACTCAATAACCTGGGTGAAAAAGCGTTTACTATGGGGCATATCGTAGACAATGCTGAGTCAGTTGAAGGCGCAGACGAAAAAATCCGTGTGGTATTCGCTTAAGTCATATGATTAAAATTGCTGTTCTGGTTTCAGGAAGTGGATCAAACCTTCAAGCCTTGATTGATGCCAATCTGTCAGGGCAAATTGTGGGTGTGATTTCCAATAAACCTGAAGCCTATGCGCTACAGCGTGCTGAAAATGCAGGTATTGCGACAGCGGTCATTGAACACAAACAGTATCCTCATCGGGAAGCTTTTGATGATGTCATGCATCAACAGTTACTCGATTGGGATGTGGACTTGGTGGTTCTTGCTGGCTTTATGCGTATTTTAAGTGAGAAATTTGTCAGTGCTTGGGAAGGGAAAATGATCAACATTCACCCTTCTCTTCTACCGCATTACAAAGGTATGCATACCCATCAGCGCGTCTTGAATACTGGCGATCAACTGCATGGCTGTACCGTGCACTATGTGACGGCTGAACTCGATGCAGGTCAAGCTTTGGCACAAGGTGTACTGCAAGTTGGTTCACATGATGGTGTGAATAGTTTGGCCCAACGTGTCCATACGCTTGAGCATATCATCTACCCGCAAGTGGTAGAGTGGATTTGTACACAAACGATTCAGCATACAGACCAAGGTGTTCTCTACCGCAATACACTGATGCACGAGCCGATTCAGTTTTGCAAATTTTAAAAATAAAAAACGCCTCCAAGGAGGCGTTTTTTTATGGTTGCTAAAAAGTACTCTTAAACATTTTCTTGAATCAGCATCTTAATCAAAGCAACCGTTTCTTCTGGTCGCTCCAAAGGAAACATATGACTACCAGAAACAACGGTATAGCCAATTCCAAATTTACTTTTCACCATTTTTGGGAAACCATGACCAATAAATGGTCCTTTTTCTGCTGCTACATAGTGTACTGGCACAACAGGTTTAGGCTGCGGCAACCACCACAAAGATGGATTGGTCCTAAAGATATGAACTTCATCCATTTTCGTAATCGCAAGTTCAACACCACCACGGACACGATCTTCCGTTAAAGCATAGTCAATATAAGCTTGAAAGCAGTCTCGATCAAAGTCTTTATAAAAACCTTTTGGACGTAAAAGCTCAGCTGCTTGTTCACGGCTTTCCCAATGGTCACGACGCCGTAAAGATAGCGCTGCTGGTGACATGGTATCGACCATTTTTAACTTCAGCATCTTCGCAAAATGTAATGCAAACGAGGCTTTGCCCATAATCAAAGGCGGGTCCATCATGACGACTTGTTGAAATAGCTCAGGACGCTGTAATGCCGCCTGAAACGTCAGCACTGATCCTAATGAATGTCCTAAACCAATCACTTTACGACCCTGCGCCTGACGAACAATACTGTCAATCACTTGCTGAGTTAAGCTTTTCCAATGGTTATCAATCGGGTAGCTTCTATCTGGCCCTAATAAAGGTACATAGATCACATCATACTGATCTGACAGTAAATCAAATAATTTCTGATAGACCTTAGAAGGCACGCCATTGGCGTGCGCAAAATGAATTAAAGGTTTCATTGGAGTTTCGTGGTCTGTTCAGTTTGCATTTGATTTGAAAGTGAAGATGCAAAACCAGCTCCCATCGATGCACCTAAACGGCCTAATACAGCATCTAGTGGGCTATGTACCACGGTATAATCCATCGCTTTATCGGTATTTAGTTCACGTTTTAAAGTATGTAAATTACCAATACGATCCGCAATACCCAGCTTGACCGCCTGATCACCAGTCCAGAAAAGACCTGAGAAGAGTGCCGGATCGTTCGACTTTAACTTTTTGCCACGACCTTGTTTCACAGCATTAATAAAATGCTCGTGTACATTATCAAGTACACCTTGAACATGTGCGCGCTGCGCAGGGTTAACAGGTTGTGTCATTGACAATAAAGCTTTGTTTTGACCAGAGGTCATGGTGCGGTCTTCAACACCCAGTTTTTGCATGAGGCCATTCACCCCATAGTTCGGCATAATCACACCGATTGAACCCACTAAACTCGATGGATTCACCAAGATTTCGTCAGCAGCAGATGCGATATAGTAAGCACCTGATGCACCTGTATCACCAATCACTGCATACAATTTTTTATCGCTATGTGCTTTTTTCAAATATTGAATTTCTTGCCAGATTTCATCCGACTGAACCGGAGAACCGCCCGGTGAATTAATATTGAGTACCACCGCTTGGCTTTGTTTATTTTCAAAAGCTTTCTTTAATGACTTAATCGTGTCATCACTGTTCACGCTTTGCTCGTCAGCAGCAATGGTACCCACAATATCAACCACAGCAATATGCTTAGATGCGGTTGCCTCCGTACCACTAGTCGAACAACTCTTGGTCATGGCAAATAGAATAAACAAAAGATAGGCAAAAGTTAGACATTTGAAAAAGATGCCCCAGCGACGTGCACGACGTTGTTCTTCAACAGAAGCTAAAACTGCTTTTTCTAAAAGTTTCCATTCATTTCCTGTCGGTTCTTCATGTACAGGCTGTTGTTTCGGCGTTTCATTTTCTGGTTTTGGTGGCCAATCGGACATATAACAATCCAAACTTGAATAAAATTGCCCTCATTATATACACTGATTTATACAAAACTGTCGAAACCGTTCATTTTGGCCTATAATATTTTTTGTTTTTACCCACATGTACCATTGACTCTAAAGAATGACTAAAGCACAAGAGCAAAACTCGACCTATCGTTTACTGCGTTTTGTAAGCAAACAACCTATTAAACTTGCACGTTTTTTTGCTAAGGGGTTAGCAGGTTTAGTCAATCTTTTAAAAATCAGTAAAAACAATGATGCCCTCAGACTCAACTTAAAAATTGCACTGCCAGAGCTCAGTGATGAACAACGTGAAGTAATCGCAAGAAAAACAGTGCGTAATGAACTAACCACCTATTTTGAGTTTTTTAGTATCTGGGGTTCAAGCAACCAAAAAAATATTGCACGCATTCAAAAAGTGTATGGTGAACATCTCATACATGAAGCACTTGCAGCTAAAAAGGGCTTGGTTCTAATTGTTCCCCATTTTGGCACTTGGGAAATTATGAATAGTTATATCGCCCAATTTACTGAAATGACCATTATGTATAAACCGGTCAAGGATCCTGGTGCTGACTTATTTGTTCGTGAGGCGCGCAGCCGTGAAGGTGCTCATCTGGTCCCTACCGATGAATCGGGAGTACGCCAAATTTTTAAGGCGCTCAAACAAGGGGGTACAACCGTAATTTTACCCGATCATACCCCAAAACAAGGTGGGGAAATGATTCCTTATTTTGGCTTTCCTTTGGCTTCAAGCAACCTGAGCGCCAAACTGCTTCAAAAAACCAAAGCCAAGGCTTTACTGCTCTATGCTATTCGTAATGACGATGGCTTTGATATGTACATTGAAGAAATCAGTGAAAGTATTTATCAGGGTACAGCCAATGATGGCACCTTCGTCATTCACCAAGCCATTGAAGACCTGATTCGTCGTCATCCAGAGCATTATCATTGGACCTATAAGCGCTTTAAAGCCAATCCTGAGCTTCGAACGCTGTATAACCTCCCTTTTAATGAGGCTGTGACGCGTTTAGAGCAACTGCGTATGGAACAACAGATTCAGTCGACTGCAACCACTGTCGAGTCTGACGTTGTGTCGTCAGTTCAATAAACCCTGTAGGCTGCGCAATAAAACCGATACTGCCTTGTCCTGCTGTTGTTAAGAATGGGATGTTTAAAGCTTTCAAACGGGCTTGCGTTACTGTACTTGGATGTCCATAACGGTTATTGAAACCTGCTGAAGCAATTGCTAATTTTGGTCGATAGTGTTTTAAAAATGCATAGGCTGAACTATGCCGACTGCCATGATGCCCTAAGACCAATACATCAACTTTTAAGTCTGGATAATCCTGCAATAATTGAAACTCGGTTTGCCAGCCCGCATCCCCCATAATCAGAAAATACTGATAAGACTGTACATCCTTCACCTGTATATAGACCACACAAGATAGCTCATTTTGCTGATATGGCACTTGTGCCAATTGATTGGCTTTCGGTGACAAAATTTTGATTTCCACTTGTTCAGACCAGTGCCAGATCTGACCTTGTTGGCAATAGTTAAAATTTGACCTATTTGCCACATCCAATTGCTGATTGGAATAGATTTGATTGATCGACAACTCATTTTTTAATGTGGCATAACTTCCACTATGATCTTGATCCAAATGTGTAAGTATCAGCTGATCTAATTGGCTCACGCCTTGCTTCGATAAAAATGGCTGAATAATCTGCTTAGCAACACTAAACTTCGATTCATCATAGGAGCCACCAACATCAATCATGGCATACTGTTGACCATGCTGCATATACACGGCTTGTCCCTGACCTACATCCAGTACGATTAACTCAAAAGGACGGTTTTGGCTACTGAACCCCAACAAAGGAATCAAACCTAGCACCAGCCATGATTTAGGGAGGCTGGGTTTGGGCATAAAAACAATGATTAAAAGCAAAATCAGTAAAATGACTTGCCAAGTATTGAGTGCAATTGGATATAACTTAATCGGTAGTAGTGCATCCAGTACATTGAGTATGCCCAATAAAAATACCAGCACCCAATCCGCCAACTGAAACAAAAGGCTGCTCAGCGGTTCGAAAAGATAAAAAGTTAATGCTGCCAAAACCTCTAGTGGTACAACCAACAAACTGATCAGTGGAATAGCGACAAGGTTACTGATTGGACTCACCCATGAGACTTGCTTGAAGAAAATAATCACCAAAGGCATCAGAGCCACAAATATTTTCCACTGCGACTCAACCAAAAGTTTTAAGCTAAAAACGAATTTTTTCTGCCAAGACTGCGGGCGAGTCAAATCCAGCCGAATAGTGGTTTGATAAATGCGTAAAAGCACAAAGCACGCACCATAGGACAACCAAAAGGCCGCTGATAGAATTGAAAAAGGATCAAACAGTAAAAGAAGTGATGCACTCAATAAGAGTAACGTCAAAGCTGAAATTTTCTGTCTGAGCCAAATCAACACACTTAAACAGAAACAACTGAGTAAAGTACGAAGTGCAGGAATTTCAAAACCAACAAAGGCACAATACAGCAATACGCAGCAACAAAATGGCAGTAACAATGCATAAGGCCGTGGGATTTTTAGAAAAATCTGTGGCCAATAACGATTCAGCACCTTCTGTAACAGCCAACACAGCATCACGGCAAAGATCAGCACATGTGGCCCAGAAATTGCTAATAAATGGCTAATGCCAAAGCGTTGAAAAAGTGCTGTCGTCTCCTTATCTAAGAAACTTTCATCCCCAGTCAGGAGCGCTAGAATTAGACCCTTATGACTTAAAGGCTGGTTATAAATAAAATAACGAATATTTAATCGCTGTTGTTCTATACCCAGTTGAATTTTATTGAGTATGCCCTGCTGTTTTCTTAAATAATTAGTATAGCCTAATGCAGAAATTTCTGATTCAGACAAGGGTTGTATGTGCTTGAGTTTAAAACCCGACATAAGATTACGTTGCAGATACCACTGCTCAACATCGAATACACCTTGCACCGAATAACTATGTGCAGGACGTATTTCCCCTGTCAGTCGGTAGTATTTCCCAAGTTCCAAGACCTCTTGCTCATCCGAGATCCTTTTTTGAAAACTCAACCATTGCACTGGTTTCACATGTCGGTTCAAGACCTGTATTTCTTGCTGAATAGTCTCAGCACCCAGTTGGTTAATTTTTTCTATATAAACAATGACTTCAGCATCTTCAACTTTTGTTTCTTTATAGGCTAGACGCTGTTGCAAAGCCGATTGTGCATAATGATATCCCGCAGTTAAAAACAACATGGAATAAATCAGTCCGCATATAAACTGCAAAATAAGGGCGTGTTTGTACTTAAAGAGAAAAAACTGTAACGGCAAAAGTACGCTGACCAAAATCAGCGCTGGATAAAAAAGGTGATTTAGAATGGGGACGTTCTGCCCCATCAATGCAATTCCTACAATCCAAGCAGCAACATATAAAAACTTCATTCTTTTATTCAGTTATTTTTTTTATTGGCGCCATAATAAAGCCCACCGAAGTGGGCTTCAATAGATAGTGGCTTTATCTCATATTTTTGTCGGCATCCAGCCTAGTCATTGACCCAAAGACCATCTTGCATATGCAAAATAGAATCGGCGGACTGAGCCAGTTGTTCATCATGTGTCACGATCAACATCGCCATATTGAACTCCTGACGTAAATCCATCAGCAGCTCAAAAATTTTGCTTGCTGTTTTACGATCTAAGTTGCCTGTTGGTTCATCTGCCATCATTAATGCTGGCTTGGCCACCAATGCACGCGCTAATGCAACACGTTGACGTTCCCCACCCGAAAGCTCACCCGGTTTATGGGTTAAACGATGCGTCAATCCTACACGTTCGAGTAAATATTCGGCTTGCTTTTGTACATCTTTAAAGTTGGTGCCTTGACGTAACATCAGTGGCATTGCCACATTTTCCAAAGCCGTAAACTCAGGCAACAGATGGTGGAACTGGTAAACAAAACCTAAGTGTTGGTTACGTAAATAACCACGCTCAGCTTCATTCAAACTGTCAAAACGACTGCCCTGCAAAAACACTTGGCCCGAACTCGGACGGTCTAAACCACCCAAGACATGTAACAAAGTACTTTTACCCGAACCACTCGACCCCACAATCGAGACAAATTCACCTGCTTTAACTTGTAGAGAGAGGCCTTTAATCACCTCAACAGTCGACTTACCATCGGTAAAATGTTTTTCAATATTTTGTGCTTCTAAAACAATTTTACTCATAACGTAATGCCTCCGCAGGTTGGATTTTTGCAGCACGCATTGCAGGATAAATTGTTGCAAGGAAACTTAAAACTAAAGACAGTGACACAATGGTTAATACATCTTGCCATCTTAAATACGAAGGTAGGTAATTGATAAAGTAGGCATCAAACAAATGAAGTCCCATCACATTGTTTAACCAACCTACAAAACCACTAATTCCAGAGGCAAAAACAATGCCGAGAATCGCACCCGATACCGTACCAATCACACCAATAATCGTGCCCTGAACCATAAAAATACGGGTAATAGTTGCAGGTGAGGCGCCAAGGGTACGTAATATGGCAATATCCGATTTTTTATCGGTCACGACCATCACCAAGGATGACACAATATTAAATGCAGCCACTAATACAATCAGGAAAAGTAATAAGCTCACCATGGCTTTTTCCATTTGGATCGCACTAAACAAATTGCCGTGAGTATAGGTCCAATTCGAAGCATAAAAACCGCTTGGCAGATCCATCACAATTTCATCAGCTACTTTAGGTGCTGCAAAAATATCATCCAATTTCAAGCGAATGCCTTGCGCGCCATCAGGTAAGCGTAACAACGTTGATGCATCATTCAAGGCAATATAGCCCATCATCGAATCGACCTCAGCACCAATGCTGAAAATGCCCACAATTTTGAAACGTTTAAAACGCGGTACCACACCTGCTGGTGATGGTGTTGCCTCAGGTAAAACCAAAGTCACACTATCATTTAAACCTAAACCTAAGGCATCGGTCATTTGTTTACCTAGAACAATACCAAACTCACCTTTTTTTAAGTTATCAATACCCCCTTCAACCATGTGGTCTTGGATAATCGAAACCTTTTTTTCATATTGAGGTTCGATCCCCGTGACCATAATTCCAGCCACTTGGCCTTGTGCCGTAAGCATCCCCTGCAATTGAGTAAACGGTGCTACGCCTGTGACGTGTTCCTTTGTCTCAATTTTTTTTGCAAGTTCAGGCCAATCTGTTAAAATTTGTGTTGAAGAAACAGTGGCTTGAGGTATCATTCCAAGTACACGTGTTTTCAGCTCTCGGTCGAAACCATTCATTACAGATAAGACTGTAATAAGTACAGCCACACCCAGTGTCAGACCGATCATCGAAACCAGTGCAATAAAAGAAATAAAGTGGTTGCTACGCCGTGCGCGAGTATATCTCAACCCTATATACAGCGAGATTGGTTTAAACATACCATCTAGTCCGAGGTCATAATTATGGAAAATTTACAGCATCAAAACGTTCAAACAGAACGTCGTGTGATGTCACGAATCGATGCGGCCTTGAGAATTAACTATCAGATCATTTCTGATGATGTTGCCCTGAATGACCCTTACGATCCTAATTTTGTTTTACCGCGCTATTTTCTACTACTCGCAGAATTAGATCAATTTGATCATGCACTAAACTACGAATTAGAACAATTATCTGAAAAAGATCAACAAATTGCTCGAATCTTATCCCTATTTAACCAGAAATTAAACCTGATCACGGGGTCTTTGTACGACACAATTGTACAAACCATGTTACCTACGCCTGAACATGTGAATTTTTCTGAAAGTGGTTTGAGTTTCTATAGCGAAAAACAAATTCAAGATGGTACCTATATCCACTTAACCTTGAGCCACCCTGAAAACTTCTTCCATATTGCCGCGATTGCGCAAGTGGTGTACAGCAATGAAGAGGAAAATGGCAAGTGCCGCACGGGAGCATACTTTATTACCTTGCACCCACAAGATCGTGTCAAACTGGCCGACTGTATTTCTTTGACTGTCGAAGATCATTAAAGCCAGAACCTTGGACTAGTTTTGGCTTTTTAACTTTTGGGCAAGTTTCCGACTTGCCTGAAGATCTTTATAAAAATAAACGAACAAACCTGACAATAAAACCACTGCACCCAAAATCACCATCATCGAGAGTTTTTCTTGATTCAGCACAGCACCTATAAATAAAGCAATCATCGGTGTCATGACGGTAGTCAGCGATAAAGTCGTAGGTTGAATTTTCTGCACCAATTTAAAATAACAGAACATCGCAATCAATGATGCCATGACGACCGTATATAGCAGCGCCAAGCAAGTTTTCAAATCGGGCATTTGCTGCGGTGCATGCTGCCAAATAAACGGCACAATACATATAGCCGCCAATGTCGACACCAAAATTGAACCTGTCGCTTGTGCAACGGGTTCAATATTCGCATTGACTTTTTTCACCCAGAAAATAGAGGCTGCATAAGAAAATACACTCAGTAACATCAGTCCAATCCCAAACGGATGGACATGCTGTGCTGTACCTGCAAGGCAAATTATCGCAAGTCCCAGCAGTGCAATACACATCCCAAGCCACTGCATCGCACTCAAATAGCTCTTAAAGTAAAAACGTCCGATCAGCCCTGCCATAATCGGTGCTAAGCCAAACATCAATGCAATCATGCCTGAACTAATATAGTTGGTGGCCACATAGGTAAAAAACTGCGAGCCAATCAAGCTAAAAGAACCAGCCAAATAACTATGCCAAGCGACTTTATCAGTGGGGAACTGTCGCTTTAAAACCAATAACAAACAAATCGCCAAAGGCAGCGCGATGAAAAAACGTAATACCAATGCCCACAGCATATGTAAATCGGTCACACTCCACACAATCGCTAAAGGCGTTGTGGACCAAATAAAAACCAATAATCCATAGGTTGCCATCAGATTGGCTTTAGAAGACATAATCAGCTCGATGCTAAATGGCAGTTTTGCGTTTTTGCTTTTGAATGGTTTGGTCTAAAGAACTAGAAAATTCGCGTTTATCACGCTCAGAAATAGGTGATGGCCCACCCGTATTTACGCCTGCTCCACGTAATGAATCCATAAAATCACGTAAATGTAGGCGGGCTTTGACATTGGCTGTAGTATAGATTTCACCACGTGGGTGAATTGCGATTCCACCCTTTTCAATCACTTGCGCGGCAAGCGGAATGTCTTGTGTCATCACAATATCATTCTCTTTCATGCGTTCGATGATTTCTTTATCCGCGGCATCAGCCCCACTCATTACTTGAATTGAATTTATACGAACGGAAGGCGTAATCCCGACATTTTGATTGGCCACAAAGGTCACTTCAAGCTGATAACGATCTGAAGCACGTAAAATCACTTCACGTAAAATTTTAGGCAATGCATCTGCATCGACCCACAGTTTAAATGGCAGCACTGCACATCCATAAACAAAAGAAACTGCCTTAGTCTAACAAACTCAGTGCTTGAGCATAATAGATAAAACCGCTCAAAATCACCTATACAAAGCTCGCTTCATACTTTTTAAGTATCAGATGAAAATACTTTGTTCTTTTGTCTATCAAATAAAGTAAGGCTTTACTCTTTTTTGATGATTTTCTAGTAAAAATAAAATATAGCACTTGAAATATAGAAATAACCCTCGATTTAATAGGGATATATAACCTCATTCAATCGTGCATATGAAGAATCAAAATAGTCCAGAAATAATCACCATTGATGACCAAAACTTTGGTAGCCACGTCGAGCATTGGAATTTACTCACAGATAACCCTGCACAAGATGTCCCTAAATGGTTAGGTTTAGCTTTAAATGCACCAATCATGCCGATGGGTTTATGCCAGACTGAACAAGATATGGATGCGGGTTGTTGGCTCATTCAAGGTCCAAGTCAAGCGGCTGTTCAACTGACTCAAGTCATCGCGGTTGAAGACAATAAACCCAAGGCTGTTAAAACTGCATTTCCAAGTTTTAATAGCCCCTATAAAGTGTCTGCTGTGGTTGAACGCATCATTCGCGGTCAATCCAACACACAAGCCGTTTTACGTTTAAACTTAGGCAATAACAGTATCGTCTACGCTTATGACAGCTTATATAGCGTCAATCATGCTCAATACCAAAAAGACCAAACCTATATTGCACATCTCAATGCATGGGCATATGAACTAGAAGCAGTCGCAGAGCACGAGCAACTGGTGGTTGATGATCCTGCATCGATTAAACATCATCGTGCCTTGAACGATATTTTGGCAGCAAACAATGGCATTGCTCCTGCAAACCTGCAAGAACAGATTGATGCATGGGAACCAAAGTCGGATGATGACAAAGAACCTGTGACTGTCGATTTTTCAAAAATGGTCGCTTATTTGTATGGCGAAAAGATCGGTCAGGAAGATGAAGCATGGTTCCAAGGGAATATTGTTGGCAAAACCAGCATGCAATTTATGGAACAAGACTACACTCTGCTTGATGTTGCTTTGATTCATGAAGACAACCAACCTGCGACACTGATTCGTATTGCCACTAAAAATCCAGAGTACGCCAACTTTAATATTGGACAATACATTCGCGGCAACATTTGGATTCAAGCCAATATTTATGCATTAAATCAATAATTTATAAAAATAAGCCGACGTAAACTATGCAAGATCGATGTATAGGCTGCGTTGGCTTCTTTATTTATATCAATACGTTTTATTTTAATTTGAATTCATTTGTATAAAACTTATCCACATATTTTATTATCTCTTGGTATTTTAAATTCATTTAAAAGCACATTTATCCACAGTTTTAAATTCAATTATCTTATTTTAACGATAAATAATAAAATCCTAAGTTCTATGACTTTCAGATAGTTAGTTATTGGTAGCTGCTGGCTTCTAGATTAACTCAGCATAAACTTGAATATTTAAGTGATTATGCATAGTGGAGATCTGATTATTTTTAATTAGTACTTTATTTAAGCATTTTTTTATGTTAAAAATACAAACATGCAATAGGATTTTAACGATAATTAAATCGGAATAAAAACTTCCATGAAAATTATGCAAGAAGAAAATATACAGCATGTTGAACATCAATTAGAAAAGCGTTATCAGCTTGACGCTTATTCGTGCATGTTTTTTGTGTTAGGCATGATGATTTCTGCCTACTTCTTACATCAGTTCATCCTGTAACTGATTTCACGTCGCAGCCCAATTCAAAAAGCCAACTTTGTTGGTTTTTTTATGTCTAAAAATATCTGCTATGCCGTATCACTGGATCATTCTTTCCATGTCCTACGCTAAGAAACATGGCATCCACAAAATTACTGTATCTCATAAGCAAAGTTGCTCCCTCCCCCCTTACTTGTCACACTCACCTACCACCGCACAAATCGTTAAAAAGTTTTAGGCATTTAGATATGCCTGCAATTACAAATTAGCAATTTTAGGTATAAAAAAACCTGCAAGTCTAAACTTACAGGTCTCTGAAAATACTATAAAAATTAGAACAAACGGTTCATACCATTTAAGGTCGCTACACGATATGCTTCAGCCATCGTTGGATAGTTAAACGTCGTTTCAACAAAATAATTGATGGTATTGTTTGGACTATTCATCACCGCTTGACCAATATGAATAATTTCCGAAGCGTTATTACCGAAGCAATGAACACCCAGCACTTCCAAAGTTTCACGGTGGAATAAAATTTTCAATTCACCCACTGTGTCACCCGTAATTTGCGCACGCGCCAAATGACGGAAAGAAGCTTGACCCACCTCATACGGAATTTTTTCTTCAGTTAACTCTTGTTCAGTTTTACCAATTGAAGAAATTTCTGGAATGGTATAAATTCCTGTCGGAATATCAACCACAGGTTCTACACCCACTTCACCGCTCATGTTTGCACCTGCGCAACGACCTTGGTCATATGCAGCAGAAGCCAGTGAAGGCCAACCAATCACATCACCCGCAGCGTAAATGTTTTCCACTTCGGTTTGGTATTGATCATTGACTGTAATTTGACCACGGCTGTTTGGCGTAATACCCACATTTTCTAAACCTAAGCCATCCGTATTTCCAGAGCGACCGTTACACCACAAAATAGCATCTGCTTTAATTTTCTTACCGCTTTGCAAATGCAGCACCACGTGATCATCATATGTTTCAAGATGATCAATCTGCTCATTATGGCGAATCAAGACCCCTTGTTGACGTAAGTGATAAGACAAAGCATCAGAAATTTCATCGTCTAGATAACTCAGTAATTTATGCTGTGTATTAATCAAGTCAACTTTATGATCTAGCCCAATGAAAATAGACGCGTATTCACAACCAATCACACCTGCACCATAAATGATGATTTTTTGGATCGAATAATCGAGGTCTAAAATTTTGTCCGAATCGAATACACGCGGATGATTAAAATCAAGCGCCGCAGGACGGTATGGACGGCTACCCGTTGCAATCACGATTTGTTTGCACATGATCGTTTCTTTGATGCCTTCAGGGCTAAACACTAAAACCGTATTTTGGTCTTGAACATAGGCACGACCATGGTAAATATCAATTTTATTGCGGTCATAAAAACGTGAGTGTGTATCAACCTGTTGTTGAATCACTTTATGTGCATTTTGAAGCACTTGCTTCATTGTAAACTGACGCCAGTCACCCATTTTTTTAAACATTGGGTCGCGGCGATAACGGATAATACTCGATACCGTTTGACGTAAAGCTTTACTTGGAATGGTCCCCACATGGGTACAGTTACCACCGAGCTGCTCACGTACATCCACAATCGCAACACGCTTTCCAGATTTGGCAAGTTTCATTGCCGCGCCTTCACCCGCAGGGCCTGAACCTAGAACGACCGCATCGTACTTAACGAAAGTTCCACCAACGACCTCTTTTTTACGTGGCATTCAACGCTCCTTCTTCAAAAACTTATTACTTATCTTGGGCATATTATGACGTAATTGCAGGCAATTTGCTGTATTTAGCTTACATATATTAAGTGATAACCACATTTAGTAAATGAATA
This sequence comes from Acinetobacter sp. CAU_H_S139_7, assembly GCF_058599305.1. Taxonomy (NCBI): domain Bacteria; kingdom Pseudomonadati; phylum Pseudomonadota; class Gammaproteobacteria; order Moraxellales; family Moraxellaceae; genus Acinetobacter; species Acinetobacter sp. CAU_H_S139_7. The sequence goes on from NZ_CM178651.1 coordinate 2,244,947, forward strand.
GTATTTCCGCCCTATCAATTCGCATTTCCGCTATACTAATACTGCTATTTTTAGCATCTCCCCCGTCAAAAACAGTGGAATAGTTGAATATGTCTGAAAACCGTAAACCTGAGCAGGGTATCAAACTTCGTGGCGCAGAAAAGGTCGCGCGTATACCTGTAAAAGTTATTCCTACGGTTGAAACGCCACGCAAGCCGGATTGGATTCGCGTGAAAATGGCAGCACCCGAAGAAGTGCAACGCATTAAATCAACCCTACGTGAACAAAAACTGCATACCGTTTGTGAAGAAGCTGCATGTCCAAACCTACCTGAATGTTTTGGTGGCGGTACGGCAACCTTTATGATTATGGGTGACATTTGTACACGTCGTTGTCCTTTCTGCGACGTAGCACATGGCCGTCCAAATGCACTTGACGCAGACGAACCACGTCATATGGCTGAAACGATTTCAAACTTAGGTTTAAAATATGCCGTGATCACTTCTGTAGACCGTGATGACTTACTTGACGGTGGCGCACAACACTTTGTTGACTGTATTAAAGAAGCACGTGCATTAAGCCCGAATACTTTACTTGAGATTTTGGTACCTGACTTCCGTGGTCGTATGGACATTGCGCTTCGCATTATGACTGAGTGTCCACCTGATGTGTTTAACCATAACATTGAAACTGTGCCGCGTTTATACAAAGCGATGCGTCCAGGTTCAGACTACCAACACTCTTTAAATCTGTTAAAAATGTTTAAAGAATATTGCCCAGACGTTCCAACCAAATGTGGTTTGATGGTCGGTATTGGTGAAACTGAAGAAGAAGTCATTTCACTTTTAGATGATTTGCATGCACACGGCGTTGACTATGTAACAATTGGCCAGTATTTACAGCCTTCAAAAGAGCATGCGCCGATTGACCGCTTCGTTACACCAGAAGAATTTGAACGCTACACTGCGCATGGTCAAAAGCTGGGCTTTAGAAATATTTGGGCAGCGCCGATGGTTCGTTCAAGCTACTTCGCTGACCGTCAATACTATGGCGAACCTGTACCAGCAGTACGTCGCAAAGCAGATCCTGCGAAAAAGATTGCTGTTCAAACGATTGAAGCTTAATTTGCTGTGGTGTTAAACAGTTAAAATGTCTTGTCCTGAAATAGATTGACAGTATTCCACTTCAAACCGAGTTAAGCAATTAGCTCGGTTTTAGTTTGCTCATACATCTGATTCGGGGTGTTCATATTTAAACTTAAATGTGGTCTATAGCAATTATAAATCATGATAGATTCCGTAATTAAGTGATCTAACTCCTTCATGGTTTGACATCGTGTAGTTAAAAACTCCTGCTTTAATATTCCATTAATCCGCTCTGCTAATGCATTTTGATATGAGAAACACTGTTTCGCAAGGTATCCATCTGTCATGGAAGGACATATCCCATAATGGCGCAATGCCGATTGATATAGCTCAGAGCAATACTGAGAGCCTCTGTCTGAATGATGAATCATCCTAGTCGCTCGATCCGTCACATGCTGCATCGCCATATGTAGAGCCTGCATAACATTCTCCGCACGCATATCATTCGATAACTTATAACCTTTAATCTGACGGGTATAAGCATCTGTCACCAATGATAAATAATGTACGCCTTCAGCACTCTCAACATAAGTAATATCACTAACAAAGACTTCGTTGGCTTGCACTGCTGAATAATCCTTTAATAAATTTGGATGCTTCTTCATCCAATGCTTGCTATCCGTAGTTTTTGTATAGCGACGCTTGGGGCGAATCAATAAATTATGCTCTTTCAATATTTTAAATAACTGATCCCGTCCACACTTTAAACCACGCTGCAACAATTTGCCTTTAATAAGCCAATACAACTTACGTGTTCCGATACTTGGCATGAGACAACGATATTCCATAACCAACTCAAGTATTTGTTCAGTTGCTTGTGCAGTCATTTGAGCACGTTTTTCTGCTTGATAATAAGCTTGTCGGGTGATTCCCAACCACTGACAATAACGTGAAACGCTTAGTCCTCTTTGGCTTTGCCAATCTTTGAAACATGCTCGGTATACTTTTTTCCAAGATCAGTCCCACATTCTTTATCAATGTGATAAATCACATCCTGAATAAATTCAGTTTTAAGCTTTTCTGCGGCTAACTGCTTTTCTAATTGGCGGATTCGTTGTTGGGGTGTTAATTGGCGTTTAGAAGAAGGCGGCATATTCGAAGTCCAGTCCTGTTGTCCGTGCTTGCGTAACCATACCAGCACAGTTGATCTTCCTTGAATACCATATTTTGCCTGAGCTTGTTTATAAGTAATTTGCCCTTTTTCTACTTCATGTACAACCATCATTTTAAAGGCAAAGCTATAATCACCTTGTGTACGTTTAACTCTTTGTTCTCGTTCATGTTCCATAAAATAAGCCTCTTAAAGGTGTAAACTTATTTCAGGACGGGACAAAACGCAAAAATTAAAAGCCCTCATATGAGGGCTTTTTTTATTACGAACTTCGTTCTTTATATTTTTCAATTACGTATTCATACATTTCTAACACAGTCATTGTTCAATAAACACCCTAATCTAATTCAAATTCTAAAATAATCGTGATGCTACACATCACATCAAATTCATTTTATTACACCTTTTTAGTCTACGTTTTGCCTTATTTTCCGTGAAATTCTATAAAACGTATGACTCACCTCACGGTGTAAACAACGGGAGGTTTCAATGGGTTTCATTTTCTCCATTCTGTTTTTAATCTGTATCCTCTGGGCTATTTTTTATTTTGAACTCAGTCGCTTAATGGCAACTGCAATCATTATTTTTGCGTCCCTCTTCGCTGCTATTTTTATCAGTCCGTGGTCATTACTTCTAGGTCTGCCCTTAATTATTCTCAGCCTGATTGTGGTTATTGATCCATTACGCAAGTCCTTAATCACGCAACCTGCCTATAAAGCTTTAGCCAAAGCCATGCCGAGTATGAGCAGTACCGAACGCGAAGCATTGGATGCAGGAACCAGTTGGTGGGAAAAAGAATTATTTATGGGTGCGCCTGACTGGAAAAAATTTGATGGTTATGTCTACCCAACTCTGTCTGCTGAAGAGCAATCCTTCTTAGATCATGAAGTTGAACACCTTTGTGGTTTACTCAATGAATGGGAAATTCATCATCACTTAAAAGATCTTCCCGTTGAAGCATGGCAATACATCAAAGAACAAGGCTTTTTAGGTTTAATTATTCCCAAAGAATACGGCGGTCGTGCATTTAGCTCCTTTGCCCAAAGCCGCATCATGAGTAAAATTTCTTCACGTTCACTGACTACTGCGGTCAGTTGTATGGTGCCCAACTCTCTAGGCCCAGGTGAATTGCTTTTACATTATGGAACTGAGGAACAAAAACAGCGCTACCTACCAGGACTAGCCAAAGGTGAAGAAATCCCCTGCTTTGGTTTAACCAGTCCTGAGGCTGGTTCAGACGCGGGTGCGATACCGGACACAGGTGTGGTCTGCTATGGTGTGTTTGAAGGCCAAGAAGTACTCGGTTTACGTATGAATTTTTCAAAACGCTGGATTACACTGGCGCCTATTGCGACTGTGATTGGTCTCGCTTTTAAACTCTATGACCCTGATGGACTATTAGGCGATGCAAGCAAAACTGAATACGGCATCACCTGTGCCTTATTACCGGCCAGTCATGACGGCGTCCAAGTCGGCGCGCGACATAATCCTGGTTCACCCTTTATGAATGGCACGGTCGATGGACAAGATGTTTTTATCCCACTCGATTGGATTATTGGTGGGGTGGAAAATGCAGGTAAAGGTTGGCGCATGCTGATGGAATGCTTAGCCGTAGGTCGTGGGATTTCACTGCCAGCGCTCTCCACTGCTTCAGCTGAAATGGCTTATTTAAGTGTCGGTGCTTTTGCCAAAGTACGCCAACAATTTAAAATTTCTGTAGGACATTTTGAAGGCGTGCAAGAAGCCACCAGTGATATTGCCAGCGGTGCGTATATGTTAGAAGCTTTTCGCTATATGGTGACTTGTGGTTTAAATGAAGGTGGAAAACCTGCTGTGATGACAGCTATGGCCAAATACTATGCCACCGAAACCATGCGTAAAATTGTCAATCATGGGATGGATGTCGTTGGCGGACGGGCAGTACAAATGGGGCCGCGCAATTTTTTAGCATTGAATTATCAAGCCATCCCTATTTCGATTACCGTTGAAGGGGCCAATATTTTAAGCCGTTCTTTAATGATCTTTGGTCAAGGCTCAATGCGCTGTCATCCTTATTTATATGAAGAACTCCAACTCCTTCAAGCAGAAGATACAAAGTCAGCTTTAGCGCCTTTCGACACGCTACTTTTTAAACATTTGGCTTATACTTTTAACCGAACAGCCCGTTCATTCAGTTATGGCATATTCGGTGGCCCTTCAGATGCTTCCGCACAAACAGATGCTTTCTCACGTCCTTTTTACAAAACCATTAACCGTTACAGTGCAAACTTCGCCTTAACCGCAGACCTGTGTTTAGGCTTACTTGCAGGCGATATTAAACGCAAAGAAATGCTTTCAGGGCGTTTGGCTGACATTCATGCCCATCTATTTATCGCGACCGCTATTTTGAAGTTTTATGAAAAAGGACAACGTAGTGAGGTGGAACAACAGCATGCACAACTGGCTTTAGAAAAAGCATTTGTCCAAATTCAGGATGCATTTGATGGACTATTCGCAAACTTTCCTATGCGAGCCGCAGCTTGTGTAGTCAAGTTCATCTGTTTCCCTTTTGGTCGTGTTGCCCAGCAACCAAGTGATCAGCTAAAAACGCAATTAGGACGTGTGATCATGGAAAATAATCCTTTCCGTGAACAACTGAAGCAGCATGTTTTTTACAATACCGATCCAGATGATGTCTTTGGGCGTATGGAAAATGCCTTCCAAGCAGCATTGAAAATTGATCCGCTGTGGACGAAGTTTAAAAAAGCGGAGTCTAAAGGACAATTTAAAGGCTTAGATTTTGAATCCCATATTCAACATGCACTTGAAACAGGATTCATCAGCCCTGAGGAAGCAGATCAGTTGATTCATTACAATGCTCAACGCTTCGATAGTATGCTCACCGATATTTTCGACCATGAGCTTGAACAAACACTCGCTTTAAAGAATCCCTACCATACAAAGGCTTCCGATATTCAACCATAACCCTCTCATCGGTTTTTGAAACGCCTAAAAGATAAAAGTCCGTTTACGGGCTTTTATTTTATCCACACAATATATACCATGGCATCGAAACGAAATTTAAATCCAATACACGTTTAAACGGTAATAGAACTCTTCCACTTCCAAACGGACTTGATATCCCAGTTGGGTAAGTTCTGCTGAAAGATGACGGATATCTTCTAGGGGTAAATGTTTTGGCAATACGGTAAATACCGCAGTATTTCCCTGTTTCGCACTCTCCTCGATTAGGGATGCTAAACGTAATTTGTAGATCTCAATATCTAAATACGCTTGGTTGGACATAATTTTTGCCTGTTCGGCATTAATAAAAGCAGCCATCTTTTCCTCCGTTAGCACCAGTTTTAACTATAAAACTAACGCACAACAAAACAGCGTGTAATGTGATTTAGTAACACTGTGTAGTTATTCTTAAAAATAAATAAAGATAAGAATCAAATCGATTTAAAAACTCATCCTCTACAATCCAAATTTTCTATTCACTAAACTCACTTACCGTTACAGAAAAAATAAATAAAGTTACCATCTGTTCTATTTAAATAATAATTGTTATCATTTGCAATATTGTTTACTAAGACACCAACTCTCTTCCATGAATAGCACCACTCAAATTGATGCCTTGGTTCATTCGGAAAAAGTCCGTCCGAAGCCTGCCAAAAAGAAGAAAGTCGACACACCCGTTAGCTACCGTCTGATGGTGTTATATCGATTTGCACTTGCCTTGCTTGGAGGGTATCTCCTTGCTGCACTCTCTGCGTTAACTATTGCTAAAGTCTTTATTGCAAATCCTGTGAATGCGGCCATGAGCGCCACACTCATTGCATTTTGTCTTAACTGTGCTGCCTTTATTTGGGTCTTTATGGTTCAAAAAACCTTAAAAGCAACGCTCGGTATTGCTGTGCCATGTATTGCACTGTATGCCCTACTCAAATTTTTAGGATAGTTTTTAAATGCGTGTTGATCAAAAAGCGGAAGGACCGCGCCAATCCATGTCATGGTTGCATACATGGGCCAGTCTCATTTTAGGGTGGCTGCTGTATGCAATTTTTGTGACTGGAACCCTGAGTTTTTTCCAAAATGAAATTTCCACTTGGATGAAGCCAGAAACACATCAATCTATCCCTGCGCAGGCTCAAGTGCAACAAATGCAGGTCGCGCTTAACTATTTACAGAAAAACCACCCTGATGCAGGCAGCTGGAACATTCAACTGCCCAACTCACGCCAAACTACAACTGAAGTGACTATTCGTGCCGTTGGTGAAGACCCGAAAGCACGTCGCGGTGGAACACGCCTCACCTTAGACAGTGCGACTGGCGAAGTAATTGAACCACGAGATACGCGTGGTGGTGGGTTCCTGTACCGTTTCCATTTTGAATTGTACGGTTTACCCCGTCTGTGGACACGTTGGTTGGTCGGGATTGCCACCATGTTCATGTTGGTCGCAATTGTCAGCGGCATCATTACCCATAAAAAAATATTTAAAGATTTCTTTACCTTTCGCTCTGGCAAAGGTCAGCGCTCATGGCTAGATGCACACAACGCAACCGCTGTTTTTGCATTGCCTTTTCATCTAATGATTACCTTTAGTGGCTTACTACTACTCATGTTTATGTTCATGCCTTGGGGGATTAACCAAGCTTATGAAAATCGACAACAGTTTTTACGTGACCAACAGGCCAGCATGATTGAGCAGCCCCAAAAAGCTGAAGATGTGCAGCGCGAAGGTCAGGGTCAACGCGAAGGTGAAAGAGCGGCTCGTGGAGAACGCGGACAGCAACGTGGTGAACATGCTCAAGGTCGTGGTGAGGAACGTCCAAAACCCGAACTCCGCCCTGCACCACTGACAGACTTAGCGCCAATTATGGCAGCGGTACAACAACAGTGGAAAGACAATCCAATTGCTTCAATTAATATTATTTCACCCAATACAGACCAAGCCAAAATTGAGTTCCGTGCTCTGCGTGCTGAAAGTGTCGCGCATCGCAATGTGTATGCAACACTCAACTATAATGGGGTCACGGGTCAAGACGAAACGGATAAAAATATACGAATCAAAAATCCATCGATTCCAAGTGGCATCTATAACGTGGTCACCGTCTTACACGAAGCACGTGGCCTCGACTTGGCTCTTCGCTGGTTATTATTCTGCTCGGGTATTTTAGGCACGCTCATGGTGGCTACAGGTCTGATCCTTTGGTGTGTAAAACGTGCACCCCAACAGCAGAAACAAGGCTATAAATCGTTTGGTTTCCGACTGGTTGAAGTCCTGAATATTGCGGCCATTATTGGCTTGCCTTTGGCCTGCGCGGCATATTTTTATGCCAACCGTTTCATTCCAGCAGACGTAGAAATGCGCCTAAACTGGGAGATTCGTAGCTTCTTTACCGTATGGTTACTCGCGCTGATATATGCCATTTTCCGTACCCACCGCCAAGCGTGGTTAGACTTACTTTTATTGGCAACACTCGCTTTCGTACTGCTACCAGTGGTCAACTTGATGACAGGCGGTCAGGCTTTGTGGAACAGCATTGCGCAGAGTCAATGGATGATTGCATCGGTTGATTTAGCCATGTGGGTAATGGCAGTGATCTTCTATTTCGCTTATGACAAAGTGAAAAAACATCAAGGTTTGCCGAATAAAAAAGTGAAAGCACCTGTTCACGAGGCCGAAGCATGATTTGGTTTCTGATCATTTGGGCTTTAGCGACCTTAGGTTTTTTTGCCCTTGCCAGCAGTATGTCTAAGCACCAAAAGCAAATCTTTGCTAAAGAACTGACACTTCAGCAAACACGCTTAGCAACCACTGTGGGTTGGTTACTGTTAATTGTTTCTTTGCTCATTTGCTTAACACAAGGACATTGGAGCACCGAAATCAGTTATTGGGTCGGCGTAATTAGCTTCGCTGCACTGTTTGTTGGACTTTGCTTAAGTTATTTTGAACAAAAAATTAAGAATATCGCTGTTTCAGTTTTACTCTTATTTATATTCAGCCTAACTTTACACCTGATCTGAACCTAAAAGCCAATCTTCGGATTGGCTTTTTCACTTGAAAGCATTAGGCTATCCACAGTTTAAATCTTTGGTTATTTGTATGCCTCAATCTCCTAAAATTCCTGCTGAATTGGTCAACCTCGCAACAACGGGTAATAGTGACGCTCAATTTGAACTTGCTGAACTGTATATGCAAAGTGAAAATGAAGATGAAATTACGCTTGCAGAAGAATGGGCACTCAAAGCAGCAGCATTGGGTCATGTGGAAGCCATGTATTGGCTAGGTGAAGGTTATGCTTTTTATGCCAAAGAACTTCGTGAAGAAGATCCAAGCGAAGCTGAAACCTACTTTGGACATGCACATCACTGGTTAAAACAGGCCGCTGAGCTGAAACACCCTAGTGCAATATTAGAGTTGGCTGGTTTTTACCGTCGTGGTGATGTGGTTGAAAAGGATGTCGCTAAGTCAATTGAACTGGTACAACAAGCAGCGGAACTGGGTGAAGCTCAAGCCATGCGTGATTTGGCATTCATTTATGAAAATGCCCTAGGTGTCGATGCGGATGAGGTAAAAGCCAAATACTGGCACGACAAGGCAGATGCCGCAGAACAGGAATAAAATCAAAAGCCCATCCTTTGATGGGCTTTTTTACTACTTAAAACTTACGCACAAAAATAATATCTAAATCCTGTTTCGGCACAAAATTCTTTTCTGTCATTTGAAATTGTGTCGAACTGATCTTTTTCACCTGACCATTCCAACAAAATGAAACCAACTCATTCGGGTCACGCTCAATGGTCAGTTTAAAACTTTGAATAGGTTTCGCCCAATTTGCACCCGTTTTTAAGATATAGCCCAAAGCTTGATAAGGGGCATATTGCGACTTGGTCTTTTTCAAACCCGCTTTGAAGTTTTGATCCATACAATAGGTTTTTTCATCCTCTTCTGGATATAAAGAGACCGAACCACCGACCAATGGCATGTACTCATGTTTTACATGGGTCAACGCATTGGCCTTAAACGTCTGCTGCCAACTATAAATAATTTGCGATTCCCAATAAATTTCATCATCCACCTGATAAGGTTTTAAAAGCTGCTGCACCGTTTTGTCCTGACAACGGTACAAACGCAGATTAAGTGTAGAGTCTTGCTGCAATAACCACGGATACATCAAATCTCGATCTGAAAAACCACATTTTTTCAAACCTGCAGTCACATCGACAACGTCATCATTGGAATTGAAGTCACCACCTGCCGTTAAAGTGGGTAAAAATGCACGCACATGCGTTTCTGGCTGAATCTTTTGTGCATTGGCTTGTACTTTAAAGCTTTGAATCAATTGTTCGGTATGCGCAAAATCGCTTTCACGCGAACTGCCCACACGCGGCAAGGGAAATAAAACAGTTTCCGTAATATCTTGAGTTGTAAGATTTTTAAATTGGTAATTCACCCGAATGATGTTTTTACTGATAAACAAATCTTCACTTTGCATACTGATTTTTGGATTTTTCAGATATTGCACACCGCCCGTTGCCACAAAACCCGTGCTGTCATTCGCACTGATCTGCATAGAGATAAACACGCATAGTCCGAGGATCTTTTTCATTTAACGTCTTCTTTTCATGTTTATTGTGCTGTTTCCATGCGAGCGTTTGAATGATCAAGCACGATCACTTGTCGGCAGATGCCCTCGACTTGACGTTGCCGTTCAAATACAGATGCAGGCATCGCATCAAAGGAATCAAAGAAACAGATTTCTTGTTCATCTATAGAATAAACCAGTGAATGATTTCCAATGCCATCTAAAGTATCGTAATAGACAATGATAAATTTATTTTGCTCAAATGCCTGTTGAATTTGTTGGTAATTGATGGCCGCTAAAACTGGCAGCTTTAGTTGCTCAGCTTCTGCATAACTCAATTTTTCTTGTGCTTGAAGCTCTGTGTCTTCATCAGTATAAAATTGAACATCAAAGCCAAATTTCTTTAATCCGACTGCCAAGCCAATGGTTGTCGTTCCATTTTCTGCATCATAACCACAGACCTCTATCAACTGTTCAATATCCGCATCGATATATAAATGCTGGAGTAGCATCCATACCGCATAAATACCGCCATTAGCTTCAAGGTTCATTAAGGATTCAGGGATATTCAAAGCCATAACACAATTCGAAAAAGATGATTGTGTTGATAATAAACAAAATGACTTGAACTCGAAATTAAATAATTACATCAAACCATAGAAACCGTATAAATTTCAGATATATTAAGGGTAAATAATCAAATTTCAGTAAATTAGAAATGGCACATCAAGCTACAATTTTAAATGTAATGATCGCATCCCCAAGTGATGTATCAGAAGAGAGACAACTAGTACGCGATGCAATTTATGAGTGGAATGCGATTCACTCAAAACAATTTGGTGTAATGCTAAATCCTGTTGGCTGGGAAACACATATTGCACCTGAAATGGGTAGTCGCCCACAAGAGATTATAAATAAAAGCATTCTTAATAATTCGGATATTTTAATTGGTCTTTTCTGGACTCGCTTAGGTTCACCAACTGGTGAGTATGTTAGCGGGACAGTAGAGGAAATCTCAAAACACTGTAAGAACAACAAATTAGCTTCAATATATATTTCAAGAAAGTCTTACCCCGATAATATAGATTTACAACAATTACAGCTTTTAAGAGATCAAACCCAAATATGGCTTAAAGATGGATTATTAGAATTCTATGATGATCAATCTGTCTTTAAACAAAAGATTAAAGATCACTTATCTCTTCATATTCAACAAAATGAATATATTCAAACTATTGTAAATGAACTTAATTCCAACGATACGGCAATCCAATCTTATACAGAAAAAGCTATTGAGCTTAGTGATGAAATGATAACAATCCTCCAGAATGCGGGAAAAGATGAAGGGAATATTTATTTTATTAAACATATAAATGGCACTACTTTATCTACTGGAAAATTAGATATAAATCTTCATGTCGGTCGCGAGTTAGCTAAATGGGAAAATGCTGTCCAAAAACTTTCAGAAATTAAATACATTAAAAATCAAACTGATGAAAAAGATTATTTTTCTTTAACCAACGAAGGTTGGAATGCTTTTGATCAATTAAAAGAACAAATAGGCAAAAGCCAATAATATTATCTTTTAAAACTTGGAACACTTTTAGAATCCAAGTACAATACTTCGCTAGTCGAGGGATGCTGCGACTTTTTCACAGGTACATAAATGTGAAATCGCTAGGCTCGACGATCCGGTTCAAATCCCTTTTGAATCAACAACGGCATCCGCGAACTGAATGATCAATTTTTTATATTAGGAGATCGTGATGAACGCGGTTACTGCTTCATTTACAGATTACAAAGTTGCTGATATTTCAATCGCTGACTACGGCCGTAAAGAAATCAAACTTGCTGAAGCAGAAATGCCAGCACTTATGGGCCTACGTAAGCGCTATGCTGCTGCAAAACCACTTGCTGGCGCAAAAATCCTTGGTTGTATCCACATGACCATTCAAACTGCGGTTCTCATTGAAACCCTAGTTGAATTAGGCGCCGAAGTTCGTTGGACCTCTTGTAACATCTTCTCTACTCAAGACCATGCTGCTGCGGCAATTGCGGCTTCTGGTGTACCTGTATTTGCTTGGAAAGGCGAAACTGAAGAAGAATACATGTGGTGTCTTGAACAACAAATCAATGTGAATGGCACGCCTTGGGATGCCAACATGATTTTGGATGATGGCGGTGATTTAACACTTCTTGTTCATGAAAAATATCCAGAAGTGATTGCAAAAATTCACGGTGTAACTGAAGAAACCACGACAGGTGTTCAACGTCTGTATGAAATGCTTCGTGATGGTACTTTGAAAGTTCCTGCAATCAACGTGAATGACTCTGTAACAAAGTCTAAAAACGACAACAAATACGGTTGCCGCCACTCACTGAATGATGCGATTAAACGTGGTACAGATATGCTTTTATCTGGTCGTCGTGCACTTGTGATTGGTTACGGTGACGTAGGTAAAGGTTCTGCTCAATCTCTTCGTCAAGAAGGCATGATTGTACGTGTGACTGAAGTAGATCCAATCTGTGCTATGCAAGCATGTATGGATGGTTACGAAGTTGTTTCTCCATACAAGAATGGCGTACAGACTGGTAAAAAAGAAGATGTAAATGCAGACCTTCTTCAAAATACGGACTTGATCGTAACAACGACAGGTAACTACCACGTATGTGACGCTGCAATGCTTGATTCATTAAAAGCAGGCGCTGTGGTATGTAACATCGGTCATTTTGACACTGAAATCGACACCAACTACTTACGTGGGTACAAGTGGGTTGAAGTGAAGCCACAAGTTCACCAAGTGTATCGTTCAGAAGATGAAAACAATTACTTGATCCTGCTTTCTGAAGGTCGTTTAGTTAACCTAGGTAATGCAACGGGTCACCCATCACGTATTATGGATGGTTCTTTTGCCAACCAAGTACTAGGTCAAATGCACTTGTTCGCTGAAAAATTTGCGGATCTTGCTGAAGATCAAAAACAAGCGGCTATTCGCGTAGAACTACTTCCTAAGAAATTAGATGAAGAAGTTGCGGCAGCAATGGTTGCTGGTTTTGGCGGTGTGTTAACAACTTTGACTCAAGTACAAGCAGATTACTTAGGTGTTCAAGTTGAAGGCCCATTCAAGTCGGATGCTTATAAATACTAAGTTTTATATTTCCCCCTCATCCTAGCCTTCTCCCAGTGGGAGAAGGGACTTTTCATTATTAATTCAATTTATAGTGAAAGTCCCCTCTCCTGTAAAGCGGGTTTTAAGCACTGCTGTAAATCTACGCGCAAGAGAGGGCTCGGAAGAGGTCTAAATAAAAAGCATTTATAAAAAAGGATTTGAACATGTCGAAACACATTCCTATTTCTTTTGAGTTTTTCCCGACCAAAACGGATGCGGGCGCAGAAAAACTGAAAGTTGTACACCAAGAATTACAGCTGCTCAACCCAGAGTTTTTCTCAATTACCTATGGTGCAGGCGGTTCAACCCGTGAACGCACCTTAGCAGCCATTGCAGAATTTAATGGTAAAGGCACACCTGTTGCCCCTCACTTGTCTTGTATTGGTGATGACAAAGCACGTATTGCTGAGTTACTCGACATTTATAAAGATCAAGGCATTGACCGTATTGTGGCGCTGCGTGGTGACTTACCTTCAGGTCAAGTTGGCCTAGGGGAACTACCTTATGCTACGGATTTGGTACGTTTTATCCGTGAACATTCGGGCGATCATTTCAAAATTGAGGTTGCCGCTTATCCAGAAATGCACCCTCAAGCAGATAGTTTTGACCTAGACATTCAACGTTTTTGCGACAAAGCCAATGCAGGTGCGAATGCGGCACTGACTCAGTTCTTCTTTAATCCAGATGCCTACTTCTACTTTGTAGATCGCATTCAAAAAGAAGGCGTGAACATTCCAGTTGCACCAGGCATTATGCCAATTACCAATGCCAGCAACTTGATTCGCTTTGCAGATGGTACAGGCGCTGAGATTCCACGTTGGATTCGTAAACAACTGGCAACTTATGGTGACGATACTGCCAGCATCAAAGCCTTCGGTCATGAAGTGATTGTGAAACTTTGTGAACGCCTGATTGCAGGGGGCGCACCGAGTTTGCACTTCTACACCATGAACACGACTGATCCTACCCGTCAGCTTGTACTAGACCTCGGTTTAGCATAAGTATTTAAACTAGATTCACCCTATTTGAGAGTAAAACCGAATGCCTCGTTTTTTTATGGAAGCAGAACTCAATGTTGATCACACTGTCGAACTGACTGAAACTGTGTTTCACCACTGGGTAAAAGTTTTGCGTGCTCAAGTCGGTGAAACGGCTACTTTGTTTAATGGACAAGGCGGCGAATATGAAGTGACCTTAAGTGACGTTGCTAAAAAGTCAGCATCAGTTCAGGTCACTGCTTTTAACCCAACCAATCGTACGCCTGCGTTTAAAACTTTACTCGGTCAAGTCATGAGTAAAGGGGATCGTATGGACTATGTCATTCAAAAGGCAGTTGAATTAGGCGTTTCCGAAATTCAACTATTAACGTCTGAACGTTGTGAAATGCGTTTGAAATATGACCGCGACCAAAAGAAGATTGATCATTGGCAAGGCATTGCTATCGCGGCATGTGAACAATGTGGCATGAACATTGTTCCCACTATCCATGCTCCAGTCAGCTTAGACAAATGGCTCGCATCTAAATTACCTGCGACTCGGCTTGTACTCGCCCCGAATAAAGAAAAAATCGACGTTTTGGCACATGCGACACCAAACATTGCACTTCTCATTGGGCCTGAAGGTGGTTTAAGTGAGGCTGAAATTACAACAGCCAATGAGCACGGTTTTATTAACTGGTGTATTGGTGAGCGTGTATTGCGTACAGAGACAGCGCCCGTCGTCGCTTTGTCAATCCTCAACTACAATTTAGTGATTTAAATCACATAAACAGCCGAGTCACCCTTTTGTTCTGTTAATATATTGATTATTATGTACAACAATATTACCCTTGACTTATATCAAAATATAAATTGATTGTGTTTTACACAATGTATTTAAATTTGAAAAAAGACACAACACAACGCCATTGGGTCATAAAAAAAATAAGGTTTCGCGATTCATGCCAGATATTTCTACAGAAAATCTTGATCGGCACTTGCAGACTGCGCAAATATCGCATTCCATTAGCCATCTTCGTTTCCTCATCAGTAGTTTACTGATTCTAAATTTTTATATTTTCTGTGCATATCACTATAATTTTTCTCAAGATTCTTTTTATTTTAACCTATGGTTCTTTGTTTCTGAGTTTATTCTCAGCATTTTTTGGCTCGTGAACACCGTGTATTTCAACCCGAAAAATCACTCTGCCAAACATGCGCACCGCTGGATTCAAGGCATCTGTTTAAGTATTGGTCTTTTGGTTGCAGCAGGCGTCGTCTGTATCTATTACTATTTACCCAGCCTATCTGGCAATTTTAACTATACAAATGCCCTACTCTTGTCTGCACTTTTAGTGATCGTCACACAGACCGTTTGCCTTACCTATTTAACGCAGCGCATTAGTTATTTTTGTTTGGTTTTTATTCCCTCCATTAGTCCTTATGTCCTCTCGCAATTTATCAACTTCGATGCCAATCACACTCTTTTTCACCTTGCTGTGAACTTTATTCTGATTGTGATTTTGCTCTGTGCCAATGCCACCAACCGTATTAATCAGCACTTATCCCGTCTCTCAATTAAAAATCGAGAGCTGAAAAAAGAAGCTGAAAAACAAGTCGCTTGGACCGATGATTTATGCAAACAGCTACAAAACGAAGTGAATAAATCCAAAGAGATTGAACAACAGTTACAACTGAATAATCAATTGCTTGAGCAAAAAGTACGAGAACGAACCTTTGATGTAAATCAAATCAATAAAGACTTAAAAAATAAGCAAGAAAACCTATCGCTTGCCCATGAAATTTCAGGTATTCGTCCTTGGGATTGGAATATTAAAGATCGGCTCATTTCCCTGACCAATCACAAACAAGAAAAAGTACTTAAAAACTCCACAGAGCATCAACTTCAGCTTCAGTATCTAATTCATCCAAATGATATTGCCCCGTTTAAATCTGCAATGAAAAGTCATTTACGGGGTCATTCAGACCGCTATGAAGCCACTTACCGTGTGCAACACAATAACGGGAAATGGTACTGGGTACATGACACTGGGCGTGTCATTGCTCGCGATCCAATCAATCAAAAACCGTTACAAATGGTCGGTATTCGACGCGATATTCAACATGAAAAAAACAACCAAGAACGTCTTCGACTAGCAGCGAGCGTCCTTGAACAAGCTGAACAAGGGATTTTCATCTTAGATGAAGACCTGCGTTATATCGACGTAAATCCGTTCTTCGAGCGTTTGGCTGGTTTTGAAGCTGCACAAATTAATGGCAAGCATCTGTTTGATATTGTTGCGAACTATAAGTCACATCAACGCAGCACACATAACCAAATCATTGGGCAACTCCTAAAAAAAGGCGAATACGACGGTGAACTTAATGAAAAGTTCTTATCAGGCAAAGAGCTGTGTATTTGGATGCATCTGAATGCCATTACCGATGAGCAAGATCGTGTCACGCATTATATTGGTATCGTGTCCGATTTAACCGAGCGCAAACTGCAAGAACAGCGTCTGTCTTATTTAGAAAACTACGATACGCTGACCGACTTACCGAACCGTTTTTACTATAACTATCAGCTTCATCAGTATTTGGTTTCTCAGCAAGACAGTATTAAACAACTGGCGATTATTCGACTCAATATTGACCGTTTCCGCCCATTGAATGAATTCTTAAGCAATAATGGCGGCGATGAGCTGCTGCGCCAAGTTGCTCAGCGCCTTCGTTTAACCAATGCTGAAGCCTTGATAGTGGCTCACTTAAATGGTGACGATTTTGCAATTGTATATGAGGTCTCTCATATTCGCCCCTCCGTTCAGGAACATATTGATCGCATTAACAAAGCCTTTAGCCTACCTTTTGATATTTTTGGTCAAGAGCACATTATTACGCTTTCAATGGGGATTTCGCAGTACCCTGAACATGGTCGTCAGCTGGACTACTTAAACAACTGTGCAGAACAAGCACTGAGTGAAGCAAAACGTTTAGGTGGAAATGCCACCAAGTTCTACAGCCTGAGCAATACCGTTGCATTAGAAGAAGGAATTTATTTAGAACGCGATTTAAGGCTAGCAATACAAAACAATGAGTTGGTGGTTTATTACCAACCCAAAATCAACTTTCACAATCAGAAGATTTATGGTTTTGAGGCGTTGGTACGCTGGAATCACCCAACCAAAGGCATCGTGCCGCCGAGTCTCTTCATTCCGATGGCAGAAAAAACCAGCTTGATTTCAGATATTGGCCGCATTGTAATTTTACAAACCGCTAAGCAAATCAAAGAATGGAATAAATTGGGTTTTGATAATATCTGTGTTTCGGTCAATGTGGTTGCCCAACAATTACAACGTGGACAGCTTTTAAAGGACTTAGACGAAGCCCTTGATCGATATAAAATCAGTGGTAGTAGCCTCGAATTAGAAATTACAGAATCCACTTTGGTTGAAAACTCAGAAGCAGTGAAAAACCTCCTTGAAACCATCAAATTGCGTGGCATTCATATTTCTTTAGATGACTTTGGTACAGGTTATTCATCACTGTCTTACCTAACTGACTTCCCTATCGATACTTTAAAAATTGATCGAAGCTTCATTTCAAAAATTGGACACTACAAACAAGAAGCCATTGTGAGCGCCATGATTGCCATGGGGAAAGCCATGGGTATGACCGTGGTGGCGGAAGGAATTGAGACCGAACAACAACTGAGTTACCTACAAAACTTAGAATGTGATATCGCGCAAGGTTATTTATTTTCCAAACCTCTTCCGCAGCTCGATGCTACCCAATATTTAAGAGATCATCTCGACACACCCTCGTATACATACTCAATATAAATCAGACTGTTTTAGCTCTAAGTTTGCTTAAAAAGCACCAGCTATCACTGGGATATACCAGCAACTAATGGTATATTCGGTCTTGTCTACTAAAAACTACCAGCTCCGCTGGCTAACCCACGCTACAAAGAGATTCAGATGGACGATCAATCATTAAAACAGCAAGCTTTGTATTATCACGAATTCCCAACCCCAGGGAAAATCAGCGTTACACCTAGCAAGCAGCTGGTCAACCAACACGATTTAGCCTTGGCGTATTCACCGGGTGTCGCAGCACCATGTCTTGAAATTGAAAAAGATCCTTCAAAAGCAGCGCTTTATACTGCACGTGGTAACCTTGTTGCCGTGATCACAAATGGTACTGCCGTTTTGGGTCTAGGTAATATTGGTCCACTGGCTTCTAAACCTGTCATGGAAGGTAAAGGCGTTTTATTTAAAAAATTCGCAGGTGTTGATGTATTTGACATCGAAATTGCAGAAAATGATCCTGACAAAATTGTCGATATTGTTGCTGCATTAGAACCGACTTTTGGTGGTATCAACCTTGAAGACATCAAGGCACCAGAATGCTTCTATATTGAACAAAAACTTCGTGAACGTATGAATATCCCTGTGTTCCACGATGATCAGCATGGTACATCCATTATCGTTGGATCTGCTTTACTGAATGCTTTGCAATTGAATGGCAAAAAAATTGACGAAATTAAAATCGTCGCTTCAGGTGCAGGTGCTGCGGCTCTGTCTTGCCTAGATTTACTTTGTGCCATTGGTGCAAAAAAAGAAAATATTATTGTTGCAGACTCACGAGGTCTACTTACAACAAAACGTGAAGGTCTAGACGACTCTAAAAAACGTTATGTACAAGATGTTGAAGGCAGTCAACTGGCTGACGTGATTGCAGGCGCAGACATGTTCCTCGGCTTATCTGCTGCGGGTATCTTAACCAAAGAAATGGTTAAGCTGATGGCGAAAGATCCGATTATCTTCGCACTTGCCAACCCAGATCCTGAAATTCTGCCTGAACATGCACATGAAGTTCGTGATGACGTGATCATGGCGACAGGTCGTTCAGACTATCCAAACCAAGTGAACAACGCACTTTGCTTCCCTTACATTTTCCGTGGTGCTCTTGATGTAGGCGCAACAACGATCAATGAAGAGATGAAAATCGCATGTGTCTATGCAATTGCGCGTATGGCACACATTGAAGCAGATGCAGCATCTTATGGTGAAAAATCAGCATCTTTTGGTCGTGACTACCTTATTCCACGTCCACTCGATCAACGTCTGATTTTAGAAATTGCACCTGCTGTTGCACAAGCGGCCATGGATTCAGGTGTTGCAAGTCGTCCAATTCAAGACTTCTCTGCATATCGTCAACGTCTTTCTGAGTTTGTTTATAACTCAGCACTGATGATGAAACCTATTTTTGCTCAAGCAAAATCTGACCCGAAACGTATCGCATATGCTGAAGGTGAAGACCTACGCGTACTTCGTGCAGTACAAATTGCGGTCGATGAAGATCTTGCAAAACCAATCTTAGTTGGTCGTACTGCGGTTATTGAAGCGAACATTAAAAAGTTAGGCTTACGTCTTGAACATGGTGTGAACATCACTATTGTCGATCAAGAAAAAAACCCTGACTATGAATTGTTTGCAGATGACTACTACACACTTATGCAGCGTAAAGGTGTAACACCTGAATATGCGCAACGTGAAGCGCGTCGTCGTTCAACCTTGATCGCATCGATGTTGGTGAAACATGGTAAAGCAGACGGCATGCTATGTGGTACGTATTCAAGCTACGACATTCACTTAGACTTCGTGAAAAACATCATTGGTAAAAAAGAAGGTCACAACTCTTTCTTTACATTGAATGCTTTAATGCTTGAAGACCGTAATCTGTTCATTGCTGACACTTATGTCAACACCAACCCAACAGCTGAACAGTTGGCTGAAATGACAATTTTAGCTGCTGAAGAAGTACGTCGTTTTGGTATGACACCACGTGTTGCTCTACTTTCTCACTCAAGCTTTGGTTCAGATCAAACTGATCCAAGCGCGCAAAAAATGCGTAAAGTGTTTGAAATTTTGACGCAAATCGCGCCAGAACTTGAAGTTGAAGGTGAAATGCATGCGGACGCGGCATTGGATGAAAACATCCGTAACTTTGCATACTCAAACTCGCGCTTCAAAGGTTCTGCGAACCTATTGATCATGCCAAACTTGGATGCAGCCAACATTTCATTTAACCTGTTGAAATCAACTTCAGGTAATAATGTTACCATTGGCCCTATCCTACTTGGCGCAGCGAAACCAGTTCATATTCTTACACCGACGGCAACTACCCGTCGTTTAGTGAATATGACTGCGCTGACTGTAGCGGAAATTCAAGAAGCGGAGAAAAACGGCGAATAATTGTTTGTCGTTATACTCGCATCTTGTGACTTGAGAAAACCTCTATTCTGTAGCATGATGGCTGCAAGAATAGAGGTTTTTTCATGCAAGTTTATTTAGTAGGCGGTGCGATCCGAGATCAGCTTCTGGGGCACCCCTATCACGAAAAAGATTATGTAGTTGTCGGTGCAACGCCTGAACAACTGCTTGCCCAAGGTTTCCAACCTGTAGGTAAAGATTTTCCTGTTTTTTTACATCCTGAAACCAAAGATGAGTATGCACTTGCCCGTACCGAACGTAAGTCAGGGCATGGTTATCATGGCTTTGAGTTTTATACCGACAGTACTGTTACCTTAGAACAAGATTTAATTCGGCGTGACCTCACCATCAATGCCATCGCTATGGATGATGAAGGCACTCTGTATGACCCCTATGGCGGCCAACGAGATTTAGAGCTCCGTGTTTTAAGGCATGTTTCTGATGCTTTCGTAGAAGACCCTCTACGCGTCCTCCGTGTTGCACGATTTGCTGCACGTTATAAAACCCTAGGATTTTCGGTGGCCGAAGAAACGTTAGCACTGATGCAGCAACTCGCAGACTCGGGTGAACTGGAGGCACTAACCCCTGAACGCGTTTGGAAAGAAACCTCTCGTGCTCTGATGGAAGATCATGCCGATGAATACTTCGAAGTGCTACGTCGCTGTGGTGCTTTAAAAGTGCTTTTTCCAGAAATCGAGGCCCTTTACGGTATTCCACAGCGCCCTGAATATCACCCTGAAATTGACTGTGGTATTCATACCATGATGTCCTTACAACAAGCGTGTCGTGCCAACTACGCACTGGATGTTCGTTTTGCTGTTTTAGTACATGACTTAGGCAAAGCTTTGACACCTGTGGACGAGCTACCGCGTCATATCATGCATGAAGAACGTGGGGTCAAGCCTGTGACAGAAGTGTGTGAGCGCCTAAAAGTTCCAACGCAGATGAAGCAGCTCGCAATTACGGTCTGTAAAGAACATTTGAAATGTCATCAAGCCCTGACCTTAAAACCAGGCACTTTGTGGCGCTTGCTGCAACGCTTAGATGTACTACGTCGTCCAGAACGGGTTGAAGCCTTTGTACAGGCCTGTGAATGTGACTCACGTGGTCGTTTAGGGCTTGAAGATCGTGAATACCCACAATCTACATATATTTTAAAGGTGATGGATGTTGTGCGAAATATTAAAGCGCAAGACCTACCTTCGGATATTAAAGGCCCTGATATTGGTGAAATGCTGATAGAACGTCGAATACACGCGATTGGAGAGCTAAAGGCTCAGTACAGTTAAAACTTGATCGACTCAAATAAAGCGCCACAATCGGCGCTTTATTTAATTTCACTTAAGAAATGGATGCGGGAAAGGTAATCACCTTTTCCAACTGCATTTGTTCTGTTGCAATCATTAACAAACGATCCACACCTAAAGCAATACCTGCACATGCGGTCATTTGAGGCAAAGCAGCCAATAAAAACTCATCGATCGGCATCACATGTAAGCCTAATTTTTCACGTTCAGCATTATCTGCTTCAAAACGCGAACGCAACACCTCCGCGTCAATCAATTCATCATACGCATTGGCGAGTTCCAAACCTTCAATATACAGCTCAAAACGTGCTGCAACCCATTCACCGTCTTCATCCGTTTTAGTTTTGGCAAGCGAGGCCAGCTCTGGTGGAAAATCGGTTAGAAACACGGGCGTATCAAAACCTAGGCTTGGCTCTACAAAATGTGAAAAGAGCAAATCGATATAGCCAAGTCGGTCATCACCCAAGTCCAAATTTAAACCCACGCGATTACAGCAGTCTTTTAACTCCTTCAAACTGGCTTGCAGTGGGTTCAAATCCAAGCGATCCATAAACGCATGCTTATAGCTCAAAATGGTAGGGCGAACTTCACCAAAACGCTGCGTTAATGTGACATTCAATAAGTCTGTCACTTCAAACATTAAATCTTTCAAACTGAAATTCGGTCTATACCATTCCAGCATGGTAAATTCACTATTGTGTTTACGACCATGTTCATCATCACGGAAAACTTTACAGATTTGATAAATTGGCCCACTACCGCTGGCCAATAAGCGCTTCATGGCAAACTCAGGTGAGGTCTGCAAATAATGTGTTTGTTGCTTACCTTGGACATGGCGCTGTGCTTGAACCGAAGCCAAATGCACATCGGTCACCCCAGCTTGAGATAAAATCGGGGTTTCAACTTCAAACACTTCACGTTCAGCAAAAAACTGGCGAATTTGGCTATACATTTGCGCGCGAGCACGCATGGCTTTTAAGTCACAGGTTGGCTGATAATGGATCACGTCCTGACTCATGCTTTCGGCCCTCCATGTGCAGCCCATTCACGGCGTAATGGATAAGTTTTTCTTAAATGATCAAAGGCTTTTTGGTCAATCATTCCCTCTTTTAAGCAAGCACGTAAGGCTTGGTCATCTCGTAAAATTGGATAGATTTCATTTAAATGCTGTTGAAGTGCAGATTTCAAATCTTGCCCTTCAAAATACTGCGCGCACACAGGCAACTGTGACTCGAAACTTTTATGAGCTTCGAACTGAAAGGTTTTACAAAAGGCATCATAGATCATTTGTGTACCACGCGCTTTGCCTTCTAAGCTATAACCTGCGATATGTGGCGTCACTAGACTCACAACTTTCAACACTTGTTCAGAAATCACAGGCTCATGTTCAAAGACATCTAATACCACTTTGCGCTGTGTTTTTTCGATGTCGGCCAATAAAGCTTGCTCTTCAATTACAGGTCCACGAGCAGAATTAATCAATATTGCTGTCGTTTTCATCGCAGCCAAAGCTTCGGCGTTGAACAAATGGTAGGTTGGATGTGATCCTGTTTTGGTTAAAGGCACATGCAATGAAATCGCATCGGCAGTACTTAATAAGGTATTTAAATCGACCTGCTGAATCGCATCTTGCTGTACAAAAGGATCATGACCGATCACATTCCAGCCCAATAGTTTGGCCATATAAGCTAAGCGAGAACCGACATTTCCTAGACCAATAATGCCCAAAGTAAAACTTTCTTCAGCGTTCAGCAATGCTAGCTTGAGATGGAGCAAAGCCGTAATCACATATTCAGCCACCGCCTGCGCATTACAACCTGCAGCATTCGCCCATTGAATATTCTGTTTCTCAATGGCTTCAATATCTAAATGGTCCGTACCAATGGTTGCACTACCCACATATTGAAGTGTAGTGTTATTGATTAATGCTTGATTGATGCGTGTCACAGAACGCACCAACAGTGCTTTGGCATCTACAACATCGGCATGCGTTAAAGTACGCCCTGCTTTGTGCTCAATTTCACCAAATTCGGCAAAAAAATAATCGGTAAATGCGAGATTTTCATCTGCCACGATTTTCATAATGTCTTCCAACGCTTTGTTGACTCTATGATAACCGTTGCACAAGCTCAACACTATGTTGCTCAGCGATACATCTGAATAAACATTCACGATGTTTTATCTTCATGCGGCTTTGTTGCACAAAGATTTGAAATGCAAAGCGCCCCTAATTGAGCCAAATTTAAGGCGTAACTTGGGTAAGTGGTCGACCTAATTCCGTAAATCTGTTAAGGACTGCTACACGTGCATGGATCTCATTCACTTGGCTATCAAAACTCCTTGCACTGAGTTTATCTCCTAATAATTTGATGCAATGCATCTTAGTTTCAACCAAACTTCGCCGATGATAGCCTGACCATTTTTTCCATAGTGTCCTGCCTAAACGTTTAATTGTTCGAAGTAATTCATTTCGCTCTAGCGAGCTACTCTTTGTATCTTTCCATGGTTTCGCATTTTTTCTAGGTGGAATCACCGCATGCCCTTGCCGATCTGCAATGACCTGACGGCATTGCTTGGTGTCATAAGCTCCATCGGTATAAACAGAGTTAATCTGCTCATCTTGTGGAATCTGATTAAGTAAATCACCAAGCACCTGTGAATCACTGACATTATTGGTTGTAAGCTGAACTGCTCGTATTTGTAGGGTTTTAGCATCTATACCAATATGAAGTTTACGCCATTGGCGACGATATTCAGGTCCATGTTTCTTGCGTTTCCATTCGCCCTCACCTAGAAACTTCATGCCTGTAGAGTCCATGAGTAGATGCAGCCCATCGCTACTTTTTTGGTAGCTGATTACAATATCAATATGCTTTTGTCTTCTACAAAGCGTGGTGTAATCTGGAGCTATCCAATTTAATCCGCAAAGTTTAATCAGACTTTGCACAAAGCCAGTGACCATACGTAAAGACAGACGGAATAAGGATTTAATCATTAAGCAGCATTGGATGGCTGCGTCGGAGTAGGTTTGATTTCGCCCTTGTTTGCCTTTTGATGGCGCATACCATTGCGTAGCAGGATCAAACCAAATGGCAATATTTCCGCGACTCATGAGTGCTCGGTTATATGCGGGCCAATTGGTTGTGCGGTAGATTTTGTGTGTAGGCTTCTTCATTTGAAAATTATATCGCTGAAAAACCCTTTACAGATAGGTTTGTGCAACAAAGCCATTGACTATAAATCATCATACTTGCTTCAAATACAATCTCTCCAGTCGCGGTTAAATAGAATTTCCCCCCCCGTTCGAATAATCAATGTTTCACCAATCTGCTCCTCCAGTCTTTTTAAACTTTGACTAATGGCTGATTGGGTTAAAAATAACTTAATTGCGGCTTTGTTCAAACTGCCTTCTTGAACAATCACACGGAAGATACGAAGCAAAGACCAATTACATTTGTCTAGTAATACATTTGGTCTCATACCCATACCTCATCTTCTGCGATTTCATAAACTTCATTTTGATCATATCAAAAATACAAAAATCTAATTTTTTATTTTGCTTGCACTGGATGCCAGTTTTTTCCCAGTGCATTGCATAAACCGGTTTCTAGAGAATTTTGAACACTATTATTTTTCAAAGAAGCTCTTAAAATGGCGTTGAAGTATTCGTCCACTTTGCAGAAAAACAAGGCTATGCAAAATTTGCCCTTTTTTATGTTCATAGACGAGAGCCATTTGGAAGTACATATTTAGAGCCAATTATATTGACCTTAACAATGCCGCCTGTCTCTTATTAGGTTGGATCTTTAGATCACAGCTCTAGATTTTTATTAGTAATATGGATTAATTTGTGAGAAAAATATGAAAAAAAAGCCCTCTGTAACTACAGAGGGCTTTTAAAATTTGGCGGAAGCGGTGAGATTCGAACTCACGGAGGGGTATAAGCCCTCGTCGGTTTTCAAGACCGGTGCATTAAACCGCTCTGCCACGCTTCCATGTGCGCCATCATACGGAGCTTTTGTTTTGATGACAAGTAAAACTTACTGTCAAAGCAACCAACTGCATATTGTTTCATCAAAAACTTATAATTTCGAAGCGATTTCTGCACCTTCGCGAATCGCACGCTTCGCATCTAACTCAGCCGCCAGTTTAGCACCACCAATAATGTGATAATTCGCGAGTGTATTTTGCTCAGCGCTTGGCATTAAGTCTTTCACTGACTCCTGCCCAGCACACACGACGATAGTATCGACACGGAGCAATTGATCTTGTCCTGCCATATCGACCCAAAGCCCTTCATTAGTCACTGCTTTATATTGCACCCCACGCAACATACGTACTGCATGCTTTTTCAACTGTGCACGGTGTACCCAACCCGAGGTTTTACCCAAACCTGCTCCAAGTGCAGAGGTTTTACGTTGTAATAAATAAATCTCACGAACAGGCGGATGAACTTCTGCGGCTTGCGTGCCTCCTTCAGAAACATAATTCGGGTTTGGATCTACACCCCATTCACGTTGCCAATCTGCAAGCGGTTGTGGCTGAGGTTGATGCTCTGGTTTCAATAAATACTCAGACACATCAAAACCAATCCCTCCAGCACCAATCACCGCAACTTTTCGACCGACAGGTGCGCCGCGTAACACTTCTGCATAAGACAAGACTTGCGGTGAATCACTCCCTTCAATACGTAATGCACGTGGCACAACACCCGTGGCAATGATAATTTCTTCAAAGCCTTCACGCTCAAGCTGCTCACGATTCACCTTGGTGTTTAAACGTAAGTCGACTCCCGTTTTTTCAATCTGTACTTTGAAATAACGAATGGTTTCATGAAACTCTTCTTTACCGGGCACAACTTTTGCCAAGTTGAACTGTCCACCCACTTCATGACTTGCTTCAAACAATGTCACTTGGTGTCCACGACTGGCTGCAACCGTCGCGGCTGACATCCCTGCGACACCACCACCCACTACCGCAACTCGTTTCGGTTGTTTCGCCTTCAAATAAACCAACTCTGTTTCAAACGCTGCACGCGGGTTGACCAAACAGGTTGCACGTTGGTTTTTAAAAGTATGATCTAAGCATGCTTGGTTACAAGCGATACACGTATTGATCTCGTCGACACGATTGGTCGCTGTTTTATTCACCCAAAAAGCATCAGCCAATAACGGACGTGCCATTTGCACCATATCCGCTTTGCCCGATGCCAAAATCTCTTCCGCGGTATCTGGCATGTTAATACGGTTTGAGGCAATCACTGGCACAGCCACGTGCTTT
Organism: Acinetobacter sp. CAU_H_S139_7; assembly: GCF_058599305.1. Lineage (NCBI taxonomy): Bacteria > Pseudomonadati > Pseudomonadota > Gammaproteobacteria > Moraxellales > Moraxellaceae > Acinetobacter > Acinetobacter sp. CAU_H_S139_7. The sequence goes on from NZ_CM178651.1 coordinate 2,271,766, forward strand.
TTCACTTCCGCAGTATAGTCAACAAAAGCAGCACGTGGTACCGAAGTCACAATAGTTGGAATCCGCGCTTCATGCCAACCAATCCCTGTATTCAATAAGGTAATGCCTGCTTTTTCTAGTGCTTGCGCAATCGTAACCACTTCTTTCATGGTATTGCCATCATGCACCAAATCGAGCAATGACAAACGGAAGCAAATAATAAATTTCTCACCAACTTGTGCACGTATCCCTTTGACGATTTCGACCGCAAAACGCATACGGTTTTCAATCGGCCCACCCCAACGGTCTTCACGTTGGTTCACATGACGGCTTAAGAATTGATTCAGTAAATAACCTTCTGAACCCATAATTTCCACACCGTCATAGCCCGCCTTTTTGGCAAGACTGGCACAGTTAACATAGTCATCAATGGTATTCAAAATTTGTTTTTCAGACATTTGACGCGGTTTAAAAGGCGAAATTGGCGATTTAATTGGGCTGGCAGAAACCACAAAGGGTTGGTAGCCATAACGTCCAGCATGCAAAATCTGCATTAAAATTTTTGCGCCATGCTTATGTACGGCATGGGTCACTAAACGATGTGGAGCAATATCCCCCAGTGTATTCATCGTTCCACCCGCAGGTAGGAGCCAACCTTGACGGTTTGGAGAAATTCCACCTGTAATGATCAGGCCGACTCCACCTTTAGCACGCTCACCGAAGTATGCTGCCAATTTTGGATAATTATAAAAACGATCTTCCAAGCCCGTATGCATGGAGCCCATCACCACACGGTTTTTAATGGTAGTAAAACCCAAATGTAAGGGTTTTAAAATATGTGCATAGCTATTGGTTGTCATCATGAATCCTTATCTTTGGCTTTGCAACTTGTTGCATACTACTTTAGCTGTTTTTTAAAATATTGGGATGACAATTTATAAAAAATTCTTGGCATCTACGGTCAATTCAATTGAGCTCTCAAAAACATACGACAATAAAAAACCAGTGACGTTGCCCTCACTGGTTTAGTTTTTTAGACCAAAGTCCTTTACTGCCAATGCTTCAGCTTACTGGTTTGACCAATACCCACATTAAAACTATTGGTTGGATCAAGCTTTTCATAATGCGTTCGTAGTGCAGGTTTTGCTACATATAAATGTCCGACATTATGCTCGGCTGGGTATTCCGCCCCACGAGCATCCAGTAAATGCCACATTTGGTGTTCCATCGCCAAAGGATCTACGCCTTTTTTCACAATATAGTCCTGATGAAACACATGACATAAAAAATGACCATAATAGAGTTTATGAACAATCAGATCATCCATCTCTTTGGGTAAGGTTTCCACCCACTCGCGATCATTACGACGCAATGCAATATCCAAAGCCACAATATCTTCAACTTCTGAACGGTGCGTATCCCGATAGCGAATTGCTGCACCTGCAACGGCAAAGCGATGTAAAAATGCTTTACGTCCTTCTTCCTCGGTACAGTGAAAAAAATCACCTGAGGTTTTATCTTGAAAATAACGTTTTAAAAAGCTTTCAACTTGCTCGACATCTTGATTTTCAATCCGAATAACCAAATGGTGTTCATACAGGTCACGAAAAGCATTCATCCGTTTCGGTAAATGATTAGGCAAAAATTTGGTGATCAATTGCAGGACTTTATCTGACAGTCCTTTCATACCAAATTTTTCTAAGTACGCATCGACCTTATCTTTCATTGCAAATGCAGCAGGTACTTTGGCTGTGCCGAGTTTTTCAATGAACATGAAGGTGTCTTTACCGTACTCTGCCCCGATGTCATAAGCCACGCGGTGGATGTATTCCCCTGCAATCGGCAATCGCGGCAAATCTTTTAGTAAAAAACGGCGGATTTCAGTCAAATCATCATGTGAGTTTGTACCCACATAGAACACTTGACTTGGAATTTTTTCAAAGGTATCCAAACGTACGGCAAATACACACACTTTACCTGCCGAACCCGATGCTTCATATAAACGAGATGGATCGGCATTAAAACGTGCAGGCGTATTTTCATCAACTTGTTTAACATCATGTCCATAACGATGGTCCGATGCGCAGCAACCTGAGTTATTGATAATATCGCCGATTTGATAATTTTTCGTTTCAAGCTTGCTTAGAATTTCTTCAGGTGTTTCTCCGAGATTTACCCCTAGATGATTCACCAACTCTAACTGACCATCATCATTAACACGGGCATACAATGCCAGCTCAGTATAAGCAGGACCACGACGCACCAAAGCACCGCCTGAGTTATTACAGACGCCACCTAAAACTGAAGCTCCAATACACGATGAACCAATCACCGAGTGTGGCTCCCGATTAAATGGCACCAATTCTTTTTCAAGTCGATCTAGTGTTGCACCAGGTAGACAAATCACTTGCTGACCGTCATTAATAACCTGAATGCCAACCAAACGACGCGTGCTGATCAGAACCACAGGACGGTCATAGTCATCGCCAAAAGGCGTTGAACCACCGGTCAAACCTGTATTGGCTGCTTGCATAATCACAATACAATCTGCATCAACAGCCGCTTGCAATACTTGCCACTGTTCCAGTAATGACCCTGGTGCAACAACAGCCAGTACTTTCCCTGCACCGTAACGACGACCTTGGCGGTATAAACGTGTGTCTTTATCATCAGTTAAAACGTGTTGTTTACCAACAATGGTGATGAGTTTTTGAATAGTTTGCTGTGAATCTGAATGGGGTTGCATATTGGTTATCCTATGGATGAATGCTTATACAGTTCAGGCTTTAAAGCATTCATAACGGCGGAGTAATTTCAGTTTTGTTTATATTTAGGAATTAACCTTCGGTTCGACCTACTTTTCTTTTGGGAAAAGTAGGCAAAACCATTGTCATCTGCAAAACTCGTCAAATACTTTCTGATAAATATTATCTTCGCAGAAACATTACTTTAAATATGTAAGTCTGCCTCGAACAATTGCAGATGACATTTACGCGTATCAAAGTTAACGGCTAAGCCAATTCGCGCTCTAAACGAACCAAGCAATCTTCTGTAATATCTGCAATGGTTTTCGCGCCCGTTAAAGTCATGGCAACACGCATTTCTTTATCAATCAGTTCTAAAAGATTTGAAACGCCCGCTCCACCCGCAGCACCTAATGCGTAAACAAAAGCACGACCGAGCATACAGGTGTCCGCACCCAACGCCAGCATACGTACCACGTCTAAACCATTACGAATACCCGAATCCGCGAGGATTTTAATATCACCCTTGACTGCATCTGCAATTGGTGGAAGCGCACGTGCAGAAGATAAAACGCCATCCAGCTGACGACCACCGTGGTTTGAAACCACAATCCCATCTGCACCGAAACGCACTGCATCTTTGGCATCTTCAGGATCCAAAATTCCTTTAATGACCATTGGCCCATCCCAAAACTCACGAATCCACTCAAGGTCTTTCCACGAAATAGACGGATCGAAGTTAGAACCTAACCAACCAATATAATCTTCTAGACCTGTAGGCTTACCTAAGTATTTGGAAATATTGCCCAAGTCATGCGGACGTCCCATCATGCCGACATTCCACGCCCAATGTGGGTGGAAACATGACTGCATATAACGGCGCATTGCTGCATTTGGACCACTCATACCCGAGTGGGCATCACGGTAACGTGCGCCCGGAACAGGCATATCCACAGTAAACACCAAGGTTGAACAGCCTGCTGCTTTAGCACGTTCCAAAGCATTTTTCATGAAACCACGGTCACGCAGTACATAGAGCTGGAACCACATTGGACGCTGAATCGCAGGCGCCACTTCCTCAATTGGACATACTGAAACGGTAGACAGTGTAAATGGAATACCCTTTTTATCTGCAGCGACAGCAGCTTGAACTTCACCGCGGCGTGCATACATGCCTGTTAAACCCACAGGAGATAATGCAACAGGCATCGACAAAGTTTCATCAAACAGTTTGGTCTCTAAACTTAACTGTGACATGTCGTTCAGTACACGCTGGCGCAAAGCAATTTTTGATAAATCTTCTACATTACGCTTCAGGGTATATTCTGCATACGCACCACCATCGATGTAATGGAATAAAAATGGCGGTAAACGACGTCGTGCCGCTTCACGGTAGTCATTGGCAGAAGAAATAATCATGCTTATATCCTGTTTAATCGACTGGCACGCTGACGACGAGCTTCTTCCTCATCAATCATTCGCACCTGTTGTACTACAAACTCAATGTGTCCACAGACTGCCTTACGTGCAGCTTCTGGATCACGACGTTCAATTGCATTCATGACTTGAAAGTGCTGATCATGCAATTGATCAAAACGGTGTGCTTCGCTATAGACTTTTCGGCGTCCCAAAGCGACGTTGAACTGCAACAAATCAAACAAACCACGCATCATCTGAATCAAAACCAAATTATGAGATGCTTCAGCAATCGCTAAATGAAATTTCGCATCTGCACGAGCCGCCTCGTCATCATTTCCCAAAGCCTGAAAATGGTTAATCTGATCATAATGATGTCGGATGTTCACCAGATCTTCTTGGGTTGCGCGTTGTGCTGCATACCAAGTTGTTCCACCTTCTAAAATAATGCGCGCCTCTTGCACATCAAATCGATAGGCAGGATCCTCACTCATCAAATTACTAATCGGTTGTACGATTTGATAACTGGACCAAGTTGCTGGTAATTGTTTTAAAAAAGTCCCCGCCCCCACTTTGCTGACCAACATACCCATGCTGGTCAACTGCGAAATGGCCTCTCTTAAAGAAGAGCGAGAGACTTGAAGCTGTTCACACAGTTTTCTTTCAGCAGGCAGACGGTCTCCAACTTGCATATTGCTTTGTTCAATCAATACACGCAGGCTTTGTACAGCTTTATCGGAGACTTTCATCTGCTTTCCTTAACGTTGATACACAATTTGTGTTATGGAATCATCCATGGGAACACATAGGCTTGTAGAGTAATCATAATACCCATCATAATTGTGAACGATATACTGTGTTTTAAGGTAAAACGGAATAAATCAGACTCTTTACCAACCAGTCCTACCGCCGCACACGCAATTGCAATCGATTGAGGTGAAATCATCTTACCGGTCACACCACCACTGGTATTGGCTGCCACCAGTAAAACTTCTGGCACACCAATTTGCTGAGCTGTAGTGGCTTGAAGCGCTGAAAACAGTGCATTGGCAGAAGTATCTGAACCTGTAAGGAATACACCCAACCAACCCAAGAAAGGCGAGAAGAACGTAAATGCTGAACCTGTATGTGCAAGGGCCAAAGCCAAGGTCGAAGACATACCCGAATAGTTTGCGATAAATGCAAAAGACAACACCATACCAATTGAATAAATGGGAACTTTCAATTCATTCAGGGTTTCACCAAAAGTTACCACAGCATCTTTCGGTTTCATCTTCAAATAGGCAATAGTGATCAATGCTGCAATAAAAATCGCAGTTCCTGTAGCCGAGATCCAATCAAATTTGTAAATCGCGTCATAGTCTTTAATTTCAGCAACTACAGGTGGCATTTTTTGAATCATTTGATGCAAAAATGGTACTTTGATTGAAATCACGAGATCATGCAATGCACCGTCTTTGGCAAATAAATCCTTAAACGGTTTCACACTCCAGATCGTCACCATCACAGTTAAAATCGCGAATGGAGACCATGCTTTTGCAATTTGTCCTACAGTGTATTTTTGCTGTTTTTGTGCAGCCACATCCTCACTCATCGTTGCGTCTTGATCTGCAAAACGGAAAATGTGCTTCGGCTGCCAGTATTTAAACAAAATTGTTAAAGAAACCAAGGATGCAATTGCAGCCGTAATATCGGGTAATTCTGGACCAACAAAGTTAGAAGTTAAGTATTGTGCAATTGCAAAGCTACTTGCACCTACCACAACTGCTGGCCATGTTTCTTTAACACCGCGCCAGCCGTCCATGATTGCCATAATCCAGAACAACACGATTGGCACCATAAATGGTAGCTGACGGCCCACCATTTGGCTGATTTCCATCGTATCGACACCAGAGACTTGTCCAGCAACAATAATTGGAATACCCATTGCACCAAAAGCCACAGGTGCTGTGTTTACGATTAGGCACAGACCTGCTGCATATAAAGGTTTAAAGCCTAAACCGACTAATAATGCTGCGGTAATTGCCACAGGAGCACCAAAACCTGCCGCACCCTCTAAGAAGGTACCGAAAGCAAAGCCCACCAAAAGCATTTGTAAACGCTGGTCTTCAGTAATTGAGAGAATAGAAGAACGAATGATGTCGAACTGGCCTGTCTTCACTGAAATTTTATACAGGAATACAGCACCAATAATGATCCATGCAATCGGCCATAAACCGTAGAGGAAACCATAAGCCATCGATGCAAATGCCATCAGCACAGGCATCTTATAGGCAAATAAAGAGACAAGAAGTGCAAGTACAACGGTAATGGTACCTGCCACACTGCCTTTTAAACGAAATACCGCGAGCGCCAAAAAGAAGAAGATAATCGGAATCAGTGCAATTAGACTTGAAATCCAAATATTCCCCATCGGGTCATACATTTGCTGCCATTGAAGCATTGTCATCTCCTTGAAATGCTTACTAAGATTTAATTTTGAGCATATTATTGGCACTTTTGCCAATATTGGACAGACCAATATAAGCAACCGTAAAGAGAAACAAACCAATAATGACTTATGCTTGGCTTATTTTGATTTAAAATGAAGTAAAACTTCAATTAAAAGTTAATATTGGTATGACCAATATTAACTACCTTCATAAACTAGATCATATTTCAATCAAATTAATATCATTGTTTTTACTGATATTTTTATGAAAATAATGCCAATTTTAGACTTTAGTCTAATAATATAAAAAATAATCACCGAACTTAAATCCAGCTTAATACTCAAAAAATGGAAAAATCACACAATATTGGTAATACCAATTTAAAACCAAACCAACTCCACCACTTTTCTGATTAATTTACAGCCTAAACATCTTCTAAAAAGACAAAAATTGAGCACACAATATAGGAACCGATTTTATCCAGAAATTTTTCAACAGTATCGATATGCACATGAGCTTTAATATTTTTAAAGCCCTATGATTTTTTAGAAAAACCATTTGGAAAAGTGCTACAATCGCGGACATATTTATTCTTTCAGGCCACCCATTCTCGGTGCCTATATTTATATCGTTAGGATTAACAATGACTGATAATGCAACTATCTTGCAGAATGTCCCAGTTGGCAAAAAAGTTGGTATTGCCTTCTCTGGTGGTCTAGATACTTCAGCTGCACTTTTGTGGATGAAACAAAAAGGCGCAGAACCTTATGCTTATACAGCAAACTTAGGTCAGCCTGATGAAGACGACTACGATGCGATTCCAAAAAAAGCGGAAGCGTATGGCGCAGTAAAAGCTCGCTTAGTTGACTGCCGTTTACAGCTTGCACTTGAAGGTATTGCTGCGATTCAATGTGGTGCGTTCCACATTTCAACTGGCGGTGTACCGTATTTCAACACGACGCCGTTGGGTCGTGCAGTAACAGGGACTATGCTTGTTACCGCAATGAAAGAAGATGATGTAAACATCTGGGGTGATGGTTCAACATATAAAGGAAACGATATTGAACGTTTCTACCGTTATGGTTTGTTGACCAACCCTGCACTTAAAATCTATAAACCTTGGTTAGACCAAACGTTTATTGATGAATTAGGTGGCCGTGCTGAAATGTCGCAATTCTTGATCGACAACGGCTTTGACTACAAAATGTCAAAAGAAAAAGCTTACTCAACTGACTCAAATATGTTGGGCGCGACCCACGAAGCAAAAGATCTTGAATACCTCAATGCAGGGATCAAAATTGTTGACCCAATCATGGGCGTTGCATTCTGGAAAGACGACGTAGAAGTTAAAGCTGAAGAAGTATCGATTACTTTTGAAGAAGGCTTCCCTGTTGCAATCAATGGTCAACGTATCGAAGACCCTGTTGAGTTCATTCTTGAAGCCAACCGTATTGGTGGTCGTCATGGTCTAGGTATGTCTGACCAAATCGAAAACCGTATTATTGAAGCAAAATCTCGCGGTATTTATGAAGCACCAGGTATGGCACTTCTACATATTGCTTATGAGCGCTTGGTTACCGGTATTCATAACGAAGACACGATTGAACAGTATCGTATTAACGGTCTACGTTTAGGCCGTTTACTTTACCAAGGTCGTTGGTTCGACTCTCAAGCATTAATGCTTCGTGAAACTGCACAGCGTTGGGTTGCGAAAGCCATCACTGGTACAGTAACTTTAGAGCTTCGTCGTGGTAATGACTACACCATCATGAACACTGAATCTGAAAACCTCACTTATGAAGCTGAGCGTTTGACGATGGAGAAAGGCGATTCAATGTTTACGCCAATGGACCGTATTGGTCAGTTAACTATGCGTAACTTGGACATCACAGATACTCGTGCGAAACTTGGTATTTATACCAATACTGGTTTGCTTGCAGTCGGTACTGGTTCTGCTGTTCCTCAGTTAAAAGACAAAAACAAATAAGTTTGTTGAATGTCAAAAAAACCGCTCATAAGAGCGGTTTTTTTATTTTAGCGATTCATTCTATACACGTCGATGTGGTTAAAGGCTGATAATAAATCTGATTACGTCCCAATTTCTTGGCACGGTATAACGCCTGATCTGCGATACCCAATAATTCGACTTTACTCAAATCTACCTCGCCTTTAAAAACTGTAATCCCTAAACTAATGGTGACAAATGGAGACACTTCAGACATTTCATGCGGAATTTCCAAACGCTCAATCGCTCGGTAAATATTCGAAGCCACCGCATAAGCGCCATGTGCATCGGTTTCTGGCAATAACACCACAAACTCTTCGCCGCCATAACGCGCCACAAAATCCATATGCCGAATCGCATTTTTAATAGATTTTGCAATGGATGAAATCACATCATCGCCCTTTTGGTGACCATAAAAGTCGTTATATTTTTTGAAAAAATCAACATCGATAAACAAAATGGATAAAGGTGTTTCATCCTGACGTGATTGCTCATAATAAGTATCCATCATTTCGTCAAAATTACGCCGATTTGATATCTTCGTCAGCTCATCATTCTGACTTAAATGCAGCAATTCTGAGGTGTGTATTCGATGTATTTTTTCACTAATTTTAGCGCGGCGAATATTTAAAAAAATGATGCGCTCGCGGGCGTAAATCATACGACTGATGATAAACCCCAGCAAACAGCTACCAAACATCACACGCCCCATCACAATCGCATCAAACTTGACCAGCGTTGAAATCAGGACTAAAAATGAAACCCCAGCGGCTGCGATACCAGTCATAAAAACATATCCTGGTTTTACCCCAGTCAGCAAATACCCCAAGACATAAATCATGCAAATGATCATCATCGCTTGATGACGCAAAGCTTCGGTATGCACCGACATGGTCAACCAAGTCGTCGAGACCACGGCCCAAAACACAGCAAACATGGCTGCATAGGCAAAAAAAGGCTTCAGCTTGACAAAATGTGAAAAAACATAAAGGAATAAAAGACAAACTGCTCCATTTAGCAGCCCCAGCAAGCAATGAATAAAATCTTGTTTAAAGTGAGACTGTTCAATAATCCAGTAATCCCCCGGAATCGTCAAAATGGCGAAAATAAAATAAGCCAAAACACCAGACCAAAGAAAATCATTAATATTGCGACGCGCGCGCTCTAAGTTTAGTCGCCAAAACTCTTGTTCTAATTTCTGAGGAAAAACCTGACCAATACGACGGTTGTGTCGTGTAATCAGCTCTTCCATTTTTTCTTTATCGTACTGAAGTTTGGCGAGGTTGTATTTATATTCCATACCAGACCAGATTTAATTCTTGTAGTTGCTTAAAAATAACACAAATTTACAAAGATAAATCATAATAATCAGACAAGATGCCTTTATTTGTCATTACCATTTTTGCCGTATATGCATTATCATCTGTTTTATTTCTTTGACAGAAATCGCCTTGAATACGATTACGATTCTCCAGCCAGATGACTGGCACGCTCACCTTCGTGATGGTCTTGCATTACAACGTACGGTTCCCGATTTAGCCCAACAGTTTTCACGCGCTATTTGTATGCCAAATACCGTACCTCCTGTTAAAACAGTTGAGGAAGCGAATGCGTACCGTGAACGCATCATGGCGCACGTACCAGAAGGCAATGCCTTCGACCCACGTATGGTGTTGTATTTTACTGACACAACTTCGCCTGAAGAAGTCAAAAAAATTAAAAACTCTGAGTTTGTAAATGCCATTAAACTCTACCCTGCTGGCGCGACCACTAACTCAGATAATGGTGTAAGCGACATTCGTAAAGTCTATGCCGTTATTGAGCAACTTGAAGAACATCAGGTTCCATTACTGTTGCATGGTGAAGTCACACATAATCATGTCGATATTTTCGATCGTGAAAAACGTTTCTTAGACGAAGTTCTTTCTCCGTTGCTAAAGCAATTTCCAAAACTGAAATTGGTTTTAGAACACATTACGACCAGTGAAGCAGCTAACTTTGTTTTAGAACAAGACCGCAATGTGGCTGCAACCATTACTCCGCAGCATCTACTGTTTAACCGTAATGATATGTTGGTTGGTGGCATTAAACCGCACTTCTATTGCTTACCCATTTTAAAACGTCAAACCCATCAGCAAACTTTGCTCGAAGTTGCGACCAGTGCCAACCCTAAGTTTTTCTTAGGCACAGACAGTGCACCACACTCTAAAAATACCAAAGAAAATGCATGTGGATGTGCAGGTTGCTACAGCGCACCAACGGCAATTGAACTTTATGCTCAAGCATTCGATCAAGTGGGTAAACTTGAACGCCTTGAAGGTTTTGCCAGCCACTTTGGTGCAGACTTCTACGGTCTACCGCGCAATACTTCAACAATTACACTCGTAAAAGAAGACCAAGTCATCCCTGAGAGTTTAGACTATTTGGATGGTGAACAAATTATTCCGCTGTATGCGGGTAAAACCATTCAATGGAGAAAAGTGTGACAAATGAAACATTGCCAATAATTGGTCAGCGTTTCCGTGGTTTTCTACCTGTTGTTGTCGATGTCGAAACAGCAGGTTTTAATGCACAGACCGATGCCTTATTGGAAATTGCTGCAATTCCGATTATTTATAATGAAGAAGGTCAATTTGTACCGGGTCCTGCACATCACGCGCATATCAACCCCTTTGAAGGTGCAAATCTAGACCGTCGCTCATTGGACTTTATTGGTATTGATCCCTTTAACCCCATGCGCATGGCCATGGCTGAAGACGAAAAAACAGCATTAAAACGTATTTTTAAAGCCGTTAATGAAGTTCGTCGCCAACAAAACTGTACACATGCGGTCTTGGTCGGTCATAACGCCCACTTTGATTTAGGCTTTGTACAAGCAGCGATTGCACGTACAGGAACCAAAAATCAAAACCCATTTCACAGTTTTTCTGTATTTGACACCGTCACCTTAAGTGCTGTGATGTTTGGCCAAACCGTTCTTGCGAAGTCATGTATTCAAGCAGGGATTGAGTTCGATGGTAGAGAGGCCCACTCGGCTTTATACGACACTCAAAAGACCGCTGAACTGTTCTGTTATATTTTGAACAAACTCGCACCACACCTACTTGACACTCTGGTGGCGGATCAATAAGATACCGCCATCCTCGCAACGTCCCTATCGTCTAGAGGCCTAGGACATCGCCCTTTCACGGCGGTAACCGGGGTTCGAATCCCCGTAGGGACGCCATCTCTTGATCTTATCCGATCAACACTTATTCATAATTACTATTATTTCATTGCAGATTTGCAGTTTTTCACTACAATAGCCCGCTTCATTCCTGAACTTATTAACGCTTATGCACTCATCTCCGAATGATGCTTCGCATCAGGGCAATTCTGCGCCTTTAAAACGCGCTATGAGTACTCGACATCTAGTTATGATTTCGCTTGGTGGCGCAATCGGGACTGGCCTATTTTTAGGATCGGGTGAAGTCATTGCACAAACGGGGCCTGTAGGTGCCATTATTTCTTATTTACTCGGCGGGATCATTGCATATATGGTCATGCTGTGTTTAGGGGAACTTGCTGTTCATATGCCTGAGTCTGGCTCATTTGGCGCCTATGCCAAACGCTATATCGGACCAGGTACAGGTTATACCATCACATGGCTGTACTGGCTAACGTGGTCAGTCACGCTAGGAACCGAGTTTACAGCTGCCGCACTGCTCATGCAGGAGTGGTTTCCAGATAGTTCAATGTGGATGTGGACTCTAATTTTTGGTGCATTTGTATTTAGTTTAAATATGATTTCGACCAAATGGTTCGCAGAATCTGAGTTTTGGTTGGCTTTAGTCAAAGTTATCACCGTTGTTATTTTTATTTTATTGGGTCTACTCGCTATTTTTGGCGTGATTGGCTACAGAGGCTATGAAGCTGCGCCTTTATTTAGCAACTTAACGGCTCAGGGTTGGTTTCCAGAAGGCTTGTTCCCTATCTTTACCACCATGTTGATCGTGAACTTTGCATTTTCTGGTACAGAGCTGATTGGTGTTGCTGCGGGTGAAACCAAAGATCCTGCTAAGAATGTACCCAAAGCCATCAATACTGCAATTTTCCGCTTATTGATTTTCTTTGTGGGTACCATCTTGGTCGTAACTTCACTCCTTCCGCATCAAGAGGCAGGTTTAGCGGCTGAAGGCGTGAGTAGCAGTCCATTTGTGACCGTATTCCAGCACATTGGCATTCCTTATGCTGAAGATATCATTCGTTTTGTGATTATCACTGCGTTGCTATCTGCTGCGAACTCAGGACTATTTGCCGCTTCGCGTATGATGTGGTCGCTATCTTACCAAAAGCAGTTGCCAGCAGTCTTCTCAAAAATCAATGCACGTGGTGTCCCTTATGTGGCAGTTATCGTGACCATGATTGGGGGTATGCCAGGTTTACTGTCTGAACAGTTTGCACCTGAAGCCATTTTTACAAACCTTTTAGGTATTGCAGCGTTTACCATGGTCGTCGTTTGGATGAGTATTTGCTTAAGCCAATTTAACTTCCGTCGCCAATGGTATAAACAAGGACGTAAAAAAGAAGAATTAGGTTTTGCAGCACCCCTGTTTCCTATTGTGCCAATCCTTGGCTTTATCTTCTGCTTTATCACCTGCGTCAGCATGGTATTTGATCCAAGTATGCGTATTAGCTTCTTTGGTTGTTTACTGTTTATTGCAGTATGTTATGCGAGTTATTACACCTTTTATCACAAGAAAACTTAATCCGTATTGTTAAAAAGAGCGACTTCGGTCGCTCTTTTTTTTATACTGTTTTTATCAAGTACATCATCGGTGCATGCACGATGAATATTGTATGGATTCATGGGATGAATCAGCAGCACAAGACTGCGCGTACCCTGCTTCAACATTGGCTTGTGATCTTACAACAGGTACTGAGCGAACTTGGCTACGCATATGACCTAACTTATCTTCAGCGGCACAGTCGGCTGGCCTTTTATGGAGATCTTCTAACACGGCAGCATGAACCGTACCAGGTTTGTCGGAGACTTTTTTATTTAAGTTAGGCCACCTGACCTAACGGGTTAATCTTATCATAGTACATTGCTTCAAACTCCAAAGGCGATACATAACCCAGTGCACTGTGTACACGCTTTTTATTGAACCAATCTACCCAGTTTAGTGTCGCAAGTTGTACATCTGCTAAACCTTGCCAATCTGCTTTTAAATATTCAATCACCTCTGTTTTGTATAAGCCATTCACCGTTTCAGCCAGAGCATTATCGTATGAATCACCAGTTGTACCGACTGATGCTCGTAAATTTGCAGCTTCTAAACGATTGGTATAGCGAATAGAAAGATATTGAACACCTCTATCGGAATGATGAATCACATTCTTTGGCATGCCTCGATCGTGCAATGCTTGCTCCAATGCATCGAGCACCATATCTGTATTCATCCGTGTCGATACTTTCCATCCAACAATTGCTCGTGAGAACACATCAATAACAAATGCGGTATATACCCAGCCTGAATGAGTTTGAATATAGGTAAAGTCACCCACCTGAGAAGCACTGCTTCGCAAGGGTCAGGATGATCAGCATTAAAATTACGTTTCACTAAATCATCTGCCCGTTTTTGGTCATCTCGGCTACGGGTGGTTTGTTTATTCTTACCTCGCCAAACACCTTGTATACCTAGCTTTTTCATTAATCGAGCAACTGTACAACGTGCAATAACATAACCCTCACGTTTTAATTTTTGCCAGACTTTACGTACACCATATCGACCTGAACTTTCCTTCCAAATTCGTTTAATTTGTTCAGCATGATGCTCATCATGTAGATCTCGTTTCGCTCGATGTTCTGGATTGTCAGCGAGATCTAAAGTTCGGTAATAGGTTGAAGCTGCGATCGGTAAAATCCTACAAATCGCATCAACACCATATCGATCTTTATTGTTATGGATAAAATCCACCATTATTTGTATGGGCGGTCGAGCTCCGCCTGGGCGAAAAAAGCGGCTGCTTTACGTAGAATTTCATTGGCACGCTTTAATTCTTTAATTTCACGTTCCATTTGCTTCATTTTTTCTTGATCAGATATCTCTTGTACTTTAATAGGATTTTGCTGATCTAAATGCTTTTGATGCCAGGCACGAAGTGTTTCAGGAGTACAACCGATCTTAGGCGCAATTGCTGTGATTGCAGCCCAAGTAGAAGGATAATCTTTTTCAGATTCAATCAATAATTGAACCGCTCTTTCTCTGATTTCAGGGGTATATTTTAATTTTGTCATCGGGATAGTCTCTCAGAATATTGACTCTCCGACAAACCCGGTACGATTCAGCATTTAGAAAACACCCTCAACGCCAGCACCCTCATGCCACAGCATTGGTCTCCTTTTTCCTTTTTGTAATCCTATTCCTGACGCACACCGCCGCACCCAATATCGAACATCAAGCTGAAATTTCTAAAAATCCTCAGCTCACACTTTCAGATGAACTCTCATTCAATAATAAAATTAAATACATCAGCCTCCTCAGCAAAGATCTGGCTTACGTGACTTAGCCAGTTTAATCAACCACTTCCCAGAGCTGCATAGTAGCTTTATTCATCGTTTTTTGATGGAAGCGTATCTATATTTATCCAATCCACACTTCATCCACACCGTGCATACGCGTCTGCATGAGCACTTACACGGTACGAAACCCAATATTGTGATTGCCCACTCTCTAGGCAGCGTGATTGCCTATAATTATTTAATTCAACACCCTGAACTTAAGATTCAAGCACTGATTACCCTCGGTTCACCACTTGCCTTTCGTGTTATTCAGTGTCATTTGCAGCAACCCATTCAACGGCCTGCTGCTTTATACGGTGATTGGATCAACTTTTATTCAGATGCTGATTTTCTAAGTGCTTTTCCACTGAACCAAAAACCGTTTGCTTTTACTCCTGCCATTATCAACAAGCAAATCACCACCGATCTTGCTCATCCTCATCTAATCGAAGGCTATTTACGCCATCCCGAGTTCATCAACAATTTGCTAAGTTTGCTTAAAAAATCGGCTTAAATCATATGATTTTTAATCATTTTATCTAGATTGTTTTAAATTTACGCACTCAACACTTAAAACTGGAATTATTTAGAGAAAAGCGTTTGACACCCCTCTATTTTCGCCCTAATATACGCCCACCTCTGAAACGTCCCTATCGTCTAGAGGCCTAGGACATCGCCCTTTCACGGCGGTAACCGGGGTTCGAATCCCCGTAGGGACGCCAATTTCAGAAGTAAAGTTTTATTAAGTCCCTATCGTCTAGAGGCCTAGGACATCGCCCTTTCACGGCGGTAACCGGGGTTCGAATCCCCGTAGGGACGCCATTACTTAAGATCAAAAGTAATCGGTTTTAAAACATCACTTCTGTACTGTCCCTATCGTCTAGAGGCCTAGGACATCGCCCTTTCACGGCGGTAACCGGGGTTCGAATCCCCGTAGGGACGCCATATTTGAGATTGATTTTTTCTAAAGTCATCTCATAAAAAAGCTCAAGCATTATGACTTGGGCTTTTTTATTGCCGGTCTATTTACGATCAACTTCAATTAAAGCGGTCGAGGCAAAAATAGCCTGTGGTGCAATCACAGTTTCCTTCAAGGGAATGTTTTGCCCATATCGCTGTTGCATGAGTTGCTTGACTTCAGACGAACTTAAATCAAATTGCTTCAGTTTAGATAACGGAGCCAACTCAATATCTAATGCATCATGATAGGCCTTCCAGACTATTTCTGAGCAATATAGCGCACGATTGTCCCACTCAAAATAAAGATCATAAGGCTGACCTAAGTATTGTTCTGCGTTTTTGATCAGTTGCTGCTTTTGCTGAACAGTCAAATTCGCTTTAAAGCGTTTCACCACATAATGCCGCTCAACCCCGCGATCAATCCACTGCTGAAGTGCCGTATATTTTACAGGCTGAACTGCCTCTAAAACCCATACTTTTCCATTTTTATGAACAATTAAACCCATATGGCTATAACGAGACTTGGTCGCTTTTTGTATCCCTAAACTTTGTTGAGACTTCGAGACGTGAAAAATAATATCCCCTGTTTGATAGGATATATTCGCCCATAGCAGTTGAGGACTTACCAACAGTGAAACAGCACTTAAAATCACAACATTTCTATTTTTCATCCTAGATTTCCTTTATTCTTCTTTTTATAGATACGATCAATCACTTAAAACTAAAAATATTTATGATCTTACATCATCTTCAAAACTCACGTTCACAGCGTATTCTTTGGTTACTTGAGGAACTTGAGCTGTCTTATGAAATCAAACTATATGATGCAACACAAGCCAAACAAACGAAGCTCAAGTTTCCGACCCTCGACATTCCACATCATGCTCATACGATACGACTGACGGAAAGCAGTGCAATCGTAGAATATTTATGCCAACTGCACCAGAAGTTGATTATTCCTCATGACCATACACAGTATTGGAACTTCTGTTTTTATAGTCATTATAGCGATGCCAGTCTCATGCCCAATTTAGCATTGAAACAGGTGTTTCAGCACATTAAGCAACAAACACCTTTGGTTGTGCGCTTTGTGAGTTTGGCCTTTCAAAGCTCGTTCAATCGCGCTTATTTAAACCCTGAGCTACATCGACAACTTAAAGAAATTGATACCCACTTAAGCACGCATTCATCCTTTGCAGGCGATGTGTTTAGTTATGCGGATATCTTGATGTGGTTTCCACTCTATGCGGCCAGTTATGCCACTCCGCAGTTTGCTCAGTATAACTCCATTCAACACTATTTCACCCAAATACAAAGCAGACCTGCCTTTAATACTGCTATGACACGCGGGCAATGGTCTGCTTCTTATTTTGAACACTATTGGTCTATCACACAGTAAGTTCTACTTAGGCAGACTTTCTAGAGTTGACTTGCCCTTTAATCACCGCCTTTACATTGCCTTTTAAATAATTAAAAAACACTTTGAGCGGTGACAGTTTCGGATTTGGTCGTTTACCTTCTGCGATATCCTTAAATTGCGCGGCATACCAGATCACTTCCATAATCGCCATTTTATCAATCATCGAAATGCCTGTTTTGATCTTATCGACTGCATAACGCACATCTTGACCTGCAATTAAACGGTTGGTCACGTCAGGTTCTACCGCAAACGGGCGTGCCATCCCAATAAAATCACACGCGCCACTCGCTAAGGCTGCGTTCATACCCGCAGCAGTACGAAAACCGCCTGTCACCATCAACTTACACTGGACTTGTTCACGAATTTTTTCAGCAAACTCTAAAAAGTAAGCCTCACGTGCAATGGTCGACGCTTTACGTTTTTCTTGCTTCACCCCTGCCATCGCAGGTGCTTCATAGCTGCCCCCTGAAATTTCAATCAAATCAATCCCAGCCGCATCAATAGCTTTAAATGTCGCAATGACATCTTCTTCCGAGATTCCACCACGCTGAAAATCTGCCGAGTTGAGTTTGACCGAAATAATAAACTGCTCTGAAGTCACTGCACGTACTGCTTTATAAATTTCTAATAAAAAACGCATACGGTTTTCAGAAGAGCCCCCCCATTGATCTTGGCGTTTATTGGTCAATGGCGATAAAAACTGACTGATGAGATAGCCATGTGCACCATGTAATTGCACGCCTTCAAAGCCCGCTTTCTCACAAATGGCAGCTGAAGTTGCAAAACGTTGGATAATATCAAGGATTTCATCTTCAAGGAGCGCTCGTGGCGTTCCAAAGCTCATTGCTAAAGCAGGGCTAAACGGTACTGCTGAAGGTGCAACCGTTTCCTTATTTAAACCCTTAGGACATTGACGGCCCGGATGTGACAACTGTACCAATTGCACCATGCCATGTTTTTTACCAATCGCAGCCCATTGTTTTAGTGGTTCTAAGTCACGCTCGGTTTCAATCACCACCACGCCTGGCTCATTTTTAGCTCGGAAGTCCACCATCACATTACCTGTAATGGCACAGCCTAGGCCTCCTTTTGCCCAAGCCTCATACAAGCCTAAGTGCAAATGATTCGGCTGGCCAGCATGATTGGCCAGTGCTTCACTCATTGCCCCTTTAATCATCTTATTTTTAAAATGGACCTGCCCAATGTCGATTGCGCTTGCAAGCTGGCTCATGAAAATTCATCCTTTAATATTTTTTAGTGTTTTTACTCTATGTATTTTTTGGCTACAGTCAAGAGAATTTGACAATTCATTTTGTCAAAATTTCTGATCTTTTATTTAGAAAATGATTTTACTGATACTGACTGGCTTGAATCAATTGACGCGTATAGTCAGACTGCGGTTGTTCAAAAAGTTGTTCAGTGGCTTGCAACTCCACCACTTTGGCATGTCGTAAGACCAAAACTTGTTGGCAGAGTGCCCGTACCACTTGTAAGTCATGACTAATAAACAAATAGCTCACACCCTGCTCGAGTTGTAGACGGCGTAATAACGCCACAATCGAACGCTGCGTACTTCGGTCTAAGGCCGAAGTTGGTTCATCTAAAATCAATAGTTTAGGTTGAAGTACCAAGGCTCGTGCCAAAGCCACACGCTGTCTCTGTCCACCGGATAGCTCATGTGGATAATAGCTTTTAAATGTGACAGGCAACTCCACCTGAGTTAAGACATTCTCAACATGTTGTGTCCTCTCAAACAAAGACAAAGGCTTTAAAGCCAAACCTTCTGCAATGATTTGTTCAACACTCATGCGTGGGTTCAAACTTGCGAACGGGTCTTGAAACACGATTTGAAAATCACCGCGAAGCGGACGTAATGCCTTTTGCGAGAGTTGGTTTAAATCATGTTCTCCAAACTGGATCTTTCCTCGACTTTCAATCAGCCTTGCTACGGCCAGTGCCAAAGAACTTTTGCCTGCACCACTTTCCCCCACCACTCCCAAAGAATGCCCTTGAGCCAAGCTCAAGTCCAAAGCTTCAACCGCAGCAAGATACTGTGTCGTGCGATTAAACCAGCCTTTTTTAATCGGAAATTTAACCTCAAGTTGTTTTAAGCGGAGCAAAGGTGCTGCATCTTGTACATTAATGGCTTGACCAAAAGAATGATTGAGTAAGTTTTGAGTATAAGTAGACTGCGACTGCTCAAAAATCTGCGCAACCGCCCCTTGCTCTACGACCTTACCTTGATGGATGACCACGGCATCATCAGCATAGTGTTTCACCAAGTTGAGGTCATGGCTAATCAAAATCATGGCCATGTTATGGCGCTGTTGTAAAGACTTCAGCAAGTCTAAAATTTGAACTTGCAGCATGACATCTAGTGCCGTGGTGGGCTCATCAGCAATCAAAATATCAGGCTCTTGCACCAGTGCCATAGCAATCATGACCCGCTGGCGTTGGCCACCAGACAGCTCATAAGGAAAACGCTGCAACACACTTTCAGGATTTGGAATGCCCACATCTTCTAGCAAGGCAATCACACGTTGCCGCGCTTGAGCTTTCGACCAGCCCTGTAACCATAAAGTCTCGGCAATGATTTTTTCTACTCGATGCAAAGAATTCAAGGCAGTCATCGGCTCTTGAAAAACCATCGCGATTTTTTGCCCACGAATCGACCTAAGTTGCGTATCGCTCAGCTTTAAGAGATTTTTTCCGCCTAACAGCACTGAGCCTTGCACTTGTAAAACTTTCGGCAACAAACCCATCAAGGATAAAGCACTGACCGATTTTCCTGAACCGCTCTCTCCAACCAGCGCCAAAGTCTGCCCAGCATACAGTTCAAAACTGAGCTGATCGACCAATAGGCGTTCTGCACTTTGAATACTCAGTGCATTCACTTTAAGTATAGGGGCTGTACTATTGGCGTCTAGGGTCAAATGCATCGCGCAAAGCCTCCCCGATATACATCAGCAACGCAAGCACAAGGGCCAAGCTGAAAAAGCCAGACAGGGCCAACCATGGTGCGTTTAAATTATTCTTACCTTGTAACAAAAGCTCGCCTAATGATGCCGCATCAGGCGGTAGGCCATAACCCAAGAAATCCAGTGCTGTTAGTGCTGTAATATTGGCAGTTAAGATAAAAGGCAGTTGTGACAGACTCGAGCTGATCGCATTGGGTAAAATATGCCGAAAAATAATAGCTCGGTTAGTGACACCTAAACTTCGCGCGGCACGGACATAGTCCAACTGGCGGGCCCTTAAAAACTCAGCACGTACCAGTGGAACTAAAATTGTCCAACTAAATAACAGCATGATTAAAAACAGCCAGTAAATATTTGGGCTAAACATACTGACTAAAATCATCACCATGAACAGCATGGGTAACCCGCCCCACACTTCTAAAATGCGCTGCCCGATTAAATCGACCCAACCACCGTAATAACCTTGTAGTGCACCAATCACAATGCCCAGTACAGCTGAGCTGAAAGTTAAAATAAAACCAAACAGTAGTGAGACACGTAAGCCATATAATACTCGTGCCAAAACATCACGACCTTGGTCATCTGTCCCGAGCCAATTTTGCATCGTGGGTGGTGAGGGTACAGGGACTGTCAAATCAACATTGGGGGTTTGATATGAATATCGAATCAACGGCCAAACAACCCAACCTTTTGCTTGAATCAGCTGCTGTACCACTGGATCTTTATATTCAGTTTCAGTTTCGAAAACACCGCCAAAAGTCGTTTCAGGATAGTGTTTCAATACAGGGAAATATAAGGTCTGATCATACTTAACCAATAGTGGTTTATCATTCGCGATTAGCTCTGAGGCTAAAGACAGTACAAAAACACAGATAAATAAAATACTACAACTAAGACCGAGCTTATTTTGCTTAAATCGTTTGAAACCTGCCTGTAAAATGGGTGACATCAGCCTCTCCCTTGCGAATCAAAATGTATTCGCGGATCAATCCACTGATACAACACATCGCCAATTAGACGCAGCAGCAAGCCCAACAAAGTAAAAATGAATAAGGTGCCAAAAATCACAGGATAGTCACGCTGCACAATCGCCTCAAAGCCCAATAAACCTAAACCATCCAGATTAAAAATGATCTCAATAAATAAATTGCCCACAAAGAAGTAAGCGATTAAAGCTTCAGGTAAACCAGCAACCACAATTAATATCGCATTGCGAAACACATGACCATACAACACTTGAGACTCAGTCAGGCCTTTGGAACGTGCCGTCAGCACATAAGGCTTGCCTAGCTCTTCCATAAACGAATACTTGGTGAGATAAGTCACTGTGGCAAAGCCACCAATCACCATCGCCAAAAGCGGTAAAGCCATGTGCCAGAAATAATCTTTAATTTTGCCCCATAACGACAAATCCGCAAAATTTTCCGAAACCAAACCTTGTAAGGGGAACCATTGGAAATAAGAACCGCCTGCAAAAAAGACAATCAAGAGAATTGCAAAAATAAATGCAGGAACTGCATAGGCCACTGCCAACAGGAGCGATGTAGACTGATCAAATACTGTGCCGTGCAATCGGGCTTTTTTGATGCCCAAAGGAATCGAAATCAGATAAATTAGCAAAGCACTCCACAGCCCCAAGGACACGGATACAGGTAATTTATCCTTAATCAGCGCTGTAACGGACTGGTCTTTAAAAAAGCTCGTTCCGAAGTCCAGTTGCGCGTAATTTTTCACCATTTCAAAAAAGCGTATATGCATGGGCTGATCAAAACCATAATGTGCTTTGATCTTTGCGAGCATTTCATCACTGAGCCCTTGCGCGCCTTGATAGACATTTGAGCCTCCACCTGCACCGCCCAAATTACCCAAAGTTTGCATAGCTTCCGCTTGTTGAATGGCTTGCTCAACAGGACCACCGGGCGCAATTTGAATCACAGCAAAATTGATCAGTAAAATCAGAAATAAGGTCGGAACGATCAGCAACAGCCTTTTGAATATATAAATACGCATCTCAAAAACCCCTATACCAGCTTATGGCTTGGCTGCCTGACCTAAGTACTGACTCACCTGTTTCGCCTGTTTGGCATCACTCCACCAATAATCCAAACCGACATGCAACTGTGGACTCCGTGCCGGTTTTTGGTACATATTCCAATAGGCATACCATTGATCCGCTTTACCATAGGTTGGAATTTGATAATAACCCGCACGCAACAAGCGATCTAAAATACGCGTTTGAACGACCACTTGCTTACGATCATGCGCTTGAATCAACTGTCGGATCATCTGATCAATCACCGGATTTTGAATACCCGAATAATTATAATTTCCCACCTGATGGGCTGAAGCACTGCCCCACAGTTGCACCTGTTCTTTGCCCGGTGTCAAAGACTGTGGCATCGTTTGTAGGGTCATATCAAAATCTTGAGTCCGCATACGCTCATAGTACTGCGGTGTATCAACCTGTCGAATGTTCAGCTGTATTCCTAGACGCTTTAGATGGCGAACAAAAGGCGTAATTTCACGCACAGCATCACTCGGCTGAATCAGAAACTCAAACTGAATCGGGTTATTCTTCCGATCCAACAATTGACCTTCTTCATTATATGTATAGCCATTTTTTAATAAAATCTGTCGCGCAATGAGTAAATTATTTCGATTATAGCCCGATCCATCTGAAGCTGAATAACGCCAGTTCTTTAAAACGCCATCTCGCTGCACAGGATGCAATTTCGCTAAATAAGGCTTTAAAATTTTAATTTCAGCAGCCGAAGGCACACCTTTGGCCTCCAATTCACTGTTAGAGAAATAACTTTGCAAGCGTTGATATTGCCCATAGAACATCGCTTTGTTTTGCCACTCAAAGTCGTAGGCATAGGTTAAAGCTTGGCGAAAATAAATATCTTGGAAGGGCTGACGGCGAGTATTAAACACAAAACTTTGCGTTGGAATCGGATTGAAATGCTTAAATCGATATTTTTTAACGAGACCTTGTTTCGCTGCGGGAAAGTTATAGGCTGTCACCCATTGTCGTGCAGACTCTTCCTCATGCAAGGTATATAAACCCGACTTAAATGCAGTAAAAGCAATATCTTTGCTACGATAGTACACATAACCCACGCGATTAAAATTATAGCGCCCTAGATTGACCTTTAAATCTCTGGCCCAATACTTTGGATTACGTTTATAAACAACCCGCTGCCCGGCATTGATTTTCTCTAAAAGATAAGGACCTGAGCCTAAAATCGGTTTGACTGAAGTTTGGCTGAAATCTTTACCTTGCCAGTCTTTTTTGGAATAAATTGGCATTCTGGCTACAATCAAAGGCATTTCCACATTATTTCGGGTTTTAAAATGCATTTTGACGCTGTATTTGGACAATACTTCGATCTTGGCTAAATCCGATAAATACATCTGTAAGCCAAAATTGGATTTGCTTTGAAAGATATCAAAACTGAACTTTACATCGGCTGCGGTAACAGGACTGCCATCACTAAACCGTGCTTTTGGGTTTAAATGAAAAATGATGGTGTTAAAGTTTTTCGGGTCATAGCTGACCTTTTCTGCCAGCAACGGATACATCACCGCAGGCTCATCCAAAGAACTACTCATGAGCGAGTCAAATAAATAATTGGTTCCCTCAACCGCAGTACCACGACCATTCATACTGTTTAAGTTATCAAAACTCCCAATGACTGCACGTGTTAATTCGCCACCCTTCGGTGCCTGCACATTGGCATAAGGTAAATGATCCAATTGGCTGTATTTCGGCGTACCATAAGGTGCAATAAAAGGCATGGTCTGCAGTGCAGACCATGCCTTTAATGGAATCGCTACAAGGCTGAACAGCAAGAGTGTTGTTCTAACCTTCATCGGGGCTTTCTCTGAAATAGCATTTCAACTCAATATTAGTTCGGCACCTTAATTACATCGCCAATGCGCAACTGCGTATTCGGTTTAATGTCATTGAGCTCAGCCAATTGCGAAGTGTCCATACCATAACGACTTGCCAGTCCAATTAAGGTATCACCACGTTTCACTGTGTACTGCGAAATAAGTTTTGGGATTTGAATGGTTTGCCCAACTTGTAAGCCCGCACGTGCACTGAGGTTATTTAAAGCAGCAAGCTCTGACACTGACATCCCAGCACGACTAGCAATGGAGTTTAACGACTCGCCTGACTTCACTTTATAGCTTTCAGTTGCCCGACCTGAAGTTGCTTGTGGTTTTGCTACCACTGTTTCAGTTTTGATTGGCGCAGGATCAACATCACCTTCAATTTTCAAACGCTGACCCACACGAACATTCGCAGTACGGCTCAGGTTGTTCAATTCAGCCAAATAGTTCAGTTGCAAGTGATATTTACGCGCAATGCTATTTAGGGTTTCACCCGATTTCACAACGTGAATATCCGTTGAGTTATTACTTGCAGTCGTTTGTTTTTCGACTGTTTTCGGCGTTTCAACAGCAGGCACTTCACCCGTTAATTTGAGCTTTTGACCCGCACGTAAGCCCGCTGTACGACTCATGTTGTTGAGGTCAGCAATATAATCCATACCCAAATTATATTTCGAAGCAATCGCAGTTAATGAGTCTCCGGACTGAACGGTATAAGTATCTGGCACGCTTGAACCCGCAGGGATCTTAATACTTTGACCCACTTGCAAGCCGCTATTGGTTGAAAGATTATTGAGATCAGCCAGCTCCGACAGGCTCATCTTCGACTGTGATGCAATGCTATACAATGTATCACCACGTTGTACTTTATAGCTTTCAACTTTGAACTGCGGCTCAGCTTTAACTGAAGGCATTTTAGCACTACTTGTCGCTAAGCTTTTAACATCATTAAGTGGCACATTAATTTTTTGTCCAACTAACAGGTTGCTGCCCGCATTTAAACCCGGTGTTAAATCTGCCAATTCTTGATTTGACAGCGCATAGCGGTCTGCAATCAGTTTCAGATATTCACCACGTTTCACTGTATAAAACTGGGTTGCTACTTTGGTTTGGCTAGTAGCTTTCTCATCATTGATTTTAGCACGGGATTGAGCCGTTTCTTTTAAAGAAAGCTTTTGTCCCACACGTACACCACTCGTCACGCTTAAACCGTTATAGTCGACCAACTGTTTTAAGCTTAAACCGAACTCATCCGCGATACCGGTTAAGGTATCATTGGCACGAACAGTATAACTCTCGGGTTTAGTCTCAGCTTTCACGGTAGAACGAGCTTCGACTTTTTCAGCTTGTGGTTTTGCATCATATAAATAAATCGATGTACCGACATAAAGTGTGGCATTGGCATCCATTTGGTTCCACTTCGCCACATCACGCCAGTTCACCCCATTTTTGGCAGCAATCAGCGCCAAAGTATCGCCCGGTTGTACGGTATAAGTTGAACGTTTACCTTTTGGCGGCACAATTACGATTTCAGAGTCAGTCTTAATAAAGTTTTTGCCTTGATTACGTTTCACTTCATCTGAATCTAAGCGGGTATTGTCAGCCACAGATTTTGGATAAGCAAAACCTTTGGTTAACTCTTTGCCTTGCAGCTCAGCCACAGACTGACTGGTTTGAATTGCGGTGAGCTTAATTTTACCATCTAAAGGATCCACAATTTCTGTGCCTTGAGGGGCCAAAGCTTGAATTTCAGCTACCACTTCAGCTTGCTCTGCTTTCGTCGCAACTGGTTTCAGAACTTCATCGACAGTTTTGCTTTGACCTTCGGCTTGAATTGCCGCGGTTAACTGCTCACGCTCTGCTGCTGAAATTGGTGGTTCAACGGAAACGGGTTTCACTGACGTGACAGGCGTAACCGCAACTGGAATACGCGGCGCACTTGGAATATCACTATTGGCAGCAAAAGCAGCCAGGGCATTAGAACCCTTAGGCGTTGAACCACGAGACGGCGTCGCAATAGCAGTACTGCTCGACGACGTTACTGTAGACGAAGTGGCAGGCTTTCCTGTTGTGGTTTTTGTTGTTGTCGTCGCTAAAACAGGTGGTGTAGTTTTCGACGGTGTGATCGCTTTGGTGTTCAACGTTGGCGGTTCGATTTTGCTTGGTTGAATCGTTTGGTTATTTTCAGGCAGCTTGGTATTTGCAGATGCCCATAAGCCACCAGAACCACCCTGTAATTTCTTCAAACGTACATCAACAGAAGGGCTCAAATCTGCAGGAATTAAGATCCGCATTGGACTCGTGCCGTCAATTGACTCGCCTCTGTGCCCGGGGTTTAACTGGTATAACTCAGCACGGCTTAAACCTGTAATCGATGCCACCTCATTTAAACTCACTGCACCCACAGTCACTTCTCTAAAGTGCGGACGGTTCGCAATCGGCGGTAAATTGATGTTATAGGCATTTGGATTTTTAATGATCTGTGCAACCGCCAAGAAACGTGGCACATAATTCATGGTTTCTTCAGGCAGTTTTAATGACCAATAATCTGTCGGCAAACCTGCGGCTTTATTACGGTTAATCGCTTGTTGAATACGGCCCGGACCTGCGTTATAAGCCGCTAGTGCAAGTTCCCACGAACCAAACTGGTTATATAAACTGCCCAAGAACTCATATGCAGCACGCGTTGACTCGACCACATCACGGCGACCGTCGTATTGGCTACTTTGTTTTAAGCCATAAATGCGGCCCGTACTTGGAATAAACTGCCATAAGCCCGCAGCCGCAGCACTACTGGTTGCAGCAGGGTCATACGAACTTTCAATCACAGGCAGAAGAGCCAGCTCTGTTGGTAATCCGCGACGCTCGGCTTCTTTAACAGTGTGATACAAATAACGTGAAGCACGTGCACTTAAACGATCCAAATACGGTTGGCGTGAAATGAACCACCCACGCTGAGCATCAATACGCGGATTCCAATGATCTGTGTTCATTTTAAAGCCCACAGTCATACGCTTCCAAACGTCACCGTGCTTTAACACCAACAGTCGGTCTCCTTCCACCGCACGCATGTCGGTTGCAGAAAGTAAATCTTCTAAAGAATCTAGGCTGTTTGCATCTAGGTAGTTCGATCCGACTTGTTTGGATTTAGATGTTTGCGTTGCACTTTGCGTCGAGGAACAACCAGCCAGTCCAAGTGTCGCAAGTGCTGAACCGAGTACTGTAATTTTAAATAATGTCGGTAACATCGGTTGGCCAAAAATGGCAGCTGACTTATACATAAGAAAATCCAAACAACTCGTATAAAATTTATTTTTTAGATCTGCCATTGTAGTAAAGCACGCCGCAGACACAAGGCGTTAATTTAACTTGAAATCAGTATAAATGTTACAAGAAATTAAAAAAGCTGCATCTTATACACTTCTCTAGTGCATTTGCGTTATACAATGGTGCCCGCTTAGTTTTAATTTTCAGTTTACGGAAGTTGTGTATGTCACAAACAATTACCCTGTATGTCGATGGTGCTTGTCGTGGAAACCCTGGTCTTGGGGGATGGGGCGCGTACATTATTACAGAAACTGAAGAACATAAACTGTGTGGCGGTGAAGACAACACCACCAATAACCGTATGGAACTCACCGCGGCCATTGAAGGCATTCTTTTTTGCCCAACCGATGCGAAGTTGGTAGTCTGGACAGATTCAACCTATGTCAAACGTGGCATTACCGAGTGGATTACGGGTTGGAAAAAGAAAAACTGGAAAGACGTTAAAAACCCAGATTTATGGAAAAAACTCGATGCAGCCTGCCAAGGCCGTGATATCGACTGGCACTGGGTCAAAGGCCATGCAGGTCATGAAGGTAATGAAATGGCAGATCAATTGGCAAACCTCGGTGCCGATCAAACACAGGCTCAACTTCGTCAGTCTAAAACAACGACAACAGAACCATCTGTAGATAAAAAAAAAATTGAACCAGACTGGTTGTTAAACGACCCTTTTGGTTTGGGTTTCGATGACGAAGAAGTTGATAACAGCGAAGATTTAGCCGAAAGTGAAATACACGTTGCAGAACAAAAGCCAAGTTTAATGGCTGAACCAGAACTTGGCACAACGGTTGCTTCTACTGAACAAACGCCTGAAGTTGCGGCAAGTGTCGATTTAACACAACTCAAACAACATCCGCAAATTGTGATTACTCCACGTAAGGTTGAGGTCTTTGGACCTCGACAGCTCATCCTCGATACAGAGACCACGGGTTTTTATTATCAAGATGGTGATCGCATTATTGAAGTTGGCGCGATTGAAATGGTCAATCGAAAGCTCACAGGCAGCTCTATTCATATCTACATCAACCCGAAAAAACCTGTGGGCGATTCTGAAAATGTCCACGGGATCTCTGATGACTTTTTAAAAGATAAACCGCTGTATCAAGAGATTGCTGACACTTTATTTGCCTATCTCAAAGGTGCGGAAATCATTGCGCATAATGCAAACTTCGATATGAACTTCTTAGACATGGAGTTCAAACGTGCAGGATTTGTTGCGCTTTCTGAAGTTTGTGCGGTGACAGATACCCTCGCGATGGCAAAATCTAAGCATCCGGGGCAAAAAAACTCACTCGATGCCTTAGTTCGCCGTTACGAAATTCCACAGCGTGACCGTACCTTCCACGGGGCCTTACTGGATGCTGAAATTCTAGCCGACGTTTACTTGGCTATGACAGGTGGTCAGGTTTCCTTTGATATGGATGCCCTGTCACATAGTGAACAACAAAATGGGCAAAGTCAGCGCCAAGCACTGGATATTGAATTGGCGGTAATTCACCCTTCAGCCGAAGAACTTGAAGCACATGAGACTTGGGTCAAACAATACCAAGAAAAACATGGCACACCCTGCCTTTTTGCCAAATAAATTCTAAAGTTTTTGTTAACTTTTGTATTACAAGATTTTTCAGTTAGGCTATAGTGATGAACAAGTTGCTATGCCTTCTTTGGGCCGCATATAAACACGATAAAACACTAGGATAGGTGCAGATCAATGTCTTACCAAACCTCTATTCATTTTGATCCAACGGCGCTGCTGATAATAAAAAATGAAGTGGATAACTCCATTAAGCTGGTTGAATCAGCTGTGAGCATTTTAGCAGAAGATCATACTTTACCTTTTGGAATTGACGACGCATTAAACCAATTTGAGCAATGTGCTCAAGTGCTTGCCTTGATTGATATGTCGAGCTTGGCCAAAATTGCTGAATATTCTGCAGAGCTTATGCGCAAGATCATGGGGAATCCTGCACAGATTAATACGCAAGATGTGATTGCACTCAGCGAAGGCACGACCATGCTGAAGCGATATATTGAGTTCATTTGCTTAAGAGAAGTGAAAATTCCACAGTTTTTACTCGACACCTTAAACCGTCTTGAAATTGCACTAGCAAAGCCTTTAACACAAGAAGGTCAGCACATCGAGTCATTACTAGACTGTATCACCCCAGATTTTAACCTCCCTCAAGCACCAAGTCTTGAAAAATCACAATATGTTCACCGCTTGTACAAGCTGTCTTTAAGTCAAATGCTGAAACAAGAAGAAAGCGAACTTGATTTACAAGCAATGAAATTGGTGGGAACTTATTTAGCGGGTCTAGCAGAACAAACGCCGAGTAAACAGTATTGGAACTTGGTCTATGTTGCACTCAATCAAATTGAACAATTGCTCATTAATGAACCACGTTTACGCACTCTGATTAGCATCGAACGTAACATTGCACAGTTTTTTACTGGGCCTGAACGTTTCAAAGCCAGCCTCACCGATCTTGCCAACATTCTCAGCTTATGTATCAGCCAAGAAGACGAAGTGTCTCAACACATCCGTGGCAAACTCAATATTGGCGACGACCTACTCACAGATACGCAGCTGCAAGTTTTCAGTCGTCATCTGTATGGCCCAGATTTCGACACGATGCATACCATCAGTGATTTGGTAACCACCGAAATGTCGCAAATCCGCAATGACATTGAGTACAACTATCAAAACATGACGCCTGAGAAGACCCAAGAGCTCCAAGCAAAACTGGTCGACTTGGCAAACATATTCAAAGTATTGAACTTAAATGAAGCGCATAATGACTTAAACCGTCAAGCAGCATCACTTAGTCAAGCAGATATGCTGAAAGATGAAGGTTTTGCGCAGCAGTTGATGAACGTGATCTTGTCGGCAATGAACTCGATTGGCGTGCTAGAACGTCACCATACTTCAAGCCGCCTACAGCTTCGTGTGAACAACATGAATATTTCACTAGACCGTTTAGATGAAGCCCATGCTGCGTTATTGTCAGAGGCTAAAACCTCTATCGACTTAAGTAGTCAAGCGTTGGCGCAATATCAGCAAGAGCAAGATTTAGCTGCACTTGAGAATACTCCTACGCAACTACGTGAAGTTGCGGGCGCAATGTTGTTCTTAGGCGCAGAAAATGGTCAAACCGCCCTGAATATTTCAGCAGATTTTGTGCAACAACAAATCACGGCTGAAACTGCGCTCACTGCTGCTCAGGTGAATCATGTGCTTGACGCTCTTGCAAGTGCCGATATGCTGATTGATAACTTAAAAAACAAACAGCCTGTATTACACAGTATGTTTGATGTAGCATTGGACAGTAGCCAAAAACTAAAGACTGTTGCCTAATGTCAGAACTTTCACTTGCTTATATTTTCCACCAACAACAATTGTTGGTGGACCATAATTTTCAATTGCCTCGTGTAGAAAAGCTAGCAAGTGATTTAAGTTTTCACTCGGGTGATCAAGTGATTGCCCGAGACCTGCTAGACAATGAGCCGATTCCTGAAGGCTTAGAACTCATCCCAATTCGCCAGTTGCTTCCACTCTGGAACACCGCACAATTCGAGCAGGCCAGCCGAGCTATTCAACTGCTAGAATGGCGTCGCAATCATAAATTTTGTAGTCATTGCGGCCACGCCACAGAAGCACATGCCAGCGAATATGCCATGATCTGTCCTGCCTGCGGTTATCATCAGTATCCACGGGTACAACCCTGTGTTATCACCGTCATTACACGAGGTGAAGATGAGATTCTGTTGGCAAAAAATGCGCGTAATACCCGTAGCAATATGTATGGGTTGATTGCAGGCTTTGTTGAAGTCGGTGAAACCTTAGAAGAAGCTGTACGCCGCGAAACCTTGGAAGAAGTCGGCATTCGAGTTAAAAATGTTCAATACTTAGCGAGTCAGCCTTGGCCTTTCCCAAGTAACTTAATGATTGCGTTTAAAGCAGAATACGCATCGGGTGAGCTTTGCTTACAAGAAGAAGAAATCAGCGATGCCCAATTCTTTAAGTTTGATCAATTGCCTGAAATTCCGTTCAAAGGCAGTATTGCACATGCCATGATCATGCATGCGACAGAAGGCACAACGGTCGCAGATGATACACGTGAGTGGCTCTAAGCTCACTCACCATCTCTACAACAAATATACTTTAAAACCTAATTAGTGCTTAAGCGCATCCTCTAGCGCCTGCATAATTTTTTGCTTGGTCGTGAAGTAACGACTAAACAAACTCGATACCGAACCAATCATTGAAATATGACCGATGCGTGGCACCGTCCAAAGTTGACTGTAGTTACCTTTTTCTTTCAACCTACGATCCAAATCAACGGCATTGCTTAACCCGACGACATCATCATTCTCTGCAACCAATAGATAATGTTTAACCCTATTCGACTCGACGAAATAATATGGCATCACTTCTTGATAAGGCCTGTTCTGATCAAAAGCATCCGCACAGATTGGATCACCTTTATAGTCGAAATGATAAGGTCCGGCTAAACCAATAATGGCGGTAATTTGGCTGCGACATTGTATTTCATACGGTTTCGGATGATAGAGCGCAGACATCACATTAAATGCGCCTGCTGAATGCCCCATCAACACCACTTTTTCAGTCGAAATTTGATATTTAAGCTGATGCACATTGAGATAATTTAAAGCCA
The DNA here is from genome assembly GCF_058599305.1 of Acinetobacter sp. CAU_H_S139_7. Taxonomy (NCBI): domain Bacteria; kingdom Pseudomonadati; phylum Pseudomonadota; class Gammaproteobacteria; order Moraxellales; family Moraxellaceae; genus Acinetobacter; species Acinetobacter sp. CAU_H_S139_7. The sequence continues at coordinate 2,304,144 of NZ_CM178651.1, forward strand.
AGCTGAGATCATCAATAGAGGCAGGAAAAATATGCTCAGGCGCCAAGTGGTAGTTAATCACCGCCACATCAAAGCCCTCTTTGGCAAAAGCTTCGCCAATAAAACGATAATCTTTTTTATCGCCATGCATCCATGCACCGCCATGCACAAATACAATTAGAGGCCGGTGTTCACGTGGTGTTTGCGTGCGAAACAAATCTAAACGATGTCGCGCGCGTAACCCATAGGCCACATTTTCTTGGACCGAATAACCCTTACGCGGTGTTAAACGGTTTAGGGCATAACTACCGACATCATAAATACGAAAGTCACGATAGAGTAATCTTGCATACTCTACCGAACGATTCAGTCTTTGAACAAAAGGCTGAAGCTTATTGAACATTATTTGGCTCAACTTGGTCTGGGTCTATCGCAACAGGCGTTTGCTCTGTCGGTGTTGAATTGATCATTGGTGACGCAAATGCACTGGTCGTTTGCGACTGTTGTTCTATATTATCCACCAGTGTGATAATTTTAGTCACATTCCCCACTTGCTGTAAAACTTGGTTTAAATCGGTAATTTCAGCACCATTTAAACGTCCCATCACATATAACACGCCATCTTCGGTGTGAATACGCACTTTCGCATCTGAAACAACAGCAGCTTTCATGATCAAGCCACGTGTATTTGCCGTAACTGAGGTGTCTTGCATGATGGTGCTATAACTAATTTGGTTTCCAACTGTAATGTAGTTATGCACGGTTTTGACATCCGACATCGCACGTACATTGTCTTCAGCCAACTGACGTAAGTGTTGATCGGGTACTTGTCCTGTTAATAAGACATTGCCATGAAAACTTTCGATATTGACACGTGACTGTTTAAAACGACTGTCCAATTTATATAAGTTAATTTTTGCAGTACGCTCAATTGAAGAGTCAATAAAGACCTGCCCTAATGAACGTGCACCGCTTTCTGTTCCTACAGCGGCTGTTCCTGTCCCACCCGAAATGAAACTTGCACATCCAGATAAACTTGCGACGCATAATACGGTCATTGCAATACGATTGAACACTCAGCAAGACTCCTCAACTTTTCAAACTATTTTAATTCAGCATTTCAGCTTTGATTTTGTTCAAAGATTAATAAAGTCTTGATCAAAAGTAAAAGCATTTTCTATCCATTGCTGATCATAAGTGAATTTTGAAAAATCTTGCTGTATGGTTTTTGCAATTTCTTTAAAAAAATCAAAACAAATCACATCAAAGCGGCAATAATATTGCTGGAAATGTGGATGATCTTGTAAAAATAACATGGCCGTTTTTGCTATTTTGCGTTGTTTTGAATAGGAAATTGTTTCAATAGCCTGCGCAAAACGCGTTTTTGAGCGTGCTTTGACCTCAACAAAAACCAATTCCTGCCCTTTTTGTACAATCAGATCAATTTCGCCAAAGCGCGAGTGATAATTGGACCGTACATGAACATACCCCTGTTCTTCTAGCACAGTCAAAGCTTGTTGCTCTGCCCATTGTCCCAGCTTCATCTCTTTATCTTCCCCCACTTCTTTTTATTTTTTAATCAGTGCATTTTGAAAAGCTCAATTTCGATCAAAAATCTCACGTCTTGATGTTTAAAACCACTGCTGTGAGTCTCTCGAACCAATCAATTCATTTCGTTTTACGTTTTAAAGCCTTCTTGGCGTTTAGATTTCAATCGAATGTCTTCCCGACTCCTGCAAATCCATCGCCGACAACATTCTAGCTCACGCCACGACGGACAATTCAGGTAGAATGCTTATCGCGGTATCGATTGAATGCGACACAGCATCCAACCTCACCCATCATTTTATTATTTTGCAACGCGGAGAAAACCCATGAGTGCCCAGTTATTTGTAGTCGCAACCCCTATTGGGCACTTAGATGACATGACTTACCGCGCAATTGATGTACTAAAATCAGTCAAAATCATTGCTGCTGAGGATACACGAACTTCAGCACAATTACTGAAACACTTTAATATTCAAACTCCACTTACTGCATGCCACGAGCATAACGAAAGCAACAAAATTGACATCCTTATTCAGCGTTTGTTGAACGGTGAAGATATGGCGCTTATCAGTGATGCAGGAACGCCTCTTATCAGTGATCCAGGTTTTAAATTGGTTCGTGCGGCACAAGAGCATAATATCCGCGTAATCCCTGTACCGGGCGCATGTGCTGCCATTGCAGCTTTAAGCTCAGTGGGCTTACCAAGTGATCGTTTCAGCTTTGAAGGTTTTTTGTCTTCTAAACAAACCCAACGACTGGCAAGTTTGGAAAAGCTCAAAGACGAAACGCAAACCCTTATTTTTTATGAAGCACCACATCGTATTTTAGACAGTGTCAGTGACATGGCTAAAGTCTTTGGTGCTGACCGCCCTGTCGGTTTTGCTCGTGAAATTACCAAAACCTTTGAAACCATTAAGAAGATGACTTTTGGTGAGTTGGTTGAATTTATTGCAAACGATCATCATCAACAAAAAGGTGAAATTGTATTGGTTGTTGGTGGCGCAACCACTGAAAAAGATATGGCACAAGAAAAACTCGACCAGCTTTTAACACGTCTCTTACAAGATTTATCAGTGAAAGCTGCATCACAGTTAGCAGCTGATTTGACCGGTATTAAAAAGAAAATTGCATACCAACGCGCTTTAGAACTAACGCAAGATCAGGCTGAATAGGCTTCAATAGCTTAGAATAAAAGTATTGTTTTTGTTTTGAATGAAAAAAATAAAGAGCAACAGGCGTAAGTGCTTTGGCCTTTCTCTGCTGCTCTCCATGTTAAGCGGTTCCATGCGAACCGCTTAACTCAAATTATGTAGTTATGTCATTTAAAATTTATAAGCATGTATATGGGTTGACTGATCGTCAGTTACAATCTCTATCGAATTAGCTCGCGTCTTGGTAAATACGACCGCCGGGTAGTTGGCAAAAGTATTGTTTCAATGCATCCAAACAACGATGGATCTTCATCGGCTGTTGTTCATGCTTTGAAATGATGGCATATAGCGTAAAGTTAGGGAGCTTCCACTCTGGAAGAACTTCCACTAAAGAACCGTTAACCAATTCTTTTTGCACATCCAAATATAGAATACGTGCAACCCCATGCCCATGTTGGCATAAAGTCTTTGTCACTAAAATATTATTACTGGCTACTCTTGATTTCATCTCAAGTTTAACCGCGTCACCTGTCACCACATTTTTAAAATCAAAATCATGATTATTTTTCATAATCGTGATCGGAATAAGATCATGATTTTTCAAATCTTCAGGTCGTGAAATTGGTGCAGACTGATTCAAATAGCTCGGTGATGCAACCAAAATCTGTTCCACACGCGCCAGTGGCACGACATGTACGCTTTGATCATCAACTGTTGGGCTCATTCTTAGGGCAATATCAATTCGCCCATTCATCAAATCCACATAATGATTATCTGCTTCAATATGAATAGATAATCCGCGATGTGCAGACATCCAATGCGACAAAGCAGGAATCACATGATTGGCACCTAACTCTGGCGTAGTGGCTATTCGCAGCTCACCCACGAGATCATCGCGCAATTCATTGATACGTATTTTGCCACGTTCAGCAGCGGCGAGCATTTCTTGACAGCTGTGGAAAAAAGCCTGGCCTGCTTCAGTTAAATTCAACTTTCTTGTTGAGCGATGTAAAAGAACAACTTCCATCTCTTGCTCTAAAGAACGAATTTGCTGACTCACAGCACTTGTAGTGATGCCTAACTCACGCGCGGCACCACTAAATGAACTCTTTTCGACAACACAAGCAAAAACACCCATTGCCCGTAGTTGATCTAACATAAAATTCTCTCTGGATTCATGAGAAGTTTTCATCTATTTGATAAAAACAACTCATTGTATTATACGGTGAATTTTTTGCATTGCATCCAGATTTTTTAATTTAATGGTAAAACTATAGTCGGATTGATTGGCTTGCCATCTAAGCGTACTTGGAACTCTAACATGGTGCGCGTTGCACCTGTGGATCCCATTTCAGCAATTTTCTGTCCTGCCGTCACATTTTGACCGCTCTTCACATTCATCGCACTGTTGTGTGCATATGCTGTGATATAACCATCAATATGCTTAACCAAAATTAAGTTCCCATATTCTTTCAATCCGTCTGCTGCATACACCACTTGGCCATCTGCTGCTGCATAAATTGGATCACCTTGGTTACCAGCATAGCGAATACCTTTCACATTATTTGCTAAATTATAACCTTGCAAAACAGCGCCATTACTTGGTTTTACCCAGCGTAAAGTTGAACTTTTCGAGCTCGTAACAGGTGCGGTCGGTACTTTAGCAGGAGTTGTCGTGGTTGTGGTGGTCGTATTTTGACTCGGGAGACCAACATTTTGACGTTGAATTGGAGCGGTTTGTGTAATAGGTTGCGTCGTGGTTGTACGTGGGCTACCCGAACCTTTTAAACGTAATGACTGCCCCACATAAATACGATACGGCGCAGCAATATCATTCATGTCTGCAACAGAGGTATAACTCAGCCCATAACGAGTTGCAATACCGCTCAGCGTGTCGCCTGAACGAACTGTATAATAGTCTGGTGCTTTCGCAAAACGTGTTGCATTGTTAACCTGTGGTTTAGAAGCACAACCACTCAAAATAACAGTTGAAACTACAGCAGTAGATAACACGACTTTTTTCAGTAGTGCTGTAGGAATTGCAATAAAACGAATTTGAGACAACACAGACATTTATCTTACTCTCTAAAATATAAAAAATAATCAGTTTAATTTGCGCTAAGATTAGCAAAAAAGTATGTGAAAATAGTATCTCTGCGCGTATTTTCACAAAGTTATAACAAACAGCTGAATACATTCCTTGTATTGCTCAGCTGTAGTACCTTTTAAGCACTTATTTGCCCTTGTAATGCATGCAAAACTTCATAGTTGGTTGCATCCATCTGAATAGGCGTAATACTGACAAAACCATTCGCCACAGCGAAAAAGTCTGACTCTACCTCATCATAGCCTCTTTTCGGTTCCGCCACAGCTTCACCTGCAAGCCCAATCCAGTACACTTGACGACCACGTGGGTCAACATGACTGGTAATCGGCTTAGACTGCAGACGACGTCCTTGATAGGTAATTTTAGCGCCCTGTAACTCAGCGACATCTGGAATATTAATATTTAAAATATGGCGTGGTGGCAGTGCAGGCAAACCTTGCTTCACAAAGTCATGCACCCACTGTGCAGCATGATGATAATCTTCTGGACGATTGTATGAACGCACTTCAGGGCCCGCAAGTGATACCGCAATGGCTGGCTGTTTCATTAGACGCCCTTCAAATGCTGCTCCAACTGTACCTGAGTAGAGTACATCATCACCCAAGTTTGCCCCGCTATTAATGCCACTAACAACCAGATCAAACTCAAAGTCAAATAAGCCATTCATGGACAAATAGACACAGTCCGCGGGTGTTCCATTGACTGCCCACATGTCGGGTGCAATTTCGATTGGGCGTAAGGGGCGATCTAAAATCAAAGCACTGGAAAAACCACTGCGTTCACTTTCAGGTGCTACAATCACCACGCGACCTAATGGACGTAAAGCATGTGCGAGCGCTTGAATACCTGGTGCAAAAACACCATCGTCATTGGCTATTAAAATATTCACTAATGGATCTTCTTCAATCTATATGAGTCGGTAAAAGCCTTATACATCTATTTTGCACTCGTCTTCGTCTTTTTAATCTGCAATTCAAACAGGTAGATTTATGGGTAGCTTGAAAAAACTAAATTTTTAAAGCGAAAAGAAAAGCTATAGAGTCCTCGATGCAGAACGACTATACATTGAGATCAGGCAATCTGAAAAGATGAAATCATTGATCTGAGTGAGTACTTTACTCTTGCATGGGCAGAACAAAAGAGAGAGCTTAAAAATAGAAGAATAAGCATACGTTTAAAGTGTTTACTGGTGAGTACGCCTTCAAAAAGATAAAATATAGATCTCTTGATTTTGTAAAAGCACTCTTCTCTTACATAGAAAAATAACTATAAAGCAAAGAGTTAAAAAATCTAAGAAAGCGAGTTTAGCTATCACTCACTATTACAGAACATGCTTTTAAGTGTTTGGATATTGAGCCAAGTTATTCGCGTTTTTTACTCATTTCGGATAACAAATCCAGTTGTATTTCTTGTATTTGGGCTAACCTATTCCACTGATGCATCAACAGATGATCTAGTTTTTCATTTAAATGTTGAATTTCCAACTCCGCCTTTAAATTAATTTTATAATCGTTTTGCGAGCGCAATCTGTCTTTGGCTTCCTGTCTATTTTGGCTCATCATAATCACAGGAGCTTGTACCGCAGCAATACAGGATAAAATTAAATTTAATAAAATAAAGGGATAAGGATCGGCAGGATGCGTAACCATGACCACTGTATTAACAATAATCCAAATAGCTAGGAAAGTCGCAAAGCACATGAGAAAAGCCCAACTACCGCCAAAGGTCGCAATTTTATCTGCCAGCCTTTCCCCTAAAGTCCAATTTTGATCCAACTGATTTTCAACATTTTTGGTGATCACTTCATGTTGTTGCAAACTTTTAATCACCTCATATTCAAGATCAGTCACTTCCCCCTTTTCAGACTTTAACAGTGAATGAACATACTGAATTCGATATTTGGTTAAGTCTGCTTGGCATATATAACTTTGAGGCGACCATTCTGGAAAATCATGTGAAATTTCTTCGGTAATAGATTTTCGTATTGCCCCCATAGGAATGAGGTTTTTAATGAGGAATTTATGCCCACAGACTAAACATTCATGACATTGATTTTTTTCGCTCATGCTCGTTCTCTTTTATAAACATTATTGGTTTTGAGGAGATAAACATCATCGAACAAATTTTAAACCAATGTCAAATTTTCAGCATCACTCAGAGTAGCTCCTCATTAAGATTTTTCTAGACAGTAGCCATGAATAAAAAAATGCCACAGATATAATCATGATTCTGTGTCTTAAATAAGGCTAAACAAGTTCATATCATCAGGCTAAAAATTAAAAAAAATCCAGCTTTAGAGCAAGGAGACAATCAATGCCTAACTCCGCAAGGCCTATGCGTTTAGGGCTACTTTTTCATACCATATTGCTCACAGGTATCACCGCTAACGTAGAAGCGAATACACCACCTATAATGTTGACTTCTCCTAAAGATTTTATATACCCAGATGTAGATCTGGGTCTAAGTGAAAGTCTTTATCCAAATGAGGCCGCCACTGCTAAAGAAATCGCGAACATCATTGAAATGACGATCCGAAAACAATATTCCACAGATATCGCGCTACGTGATGCGCACCCTAAAGCACATGGTTGCGTACGTGCAGAATTTAAGATAAACGAAACATTGCCTCAAAACATGGCTTATGGTGTTTTTATTCCGGGAAAAAATTATCAAGCATGGATTCGTTTTTCGAATGGGTCGAGTAATGCAAAACAGGCGGATATAAAAAAAGATGCACGCGGCATGGCGATCAAACTTTTAGCCGTGCCAGAGAAAAACCTTTTAGATGAACCTGCGGCTACGCAAGACTTCATTATGATCAATCACCCTGTATTCTTTGTAAATGACCCCGCTCGTTATCTATCATTTATACAAGATATCAATAGCGATCGATTTCTAAAAAAACTGCATGTCCCTTTTGCATTAGGAGCCAAAGGAACTTGGATTGCCTTGAACACTAGAAATAAAATTTCAAATCCACTGCAAACCAGATACTGGTCTATGGTGCCCTATCAGTTAGGAGTCGGCGATCATCGTCAAGCGGTAAAGTACTCTGCTCGTGCATGTTCAAGCGTTGTTAGCCCGATTCCAGCTACTCCTCAAACAGACTTTTTAAGAGCGGCACTTCGAACGACCTTACAAGATCGTGATGCCTGCATGGAGTTTTTAGTACAACCTCGAACATCCAGCTCAATGTCTGTTGAAGACTCGATGACGGAATGGAAAGAAGACCAAGCTCCTTTCTATAAGGTGGCCACAATTCATATTCCTCAACAAGTTTTTGATACCCCTGAGCAAAATAAGTTTTGTGAAAATCTATCCTTTACACCATGGCATGCATTAGCTGAACATAAACCACTGGGTGCGATAAACCGAATGCGCAAAGTCATATATGACCAGATTAGTCGCGTCAGACATGAGATGAATTCGGCTAAACAAACCAACGCTAACAATGTCGGAGATCAATAAGGAGTTCTATGGTTAAACTCAATGGCCTGTTAATCTGTGTGTCTAAAGAAGAAGTCCGTATGGTGATAGAACTCCTTCCAGCACATATTGAATTAACTCATCAAGAAGAAGGCTGCATTTCTTTTGAGGTCAAGCAAAGCCTCGACCCTTTTATCTGGGAGGTGCAGGAAGTGTTTGATAGCATGAAAAGTTTTAAGCATCACCAAAGTAGAACGGCCTCGTCCATTTGGGGAGTGAAAACGCAAAACATTAAACGGCACTACAAAATATCTGAGGGTGATTAACAGTTATTCGGTTCACATCTTGCTTACTCGTATAAGCGTTTTTTATCCCTAAATATTATTCCTGCACCCAACAAGCAGCTCATCCTAAAGACCGCCAAAACTGAAGATTAGAAGTCGTTAGGATGATCATCGGCGATTAAAAGGTTCAAAACAAAAATCTTTATTAAAAAAATGACTGGTCAGAACTTTTCATTGAATTCTAACTGAAAATATATATATTGAGTCTCCGCATCCACCATAAATATGTGATTTTAAAAATGATTAAAAGCTTAACATTACGTAATTTCTTCGGATTAGGCATGGCTATCATGATTTCTCAATCTGCTTTTGCACTAGAGGGATTAAGCACAGAAGAAGCCAACACCATCGTAAAAGAAGATATTGCAGCAGCGCAAGTCATGACCGAATTTTGCCCTGCTTTGGTGGGTCAAGGCCCTAAAATTGAAAGCAACATTCAAACTTTAATTCAAACCTATTTACAAGACTACTCAGATAAGTCGATGACCTATGCAAAATTACAGTCAGACAGCGAATACCAATCGATTCTGAAAGAAGCTCGTACAGATGCAAAGAGTACTGATAAAGCAGAACAAAAGTCAGTATGTGATGACGTTGTAAACTTTGAAGGTTAATTCAAGTTCTACATCTATATCATAAAGAAAGGATGAATAATGAGGTTATTCATCCTTTTTTATTGGACTGAAAAATGTAAAAACGATGAAGCGACTTCAACAGCTTCTATACATTTTTTCGCTTACATTTACTTAAAATTTGTTTAAGCTCATCCTATTATGGCAACAACATGTATGCACTTAGGGTTTAGAATGAATTTGAATGTAATGAAAAAAGTAATTTTGGCAGTTTGTGGTTCTTCTTTGATTGCCATTGGTTCGGCTCATGCAGCCAATAAAGACGAAAATATTGAAGTGACTCCACTGCAACAAGTGACGCAGCAAGAGTTGGCTGCAATTTATGTCCTATCAGAAGTTTGTCCAAGTCTCGTTTCAGACCAGAGTCAGTTTGAAAATGGCTACAATACTTTGGCCAAAGAGTATCTACCACAACAGAAAAACCCGACTGAATACCTTAAAAACCTCAGCAAAGAGAAAAAATTTAAGCCTATTTTAGCCGAAGCTCAAGCCGATGCGAAAAAAGCAGGTAAAGCGAAAAACCAAGAAATTTGTAAAGAATTGAGCACTTACAGCAAATAATACCAATTGGTTACAATATCTTTGAAATAAGCCGATTTCTACCGTAGAAGTCGGCAGAACTTTGTCCTAAAATGCAAAGCTCTCGTGCTTATACTAAAGAAATCGGAACCCCTTAGAATGATTCAAAAAAGCGCCCTTGCTGCGGCATTACTCGTACCAAGCATTTCATTTGCAGCAACTGTCTTATCCTCACCACCAGAACTAAATAATAAATCATATGTGCTGATGGATTATGAGACTGGGCAAATCCTCGCATCTAAAAATGAAAATGAAAAATTAGCACCAGCATCAATGACAAAAATGATGACGAGTTTCATTATTGAGCAAAAGTTGTTGGCGGGCGAGCTAACCGAAGATGAAAAAGTTCGGATGAACGAGTCTGCTTGGTGTCGTGGTAGTAGTTCGGAATCATGTATGTATGTGCCATTAAATGGTACTGCGACTGCATTAGAGATGTTACGCGGCATTATCATCCAATCGGGTAATGATGCATCTAAGGCTATGGCTGAACACATTGCTGGGAACGAAGGCACTTTCGTTCACATGATGAACACTGAAGCAAAACGTATCGGCATGACCAATACCAGCTTCATGAACTCAACAGGTATGCCTGCTGAAGGTCACTACTCGACCGCTAAAGACATGGCAACGCTTGCACAGCACATCATTCACGACAGTTCAAAATATTATCCGATTTATTCTGAAAAAGAATTTACTTTTAACGGTATCAAACAAGGCAACCGTAATGCCCTGCTTTATACTGACCCAAGTGTCGATGGTTTAAAAACTGGTCATACTGACGAAGCGGGTTACTGCTTAACAACTTCGGCTAAACGTGGCCCAATGCGTTTGATTTCTGTGATTTTTGGTGCGCCAAGCATGCAAGAACGCGCAACGCAAACACGTGAAATTTTAGCGTGGGGTTATGCAAACTTTGAAACTAAAAATGTTCAAGCTGCGAACCAAGTTTTAGCAAAATCAAAAGTATGGTTTGGTAAAGAAAATGACGTACAAATTGGTTTAGCTGAAACCTTTAACGTGACTATGCCTAAAGGCCAAGCCAACGCAATCAAAACACAACTGGTGGTTCAACCGAAACTGACTGCACCGTTGAAAAAAGGTCAAGTGGTTGGTAAGTATGTAGCAAGCCTTGATGGTAAAGTGATTGCTGAAAAACCACTTGTTGCGCTAAAAGATGTTGAAGAAGCAGGTTTCTTTGCACGTATGCTTGACCACATCAAACAATTCTTCTCAAACTTATTCTAAGCAACACTTAGACTTAAGTTAAAGCATCCACACCTCGGTCTGGGTGCTTTTTTATTTTATAATGGGCACCTACGCAAAGGCAGTACACCAATATGGCTAAAAATATTCGCCCCTATTTGAACAGCACTCCACAGCTTGGCAACAACTGTTATATCGATGAAATGTCGGTAGTGATTGGTGATGTTATATTGGCTGAAAATGTTTCTGTATGGCCTTTTGCCGTGATTCGTGGTGATGTAAACCATATTCGGATTGGTAAAAATTCGAATGTACAAGACCATGCAATGCTGCATGTTAGTCATAAAAAAGTAGATAAACCAAATGGCTCGCCTTTAATTATTGGTGATGATGTCACCATTGGTCACCATGTCACCTTACATGGCTGTACCATCGGCAACCGTGTTTTGATTGGTATCAATAGCATTATTTTGGATGATGTCATCATTCCTGACGATGTCATGATTGGCGCAGCAACACTTGTTCCGCCAGGGAAAGTGCTTGAAAGTGGCTATTTGTATGTCGGTAGTCCTGCCAAAAAAGTTCGTCCTCTAACAGAAAAAGAGTTGGCATTCTTACCGTATTCAGCACAAAACTATGTCAAAGTATCGGGGCATTATTTAGAGTCATAATCATGGGGTGTATTTCACCTGCATTTCACAGATACAATAATGTTTTTAGAATTTTCTGCAAGGCCTTGAGTTTTTTTGTCCGCATATCATATTGCCTGACGATGCTGTGAATATAAACACCGAAAATTCATACAAGGAAATTATTTAATTTTTAGCCTCTTAATAGCACTTGATAAACCTTGTTCAATCTGACTAAAATTTCAACAACCATTATTAATTATTAAAACGATGCCATCTATCTATCAATTAAAACCAGCATTTCAAAATCTATTACGACCTTTTGTACAACTGTTATATAAATGTGGAATTACAGCAAATCAAGTCACTTTATTGGCGATGTTGATTTCGACTAGCTTAGGCTATTTTCTATATCAACATTATTTAGCCCATCCTATTTCTGGGCTTTTATTGCTATTTCCACTGTGGATGCTCATTCGTATGGCCTTCAATGCAATTGATGGCATGTTAGCGCGTGAGTTTAAACAGCAGTCCAACTTGGGCGCTTTTTATAATGAATTGTGTGACATTATTTCCGATACTGCACTCTATCTTTGTTTTATTGCCTTTGGTTTTATTAATGCAAAACTACTATTGCTTGTCGTTTTTCTTGCCCTGCTCAGCGAATATGCAGGTGTAATGGCGCCACTTATTGGCCAAGAACGGCGTTACGATGGCCCAATGGGTAAAAGTGATCGCGCTTTTTGGCTCAGTTTAATTGCTGTTATTATTGTGATATTTCCATACATCAGTACAAATCTACAACTTCTCGGTAGAATTTGTAATGGCATTCTTATTCTCATTGCTCTACTGCTTCTGCTCACCATATTTAACCGAATTAAAAATAGTTTAAAGACAACTTCTTCATAATTTTATTATTCAGAGTAAAAATAGATGTATAACAATAGTCAACACACTTTTACCAGTCATGATGGGACCGCACTGTTTTACCAACACTGGGCAACGGCTACACCATCTACAACAAAAAAAGCCATTATTCTCTTTCACCGTGGCCATGAACACTCGGGGCGTATGGCGCATTTAGTTAACGAACTTAATCTACCAGATTTCGATTTCTTTGCATGGGATGCACGCGGCCATGGTCATTCGCCCGGTGAGCGTGGTGATGCGCCAAGCTTTTCTGCATGCGTCAAAGACATTCAAGCTTTCGTACAACATATTGAACAGCAATATGCCATTTCTGCGGAAAATATTGCCGTAGTCGCTCAAAGTGTTGGTGCTGTTTTAGCTGCAACTTGGGTGCATGATTATGCACCTAGAATTCGTGCGCTCTGCTTAGCCTCTCCTGCTTTTGATATTAAATTATATGTGCCCTTTGCTGAACCAAGCTTAAGGGTGATGGCAAAGTTGCGTGGCAATTTCTTTATACAAAGCTATGTCAAAGCCAATATGCTCACGCATGATAAACAACGCGCGCAGAGTTATGATACCGACCCTAGAATTGCCAAAGCAATTTCAGTCAGAATGTTATTGGGGCTATATGATGCTTCAAAACGTATTGTCGCGGATGCACAAAATATCTTTGTTCCAACACAAGTTTTATGTTCAGGCTCAGATTTTGTGGTCTTCCAAAAACCGCAGCAACAGTTTTATCAAAAACTACCGCATCCCAAAAAAGAATTTCATATATTAGATGGCTTCTTTCACGATACTTTGGGTGAAAAAGACCGTCATATAGCGACTGAAAAAATCCGTCGTTTTATTCAGCAATGTTTTGCTGTGGAATATCAAGCCCCTGATCTTTTAAATGCAGATAAAATTGGTTCAAGTTGTGCCATTGCAGAGGATCTTAGTGCGCCACTCCCAGCGAAATCCATGAAGAATGCATTTTGGGAGTTGACTAAAAAGAATTTGAAAATAGGAAGTCATTTATCTAAAGGCTTAAAAATTGGCGAAGATACAGGCTATGACTCAGGTAGCACTTTAGACTTCGTTTATCGCAATCAAACTGAAAGTAGCAACCCAATTGGTAAAATCATTGACCGACAATATCTCAATGCGATTGGTTGGCGTGGTATTCGTGTCCGTAAACAGAACATTGAACATCTGGTGCAGAAATACGCTGACATTCTCATCAAAAAGCGTAAACCACTCAGAATTATGGATATTGCTTCAGGACACGGTCGTTATATTTTAGATGCAGTTACACAACTTCCGAAACGCCCAGACTCGATTTTATTGCGCGATTATAGTGATATTAATGTCCAAGCTGGGCAACAAATGATTGCAGAACGAGGCTTAAGTGATGTCGCTGAATTTGTTCAAGCCGATGCATTTGATACACAATCCCTTGCATCTGTTAAACCGAAACCGACGTTGGCTGTGGTTTCTGGCTTATATGAATTGTTTAGTGATAATGACCTGCTGCGACAATCACTGGAAGGTTTAAGCAAAGCCATCCTCAAAGATGGTTATTTAATTTACACAGGTCAAATTTGGCATCCTCAGCAAGAATTTATTGCACGCGCCCTAACCTCACATCGTGAAGGTGATGCATGGGTCATGCGTTTACGTTCTCAGGCTGAAATGGATGCCCTTGTAGAAGCAGCAGGCTTTAAAAAAGTAGATCAATGTATTGATGAGTTTGGAATATTTACCGTGTCCGTTGCCCAAAAGCTTTAAAATCACAGGATGACATGATCAGTCTTTGGATCATGTCATCCATGTAAAACTTAAAAATAATAATCTGTGGACGTTTTATGCAAATACTGAAAAAAGAAACAGGCACTTGGAAATGGGGAATCCTGTGTTTGATTTTCCTTGCACCGTTTTTCTTTCTCACTTATGGATTTGCAAATCACTATGCATCGCAACTGCCCAATGTGCCGAGTATTGTCTATGACTGGGAAAAACACATTCCGCTTTGGTCATGGAGCATCGTGCCATATTGGTCCATTGATCTTTTTTACGGTCTATCTTTGCTGTTATGTTGGAATAAATTTGAGCTGAAACAGCATGCACTTCGGCTATTTAGCGCACAGCTGATTTCGATCAGTTGCTTTCTTCTTTTTCCACTCAAATTTAGTTTTGAACGACCACCTTTAGATGGCTTTTTTGGCCTATGGTTTGATGTTTTGATGGGTTTTGATAAACCTTTTAACCAAGCACCTTCTCTCCATATCGTTTTATTGGTCATCCTTTGGGACTTCTACCGCAGACACAGCTCAGGTCAGTGGAGATACTTTGTCGACCTTTGGTCATTTTTAATTGGCATATCGGTACTCACCACATGGCAACATCATTTTATCGATATTCCAACAGGTTTATTGGCAGGTGCATTGTGTCTATGGCTATTTCCAATTACGGCAAAATCACCCTTTAAAAAAGATGATCTGCAGACTTTAACGCCGAAGCATTTAAAGTTAGGCAGTTATTACCTATGCGGCGCATTACTTTTCCTAATCTTGGCCTATCTGTTCCAACCTTGGGGATTATGGTTACTTTATCCAGCAATCAGTCTATTTGGCGTTGCTTTAAGCTACTATTTAGTTCGCCCTCATTTCTTCCAAAAGCAAGCAGATGGAAGTTTGAGCATTGCCGCTACAATATTATTTGCCCCTTACCTAATCTTTGCGTGGTTGAACAGTCGAATCTGGACAAAGAAACATCCTGAAGACTCCCAAATTTTAAAAATTGAAAACACAACCATTTTTTTAGGGCGCATCCCAACACGTTCTACAATACAAAAATATCAGACCGTTTTTGATTGTGTTGCAGAGTTGCCAGTGAATTCAAAAAATTCATATTTTCAATACTCAAGTTTAGACTTAATTCCTTTACAGGCCGACCAACTTCAACGTGCGGTTGAAGTGTTCAACCAATTAATGGCAGCAGCTTCAAGCCAGAGCACACAACAGCATGTATTAATTTTCTGTGCGCTGGGTTATTCCAGAAGTAGCGCTATTCTCTGCGCTTGGCTTATGCAACAGCAGCATGCAACACAGGTAAATGAGGCCATTCAAATAGTTCAATCCGCTAGACCGTGGGTTAGACTGAACGACGTACAAATCAAAAATCTCAATACTTATCAGTTAAAACGCAAAGGATCGGCCTCATGAAAATGCGCTTTTATGTGGTGGCCAAACTTTTATCTGCAACGTATGGTTTGTTATTTTCAGGCTATGTCGCGTACGTCTTAACCGTTTTGGCTATACTACTTAAAAGCTGGCAATCTCTTGAGTTTTGGATATTAATTTTTTTATGTTTCGGCTTGATGGCAATGCAGCATTACCTAGCACTCAGGTTGAAATTTGATGCTAAACTCATTGAAGTGATTGCGCAACAATCTGATACAGTGGCCATCGAAGATTTAACGCAACAGTTTGATCAATCATTACTGCAATTTAAGCTCATACCAAAATCGAAAGTGGGTCGAGATTGGTCTTTGCGCTTTGCAGGCTGTTTCCGTTTGTTTAAACTGCAAATAACTATATTGTTTATACAATATATAGTTCTAATGATTCTAATTTATAAATTATTGGCACAATAAACCTCTTTCTACTGGCTAAAAGTCCATTGAAATTATTGATAAAATTGGTTTATGCAATGAATAAAACTCCGCTTCAAAACGAGAAAAAAACAGCTTTAGAGCAAACTCAAAGTCATTTTGCGACTCATTCTATTGCCCGTTTAATTGCATTTTTTACACGGCGTGGAGCGCGTCTGCTAACGGGTACACGTAGTTTATGGATCGGTTGTCAGCCTGTGCCCAAACAGCGTATTTATTACGCTAACCACAATAGCCATATCGACTTTATACTGCTGTGGTCATCTTTGCCGACAATCATGCGACGGAAAACCAAGCCTGTGGCTGCTTCTGATTATTGGCTGAAAGATGGCTTTCGCCAATTCCTTATTAAAGATACCTTCAATGGTATAACGATTCAGCGTAACCGAGATGATCATACTGATCCATTACAACCCGTTAAAGATGCGCTTGAACAAGGTTACTCGATTATCTTTTTCCCTGAAGGTACGCGCAATCTAAATGATGATATTGAATTACTACCCTTCAAAAGTGGCTTATATAATTTGCACAAACAGTTTCCAGACATTGAAATTGTTCCCGTTTGGATTTCAAATTTAAGACGGGTTATGCCCAAAGGCGCATTTATCCCTCTACCTTTGCTTTCTACCGTATGTTTTGGTTGCCCTTTAGAGCAACATTTAGACATGGATAAGGCCATCTTTATAGATTATGCGCAAAAACAATTATTAAAATTAAAAGAGGTTGAAAATCAATGATGTTAGACAACCTTAATAAAACCTATGCCCTATTTGCTATTTTTGCAGGCATTTTAGTTTTTGCTTCAACTGTTGGTTTTATTCTCAAACAAAAAGCAGGCTCTCAATCTTCACCAGTTATCGATAACTTAAATGCACGAATCAATGCATGGTGGGTCATGCTCATCGTGATTGCTGCTGCAATTTTACTCGGAAAAACCGCATTTATTGTATTATTTGGAATTATCTCTTTGTTTGCCCTACGTGAGTTCATTAGCTTACTGCCGACCAGACGGGGCGATTATTTTCCATTACTGATTGCATTCTATTTTGTTATTCCCTATCAATATTATTTGATTTATACCGACTGGTATGGCCTGTATTCAATCTTTATTCCGCTCTATGTATTTTTATTAATTCCTATTGCCAGCTTAAAACAAGAAGACACCACCCATTTTCTAGAACGTAGTTCAAAAATTCAATGGGGGCTCATGGTCAGCGTATTCTGTATTTCACATGTTCCAGCATTGTTGAATTTGAAACTCCCAGAGTTTAAAGGTGAACCAATTTGGCTAGCCATTTGGTTAATTATGGTGGTTCAAGTATCTGACGTGTTGCAGTATGTGTGTGGAAAATTATTTGGCAAACACAAAGTTGCACCCGTTTTATCCCCGTCAAAAACAGTCGAAGGCCTACTCGGTGGTATTTTCTTAGCCACAGCTTTAGGGACTGCAATGGCTTGGTTAACGCCGTTTAGCTATGTTCAAGCTGCTTGTATTGGATTAGTTGTTTGTATCTTTGGCTTTTTTGGCGGCCTCGTTATGTCTGCGATTAAACGTGATCGTGGGGTGAAAGATTGGGGGCAACTCATTCATGGCCATGGCGGAATGCTAGACCGCATTGATTCTATTTGCTTTTCTGCACCTATTTTCTTTCATATACTTAGATATTGGTGGAGTTAATTGGAAAATTGGGTTAGGCAAATATTTAAACGATAAATTTCCCCTAGTCCAACCCAGTTCCAGCACTCGCTTGGCTTGCATTCTGCCTCATAATATTTTGTCGATGCTGCCTAACGTCTATGTGGTATTACCTTACAAGCGTCCTTTTGTAATTTTCTTAACCGCTTCCCAACACGTCTCAAACCAAAGCAAATCTCCATAGCCACGCACTGCTAAATTTTGTAGAATAGCCCTTTTACCCCATGGTGCTTTTATATGACCGCTTGGACAGCTCACGTCACCGTCGCAACTGTTGTTGAAAAAGACGGAAAATTTCTATTTGTAGAAGAGCATACTGCGGGTGTGACACACACTGTATTTAACCAGCCTGCAGGCCATGTTGAATCAGGTGAAACACTCATCGAAGCTGCCATTCGTGAAACTATGGAAGAAACTGGACATGAAGTGTCTATAGATGCGTTATTGGGCATTTATACTTATACACCACCCATGTTTCCAGACCGCACGTATTATCGTTTCTGCTTTTTAGCGCAGTCACTTCATCACAGTTCAACCGCTGAACTCGATACAGGTATCGTGGGTGCAGTATGGATGACTTTGGATGAACTACTCGAAACGGCCCGTGCACGTAGTCCATTGGTGATTAAAGCGGTTCAAGACGCACTCGCGGGTCAAAAATATCCTTTATCGCTCGTTTATGAGCACCAAAATTCTCCCCTTATTTCAAGTTTGGATGCCTAGTCCTATGCAACAACGTGTCATCGTCGGTATGTCGGGTGGTGTAGATTCATCTGTTTCTGCTGCTCTTCTTCTTCAACAAGGTTATCAAGTTGAAGGTCTTTTCATGAAGAACTGGGAAGAAGATGACGGTACGGAATACTGCACAGCGATGGAAGACTTAGCCGATGCTCAAGCGGTCTGTGACAAACTAGGGATTAAGCTACACACCGCTAACTTTGCTATGGAATATTGGGATCGTGTATTTGAGCATTTCTTAGCGGAATATGCTGCAGGCCGTACTCCAAACCCAGATATTTTATGTAATAAAGAAATCAAATTTCGTGCGTTCTTAGATCATGCTATGCAACTGGGCGCAGACTTTATTGCGACTGGTCACTATGCACGTCGCGGCGAAACTATGACCAACTCTAAAGGTGAGGAATACGCACCTTTACTGCGTGGTTTAGATAAAAACAAAGACCAGACCTATTTCTTACATGCTGTGCATGGCCGTGAAATTAATAAGACGTTGTTCCCTGTCGGTGAAATTGAAAAGCCTGAAGTACGTAAGATTGCCGAACAATATGACTTAGTCACGGCGAAGAAAAAAGACTCAACGGGCATCTGTTTTATTGGTGAACGTCGTTTTAATGACTTCTTAAAACAATACTTACCTGCACAAGCTGGAAAAATCGTCTTAGATGATGGCAAAGAGGTTGGTGAACATCACGGCTTAATGTACTATACGCTCGGTCAACGCGGTGGTATTGGTATTGGTGGTTTGAAAGGTGTGGCTGAAGGCGCATGGTTCGTTCTACATAAAGATATTGAAAACAACCGTTTGGTGATTGGTCAAGGTCATGAACATCCACTGATGCAAAGTACTACACTTTGGAGTGAAACGATTGACTGGGTCGCAGGTGAAATGCAGATTCCTGAAACAGGTTTCCGTTGTACCTCTCGGACGCGCTATCGCCAAGATGACCAAGATTGTGTGATCTTTAATGATCCGACTACCCCAGGTGGCGTACGTGTTGAGTTCGATGAACCCCAACGTGCCGTGACTCCGGGTCAGAGTGTCGTATTCTACTCAGGTGAAGTTTGTTTAGGCGGTGGCGTGATTCATCATACCAATGCTCCTAAACCTGATTTTATTTAAAGGATTTTAAGACATGGCTGAGTTACCGTTTCAACAGCCTCAAACTTTGAACGAACGCCAAAACCGAGCTTTGGCGTTGGCGGCTGTTTTTCAGTCCGCGCAACTGACGCATATGACCGCCTTGAGCGGTCAACAAAGTATTGGGGAAAGCGGTAACTTCTATTTAGAGCAGTTGATTAAAGCCAGTTTAAATATCCGACCAAAGGGCAACCAAAGCGGACAAACTTTAGACTTCTTTCATCAGCTGGCGGACATCTCCTTAGGACTAAAAACCTTAGAAAGTAGCATTACCCAACCCTTTAATACCTCACCAAAAACTCGAATTCCCAAATTATCCACTGCTAAACTTCCCATGACTTATGCCATGGCACTCTTACAACTCGAAAAGAAAGTGTATAGCAACCCCAAATTCGTTGAAATTATTGAACAGTCCCAACAAAAAATCTTAAGACAGCTTTCTTTTTTCGATAATAACTATTTACACCCAAGCATCATTGCCAACCTCGCACAAACCTATGTCGACACTGCTGGGCAAATTAACCCACGCATTATGGTGCGAGGTAATGCAGAAGCATTTAAAGACTCATCGCATACCAACCGCATTCGAGCTTCCCTCTTCACTGGCTTACAAATGGCACATTTATGGCGTCAGCTCGGTGGAAGTTCATGGGGCATGGTGTTTAGCAAACGCAAGTTGCTTAAAGATATTCAAGATCTCGCTCGTTTACAGTATCAGGTGATTTAACACATGATCGACGGGCTTTTTAGTTTTACGTTTAATTCCAAAGTTTAAGGAATCGCTATGAACGCTTTAACCGCACTTTCTCCATTAGATGGACGCTACGCTAGCAAATGTGATGCGCTTCGTCCTTTCCTCTCTGAGTTTGGTTTAATCCATGCTCGTGTGACTGTTGAAGTGCGTTGGTTACAAGCGCTTGCAAACCGTCCAGAAATCACTGAAGTGCCTGCTTTCAGTGCTGCGACCAATGCTGCACTTGATGCAATTGTTGCTGACTTTTCTGAAAACGACGCCAACCGTATTAAAGACATCGAACGTACCACGAACCATGACGTTAAAGCCGTTGAGTACTTCCTGAAAGAAAAAATTGAAGGCATCGAAGAGCTTAAAAATGCGGGTGAATTCATTCACTTTGCATGTACGTCTGAAGACATCAACAACTTGTCTCATGCATTAATGCTGAAAAGTGGTCGTGATGTATTGGTTGCATCTATGCAGCAAATCATTGACTCAATCGTGGCATTGTCTGAAAAGCATGCTGACCAACCTATGTTGTCTCGTACACATGGTCAGACGGCAAGCCCAACCACTTTGGGTAAAGAAATGGCAAACGTAGCGTACCGTCTTGCGCGCCAAATTAAACAATTCAAACAAGTTGAGCTTTTAGGCAAAATTAACGGTGCAGTGGGTAACTATAATGCTCACCTTTCTGCTTACCCAGACATCAACTGGCCTGCACACTCACAAGCATTCGTTGAGTCTTTAGGTCTAAGCTTTAACCCGTACACCACTCAAATTGAGCCGCATGACTACATGGCGGAATTGTTTGATGCTTTACGTCGTTTCAATACGATTTTGATCGACTTTAACCGTGACGTTTGGGGTTATATCTCGCTTGGTTTCTTCAAGCAAAAACTCAAAGATGGTGAAGTGGGTTCTTCAACGATGCCACACAAAGTAAACCCTATTGACTTTGAAAACTCAGAAGGTAACTTAGGCTTAGCCAATGCAGTACTGGCACACCTTGGCGAAAAACTTCCAATTTCTCGATGGCAGCGTGACCTAACGGACTCAACTGTACTACGTAACATGGGTGTTGGTTTTGCACAAAGCTTGATTGCTTTTGAAGCTTGTTCAAAAGGCATTGGTAAACTTGAACTCAATGCTGCACGTATTGATGAAGACTTGAACAATGCGCAAGAAGTTCTAGCTGAACCAATTCAAACCGTCATGCGTCGTTACAACGTTGAAAAACCATACGAAAAACTAAAAGCATTAACTCGTGGTCAAGCCATGACACGTGACATGATGGTTGACTTCGTCAATGGTAATGAACTTGAAGCTGTCCCTGCTGCTGACCGCGCACGTTTAGCGGAAATGACACCTGCAACCTATACAGGTAACGCAGCTGAAC
Organism: Acinetobacter sp. CAU_H_S139_7; assembly: GCF_058599305.1. Lineage (NCBI taxonomy): Bacteria > Pseudomonadati > Pseudomonadota > Gammaproteobacteria > Moraxellales > Moraxellaceae > Acinetobacter > Acinetobacter sp. CAU_H_S139_7. The sequence continues at coordinate 2,326,022 of NZ_CM178651.1, forward strand.
AAGCAAAACAAGTTGCTGACTTAATTTCTAAAATCTAATTTTAGAAATTGAAAAAAAGCGAAGCTTCGGCTTCGCTTTTTTATCTATAATGCAAACAAGAATCTCCTATATGCATAATTGAAAAACCAATAAAAATGATGACAATCCTGAAAAGTACAACACCGAAAGCTCACATTGACTATCAACTGAAAAAGCCGCATTGGATTGCTCTCACTGTACTCGCTGTCGCCATTGCTTTCGCATCGATCCACCCCCTTGAAGTCAGCTCTTATATTTTGCATCAGGTCGGAACCGTATTCATGTTGGTGACGCTGATCATTTGTCTTTATAAAATGGGGCTCAGCTTAATCAGCTTTATGCTTTATATTGGTTTTTTGCTGATTCATATACTTGGTGCGCATTATCTATATTCTTATGTGCCCTATAATGAATGGTCTATGCAGTATTTAAATCTAGACCTCAACCAGAGTTTCGGTTGGACGCGGAATATGTATGATCGCTTTGTACATTTAGCGTACGGTTTGCTGCTCTACCCGTTTTTCTACCGTCTGTTTCAAGTGTGGCTGCCTCAACTTTCTAAACTCACCCTATTCTTGCTGGTCATTCAATTTGTGATGGCAAGTAGCCTCATTTACGAATGGATTGAATGGTTTATTGCGATGGGCTTATCGCCTGAAGATGCTGAAAACTACAATGGGCAACAAGGTGATATTTGGGACGCACACCAAGACATGCTTTTAGCCACAGTTGGCACAATCATCACAGGCATAGCCTGTCTATTGAAAAAGTAGTATTTTCTGTCTGCCATTCGTCTAGTACAACAAATCACGACTATTACAGGACTCATTTAAGCATAAGTAACTTGTACATCAGCTTTAAAAACACAATAAAGAAAACACCACGTCAGGCGTGGTGTTTTTAACTCTCTTAGTCTTTCGCAGACTCATCTGTTGGCACTTCAGTAATTCGGCCACCGCGAGCAAGGAATGCCGCAACTTCGTCTTCAAGTGCTTGGCGTTGTTTTAATTTTGCAGTCACCGTCAGTGTTTCAGCTTCGGCAACATCACCATCACTGGCAGCATTATCAGAAGAATCTGATGCGCCTTTTTCCGCTGCTTGAGCTTCTTCTTCGTCGACTGCTGAGTCTTCTACATCATCATAATCATTTGAATCAGTCATCTTAATCTCCCCACAAATGACATTTTAGGTTCCTATGAATTACTGGCTTCCAATTATGTTGAAATTTAACAAGCTCTCAGCCTTTCGCATAGTCTTATTCAACGGAAAATCGTATCTTTTTTAATCAAAATCGTAATCTTATTTTACGACTGGCTAAAAAATAACACTTCCTTTCTTAGACGGCATAACGCGTCTCTTTGAGTAACCCTAAACCATTGGCCTGTGCCATAAAAGCATCTTTTAATACAGGCAGTTTTTCAACCTGTTTCAAACCAAAGTTTCGTGCCAACACCACAGGAAAAAGTTGTGTGGTTTCCATCCAACCGATGGCAGACATGCTATGCATCATGGCATCATTTTGTCCTTTACGGCGGTGTTCATAACGCTTCAGTGTTTGCTCATGTGCCCACACGCCACGTGCTAGATCATGTAGCAATACATCACACAGTACAGCTGCATCAAGACAACCAATATTCACACCTTGCCCCGCCAACGGATGAATCACATGAGCCGCATCACCAATTAAAGCCAAGCCCGCTTTAACATATTGCTGTGCAGCACGTGCTTTGAGTGGGAAAGTGGCACGAGGTGTCGCTTCCAACACTTCGCCTAACATGTGATGACTTTCTCGCGTTAATAGCTGGGTAAATTCAGCATCTGAAAGTGCAGCATATTCTTCTGCATAATCATCGGGGAGCGTCCATACGATAGACTGCCAATGCCCTGCTTGCTCTGGTTTTAAACTCGCCATTGGTAAAAAGGCCAAAGGCCCCGTTTCTAAAAAAATCTGACGTGCAACGTGTTGATGAGGCTGTGCAGTGCGAATGGCACAGCTTAGACCTGCTTGTTTATAATCCAGCACATCGATATCGATAAACGCTTGTTCCCGTACAAAAGAGTTTGCACCATCTGCACCAATCACCAGTTTGGTTTTCAACACCGTAGCATCGGCCAAATGAATATACCACAGCCCAACACCTTCTTCGACACGGGCAACTTTAACTTGGGTACGGTAATCGTTGAGTACAGCAAGCATCTGCTGTTGAATCGCTAAATTAAGCAAACTTGGCTCAACCATAGAACCGAGGGCTTGTTCGCCATTTGGTTCCTGCTTGGACGCATGACCAAAGTTAATTTCACCATAGCCATTTTTATTCCACACCTGCATGCCACTATACGGCATCTGGCGGGCAATCTTGTCCCAAACATCAACGGTTTTAAGTAAGTGTATCGTCGCTTGACTGAGTGCCAAGACACGTGGGTTGGCAACACTTAAGGTTTTTTGCTCATCTAAAATAGGTGCAGCATCCAGTACGGTAGCTTGCACACCGCCTTGTGCCAAAAGCAAGGCGGTCAGCCCACCGACCAAACCACCACCAATGATCACGACATCTAAAACATCAGTTTGAACATGACTCATGCTTTTAGCCCCATGGCATAGTTGGCAACGAGTGGTTTAATGCCTGGAATCGTATCAAATGCGACCAGACCAGTATTCCGAATAAACTTTAAGATTGGATTGCTATTGCTAAAGCCTCGTACCACTGAATCACAGAACTTAATTACGCGTTGTTGATCGGTCAAACGTGAAGCCTCATAGGCTTGCAGCATTGCGGCATCGCCCAAGTCGGTATTTTGCGCAATTTGCTCCGTTAAATAACGTACCAAGACGTGCGCATCTCGCATACACAGGTTAAAACCTTGCCCCGCAACGGGGTGAATGGTATGCGCTGCATTACCCATTAAGACCACCCGTCCTACCGCCTGCTTTTCTGCTAACACTTGTGACAATGGAAAACTAAAACGCTTACCTGTTTTTTGGAACTTTCCTGCACGGTCGCCATAAGTGTCTTGCAAAGCATCTAAGAAATGTTGGTCATTTTCATCGCCCAACCATTCACCTTCAGTACCTTTTTTCACAGGCCAAACCACTGAACGACGGTATTCACCCGGAAGCGGCAATAGTGCCAATGGCCCTAAGCTACTAAAACGCTCAAAACCCACATGGTTGTGCGGTTTTGAGGTTTGTACCGTGGTCACAATAGCGACTTGGTCATAATCATGCTCCGAAGCACTTATTCCTAAGGCTTTACGGCAGAATGAATCACGTCCATCTGCAGCAATGACGATTTTCGCTTGGAGTGTTAACTGTTCTTCTCCACGACTCGCTGCTATGTAGGCCATATCGGCATCTTGGGTCAGTTGGGTGACTTGTACACCATCAATCAGCTCAATGAACGGTTGTTTTTGGACTTCCGTCAGTAGTACACGACCGAGCCATGCATTTTCGATGACCTGACCGAAACTTTCGACTTTTTCTTGTTCTGCTTTAAGGCGCGCCTTACCAAAGCTGCCTTGTTCGGTGATATTCACTTCTAAAATAGGCGTTGCATGTTCTTGTAAAGCGTTCCACAAACCCAGTTCTTGGTAAATTTGAACTGTACGACGTGACAAGGCGCTGTTTCGTGCATCAAAACTAGAATGGTATGGCGCAAGGTTTACATCATCATAATTTGGGTATTTGATCGCCTCTAAAAGCTTCACCGCAATGTTTTGTTTGGCTAACATCAACGCCAGACTCAGTCCGACCATACCACCACCGACTATGATGACTTCTTGTTGCATGCTTCTATCCTTTTTATGGCGTACCTAAAGTCAAAAACTTCAAATACCTATAAGTTTTAATGGATTTATATTACATCAAAGATTTTCTTTTTTATAATGAAATGGATGTTTTTACGTACTTTCACCGTAAAGTGTCATGTCATGATTTCTGAAAAGACAGTCTTTTTAATTTTCATCAAAACTTGTTCAGAACACTGTTTAAGCAAACTTATGAAAAATCTGGAGCTCTGATTAAATAGTAGGCGTGGAACGTGAAGAATCAATAAAAAGCCGTTCTAGGGTTCAGAGCACTAGAACAACTTTAATTAAAGTATTGATTAAGAAGGATAAATTTCAATAATTTCGTATAAGGTGTATTATGTTAATTTTAGAAAATTTAAACATTTACCTTATAATTCAACTGTAGTTCATCCGCACTTCTCCCTCTAATGCCCCAGTTTTCTTTAGGAGTTTCAAATATAGTTATCTCAACATCATTTGAATCAATACCGCATAGATTGTTTATATTTTCGAATAGAGACCTAATAAATGCTTTTTTAGTCTCTTTTGTTCGTCCATCGAACATAGAAATTTCAATAATTATATAAGATTTACTGCGATCTACTGGATATACAAAATCCTTAGATTCTAGTGCGATAAAACGTTGAAACCTTTTCTCTTCAGGGTATTTTAATTCTTTAACTAAAGCCTGATGGATAGCTTTACTTAAATTATCACGATGTAATTCTATTGTTTCATTTAAAGCATAAATTTTTATCTGAGACATTACTTTCTCTAAATTAAAACCCTAATTTTAGCTTAGTTTCTCCCCTATTTAACATAATGGCGCTTATACGAAACAAGAGTCTTAGAATCTAATCAAGCATCTCTAATTCTTTTAATGCAATTCTCAGCGTCCGAATTGCGGAAGCACGAAAAATAGGATTTGTCCCATCAGCGGAAGGATTTTGATCTGTCCAAGCGATTGCTGCAAGACATTGAATGCCAACATAGAATAGAAATTTCATTTTAGGCACAGTCTGCTTATACGTACATTCCCAACCCTCTAAAAAAGCATTTCGTAATTCTAAATCAGAGAAATCTATATCCACCCAAATAATTTTAGCTAAATCATAGACCGCATCTCCAATACGAGCAGCGTCGAAGTCTATAATACCCGAAATTCGATTTTCACTGTCTACAAGGATATTTCGACCTATATAGTCACAATGCAGTAAATGAAGCTGTGTCGGCTCACATATCGCTTTAGCGTATTTTCGTAACTCATTCAATTGGTCGCAAAACTCATGATAATCAGATGACAATCGATTTATACGTGACATCCATTTTGAGATCATTAATTCTAATTGTTGCTTCCACAATACCCAATGTGTTGATAAGCCATCACGATCTTGCCAGAACCTCATATTCAATATGCGCGTTTGTGGAAGCGCACGATGAAGTTCGCCCAAAGCTCGTCCTGCATTCCCAAGCAAAGAGATTTTCTGTACCCGCGTACAATTTTTTAATACTTGATCGACTTGCCTACCTTCTATGGCACTCATGACAAGGATAGAAGAACCTTCCCATTCAAACTTATTTAATACCTTTGGTGTTAGTGGAAATTCTTTGAGAGCTTCTAAGATTTCACAGTAACGATCATTAGCCGTTTGAATATTTGCTATTTTGATAAAGACTTCTCCTTGAGAGGATTGCCCTTGATACACGGAAGATCCATTTCTCTGTGTAACCAAATTTAACGTCTTTGCCTGAATCCTATGCTTTAAATCATATAAATCTTTCATACTGCCGAATGTCTGTTGTTAGTAAAATGATGATTAAATTTTCTTTGATTTATAAATATTCTACTTATCTATTTAACATAAACACCTTATAAAAAATAAAAGCCGATCACATGATCGGCTTTTATACAGTAAATGATATTTATCGCGCCATTAACGCTTCAATCTCTTCTACCGACTTCACCACTTTCGCAGTCAAATTCAGTGGACCGTTTTTAGTTGCCACAATGTCATCTTCAATACGAATACCAATACCACGCCATTTCACATCGACCGTTTCATCATCAGGTGCAATGTACAAGCCCGGTTCAACCGTCACTACCATACCTTCTTCATAAGCACGCCACACACCTTCTTGCTTATATGAACCGACATCGTGCACATCCATACCGAGCCAGTGTCCTGTACCATGCATATAAAACTGACGGAAACTTTCCTTTTGGATAATTTCTTCAATATCACCTTGCATAATACCCAGATCAAGTAGACCTTGGACTAAAATACGCACAGCAACATTATGCGGTTCTTTATACGAGTTGCCTACACGCACTGCGTCAATTGCAGCAAGTTGTGCATCAAGCACTACATTATAAAGAGCTTTTTGCTCAGGACTGAACTTTCCGTTGACGGGAAAAGTACGGGTGATGTCTGAAGCATAATATTCATATTCACACGCTGCATCGATCAGCACCAAATCGCCATCTTTCAGCTCTTTGTTATTCTCTACATAGTGCAAAATGCAGGCATTTTCACCACCACCGACAATACTGTTATACGACGGCACGCAGCCATTCTGACCAAATACATAATTCAGCTCAGCTTCTAGAGCATATTCCATCATACCCGGCTTAACGGCTTGCATGGCACGAGTATGCGCTTGTGCGGAAATATCTGTAGCTGTTTGCATCAATGCAATTTCTTGTTCTGACTTAAACAAACGCATTTCATCTAAAATACGGTCTAGCTGTATCAATTGTGCAGGTGCAGCAGTCCCACGACGTGACTCACCATTGGCAGTCGTGATCCATTTTGCTACACGCGCATCAAATTCAGGCTGTTGCCCAATACGATAGAATAATTTTTCTTTGCTTAAGAGTTTTTCAATGATTTCTTCATCTAACAAATCTATCGCATACGCTTCGTCAGCTTCATAGTCTTCTACCGCCCCATCCACACCTGTGCGGTAACCATTCCAGATTTCCATCTCGCGGTCACGTTCACGGCAGAACAAACTGTAGCTATAACCATCTTCATCGTCTTCGGCAAAGGTTTCGATGACCGCCACGGCTTCGGGCTCAGCAAAACCGGTCAGATAAAAAAAGCTGCTATCAGTACGGTATTTATAGTCTGCATCACGATTACGCATCGCCACCGGGCTAGTTGCAATAATGGCAATACTGTTCGGACCCATTTGTGCAGCCAAACGGTCACGGCGTTCCTGAAAATCCACTTGCGTTAGTTTCATGTTTGATCTGTCTTTTTTATACCAAAGAATAAAAGTGCCACGCGCACCTTATATTGTACGCGCAGCAAGTCTTATGCCAATTAGCTTGGGCGATGCGGTGTAAACATTTCTACAACATTGTTCGCTTCTGTTACAGAATGATTTGCTTGTTGCTTGTTATGAAAGTGTTTAAGTAAAGAACTGTCCTCAACCGCAATCTTTTTACGGCCTACAGATAAGCTCACAGGAATTAAACGTACAAACTCGTATAACTCTTGATAGCTCTCCTCACCCTCTTCATCATCATCGGTTTCTTCAAACTCAACTGCCGCCACATCTTGTAAATGTTCGATCAGTTCCATTTCATCTGGGCGAATATGACCCGACGCCAAACCAAAGCCCAGCACTACGCCTGCGCACCAATCCGCCAAAGCTTGTACACGATCTGCTAGCGTATGAGTATCATCGGGAAGTAACGGTAAATAGTCCAATTCATCGTCAGAAAGTGCATGTGCGACATCTTCTGCTTCATCGGCTAACAAAGCCAAAGCTTCTTCGCTTAACTCAGAAATTTCCAAAGTCGTGAGGATGTGTTGCCACTCTTCACGGCTCGGTGCCTGAGTTACACAAATGATACCCGTGAGTAAACCATGTAACTCACTTGGGCTAGAAATCTCTTCAATTTTAGAAAAATTTGGCTGCCATTCTGACCAACCTGAAATATCGTCTTGCATTCGTTTATCCAATCTCTATACTTCTTATATATTACCTTTGTTTGCAGCACTGTGCGACCACGATATGTTAGAAGAATTACAGCGTCTACAGGCGCATATTGGCGTTTTAAAAACGCGACTTGCTCATTTTGAAAGTGAAAATAGCACTTTAAATGCAGCTAAACTGGATGCTGAAGAACAGCACCGTTCTCAAGTTGTGCAAAAAAATGGCTTAATTACCCAGAAGCAAGAACAAATTGACGATTTAACTGAACAATTAAGCAGCGCTCAGACCCAATATCAACACTTGAACACTGATGCGACCGCTTTGGCCGATCGTTATAGTCGTTTGGAAAAAAGTTGTACGGATTTAAAAAATCGCTTTCAGGAAATCTTGGCTGAACGTAATGAATTACGTGCAATTAAAGAAAAAATGAACAATGATCAGCGTCAAGCTCAGCAAGAAATCCAAGCACTTCAGCAAGAACGTGAAAGATTGTTACAAAAAAATGAGCATGCCAAAGCTAAAGTCGAAGCCATCATCCAACGTTTGGCTATTTTAGGCACAGAGCAAGATCATCACGCGCAAGAAATTCAACAACTTGCCCACCCTACTGAAGCTGGCGAGGAAGTTTAATCATGAGCGAACCAATTACCGTTGAATTACGTGTTTTAGGTCATAGCTTTCGTTTAGTCACAACGGAAAAAGAAAAAGCCGATCTTGAACGTGCAGCTCTGCTTTTAAATGATAAATATGATGAGTTTCGCCGTAAAGCACCGCGGGTAGAGCCCAGTAAAATTATAATCATGGTGGCGCTTGAGTTAATGCAAGAAGTGTTGTCGATGAATAAAACACTGCAAGAGTATGCACATGCAGAACGATTACTGGCAAATATTATCGATGACGTTGCGGAACTTGTTTAAACTCGACTTAATTGAATAAAGTATCAACACTTACTCCAGTTGTTTACAGTTCGTAGCGGTGTATGAGTTGCCATCAGCGTGAGATTCGTTATACTTAAGGCAACTCTGAGGTGTTCGCCAGCGGGTCTATTCCCCTGCCGATACTTAAACTTATGGATGTGTTCTGTATATTTAGAGTGTATGCCCACTTTCATGTGGGAAACCCAGCAAGTATACGTCGCGTCCACCTTGAACTCATCGGGTTCAGGGTAACGACATGCAGCGGCATCTTCGGAGTGTTTCTAAATGATTGTTTTATAACAGTCATGAACAAAATTCTTCAAATCCCCACCAAATGAATTTTCATTTTTTAGACCTTTGTATACTCCATGTATACCCAAGTTCTATTCACTTATTCAGCGACTGCTGATAGGAAATGAAAATGTCCAATAAAAAAACACACATTACCCTTTCATTTGTTAAAGGTCTCATTAAACAGCTAAGTGATCCTTATGCAGATGAAGCCCTTAAGGATTTCAAACAATACTGTTTTGATATTCCCAGTGGGAAACAACTTTTTTTTCGTGATCTTAAATTGATTGGATTTGCTATCAGAGCGACTCGCCATTCTCTTGTATATACTGTTGAAAAGAAAATGCCAAATGGTGTTCCCTGCCGTGTCACTATCGGAGATCATGGCATTTTTACACCAGAAACTGCTAGACAGAAAGCAACCGAATATCTCCTTGAAATGTCTCAGGGAATAAACCCAAATGATAAAAAAGAACAACTACGCCAAAAAGCCTCCCAAGGACGATTAAATTATCAGCAAATCCCAACTTTGATAGATGCTTATAAACACTATATAGAAGCTAGAACAGAACTAAAGCCCAATACAGTTGCTGTGTATGACAGAGATATGAGCTTGTACTTAAAAGATTGGCATCATTTAAAACTTACAGATGTAACGATGCAAATGGTCATAGATAAGCATGCTGAAATTTCAAAAACTAATAAATCTCATGCAAATATCACGCTTAAACTATTTTCAGCTGTTTATAATTACCACCGAAAAAGATTGATCTTTAACGATCAACCAATTATTAAGGAGTTTAGCCCTGTTACTATTCTCTATCGAAATGATCTATTTAATAAGCTAAAACCAAGAAAAAATTATATTAACAGTGAACAACAAACTGACTGGATAAAAGCGATTGTTGACAGCAAATGGCGTGGTCAAATATATGCTAATGAGTATGGTTATTTGAACCAAGATTTTCTTTTGACTTTCGTACTCACTGGATTAAGACGTAGCGAAATTGAGCAACTCGTTTGGGCTAATGTTGACTTAAAATTTGGAACTTTAAAAATTATTAATCCTAAAAATGGTAATGATTTACTTTTACCTTTAGGAAATATATTACTTCATATATTCAACCAGCGAAAAAAGTATTCCAATGGCTGTAAATATGTTTTTCCAGCATCAAATAATCAAACTCATGTAAAAGATCGGAGACATGTTCGCAATAAGATTTCTGAAACTACAGGAATTCCCTTCACATTTCATGATTTGAGACGTACTTTTACTTCTATTGCCAATCGTTGTGGAATTGGAATATATACTGTTAAAGCTTTAATTAATCACTCCTATCAAGATGATTCAGATATAACCGCTGACTATACTCAAATAGATGCTAGAGATTTGAGAGATGCTATGAATAAAATTGAAAATCATATTCTTTCTGAAGAAGTTAAAAGTATAATTTTGACTCGAGAGTATATGGTTAAAAAACCAAATAGAATGCGTATATAGCCAACTGAAATAATAAAAGTTGTGAATAAATTTATAAATGGCAGGAGTTGAACATATCAAAGTTCAACTTCATCAAACCCTATATAACACAAGCATATAAATTTCCCTATTTTTAGTTATTTCTCTTTGGTAGTGATATACGCTGAATTATCAGGAGACTTTCCCTTGGGAGATTCTAGGCAGCCAACTTATAAAAGTCTTCGGCCATTTGATTTGGTGTCTTAAAACCCAAACCCTTTTGAATTCTTCGATGATTATAAAATAATTCAATGTATTTTATAATATCTGCTTTGGCTTCTTCTCTGGTTTGATAGTTGTAATGATGCACTAACTCATTTTTCAGTATTCCCCAAAAGCTTTCAATCGGTGCATTATCGTAACAGTCTCCGCGCTTGCTCATTGAACCTTGAAAACCATATTGCTCAAGTATATTTCGATATTCATGGCTGCAATATTGACTTCCTCTGTCTGAATGCACAATCAGTTCTTTGGTTGGTTTTTGATTGTGAATAGCCATATTTAGCGCATTACAAACAAGCTGTGCTGTCATGCGCTCATTTAAGCTATAGCCAACCACTTGCTTCGTGTAAAGGTCTTTTACCGCTGCTAAGTACAGCCATCCTTCAACAGTCCATATGTACGTAATATCACTTGACCATGCTTGATTTGGTCTAGTCATTGAGAATTGTTGCTCCAGCAGGTTTTCATAGATCGCTCGATTATGGTCACTATTCGTAGTCCTTTTAAAACGCTTGTGTCGCTTACAATACAGGTGGTTCAGCGCTTTTATCTGACGTACAGCGTACATACTCATTTTTATGCCCTGAGCTTGTAAGTATTTGGTTAATCGAATATAACCATAGCTCTGCCTTGTCTCCTCATGGGCTATTTTCACCAATATCGTCTGTTGATTTCGTTGAATCGTTCTTTTGCTCACGCCTCTCTTGAGCCAATCATAAAAACATGAAACTGAAACATGAAGTAATCGAGCCATTAAGGTAATTGGAAAAGAATATCTTTTTTGTTTCATATAGGCGTACCTTACTGACTTTCTTTGGCAAAGTACGCTGCTGCCTTTTTTAAAAATTCACGTTCCATTTCAGCTATTTTGAGCTGTTGTTTGAGTTTTTGGTGGTGTATCAAAAAGTATGCTAAAAAAAAGCAGGTTGAATTTTGATAAAATAGAGAAATGCAAATAACTCTAGAAATCAAATGTCCAACCTGCCTCAGTGACAGTATAAAGAAAAATGGCATCAAAGTAGATGGGAAACAAAACTACCAATGCAAAGACTGCAAACGTCAGTTTATTGGTGACCATGCTCTGAGCTATCTAGGATGTAATTCTGGCATTACTCGTAAAATATTACAGTTAATGGTCAGAGGCAGCGGTATACGAGATATCGCTGAAGTTGAGCGCATTAGTATCGGTAAAGTCTTACGGACTTTAACTGAATCGGCCTATCAAATTCAGCCTAAACAAAGTCATTATGAATCTCTCGAAGTAGATGAATTCTGGACTTTTGTTGGAAATAAAAATAATAAACAATGGCTTATTTACGCCTACCATCGAGAAACAGGTGAGATTGTTGCTTATGTTTGGGGTAAGAGAGATTTAGCTACAGTCCAAAGGTTGAAGACAAAGCTTAAACAATTAGGTATTCACTACACCCGAATTGCAAGTGATCATTGGGACAGTTTCATCACTGCTTTTAAAAACTGCAAGCAAAGTATTGGTAAGTTGTTTACTGTAGGAATTGAAGGTAATAATTGCAAAATAAGGCATCGAATAAGGCGTGGTTTTAGAAGAAGTTGCAATTTCTCCAAAAAGCTTGAAAACCATTTTAAAGCCTTCGACTTAACCTTCTTTTACATCAATAATGGCTTCATTTAATGTCAGCATACTTTTTAAAACACCACCAATTATTTGCATGCGCTGCGTATAGCAAAATCCACAGTAGCTTGTGAAGTTGTTAACTTCACAAGCTACTGTCATCGCAAATATTAATGTAGAGAGGTTTTAACATGACGCAATCTGAAGTAATTAGCCCAGCCGGCAGAAATGACCTTTATGAACGACACGGTTACTCAGCTGCAATAAAGTCAGGTGATTTGTTGTTTGTATCCGGCCAAGTAGGAAGTTTGCCTGATGGTAAACCTGAACCTGATTTTACTCGTCAGGTTGAACTGGCATTTGAGAACCTACAAGCCACATTAAGTGCCGCAGGATGCACACTCAGTGATCTTGTTGATGTGACATCATTTCACACCGACCCTGAAAAGCAGTTTGAGACGGTATTGGCGATAAAGCAAAAGATGTTTCCTTCGGCTCCATATCCAAATTGGACCGCAGTTGGAGTTACATGGCTGTCTGGCTTTGATTTCGAAATCAAGGTCATTGCTCGTATACCAGCAAAAAACTGAACTTTTTGTTCCAGAAAAAGCTTACAAAAGATGCTTCACACTTTGATAAGAAAATAATTGAAAAATTACCATTCGGAGAAATACCATGGAAAAACCGTTACTTTTCATCACCCCTGGCTACGGAGAAACTTTGCTGAACGCATTGCATTATTCTCAGGCACTAAAAATTGGCAATTGTGTCGAAACATCTGGTCAGGGTGGCTGGAATGATGATTTAAAGATACCAAACTCTCTTGAGGAAGAGATCGCCCAGGCATTTATTAACGTGGAGCGCACTCTTGCGACTGCAGGCGCCAGCTGGGAACAGGTTGTTCATGTTAACTCCTATCATGTTGGCGGTTTCCCCCCAATAGTGAACAAGACAATGACCAGCCTGTATCGCCATTATATGCCTCACCGGGCTCCAATATGGACACAGTTGGGAGTTGAGTCTTTAGGGCTGCCGGAGATGCGTATCGAAATACGGGTCACAGCCATCATTCCATAAGGTGACTATAAAGCTACTTTATCGGTTGACCGTTTAGTGATCAGCAGCATTAGCTTTAGATAGCCAGGTTGATAAAGCTTAGTCAACAATAACATTCAAAGCCTCCGGACCGAAACCTGCCATGGAGTCATAGAACAAACGAAGGAGGCCAAAGCAATTCAATTAACAGTATCAGCAAGGACAGGAAAAGCCAAAAGCTTATAAACACAGCTAAAACTCAAATCAAGCAGGTAACTATTGTACAAAACAACACCAATGCTACAGGGATAACTTCAAGTCTGACAGATCTATGCTAGAGTTAAATCAACGGCTTAATTCATTTTTCCATGCAGGATCTTTGAAAAATGCAGCAGAAAAACGGAGAAGCATATGACCATTAGTTTAGCTCCAACAGCTATTGCAGAAACCACACTAAAAGATCCTGCTGAAGCAGATCAGAACCTGCGGGATATCACTGAACTGGCGCGTTATATCTGCGATGTGCCGGTGGCTATAGTGACGCGAATCGATGACACAAAGCTGAATTTAATTGCCAAAGTTGGTATTTCAGGTACCTCTGTATTAATTAAAGAGTCCTTTTGCGTGTATGCCATGGAAACACCTGATGCGGTAATGGTGGTCCCTGACGCGACTTTAGATCCCAGATTCAGTACTAATGCGATGGTGGTTACTGAGCCTGGCTTCCGATTTTATGCTGGCTCGCCGCTGATTGATCCCGAAGGTGTAGTGATAGGTACAATTTGTGTCTATGATCATGTGCCTAAGCAGCTGAATCAGCGGCAGATAAGCTCTTTACAGGCTCTGTCCAGGCAAGTGATCGCCATACTTGAACTGAAAAAAGTCGGCGAACAACTACACAAAACCAGCATGACAGATGCATTGACAGGGGTAAACAACAGACGAGCATTTGACCTCAGGTTTGAAGCTGAATTTGCTCGCAGGCAAAGAACAGGCCAGTCATTTGTGTTGGCGCTGATTGATATTGATCACTTTAAAAGTTTTAACGACAGCTATGGACATGCCGAAGGTGATCAGGCACTGAGCCTGGTAGCAGGTCTGTTTCAGCGCAACAGCAGGAACTATGACTTTTTCGCCCGTTATGGTGGTGAAGAGTTTGTGCTGATCTTGCCAGGCACAGACATCGTGTCGGCCAATAAAACACTGGAAAAATTAAGGCTGGTAGTGGCTAACCATGAATGGCCATTACGACAATTAACGGTCAGCATCGGTTTGGCCAGCGCTGATTTATTTAACGACAAAAAGCAGTTGCTCGAAGCCGCCGATCAGATGTTATACAAAGCTAAAGCCCAAGGCCGCAATCAAACCAGTGTGTTCTGTTAATTTGAGGGGGATCACCTAACAACTGGTAGATAAGCTGGTCTCATATGGGCAATAATTAGTCCGTTTAAATACATCGGTAAAATGCCACTTGCACAGCTTCTTTGTACACTGTGGGACTCTATTTAAAGTTGGCCGGCACATTGATTGCGTAGCGAAAATAGAGTGCTTTAGCCAGCACAATTTCAGATTAGCCGATTCGGTAAGCTTTCTGCATTTGCGGAGACAACTTTTTTAACCAGTTTGAAAGACTGAAGCCTTTTCTGTCGGTACTATTCAATTTAGTAAAATACAGATGTTCATCCCAGCGAGGACCGAAATCTACTTCAGCAAGACTTACAAGCTGTTTGTTTCTGCGAAG
Source organism: Acinetobacter sp. CAU_H_S139_7 (assembly GCF_058599305.1). Taxonomy (NCBI): domain Bacteria; kingdom Pseudomonadati; phylum Pseudomonadota; class Gammaproteobacteria; order Moraxellales; family Moraxellaceae; genus Acinetobacter; species Acinetobacter sp. CAU_H_S139_7. The sequence goes on from NZ_CM178651.1 coordinate 2,341,087, forward strand.
ACGATGCTTTTGATGGTAATCTTCGGCTGGCCAAAAATAACCATTTTGTTGTCCGGCTTCAATCACCTCGGGAGACTTATCCTTTCCAATCGCTTGGATCAGTTCTTCAGTGACTTGTTTTTGCTCCTGATCAAAGACAAAAAGTATCTGGCGATACTGACCCTGCTTTCTGACATGAACAAACCATGACTCAAAACCTCCAAGAAGTTCTCTATAGCTAATTTGGTCTTTATCGTAGATCACTCTGACGACTTCGGCGTGTCCCTTGATGTTGCGGTAACTCGGATCCAGAGTTGATGCTCCAGCGTAGCCAACACGTGTTTGCACTACTCCCGGCGTCCCTCCAAAATTTGAATCCGGTCCCCAAAAGCAGCCCGTGCCAAAAACCGTTTGACTAAGTTTTCCGGTTTTCAATGCTTCTTCGATAGCTTCAGGGGTCGCAAATTCATAGCTTTCAACATCGTCTTCTTTATTCATTTTTAGATCCGACATATTTTTCACCTAACTTTTTAAGAATTGTAGCCACTCCCATTCGCAGATCAGCAGCAGCCGACGGTCGTCTTCATGAACATCCAAAAAACAAACTGGATCCCTTTTTCTGTCAAGTACGAATGGTAAATCTTGGTTTTATGGCAGTCTTTATGACCGAACAGCTTGATCAACACACAACGGCTTCTTTTTCCAAAAGGTTCACTTTCATAAAACTCCTCAATTTAAAAATTATTCTACAAACTTCAATGACTCAGAGTTAATGCAGAATCGGACCCCTGATGGCTCAGGGCCATCTGGAAAAACGTGCCCCAGATGGGCTTCGCACACATTGCATAACACTTCGATTCTGCGCCCGTACGTCGTATCCAGTTCATATTGAATTACGTTGTCGGCGACAGGCTCAGAAAAACTCGGCCATCCCGTTCCCGAATCGAACTTTAGGTTCGAGTCAAAGAGTTCGGTGTCGCAGCCAACACAGGCGTATCTACCTGCTTCATAAAATGAACAGAGTCCTCCCGTGTGCGGGCGTTCGGTGCCTTTCATTCGCATAACCCGAAATTGCGCGGGCGTCAGAATTTCTTTCCACTCTTCCTCGCTCCTTTCAACTTTTCTGGGAGGTGCTGGAGTGCCGTTATCGAGGTAGCTGTAAATGCTTTTCCAATTGAACATATATTTGATCCTTTATTTTAGGGCTTGCTCTTTAGCCATCAATCCACGAGAAGAAGTCTGTAGCACTGCCAATGAATTCTCCATCCACAAAAACTTGCGGAACAGTTTGAAGATTTGTTCTTTCCTTCAACTCCAAGTAAGTCTTCGGATCGTCGTCTACGCGAATTTGTTTGAAATCAACCTTTTCAGAAGTTAGGTAATTCTTTACGCGTGCGCAAAATGGACAATGGTCTTTCGTATAGATGACAACATTCTTAAGTGTTTTCATAATTTCCTCTTTCATTTGGTTTATGGTTTAGTCTCTTTCAAAATGGCAAGAGTATCCGTTGGGATTCCTTTGCAAATAGTTTTGATGATATGCCTCAGCGTCGTAGAATTCTTTTTCCAAGGCGACGGTCGTAACTACTTCATTCTCGAAGCGACCGATCTCATTGACCTCCTCAATCACGTTTTCGATAATCGCTTTCTGGGCATCGTCACGATAGAACGCAGCAGAGCGATACGAAGATCCAACATCATTCCCTTGGCGATTCTTCGTAGTTGGATCATGGATCTTGAAAAAGTAATGTAGAATCTCTTCGAGAGATATTTCGTCTGGGTCGTATTCCACGCGAACAGCTTCGGCGTGACCCGTTTTCCCTGTTTTAATATCGGCGTAGGTAGGATCATCAAAATCTCCGCCAGAGTAGCCCACCTTTGTTGACGTCACGCCGTCCAGATTCCTAAGGAGGTCTTCAAGACCCCAAAAACACCCTCCGGCAACGATCACATAATTTAGTTTCATAAAGCCTCCTTGGTTTTTATCTATTTACTGATTAAACTGACTTTACAGCATGTATAATAGATATAACATGCCCAGTAGTTCGTATAATGTGACTTATTAGACAGTTTGCGTAGGAGCTAAGTATGGATGTTCTCAGTGAGATTTTAGATAAGGTAGAGCTTACTAGTAGCTACTGGTATAGAACATCATTTGCAGGAGACTGGGGCATCAGTCTCCCGCAGGAAGAGAATCTAGCGAGATTTCACATCGTGACCCATGGCGAGTTTTGGTACGAGGTGCCAAAACTTAAACTTAAGGCTTTGGCGGAGCAAGGCGATATTTTGATTTTATTCAAAGGGATGGAGCACACCATGACCAGTGCACCAAAAATCAAGGCCGAGCCCGCGGTCGAATTTAGATCCAAGGCCAACCTCACTGAAACTCAAGTTCTGGAATATGGTGATCAGAGCAAGCTCAAAGCAAACGTCGTTTGCGGACATTTTTGTTTTGATGGCGGACCCGATCATCCATTCTTAAATTCGCTGCCAAACGTCGTGCATATCAAGAGTACTGAGAACTCCCACTCGCCTTGGCTTACCATGCTTTTAAGTATTATAGAGCAGGAAGCAAAATCAGGGCTTCCTGGAAGCAACACGCTAGTCAGGAAGCTGACCGAAATTATCTTCGTGCAAGCGTTAAGAATTCACATGTACAAATCCAACAAAAATGTAGGATTTTTCAAATTGATCGAAAATCCGCAACTCAGCAAATCCTTGGAAGCTATCCATCATAGTCTCGATAAAAAATGGGGTCTTGACGATCTCGCTGAGATTGCTGGAATGTCGCGTACGAACTACAGCGTTAAGTTTAAGAAACTGTCTGGCATGACACCTCTTGATTATTTAACCTATTGTCGGCTTGAAAAAGCGAAGCAGCTGCTTAAAGAAACCGGTAAATCTGTTCCTGAAGTGAGTGAAGCCATTGGGTATCCGGCACATGAACACTTTCAAAAATTATTTAAGAAAAAAATTGGCGTAACTCCTAGTGCTTATAGAAAGGAAAATTCTAAAATGGCGTAAAAATGATAATCTAAGACACAACTTCGACTTTCATCGCTGAGAGTTTATAAATCGTCTCCCACCACCGGTATCCATAAGCAGATAAACCGAGTTCTTGAAGCATTCCTGCTTTCAATGTCGTCGACGTGATCACGATTCGAGTTCAGATAACTACTCTGTTGATGAATACTCTCAGTTAATTGCTGCTCACCAGATTCCAACACAGCACCAGCGAGCTCGGCACATACGGAAGCAAAACCATAAAGCGCTTGATTATCACGGGTAAAATGCAGTGGCATCGTCTGGCCTTTTACATGGAGGGACCATTCCAAAACTCTATGTTTACCTTTTATTCGGCTACTGACAAATACCGTTTTACTGGTGCCGCTGGCGCCAATGACTAAAAAGCTGGTGATAGCCAGCCCTATCAGCGACCATAACTCAGGTCTCCCACTGAGTAACAGTGGGTTAGGCAAATGACTCCTCAAAACGAGTTCAGTACCAAGCGTCAACGCTGTTTTATAGACTGCTTGTTCTAATAATGGCGTTGCATCAACCAGTGACGCTTCAGCCTCACAGCTATAAGGTTCAGCGACAGCTGTAGCTCTCAACCATTCTGTTTCATGGGCAATTGCCAACAAATTTGACCAAATTCGAACCAGTGCCGCGATATGAATGGAGTTTTCATGAGCTAAGACAGTTTGATTAAGCTGTAGCTCAAGCTCCTGATGCCAATATTGGTACTGGCTAGTCAACAGTACAAATAACTCGGATTGAAGTAACTTATTAGTCGCTACCGGTTTTATCCTATTGGATATCTCATTGAAAAGTTGGATAAATTTTAAGTCTGCTTGTTGCTCACGCTTGAGCTGCTCTTGTTGTTGCTGCAGCAATTGCAAATCATATTCAATAGCCTGCTTAAAGAGTGTGAGTAAGGAACAGTGTTGTGATGCCCGGTCTGCGCTTGCCCGGTCCAACATACACAAAGTACCGAAAGTTTCTCCGCTAGGCCAAAGCAAAGGCAGCCCGTAGTAATAACTAAAGCCTGCGGCAAATGTCGGGTTATTGTTCTCGTATCGGGTACCGATTGCATTTTCAACTAGCAATGGCTGGTGACTGGCAATGACTTGGGAACAATAACTGTTTAGTGCCAATGGAATAGGTTCATCGCAATAAAAAGCTGGTTTCGACACACTGCCAACTGCCTGAACACAAATTTCGTTTTTATCTAATCGATTAATCAGCACGCAAGGCACTTCCGCGACTTGAGCCATCATGTTTACAATGCCCTGCCAGCGCTCTAACAGCAGTGCGATTTCTATGCTCAAATCTATTGCCACTTGTTCCCTCAATATTTAAATAGCCCCTTTTACTTTATTCAATCCTGTTGATCTCAAAGTATCAAGCAGGAAACGAAGTAATTGGTGTCAATCAGAACATCAGAAGCCTTGGTGCGTTAAGCAGTGCACATAGGCGCGAAGTAAAGTGCTCAAGTCTGATTGTGGCAAGAAATTGTTACTTTGTCAGGGGATAGTCAACAAAGTACTACCGTGCGAATTGCTGGGCTGATGTTTAAGATAAATCTGCCACCAAAAGTTGAATCTGAGTAACGCAATTGAACATTTAAAAATGTAAAGCATTGAAATTTATATGGACATAGACAATCTAATTTGCCCTATATTTGCAGACATTCATTTTTTTCGTGAACCCTTAATTTCACAACTCTTTAAATCTGATATCCAAAGTCTGCATCCATACATACCCCCTACGTAAACTGTCTAATAAGTCACATTATACGAACTACTGAACATGTTATACCTGTTTTACACGCTGTAAAGTCAGGTACATCAGTAAATAGATAAAAACCAACGAGGCTTTATGAAACATAAATTATGTGATCGTTGCTGGAGGGTGTTTTTGGAGTCTCGAAGACCTCCTTAGAAATCAGGACGGCGTAACGTCAACGAAGATGTGTAGTGGCACTGAAATGGCGACTGCGCAAGACGTGAAGATGAGCTGTCTGATAGCAACGGATTATCAAGCAGAACCTTCTTAAATACAATTTATTCCACGCCAATACAGCGTGCTGTCTTTCAAATCACTAGGAGAAATTTATGTCACGTTTGAACACCCCTACCACAATCGACGCCGCGCCTACTGCTACCCATACCTCACTCAAGGCTGTGGAAAAACAACTGGGCCGCGTTCCTAACATGTTCCGCGTCGTTGCCAACAGCCCTGCTGCGCTGACTGGCTACCTGCAATTGAGCGCAGCATCAGCACAGGGCGGCTTGGGTACAGCGACTCTTGAGCGTATTGCCCTAGCCGTCGCTGAGATCAACGGCTGCGATTATTGCCTTGCTGCCCATTCCTTCCTAGGCCGTAAGGTGGCCAAGCTTGATGATGCTGAACTCACTGCCAACCGCAGCGGTGCATCAAATGACCCTAAGGCCGACGCAGCCGTGCGTTTTGCTGCCGCCGTAGTCCGCCAGCGCGGGCAAGTCAGCAATGACCAGGTCCAAGCGGTGCTGAACGCTGGCTACAGTGATGCACATGTAGTGGATATTCTGTTGGCTGTTGCCCTGAACACTTTCACTAACTACGTTAACGAAGTGACACAGACCGAGGTCGACTTCCCGGCCGTTCAACCACTAGGCATTGATGTCTAATCCATTGGTGCTCAACTACAGCAATTACCTAAGTTAGGTTCGACTCGAGTAAACATATAGTTTTTCTCAAGAGTCATATCATTTTAGTGGGCTACATAGAGTGAGTCCACATGGCTAAAAATAATTGGAGATATAAGATGACTATTCCCGAAATTGAAAATGGTGTCCAGACTACCAATACCCTTAGTAATAATCTCGGTGCAAAAATCACTAAGTTTGGTATAGGTGGCATCTACGTTGCCATGACGATAATATATTTGTGGTTTGGTGGCATGAAATTCACTAGCTACGAAGCAAACGGTATACATGGTTTTGTTAGTAATAGCCCTCTGCTTTCGTGGATGTATAGCTTCCTCAGCATTCAAGGATTCTCAAATTTTCTGGGTGTGCTTGAAATTTCAGTTGGCCTGTTAATCGCTGCACGAGTTTTCTCCCCTAAGCTCGCAATCTTGGGCGGTGTACTTTCAACCGGACTCTTTTTTACGACATTGTCGTTCATGCTGACTACACCCGGTGTTTTTGAGGCATCTCTTGGGTTTCCTGCGATCTCTGTGGTTCCTGGCCAGTTTTTGCTAAAAGATTTAGGCTTGTTTGTCGTGTCTATATTTATCGTAGGTACATCACTTACAGCACTGGAGCACAAAACCAAATAAGCCGAACCCGAAACAACTATTAAGTTAGAGGGTTCCTAAACACATTAGAAACCCTTTATTTTTATCATTTAAAACACCTTTTATAAGTGCTTCAAGTACGTGCCTTACTAAATAATATCACTTCATTGGTCTTAAAAAGGCAAAATACAGTATTCAAAAACTGTAGTGGTCAACTATTTTTGGCCACATCGATATAGTCTGAAAAACGGTGCGTTCTTGAAACCCGAAATGAATAATGCACTCATTTTTTACTTTATGGCAATGCGTTGATATCTCGAAATTTTCGAGAGTCTCAGTTCCGTGATTGTCAGAAATGTCCGCTTTCAGTGAAAAGCGCCGATTTTGTCGAATCTCAGTGAATTTCAGCTTTTGGCACAAAGCCGAGATCCGACGAAGTGGTACTTTCCGTGAAAGTTGTGGTGCGATTAATTTGCAACACGTGGTAAGGAGCGGTTGCAATGTGGTGGTAAATTAAGTGCAATTAATCAAGAAGGTGAATCAATGAGTGAACAACTGAACTGTCAAAGCCGCATGGATGCGGCGACAACTCTGTACTTGCCGCAAATAACTATCCCCGTCCTGCTAAACCAATGACGTAACTCCTATCTCTCCCGACTTGTTGGAACAAGTCGCACTCACAAGGTGCAATTAAACACTGAACAAAAATTCATGGATGAATGGTTACCGCCGAAGGACTCGGCGCAAATAAAAAACGTACATACCATTATACACAGTATGTACGTTTGAAATTAAAGCCGCTGACGTTATATGTAAAGCCCTGTCACTCACTCACACGCGAATAGACACTGTTTTTACTATATACTCCAACAAGGGGGATTTTTATTTTATCTTAGTGTTAATTAAACACGTTCGATAATCGTCGCGATACCTTGACCTAAACCGATACACATAGTCGCAAGACCAATTTGCGTATCTTGTTGTTCCATTACGTTCAACAACGTGGTTGTAATACGTGCACCAGAACAACCCAATGGGTGACCCAATGCAATCGCGCCACCATTCAAGTTAATGATGTCTTGCTTGTCATAAACGCCTAGACCTTTCATGGCTGATAAGCCTTGAGCAGCAAATGCTTCGTTTAACTCGATGGTTTGGATATCCGCCATGCTTAAGCCAGCACGTTTAAGCGCTTTTTGAGTTGCAGGTACAGGACCATAACCCATGATTGCAGCGTCACAGCCTGCAACCGCCATAGAGCGAATCACAGCACGTGGTTTTAAACCAAGTGATTGAGCGCGTTCAGCAGACATCAACAACATTGCAGAAGCACCGTCAGACAGCGCAGAAGACGTTGCCGCAGTGACTGTACCGCCTTTCGGGTCAAATACAGGACGTAAACCTTTGAATGCTTCAAGGTTTGCATCTGGACGAATCACTTCATCGATGTCGCATAGGATTTTGAAGCCATTGGCATCATGACCTTCAACACCTATGACTTCGTTTTTGAAACGACCTTCTTGCGTTGCAGCCCAAGCGCGGCGGTGAGATTCAACACCGAACGCATCTTGTTCTTCACGCGTAATGCCGTTCATACGACCTAACATTTCAGCCGTTAAGCCCATCATGTTAGACGCTTTTGCATAGTGCTTAGACGCTTCTGGGTTGAGGTCGATGCCGTGCATCATGCCTACGTGACCCATGTGCTCTACACCACCGATGATGAAGATATCACCTTGGTTGGTTGCAATCTGTGCAGCAGCGGTGTGAAGCGCTTGCATAGATGAACCACAAAGACGGTTAACCGTTTGACCTGCCACAGTTTTTGGAAGGTCAGCCAATAAACCAATGTTACGGCCAATGTTCATACCTTGTTCTAGAGTCTGGTTTACACAGCCCCAGATCAGGTCTTCAACTTCATTGGTATCAAACTGGTTACGAGCAACTAAAGCACGAACCAATTCAGCCGATAAGCTGTCAGCACGTACATTGCGGAACATACCGTTTTTGGTTTTACCCATTGCTGAACGTACGCCATCAACGATGACAACGTCACGTGGATTTAAAGTAGCCATTCACGTTGCTCCTTAACCGTAGAATTTTTTGTTGTTAGCAGCCATGTCACGCAACATTTGTGGCGCTTCATAAGCCTTACCTAAGTGTGCGTATTTGTCGCAAAGTGCAACGTATTCAGCAACACCTGTTTGGTCGATGTAACGGCATGGACCACCACGGAATGGAGGGAAACCTACACCCATAATCATCGCCATATCTGCTTCAGAAGCAGTCGCGACGATGTTGTCTTCTAGGCAACGAACAGTTTCGTTACAGAAAGCAAGCATCATACGGTCAATGATTTCTTGAGCATCAAACTCGAGTTTTTCCGCAGTTGCCACAGTAGCAACAAGCTCATACGCAGTTGGATCAACCACTTTGGCTTTTTTGCCTTTACGGTCAAGTTCGTATTTGTAGAAACCAACGTCGTTCTTTTGACCCAAACGTTTGTTTTCGTACATGATTTCGATTGAACCTTTGAAGTCTGGCTTCATACGGTCAGGGAAACCTTCAGCCATGACTTCTGCACCGTGAACGCCCGTGTCGATACCAACAACGTCGATTAGGTAAGCAGGACCCATAGGCCAGCCGAATTTTTCCATCACTTTGTCGACTTGTTGGAAGTCAGCACCGTCTTTCAATAGAAGGTCAAATGCACCGAAGTAAGGGAACAATACGCGGTTTACTAAGAAACCTGGGCAGTCGTTGACAACGATTGGGGTTTTACCCATTTTCTGAGCAAGAACCACAGTGGTCGCAATCGCTTCAGCCGAAGTCTTCTCACCACGGATCACTTCTACCAATGGCATCATGTGTACTGGGTTAAAGAAGTGCATACCGACAAAGTTTTCAGGACGTTGTAGGTTTTCAGCCAAACGTGTGATTGAAATGGTCGAAGTATTTGAAGCAATGATCGTGTTGTCACGAACGTTCTTCTCAGTTTCAGCAAGTACAATGCCTTTTACTTTTGGATTTTCAGTTACCGCTTCAATCACGATGTCCACTTCTTTAAACTCGTCATAGCTTAAAGTTGGACGGATGCGCGCAAGCGTTTCACCCATTTGAGCAGGTTTCATCTTCTTACGTTCAACTTGTTTGGTCAGTAAGCCATTGGCTTCTTTCATACCCAAAGCAAGTTGCGGGTTACCAATGTCTTTCATGATGATTGGTGTGCCTTTGCTTGCCGCTTGGTAAGCAATACCGCCACCCATGATACCCGCGCCTAATACAGCCGCTTGGTTTACAGGGTGCGCACCTTTTTCATATTTCTTCGCAGTTTTCTTCACCACTTGGTCATTGATGAATAAACCAATCAATGCACCTGCTTGTGGTGTAATCGCTGCTTTTGCAAAACCAGCCGCTTCAGCTTGAAGTGCTTCATTACGTGGAAGGCTTGCACCGGCTTGTAATGAGTCAAGAAGAAGTTTAGGCGCAGGGTATTGAGCAGGATTTGCTTTTGCAAGTACCGCACCTTTCGCCGAGTTGAACGCCATCATTTGTTCGATTGGGTTCAATTTAACAGGGTCAAGTTTTTCCTGACGTTTTGCTTTCCAGTCTACACGGCCAGCAAGGGCTTGTTTAACCAAGTCAATCGCAGCGTCTTGTAGTTTGTCTGCAGCAACAACCGCATCAACCGCACCGTCTTTCAGTGCAGCAGCTGGTTTTTTAGGATTAGCCATGGCCATCCATTCAACTGCATTGTCGATACCAATTAGACGGCTTAAACGAACCGTACCACCGAAACCAGGGAAGATGCCCAGTTTAATTTCAGGAAGACCGACTTGAGCCGCGTCTGACATCACACGATAGTCACACACGAGACACATTTCAAAGCCACCGCCCAATGCCATACCATTGATCGCAGCAACTTTAGGAATCTCTAAATCTTCAAACGCGTTGAAGATGTCGTGAACAGGCAATGCCCAATCCACAATCGCTTGTTCGCCTTGAGCGAAGTTTGCACCAAATTCAGTAATATCTGCGCCAACGATAAATGTAGATTTAGCCGAAGTAACGATTAAGCCTTTGATGTCACCGTTTGCTTTAACAGCGTCAATTGCAGCTTTGAAATCTTCAATCGTTGCACGGTTAAATTTGTTGACCGACTCACCTTGTAAGTCAAAGCGGAATTCTGCAATTCCGTCCGAAAGCATTTGGACGGTAATGGCATTGCCAGCGTGGATCATGCCTGATCTCCTTTATTTTGGAGGACTTCTAAGTTGATGTTGTGAAGCGAGTACGTCATTCCTACGTACATCTATGCTCCGCCAATCTTACGATAACTATATCGAAAAAGAACATAACAAGTTGTATCAAGCCGTGACGCAAGGGTCATCTATTTTTATTCAATTATTTCGTGTGCTTGCGTGATGTATTTTTGAATGATGCGGCCTAAATAGAGTGAAGTTTTTGTTTCATTTAAGATTTTTTATGGATGAGTGATCAAAAAACGATTAGACCGCGCCCTTATGTTTCAAGTCAACCTTTGCGCCGATTTTGGCAATTTAGTCAATGCTGCACTTGCAGGTAAACCCAAACAGAATGAAAACTTGTGATGAAAAGCTGGAAATAGGACGTACTTTGCAGCCTATGTTACAATTCGCAGTCTAGACCGAATACCGGTCTTTTTCTTTTATTTCGTTTTCTTTGGTTTCCAGGTTTTCATATGATTAAGTGGATCATTCTGGCGATTTTTATTCTTTCTGCACTTTACATTCAGCAACGTGGGAAGGTTCGTCACTCGTTTTATCGTCAATTTTTCGATCACTCAACGATTCTTGCGCCGATAAACTACCTCATGTACATGTTTTCAAAGGTGGGTGGTGTTTTAAAAAGTATGCTGACATTAAATGAAGCCATTATTGATGTAAAAGAAGGTTAAGTCGAAGGCTTTAAAATGGTTTTCAAGCTTTTTGGAGAAATTGCAACTTCTTCTAAAACCACGCCTTATTCGATGCCTTATTTTGCAATTATTACCTTCAATTCCTACAGTAAACAACTTACCAATACTTTGCTTGCAGTTTTTAAAAGCAGTGATGAAACTGTCCCAATGATCACTTGCAATTCGGGTGTAGTGAATACCTAATTGTTTAAGCTTTGTCTTCAACCTTTGGACTGTAGCTAAATCTCTCTTACCCCAAACATAAGCAACAATCTCACCTGTTTCTCGATGGTAGGCGTAAATAAGCCATTGTTTATTATTTTTATTTCCAACAAAAGTCCAGAATTCATCTACTTCGAGAGATTCATAATGACTTTGTTTAGGCTGAATTTGATAGGCCGATTCAGTTAAAGTCCGTAAGACTTTACCGATACTAATGCGCTCAACTTCAGCGATATCTCGTATACCGCTGCCTCTGACCATTAACTGTAATATTTTACGAGTAATGCCAGAATTACATCCTAGATAGCTCAGAGCATGGTCACCAATAAACTGACGTTTGCAGTCTTTGCATTGGTAGTTTTGTTTCCCATCTACTTTGATGCCATTTTTCTTTATACTGTCACTGAGGCAGGTTGGACATTTGATTTCTAGAGTTATTTGCATTTCTCTATTTTATCAAAATTCAACCTGCTTTTTTTTAGCATACTTTTTGATACACCACCGAGTTTTTTATTTTCTTCGAGTAGAGCGTTTAGATCAGGTGAATACTGTTTTGTACCTGCTAAAGTTCCAGCCTTTGCTTTGGTATTCCAATTTGAAAGAGTTTGCATTGAAATGCTAAGTTGTCTAGCTGTTTCCGAGACATTGCCTTGATTGGCTTCAATTAATTTGATGGCTTCAGCTTTAAATTCTGTGGTGTAAGTCTTGTGTTTCTTGCTCATGGTAAACTCCTGATGAGTGTGTTTAGTTTACCAAGTTAAAACCTCCTGTTTTTTCAGCACACATCAGCGCTGCATACGTCGATAAAATGATTGTGGTAAGCACTTGATGGGCAAGGCTTTAGATGCAGAAGAAAGATTACATGTTTGCTTTAAAATAATCACAAGCATGATGAGCGCAAAGCACTTTAAATGTGACTTGTTCCATTTTAGAGATTTGTTTAAGATAAGATATAGAATATCTCCATTATTGTCGCCGCCAGCCTTAGTTACAGCTGCTATGATGAATGAGATCGAAAACTGAAATCCCCCACTAGAATTGTTGACTGGAGTCAAAATGAATAAAAAGCGGCCGGTTAATCTTGATATTCGAACCATTCAGCTTCCTCTCACGGCGCTTACATCGATTCTGCACCGGATTTCAGGAATTATGCTCTTTATTTTTCTGGGACTGATACTGTATATGCTGAGCAAATCGTTGGAGTCAGAAAAGGGTTTTAATGAAGTCAAGGAGATTTTTTCTTCACCTTTCGGCAAAGTTAGTTTCTGGTTGGTATACTCTTCATTTATTTATCATCTCGTAGCCGGAATTCGACACCTAGTTATGGATGTGGGTGTTGGTCATACTTTGAAAGGCAGCAATCGCGCCTCTACTATTGTTTTAGTAGTGTCGGGTGTTTTAATGGTTGCTGGCGCCGTATGGATTTGGTAGCTGTGGAGTCGTAATGCGTATTTACAAGGACTAAAAGCGTCCTTTAAAGCTAACTTACGAAAGTATTTATAATCGACGGTTCACGCTTAAACGGTTGAATCCTTTCGGGCTTCCGAATAGCTGTTAGCTGAAAGCTATCATGAGCTAAGTTTTCTGTGCATCATCAAATGTGTTAATGGGAGCGCCATAGTACTAGGTACAAATATGGCTCTAGGACAATGTTAGATGTTTTGGATTTTGAGGCGGATCGCTCTTATCGAAGATCGTCTAATTCGCTCTGAAGCGCAGGTTTTTTGAAACTATCACCTGGTTGGCACACTGTGCGAATCAACATCAGATATGAGAAAGCCAATCAGGTGAACACTACCCTCGAGGGCTCATCTGTCCAGTTAAAGCCTCGAGTCTTTCTGGGTGCGCAAAAGACAAGAAGGTTATATGGGAAAATTATGAGGCCTGGATACCATGCGTCATGGGCGTGCCGATGCTGTGAGTGACAGAGCGAGAAGCAAGTGAAAGTCCCTGAAGTAGGGGCGGGATGCGCCCGAGTGGCATTTTTTGTCTTAAGGTAGATCGCGTAGCTGTTCTTCAGAATAATCTTCAGAGCGTTGACGACAGCCATCGCTGTGCATTCCTCAAGAATAGAATGTGTCGGAAGGGTGGCGTCATTGGTGTTAGTCATCGCTTAGGATTTCTCAATCTGGCTTACACGGGCGCCTGTACCGATATCCCCGCGGATGGCGACGTATCGATGTTGAATTCCTCGCCAGACGAAGTGCAATGAGCTGCGGCTATAGGCTTGCGCAGCCTTAGATAGCCGGCCGTCGCAGGCGCGCCGGTTGGCCGGGATCTTCTTCTGCCCGTCAGGTGTCCGGTCGGAACTCCAGCACGAACGCTACGACCTTTTCGGCGGACATTTCGCACGGCTTCAACAATGTCCTATCTGATGTAACGCGGAAGAGGTTGAAGCTGACAATGTCAGTCCCGTCCAACTCCCTGGCGAACAGACTGTTGCGACGTCCGTCCCCAGATCGCCGGACGATCAAGCTGAAACGCCGGCCTTCATAAGTCCCTTCTCTGTATCCCTCCGCAAGCTTCGCGAAAGCGGCATCGAACTCGGAATGCTCCATGTCATCCATCCTTATTGATAGAACAGAGGCGCGGCGGGTGCGAGACCGCCAGTGCCGGGTCGCGCAAAGGTGCCGGGCAGATTCCTGCAGCCGACGAGGCCCGGGGTGGGCAGGATAATTGAGATGTCGGCGCCCGCATGGCTATCAGCGAAGTCGTCCGTCCAGTCTGCTAGGCAACGTCCACGCCTTTCCAGAAAGCGATGTAATCCCGGATACCCTCGGCATCCGGAGTGGGGGCGGGATAGGTCCAAGCGGCGTTCACGTTGAGCGCGTCACCCGCGCGAACATGAAAGAAGCGCGCGGCGCCTTTGATCGGACAGACAGATGTGTGCGGGCTCATCTCAAGCAGGCTCAGGTCGACTCCTGACGGTGGGAAGTAGTGATTTCCCTCGACGATGACTGTTTCGTCGCTTGTGGCGATAGTAGTGTCTTTCCAGATGGCTGAGACCAACGGACTCTCCTTTTGTATTCATCAACCGGCGAAGGCTCGCGGGCTGGCTGCCCCAAGCCGCACCTCCTCAGGTGGCAGGCGGGTTGCGCCCGAGAAGTTTGTCGAGCTCGCCTCTGACATCGAGCGCGAATAGCTCATCGGAGCCACCGATAAGGGTGCCATTGATGAAGATCTGCGGCACGGAGCTTCGCCCCGACGCTTCCGCCATGGCCTGCCGGTGAGCCGGATCCGCCTCAATATCGAGCTCCTTCCATCGCACGCCCTTTTCCTTGAGGAGCGCCTTCGCTCGGCGGCAGAACGGGCACCAATTCGTGGTGTACAGCAATACATCAGTTGTCATATTGCATCTCCGGCAGTTGCACGCGGATCGCTGTCATGGCGTTGATCTCCAATTCGCGGCGTTCAAAGATGGCGACTGCACCTTGGCCGACATCGGAGCAGATGCTGACGATTGGCCGCTATCCAGGCGACATGGCCCAAAGTGCTTTCACCGCCAGGCAGAGGCCGCACGCGCCTCCTGTAGCGCCGAGCCGATGCTCTAAGGTAACCGAGCCTCGATTGGGACGGAAGCGGTCCCGCTCGAATCGCCCATCATGCTGGTCGAGCATATCAGGACGACGGATAGTGCAGGAACTTTCAAATTGAGCTTGATGTCGAGCCAGGTATCGCGAGCGAAGGCGTTCTAGAGGCCGGGGGGTACGAAGACTGTGTTCGGCAAAACGGTTCACGTTGATCGCCAAAGCTTCCCAGGGCGCACGTCTACGATCGGCGCGACGTGAGATAGCTCGCGCCGCTAGCCCCCGTAGCGCTCCGTCTTGATGATGGAGGCGTCCAAGCCCGCCAGCAGCGCGCTATCGGTTGCGATGTTGACGAATCCGTTAGACCCGCAGACGAACACTTGCGTCGGCTTTCCCTGAAGCCTGGTTAGAATTTCTTGGACCATCATGCCGTCGATCCGTCGCGCAAAGTCCGATGCGCGAACCGGTTTCTCGCGCGTAATCGCGAGCGCCAGGACGAACGCCGGATCGCTGATTTCGATGCAATGAAGTTCTTCTGAGAAGAGAACGTCCTCGGCGGTTCGTGCGGACAGGAGCAACGCTGTCGGAACGGCTTGGGCCAATGCGCGGCGCTGCCGGATCATTGCCATCAACGGCACGAGGCCGGAGCCTCCCCCGATCAACAGAACCGGATCTATGGCAGGCTCAGGCCAAAGGAAATGGCCACCGAGCGGACCGCGAACTTCGATTTCGTCACCAATCGCCGCGATGTCGTGAAAAAACGGCGAAACTTCGGCATCCGGCATGCGCTCGATAGCTATCTCGACGATCGGGGTCGAAACTGCCGATGACGCGATCGAGTAGCTGCGCATTGCACTGTAGCCGTCGGGCGCGGTCAGCCGGATATCGACGTGCTGACCTGCGGTGTGCGCGAACGGCTTGCTCAACCGAAGGAAGAAGCTCTTGATACTCGGTGTTTGCTGGATGATGTCGTCGATCACGCATGATTGCCACGAACGGACTTGCGCTTCGTTTTCAGTCATGGGTGTATCGTTGTTCGCGCCACGGATCGCCGTAGATGTGATAGCCGTGCAGCTCCCAAAAGCCGGCCTCGTCACGCGTCGTGAATTGCAGCGCATTCACCCATTTGGCGGATTTCCAGAAGTAAAGGTGCGGCACTAGAAGACGCGCCGGCCCCCCATGATCGCGGGAAAGTGGCTTGCCCGCATAACTGAGGGCGACCATCGCTTTCCCGGAAAGCAGATCCGTCAGAGGGACGTTTGTCGAATAATTATCGTAGCAGTGCGCCAAGACGAAATCGGTAGGCCGATCAAGCTCTGCATCTGCAAGGATGTCTTCAATGAGTACACCCTCCCAAACGGTATCCAGTTTGGACCAAGAGGTGACGCAGTGAATATCCTTTGTCACCTGGGTCTTTGGTAGAGTGTTGAATTCGCCCCAATTCCACGTTTTGACGGGCTTCGGACCAATTTTGACTGTGAATTTCCAGTCGGAGGGCTCTACCCTCGGCGTAGGGCCGGCCGACAGAACAGGGAAATCCTCCACCAGATGCTGACCTGGCGGAATCCGATCGGACTGGTCGCCTGAACCGCGACCGGTGAAACCTCTGGTGACCATAGTGACCCCTCTTGCTCGATACGGCAGACCGAAGCCGGCCTTCATTTCAGTACTCTGCGTAAAGCATTTGCCCGCACATCCGCCGAATAAGCCAATCGACTAAAAATCAGATACAGATGCTCTATCATCGTAAAAAATCGCGTATCGAACATAGCGTCAGGCCAGCATGATTCCCAATACCCAATGGCTATAGGGTAGATAACCCCAAGGCTGCGTACGCTGATCTGCGGTATGCGGAGCGGAAGTTGCAGGTTCGCTCTCAAACGGATGGGCAGCGTGCAAAGCTCAAGGCTCACCAGCGCATGGTTGCCCAGTTCGCGCTCGCCGGCAGCTTGAGTATATTAAGGACGAAATGTCGATCTGATCTATTCTGGCTTCAGGAAATAGGGAAAATAAGGTCGGACGTTCGCGCACCGTCGCGACGCGCGATCATCCACTAAGCTTCTGTATCGGGGTTGGAGGATCAGATGAACGAGATCGAACGACAAGCGCCTGAGCTGCGGGTGCAAAAATGGATTGGCAAAGATGGGGAAAGTATCGCGCCGTTCAAACTGTCAGATATCGGGCCCGGCCCGAAAATCTTGTTTGCCTTCCAGCATTGGTGCCAAGGTTGCCATTTGCATGGGTTTCCGACGCTACAAAAGTTGCATGCAGCGTTGAGCTCAAAAGACGTGGGGTTCGCAGTGATCCAGACCGTCTTCGAAGGAACGCATGAGAATACCTTCGAGAAGTTGCGCGTGAACCAGCTCAAGTATGAGCTTCCTATCGTTTTCGGTCACGACGAGCAACCGACCGGCTCGCCGTTTCCAACCTTCATGGAAGACTACCGCACACGAGGAACTCCGTGGTTTACGGTTATCGACGCTGGCGGTAGCATTGTTTTCTCGGACTTCCATCTCGACGCGGAGCGACTAGTGAAGCAACTTGAGCAAGGTTAATCGTTGGAAGGTGGGCAATCATCCTGATTGCCACCCATCCCCTGATGCCCACTACAGGCGTTGCGCGCTGTAACTCTGTTGATCAGCGTGCGAAAACCCGGATCCGGATAGGAGGAGCGTCAACGATTGAATCAATCCGTTGGGAGAGGGCGGCTCCGCTCCGTCAGCTCGGCAATAGATAACCCATTCTCGCCGAGCAACTCTCTGATCCGATCGACGATATGAGCCCCTAGCGTCGCTGTCTTGGTCCCCCCCACAGATTCCCAAGATGCGAGTTCACACGCCGATACCTCGTGGTCAGCGCCGAAGTGCTTCTGTCGGTATGTCACCGCCGCCCTTCAATGATAAAGGCGCGGTAACGGGAACCGGCAAAGCGTTGAGCAGCGATGGTTTGGTAGGCGGGACTGTCATACCAGTCGCGAGCGGCCTGCATCGTCGGGAAACGCAAGATTACGGCCCCTTCGATGGGCGGCCCCTCCAAATGCTGGATCGCGCCATAAGCGGCGAGAAAGGTAACGTCGTGACCATCGAACGATGGTCCGACGCCTGCAGAATAGGTTGCGAGTGCATGTGGGTCGCTGGTTTCTTCCCGCGTAAAGACGACGAACGCTTCCATCATTAGGCCTCTCAAAGGTTGGATCTGTTGGCCATTACCACCGGTGATGGCCTCACAGTCGTCAGGCTGGCAACTGGAACCCGATTTTCATGAGTGCCTCGACGCACGCATCCTGATCCTGCTGATAGTTGCCTCCGGAGATGCCTATGCCGCCGATCAACTTCCCATCCTCCAGAATCGGATAACCGCCGCCGACAGCGACCATCCGAGGGCGATAGGCTAGCGGCGCCACTTTTGGATCGTTGGTCACATAGTCGTTCCAGACATGGGTCGGGAACCCAAACGAGGCGGAACTCCAGGCCTTGTCGATGGCAACATCGACGGTAAGGAACGGCGCATCGTCGGTGCGCTCGAACGCGCGCAGGTTACCGGTGGCGTCGACGACGGCGACGGCAGCCGGGATGCCGATGGCACGGGCCGCAGCGAGCGCCGCGTCGATGAGGGCGACTGCGGTTTCGCGGTTGATCGAGGCGGTGGCAATAGATTTGGTCATGGGATTCTCATCGCTGGGGCATAACCCGTTCGGCTTTTTGAGGTTGGACAAGATGTTTGGCGATCGCGGTCGTTAGAAGCCTTCGAGGACGATCTTGCCTTTAGCCGCGCCACTTTCGATCAGTGCATGCACCGTCTTCAGATTGGCGGCATTGATCGGCGACAGTCGCCGGGTCAGCGTCGTGCGGATTTTGCCGTCGTCAACCAGCGCTGCCATCGCATCCAGAATCTCGCCCTGCTCATTCATGTCGGGCGTGCCGTAGATCGACCGCGTGAACATCAGCTCGTGGTGGATCGACACCGCCTTGCGCTTGAAAACCATGATATCGAATGCCTTGGGATCGTCGATCAGTCCGAACCGTCCTTGTGGGGCGATCAGTTCGGCGATGTCGGCGACATGTTGCTCGGTATGTGTGGTCGAAAAGACGAAAGCGGGAGCACCGATGCCGAGTTCGGCGATCTGTGGCGCGAGCGGACGAGAATGGTCGATGACGTGGTGAGCTCCAAGCCCTCTTACCCACTCTTGGGTTTCCGGTCGAGAGGCTGTGGCGATGACGGTGAGGTCCGTGCGCTGTCGCGCGATCTGGACGGCGATCGACCCAACCCCGCCCGCGCCACCGATGATGAGGATCGCCTCCGCCGCACCGGGTACGGGCTTCGCCACGTCCAGGCGGTCGAACATCGCCTCCCAGGCCGTCAACGTCGTCAGCGGCAGCGCCGCCGCTTCCGCCCAGGAGAGCGACGCAGGTTTGTGACCGACAATCCGGGCGTCGACGAGATGGAACTCCGCATTGGTACCGGGCCGTGTGATCGATCCGGCATAATAGACCTCGTCGCCTAACTCGAACTGCGTGACGTCGGGGCCGACCTCGCGCACAATCCCGGCGGCATCCCATCCCAGCACCTTCCAATCGCCATCTGCCGGCGGCGTGCTGTTGCGGACCTTGTAGTCGACCGGGTTGACCGAGACGGCCTTCACCTCAACCAGGATATCGTATCCTGCAGCGACAGGCCGAGGCAGATTGATGTCGACCAGCGCGGCATCCGCGGCGATGGGTCCCGGAACCTTGTAACCAATGGCTTTCATAAATGTCTCCAGCTTGCTTGATCGGATGACGCGAATGCTCGTTAGTCAACTTCTTCTACATTGAGGTCCCGACTCTTGAACTGGGTCGCGGTAGCAGATTTCATCGAACACGTCGATCAACAGGCCTTTATGCTCTGTCGCCGGATCGGTGATCGCGTAGATGTTGGAGGCATCTTCGCCGTCGTCCCCGCTCTCGAGGCGCAACGCCGCATCGACGCGAATGCTGCATGCATCGAGGGTTGACCCTAGTTCGAGATCGACGAGATTGCCGTCCTTGACGCGGTATTCGCGGTCATAGCCGTTGGCGATGAATGACTGGACTGCTTCTAGAACGTCGGTCACCTGGGAGGTCATGGAAGCACCTTCATCTTGAACTGGATTGGACACGCTCGCGCACAAAGCGCGCTGTGACTCGGCGGACGGAGAAGCTCGCGAAGTGCGTTACTCATAGCCACTTGGCCTTCTTGAAGCGCATGAACAGGAGAAGGCAGAACACCGCTATCACTCCGAGCACGACGAAGTAGCCATATGGCGTGTCCAGTTCCGGCATGTGCTTGAAGTTCATGCCATATATTCCGGCGATCGCCGTCGGGACCGTCAAGATCGCCGCCCAGGCCGCGAGCTGGCGAGTGACCACACCGATCCTTTGCGCTTCCAGAAGGCTGCTGGCCTCGAAGACCGTGGACAGGACAAGCAGGAGGCCGTCGACCATGGACTGCACGCGGTGGACATGGTCCGCGACGTCGTGGAAATATGGTGTCATTTCGGCGCTGATGCAGGGAAAGTGGCCGCGAACGAGCTTTCGCACCAGCTCGGCCATAGCCCCGAGCGTGCGCTGGAACCGCGTGAGTTCGGACCTTAGTTCGAAGATTCGCGCCACCTCTTCTGGCCCGAGGAAATCGTGCAGCGACCGTCGCTCCATCGCCAGGACGTCGTCCTCGATCATTTCGAAGATGGGCAGATACTGGTCGACCACTCGGTGCAAGATCGCGTGCAGCACATAGTCGACACCCTTGCCGAACTGTGTCGGCGATGCCTCGAGTTGCTCCCGAAGTTTGCCCAGCGCTCCGGCATTGCCGTGCCGCACGGTGATAAGGTGATTGTGACCGGTGAAGATCGCCATCTTGCCGTAGCTGATCCGGTCGCCGACCAGCTCGGCGGTCTGGGCGACGACGTACAACTCATCGTTGTAGACCTCGAGCTTGGGCGGGCACAGCGGGTGCATGGCGTTGTCGATCGCCAAAGGATGGAGGTTATACGTCGTCTGGATCGCGCTGAGTTCGTCTGCGGTGGGCTCGCTAAGCGCGATCCAGCAGAAGCCCGAGCGATTCTCGTTTAGTTCGACGTGCTCATCGAGCCTGATTTCACGGACTCGCTTACCTTCGTTGTAATAATATGCGGCGATAATGGTCATGCAGGCCTCGCAGGAATTCGCAGGCCACGCTGTACAGCCGGTCGCGCCAGCCCGCGTTCGAGCCATGCCTGCACGTTCGAATAGCTGCTTAGGCCGAGGATGTCGCCCGCTGCGTAGAATTCGACCAGCGCATTCACCCAGCCAAACGTCGCAATGTCCGCGATCGAGTAATCATCGACAATCCATTCGCGGCCCTCCAGCCGGTGATCCAGGACCCCGAGAAGACGCCTGGATTCATCAACAAAGCGCTGCCGAGGTCGCTTGTCCTCATAGTCCTTGCCGGCAAATCGCAGGAAAAAGCCTAGCTGTCCGAACATCGGCCCGATGGCCGACATCTGAAAGAACACCCACGCTAGGGTCTCGTAACGCTGGCCTGGTTCGGTGGAGATGAACTGACCCGTCTTGTCGGCCAGATAGAGGAGGATCGCACCGGATTCCCATAAGGCGATGGGTCTACCGTCAGGGCCAGCCGGATCGATGATCGCCGGTATGCGTCCGTTCGGGTTCAGCGACACGAACGCCGGATCCTTCGACTCGTTGTTCGAGATGTCGATCAGGTGGGGCTCGTACGCCAGGCCAGTCTCCTCAAGCA
The DNA here is from genome assembly GCF_058599305.1 of Acinetobacter sp. CAU_H_S139_7. Taxonomy (NCBI): domain Bacteria; kingdom Pseudomonadati; phylum Pseudomonadota; class Gammaproteobacteria; order Moraxellales; family Moraxellaceae; genus Acinetobacter; species Acinetobacter sp. CAU_H_S139_7. The sequence goes on from NZ_CM178651.1 coordinate 2,362,790, forward strand.
TGATCGAGACCTTGACGCCATTGGGCGTAGGGGCTGCGTAGAGTTGCAGGCGATCGGGATGAGATGCCGGCCAGCGCTGCGTGATCGGAAAGGACGAGAGGTCTGGCATAAATCTGCGATCCTGGTGTTGCGATGGCGACTGACTGGAACGAGCCGTCACTCTGAAGTAGGGTTCGATGACCGCGTCGCTGAACGACGCGGTCACGAAGATTGCGGACCGGACCGGCGCAGTGGCAACGGCAGTGAAGCCTATTCCGCCGCGGTCCCGGCCGCTGGCTGTACGTCGTCAACCTTTTGGCGCTTCGGAAGCACCCAGCCGGGACGGACGAAGTGGCAGGTGTAGCCGCCCGGGCGCTTCTCCAGATAATCCTGGTGATCGGGCTCGGCCTCCCAGAACTCGCCGACCGGCTGGACCTCGGTCACCACTTTGCCATCCCACAGCCCCGAGGCATCCACATCGGCGATCGTATCCTCGGCGACGCGCTTCTGCTCCTCGTCGACATAATAGATGCCCGACCGGTAGGAGAGCCCACGATCATTGCCCTGGCGGTTCAGCGTCGTCGGATCGTGGATCTGGAAGAAGAATTCCAGGATGTTCCGGTAGCTCGTCACTGTCGGGTCGAAGACAATCTCGATCCCCTCGGCATGCGTGCCGTGATTACGATACGTGGCGTTCGGAATATCGCCGCCCGTGTAACCCACACGGGTCGAGATGATGCCGGGCCGCTTGCGGATCAGATCCTGCATGCCCCAGAAACATCCTCCTGCGAGAACAGCGCGCTGATGCATGTTAAGCCTCCTCTACTTGATCGAGATATTCACCGTATCCCTCGGACTCCATCTCGTCGCGCGGGATGAAGCGAAGGGACGCTGAGTTGATGCAGTACCGCAGACCGCCGCGGTCGGAAGGACCATCGGGGAACACATGGCCGAGATGACTGTCTGCGTGTACTGACCTGACCTCCGTCCGGACCATGCCGTGTGCGCTGTCCCGCACCTCGTTCACGTTTGCCGAAACGATCGGCTTGGTGAAGCTGGGCCAGCCAGTACCCGAATCGAACTTGTCCGTCGAAGCGAACAGTGGCTCTCCCGACACTATGTCGACGTAGATGCCAGGCTCCTTGTTGTCGTTGTACTCGCCCGTGAAGGGCCTTTCGGTGCCCGCCTCCTGGGTAATTCGGTGTTGCTCGGGAGTCAGGTGGTCGATTGCTGTCTGTGACTTTTCAAACTTCATTACAGTCTCCAATACTTATCTAGAGGGCCAGGCACGCTACCGCTAATTTTTTATGTCTCCTGATTTGCTCCTACAATGGTAGTGGGATGGCAAACGAGGTTTTACTAAGTGTTGGAAAATTAGAGATTTAAATTTCGCGTCTATTAATTCTAGCGCAACTGAGTGGTTAAGCAAGTACGTAATCAGTAAATATTAAAAAAATAACACAAAAGCACGATTATATAATACAGTGTCAGTGTTTTATGATAATCAACAACGCCTGTTTAGATGCTGGTAGATGCGAATTTTTTGGCGTACAGTCAAAATTTTCTGATGGTTGCTTAGTGTGTTGGCGCTGATGGAAAATTGACCCACCCTGCCGATTGAAATTTGACCCAGGGCGGATTGCTGATTTTGTTACCAGCAACTGTGGATAAGTCTACCAGCGCAGCTGCTGTTGCCCCCACTCCTTCGCTAGCCCAGTTCAGTTGTTTAAGACCTGCCACACGCAGCCATGTAGCAGGCCGTCGTCGCCATGAAATCAGAACGGCTCATCGTCCTCCGGTTCCTGGCCGCCCTTACGCTTTCGCTCCCGTGATTTGATCTTGGCCTGGGCCGCCAAGCTACTGTGTTGCAGGCGATAGGACTCGTTACCGGTTTCGACGATGTGGCAGTGGTGGGTCAGCCGATCCAGCAGGGCGGTGGTCATCTTGGCGTCGCCGAACACGCTCGACCATTCGGCGAAGCTCAGGTTGGTGGTGATCACCACGCTGGTGTGTTCGTACAGCTTGGATAGCAGGTGAAACAGCAACGCACCGCCGGCCTGGCTGAAGGGCAGATAACCCAGTTCGTCGAGGATGACCAGATCCATGCGCAGCAGAGCTTGGGCGATCCGCCCGGCTTTGCCGTCGTGCTTTTCGCGCTCCAGCAGATTGACCAGATCGACCGTGGAGTAGAAGCGCACGCGCTTGCCGTGCCGGGTGATGCCGGACACGGCCAGCGCAGTGGCCAGGTGGGTTTTACCGGTGCCAGGCCCACCGATCAGCACCACGTTCTGCGCGGTGTCGGTAAAGGCCAGACTGGCCAGTTCGCTGATCAAACGAGCGTCTGCGCTGGAGGCGCTGAAGTCGAAGCCGGCCAGGTCGCGGTGCATCGGCAGCTTGGCCATGTTCATCTGGTGGCTCACCGAGCGCATGGCGCGATCTGTGTGCTCTTGTTCCAGCAGGTGTTCGAGCAGCCACTTGGACGAGGCTGTGTTCGACTCACCCTGCGCAGTCAACTCCGCCCAGGCCGTGGCCATGCCGTGCAGGCGCAGCTCCTTGAGTGATGTGTGCTGAAAAAACAGGAGGTTTTAACTTGGTAAACTAAACACACTCATCAGGAGTTTACCATGAGCAAGAAACACAAGACTTACACCACAGAATTTAAAGCTGAAGCCATCAAATTAATTGAAGCCAATCAAGGCAATGTCTCGGAAACAGCTAGACAACTTAGCATTTCAATGCAAACTCTTTCAAATTGGAATACCAAAGCAAAGGCTGGAACTTTAGCAGGTACAAAACAGTATTCACCTGATCTAAACGCTCTACTCGAAGAAAATAAAAAACTCAAACAACAGCTCAAAATAGCTGAAATGGAACGTGAATTTTTAAAAAAGGCAGCAGCGTACTTTGCCAAAGAAAGTCAGTAAGGTACGCCTATATGAAACAAAAAAGATATTCTTTTCCAATTACCTTAATGGCTCGATTACTTCATGTTTCAGTTTCATGTTTTTATGATTGGCTCAAGAGAGGCGTGAGCAAAAGAACGATTCAACGAAATCAACAGACGATATTGGTGAAAATAGCCCATGAGGAGACAAGGCAGAGCTATGGTTATATTCGATTAACCAAATACTTACAAGCTCAGGGCATAAAAATGAGTATGTACGCTGTACGTCAGATAAAAGCGCTGAACCACCTGTATTGTAAGCGACACAAGCGTTTTAAAAGGACTACGAATAGTGACCATAATCGAGCGATCTATGAAAACCTGCTGGAGCAACAATTCTCAATGACTAGACCAAATCAAGCATGGTCAAGTGATATTACGTACATATGGACTGTTGAAGGATGGCTGTACTTAGCAGCGGTAAAAGACCTTTACACGAAACAAGTGGTTGGCTATAGCTTAAATGAGCGCATGACAGCACAGCTTGTTTGTAATGCGCTAAATATGGCTATTCACAATCAAAAACCAACCAAAGAACTGATTGTGCATTCAGACAGAGGAAGTCAATATTGCAGCCATGAATATCGAAATATACTTGAGCAATATGGTTTTCAAGGTTCAATGAGCAAGCGCGGAGACTGTTACGATAATGCACCGATTGAAAGCTTTTGGGGAATACTGAAAAATGAGTTAGTGCATCATTACAACTATCAAACCAGAGAAGAAGCCAAAGCAGATATTATAAAATACATTGAATTATTTTATAATCATCGAAGAATTCAAAAGGGTTTGGGTTTTAAGACACCAAATCAAATGGCCGAAGACTTTTATAAGTTGGCTGCCTAGAATCTCCCAAGGGAAAGTCTCCTGATAATTCAGCGTATATCATTAACTTTTTAAATCTAAAAAACAGGAATTTCATTTATGTCTAAACACTATGATTATATTGCGATTGGCGGAGGCAGTGGCGGTATTGCATCAGTCAATCGTGCTGCCATGTATGGTAAGAAATGTGCACTGATAGAAATGGGTGATATTGGTGGAACCTGTGTCAACGTAGGATGTGTTCCTAAAAAAGTGATGTGGTATTCAGCTCAAATTGCCGATGCGATTCATAAATATGGTCCTGACTATGGCTTTAATACAGAATTGAAATCCTTTAACTGGAAGAAATTAGTTGAAAACAGACAAGCCTATATCAGCCGAATACATACATCGTATGACACAGGACTAGCTAAAAATAATGTTGATGTCATTCGAGGTTTTGCAAAATTTTTAGATGCTCAAACAATTGAAGTAAATGGTGAAACGTACACAGCTGACCATATTTTAATTGCTACGGGGACTCAAGCATTCAAACCTGAAATTGAAGGTGCTGAATATGGTATTGATTCCAATGGTTTCTTCGGATTAGAACACTTACCGAAGCGGACTGCTATTGTTGGTTCTGGCTATATTGCTGTGGAATTGGCAGGTGTTCTTAATGCATTGGGTTCGAATGTACAATTATTTATTCGTAAACATCAGCCTTTGCGTGGATTAGATCATTTCCTTGGTAAAACACTATTAGAGAATATGCGCAGTGAAAATATTAACGTGCATACTCATAGTCAGATTAACAAAGTGACTAAAGTTCAAGATAACTCACTTGTATTACACCTAGAAGATGGTACAGAACATAGTGTAGATTGCTTGATTTGGGCAATTGGTAGAAAACCTGCAACTGAAGCGATCAATCTTAATAAGACTCAAGTTCAATTGAACGAGAATCGCTTTATTCATGTTGATGCATATCAAAATACAACACAGTCTGGCATTTATGCAGTGGGTGATATTACAGGTAAAGTCGAGTTAACACCTGTTGCTGTGGCAGCGGGTCGAAGACTGTCTGAACGTTTATTTAACAATAAGCCAAATGAACATTTAGATTATGAAAATATTCCGACTGTGGTGTTTAGTCACCCACCTATTGGAACAGTTGGATTAACCGAAGATCAAGCCATAGAAAAATTTGGTAAAGATGCCATCAAAATTTATAGTTCTTCCTTTACATCCATGTATACAGCGATAACAGAACATCGACAACTCACAAAAATGAAATTAATTTGTGTAGGAACTGATGAGAAAGTGGTCGGAATTCATGGTATTGGATACGGTATGGATGAAATTCTGCAAGGCTTTGCTGTTGCTTTAAAAATGGGAGCAACTAAAAAAGACTTCGATAACACTTTAGCAATTCATCCGACTTCTGCTGAAGAATTCGTCACAATGCGTTAATCATTGATCATCTAAAAGAGCATTTATTTATATATTTGCTCTTATTTTTATATTCTATATCCAAATTATGAACTTTCAACAACTTAGAATTATTAGAGAACTCACTCAACATAATCTCAATTTATCACAAACAGCACATGCTCGGCTTTGTTGCACAAAGATTTGAAATGCAAAGCGCCCCTAATTGAGCCAAATTTAAGGCGTAACTTGGGTAAGTGGTCGACCTAATTCCGTAAATCTGTTAAGGACTGCTACACGTGCATGGATCTCATTCACTTGGCTATCAAAACTCCTTGCACTGAGTTTATCTCCTAATAATTTGATGCAATGCATCTTAGTTTCAACCAAACTTCGCCGATGATAGCCTGACCATTTTTTCCATAGTGTCCTGCCTAAACGTTTAATTGTTCGAAGTAATTCATTTCGCTCTAGCGAGCTACTCTTTGTATCTTTCCATGGTTTCGCATTTTTTCTAGGTGGAATCACCGCATGCGCTTGCCGATCTGCAATGACCTGACGGCATTGCTTGGTGTCATAAGCTCCATCGGTATAAACAGAGTTAATCCGCTCATCTTGTGGAATCTGATTAAGTAAATCACCAAGCACCTGTGAATCACTGACATTATTGGTTGTAAGCTGAACTGCTCGTATTTGCAGGGTTTTAGCATCTATACCAATATGAAGTTTACGCCATTGGCGACGATATTCAGGTCCATGTTTCTTGCGTTTCCATTCGCCCTCACCTAGAAACTTCATGCCTGTAGAGTCCATGAGTAGATGCAGCCCATCGCTACTTTTTTGGTAGCTGATTACAATATCAATATGCTTTTGTCTTCTACAAAGCGTGGTGTAATCTGGAGCTATCCAATTTAATCCGCAAAGTTTAATCAGACTTTGCACAAAGCCAGTGACCATACGTAAAGACAGACGGAATAAGGATTTAATCATTAAGCAGCATTGGATGGCTGCGTCGGAGTAGGTTTGATTTCGCCCTTGTTTGCCTTTTGATGGCGCATACCATTGCGTAGCAGGATCAAACCAAATGGCAATATTTCCGCGACTCATGAGTGCTCGGTTATATGCGGGCCAATTGGTTGTGCGGTAGATTTTGTGTGTAGGCTTCTTCATTTGAAAATTATATCGCTGAAAAACCCTTTACAGATAGGTTTGTGCAACAAAGCCACTCCTAGTTGAAATAATTTTGGCCAAAGCATAGATACTTGACTGCCTTGACAAATAGAATTTGTAGTAACAAATGCAATTTTTTGTGTGCTATGTATGTATTGAGAGGCTTTATAAAACCAACAAGCGATGTAATCTAAATTTTTATAGTCATTCTGATTTCTAAAAACTATTTCCATATCCTCTCGTTGAAGATCAGTATGATTCCGTTGACCTAAATAAGGGGGATTTCCTAGAAGATAAATTTCTGAATTGATACTATTTGGGCAGATACTATTCCAATCAATTCTATTAGAGTTAGCACAAATAATATTGCCAGATTGCTTCAATGGCAAACTAGGTACTACTTCACCAAATTCAACCTTAAAGGATGAATTCATCTGATGTTCAGCCAACCATAATGACAAAATTGCTATTTCATGAGCAAAATCATCAACTTCTATACCATAGAACTGCGATACCTGAATCACTGAAAATGGTTTTGAAAATTGACCTGTTTTTTCTAATTCTAACTCTTGAATACGTTTCAGAAGCTCCATTTCAAATTTACGAAGCTCTTTATATGCAATGATCAGGAAGTTACCTGAACCGCAGGCAGGGTCAAAAATTTTAAGTTGTCCTAACCGTTGCTGTAATTTTAGTAGCTTATTAACACTATCTTGATTTTTCTCTAATTCTTCATACAAATCATTTAAGAATAATGGTTCAATCACCTTCATAATATTGGGAACAGAAGTGTAATGCTGTCCCATCGTGCTACGCTGTTCAGTATGAACAACCGCTTGGAACATAGAACCAAAAATATCAGGGTTAATATCAGACCAATCCAGCTCTGCACCACACTCAATTAAAATCCTACGTGATTTGCGTGTGAATTTTGGAACTTGAATATCATCTTTAAACAAACCACCATTTACATAAGGAAAATCTGCTAGGTAATCAGGTAAATCTGCTTCACGATCTTCAGATGATCGGTTTAAAACTTTAAACAATCGACCAATTAAAGCTGATAAATCTAATCCATCTTCATTACTCTTTGATATTGCCGAAGTAAACTGTTTGTCCTTGAAAATTTCAGTATCTTCAGCAAAATAACAAAATAACAGTCGAGATAAGAAAATATTAAGGTGATGTAAGTTTTCTTTATTGTTTAAATCATCTTCATCGAAATTATCAGCTTTAATTTCGTCAAATAGTTTTGCTAATTTTTCAGCAGCCTTAACATCCGCAGGGTTTTCGCCTTGATATACAGCTTTCTCCATCCCCGCCCATGGCAAGAAGAAATCAAATTTTTTAGCTAAATCATTAAAAGGAACATCCAATGTATCTTGTATTTTAGTATCTACAGCTAAAAGAGTTTTAAAGTCAGTCACGATCAAGAAGCGAATCTTATTGCTTTCAGTTCGCTTCTCACATTTCATTTGGTCAATTAGACCGTGTAAATCATGCTGTTTCGCAATTTTGAAGTATATTTGGCGCTTCCAAAAAACCGTGTTTTCCTTATCTTCAGCTAAATTACGCTCACCATTACGCACTCGTCCAATAGTTTGGCTACGATGTCCATAAGCTAAAAGCAATTCATAGATAAAGTCTTGCTTATTTAGCTCATCTTGAGCAATTTTATGGATAAGATGTTTAACATTTTCTTCGATTTGGACGATATTCATTTGTATAGGTGACCGTATTAAAGCTAATAATTAGTTCAAGGAAACAATAAGTTATTTAAACCATCGAATTTTAAACATGCGACATATATTGTCGCATATTGCATATATAAGTTTCTGTGTCAAAAAAGAAATTAATCTGTCTGTCATCGATCAATTTGTAATAGGCCTTTATTTAGCTTTTCACGAGATATCCCATGTTTATAAGCGTTGTACTGCCAAACAACAAACTGTTCTAATAGGGCAGCATTTTCTCTATCCAACCGCTCAACCTCACGGGTCAAGCGTGCGATACGCTGAGCTGCAACTGAAAGAGTTGCTGGAATCTTTAAATCCTTGACATCATTCTTATCTCGCTCTTTAGCTAGTTTCTAAGCTCCAGCAACTCGACTAAACTTATGCAAGGTTTGTCTAGTAGGCTTAAAACCTATAGCTCCAACACAAGCTACACAGAGAGCTTCCCAAGTCAAACTACCATCCCATCCATCACATAGCTCTATGATGCTCTCAATATCATTATCAGTCAGATGACGTGATTTTTTTCCCACTATTAATCCTCTGTTAATAAACGTGCTCTATCAAGAAAAGCTTCATTATCTTCGATTTTACATGCTCGAGCATCTATTGCTCTTTTTATGGGACTGTACTCCTGAGAGTTATGAAGCTTAATTACAGAGCCATTGGGTACTCCCGAGTCTTTTAGGATGCAAAGTAATTCTTCAGCTCTTTGTAGTGTCATTTTTGTATGCTCATAAGCACCTCGTTAATTAGCCATTTTATCCAACTAAAAGGTGTCTACAAAATTGGTGGCTATTCATTCATCCTTTAGCAAATTATTAAATTGATGGATTCTTATCACCTACACGATTTTTTCAAAATTGCTGCTAAGTCTTCTCTTACTTTGTCAGGCATACTTACTCTATTGTGACTAGTATCTATTGATATCCTTTTTTTTGAATTAACAGGCCTCTCCCAATATTTTGGATACAAATATGAACTTCTCTGTTTTTCCACAGCTTTTGCATATAAATCCATAAAAGTACTTCTTGCAATATATAAATATTCTTGATTATGAATAGTTTTAACTCTCTCCATTACTTCATAAGTAACTAGCTGAATCTTATGAATAATATTTTTCTCATAGTTTAATACATCCTCCCAAGCTTCAATCGGAGACTGCCAAACCCCTGCACTTTCACAAAGCTTTCGAAAGCCTCCAAAATTTACCAGTTTTTGTTCCTTACACAACCGTGAAATTCCATATTGGATTTCCTCTTCGAGAAGACCATCTATTGTCTCTATCATGAATTGAATAAGCTCATCTTTGGATCTATTTGCATACATTTGATTAAACTCTTTAACGTTAAGAGCCGACATAGTATTAAGAATTTTTTTAGCAAGAATTAAGTGAGTATTTTGCATTATTAAAAAATCCAATTCTGAGACTGTTTAACATTACTAACATATGGATTTTTTCTTATGCTTATGACATTTGGATATCCCCCTTCAATTGCTCTAATCAAAGACTCATTCGCTTGATCACCAAAACTTTCCAGTTTCAGTAATGTATACTTAGCACTTGTTAGAATAAGTGGTTGACCAATTTCATTTCTCATTGAAACAAAATCATTCCATAAATTTTGATCAACATTTGACGGTAGTACTAATACTTCTAAGAAATTTGAAGTTTTTATATTTTTATAATCTTTAATATCTGTAATATCTTTATTTATGTCCAATTTTTTTACTGGTGCTAGTCTATTTATTTTACTAGCTTTGTCTGCTTTTTGGACTGGTACAAATTTTAGACTATCCTGTTTTTCCTTAATACTTGTATTCGCAGATCTGTAATTTTCAAGTACTTTAATTAACTCATCTTCGGTTTTAAACGTATTTAAACAATAAGCCTTTCCATTTTTAGTTATCTTACCTACTCTAATCAATCTACACCCATCAAGCTCACTAAGTCCACGAAGTACCGTCGTGCGACTCTTACCTGTATCTGCTTGTAATTGCGTTAAAGAAATACAAGCTTCAAGCTTATGCCATCCTTCTGTACGTCTTACTATACAAATCAATATTTTAAATGCTGCATCTGTAAGATATCTCATTGCAATATCTACATAAATATTCAATACCTTAGTAAAACCTACTGTCATGTTCAGATCCTTTAATTAAAATTAAATTTAGGAGACCATAACAAATTTACTTTGCTTCATTTTCTAACCGTTGAGTTTTACGTTTTTTTTACAAAATCACACGATAGTTCAGCTCTTAAGACATGCTCTGTAATAGAAAAATAGTGAAAAAATCTTTAGGAAATCATCGATAATCCCTAGACTACTCCTAGTATCCTAGACAACCTCATTTTGCAGCTACCTCAAATGCTTTTGGGCTCATTCCGTCGAGATACGAATGGCGCCTAATCCTATTATTACTAAGATGGACAACTAAATAGCCCTTTATCACAATATTAGATGTAAAATTTTAATATTCCTAAATATCAATGCTCTGTATAAACTGAAAATTAACCAAACTTGAGTTGTACATTATGTTAAGTTTAGCAAATATTTCAGGATGTACTATTAGGTCCATACCTTTTAGTGTGTATGTCTCAGAGCTTATTTTCTCTTCACGTACTTCCCATGATCTCAATCTAAGAAACTCTTGTCCTTGAGAATCTTTTAAGCAAAGTTTCTCATTAAAATCTGCAGGCATATAATCAGGAGTAATTAATAACAGTTCAACAGGTGGAGTAAATATAAAGTTTCTGCCTAACATATCAGTGGAAATGGATACTCCAACTAGAGAAGTCAATCCCCCTCCAAAATGGATCATTATTCCACCATTTTTTGTCCACCATAAATTTTCAATACCGTCTTTTACTGGCATAAAATTATGAGGAAGACTAAATAATTGAGGTATTAATGAAAGCCCAGATATATTCTTAATCAACTTATTAGGTCTTGAAAAACTATGTTCTTCATTAATATATTGAGTTTCCATACAAGCTAACTGTACCCAATTTTCATACTTTGGATCATTCTTAACAATAGTAATAGGGCTTATTCCATTTGTTAGTTCATTTGGAAGAGGTAACGCTGGTCTTGTTACCCGACTTTGATAAATTCCTAAATGTGACTCTATGTTAGGTAACGTATGTAAAACAAACTCTTCTTCTGTTTCTAATGACCATAGGCCTTCTGCTTTTAAATATTGTTGAAGGGCTTGCCCACAATTGTTCAACTCTGCAATAAATAGTTCTTCTCTCCAAGTAAGTCCATCTACAGGAGGAGTAACATCTCTTGATCTACCATAAATGAGTTCAAAAGTTTCACTCATTAATTTCATATTGAAATTTTTCTTCAATTCTGCATCTAGAAAAGACTCTATTTCTGAAGGCAAACTAGGAACATATAAGCTTAAAGTTTCTAAGCTCTTAGTTGGGTCTAATTCCATAATATATGGATTAGGTAAATAGGTCTGAGAGCTGCTTGCAGAATAAACATTTATATTGTTATAAGCTTCATAACTTAGTCCTGCTCTATCTAATAAAGAACGGCTTATGACTTGGGCACCCCATATAGAAGAATTTGTATATATTTCTAATATATCCTTAATCCCTTTACTTAAAGTAAAAGGTTTATCTTCAAGGAAGAATATAATTTCTAAAATTAGCAGTAATGATGAGGTAGGCGTGCTATTACAAGCAAACCATGTTAATGGTTTAGATAAAAGATTAGGTAAATATTTTAAAATGCTAGTAAAACCTGTTAACGTTGCAAGTTTTCTAGATTTTCTGGGTTCAGATAATCTCAATAAAATTATTAAAATTAAGCTCTCATCTATATCATGTTCAATTGGATCAGAAGATCTATATTCAGCAAAATAATGAGAGATTTTAGTTAAAGTTAGACGATGTTCTATGACGCTAAAAGCCTCATGCCAACAATCAATTGCTTCAGTGTAATACCCCCAATCTCTCAATCTTTCGATCAAACTTTCAGTGATACCTGCACCGTAATCTGTATATTTTAATCTTCTTCCTAATTCTTCTGAAAATACCTTTGTTGTTAAATCCTCATTAAGACTTTTAGCAGTTAGTAATAAATTTTTCTGCTTAGAACCGCCAATACTGCTCCATCCTCCATTTCCTCTAGATTTCATATAAGCTAGAGTATAGGCAATAGCTGCTAAGTCTGAGAGTCCAGCATATTCAAGGCTTTGGGCTAGGCTAGCTAAAGGGTGATCTTCCGACCATGAAGAAACCTCACGGCCGTAGAAGAAGAGAATTCTTTCAGCATCATTTTTATTCCCCTCTATGCTTAGCTCTTGCAATTTATATGAAAGATAGACATTAAGTTTTTGATAATTTTTGTTCTTTGATTTTTCAATAAGCCTAATACATTTAATTATATCCCCAAGAGTGGCATCCTCTGGTGGATGTGGAACAATTTCAGGAGAAATATAATCAGAATTAACCTTAGAAAGTGAATCCCTTCGTGAATAACTAGTTGAGCTAGAAATTTTTGTGGGTTTTATCTTACATTTAATTGGATAACCAAAATTACTTGAAACTAACTCTAACTCTCTAATGGCATCTTCATTATATTTGTAAACATCATTAGAAACTTGGGCAGCCAATAAATGGAGTCTATTTTCTATAAATTGAGGATAGAGAGTATTTAATTTCAGTATGCATTCTAGACGTTCTTTTACTGCTATAAGACCATCATTTTCATATTCAATTTCAAAAGGTATTGTTTGCCATAAACTATCAAGTATTAACGGATTTGCTTGATCTAGTAGCTTATTAGCAACTAATTTAAGAGCCTCTATCGTTGGCCAACTTTCATGAAAGTTTTCCTCAATAATTGTTCTTGCTAACACATTTAAAGCAGCTTCAGGATCAATATCCAATAGCTCTTTGAACCAACGATTCGGTGTATGCTTAGTACTTCTACCATCTGTATGTCTTAATACAGAGGAAATTAATGGCTGTAATTTTTCTAAGGCTAATAAACACTCATTTTTAGATTTATGAGAGATTACAGAAACAGTATCAATTATCTCAAATAGGGTTATATCTTTTCTATAACCATAGCTAGTTAAATATATACCCACATCTTTCCACTCTTTATTAGCCTCGGTCTTATTATTCTCTAGAAGGATTTGAGTGTATTTTAACTTTAGTTCAGCATGTGTTGAGTAATATGTTCCATTACTCTCCACATGGTCTATTTCAGATTTTAAAGCTTCTAATATGTATCTATTGATATTCTCAAGCTTGGAATAAGGTTCAAGTAGATTAAAAATAACATCACTTGAAACAGGTCCATTAACTTCTCTATCAAGTCTTGTTGTGGTGTTTAAATTAACTTGTTTAAGTACTTCTAAAATATGTGCCCATTCATCCTCTGTTTTTACTAGCTTTAATCCTAACCCTATTGCATAGCTGATAGTCCCATGAATTGCATATAGATCACATGCTCTTGGTTTTCCAGCAAATGGATGGCTTTCTTCCAAAAGAATATTAAAAACTTCTTTAATATTATAATTTTCTGCTTTTTCTGCACAAAATACGTTGATAGCAAATTTTAACCAGCATCGATACCACCCCATACCTCGAATTCTTCTAAGTTCTCGGTTTAATACTTTATAAAGTTGATCGGAATGAGCTAATACCCTGATTGAAGCTACCCATAATTTCAAATTATTTTTTTTGGGATGGCCATCAAAACCTAAGTTTATAGAAAAAATTTTTCTTCCATCAATAACTAGATTATTTAAATTTATTCCATAATCTAATAATTGTGAAACCAGAATAGGTGACGTTGTGAGATTTAATGCACATTCAGCATATTCTCTCGCATAGGAGTGTGCATTTTGTTGATGATAGAAATCAGATAAGCCCCAATATAATCCATATGAAATTAATCTTTGATTCTCATAATTTCTAAATTTTTCAGCTAATTTTATTACCGTTTTAGTTAAATTATTCTTTAATAATCGGCATGCTAAACACTTAATAAAATAAACAGGAATATCTTGATTTCTTTTAAATTGATTTAAATATTTTAAAACTTTTCTTAATATTTTAAAGCCTAAACCTAGACTTAAGTAACCTTGTATTAATGCTAAGTTATTTTCTTCAGAAGTTTTTAACTGTGTTAAATGATCAAAGTAGTCAGGTGAATAAGTTCCATCCTCATAAGACATTTCAAGATTAACGTATTCTCTCCATGGAGCGATACCGCCCATATCATCAACAATCAAACACGCTTGCATGCCATTTAAATAATCTAATGTAGGTCGACCATCAAAAAGTAATCTTTCGGATAAAGCTTGATGACCAAAAAGCCTACCATATGTTAACCAATAATCTTTGCCTCCTAATCGCTCTTGTTCGTATGTATGAAGAGCCCGACGTAACTCATTACATCTAACTAATATGGCCCAATTTTGATCGTATGAAGCAATATTGGCTGTGATTGCAATATTATTTTGAATAGCATCTACAGTATGGCCATAATTAATACTTGTAGATACAAAATCAAATGAAACTAAGTCGTAAATTTCATTCGATTTATTTGCATTTTTTAAGGCAGATAATAAAAAACGATAGCTCTTAGCATTTTCATAGAAACCTTTATCCTTCATCCAATTAATCACTGGATCTAGAATATCTACTAAATTAACTCCTTGTTCTTTTAGCTCTTCTCTAATAAATCGTCGGAAACTTTCATGGAATACCCTAAGTCCACCTTGAGCTTCAATTTGGACAAATATAGGTTCAAATACCTTTAGGGCAGCGGATACATGACGTGCTAGGTGGCGAGGATACATTTCCTTTAATTCATCTTTAGTAATAGCAAATTCTATTACTGCGAATAAGTCTGCAACGAAACGACCTTCATCTGAAATTTTTTCATATAAATATTTGTAATAGACTTTAATATCACCATTAATAATTGGCAGTTGGTTTAACCAATCTTCAGGTTTTTCAGTCGGATTTTGTTTTAAATTAGAAATTATCCCTTTACATAAATACCTTGCATATAGAGGTATACTATTAGCTTTCTGGGCAACTAGACTAAAAATTTCATTATGATTTTCAATACCATGCTCTGAGAATAGAGTGTCTAATTCATGTAGCTTACATAGTTCAATTGTGTCTTGAAGAGTCCAATCAGGTATACAGTAAGTTAAAACATCATTTTCCCTTCGTTTTAAAATTGGGTCTAAGTGTTCTCCTGGTTGTGTACCTAATATAAGCTTTACCCCATTTGGGATATCTAAAGATGCTAGCCTTTCTATTATATCTGTTTCATTATCATTCAGATTAGATGATGCTGACTTAACTCTAGAAATATGATCTAAGCCATCAATAATTAAAATGACCTTTTCACTCCGAGAAGTTAATTCGTTTAAGGCATTTTCAAAATTTGAAAAATCTGCTGAAAGTCCAATCTTTGAACTAAATGGTGTTTTAATTGAATCTTGTAATTCAGCTAATAAGTTAGCAAAGAATACATCTGTAGTAACCCTTCTTTCAGATATTTCATCATTAGGGGATAAATAACAGTAATGTCGTGCAACAATTGCATCTTCTTTCAAAATTTCTGACAAATTCGTTAATTCCCATGACTTACCTGATCCAGGAGGGCCAATCAATATATGGAAATTCTTGTCGCTATCTAAATTTAAAATGTTTTTTCTAAAAATAGGCCGATCATAAAAGTACTTTTTATCTAATGGAAAAGCTTGTGAAACTCTGCCAAAATCTGTCCTTATTTCAAGGTGCTTAATAATCTCTTGAGTATCAAGTTTAGATTCATTAGCTCTTGCCCAAGTTGCAAGTCCAATAGCTAAGGCTGCAACATCCTCTACTTTACGCTCACTATTAGGGTATTGGCCAATCCCTATCTTCTCATGTAAGAGCGTTAATAATTCAGTTTCAACACGACTAGGTGAAAATAAATCACTTGATGCACGAGGTAGTTCAAGCTCGATAACAAATTTTTTACAAAACTCTATAAAGTCTGATCTATCAAAATCTGTTCGATTTTTTAGTGGCTTCCATAAAGGAGTCTGATTGTGGGGCCATATTTTTTCATAATCTAATTGGTATATTTTTGAATTAATAGTATCAAAAATAGGCTTTCCTGCTATCTCTATTAAACAGTCGTGATATTTATCGTCAATTAATGGAGCATTCCAAGTAGCACATAGGCGATACTCATCTGCTTTTTCAGTAGCTAATTTATTAGTTAAAATTAATCTATCAATGGTTAAGTTTGTACTCGTTCTATTAGTAAATTCAGAGAGAGCGAGTGACTTGTTAGCATCTGTACTATGTTTAATTTGAATTCTAGTTTTAAATCCATCTTTTTTTATAATTTGTAAGTCATCAAACCTATCATCATCTAATTGTTTCTTATCGACAGTCACTGAATCAAACTTGTCAATAATCCCTAATACAAAAAAATATGCAGTAATAATATCTTGATAACGATAACCAGCATGTGCTGGTTTAAGGTTTCCGCTCATATCCATCCTAATGATTTATTAACATCAATACATCATCCTAATAATTAAAAATAAATCTATATTATTAAGAGGCTAGCTAATTTTCCTATAAAAATGAGGAGTTATTTCACCATTTTTTATAAATCGAATATCATTTGTAATAACTTATATGATAATAGAAAAAATCTTTTTAAAGATAAAAGTGATTCCTCATTACTTAATTTTTACTATACACAATTTTTGAGTAAAGCTAGAACCAACATCAATGTAGTAGCAATTACTCAATCTTGTCATTTCTTTAACAATTGTATGCCCCAAATAAATGGCATCAATGCCTTCAACAACATCATAATCATTTGAAAGGTTTTTGATACGGCCTCGCCCCCATAATGCATTTTTATAAGCTGATGTCACGCCTGGGATAGAATAATCACCTTTAACCATATCTGCCTTAAAAGCATTCCAGTCATGAATATCTATATCTGCATGAACAATCCCAATTTTTTTGTCTTGGATCTGAATCTCTATCACAAGAGGTAAGACTTCAAAACTTTTTATAATTTCATGCCGTTGATGTGATGGCAATTGATAGAACCATTCACCGCCATTCCTTTCATGTAATTGTCTAAGCTTGAAATCATATAACCCTTTAATACACAACTCTTCGTGATTTCCACGCACCGTTTTGAACCATGGCTTTTTCAGTAATGAAATGCACTCTAAATTCTCTTTACCTTTGTCTACAAGATCACCCGTGCAGATCAATAAATCTTCATCAAAATTAAAGCCAATAAACTTAAGATGATTCATTAATAGCTGATAAGAACCATGTAAATCACCCACCACGTAGACTGATTTGAAAACTAATCCATCTATGCTCTGAACATGTTTCATCATGGCTGATCGTCACCTAATTGATTAAAGGCATTATGCTAATAGGAATTTAGCCAATCCAATAACTTAGAACTAGAAGTATCACAGAAATAAACCTGTAATCTTCACTGTATATCACCAATCCAATTCAGCCTTTGTCTCTTGAGTTTTAAATTTTTTATTATTACCTGAAGCTCTTTTACGAACTTTACCCTGAAGTTTAAGTAATTCGATTGGTGACAATGGCACCTCAGGTATTAAAACATTAAAATTATTCAGCATATTTAATGCACCTAAAATCGCTATTAAATCCGAAAGTTTAGCATTACCTTTTTCTGCGTTTAAGACTGTCCTTCTACTGATCCACGCTTTACTTGCCACTTCTGCTTGCGTCATATCCAGATTCAATCGAATGCGTTTTAAGCGCGCCCCTAAAACCGCAGCTATATATAATGGACTATCATTTTCTGAATACATCATTCTTCATCACTCTCAAGTATTTTTATAAATTTACGCATAAGAAATTCAAGTCGTTAAGTCCATATAATGCACATAAGTGCTTAATTTTGCCAGTTCTGTGCATTCTTTTGCACATAACAAAGTATGTATTTCAATAGAGCTCAAACGCGGCTGAATGATGGTGTCAATGAGAACTGATGCATTGGCTCAATTTGAGCTTTTCTTCTTTATAAATAAAATAAGAAATAGAATAATTAATATATTTAGTGTTTAACAAATTTTTAATACATTTAATTTTATTTTTCACATTTTACTAAGATTTATTGAGGCAGGCCTTGACGCCTATTTCATTACTGGATAACCTTATCTCAACACAGCAAAATCTGTGTTCGGGCGTGGAAACCTGATATCATCCAAGAGTGCAATTAAAGTCGCTTATGCGGCATTTTTTTTGCCTACTGTTACGCAGTCGTAATGGCAGCTTGACAGGGCAGCCTCGCGCTGGCCGTACTCTTGGAACGGTATTTCCACCCCTGTTACGCTGCCACCAAATACTCTATGTGGAAATGGAGTTGGTGGTATGTTCAATTAGACCGAGAGCATACGACTATGAATATTAAATTCAATAGTGCAAACCTTTGCACGCCAAAAAATCTTGCTAAACAACTTATTGTTGAAAGCGCTAAAATTCTAAATCACCAACAACGCCAAGCTTTGGTCGATATTTTTAAGACACTAGATCAAGCTGAAAAATCAGTACCTCAACCTATTCTCCCTCAGCGAGAAGCTGACCCAAGCTCTAAAAATCTGTCTGAAAATTTTGTTTATCAAGATGAATATGCTGAAAATGAATTCAATCAAGAATATTGGAGCGGTCAACATTGCGATTCACACAGCCAAGAGTATCCTGAAGATTGGGTAAAGCGAACGCAACAACGCCCTCGCCATACCACTTTTTCAAACTCTAATTATTAAGTTGTGAGTGAGAATGCTCATGACTAAAAAAACGAAGTTACTGGTACGTGGTGATTACCCACTTATTGCCTCTCCTACGCTTGCCAAAAGGTATGGAGTACCATCTGCAATGTTCTTGCAAAAACTACATTACTGCCTACAAAGCAGTGATGCAAAATGTATACAGCAGCAAAAATACTTTTATCATAGCTATGAACAGTGGGCTGATACCTTAGGAATCTACAGCGTATCGACTATTAAACGCATTGTCAGTAAGTTGAAAAATGCTGGAATCCTTATTGTTAAAAAATTGGCACAGAACAAGTGGCTTCAAACTAACTTTTATACAATTAACTACCGAAAGCTGAGTAACGTTGTAAAAGGCACTACGCAACCAAATCAAGCTGCAACGTCATCACAAGATGAATCTTCAACGAACAGCCCAATACAAGGAAATAGGTCTAAGCAACGTCATGCTTCCTCAGCATTATCTATTACAACTCCAAATATAACCAAATCTAGATCATCAAGTAACCCAGCACCCATAGGCCTACCTTCTCCATTATCCTCTGTTGCACAAGCCTCTGACTTAGAAGCGATGTCACCTGAGATACGAGGCTTATATCATCAGCTATTAAAAATGAAAGTTGATATTCATTATGATGATGCGAGGCTTGATGAATGGCTCAAACATAAGAATTTCATTGTTCAACAAGTCGCCTATCTTAAAGATCAGTTAGGACATTTAAAGATGCATTGGCATAGTCCAGAACAGCTCAACTTAAGAGTCAATTCGTGAGCTCAGCTAAAATAATTTGTGAAACATGTGATCATGGTTAGACGTCGAACATGATAAAACATTAAAAAAGCCCCATTCACTAGAATGGGGCTTTTAAAATCAACAAAAGGTATTAAAGAAAAAGAAGAAATCGAACAAAGTCTATTATTGTATTTTTAGACAATCTAAAAAATATTTCACTTATTTTATTTGGGGAAAAGTCGCTTTTCTATTCATCAAATAACTTTCTAATTATAAAATATATGGATCTAGCAAGATTATCTATAAGCTGCTGACCTTGTCTAAGATATGATAAGGAGTCATCAACTTCAGCTAATTTAATGGCATCAGTAATTTTAGATCCAGATATATGTGCATCGCCATTCCTCATATCATATATACCAGCAATTACTCCAAACATTTGATGAGCTTTATCCTCACCTACTTTATCCGCTAAAATGCTTTCGAAGAGCTTATTTGAGCCTAAATCATTTTTTAATTTATGATTAGAAAGCTGTTTAAGAGCTTTTTTATTTAAACGTTCCGAGAAAAAGCGAGTCAACTCTTTTGCCAATCTCAGTAGAGATGGCTGATCTTTGCTAGCAAATCGAGAAATATGCTTAAAGAAAGTGTCTGCATCAACTTTATGTGAAAAAAGTTCTAACTGATATTTTTCATAAAAATGCTGTTCTAATACCTCTGCCAATTCAAATAATATTACTTCTGGAGCATGGGTGTTAGCTGGATTAGCTTCTACTTGAGATAGCATTAATTCTGCTGATACTTTTCCATCAGGCACTACATTATGACCTAGCCAAACATGCTGTTCCCAAGGTTTTAATCGAGCAATATCATAAGCATATACTGTTATGTAATCAGCTACATTTAAGCCAAAATGTGTTCTATAACCTGAAGAAGAATTTATGGCTCCTGTTTCCTGTGTATACCAACTTAAAGAAAAACCTCTATAAGTAAGTAGTTCATTAATTACAGATGATCTAAACCAAAGCCAACGTCCAATGGACTCATTATTTAATTTATCAGAAGGTACTCTTTTTCCATCTGTTTCAATAATAAAGCTAGGTAAATCTTCATTTTTATCATTTCTTATTCTGGTGCTTTTCCCATTATGCATTATCCATTCATCTTTTAAAAACTCTCCCTCAACTCTTACACCATGGTATCCTCCTGTATAGCCCTCTGCTTGTTCATATTCTGTATTCCCATCATTTTCTTCTCCCATTACAGGGGCGTCTTCCTCATTATCTACATCTGTTCTCCCCACTCGCATAGATGCCCATGTACCCCCATAAACACTTTCAAGATCACGAATTAAAAGTTCAAATCTACCGCCCTCAATTTCATCATTTTTATTTTCAAGATCCTTGTAAGGGCTTGTTTCTAAACTTTCTACATTCTCAACTCTTTGTCGATAATATGAAATTCGCAGGTTCAGATTTCTAGCAGCAAGATAGTCTATTAAGAATTCTTTTTTAATTTCTATAAGTACATGATCATTATTTTCATTGAATACCTCCTTAATTACGGGAGTAAAATTTTCCAACGGACTGACCCAAATATCTCCCTCTTTCACTAGCTGTAGTGCCATGATTAAGTCAGGATTAATTATCCACTCACGCTTGTGGGTTAAAGGATGTGTATAGCTAAATACTAAATGAGTCCCTATAGGTTGTTTGTCATTATATTGATACTCTTCAACTGTTTTATAATATCCATCATCATAGGCATATGGAGTTGTCTCACAACCTATGCCTATGTCACTCCAACTTAAGCTGTCAGCTAAACTCATATGCTCTTCAGGAAAAGCAACTGTACCACACCCAAAGTAATCTTCAATGTATCCGATTTTTTGAATATCCCCATGAGTATTGTTCTGCGATGCTCTTAATGGTATCCAAGTTGCATTATTAAAAGACCTACGAATTTCTTTAGTCTGTAATATCCAATCTTTCTTACTCACCCGATTCCCCTTATAAATACGATTGAATTTTAAGATATTTTTGAATGAAAACTATTTTTTCACATATCTTTCTAACTCATTTTTCATTTGGTATAAATTTCTTATACTAAACGCACATATAAGCTCAAATATAGATATGCCATATAAGTTAGTAGCGGCAAAGCTGTGCCTTCCCGCCGCTAGCCCTTTGACTAAGAAAAATTATCATAGTCTGAGTTATATAGTCTGTCTGGTTGATGCCTTCTCTTGTCTAAATCAGGGTGGATTAATCCATCATCATCGAACATATTGTTTATCAGTATCCTTTCATGCTTGCCAAGCTTTTCCCTAAATGCTGCAACCAAACCCTTTACTTCCTGCTTAGCACTCTCATAGTGAACAGTTTCATCCTCTACAATTATTTCAAACTTAATTTGATCTAAGTGACCTTCAATTATTGTAGACAGTTTTTTAATTGTATTTAGTTCCTCAGCTTGCATAGTATTTAGCTTTATTTCGAGAAACTTAAAGCATTCATCAATACTGTAAATATACTCACCGAGGTATAGATCTATGTCCTCGTCAGATTTATTGGCATCACGATATTGATGAAAACAGCGTTCAGCTATTGATACAAAGCCCAATGCAGGTCTTAGTTCTAGCTCAGGGAAATTCTCTTGGATGCAGCTTAGCTCAGCACTCATGGTATTCAATGCACGCCTGCGCTTTGAGAGTTCTTTCGTACGTTCTAATTCTTGTTTAAATCGTTTAACGTTTTCAATACGTTGTTTACGCTCAGTTCGTTGTCTTGCAATGTTGACCAATCTACTGACTCCAATTGTTTCAACCCTTTCAGATATGGCCTTAAAACGCCATCTATTTCCTCTTGGATCAGGGGTCGCAGATAAGAGACTTTTAATAACATCTTCAAATGTGTTTCTAACTCTGATTTTAGTCTCTCTAAATATTCGATGAGCTCTTTCAATGAAATCTCTTTTTGCAGTTCCTCTTGATATAACTTGATGATCTTGCCCTGCTCGATTGACTTCGAATTCATATCTTTGAGTTTCTTGTTCATAAGAAAGTTTTCTTTCCTCATAAGCTCTTGATAGTCGTGCTGTAGCTTCTGCGAGTTCTCTAGTTCGTTGATGTAGGCTTTCTGCTCTTGGATCACATTTTGGTCTGTTTGAATTTCCCCGTCCTTTATTTTCAGTTTCAGTTCTAGATTTTGAACTGTCGCCTCTAACTGGGCAATCCGTTGGTTTTTTAAGATCTGTAATGGTGTATCTCTCATACTTAACTCCTTCCATTCGTGTAGATTTCTGATAATTAAGAGAATGCTTAATACTGTTAATTTCCCAATCAATTAGTAAACTCTTTGATATTGAAGATTCACTTGTTGTCTTGATTAAATTTCGCCCTAAATTTATTTGAGGCGTTGTTTGTTCAACTTCATCAAAGCTTGAAAATCTTTCTGCAACTAATTTTGAATTTAGCTCAACAATGGCATCAGTTTCATGCATGGATGTCGTTGTGTGTGTTTGATGTGGTAATACTTGATTTTTCTTAATTTTATCGATGGATAAGTTTTTAGGATCATATATCCTAGACATATCATCAGGACTAGATTCATCTTTAGGAATGAATCGGTTAAGCATTGAATTTATATTCAACTCCGAATCTAATATTTCTTGATCTATTGTTTGTCCTTTTAATCCTTTGGGTTGGTAATACTTATGGTTGTATTCAGCTCGCTTTGCCCGAACACGATGCATTTCTTTAAAACATTTTTCGGCTCTTTTTAAACGTTCTTCATTGGTTATTAACAGTTGTTCACTCTCACAGATTCCCTGCTTTAATCGTCTTTGATTTATTTGATAATCTTTAAATGAAAAATCCATTCCATAAAATTTTCCTCTTAGCCGATCTGTGTCGGTCGCATGTTTAAGTGAAATATAATCCTTGCCTTGTCTGTTCACTTTGCCCAAACGTTTTAGACAGCCAACAAGTTCTTCACGATTATTAATGTCACCCGAATTGATCAGGTTCAGAACATATCGATCAATAATCTTCAGCCGCTCATCTTTCGTCAATTTCTGATCAGTTAATCCATCTAAATTTGCTTTTACATCTTTAGCATCTTGGAAATGCAGATGTTGAGGCAACTCTTTCTGATTCAAATGTGTAACATCATCAGGTCGAATCCAATCATATTTGTAGTTAAAGTAATCACGTAACGGATCAAAATAATGACGATGACCAGGCGGAGCGACATTAAATGATTTTCCAGTTCTCAGCTCCATACGTGGTATTAGAATATGTAAATGTCCTGAACCATCATCTTCTCTATGCATGATGACAGTCATGTGATACTGATCTTGCTCAAGTCCAGCACCGATATGTTCTCGAAATCCAGAAACAACTTCACTGATTTGATCATCTGTCACCTGATCCTGCGGTGACCAGGCAATGACAACTGATGTATAACAATATTTAAATGAAGCACTTTCTGCCAGGGCAGAAAATGTGAAAGGATCTCCTTCTAATATTTCCACATCAGCTCGCTTATCTCCTTTATGATCAAGTTCGCCAAGTAAATAGGAGACTGCCCTCTTAGGATCACCAGTCCCAACTGGTAAAAACTTGATGATCATTATGTAAGCTCTACTTTTGCGACTGATCCTTGAGCTTTTGATCGTCTGTGTTCTGCGAGATTTTCTGAAAGGGTGTAGGTAGGGATCTCTGGTAAATATTTGTGAATCTGCTGTTGTATATCTGCTAGTACATCAAGACAATCTATAAAAGAAAACTGTTGCATAACATCTATTTGATAACCACAGATAATATTGAGCGAACGTGCAATCTGATTTACGTTATGCCCAATGCCTCCTAATTTTTTCAATAACTTAGGATCCATATCTGGAGCTGGACGACCAATAATATTAAATTTTTCCCTTCTCCGCTTCCTAATAGGTAAGTCAACAGCAACAATATTTTCTTCTGACGCCTCGAACTGAACGTTGTCAGTACACTGCCAGCCCAATCTGTTTAGTTCACTTTCAATTAAGTAATGAGTGAAATCAGTAAATGTTACTTTCCTCATCTCAAGATAGCTGTCTAACCTTCTTGCCTGCTCATCCTTAAAACGAAGTCGCTTAACAATTTTTCGTCGTGCTCTTGTCATTTATTCACCTCCATTGGAGTTGTATTGGAGGGGTCTTAGGGATCTCCCTAACAAGGCCCTGTTGCGTACCAGACAAAAATCGCGTAGCGATTTTTTCTGTAGCTACAGGTAGGCTTGCTTGATACCTTCCAGAATTAGAAAGATTTCCCCACCCCATACCCAATGATAAACAGATGTGAAAAAATAGATCTCCAACCGTCCTGATTCGCTGATTTTTGATGAAAAATGCGTTGAACTAATTAAATAAAAGGTGATGTGTAAGTAGATATGATTCACCCTACTTGAGCTTAATAGATGAATTAATAGCTTTTAGGCCTAACAGTTTGACTATTAAACAACTTATTTTTATTTTTTGAGTGTTAAAACATAAAAATGTGTTCTGAATAGTAAAACACATCTAATAAATAACGCTTACAACTCTATTAAAAAACTTTAAGATATTGATTTAGTCCAATTTAAATAGTGTTATGTAACATCGTATTTTCTGCTGAGTAACGTACAAAATTTTGCTGTGTAACGTTATTAAAATAATGAAGAAATTGGATGAAACGGACAGTTTTTTGCTGAGTAACGTACAGATTTGAACTGTGTCACATTATTTTAAATACTATGAATTTGAGAAAATAAATTATAGGTTTGACCTATTTATTGAATGAGGTACTAGCCTCTCATATTGAGTAAATATTAATAATCCAGATCATAGTTCAAGACTAACTTAGTAGAAATAAACATAAGAATTTGTTTCTTGAAGTTAAACCCTCACATTTACGAAATGAAAAGCCTCAAAGAAGGATGACTAAATATTACTGCAAATCTTTCACATCCAAATTGAGCTTAGACAATAACTTTTTTAATCATCGATACAGTCAAAGTAAAAAGTTAGTTAGCTAACCAGGAACAATATTATTTAAAAAAATAAACCGATTTTTTGATGTTTTCAACGAAATGAGTTTTGAAAAATTATGTTGTGCTATGTTCTTGTTATCAGCAGATATATCTAGACATATATCTATATGCAATAATTTTTATAGGACCGATAAAATTAATGAAACAAAGATTGGATCGTATTGCTCGAATGTCAGAAGAGCAACGTTTGAACTCAATTCATCAATTTTGGAATCTTCCTGAGGATGCCGTATTCTCACCCGAAGTCGTAGCGCTAGTATGCGATATGTCACTATCTTGGCTTCAGGCTAAACGCTGCCAAGGTAATGGTATTCCTTTTGTTAAAGTGGGACCGAGAAAAGTTGGGTACACAAAAAGAGATGTACTCGAATTTTTAAGTAAAAATAGGTATCTGAATACTTGCCAACCTAATTAGGGCTCTACTTAGTCAAAGGCCATACAGGCCTTTTTTTATTCTATAAAATGTATACCCAGTGTATACCTTGCTACAAAAAATACAGCTTAAATTCTATGTATACCCAGTGTATACTGTAAAAATGTTGTTTAAAATCGCCTCCTATTTTTAGATAGCGCTTAAACAAAAATATGTATGAAAATTAATTTGTTATGGGATTATTTTTATTGTTAAATACACTCTAATGTTGCTTAACTCATTCAACCAGCTTTGAACTCATCGGGTTCAGGGTAACGACACATGCAGCGGCATCTTCGGAGTACTTTATTTATTTTAATAACAATAACTTAAAACAAATATACATCTCACCTTTCTCATTTGAATCCGCATAAATCATCAAAAGTAGGCATATGGTAGGCTCCAGAATTATTGTGCTATATTGCTGTGTATTGTTTCAATCAGTTAAAAAGGGCTTTGTTGCACAAACCTATCTGTAAAGGGTTTTTCAGCGATATAATTTTCAAATGAAGAAGCCTACACACAAAATCTACCGCACAACCAATTGGCCCGCATATAACCGAGCACTCATGAGTCGCGGAAATATTGCCATTTGGTTTGATCCTGCTACGCAATGGTATGCGCCATCAAAAGGCAAACAAGGGCGAAATCAAACCTACTCCGACGCAGCCATCCAATGCTGCTTAATGATTAAATCCTTATTCCGTCTGTCTTTACGTATGGTCACTGGCTTTGTGCAAAGTCTGATTAAACTTTGCGGATTAAATTGGATAGCTCCAGATTACACCACGCTTTGTAGAAGACAAAAGCATATTGATATTGTAATCAGCTACCAAAAAAGTAGCGATGGGCTGCATCTACTCATGGACTCTACAGGCATGAAGTTTCTAGGTGAGGGCGAATGGAAACGCAAGAAACATGGACCTGAATATCGTCGCCAATGGCGTAAACTTCATATTGGTATAGATGCTAAAACCCTACAAATACGAGCAGTTCAGCTTACAACCAATAATGTCAGTGATTCACAGGTGCTTGGTGATTTACTTAATCAGATTCCACAAGATGAGCAGATTAACTCTGTTTATACCGATGGAGCTTATGACACCAAGCAATGCCGTCAGGTCATTGCAGATCGGCAAGGGCATGCGGTGATTCCACCTAGAAAAAATGCGAAACAATGGAAAGATACAAAGAGTAGCTCGCTAGAGCGAAATGAATTACTTCGAACAATTAAACGTTTAGGCAGGACACTATGGAAAAAATGGTCAGGCTATCATCGGCGAAGTTTGGTTGAAACTAAGATGCATTGCATCAAATTATTAGGAGATAAACTCAGTGCAAGGAGTTTTGATAGCCAAGTGAATGAAATCCATGCACGTGTAGCAGTCCTTAACAGATTTACGGAATTAGGTCGACCACTTACCCAAGTTACGCCTTAAATTTAGCTCAATTAGGGGCGCTTTGCATTTCAAATCTTTGTGCAACAAAGCCATTTTTTGCACGCAAGATTTTCTGCCTATACTTTAAAAAATAGTTTTGATTAAGCCTTCTTCATTTGAGAATTATTTTACTGAATTAAGCTCGCATGAAAATCTTTATTCAGCCAAGCCGTTCTATTAAATAAAATTAACTTTCAATCCGATATTGGAAAGTATTTTTAACATTCGACACACTGGTCGGTTTACCATCGACAAGACGAGGCTGATATTTAAAAGTGAGTGCAGCCTGTATCGAAGGTCGTACAAACATCGGATGACAATCGCCTTGTGCTTTAGGATTTTCTACCCGTCCTTTTTCATTTACGCTATACATCACTGTGCAATCCCCCTCAAGTTTACGATCCAAAGCTTGTTCAGGATAGGCTGGTGCTATTTTTGCAACAGGTTGATAATTTTTAACATCAAATGATTCAGGATGAGTTTGTGCTTTGGGTTCTACTGATTTCTGGGTCTTCGTCTGAGTTGGTATATCCGCCTTAGACTGCGTATCTACTGTTTTCTGAGATTCCTCTGTTGCCGTTTGCTTTTCCGTCACGACTTGCTGTGTCGGTTTAGCCGCTGTAGGTACAATTTTGTTGCTCTGCGACTCTACAAACTTCTTGGTGGTTTTCGGTTGGGCTTCAGCAGGTTTCTCAAGCTGTTTTTTGACAGGCTCATGTAGCGGCTTTTCTTCGACTATCGGTTCAGGCTTTTTAGGTTCTGGTTGCTGTTTGGCTGGAGGTGGTATTTGCACAAATTGTAATTGAATGGTTTTCGGCTTAGGTTCCACCAATGTTTCATGCATCTCAACCGTACATAACCATGCAATTAGCGCAATATGTAATCCAGTCGTGACCGAAAGCGCTAGACCTTGATCACGAAACCTAATTTTGGAAACGGTTGTCATCATGATTGTGGCTCCTCTGTCACTAGCCCCAAGTTCGTTACCCCACTTTTTTGCAAGGATGCTATGGCCTGTGCAACCAGTTGATAATCAGCATCCTGATCGGCACGTACATAAAACTGTAAGCTTTTATCTTTTTGAATAATCGGAACCAGTTTTTGTTGCATAGTGGCTAAATCAATGGCCTGATCCGTAACTTTCTCGGTATTCACTTCTGATCCAATATTCCAGTAATACTGGCCATTGGCTTGAATAGATAAGGTTACAATACGCTGCTGTTGTGATGCGGGCATGACATTGGCATCCACTTCAGGCAAATCAATTTGAATGCCTTGCGTCAACATTGGTGCAGTCACCATAAAAATCACCAATAACACCAACATGACATCAATATAAGGAACCACATTCATTTCAGCATTGAGTTTTAATTTTTGAGGACGCTTAATCATGGTTCTTGCTCCTTAACGCGAAGTGCGCTCAGTGTGCCCCAACAAACGATAAATACGCGTTTGCAACTCATTGGCAAAACCGTAATAACGACTGGAAAGCTTGTCAGCACGTGCCGAAAAGCGGTTATACGCGACTACCGCAGGAATAGCAGCAAATAAACCAATGGCTGTTGCAATCAGCGCTTCTGCAATCCCTGGTGCAACTGTATTTAGGGTTGCCTGTTCAACGGCAGACAGTCCAATAAACGCATTCATAATGCCCCAGACCGTTCCAAATAAGCCTATATAAGGGCTGACTGAACCGACTGTTGCAAGAAAGGTGAGATTTTGCTGAAGCTTTTCTTCTTCTTCACTGATGCTGCTGAGTAAACGACGTTCTACCCCATCAATCACATCCGCCGTCGTGAGTTGCTCATCTTTGATCAATTGATGGTATTCATCCACCCCATGTTGAAAAATGCTGACAACTCCTTTTTGTTGTTCAGGCTGTTGGTAGTCTTGCTGTAAAAGATTGAGATCTTTTTGCTGTCTAAAATTCTTTAAAAAGCGGTTCCAAAGCTGCTCTTGTCCACGAAGTAACATACCGTGACGCACGATTAAATACCAACTTACTACTGAGGATAAAACCAAAATCAACATCACTACTTTTACCAACACACTGGCATGGCTAATCAACATCCAAACTGACATTTGATCCATCGTTGCTTGCATAACGCACTCCAATTTTTTTACTGCATGGTGCAGTACATATATATTTTTAAAATGGGCTGTGATTCTTTAGCAGCTCATGTACTCAAGCGCTATTTAGTCCAAATGCAGGGCTTGAGCGATTTTTTCCCACGGCACATATTTAAAGTTCTGATTGGTTTCAGGCATACGTTTACGTCCATCTTGCACCACCAGCATGCCTTGCTTCCATTTGCCACCAAAATTTAGGGAGCTCACATCTAGTCCATCTGTTTCAGACACAGCGTCAATGCCTTTGTCGATATTGATGCCTACACGAAATGCGCCACGAACCGTATAAGGTGCTGCGGCATCAAGCACCACAAAGCTGTCATTGCCTTGGCTTGAAACTACCAAATAACTTTGCTTTTTACCGTGATAAAGTCCCATTCCCTCAATGTCATCATGCATCACCTCTCCTACACCTATCACCTGCTGCATAGGGAGCTGAGTTTTTGGGTTGAGATCTTTTACCCACACCGCGACATCTTCTTCACCCAAGAAAATACGTCCTGTGGCATCGTCTACGACACAGCCTTCAGGTTGAGTTTTCACTGAAAAACGTTGTACTTCTTCAGCCCGTAATTTTTGCTGTGCAGCCGTGATGTGGTATTGAACAAAAGTCCCATTTTTATCGTTGGGAATGGCATAAATTTCCCCTTGAGCGTCGCGGTACATACAAATGCCATAAATATCATCCAATGTAGTTGCTAGCTCGCCAAGCACAGAAACCTTGCCCGTTTTGGGTTGAATCGCAAAGAGATGCAGGCTGTTATGATCTCGGTTCGATGCCACAGCCAAATCGACCGTTTGATTGCCCCATTTAAAACCGTGGCGTACATCAACATTATTCAATCGCCCTACTGGCAAATACTGCACGGTTTTGCCCTGTAAATCGTTAACCTGTAAACCACCTTGTTTATCTGTCGCTAAAATACGGGACTGACTCGGCTGTGCAGCGTTATGCCAAATCGCAGGATCATCAGCCGCGTCACCTGTACTTGGCACACCCTCCGTCTGCACTTCTGCTGGAATAGTGATGATATTTTGGGCTTTGATCTGGGGGTGAGTTTCCCATTCCACATCTGTCACTTTCACGGTTTTATCATCTAAAATCAGCAAGGATTTATCAGTTAAATTACCTTGAACACTCAAAGTCTCTGCTTCTTTCACCGTGTCTAGTTGTAAAGGCGGCTGTGCTTTCCATTGCTTATCTTGCTTTTGATAACGATAAAGCAAAGGTTTTTCTGCATCGAGTACGGCGACATGATCATCTACAATCGCAATTGCAGAGGGTGAACCTTGCATCGAACCAAAGGGTTGCACGAGATCCACCGCCTGACGCACCATGTCAGCTTCAGAATGAGCTGGATATGCCCAAACCCCAACATTCGCTTCATTAATAAACAACTCTGCTGTGGCATCATTCACTTTGCATACACTACTAGCAGGTGGAAAACTGAGACGGCGTAACAACTGTGGTTGAACCAAAGCCTTCTCATGCTGAGCCACCAACCATTGTTCACCAAGCCCCTCTTCGCCTACTAAAAAAGCAAAACTCAGCCCTTGAGCATCGGTATATAAGCAAACATCTTCAGACTTAAATGAACGCTTTGGAATAAAGCTGGGTTTGTCCCATGCTTTATTTTTTAAGTTCATGCTCATCAGTTGAATTTGCTGTTGTTGCAAATTTGACGCAGCAATCAATAAACGCTCCGAACCAATCCGATAATCAAAACGCCCAAACTGACCTTGAATTTGATGTAGTACATTTTGTTGATCATCTAATATTTGTAGCCCTTTATTTTTACTGCTCAACAGTGCGGCGACTTCAGGCCATGCACTCAAGCTTAACCATTGCACATCCTCAGTTTTTGCCCCATTCATGTCGACTTCACGTAATTGCAACTTCGCTGCCATGGGCTGATCTATTGGTATTTCAACTGGGCTTAACGACTGGCTATTTTGCGGAGCTTGGGGCACGCTATGCTGACTGCATGCGCTCAATAACAGCAAGCAACTGCTTAAAGCAGACAATTTAAAAGATGAAAATTTCATAGAGACACTCAAAATTGGGCAAGGAACCTCAGGTCTGCTTCTGCTGAGCAAACCTGAGAACTAAATTTAATTCGACTTAAAAGTGGGTGTAGGTCAGTGCAAGTTTGTATGCTGGGCCATACTCTTCATATTGAGCGTTATAAGCCTTAGAACCTGCATAGTTGTAATAAGTTTCATCGGTGATGTTTTGCACATCAAACTTGAGCTGTAAGTTTTTAGATAAGTTCACATGACTACTAAAATCAAGAAAGATTTGGTCATCGGTATAAATATCTTTCTCAGGCGTATCAATGTCACCAAGTTCATACAGATAACTCGATTTATAATTTGCTGAAAGTCGTACACCAAAACGCTCATTTTCCCAACCAATCATGGCATTACCGACCACATCCGACTGGTTTGGTAAATGAATACGACGGCTCAGAAGTTCGCCATCTTTCATCGAATCAATATCCGCCTCTGACTTACTAAAGGTGGTATTTAAACCCAACAAGAACCCGTTCCATGGTGCTCCTAGATGGTCAAACTTTTGTGAGTAGGCAAACTCCATCCCGTACAGTTTTGCTTCATTACCATTTTTATAGGTAATAGCTTCATCAAAGTCAGCCCATTGCCCTGTTCCTGCAATATTGGTGTTATAAATAAAGTTATCGATATCTTTATAAAATGCGTAGAAGCCCACCATACTGGCTTTGCCAAAATATTTTTCTACCCCCAAATCAAAGTTAGAAGATTCTAAAGGCTTTAACATTGGGTTACCAAACTCAGCTTCATCGCCATCGATATAAACACTTGGTGCACTTTGCGCAAAGTTTGGACGTACCACACTATTGGTCCAAGCGGCACGGAGGTAAGCGTTATCGGCCAATTGATAACGTAAATGTAGGCTTGGCAACCAATGATCATAGTCATTTTCATGTTTAGTCGCAGTGATCACATCATCGTTGAACTCAAAACCACGTGCTTCAAAGTTGGTATTTTCATAACGTAAGCCTGCAATCACACGCAGTTGATCCAAATCAACGGTATTCATGACATAAGCCGCTTGTATGTCTTCATTCGACTTAAAGTCATTAATGATTGAACCGTCAGCAACCACATAATCATTTGGATTTAATCCACTGATTTTATCTTTAATAGCATTTTTATTAATGGTTGGACCAAACTGACCCAGTTCATAATGGCTGTTTGAATTGAAATCTGAACTTGACGTACTGAGATCTTCATATTTCCATTCATCGGTATTGTTGGTTTTTTCACGTTGACTGATTTTTCCGCCGAACTTCAATGCAGCAGCATAATTCCCCAGCATATAGTCTTTCAAAAAGTCTAATTTACCGTTGTATTCTTTATCGGTGGTTTTAGATTTTTCCCACGACACCGAATCTAACTCATAGTTGGCCGCATTATAAAAATCTTGGTCTGCCGTAATTACAGGTTTTTGCGTACTATTAAATCCAACATTACTAAAATCACCTTGGTATTTTGCCCCCGAAATTCCCCCTGGATTTTCCTCCGATGCTTCGCTATAACCGAGCTGACCTTCCACCGTCCACGTGCCAAAACCTTGCTTACCACCGAGGACAAAAGACTGTATTTCTTGTGTTTCTTCACGGCTCTTCAGTGAACGAGTCACTTCTGCATCACCACGCTGGCCTGCAAATTGCGGATCAGAAAATTCAGCCGCCACTTCCTGACGTGACTCAGTGTCTTTAAAGCGACTATATAAAGTTCTTAAATAGTATTCGCCTGTGTCATTCGGACGGTAGTCAAAGTTTAAACCCGCACCAATGCGCTCACGCTCGATGTCATATTGACGCATTGCGGTTTCTTCAAGTGCGTCACCATCCCAAGCCCCACCCGTTTCAACATTGTCCGAGCCAAATTTTCGGTTTTGATAACTCAGTGCCAGTGCCACCCCAAGGTTGTCTTGCCCCTCACCAACACTGAAACGATTACTGATAGCACCAGATGCTTTAGGGCTATATTTTTCCCGTTTTTCATCATAACCACCTTCAACCGTTCCCGTATAAAACAAACCGTCATGGTCAAAAGCCGATAAACTTTCAACCTGCACCGTACCACCTAATGAGTTGGCATCCATGTCTGGTGTCAGCGTTTTCACCACAGCCAATGACTGTACTAGCTCTGAAGGTAAGACATCCAATGCTACGCCACGGCGATCGCTTTCAGGCGCGGGAACCAAAGTACCATTGATGGTTACTGCATTTAAGTCAGCGCCTAAACCACGAACGGAAACAAAACGTCCTTCGCCTTGGTCACGCTCTGTAGATACACCCGGTATCCGTTGCAAAGCTTCTGCGGCATTGTCATCGGGTAATTGTCCGATGCCATCGGCATGTACCACACTGCTGATTTGGTCGGCACGTTTTTGTTCTTTGAGTGCTTTATCCATACTTGCAGCTTGACCAATGACCTGTACATATTCCACCGTGTTATCTTCGGCATGTAGATGCATCATGCTCAGCATTGACAGGACCAGTGTGCTAAGCTGAAAACCCGCACGCTTATGTTTCATGAAACGGCTCTGATTATTTTGCATTATGTTCTTCCCCTCAAGCCAAAGTGGCATGGTTTGAACGCACAATAGAAATTGAATGTGAACATGATGTGACAGTCTTTTTTTCTGCCTGTCCTTTTTATTTGTTTTTGGCCATTTTCAGCAAAAAGTGAGCTAATTTGATCTGTATAGAGAAAATACTGAGCATACAGAATGATGCATATTCACCTCAAAGATAGGGTTTTTCAGCATTTTTATTCTCAAAAATCAAAAATACCCTGATCTATTTTGACCCTAGCCATTGCCATCAAACTGTCATCTAAATCTGTTTAGCTTGGGCGAAAATAAATCATTTCAAAAAATGCTATGCCTAAATACTTTGCTTACTACCGCTGGCCTTTATTATGTGTAGCGACTGCCTGTAGCTTATCCCTTTGGTTGTTTATCTTACTTGGGCAGAGCAAGTCATTTGCTGAATGGAACTGGGTCGATATTTTAGGTGAAGGGGGAGCAACTGTTTTTATTGGTATTTGGATTTTCTTTATTATTAAAAGCCGTCCTTTGGGCCGTGTAACCAACTATATCTTTTATGGACTGTGTTTTATTTTTTTCCACATGTGGATGGACAGCTTAGATGAGTTTATTCGCCTGCCTAAAGAAATCATGTGGGATGCATGGCTTGAGTCCATTCCTTTTCCAATTGGACTGTATCTATTTACCATCGGGATTTATTTTTGGCATCAAGAAGAACAGGCAATTTCTAAACACATGCAAAAACGAGAACGTATTTATCGGGATCATCGCTTATTCGATGCACTCACCCCTTTGGCCGATGCTCATTATTTTAAAACACAGCTCAAAGCCGCAATCGAGCAAAACTTGCATGAACCCAGCGACATGTCCGTCATACTGCTAGATATGCATAATTTTAATCAGATTAATCAAACACATGGCTTTGATGAAGGCACATCTATTTTACAGCATGTTTCACAATTGATTAGCTTAAACTTACGACCACAAGACCTGCTCTGCCGCTTCGCAGGAGATCGTTTTATTATGTTGTTACCAGAGACTAAGCTACAACAGGCTGAAAAAATGGCTGCTCAACTTGAACGCATGCTTATGGTCAGTGCTTATTATCAACGTGATCTGTCCGTGCACATTCCTCTAAAAGCACTCACGACCTGCTGCGCTGTCGGACAATACCAAACTGCCCAACAACTCTTGAGTGCCTTAAATCAGCAATTGCTCCAAGTGAAGCAGTACTACTCACCGAAGCGAGTCATGGTATGAGCTTTGAATGCGACTACAGCTACATTCCTGCGCATCATCAATTGTCTATTTTAATTGATTTGGCAGCGAGTCATGAAGTCGAACATCACGTCCTGCTCAGTGGCAGCAGTATTTTCTTAGAAGATATCTTTTCGGGGCAAAAACTAATTAGTCAACAACAGTTACAACAGGTTTTAAAAAATGCTGAACAGTGTTTTCGCAATCAGGACATCAGTTTTTTATTTGGTCAACGCAGCCTAACCACCCCCTTTAATGACGCCATTAAATCTATGCTTTATGCATCGACCTTCGATGAGGCACTTAGCCGTTATTTAACATTTTCCGCGTCCGTTTCACCATGGTTATGCCCTCGACTCATGTACAGTCAAAGCCATATTCATATTTATTGGTTAGATGAAAACAAGCTTGAAAATCGCTTTTTAATCGAAAGCGCAATGAGTGCAGTACAAGCGTTTAGCCGTCAACTGTACCAAGCCAAGTTAGCGTGGAAATTCGAGTTTAATTTTTCTGAACCTGACTATATTGAACAATATTGGACACATTTAGGCAGTGCTTTAGAGTTTAATCGCCCGATCAACATGATGAGCCTACCTCGCGATTTGATTTATGAAAAACTTCCCAATGCCTCTTCGACCTTAGCTTCAATCAGTTATCAATATGCGCTGAAAGAAATGACAGCTCAAAATATTCAACAGAGTTTTTTGCTCAGTTTGCACCAATATTTAATGCAGAATATTCAAAATAATATTCAACTTGAACAAACCGCTGACTATTTTCAAATGAGTTCTGCCACCTTAAAACGTAAACTGAAAAAGCATCAGACCCATTTTCAGGCGCAACTCGATCAAAGTCGTTTGCATACTGCCATCATTTTATATCGTGTACATGGTTTTAAAACTGAACAGATTTCTCAGTATTTACAAATTAACGATGCCACTAATTTTCGACGTGCGTTTAAGCGGTGGAGTGGTTTAACCGTACAAGCGGCACAGTCCTAAGCGCTTATTTTTCCCAAAAAAATCACGGGTATTTCTATTGTAACGTCGAAATTAAAAGTCAAAAACTCATCGGCTAATCACTAAAGTCTGCATAGTCACGTTCGCTGTATTTTTCTGTTTGTGTCCAAGGTGTAGCAACATGTTGGCCAATTTTGCGCACGGTAAAGGTTTTGGCATAGCCTGAGGTCGGTTTGAGCAATTCATATTTTTGAACCAGTTGATCCTGTTCACTCCATATAATATTCAACGTTTGCCCAGCACTGCGTATTTGATAATGCGCTAACTTCGGATCACGTTGAATCAATTGTGCTCGCTTTAAAATGTCAGGATGAATCAAACTATATTCACAGCGCCAACAGTTTTTCATCCCTAGCATTTCTTGATCGACATCCTGCAATTGCACCCGCATTTTTTCATCTGGCAAAATATAAAAACGCTGAAACGGACTTTCTACGTTTGCTTGCCCGACTACATCTTTGCGCTGCATCCACTGAATTGCACTGTCAAAACTCGCATGCTGATGGGTATCTTTGGCAGACACATGAGCGTTGTTATGTGTATGGGCTTCGTCAGCATGCGTTTGTGTGTTTAAACGTTCAATCCAAATATTTTGCGCATCTCGAATTATTTTCTCACTGTATTTTTGAATGGTCGTGACCCCATTGGCATCCAACCGTTCAATCTGATAATCAATACGATATTCATCGGCCGACCATACCCATGGACTGAGCAAACTGAAAGACAATGCTAAGAACTTCATTTTGAATTTGAACGGCCGTATTAATCTTGTATCCATTAGAATCCAAACGCCTTTTTCAATTGCTCAAATACCCATGTATTTTCTTGTGTGCCTTTGAAGAAATTTGAATTCTTTCCTTCAGCAAACAGCATCACATCTCCGCCGCCATGTGTTTCGCTTTTCGTCAGTTGTACCCCGACTTCTTGTTTATAGTCGTCAGCAAAGGCTTGCTCGTTGCTAATACTGTCACGAATATCTAAACGTTTACCCGTACCATTTCCAAAAACAAGCGTCGTTCCTGTTGCCCCATTTACATCGCGGTATGGATTATGTACTTGGCCATCAGCCAGCACTTTGCTGTAAGCATTTTGCTCTTTTGCAATATTATAATCATAGCTCAGCCCCAAAATACCTGGATTAGTTTCCGTCGTTTGACCCGTTCGTGCGGCATAACCATTAAAGGTCATCACATGGTCATGGTCTGCCGTCACTACAATCAAGGTATTGCTCAAATCCACTTTATCCAGTGCAGTTTGAATTGCATCATTAAATGCCTTGGTTTCCTGCAATGCCCGTTTGGCATTATTGGCATGTAGCGCATGGTCAATACGCCCACCCTCAACCATCAAGAAATAGCCTTGTCCATGACTCTGTGCTTGCAGTGCATCAATCGCTTTACTGGTCATCGCCGCCAGACTCGGTTCAGTCTCTATATTCTTCTTGAGTCGGTCCAAATCAAAATTTAAATGCGACTGTGTGGAGAATACGCCGAAAATTTTCTGAGTATTGACCGTCAGCGCCAAATCACTTTGGCTTACAACGGTTTGATAACCCTGCTGTTTAAACTCTGCCAATAAATCACGACCATCCAAGCGCCCTTTGGAGTTAGAGACTGCATCATAAGGCGTCCAATGATTTAAGCCGCCTCCCATAAGGACATTAATGCCATCCAATAAGTTTGGATTATAAGCTTTACCTTTTGGAACAGCTTGAAGCGCGATATCGTATTGCGCATCACGGTGACAGATATGTGCATAGGTTGCCGCAGGTGTGGCATGGGTGAGTTCGGTCGTCGTCACTACGCCAACCGCTTTACCCTGCTTTTTTGCCAGTTCTAAAATACTTAACGCAGGCATCCCTGCGACCATACTACTGCCCTGTTCTGGACAACGGTTGATGGCTTTCGCTAAGCTTTTGCCATTCGGCAATTTTCCTTCTTCAGGTTCGACCGCAACCGTTCCTGTTGTCATGGCAATCACTTCATTTTTATTTTTCTGCCCAGTCATATAGGCGCCCATAGAGGGAGCGCTATCTGTGGTTTGACCATCCTCAGAATAGGTTTTAATCCGTGCTGCGTGCTTCATGCGGTCCATGGCCAGTTTGCCATTTTCCCCCACAGCATAAATACGACTTGCCGTCACTGTGGTTGGCCCCATCCCATCGCCTAAAAAGAATATAACGCTTTTCGTTGGTGTAACTGTGGTGTCCGCAGCATACAAAGCACTTGAAGAAATCGACGCTGTAAGCAGAAGCATCATGTATGGGAGGGTTTTTAAAGTATGTTTCATGTGATATCCCTCTGCTATAAGCCTGTGATCTTACGAATGAGGTAATTGACCTCAATATTTTCAAGGCTACCCGAGAACTGATCTGCCCCCTGACCAATCGCACCTAAAAACACATCTGCACCACCATGCGTTTCTTTATCTTTATAGCCCGTTTGAATCACAGCTTCTTGTTGGAAATCATCCGCAGCAGTGCCTGTACACCAACCCGTTTCAGCCAAAGGATAAGTGAAGCTATATTTTTCGCGTTGTGGCGCCTTTGGCCCTTGTACTGGATGACAGACATCAGTGTCTTTTAAGTTCAGTACCAAGTCATCCATACGGTTTTGAGTAGGGCGTTTTTTGCCAGTACCAAAACCGATAATCGGATAAGGTTGCCCATGAATATCTTGAGCAAAGCCCGCTTGGTCATAATTTTTCACCAGACCGAGTACACTGGTTTCCTTACCTTCGATATATTTTCCTGTGCGCTTGGCATAACCATTTAAAACCAAGGTGTGATCATGGTCGGCTGTGATTACAATCAGTGTATTTTTAAGTTCAGGATCACTTTGTTTAAGCTTTTGAATGGTTGCTTCTAAAGCATCATTTAAGGCAATCGTGTCTTGTAAAGCACGTTTGGCATTGGTGTCATGTAGTGCATGATCTATACGCCCGCCCTCCACCATCAGGAAAAAACCCTTTTTATTTTGTGTCAAAATGTCTAAAGCAGACAGCGTCATTTGCTTGAGACTCGGCTCCGCCAAATTTTTCTTGGTGCGATCCAAGTCGTAATTTAAATGGCTGTGATTAAATAAACCCAATAATTTTTCATTTTTCGCCAGCTGCACTTGGGAGAGTTGGTTTTCATCAAAAACCACGCGGTAGCCTGCCTTTTGCATCTCGGTAATTAGATTGCGCCCATCAGTACGCTCTCCGTCTGCATCTTTAGGCAAAAATTGACGCTTGCCGCCGCCTAAAACCACATCCACTCCATCTTTGAGTTTTTGGTTATATCTTTGATAAGCATCCCCTTTTGAACTCGGCACCAGCTGTGATGCAATATCATTTTCAGCATCACGGTGGCAAATATGCGCATAAGTCGATGCTGGTGTGGCATGCGTGATTCGCGTCGTGGTCACAACCCCTGTCCCCCAACCCTTTGCTTTGGCTAATTCGAGTAAAGTCTGTGTGTTTTGCTTATTTTTGTTTTGTGGGTTAGTCCCGCACTGGTTATTCCCTACTGAATCAGGTTCAACTGCAATTGTCCCTGTCTGCATCGAGATCACCTCATTTTTCATCTTCACACCGGTCATGTACGCACCCATCGAAGGTGCACTGTCAGTGACTTGCGCATCTTCAGAAAAGGTACGAACAAAGGCAGACTCAGGTAACCGATCAATTGCTAACTGACCATCTTCACCGACAGCATAAATGCGGGAAGCGGTAAGTGTAGTCATGCCCATTCCATCACCCAAGAAAAACACTACACGTTTCGGTTGTTGGACTTTTTGTTGTTTGAGTAGTTGTACTGCATGAGTTGGTTGAGCTTGCATTAAATCACTACTTTGACAAGCGGAGAGAAATAAAGCATTCAAACTTATATATGCCACACTGATTGTTTTTAATTGGAATTTTTCAAGAAAACCGAGCATTGCATCAACCCATCTAAAGATGGCTGAAACATACACTTCGGATATTTAAATCCGATGACATTTAAGCATCAATATAAATTTACTCACTTTCGAAACGCTTTTTCATTTTTTACAATTATCAATATTAACCATCAAATTTGTAACGCAATCTAACGTCTTTATTCTCATTTGACAATGGTTATTATTTACTTTTTGGTAAAATTCAATCAAAATCCCCCAGCCTTCTACAAACCAATCTTTTGAATTACTGCTAAAAATGAAATAGTTAAGCTTTTTTATAACGTATCTTATTAACTTTATGCACTTTTTTACAATAACCACCAATCTCGGGGATCTTAAATGAAACGCTCTTCCATGTTACTTGCTATGGGGCTCTTAATAACCACTCTTTCAGGCTGTGCGACATCACGCGGATTGATTCAAGTTCCAACGCCTAATACTTCCGCATCCTCTCAAGAAGTGCCGAGTTCTAAGAAAGCAATTATCGCGCTGGTCGAAGATAATAGAACATTCCAAGACAAACCAACCACACCTGATATTCCGTCTTTAAAGGATGGTTTAGCCAAAGCAACTACTGAAGAAAAAGCAAAAGCTGTTGCGCGTAAAAGAAATGGCTACGGAAAAGCGTTAGGCGATATTCTTTTAGAAAAAGAGACCGTGTCTGAGTTATTACAAAAACGCACAACTCATGCACTTAAACAATCAGGTTATGAAGTCATTACAGACAATGAAACCAATCGAGCAAATGCCGATCTAATCCTCACCATTAAAATTAATAAATTTTGGTCATGGTTCCAGCCTGGATTTGCGTCAATCAAAATTCACTCAGAAATAGATACAAATGTCGTGAATGCGAAAGACTTGAATACAGCCCCTCTCCACATTTATAGCAAGGTGACAAAATCAGCTCAAATTGCCAATGGTACGAAATGGGTAGAAAACATTGATGGGGTACTTGATGATTATGAGTCTAAATTAATTTCTGCATTGCCAAAAGCAAATCCATAAATAGCTATAAAGTAAAAAAAGCCCTATGTAGAGGGCCTTAAAAGCTAACGAATGTTATACGTTAAAACTTGGGCCATTCTTTAATGACCCATGTTTTTTTAACCACAAATAAAGATAAGTACTACCACTTATGACTATAAGAAACTTTTAACGTTGCTCCATTCGCTACTAAGTGACTTGTGTTGTCACCAGATCTTAGCAATTGGCTATAAAGTGGGTAATATTTTCGGTTAAACATATTTTCTAAACCAATAGTTACAATATCTTTTTTGTTAAGCGCAAAACTACTGATTAAGTCGGCCGTTGTATAAGATTTCACATCATAACGACCAAAACCGTTTACGCCATTCAACCTGTAGTCCTTCGCACCAAAGTAAGTTGCCTGTAGTCTATTCGTCCAAGTATCAGTTGGACTATAAGAGATGTAACCAGTCAATTTTAATGGTGGGATTCTGAAGCCCGTCATATCTTGTTCTTTATTCGTGTTTTGTGGAGTTTCACGACCTTTCATCCACGTTACACTCCCCCCAGTCCCCCAAACATTAACATCATCAATGTAGTCAATAGTTGCTTCAACACCAGAAACTTTCTCTTTTGTTCTAGCAAGAACCAATCCATTGTTAAAAGATTGGACACCTCCAAGGTCAGAGGTTGAATGGAATACGGCAAAACTAGATGAGATATTTTTAAAATCACCCTTCCAACCAAGCTCATAATTATCAACTTTTACAGGTTCTAAAAATGATGAAGCAAGGTTAAAACCGACTCCAGCATTACGTATAACTAAACCAACATCAGGAAGTTGAAAGCCTTGATTAAAAGAGCCGTATATCGAGTGTTGATCAGTTGGAGAGAAAGTAAGATTTGCATTATATAACCATGCATCAGCTTTAACTTTACCCCCTTGGACTGTATAAGGGTTTGGTTTACCTAACTGAGATAATGGGATGAAACTATCGATTTCAGCGTAACTATCTTCATAACGAGTTCCAATCTCAGCAGCCCATTGGTCATTAAATTGATGCTTAAATTGAACAAATCCGCCAAGACTTTGAGTTGTGAGCTCAGGCAAATAAATAAGATTCCCAATTTTAACAAACTCTAGACCACCAGACTGATCATAAATTTGAGGGTCAAAAATATCCAAGGGCATCTCGCTCTTTTCACGACTAAAGTCACCGCCCCAAACTACAGTTGTATCACCCAAGAATTCAAGTGGAGTCGAGACTGTTAAGCGACTACCTAGGACATTATTTTCTTGGTAAATTTGATCGACTTGTTTTCCACGATTTGCATTACCACGCGCATCAAATGGTGAGAAGCGAGTAAAGAAGTCTCGATAGTAAAGTTGTGCATCAACTTTATTTCCTAATAAATCTTTATTGATATAGGTCAAATTATAGATTTGATTTTCATTTTTATTTTGATCTTTTAATTTTAAACCTTTAATTGCTTGAGCAGGTACACTACCAAGAGGATATTTTTTTGTGCTCGTATCAGCTGCATAATCAGAATCTTGTTCTGCATTATAGTAATTCGCCGCAAGCTGTAGGTATTGATTGTCATCAATATGATAGCCAATTTTACCCCCTATGCTATAGGCATCAGCATCATAAAGATCACCTTGACTGGGTTCTGGAGCAACTCTATCACCACTGGCATCATATGGACTACCAATACGTTGATAGCCAAAGTCCAATGCATAGTCAAAATTATCCAAGCTTCCCGTAAAATATTGGTGAATATCCCCACTTAATGCATCTGTACGGAAATTAGTTAAAGGGCTTTGT
This sequence comes from Acinetobacter sp. CAU_H_S139_7, assembly GCF_058599305.1. Lineage (NCBI taxonomy): Bacteria > Pseudomonadati > Pseudomonadota > Gammaproteobacteria > Moraxellales > Moraxellaceae > Acinetobacter > Acinetobacter sp. CAU_H_S139_7. Next base: position 2,406,054 of record NZ_CM178651.1, read on the forward strand.
AAGCCAATAACAGTTTTAGCTGTAGGTTCTCCACCAGCAGCTTTAGTTGTTATAGATATAATCCCGCCTGCTGCACCACTACCATAAATGGCGTTGCTTCCTCGAATAACTTCAATATTTTGAATACTTTCCGGATCAATAGAAGAAAGACCTCTAGAAGTATCACGCGTTAAATTCATCGGAACACCATCAACTAAGATAAGTGCATTTCGCCCACGTAATGTTTGTCCATAATCTGTAATTGTACGACTTGAATCAGATAAGCCAGGCACAGCTTTTGCTAAAACAGTTGCAATATTCCCTGAAGAACCATTTTTTAAAAGTTCAATTTGTTTTTCATCTAACTTTGTCACTTGTTTTGATTTTTCTTGGACTTCATCAGCACGTGAGGCAGTGAATGTCATTGTTTCTAACTGTTGTACAGTATTTTCTGATGGAGAAACCTTTTCTGAGTTTTCTGCAAAACTCGAATTAGAAATGAAAATTACACCTGTTGTTGCTAATATTGGGAAAAGTTTTTTAGACATAGATATTGAAGAGGGCTTTTTCATAATTTGCAAATAGTAATAAGAATTTTTATCAAAATAATTCTTGTTTACTTTCCAGTCAATTTTTTTATCAAATAACTTTAAATTATTTATTGTAAATAAATAATTTAAAGAAAAAACTATTCAGCTGTTTTGATACGTAATTTTCTAATATCGAAGTAACTACCCTGATGTACTTTCTGCAATTTCAAATATCGAAAACTGTTGATAAAAAGCAGATGCTTCTGCCTAAATTAAATGCCAACGAATAAGCTCTACATCTCAAAAATCGGTTTATTTCGCCTTTTTTATTAAATTTTACAAGTAAATTTAGTAGGCAAATGGTAGGCTGAAAACATTAAAAAGTAGGCATATGGTAGGCAAATTATTTATACTTCTGAGCAATGTGGTATTTTTTCATAGATTTTATTGTTTAAATACAAATATTTATTTTAATTTTATATATATTTAAGCTCTGTTTAATATTGTCTCCGATCGCCAAAAACAAGATTTCACTCAGAACTCATCGGGTTCAGGGTAACGACACATGCAGCGGCATCTTCGGAGTACTTTATTTACTTAAAATAATAATTACATACATCGCTAATATTCTTTAATTTTTATTTTTCAAGTTTATCGCTTTCATCTTGTCTCCGAGCTACAGAACAAAATGATTATTGAATATCTCTTTAAATAACGCTTTTATTGGACTATTAAATCTTAATCGAACCATTTTTCCACTTCATTTGTCCATAAAACAAAGCTAACCAACCCTCAACTTTTAAGAGTTTTCAAACAAAAACCTGACTTAGCTAAATGCTGCATCAGGTGCATTCACATGATTTATTTTTTTAGCAAATCGATCCAATAATATGCTCTGCGTGACAGGTCACCCCTTGCTGAACCATCAATTGAATCACTCCACTTTGATGTGCAAGTACAGGGACTTCCATTTTCATGGCTTCCATAATCGCCACCACCTGCCCCTCTGCGACCTGCTCCCCGTTTTCTACCTTCCAAGCGCTAATTACGCCATTGATTGGTGCAAGTAAGTGTTCAGCACTCACTGCTGTTTCTGTAGCTGGTTGGTCTTGAGACGTCATTGTAGGGTTTTGTGCAAACATACCCGCAGGTAAGCCTAAACGATGTAATTTCCCATCAATTTCAATATAACTGAGTAACATCGGCTGTTGATGATTCGGAATACTGCGTTTCGTTGGCTTTAAGTCCTGTTTAAAATCATTTTCAATCCAACGAGTATGAACATTAAATGTGGCGGTAAAATCAGCTTCATTTAATACAACACGGTGAAAGTCTAAAACCGACGCAACCCCTTCAATTTTAAATTGCTTCAGCGCACGTTTAGCGCGAGCGATCGCAATTTCACGGGTTGGGCCTGTGATAATCAGTTTTGCCATAAGCGAATCAAAATGACTCGACACCAAAGAACCAGTACGAACACCTGTGTCTACACGTACCCCCTGACCAAATGGTGCTTCAAATAAACTCAATACACCAAAAGCAGGAATGAAGCCACGAGCGGGGTCTTCAGCATTGATACGAAACTCAATGGCATGCCCCTGCGCTTTCGGGGTTTCTTTGATTGAAAGTTCATGGCCTTGAGCCACGCGAATTTGCTCAACCACCAAATCGACTTTGGCCGTTTCTTCAGTAACAGGATGTTCCACCTGCAAGCGGGTATTAACCTCTAAAAATGAAAGCTTTCCATCACGGCTCAGCAAATATTCAACTGTACCCGCACCGACATAGTTGGCTGCCTGACAGATATTTTTAGCCGAAGTTAAAATTTCTTGATATATCGCATCGCTGATAAAAGGCGCTGGCGCTTCTTCAATCAGTTTTTGATTACGACGCTGTAGCGAACAATCACGTGTGCCTAAAACCACAACATTGCCATGTTGATCGGCAATCACTTGTGCTTCAACATGGCGTGGTTGATCTAAGTATTGCTCAACAAAACACTCACCGCGGCCAAAAGCGGCTTGTGCTTCACGTACAGCCGAATCATACAGCTCCTTTACATCTTCCAGTTTCCAAACGACTTTTAAACCGCGACCACCACCGCCAAAAGCGGCCTTAATCGCAATAGGTAAACCAAACTGCTTTGCAAACTCGAGTGCTTCATCAGCATTATTTAAGGGGCCTTGTGTACCATGAACTAAAGGTGCGCCCACTGAAGCGGCTATCTTACGTGCTTCAATTTTATCACCCAATTTTTCAATGGCGCTTGGCGATGGCCCTACCCACTTTAAGCCTGCATCAATTACGGCCTGTGCAAATTCAGCACGTTCAGATAAAAAGCCATAACCCGGATGAACCATGGTCGCTTTGGATTTTTTAGCAACCTCAAGAATGGCTGGAATATTCAAATAAGTTTCACGTGCAGTTGCACCCGCCAAACCCCATGCTTCATCCGCCAGTTCGACATGCATACTGTCCATATCGTCATCGGCATATAAAGCAACCGATGAAATACCCATATCACGGCAAGCATGAATAATACGAACGGCAATTTCACCACGGTTTGCAATTAATAATTTTTCAGTAGTCATCATTCATTCTCAAAATCTGTAAATTCGGTCATTTTTTTAAATTTGATTTGGCAATCTGCTGGAATCTGTGCCACCAAGTCCCAATGGTGCTTCGCCACAGCCGCAATAACGGGGTAGCCACCAGTTAAAGGATGGTCATTCATAAACAGTACAGGTTGACCGTTTGGCGGAATCTGCAAGGCACCAATACAAGTTCCTTCACTTTCCAACTCATGAGTAATTTTGCGTTGCAACGGCTGTTCACCTGAAAGTCTCAGTCCAACCCGATTACTTTCATTGGTCACAAACCAAGCTTGCTGACATAAGCGCTCAATGCTCTCTGTTTCGAACCAATCCGTTCGCGGTCCCATCACAATGTCGAGCTCTACCACATCGCCGACTTTGGGCAAGTTTAACTTCGCAATTTCAGTATTACTGATATTTGAAACTTCAACCTGTCCTTGATAAACCGTATCCCCCATTTTTAGAGGTTCTGGTCCCAATATGGCCAAACTATCAAATGAAGCGCTATGCAGCACAGGCTGCACGTCGATACCACCACGAATCGCCAGATAATTTCTTAGCCCTGCCGTCGGTGCTTGAATCTGAAATTCATCACCTTCATCGAGGGCAATCGCTTGATAACTTTCAAAGTCTGCCTTTTGGCCATCACTAAATTTCACATGGATGTTTGAAATTGCTCCTGTAACCGCAATGACTGCGGACTGATGCATTTTGGCTTTCAAACCACCATTTAAAACTTCAATTACTGGCGTCGGAGTTGGGTTACCGACAATTCGATTTGCACTGTGCATCGCCGATACATCCATCGCCCCTGCAACACCAACCCCAATCTTGGTTTGGTTAAAACGCCCTTCATCTTGAATCAGCATCTGTAGGCTCGGTGCAGTTATCGTAAACAAAGGCATAGATTGTTTGGGCTCAGCTGTACGAGTGACTTGCTGTGCTACGCTGACTGTGGTCGGTTGATGTGTGACATCTTCAAAATGGACCGTCATTCCTGGTAACAGTAGCGCTGGATTTTTACGCTCTAGATCCCACATTTTTTCAGCAGTCGTACCGATCAACTGCCAGCCCCCTGGACTGTCTTTCGGATAAATCCCTGAATATTGTCCTGCCAGTCCCAAAGAACCCGACGGTATTTTTTTACGTGGCACAGCTAAGCGTGGAATATCGGTAAAAGGTCGATCGGGACTGCTCATATAAGCAAAGCCCGGTGCAAAGCCGATAAAAGCCACATTCCAAACACTTTGCTGATGTTTCAAAATCACATCAGCAATTGAAAGCCCTTGTAACTCTGCAACTTGAGCAAGGTCTTCACCCGTATAGCAGATAGGAATAATCAACTCTTGGACATTACGCTCAACGCCTGAACCAATTTTTACAGTCTGAATCGAAGCAACCAGTGTTTTAAATGTAGTCTCGATTTCACTAAAAAATACCAAAATCGTTTTTGCAGCAGGGACTAAGTCTTTAATTCCATTCAATTGCATCGTGTGCAATTTATTGTACAACGCCAATGTTTCCTCTAAGCTGGCAAGCTCTATGAGAAAACAATCCGCGTTTACCGATAAAAAACGCATATGCCTATCCTTTTAATTGTTCTTTGGTGCTGCTTAAGCTATCCATGCACGATCAGGAATGTCGGTAATAAACATATGACCGGGTGCATGGCTTATGGCAAAAGGAATTTTTGAGTTCATCACCGCCGCTTGTGGGGTTACACCACAAGCCCAAAACACAGGAATTTCCCCTGTCTCAATACGTGAAGCATCGCCAAAGTCTGGCTGATTCACATCACGAATGCCTAAACCTTCAGGATGTCCAATATGCACAGGTGCACCATGCACACTTGGCATCCGTGCTGTAATTTTGACGGCATCCGCGATTTGATGGGATGGAATTGGGCGCATAGAAACCACCATATTGCCCGAAATACGACCCGCAGGCTGACATTGAATATTGCTCAAATACATCGGTACATTGGTCTGATCATGGATATGACGAACTTCAATGCCCGCCTCCTGCAGTGCTGTTTCAAAAGAGAAACTACAGCCAATTAAAAACGTTACCAAGTCAGGATGCGCATGATAAATGTCACTCGCATCCGTGACTTCATCGACCATTTCACCCTCTTTCCAGATGCGATAACGTGGAAAGTCGGTGCGTATATCTGAGTTCTCTGCCAGTCTTGTGGCATAAACACCTTCCTCTAGCACGTCTAAAACAGGACAGCTTTGCGGATTGCGATGTGCATACAGTAGAAAATCATAAGCCCAATCTTTAGGCACCGAAATCATATTGACCTGCGTCATGCCCGCAGCCATACCCGCCGTTGGTTTATCAAAGCCTGCACGAATTTTTAAACGTGCCGCTAAAGCGGCTTCAAGCTGCGCTGAATCGACTCGGATATCCTTATACATTGCATACTTCCTCATGCTTTAAGACAAAGGGACGAATTTCAATATGATGATTTAGCAGTTCAGCTTTAATCGCAGCCGACATCTCTAAAGCACCTGCGGTGTCACCATGTAAGCAAATCGTGTCCGCTTGAATCGGGGTAAATACACCATCAATCGACTCAACGCCGCCATTTTTCAACATAGACACCACACGGCGTGCCACAAAGGCTGAGTCATGTAAAACAGCCCCGTCCAAACGTCGTGAAACCAATGAGCCATCACTGTTATAAGCACGGTCTGCAAATGCCTCAGATACAACCTTTAAGCCTGCTGCACGTGCTTGCTCAACCAAGTGGGAACCTGCCAGTGCCACCAAAACCAGTTCTGGGTTATACATCTTGATAGCATCAATCACCGCAGCGGCTTGAGCGTGGTCGTGTGCAATGGTGTTATACAGTGCACCATGTGGTTTCACATATTGCACTTGAGAACCAGCCACTTTAGCTAGACCATCCAGTGCAGAAATTTGATACAGCACATCGGCAATCAGCTCATCACGTGACACATCCATATTACGGCGACCAAAACCGACAAGGTCTGGATAAGATACATGCGCGCCAATCGTGACATTTAATTCAACAGCCTTCCGCAGTGTCTTTAAAATCCCCAGCGGATCACCTGCATGAAAGCCACATGCAATATTGGCACTCGTGACCACAGGTAGAATTTGGTCATCATTGCCCATTTTCCACGAACCAAAACTTTCACCCAAGTCACTATTTAAATCTACAAACATGGCTTAATTCCTTTATCACTTCACCATCGTCTGGCTTAAAGTTTGGTTAAATAATTAAAGACTGTAGTAAAGGACATATAGCCCATCCACCATGTCAACATACATGTGAGTACACCCAAAATAAGTAACCATTTTGGATAGTTATAATTCCCCATCATATCTTTACGACAAGCAGCTACATAAACAAAAATCGTTAAACCAATTGGCAGTACCAAGCCATTAAAGCCGCCAACAAAAATCAACAATCCAGCAGGAGTTGCGCCCAGTACGACATACAGTAATAAAGCTAAAGAGATAAATGTAATGGTGGTGTAATTGGTTTGCTTTGGACTGAGGTTTTTCTTAAATGCGGTAAAGAATGAAACCGAAGTATAAGCGGCGCCAATGGTACTACTGATCCCTGCTGCCCAGAAAATTAGACCAAATAATTTATAACCAAAAGTTCCTGCGGCATATTGAAAAGCTTGCGCTGCGGGATTGGCATCATGGCTGGCTAAATCAATACTTGCGCCACTTACCACCACACCCAAGAAAGCTAAAAACAGCACATAACGCATGATGCCTACAACCACAATACCTTTGGTTGCGGCTCTTGCAACTTCATCAATATTTTCAGGGCCAACCGCACCTTTATCCAGTAAACGATGGGCGCCTGCATAGCAGATATAGCCGCCGACCGTTCCACCAACAATCGTGGTGATGATGGCAAAATCAATCTGGTCGGGTGCAAACGTTTGATGAACAGCTTGGCCCACAGGTGGCATCACAATGACGGCAACAATGATAATCAAGATGATTTTGAGCAACCCCAAAACGATCATGCTTTTATCCATGGCCAGCGTGGCTTTTCTTGAAGCAAAAATTAAAATGGCCAAAGCACCACTTAAAATGCCGCCCCATTTGGTGTCCAAACCAAATAAGGCATTGAGACCTAAAGCCGCACCTGCAATATTACCAATACTGAAGAAAAAGCCACCCAAAATGACCAGAAAAGCCAGTAAGTAACCACTGCCCGGCAAGGCTTTATTGGCAATATCCGAGGCACGCATTTGCGTCAGCGTTACGACACGCCAAATGTTTTGCTGCACCACATAATCAATCAAAATAGACACTAGAATGGCAAAGCCAAACGCCGCACCCAATTTCACAGTAAAGACCGCAGTTTGAGTTAGAAAACCAGGTCCCATGGCGGAAGTTGCCATCATAAAGATTGAAGCAACAATGGCCCATTGGCGATCTGATAAAAAAGAAGATTTTAATAAAGACATATTTAATGCGTTCCTCGTCCATTTGAGCTTAATAACGCTATTTTCAAGTTGAACCAAGAACATCATTTTGTTTGCAAATTCTGTTCTTAAATCCCTTTAACTGACAAAGATTCCCAGTTGCCCAACCAAAGCCATGGCGGATCAAACCTTCTATTTGAAATAAGAACATAGGCAAGCACGATGAACAATACGACTTTTTACATCCATTATTAAAACTAAATAACTGTATTTTATTATTTTTTATTTATTAAAAGTCTAATGATAAATTTTACTTATCACGCACGATAAGCTGCTTTTATAGTTTTTCAAACAAATTACGTTTTGAGATAAAGTAACATCACTTGTAAAAAAGCTGTGTGCGCCTCAATTATTTTTTAATTTTCTCAAGCAATCTTTTCATTGCGCTTTCAGAAACAGTGACTGCAACATCGGTTAGTTTCTCTTTCAAGGCAGCATCATTTCCTTGCATATAAATCGAGGTGAAATGAAAGGTTTTGAGTTGGATCGGTGTATTTAAAATCTCTAAACGACCATCTGTAATTTCCTTTAAGGCCGTTAAGGTCGGCACAACGGCGATCCCTAAACCTTGCTCCGCGAGACGCAATAAGGTCGCAAGCGAATAACTGGTAATAGACAGCGGCTCATCCAGTGCCTGCTCTTTCATTTTGGCCTTGAGCTCTTTATAGGGATAGGTAATTTTCGGGTAGGTTAAAATGGTATGAGACATCAATGCCTTAAACGACATTTGCCCCACACCACCTTTAAAAGATGGCGCTGCCAAAAAACTCAGTTCAAAGTCACATAGCGCCTGCTCTACACACTCAAAAGCCAAAGTCGGGCCCAACAAAAAGGCCATGTCCAAATCCCCGGTACGCACACCTTCTTGCAAATTTGGAGTTAAATCTACCACAATTTCCACAGAAACTTTAGGAAACTCTTTTTGTACTTTTTCGATATATTCAACCAACCACGTATAAACGATCGTCTCAGAAACACCTAAACGAATTGTTCCTGTGAGGTGCTGGTTTTCAGTCAACTCAGCCACCAAATCGGTTTCCAAACGCATAAACTTTTCAGCATATTTAAACAGGGTCATGCCTTTATGGGTGGGTTTAAGCTGTCGAAAGCTGCGATCGAGAACTTTAAAACCTAAATCATTTTCAAGAGAGGTGATTTTTTGTGAAACGGCAGGCTGAGTCGTTTGTAATTTTGTGGCAGCCTTATTGAAACTATTTAAAGTCACCACCCAATAAAATGCTTCTAGATTTTTTAAATTCACCCTGAACCCTGCCTTTACTCCATCCCGCTTATAGTACGGCAGTTCCCCCTATTTTTTAAGTTCCTGTTTTATATAATGTCAAAATGACTCACGAGATGACGCTCATTTAAGCGCTATACCTTGCCCAATCACGTCCTTTTTGTGCTGCTTAACTAATTGAATCGCTCGAACCTGATCAAGGTCCATTAAATCCAATTGAATCAAAAAAAGTTGAAGGGGCCAATTTTTACTAACGCTTTTATTTATTCCAACACGAATCATCATAAAAAAAGCACCTTTGATAAAAAGATGCTTTTTTAAACTCAACTGAAAAGGGAGTGTAAAAATCTAAAAGCGCTTATTTACTCTTCTGTAAACGTAAAGCATTTAAGACTACGGACAATGAGCTCAATGACATAGCCACCGCAGCGAACATTGGGGTGAGTAATAACCCTGTTAATGGATAGAAAATTCCTGCTGCCACAGGTACACCTAAACCGTTATACACAAAGGAAAAAGCAAGGTTTTGTTTCATATTACGCACACCCAGTTTCGCCATATGTAGCGCATCGGCTGCGCCACGAATATCACCTTTAACCAAGGTGACTTGTGCGGTTTGTTTAGCAATATCAGTTCCATTGCCCATGGCAATTCCGACATTGGCTTGTGCCAAGGCTGGTGCATCGTTAATGCCATCTCCCGCCATCGCGACAATCTTACCTTGAGCCTGATATTTCTTCACGATGTCCAATTTTTCAGTTGGCGTACAGTTGCCATAGACTTGTTGAATACCCAATTCCTTAGCCACCAACTGGGCATTTTGTTCATGGTCACCTGTTGCCATGACCACTTCAATACCATCATAAATCAGTTGTTGAATCACTTGCTGGGCATTGGCCTTAATCGCATCGTGAATAGCAATATAAGCCAGCACTTCTTGGCTATTGCTTAAGAAGCTGATCACATTGCCTGTCGCACGCTGCTGATTCAACTGGCTTTGCAAAGTATCATCTAAAGTGATGCCGAGTTGCTCAAGCAGCTTTTGACTACCAATATAGAAGGTTTGCTCGCCAATCTGCCCTTTGACACCAAAGCCAGTCACATCCTCAAAGTCTGCCACTTTAAGCAATTGCTGTGCAGGCACCAACTGTGTCAAAGTCTGGGCAATCGGATGACTTGAATACTGCTCAATCGAGGCAATCCACTGTTCCACTTGCGCTTGTTCTACATTTGGGCTGAGCAACTGAATTTCTTTAAGACTCGGTTTACCTTCCGTCAGAGTCCCTGTTTTATCGACAATCAGCGTATTCACTTTACTTAAAGCTTCAATCGCCTCTGCATCTTTAAACAGTACCCCTTTTTGTGCCGCGCGCCCTGTCGTGGCCATCACTGACATTGGCGTTGCTAAACCCAGCGCACATGGGCAGGCAATAATCAGGACCGCCACCGCACACATCAGTGCCAAATCAAATTGCGCACCACCAAACACCATCCAAGCGGCAAAAGTCAGTACACTAATCAGTAACACCACAATCACAAAATACTTGGCAAACACATCGGCCAAACGTTGTAACGGTGCTTTAGAACGCTGTGCTTCTGCCACCGTCTGAATCATTTTCGCCAAAGTGGTATTCGCCCCGACCGCCGTGGTTTGAATCCGAATACTGCCTTGTTGATTGACCGTCCCTCCGATCACCGTGTCATGCACTTGCTTTTTCACAGGTACAGGTTCACCTGTCATCATGGCTTCATCAACATAGGTTTTGCCTTCAACCACCACACCATCCAGTGGAATCTGCTCACCCGAGGAAATCTGTAAAATATCGCCTTGTTTGACCATGCCAATATCCACTTCTACCACTTGATCGTTTTGAACCAACTTGGCTGTGTTAGCTTGCAGTTTCAGTAAGGCTTTGAGTGAATCTGCGGTCTTGGCACGCGCTTTCAGCTCCATGATTTGACCAAGCAAACTTAAAGACACGATCATACAGGCTGCTTCAAAGTACACTGCAACGCCATGCCCCGTTTTGGCTTCCATTGGAATCACACTTGGGAAAATCGTTGCCACGACACTATAAATATAGGCTGCCAAGACCCCGACACCAATGAGGCTCCACATATTTAAGTTGCGGGTTTTATACGAGGTCCAGCAACGCTCAATAAACGGTTTACCCGCCCATAGCACTACAGGAGTCGCTAGGACCAACTCAATCCACGGTTGAATATGCGGTGAAATGAAACTGTGAATATGTGAACCCATCGCCAGTACAAACACGATCAACGTCAGTGGCAAGGTCATCCAAAAGCGATGGCTAAAGTCCACCAACTCTGGGTTGGGTGCATCATCTAAAGTCGGTTGCATCGGCTCGAGTGCCATACCACAAATCGGACACGTCCCCGGTCCCTTTTGTACAATTTCAGGGTCCATCGGACAGGTATAGTCCATATCCGCAGCCCCTTCAGGTACAGGACGCTGATCGGGTGGAATCAGATAAAACTCAGGATCCCCTTTAAACTTATCTAAGCAAGAAGGATTACAGAAATAATAAATCTGTTGCTGATAATCCGTTTTTAACTCTGTATTAGGATCGACTGACATACCACATACGGGGTCAATAAACTCAGCTGATCCAGATGGAGCAGTATGTTCATGCTTTCCTCCACCACAGCAACTTGCTTTGTTGTCTGATTCTGTTTGCGGCTTAGGCTCACAACAGGATGCTTTTTTCTCTGCCTCTTTCGGAGTTGAACCACAACAGCCCGCAGTAGAAGTAGACACCGATACTGCATCTTCAGTTTTTACATAAGCCTCTGGGGTTGCAATAAACTTTTGCAAACATTTTTCACTACAAAAATAGTAGTCCTGTCCCTGCCACTCGGTATGCGGTTTAGTTAAATCAGTTACAGTCATGCCACACACAGGGTCAATAAATGTGGTCTTCTCTGCATCTGACACAGGTTTTGATCCGCAACCACAACCTTTGGAAGTAACTACAGCACTTTCCTCTTTCCCCTGAGATGAAGCATCGCTTATATCTGTTTTGGATTGACTACAACAAACACTGGGCGCTCTTTCTGATGTTAAGTAAGCCTCTGGATTGGCCGAAAATTTCTTTAAACAGCCTGAGCAACAAAACAAATAACGAACTGATTGATGCTCATACACATGAGGAGAGTCCTCTGCGACCGTCATCCCACAGACAGGATCGATATTCACCACCATCGGCGCTAATTTCTGTTTGGAACAGCAAGACGTTTTGTGTTGCTCACTCATTCTGACTCACCTTTTATTTTTTGATTGTGTTAGCATAAAGTCTGTACCTAGGTACTGAGTCAAGCCTTTTGGAGATTATTTTATGCTCACTATCGGCAAGCTGGCAAAACACTGTCAGGTGAATGTGGAAACCATTCGTTATTATCAACGGATCGGTCTGATGCGTATTCCTGAAACCACGCAAAACTATCGCTATTATAGTCAGCAAGATATTGAAACTTTAAGCTTTATACAAAAAGGCAAAGATGCGGGCTTACAGCTCAGTGAAATTCAAGATTTGCTGCATTTGCAGTTGGATGACCGTGAAAAAGTCCGTGAAGTGATTCAACAACGGCTGGAAAAGATTGATCAACGGATTCAAGAGCTGAATGCTTTGAAACAACGCCTTTCAAGCTGGGTGGATGAATGTAAAACCACCACCGACAGTTGCTGCCCAATTTTGCAAGAGCTAAAAAAAGGTTCAACGATTGCACCATAAACAGATACCATCTTTGAAATTTGACGATCATTTTCACACACACCTTTTCGATTCTCAGGACTGCGTTCACCATGTCGATTGAACTTGCCCAACTCAGAAAACAGCTTCGCAAACAACGCAGACAAGTTTCCGCCTATCAACAGCAGCAGTCCGAACTTCAAATTTTACAACGTTTAAGACGTGTGCCCGAATTTAAACATGCCACCCGTGTCGGGATCTACCTACATGCTTTTGGGGAAATTCAGACCCGTAAAATCATTGAATATTGTTTTCATCAAAAAAAAGCAGTATATTTACCAATGATTTGCAATATGAATCAGCGTTTAGCGTGGGTCAAAGTTTCACGTCATCAATTTCAAAATAAACGCTTTTCCCACCATCCGCTAGGTATGCAAGAGCCCATGGCAACACGTGGTCAGCACGTTTCACATTTAGACCTGCTACTCATGCCCTTATTGGCGTGTGATCCTTATGGCACACGCATTGGCATGGGCGGTGGTTTTTATGACAAAACCTTGGCTTCTGCGCCGTATCACCGTCCATTTCGTTTGGGTTTGGCTCATCACTTCCAGTTGGTGCCACAGCGCTTGATTCGAGAAACATGGGATCAACCTTTGGATGGGCTGCTGACCCCTCAACAGCATTTACGCTTCAAGCGCTAAAATTGACATTTTTGACTGTTGAGAATACTTAAAAATCACATGTTTAGTCATTTTTTATACAATTTATTTTGACCTGCCCTTGTATTTTTTAAAATACCCATCACTATAAAAAACATGGCAACACCGTTGTCACTCATTAGGAGTGCCCATGTCTGAAATTATTATGAATCAAGAAACCTTAGAGCCTCAGGTTCCAAGTGTATTACCACTTTTAGCGTTACGTGATGTGGTGGTGTATCCACACATGCAAATCGCGCTATTTGTAGGTCGTGAAAAATCGATCAATGCAGTTGATGTGGCTCGTAACAGTGACAATCTAGTATTTGTAGTTGCTCAAAAAGATTCTCTTTCAGAAGAAATTGATCACGACAACTTATATCAATACGGTACTGTCGCGAAGATTGTGCAAGTTGTGAATCATGAAAATGATGAAAACTGTATAAAAGTATTAATTGAAGGCTTGCATCGTTCAAAGCTAGAAAAAATCATTGATGAAAATGATTATCTAACCGCAGAACATGCACTTAGCCCAATGTCAGTCCACATTGACGAAACAACGCAAGAAACACGTGTACAAGAATTACGTGCCCTGTTTGCTCAATATGCCGAAGCAAAACTACGTAATGCACGTGAACTGATTGCTGCTGCGAACAAGATTGACGATTTACTGCAATTGTTATTCTTCGTAGCGACCCGTGTCCCACTGAATATTGATGTGAAGCAAAAATTCCTCGAACACGATGAGTTTGAAGCACATCTACAAGAACTGATGACGTATTTATTGCAACAATCTGAAGAACAACAGATTGAGCAAACATTACATGACTCAGTGAAGCGCCAAATGGAGAAAAATCAACGCGAATACTTCCTCAATGAAAAGATGAAGGTCATTCAGCGTGAGCTTTCTGACATGAATGGCGGCGCGGAAGATGACGTTGCTGAAATTGAAAAACGTCTTGCCGAAGCTGATTTGCCTGAACACGTGCGTAAAAAAGCGGAAAGCGAATTCCGTAAACTCAAAGCAATGCAACCTGCGTCTAGTGAGGCGGCTGTGGTGCGCAATTATATCGAGGCTATTTTAGATACGCCTTGGAATAAAGCCAGCAAAGTCAGCATTAACTTAAGCAAAGCGCAAGAAATTCTCGATGCAGATCATTACGGCTTAGATGACGTGAAAGATCGTATTGTGGAATATCTCGCAGTTCAATCTCGCGTGAAAAAACTCAAAGGTCCGATTCTATGTTTAGTTGGTCCTCCAGGTGTAGGTAAAACTTCACTGGGTGAATCCGTTGCTAAAGCGACAGGTCGTGAGTTTGTGCGTATGGCACTTGGTGGCGTACGTGACGAAGCGGAAATCCGTGGTCACCGTCGTACTTATATCGGTGCGATGCCAGGTAAAATTGTGCAGTCTTTAACGAAAGTCGGCGTAAAGAACCCATTGTTCTTGCTCGATGAAATTGACAAGATGGCGCAAGACTACCGTGGTGACCCTGCTTCTGCGTTGCTTGAAGTACTCGATCCATCACAGAACAGCAAGTTTAACGATCACTATTTAGATCTTGATCTGGACTTGTCTGAAGTGATGTTCATCTGTACTGCGAACAGCATGAATATTCCAGAAGCATTGCTTGACCGTATGGAAGTGATTCGTCTACCGGGTTATACCGAAGATGAAAAAGTCAATATTGCTGAGCGTTACCTTGTTCCGAAAGCCATGAAAAATAATGGTCTACGTGCGAAAGAATTGACTGTTCATGAAGAAGCGATTCGTGACATCGTACAACGTTATACACGTGAAGCCGGTGTGCGTAGCTTAGAGCGTGAAGTCTCTAAAATTGCCCGTAAAGTTGTAAAAGAAGCGGTCAGCAAGAAGGCGAAAAACCTACAAGTCGACGTGACTTCGGCTAACCTTCCAGACTACTTAGGTCCACATAAATTTGACTTTGGTATGGCGGAAGACGAAGCCCAAGTCGGTCGCGTAAACGGTTTAGCGTGGACTTCAGTCGGTGGTGAGTTGCTGACCATTGAAGTTGCAGCTGTGAAAGGTAAAGGTAAATTCATCACCACAGGTTCACTCGGTGATGTGATGAAAGAATCGATTACCGCAGCTATGACCGTCGTGCGTACTCGTGCAGATGAGTTGGGCATCGAGTCAACTCGCTTTGAAGAGACCGATGTTCACGTACACTTACCAGAAGGTGCAACACCAAAAGATGGTCCATCTGCTGGTTTAGCACTGACTACAGCATTGGTTTCTGCCTTCACAGGTATCCCAATTCGCCCTGACATTGCCATGACAGGTGAAACCAGTCTTGGTGGTCGTGCAATGCGTATTGGTGGTTTGAAAGAAAAATTGCTTGCTGCACATCGTGGTGGCATTAAATTAGTCTTCATTCCTCAAGATAATGTCCGTGATCTTGCCGAGATTCCTGAAAATGTGAAAGAAGGTTTAGAGATTAAAGCGGTGAAATCGATTGATGAGATTTTACCACTAGCGTTGACCTCTATGCCTGAGCCTTTGGTCAAAGCACCAATAGTGAAAGCGGTCGATGAAGGCAAAAAAGCTGCACGCCACTAATTCCGCATCGTAAAAAGAGAGAGCTTCGGCTCTCTTTTTTATTACAATTTACTGTAGATAACACCACACATCTTTATGCTTTTATTTCCTACAATAATTTGATCAAGGGATACACGTAGGACAACTAAAATGAAAAACCCGATTGGCTGGTTTGAAATTTATGTGGATGACTTATCTCGTGCCAAACAATTTTATGAATCTGTTTTTAATATTCAATTAACGGAATTAACCCCACCAGCGGATGATAATTCACTGCAAATGTGGGCTTTCCCCTCAGACATGCAAGCCTATGGCGCTTCAGGTGCACTGGTGAAAATGCCAGGCCTATCCGCAGGAGGAAACAGTACCTTAATCTATTTTTCATGTGATGATTGTGCGAATGAAGCGAGCCGGCTTGTTGAGTCTGGCGGAAAAATTCATGAAGCAAAAACGGCCATTGGTGAATATGGTTTTATTGTGCTGGCCTTTGATAGCGAAGGAAATATGATTGGCCTACATTCCATGACGTGAAACGGATGAAACTCCAAATTTTCGCTTAGCTGGTTTGAATTTTTGTATTAAACCTTTTCCTCTATCATCCATCAGACTTGAAAAATCGATAAAAAGCCCGATATAAATAATAAGAACAAATACGCGCTGTATGTTTCTTTTTATTGATGATTTGAAATTGCATGGTCATCTGATTCTCCAGACGGATGACCTTTTATCGCAGTTCTCGCTACTTGAGAACTGCGTTTTTTATGGCTCAAAATACCTTAAGGTTTCAATAAATGCTGTACCAGCCCATCGATCACATTTGCCATTTTGGTCAAATTCAACGTCGCTAAGCGGTCTGCTTTGGTATGGTAGTGACTATTTCGATAAAATGCCGTATCGGTAATCATCACTGCGGGAATATCAAACTCCCAATAATTCAAGTGATCTGAAAAATCAAAAGCATTAGCAAAGCTCGGAGCAACCAAACGCTGACATTCCAACTGATCAAGTTGCTGCATCGCTGTACAATAGCCTGCGCCTAAATCACGCGAACTAACATTACTCACGGTCGCAATAAAATTACCATGGGTTGGATAAATCCACTTTAAGCCCACAGGATAGCTTTGGATGGGTTGTTCACTAAAGAACCCGATCATTTCTAAAATATACACACCTTTAATCTTATCTTTTTGTGACTGAACCGATTTCGCATGCACATAGCTGCCCATTTGTTCAGTTTTAGAAAACGGTGGTTCTTCTAAACTATAGAACACGAAGTCCACATTGTTAGGCAGTTTAGACTTTTGCTCTGCCAAAATACGCGCCGTTTCAATTACCCCTGCAACGCCAGAGGCATTGTCATCTGCACCATCTTGATCGCCAAAGACGTCATAATGTGCCCCAACAATCACGCGGTCTGCCCGTCCGACGTTTAAACTACACACTACATTTCGGTAGATTTGCTGATTGGCCGTAAAGTTTTGATAGTGACACGGAACGCCCAATAAGCGCATTTGTTCTTTGATCCATGCAGAGACACGGTTCAGTTCATCAAGATTTTTATAGTTACGTGCTTTGCCCTGACCGATCACTTGCTCCAAATAAACTTGTAGGTTTTGTTCATCAGCCATTTTGACGTTGCTTGCAAATACCTGCCCTGTGAAAGTACCCAGTACAACAATCAACAAAAAAGCCTGTTTTTTTAAAGTTTTGAGCCACATTGTTATTATTCCAAGTATTTCTTATTCCTCTCATCTGTTGAATTAAGCAACATTAGTTCAGTGAATTCAATTGCATTTTGTTTCGTCTCACTGCAAAGCCTTACTTTCACCGTTATAATGAATCGTCTCCTTATACATGACCCATTATGAAAATCCGTATTCTGACCATTGGTCAAAAAATGCCTGCATGGGTACTGACTGGTTTTGAAGATTATTTCAAACGTATTCAACCTTTTGTGCAAACGCAGATTATTGAACTGCCAATGGCAAAGCGCGGTAAAAATGATTCAGAAGCAGATATTTTAAAATACCGTCAAATTGAAGGTGATAGCATTTTAAATGCAATGAAAGGCAACGAAATACTGATTGCTTTGGAAGTCGGTGGTCGTGAGTTTAGCACCGAAAAACTGGCAGAAACCATGAAAGGATGGATGCTTGAGGGCAATGATATTGTACTGGCAATTGGTGGGCCTGACGGTCACTCTGAAGCAGTACGTAAAGCAGCTGCTTGGCATTGGTCTTTATCCAAACTGACCTTACCTCACCCGATGGTTCGCGTGATGCTGATTGAACAACTCTACCGTGCGATGAGTATTAATCATAATCACCCTTATCATCGTGCAGGTTAAGCTCAAGTATTGTTCTTTTTTTGGAACAATACGTTGATATTTCTCCCATTACACAGATGATTAGAATCTGACAAAATTCCTTTCATCTTCCCTTATTAGGCTTTCACAATGAACTTACAAACGCTACCCGGCTTATTCATTTCTCATGGCTCACCCATGCTTGCGTTGAATCCAGAGCAAGTTGGGCCTGCGTTACATCGTTTGGGCCTAAACTTACCGACACCACAAGCAATTGTGATTATGTCTGCTCATTGGGAAAGTAACTCACTTGAAGTAAGTACTGGAGTCCGCCCTGAGACATGGCATGACTTTCGAGGCTTTCCTGCTGAGCTTTATGACATTCGCTACCCAGCACCCGGTCAACCTGTTCTAGCTGAAGAAATTCTACATTTATTGGCAGAAGCGGGTTTTTCAGCTCATGCAAACAGTACCCGTCCGCGTGATCATGGCGTTTGGATGCCTTTACTCCATATGTATCCAGATGCAGACATCCCTGTGGTGGAAATTTCACTCCCGATGAATCTGTCGGCAGAGGAGATTTATAAAATTGGACAAACCCTTGCGCCTCTACGCGAACAGCAGGTCTTGCTGATCGGCTCAGGGAGTATTACCCATAACTTAGCCGAATTGTCTTGGCATGGTCAGTCACAAACGGTACCTGAGTGGGCGTCGACGTTTCGTAATCATGTCGTCGCGAAACTTAGCCATCAGGACTTTGACGCCATTTTAGACTGGGAATCGATTCCTTTTATCCGTCGTAACCACCCAACGTTAGAACACTTTGCCCCAATATTCTTTGCGATGGGTACAGGTCATCGTTTTAATATTGTGCATAGTAGCTTTACCATGGGTGCACTGGGCATGGACATTTACCGTTTTGATTAATGTATAAATTTTACTTATATATTAACAAAAAAATATTTATGGATACATTTTGAAACCCAAAAGAACTGAATGTATCCATTCTTTTAAAAACAACATCGGATATGATGTATCTTTTTATTTTAAATCAAGAACTTGTAACCCATGAAATTAAAATATTTAGCGATTGCCCTTTTCCCACTCGCACTGGCTGCTTGCCAATCATCTGATATTCAAAAAGTAGGAGATTTGGCTGTGTCTGTACTACAACAACAAAATGCAGATCAAACACTCGCAAACTACCATTGGAGTGCGAACACCGTGGATGCGCCTAAACCTTTGGTTTTAAACTTTGACAAACAAGCAGGTCGTTTAGGCATTGCAACCAGTTGTAACGGTATGGGTACCAGTTGGAAAGTTGAGAATAATCAAATCGTCACGGGTAACCTGATGGCGACTCAAATGGCATGTGAACCAAAAGCCATGGCTCAAGAAGGCGTTGCAGCAGATTTATTTGACAACCGTAAGGCACCGTTTGTTTTAAACCTAAATGATCCTGATGCACCAACACTAACCGTGGTATCGGCAAAAGGTGAAAAAATTGTATTCACAGGTAAGCAAACTGCTGAATCGAAATATCAAAGCCAAGGTGAAACTGTTTTCTTAGAAATTTCACCTGAAACTAAAACATGTTCTGCAGGTGTTGCCCGTATGGAATGCCTACAAGTTCGTGAAGTTAAATATGCTGAAAATGGCGTAAAAACACAGGTCGATAAAGACTGGACGTTATTCTATAACCATATCGATGGCTTCACTCATAACCCTAAAGAGCGTCAAATCGTGCGTGTTAAACGTTTTGAAATTGCCAACCCTGCGGCTGACCAATCAAAATATGCTTATGTTCAAGACATGATTATTGAACGTGAAGCAGTAAAAGGTTCATTGTAATCGTTCAATGACCTAGAAAAAAACCGAGGCCTCAAGCCTCGGTTTTTTATTGGGATTTTTCTAAGTGTATATAAACTTAGAATACGCCTTGAGCAAGCATTGCATCTGCAACTTTTACAAAGCCTGCAATGTTGGCACCATTTACATAGTTCACAGTACCATCTGCTTGTGTACCGTATTTCACACAGTTACGGTGAATTTCTTTCATGATCGCATGTAAGCGCTCATCGACTTCTTCAAAAGTCCAACCCAAACGCAAAGCATTTTGTGACATTTCTAGGCCAGAGGTCGCAACACCACCCGCGTTGGATGCTTTACCTGGTGCGTATAAAATTTTCGCTTCAACGAATTTTTCGACTGCATCTAAGGTAGAAGGCATGTTTGCCCCTTCAGCGACACAAATCACTCCATTTGCAAGGAGTACTTCAGCATCCGCCTGATCTAACTCATTTTGAGTTGCACATGGCAATGCGATATCACATGGAATAGACCATGGACGCTGCCCTTCTAAGTATTCAAAACCATGCTTAGACGCAAACTCAGAAATACGACCGCGCTTCACATTTTTCAGTTCCATCACTTCAGCAAGTAAAGCATCGGTGAAACCTGCTTTTACATATACCGTACCCGCAGAGTCAGACAATGAAACGACTTTTGCACCTAGGTACATTGCTTTTTCAGCAGCGTACTGTGCTACGTTACCAGAACCAGAAATCGTGACTGTTTTGCCTTGGAAGCAGTCGCCACGTGTTTTCAGCATTTCTTCAGCAAAATACACTGTGCCGTAGCCCGTTGCTTCAGGACGCGCCAAAGAACCACCAAAGGTTAAACCTTTACCAGTAAACACACATGAAGTGTCATTACTCAGCTTCTTCATCATGCCAGCCATATAACCCACTTCACGGCCACCCACACCAATATCACCCGCAGGGATATCCGTATTTGAACCAAGGTGACGGTATAGCTCAATCATTAGCGCTTGGCAAAAACGCATAATTTCGCCTTCAGACTTCCCTTTAGGATCAAAGTCTGAACCACCTTTACCGCCACCCATTGGCAGTGTCGTTAACGCATTTTTAAAGGTTTGTTCAAAGCCTAAAAATTTTAGGATCGATAGATTCACCGATGGATGAAAACGCATACCACCTTTAAATGGACCAATTGCCGAGTTGTACTGAACACGGAAAGCACGGTTGACATGCGTTTGACCTTGATCATCCACCCATGAAACGCGGAATTGAATCGCACGCTCTGGCTCAACTAAACGTTCTAGCAAGCCGTGGTCTGCATAACGAGGATTTTTTTCAATGAACGGCCAAAGGCTGGTCATGACTTCCTCTACCGCTTGTAGAAACTCGGGTTGATGTTCATCACGTGTTTTCACGTAATCTAAAAACTCATTAAGGCTGTTATATTTCAACGCTTAATCCTCAGCAGAAAATGGATCAAAATTGGTCAAATTTTATAAACAATGTTAAATTTTGGCGCAAACAATTAAATATCTTTTACCAACAATTCACAACACATTTCTTTTAAAAAACATATTTATCATTTATATAACAATTATTTATATAAAATATACCTAGAAACTGCTTATAAAAAAACACCAATGAAAACACAGGTTTAAAATCTTTTTTTTGCTCAAAAATGATGCAATCAATGAACCATTTTAGAACACAGGATTAATCAAAAAAAACATGGTAAAATTCAGTGATCTACCTATTTCTTCTAATATCTCTGCAAATTCATCTGCAGGATTGGTTTACGCATGAATTCGCACATTTCCCTGATCCAAAATATCGATGCTCTCCTTCCCCAAACCCAATGTGGACTCTGCGGACATCGTGATGGATGTCTGCCTTATGCCCAAGCCATCAGCGAAGGTGAAGCAGCCAATAAATGTGTACCCGGCGGGCAGCCTGTAGCCGATGCATTGGCTCAGTTGCTAAACCGACCAGCATTAATTGCAGAGGAAAGTGTTTGGCCTATTCAAGCCGATGGCCGCCCACAGAGAATGAAAGCAATCATTCGTGAAGATGAATGCATTGGTTGTACCAAATGTATTAGTGCCTGTCCTGTAGACGCCATTGTTGGCTCGGGTAAACTCATGCACAGTATTTTGACTGACCTGTGTACAGGCTGTGAACTGTGTATTCCGCCTTGTCCTGTTGACTGTATTGACCTTATTCCAGATGTAAGCGGTATACCGACGGAAATCTTGCGCAAAGCTGAGCAAGATGACTTAAGACAACGCTATTACGCGCACATTCAGCGTGAAGAAAAACAGCGTCTACACCGTAAAGGTCCAGTAGTTCGTGCAGAAATTGATACGGCGTTATTTGCCCAGTTTTCAGCACAGAACGATGCTGTACCTGATATTCAAATCCTCGACAAAGAGCCAGAAATGGCAGCAAAGCTCGATGCAAAAGCCACCATTGAGCTGGCGAAATTACGTGTACAAATTAAAAAATTAGAAAAGCAGCTCAGCGTGCGTGAAGATACGAAAAAACGTCTGTTGTTAGATGACTTAACCCAACAGCTTCATCAGTTACAGGGAGCTTAAGCATGCTCACTACAAGCGGAAAACCCGTAAAAAGCATGACCAAAAAGCAAATCCAAATCTTTTTTGAACGTTTACGCGCGCAACGTCCAAATCCCAAAACTGAATTGAATTATTCGAGTCCTTTTGAGCTGTTGGTGGCTGTGACCTTGTCTGCTCAGGCGACGGATGTGAGTGTCAACAAAGCTACAGATAAACTCTTTCCAGTCGCCAATACACCTGAAACGATTTATGCCTTAGGGGTCGATGGTTTAAAAACCTACATTAAAACCATAGGCTTATATAATGCAAAGGCTGAGAATGTCATTAAAGCCTGTAAGATACTGATTGAAAAACATAACAGCATCGTGCCAAACAACCGTGCCGATTTAGAAGCTTTGCCCGGTGTAGGACGAAAAACCGCCAATGTGGTGTTAAATACTGCTTTTGGACAACCGACCATGGCGGTCGATACGCATATTTTTCGTTTAGGCAATCGTACGGGGTTAGCGGTCGGCAAAAATGTACTTGAAGTCGAACACCGTTTAGTTAAAGTCATACCGAAAGAATTTATTGTCGACTCGCATCATTGGCTCATTTTACATGGTCGATACTGCTGTATCGCACGCAAACCGAAATGTCATGAGTGTATTGTTTCAGATGTGTGTAACTGGCCAGATCGTTTTGAATTTGGTGCAGCACGTATTACCACAAAGACGATAGAAGCTGAACATTAAAGTTCAGTTTTTTTATTGTTGATTTGATTTATCTTTTAAGTCTTGCTGCAACTTCGGATGTAACTGACGTTCTGGCTGCGTCTTCGACATTTTTTCTTGCTTACTGACATCGCGTAGCATTTTTACGCTGATATAAAACAGACCTACTAATACCGCCGCAACAACAATAATTAAAACAATGATTCCAACTTGTGCCACACGCGACTCCATTTTAACAGGATCAAGAAAAAGAGCCCTAATATGACTTAGAGCTCTTTCAATGTCAAAACATTGCCATGTTTAAAACATGCAATTATTTGTCTTGATCAAGAATCGCAAACAAATCTGCTTGTACTTCGTCAATTGGACGTAAGCCATTCAGCTTGTTATAGGTTGGTGCATTTTCACCAGACGCTGCGCGACCTTGGTAGAAACCAACCAACTGTTCAGTTTCAGTGTGGTATGAACCTAAACGTTTACGAATTGTTGCTTCTTGGTCATCAGGACGTTGTACCAGCTCTTCACCAGTTTCGTCGTCCTTACCTTCCACTTTAGGTGGGTTGTAAACGATGTGATAAACACGGCCCGATGCAGGGTGCTGACGACGACCAGAAAGACGTTGTACGATTTCTTCGTCAGGAACATCAATTTCAATCACGTGATCAATGTTGATGCCTTCATTTTCAAGCGCTTCGGCTTGAGGAATGGTACGAGGGAAACCATCAAAGATACAGCCATTTACACAGTCAGGTTGTGCAATACGTTCTTTCACTAAACCAATGATCAGTTCATCAGATACAAGACCACCATTGTCCATCACGCTTTTAGCTTGTAGACCGAGTTCAGTTCCTTCACGAATTGCAGCACGGAGCATATCACCGGTTGAAATTTGTGGGACATTGTAGCGCTTACAGATCAACTGAGCTTGTGTACCTTTACCTGCTCCAGGTGGTCCGAGTAAGATAATGCGCATAAAAAAACATCCTCATTTAAACAATGTATTTGACACTTTAGTACATGCCGACAAATTCGACATATTTTTAGCATCTAATTATAAGAAAGCTACAAACAAATGTATTGTACCCGCAATGAAGCCCGTTACCCCACCCAATAAAATCAAAATCCATTCGTCTTCCTGAAATGCAGGACGTAATAAGTTTTGAAATTCTTTCGGTGTTAGCTCTCGAATACGGTCTCTAAACATTTGATAGATTTTCTGTGCACGGCTCGCATTGAACGCTGGGTCGCATACAGGCACCATCGTAATTTCAATTGAACGATCAATCAAGTCCGTCTTGAGTTTTGCGTATTCACGTGGCCCCAAAGACAGCTGCAAAGATGTTCTCACCAATGGCGTTTCCATGATTTCATTAATATGACGTTTGACAATACGACGGGTCTTGTCTTTTTTATTGCCATACATCATTTCAGTCATGATGGATTTTAACGTAATCAGGTCTTCTGTGACTACACTTGCAAACACATCAGACACTTCTTCTTGGCGCTTCATGAAAGCTCCTTGTACATTATAAGTCCCAATGCGCGGAATCACAGGTTTAATCCATGGAAACTTACGATCTTTTGTTAATTCAGTCAGTTGTAAGTATCGAACATAGTGTGGCTCAATTGGATTAAACACCATCCAAATCGCAATCCAGTTGGTTAAGAAGCCCCATACCGCGGCCCAAAATGGCACGGTCCAATGCCATGGCACCACAAACCAAACAATCATTTGGAAGATACCAAAGAACATCCCAATGAGGGCACTAATATGCCAAATAAAGTTGATTTCTTTCTGACCCACTTTCAAGAACATACGCACCATTAGTCTGCGGTCACCTTCCATTTGGCTGACCACCATATCGCGCATATCCACAAGTGACTCGACGTTCATGGTCAGTTCGGTCACTAATTCTCTGAGCACAGCCGGAAGCTGTTTGTGTGCCTGCGCATAAATTCGACGCTTAATCGAATAAGGTAAGTTTTCCCAAAGTACAGCATTACGGTCAATCATGACTTCATCAATCAGGTGCTCAAGTTCAAAACCAACTTGCTCACCAATGATTCGCGCCATATCCTCAGGATCCATTGCATCTAAAAATTCACGCAAAGAACCAAGTTTAGATAAGGTGTTATCCGTAATGATGCCTGAAATACGCCCCGCTTTTCTGGGCACAATACCCTGCCAACCCACAGGCAAAGGCCCAATATGAACCCCCCAAAATGTAATCGGGTAAAAGACCATTTTCAGGGCCATCCAAACGTGTGCCCAAGTCACAAAAGCAGTCACAGGAATAATGCTGAGTACAGCCCAAAAATCAGGTCGATTCAAAAAGGTTTGCCACAACTGATTGACGTACTCAAGCATGCATAACTTCCATATTTAATTTTATTAACTGAATTATATAGCGTTTTAAAAAAGATATTGTGTCTATAAACCGAAACTTAGAGTATAGGAAAATTGTAGTCTCGGTTCAGTTTCTGCAACCACATAACCCGATTTGGCTTCGAGTTTTTCGCCTGCACCAATCCCTACACTGAAAGTGCTGATTCGTTCAGGACTAAGTAACACATAAGCAAGATCTACACCACCACCAAGGCGAGATTCGTACTCGCCATCTACTTTCTTGCTGTCAATATGCCCTGCGTAAACACCGAGATAATAACCATTTTTATCTTTACCAGTAAAATGCACAGGAAATCTAAAACCCAGCTGACCACCGACAGGGTAATCATCATTGATAAATACCCCAGCTTTTGCGTATGCAATGCCATAAGGATTCACCCACTCCAAATTGGTGTGCAGTAATTTCTGCGTTACACCAGCCCCTACATTCCACGTTTGAGCACTGCCAGCAGGAATTTTCGCATCTGGCAAAAAGGAATTATCTTGAGCGTAGGCTACGTTTGCACAGGCAACAAGTGCCAACACTGGATAAATTCTTGTCATTATTGTCACCATTATCCGTAATGTTATTTTAGTAATTGGTCCCTTTTTACAGGATTTTGACTGTAGCAGAATTTATAAAACACTTATATACAGCAATTTATATTTTTGATGTCTATAAAGTCAAAATTTAGGCAAAAATGAAAAGCAGAAGCAGCGATAACAAATATCAAAACAGTGTGACATGCGTTAGAATAGCGCGCAGGTATTTTCCTCTTTATCCATGTGTTTAAGTCGATTTGGTATGAAACAGCACTTTCCTTTAAAAAATGTCCAACAAGAAAAGCGCATTTTTCGAAATCGTACCTTTATTTCCATGGGTATTGTGGTTTTCTTCTTGCTGATTTTAGTCACTCGCTATGCCTATTTGCAGCTGGTTCAATTTGACGAGTTTTCAACTGCATCCGATCAAAACCGTATCCGCCTACAACCTTTAGCCCCTGCACGTGGTTATATTTATGACCGCAATGGTGTGTTGTTGGCGGACAACTATCCTGTCTTTACCGCGACGATGAGTCGAGCGGATGTGACGGATATTGATGCTACGATTGAACGTTTAACGCCAATCTTAGAACTCACACCAGATGATATTGAACGCTTTAACAGTCGTATTAAAGCCTCACGTAAAACTGAACGCGTTTCCATTAAACTTAATCTCAATGAAAATGATATCGCTCGCTTTAGCGAAGTTAAGTATCAATTCCCTGGGGTTAATATCGAAACCCAGATGACGCGCTACTATCCACATGGTGAGCTATTTGCCCATGTGATTGGTTATGTAGGTCGAATTAACGATAAAGAATTAAAAAGTATCAATAAAGATTTGTATGCGGGCACTAACCTGATTGGTAAAATTGGGGTAGAAAACTCCTATGAAGATTTGCTACATGGTGTGCCAGGAAATGAGTCGGTCGAAGCCGATGCGCACGGTAACGTGTTGCGCCATTTAGGTCGCAAAGAACCCGTTCGTGGTAATGACTTATATCTTTCACTCGATTATGGCTTGCAGACGGTTGCCTCAGAGCAGCTTGCAGGTCGTCGTGGTGCAATCGTGGCGATGGATCCACGTACAGGTGAAATTCTGGCCTTGGTCTCAAGTCCAAGTTTTAACCCTAACCTGTTTGTCACGGGGATTAGTCATACCGACTATAGCGGTTTACGCGATAACCTCGATCAACCGCTATATAACCGTGCTGTACAAGGCGCTTACCCACCCGGCTCAACCATTAAACCGATGTTTGGTTTAGGTGGTATTCATTATGGCTTAATTGATTGGGGTACTGCTATTTCCGATCATGGCTATTTTACCCTTCCGGGCGATTCGCATAAATTCCGTGACTGGAAAAAGTCAGGACATGGTGTAGTCAATTTACATAAAGCTCAAGTTGTTTCTTGCGATACCTTTTATTACATTCTGTCTTTCCGCATGGGCATTGAAAAAATGAACACATGGATGCGTCAGTTTGGTTTTGGTGAGAAAACGGGTGTTGATTTACCGAGTGAAAGCACAGGTCTGTATCCAAACCCTGAATGGAAAATGCGTACTCGCGATGCCAAATGGCTTAAAGGTGAAACCATTTCTGTCAGTATTGGACAAGGTGCTTTTACCGCAACCCCCCTACAATTAGCCATGGCAACTGCCATTACTGCGAATCATGGTTCGCATGTAATTCCACATGTTTTACAAACCAGTAAAGGCGCAAAACCACATAAAAACCTCAATGCACCTGATGGTCGAATTCAGTTCAATGGTACAGATGAAGACTGGATAAAAATGCGTGATGCTATGGTCGATGTCATCGAAACGGGTACAGGACGTGGTATTCGTACACCAATGTATAAAATTGCAGGTAAAACTGGTACGGCACAAGTCAAAAGTATTGCCCAAGGCAAACGCTATAACGAAGCACTTTTAACAGAACGTCAGCTCGACCACGGTTTATTTGTTGGCTTTGCACCTGCGGAAAACCCTGAAATTGCGATTGCAGTAGTGTGGGAAAATGGTCGTCACGGTGGTTCTGCGGCACAGCTGGCTCGTCCGATCTTAGACTACTGGCTGCTCACACGTCATAAAAATCCAATTCGTCCTCAAAACCATCAAATTAGTGGCGGCTTGATGACGGCGGGGATTAAACCGGGTGAATTACCAAGTGGTAGCACTCCACCAGCGACCACAACTGGGACAAATACAGCTACACCAACCAGTACTTCAAATACAGCACCCACTTCAACAACGGCAAATACAAGCCGTTCAGCTACACCACCTTCTGCACCTGTGGAGTCAGACTAATTATGAAAAACCAACTCCGCATCATTGGAGGGGACTGGAAACGTCGCCAATTGCCTTTTGCCAGTATTGAAGGTTTACGCCCTACGCCTGATCGTGTACGTGAGACTTTGTTTAATTGGCTCATGTGGGATGTGCAAAACACCAATGTTTTGGATATTTGTGCAGGTTCGGGTGCGTTGGCATTTGAAGCCTTATCACGTGGTGCCTCAAAAGTAGTGATAATTGAACCTGACCACAATCAAGCACAGTTTTTAACAAAAAACTTGGAACTCCTTAAAGTCCCTAAGTCTCGTGCCCAGTTAAAAGTAGCGACTGCACAGCAAACATTACCTACCTTAAAAGAACAGTTTGATTTGGTCTTTTTAGACCCGCCGTATAGCCTAGAGCTATGGGAAGAACTAGCCCTCTTGGCGGATCCGATGATTCAAAATAATGGCTATATTTATGTGGAAGCCGACCGAGATTTGAATCAGTTAAAACTTCCAAGCACTTGGATTCAAATAAAGAACACCAAAGCTGGGTCTGTACGTGCAGGTTTATATCAAAAGAAAGTGGTTGTTTCCCCATAATCTAGACACTTTTATGTCCTTTTGATTGACACCATCACGAAAGAAAGTGGTCTTAGCGCATATTAGTGTGGTTCTGAGCTACGCTATGTATGAAGATCAATATACATATTCAAAATCAAGCTAAGGTTTCAATCATTTTTCATGTCTAAAACTATGTAGACAGATCGAAAAACCATACACTCGCTAAAATTTTAAATATATCGCATATGACTTGGTTGATCTTTATCTTAGGTGTAATGGTGGCGGGTTTTGTACAGGGACTCACGGGCTTTGCATTTGCCTTAATTGCCATGTCATTTTGGGTCTGGATCTTGGCACCTCAGCTCGCAGCGCCCTTGGTGGTGTTCGCCTCAGTCTGGAGTCACCTAATTTCCTTAAAGTCGGAATCTGCCTTTCAACTTGATAAAAGCCTTGTTACGCCTTATATCCTTGCAGGTCTGATTGGCGTTCCATTGGGTACCTATCTGTTAGACATCATTCAAGCACATACCTTTAAACTGGTTCTAGGAATTTTTCTGATTCTTTGGTGTCCATTGATGCTACTTAATCCCCAGATTCACTTCATTCAAAACTCTGGAAAATACGCCGATAGCAGTATTGGTTTTCTTGGAGGTGTATTGGGTGGGTTAGGAGGCTTTTGTGGCTCACTGCCTTCAGCTTGGGTCATGTTAAAAAACCTTCCTAAAGAGCAACAGCGCTCAATTTTAAGGCATTTTAATTTCGCCATTCAGCTATTCACCTTACTCACCTATCTGCTCCGCGGAAATTTAAACTTGCAACATTTACCCTATATGGGCATCTTACTTTTGAGTGTGAGTCTACCGGCCATGCTCGGCGCGCAATTGTTTTATAAGATTTCGGAGCGGCAGTTCAAGCATACGGTACTGGGTTTATTATTTAGTACAGGCTGTTTTCTATGTATCAGCTATCGCTTTCTGTAGTGCTATAAAAACCTGACTCTGCACTTTGGCATTGGCTTGGGTCAGCAATTGTGTGTTTTGTGTCAAAATAGGCTTATCTTTAAACAGCTTGGCACTACTAGACTTCCTCCAGCTTCACAAATCTTTATACAATTGGCGCACCTTAAAACCCACCGCCCACCATATATGAAACTGCCTCTTGCACTACTGAGTATTTGCTTTATCAGTGCTTGCTCCATAAGCTCATCCAAAGAAATAAAACAAGCCGAAAAACTTCTCCAATCTTTTGACTGTCAAAATATAGAACGCGATCAGGCAGACCACAGCAGCATGACCAGTTATCATGAACAAGTGCTTGCCAGCAGCAAACAAAAAGCCCAATCCTATGTAGAAAGCTATCAACATGGCGATCAAATTTTTGACCTGCCCCTGCCCGAAGTGATTGAAACACAGCTACAAAGTTATACGGCCGCATGCCAGTCACTAGGTGGGGTTTTACCCAATCCCTAGCAAAGCCCTTAAAATACGGTTAGCAATAAAAAAGACAGCTCGAAAGCTGTCTTTTTTAATTTCATATGACTTAAATTTGAAGTTAAGACACAGTTGAGTCGTTGTGATAGCGAGTATCGACACTGAAATCTTGAGGAAATTTAGCAGAAATTTGTGCATAAAATGCCATAATTTCAGCCATATCTTTTTCATAATCACCCGTAGGATAAATAATTTTACCCACTCCAGTTTTTTTCTTCGCATAGTCCATATAGGCCAACGCAATTGGAACACCTGCACTAACTGCAACATGGTAAAAACCTGTTTTCCACTGTTCCTGCTTGGCACGTGTCCCTTCAGGGGTGACCAACATCACCAACTTAGGGTGTTCTTTAAAAAGATCACTCATGAGTTGTACCATACTTGGACGTGGTTCACCTTCATGCTTCGGACGACGGTCAATACCTATCCCGCCCATTGCACGAACAAATGGCCCAAATGGCAGTTTCATATAGCTGTCTTTAATAGTGATACGGACATGCACACCTAAGGCCTTTAATGCCAAACGAGCGTACAGCGCATCCCAATTGCTGGTATGTGGCGCTGCAATCATCACACATTGATCGATATTCAAATCCCAATGATTATCAATCTGCCACCCCATTAAGGCTAAACTTTGTTCTGCAAGCTTTTCGAACACAAAAAATACCACATTACTAAAAATCTGTGCCGATTCTAGCAATGCTGCTGATCAAATACACGGCGAGACGCTCAATAAAACAACAATTAATCTATAAACGTATATTTTATTTAATTCCAAATATTTCAAGAAAAAACAGGGTCTTTGAGATTAAAGGTAAAAATACGTGAATAGTATTCTTTATTGAAGATACAGAAGCACTCACAGATCTTCATAGATTCATTTCTTGCACTACTGTAAGGTAAAACTAAACAATGAATAATATCGGGTGCTGTATATGCAAAAGACTGTTTTAGCACTATGCCTATCTTTCACCATGTTAACTGCATGCTCAAAGCCAAATGAAAACAATCCTCCACCAGATCACAATGTCACGGCATCTCTGGACGACAGTGCTAGCGCAACCGTGATGGATACACCAGACACAGCAAATGCCTTAGATTGGGTAGGCACATATCAAGGGATTCTACCCTGTCATGATTGTTCTGGGATCGACACTGAACTTGAACTGACCTTAGATCATCATTTTGTGCTGAAACAAAAATTTTTAGGCAAATCGAATAATAATTATGTGAATGAAGTGAAAGGTTCATTTCAATTTGTGAATGGCTCTGATCAACTGATACAGCTCGACTCATCTGGTGATAGCCGTATTTATTATATTGGTGCGCAATTTATTGAAATGCGTGGCGATAAAGGTCAAGTACTGGATCAACCTGAGTCCAACTTTAAACTCACCAAATCCTTGGAATAGACACTCGCAACATTCTGAATGATTTAAATTGCTTATTTATATATCACAGCAAAAATTTCACCCAAACATCAAAAAGGTAGCCTAATTACTTCGGCCACCTTTATCAGAGTTTACTACTTTTGAGTTTGCATATTCTTAATTAGCTCGCTAAAATCAAGTGTTGCAGCTTTTTGTACCGGTGGATAATCCATCAAAGATTTAATGTGTGAACCCAGTAATGCCTGTAAGGGTTCAGAAATCCATTGCTTGGTTTGAATAATATCTGAACGGTCTCTGATACTATCAAAAGTCTCAAATGGGTCTTGGCGAAGGTTGTACATCACTGGAAATTTTTTGCTTTTGATATTGGTCGTAATAATTTTCACTGGTTTCAAAATGAACTTTCCATTGATTAATACGAACTGCACGTAAAATCGATTCACGATAGTACAGAAAATTATCTCGCATACTCTCTTTTGATTTTCCCGTCCAATAGTCGATATTGTTTACACCATCAATAATTTGCTTACGATTGGTTTTCATTTCCTCGACTACATTTTTATTCCCTGCGACATTCGCCAAAGTTGTAAACAGATCCATATGCGACTGAATGCCGTGTTTCACTTGTCCCGCAGGAATATGTCCCGGCCACCGTACCATCATTGGAACACGGACTCCCCCTTCATAGGTCGTCATTTTTTCACCACGGAACGGTGTGGTTCCACCATGATTTTTTGCACTGTGCTCAGGGCCGTTATCGGTGGTATAAACAATGATGGTGTTATCCAACACTCCCATCTTCTTCATATCATCCAAGAGTTGACCGACTTGCATATCGTGTTCAACCATACCACTGCCGTATAAATCATCTTCTGAGGTGGCTTTGGCAGCTAAGTAACGATGCTCAGGACGTAAATGGGTAAACATATGCATACGACTTGGATTCAGCCACACAAAAAACGGCTTGTCCGATTTTTTACTACGCTTCATGAAGTCTACACTGGCAGCAATGAACTCATCATCCACCGTTTCCATGCGTTTACGCGAAAGTTCACCCGTATCTTTACATTTTTGCTTACCCATTTTACCAAAACGCGGATCATTCGTTTCATCATCTGTAGTGTTTGCATAACAGTGTAGAACGCCACGAGTACCAAATTTTTGACGGAATTCTGGATCTTTTGGATAATCATACTGTTCAGGAAATTCTTCAGTATTTAAGTGATATAAATTACCAAAGAATTCATCAAAACCATGTACTGTCGGTAAGCTATCATTTCGATCACCCAAATGATTTTTACCAAACTGACCACTCATATAACCTAACGGTTTGAGTACTTCTGCCAAAGTCGGTGTTGCAGCTTTAATCCCTAAAGGTGAACCTGGACGACCGACTGTCGTCATACCTGAACGAATTGGATACTGACCTGTAATAAATGCTGCACGTCCAGCGGTTGAACTTGGCTGTGCATAGTGATCGGTAAACATCACGCCTTCTTGGGCAATACGATCAATATTCGGCGTGTTATAGCCCATAACACCATGACGGCTTTGTTGCATAAATATGTAAGCATCTGATTTAAATAAATTTAATTTTGGATCAAAAAATAATCAAAACTTTTAAAATCATATAGTTATGAAATCTTTGTGCAACAAAGCCGTTGGCGGATTTCACTGGCCATTTTTGGGCTACGCCAAGGAAATAACACTTTGAGGCGGTAATGCGGTTTGAATGGGTCGCGTGTTCCAATATTGACTTGGTATTCTCTTTTGACTGGGCTGCGATGTTCGTGATGGCGGATATGCGTTCCCGTCATCGGATTGCTGGTGACTGTGCTTGTATAAGAGACTTTGTCTTCAACTAAGTTGAAGTGGCCGACTGAGGTAATATAGTCAAATGGGTATTTCACTAAACGCTGTTCAGGTTCATCAAACAGGATGATGGTTTTATCCTGACTGTTAATCCAGACCCCACGATTGTGATAATTAAACTGTTCACCTTGGCGGCTCAGTTGCTCCGTCATGCCTGCAAAGTAGGTATTGCCATATTCATAGAAGTAATAGGTGATCACAAACCATAACAGCCAGATGCCAAAGAACAGAGAGCCAAACCAGCCAAAAGCAAACACTTTAGCCATAATTAAAAAAATGACGATCGGCACCACAATGCATTTAACAAAGACCTTGGATTTTGGTGGGCGATTTTCGATTGGAATGATTTTTGGTTGAGTGAATTCAGACATCATTGTTCCCCGCATGTTCAATGCAATTGACAATCACAAGGGGATATAAAAATAAGTATTTTTTATAGGCGTGATTGAGCCATCCACCTTAGAGATTGTTCGTGTAAAAATGTTTTTTTAATACAGCTTAAAAATTAAAATCAGTGCTGTATGCCCTGTTGAATGACACAACAAGGTTGAACAGGTGCGGAGGCACAATAAAGAATAGATGGATACAGCATGAGAAGCTCCTTGTGTTAAAGAAGTTCTACCAAATTACTGCTAAATAATGGTGGCAGAACGAGAGCGGGTTAGCAGACTGGAACACAAGAATCCAGCACGTCAAAGACGTCCCCCTCCCGTTCCACCGCAGAGAGGCACGAGGAGATAAACACTAAAGGACAAGTCCTTTAATGCTCTTGTGTTGGACGGTCTGCTAAAACCGACTGGCAATGTAGGCCAGCGAGCTCATATTAGATTTATCCAGCGCTTTAGTCAATTTTGCGATACGATAAAATTCACATGATCGGCTTGAATAAATTCAGTTAAGTTGTTGATTTCACCCAGAAGCTCAAATTAAAACCATCCATGGGTTCATTTTGATTTCATGGATCGGCCTAAAATGAACTGCTCTTCTGTAATAAAATAAATGAATAAAATGATTGAATAGATCTTCGCCAAACATTCATTTCTTTAAGCGTATCTGAAGAAAAGCTATGCCGTATCAAATGACACATTCCTGTTCAACATAGGTAGATCCAGCCGTCAGACTTCGCAAATAACTAAAGCTTAATCAATGAATTAATGAAATGTTGCGTTTTGTAAAAATAATCAAATACAGCGTTGACAGCTCACGGGATACGCAGATAAGCTTATAGGACACAGCAAAATCTGTGTTCAGGCGTGAGAACCTGATACAATCTAGGTGCAAATTAATGTCGCACTCGCGGCTATTTTTTTGTCTACTGTTTTAGCAGTCGTTATGGCAGCTTGATAGGGCAACCGTAAGGTTGGCTGATCCTAGATTCAGTATTCTCACCCCTGTCTCGCTGCCACCATTACCGTGAGAAGTAATGCTGGTAAGTATTTAAAACTTATCTAGGACCACTGCTATGAACGCTAAATTTCATGGTGCATACACTAGCACATCTAAAAAACAAGCCTCTCAACTGATTGTTGAACTTGGCAAAAGCATTTCAAATCCCCAGCGTCAAAGCTTAACCCATCTTTATCAAGCACTCGATACTGCAGACTCCATGCTGACCGAGCTTGAACATGCGCACCAAATTATTCGTCAATGCATGCGCCAGATGAATGATGAACAAATCACTGAAGTCGCAAAACTCAATCAAAATAATCATACCCCTTCGCTCTGGGCATTCCGTACCCATCAGCGTCAGAACCTGATTGAACGTGCTGAGCGTCTTTTGGGAGCACGTTATGAAGCATAATCAGCATATTCTGCTGGCTCCCTCTGACTACCCTTTAATTGCTTCGCCTACGCTTGCAAAAGCGTATGGCGTCGCAGCCGCGACTTTCTTGCAAAAACTGCACTACTGTTTAGAACACAGTGATGCTCAAGTCCACAAAGGAAAAAAGTATTGGTTCCATAGTTATGAACAATGGCAACAAACACTCGGGATTTATAGTGTCTCCACAATCAAACGGATCGTCGCTAAATTAAAACAAGCTGAGATTTTAGTGATTAAAAAGCTCTCAAAAAATAAATGGCTTCAAACCAACTTTTATTCAATTAACTATAAAAAGTTAAAACAATTGATCCAGCCGAATACTGAAACTCAAGCTCAACCGCAATCGTTGATGCAAACTACAAATACAACTGTTACAAAGCCTGAAAGAAGTAGAAATGCAGTTAAAGACACTCAAGCTGATACACTAACGCTGTCAATTCAACAGGCGTTTCACACTCTCAAAGATCAGGCGACTACTCCCACGCAGTCCTTAAAATCAGCGAAAATTTCCGTACAACCGAAAATTGTCATTTCTGAACATACGACGGCACAAGGATTGAGTCAGCCACTCTCCCCGATCGCTACAAGTGAAATACTCAAAAATATGAATATGGATTATCGTCATTTCTATCAAGCGCTGTTGCAGCAGCGCGTTGATATTCATTATGCCGATCAGCGCATTCAGCATTTACTCAAACAGCAGAAACAGGTGATTCGACATATTGCATATATTAAGCAGTCATTCGATGGTCAATACCGTTATCAATGGCATCCACTTGAGCAATTACAAATCGACCGCTATTTAACAGAATAAGCAAGTTGATCACATCAATAATCAAAACTTGCTTATGACTCAGCTAGACAACCAAAATAAATTAGAAGTCAAAATCATTTGATTTTGGCTTCTGAGCAATATCATTATTTTCATATTGATACTGATTTCTTCTGGACAATTCAAGCTGATACTCAGCTTGATGTAATTCATATAAGTTCGCTTCTCGAATCTCTTTAACTATTTGTCTAACCATTTTAATTTTTTCTTGAATATCCGGATCTTTACTATGCAAATAATGTCGAGGTATTTGCGGAACATCTTTTAAATTTGTCCCATTTTTTTTGTTATAATCTTCATTCGATAAACATGAGACCTTATTTTCGACGTGGAACTTAATTCCGTAGATCTCCACTTCTTTAATGGGTGCATATTCTTTTAAAAATTTATTTATGACATTTTCTGTGATTTTTCGATAATGATTAATTTGATGACGACCGAGCCCAATTACATCTGCTGTTAGTTTCTTGGCACCGCCTCTCTCAGGATTCTTTGAACAATGTCTTTGAAAATACAGTTTTGGTGTTCGTTCAATGCCATCATAAATACTTCGTTCAGAATATAATAAATGCAAATGCGGTTGTTCATAACGCCCATCGAGGGTTGAAACATGATTATGAATTGCAAAACTATAGGGCATCTGATAATGACCACAGAATTCATGTATGAGTTGATTCGACAATTCTATACGTTGTAAACAATCAAGTTCTTTTGACAAAGCCACGGTAATATGCGTAGATGTCCTCCCCTTCATACTTTCATATTGATCTGCTGCATTCCAAAATACTTCGGGGCTCTCAGCTGCCCATTTTGGCATATTGGCTGATGCTGTATATTCAAGCTCTTCAACATCTTGTTTATGTGTTGAGAAATATAATGTTCGCGTAATGTAGTGATAGCCAAGTTCAGATGAATGCTTGAATTTATCTCTACGCATATTTTTATGCTGAGTTTTTAACATTTTCACATTATGGCGTAAATCAAAATAATACATATACAAACCTAAGTTCAAATAAAGAAAATGGATCATATAAAATTATTCAAAAATTTTATTCGTTTGATGCAGAAAATGAAAAATAATGCGATTTTTTATAGAAAATATATCAGCATCATAAATATACGTACTTTTAACGTGTAACACCCCCCAGTTTTAACGTGTAACAACAGAAATTTTAACGTGTAACACCGATCAAACTTTAAGCAAAATAACATGTAACAGCCCCAATTTTTAACGTGTAACAGACGTTTGTGTTATTTTTAACCATCTCAAGTGCTTTTTCGAATATTCAATAAATAATATCTTTTAAATACAATAACTTAAAAAACTAAAAGTGCTCCGCAGGACGAGATGTAGTGTTCATTTTGATTCGCTGCAAGCGAATTGAAATGAACACGGAGACGAGATAAAAATCTTTTTTTTGCATTCGCAAAAAATGATTTTTATCCCTCACCACTAACAGTAAAACTAACAGCAAACTAAAAGTGACTAGCAGCGAGCAGAAAAAAAAGCAGAACTTTTTTTTGAATATTTAAACTTTTCTCAAGTTTTAAAATTGACATGTGATATACATTTTTTATTTTTTTAGTGAGAAAATATCAAGATGAGTCGTACAGCATTAACAACACAAGATCACATTTATTCAATAGAATATTTTGCAATGAATAATCCCGCTTTCGAAAAAACACATTATGATGTCATTCAATTAATCGAACAAAAAAATTAGGAGAACTTAGTGATAAAGAAAAATATTTGCTCAAGAAAACCTATCAATATATAAATAGAAGAATCAAATACAATGAAACACTTACGCTTATCTTAGAAAAAGATGATCATCATATTACAAAAATAGAACGCGATATTTTAGATTATAGTTATTTCGGAGAAGTTGTTCCACCAGTGCTTGAACATTATTTTTTAGCTGAAAAAATGCTAGACAATTATATGTCAAAACTACCTGACAATATAAAAATAAAAATCCATCAAAACATCTTAGACACGGATGATGCTTTAGAAAAGAAACAAAATATTAAAAAGAGAAATAGAGAGAATCATCAAAAATTTTATTGGTGGGACATTATTGTCGCTTCTTAAATTAAATAATAATGATGATGATCCAATCGATATATTATTTGAGATCATGAAACTCTATTTAATGCATGATTATTTTGATAGAAAATCATTTAACACTGAAGAGATAAATGAATTTAATATTTCAGAAATTGGAAGAGAGTTTAACAACAAAAAGAATTCAATTTTACTCAACTTAAATAATCCATTCTTAATTTACGATGAGTAAATAATAAAAAATTAACAGAAAAAAGCTGTAAACGTTAATAGCCGACCTTTTTAGGTCGGCTTTGCAGTGTGCGTTCCTAAAAACTTAATTCTCTTATTTTATAATAATATTTTTTAATAAATCACTTTACAAAATAGAATTACATATTTTAAAAAATCCCATCTAAATAAACTTAAG
This sequence comes from Acinetobacter sp. CAU_H_S139_7, assembly GCF_058599305.1. Taxonomy (NCBI): domain Bacteria; kingdom Pseudomonadati; phylum Pseudomonadota; class Gammaproteobacteria; order Moraxellales; family Moraxellaceae; genus Acinetobacter; species Acinetobacter sp. CAU_H_S139_7. The sequence continues at coordinate 2,444,908 of NZ_CM178651.1, forward strand.
ATTATTTTACTGATATAATAAATTAAAAAATAAACCTTTTTTTGTTTTTTTAAACTTTTCTCATCTTTTTTTTTATTAATTTGATAAGCTTTATTTTAAGAGTTTATCTCTTACAACCAATTTTTAATGGAGATGATTTTTATGGGTGTATCTATAAACCTGACTAACACTGAACGACGAGTTTCTACCGCTGAATTTGCACTACGTATGAATATCAGTGAAAAAGAGCTCTATCAGCGCATCAAAGATGGACGTATACAGTCACCTATCAAGGATGGACGTAAAAATTTTTGGCTGAATAGTTATGTACTCGCTTGCATCACAAGCTCAGAAACTTATCTTGAGCCCATTTGAAAACGCTAGAATAAAAAAAGGTCGCTATAATAGCGACCTTTTTTACAACAAATTATTTTGTGAGTAACACTGTGAGTAACTTATAAAAACATGATAAATAAATCTATAAATTACAAATTATTACTCAAATTATAGGCAGATTACATCATTCCGCCCATACCACCCATGCCGCCCATATCAGGCATCGCTGGCTTGTCTTCTGGAACATCAGTAATCATACATTCAGTTGTCAACATTAAACCTGCTACAGATGCAGCGTGTTCAAGTGCGGAACGCGTTACTTTCGCAGGGTCAAGAATACCCATTTCTAGCATATCGCCATACTCAGAAGTCGCAGCGTTATAACCGAAGTTACCTTCGCCATTTTTCACAGCGTTGATGACAACTGAAGGCTCATCACCCGCATTGGCAACGATTTGACGAAGTGGTGCTTCAATCGCACGACGTAAAATGTTAATACCTACATTTTGATCGTCATTCGCACCATTTACGCCATCAAGCGCAGCTGCAGCACGTACCAGTGCAACACCACCACCAGCAACCACACCTTCTTCAACCGCAGCACGTGTTGCATGAAGCGCATCGTCTACACGGTCTTTCTTCTCTTTCATTTCAACTTCAGTCGCTGCACCAATTTTGATTACAGCTACACCGCCTGCCAATTTAGCAACACGTTCTTGAAGTTTTTCTTTGTCGTATTCTGAAGATGATTCTTCAATTTGCGCGCGGATTTGAGTCACACGTTCAGCAATTTGAGCTGCATCACCAGCACCGTCAACAATCACAGTGTTTTCTTTAGATACCGTAATTTTGTGCGCTGTACCTAAATCTTGAAGAGAAGCTTGCTCTAAAGTCATGCCAACTTCTTCAGAAATTACAGTCGCACCAGTTAAGATCGCGATGTCTTGTAACATTGCTTTACGACGGTCACCAAAACCAGGTGCTTTAACCGCACATACTTTGATAATTCCGCGCATGTTGTTTACAACAAGTGTAGCTAAAGCCTCACCTTCAACATCTTCAGCGATGATTAAAAGTGGTTTACCTGTTTTAGCAACAGCTTCCAGTACAGTAATTAATTCACGGATGTTGCTGATTTTTTTATCAACAAGCAAGATGAATGGATTTTCAAGTTCAGCCGTTAATGTATCTTGTTTGTTTGCAAAATACGGGCTGATATAACCACGGTCAAACTGCATACCTTCAACAACGTCCAAAGCATCTTCAAAGCCTGAACCTTCTTCAACAGTAATCACGCCTTCTTTACCTACGCGTTCCATTGCTTGTGCAATGAGTTTACCTACAGTTTCGTCAGAGTTTGCAGAGATTGAACCGACTTGTTCAATCGCTTTAGTATCAGAAGCAGGTTTTGCTGTTGCTTTAATTTCAGCAACCAATGCTTTAACAGCCAGGTCAATACCACGTTTCAAGTCCATTGGGTTCATGCCCGCAGTTACAGACTTAATGCCTTCATTTAAAATTGCTTGAGCTAGTACAGTTGCAGTTGTTGTACCGTCACCCGCGATATCATTGGTTTTAGAAGATACTTCACGAACCAATTGAGCGCCCATGTTCTCAAATTTGTCTTTTAGAGAAATTTCTTTCGCAACTGTTACGCCATCTTTAGTGATGTGCGGCGCGCCGAAAGAACGGTCAATCACAACGTTACGGCCTTTAGGACCTAAAGTTACTTTTACAGCATCTGCAAGCACGTTTACGCCTGCAATCATTTTAGAACGAGCTGAATCACCAAATTTTACGTCTTTAGCTGACATACTAAACTCCAAATATTCTTAAATTTTAATCAATTGTATTGCTTAAACAGCAAATGAACGTTCTGAATTAACCTTCAAGAACCGCTAAAATATCAGACTCTTTCATCACAAGAAGTTCTTCGCCTTCGACTTTAACTTTAGTGCCTGCATATGCACCAAACAGTACATTGTCGCCCACTTTTACGTCTAAAGCACGAACGCCATTGTCTGTAATTTTGCCATTACCTACTGCAATGATTTCACCTTGAGCTGGCTGTTCAGCAGCAGAAGTACTCAAAATTAAACCACCTGCAGTTTTAGTTTCCTTTTCTACGCGGCGAATCACAACGTTGTCATGTAAAGGACGAATTTTGCTCATTTCTTGCTCCATAGACATTTTTAAAATGCCGTTGTTTACGATGTGAAGATGACTTCTTATTCCTAGGTCATCAACAAAATTTTGATATGACACTTTTGTGGGGATGGAATAAAACGCTTCAAGGGCAAACACAAAATATTTTTATATTTTTGCGCTCTTTTTAAGCAAACCTCATCAAAGTTTAGACACTCAATTCAATCTGAGGTATTTTGCTGCATCAACTCGAAGTGATTTGTTTCAGCGTTAAAGCTCAAATGTTGTACATCGGCATTCGGCAAAATAATATTCAGGCTGTTGGGCAAACCCGCATGTAAACGATAAGACGTTGCCGTTCCCGCATGAATATCCAGCACAGGATGCGATACCCCAAGTTGATAAATCTGATTCAAATCATAAACGGCAGCATGGTGTAGATGCCCATGTAAGAGTCCATTTAAACCATGCTGGCTCCATTGCTCCAACGCAATACGACCAAGCATTGGGCAGTCTTTCACACCATGACTATGGTCTGGCGGAGTATAAAAAGGCTGATGCGCGGCGATCAGTTTAATTTTGTGTGCAGGTGCTTGCTGCAACTTCAGGTCAATCTCTTGAATTTGGTTCAGTGAAATATGCCCTCGTGTGTGGTAACGCCGACGAATACTATTCACCCCAATGACATAAAAGCGTTCAGTTTCCAACGTGTTTTCCACCCCCCCAAAAAACAGTTGATAACGTGCAAAGGGGCTGAAAAAACGATTCCACACATGGTACAGCGGAATATCATGATTCCCTGGCACCACCAAATACGGCAGCTTTAAACTGTCTAAAAACTGCCGACAAGCATAAAACTGAATAAACCGTGCGCGCTGGGTCAAGTCCCCACTGACCACCACTGCTTCAAAAGGGTGTTCCTCACATAACTGACGAATGGCCTGCAAACAGACTTCGCGTTCGGTCCCAAAATGTAAATCCGACAAATGTAAAATCATGCGGGAACCATGACATTCAGCGCATGCTTACGTACTGTAATTTTCAGCGGTGGTGTCATCGTGACAATTTCTCCATCTACCGCAACCGTGAGCTTATTGCGCTTTGAATGAACAATCACTTCATCTGCTGCAAAGCTATAGACATCGGAAGCCTGATCCAAATTGCCTTTAATCAACTGCCATAAGGTCTTGAACAAAGTCCGCTTATCACTTTTTGCTACTACCACGCCCGCCACTTTGCCTGCTTCCGCCGCCTCGGCAATACGTAGTTTCATTTCAGCAAGTTGAAGTTGGTTATTGCCAAAGAAAATCAATGACGTTTTCACTGGATAGCGTTGTCCATCGACTTCTACTTCAAGTTTTAACTCTTTACGGTCGCGGATGAGAACATCCAATGCTGAGGTATACGCATGCAATGGAAAGCGCCCAAAATGCTTATTAAACTGTTCTCTTTTTTGAATAAATAAAGGATAAAGCCCTAAACTGGCATTGTTCAAATAGATATGTTGATTCAGCTGTGCCACATGTACAGAACGTGGCTGCCCTTCACTAATTGTTTTGGCCGCATCTAATAAATCCAACGGAATATTCAACACTCGCGCAACATAGTTAAATGTACCTAGAGGCAAGATCCCCATAGGAATATCCGTTCCCATCAATTTAGATGCAACTGCATTTAAAGTTCCGTCACCACCTGCAGCAACCACGACCCCTACATTCTCCGCTTGACGATGACGTAGTAAAATATCTTGCATCATCTGATCAAAGTTGATGCACTCACTTAACTCAAATGACTGTATTTCAAAACCCGCAGTACTCAAATCTGCTACCAACTGTTCATACACTTCATCTTTATTTGCAGCATGAAAACCTGATTTTTTATTATAAATAAGTGATAAAGGTTTGAGTTGTTCTGACATTTTGCACCTAAATTTGAAGTAATTGCTCTATTTTTGTCCAAATATTCAACACTTAACAGTTTTGTTATGTAAAATTCAAATGACTACCATTTATTTAATCAATAATAAATCTCAATCACAAAATAAATGCAAGCATATGATTTTAATACTAATATCTTAAATGAATAATCCTCATAAATATAATAAATACACAAAATAAAAGCAAGAAATCTAACCAAACTATTGTTTTTTAATAATTAAAATGAAGCAACTCCATCGAACTGTTCATAATTTAGATACGCCTTTGGTCTTATTTTTTTTATCAAATTATGCTTTAATACAGCCACTTTTTTTTCATCTTTTCATCTCTGCAGTAAATTTTATTGCTGAGATTGTACTTTGTACAAACGTGTACATATTTGAGATAGGCCTCACCATGACCCAAGTGAACGCACCAGAATTCGTTCGTCACCCTAAGCTTATTGCGTGGGTGGAAGAAATTGCAAAATTAACAAAACCAGCGAAAATTGAATGGTGTGACGGCAGCGAAGAAGAATATCAACGTTATATCAACTTGATGATCGCTAACGGCACAATGCAAGCGCTTAACCAAGAAACGCATCCTGGTTCTTATCTTGCTAATTCTGATCCTTCTGACGTTGCTCGTGTTGAAGGTCGTACTTACATCTGCTCTGAAAAACAAGAAGATGCTGGTGCAACAAACAACTGGGAAGAGCCTGCTGAAATGCGTGCCCGCCTAAATGGTTTGTTTGACGGTTCAATGGCAGGTCGTACTTTATATGTAGTACCGTTCTCTATGGGCCCATTGGGTTCTCATATTGCGCACATTGGTATCGAATTAACTGACTCTCCATATGTAGCAGTTAGCATGTCTAAAATGGCTCGCATGGGTAAAGCTGTTTATGACGTTCTTGGTACAGACGGTGAATTTATTCCTTGCGTACATACTGTTGGTGCGCCGCTTGCTGATGGCGAAAAAGATGTTGCATGGCCTTGCAACCATGAAAAATACATCGTGCATTACCCAGAAACACGTGAAATCTGGTCTTACGGTTCTGGTTACGGCGGTAACGCATTGTTAGGTAAAAAATGCTTAGCTTTACGTATTGCGTCTTCTATGGGTCGTCAACAAGGTTGGTTAGCAGAACATATGCTGATTCTTGGTGTGACTAATCCTCAAGGTGAAAAACACTACATCGCAGCAGCATTCCCTTCTGCTTGTGGTAAAACAAACTTCGCAATGTTGATTCCACCAGCAGGCTACGAAGGTTGGAAAATTGAAACTGTTGGTGACGATATTGCTTGGATCAAACCAGGTGAAGACGGTCGCTTATACGCAATCAACCCAGAAGCAGGCTTCTTCGGTGTAGCGCCTGGTACAAATACCAAGACCAACCCGAACTGCATGGCAACATTGACTAAAGATGTCATCTATACCAACGTTGCGGTAACTGACAATGGTGAAGTATGGTGGGAAGGTCTAACTAAAGAAGCACCTGCTAACCTGACCAACTGGAAAGGTCAACCTCACACTGGCGCAGAAAAAGCGGCTCATCCAAATGCGCGCTTCACTGTTTCAGCTGGTCAATGTCCTTCTATTGATGCTGACTGGGAAAATCCAGCCGGTGTTCCAATTTCAGCGTTCATCTTTGGTGGTCGCCGTGCGGACACAGTGCCTCTAATTTCAGAAGCATTTGACTGGGTAGATGGTGTTTACAAAGCTGCAACTATGGGCTCTGAAACAACTGCAGCTGCCGTTGGCCAACAAGGTATTGTTCGTCGTGACCCATTCGCAATGCTTCCATTTGCGGGTTACAACATGGCGGATTACTTCTCTCACTGGTTAGAGCTTGGTGAAGAAGTTGCAGCGAAAGCTAAAGCTGCGGGCAACAAACTTCCAGGCATCTACAACGTGAACTGGTTCCGTCGTGATGCTGAAGGCAACTTCGTATGGCCTGGTTTCGGTCAAAACATGCGTGTTCTTGAGTGGATTATTGACCGTTGTGAAGGCCGTGCTGATGCAGTTGAAACACCAATTGGTTTAGTTCCAACTTATGAACAGTTGAACTGGACAGGTTCTGACTTCACTAAAGCCCAATTTGACCTTGTGACTTCTCAAGACAAAGATCAATGGATCAAAGAGCTTGAAAGCCATACTGAGCTATTCGACAAACTTGGTGAACGCCTACCAGCTGCACTTAAAGCTCGCCAAAACGAACTTTTAGATGCTGTTAAGCAATATGCTTAATCTTTAAATTAAGCCAAAAAAGACCGCGTAAGCGGTCTTTTTTTAATCTATTTATAATTTTAAAACTTTATAACTCAACAAAAACTTATCAAGGGGTAATTCATGCTTAAAAAACTCACACTCACAATCGGTCTACTGGGCCTATCAAGCTTAGTCATGGCTCAAACAGAAGTAGCAACAACTCAGCCAGCACTTCATGTTTGCGCGATCAAAGGCACACCTGATTCAACTCAATTTGAAATCAAAAAGCGCATCAAAGTCGCTAAAGGCACTTATGGCAGTGTGGTTGAACTCTATCCGCGTTTTGCTGAACGTGCACATCAAGTCGGTGGTAACGTCGTCATTAACTACAATGCCAGCCAACGTTTTGGCTTTTGGCCTTGGCGTATTGTCCGCCCAGTTGTTTGGGGAACAGCTGTAAAATGGAAGACACCTGTAGACTGTAAACAGCTCGGCGGAATCGAAATTTAAATTTAAAAAAGCCGCGATAGCGGCTTTTTTAATAGAACGAAATTAAATGTAACCATGACACTCACTCAACACTATGCAGCATCCCCTTGCATACGACGCAGGTGTAAATCCTGCAAGTAGAGGTCTAAAGCTTGAGTTTCTAGTGCATCAAATTTTAAATACAGTTTAGTCCGTCGTTTTAAAATATCTTCACTGCTGACAGCCCACTCACGTTTCACCACATAATCCACTTCTTGCTGATACAAACCATGGCCAAAAGACTGCCCAAAAGTTTGTACATCTTTGTTCTCACCGAGCATATGCCACACTCGACTACCATAACTGTTTGCCCAACGATGCGCTGTTTGAGACTCTAGCCCTTTGATTTCATGCATCAACTCTGCACATAAAACCTCGACTGAACTAAAACCTTCCGCACCTGGGAGTTTTGCCTCAGCCGTCCATTCCGCTTTCATGTGTGGAAAATAACGTTTCAGCTGTAGCAAAGCCGCTTCCGCCAACTTGCGATAAGTCGTTAGCTTTCCACCATAAACAGATAACAATGGCGCTTCATCTGCAACAGGCTTAGACATCGCCAGTACATAATCACGTGTCACTTTAGAGGCTTGGGTACTTGCATCATCATACAGCGCCCTTACGCCTGCAAAGCTTGACATCACATCTCCTTGCTGTAATTGAAGCTTGAAATGGTCATTAATCACATCAATCAAATAAGCCGTTTCCTGCTCGGTAATATGGACATGATTTGCATCACCCTCAAACTCTACGTCCGTGGTACCAATCAGGCTGTATTCATCTAAATAAGGAATTACAAACACAATTCGTTGATCGTCATTTTGCAAAATAAATGCATGCTGTTCAGGGTATAAACGCTTCACAATGATATGGCTGCCCTGAACCAATCGAATGCCTGCCTTTGGTGTTTGGGACAGTTGTTGTTGAATAAAATCTGTGACCCATGCACCTGTTGCATTGACTAAGCTTCGAGCTTTAATTTGGTAGTGTTGTTTTTGATGCTCTAAGGTTAGGCACCACACCCCCTCCTGCTGAACCGCAGAAACACATCTCGTTTGTGTCCGAATTTGAGCCCCTAGCTCATGTGCTTGGATTGCATTAACCACCACCAAACGCGCATCATCCACAGTACAATCTGAATATTCGAAACCACGTTTAATCGTATCTTTTAACGGGCTATCGACATTAAAATGAACAAGCTCCGAGCCCTCTAATGTTTCTCGTTTTGCCAAATAATCATAGATAAATAAGCCTGAACGAATCAGCCATGCAGGGCGCAAATAAGGCAAATGCGGCATAATAAAACGCATAGGATGGATCAAATGTGGGGCTTTTTTTAACAGTACTTCACGCTCTAATAAAGCTTCACGCACCAAACGAAATTCTTTTTGTTCGAGATAACGCAATCCACCATGAATGAGCTTGCTACTGGCTGAAGACGTATGACTGGCTAAATCATCTTTTTCACAGACAAAAACACTTAAACCACGCCCTACAGCATCATTTGCAATGCCCACCCCATTGATGCCCGCGCCCACAACGGCAATATCATAAATGGCATCTGTGTCTTGCATATTCACCTCTCTCATTGAGTTATTGTGTTATTTTTGTTCTTCACGCTAAACTTAACATCAAAATCCAACCTTGTCATATTCCAAAGCCAGTCAAATCAGAGAAAATTCTTTACTATAAATAAATTAATACCCGCATCTATTTTTACAATTTAATTTTTAATTTTGACTATTCAGTGAAAAGTCGACTAATTTCCAAGCTAAAAAACACGTTCCTTTCTAAAAATCAACATTCACCATAAAATTAAAAATCACCATAACCCCTTGTATTTTAATTGACTATTCACACATTTAAAAATCACAAGGGTTTGTTCTAGATAAGTAAAATGATAATTTCCCATTAAAATAAAGATATTCATTAGAAAAACTTAACAGCATATAAATCATACCAGCATTTAGACTAAAGTCGAATGAAGTCCAAGAATAAGGGGCGTATAACGAAACAGAATTTTTTTGTTTAATCTTAAAATATATTGTTTTAACTTTTTCTATTTAAAAAGTTAAAAGATGTATTTTCCGAACTTCTCCTTGGGAAATTTTTGTGACTGATCTATCTCCCCAAACTGCTCCAGTAAGCATCGATAAAAAAACCCGTTTAAAATCGATTCTCGGTGGTTCAGCTGGCAACTTAGTTGAATGGTATGACTGGTATGTCTATGCCGCATTTACCTTATATTTCGCGCCACAGTTTTTCCCTGAAGGGGATGACACGGTAAAACTCTTACAAGCTGCAGCCGTCTTTGCACTGGGCTTCCTGATGCGTCCTATTGGCGCGTGGATCATGGGCATTTATGCAGACCGTAAAGGACGTAAATCAGGTCTTACCCTGTCTGTATCTTTAATGTGTGTAGGATCTTTGATTATTGCCTGTGCACCCACCTATGCCAGTGTGGGTATGCTCGCACCTGCCTTATTACTCTTTGCCCGTTTATTGCAAGGTTTAAGTGTCGGTGGAGAATATGGTTCAAGCGCAACCTATTTAACGGAAATGGCTGGAAAAAACCATCGTGGTTTCTTCTCTAGTTTTCAGTATGTGACTCTCATTTCAGGTCAGCTCTTGGCGCTGTGTGTGTTGATCATTTTACAACGCACCATGAGCGAAGCACAGTTATCTGAATGGGGCTGGCGTATTCCCTTCTTCATTGGTGCTGTACTTGCCATTGTGGTGTTCTGGATTCGTCGTGGTTTGGTTGAAACCCAATCTTCAAAAGATGCACAGGAACAGGCTAAAAATGGTGGCCCAAAATCTAGCGCACTTGCTTTATTTACCAAATATCCAAAGCAAGCATTCACTGTGATTATGCTAACTGCGGGTGGAACACTAGCATTCAACACCTTTACCACGTATTTACAAAAATACTTAGTCAACACCTCAGGTTTTGAGAAAACCACAGCCACAGAGATCACCACAGCAGCAATCTTTGTCTTCATGCTATTACAACCTGTGGTGGGCGCACTGTCTGATAAAATTGGTCGTAAACCAATTATGATCACTTTTGGTGTATTGGGTGTGCTATTCACAATTCCAATTTTCAATGGTCTAGGCTCAACCAGCAGCCCAACAACCGCATTCATGCTATGTATGAGCGGTATGGTAATTGTAACGGGTTATACCGCAATTAATGCCGTAGTCAAAGCAGAGCTCTTTCCAGCACATATTCGTGCACTAGGGGTTGCCCTACCTTATGCGATTGCCAATACCATCTTTGGTGGCACAGCAGAGCTTGTAGCGTTGAGTTTTAAAAATGCAGGAAATGAAAACTACTTCTTTTACTACATCACCTTCATGATTGGTTTATCTCTACTGACTTACATCTTTATGAAAGACACCAAAAAGCACAGTATGATTACCGATCATTGATGCTTAAAGTAAGTGTGTAAGTTAATAAGCTAGACATAAAAAATGCCTTCTCGAATGAAGGCATTTTTTATGTCTGATCAATTTTTTGCCGAAACTTGATTGATTGAAATATCGTGAATTACACCTGCGTATGGCATACTAAGAACAAGAATAATGTTAGGAACTTTTTATATGAAAAATACGTATAAACTTTTAGGCTTAAGCTGTATCGTTTTAGCAGTATCTGCATGTCAAAGCACGCCTCGCCAATACAATGGCAATGTTGGCTATCAAATTGAACATCAATCAGCGTCGAACGCTACCCTTGCTTATACGCTTGCTGCTCGTAAAAATCAGCAACTTGATGAAAATAAATTACAACGTGCTTGCCAAAAAGTTTTAGGTTCACAAAAGAATTATAAATTGGCGGTTTTAAGTATTAATGAAATTCCTAACACTGCAGCAGATGTTCCCGAATATGGCCGCCAAATTGGTCAAACTCGTGCCACTTTTGGCTTAAGCAATACACCTGACTTACACCAAGGTGAAAATATTGCAACACGCGAGTCACTTGAAGCACGCCCAAGCACACTGCATGTTGTGCGCTATACCTGCTCTTAATACCTTCATATAAAAAAGGGCTTAGTGCCCTTTTTGAGCATCTAACGTTCGATAAAAACTCACATTACGAAACTCTGGTGACTCATTTAGATCTGGCCAAGTTGTTGCACTACGCTCATCAAGCTTCATGTATTGCGGATGACTAAAATTTTTAACACGACTATCTGCCACCCAAACTTCAGGTGCAAACTTTAAAAACTCATCTAAAAAGAAACGATTGCATTGATCATATAAAACATCGGCAGCCAATAGAACATCAACTGGTTCCGATTGATACAAGTCATCCAAATACTCTAGCTCTACGTTATTGAGTTCCGCATTAGCACGGCAAGCATATAAACTCACTGCATCAATATCGCAACAAATCACACGTTTTGCACCCGCTATTTTGGCTGCAATCGCCACCACACCTGAACCTGCGCCAAAATCCAACACCACCTTATCTTTGACATGATGAGGCTCTGCCAGTAACCACTGCGCCATGGCTAGGCCTGAAGCCCAACAAAAGATCCAATATGGCGTTTCATTCCAAATGCGACGAATGATTTCATCATCCAGTTTATCGGTTGGAAATACGGGAGGAATGAGCCACAGGGAAATAGATGTTTCAGGAAGCTGTTGCGCAAGCAATTCACAGTGTGGAATCACTTCATGCAAGGCATGAAGTAAATGATCTGGGGCTTTGGGGAATTGGAAAGTACAGCTCATAAGTTGTTGAGTATTTTTATGCTTTTACTGCAGGATCTTGCAGCTAAGATTTGGATTGAGGAATTAGCCTTCGGCTAGACCTACTTTTGTTTTGGCAAAAGTAGGCAAAACCATGGTCATTCGCTGAACTCGTTAAACACCACCATCTATTTAAAAAGTCGCAGAAACATTCAATAAACAATAAAGTCTTAACTCAAACAACAGCGAATGACGTTTTCGTGTATCTAATACTGGCTTCAAGGCAGCATTAGACCACTTAAAATAATTAAGCTAAAGCTTTCTCAGCCGCTTCAACCGTTTGACGAATTAGTGTCGTAATCGTCATTGGGCCAACACCACCTGGAACAGGTGTGTACGCAGAAGCCACTTCTTCAATACCGACCAATTGAATGTCGCCTACCCCACCACCATCACGTGGATGGAAACCAGCATCAACAACTACTGCACCTTGTTTGATCCAATCTTTTTGAATCAATTCTGCCTTACCAACCGCGCCCACGATAATATCAGCTTGTTTCACAAAGTCAGCTAAGTTTTGAGTACGTGAGTGACAGATCGTTACGGTCGCATTGGCTTGAAGTAGCATCGCAGCCATTGGCTTACCTAAAATTGCAGAACGTCCTACAACGACAGCATGCTTTCCAGTAATTTCGATATTGTTTTCTTGCAAAATAGTCATAATACCTGCGGGTGTCGCAGAACCATACGCTGCCTCACCCATAGCCATACGACCAAAACCAAAACAAGTTACGCCATCCACATCTTTGGCAAGAGAGATTGCATCAAAACATGCACGCTCATCAATTTGTTCAGGCACTGGATGCTGAAGCAAAATACCGTGAACATCAGGATTGGCATTCAGTTTTTCAATTTCAGCCAACAATTGTTCAGTGGTGGTCTCTTTTGGCAGTTCAACTTTAAGTGAGTCCATACCAACACGACGGCAGGCATTTCCTTTCATACGAACATAAGTTGCAGATGCACCATCGTCACCCACCAAAATTGTCGCAAGAATTGGGGTACGACCTGATTTTGCTTTGAGCGCTTCAACGCGAGTTAACAAGTCAGCTTCAATTTGTTTTGCCAATGCACGACCATCTAAAACTAATGCCACGGCACATCTCCAAGTGTTGATATGAATCAATTTTGCACATAATACATGATAATTTTAAATATTTTTCGCTATATGCTGTTTTTATGCGCATACGAATGAAAGCACTATTGTTTTTTTTTCAGAGCTTGCTAATATACGCATCAACAAGACGCGGCGGGGTGGCAGAGTGGTCATGCAGCGGACTGCAACTCCGTGGACGCCGGTTCGATTCCGACCTCCGCCTCCATCTTGTTAAAGCCCGAGTGGTGAAATCGGTAGACACAGGGGATTTAAAATCCCCCGCCCACAAAGCGTGCCAGTTCGAGTCTGGCCTCGGGCACCATTCTTATACTTCTAAGTATGGTGCATATAAAGAACCCAGCGTTAAGCTGGTTTTTTTATGCCTACAGAAAAAGCATAATACAATGCACAAAAAAAAAGAGAGCACATTGACTCTCTTAAAAATAATATCTCATTCGTTTATCACGATAAGGGTGGTAATAAATAATGTTGCAGATCTTGTTCTAATTTTTCTTGAAAATGAGCTGGCTCAATAATTTTAATGTATGGAATCCAATAGCGCACCAAAGGTAAAAGTTGCATTTCATGGCAAATTTGACAATCAATTAACAAACCACCTGATGCATCTTCTAGTACGATTTGTTGCTCTGGCAATAATAGACGTTGCTTAAAATATAAGGCAACTTCAGGTCGCACCGATATTTTCACCGTTTGCTTATGCTTTGCAAACCAAATCCCCTCACTGAGCTCTAATTGGGTCAAAACTTCTAAATGGTGCTCGAAAAGCTCCGACTCATGTACAACCACTTGATCTATTTTACTTAAACGATAAGCACGTAATTCATCAGTTACAGCTGCGGCCAAATACCAACTTCCCTGATGATGAATTAAACGATACGGGTCAACATGGCGTAAACGATCATTATAAATAAAACTGATTTTTTGACGCTTATGAATCGCGCCCGCAAAAACCTGAAAATGTTCAGCAAATTGCTGTGCATTTTCATAATAATAACCTTTGGCAGAGAACACTTGATTTGCACGCTCATCAAGCAGGCCACGTAGAAAAGACATATCTAGAGATGGATAGAGCTCACCAATCCCAGAAAGCTGTGCAAAGTTCTGAATGTCTTGTAGCTTAAAGCGCCCAAGATAAACAGGATCTAAAAAGTACTTCTTGGTATATTCATCTTGAAGTAAAGGCAAATACGTATTGAGACGATCAAAATCTCGCTCTATCGTTCGCGTACTCACCTGAAATTCATGTGCTAGTTCTGCAACCCCTAATTGATATCCAGTATTTAATTTAGTCAAAATATTCGCTAAACGCTCCGCAAGGCGTTCATGTGTTGAAGCTTTACGCTTCATATTGCCCTCGCTGCACAATCAATGTTGTGTCTTTATTTATAGTTAAATGCCTAAGCATTATATTCAATATAAGTCACTGAATAATATTAAGTAAAAGACAAACGGTCAGCTTTCAAGCTATGTCATGTTTTTATCAAAAAAAAATCGATCAATGTTTTTTAGATTTCTTCTTCTTTACTACAGTTTGCTGATGCGCTAAACGCTCTATATAACGCTCAAAATGAATTAAAGCTTTATATAGCTTATGTAACTCATCAGGTAAAACACTATTATAGATAACCGCCTTATGCAAGCGCTTGAGCGCACGGAAACCATGCGCATGTGTATATGATGTCGATAAAATTTTCATGACAACCCTCTTTTCTGTTTTATTTTTCATTTAAAACCACGTAAATTTGTCAGGTTTAAATTTAGTTTCAAATTTACACCACGGTTTTGACAGGTTGTGTCGAACAGTTATCATTTTTTAATTTTTGTGAAATTATTTTCTGTTTTCAGTACATTATTTTTATTTTTTGGAAAAATTTTAGGCAAAAGAAAAGCCGACATGATGTCAGCTCTACTTTTTATACTCTAGAAATATTACAGGATTGTTACCACAACTTTACCCACGTGCTCACCCGTGTCCATGCAGGCATGCGCTGCTTGAATCTGATCAAACTCAAAAGTTTGATAAATCATCGGCAAGCAATCGCCTTTGGCCCATAACGGTGCCACATGATCTTGTAAACCTTGTGCAATCTCAGCCTTCTCAGCGGTATTTCGTGCACGCATGGTCGAACCTGTGATGGTTAAGCGCTTCATCATAATTTGCCCCAACTTAACCTCTTTGGCTTTTGCACCCCCTAAAAAGGCAATATAAACCAAACGTCCATCGCGGCGGAGCAAGTTCAAATTCTTTTCTAAATACGGTGCACCCACCATATCTAAAATGACATCAACACCAGCATTATCCGTTTTCTCATTGATCAGGTGTTCAAAGTCTTGGGTTTTATAATTGATGGCATCTGTCAAATTCGCAATGGCTTGTACTTTTTCATCGCTGCCGACGGTTGCAAAGGTTTTAATGCCCAATGCTTTACATAGCATGAGTGCCGTGGTGCCAATGCCACTGGTTCCACCATGTATTAACACCACTTCCCCTGCTTTGGCTTTACCCATTTGGAATACATTGGCCCAGACCGTGAAAAAAGTTTCAGGAATAGCCGCCGCTTCCACAAAGCTTACATTTTCTGGAATATGTAAAGTTTGACTTTGTGGAACTACACAATACTCGGCATAACCACCACCATTGGTCAAACCACAAACTTTATCGCCTAATTTAAACTGGGTAACTTCAGCTCCAACTGCAACGACTTCACCTGCAACCTCAAGCCCCGGCACTTGTGTTACCCCAGGCGGCATTGGATATAAACCTTGACGCTGTAAAATATCTGGACGGTTAATGCCAAACGCATGGACCTTAACCAAGACCTCATCTGCTTTTGCTTTAGGGATCGTCACTGTTTCATATGCCAGCTTATCCACACCACCTGGCTCTGTAATAATGACCTGTTGCATCGTTGTTTGTGACATGATTTATTCCTAACTCTTGCGATATTTTTCAAGTTTCATAGACCTATTTGATCATAGAAATAAATTGAAATGAATAACACCGTACTTATGTATAGTCTGAAGACTATTTTGCTGCGTGATAGCACTGATCATTGATAAAAAAAGCAAGCTGCGACATCAATACGACTGCACTCGACATCCCTCTCAAACATTACTTAGAACTAGTAAGGCCAGATGAAAAGCACAAGTATTCAGTTGCGTGGCTGATCAGGCAAAGACACAAACTGCATTAGAAATTTACGAACCAAAGGCAAAAACACCATAATCAGAGGAAACGCAATCAACCAAGATAAGCTCCAGCTTTTGAGCCAAAGATGGAAAAAATTATGCACTAAGCCTTTATTTAACAGTAAGTTAAAACCAGAAATAGAACCACTCATCAGGCCTGAAAGTAATAACGGCATTAACCAATTTAAATGTTTGATATGAATTTTGGGGAGCGTGTTGAACATAATCGACCTGAGTAAATAAAAATTAGCTTTGGCTTTGCGTTTTAACGGTTTGTTTTAAAGCTTTCATAAACTGTCCAAAATGGGGCATAAAATCTTTAAAGAGTGGAAGGTTTTTATGCTCTAGCATCACCTCACTAAAGAGCTTTAAACCAACAGTAAATGATTTCGCTGCTTCATCATCATCCAGCATTTGACTGTTTTGAATCACCTGTAACACTTTAAAAATATCGTCGTGGTTATAGGTGTTAAAACTCAAAGTATCAGTATAGGTCGACGGGTTGCCTTGAGCATCTGCAATGTGTTTGAGTGTGACTTCATAAGTATGTTGTTTCATTCTGTTTTCCTAGAGACGTGCAATATTCACTGCTGCTTGATCGATTTGTTCTGCAATAGCACGAATTTGTTCAGGGCTCAGCTCACTGTATTGGATCTTGAGCTTTAAAGAAGCTTTGAGGTTTTCCATCGCACGTTTAATATCAAGATATTGTTCATTATTTTGAATTTGTTTACGCGTATCAAAACGAGATAAGATCTTTTCCGCATTTGCTTGCTCAACCTCAAGATGCTTCAAACCCAAAGCTGTTATACAGTATTGCTTGCGTTCAGCATCATCTAACGCGACCTGAACAAACCGTTGCTCTTCCAAATAATTCAAGGTTGGATAGATCGTTCCTGCACTTGGGCAATAGCCCCCTCCCACAATTTCACTCACTTCTTTAATAAGGTCATAGCCATATTTAGGCGCGAATGAAATGAGATGTAAGGCTAAAAGTTTCATCTGACCCGCTTCAAATAGGCGCTGTTTACGTAACACTGGTACTGTCTCTAAATCAGCAAAGGATTCAACTTTTTGTGCTTTAGACATATCTAAGATACAAATTTAAATTATTAAGATATATCTTAAATAATTTTTTAATGATTGCAACCTCAAATTCTGAAATAGAACATCAAAATTTAAGATCATATGGATAAACGTGAAGGATTACTTGATATTTTTAGATAAGATTGCTGAACAGTTGCAATACCGCTAAAATTTAACCTATGTTGCATGCTCACCCCCTCAAGTGAACTCTGATAAAACTCCTAAAATTCAGAATTAAATTAAAATGACAGATCAACTTAGAAAAAAATTTGAAAACCTACTACTCAATGCTGGGCAAGGCAAGATCAGTGCATTTCTTTCTGTTTCCTTAGGCTTTTTGGGTATTTTTGCTGCTTTATGTTTTTTATTTCCCACTGTGCTCACCACACCAGAACTACGTCCGCTATATAGCAAACACTATGATGTTTTCTACTACACATTATTGTTCGGTATCGTCATCAGTGCTGGTTTTGGTACCTATAGTGCGATCATTAAACAGAATAAATATGGTTTTTATGGTTTGTGTATCACCATTTTAGCGGCTGTTTTAGGTTGTGGATTAATCAAAGCACCGACATTACCCACTTTGCCATTTTATGCAGGTTTTGATTATTTCGTTATTACCTTAATCATCCTTGCTTTGGTTTTTATACCACTTGAAGGATTCTTTGCAAAGAACACTGAACAGAAAATTCTGCGCGTTGGCTGGGTCACAGACATGAAATATTTCATGTTTAGCCATATTGGCATTCAGCTTTTTTCATTTTTAACGGTCATGCCTATTCAGTATTGGATCACACATATTCCCAATAACCCGATTGTGCCTTATGTGCAGGCGCAGCCAATTTGGTTGCAGTTTATTGAGTTATTGATTGTAGTGGACTTCACTACCTATTGGTTACACCGTGCGATGCATGAAGTGAACTTTTTATGGCGCTTTCATGCCATTCACCATTCAACGGAACAAATGGACTGGCTAGCCTCTTCACGCTTACACATCGTTGAAGTGTTAATGACCCGTTTTATCGCAACCTTACCAATTTTTCTGTTAGGTTTTCATACCTCTGCAGTCTTTGCTTATTTGGTCTTTATTTCTTTCCATGCCATTTTCATTCACTCCAACGTGCGTTTCCGCTTTCCCTATCTGCGCTGGTTGATCGCAACACCTGAATTTCATCACTGGCATCATTCTTCTGAAAAGCCTGCGATTGATAAAAATTATGCAGCCTTTATTCCACTTTATGACGTGATTTTTAAATCGATTTACATGCCTAATCATTTGGCCAGTGTATATGGCACCGTCGGCTATAAAATTCCAAACAGTTTTGTGAAGCAGTTTACTTGGCCATTTAAACGTTATGTGAATAAACTGAAAAAGCGCTTAAACAAAGATAATGAGACT
The DNA here is from genome assembly GCF_058599305.1 of Acinetobacter sp. CAU_H_S139_7. NCBI lineage: Bacteria > Pseudomonadati > Pseudomonadota > Gammaproteobacteria > Moraxellales > Moraxellaceae > Acinetobacter > Acinetobacter sp. CAU_H_S139_7. Next base: position 2,463,572 of record NZ_CM178651.1, read on the forward strand.
TCCTAACAAAACCAATCGATTAACAATCTCAATAATTGAAGCTTGTCTAATCCCTCACCAAAATAGAAAACCTGTATCTCCGCAGGTTTTCTTTCATTTTCCAAGCCTTGTAAATCGAACTTAAATTACGCTCGCCCTTTAAATTCTTTTACCATACGATCACTCACGTCTTCTGGATAACAAAGTGGCGCAGCACCACCGACTCGATTGTAAGCACTACGTTTACCACACCGACTTCCATTTCTTGCAGTATTGTAAGGACAAAGACAATTTCCCGAATACGTTTGTATCGATTGTTGAATAATTTCCTTCTTAATCGCTTCATCACTTTGCGTAGCCTGTTTAGCATCAGCAGCAAAAGTTAAAGTTAAACCAATAAATAATAATATTTTTTCATAATACCCCTCTACAAAAGAGGCATTCTATAGCACTGAATTTTTATTGAAATATCACATTATTTATTTGACGCGAATCTCAACTTTTTAAGTCTTTGAAATAAAAAGGACATAACCCAATTTAATTTTCGACTAAGAAAAGCAAAGCAAGTTATGTCCATTTACGAATTTATCATTTCTGTATTTTTAATCATAGAGCAATTTTACTCAGCGATTGTCATTCAACCTTTAAGAAGTAGAGGATTTCCACCCGCTTTAAGTGATATTGAAATTCTTACTATACAAATTGTGGGAGAGTTTCTTGGCTTAGATTCTGATAAAAATATCTGGTTCTACTTTAAACACAATTGGTTTGAATGGTTTCCAAAATTAGGTTCCTATCCTAATTTTTGCAAACATTGTGCAAAATTATGGCATGTAAATCAACAGATTATGTCACAACTAAAATCTGTTTTCGGTTTAGATAATATTCATTTTATCGATGGCTTTCCTATACCTGTTTGTCGTTATGCTAGAGCAAAAAAACATAAAAACTTCAAAGAATCTGCAGGTTTTAGTTATTGTGCGGCTAAACAAGAAAAATATTATGGTTTCAAAGGACATATCGTTATTAACTTTTCAGGAATGATTACAGGCTATACTTTTGCTCCAGCTCATTGTGATGAACGTGATGTTGCACCAGAAATTACTCAAGATATTCAGGGATTACTTGGTGGTGATAAAGGATACTTAAGACCTGAATTAAAACACTATTTTAAGTACCAAGATATTGATTTACAAACACCTTATAGAAAGAACATGACTGATAGCAGGTCTAAGGAAGCTATGGCGAGGCTCATGAATGCTCGTAGAAAAATTGAGATTGTTATAGGTCAATTAACTGAACGATTTCACATTCAAAAAGTAAGAGCTAAAGATTTATGGCATTTAACGCATAGAATTACGCGTAAGATTCTTTCACATACCATTGCAGTAATTTTAAATACACGATTAGGAAATCCACCTTTACAACTGGAAAGCCTTATTCAAAGTTGAGATTGGCGTTTATTTGAATAATATTTATCCATCTAAAATAGAAATAAAAAACCCACCTTAGGGTGGGTTCCTTCAAATCAGCTCAATCTCTTATAGACGAACCAATTCAACAATTTTATCAGCTAGCTCTTCAACCGCATCTTGAGTGAATGCGACATCTGTACCGTCGACAAGGTCAGTCACCACAACCACACCTGTTTCACGTACTAGTGCAACCTGATCAGCAGTTAGACCCGCTTTCGCAATCGCAACTACACCTTGTTGAATCAACAAGTTTTCAAGTGCTTGTGCATTTTCTAGAGCTTTCGCAGAGACAGTTACCGCAGCAGGTTTTTGACCTAAACGTGCAGCACGGTCTTCCGCTGTGACAGGGTTGCTATGCGCAGACCATTCCACAGACTCTTCCACCATACCCGCACCAATCGTCACGTTGTTTAAACGGTCGATGAAGATAAACGAACCTGTATAACGACTGTCTTGGTAGCGATCAAATACCACAGGTGCATCAAACTCAACAGTGACATTAGCAATGGCGTTCAGCTCAAGGCTATCCACTTGTGCCTTTTCCAATGTGTTGACATTGGTACGGTAGTTAATAGCAGTGACTTTTGCAGGAACGGTTTGCGTACCCACTTTTAGGTTGTACAACTTACCAATCACCAGCGGTTGATCTGCCATCCAAACCACAGTGGCATTGACCGAACGTGAAATTTCTGGCGCAGCTTGATCCGCACGCACAAGCACGTTACCACGCGAAATATCAATTTCGTCATTCAGAGTCAAGGTTACCGCTTGACCTGAAACAGCACGCTCTAAATTACCATCATAAGTGACAATTTCTTTGACGGTCGACGACTTACCTGATGGTAAAGCCACGATTTTGTCACCTACCGATACATCACCCAGCGCAACCGTGCCACAGAAACCACGGAAGTCGAGGTTTGGACGGTTTACATATTGCACAGGGAAACGGAAATCGTTAGTCACCGAACTGCGGTTAATTTCCACAGACTCAAGCGTACCCATCAAAGTTTCGCCTGTGTACCATGGCGTATTTGGTGATTTATTGACAACGTTATCACCATTCAATGCTGAAATAGGCGTAAAGATAATGTTGTTTGGCTTACGGTCACCCAATTGCGCCACAAAACCTGCATACTCCTTCTGAATTTCATTGAAGCGCGCTTCAGAAAATTCAACTAAGTCCATTTTGTTAATCGCAACAATAATGTTCTTAATGCCAAGTAAGCTTGCAATATAAGTATGGCGACGCGTCTGAGTTTGTACACCATAGCGCGCATCAATCAAGATAATCGCAAGATCACAGGTTGACGCACCAGTCGCCATGTTACGCGTGTATTGCTCATGTCCTGGCGTGTCGGCAATGATGAATTTACGTTTTTCAGTTGAGAAATAACGATAAGCCACATCAATGGTAATGCCTTGTTCACGTTCAGCTTGTAGACCATCGACAAGGAGTGCCAAGTCAGGTGCATCGCCTGTCGTACCGACTTTTTTAGAGTCACGAGTTACTGCTTGCAATTGATCTTCATAAATCAATTTTGAATCGTAAAGCAAACGGCCAATTAAAGTTGACTTACCATCATCGACGTTACCGCAAGTCAGAAAACGCAATAAGTCTTTATTTTCATGTTGTTTTAGATAGCCCAAGATATCTTGGCTAATCAGTTCTGATTGATGAGACATTGCTCAAAACTCCACATATTCTTTAGAAATCGGTTTTTAATCTCTTTAATCCCTCTAAATCTCCCTTTGTTAAGGGAGACTTTCCCCTTTACAAAAGAAGGGCTTTTCCCCTCTCTTAGAAAAAGATGAGCAGCACTGCTGCGCAAGGGGAGAGATTTATAAACTGTTAGAAATAACCTTCTTGCTTTTTCTTCTCCATTGAGCCCGCTTCATCATGATCAATCATACGACCTTGACGTTCAGAGCTGGTTGCAAGCAACATTTCTTGGATAATTTCAGGCAAGGTATTTGCCGTTGACTCAACTGCACCCGTAAGTGGGTAACAACCAAGTGTACGGAAGCGTACCGATTTCATTTGTGGAACTTCGCCTTCTTTTAAAGGCATGCGTTCATCATCAACCATAATCAGGGTGCCACTACGCTCAACCACAGGACGTTCTGCAGCTAAATAAAGTGGAACCAATGGAATGCTTTCCAAGTAGATATATTGCCAAATATCAAGCTCAGTCCAGTTTGATAGTGGGAATACACGAATACTTTCACCTTTGTTCACTTTACCGTTGTAAAGATTCCAAAGTTCAGGACGTTGGTTTTTCGGGTCCCAACGGTGTTTCGAGTCACGGAATGAGTAGACACGTTCTTTAGCACGTGATTTTTCTTCATCACGACGTGCACCACCAAATGCCGCATCAAAACCGTATTTATCAAGTGCTTGTTTTAAGCCTTGAGTTTTCATAATGTCGGTATATTTTGAGCTACCATGATCAAATGGGTTTATGCCCGCATCTTTCCCTTCTTTGTTTTGATGTACGATCAAATCAAAGCCATGGGTTTTTGCCATGTTGTCGCGGAAAGCAATCATGTCTTTAAATTTCCAGCCCGTGTCTACATGTAGAAGTGGAAATGGAAGCTTGGCAGGATAGAACGCTTTGAGCGCCAGATGCAGCATGACGGCTGAATCCTTACCAATAGAATAAAGCATCACTGGGTTTTCAAACTCAGCAGCTACTTCGCGGATAATATGAATACTCTCAGCTTCAAGCTGTTTAAGATGAGTAAGTCTTTCCTCATTTAATGACATTGACAGCACCAACTCACAAAAATCGTGTACTTATTACACTTTTAAAAATATATATTCATTATAAAGATTTAGTTATACACACTATTGCTTGTTTTATTATATTTATATGCAAAAACCTCATATAAAACAAAATTGATAAGATCTATAAGTTTTATTCAATGATCATAAATCCCTAAATACACTCAAATATTACATCAACTTCATTCAAAGTATTCAGCCTGTTCACCCTTCCATGCTTCGATTTTTCATCTATGTTTCTGCTTGGCAATACATTTACAAAGACCTAAAGTCGGTTTCATTTACTTTCTATGTATGTGACTCATCAAACTCGCAACCTAGAAGACTAAAAAGCACACTCGATGTAGACCGGCTTGTTAGTTTTATATATCAACATGATAACCAAAAGTTTGGATTCCAATTATTTCGAGATTAATTCGTAAAACATAAAAAGCCCGCAATAAATGCGGGCTTTTTATGTTCATATCAAACTTAGTTTTTATGACGCATGTGTGGGAACAGAATCACATCACGAATACTTGCTGCATTAGCGAATAACATGACTAAACGATCAATGCCAATACCCTCACCTGCTGTCGGCGGCAAGCCATACTCAAGTGCTTCAACAAAGTCTGCATCGTAGTGCATTGCTTCATCATCACCTGCATCTTTTTCTGAAACCTGTGCTTGAAAACGCTCAGCTTGGTCAATCGGGTCATTCAACTCTGAGAAACCATTCGCAAGTTCACGACCACCAATAAAGAACTCAAAACGGTCAGTGATGTGCGGGTTATGATCATTACGACGTGCCAATGGCGAAGTTTCAGCAGGATATTCTGTAATGAAAGTCGGTTGACGTAGCTGAGTTTCAACAGTTTCTTCAAATACGATGGTTTGAAGTTTGCCCAAACCAAAACCAGGTTTCACCTGTTCTTTCAGCTCTTCTTGCACAAATTTTGCCAAGAACTCACGATCATTGACATTTTCAGGCGTGAACTGTGGGTTGTGCGCAAGAATGGCATCAAACATCGAAATTTTCTTGAATGGGCCTTTGAAGCTATACACTTCTTCACCATAAGGCACATCAGTTGAACCCAAGATATCGAGCGCTAAGCGCTCAAGCATATTTTCAGTAAGTTCCATCAAGTCTTTATAGTCTGCATAAGCTTGATAGAATTCAATCATAGTGAATTCTGGGTTATGACGCGTCGAAACACCTTCGTTACGGAAGTTACGGTTAATTTCAAACACACGCTCAAAACCACCAACCACCAAACGCTTTAAGTAAAGCTCAGGTGCAATACGTAAGAAAAGTGGCATATCCAAAGCATTATGATGCGTTTCAAATGGACGCGCTGATGCACCACCCGGAATCACATGCATCATCGGTGTTTCTACTTCCATGAAGCGCTGTTCAGTTAAGAACGCACGAATGCCTGAAACCACTTTGGCACGGATTTCAAAAGTCTTACGTGTTTCTTCGTTTACAATCAGGTCAAGATAACGCTTACGATATTTAACTTCAGTATCGTTTAGACCATGAAATTTATCTGGAAGTGGACGAAGCGACTTGGTTAAAAGCTCAAAGTGTTCAATATGTACATAAAGGTCACCCTTACCTGAACGACCAATATAACCTTTCACCGCGATAATATCGCCAAGATCTAAACTCTTAATAGTTTCTAAGGTTTCTGGTGCTAACTCTTTACGCGCTACATATAACTGGATACGACCCGTCATATCTTGGATCACGATGAATGAACCACGGTTCAACATCACACGACCCGCTACAGACACATAAACATGCTCTGCTGCTTCAATTTCTTCTTTGCTTTTGTCTGCAAATTGATCTTGTAAGTCTTGCGCATAATGTTCACGTTTAAAGGTGTTTGGCCATGGGCTAGTGCCCGCTTGTTTGGCTTGATCTTCAATCTGCTTTAACTTGGCATGACGCTGTGCAATTAAATCGTTTTCGGAAATGGCTTGTTCAGAAGTCGATTGAGCGTTTTGTTGCGTCATCTCTGCCTCGTATATGTATTAAAAAACGGAAGTTGCATAGCATAGCAGAATTCCAGACGAATGAGCATCATCAAAAACCACGCGGTATATAAAAAAGTATACATCCTGTTTATTTCGGACCTAAGACGCCCACCGTATAAAAGATCTGTCTATTTCTTAGACCAAAAGCTAACTTCATTTCACGGTCAATCCCTCTACAATGGACATTATAAATCGTGGAAAAGTAAACTTTTCTCCACTCATAAAATAATTTAGTTTTTTAATTGAATGATAAATCATGAGCAGATGCGAATCTAAAATTTTGTTTTTGCATGGATTAGACTCCTCACGTGAGTCCACTAAATTCCATGCCATTGATGCAAAGCAGAAATTTTGTATCGATATCGATTATCGCTATCTCAATTTTTCTACCGTAGCTAGTTTCTACGACGATATTATTGAAAAAATAAAACCTGAGATTATTGTTGGACATTGTATTGGTGCATATTGGGCATTGAAAATGTCGCTGCTACATCAAATTCCGTGTGTAATTGCTAACCCACGCTTAGCCCCTGACTTTCGTGATGATTACCCCAGTATTGATGAGACTGACTTAGACCACAATGTACCGCAAGTGGCCTACTTGGAGCTGGGAGATGAATTAATTGATATGTATGCAGCACAGGAAGTTTTAGAAAATTATATGTTGATTCAAGCAGTTGAAGGTGGGCATCACCGACTACTTAAACCTGAAAATATTAATCAACTGATTGAACATCTAGAACAACAATATTTATATAAATAAAAAAAGCCTTGGATGTGCCAAGGCTTTTTAATGTGCTTATGCAGCAACAGATTCTGGTTTCGACTTGTCATCTAACACTGACCAAATCTTTAAACCTAAGTCAGCATGTAAATCAGGCAAATCAAGAAAAATACTAGCACCGAGCACTTCATGATTACATTTTGCCACCAGCTGATTAACGGCTTTTAATGTCCCACCTGTCGCTAAAACATCATCCACAATAATCACTTTTTGCGATGGGGTATTGGCTGCCATTTCTAAGCGGTCTAAACCATATTCCAAACTATAACCCACGCCCACCACTGGTGGTGGCAGCTTGCCCGCTTTACGCACCAACAATAAACCTTTACCTAAACGCTGTGCCAATAAGCTCGCAAGCACAAAACCACGCGCTTCTACAGCAACAAAACTGTCAACTTCCGCCAACTGTTCCGCAGGAATACTTGCAATTAACGCGTCGGTTAAAGGCTCAATATTGCTCATAAACAATGGCGTTAAATCGAAGAAGCAAATCCCAGGTTTTGGAAAATCTTGGACCGTACGAATGTGCGACCACAACGTTGTAGACAAGTTGTTCATAGGAGATCAATAAAATTTGAAAAGGAATAGATGAATTTTACAGCTTTATCTGTGAAAAAAACAGTCAAGCACTGACTATGCAGCCAACTGAACAACCAAAATATTTATGTAAGTTTTTGTTTTCAATTAAATAATTTATTTAGTAAATATTAGGTATAGAAATACTCAATATTAAAATAGCAATTTAACTTTGAGTTTACAGCACGACCTTAGTCTATACATCAATAATTTTATAAGGCTAGCTGACTGAAAAAACGTATCTTTTTTAGATGTAATCATCTATAACCTTCACACATTCGCAAAACGCGATCTTGTTTTAAATGATACATTTTGTCCTGATCATCGCTTTTAGCCGATAGATTCAATCATTAAACTCCGATATTTACTTTACATTCGTATTAGAACTGCGTAAAAATTTAGCTTAGCGAAGTATGCTAACAACTCAGATGAATAGCAGCTTGCGTAATGGATTATTTTGCTGAACCCTTTCTTGTTCAGCGTTTTGGAGAGTCAAATGAAGAAGTATCAATGCATCGTTTGTGGATGGATTTATGACGAAGCAGAAGGTTGGCCACAAGATGGCATCGTGGCGGGAACAAAATGGGACGATATCCCTGACGATTGGACTTGCCCAGATTGTGGCGTGTCAAAAATCGATTTTGAAATGGTTGAAATCTAATTCATAGTGTTAAAGACCATGCAGCATGGTCTTTTTTTACGTCTTTAAAATAATCTCTGGAGAACCTTATGCATCCCATCGTCATCATTGGCTCAGGTATGGCAGGCTATGCTGTAGCACGTGAATTTCGCAAGCTGAACCCTGAACAAGAGCTGCTTATGCTATGTGCAGATGATGCGACTAATTATGCCAAACCAACATTGTCCAATGCCTTTGTTGCCAACAAAGCGCCTGAACAGATTGCTTTGGGTGATGCAGAGAAAATGGCAACACAACTGAAAATGCAAATTGCCACGCATACTTGGGTGAAAGAGATTCATGCTGAACAACAGCAGTTAACCGTTATTAAAGATGGCGCTGAATCTACACAGCCCTACTCTCAATTGGTTTTAGCGGTAGGAGCAAACCCAATTCGCTTAGCCATTGCAGGTGATGGAAGCAATGACATTCAAGTTGTAAACAATCTAGACGACTATAAAACCTTCCGCGCAGAACTTGAAAAACGTGCAGACAAACGCGTAGTCATTTTAGGTGCTGGTCTCATCGGCTGTGAATTTGCCAATGATTTACAACATACAGGTCATCAAGCCACCGTTATCGACTTGGCAAACCAGCCTTTGGGCCGTTTATTGCCAGCGCATGTTTCAAGTGCCTTTAAAGAAAACCTTGAGGCAACGGGTATTCATTTTGTCCTTGGCACCACAGTTGAAAAAGTGTCTAAAATTGAAAATGGTGACTATGTTGTGACCTTGGCCAATGGTCAGTCTTTGGTTGCAGATGTAGTGTTATCTGCGATTGGCTTACAACCGAGTATTTCCCTTGCAAAAGAAGCAGATATTCAAACCAGTCGTGGCATTTTGACCAATGCACAACTTGAGACCAATCAGCCGCACATCTACGCGGTAGGAGATTGTGCTGAAGTGAACGGACTCTTGCTACCTTATGTCATGCCAATCATGCAGCAAGCACGCGCTTTAGCCAAAACCTTAAATGGTGATACTACTGCGGTGCATTACCCTGCTATGCCTGTAGCAGTTAAAACACCCGCTGCGCCGCTCACTGTTTTGCCTGCGCCAATCGATGCAGAGGTGAACTGGGAAACTGAGGAATTAGACGATGGCATGATTGCCAAAGCCCTAGACAGTCAAGGTACACTTCGCGGCTTCGTACTGCTCGGTGCAACCGCAGCGAAACAACGTTTAGCATTAACAAAACTGGTTCCAGACTTGATTCCAGCACAGGTTTAGAGTTTAAATAAAAGGACATTTATAACAATAGATGTCCTTTATGTGAGGATTACAATAATGAATAGCGCACTCCAATATAATCTTTCACCCTATACCTCTTTTATGCGCGAAACCAAAGTCGACTTAGGCAATGGTATTGAACTCCATGTCGAAATCGGTGGCGAAGACCATCATCCGACCATTGTTTTGATCATGGGTTTAGGAGCACAGCTCTTATTTTGGCCTGATTTCTTCTGTAAATCACTGATTGATCAAGGGTTTCGTATCATTCGTTTTGATAACCGCGATATTGGTTTATCTTCAAAAATTAAACATCAAGGTCCGCGCTTAAACACCCTCAAACTGATGGGGCGTTTTGCTTTAGGTTTAGATAACCGTGGTGCACCTTATGACCTATACGACATGGCTGACGATGTGGCACTGCTTTTAGACCGTTTAGGTTTAGATGAAAGTTATGTGATTGGTGCATCCATGGGTGGTATGATTGGGCAAATTCTAGCAGCGCGTCACCCACAAAAGGTCAAAAAGCTCGGCCTGATGTTCACCAGTAACAACCAACCTTTACTGCCGCCGCCTTTTCCAAAGCAACTCTTTAGTCTAATTGGTCGACCTGAATCGACCGATGAAGAAGGAATTGTGAGCCACTCTTTGAAAGTATTTAAGATCATTGGCTCGCCTGATTATCACAATCCAATCGAGTCAATTCAGACTTCTCGCAAATTATATCGCCGAAGTTATTACCCTGCGGGTGTACTTCAACAGTTTTTAGCAATATTATGTACAGGTTCTTTATTGCAACTGGACAAACAGATTCAACAACCGACCCTTGTGGTACACGGTTCGCGAGACCGTTTACTCCCGCCTAGTCACGGAAAGGCCGTTGCAAAGGCAATTATGGGCGCTAAATTTGAATTAATTGATGGAATGGGGCATGATATCCCACCGCACTTCATTCCAAATCTTAGCGAATTATTTGCACAACACTTTAAATCATAATCATTAGGACACTATGGCTGCATTACCATCCTTAAGACAGCTGTCATATCTCGTTACACTGTCAGAAACGCTGCATTTTACTGAAGCTGCACGCCGTTCATTTGTAACCCAATCGACTTTGTCGGGCGGGATTATGGAGCTTGAACGCCTACTCGGTGGCGTACTTGTAGAGCGTGATCGCCAAAATGTGCGCTTAACTCCTCTAGGCGAGCAAGTCGTTGCTCGTGCTCGTGTTCTACTGGCAGATGCTCAAGACCTGATGCGTTTAAGCCGAGAAATGAGCGAGCCTTTAACTGGTGATTTACATCTAGGTGTTATTCCAACCATTGCGCCATTTATTCTGGCGCAATTGTTAGATGAAGTGCATAAGCAACTCCCTAAAATTCAACTACATTTGCACGAAGCGCAAAGTGAGAAAATTGTAGAAAAACTCGAACATGGCAATTTAGACATGGTCGTTTTGGCTCTACCTTTTGATACACGTGGCTTAAAAGTTGCTGAAGTCGCAAAAGAAAGTTTATTTTTGGTCTGCAATAAGTCAGATATCGCAAGCCAAGCCAAATCGCTGGATGACTTAGACCTTTCGCGTTTAATGTTGCTTGAAGAAGGCCACTGCTTACGTGACCATACTCTAAGTGCCTGCCCTATTGGTGAGCGTAAAAACGATCATCGTTTAAAAGCGAGTTCTTTACCGACCCTTGTGGAAATGGTATCGGCTGATCTTGGTTTTACCTTATTACCTGAAATCGCAATTCATACCAATATGATTAAAGCGAATCCAGATTTGATGGTCAAACAAATTGAAGCTGCTCCAAGCCGTATCTTAGCTTTGGTGACACGTAAAAGCACCCCGCTACAAAGCGAATTTGATGTGCTATTACAAATCCTGCAAAAAATTACTCAAAATCTGCACTAAGCTTATTTTAGTGCATAAAAAAGGAGTCAAACATGACTCCTTTTTTTGTGCCTGAATCTTTTTTAGACCCAAGCACCCCTCTAAAGTTATTTAATCACATCTAGCAAATAACGCTGCGCATTATGCTCGGTTTCGCCTTCAGCTGGCGTCGCACGAAGCCAAGTTCCATCACCCTGTAGTAACCAAGCTTGTTGATTATCCTGCAAATAGGTCAATAAACCTTGTTGATAAATACGTTTTTTCAAAGCAGGATCTTCAATTGGGAAACAGGCCTCAACACGATTAAATAGATTTCGATCCATCCAATCGGCACTCGAACCATAAATACGCGCATCGCCATTATTACTAAAGTAGAAAACACGGGTATGTTCTAAGAAACGCCCCACGATCGAACGTACACGAATGTTTTCCGAAAGCCCTGGCAAGCCCGGGCGTAGACAACAAATTGAACGAATAATGAGATCAATTTGTACACCTGCTTGTGATGCCTCATACAGCTTATTGATTAGTTGCACTTCGGTTAGTGCATTCACTTTCACAATAATCTGCGCTTTCTTACCCGCTTTCGCATTGGCAATTTCATCATCAATAAAGTTGATCAGTTGTGCATGGAGCGTAAACGGCGCATGAAGTAGCTTTTTCAGCTTCGCCATTTTCCCCATACCTGTCAATTCTTGGAAAATACGGTGTACATCTTCACACAACTCTTTATCGGTCGTGAGCAAACCATAGTCTGTATAAATACGCGCATTACCCGCATGGTAGTTACCCGTTCCCAAGTGCACATAACGAACGAGTTTATTATTTTCACGGCGTACCACAAGAATCATTTTGGCATGAGTTTTATAGCCCACAATGCCGTAAACAACCACAGCACCCGCTTCTTGTAGCACATTTGCCACTTCGATATTTGACTCTTCATCAAAACGCGCACGCAGCTCAATCACCGCGGTAACTTCTTTACCATTACGCGCCGCTTCTGCTAGGACTTGTACAATTTCAGAGTCTGCACCACTGCGATAGAGGGTTTGCTTAATTGCCAACACTTGTGGGTCACGTGCCGCTTCACGCAACAAGTTAATCACAGGTGCGAAAGACTCAAACGGATGATGTAGTAAAATATCCTGCTTCTGCATTGCAGAGAACATGCTTTCCGACTTTTTCAACACTTTAGGAATAACAGGAATATGTGCGTCATACCGTAGATGTGGACGTTTAAAATTGGACAATAAACGCGCCAAGTTCACAGGTCCTTCAACTTTATACAACTGCTCTTGATGCAGATCAAATTCATCTAGCAAGTAATTATAAATATGTTCTGGACAGTTTTGCGTGACTTCCAAACGTACTGCACGTCCAAAACGACGTGAACTCAACTCACCTTTCAGTGCTTTGGCTAAGTCTTCCACATCCTCATTGAGCGCCAAATCGGCATTCCGTGTGACACGGAACTGATAACAACCAGTCGCTGTCATCCCTGGGAACAAGTCAGAAACATGTTCATGGATAATGGCAGAGAGCATCACATGATGCTCTTTTCCGCCTGTGAGCTCATCTGGTAAACGAACCACACGTGGCAATGAACGCGGTGCAGGAACAACGGCCAAATCAATCTGACGACCAAATGCGTCTTTCCCTTCCAAAGTCACAATAAAGTTGAGACTTTTATTCACTAAACGCGGAAATGGATGCGCAGGGTCAAGGCTAATCGGTGTTAAGACAGGTGCAACTTGTTCTTGGAAATATTTCTTCACCCATGAAGACTGTGCAGGTGTCAGTTCCCCACGGCGTAAGAAGCAAATGTCTTCCTCACGTAGTTTCGGCAAAATTTCATCATTGAGAATACGATACTGACGTTCAATTGCAGCATGTGCAGTTTGCGAAATTTGATCGAGGACTTGGCGTGGGGTTAAGCCATCGGGGCTACGGCTTTCATTACCCAGATCCAACTGTTCCATGACGCCTGCAACACGAATTTCAAAGAACTCATCTAAGTTACGTGAAAAAATCAGTAAGAAATTCATCCGTTCTAACAGCGGATGTAAAGGATCTACGGCTTGTTCCAATACACGTAAATGGAAATCTAATATCGATAACTCACGGTTAATATAGCGATCGTTATACGCGTATTCAGGTTGTAGTATCGGAGATGTGCTTGCTGCCGTATTCATAGCTAACCTTTGATTATTTGAATGCGTTTTATCATGATAAGTATGCTTCAATTTTGTGACAATTTCATAAAAAAAAGCCCATAAATTTGGGCTTTTTCACATCAATCAAATTAAGGGATATCGCTATAGCGCATATACTTTCGAATCATGCGCTCGCGGTTTTGCAACTTACGGTCATTTTGATGGTCTTGGTAGTATTTCGGATTGGGTAAAATGGCCGCTAAAAAGACCGCCTGCTCTCGGCTTAAGCTACGTGAACTTTTACCAAAGTAGTGTTGGGTTGCAGCTTCCACGCCATAGATATTATCGCCAAACTCCACCGAGTTCAGATATACCTCTAAGATGCGTTCTTTGCTCCACATCCGTTCCATCATCCAAGTTGCAACAGCTTCCTGACCTTTACGAATGAATGAACGTTTGTTATATAAAAATAAGTTCTTGGCCAATTGCTGAGAAATCGTCGAACCGCCCGCAACCACTTTTCCCGTGTCATTATTACGTTCAAGCGCCGCTTGAATCCCATCCCAGTCAAAACCATGATGTTGCATAAATTTGCCATCTTCAGCCGCAACAATGGCTTTTTTCATGTACTCACTGATCTCGTCATAATCACGCCATTCGTGTTGAATGGGTTTAGATGGCTCAGACCAATAATCAATCCGCATAAACATGGTGGTTTCCACTGGCTTGTAACGCCACCACGCTAGGCTTGCAAAAATCCACAACTGTACCAAAAGCACGAAGCTGACAACGACTAACAAACTACGAACAATAAAAGCTTTCATGCCAGTGGCTTACTCCAAAAATCATTTTTATTCATGCTAAGCTTGGGCAAATATAGCAAAATTTTAGCAAGAATAGCATGACAGAGCTTACACCTCCGCAAATCAAAACAAAATTTGACGTACATTTATGGTGGATTACCGCCGTCATTATTGCCGTGAATGTTGGGTTGTTTTTTTGGCAAATCCTGCAGGGCATGGATGTCAGCAATCCAAGTACGGCGGATGCCATACGCTGGGGAGCAGACTATGCACCGCTCACCTTCTTGGCTGAACCAATGCGTTTATTGAGCAGTATGTTCTTTCATTTTGGCTTGGTTCACCTCATGTTGAACATGTGGGCGCTGTATATTTTTGGCAGTGTGTTGGAGCAAATGTTTGGACGTGTCTATTTTCTTGCGCTATATGTTCTTGCGGGTCTCATGGGTAGCTTGCTCAGTGGTTATATCGCCATTCAAGAAAGTTATGAACTGATTCGTATTGGGTTAGCAAACCCTGAACTCTTGCCTCGTGTCGGTGCAGGGGCTTCAGGTGCCGTCATGGGACTGGGGGCAGCACTGACGGTTCTATCGCTACTGCCGATGCTCCCACAGCAACGTTTTATTTTAGATAAAAAGACTTTGCTCATCGTGATGGGCATCAACTTAGCCATGGGCTTTATGATTTCAGGTATTAATAATGCCGCACATATTGGCGGCATGTTGATGGGTGCTGTCTTGGCAGCACTTTGGTATCTCTCCCAAAAAATGCAGCAGCGTTGGATTATGCCGCTGAGCCTTGTTTTGGCGGCCTGCGGATCATATTGGTTTTACTTACACTGCCAAAACCTTGTAACCCACATTCAACCCCTATGGTCTGAAGTGTTAATGATGATGCGTCAACAGCTCAACTTCTAAGATTCAACACTTAACGTATTAAGAGATCAATCACGATTGATTGATCTCTCTCAAACTTTGTAAAGGTGGAATATCACTGAGATAACTTAAGCGATAACGCCCAATCAGCGCGCAGAGTAAGGTCATGAACAGTGGTAAAATGAACCAGATTTCCCAGTGTGGCTGAATGGCTAATCCCATGCGATAACATGCTACCGCACTTATTGTTTCAGCAAACAAACAAGAAACCACACCTGCCATAAAACCAATAAAGCCAATTTCTAGACTGAGCATAGTTCTGAGTTTTTGCTTGGAACCACCAAATGAACGTAATAACGCCACCTCACGTTTGCGCTCATCCATGAGTAGGTTCAGGCACGCAATTAAAACCAAAATACCTGAAATACTCACTAAAACTGCAAGGATCGTGACAATCTGCACCAGCACGGTCACGATGCGCTTAATTTCATCTAAAATTAAACTGACATCAATAAAGACAGTGTTGGAAAATTGCTGAATAATGCTGACCAATTTCGCTTGGTCAGACTCTGGTACATAAAAACTACCCAAATAACTGCCCGCATTTTCATCCATAGTTTGGGGCGCAAAAATAAAGAAGAAGTTTGGGCTAAAACTTTCCCATTCTACAGTTCTTAAGTTTGCCACTTTGGCGTGAATGACACCCTCTGGTAAGCTAAAGGTCAGTTGATCCCCCACTTTTATCCCAAGCTCTGTTGCGGTATTGGCTTCTACCGAAACTTGTCCTTTTGCTGTGAGTTTTGATGCCCCAGAGACAATTACATTATCATTAGGATAATTGTCAGCTTGAGTCAAATTTAATTCGCGGCGTAAGGAATTATTTTGCTTGACCAAATCCGCAGCAAAGGGCTGTCCATTTTTGGCAATCAGCCTGCCCCGAATATTGGGATAGAGCGGTGTACTGTTCCATTGGTTCTGCTCAATTTGTGCTTTTAACTTAGGCATGTCAAAAGGCGGTAAACCATATACAAACTGATTCGGGGTTCCCTCAGGAATTTGCTGCTGCCAACGCTCTAATAAATCAGTGCGTAGCACGGCTAAGACCGTAATTAAACTAAGTCCCAAAGCCAAAGCGGTAATCTGAAATGCAGTCTGATAAGGTGTGCGAACATAAGCAGAAACCGCATTTTTCAAGCCACGCAGAAACTTCAAACTCAGCCAGACTACAGCGTATAACACTGCACATAGAATGATAATTGCCCCAATCACCATGGCTGTCAGTACAATGTTTTCAGTCAGAACGATACTAAACAGCACCAGACTTGCCGTTCCTGCGAGCAACATCCAAAACATAGACGAAACCGATTTTTCTTGACTGCGAATGACTCGGATCGGTGGCGTATTTAACAGTTCCCAAAAACTCGGCAAGACAAAACCCAGAAGCACTACGGCACTGGTCAACATAGCAATCGGAATCGGCCCGAGCAGCATATCCCACGCTGAAAACGCAATACTTAAGTGTGGGATCAGTTGTAACATCAGCTGTAACAGGCCATAGCCCAGCCCTACCCCCACTGCACTCCCGACCAACATGGCAAGCAAAAACACCACACCTAACAAGCTGAGGTAAGCCCAGAGAATTTGTGACTTCGCAGCCCCCATACAACGCAATAGCGCAATGTGGTCTTGGTTTTGTTGTACAAAGCGCTGACTGGTCAGAGCAATCGCAATTCCACACAGCAAAATCGTTAAAATATTCGCCAACTGCAAAAAAGTGTCCAAATTTGCAATTGGTTTCATTAAGCGGGTATTGCCCTCACTGGCATTGCGTAGGCGTAAGCTGTTTTGTGGTTCTTCAGCATTGACACTTTGAGCTGCCGCATCTACATCCATAGGTGCTGCATTTTGCTTCTTAAAATTTGCTTCAAACTTCTGGGTATTTTGTGCTGTACCTGCCATCAGTAGACGATAGTCAATACGACTACCGACTTGTATGGCATTGGTCTTGGTAATATCCGCTTCAGAAATAATCACCGTCGGCGAGAACCCAGAAAAGCCCAACTCTTGATTGGAATCATGCTCAATCAAGCCTGTCACCTTGAAAGTACCATCTGCAATATTCAGCTGATCGCCCAGTTTAACCTGTAGCAAATCCTTAGCACGCTGACTCAACCACACTTCACCCGAGGCAATGCGCTTCGCAGCAGGCTGAATGCGTAACTCTCCACGCAGAGGAAAGGCTTGATCGATGGCTTTGACATTGACCATAACAAACTGATCATCTGTATATGCCATCGAACTAAAGACAGTGACTTCGGATTGTTTTAAATCGAGAGCTGTCGCTCGTGCTTTCCATTTCGGATCGAGCTTTTCGCTGTCCGTTAGAACCAAATCCCCTGCTAACATCTCAGCGGCTTGCAACGCTACGGCGTTCTGAATTTGTTCATTACTAAACTTTAGTGCAGTCGTGGCGCTGATCGCGAGAATCAACGCAATAATCAATAAATACACACCACTACTTTTAAAACTTTGCTTCAGTAAGGGTTGAAATAAAGAATTCATTTTATCCTCCCGTTCGAGGATGTTCGATCAACTGCCCATCGAGTAATTCAAAATGCCGTTGGCACTGCTCCGCAAGCGTATGATCATGCGTTACTAAAATCAGGGTCGTACCCAACTCACGGTTCAATTGAAACAATAGTTGCTCAATTTCTCGCGCAGTTTGACTGTCTAAGTTTCCTGTTGGTTCATCGGCAAAGATAATTTTTGGCTCAGCAATCAGCGCACGGGCAATTGCAACGCGCTGCTGCTCCCCACCTGAAAGTACCTTCGGTGTTTGGGTGGCCTGTCGCTTTAATCCAACTTTTTGCAACAAACTCAAAGCACGTTGCTCCGCTTCAGCGAAGTTAAATGATGCATGAAGCCGTAACGGCAGCATCACATTTTCAACAGCAGTCAGGTGTGGCAGCAGTTGAAAGGACTGAAACACAAAACCAATATGCTTCAAACGCACATTCGCACGCTGTTCTTCATTGAGCTTGGAGATACTTTCACCACAAACGATTAGCTCACCACCGCTAGCCTGATCTAAGGTCGCCAAAATACCCAGTAAGGTAGACTTTCCTGAACCTGAACGTCCTGTAATTGCGACTTGTTCACCTGCTGCGATGCTGAGACTCAAATCTGAGAAAATGGTCAGTTCTTTTTGCGGAAGTTTAATCTTTTGTGTCAGTTGCTGGGCAGAAATAATCACTTGTGGCATGATGCTTACATCACTATGAACTTGGGTCATAACATCCCTATATGCAAATATTCGTGCAAAATCGCAAATTTAAAAAATGTATCAGTTCATACTTGGTTTTGCTTGCACTGTGCTTAAGCCCCACTTGGGTTTTTGCAAAAACCGTGATGGTTTTAGGAGATAGCATTAGTGCAGGTTATGGCATAGAACCACAGCAAGCATGGGTAAATTTACTGCAAAAACGGTTAGACCAACAGTATCCGAAACAACACAAAGTGGTCAATGCCAGTGTGAGTGGTGAAACCACCAGTGGTGCTTTGGCTCGTTTACCCAAACTGTTGCAAACGCATAAGCCAAATGTAGTCGTGATTGAGCTTGGCGGGAATGATGGATTGCGGGGTCAGCCCCCTCAGATGATTCAAAAAAATTTAGTTCAGTTGATTCAACAGAGTCAAAAAGCCAATGCCACCGTGGTTATTTTGGGGATGAAAATGCCACCAAACTATGGCACAGCCTATAGCAAGGCATTTGAAAATAATTACAAAGTGGTCAGTCAACAATACAAAGTTAAATTGCTGCCCTTCTTTTTAGAAGGTGTAGCGGGAAATAAAAGCTTGATGCAAAAAGATTTGGTTCATCCAAATAGCAAAGCACAGCCTATTTTATTAAATTTAGCTTATCCCTATATAAAAGGCGCTTTATAAAGCGCCTTTTATTCTGATCATATCCGCTGATCAGAAGTCAAAAAAAACCACTTCACCACTTTCAAGTGAGTACTCAGCGCCAACCACTTGTAACTTGCCTTTGGCAATCAAACTCTCAAGCACAGCTGAGCCATGACGTAACTGATTGACAGAAGCAAATACATTTGAACGTACCGCATGTTTAGACAGTTTGCATAAGTCATGTTTCAGTTCGGTTTGCATCAAGGTTTCAACCGAAGGACGGACACGGTTTACAATCGACATCAAGTTTGCAGACGGTGGGCTATCTGGGTTCATCAGGGTGTCAATGGTGGCTTGAATCGCACCACAATGGCTATGACCAAGTACCACAACGACCGCACAGTCATAACGCTCAGCAGCAAACTCAACACTGCCAACCTGTGAAGGTGCAACTACATTTCCTGCAACACGAATAACAAACAGATCACCCAAACCTTGGTCAAATACCATTTCTGCAGGTACACGAGAATCAGAACATCCCAGTACAATGGCAAATGGATTTTGGTCTTCCGCCATCTCTGCTCGTGCTTGGTGAGACAATTGCTTATGGTGGGTTGTCTCACCCGCTACAAAACGTTGGTTACCTTGTTTTAGACGGCTTAAAGCTTCTTGAGCTGTTAGCATTCCCTTTCCCACCCGATTGTTATTAAGTTGGACTAGTTTAATCCCAGCGAAATTGATTGTCACTTGCAAAAAACATAGCGGCTTCTTTTTTTGCTTAATTTTAAATTTGCATTTTATCTCAAAAAAATCGTTACGCAGTTCACACTTTATCCAAATGCAGTATATCCTTTCAAATAAATAATTAATGACATTTGCATGAAAGCTATTAGAATCAAACAGACCTGTAAATAAACATAAAAACTATTCAAAATCAGAGCATTTTTATCTTATTCGGTCAGTTTTTTCATTCATCTCCGTTTAAGGATGAACCATGATGATGCGCTCAAAATCCGTCTTGAAACAAAGTCTAAAGGCCGGTCTATTCGCCTTAGCTTTGTCATTTCCTTTCGCCAGCCATGCGGTCGAAAATACCATCATCAAAGACAAACTCAGTTTACAAAGCTACCTTCTACAAGAACGCGTCACCGCTGGCTTAAAAACCAAAACACTTAAAGTGGATGATATCGTTTGGAGTTATAACGAAGGCGGTGCAGTTGATAAACCAACGATTTTGCTGATTCATGGTTTTGCTGGAAATCGAGACAATTGGAACCGTGTAGCACAATTTCTAACGCCGTATTACCACGTGGTTATCCCTGACCTTCCGACTAATGGCGACACCAAAGTCCCTGATGATTTTGATCTCTCTATGCCAAATGTCACAGAGCGACTCCGTCGTTTTGTTGAAGCCATTCATATACAAGATAAGCTGAATGTTGCAGGACATTCTATCGGTGGTTCTATTGCAACCCTATATGCCGCGCAATACCCTTTTGACACGCAAAGTTTGTTTTTATTAAACAGTGCAGGCATTTATAAGAACGCCAACACCAACTATGCCAAAGACCCTCAATATTTAAAGCACTTGATTGTAAGCAAGCCGGGCGATTTAGATGATGTTATGCAACGTGTCATGCAAACCCCAATCAAAATGCCCTATTATTTAAAACGCGCCCAAGAAAAACAGTTAATTACTCAGGCTGAAAAAAACAGTAAAGTGATTGATCAATTGGTGACCTTGAACCGAATTTATACCACTGACTCCTTTGCTCGAGTGACCCGTAACATTGAAGCGCCCACCCTCATTTTGTGGGGTAAGCAGGACAAAATTATTAATGTCGAAGTGGCGAATGAGCTCAAATCTTTATTGAAACGTGCTGAAGCTCCTGTCATCCTTAACAATGTTGGTCATATGCCACTTTTGGAGGCAGAACAGGCCGTTGCACAGCACTACCTGCCTTTTCTTGCAAAAACACAAAAGTTAAAAAATCCATTGGCTGATAAACTGATTCCACTAAATTAATTTTGTTGAGTACGTATGCAGAAACACCCGATGATTGAGCAGCTCATTGAAGCTCATCTTAATTTTTTAGATCATGAGTTTTCGCAAGCAAGTACCGTACAAAATGAATTCACCCTATTTTATCACTGGTTTAGAAAACAAACTTTGCAGCAACTGTGGAGCTTTGAAGACATCAACGCGCTTTTGCAAAAACAAATCCTAGCCACACCTGCGACCGAGTATCTGATTTCACAAATTGCTGAGCACATTAAGTTTGCTTTGATTCATCCCATCAATGAAACAACAAAAATTGCCGATGTGATTCCTGTACTTACCATCGACAAAATTGCGCAGTATGTCGCGAGTAAAAGTGGGCACCGCCAGCGTCTGATTAAAACTGTGGTAAATAACCCAGCTTTTTCGGCCATGATTACCCAGCTGATTCAGCACTCGATTCAAGACTATTTGAACAACTCGGTGATGACTAAACGTGTGCCGGGTGTTTCTAGTTTTATGAAAATAGGCAAGTCGGTACTCGAAACCGTCACAGATTCTAATCTGAATGACACCATCGGACATTATTTGCAAAAGAACATCTTAAAACTCAGTCAAATGAGCGAACAAGTTTTAAATCAAAACTTTAATGATGAAAAGCTATATCATTTTCAAGCCAACCTCTGGCACAAAATCAAAGATATGCCTTTATCAGTTTTGAAAAATTATATTGAAGTACAGGACTTGCCTCAAACCGTCGCAATGGGTCACGAGATTTGGGCACACATGCGTCAAACCGACTATCTCCAACAACAGGTGCATGACGGTGTTTACGCTTGGTACATTCGCAACCAAGAACGTCCTTTTGATTTACTCCTACGTGACTTAAATATCGACGAAGCTTTAATCCAAAATCAACTTCAAAATTTGTTGAATCCTATTATTCAAGAGCTCATTCGTTCTGATTACTTGCGTGATCGAGCACGCTATTATTTAGAACAGTTTTATTATTCTGACCAGGCGCAGAGTATTTTAAAGCTTTAAAAAAAAGCCGCGTTATGCGGCTTTTTTCTTAGAATTTATACGTTAAACCAAGGTTATAACGTCGACCATCGAGCACATAATCATAGGTATCAGTATCAATCCGCTTATCAAACAGATTATAAATACCTGCATTAATTTGAATTTGATCGGTTGGTTTGACATTTAAGCCAACATCAATCATTCCATATGCAGGCTTGCCATCTGTCATAGTGGTTCGACTCAAATATTCAGAAGTTTTACTGCGGAAATTGTATCGCGCCCACATATTCGTAATATCTGTTGACTGCCAATCTAATGTCGTATTAAACATATGCTTAGGCATTTCATTTAAAGGCTTGCCTTTATTGACGCCACTCTTTTGCTCTGTTTCTGTATAGGTATAATTCGCATTCCAAACAACATTTGAGGTGATATCCCAACCAAATGTTGCTTCAGCGCCGTACATATTGGCTTTATCTACGTTTTCTCGCAGACTAACAAAATCGAAGCTTTCCCCTAACCATGGACAATTTCGAGTTCCTGAATCACCAGAACAGTCTCTGATTTCAGTAATCTTATCTTTAAACTCACTATTAAATACTGTGACACCCGCACTTAAATTATGACCATTATCCCACTGTGCCGAAACCTCATAGTTAATACTGGTTTCAGGTTTTAGATCTGGATTACCAACAATGACGCCCGCACTACTTCCGCCGCCAGTCACTTGTCCCCACTCAGCAACCGTTGCCCGTAAAGCTGGTGTTTTATAACCTGTAGAAACACCACCTTTTACAACCCATTCATCATTTAATGTCCACACACCGTATAATTTCGGACTCCAATGATCACCAAACTTTTCATCTTTATCCAAACGAATCGATGTTGTTAAAACAAAAGGATCTGCAATTCTCCAGTTATCCTCTAAAAATAATGCCCAGCTATATCGATCCAAATGCGTCAAAATGCTGCCATTTACTTTAAGCTGGTTGCCCTGATCATCTAATTCTTCTTTTAAATACATTCCCCCAAAACTCAAATCATGACTTCCAAGTTGAATTTGATTGATCGTGTTAAAGGTCGTATTGATCGCTTCCATATCACGGGAAGGGTTTTCATTTTCTTCGCGCTGAATATATGAATGAGTCTGAACGCGTCCAATTTCACCGCGGTGAGTTAGACTATATTCTGTACGGTAATAATCAGTCTTAGAATCTGTTGGAAGTTCACCACGTCTGTTCGGTACATTGGCAATAGTTTTACCTACAGAACCATTACGGTTTTGAATAGAACGTTGATATTCTAAATCTAATGTATGTTTCTCATTTGGAGTTAGAGTTAAAACTGCTCCTCCTGCTCGCATGGTTTGTTCTTTATAACCGCCAAGAATTTCATCTTCTTCACGTTGTGAATACGTACCATTGGCTCTTAATGACAGTAAATTCGCAATAAGTGGTCCAGAAACATAAGCATTGGTTTGATAAATGTTACCCGAATCTGTGTTCTCTTGAAGTGTCGTATCTAGGCGTACAGACCCCGCCCACTCAGTCGCATTCTTTTTCGTAATAATATTAATGACACCACCCATTGCATCTGAACCATATAGGCCTGACATTGGTCCACGTATCACTTCAATTCGTTCGATTGCTTCGATGCCTGGCAACCAGCCTTGCTCAATCCCTGAATTATCACTATTTGGTCTTACTGAGCGCGAATTTACCTTCTTTCCATCGACCATGATGACGGTATATGCGCTACCCATCCCACGAATACTAATATCAGATGAACTTCCACCACCCGTAACTACAACACCGGGAACATCTCTCAGTGCATCAGTAACATCTCTATATGCTTTTTTTCCAATTTCTTCTTGTGACAATACAGAAATAGAAGCCGCAGCCTTCTTAATATCTTGTTCAAATCCACTTGCCGATACAACGATCGTCTGTAATTGTGTTGTTTCTTTCTCTTTCGTGGTTTCAATTGTTTCATTTGCCATCGCAAATGAACTCATTGCTCCTACAACCGCTAAAGCCAAAGTTGATCTCGTTAGATTTTTACCCATAACGCATACACCCAAATACAAAAAAAGGAGAAATTGTGTAAATTTCGTAGGGCATTTTAACAAATGGTAAACATATTGCAATTAATATTAATAATTATTCTCAATTACATTTTGGCTTTAGATAAAATATAACCCCCTAATTGAAGGAGGTTATTTATCAAAATGGTTTAAAAATTATTTGAAGTACGCGCCTTCCGCCTGCGTATGGTCTGTCTGGTCAATAACACGACGTAACTCAGGAATGTGTTGTTGCAGAGTCGTTTCAACACCCTGTTTCAAGGTGACATCAATTGCTGAACAACCTTGGCAACCACCACCGAATTTCAGTACAGCCGTTAAACCATGCTCTTCATCTTCAACTACTTCAACCAATGCACAGTTACCACCATGCCCTGCTAGCCCAGGATTAATTTCAGACTGAAGAATATAAGTAATACGCTCTTCAATCGATGCATCAGGACCGACGCGTGGTACTTTCGAGTTTGGTGCACGGAATGTCAACTGCCCACCAAAACGGTCTTTATTGTAATCAATCACCGCATCTAATAAATATGGAATAGACGGTGTGTCGATATACGCAGGAAAGTCTGGATAATCTTGGCGGTAATCGGTTGGGATCACTTCTTCAGGCGCACTATATGCCATACAACATTCAGCACGTGGTGTACCCGGATTTTCAACAAATACACGTACAGCAATGCCCGGTGTATTTTGTTTTTCTAATAAATCACGTAAATACTCTTGTGCAGTTGGAGTAATCAATAAGTTTGGAATTTCCTCTGCAACTGCAGTGCTGCTGTTCTCAGTCGACATAACAATCATTTCCTCAAGCTGAAGTTGCTATTTTAACTGAAGATGCGGGGTAATTAAAAAAAATCAACCAAAATTGTCGGATTTATTGTGAAAGTTCATCTTTTCGCTCAATTTAATGGCATTATGACCACAAGATAGTTATATGCAGAACATCTCAGAAATGTTGGATTTACCTTTTAATCATACAGTTACGATCATTATTATTACGGTCATTATTTCTATGGTGGCATTTTCAAATCAGAACGTGATGAACCGTCTGATTTTCTGGCCTCCTGCGATGCAACGTGGACAATATGATCGTTTTATTACACATGGCTTTATTCATGCCGATGGTATGCATCTCCTGTTCAATATGTTCACCTTGTTTTTCTTTGGTAGCATTATTGAAAGTTTTTACCGCCAATACTTCTATGAGTTAGGTTTTATTTTGTTTTATCTGGGTGGCTTAATTTTTGCCATTTTACCAAGTTATTTAAAACATAAGAATGATGTGCGCTGGGCAAGCCTTGGTGCTTCTGGTGCGGTCTCTGCGGTATTGTTCGCTTATGTGTTGTTTGAACCTTGGAAGCTGATTTTTGTATTTTTTATTCCAGTACCTGCGATTATTTTTGCAGTGTTGTACGTGGCATATAGCATCTGGTCAGGTAAAAAAGGCAACTCCAACATCAATCATAGCGCTCATCTTTGGGGAGCTTCTTATGGGGTTATCATGACCTTAATTTTAGAGCCGCGTCTTATTCCACATTTTCTGAGCAAATTAACCCAGTTACCTATTTAAAGCTCAGCACCTAAGTTGCAAATGGATTGCATCCATACGCATATAGGCTCAGTAACATTTTTTCACAGCAACGGGTGGTTCTGATTTTTACAATAAACATCAGGATCACAATATCCCAAGGAAATTGCGATGAAAATAATGTTTATATGTGCAGCCTTGATGATCACCCTTAATTTTACAGCCTGTGCGGTACACACCCCTGAAGGGAGTATCATCGTCGATCCTGATCGTTCTTATTATCCTCATGGCCAAGGCGATTTCTGCCCACCGGGACAAGCCAAAAAAGGTCGCTGCTAAACTCAAAAGCCTTCTATTCAGAAGGCTTTTTTATTACATATATTTTTACATAAATTTGGCATGAAATGCCAAGCAGTAATTTGATTTGGCATAGATAATGTTTACAACTGTATATAAATAGCAAATGCCAGTGAGATTTCTTGCATGTCCAATCCCTTAGATGGTCTTCAATTTCCAATTTACTCGAAAACACAAAAAGTTAGTACCTCACGTACAGGGAAAGAGATTATTGCAGAGGCCTTAGCCAATGTTGATCACCAAAGCTCTGTTACTGCACTTACAGAAAAGAACTGGCGTAAACAATATCCACGCTATTTTAAATCCTTAGTTGAATTTGGGATTTGTAATCAAATTGCACCGATTCAAATAGCACAAGATGGGCTCAACAAAGCACATAATGTGTTTGAGTTTTATCGCGATGGCCAAAAGCATCTCCTCAAAGATGTGATGTCACTTAAAACTACACCGCTACACACCATCAAACTCAAAGGTGAAAGCGATGCTGCACCTGAGTGGTCAGTACCTTATAAAGGCCAACAACTCACAGGTGATGCATTACTCGCACAAATCCAAACGTGGTTAGATGCAGGTGTGATTGAACCAAGCCATGCTGAAGCACTAATTGCTTGTGTAGAGCATCCTGAATGGTTTGATTTATCTGACCGTACTATGGTTTTGTTCGGTGCGGCATCTGAAGCTGGTCCACTCACATGGTTAGCCCAATGGAAAGCCAATATTGTGGCGGTTGATTTACCCAATAGCCGTGTATGGGGCAAAATTTTAGACACCATTCAACACGGCAATGCCACGTTATATGCCCCATCTGTTGAAGCATTGAGTGCAGAAACACCTATAGCTGTTTTAAAAGAAAAACTCGGCGCAAACCTACTGACACAAGTCCCTGAAATTGCACAATGGTTGGTACAAAACCCACATCAGTTAGATTTGGCAGCGATTGCTTATTTGGATGGTGAAAAGCATGTCCGTGTTTCTGTTGCAATGGATGCGATCATACAATATGTCAGTGCACAAAAAGCAGACACCAGTTTGATGTATATGTGCACACCTACCGATGTCTATGCAGTCCCAGAAGAAGTCATTACAGCATCTGAGCAAAAGTTCAGTGGACGCTCTAAAACTCAGCAGATGATCAGTAAAAGTATTTCAACCCTCAGCGGGCAACTTTTCTTTAAGAAAAACCTACATGACCTCGTCAAGTCAGATAATGACAAGTCTTACGGCATCGCCGACTGTTTAGTGATTGAACAAGGGCCGAACTATGCGTTGGCTAAACGTATTCAGCAGTGGCGTGCAACGCTTGCTCGCTCAGAAGGTCAGCGCGTCAGCATCAACATTGCGCCATCAACCACCACGCATTCTGTCACCAAAAATCCACTGCTCAAAGCCGCATTTAATGGGGCGAGCTTGTTTGATGTTGAAGCCTTTAAGCCTGAAACCACCAATGCCATCATGGCGGCTTTATGGATCCATGATCTGCGTAATCCTGCTTCTGTAGCCAATCCAGAGAACAAACTTGAACATCCTTTAGAACTAATGATGCACGGTGCCAATCACGGCGGCTTATGGCGTGTAGCTTATTTAGCACGCACTGCACTGCCCTTTGCAGCACTTTATGGCTTTGCCGCAGACAAGCTACCACTCAACAAAGTATTTGCTTTACTCAAAAAATAAGACCTTGAATACCCGCTTCAATAAAATACTGAGCTAAAAAAACGCTACCTTGGGTAGCGTTTTTTTATCACTGCTTATTATACATCAGATTAAACGAACTGTAGAAACAACCAGAACAAACCACCTGATAAACAGATTGTTGCTGGCAAGGTAAAGATCCAAGCCGAAAGAATGGTTCTCACTGTTGCAAAGTTTAGACCTGACTTATTCGCCACCATGGTCCCTGCTACCGCAGAGTTCAATACGTGTGTAGTCGATACGGGCATACCAAAGCCATCAGCAGCTGCAATCGTAGTCATCGCCACTAACTCGGCTGACATACCTTGACCATAAGTCATATGGTTTTTACCAATACGCTCACCTACAGTCACGACAATACGCTTCCAACCGACCATCGTACCTAGACCTAAAGCCAATGCTACAGCCACTTTCACCCATGTTGGGATGTACTGTAAGAATGAATCAAGGTTACTACGATATTCTTTTACTGTCTTTTTGCCCGCTTCCGACATCGCTGGCAGTTGATCCGCTTTATCCAAACGTTTGAACGCTGTCGTGCTTAAGTACATGTCATTACGTAGTGCAGAAACTTCAGCTTCAGGAATATCTTTAAGATCTCCATAATGGCCAACACGCTCACCCAAATGATCTGTCAAACTGGCTAAAGCAGGTACGACTTCTGGGGTCATTTCTTTGGTTTGAATATATTGCGTGATCACCATACGGGCTTTTTCATCTGCAATATCGTTATGATTCGGATAAATCACAGCCGCAGTTTGATCTGAAAGTTGAGCAAATGACTGAATATGCTGTGAATCTAAATTCTTATTTAAAGAATAAGCCAAAGGCACAATACCAATCAAAATCAGCATGATTAGACCCATACCTTTTTGACCGTCATTTGAACCGTGCGCAAAACTTACACCTGTGCAAGTAAAAATCAAAATGGCACGAATCAGTGGCGGTGGTGGTTTGTTGCCTTCAGGTGGTTGGAATAGTTCCAGTTGTTTCTTAAAGATTTTTTTCACCAATAAGAACAACACTGCTGCAAAAGCAAAACCGATCATAGGTGAAAACAGTAAAGCTTTACCGACTTTAATCACCTGATCCATATCGACACCCGAAGCACCACTGCCTGAATGCATCAGGTAGTTCATGATGCCCACACCCAAGATTGAACCGATCAAAGTATGTGAACTCGATGCTGGAATACCCAAGAACCATGTGCCCAAGTTCCACAAAATCGCAGCAATCAACATGGCAAACACCATGGCAAAACCTGCACCTGAGCTGACATTCATAATCAACTCAACGGGCAGTAGCGCAATAATACCGTAAGCCACTGCACCACTTGCGACCATAACCCCAAGGAAGTTACAGAAACCAGCCCACATCACCGCAACAGGCGCAGACAGTGCATTGGTATAAATGACCGTTGCAACCGCATTGGCAGTGTCGTGGAAGCCATTTACAAACTCAAAACCCAAAGCAATGAACAACGCCGTCGCTAAAAGGATTAAAGAGTAAAGATTCAGTGCAGGAACATGCGATAAGTCAGCAGAAAGCTGAAAGCCAATATAAATTAGCGTTGAAATAATGACCGTTAAAAACACCGGCATAAAAAATTTCGGTGTAGGTACGTGCACATTCGTCGACTTGACCTGTGTCACGTGCACCTGATCTTGGACGGGAGGAATATTAGAATTCATGCAGACGGCTAAAGAGGATATCAATATCCCCTATTGTTCAATTTAATTGTGACAATTATATGACAAATGCGTGTCACTTGAAGCCAATTTTTTCATAATTGGCTTATTTTAGATCAGCAGTAAATCGCTTATAAGCCTTGAACACACTGTACTGGCTCAAAATTTAATTTTTCACTGCGGATTAAGCTGAATTATTTTCTTACATTTGGCTGTGCTGTCTGTAACAATCTGCTCCAATCAATATTTTTTCATCTCTATTTCTTATGATCTATTAACATAGCGGGTCTATATTTCACTTTCGTGAAAACTAAAGCTAAATCAGCCTTTTTTATTTGCCATATAGCCAATACCACTTGAATTAGGCATCAATCAACCTGCTTTTCTGCTAAAATATTGCACGTTTTGAAAACCTGTTTGTGAGTTTTGAATGTCTACACTTGCCACCTTAAAAGCACTTCTTGCCGAGCGCATCCTTATTATCGATGGTGCGATGGGTACCATGATTCAGCGTCACAAGCTCGAAGAAGAAGATTATCGTGGTGAACGCTTTGTAGATTGGGCTTCTGACCTCAAAGGCAATAATGACCTTTTGGTACTGACTCAGCCACAAATTATCCAAGGCATTCATGAAGCGTACCTCGATGCAGGTGCAGACATTATTGAAACCAACAGCTTTAACGGCACACGCGTTTCAATGTCGGATTACCACATGGAAGATCTCGTTCCCGAGATCAACCGCGAAGCGGCACGCTTAGCCAAAGCCGCTTGTGAAAAATATTCAACCCCAGACAAACCTCGTTTTGTTGCAGGCGTACTTGGTCCAACTTCACGTACTTGTTCAATTTCACCAAATGTAAATGATCCTGCGTTCCGTAACATCACCTTTGACGAACTCAAAGAAAACTACATTGAAGCAACGCATGCCTTAATCGAAGGTGGTGCAGACATCATCTTGATTGAAACCGTATTCGATACCTTAAACTGTAAAGCTGCGATCTTTGCAGTCAAGGAAGTGTTCAAGCAACTTGGTCGTGAACTGCCACTCATGATCTCGGGCACCATTACCGATGCATCAGGTCGTACTCTTACAGGTCAAACCGCAGAAGCGTTCTGGAACTCGGTGCGTCATGGTGACTTACTCTCAATTGGTTTTAACTGTGCCTTGGGTGCAGATGCCATGCGTCCACACGTTAAAACTATTGCTGATGTTGCCGATACTTTTGTTTCTGCCCATCCAAACGCTGGTTTACCAAATGCCTTTGGTGAATATGATGAAACCCCAGAACAAACTGCTGCCTTCATTAAAGAGTTTGCTGAAAGTGGTTTGATCAACATTACTGGCGGTTGCTGTGGTACCACACCCGATCATATTCGTGCCATCTATAATGCTGTTAAAGACATTCAACCACGTCAAGTGCCTGAAACAAAACCTGCCTGCCGTTTAAGTGGTTTAGAACCATTTAACATTACTGCAGATTCATTGTTTGTGAACGTCGGTGAACGGACCAACGTCACGGGTTCAAAAAAATTCCTGCGCTTAATCCGTGAAGAAAACTTTGCCGAAGCGTTGGAAGTAGCTCAGCAACAAGTCGTTGCAGGCGCACAGATCATCGACATCAACATGGATGAAGGGATGCTCGATTCGCAAAATGCGATGGTGCATTTCCTCAATCTAGTGGCATCTGAGCCTGATATTTCACGTGTGCCGATCATGATTGACTCATCAAAATGGGAAATCATTGAAGCAGGCTTAAAATGTGTACAAGGTAAACCTGTCGTGAACTCGATTTCCTTAAAAGAAGGTTATGACGAGTTTGTCGAAAAAGCACGTTTATGTCGCCAATATGGTGCTGCGATTATTGTCATGGCCTTTGATGAAACTGGTCAGGCAGATACCGCAGAACGCAAGCGTGAAATCTGTAAACGTTCTTATGATGTTTTAGTCAATGATGTTGGCTTCCCTGCCGAAGATATTATTTTTGACCCGAACGTGTTTGC
This sequence comes from Acinetobacter sp. CAU_H_S139_7, assembly GCF_058599305.1. Classification (NCBI taxonomy): domain Bacteria; kingdom Pseudomonadati; phylum Pseudomonadota; class Gammaproteobacteria; order Moraxellales; family Moraxellaceae; genus Acinetobacter; species Acinetobacter sp. CAU_H_S139_7. The sequence continues at coordinate 2,495,094 of NZ_CM178651.1, forward strand.
CGTGGCAACAGGGATTGAAGAACATAATAACTATGGCGTCGATTTTATTGAAGCCACAGGTTGGATCAAACAAAACCTACCGCATGCCATGATCTCGGGTGGTGTCTCTAACGTCTCCTTCTCATTCCGTGGCAATGAACCTGTACGTGAAGCGATTCACTCTGTGTTCCTTTACTATGCCATTAAACAAGGCATGACTATGGGTATCGTCAATGCGGGTCAAATGGCGATTTATGACGATATTCCAAAAGAACTCAAAGATGCGGTTGAAGATGTTGTACTGAATCAAAACCAAGGTGAATCTGGTCAAAACGCCACAGAAAAATTGCTTGAAGTCGCGGAAAAATTCCGTGGTCATAGTGGCGCACAGCGTGAAGCTGAAAATCTTGAATGGCGCAATGAGTCGGTTGAAAAACGTCTCGAATATGCGTTAGTTAAAGGTATCACCACTTACATTGATGAAGATACTGAAGAAGCCCGTTTAAAAGCCAAACGTCCACTCGATGTGATTGAAGGTGCTTTGATGGATGGCATGAACGTGGTCGGCGACCTGTTTGGTTCAGGCAAAATGTTCCTACCTCAAGTGGTCAAATCTGCACGTGTGATGAAACAAGCCGTAGCTTGGCTGAACCCGTACATCGAAGCCGAAAAAGGCAATGCACAATCTAAAGGTCGTGTTCTCATGGCGACTGTAAAAGGTGACGTACACGATATTGGTAAAAATATCGTGGGCGTGGTCTTGGGCTGTAATGGTTATGACATCGTTGACCTTGGCGTGATGGTGCCATGTGAAAAAATCTTGCAAACGGCAATTGATGAAAAATGTGACATCATCGGTTTATCTGGTTTGATCACGCCATCTTTAGATGAAATGGTGTTTGTTGCCAAAGAAATGCAGCGTAAAGGTTTTGACATTCCTTTATTGATTGGTGGTGCAACCACATCGAAAGCACATACTGCAGTTAAAATTGATCCGCAATATTCAAATGATGCGGTAATCTATGTGGCCGATGCTTCTCGTGCAGTCGGTGTGGCAACTACCCTGCTCTCGAAAGAAATGCGTGGCAACTTTATTGCAGAACATCGTGCTGAATATGCCAAGATTCGTGAACGTTTAGCCAATAAGCAACCGAAAGCAGCCAAACTCAGCTATGCCGAATCGATTGAAAATGGTTTCAAGGTGGATAACAACTATGTGCCACCGATTCCAAATAGCTTAGGTACGCAAGTCATTACCAATTATCCATTGGCGACCTTGGTGGAGTATTTTGACTGGACACCATTCTTTATTTCTTGGAGCTTGGCAGGTAAGTTCCCGAAAATCTTAGAAGATGAGATTGTCGGTGAAGCGGCAACGGATTTGTATAATCAAGCGCAAGCCATGCTCAAAGATGTGATCGAGAATAATCGTTTTGATGCGCGTGCTGTATTTGGTCTATACCCTGCTCAACGTACAGGTGCGGATACAGTCAGTGTATTTGATGAAACAGCGCAGAATGTCACGCATACTTTTGAACATTTGCGTCAGCAATCTGACAAAGTCACAGGCAAGCCGAATTTATCTTTAGCCGACTTTATTAGCACCTCGAAAGACAATACCGATTATCTCGGTGGTTTCACTGTGTCGGTCTTTGGTGCAGAAGAATTGGCGAATGAATACAAAGCCAAAGGTGATGATTACTCTGCAATCTTGGTTCAGTCATTGGCAGACCGTTTTGCCGAAGCCTTTGCGGAACATTTGCATGAACGTATTCGTAAAGAGTTCTGGGGCTATAAAGCCGATGAGACTTTGGGCAATGAAGAATTGATCAAAGAGAAGTATGTCGGTATCCGTCCTGCGCCAGGTTACCCTGCTTGCCCAGAGCATTCTGAAAAAGCAGTGTTGTTTGACTGGTTAGGTTCAGAAGCAAAGATTGGTACGAAATTGACCGAACACTTTGCGATGATGCCACCTTCTTCTGTCAGTGGTTTCTATTATTCGCACCCTGAAAGTGAATACTTTAATGTAGGCAAGATTTCTCAAGATCAGCTTGAGGATTATGCGAAGCGTAAAGGCTGGACACTGGATGTAGCGAAGCGTTGGTTAGCACCGAATTTAGATGATTCGATTGTTTAAATAATCTCCCCTAACCCCTCTTTAAAAAGAGGGGGATGTCATGTGATTCAATTTGTTTCGTGACTGCTCCTCCCTTTTTCAAAGGGAGGTTGGGAGGGATTAAATCCAGTCCGTTGATTCTTTCATTCTTGGATGAGAGATATATTCAATCTCAGTTGTAATTGCTATTGATTTAACTTGTGAAATACTTAAACCAAGCCTTGATTCCTTATTCCATGAAAAATAAATTTTATTATTTCCTGCTAAAAAAGAACTATCAATTCCTTCATCGGTAACCTCAAGAAATAAGATGATATTATCTGCAGTAGGTAATTGAACTGATTTCAAAAAAATCCCCTGAATCTGATCTCCGAATTTCACTCTCAAGTACTCAAAAAAGTATTGGCTTATTAAATAATCAAATTTTCCACTCTCAAGTTTTGGCTTAGATACACTTGCTATGAGTTTTTTGAAAAATATATAAACATCCAATTTTCCTAAATAGTCTTCATCTAAATGATGAGGATATAAACCCTCCGCTAATTTATTTAGATTTAATAATTTCAATTCTATCCTATTCGAAAATTCTGCAATACCAACATATTGTCCAACTAAAGCTCTAATTTCAGCGACACATGCCATTTTCTCTGTAGATAAATAAAGAGCAGATATCCCAAAAGGTGTCATTCGTTGATCACTAGCTAAGAATGAGGGTACTAATCCAAATTTATCCCTAATATTTTTTGCTATTATTTCATTTTCTATTTCCACTTCTATTGCTAAATTATCCTCGTTAACTTCTTTCATCAGATCTTTAAGGCTATCAAAACTTCTGCCACGATATAAAATAGTATTTGCTTGAATATTATTCAAAAGTGATTGATTGATATTTTGATTATCTAGCAAGTATTCAAATGTATGATCTAAAAAATCCTTTAGTTTAGTGTTAAAGAATCTGAATTCATGTTTAAAACTTTCCTGAATACCTTCCCATTCAAATTCCTTATTACACCCTTCATACTCCTCTAAAGAATCATCATAAAGTACTAATAATTCATCCCCAAACTTCTCCCCCCAGTCCTCTGCTAATTTTTCCGTTAAAACCTCACCTAAATCTAATGACTCTATAAAATTATAGTAATCATTTACACCATCTTCATCATGCACTTCATAAAACCAACCTGCTCTATAAGGTAGATCACTTAAAAATTTATAATTAGTAGATATCACATCGAATAATTTATTTTTAAACAATTCATAATCTAAATATTGAGTTTCACACTGGCACTCTTCACAAAATTTAAGCTCAAAATCATTATTGTTATATTTATAAGGTGGTAATTTCTTTTCAATACACATTTTACAAAGCAACATTTAGACAACCACCTCTGATTTCTTTATCACAGTAAATTCAATATATTACAAACAATTATATTAACCTATGTTTTTATGAGTAATCCCTCCCAACCTCCCTTTAAAAAGAAGGAGCCTCACGAATCAAATACAATCAGCAAATTCACGTAAAGTCCCCCTTTTTTAAAGTGAGAAACTACGTTTCGCAAGAGAGGGATTCCAATCTCTGTTTCGCAATCCAATAAATCTGTTCCACCATAGCATCAGTTTCAGTCAAAATCTGCCTATTACTAAACCTCAGCACCACAAGCCCTAATTCACTTAAAACCTGATCTCGAATTTGATCAGCTAAACGACCATCTTCGGTGTAATGTTGTCCCCCATCACACTCAATAACAAGCTTCGCAGCGGAACAATAAAAATCCACGATAAAGTTGAGAATTGGCTTTTGCCGATAAAACTGTAATCCTAAAATTTGTTTACGGCGTAATCTTTGCCATAGCCATTGTTCTGCATCGGTCATATTGCTACGTAAATTACGCGATGGAAGTTTTAAGCTCTTGTTATAAGGTTGCATCACACGCTCTTAGTTTTTATATCTTCTTTTAAAAATCTTGGCATAATATCTTCCAGAGAATAACAATGCACGAAACATCATCATGAACAGCACTCAACTCTTACTCGGCGTGATCTTTAGCTCAATTGGTTTAGGCTATTTTCTCTATGGCAAAAAACAAAAAATGACTGTGCCCTTAGTTGCTGGTCTGGTTTTAATGGTTTTCCCTTATTTTATAGAAAGCCATTTCTTGCTGAGTGGCATTGGGATTCTGCTGTCTGTCATTCCCTATTTTTTACGTTTTTAATGCAATTGAGCCGCTTCAAGCGATTCAAATTGAATGTCGACCACATTCCAGTGGTGCATCATCTCACGTAAAAACACAAAGTAAACCAGACTGAATACCCCCTGTTCTACCACTTTACAGACATAATACTCCCGACGCTCGATAAACTCGTTAAAGCCGCTTTCAAGCTGTACTCGGTCTATACTGTGCTGATTCTGGAAAAATAAAGTCAGAACTTGCTGAAATAAATCATCAGCACTGATTGCATTTTTGGGCTGACCATAATGAATTGGAACCGACTCTAATATTTCTTCAATTACATAAATCATCAATTCGATGGCAAGTTCATCCAGCACCCCATGCCGCATACTATTCGACTGTATGAATCGTAAACCTTTATCAATCTGAAAGTGCTGTCCATCTAGTTCAAAACTCAACTGCTCCAAGCCTAAGGAAAATTTTATTACAGCATCGGGAGTAGTCATGGCATTCATCCTCCAGAATCAAAGCACACAAAGATTGAGTGCATCGAGCATTTAATGACAACACCCCTACTCAAATCCAAACGCGCCATCCTATTCTTTATACAAGATAACGCGTCTAAACCTAAAGTTCTGCGGTATTCAGTTTAGTTTGCTTGGGTTTTCGGTAAAAAGAAGGTCGCTAAACCGAGTAAAGGCAATAACGCACACACGCCAAATACCCATTCAATGCCGTTGACGTCAGCCAAATATCCTAAGCCTGCTGCGGCGATACCACTTACACCGAACATTAAACCAAACATCAAACCTGCAATCATGCCAACTCGTCCCGGAACAGCCTCTTGTGCATAGACCACCATGGCAGCAAAGGCAGAGGAAAGTACTAAACCTGTGATAATCGACAGTACAGTCGTCCAAAATAGATTGGCATGCGGCATCATCAACGCAAACGGCGCCATGCCGACAAAAGACACCCAAATCACCGCTTTACGCCCAATTCGATCTCCAATCGGCCCACCAGCAAATGTACCCAGAGCCACCGCAGCCAAAAAGGCAAAGAGATGTAACTGCGCACTTTGTAAACTGAGGTGAAACTTGTGCATTAAATAAAAAGTGAAATAGTTACTGATGCTGGCGATGTAAGTAAATTTAGCAAACATCAACACGCAAATGGTCGACAGCGCGATGACGAGTTGACGCCCATGCAGTTTGCTTTGCACTTGATGCGCTTTGGCAGCCAATTGTTTTTTACTGTGACTGATGCTCCAACGGCTGACACCGAACAGCACCCAAATCGCCAGTAAGGCAAATACAATCAACCATGCCACGGCGTGCTGTCCGAAAGGCACAATAATCAGCGCGGCCAATAAAGGCCCAATGGCTGTACCTGTATTGCCACCGACCTGAAAGGTCGATTGTGCTGTGCCAAAGCGCCCGCCCGAAGCCATTCGTGCCACACGTGAGGCTTCAGGGTGAAAAGTTGAAGACCCCACACCAATCAATGCTGAAGCCATAAGTAGTACGATAAAATTCGGCGAAAAGGCCAACAGTAAAATGCCACTAAAAGTCACTACCATACCCAGTGGCAGTAAATATGGTTTCGGATGTTTGTCGGTATAGAGTCCAATCCAAGGTTGCAGTAGCGATGCCGTAATTTGATACACCAATGAAATCAGTCCGACTTGCGCAAAGCTTAAGGAAAAATTGGTTTTCAGCATCGGGTAAATGGCTGGCAAAACGGCTTGAATCAAGTCATTGAGCAGATGCGCAACCGCCACAGCCCCCACCACTTTTATGATCATGCCTTGCGGCTGTTCATTAATCGTAGCTTCGCCCATACCCTCTTTTATTTGAATTGAAGACGACATACCTCGCAAACTCCATGTATTTTTCATCAGGCATTGATTGTAAAATGTCATTCATAAGGCTATCTTCCAATAATCATTGTATAACTGACAATTTTAAACTGCACATGCCAAATTCTCTGATTCAAACCGAAATGTCCGAATTGGTGATTGGGCTTTCTTCTGAGCATACCTATCGAGAGATTACCCCTGCGCATACCCATTCGCGGGCACAGTTTCTGTATGCTTCGACAGGGATGATTCAAGTGTTCACCCCAAACCACGTTTGGATCGTGCCGCCGATGTGCGCACTATGGATTCCGACCCATGTTGAACACAGTGTGATTTCATTAAGTCGAGTTAAGCTCAATACCGCATTGGTTCAAGCCGATGCAGCTGCACTGCTGGGGCAACATTGTTTTATTATTCGGGTCAGTAAGTTATTGCATGAACTGCTCATTCGGCTCAATGCGATTGAACACATTCCACCCTCCGAGCTGATCAGCTCTGATGAACTGTCTCGATCTTTACAGATTTTAATTTTTGATGAAATTCATAAAGCCAATCTGTTGCCCATTCAAATTCCGTGGCCACAAGACAAACGCTTAATGAATATTTGCCAAGCACTATTAAGTACGCCCGATCAGTTAAAAGATTTAAGCACATGGGCAGATGAAATTGGCACCAGCTCCAGAACCTTGATGCGCATGTTTCAAAAGGAAACGGGGCTGTCTTATCGCGCATGGGTTCAGCAAATGCATATTGCCCATGCCTTAAGTAAAATTGCCAGTGGTGAATCTGTCGCGCAGATTGCAAGATCTCTTGGCTATAGCAATCCGAGTGCATTTAGTGCCATGTTTAAACGTCATTTGGGGCAGACCCCACAACAGTTTAAATATAAAGATGAATAAAATGACACTCGCGACTAAGCACTCAGGCGATCGACAAATAAAATACCATTTAGATGATCGATTTCATGTTGCACAATGCGTGCAGGAAAACCTTCAAAAGTACTTTCCATTACCTCACCAGTCAAAGTGTGATACAGCACCTTAATGCTTTGCGCACGCTGTACCTGACCACGCTCATTCGGTACGCTTAAACAGCCTTCTTCACCTAAGGTCGTTGCTTGCGAAAACTCTAAAATTTCAGGATTGACCATCACCACGGCGTCCATTTCAGGTGCATCGGGATAGCGTAAATTTGGCCGTGAAGCCACAATAATGACCCGCTTTGAAATATAGACTTGTGCTGCGGCAATGCCCACACCGCTCCGCTCCAACATGGTCGCAATCATGGCAGAAGCCAACTGCATGAGCCAGTCGCTATTAAATTCTGCATCTGCGACGCGAGCAGCTTTGAGTCTTAAAATATCTTCACCACGTTGTGCAACAGGTAAAATGACGCTCATACACAAATCCTAAATTTTTATACCTATTTATTCTTTTTATATCATAAGCCTTTTATCTCACCTGCGTTATAAATTTACGTTGACCGTCAAATCAACGATGTTGATTCATGTATAATTTTTAGTTCGAACCCAGTAAAGAAAGATTGATTATTCATTCAAAAAAGACTTCTTTAAAATCAAATATAAACCTTTATTCAGCTTTGGAAATATACGCATGGATGCAACACCACGTTTGACCAGAGAAGACAAACGTACCCTTGGGCTGTCATCACTCGGTGGTGCACTTGAGTTCTATGACTTTGTTATTTATGTTTTTTACGCCAAAATTATTTCTGAGCTATTCTTTCCCGCAGGGCTCAGCCCATTTTGGGCCATGCTAAATACTTACGGTATTTTTGCCGCAGGTTACTTCTTCCGTCCACTTGGCGGGGTGGTCATGGCTCACTTTGGTGACCTCATTGGTCGTAAGCGACTCTTTAGTTTGTCTATTTTACTCATGGCTTTACCCACCCTCATGATCGGGGTCATGCCAACTTTTGAAACAATTGGGTATGCTGCGCCGCTGCTTTTGCTCCTTATGCGAGTGATACAAGGCATTGCAATTGGTGGAGAAATTCCAGCGGCATGGACATTTGTTTCCGAACATGTCCCATCTGAAAAAATTGGTTTTGCCAATGGCTTGCTCACAGCAGGTTTGTCTCTCGGCATCTTGCTCGGTGCTTTAATGTCACTGTTCATTTCTCTTCAGTTTAGTGAAGCAGCTATACATGATTGGGCATGGCGTATTCCCTTTATTGTGGGCGGTATTTTTGGCTTAGTGGCCTTGTATTTACGTAGTTATTTGAAAGAAACGCCTGTATTCAAAGCCATGCAAGCACGTAAAGAGCTGTCTAAAGAAATGCCGGTGAAACAAGTCTTAGGCAGCCATAAAACCGCCGTGGTGATTGGCATGCTCTTGACCTGGTTCTTAACTGCTTGTGTGGTAGTCCTAATTTTAGCCATGCCAAACTTACTGACGGGTGCCTTTGGATTTGAACGTAGCGATGCTTTTCAAATGCAAAGTGCTGCGATCATCATGCAAATGTTGGGATGTATACTCGCTGGGACATTGGCAGATCGTTTTGGTGCAGCCAAGGTCTTGATTTTTGGCTCGCTCGGTGTCGCCGCTATCGCAACCATTTTCTATCACAGTTTAGGTGCGGTCAGTCCAACTACGGTGTTTGCACTGTATATGCTTTTGGGATTCTTTTCAGGCACGGTAGGGCTTGTGTCCTATAGCATGGTCAAAATGTTCCCTGCTCCAATCCGCTTTTCGGGCATTTCGTTTTCCTACAATGTCGCCTATGCTATTGCAGGAGGCATCACACTGCCTTTGGTTCAATGGCTCAGTCTCTATAGCAACATTGGCGCGATGTATTATATTTGGCTGGTCTGTTTGGTTTGCTTCTTCACAGCTTTGGTTTATCGAACTCGGTTCGAGACGAAGCACTAAAATGATAAAACCCTTCAATCGAAGGGTTTCTTTTTATGCAAGCTACTTTGAAAACATGAGGTCAAAGCCTTTAGCTTAAGGTTTCTGCATGCAGATTTTGGCGCAGTTCATCTTCCACAATATCAAGCTCGATTTGGCTAAACTTACGAATTTCGCCTTCAGCATGTTTTTCTAACATACCACCAATCAATGGCACTTTTACTTTTACCGTCCACTCCAGTTGAAAGTGAATCTGCTCATCATTACCCGATACACTACGTTGGCACACAGCTTCTAAAGGTAGATTGGGGTCTAAACGGACTTCCGAACTGAGCACAACTAAATTGCTGACGTCGGTACGTTGTAAGCGAAAGGCATCTTTTAGAAATTTCTTCGCAATATCGGGAATATTGACATCCAAATTATACGCGCGCTTAAGGGTATAAATATCGCCAACTTTATTCGACTCCAAAATTTCCAACTTCTCCCCAGGAATACGACGACAAACATTTTCATGTAAGCTGATATTGGCTGCGAGTCGACGGAAGTCATCCAACGAAACACCGTTGATGGTGGCATTGACTACAAACTGATGTGCCATAACATTAAATCCTTTATTTTTTGTTTTTGTAAACATCCATGCCCTGATCAGGACTGAAAAACTGGATCTCGTCATCCTGTAGAAAGCTCAAATATAGACGATGATCCAGCACCGACTATACCGTGATCTAGATATCAATGTGCACCATTCTGTATGACAATATCATCTGCAATATAAATAAAAACCACGCGCTCAAAACAGGCCAAGCGAATATCAAAATGCTCGGCCCCATCATCCAGTCCTGTAACCGCCCAACTTGCACTGCTGGGTAAATCACCCAACCAAGTGGCCTGATAAAAATCCGCAACCGAAGCAAAGTCCAAATATTGCTGTGGACTTCCTTTTAACCGTTCAATGACCGACTCAAATTGAGCCAATTGTATTTGTTTAAAATCAATCAACACTACTCAGCCTATACACTTTTTAGCTGTTGTTTATGACGTACCTGAGTCCATTGCCACCAGCCAAAAGCTGCCAAGCCAACAAAGCCTGCATATAAAGCCGCGGTTAGGAACAAATCTTTATAGATAAACATACCGACATAAACAATATCGACAAATACCCACAGCACCCATGTCGCAATATGTTTACGACTGGTCCAATAGGTCGCCAACAGACTAAACGCTGCGAGCTGCGCATCCAATAGCGGTACAGCTGCATCGGTAAAATACTTTAAGCTCAAACCAAATACTGCACCAACCGCAGCGGCAAGTAGCATTTGCAAAATCACTTGCCGAGCTGTAATCGGTTCAATCCGAATCTCATGATCTTGTTGTTTACCTTTGAGCCAGTGATAAAAACCGTAAAAGTTCACCACTACAAAGAAAAACTGCAAAATGGTTTCGCCATACAACTTATAGGTATAAAACAAATAGCCATATAACAAGAAAGCAGCGAAGTTAAACCACCAACACCACATATTGCGCTTAATGGTCAACGTCACCCCAATTAAGCTAATGATGACTGCAAATATTTCAAGGCTAGACATGGTTCAACTGGTATTCAAAGAAGTGTTGCTATTATGAAAAAAAACTCAATAAAGGCAAGACAATTCCACTCAATCTAAACGTCGATCTTTTTTCGGGGAATCGGATCAAACTGTCGAGTCACAGAATGGATACGTATAAGTTTTGACAGTTTTCTAACAATCGTTTAAAAACTTATAAAACGATGCAGGAATAATCAAAATGTCAGAACAACAAGGTCGTGTCAGTCGCGAAGTTCGCGGTTCGTTACTTTTAATTGGTTTAGATCGCGCAGCCAAGCGCAATGCTTTCGATAGTCATATGATTCATGACTTATCATTGGCCCTTACCGAATATGAGGATGAGCCTTCACTGCGCTGTGCCGTGATTTTTGCGCACGGGGAACACTTTACTGCTGGGCTTGATTTGGTTGAGTTACAACCCAAACTCACTGCAGGCGTTTTCGACTTTCCAGCGTCACAAATTAACCCTTGGGGCACCAGTTCCAGACCCCGTACCAAACCCGTGGTTGTGGCAGTCCAAGGCTTTTGTTTTACCGCGGGAATTGAACTGATGCTCAATGCCGATGTGGTGATTGCCGATGCCAATACACAATTTGCCCAAATGGAAGTGCAGCGCGGTATTTTACCCTTTGGCGGTGCAACGGTTCGCTTTGTACAAGCGGCGGGTTGGAACAAGGCTATGCGCTATCTACTCACAGGTGACAGCTTCAATGCTCAAGTAGCTTTCGATCTCAATTTAATTACCGAGGTCGTAGAAGCATCCACGCCAAATGCTGCATTAGAACGAGCATTGGCCCTTGCAGAATCAATTGCACATGCTGCTCCACTCGCCGTTCAAGCCACGCTGGCTTCTGCACAACAAGCAGTACAACATGGCGCAGACTATGCCTTTGCACATTTACAAGAGCACCTCAGCCCGCTACTCAAAACCCAAGATGTCCAAGAAGGTGTCATGGCAATGCTGCAACGCCGCCCTGCTCAGTTTAAGGGACAGTAAAGCAAGGGCAATAAAACTTAAAAGTCTGGAACCCACTTTAGTATTTAACAAAAAAGAAGAAACGATAATGCAAGCCACCGCCCATTTAGATTCGACCCCAATAGAGAAACAAACTGTAAAACTTTCAGCAACCGATGGTTATGTACTCGTTGGTACACGTTATCGTTCATCTGAGCCGATCAAAGCCAACATCATTGTTGCCAGTGCAACAGGTGTACCACAGCAGTTTTATCGCCGCTTTGCCGAGTATGCAGTAGCGCTAGGTTATCAAGTCCTAACTTTTGATTATCGCGGTGTGGGGCTCTCTGCACCGAAGCAACTCAAAGGTTTTAGCATGTCCTATTTGGACTGGGGGCAGCTAGACTTGTCGGCTGCCATTGACTCTATCCGCAAAGATGACAAACCTCTTTTTGTGGTTGGACACTCATATGGAGGCCAAGCGCTCGGTTTAACCCACAACCATGACCAAGTCACTGCGATGTATTGCTTCGGCACAGGTGCGGGTTGGCATGGCTATATGCCGTTCCGGGAGAAAATGAAAGTACATGTCATGTGGAATCTTATTTTCCCGCCGATGGTTGCACTAAAGGGCTATCTGCCTTGGAGCCTACTGAAAATGGGCACCGATTTACCTGTGGATGTCTACACACAGTGGCGAAAATGGTGTAAAAATCCGACCTACTTTTTTGCAGATCCCGAGCAACAACACTTACTGGAACAATATGCACAGGTCAAAACTCCAATCTATGCTGTTTCAGCACTGGATGATGACTGGGCTTTACCGAACTCAAGGCATGCATTTATGCAGCATTATCGGCATGCGAACATGCATTACCTCAATATTGAAGCCAATGACTATGGCTTAAAAGAAATTGGACACATGGGATATTTCCGCCAGGGGGCCGAAGCCATCTGGGACGATATGCTGAACACTTTCAATGGCTATTTATCATTACCAACCACTACGGAACGTTAAAGCTCTATGCGCCCACAAAAACTGAGTAAAGAACAAATCCAGTTGCACTGCATGCAAACCTTTAAAACCCATGGTTATGCAGGCACTAGTATGGATTTACTAGCAAAGTCTTGTGGGCTCAGTAAAGCGACATTTTATTATTATTATCCCAATAAAGAAGCTTTGGTTTTAGATATTTTGCAAGTCAGCCAGCAATACTTAAACCATAAACTGTTCAGTATTTTGTGTGATACGCACTTAGATTATTGCGTTCGCTTTGAACACTTGCACCAGCAAGCTGTCAGCTTTTTTAGTATGGGTGTTCAAGGCTGTTTAGTCGGGATGCTGTCTTTGGAAGTCCCACATTTATCCGAACAAATTCATCTCAAAATTCAATCAATTTTCCAAGATTGGGAGTTGGCGTTGTTGCACTACTTTCAGCAAGTCATGCCTATTGCTCAAGCTGAGGCACTGGCTAAAATCAGTGTTGCCGATTATGAGGGCGCAATTTTAATGACACGTTTAAAACAAGATGACTTCTATTTGACTCATGTCGCAGAGCGAATTCTTAAGCAGTTATCCATGGCTGTGATGGACGTTGTAGAGGCTTAAGCGAGGAGATCAATCCCGAGTACGATGGCTTTTTTTATGCTCGCGTCCACTACGGTCGATATGCGTATAAAACATGCCATAACGACTTACATAATATTCAAGCGACTGATCATAAAAGCTCCAAAAAATAGACCATTCATTTAAATCCATTTTGCGAATTTGCGTCTGGGTTTTCGCAGGCATTTTGACCAATAATGTGCTTTGCATTAACGTTGCATCTTCTTCGACCGTGAGCAATATCGCTTGATCTAAAAATAGAGTCGCCACGTCATCGAACAGCTCTTGTTCATAAGCATCAACTTCAATAACACGCTCAACCTGAGGTGCTCTATTGGTATGCGTTGCCATTTGCACAGATGCTGCTTCCGATTCAACCACTTTTTTGTCGCTTCAGAAAGCGGTGCTTTTTTTGAATTTTGATTACAATAATAGATGCCGCAACCAAAGCAATGAGTATGCAAATCATCAGTAAAAATGTCGCCATGCCCTGCTCTCGTAACCAATATTCCCTTTTAAAATACAGCATTATCGCTCAAATAAACACCAAATTAATTAAAACAGACTACGTATGAACTCAAATGCTCAATTCGATGACTTGTAATTGGGTATTGATTCTCAGACCAATTCAAGTGATTCAACACATATTCGCACAAACGTGAAAGGCATCACGATATGTGATTTTTCACTCACAAAATCACTATAAAAAATAATTAACTTAGTGCGATTGAACAACAAAGTTACATCCGTACTAACAGTAATTCAATTTAATAAATACAGTCGCTAGCATGAAATAGCTGTTTCTATAGCTCTAAGAAGAAAAGATGATACGGGCAGCCCAACTTCAGGACATTCCTGAAATTTTAAATGTCGTGCACGACAGTATTCGATCATGTATCAAAGACCATCATCGCCATGAAAGTACGATTCAAATTTGGCTAGAAAATAAAACCCAATCCAACCTGATTATGTGGATGCACTATAACGACAGCTGGGTTTATGTGCTCAATCAGCACGTAGTGGGTTTTATTATGGTCAGTGATCAAGGTCGTATTTTACTCAATTATATTTCATCCGCTGAACAACAGCGCGGTATTGGGAAAGCCTTATTAGAAACCGTTATTGAACATCTTAAACGTAAAAAAATTCACCAAATTAGTTTAGAAAGCACCCAAACAGCATGCTCTTTTTATCAAAAACATGGCTTTCAAATCCATGTCCAAGACATTCCAAATCCCAAAATGGTGACCATGGTTAAACTCTTATCCTAAGGTTTATTAACAGAAGTATGACTCAACTAAATTCACTCATTTTCATAGGATTCATTGGGCATTTTCATCTGATCACGGCCCGCTTCTTTGGCTTGATAAAGCTTTAAATCGGCCGCTTTCATAAGGTCATGAATATTGGCATAAATCGTTTCATGATCCATCCACGACACCCCCATACTCAAAGTTACATAATCTTTGCCATCTAGGCGGTTATGATGCTCAAAGCGCGCACTACGCACTGCATCTAAGACGGTTTGCATAATCTGACTAATAATCGCAATTGGGACATTATATAAAACAATGGCAAACTCTTCCCCACCATAGCGTGCTAAGTAGGCATTATGTGGCAGTACCGCACCAATCACTTTGACCAGATTTTGCAGGACTTCGTCGCCCTTTAAATGCCCATAGTAATCATTATAATTTTTGAAATAATCGACATCCATCATGGCAAAAACCAAAGTTGCATGACTATTTTGTTGTGTTTCAATAAAGCGCTGCTGAATTTCCTGATTCAATGCACGCCGATTATAGGCGCCTGTTAAGGCATCAATTTGAATTTGATATTCGAGTTTTTCATTTAAGTCATGTAATTGAGAGGTGCGCTGTTGCACTTTTTGCTCTAAAGAATCATTCAATTCAATTAAATTATTATTTAAACGTTCGGTATGGTAAGTCTGATAAGCATAGTTACGTGATTGTCGGAACATCACCAAAAGTGCATACAGACTGGTAGAGATAAAAGATAGATGAATAGAATCAATCACATGTAGCGTTAGTAAAAAGTCATGAATGACCGATATACACAGCAATACCACGGCGTATAAATTGATTTTCGAATATTTTTGTTTGGTCTTTAAAGTAAGGTAAAAACCATAGGCAAAATTAAGCAAAATAACAATACTGAAAAATGCGCTATAAAAAGCCAGCTGCTCAAAAACAACTTGCTCGGATAACAAGGTAATGACGATATTCAAGGTCAAAACCAAAATGGAAACGGTATAAATCCAACGCTGTAAATAGTACTGATTGAGCAAATACATATAGCTCAAAAAAAATATGACCGCTAAATAGATAAATAAATATTCTAAACGTATGCCCCACAACCAGTTGATATCTAGGAAGGTCGTATAAGCATATGGCGCAGTAAAAAGATTATGTAAGGCAAGAAATAAAATAAAAATACCAAAAACAAAAATACTTTTACTATTCCGTTCATCTGAACCACGGAACATCGAGAACATGGTGGTGAACATTCCTACACCAAACACCACGCCACAGATCATGGCGATACTCATCATCAGTTGCTGATAATGTCGATTAATCGTTTTAGCAATGCCAATATGCATGGGGCTTTCAAGGCCGCCGCGTAAATTGTTAAAGTTTGAGGCTTGTATACTTAAAGTAAAATAGGGGCTGTCAGGGACAAAATAAGCAATCCGCGGTGCATTTTCTGTTTGCTGTGCTCCCGCATTATCCGCGACATCCCCTAAACGAACTAAAAAATCGCCATTGAGATAAACCCGATAAGCACAATTTTGATTGGGGATATGAATGGCTAGCCTTCGGCCAATAAATTCATCCGGAATTTTGAAATGACCGACAAAAGTCCCATAACCCGTATTACTACCTGTAAGTTCTTGAAATGAAATTGGCAATTCGGTAGTTTTAGAAGGGAGTTTACGATTAGGCTGAGAAATCAGCTCTTGGTCATAATAAGACCATGTACCTTTTAAATAACTGGTGGTTTGTTCGGTGAATTGAATGTCATTGACATTTTTTTGATGCAAATAATACTGCGTGGGCTCAGCTTCATATTGTGCCCACGTCGAAGGTATCAAACTTAAAACCAGCAAACAGCTTAAAACAAACCCAAACAAAGACCGTTTGCTCAATGAGCTATACAAAAGCGACTCTTCCCTTAAATACGCTCTGCCTAGTAATTAATCTACAAATGTTTTTCTTAAAAACCAAGTGTTTTTACAAATGAATCAAATACATCCTTGTAATTGACTCTTTTATTTATCAATATTTTTGATTAATCACGTGTTTTTACATCATACAACTCAATTTCAAAAATCAAATTTGAATTGGCAGGAATAATATTACCCATTTTACGCTCACCATAAGCCAAATGTGATGGCACGATGAGTTTACGTTTACCACCCACTTTCATGCCCATAATCCCTTGGTCCCAACCTTTAATGACACGGCCTGTCCCAATCACAGTTTCAAAGTAGTTCCCGCGGTCTAAAGATGAGTCAAATTTGGTTCCATCTTCTAACCAACCCGTATAATGCGTGGTGATTAAAGCACCTTTAACCGCTTCTTTACCTTCACCGACAACCAAATCAATAATTTCTAATTCTGCGCTCATGTTTTCGCTCCCAACCTGTTCAATCAATAAATCTAGTTAAACTGCATGCTTATTGCAATTTCGTCCATTCAATAATGGCTTGTGCATGGTCACCAATTAAGGTCCACTCACCATCCATCACATTCAACTGAAGTTGCATGGTACGCTCACACAGGGCCTGAACTGCTTCAGTACTTGCAGTCGACAACTGCCAAATTTCAACATTGTTCAATGTCTTCAACTTACTGTTGCGCTTATACCATTCATCGACCGCTGTGCCATAAGTGACAATCGCCACTTGCTTACAACGTGCACTGGCTTTTTTCACTTTATCTTCGTCTGGGCTGCCCACTTCAATCCATTTCACCAACTGACCCGTGAGGTCCTTTTCCCACAGCGCAGGCTCATTGGTTTCAAATAAGTCTTTGGTAAACTCTAAAGCTTCATCCGCAAAACGTGCAAACGCTAACAAACGCACCATCAAACGCTCAATGGTTTCTGAAGGATGCAATGCCAAAGTCAGTTGATAGTCCCCATATTGGTGGACATCCATATTGGCAATATTCAAATCTGCCTTATAAATTGTAGCTTTAAGCGCCATACATACCATCCTCAAATTTGCCGACTAGCATATAAGATTTCGGCTTTTTTTGCTTAAAACAATTTAAGTCATTACTCAATGCGGCATGCAAAAAGTGCACTTTCAAACCTTATCCAATCTCTTTCATTTTGAACAATCAATTCAACTCGGTTATCAATCCCTTCTTCAACATCTTGATAGTTAAATTGTTCAGGATTGAAATTAAATGCCTTCCACCCCTGATTGGTATGGAAAATTCCTTTAATCCGTCGCCAATCTTGCTGTTCACAAAGTAAATCTAATAAATCGTAAAAGTCAAAAACCCAACGCTTCGGCATTTTCCAACCTGCAACACTATAACCTTGCGCCGTTTCTACATAGTGATACGGCAACTGTTTAATCTCAGGAAAATCTTGTTGAGTCGCTTTCAACTGTTGCTGAATGTTCAGTAAAGGCTGCTTTAGTCGTTTTGTTCCGATGTACTCAAAATCGATTTGCGCAAGCTCAATCTTGCCCTGCTCTGCCATCAGCCACTGCTGAGCATAAGGCTGATATTCGGTTTGCAGTTTTTCAAGAGCATCTTGATCTGTTTTTTGCATATGAGCTTGATGCGAAACCACCACAATCTGCGCCGCTTTCAATTGATCCTGATAGAGATTTTGTGCTGTCCATGCATGATCATGTAAACGCGAACCATCCAGCACCGTGATCGGTGCACGCATGTGCAGGGTCGAGTGCCAATGTGGCTCGGTCAGTTGCTCCAGTAACTGTGCTGGATGTCCCAAGCCTGTGGGTTCAATAAACAACCGATCAGGCTTTTGTTCTGAGAGCAAACGAGACAATGCTATTTGCATCGGTAGTTGGCTGCTACAACATAAACAACCACCGAGTAATTCTTTTACCGCATAGCCTTCCGTTTGTGGCATGAGCTGTTGATCTACGCCAATTTTCCCAAACTCATTCATCAGTACCGCCCAAACTTCATGTTCAGGTTTCTGACTTAACAAATGCATGAGTAAAGTGGTTTTACCTGCACCCAGAAAGCCCGAAATAATATGCGTAGGAACCGCCTGCGGCATCGACATCAGTTTCAAAATTTTATACCTAGCATGGAAAATGATAAAAACAGCACAATAAAATAAGCCATCATCTTAATTTAAATCACCAATTTTCTCATCTCAAATCCATGGCATCAAACACTCAGTATTCAGTTGGCTGACTTTTCATTCATTTATACCCCTATTGGACAAACTTCCTTACATTTTATTCAACACCAAAATTAAGCTTCCGCACTTAATTCGCATACTTTGTACAGTTTATGTGAGATTTCAAACAGCTACATTGCTCATTAATTCTTCATTTCCTCTCAATCTATTCACAAAAAGCTTCTACTTGTTACTTAAAGCTCACCATTTTTTCATCATCTGTAGTTTTAGGTAATGTGCACTTTTCACATTGTTGCTTCGATTGAATCGCAGATATTCAGGCGATAGCATGAAGCTCAGTTCAAATTGATGTGATGATCAGTCTGAACTATTTTTATCTATAAAATATAAGGATGCCAAAACCATGAAACTTTCTCACTTAATTATTGCAACATCTTTAACAGCTGCGAGCTTTGCAACTTTTGCTGCACCTCAACAAGCGCCAGCTCAAGAAGACAAAGTTGTGGTATCAACCCAAGAAACAGCTGAAACCACGGACTTAAGTGCAAATGCACCAGCTTCGGAAGCATCAGCAGAGCAACCGAATCAAGAAAAAGCCGTTAAATAATTGAAATGTTGAGAGATCCAGTGGCCTTACTCTCCTGCTGGATCACAATAACTTTTTAGCGTCACTTGAAACCAAGATATATCCTATCTTGGTTTCTTTTTATTTATGCGTATGGACTATAGCAGTTCGAGATCAACAGGTGCAGAAAGCCAAATTTGCATAGTTTTCCCATATAAGCTTCTATTCAAAACATCAACGTCAGACATAAAAAAAGATCCCCTATACAGGAGATCGTTTTTTAAAACTTAACTATGCGATGCTTTTTTATAAATACTGCACGAAGGATGGTGGTTTTCTTGTAAGCGCGCGACTTTACGTTGTTCTGCCGCTTCAAAACGACAACGCTTCCAGTCATTGTCCAAATTCAATGCAGGAATTTGTTTTGGCTTACCATTTTCATCTACCGCGACCATGGTGAAGTAACAGCTATTGGTATGGCGTATTGTACGCTTTTGAATATTTTGTGCTTCAACACGAATACCAATTTCCATTGAAGTACGACCGACATGGTTCACACTTGCCAAGAAAGTCACTAACTCGCCGACATGAATCGGCTCTTTAAAATTAACTTTATCAACCGATAAGGTCACCACATAACTTCCTGAAAAACGACTTGCACACGCATATGCCACTTGGTCTAACAGTTTCAAAATGGTGCCACCATGCACATTTCCTGAAAAATTCGCCATATCAGGTGTCATTAAGACCGACATAGTGAGTTCAGACTGGTCATCCGCAGCCGCAGCAATTTGATCTAATGGGGACATCGCGTTCTCTAATTGGTAAGATAATAGGATATGTGACATTTATTATATCGGTTTTGAACGCTAAATTTGGTAACAAAACCATCATTATTATTTATAGTGATTTAAGTATCATTCAAAAAAATATATATAAAGAAGACTAAGTTTTTGAATCTATAGGCCTTCTTTAAATTTTAATTTATTCAAAAACATTGTTGCTGTGATATTTTCTTAGCACATAAATGGCTTTGAGCCTGATCCACTGTATTTCGAGTTATAGAAAAGCCCATTCAGGGTTTATTTCTACATCGCGCCAGATCAATGCGTTCTTACTTGAATACTTTGAATATTCAATTTTTGCTTATAATTTTTCTGCGCAAAAACTTTTTGAATCTGTCCTAACTGTGCAACGGTTGCATCGACCCCAGCTTGCATGGTCAACTCACGTCCGCTGACATCAAAGATATGCACCTTTTCACGTAAGTCTGGCTGAATCACAATATCGGCATTTTTCAGCTCAATTTGTGCAAGGTTCTTTTGCATAATATTGATATTTTGGTTAAACAGCCCCCAAACATTTGAGGTTTCGGTATACATTGGCTGCGCCAGAATATCGACCGCGATAATAATATCCGCCCCTAACTTGCGTGCCACATCAACAGGTACAGGGCTGACTAAACCACCATCTACATATTCATCAGCACCAATCTTGGTTGGAATAAACATACTCGGGATCGATACCGATGCCCGAACCGCTTGCCCAGTATTGCCATAGTTAAAGACGACTTTTTTACCTTCTTTTAACTGCGTCGCCACCACATACATTGGGATAGGTAAGCGCTGAAGTGGAACATCGCTCACTTGTTCATTAACATAATCTTCAACTTTTTGACCATCAAAGAAACCTTTCATGTCCAAACGAATATCGCGCACGTCATTGGCTTTCATATTCAGCGCAATCTCACGAATTTGATTGGCATTTTTACCGCTGGCATACAGTGAGCCGACGATACTACCAGCACTGGTTCCCACGATAAAGTCGGGACGAATCCCCGACTGCTCTAAAACTTGAATTGCGCCAATATGTGCATAACCACGTGCACCACCACTCCCCAACACCAAGGCAATAATTGGACGGTTCTGTTCTTTTTTGAGCTGTTTAAAATTGATCTGGTTGAGTCGCTCTTGGGCTTCCCCTGACTCAGTTTCGGCTGAAAAAGCCTGACTTGGCGTTTCTTGAGCAACTTTAGGCATGCTTTGACAGCCGACTAAAGCGAGCAATGTAAACGACATAAGGCTAAGTTTAATGTTTAACATGATTCACCGAAGTTGAGATAGAGCGAAATTTTCCAGCAGCATAGTGTATGAAAATCAGCAGTCCAAGTACTGTTGTTTTTCGTAAAAGCGTCATATTCCCCTATTATAATCTGTTTCAATTTTTCAGCATAATTCAACATGCACACTCAGCAGCTCACTCGCATCTTTCTGCACTTTTTAAAATTGGGCTGCCTGTCTTTTGGTGGCCCTGCTGCTCATTTGGTGTTTTTTCACCGACATTTTGTACAGCAACTTCGGTGGTTGAGTGATGCTGAATACACCCAACTGGTTGCTCTCGCACAATTGCTCCCTGGGCCGACCAGCAGCCAAGTGGGTATTGCCATTGGTTATCAACTCCAAGGCTACCGCGGTGCGTGCGCGGCTTGGCTCGGTTTTACTTTGCCGTCTATGCTCCTCATGGCATGTCTTGCGGTACTGGGTCAGCAGTATTTCAATCAACTCAGTGCGATGACACTACATAGCATTCAGTTGATCGTTTTTGCTGTGGTGGTCTGGGCCTTTTGGCAAATGTTGACAAATTTCTGCAAAACTATCTGGCAATATGTGCTGATGCTACTTAGCACCTTGTTTCTTTACTTTGTGCCATGGTCATTCAGCCAAGTTATCGTCATCTTTGTTGCTGCTCTCGTCGGTATTTATTTCGCATCAGATTCGACATCAAAGCTCCAAGACAGCAGCTTAAAATCAAAAGTCCAAGCAAAGCAGTCTTATCTTTGGCTAATTGCCTTTGTTTTGCCTTTTGTAGTTTTTATGGTGTTGCATTCATCTTCTTCACTCTTCTCACAGAGCCTGTTCAGTTTTTACCAAGCAGCATCTTTAGTTTTTGGCGGTGGGCATATTATTTTGCCACTTTTACATCAGGACTTCGTCGCCAACCATATTTTATCTGCCGAACAATTTGACTTAGGTTATGCGCTGGCTCAACTCATGCCCGGCCCCTTATTTAGTTTCGCCAGTTACTTAGGTGCTTTATTACCTTTAACGCCCTTTGTTTGGCTGAATGTGGTTCTAGCCACCTTAGCAATCTTTCTACCCTCATTCTTTTTAATCTTTGCCACCTTGCCCTATTGGTCTTGGCTTATGCAGCAAGCTGCGATCCGAAAAGCCGTGATTGGGATTAATGCGGCAGTGGTAAGTTTACTGCTGTGTTTAGTGATACAAATGGGACAAAGTTATTTCAAGCATTGGACTGACTTAGTTTTTGTAATCGCGGTGATTTTACTGCTTCGAACCAAACTCCCGATTTGGCTAAGCCTGATTTTAAGTTTTTCACTGTATCAGCTGTTCTTTTACTTTAGCGGCTAAATAGCCATAAAAAAAGCCCCTATCAATGTAGAGGCTTTTT
The DNA here is from genome assembly GCF_058599305.1 of Acinetobacter sp. CAU_H_S139_7. Taxonomy (NCBI): domain Bacteria; kingdom Pseudomonadati; phylum Pseudomonadota; class Gammaproteobacteria; order Moraxellales; family Moraxellaceae; genus Acinetobacter; species Acinetobacter sp. CAU_H_S139_7. The sequence goes on from NZ_CM178651.1 coordinate 2,517,647, forward strand.
TATGGCTAAAAGATTACCAAATGTCTGATTTCACTTTGTCTTTAAATTTAGGATGGTTATCCAATTTAAATACTGGCTCTTTCACACCTTGTTTCAGCTGTGCCAAATAGTCTTTTAACAGCATCAATAAGAATGGTGTTAACAGCAAAATAGCAAACAAGTTAATGGTGGCCATAATGCCCATGAACAAATCCGCAGTGTTCCAAATGAGAGGCACGCTCATCACTGAACCGAGATACACCATAATCAAAACAAAAATACGGAAGACGAACATCACCTTGGCATTGTTATTAATAAATTGTACATTCCCTTCAGCATAGGCATAGTTACCAATGACTGAGGAAAAGGCAAACATGAACAAAATCGTTGCAAGGAAGTCATCACCCCAAGAACCAATTTGGCTCTCTAAAGCCATTTGGGTGAGCGCTACGCCTTCAAAGCCTGCATCATGATAAAGTCCTGAGGCCAAAATAATAATCGCTGTACATGAACACACCACGAAGGTATCCACAAATACACCGAGCATTTGTACCAAACCTTGGTTTACAGGGTGCTTTACATCCGATGCAGCTGCCGCATTCGGTGCTGAACCCATACCGGCTTCATTAGAGAATAAACCACGTTTAATCCCCATCATCATTGCCATAGAAACCATCGCACCGAAGAAACCGCCAGCAGCAGCTTCAAACTCAAAAGCTTTCGAGAAAATGAGCTGGAAGATATCAGGTAAAATCGCGTAATTAATTACGGCAATATATAAAGCAACTGCCAAATACAACAAGGCCATCAATGGCACAAAACTTTCTGCCACTTTGGCAATACGTTTAATCCCACCAAAGATAATCATTGCGGTCAGCAAGACTAGACCTAGTCCAACCCAAGACACCACAATATGAATGCCACCGAGTTCAAATGCTAGATTGGCTTTATCCCATCCCCATGCATGTGCTGTCGCACCAGTAATCGCATTGGCCTGTACTGCGTTAAACACAAAACCATAGGTTGAAATAAGCGCAACGGCAAAGACTACACCCAACCATTTTTGTTTCAGGCCTTGGGTAATATAGTAGGCAGGTCCACCACGGAACTGTTTATTTTCTTGGTCGCGCACCTTGAACAATTGTGCGAGAGATGACTCAACAAAAGCCGAACTCATGCCTAAAAATGCAGTGACCCACATCCAAAATACTGCACCCGGCCCACCAATCGCAATTGCGATCGCAACACCCGCGACATTGCCTACACCTACACGACTTGCAAGCCCAGTGACAAAAGCCTGAAAAGGTGTAATACCATGATCATCATCACATTCCTTACGGCTTGATTTCATGACCTTGATGCTGTGAAAGAATAAACGAATCTGTACCGCACCTGTAATGAGTGTATAAAATAGACCCACTGCAACCAGAAAAATGACCAAAAAGTCCCATAGAGGTCCATTCAGCTTATTCACCCATTCGAGTAATGTTTCATTTAATTGAGCATTCATCCCGATATCCTAATTATTGTGAGGAACCTGAAAGCAAAAAAAGCCCTAGTCTCCTAGGGCAGTTTGCATTTTCAATTAGTTAAAAAATTGCAAAATAGACTGAATGACAGCCACGTTAATCAAGTCTACAAAGAATGCGCCACATAAAGGCACAATCAAGAATGCCTTGTGCGAAGGACCATACATGTTGGTAATCGCCTGCATGTTTGCAACCGCAGTCGGTGTTGCACCCATACCAAATCCACAGTGACCCGCAGATAACACCGCAGCATCGTAGTTTTTACCCATTACACGGAATGTCACAAATGCAGCATATAAGCCCATCGTAATCGTTTGCGCACCTAAAATCACCACAAGCGGACCAGCAAGGTCAGCCAATTGCCATAATTTCAATGAAAGCAAAGCCATCGCAAGGTACAACGACAATGATGCATTACCAAATACATCAATCGCACGGTCAAAGATTTGAACTTTGAAAATACCTTCCAACACATTACGTAAAATCACACCACCTGCAAGCGCCCAAACAAAAGTCGGTAACTCAAGCATTGTGCCTTTCATATGGCCGGTCATAAAGTCAGCAAAAGCCAAACAGCCTGCAAACAAACCTAATGTGGTAATCGCATTATCCGCAGTGATTAAACGCACACGATGTGGATATTCAAACGGTACATATTCTGTTGAATTAATATCAGTCAGTGGCGTGTTATCACTCTTTTCAATTTGTTCATTGGTACGTGGCGTCGCCAATTGATAGCGGTTAATGAGTAACTTCGCTAGAGGACCACCAATCAAACCACCAATAATCAAACCAAATGTCGCACTCGCCATACCCAAAGCTAATGCACCTTGGATACCATGTTTAACTTCTAAAATTTCACCCCAAGCACCCGCAGTACCATGACCACCAGTTAAGGTAATTGAACCTGCAATCAAACCAATAAGTGGGTCAATACCCAATAAAGTTGCAAGGCTAATGCCGACAAAGTTTTGCACCACAATAAATGAAGCGACAGCCATCAAGAAAATAATCAGACCGATTCCGCCTTCACGCAATTTGGCAAAGTTTGCACTTAAGCCAATTGAGGCGAAGAAGATCAGCATAAAACTTGTTTGCAATTCGCTACTGGTCATGATGCTATAGCCCCAAAGACTATGCACAACCAAGGAGATAATCGCTGCAACTAAACCACCTGCGACAGGCTCAGGAATGTTGTAGCGTTTCAAGAAACCAATTTTATTTACCAAGAAGCGGCCAAGTAACAAAACAATGACGGCAGCAATCAAGGTATAAAAAGCGTTAAAAGTAAATTCCATGACAATTGTCCATAAAGCGGATGCTTAGATTTTGTTATCTGGCTAATAAGCCACCGAATCCATTGATACTTCAAGAGATATTTCGTAAATCTGAGACAAACTCAGTCTTCCGTATGGAAATTCAGGCAATGGGTAAATTGGTAACAAACTAAGCGATCTGATGCATAACATGTTCAGTTCTACACGATGAGTAAACTGAAATAACGTAATGCCCAATAATGTTTGGACACAGATACGGTTTTTTGAAAAAAATCACAAAACCGCCCCATATTGCTTTAAAAACAAGCAATAAATGCACAATATGGGCGAAAGACGGACATTATGCAGATTTTTTATAGATAATCTTTATTTTTTTACAATAATTTCCAACTATTTCACTTATTCTTTTCTGACCCAATACTTAAGTCTATATTCAAAATGTATTTAGTCTGTATAAATTTCTCGACTAAAACAAAACAGGAGCCTAAAGCTCCTGTTTTTTAAACTACAACTATTTCATCACATGATTAGAAGCTGTATTTCGCCATTAAGCCAACACGGTTGTCTTTGTAGCTATCACCAGCAAAGGTATCACGTTTACCATTGATATATTCAACACCTAAGTCCAACGGCTTAACTGGTGAATAGATGAAGTTAATCCATGCTTGGTAAACTTCTTCATTTGCAGCATCATTTATACGCGCGTAATCAGTACCATCATCTGCAAAGAGTGCGCCATAGGCTAAAGTCGAACGTAATTTCTCGTTGAATTTATACGTACCACCGACTTGTACACCAAACGCTTCATTTTGTGCGATCTTGCCATTTGCAGCATTAACCACATATGCAGAATTACTGCCATATAAGTAGTTGCTGTTACCATCCACATAAGACACATCAGCACTTAATTTTAATGGGTCCATTACTTGATAATTTACACCTGCCGCTACACCCCAAGCTGTATCAGAGTCATCAGCCGATTTATAATTTTCAACTAAAGCACGAGCAGACACAGAGCCTTTGCCATCAGCAAAACCTTGCGTCAACTTCGCAGTTAAGTTGGGTACGCTATATTTAATTGCAGCATCTGAACTACCACTATTGCTATTTCCTTCTTCCGCAGCAATAAATAATTTCGTTGCAGGTGATAAATTAAAGCCATAACGTACTTGTGGAATACGTGCTGCTGTACCGCCACCCACGTTGGTGGCGAAGTCAATCATTTCTGGTGCATGGTTAGACAGGAAGTTGGATGTGGTTTGACCAAATAACCAGTTGTTATAAGTCAAATATGCATGACGGATACGCAGTGCTTCATTTGTTCCAGCGAAGTCGACTTCTACTTTACCGCCAAGTTTGTTATCGCCACCAACATTGGTATTGAAATCTAAACCTAAGCGTGTAGTTTTCGCTGTTGCACGAAGTTTGTCTTTTACATCTTCTTTAGAGCTTGAAACTTTGTTGAAGTCGTCGTCCGCACCTTCAATAATGTAGTTTGCATCGCCACGAACAAAACCGTACAGGTTAATATCTGCGCCAGACTTAGATTTGAACGAAGATAGTGGAGATTCAGCTTTTACAGGCGCTGGCTGTGCTTTCACTTGTTGAATCTGAACTGCTTGCTGTTGTTGAACTTGTTGCTGTTGTTGCATCAATGCTTTTAGCTCTGCAACTTCGGCACGTAACTGAGCGAGTTCTTGTTGTTCTTTGGTTGCAGCATGAGTTGTTGTCATCATCAGAGCAGCCACACTAAGTGCTAGGCTTTGAGCGATAAATGGCTTTTTATTGAGGGCTAAACGCATACACAAACTTCCTTTATTACATTGTTAATTGTGAATCAAAAATTCCATTTCAGTAAATTTTTTTGCACAAAAGACCACTCCGTTTTGGTCTTTTCATATGCAAAGTAATCTTATAAAGATGAAAAATCGCACATTTCGATGTTTTAAGATATGACCTTTTATTACTCTTGCCACTAAAGTCTAATGCACATAATTTCAAACTATAATTGATGTTATTCGCGATTGGCTTTGAAGCATCAAATTACAATTTAGACAGACTTTTGCAATAATTAAGTAACAATTATTCATATTTTCTTAAATATAGACTGAGTTTTATTTGATATCTATACTTTTTTCTTATAACTAAAGTCTTAGTCTAATCGATAACCACCTATGCTCAGTGATGGGTCAAAATTACGTCTTTGCACCAAAAAAGTCTAACTATTCAGACGATTATTGAGCATGATAAATAAAATATCCGCAAGCACGAATACACGGTTATGGCAAAAAGATGTGCTCATAGGAAAAAAGCGTGACGAAATGCTTGAGTAGGTCTGTTATGTTCAATTTGAATGATTTCAACATCCAAAAAAATCCGCACTATACCAAAAAGCTTTTGCATATTATCCAGAAAAATGAATTTCGCCTTTTATTGAGCGCCACCGTGAAAATGGTTGGGGCTTATATGGCTTGCTTAATATTCAAAAAGGTGAAAAGCGAAAATCGCACAGCAGCAACCACGTAATGACCAATTTTTTGATGCACCTGTCGGACTATTCTTCGCAGTCAATCAAGCCTTAAACATCTGCGCGAAAATGGATATTGCCATGATGAGAAATGTCATGACTTCAGTCAAAGTACAAGGCTTAGACACTTGCCCACAAGCCGCATGGAATCATCTTCATGCTCTCGTGCTGAATATACTCGATGCTGCACAATTTGAAGAATTGGTCTGCAGTATGGCACTGGGTTATGCAGATTCAGAGTAGATCGTCAATCACTTTATAACACCACGCGTACCAGTTGAAGATTTTGCAGTATTCTTAAATAATGATTAAGATTTAAAGCATTCATTTTAACAAAAAAAGAGACTAAAATGAGTCTCTTTTTTATATAGTAACGACTTCAATTTTTAGGCTTTTTCGTGCTCAAGCTTAAACACATAATACAAAGCCAAAGCCACAAAAATAGCCATGACAATGGCCATATTCAAAAGTGCCGACCAGAGTAGAAAATTAAGAATCACACCACAAAGTAGACCACAACCAAATTGCATGCTGCCCATAATCGCACTAGCCGTTCCTGCCCGTGCACCCTGCTCAGACATTGCAATCGCCATGGCATTTGGCCCTGTAAAACCGATTGCTGCGACAGCGAGAAACATCCCTGCGCATACGATATATAAGGGCGCATGCGTCATGCTGCCCGCTACCAACAGCAGCCCCACACCAGCCAACTGCAAAAAACTGCCTAATTTTAAGCGCTGAAATACACTTAACTTTTGTGCCAGACGTTTATTTAAAGTCGAGAACAGCATAATCCCAACTGCATTGGCACCAAAGGCATAGGCAAAAACTTGCTGACTTAAGCCGTAACCATCCATCAGAATGGAAGCAGAAGCACTGATATAGCAAAAGAGTACAGCCCCAGCAAAGCATCCAACAAACATCGGGCGTCTAAAACTCGAATCTTGCAGAATCGCCCCGTAAAGGTTTAAAACTTGGTTAAAGTTAAGCTTTAAACGACGCTTCGGATCTAAAGTTTCTTCAAAGAAAAAGTGTACGCAGCACAGGCTTCCCAAGCCAACGACCATCAAAAAGGCGAAAATACTATGCCAACTACTAAAACTCAGCACCAGCGCGCCTAAACTCGGTGCAATAATCGGCGCGATGGTGGTCACGATCATCATACTGGCAAATGCTTGGGCTGAGGCTTGCATATCTAAACGGTCACGAATCGCAGCACGGGCAATCACCACGCCCACACAACCGCCTAAGGCTTGTAAAACCCGAGCGGCAATGAGACTCCACTCACTGTTTGCAAACACACACAGTAAACTGGCAATAATGTAGAGACTTAGGCCAAAATACAGCGGTTTTTTCCGCCCAATTCGATCACTTACAGGTCCATAAATTAGTTGTCCAATAGCCAAGCCTAAGAAGTACGCAGGTAAGCTGTTGGCCACCATTTGTGTGCTTACCCCGAAGTCATCTGCCATTTGTGGCAAAGCGGGTAAATACATATCAATAGACAGTGGACCGAGTGCAGTCAGTGAAGCAAGTAAGAGAATCCAAGCGTTGGAATAGACCGCTTTTTCCTGTGTAGTCGGCATAGGATTAATTTATGTTTTGGAAGGAGAGTTTGCAGACAAGTTTACACGCTCCATAGTATGATTTATACCAGAGCAGGTGAAATTTCACATATTCTCATATTTGAAAATTGTCCAACCCTAAGCGACAAACAAAGGTGCCCTTTGAAAGCATGGCTGACCAGTCTAAAACAGGCTACTTATAATACAACCTTCATGTATAACCTCCGCATGGTCATTACCTTTGCAGGGACTGCTTTTGTTCCATATTTTATGGGTTTTCAGCTGGCAACTATTCCGCTGACACTCGGCGCAGTTGCTGCGGGTTTAAGTGATATAGATGACCGCTTTTCTGTGCGGATCATGAATTTAATTTTTACCTATATTGGCTTTTTCATTACCGCAACGTCGATTTACTTTTTATTTCCACATCCAATTTTATTCGCACTGGGTCTAATCGTTTCGTGTATTGGTCTGATTTTACTGGGCTCACTGGGACGTCGTTATGCCACCATTTCCTATGGTTGCTTAGTGGTTTCCGTTTACTCCATGCTCGGTGTCGGACTTTTTGACAACTGGTATACACAACCATCTCTGCTGGTGATTGGAGCAATTTGGTATAGCGTTATTTCAACTATCAGTTTTCTGCTCTTTCCCGTTCGTCAGGTTCAAGACAATCTATCGAAGTGTTATTCCTCACTCGCCGATTTTCTGTTTGCCAAATCCAACCTCTTTGATGTCGATATGACAGCTAACAGCTATCAACAGAGCATGATTGAACTATCGTTGGAAAATGGTAAATTAATTGCAATTTTCAACGACATGAAAACCGCCCTACTCACCCGTTTAAAAGGTGACCGTGGACAACGAGATACCCGTCGCAGTCTGCAATATTATTTTGTGGCACAAGATATTCATGAACGTGCAGATTCAGCACATATTGACTATCAAAAACTGGCGAAAATTTTTCAACACAGCGATATTTTATTCCGCTTTCAACGAATCTTATCTATACAAGCCAAAGCCTGTAAGGACTTAAGCAGCAGCATTTTAAACCGTCAAACCTATACCCATAATAAGCGCTTTAAACATGCATTTGAAAACCTCCGTTTATCATTAGAAAAGCTCAGAGATGAACAACAATACGACCAAATTTGGGTCAATGCTCTGTTTTCACTGTATCAAAACTTAAAATCGATTGATGCACAGCTACGTAACTTAGAAACTGAACGCAATATTAAACTCGATAAAGCTAAGCATATCGAAAGCCAACTCAAAGATGATGACTTGAAAGGCTGGGATGACATTAAGGTTCGGATTAAACAACATCTCACCCCAGAATCGGTGTTATTTAGACATGCGATTCGTTTGTCTATCGTGCTATTAGTTGGATATATCTTTGTTCAAGTCACCAACATTGAATATGGGTACTGGATTCTACTTACAGCACTATTTGTCAGTCAGCCCAACTTCAACGCCACCAAACGTCGTTTACGTTTACGTATCGTAGGGACGTTGGTCGGAATCATTTTAGGGTATGCCGTATTGTACTTTGTACCTTCGATTGAAGGACAACTTCTCGTATTGGTCATCAGCGGGGTACTTTTCTTTGAGCTCCGCAGTAAACAATATGCACAAGCCACCGCTTTCATCACTATTTTGGCGCTGATTAATTTCAACTTAGATGGTATGGGATATGAAGCTGCCCTTCCGCGCATGATGGATACTTTAATTGGCTGTGGACTGGCATGGTTAGGCGTAAGTTTTATTTTCCCTGACTGGAAGTTCCGTCGCCTCCCCCGCACAATTTACCGTTCGCTTTCCGCTCAATGTGATTATTTGGCTGAGGTGATTGAGCAGTATAAGTCTGGACGCAACAATGGCCTGAATTATCGCGTGGTTCGTCGTGCGGCACACAATACTGATGCAGAAGTTGCTTCACTCATTTCAACTTTAGCCACCGAGCCCGACTTTGACCCAACGCAAAAGAGCTTGGCGTTTGAGTTCTTGTGTCTCAATCATACTTTTATTAGCTATATTGCTGCTTTGGGGGCTCATCGTGAAAAAATTGAAGACCCACAAATTTTAGAATTGATGGATCGTGCTTTTGACAATATCCAAGGTGCACTCCTGCGGGATGAAATGCCTGATTTAACTGCCCAGAATATGCTACAGACCATTCGTCAACGTTTAAGCCAAAATAATGAGGAAGATCAGAAAGCATTGATTATTTTGCAACAGCTTTCCTTGATGTTTAGCATCTTGAATCAGTTCAGTCGGTTGAAGCAAAGTTTAAGCCACGAACGGGATCATGAGGCCACAGAACTGGCTTCATTATAATTTGGGTGATTTTGGAACAATATACTCACTGAAATGCTCTAAATGATGCTAAACTTTTTGCAGTTTTAAATCTGTTACTTTCACTATGACCGCGAAAAATTTATACGCTTATACTTTACAGCCTGTGACCTATGAAATCACTGAAGCTGAACAACGCGATGCTCAATTAAAAATTTGGCGTAGCACAAACAAAATTAGCATGAAAGCTTGGATCATCATGGCTGTCGTTACAGCCCTTTCGATTCTTGGCCTAATTTTACTCAAGAATTATTCAACCATCTTTTGTTGGGTCGCAATCGCCTGCGTCGTGGTTTACCTTTTAGTCCGTAAATTCGGTTTAGAATGGTATGTGAAGCGAAAAATGAATGAGTTTCCAGTTCAGGAAATTAAAGGCATTCGTTTAGGTGTACAACCTCACGGTCTAATTATGCGCCAGAAAATGGGAATGCAAGAAGGTGTCGGTGCAATTGGTTGGAAAGACATCTACGAATGGTACAACACACCTGAGTTTTTGTTGATTAAATTCAAAGTAAAAGGCCAAGAAGGTGCATACATTCTGCCAAAACGCATGGATAGCAAAAACTTCTCGTTTAATACGATTCGTAAACATTTAAAAGAAACAGTTGGTGAAGCACAGCCACTTTAAGTCCTGCTTTCTCCTCTGTAAAAAACCTCCAACTTTTGGAGGTTTTTTTATATCCCAAACCCTCGAATACAAATGATAATGAGAATAAATATTAATTTCTAAATCCATATTATCTTCTCAATCTTCAGGTATAATTTCCGCACAACAAATCGCTCACTATTAAGTATCGCCATGTTTAAAAAAACATTTTTCCAAGTGCATTGGTTTTTGGGAATCACTGCGGGTCTTATCCTGTCGCTTATGGGCGTCACAGGGGCCATCTATTCTTATGAACAACAAATCTTAAAATGGATGAACCCAGAAAGCTATACCGTTCAAGCAACACAAAACAATAAATTAACCCCTGCTGAGCTGTATCTACATTTCCAAAAACAAGATCCTGCCATCAAAATCAATAGTATTACGATTGCTCAAGAGCCAACCACTTCAAGTACGGTTAATATCGAGAAAGAAGGCGCACGTCGTGGTTATAACATGATGGTGAACCCGTATACTGCTGAAGTCTTACCCGAAGTTAAAGGCCGTGAGTTTTTTAACTTTATTCAACAGTTGCACCGTAATTTAACTGTTGGTCCTGTCGGTAAACAAATTACTGGCGCTTGTACCCTCATGCTTATTTTCTTTGTATTGAGTGGCCTGTACTTACGTTGGCCCAAACGTCATTCCATCAAACAATGGTTTTTTATTAAACCTAAATTGAAAGGACGTAACTTCATTTGGGATTTGCATGCTGTTGTTGGTACTTGGGTGGTGATTTTTTATCTGATCTTGGCCTGTACAGGACTGTACTGGTCTTATGATTGGTGGCGCGATGGCATGTTTAAAGTCCTTGGTGTTGAGCGCCCACAAGCACAAATGCAAGAAGGACCCCGTCCAAATGCTGGTGCAGCTCAAGGCCCACGTGGCGAACAGGCTGGTGCTCGTGGTGGCGAATCACGTGAGCAAGGTCGTGGCGGCCCACAAGGTGAGCACACTGCACGTGGCGAACGTGGCCAAGGCGAACAACATGGTGAGCGTAAAGGCTTATCTCCAGAACAAGTACAAATTGCTTTAACCCAAACGTGGACAGGATTTAACGCACAAGTTGGTCGAGACTATTCAACCCTGACCCTCAATATTCCGAAAAAGCCCGATGGTACACTTGAGCTTTCATTTGTAGATGCAATTCCACAACATGAGCGGGCGCGAAACTCAGCTGTCTTCAATTATCAAACTTCACAAATTGAAAAAATGGAGTTGTATGAGCAGAAGAAGCTGAATGAAAAAATCATGAGCAGTATGCTTCCTGTGCACCGTGGTAGCTTCTTTGGCCCAATTTATCAATTCTTTGCCATGCTTGCATCACTGATGATGCCACTGTTCTTTGTAACGGGTTGGATGCTATATCTAAAACGTCGTAAGCAGAAGAAACTCACCCAGCAAGCCCGTGGTGGAGCATTGAATGTTCCGGTCGATCCACATACGAAACCATGGCTCATTGCTTATGCAACACAAACGGGTGTTTCTGAACAAATCGCTTGGCGTACTGCAACCAGCTTACAAGAAGCAAGACAACCTGTAAGTGTTAAAGCTGTGCAACACTTAACGCAAGATGACTTAAAAACTGCTGAACAAGTGCTTTTTGTTGCAAGTACTTATGGCACGGGTGAAGCACCTGACTTAGCCAGTAGTTTTGAAAAGAAATTTTTAAATACAACTTTGGATTTGTCACACCTTCACTATGCCGTGCTGGCTTTAGGCTCTCAAGAATATCCTGATTCCTATTGTAGTTTTGGACATCGTATTGACCGTTGGTTAAAAGCCAATGGAGCGCATGCTTTGTTTGAAACGATTGAAGTCAACAACGCAGATAACAATGATATTCAACGTTGGAACAGTGCTCTTGCCTCTGCAACCAAACTTGAGCTTCAAGCCATGAATATTGACAAAACCTTTGATCAATGGACTTTGGCACAACGTGAAGTACTCAATCCAAACAGTGTCGGAGCACATGCTTATAATATTGAGTTAAAAACCAACTTTGATGCAACATGGCAAGCGGGTGACATTGCTGAAGTTCAACCAGGTAACAGCACAGCACGTATCCAAGCCTTTATGCAAAAGCATCACATTGCAGCACAAAGCATCGTTGAGTCTTTAGCCATTTCGATTGAGCAAGCGCTTTGGGATAAGAACCTCAACACAGAGATTGAGCCTTTTGCCAATTTGGAACATTTACTGGAACAGTTGAGCCCTTTACCTACACGTGAATACTCGATTGCAACTGTACCGACTCAACAAGTGTTACGTTTGGTCGTGCGCCAACAGCAAGATTCAGCAGGTGAACTGGGCTTAGGTTCTGGTTGGTTAACCCAACATGCCGAGCTTCAACAGCCTATCGCACTACGTATTCGTACCAATGAATCATTCCACTTGATCAATGACAACCGTCCTATCATTTGTATTGGTAACGGCACAGGCATCGCAGGCTTAATGAGTCTACTTCATGCACGCACACGCCTAGACTATACGCAAAACTGGTTGATCTTTGGTGAGCGTCAACGTGAACATGATTTCTTCTATCAAAGTACGATTGAAGCGTGGCAAACCACAGGCATGCTACAACGCTTAGATTTAGCGTTCTCGCGAGATCAGGCAGAGAAAGTCTATGTACACCATAAACTGCGTGAACAAGCCACTGAGCTTAAAACATGGGTTGAAAATGGTGCCGTAATTTATGTCTGCGGTAGCATTAATGGTATGGCGAGCGATGTCGATGCTGCCCTAATTGAAATCTTAGGCGAAGAAAAACTAGATCAACTCCGTCAAGAAGGTCGTTATCGTCGCGATGTTTACTAAACACTAAGTCTAAATGAAAAAACCGAGCCACAGCGCTCGGTTTTTTCATGCGTAAATTTGCTAGAATCATGCAAACGATAACCCACAAGCCTATATGCAAAAATCAAAAAGAGTCATTAGTTTTATTATCGGGTCATTACTGTTCGCAGACGGCTTGTATTTTGTTTTACAACTACGCTTTAATTTTGGCACCCTCTTGCCCTTATTGATTGGACTAGGTCTAATCATTTATGCACTGGCTTATCCTAAACTTATCGCCTATATTCAAACCACTACAATCAGACAATCAATATGGCGTTGGGCTTGGGCGATTTTCTTTGTTTGGGTTTTTAGCTTAGTCATTTTCTTCGTCTTTTTAGGGTTTTCAAATCAACAAAATACCCCTCATATCGCTGCACCCGCTATTGTAGTTCTTGGGAGTGGTCTGAAGCATGGCAAACCGAGTCCAACATTGGCCAGCCGTTTAGATCAAGCGGCAAACTATGCCAAACACCATCCCAACAGCATTATGGTCGTCAGTGGTGGCCTATCTTTTCAGCAAAAAAATAGTGAAGCTGAAGCAATGCGGCAGTATCTGATTGATGTACACCATATCCCAGCACAGCGTATTTACACCGAAGATCAAAGCACCAGTACTGAGTTAAATCTGATCAATAGTAAAAAGATTTTAGCCAAGCAGCATATTTCCCTACAGCAACCGATTGCTATTGTGACCAGCGATTTTCATATCCCCCGTAGTCGTGCTATAGCCATACGTCAGGGTTATCAAACGCCTATCATGATCAGCGCTCAGACACCTCTTGCCACTCGCTATAATGCATGGTTACGTGAGTATTTTGCATATTGGAGTGGTTGGCTACTCAATGAATACTAAAATGAAATCCTCATGAATTAATGGAGGCGAATTGTCCGTGGCGATGGTAATTGTAATTGTTTAAATAATTCAGGCTTCTGCATTGAAAATTGATATAAATAGTTTTTGATATCTAATAATAATTTTTCTGGAGCAACCAAGACATTTTGCCCTTCGGGGCTTAAATTCATCGAGACCGTGGTTTTTTCTGAACGTAAGAATGGAATCACTTTTTCGACTAAATCGCTGAGACCAATACTCTGGATTTCGTAGCCCGCCCAATTATCTTTTACCAAAAGCTGCGCTAAACCTTTACTCTGCCACATCGCAAAAGAACGTTGTCCAGTCGGCGTAGCACATAAAGCCCAGCCATCTTGATATAAGGCTATAACATGACCTTGATGCACGATAGTTTCGATAAAAAGACGATAGATTTCAAGAGGATCGTAAGCAGTATTTTGATTTTTAGACGCAGCTTTGCGTTGATATGGGTTTCTCATAAATCTGTCATATTTTAAAATTATTATTGCACAGAAGTGTATGAAAACAGCTTGAGATAAGCAAGGCTTTTACGACAAGGGAATATGGTGGGCGCTGACGGGATCGAACCGCCGACATTCTGCTTGTAAGGCAGACGCTCTACCAACTGAGCTAAGCGCCCTTGAGAAATAAAAATAGCATCGCTATTTTTATGATGCAAGAAAGAAATCTTGCTTGATTCCATTTACTAGCACAAGGGATCTAGAAAATGGCGCAGCGGACGGGGCTCGAACCCGCGACCCCCGGCGTGACAGGCCGGTATTCTAACCAACTGAACTACCGCTGCAACGGTAATTGCGAATGCAATTAGGGTCATTAAGCTTTACAGCTTGAATATGGTGGGCGCTGACGGGATCGAACCGCCGACATTCTGCTTGTAAGGCAGACGCTCTACCAACTGAGCTAAGCGCCCTGATTAAGATTGTCAATCTTAGTTTTCAAATTTAAGCTCAGGGACTTAAATTTATATTTTAAATGGCGCAGCGGACGGGGCTCGAACCCGCGACCCCCGGCGTGACAGGCCGGTATTCTAACCAACTGAACTACCGCTGCGTCGTAAAATATGGTGGGCGCTGACGGGATCGAACCGCCGACATTCTGCTTGTAAGGCAGACGCTCTACCAACTGAGCTAAGCGCCCTGATTAAGATTGTCAGTCTTAGTTTTAAACTTAAGCTCAGGAACTTAAATTTAATCGATTCTTTGAATGGCGCAGCGGACGGGGCTCGAACCCGCGACCCCCGGCGTGACAGGCCGGTATTCTAACCAACTGAACTACCGCTGCATCGCAAAAAATCTGGTGGGCGCTGACGGGATCGAACCGCCGACATTCTGCTTGTAAGGCAGACGCTCTACCAACTGAGCTAAGCGCCCTCATTAAGGATTCTGTATAAATGGCGCAGCGGACGGGGCTCGAACCCGCGACCCCCGGCGTGACAGGCCGGTATTCTAACCAACTGAACTACCGCTGCACTTACACAAAGTCACCAATGTGGTACAAACAATATTAAAAATCTTAAGTGGCGCAGCGGACGGGGCTCGAACCCGCGACCCCCGGCGTGACAGGCCGGTATTCTAACCAACTGAACTACCGCTGCACATAAGATCTTTAACGTAAAGGCTTGGTGGGCGCTGACGGGATCGAACCGCCGACATTCTGCTTGTAAGGCAGACGCTCTACCAACTGAGCTAAGCGCCCTTAACGTCTTTATCGTTTGTGAGGTGCATTATAGAGAATCTTTACAGGCTGTCAAACGCTTTTCGGCTTGTTTTCGCTTTTTTGCAATCGAGTGATTAAAAAATAGGTCAAATGATATAAAAACAAGTATTTTCTGTATGTTATTTAACATATTTGCGAAAATTAAAATGATTATTCGCTAAATTTCTTTTCCTCAAAATACACATTTTCTATGATTAATCCCCTTCTTCTACTCAATATTCATATTTTAAATTACAGCGTTGAATACTCAATAAAATAAGCTTGCACATTTTTTAACAGCTATTTTTAGAGTTCAAGTTTATGTTCGGAAATATAAACCAGCGCATTGCAATCAATTAGTTCAAATAACTCCATGACATCCGTATTACGCATACGAATACAGCCATGCGACATCGGCATCCCCATTGGTTCGCTATCAGGTGTTCCATGAATATAGATATAACGTTGATAGGTATCGCAGCCTTCCCCACGATTGAAGCCCTCTTCTAAACCACTCAGCCATAAAATCCGAGACAAAATCCAGTCCCGTTCAGGAAACTGGTTGGCTAAATCGGTGTCGTATACTTCCCCAGTAGGCTTTCGAGCAATAAAAACGGCATTTTGCGGTTGCTCAGCACCATGCTTTTCAGCAACCAGATGCCAACCTCGCGGCGTTTTACCACTATTTTCAGTTTCACCCATGCCATTTTTTCCCGATGAGATCAGATAAAATTTATTCTTTTTAGGCAGCGTTAAAGTTTGTTCAGCCAGATCAATCAAGACGTCTGCATCAGCAATTACATAAGACATCAGTTGTCCTCTATTTGTTTTTTATCTATTGATATATTGGGTTCTGGGCGTAACCATAACCATATTGCGACAAGCAGCATGGTGGTATTGGTAAATAATTTCACTAAAAATGGTGCATTGGTCAGTAGCATGATCATTCCACTGATCAACATCATGATACTGGCAAACCATTTCGCTTTACGTGGTACAGTTCCATTGGCACGCCATGCTCTTAACGTTGCACCATATTTAGGATGGTTGAGTAACCAAGCATCCATTTGTGGCCAACCTTTAGATGCAGCCCAAGCTGCCAAGATCAGAAAAACAGTTGTTGGCATACCCGGCAACAGTGCACCGATAAAGCCTAGGATGACAAAGATCACCACTAAACAACGCCAAAACAACGTTTTCATACCACTTTCCTGAGCACCGAATTGCGGTAGTATAAAGTGTTTTTTAATTTTATCCGTTGTCCTTCTGCATATTTAGCTTCTTTTTTAAGGCACTCACATGCATCTCATTTCACAGCATCAGTTGTTCGAACCTTGGCTCCAATTCAAACATCCATTGGTTCGCCAGTTAGCTTTTGCTGTAGCAAGTCCAAACATTTTGTCTGCGTTGCCATCAGAGCTCGATATACAACATACTTTTCATTTTCATCCCTCACAGATCTGGCAACAGCACTTTCAAACCTATTTACCTCGCCTTAAACAGCTCGATCAAAGCCCTAAAGAACTTGAAGACTTTATGGCTCAGTTGAAAAGTACCCGTCTAGGTCTACGCTTTGAAATGTTCATGTGGTTTTGGTTACGGGATCATCGCTATCATGCATATGAATTATTGGGGCATAGTATTCAAATCATTGATGGGGCACGGACTACAGGTGAGCTGGACTTTTTAATTAAAAATACCGAAACCAATCAAATCGAGCATTGGGAAGTCGCGTTGAAATATTATTTGGGTGAAACAGATCTGAGCTTAACCACATGGTATGGGTTGAATCGTACCGATACTTTAAACCGAAAACTAAAACACTTTACCCATAAACAGTTTCAATTCCAGCAAGCTTTAGACACAGACATTCAGACGCGCTTTTCCGTTTTAAAGGGGCAACTCTTTCTCCCTCTAACAAATGGTTTCACGGCAGTTGATGCTTTAAATCAATACTCCCTTCCCAATTGGCTCAATCCTGACCGTCGACTAGGTACTTGGGGTAACATCATTCCAACGACCGACTTAAATTACTATCGCCTACAGCGTCAAGAGTGGATTTGCCCAAATGCGGAAGTCAGCAGCGAAAATGCACATTGGTGGACCAATGGCCTGTACTTACAAAATCAAAACAATCAGTTTTATATGTACCGAAATCCAAATTTGATTTTAACTTGATTTTGCAGAAGTTAGTTTATACAAAAATACATAACGCAACATACGCTTACTCATCTCCTGTAAAACGATGCTATTGTTTAAAGTGTTTATTTTTTAATCTTAAACAACATCAGAACAAAATCATTTGATGAATACACTAAAAATTTTGGAGACAGCGATGAAAAAAATTGTTTTAAGTTCACTAGTGATGCTTTTTGTTTTAACAGGCTGTAATACCGTCAAAGGTATGGGTAAAGATGTCTCTTCAGCAGGTAATGCTGTATCACATACCGCTGAAAAAACCCAAGATGAAATCCGCAAGTAGTTAATATTTGCATAAAAACCTTATCAATAGATAAGGTTTTTTTATTGCTAAGTTTCGCATTCCAGAGATTAATCGCCTATTATAGTGCCGACTGTTTTATTGACTTTGAAATGCGCATGACCTCTTCTGCTACTCTCGATTTAAGCCTCCAACTTTTACGTCAGCCATCGGTTACACCTGTGGACCACAACTGTCAAAATATTATGGCTGAACGCTTAAAAAAAATTGGTTTCAACATTGAGTCTATGCGCTTTGATGATGTTGATAATCTATGGGCACGAAAAGGTACTGAAGCACCTGTATTCTGCTTTGCGGGTCATACCGATGTCGTTCCTACAGGTAATTTAGATGCTTGGAACTCAGACCCATTTGCCCCTGAAATTCGTGATGGCAAGCTTTATGGTCGTGGCAGCGCAGACATGAAAACTGCCTTGGCTGCAATGGTGGTTGCTTCTGAGCGCTTTGTTGCGAAACACCCAAATCATAAAGGCTCAATCGCGTTCCTCATCACCTCAGATGAAGAAGGTCCATCGATTAATGGCACAGTCAAAGTGATCGAGACACTCGAAGCCCGTAATGAAAAAATGAAGTGGTGTTTGGTGGGTGAACCTTCAAGTACACATCAACTGGGTGATATTGTTAAAAATGGTCGTCGTGGTTCACTCAATGCAGTACTGACAGTGAAAGGAAAACAAGGTCACGTGGCTTATCCACATTTGGCCATTAACCCGATTCACATGGCCTCTAAAGCCGTTTCTGAACTCTGTGATACGGTTTGGGATCAGGGCAACGAATACTTCCCTGCGACATCGTTCCAAGTGTCCAATATTCAAGCTGGTACAGGGGCAACCAATGTCGTCCCAGGTACCATGACTGTGACTTTCAATTTCCGTTATTCAACTGAATTAACCGCTGAAGAATTAAAAGCACGTGTTTTAGAAATTTTGGATCGTCATGGTTTAGTCTACGACATTAAATGGACACACTCAGGCTTACCATTCCTGACGCCAGTGGGTGAGTTGGTGAATGCGGCTAAAAATGCTATTCGTAATGTGACTGGTGTAGAAACTGAGCTTTCAACCTCAGGCGGAACATCTGATGGTCGCTTTATTGCTCCTACAGGTGCTCAAGTACTTGAACTTGGTGTTCTCAATGCCAGCATCCATCAAATTGATGAGCATGTGAATGTGGCTGATCTTGAACCGCTTGCTGAAATTTACGAACAAATTTTAGAAGGCCTTTTGGCATAAGCATTCAAACCCAAATAAAAAAGGAACTCAGTTGAGTTCCTTTTTTATTACATTCAAACTTAAGCTTAAAGACCTAAACTCGCCTGAATTTTATTTAAATTCGGTACGTGGTAAGTCTCATCCCCCATACGGACTAGCTGGAAAATGGTGGGATCATTCTCAGGGCTTTCATCATCAACAATTTCAGAAATACGTAAACGAATCGACTTCGGCATTTCATTACACATCAAAGCAAAGCGTTGAGAAGCATCATCTCCCTCAATCACCAGTGCCACCCCTTCCATTTGGTCTGGACGGTTGATGGCATAAACAGGCAGATGAAGATCGTGCCATTCCACCGTTTTCACTTGCGTATCACTATCGAGCGCTGAAAGTACAATATTTTGAGGCAAGAGCATGGGTTTTTTACCATGACATTCAATGATATAAGCATCAATAAAACCCGTTGATACTGTAATCAGATATTGCAATTCTTGCTGACTGATTTGCTCATTCATGCTCTTTGAAACATTTGCATTCATTTATTTACCCCTGCTTTTCAGCCAATAACTGCTGAATGTTGGCAAGTAACTCTGCCTCTTGGAATGGTTTGCCCATGTAGTGCGTCACGCCCAAGCTGAAAGCACGTTCACGGTGTTTTTCACCCGTACGCGATGTAATCATAATAATCGGCAAGTTCTGGTGAATTTCGTGGTGACGAACCAAGTTCGTTACTTCAAAACCATCCATACGTGGCATTTCAATATCCAGCAACATCAAGTCTGGTTTAACACTCTCCAGCTGCTCCATCGCATCGACACCATCTTTTGCAGTCACAATATCAAAGCCTTGGCGCTCTAATAAGCGCGATGTGACCTTACGAACCGTGACCGAGTCATCCACAATCATCACTAAACGACGCGTATCCTGATGGCGACCAAAATCACGGTGATCGGCGGCATGCGTCACACGCTTGGTACTTAAAATCTGACGTGCAATGTTCTGCCCATCTAAAATCAAACACACATGGCCATCACCCAAAATCGTTGCACCCGCAATTGCACCAATGCTGGCAAACTGTTGTCCAACCGGCTTCACTACAATTTGCGCACGTGAACCAATCAGCTGATCAACCAACAATGCAATGGTTTGTCCACTGTTGCCTTTAATTAACAACACTGGCAATGAATGTCCAATATTACTCAAACGCGGAATCGGCTGATTGGATAAAAACTCAGATAAATAGCGCAGTTTATAACTCACACCATCAATTTTGAATTGGTCATCTTTGCTGTGGAAATAGTGATCCAGTGCTGTTGGAGCAATACGCACAATACGATCAATCTGCGCCAATGGAATCGCATATTGTTGATCACCGGCTTTCACCATCAAGGCATCACTCACCGCTACCGTAGTCGGTACGCGAATAATGAAGGTCGTACCGAATCCAATTTCCGATTCAACCGTGACATGTCCGCCCAGTGCTTTAATTTCACTTTGCACCACATCAAGACCGACACCACGTCCAGAAATTTGCGTCACTTCTTTGGCCGTACTAAAACCCGGATGGAAAATAAACTGCAAGATTTCCTGTTTATCTAGCACTTGATCGGTTTTAATTAAACCTAAATTTAGCGCTTTCGCTTTAATCGTGCTTTCATCAATACCCTTACCATCATCTTTAAAGCTGACGATAACATCCGTACCTTGACGGCTAATGTTCAGCTCAATTTGGCCTGTGGCTGATTTTTTCGCAGCACTACGTTGTTCCGCATCTTCAATGCCGTGGTCGATTGCGTTACGTAGCATATGCTCAAACGGTGTAACCAAACGTTCAAGAATCGTACGGTCCAATTCACCTTCGGTGTTATGGACGACCAGTTCTGTCGGACGGTTCAAGGTTGATGCGGTCTGACGTACAATACGCTGCAAACGTGGCAACATACGTGAGAACGGCACCAAACGTGTACGCATTAAGCTTTCTTGAATCTCCGCTTGGATACGGGATTGTTGTAATAACAAACCTTCCGCATCACGAATTTTCTCAGCCAAAGTGCTCTTAAAGTCGACCAAATCCGAAGCTGATTCGGCTAAGGATTTAGACAATTGATTCAGCGATGAATATTGGTCCATTTCCAAGGGGTCAAAGTCTGCGTAGCGCGAGTTTTCAGAACCATGCTTCGCAATAATTTGACTCTCAAGCTCGCCTTCCATTCGACGTAACTGATCTGCCAAACGCTTAATTGCAAGCTCCATCTCGTTCAACGTATTGCCGAGTTGACCTAAATCCATTTCAATACGTGAACGGTTAATTGCATTTTCACCTGATAGGTCGATCATTTTTTCAACCAAATCAGCTGAGATACGGATCATCTCATTACCGCCATCCAAGTGAGTCGTTTCTTTCCACTCACCCAGCATTGCTGGCGGCTCCGTACCATCACCCTGCACAAACTCAAAACTTGGTACCGCATTGAGTAAATCAATTTGAGTTACACGCGTCGGTAATTGCGCAATCACATCCACATAATCAATAGATGCTAAGCTATTTTTCAAACCATCATAATTACTGAAATCACGTTTGAAGATGGCTTGTTTTAACCATTCAAATGCAGTTTGCAATAATGGGTCATACACGTTTGAACTGAAATTATGTACAGCAAATTGCTCAAATGTGGTTTCTAGTTCATAAGCAATCGCACCAACGGGTTCATTCTCCGCCATACGCGCGCCGCCTTTTAAGCTGTGCGCAGCACGTTGCAATTGTAGTAACACACTACGGTCACTACGTTGTTCAGTCCACTGTTTCAGTAAGCCATCCGTAGTCGCTAAAATTTCTTCAGCTTCTTCCAAGAAGGTTTCTTCAACAATTGATAAAAGACTAGCTGCTTCTTCAACAGCGCTGACTGCTTCTTCTTGGACAGGTGACGGAGTATCCAGCTGTTCAACGACAGTAACGTCAGTGTTATCAACTACACTCGGCTCTTCAATCGCAGTTGCTGACTCAACCGCAGCTGCCTCAGCTTCAATCGTTCTATCTATATTAGATAAAGGTTCTTCAACTGCCGCAACAAACGCTTCAACTAAAGGCTCGGATACTGTAGTTGTAACAGTCGTACCCTCAACTAAGCTCTGAATGTTATGCAGTACATTGATCGTCGCTGTTGCTGGATAATCAACCTTATCGGTACGAATGACCTGAATTCGGTCTGCGACGTCATCCTGTACTAAGCGAATGATGCTGATCAACTGTGGCGTTGTGGCTATTTGCTGACGAATCACACGTTCATAAATAGACTCTAATTCGTGTGCAATCGAACCAATAAAAGGTGCAGAAATCATATTGGCACCACCTTTTAAGGTGTGCAAATAACGCATTAAATTATTGAGTGCCGCGGTATCATTGCCATTTTTAGACCAAGTATTGAGATCCTGATCCATCCCCATCAATAATTCTTCGGCTTCTTCCAAGAAGATATCGAGCAAATCATCATCAAAATCGGTATTGGCTGTATTCGATTGCTTGTACTGATGATCCGAGGCAATTTGCTGCGAAATCTGCGCAAGATCAAGGCTTGGTTGTAAAGTATTTCCAGAAACAATAGCCTCAGCAACAGGTTCAACTACCGTCATCGAAGTCGAATAAACATCTTGCTGTACAAAGGCCATTAATTCATTCAGAACTTTATGCACTTCTTCAGTCAGAATGACGCGCTGACCCGCAGCTAAAGTGTCAAATAAATGGATAAATTCTTGATGTGCCTGACCAAATAATTCGTATGCATAATCTACATTGAGTAATTCAGGCTTTACCAGTAAGGCTTGATAACCCGCGTATAGCTCAGAAGTAAAGTCATGAATGCCTTGAGCAGCACGGTTATTGGTGAATTCCAGCAATTGTTTGGCTTGTTCACCTAAATGCTGAATATAGTCTGGATATTCAACTTTCGCACGCTGATCAAACTCAAACTCGGCATCAAGCAACAGATCAATATTTAACTCGATCAGCTTCGAGACCATACCTTGTGGGTTTAGCTCATCATCTACGTCTTCTATACTGAAACCATAGTTATCCCAAGCCGTAGTGAACGTGGCGTAAATTACATCAAGTTGTTCGTTCGTACCACGCCCAAGCACGTGTAAATAGTCACGTACAAATTCAGCATATTGGGTGAGTAAAGAGATTTCCTTCGAGGTAGAAACGATCTCTTCTTGAACCAAGGTTTTAAATAGATTTTCGACTTTTGAGCTCGCATTAAAAACATGCTCAATTTGCGCCATAGACGAACTACCGCGCAATGTATGTAAAGCACGGATTAAACCATTGTAATCTTGTACTTTGGTTTCATCTGCATTTAGGAACCGATCGATAGTCGCTAAATGGTCTTCCGCTTCTTCAATGAAGATCGCTAAAGTTTCTTCAAGGACATCATGCACTTGATCATCCTGTTCAGAAGCAGCTGCAACTTGTGGCTCAGAGTCAACCACATCGATATCGATCAACTCTAATCCCGTCACGACATCATTACTATTTAGATGATTAGACAGTTGTAGCAACTCTTCTAGAGCAGGTTCTAAACTTTGATTTTGTTGTAATTGTTGTCCAATTAAAACCAGTGGACGAAGATCAAGATCAATTTCCTGCACCGCTTTAAATATCGAATACAGTTTAAATTGATACAGTTTGAATACCGTTTTAGCAAACTTTTGAACCGTTGCCGTGAGCGGCACAGCCCCTGAAATCACACGATTTAAGGTATCTTCAACCGCCCATGCTGTTTCACCTGCTGACTTTGCCCCCACCATACGACCAGAGCCTTTTAAGGTATGGAAGTGACGACGTATGCTCAACAAGGTTTCTTGATGGGTCGGTTCAGCGTACCACTTTTCAAATAATGGATCTAACTCAACGAAGATTTCTTCAATTTCTTCAACAAAAATTTCAAGAATTTCTGCATCTTGATCTAGATAACTATCTTCCGGAAGCGTTGTCGTTTCAACTAAATGTTTTAATATTTCTTTCATAGCTAAGGCTTCTTGCGTTGTCAGCTACCCAAAAAAGGTGCATAAACTTCATTATAACCATCATCCCAAACCAGCCTTTTGGCTCAAGCTAATTGAGTTGATGTGTATCCTGATTTTGGTATGCTACTCAAGCGATGAGCAGCATACCTCCCCCAAAGCAAGCGCTTAATCAGGCAGTTTAAAGTCTGTTACAGACTCACGTAACGCTTCCGCCATGTTCGCAAGTTCAGAGACTGAACGTGCTGTATCGAACGTCGCAGTAGTGGTTTGTGAGGTAATTTCTTGTACGACGTTCATCGTAGTGGCAATATGACCTGCAGACGCTGACTGTAGCTTTGCTGCATCCGAAATGTTTGCAATCAATTTCGCCAAATTACCTGATACGTTTTGAATCTCATCCAGTGCAACACCCGCATCCTTAGATAAGTTCGCACCGCGTACAACCTCAGACGTGGTTTGTTCCATCGAAATTACAGCTTCGTTGGTATCGGTCTGAATAGTTTTTACCAGTGTTTCAATCTGCTTGGTTGCTGAAGCTGAACGCTCTGCAAGACGCTGTACTTCATCTGCAACCACGGCGAAACCACGACCTGCTTCACCTGCCATCGATGCTTGGATCGCTGCGTTTAAAGCCAAGATGTTCGTTTGGTCGGCAATATCGTTAATCAAGGCAACGATGTTACCAATCTCTTGTGAAGATTCACCCAAACGTTTAATACGTTTAGAGGTTTCTTGAATCTGCTCACGAATGATATCCATACCTTCAATTGAACGGTTTACAACGTTCGCGCCATTTGCAGCAATTTTTACTGAACGTTCTGCTACCACCGCTGATTCTTCAGCGTTTGAAGATACTTGGTCAATTGACATTGCCATTTCATTAATCGCAGCAGATGCACCCGCAATTTCTTGCGCTTGGTGTTCAGATGCTTCGGCTAACTGGTTGGTAATCCCCTGCGTATTTGCCGTATATTGCGCAACCTCTTGAGATGTTTCGGTAATACGCGATACAAGGTCACGCAATTGGTCAATTGCGAAGTTAATCGAGTCGGCAATTGCACCCGTGAAGTCTTCAGATACCGTTGCATATGAACGTAAGTCACCATCTGCAAGATCGGCAATCTCATCCAGTAAACGTAAAATCGCGTTTTGGTTACGGTCATATTCATCTTGTAGGCGAGATACACGTTTTTTATCTGATTCGCCACGAAGTACGAGTAATTTAAATACACAGAATAAGAAAGCAATCAGGGCTAGAATTAAACCTAAGGCAGGAATTGCAATGGCTAAACCTGTACCACCTGACAATTTGTTCAAATTGCTTAACAAAGCATCCGACTGTTCAAAAATCGATGATGACGCTTGGCGTACTTTAACGATTTGTGATGAGTTCTTTAAGACGGTTGCTGCTGCTGACTTCAGTACAGCATCATATTCAGACTGAATACTGGTTAGAGAGTCGCGCATTTCAGGATCATTAATCCGTTCCACACCTAAGTCAGCACTGCCATTTAACTGCGCATTTAGGTAAGAAGCGAAAGTTTCTGTATCTGAGCTAAAGTCATCTGCAGATTCACGTGAGTTGTCTGAACCCGTCAATACCGAACCAATCGAACGAAGAATACGTTCAGCAATGAATACTTGGTTCTTTGCAATCACGACTTGGTTGGCTGGCACATTTTGACGTGCCATTTGGTCAACCATTAAGTTATATTCGGCCTGAATACCAGGAATTGTTTCACTAATTGCGATGTTGGTATCGTACAATTGATTAATAATTTTTTGTTGTGAGGCAATTAAATCAATATTTGCAGAAACTTTCGTCCACTGCGCATCTACTTCACGTAGCGCATCTGTACTTGCATGAATATCTTTAACAATTTCTAGGTTTTCAGCAAACGACTTTTGCGATTCGGTCAATTTTTTAATCGCTTCAGGCGTACCTGATGCTGTAGCTTCAGTCGCTTGACGTGAAATGGTTTGCGATAAAAGACGTAAATCACCCAAGCTACGGGTGAATTCGTTATTTCGAGGTACGCTATAGAATAGGTACAACAGCAAGAAAATTGCCAGTACGATACAAAATGCCGCACCCAAAATTAATGGCTTGGACTTTTCACTATCACCAAATACACGTGAAAACTGTTCCGTCTGTGATTGAAGTTTTGCTACTAAAGCATTTCCACCTGAGCGGTTACTGCTTCCATCCGTATTTTTCTTTTTAAGTTTAAAGCCCATGCAGCTTCTCCCCGATTTACGCCCTTATAATTTCGCGCGCGACAATGATATTAATTTATAAATTTTATAGATGCGTTCATATACTTTGGATTGTCTAATAAGCGACTGAATAAGAAAACATGCCATTGTTGGTTGTGTTGGTGAAAATACCCTTGGCAATATTCTTTTAAATTCCGATCTAAATCTTCATGTTTAGAAAAGAAACTTTTCTTATTAAAGTGCTGAATCCCCAGAACCTGATCTACAACTAAACCGACATAGTGGTCATTGTGACTAATACAGAGTACTTTTTGAGTCGGCGAATATGCACTGCGATGCCCTGATACATAGTGCGCTAAATCGGCAACAGAAAGTAAACGCCCCCGAATATTGGCCAAACCCACAACCCAAGGTTGAGTATTTGGCACTAAGGTATATTTCGGAGGATAAATCACCTCTGCAACTTCACCTAATGGCGCAACGAAATATTGCCCCATCATCTCAAAAGCAATGCCCGACCAGCGGTTTACCTCATTTTCGTTTGAAACGTAGTTTTTATTACCACGTTTAGCAAGTCGAAGTAATTCGATAAATCCATTTGCTGCCATAGAGCTTATCCTGCGTTCAGGTGTTGCTTAATCACATCAATCAGTTGGTTTTCATCAACAGGCTTGGTTAAATAATCACACGCACCTTGACGCTTACCCCATACACGGTCTGTAGCCTGATCTTTAGTACTGACGATCACTACGGGAATGTGTTTTGTTGTTGCGCCACGCGCAATTTGACGGGTTGCTTGAAAGCCATTAACGCCTGGCATCACCACATCCATCAAAACAAGATCAGGAAGTTCAGCTTGAGCCATGGTTACACCATCGGCACCATTCGACGCTTCAATCACTTCAAAACCGTGTTTCCCCAAAATTTCTTTAAAGCGGAATGTCTCTGTAGGTGAGTCATCCACAATTAAAATACGCGCCATAATTTTTTCCCCCAATTACACTTATATTATTTATGCTGAAACGTGATTACGAATCGCATTTAATAATTCATCTTTACTAAACGGCTTTGTTAAATATTCATCTGAACCGACAACACGCCCTTTGGCTTGGTCAAATAGACCATCTTTGCTAGAGAGCATTACGACAGGAATATTTTGATAATTTTGTGAATTTTTGATTAATGCACACGTTTGATAACCATCTAGTCGTGGCATCATAATGTCGACAAATACGATATCAGGATTGGCTTGAGCAATTTTTGACAATGCGTCAAAACCATCGACTGCAGTCACCACTTCACAACCTTCACGTTGCAATAATGTTTCAGCTGTGCGACGAATGGTTTTTGAATCATCAATGACCATTACTTTTAGATTCTGGAATTTATCGTCCATTTAATATGACCCTTCCCATTTTTAGAATGTTTGTAGAAACAGATTCGTAGACGCTTTACAAGTTACGTACACTTTTAACATATATTTACTTATATTTTCAACGAACAGTTTCCGCATAAAACCACACTTCATCTTCTTTTTAAGAACGGCTTCACACTTTCCTATACCCGTCGATTTTTTTTTGACTGATTATATTTTTTATTCCTAAATTTAGGACTAATATAGCACTATTTATTGCTTGTAAATAAGTAATTTAGTCAACTTTAAACTGGGGGTATCGATGCTTAGGGAGTTTAATCACAAACTTGCTTTGATCGTGAAAAAAAGGATGACTGCGAAAGTCATTTTGCTGGCTTTGCTAAGTTTGCAGACCATCTCGATTATGGCCGATCCACCTAAAGCGGTCTGGTATCGATATTACGACAGTAAAGGCATCGCGAACGTCAGTAGTAGTGTCACCCCCAACCATATTCGTTATGGTTATGAAGCACTCGATAGCAACATGCAAGTGATTCAACGGGCTCGTCCATACAACGCAGAAAAAGATGCGCAATATGCGCCGCAACGTGCAGCAGCAGCCAAGCAACGCGAGTCAGATCTTAAATTAAAACGCGCTTATACCAGCAGCCAAGTCGCCACTCAAAAACGCAATACTGCCCTTTCCTATATTTTAAAACAGATTAAGTTCCAGCAAGATGAATTAAAACAATTACAGAATGACCGTATTGGATTCTTACGCCAAGAAAAAGAGAACATGCGTAAAGGCAAAAGCAATCCGAAACCACTCCAAGATATGATTGACTATAATTCCAAAAATATTGTGATGAAAAAAGAGCAAATACAATCGTTACAAAGTCACTATCGTAATACCAAGGCTGAATACGACAGAATTATTGCTCGTTTAAAAACACTTGAATAATCTGCGTCTTATTTACAGTGTGCTGACTTTCGCCGCTAGACCAAAGGATTTGACTCAATGCAGGCTGCACTACGTATAAAAAACAAATTAAGCCGCCAAGTGCTCCCTATTTTAAAACTCAGTCCGCTGTGTTTGTGCTTACTCCTCTCTGCCTGCCAAAAACAAGATGAAGTCACCTCCCCTACTTCGTCTACAGCTAAAATCGAGCTGATAGCACAAGACTTGGTCCAGTTCCAAGAAGGGCCTTCTATCCAACGTACAGCCTTTACTGGTACTATTCGAGCCGTCAATCAAAGTTCCATTCAGGCTCAAGTGACAGCGACAGCCACCGCCGTCTCCGCTCAAGTTGGACAAGCCGTTCAAAAAGGCCAAGTACTGGTTCGATTGAATAATCAAGATAATGCTGCGCGTCTTGCCCAAGCTCAAGCCAATCTTGCATCAACCCTAGCCCAAGCCAATCTTGCAAAAAGCATGGTTCAAAGGAAAAAACGTTTACTCGATCAGGGCTTTATTTCTAAAGTGGAATATGAACAAAGCCTTGTAGACTATCAAGCTCAATTAGAAAGTGTTCGCGCACAACAAGCCAATGTCGATATAGCCGAAAAAGCAGATCGCGATGGCACTATTGTAAGCCCGATTTCAGGGTTTATTACTCAACGTCAGGTAGAACCTGGACAAACAGTATCCGCAGGACAAACCCTATTTGAAATCATTGACCCGAGTCATTTAGAAATACAGGCCAAAATTCCAAGTGATCGACAAGCAGCTTTAAGTTTGGGAGAAAAAATTGAATATCGGCTGCAAGGCAATCCCCAAAAACTGACAGCCAAACTTATTCGTATTTCCCCAATTGCTGACCCCGCAAGCCGTCAAATTGAGTTTTTTGCTCAGCCAAATGAAAGTATTAACTCATTAAGTATTGGAACCTTTGTAGAGGGGGATCTCCTTGGTTCACAGTCCATCTCAGGGCAAATTATCCCGCTTGATACCATTCAGGATATACAAAACTCACCTTATGTTTGGGTGATTCGCCACAATAAAATTGAACGTGTTCATATAAAAGTATTGGAACAACACTATAGCAATAACAGCGCTGTGGTACAGGGACTACAAACTAGCGACCGCATCAGTCGTATAAAGTTTAATGAAAAAGATTTGCATCAAATGGTGACAATCAATCCATAAAATAAGAAAAGGTTGTTGCTATGTGGTTAACCCGTATTAGTGTGAAATATCCTGTTTTTACCATCATGATGATGTTTTGTCTGATGGTTTTAGGCTTAGCCTCTTGGCAAAGAATGGGAGTTGAGGAGTTTCCTGATGTCGATTTCCCCTTCGTGGTGGTGTATACCACCTATCCAGGCGCATCCCCTGAAACAGTTGAGTCTGAAATCACCAAGAAAATGGAAGATCAAATCAATACCATTTCAGGTTTAAAACAGGTCATTTCTCAGTCTAGCGAAGGCTTATCGACCATTATTGCTGAATTTGATCTCGATGTTTCTTCCGCTATTGCCGCGCAAGATGTCCGCGATAAAATTGCACCGGTCACCGCTGAGTTTCGAGACGAAATTCAAGACCCGATTGTTGAACGTTACGACCCTTCTGCCAATGCCGTGATGTCAATTGTATTTGAATCACAAAACATGTCACTAAAAGAGCTCAGCTCTTATCTGGATCAGCGCATCGTTCCACAGTTTAGAACCGTTTCTGGTGTAGGGATAGTCAACTTATTGGGTGATGCCAAGCGACAAATTCGCATACAGATTGAACCCCACAAATTACAAAGTTTTGGGATTGGTATTGACCAGATCATCAACACGCTAAAAGCTGAAAATGTCGAGGTTCCGGGTGGAACGTTGAAACATGGTAACAGTGAACTTGTGGTCGAAATTAAGTCTAAAGTGATTCATCCTTTAGCCTTCGGCGATTTGGTGATTGCCAATAAAAATGGTGTACCGATTTATTTACGTCAAGTTGCAAGCATTTCAGACAGCCAAGCCGAACTTGAGTCAAGTGCCTATTTAGATGGTAAAACCGCGGTTGCGATTGATATTTTACGCAGTTCCGATTCAAATGTGATTGATGTAGTCGATGGTGCTTATGAGACCTTAGCAGATATCGAAAAACAGTTGCCTGAAGGCACCACAGCAAAAGTGGTGGTAGATTCATCCAAAGGCATTCGTAACAGCATCACCGATGTTGCACGTACAATTATTGAAGGTGCAGCACTTGCCGTTTTGATTGTCCTGCTGTTTTTAGGCTCGTTCCGTTCCACCGCCATTACAGGCATGACGTTACCAATTGCTCTCCTTGGCACTCTGACGTTTATTTGGATCTTTGGCTTTAGCATCAACATGATGACCTTACTGGCATTATCACTCAGTATTGGTCTACTGATTGATGATGCGATTGTGGTCCGTGAAAATATTGTGCGACATGCAGACATGGGCAAAGACCCTGTCACAGCAGCCCTTGATGGCACCAAAGAAATTGGACTCGCTGTTTTAGCCACCACCTTAACCATTGTTGCGGTGTTTTTACCTGTGGCATTTATGGGCGGTATTATCGGTCGCTTTTTCTATCAGTTTGGCGTAACCGTCAGTACTGCTGTGCTGATCTCCATGTTTGTCAGCTTTACTTTAGATCCAATGCTATCTGCACATTGGGCTGAAAAGCATAATCCACATAAACCACCCAATCGAGTCAAACGTTTCTGCAATTGGATTTCTGGCAAACTAGATAATCTCAGCCACGGCTATGAGAAATTACTCAAGCTTGCTCTGCGCTTCCGATTCATCACCCTCATGATTGCTGTGGCTTCGCTATTCGGCGCATTAGGCTTATCTAAACTAATTGGAACAGAGTTTGTCCCTGTTCCAGATAAAGGTGAGATTCGGATTAAGTTCGAAACACCTGTCGACGCCTCTTTGGAATATTCACAAGCCAAACTGCTGCAAGTCGATAAAATTATTCAGCAGCACCCTGACGTTCGAGCAACTTATGCGGTGATTAATGGCGTTACGGATCGTGGTAAAAACCATGTCAGTATTCGCGTAACCGTTACGCCACGCACAGAGCGTAAGAAAAGCTTAACCGACTTAAACAATGAGTTCCGCCAACGCCTACAACAAGTAGGTGGCATTACTGTGACCTCAATTGCCTCCGCAGATGAAACGGTATCGGGCGGACAAAAACCCGTGATGATTTCCATCAAAGGTCCAGACTTAGCCGAACTCCAGAAGATATCAGACCGCTTTATGACAGAAATTGCGCAAGTCAAAGGCATTGTCGACTTAGAAAGCTCACTTAAAGCCCCTAAACCGACTTTAGGCGTGCATATTAATCGGGTCTTAGCCAGCGATTTGGGCCTATCGGTCAACCAAATTGCCAATGTCATTCGCCCACTGATTGCAGGGGATGATGTCACCACATGGCAAGATGACAAAGGCGAAACCTATGACGTTAACCTGCGCTTAACTGAAAATGCGCGTAGCTTACCTAGTGATGTACAAAACCTTTACCTCACATCGCAAAAAACGGATGCCAATGGTCAAGCTTTATTGATTCCCCTTTCTAGCGTTGCGCATTTAGAGCAAAGTCTGGGGGCATCGCAGATTAATCGTCGCGATCTAGCACGGGAGGTTTTAGTCGAAGCCAACACCGCAGGTCGCCCTGCAGGCGATATTGGCGCCGATATTAAAAAAATTGAAGACAACTTTGACCTTCCAGCAGGTTATAGCTTTGACACGCAAGGTTCAAACAAAGACATGGCTGAATCTGCAGGTTATGCCATGACCGCAATCACCTTATCGATTGTGTTTATTTATATTGTGCTAGGTTCGCAGTTTAATAGTTTTATTCACCCTGCGGCGATTATGGCTTCCCTGCCACTATCATTGATTGGGGTGTTTTTAGCGCTCTTCTTATTTAACTCCACCATGAACTTGTTTTCTATTATCGGTATTATCATGTTGATGGGTCTGGTGACCAAGAATGCAATTCTATTGATCGATTTCATTAAAAAAACCATGGATCACGGCGTTGATCGTTATCAAGCGATTATTAATGCGGGTAAAACACGCTTACGACCTATTTTGATGACTACTAGCGCTATGGTAATGGGCATGGTACCTCTGGCTTTAGGACTAGGTGAAGGAGGTGAACAAAGCGCACCGATGGCACATGCAGTGATCGGCGGTGTCATTACATCGACACTGCTGACCTTAGTGGTGGTTCCTGTGATCTTCACCTATTTAGATGACTTTAAGAACTTTATGCTGCGTCAAGTACGTAAAATCATGTCATAATAATCGACATTTTTCTGAGGTGGTGTCGACATGCCTCCTCATTTTTTATCGTATAATCTTTGACTTTCAAAGTTTAAAATTTTAGGACAGTTTCCATGCGCGCGAGTCGCTTTTTATTTGCAACGTTAAGAGAAACCCCAAATGACGCAGAAGTGATTTCACATCAACTAATGCTACGTGCTGGGATGATTCGTAAATTGGCTTCAGGTTTATACACTTGGCTGCCGATGGGCGTTCGCGTATTAAATAAAGTTGCAGCGATCGTTCATGAAGAAATGAACAATGCGGGTTCACTCGAAGTCCTGATGCCCGTAACTCAGCCAGCGTCTTTATGGGAAGAATCTGGTCGATACGTCCAATATGGCCCTGAACTGCTTCGTTTCAAAGACCGCCATGGCAACCCTTTCGTGCTTGGTCCTACCCACGAAGAAGTCATTACCGATCTTGCGCGCAATGAACTCAAAAGCTATAAACAATTGCCTGCAAACTTCTATCAAGTACAAACCAAATTCCGCGATGAAATTCGTCCACGTTTCGGTGTAATGCGTTCACGTGAATTCATCATGAAAGATGCTTATTCTTTCCACGCAAACCAAGAATCACTGCAAGAAACCTATGACATCATGTACGGCGCGTACTGCAAAATCTTTAGCCGTTTAGGTTTAGATTTCCGTCCAGTACAAGCCGATACAGGTTCAATTGGTGGTTCAGGCTCACATGAATTCCACGTGTTAGCATCAAGTGGTGAAGATGATATCGCCTTCTCGACTGAATCTGACTATGCGGCAAATATTGAAATGGCTGAGGCCATTTTAGTCGGTGAACGTGCAGCGCCAACCAAAGCTTTAGAAGTGGTCGATACACCAAATCAAAAAACCATTGCAGATGTCTCTAACTTCTTAAAATCTGATCCTGCACACTCTGTAAAAGCCTTGTTAGTGCAAGGTATTGCAGCCGAAGAAGGCCAAGCAACACCGGTAGTGGCATTGTTCTTACGTGGCGATCATGAGCTTAATGAAATTAAAGCGGAGAAGCATCCGCGCATTGCATCACCATTAACTTTTGCAACAGAAGAACAACTTGCTGCACTGGGTTTAACCGCTGGTTTCTGTGGACCACAAGGCTTGGTAGAAAAAGGCTTAACGGTCATTGTCGACCGTGCTGCATCGGTACTGTCTGACTTTGTTGCGGGTGCAAATGAGGTTGATAAACACGTGACTGGTCTAAACTGGGAACGTGATGCACAGTTTACCGAAGTCTACGACTTACGTAATGTGGTTGAGGGTGATCCGTCTCCAGACGGTAAAGGTACACTGCAAATTAAACGTGGTATCGAAGTTGGGCATATTTTCCAACTCGGTCAAAAGTATTCAGAAGCTTTGGGTTGTAAAGTTTTAGGTGAAGATGGTAAGCCATTTACTGTAACCATGGGTTGTTACGGTATTGGTGTAACACGTGTAGTTGCCTCTGCAATTGAGCAAAACTTTGACGAAAAAGGCATTATTTGGCCTATGGCAATTGCACCGTTTGAAGTTGCCATTGTGCCGATGAATGCACATAAGTCTCCACGCACTTTGGAAGCAGCTGAAGCACTGTATGCTGAACTTACGGCAGCAGGTTATGATGTTTTACTGGATGATCGTAACGAACGTCCAGGCGTGAAATTCTCAGACCTTGAGCTTACAGGTATTCCTCACCGTATTGTGATTGGTGAGAAAGGCTTGGATGCAGGTACTTTTGAATATAAAGGCCGTCGTGACGCTGAATCTGTAAACATTTCTAAAGAAGATTTGTTGGCGAAAATTACAAAATAATTAATTTTAGATTAAAAAAATCCCGCGTATATCGCGGGATTTTTTATGGAATCATATATTTAACAGAACTTTAAACCACCGTAACAATTTGATCTAAAGTTTTGCCCTTGTAAGCTTAAATTGGTCAGTGGAAAATCCAAAGTCGTCGTATTCATTGGAACATTCCCAACAACTAAGGCAGAACCACCGACACATCCTGTTAAAAGATTACCGCAATTTCGAGGATTGTCCGTTAGATCTTTATTAATACCCGCAATGGTTTGTTTTAAGACTTCATTGGTAATTGCCACTTTGGTCGTTGGACTTAAGCTGCCCAGCTCGACTTCATCTTCCATCGCCAGCCACCAGCCTTTATTTGCTCCAACCGCAGCACCCGTCCATAGGATATCTTGTGATTGCAAAGATAATGATGCTGGGTTGTTTAAATACAGTGCATGAATTAAGCCTAAACTTTGGTTCACAGTGATATCTGTTTTAAGCCCAGTAATATTGCCGGACACCTGTTTATCTAAGTTTAAAAAACCGAGTACTTTAGCTGTTAATTGTCCACTAAAATCAATTTGCCCAACAGTACCCGTCCCTTTTAAAGTTACATCCTTCATTCGAGTCCCCGACACAACTGTCGAATTAATCGTAAAAGGCGCTGTAGTCGAAGATAAATTTAAATTATAAGTATCAGACGTATATGAAATATCATAACAAGGGTCTAAAAAACCACCTACACAAGTTGTCCCAGAACTACTTCCGAGTAATCGTCCTTGCACAATACCATTCATAGTTAATCCTGTATCCGCAAAGGTCATGCTACGAGCTGCTGTCACTGCAGTACCGGATGCAGTTTTGGTTTTCATATATCCACTAAAGGTATTAATTCCATTGGGTATCGCATTATTATTTGCATCTACATCATTATTGGTACCTAATGTCATCAAGCCTTTAATCTTTTCAGCACTCACACGAAAGCCTAACACCTCACGTGTTGCAGCTGAAGTCGGATTTTTAATCGCAAACTGAATAAATGGATTTGTGATTAATGCCGAAGTTGCTGCACGCTGATCCGATGTATAGTTCGCATCATCAGGTAGTCCACTTAAAGAAATATGATCGATATCAATATCACAACTGTTGGCTCGAATGGAATTGTTGTCGCCACCGCACCCCAACTGAAGCTTCTTAATATTGGCATTCAGCTCCAATTCCGCACTAAGGGCTAACTTATAAAAACCAATGTTCGATTGATTATATGCTTTTCCTTGTGCATCGGTTGTATTCGTCCCCTGCTGAAACTCTAGATTCATCAAAGATTGACCTTCAACTTCTGACAATTCCTCGTCATTTAAAGCGGTCATCGCATAACTTTGACTCAAACCTAATGTTGCTGTGATTAGAATTGAAATTAAAGACTTATTCATTTTATTTATTCCTTATCATTCTTTTTAACGCGGTGTAATCCCTAATGTGCTACGCATAGCCCCACCCGTAATAGCAATATCGGCAACCTTCTGCATGGTACCTGTTGGAGACAATGCGACCTCCGTCCTAAAGGCTGCTCCTTGTCCACCTGCTAATGCCTTATAGTTAAATTGCACTTGATTATCTATGACCACTGAGTCCTTTTGCATATGAATTTTGCCATTCAAACCTAAGTGACCTTGCATTTTGTTCAAGTTAAAACTTGAGGTTTTTGTTGTTGTTCCATTGCTATCGGTATTACTGAGGCTAATAAAACTGCCTTTTTTACTTTCATTACTCAGGTCTGTACTACTCAACGTATTAAACTCAAAATTGGATTTAAATGACAGATAATTGCTTTGCGGTGTTCCGCCTACAGCCTCAAGTCCTGGAATAATAAAGAGTTCACCTTTACCATCCAACATAAAAGCAATCGATGCGAGAACATCATCTTTTTTGGCAAAGTTATTAATCGGTACGACTTCTTTGGCACAACTATTTACCCCTGCTGGACAATTATATAGTGCACCTGGAAGCTGCCCAATTGCGATTTCCGCATTGGCAGCAAACAATAAGCTATCGGCTTTGATATAGATTTCATTTTCATTAAAACCAATCACACCATTGGCTTTAAAATATGAGTCAATATTACGTAAACCTGTATAGTAGTTAACTTCTTCGCCATGCTTACTCATTGCACCATCAATAACGATAATAGACGTTGTTTTAGGGTTGCCTTGACTATCTTCCCCGTAACCATCGGTTGATACCGCGATATCATAGCCCAAGCCATCCTTCACCGTTCCAGCGGTATTGGTATATTTCTTGGCAAAAAATGCAGCATTGGCATTCAGGTTATAAATCGGAATACCTAAGCCCCATGTCCCTTCGTTAGTATTGTTTACCGCAATAGAATTATCTGAAATAAAGCGAGCTTTACGTGCAATCGCTTGAAAATCGAGTCCACGTACAGCAATAAAAGCCACATTTGAAGCATTGCCCGTTGGTGATGGGTTATAAATCAACTCATAGTTTTGCGCACCCAATATCGTCTTAATTTGGTCATTGACCACAAAACCCATTGAGTTGGTGCGAATGTTATTGATATAAATCTGGCCAAAATCAATATAGGCATTTTGACTGTTTATTGCTGAATTAGGATCAGTGGAAGTACGTACATTCAGCGGTGATAAGTTTGAAAATTCGATGGCATAACTACCTGTACCAGTATGCCCTAATTCAAACGTTGTCGGTGTGCTAGCACCAAGCAAACTATTCCCTGCACGGGTAAAGTCAGCCGATACATTTAAATGTAAGCCGCCAGCATTCTTAAAACCATAACCTGCAGATGCAACCACCTCATTTTCTTGAACATTACCGTTAACACGGTTGACCGTATTAAACTTAGCAACACCAGTCTGGTCAGCATTTAATGCGATCTTGCCATTGGTTAAAGCACCTGATGCCCCTATCCGAATTAAGTTTCGATGAGTCGAGTTTGCTGAGCCATAACGTAAATCAACGTTTAACCCCGGATTTGTGGCATTGCCTACACGGCTGTCATGTACATCTGTCTTATCTTCCACTCGACCTAAAACAACAATATTATCGCCAACACTACCCTTTGAGGTGAGAACTACACCTTCCGTTTCATCGATATAGAGATATCCATCAGCAGATAAATTGAAGTTGAAATCTTTTAAGGTTAAATCTTGATTATTTTGTCCATAACTAATACTAGCATTCTGCAATTTAAAATCTAAATGCACCTTTGAGTCACGGTTAAACAGACCATTCGTCGTTGCTAAGTACACTTCAAAAGGTGAAATAGTTGAAAGCTTAATACTTCCTAAATTTTGATCCGTTTCACCCGTTGCACAATTTGGTGAACACATCAGCATGATTTGGGCAGCCGTTGCGGTAAAAGGTGACACACTGGCAGAGAGCTGAATGCCGACCCCTTGCGTACCATTGGCTAATTGTGTTGTTCCCACATCAAAATCGAGTTTGGTTTTAATGTTGTTATAACCAGTTGCCGTTTTCATTTCAATATTATGCAAACCCAGTTTTATCGGTGTTTTTCCGACTTCCGCAGGATCGACCCAATTCAATTGTTTAATGTCAACTTTTGAAGCTTCATGGGTAATTGAAATACCATCTTGACCCGTTACATCACTTAAAATCTGATCATTCAAAGCTTGTAATGCATAACTTTGATTCGCTGCACAAATACACAGTGTCAGAAGGTTTAGTTTTATTATTTTATGCATCTCAATATCCTTTTGAAACTATATGTCTAACAGCGGCTACCCGCAGTGCCCGAACAGTTATAGCTAAAGATTTTTAGATTTCCATCCAGATGTAAGTTTCCGTGAACATTTAAGCCCATAAAACCTTGTTCCTGACCTTTATCAAAAGTGGGTACAGTTTTACTCGTACCATAACTGTTATACGTTGAGGTATTGAAATATCCATTTTCACCACTTTCTACTGAAAGGCTGGCAAAACCTAAGTTTCTAATTTTAAGGGGTTTATCATCGAAAAACTTTAACATCATCGCAGTTTGTGGCTTACCTTCTTTATTCAGAATTGTGGTACCTTCCAGCGAAAATTTATCAATTTGCATGGTGCCTTGGAACTGCTTGAAAACCAGCCATTTTCGTTGCCCATTTTCCTTATGATTATTTGGAGAAATAGCGATACGACACAGTTCTAATAAAGCGCAATCTTGATTTGCACGCATTTGATAATAGGCTTCAGTGACAATAGCTCGCCCATTTGCATCTACACCATTGATCCTAGAGATCGTATTTAAACTCATATCATTGGCATATTGGTGGTTGATCGATAGGGTTAAGCTCAAATCTGCACCGCCCTGTCCAGTCACACCGACCAGTTCCTTATTATCCAAATCTACCAAACCCGCTTGAGACAACATGGATACCGACATCAACATGGTTACACATAATTTTTTCATCATGTCAGTATCCTATAACCCTGTGGTCTTAATTTTTAAGTGTTGGATCAATACACCATCTATAGCAACTGACCCTAAATTTACAGGAACTGCTGTTCCAATCCCGCGGAATACCACACCAGTTGACTGTGTTGCCGTATTGGCTTTAAGCGTATTGGTGGTCGGATCTCGTGTCACGCTACCAATCGAAATACTGCTATGTGTTGCGTTATTTCCTTGGTATTGAATCGCAGTACTCCCTGCCCCCGTTTGAACAAAATTCGAACCACAATAGGCCACATTACATGTTGATCCTTTATAGTCAGCATTGTTTCCACCCTGTACATCTGGGTAGTAGGTATAAATCTGCTTATAAATCTCAGGCACATTCGGAATACGCGTGACTTCGAGAATAATATTGCGTCCTTCCGAACCTACAACAAAAGGCTGATACATATTACCCAAGACCAAGTTAATATTTGGGCTGTATAAATAAAGTCCCTCGCTGGCATCAAAAATTGGAGCCAATGAACGATCTAGTGCAGGTGTGACTGCCGTACCGTCGTTGGTCGCAGCTGTGCTCAGACGAAGGACTTTAGCATTCAATAGCGCTTTATTTGCGTCATCGTTGGCATAGACCAATCCAGATGGATCATCATTGGTATTGATCCGAAGTAAGGCTGCCATCCCAAAGGTTTTATTTTGCTGGTCTAAGGTAGATGCTTGAGTTTGAAACATACGCACCTGTGAGCCATTTAAACTCAACCCATTGGCAACGGCCTGTAAACGTATTCTTTGATTTAAATTTAAATCAAGATCTGCTGCCGCGTTGGTTGTTGTTGGCGCACCAGTGATAGGGTCCACTTTATTTTGAGAATTCCAGCTACGCGAAAAAGCATCCAACCATAGACCTA
Organism: Acinetobacter sp. CAU_H_S139_7; assembly: GCF_058599305.1. Classification (NCBI taxonomy): domain Bacteria; kingdom Pseudomonadati; phylum Pseudomonadota; class Gammaproteobacteria; order Moraxellales; family Moraxellaceae; genus Acinetobacter; species Acinetobacter sp. CAU_H_S139_7. The sequence continues at coordinate 2,557,649 of NZ_CM178651.1, forward strand.
ATTTAATATTATTATCTGTGTCACTCGCTACAACCGTTGCTAAAGGCGCTTCCAGCCCTAGAAAACTTACATCTGAACTTGCATTCGACTGATGAAACTGTTTAATCCCCGTGGCTGTGCCAGCGCGAAATAACCAAGGATTAACATCGCTTCCCCATGTGAAGCCCTGATTACTGAAACGGCTATTGGCATTATTATCAGACCGCGAAAGCGCTAAACCATAAATAAAGATGTCTGCTTTGGTTCGTTTCGTGCTCAGATCATCTGCGTCGGTATACTTGGAGTAGTTCTCACCCACAGGAATAATACGAATAAAGCCCGTGTCGTATTGTTGTGGATTGGCCACGCCACGGTTGTAGCTAGAAGCCGTGGAGAGATCATTGGCCCCTTGAAACACCATCTTGAAGTTTTCAGGAAGTAAAGCAATGCCTTCACCCGTAGTATCCGCTAGATATTCATCGGAAAGTGACTCAAGGGCAAATGTAGACTGCGCAAGCATGAGTCCGACAAGACTAGCTAAACAGGATTTTTTCAATCCTGCGGGATATATACGATTCGTCATCTCGACCATCCTTATTATTTGATGCTCCGCATCTTTATGTACTGCATCCTTTGCTTGGCATTCTACTCTGCGCACTATAATTTTTATTTGCGTCAACCAAAGCACTCTAATTCACAATTTATTATGCTGAAACTCAGCACAAATGCAAAACCAACTGTCCGATAATATTTATTTTCCGATGAATGAATTGGCATAAAAAAAGCGGATCAATGATCCGCTTTTTTAAATATCTAAAACTTAGGTCTTCGGTAAAGTCACACCTGTTTGACCTTGGTACTTACCACCACGGTCTTTATACGATGTTTCACATACTTCGTCAGATTCGAAGAACAACATTTGTGCAACACCTTCACCCGCGTAAATACGTGCAGGTAAATTCGTTGTATTCGAGAACTCTAAAGTGACATGACCTTCCCACTCAGGCTCAAGTGGTGTGACATTTACGATAATACCGCAACGTGCATAGGTCGATTTACCCAAACACACAGTCAACACATTACGCGGAATACGGAAATACTCAACGGTACGTGCTAAAGCAAATGAGTTTGGTGGAATAATACAAACATCAGCTTCAATGTCGATAAAACTTTTATCATCAAAGTTTTTTGGATCGACAATTGCCGAGTGAACATTGGTAAAAACTTTAAACTCACGTGCACAACGAACATCATAACCATAGCTCGACACGCCATAAGAAATGAGTTTTTGACCATTTTCATCTAAACGAACTTGGTTTTCTGCATACGGTTCGATCATGCCGTGTTTTTCGCTCATTTCGCGAATCCAACGATCGGACTTAATAGCCATTTATTCTTTCCAAAAAGCTTAATTTCAATAATTGCGTTGTACTTTAACTGAAATCGCTTTCAATGAAAATAAGCGCGTTTAAGTTCGCAAAATTTCTGTCTTTAATTACTAAATTAAAAACTTAAAATCGCAGAATAGCTCAGTGGAATCGAAAAACTCATCAAGACCAGCGACGCTGTTTTTTGCAGGTTAGATTGGTTCAGCCAGCGAATTTTATTGGTTGCTAAAATTGACCCGATAAAAGTCCAAAAGAAAGCAATCGGAACAATCAAAACCAAGAACAGCGACATATGTGACAGATAATAATCCAGTTTTGTCCACGCAATAGTCGGGAAAATAGCTGAAGCAAACAATAATGCTTTAGGGTTCAACAATGTTGCCAAAAACAGTTCACGCGCCCGAATAGTCGGTTGATTAAAACTCACTTCAGCATCGGCTGTACGCCATAATTTGATGGCCAAATAAAGGATGTAGCTAGCGCTGAATAATTTTAAAATGATCGGCAATAAAGGTAAGTGTGTCGACACTTTTCCAATGAGGAAGCCCCATGCCGTGATTGAAATGAGATAACCAAAAGCTTCTGCAGGAATAAGACGCAAAGATTTACGAATACCGACTTGAATGCCCGAAGAGGCAAGTAAGGTATTGGTCGGTCCTGGAGTTAAAAGAATGGTTATCACTAAACCAATAAAAAACCAAGTGACCATATTCACAGACCCACATATATATAGCTATAAGCGTAATGACTTGCCTTGCTGAAAGCAATCAAATTTAGTGAACCGTGATAACAGTTTTTTTAATTTTCATTCAATAAGTAACATAAATGAAACGTAAGACCCTTACCCAATCTAGCTTTCATAAATATGACGCCATATGCTTTATTCTTTTTTCAAATCAATGATTTTATAAATCAAATAGACATAACTAATGAAAAAAAACTATTCAAATGATTTTTAATCAGTTACTTTTTAAATCATGCGTATTTTTATTCATCAATCTGATCACGCTAAGTCAAGGATAAAAGAGCCAAGTGAATGGCTTTGAAGATAATAAAACGAGGAAAAGTATATGAAAAAATGGACTCAACTCACGCTACTTTCAATTGCACTTGCAGGTCTAGGAGCATGCTCAAGTGACAATAAAACCACGACTTCAGGCGATGCTCAAACCGAAACCAATGCACAAGCATCCGACAAACTCCAAAGTAAATTTGTCAACATAGCGACAGGCGGCGCATCTGGCCCATACAATGTGATTGGCACCAGTTTGGCTGAAATTTATAATAAAACCTAGGGTGTAAATTCAAAAACCCAAACCACAGGTGCATCGGTAGAAAATCTAAACTTACTCAAACAGAAAAAAGTCGAAATGGCTTTTGTCATGAGTGACAGCTTAACTGAAGCACTGAATGGCACAGGCAGTTTTGCCAGTGGGAAAATTGATAATGTCCAACAAGTGGCAGCACTTTATCCCAACTATGTGCAAATTGTGGCGTCAAAAAAATCAGGCATTAAAAAGCTTGAAGACTTAAAAGGTAAACGCATTGCCGTCGGTGCACAAAACTCAGGGGTTGAAGTTAATGCGCGCACCCTCTTAAATGGTTTTGGTATTACTTACAATGACGTGAAGGTCGACTATCTAGGCTATGCAGAAGCCGCGGATGCTTTAAAGGGTGGGAAAATTGATGCTGCATTCTTAACCAGTGGTATCCCCAACTCATCCTTGATGGAACTGCAACAAGGTTTCGATTTACAACTGGTCGGGATCGATCCTGAGAAAGTGAAACAAATCGCCAAAAACCAAACCTATTTCCTATCTCTAAATATTCCAAAAGGCACTTATGGCAATGCAGAAGATATTCCAACTGCAGCTATTATGAATGCTCTAGTGGTACGTTCCGATCTTTCTGAAGATGATGTTTATAAACTAACCAAAACCTTCTTTGATAGTTTAGGACAGTTGGCCAACTCACATCAGGCAGCGACAGAAATTAATCTAGAAACGGCTCAAAAAGGCGTGGTTGCTCCGCTACACCCTGGGGCTAAGCGTTATTACGACGAACTCGCAGCGAAAAAATGAAGCTAAAAAAAAGTGCAGTGTTTACTGCACTTTTTCTACTCGGTTTATGCGGGCTGTTGTTCTTACCTGTTCGCTATAGCGAAGTGACTGTTGCTCAAATGCAGTGCCGAATTTCAACAGCACAATTTAGTTTGCAATGGAAACATTCAGTTGAAAAAACTCGTTGGGTTGAAAACTATCAACGAGAGCAACAGCACTTTATATTGCGCTACACCGACCTGATTTCTTTCGGTGCAGGCACACCGAATGACTACCCCATCATCTTTCAAAAGGACGGTATGGTCAGAATGAAAGTTAATCGGCGAATTGATCAAATCAACTGGATCATTTCCAAGAATATGCAAGGCAGTATCATTATTCACCAGAGCGTCTGGCCCATTTTTCAACAATATCCAGATTACACCTTGGTGCAAATTACAGCACAACAACAGCCCTTGTGGAAAGCATGGCAGATCGGAGAATGCCGATGACTCAAAATGAAGACAAAGTTACCCCTGAACAATTAGATGAGCAACAACAACAAGCCATTTTGGAAAAATTTGATCGTGAGTCAGTGACTCGTACCCCAAGCAACAAATCTGTGGCATGGTTTATAGCGGCGATTGCTATTTTCTATTCCTTATTTCATTTATTTATTACCTTTAATCCACTCCCCGAACTGATTCAACGTTCCGCCCATGTCGCTATTGGTTTGGTTTTAATCTTTCTACTTTATCCTGCGCGTCAGTCCAGTTCACGACAAAGCATCCCTTGGTTAGATTGGTTACTTGCCTTAGCCTCTTTAACAACCTTTTTATACATTTGGAAAGAATATCAAGCCATTATGACCACACGTGGGGGTATTCCAAACACTTTAGATATTGTTTTTGCCATTTTAGCCGTGGTGCTGGTGGTTGAAGGTGCTCGGCGGGTCATGGGATGGATGCTACCTATTTTAGGTTTAGTCTTTCTGTCTTACCCGTTTTTTAGCCACTATGACTGGGTCCCTGATCGTTTATTGACGCGTCCATATAGTATTAGTGATATTTTCGGGCAAATGTATTTAAAAACCGAAGGGCTTTATTCTTCCGCAATCGGTGCTTCAGTCACTTTCATTTTCCTGTTTATTTTGTTTGGTGCTTTTCTGGCAAAATCAGGCATGGGTAAACTGTTTAATGATCTTGCGATGGCACTTGCGGGACATAAACAAGGTGGTCCTGCAAAAGTTGCCGTCATTTCCAGTGGATTTATGGGCAGCATTAATGGCACAGCCGTGGCCAATGTCGTGGGTACTGGTTCATTTACCATTCCCCTGATGAAAAAAATTGGCTACCACAAAAATTTTGCAGGTGCTGTTGAAGCCAGTGCTTCTGTAGGTGGACAAATTTTACCCCCGGTGATGGGAGCCAGTGCCTTCATTATGGCTGAAACCACGGGTGTCAGTTATGGCACCATTGCCCTTGCAGCCACCCTTCCAGCTTTACTCTACTATTTAGGTGTGATGGCGCAGGTTCATTTCCGTGCTGGTAAAGACAATTTAAAAGGTGTCCCGAAAGCGGATTTGCCACGGGTTAAAGATGTCCTAAAAGAACGAGGACACTTGCTTATTCCGATCGTAGCTTTGGTGTTTTTCCTCTTTCAATCCATTCCTGTCAGTTATGCCGCGGTCTACACCATTGTCTTAACTGTGATTGTGGCGAGTTTCCGCAAATCGACCCGTATGGGCTTCAAAGAAATATTAGAAGCGCTCGCCGATGGTGCAAAACAATCCCTTTCAGTCATGGCAGCCTGTGCTGTGGTGGGGATTATTATTGGTGTGGTGAGCCTGACCAGCTTTGGCTCTGTCATGACCTCCTCAATTATGAGCATCGGTGCAGGCAGCCTATTTCTAACGCTGTTCTTTACCATGATTGCATCAATGATTTTAGGTATGGGACTTCCTTCGATTCCAGCCTATATCATTACCGCGACCATGGCTGCACCCGCTTTGGCAAACTTTGATATTCCCACACTGGTGGCGCATATGTTTGTGTTCTACTTTGGTCTGTTTGCCAATATTACGCCACCTGTCGCCTTAGCCGCGTTTGCAGGTGCGGGAATCGCAGGGGGTGATCCAATGCGCACAGGTTTCCAAGCCTTGAAACTTTCTTTGGCAGGTTTCATTGTCCCGTTCCTGTTCGTCTATAACCCTGCCATGCTGATGATTGATACGGCCAACGTCGCAGTCAATGCACGTGAGTTTGCCTTTCCTGCATGGACAACTATTGTGAGTATTGTCTTTACCTCAGTAGTCGGTATTTTGGCGCTGGGTGCAGCAGTTGAAGGTTACTTTAAAATTGGTTTGAATTGGTTCTGGCGGATTTTCTTAGGTGCAGGTGCTTTATGTATGATTATCCCTGAAACTGTGACTGATATTATCGGGATTGTGATGGTGGTGATTGCGATCAGCATTAATATTATGCAAGCCAAAAAACAAAATCAGTCCTATTCACTCTCCTAAAAAAGTAAAAAAAAGCCCAACTCAACAGGTTGGGCTTTTTTTATGGCTGATTTAGAAAATACGAGTCTGATCTTTTTCAGCCTGAGGCAGTGCGGCTGCAATTTTTTCAGCAATCTGCATATAGCTGTCTGCTGCACTGTCTTCCACTAAAACAGAAGGCTTACCCGCATCCGCATTTTCACGGATTTGTACATTTAAAGGCAAACGTCCCAACAGCGGAATATCATATTGCTCCGACAGTTGATCTCCACCGCCCGTACCAAAAATTTGCTCTTCAAATCCACAATTTGAGCAAATATGGGTCGACATATTTTCCACTACACCCATGACTGGAATGTGTACGCGATTAAATAGCTCAATGCCTTTGGTCGCATCCATAAGTGCCACATTTTGCGGTGTGGTTACAATCACCGCACCTGTCACAGGAATACGCTGCGCAAGGGTCAACTGAATATCGCCTGTACCTGGTGGCATATCAATCATCAACACATCTAAATCAGGCCATAAGGTTTGATTGAACAACTGCATCAATGCCCCTGTCGCTTTCGGCCCACGCCAAGCCACAGGAGTATTATGATCACCTGTTAAATGCCCAATCGATAACACTGCCAAACCATAGGCATCTAAGGGTACAAAATTTTCCGCTTCAATCATCGGCGTTTTGCCCGCATTGCCCAACATAGTTGGAATACTCGGACCATAAATGTCCGCATCTAAGACCCCAACTTTTAAGCCGAGCTTTTGCAAAGCAAGTGCAAGGTTTACCGTGGTGGTGGATTTGCCCACGCCGCCCTTGCCCGAGGACACCAAAATCACATTTTGAATACGCGGATGCTTCGGCACATCACGTTGTTGTGGCGCTGCTTTTTGAATGGGTGGATTGTTTGGATCAGTTTCAACGGGTTGTGCAGCAGCTTGGGCTGCTGAGCCTGAAGCATCAATCACTGGGGGTAAATTGCTTTTCGGTGCAGCCTCTTTTGCTTGGCTTGAACAGCTCTCACCTTCAGCATGCTGATGTCCACAGCCACCTGACTTTTCTTTATGTCCGGTTTTTTGTTGAATCACATGCATGTTTAATTCTTTGATACCGCATGCTTCAAGCGCAAGCGCCAAATCATCATGAATCTGTTGTAAATCATCTGCTTCGGCAGGAAAAGTATTGATGGTAATTTGCAGAATATTGCCCTGCACATTCACTTGAGTAATGCGGTCTTTCAACGCATGGTTTGAATTGGGCAAGATATAGTTTTGCAGTACTGTTTGGATTTCTTCTTCCTTTACCTCCTGCGCAGGAGAAAAAACTGATTTAAGAGAAGAAAGCCACGACATATATGTACTCCAAATTCGAGTATTCAGCTGAATGCTATAGTTTAACCACAAAACGAACTTAGGGTAAGTTCAGTATTTATGGATTATGCCATGAAATTTAGTATTCCTAGCTTTTTAGTTGGTTTTATACGCTGAATATCAAAGGACAAAGCTTAGTCGCTTAAGCTAACTGAAAAAATAAAATCGGTGAATTGGATCAAATTTGAACGTAAAGAATTGTAAGTACCATCCAATCTCCTCATTTAAGGTGATGTTATTGCATAGCAAAATATTTATATTCTGTTGTTCTATCTTTACGCGATTTGGGGAGAAAAAAATGAAACTTTGGGCCGTGGTTGTTTTGGCTTGCACCATCTCTAGCTTTAGTTTTGCAGATACATCAACCAATTCATTTAAAACCCCTGCGGGTCAAACGGTGACTATCGGTGATCAAGTTCAAGACATGCAGAAAAAAATCGATTTATCGCCAATTTCTATGTCCTCTACCCCAATCAGCAGTGCGCCGAATAGCCCACTTGAGACTGTATATGTATATGAAATTGCAAACTATCGTTACACCATCCGCACCGTAAACAATCATATTCAGAGCATCATGTGGTTTAACTTAGACGCAGACCCTGCACTCAGTACACAGTCTACGCCATAGTATTAGCGAACATTTAAGGCCGACATTCGCCGTTTCAGACGGATTAAGCTTGGTCGTCTTTTTTAAACTTTTGCAGTGTTTCTGTGGCTTTCTTTTTCAACTCGTCAAACTTTTCAGTGGCTTGCACCTTAAATTCTTCCAGTTTAATTTCGGCCTCATGCTTTAACTCAGTGGCTTTAAGTTTCGCCTCATCCAGTTTATGCCCTGCTTCAACTTTAAAGTGATCCAATTTCTCCTGTGCAACTTGTTTCGCATGCTCGGCTTTGGCTTGTGCAGACTCCAACTTTTGCTCAAAAGCTGCATCGCCTTCGGCTTTACTTTCTGCTGCGTTCTGCTTTAAGTCAGTCAGCTGCTTTTCAGCATCTAGCTTGGCTTCAGTGGCCTGATGTTTGACATCTTCCAGTACTTTCTCGCCTTCGAGTTTTGCCGCTTGAGCTTTCAACTTCAAATCTTCACCCAACTCAGTCGCTTTGGTTTTTAAATCATCGAGTTTATTGTCATTCGTCATGTCACAGCCCTCTTTCGTATTTAAAATTTTGCTTAACTCAGAGTTATACCTTGCTTTTTAAGTGCTGACGTCATTTGCATCATTTGGAAACAATAGCTGTACAGGATGCATCAATTTAAACTCCATCCTGTACCACTCAACGGAAGAGACTAACGCTTTAAAGTACTGATAAAACTGATGACCGCAAACAGCCAAATAAACAAAATGAAACTGCGTGCTTGCGTGAAATGGGTCACATCCGCACCGTGTACCATATTATGACGGCTAGCGGTGACACTCGAACTCGCATCCATTTTCAATGCTTCAAGGCTCAGAAAATACGGATTGATTTCACTGGCAATTTTAACTTTATGCCATAGGCTTTTGACTTCATGACCTTTCAAACCCGGTACGATTTTATAGACATCGACAAACTTGGTTTGATTTTGCTGTAAATAGCCATGTTCAATCAGCGCATCTGTCAAAATCCCTTCTATTTGACCATAAAGAACTGTAATGCACCCTGCATAACACTGCTGTTGATACAGTTTGAAAGTTTCTTCAATCACGCTGCGGCGTTGGGCTTGGAATGCCCCCAAATCCATCGCGTCGTAAGCGTCAAGCAAAGTCGCTTGGAAATAGTCGGCTTGGATTAAATCGGGCAACTGAAACTTAGTCATATCCGCTTCTTTTTCATTGGCCCTTTGCCAGAAAAACAACAGATTGAGCACATCATTGGCCATTGGTTCATCACTTTCATACTCAAGCTGATCGGCCATTATTGCAAAGTACGGATCTTCCAACTCGAGCTGACGGAGCGACTCGACCAATTGTGCATGTGGTCGACTGCCCATTAAAGCAAGATATTGTTCAGCTTGTTGTAAAAGTCGATTGCCCAGTAGTTTAGTCGCTTGTGGATTTTGCGGAATTCGGGTCACGGGTTGGTCGAAATCAAAATCATCATCGATCATGGACGGCATACTCTTAAAAACGGGCTGAATCTAAGTATTATCGCTGTTAATGGCGCATGAATATAGCGAAAATACGCATTAGTTTGAAGTTCCATCATTTGAGTTTTGGACAATCCATTCAATCTTTCATTAAAAGATGAACAAGCTGCTTTATGCCGTTTTAGTAAAGGTATTTCCCATGATTTTTTCAGTATCTTGCTCAAATTAGCGATGGATGCTCAATCTAGCGATCAATTCATATGGGCTTTAGTCTCATTTGAAAACTTTTCACCGATTCACTTGTGCAAGTCGCGGCTATCTAAGGTAAAATCGTTGACCTTATATAAAATACGAATGAGAGAGTCATATCCGTGCGTAATATTTTAGTCACTAACGCCCTACCATACGCCAATGGCCCCATCCATATGGGACACTTACTCGGTTATATCCAAGCAGATATTTGGGTTCGTGCCATGCGTGCAATGGGACACGATGTGACTTATGTATGTGCGGATGATGCTCACGGTACAGCCATCATGCTACGTGCCGAAGCCAATGGTATTTCACCTGAAGATCAAATTGCCAATGTGCAAAAGGAACACATCCGTGATTTTGACGGTTTCGGTGTGCATTTCGATCATTATGATTCAACCCATAGTGATGAAAACCGCTCTCGTGCTTCTGAAATTTATGTGAAAAACCGTGAAGCAGGCAATATTGCCATCCGTCCTGTCAACCAGCTTTTTGACCCTGAAAAAGGCATGTTCTTATCGGATCGTTTCATTAAAGGTACGTGCCCGAAATGTAAGTCGGAAGATCAATATGGCGATGCGTGTGAAGTCTGCGGTACAACATACAACGCGACTGAGCTGTTAAACCCAAAGTCGACTTTAAGTGGTGCAACGCCTGTAGAGAAATCTTCAGATCATTACTTCTTTAAACTGCCGAATTTCTCTGAATATTTACAAAAATGGACGCGTGACCAAGGTCGCTTACCTGTCTCAATTGCCAACAAACTGGATGAATGGTTTGAAGCGGGTCTATCCGACTGGGATATTTCACGTGATGCGCCATATTTCGGTTTTGAAATTCCAGATGCGCCGAATAAATATTTCTACGTTTGGGTAGACGCGCCGATTGGTTATATGTCGAGTTTTGAAAACTACATCAAAGCTAAACGTCCTGATTTAAGTTTTGATGACTTTTGGAAGAAAGACTCTGACAAAGAAGTCTATCACTTCATTGGTAAAGACATCGTTTACTTCCACGCGCTGTTCTGGCCTGCAATGCTTGAAGGTGCAAACTACCGTACGCCATCAGGTTTATTCGTCAATGGTTTCTTGACGGTGAACGGTCAGAAGATGTCGAAGTCTCGCGGGACATTCATCAAAGCTGAAACGTATTTAGAGCACTTAAACCCTGAATATTTACGTTACTACTTCGCGTCTAAACTGTCAGATAAAGTTGAAGACTCTGATTTAAACTTGGATGATTTCGTTCAGAAAGTAAACTCTGATTTGGTTGGTAAAGTAGTGAATATTGCCAGCCGTTGTGCAAAATTCATCAACACCAAGTTTGAAAATAAGTTATCAGCAACTTGTGCAGAGCCTGAATTGGTACAAAGCTTTATTGATGCCGGTGACTCAATTGCGAAAGCCTATGAAGCACGTGAATTCTCTGCTGCCATTCGTGAAATCATGGCACTTGCAGATAAAGCCAACCAATATATTGATGAGAAAAAACCTTGGGCTTTAGCGAAAGTTGAAGGCGAAGAGCAACAAGTACACAATGTTTGTTCGGTAGGAATTAACCTATTCCGTCAATTGGCAGTGTATTTAGCACCAGTCCTTCCAACCTTAGCGGCTCAAGTGCAAGAGTTCTTAAAACTAGACCGCTTTGACTTTGCTTCTGCTCAAACTGCATTGGTTGATCATGAAATTGCATTGTTCCAACCGTTAATGCAACGTGTAGACCCGAAAGCGGTTGCGGCAATGGTCGATGCATCTAAAGACTCTTTAGCGGCTGCGGCTGAACCTGTAAAAGTTGAAAAGAAAAAAGAGAAGAAAGCTGCACCTGCGAAAGTTGAACCTAAAGTCGGCGAAGCGGAGATTATTGGCATTGAAGACTTTATGAAGGTTGACCTGCGTGTTGCTGAAGTTTTAGAAGCTGCAACGGTAGTAGGCTCTGACAAACTTCTACAACTGACTTTAAATGTTGGTGAAGCTGAACCGCGCAATGTATTCAGTGGTATTCGTGAATTCTACCAACCAGAAGACCTTAAGGGTAAATTGGTGGTGATGGTGGCCAACCTTGCACCACGTAAAATGCGTTTTGGTATTTCAAACGGTATGGTTTTAGCTGCGGGCAATGGCGAAGGTGTTTGGGTGATTTCACCTGAATCTGGTGCTAAAGCTGGTGATAAAGTGTCTTAAGGTTTAGACACCCATAAAAAGCCCTGCTATATTTTAGTGGGGCTTTTTTATGTAAGTTAATAAAATGAGATTAGAATTAAAGAAAATCAACGAAGCTATAAATGCTATTTCTTATTCTATTGATACTGAACAATATGAAGAAGCTTTGTTAGGTTCTGAGATAATGTTGAATGAACTCGAAAAATATGAAAAATCAGAATCAGTATTACGTCTATTCTTTAATTTAGCTGGACAATTTATAGATGCAGGCACATCGTTAAGAAATAAAAGTGCCGTGTCTAAAGGAATCCAAATTTTAGAGACTTACTCAGAGCATTATGAAAATCAATCTAATATTAACTATTATTATAATTTAGCAAATGGAAAATTAGCATTAGCTAATGATTGTGGTTATTCAGAAGATGACGTGAATTTCAAAAATATAGAATTATTTAATGATGTAAAGAACTTATATTGGAAGGCTTATAAATTAATAAAAAAAGAAGATAATTACGATTTATATCAACAAAATATAATTAATCTTGCAAATGTTCTCAAACAACAATTTCGATTTTCGGAAGCTTTAAAACTCTATGATTTAGTAATAAAAGAAAATACGCCCTATCCACAAGCATGGCTTAATCGAACATCTTGTTTAAAGCAATTTGATCAACTATTAGATCATCGCACCGCAAAAATGATTATGGAAATAATTAAAGGGTATAAATTCGCTTGTAACTCACATTTAACTCCGAATACCTGGAAACCTTACTACAAAAATCAAGTCAATTTTTTAACTGAACAATTAGATTCTAAAGACTTAGATTCTGAAGAAGCTGAGACACTTAAAGAATATTCTTCTATGACTCAATTCCGACAATGGTGTATAGAAGAAAATTTAACTCTGAATATTCATGGAATGTATTGTTCATGCATTGCCAATGAACGAGATAATTTAACTCTTTTAGAGGGTATAATTTCTCCGACTAATATTCTTATATATGAACAATATCTCAACCGATTGAAAGCCGAATTTTCCTTGATGCGAGTAATGTTCTATGAGTCTAAATTCACAAATAGCTCTAAGTTTGATTATGAAAGCTGTTATTCGGAACTTGATGACAAAGAAATCATTAATATAAGATCTGAAAAGCTAAGAACTTGTTTCAGACTATGTTTCTCAATATTAGATAAGTTAGCAATCTTCTTGTGTCAGTATTTTTCACTAAAAATTGAGAAAAATACTGCGTTCAATAATTTTTGGCATCAGAATAAATCTGCCCTAGAAAGCAAAGAAAATTTTGCTTTGATTGCAATTAACAGTCTTATTTTTGATCTAAATGAAAAAAATGGACAATTTGGTTTCTATAAAGTTTGGCGAAATGCTCTCGAACATCATATTTTATTTCTAGTTCCAGATACTTTTGAACTCTCTAATGACTCTACACATACTTATGTAAAAATCACTGACTTCGAAAATAGTCTCCTAAATTTAATTCAATTAACAAGATCATCTATATTTTCAACAGTATTTGCAATTGTTGAAGATCTACGTCAGAAAATGCCAAATGATAAAAATAATTCTCTTGAAATAAAAATCCATAAAAAGGAGTTTAAAGGTTCTCCATGACATGCTAAAAAATAGACAATTCAACAAATTTTGTGAAACTTTATAAATGAATAAGTTACTTGCTTCCGCTTTAATTAGCTCCAGTCTCATTAGTGTTTCATCCTTCGCTCTTTCCCCACCTGCCCCAATCCCCCAACAAAAACAAGTCTCAGGCTATTACCAATACCAAGCGGGTGATGTACAAATCACTGCCCTGTTAGACGGCACAAACTTCATGTCGCCTAAATTATTTCAAAATACTCCAGAAAAAGAAGTCCATGAAATTTTAAAGAAATATGCTGCCGACCAAGCCAAAGGCGTACAGACCTCTGTCAATGCCTTCCTTGTAAATACAGGTCATTCGCTGGTTTTAGTGGATAGCGGCGCTGCGAGCTGTTTTGGCGCACATTTAGGTTCAGTGTTAAGCAACTTAAAAGCGTCAGGCTATCAACCAGAGCAAGTCGATACCATCTTGCTAACGCACCTACACCCAGACCATGTGTGTGGTATTAGCCAAAATGGCGTGGCAAACTTTCCAAATGCAACGGTTTATGTTTCGAGCGATGAAGCGAACTATTGGCTAAACCCGAAACAAATCGAAAAACTCCCGAAAGAAAAACAAGCAGGCTACTTAGGAACTGTTGAAAAAATTAAACAAGCCATTGTGCCTTATCAAGCCAAACAACGCTTCAAAACGTATCAATTGGGCGATCAAGTTCAGGGATTTAAAGTCATTAATACCGCGGGGCATACGCCGGGACATTTTAGCTATGAGCTGAAAACCAAAGATGAAACGGTGGTCTTTATTGGTGACATTGTGCACTCTCATACCGTGCAATTCGACAAGCCAGAAACCGCTATTGATTATGACATCGACCCGAAAAAAGCAGTGCAAACCCGCTTAAAGCAATTTGCTGAATATGCAAAAGGCGTGCAAACCATTGCAGCACCACACTTGCCATTCCCTGCTATTGGACATATCTATTCAGCAGATGGTAAAAGCTATCAATGGATTCCTGTGCATTTTAAGGATTAATTTATACGAAAATTATCTCTTCTTTTGCCTGAGAGTTAAAAGTCACTTCAAACCAAATATAAGTTTGTTAAATCATAAAAAATCCCCTCATTTGAGGGGATTTTTTTTACTACTGTGGACTCATCGAGTTTTGTACAAAATGCGGAGAACGAGGTCCATATAGCAACCCTTTTTGCTGCATCAACTGCGGAGCATACAACTGGGTACTCACACTGTTAGACAGTACATAAGCTTTGTCAGATAAATGATTAGAAATTTGGTCAATCAAGGCACCCACCAATATCCCGACCAGACCGGCGTTGTTGTTATTATTGGCTTGTTGGATTTTTTCCTGACCTTCCCATAATAATGCTCCGGTTTTTAAATCCACCAATTTCGCCTCGACCGCAACGGTCGAGGTCGATTGAATCACCTGATATTTAGAACCATATTCTTTGACTTTGACATACAGTGCGGCATCCGCTCCAAAAATTTCATTGAGTTTCTGAATTGGAATTTGCTGCGCATCATAGCCATTGGTTACGCCGTTTTCTTTAAATAGCGTATCGACCACAGAAATGGGGAACACATAATAGCCCGCTTCTGCTACAGGTAAAGTCACGGTAGACCAATACCCATAGGTTGCCCGTGTATCGGGTGACTCATTTACAGGCGGCAACACCAAAATGGATTTTGGCATATTGGCATGATATGCAGATAAGTCACGATTGCTTTTTGGTGTCGTAGCACAACCTGTGAAGAGTGTCATTGCAAGGCCAAGTACGCATAGTTTTTTGAAATGTTTCACTTCACACTCCCTGCCGCAGACTGGGCTGTCATTTTTTTCAAAAGACGATCCATTAATACTGTCGACTCTGGGTAGGTTTGACGTTCAAGTTCAAAATACTGAACAGCACGTGGCCCATTATTGATATTTAAATTCAACAAACCCAAATGTGCATACAAGCCCGGAGGCACTGCTGCATTTTTGGCTTTGGCTTTTTCAATATCTTTTTCAAGTTTGCCAATCTGTTCTTGTGGAGAAGTCTTTTCTGGCAGACTCAACATCAGATAAGTTTGCTGCGGGTATTCGCCCCAGCTATATAACGATTTTGGCGCTGAAACACAGCCCACCAAAGTCATGGTGCAGATCGCACCTAAAACCAATACGATTTTTTTCATTGATTCAAACCAATTACTGCGCAGACCACTTATTGGTTTGAATATCCAACACCAAATTATTAACCGCTTCACGCACAGCCAAATCTAAAACTTTACCGTTTAAAGTTGAATCATAAGAAGCGGTAGAACCAAAACCTAAGATTTCACGTTCACTGAGTGCGTACTCGCCTGCGCCTTGCACAGAGTGAACAATTTCTGCTGTTCTTACATCGACAATATTTAAGTTCACTTTGGCATAAGCAATTTGGGTTTTACCACGACCCAATATGCCAAATAGCTGGTGATCACCGACTTCTTTACGGCCAAATTCAGACACGTCGCCCGTTAATACATAACGTGCGCCTTTGATGGCTTGAGAGGATTTAGTAAAACCTGCTTCTTGTTGTAATTCAGCAAGGTTGTCACGGTTTAGGACAGAGAAATAGCCCGATTGCTGTAAATGCGTTTCTAAAATAGTTTTTGCTTGACCACCTAAACGGTCAACGTTGTCTGAGAAAATGCCACGCATGTAGCTTGAGCGATTGTCAAATTTTCCTACAGATACAGGCGTTTTAGCGCCAGCGTATTTAACGGTCGCCACTGCCGCTGTTACTTGCGGTGATTGAATTGTTTTTGACGTTTCTGTTGTTGAACATGCAGATAATGCTAAGCCACTCAAAACGGCCAAAAATATAGATTTATTCAAAATTTATCCCTCAAATCTTTAATTTAAAAATCATTAAAAAATCAAAGGGATTATAACCATTTAGCTTTTAGTTACCTATACAAAATCCAGTTTTGTTGTTGTCAGACCGATTACTTCATTCCAAAAATCAGTTTTAAACCCAACACCGTCATCACCGCCCCTGCTGCGCGGTCAAATACTGCTTTAAACTTCAAATACACGCGGCGCGGCTTTTCAGCAGACAACGCCACTGCAACCAACGAACACCAACCCGCATCAATAAAGAAACACAGGATAGGCAGTACATAATAGTAATAGGTTGGGATTTCTTTGGGTAAAAGTGCAGTAAAAATACTGGCTAGAACAATCGCAATTTTAGGGTTGGAGAGCTGAGTAATTAAACCAGTCATAAAGGCACGGCGTAAAGTCATTGCTTTTGAGCTGGAATGATCTGCCTCAATTGGCTCTTTGGCATGTTTAATAATTTTAAACGCGAGCCAAAGCAAATAGATCCCACCACAAATTTTTAAGGCCAAATACGCTGACGGCACTGCCAACAAAAAGGCTTGTAAACCAAGTACAGCCAACAGACCAAAAACAGCTGCGCCTGTTCCTGTCCCCAGTGCGGTAAAGAGGCCATGCTTTCGAGAAATCGCAATCGAATTTTTTGCTACATAAATCGACGTCGGTCCAGGGCTCATTGCGCCTAACATTAATGCAAAGGCAATGGAGCCCAAAATCCAAAATGATTCCAAGAGTGACCTCTAAATTGAGAGAATTTATCAGCTGCGATTTTACGCTAAACAAAGTTTTTACGATATTCACTTTATCAGTTATTTTTCACATTTATATCGTAATCAAGCCACAGCTTGTACACCCATTATATTTTTTAATGATAAATAAAAAGCCTATTTTTAAGTAAATTCGGCATAGGCCATAGTGAAAACAATAATAGAGCAATTACTCAACAATAAACTTCAACATCAGTTATTTAGATCATATTCAATTTTAATAAAAAGACAAATGTGTATTAAAAATAGCCATCATGTTCTTATTTTTGATTACAAAATATAATGGGGGAATTGCTTCCCTTTTCATACATTTTTCATATATAAAAAGACTTACTATTTATAAGGTTTTATTTCTAAAAACCACATTTTTTAACTTCATAATTTTTAACATCATAATTAAAGGTGAACCATGCAAAATAAGAAGCGCACCCCATTAGACGCTCAACAGTCCCATCTTTGGATCATTGGTGGTGGTATTGCAGGTATGGCTGCTGCTGCATTTGCGATCCGTGATGCCAAAGTCCCTGCCAAAAATATCCATATTTTAGAAGAACTCGATATTTCAGGCGGCTCGATGGATGGCGGACATACACCGCATGCCGCGCAAGCTTGGGTAACACGTGGTGGGCGGATGCTGACCGATGAAACCTATCTGTGCCTATGGGACTTATTTTCCAGTATTCCATCCTTGGAAAATCCAGACATTTCAGTGCGTGAAGAATGTCGTGAGTTTAATGAACAAGTGAAAACCCACGCCAATGCACGTTTAATTGATGCCAAACATGTCATTGCGGATGCGGCAAAGCTTGGTCTGAATACGCTACATCGTGCACAGATGCTGCGCCTATTGGCTTCAAAAGAAGAAAAAATTGGTAGCCGCCGCATTGATGAGTTTTTTGATGAAGCCTTTTTTGAAACCAATTTCTGGCGCATGTGGCGCACGACTTTCGCTTTTCAAAAATGGCACAGTGCAGCAGAGTTAAGACGCTATTTCTTGCGTTTTATTCAAGAATTGCCACGCATTCATACCTTAGCAGGTGTGAAACGTACCAAGTACAATCAATATGACTCGATGATTCTGCCCCTACAGCGTTGGCTAGTCGCACAAGGCGTCGATGTGCGTTTTGGTCACTATGTCACAGATGCGGACTTCATTACCAATGCTGAAACCCAAGAACGCCATGCTTCACGCCTATATGTACAATTGCCTGAAGGCTCAGAGCAAATTAATCTGAAATCCAATGATTTAGCCATTTTCACTCTAGGCTCCATTACTGCGGACTCACGTTATGGCGGTAATCATGACGTGCCTGCCCTCGTTCGTCATCGAGAAGACCATGGCTGGACACTTTGGGAAACGCTAGCACAAAAAGCCCCAGACTTTGGCCGTCCAATGACCTTTTATGGCAATGTCGATGAACATAAGTGGGAGTCTTTCACTCTGACCATGAAAGATGACGTGCTGCTTAAACGCATTATTGACTATACAGGCAATGAACCAGGCACAGGCGCACTGATGACTTGGTATGAGTCGGGTTGGCATTTATCCATTGTGGTTCCTGCACAGCCACACTTTGCCGACTTACCTGAAGGTTTATATACCTTATGGGGCTACGGTTTCCAAATTGACCATATAGGCGATTACATCAAAAAACCAATGTCCGAAGCCACAGGGCAAGAAATCCTAACAGAACTGATTAAACAGCTCGGTTTTGACGACATTTTAGATCATGTTTTGACAACGACTGATGTTACCACAGCCATGATGCCATACGCCTCTGCCCTGTTTGCCTGCCGTAAACCGGGAGATCGTCCTCAGGTGATTCCTCAAGGCTCACAAAACTTTGCTTTCCTTGGACAGTTTGTGGAAATTGAAGACGATGTGGTCTTTACTGTGGAATATTCAGTTCGTGGGGCGATGCTTGCCATTTATGAATTCTTTGGGGTGGAACGTGAAATCCCTGAAATTTACAATGGTCTGCTTGATCCGAAAGTCGGTTTGAAAGCTTTGGAAACCGTGTTCCACTAAACTTCTAATCTATAGCGATAAGAGCACATTTATGTCGCTACTATTACATAGTTTAATTTAAGCAACGTTTGGATACGCGAGTGTGGCAGGGATGCCACACGTTATCCATCATAATAGGGATGTTATGTATGGATAACAAAGGCTTTTGCTTACTTTTGGCCTATCAAAAGTAAGGGTATTACCTACATAAACACCTTTTATACTTTATTGAAAGTTGAGGCCGTGTACACACCTAATTTTAAATTGGATAAAAAGAAAAATTAGATAAAACTTTATACCTCATTAGTAAATAAATTGACTAATCAACATAGGAAAAACATCTCCACGTTTTAAATAAAATACCGAAACTGACTAAATACTTTTCTATCGTTTTCTCATGATTTTAGATTTCATAAAAATTACAAAACTCACTTGCAGCTTTGATTGCACAGATGCAGCATAAGACTCATCTAAAACTTTAAAAATAAATCTATGAAACTAGCAGAAGCACTTTTATTGCGTAGTGACTTACAAACCAAACTCGCCTCTTTACAACAACGCATCAACAATAATGTGCTAATCCAAGAAGGCGATGAACTGAGTGAAGACCCGAATGCGCTGATTGGTGAGGCTTTTAGTGTGAATACAGAGTTACATCATCTGATTGAAAAAATTCATGCGACCAATGCTCAAGCTAAAACCAGCACGGGTCAATCCATGCTCAGTGTTTTAAACACACGTGATTTGCTCACACAACAGCATCGTATTATTCAACAGGCCATCGACAGCTCACGACATGAAAATGGTCGTTATAGTTCGAGTGAAATTCGCTGGGTTAAAACTATTGTGGTTGCAGACTTGCAAAAACAAGCGGATGCAATTAGCCAGCAACTCAGGCAAAATAACTTAGAGATTCAAGCTTCAAATTGGCAAATCGAACTGATCTAGCCAATTTGAGCCACAACAGTTTGGGCATATTGGGCGAGTACAAGGCCTTTTATACGTTTGTAAGGCTTTAATTCAACAAACGTTTGCAGGAAGTAAGACGTCTACTTCACATTTTCACAAATCTGACGTAGCACAATGCATCTTTTATACTGCACATCGCACCTTGCACTACCATGTACTGACAATATGCCTCCCTATTTTCACCTATTAGTACGTATCAGCCTGTGTAGGCGTTTTCTGATTAAAAGCCATTTCTTGTGATGGTAGTTTATAGTCACGATCATGCACAGGAACACCACCAATAATCATGGTACGAGCCTCAGTTCTAGGCTGATTCAAATCCTTTTTTGCATCACACGCGGTCAGTTGAGTGAGCAATAAAACCAATACTAGGGTAGATAAGGTTTTCATTATATCCCCTCATTTATCATTATTGTTCTTTCAGCATAGCACTTTTATTTTTCCAATCCTATCGACTTTGTTACAACTCTTATCCATCTAAATGATGGTTCTCTGCGAATTTTCTTTATAAAATAAATATCAATCATTCATAAATAAAACAATAACATGAGTAATTTAAGCTCACTAAAATTAGACTTAAACATTTATCCGATGTATTGAAAAAACTATCTTGTTTTATTCAATTTCTTCATCAGCCTGCGGCTCGCCCTACTTTTGTTTAGTCAAAAGTAGGTAAAACCATTGTCATCTGCAAAACCTGTTCATTCCTTGGATTTATTCAAATATAGCGAATAAAACATTATCTTATTTACACCATGCAGGTTGTAGATAACGTTTCCGAGTCGCCTATTTCTTATCGAAATTAGATTAAATTAGAAAAAGACAACCTGATTTACAAAATCTTACAGGATTGAATATTTACAACGGACACTTTTGTCCGTTAAATAATAGCACTCCCCAATTAAATGAAATAATCACCATGACCAGTCGCCAACAGCGCGCTGCACAAAACCGCGAGGAATTGCTGGAAGCCGCAGTTCAGGTTTTTCGTACACACGGGATAAATGCGCCCTTACAACAGGTGATTGACGCAGCCAATGTCGGACGGGCGACTTTTTATCGTAATTTTGATGACCGTCGTGCTTTGGTGATTGCCTTAATGGAACAAGCTTTGGAACGCCTCGCAATTCGTGCAGAAGCATTTTCTCAGTATGAAGATGGTTTTATTCGTTTAATTGAAAACCATGTCTATAACTTACCGTATTTAACTGCACTGATGGAATATTGGCGAGTGATTGAGCGTAATGATCCCGTCATGGTCGATATCTACGCACGCCGCGATGCGATTTTACAGCCTTTGATTGATCAAGCCATTCGGCACGGCGTATGTCGCCCCGATTTAACCACTCAAGATTACGCCATGATTACGGCCATTTTAAGGACTTCATTCCAAGGGCTGACCGATATAGAGCAACAACAACTTGCACAACGTGCGATTGAGCTCTTACTCAATGGTATTCGGGCATAAAAGGTCACCACTCATGACACAGCCACCACGTTTACTCGAACCTGCGCCAAACTGGACAGCCGAAGAAAAACCAACCCTACCCGGCTCTCCTGCCGTGATTGCGCACTCCACGCCTAAGCGCTTCATATATTTTTTTATTGGTTTGTTTGTCGCACTGTCTGCCAGTCTCAGTAACGGTTTCATTACTGCAAATTTACCCTTAATACAGGGTGAATATGGACTAACACCCTCTGAGGTGGCTTGGATCCCCGCAGCTTATGTGATGGCCAATGTCAGTGCGAACCTGATTCTATTTAAAGCCCGCCAGCAATACGGTCTGCGTCTATTCTCTGAAATTGGCTTACTGATTTTTATTGTGGTTTTGGTTTTACACGTCTTTGTAGATACCTTTGAAATGGCCGTACTGGTGCGTTTTATCAGCGGCATGGTTGCCGCACCGCTCAGCTCTTTAGGCATGTATTACATTATGCAGGCCTTTAAGCGGGAAAATTTTGGTCGCAGTATCTATTTGGCTTTAGGCTTCCAACAGCTCGGCATTCCACTGGCTTGGATCATTTCGCCTTATCTCATTGATGTGAATAACTGGAATGTCCTGTATACCTTTGAAATTGGTTTAGCCCTGTGCTGTTTCGCAATGGTGGTGTCGCTTAAGTTGCCCCGTAGTTTAAGAATTGCTGTTTTTGAAAAGCAGGACTTTTTCACCTTTGCCCTGCTTGCGCCCGGTTTTGCCTTTTTGTGTATTGTGCTGACTCAAGGGCCTATCTTGTGGTGGTTTGAAGTGAAATGGTTGGCCTATTTGCTCATTGCAGGGTTCAGCCTGATTGTGATTGGTTTGGTCTATGAGCATTATCGGGTCAATCCACTGATTATGACGCGTTGGCTGGGGACATCATCCACGCTTCGTTTTATCATCGGAGCCTTTGCAATTCGCTTTTTAATGTCGGAGCAAAGTTATGCTGCCGTCAGTTTTCTCAAAACTATGGGCATGGGCCCCGATCAATTTGTCCCGCTCTATGTGGTGATCTTTTTCGGCATCGTGTCTGGAACCTTATTTAGTGCCATCACTTTTTCACGTGAACGGATTATTTGGCACTTACTATTAGCAGAAGTTTTGGTGTTGATTGCTTGCGGGCTAGATTTTCACCTCACCAGCGATATTCGCCCTTCCAACTTCTACGGCAGTCAGTTTTTGGTGGGCTTTGCCAGTGGTGTATTTATTGGTCCACTCTTGATCACGGGTATCTTAAGCGCCATGCAAAAAGGCCCCACCCATATTGTCACGTTCATTGTTTTATTTTCAGCGACCCAAACTTTTGGTGGCTTAGTCGGTTCATCGTTTTACTCCACCTATCAACAAGTCCGAACCCAAAACTATCGTGCTGAGATGATTCAACAACTTCCCGAAACCAATCCATTGATTGCACAGCGTCTTTTAGCGTATCAACAAAGTTCGCATACTTACACGCTCGATCAGCAGTTAGAGCAACAACAAGCCTTAAAAAATCTCAATCAAGTGGTGACTCGAGAGGCTCAAGTTCGTGCCTATAACGATGTGATTAGCTTTAATGGCGTTGTTGCTATGCTGTTGTTGTTGTGGGGGACATTCCTGATTGCACGGAATCAATATCAACTGCGACAACAAGCGAAAATCGGTCATGTCTAATGCCATTGCTCCCTATTTATTGAGAAATTGTTATGTCTGAAGATCAAAAACCAGCAGCTCCCGCTGAAACAACCGCAACGTCTGAAAATGCCTCTCAGTCGGAACAGCCCGCGGTAGCAGCAACACCGATTACGCCACCTTCGAGTAAACTGATTCCAACAGCGAAACGTACACTGATCTTGATGTTTTTAGTACTGATCATCGGTATCGGAATCATTTTATGGGCATGGAAAATTGGACCATTTGACAGTGCGGTTGAGTCCACTGACAACAGCTATGTCAAAGGCAAAACCACAGTGCTTTCTTCGCAAATTAATGGCTATGTCAAAGATGTATTGGTCAGTGATTTTGATCACGTCAAAAAAGGACAGGTGTTGATGCATATTGATGCCACGACTTATGACCAAAAAGTCACACAGGCTGAAGCTGGCGTGGATCAAGCCCAAAATAACCTCTCCAATCAAAGTCAAAATATTGCACAGCGTAAAGCCGATATTGTGGCGGCAGAAGCCAAGGTCGAACAAGCGCGAGCAGCGTATCAACTGTCATTGGCACAACAGCAGCGCTATCAACAGTTGGGCGACTCTGGCGCAGCGTCTAAATCGGAACAAGACAAAGCCTTTGCCGATACCCAAAATAATTTAGCCTTACTGCAACAAGCACAGGCCAATGTCTTGGTAGCAAAAGAAGCGCTCAAAACCGCACAAGTGGCTGAAACAGGACTCAAAGCTCAAGTGACCAATGCCGCTGCGCAACTGGATCAAGCCAAAACCACCAAAAACTACAGCAGTATTATCGCCCCGATGGATGGACAACTGGGTGAAGTGAACCCACGCGTGGGACAATATGTGGCAGCAGGCACACAGTTGCTCTATCTGATTCCACAACAGACGTGGGTCACGGCTAACTTTAAAGAGACTCAAATTGCTAACATGAAAATTGGACAAAAAGCATGGTTCACGGTGGATGCCTTAAATCATCAAAAATTTACAGGTCATGTCGAGCAAATTTCCCCAGCGGCGGGTTCAGAGTTCAGTGTACTTAAAGCTGATAATGCAACAGGTAACTTTACCAAAGTGGTACAACGCATTGCGGTACGGATTGCAATTGATCCGAATCAAACAGGTATTGAAAATTTACGCCCAGGCATGTCCGTGATTAGCTCGGTCGATACCCACTCTGCACAGCGTTAATTCTGTGCAGAAACCACGACTTTTCACTTACACTAAGCACTCAACCTGATTGATTAAAGTCCTATGTTTGAACAGATTGTACAGTCCATTCCCTATCAGCACATCAGAATTGACGGGATCAATATCAGCATCAAACGTTTAGACTTGGTCCATCCACACATTTCAGGCAATAAATTTTTTAAACTGAAATACAATCTGTTGGCGGCGCAGCAACAAGGCTATAAAAAACTGCTGACTTTTGGCGGTGCCTATTCCAATCATATTGCCGCAACGGCTTATGCAGCGCAGTTATTTGGTTTTGAGAGTCTAGGCATTATTCGAGGCGAAGAACTGGCCTATAAACCCCTGAATACAACTTTAAATACAGCACAGCAATTCGGCATGCAATTGCAGTTTATGACGCGAGAAGCCTATCGGCAAAAGCAAAGCCCAACCTACTTAGCACAGTTACAACAAGATTACCCTGATTATTATGTGATTCCCGAAGGAGGAACCAATCCCCTTGCCATTCAAGGCTGCTCAGAAATTCTCTCTGATACGGATCGAGAAAATTATGACCTGATTTGTTGTGCCGTGGGCACAGGTGGCACCATTGCGGGTCTGATTGAAGCCAGTCATTCACAGCAACACCTTTTGGGTTTCTCCGCGCTCAAAGGTAATTTTTTAAGTCGAGAACTAGAGCAACTGACTGAAAAACGGAATTGGCAAATTACCGATCAATATTGCTGTGGTGGTTATGCCAAAACTACTCCCGAACTCTTACAATTTATCCGTACCTTTGAGCAGCAATATAACATTCCACTGGAACAAATTTACACAGGTAAAATGCTGTTGGGCTTAATCGATTTAATTCAACAAGGTACATTCCCCAAAGATCATCGTATTTTGGTGATTCATTCAGGTGGGCTACAAGGTCGTTTAGCCACACTTTAGATAGTCCTGAAAAAGCAAAAAAGATGGTCTATAATGCCCTGCTTTATTCTCCCGTGAGTGTGTCATGTCCGCAAATCAATATGATGTCTTAGTTTTAGGTGCAGGTGCATCTGGCTTAATGACAGCCTATATGGCAGCTCAACGCGGACGAAAAGTGGTCATTGTAGAAAAAGCCAATAAAGTCGGCAAAAAAATTCTCATGTCAGGTGGGGGTAAATGTAACTTTACCAATCTGTATGTCGAGCCAAGCAACTTTATTTCACATAATCCACACTTTGTGATTTCAGCCCTCACTCGCTATACCAATTGGGACTTTATTGGGATGGTTTGTGAGTATGGTATTGAATATGAAGAGCGTAAACACGGTCAGCTGTTCACCCTCAAAGGTGCCAAAGAAATTTTAGCCATGCTATTGAGCGAGTGTGAAAAAACAGGTTTGGTCGACATTAAAACCAACTGTGAAGTAAAAGCAATTACCGCACTCGATGAGCAAGGTTTTCAAATTGCCACGACACTAAGGTATTTTGAAGCCGAATCTGTGGTCATTGCGTCGGGTGGTTTATCTATTCCGACCTTAGGTGGCTCAGGTATTGGCTATGAAATTGCAAAGCAATTTGGTCACCATGTTTATCCAACTCGCGCAGGTTTAGTGCCTTTTACCTTTTCAGATAGCTTTAAAGAAGTGACCACACGCTTAAGTGGCAACGCGGTCGATGCGACTTTATCGAATGACTTAAACGCTTTCACCGAAGCCCTTTTATTTACCCATCGTGGGCTCAGTGGGCCAAGCTCGCTACAACTGTCGAATTATTGGGATGTAGGACAAAGCTTCAAAATTGACTTCTTGCCAAATGTGGATTTGCACGACTACTTAAAAGCCAAGAAGCACAGTCAATCCAAAGCCCTGCTGCGTACTTTACTGGGTGAACATTTCCCTAAAAGTGTGGTAGTTGAACTGCAAAACCTCATTTGGCCAGAACTGGCTGAAACAGCGATTGGCCAACTGTCGGATGAAAAACTGGAGCACATTGCAACACGCTTGCATGCGTTTGAAGTCAAACCATCAGGAACTGAAGGCTACCGTACTGCTGAGGTGACTTTAGGCGGTGTAGACACCACTGAAGTTTCATCGAAAACCATGGAAAGTAAAAAGCAAAAAGGCTTGTACTTTGTCGGTGAAATATTGGATGTGACAGGACATTTGGGTGGTTTTAACTTCCAATGGGCATGGTCATCTGCGCATGCCGCATCAGAATATGTTTAAGCCATGTGCTTAAAACTGTAAATTATTCTAAATAGTCCGTGCGTAGCAGTACGCACTGCTTTTGCTTCTGTTGACGGGCAAGCGCTAAGTCCATTTTCGCAATGGCAATATGGACATGGCTCGGCTGGATCACTGAATGTTTCGTCATCAATGTTTTTTTTAATATTTGCATCATCTGTTTTTTCCTTTTTAAACTGCAATTTATAAAAATAAATCGTGAAATGTCCATGCAGCTATCACAAAAGTATAGGCATGTAAGTATTTCTAATTTATGAAATATCCATATTCCACATGCATCAAACATACCAAATTAAAGTTCATTCCACACTATAGACTTTTGTATTATTTTTCATCAGATTCATCCGCATCACAACCTTCAATTGCCGCAGTCGGTATTCTTTCAGCATTAGCGTGTGTTGTTGTATCGATTTTCGGTTTTGCAAAGACAAATTTATAAGCACTCACAAAAAATCCAACCGTAATACCCGCAATGATGATTGGGGCAAAATATTTATTTGGGGCTTTTTTTGACATCAGTTTACTCCAATAAAAAACACCAACCGCCATCAGCGGTCGGTGTTTAGTGTGATTAATTTAGTCTGGATCTTTGGGGTGAACATCAATATCTTGTTCGGCCTCACCCGTTGAACCAAAAGGTTTATTTAAAGGTTTATGTGCAGGATCGACCTCTGCTGTAGTTGGAATATCATCTGCATGTTGATATTCCTCTGCAACCGTTGGTGTATCCATTTGCTCTTTCAGTGAGGCATGTTCTTCTTTGCCTTGTGCGGATTGCGTGCTTTCAGCTTTGGCCTGATAAAGTGGATTCGGTTGCGCACCTTCTTTTTTGGCTTTATCCAACAAATCGGTCAAAACCCGTTCCGCAGGTTGACGCCCACCGAGACCAAAAGCCAGTGCAAATGCAATGGCAACCGCACCCAGCGTTAAGCCAAAGGCCAAGTTTACGATTGAATCTGCGATACCCATTGCACGCAAGCCCATCGCCAACACCAAGCCAATGATCAAGACACGTACAATGTTCGCCACCCAACGAGAACTATTGTATTCACCACGCTCAATCACCTGTGCAACCAAGTTCGCCAACCAGAAGCCCACACCCAAAATGACTGCACCCAATAGGATGTTTGCACCAAACTGGATAAACATCGCAATCAAACCACTGATCTGTTCAAAGCCGAGTCGATTTGCTGCTTCAGAGACCGCAAATAACATGGTAAAGAACACAATGAAATAACCCACAACGCAAGATGCTTTGGTGTTTCCTAAGAAACGTTGCAAGCCAACTTTGTTTGGAATGTCATCTACACCTGTTCCCGACAAGACTTCAACCACAAGACTTGCGACAAAACGTGACACCACATAGGCCAAAATTAAAATTAATGCCGCTGCAATGATGTGCGGAATTGCATTCATGATTTCATACAGCATGGCCGTCGCTGGTTGAGAAATTGCATCAATGCCTAAAGCTTCAAACGCAATAATCAGCGCTGTGATAATAACCATTGCAAAAACAAAAGATCCGAGCACTTTAGCCAAATCTGAGTTTTTAAACAGTCCTACTTTTTCAACCTGTTTTTGTACATCTAGGCTTCTCAATAAGCCCTCAATAATGCCCCGTACAATTTTGGCTAGAATATAACCTGCAAAAACAATTACACCCGCAATAAAGATATTTGGTAGATACAGTACGGCTTCATTGACCATATTTTGGATCGGAAAGAGCAGCCCAGTCAGACCGAGTATCGACAAAACAATGGGTAAGAATAGTAATAAAATCAACCAATAGACAATTTCACTGATGTTTTGACTCAGCGTACTGACTCCGACATCCTGACTGAGTTTTTCATCTAACTGAGTTCGATCCAATCCTTTTTGTAAACCCACTTTGACCAGCTTTGCCACAATCCAGCCAATAAAGCCCACAGCAACAGCAGCCAACAATTGTGGTATAAACAACAAGAACTGTTGAACCATATTACTAAATGGCCCACTTACACTGGTGAGATTGAGAACATTGAGTGCACCGATCACCGCAATAATCAAGATGAGCCAAAACACAACTCGAGAAATAATATTTTCAATATTCGAGCGATGGCCAGTAGCACTGGAAAGTTTTTGGTTGGTCCCGAGTTTGGTTAAAACCTTTTTCACAGCACCTGCAATCAATAATGCAATAATCCAACCAATGATCAGGATGGCGATTGCGGACAGGATTGGGTGAAACTGGTCCCAATAATACATCGCATCAAATCGACCCTGATGCCCTACATAATCATTCATTTTGTTCTCCCTCTTGTTGTGTCTACATCACAGCGACCTTTGCTCAACTACAGATTTTAGTTTTGAAGTGATTGTCTGCCATGAGGTATGAATGAGAAATGGAATACCTTTTGATGACTGCTAAAGAAAAAACCCCTGTACATTACAAGGGCTTTAGTCACATTTAGCGGTCAGTTGCAGTCGCCGTATTGCTATCGTTGGCTGTCGCTTCGTCACCTGCTGTTGCAGTGGTACTGTTATTTGGTGTTGCAGGCTCTGCACTCGGATTCGGATGTCCTGGAGGCGCCTCATTCGGATTTGGCTTGGTATCTGCAAACATATAAAATAATAATGCGATTAAGAAAATTCCGACCAATGCCAATATATACAAGGGCACGCGTTTTTTCTTCTGCCGCTCCTCTGGCGTTTGTACATGGGACGGTTTATTGAAATCATGTGTCATAGCTCCCCCTCAATTTTCTATTATCAAGTTGTCGAATTCTCATACTAACAACTGCTTGTGTAGCATTGTGTTTCAAAGCATAGTGAGATAGTAAACAAGCGCTTTATTTTAAGTTAAGTTGTTATTTTTTATGGTTTTAAAAACAGTCACTCTTCTGTCAAATCAATGTTAAAGGTCATATAAAAAGTATTTCATATAGGCGTAGACAAAAAGAGTCTGGCGAACAGCGCTCTTCAACTGAATTTGCGCTATAATTATGCACCTTGTTTTAGCTGTTTTTGGACTTTATGGCATATCGTCAACAAAGTGTAACGCTTGATTTAGACACTGATGTTACGCACCAATGTCATTTGCACTACACGCGAGACCAACATCTTATTGGTATTATTGAATTTTCTAAGCCTAGTTATATTCTAAAATGGGGCGATCTGGAGTTTTTCCGTCGTCGTACTGAAGAGTTTTCAGTGATGCCTTTTCCTGAATGTGTCAATGCCATGATTATTGACATTCGAAATGTGCAAGCCTTTTTAGACAATGAAACACCCATCATTCCTTGGCGCTTACTGGAAGAAGAATGTCCTGTGCGTTTAGTTGTACCTCAAGACCGTTTAGATCACTATATTGGACTGTTTGAGCCAACATGGCTGACGACTGATATTGAAACGGCTATTTCTGAAATCCGTGAATATATGGATATGTTTGTGCACTAAGCACTTCTCGATACACACCTGCTCATCTCCTCCCCTTGCGATTGTGCCCCGTCATTTGTTCATAACGTACAGTCGCTTTTATTTTTAGTTTTTAATACTCTGCGAAAAACGTAGGACAGTAAAAAAAATCTAACTGATCTTTTATGCTGCGTCATAAAACGGATCATCTTCAAAATAAAGCACTTTTCTTTGCTATTGCAGTTTTAGCATGTTCTACACGAACAAAATCCATTCTGTCATGCATCCATAACGAAACGCATAGCCAACCCTGTGGCATTAGACATTAGCCTAATAAAATGAATTATAAAACTTGAAATGGCACGCATTATGCATAATTTTCTTTTTAATATCAGAGGAATATAGCGATGCACTTATTTAAAGCATTATTAACAAAATATTAAAAATCCCACTTGAGCAGCAAAAGCAATCTCGATTAAGATGCAGACTAAGCTGTAAAAAAATACCATAAAAAGAACATCTTTTGCACAGAATAAAGCTTTAACCCAATTCTGACGTTTTTGATAAAAACAATGCAATTGATGCTGCAAACAAAAGGAGTTTGTACATGACCATGCAACGTAATCTTTCTGCCCTATTTTGTGCAAGTGCACTTGCGCTGAGCCTCAGTGCATGTAGCGACAACAAAGCACCTGCAACGGATGCAGCTAGCACTGGCGCAGATGCTTCACAGTCAGGCACTTTAGATAAGATTAAAAAATCAGGAACCATTGTTTTAGGTTACCGTGACTCCTCTATTCCATTCTCCTATATCGCAGACAACCCAAATCAACCTGTCGGTTATGCACATGATTTACAGCTCAAAGTGGTTGAAGCTGTTAAACAAAAACTAAATATGCCTGATTTAAAAGTTCGCTATAACTTAGTCACCAGCCAAAACCGTATTCCATTGGTTTCAAATGGCACAGTCGATCTTGAATGTGGTTCAACCACAAACAACAAAGAACGCCAGCAACAAGTTGATTTTTCTGTGGGCTTCTTTGAAGTGGGTTCACGTTTACTTACTGCAACCGATTCAGGTGTGAAGGATTTTGCTGACTTAAAAGGCAAAAAATTAGTAACGACAGCAGGGACAACCTCTGAACGCTATATCCGTCAGCATGAAAAAGAACTCGGTATTGGTGAAGTGATTTCTGCCAAAGACCATGCTGAATCATTCTTGATGCTCCAAAGCGGTCGTGCTGCTGCGTTTATGATGGATGACATTTTACTTGCTGGAGAAAAATCGAAAGCCAAAGATCCAAACAAGTGGCACATTGTTGGTACAGCACCAATTCAAGAAGTTTATGGCTGTATGTTGCGTAAAGGCGATACTGGCTTTAAGCAAGTGGTTGATGATGCAATTAAAGCCACTTATAGCTCAGGTGAAATTAACAAAATGTACAACAAATGGTTTGAACAACCGATTCCACCGAAAAATATTAACCTGAACTTTGCTATGTCAGACCAACTTAAAGCCTTAATTGCAAACCCACATGACCGTGATCAGTAAACGATAAAGGAAAGATTAATGTTCACTCAGGCAAAGTTTCTTTGCCTGACCTATTTTAGGGGATTGTCATGAATTATACCTGGAACTGGGGCGTCCTTTGGCAATCCACAGGCGTCGGAGATAGCACCTATCTCAGTTGGATTTTAATTGGTTTAGGCTGGCTGGTTGTTATTGCCATTGTGGCTTGGAGCATTGCAATGGTGCTCGGAAGTATTCTCGGCATTATGCGCACGCTTCCCAATAAAACCGCACGTGCCATCGGCACTGGCTACGTCACCATTTTTCGTAATGTACCGCTACTGATCCAATTATTTATTTGGTTTTATGTTGTGCCGAATTTCTTACCTGGCCCGATTAAGTCATGGTGGATTAACGATTTAAGTGCAGGAACAACAGCGCTGATTTCAGCCAGTATTGGTCTTGGACTGTTTACCGCAGCACGTGTCTGCGAACAAGTCCGCACAGGCATTGAAGCTTTACCTACTGGACAGGTCAATGCAGGTTATGCCATGGGTTTTAGTACCGCACAGCTATACCGCTATGTCATTTTACCGCAGTCCTTCCGTACGATTTTACCGCCTCTGAGTTCAGAGCTGACCAACTGCGTCAAAAATACTTCTGTGGCCTCTTTAGTTGGGGTCTCCGAGATTATTTCGCAGATGAAAACCATCAGCGAATATACGCAGAACACCATTGAAATCTATACCTATGTCACGATTATTTTCATCGTTATCAACGTGTGCTTAATTACCTTAATGACGCTGCTGGAAAAACGTTTACGTGTCCCAGGTTTAATTGCAGGAGCTAAATAATGGAATGGCTCACCGCATTTATCCATGATTTGCAGTTATCTGCACCCGCCCTATGGCATGGTTTAAGTATCACTTTAAAAGTGGTCATCATCGCCACCATTGGTGGTATTTTCATTGGCACGCTGTTGGCACTGATGCGTTTGTCTTCAATTCGCATCCTGAATTTAATTGCCCAAGGCTATGTCAATTTATTCCGCTCGATTCCTCTACTGTTGGTATTGATGTGGTTCTACTTTGCTGTACCGTTCATCTACACCACAGTCACGGGAAATTACCTGACCATTGATACCGCTTTGGTCTCAAGTATTGTGGCGTTCATGCTGTTTGAAGCGGCTTATTTCTCGGAAATTGTACGTGCAGGGATTCAATCGATTCCTAAAGGACAGTCTGCCGCGGCTTATGCACTAGGCATGACCTATGGTCAGTCCATGCGCTTAATCATTTTGCCGCAAGCCTTTCGTAAAATGACACCGCTGCTGTTACAGCAAACCATCATCTTGTTCCAAGACTCGACCATGGTGTACGCCATTGGCCTACTCGACTTTTTCCGCACCAACTACGTGCGGGGCGATTTGATGTCTCTATTAACGCAATATATTTTATTTGCAGGCCTAGTGTATTTCACCATCAGTATGCTAGCCACATATGCAGTAAAACGATTACAAAGGAGGTTAAGCGTATGAGCGACCAAAAAGTAATGATTGACCTCCAAAATGTCAGTAAATGGTATGGCGATTTTCAAGTCTTAACCGATTGCACCACACAAATTTGCCAAGGTGAAGTGGTGGTGGTCTGTGGCCCATCAGGCTCAGGCAAATCGACCCTGATTAAAACAGTGAATGGATTGGAAGCCTTCCAACAAGGTCAAATCACAGTCGATGGAATTCCCATCAAAGACCCGAAAACAGATTTGACCAAATTACGCAGTCGCGTAGGCATGGTGTTTCAGCATTTCGAGTTGTTTCCACATCTCAGCATTACTGAAAATTTAACCATTGCCCAAATTAAAGTATTGGGACGCTCTGAAGCTGAAGCGAAAAAGAAAGGCTTAGGCTATTTAGAGCGGGTTGGGCTGAGTGCACATGCACATAAATTTCCAGCACAACTTTCAGGTGGACAACAACAACGTGTCGCAATTGCCCGTGCATTAAGCATGGATCCGATTGCCATGTTGTTTGATGAGCCTACATCGGCGCTTGACCCTGAAATGATTAATGAAGTTCTTGATGTGATGGTCGAGTTGGCACATGAAGGCATGACCATGATGTGTGTCACCCATGAAATGGGCTTTGCCCGCCAAGTGGCCAACCGTGTGTTGTTTATGGATCAAGGTAAAATTGTCGAAGACTGTAGCAAAGATGATTTCTTTAACACCAAACGTGGTGATCGTGCTCAACAGTTCTTAGACAAGATCTTGCACTAGCACAGACGTGTTATCCCACATTAAAAAAGCAAATCACATGATCTGCTTTTTTAATTCACGCTCTAGTCTAAAACCAAGCGCGCATTGGTGGCTTGAACAGGACGATTATTCGGATACCCCATCAGTGCAGCGAAGTTTGCGATTTGCTGTGCTGATGCCTGCTGAATATCTTTTAAGACCACCCAACGTACACCTTCAGTACACGGTGGTGTCGTGAGCGAACCATTAAAACGGTAGTACTCGCGATGTGTCGGCAGAAATTGATCTGCGTTTAAATTGAATACTTTCTGGGGTTGCCTGTACTGCTGCCACAGTCCATCAAGTGCTTGATTCTTTTTCCCTTGTTCATACATCATCGCAATCACAGCCAGCTCGCCTTTTTCAGAAGCATGGACTAAATGTAATTCCATCGGAAAGCTTTTACCGTGAACCGTATTTTCTGAAGGGCTATGTAAATGCATTTGCAATAATTGAAATCGTTCTCCCTCTAAACTTAAATAACTGCCTTGATGAAAATTGGCTTGTAAAGTATGAGGGAGCTTCACGATACTCGTTGCAGCCGTTTTATAATCAAAATCAAGTGGCGCAAGGTCTGCTGAAATAACATGCTCAATATTAATGGGCGATTGATTATGCCCCGCACAAGTTTGGTATTTGCTATTGAGCTGGCTCCAATACTGCGGTGCTGTTTGTGCTTGATAACCCCAATCCGAAGTTACTTCACTACTGGCCCAAGCCACTACACATGGGAGACCAAACAATGTTGCTATTACTTTTTTATTCATCATAATCCATCAAAAAATATCGGTTTAAAACGTCCCATATCCTCTAAGAAATCACGCTCAAGCAGCAAAACCTAAAATGCCAATTCTGCTGCTTGTCTTTGTTTTTTGTGCAAACTCTGTAATCATGACTTTTCAGCAAAAAGCCAATATTGCCCGACTATTTTGTCTCGCTGTAGATGTAAAACGATCAAATAGGACTGATCATATATGACAATAATTACAATTAATTACATATAGTTATGTGATTATTCATGTTTTATCTGTGATAAATTAAAATAAGAATGAGAAAATACAATCATGTTTAAAAACTTTCACTGATGCACAATCAGCACGCACATTTCATGAGCGTTCCAAAAGAGAACAAAGCAACGAAGACTCAAATAAAAATAGTTGCTGACCGAATTTTTTTATCATTTTTTGAGTTACTGCTTTTTTGGCTTAGCTCAAGAGATAAAATATACACCTGTATATTTAAAATGTAAAAACTTAGATAACCATAATATATTCATAAACTTAATATTAATTTATATTTTAACCCATGCACCACTGCAATGCACAAACACCATCATGGTGCATACTTTTGCTTTATATCGAGTCTTGTTATTTTTAAGCAAAACTTAATCAATATTTCCTTTTTGCTGAGATCTTCACGAAATTACAGGCATCAGTATACTGAGTTTCTTTTTGCAAAATTTTGCACTCAAATGGAACCTAAACATGCAAAATATTGACTTACTTTTTCTTCTTCTTGGTGCGGTTTTAGTCCTTGCCATGCATGCGGGCTTTGCTTTTTTAGAACTAGGGACAGTTCGTCATAAAAATCAAGTCAACGCTTTAAGCAAAATTTTAACGGACTTTTCACTTTCCGCAATTGCCTACTTCTTTGTAGGTTATTACATTTCCTATGGACACCATTTTTTCCATATCGGGGATACCTTAGCAGCTGATCATGGTTATAACCTGATGCGCTGTTTCTTCCTGCTCACTTTTGCGGCCGCAATTCCAGCCATTATTTCAGGCGGTATTGCCGAGCGTGCCAAAATGCGCTCACAAGCGATTGCAACCGTGTTATTGGTGGCCTTGGTTTATCCTTTTTTTGAAGGAATCGCATGGAATGGCAACTTTGGTTTACAACAGTGGCTACAAGATACTTTCGGTGCAAGTTTCCATGACTTCGCAGGTTCAGTGGTGGTACATGCTATGGGAGGTTGGATAGCTCTGGCTGCTGTGGTTCTACTCGGTGCACGTGATGGTCGCTACAAAAAAGATGGTCGTGTCAGTGCGCATCCTCCTTCGTCCATTCCGTTCTTGGCTTTAGGTTCATGGATTTTGATCGTGGGTTGGTTTGGCTTTAATGTGATGAGTGCACAGCGTTTGGATGCTATTTCAGGACTGGTGGCGATTAACTCACTTATGGCCATGGTTGGCGGAACTTTAGCAGCCAACTTCGCAGGAAAAAATGACCCTGGCTTCTTACACAATGGCCCTTTAGCTGGTCTCGTGGCAATTTGTGCAGGTTCAGATGTCGTACACCCGATTGGGGCATTGGTGATTGGCGCTATTGCTGGACTGATTTTTGTCAAACTTTTCACCTACACCCAAAACAAGCTAAAAGTCGATGATGTACTCGGTGTATGGCCTTTGCACGGCGTATGTGGTGCCTTTGGTGGGCTTGCAGTCGGGATCTTTGGTCAAAAATGGCTTGGTGGTTTGGGCGGTGTTGCGATGATGTCACAGCTGATTGGTACGCTCTTAGCAATAGGTATAGCTGTTATTGGTGGATTGGTGGTCTATGGCGCTTTAAAAGCCACGATGGGCATCCGTTTAAGTCAAGAAGATGAATTTCGCGGTGCAGATTTATCTATTCATAAAATCTCTGCCAACTCAGATGACAGTATGTTCTAAACACATTTCCACTTTAATGCGGCTCACATGGGCCGCTTTTTTTATTCGTATTGAACATGATAAGAGGCTTTTAGCGCTCTAAATAATCAAAAATCTCGGACAATGCCGTGATACTCGGTGCAGACATCTGTACTGAAGGAACATGAAAGCCTGATAACCACAGTGCTTGCATTCCTGCCTGCTGTGCACCTTGTACATCATTGATAGGATGATCACCGATAAATAAACACTGCTCCACATCAACAGCCAGTTGCTGTGCGGTGTCAATAAAAATATCAACTTCGGGTTTGGCTTGGCCAAACAATCCAGAGCTATTGATCACATCAAAATAATGCTGAAAACCCAAGCCATTTAATATAGACAGCCGTGTGGTATGACCACCATTTGAAATAATGGCGAGTTTATATCCTGCTTGCTTTAGACGGGTCAGTGTTTGCTCAGCCTCAGGCATCGCCACAGCACTGCGACCAAACTGTTCAAACCAAAAATTGCTTAATTCTTCTAAATGCGGAGCCACCTGCCAGTTTAACTCCTGTAGCAACGCATAAGCCACTGAAGCACCGATGCTGGGATGAGTTAAATACTCTTTTAAGGGATAACCACCATTATCAATCCGATTCACAATCGACTCAATCTGCTCCACATCAACGCAGTTAAGTTGGCTTTGATAAGTATCGGCAAGATCTTGACTAAAAGCCGCAACACTTCGTCCACGATGCGTCAAGGTATTATCCAAATCAAATAGAACAGCACGTATCGACATGTTTAAACCTCATGTATTTGAGAGCAAATGTAACACTGAACCGACACTTTGTATTCGCCATAAAACGATAACCAAAGCACAGATCATGCTAAAGCCGATGAAACAGCGTTTATGTTAAGCCTCGCTTAAGCTGACGCTGTTTGAATAGCGCTTATTTTCAGAACATGGCCTCACTTGTGTCGGATCAGCAACGTTTTTTCATCCTTCAGTTTTTTATTTTGACGCTAGGTTTTGCCGTATTGTGGCTGCTCTTCCCTGTGGCGGGCACCATCGACTTACAACTGATTCACCCTTTTATGGATCAAACAGGTCATTTTCCACTAAAGCGCGACTGGGCCTTAGCAGAACTGAATCACCGTTATGTCAAAGACATCATCATCGCAGTGTATGTGATTTATTTGCTGAAATGGCTCGCTTCATATAAATGGGCTGCGTTAAAACCCCAGCGTTGGCAAAATGGCTATTTCATTGGTTTAGTACTCATCAGTACCAGTCTCATTGGGATTTTAAAATCACAATCCGCACATGCCTGTCCATGGGACATGACTCTAGCCACGACACATGATTTCTTTTGGGACTTATCCGCCAGCGCAGGACATTGTTTTCCTGGAGGACATGCTGCGACAGGTTTTGCGCTCTTTGTGGGATATTTCGTATACCGTCTAAATGAACCCAAACGGGCGTGGTTTTATTTGCTTGCTGCCCTAGTTCTAGGCTTTGTAATGGGTTGGGCGCAAATGATGCGGGGTACACATTTCCTCAGTCACAATTTATGGACGGCATGGGTGATTTGGCTGGTCAATGTACTGGCATATGCGCTGTGTTATAAGCAATTTACACTGTCCAGCCCAAATCAAGCCGAAACTACAGCTTAAAGATCACTTGAACTTGTAAGCCGCCCAATCCTGTACTTTGTCCAAAGTGCAGTTTGGCGCCAATTTTTTCCGCGGCTTTATCGACAATGGATAAGCCCAGTCCACTGCCGACTTCCAGATGATGATGTACGCGATAGAAACGTTTTAAAATATGATCATAAAGTTCTGGTGCAATGCCCGGCCCACTGTCTTCAATTTGAACAATCGCTTGTTGATCTTGCTGATAAATAGAGACATTAATCACGCCCTGTTCAGGGGTATATTTAATCGCATTATCCAAGAGATTATAAACA
The DNA here is from genome assembly GCF_058599305.1 of Acinetobacter sp. CAU_H_S139_7. Taxonomy (NCBI): domain Bacteria; kingdom Pseudomonadati; phylum Pseudomonadota; class Gammaproteobacteria; order Moraxellales; family Moraxellaceae; genus Acinetobacter; species Acinetobacter sp. CAU_H_S139_7. The sequence continues at coordinate 2,595,977 of NZ_CM178651.1, forward strand.
ATCGAATGTAAGGCTGAACTTTGAGTTTCTATCCAAAGTGCTTCATGCTGTTCTAAGCCCAAATCAATGTTTTTCGCTAGCGCCAGCTCCATCAGTTGCTCCATACATTCAACCGCTACATCACTTAGCCCTAGTCTTTGTGTAGGTTCTAAACTCGGTACAGAAGCATCCTGTTTTGCCAAATTGAGCAGTTGTGACACCAAATGTTGAGTCCGAATTAAGCCTAAACTTAGGTTTTTTAAGGCTTGGTGTTCAGGAAATTCATGCAGCAAAATTTTCATTTGCAAATTCAGTGCTGTAATGGGGGTTCTGAGCTCATGCGCGGCATCGGCAATGAATTGCTTTTGTTCTTGTTGCGACAGCGAAATTCGTTCAAATAAACGATTCATTTCATTAATGGTCGGAAGAATTTCCAGTGGATAACCATCGGGCCGAATCTCACTTAGTTCATAGGGTTCACGCTGTGCAAGTTCCGCTTTAAACTCATCTAAGGGTTTTAGACTACGCCCAATAATCCAACTCAGTCCCCATAAAGCCAAAGGCATAAACAGTAAATATGGAATCAACATATTGGCCGCCAGCTCTAAAGCCAGTTTTTGTCTTACACTGCGCTGCTGGCTGACTTGAATCTGGTACTTCTCTGTTGGCAGCACATAGGTATTCCATAAGCCTTGTGCTGTGTGATGGGTATAAAATCCAGCTTTTTTAACAGGTTGTATTAATAAATCAAACTCATGTTGCCGTTGTTCAGGCAGTCCATACGACCAGACATCTACAAATAAATCTTCTTCGTGATAGTGTCTGTCCGCTTCAAACTCGCTCTTAATTGGAGCGGGATCATGCGCTGCAACACGCTCAGCCAAATTACGCATTTGTGCATCGAGTATCTCATTGGTCTCTTCAAGTGCAATGCGATATGCTGCAATCACCAACAAACAGCCCATCACAATACTAAATAAAGAGGTATAGGTAATCAGTTGACGCTTTAAGGAAACAGGAGTCGACTTCGCCATCGTTATGCTTCAACCTGCCCCAAACGATAGCCTAAACCTCGAATGGTACGGATAAAGTCTTTGCCAAGTTTGGCACGCAAATGGTGAATATAAACTTCAATGGTATTGCTGTTAATTTCCGAGTCAAGGTCATAGAGCTTTTCTTCCAAATTGGTTTTGGAAAAAATTTTATTGGGATGACTGACCAGAGGAATTAAAATAGCCCATTCTCGGTTCGATAAATCAATGGTCTGCCCTTTGTACTTGGCTAAGTGCAAATCTTCATCTAACTCTAGACCTGCATAACTCAAAGTCTGGCTTTGCTTTTGCTGTTTTAACGCGCCACTACGACGTAATAGTGCATGAATACGTGCCAGTAACTCATCAAACTCATAAGGCTTAATTAAGTAATCATCCGCGCCTTGGTTTAAACCATCGACTCGGTTTTGTAACTGATCTCTCGCTGAAATAATCAGCACAGGCAAAGTCGGATAAAGCGAGCGTATATTTTTTAGAACCTGCATCCCATCCATCATCGGTAGTCCCAAATCCAACAACACCACATCAAATGGATATTGTTGCAATTGCTTTAAACCATCAAAACCATTGTTGACCCACACCACATCAAACTGCTGATAACGCAGCAGCGTTTGTGTGGACTCAGCAATCATAAAATCATCTTCAATAATCAATATTTTTGACATGGTCTAAGCGCTCGCTTTGGTCGCAGTGCAGTGTTCTAACATATTATTTTTTGAATCAATCACCATACTTTTTACCCCAAGTAAACTCAATAAGCTTGGGAACAAATGATCTTGGCTTAATTCTTGGCTTTTTTGTTGTCCTAAGCAAGCGATTTGTTGCGGATTCTGCTTTTGCCATGTTTCTGAAAACCACATCAGCATCGGTACGTGGGTCTGTTGGCTTGGTGCAATGGCATAAGGTGAACCATGTAAATACAGCCCGTGCTCACCAGTCGACTCACCATGGTCAGATAAATACCAAAAACCTGTTTCAAAATTTGAGCTTTGCTTCAATACACCAATCAGTTGACTCAACACATGGTCGGTATAAACAATGGAATTGTCATAACTATTTTTCAGCTGTTCAGGTGTACAGGCTTGAATGGCATTGGTTTCGCACATCGGTTGGAAAGGCTGAAACTTAGGCGTTGAACGCTTATAGTAAGCTGGTCCATGACTGCCCATTTGGTGTAACACAATTAAACGTGGCGTTTTATCATCAGCCGCAATACCAGCCATATAGGCTTTTAAGCTATCCACCAAAATTTCATCGGTACATTCGCCATCGGCTGAACACCATTTTTTCTGTATCGGTTCTGGAATTTTATACTGCTCAACCCGATCACAAACGCCTTTACAGCCAGAGTTATTGTCAATCCATGTCACTTTGTAACCAGCACGCTGTGCAAGATCTAATAAACCTTCACGGTGGTGCGCTAACTGTGCATCATAGTTTTCACGTGGCATGCCTGAAAACATACAAGGCACAGAAACCGCAGTGGCTGTCCCGCAAGAACTGACTTGATTAAAGTTGATGACATTGAGTTTTTCCAGCTCAGGATTGGTCTTTTTCGCATAGCCATTTAAAGAAAAACTTTCTGCACGTGCCGTTTCACCGACCACCAAAACCATCAATTTCGGCAAGTTTTGCTGTCCGACTTGCTTCACCAAATGAGCATCTTCACCATAAGTCACCAACGGTAAATGCTGCTGTGGTCGATTCTTTTTATAATACGACAGGGTTGAACTGATCGCATTTTGCGGTGAAATCATCCCTTTGAGATCACGATGCTCACGGAAAATCGCGGCATAATCAACAAAGAAAATAAACAACATGCCTGCAATCAGTAAAATAGAAACTGCACTACCGAACAGCTTGTGCAATAACACGGTTTTAAAAGGATCACGGCGGATTTTGACCTTAAATAAAACCACTAAAGGTAGTACCACCATCGCCCCAATCCACAGCACAAGACGCCATGACAACAAGTCGCGCACTTCATTTCCATCGGTTTGCATCATGTTTTGGATCTGATCTGGTGTGATCGAAACGCCTAAACTGTTGACAAAATAGGCACTCATTCCACCAATGATGATCAATAACGCAGCCAACCCTTTAGCCATCGGTCGCCACTGTAACAGTTGAAAAACCAAATGATAAAAAGCCAACACCACCAAAACAGTAGCGCCGATAAAGGCATACGCTTTAAAACCATGATACGGTGTAAGCAACTGAACTTGCTTATAGAACATCACGTTTAAAACCACGGCTAACCACAGCGCCAAATAGATGTTAAAGCGCGAAAGTGAAACTTCTTTAAAAATAGACTGCAAATTGAACATTTTAAATCATGTCTTGCTGAGCGGATGCCCCAATGTAGTTTTCTAAACTTAAAACTCGCTTAAATAAAAAAAGCGCTGTGGCCGAATATATAAAGTCATACCGATCAGTTAAGCAATCAGATGCCCTTTTTGAGCCGCCCAATATTATTTGATATACGTAAGCGTCATCCGCAACCTGCATGTCCATTTAAAAGGAATGTTTTTGCAAAATGATCATTTAAATGCAGAAAAGCAAAAGATTTTGCGGATGACAAATGTTTTTGGTTCTATTGGCTACGTAAAAGAACGGACGAGCTCCAAATATTGAATTTTAAAATACGAAGATTCCATCGTAAACGACAAAAAATTAAGGAGCTTTTATAAAACTCCTTAACTGATTCACATTAATCTTTAGAGACTTTGCCCTTTCTATCACTTAAACCTTAAAATTTGTACTCGATGCCCGTACCTACTACAGGTTGTTTGGTTTCAAATGATGCTTGTTCAAGCGTCAAAATCCCTGCGTAACCATAAGCTTTAACTTGCTTGGTAAAGGCATAATCAACACCTGCAATAAACTGCTGTGCATCAAAGTCTTCTTTAGATGTTTTAAAACTGGTTGAGTTTTGACTGTACTGCGCTTTCACTGTCCAAGCTTTGGCAGTCGGTAAGTTATATTCAGCCCCAACCAACCAGCCTTGTGCGTTGTCTATGGCAGCCGCGGCAGCATCATTGCCTTGTACATCCGCCACTTCAGAAGTTTGATATAAGGCTTTCAATGCCAAACCATTATTGAGATTTACTCGACCAATAGCACGCAAGGTATCTGCTGCGGCAAAAGCACTGCCTGCTACCCCGCCAGTCACTTCAGGCGCTGACGCATTTAAAGTGCCACGCCCTGCAAAGGTTGACGGAATGGCCTTATCATAACCAACCCCTGCAACAAACTTTTTACTGTCATAGACTACTGATGCTGACCAAGCATCGCCCAGACCACGCCCTGCAACTTTTGCCCCGCCTTTAGATTTTTCAATACCACCAGCTTCACCTGTTGCTAACAGTGCCGCAGCTTTCAGTTTACCTGCGCCCACTCCCCAAGCAGGTGTTTCATAGACCAGCACATTATCAACTCGGTTTTCACCCGTGAAAATCCCCGCCACATCGGCTTTGTTGGCCACATAGTTATTAAAGGTATCTACCACTGAAGACAGTTGTTTAACGGGGGTATCAATTTTACCGACTTTCAATGTTCCCAATTTCTGGTCTTGTAAGCCTACGAGTAAATTACGCGGAACGAAAGTATCGGTGCTACCGCCATTGTCTACATAAAAGGTAAATTCAGCTTGGTATAGTGCATTTAAGCGATCTGTCAGCTTCTCTTCGCCTTTTAACCCCAAAAAGGAGTTGTTAGAATTCAACTCGACCACATCGCGGTCTTTATTTGGCGAAGCATTGTCTTCAGGTAAATAATCGGCCGTGACATCAATTTCACCATAAAAACTAGGTGCTGCGAATGTTACCCCTGCCACTAAACTTAAAGCGATTGCGGCTGCAATTTGTGTTTTCATTATCAAAATATCCTACGGTAAATTTGTTACAAATATTACCGTTCAGACATATATGACAGAACAATTAAAAAATTATTTAGTTATATTTTTTAATTGTTTACGTCACTATTTAGCACTTTTTATGATTTATTTATGAATGAATTATGAAAGGTTTGAATGCATCGCAATGCCACGCCATTTGAAGATAAACCACAGGCTCAACATCGCAATGACTACAATCATACACAGATAATTAAAATAGCCGAGCCAATCTCCCAATAGACCGCTCACACTATACAAACCGCCACTGACCGTGGCCATCAGCGCCACTTGAAAAGTAAAGTCCGTGCCTGCCAGATGTTTGCGACTGTATTGCATTACTAGGGTGAGCATAACCACCAACAGCATCGATGAAGTCATATCTTCAAAGGCATTGATCAGATAAATCAGCCACGGCTGAATACTGTGCTGGTTTTCATATTGAAAGGCTAACCATGTATAAGCCCCCAGACTGAATATTTTTAGCACCGAATACAGTACTAAAGCCGTGGCACGGCGAATCAACTTCAAACTATAGCCCGCAAGTCCTGCGCCTATTAAGGCGGCACATGCACCCAACATGGTGACATAAAGCCCTATCTGAGAAAAACTCAGACCCAAATCGACCATTAAAGGCTTCAAAAGTGGCCCTGCTAAACCATCAGCAATTTTAAAGCTCAATAGCACTGCTAACCATGCTGCAAGCAAAGGACTCTGGACAAAATAAGCCAAATAGTTTTTGATCTGCTGGAGATTAAAAGGTGTGGTCTGAGCTTCTGAAACAGCTCGATGCTTTGGCTCTGGATAAATTAAAATCGGCAGCGTGTTTATAAAGACCATTGCCGCCAGCATCAAAAAAGTGCTCTGCCAGCTCAGCCAATCTAATGCCCACAAGATTGCACCACCACCAACAATAAAACCCAGACGCGATCCAATCACCTGAAAGGTATTGCCCCAGTGCTGTTGTTCCCCTTTTAGAATATTGACCGCCAATCCATCGGTTGCAATATCTTGTGTTGCCCCGAGCAAATTCATACTCAGGAGGCCCACAAAGAAAGCCCATAAATAAATAGGTTGATTTAATCCATCAATCGGGAGGAAAGATAGTCCGATCAGCACCAGCACCGTAAGAAACTGCAATGGAATAATCCAACTACGATAGTGGCCCAAACGGGTGATCCCAAAACGATCTAACACAGGTGCCCAAAACACTTTGATCGACCACGGCAACATCAGCAGTCCGAAGCCCCCAATCTGTGCCAATGACACACCCTGTGCTCTTAAAATGACAGGCAAGGCATGGGTCATAAACCCAACGGGTAAGCCTTGCGCCCAATACAATGAAAACAGCAAAATATATACATTGCGAGTCTGTAGCATGCTGTTCCTATATACATGGATTGGTCAAAATGTTCATCTGAGATCGCTATCCCTTCACTTTTTTTGCCAATGAATTCAAGCCGATCAGTGCTTATGATGAGATCATATACATCTTGGTCGATTGAGTATAATAACAATGAACCAATATTTTCCAGAGCTACCAGATCAAGTTCCAAGTCGTAACTCATCTGCATTCACTCGCGCTATTTTTAAGCAGCTTTATTTGGCGCAAGGTTGGCGCTTTGTTGGCAAATTTCCCAATCTACCTAAAGCGGTAGCAATTATTTCACCGCATACCTCAAATATCGATGCATGGCATGGCTTTACGGCTCTATTGGGCTTAGGCCTGCAAATCACCATTTTTGGCAAGAACAGTTTGTTTCATACCCCACTGAAACCGTTACTTGAGTGGATTGGCGTCATTCCAGTCAATCGTACCCATGCTCAAGGGTTAACCCAAAATATTATCGATATTATTCACAGCAAAGAAAAAATTTGGGTCGGGATGGCACCTGAGGGCACACGTAAGCAAGCCGAATCCATCCGTAGTGGCTTTTATCGCATTGCGTATGGTGCACAGATTCCGATTGTGATGTTTTCTTTTGACTATGCGCAAAAAACTATCCACTGCTTGGGTGTGTTTCATCCTACTGGGGATTTTGAGCAAGACCTAGAACATATTTTAGATCTGTATATCGGCAAATTTTCAGCGAAAAACCCAAAATGGTTGGCCAAGCCTTTACAAAAACGCTTAAAAAATAGCTAGTAAATCAAGATCGAATCTGCTGAGATGTGCACCATTATTTGTTTTGCGTTTTAGTACTTTTGACCATGAATTTTGCTCGTTTATCTCTGATTGGTGCTCTCACACTGACTATGGCAGGATGTGATCTTGCATCAAAGAAAACACCAACAACAACTCCCATTCAAGCTCGTGAACCTGTGATTGCGATTGCACTCGGCGGTGGCGGTGCCAAAGGTTTTGCACACATTGGGGTGCTTAAAGTTTTAGAGTCACATGGTATTAAACCTAAAATTGTCACGGGAACCAGTGCGGGAAGTTTTGTGGGCAGTATCTATGCCAGTGGTAAAACGCCTTTCCAGCTTCAGCAAATTGCCTTGACCTTAAAAGAATCGGACATTCGAGACTTAACCCTCAACTCCCAAGGGTTTGTTCAAGGTCAAAAGCTACAAGACTATGTCAACAAACACGTCGGCAACAAACCAATTCAACAGTTCCCTATCCGCTTTGCTGCGGTGGCGACCCGTCTTGACACTGGACGTAAGGCCGACTTTATCAAAGGCAATGCGGGCCAAGCAGTACGTGCTTCATGCAGTATTCCGAACGTTTTTGTCCCTGCGGTGATTGGTCGAACCAAGTATGTCGATGGCGGTCTGGTCAGCCCAATTCCAGTCAAAACAGCCAAGGACATGGGCGCGGATATTGTGATCGCGATTGATATTTCAGCTCGTCCTGTCGGCAACAAACCCCTCAATATGTGGGGCTTGCTCGACCAGACCATTAATATTATGGGGCAGCAAAGCATCAATGAAGAATTGAGCCAAGCGACTGTGGTGATTCAACCCAAAGTCGGACACTTGGGCACTTTGGACTTAAAATCCAGCAATCAATCTATTTTAGAAGGTGAAAAAGCCGCGCAGCTCAAAATTAAATCGATCGAAAAAGCCATTGTCGATTTTAAAAAGACCCCTGCTGCCTTTAAACCAGTCCCTAAAGCCAAATTCTAAAAAATTTGATTTTTAATATTCAAAGACTTATTCATCTGCTAAATTGATATAGATGCTTCTGCATCTATATCCCTATAACGAATATATGAGTAGATGTATGGAATTTGCTTTTGAACCTTGGCACTGGTTTGTATTGGGCGTTCTGTTAATGTTATCAGAGCTGATTCTGCCTGCTTTTGCCGCATTGTGGTTCGGTATTGCGGCCATTATGGTCGGTATTCTGTACTGGATGTTCCCCATGATGGGTGTTACCACGCAGTTTGTGACGTGGATTATTTTGTCGATTTTATGCACTTTACTTTGGTTTAAATTTATTAAACCGCTTTCGACTGACAAAACCAAGGCAGGACTATCTCGCGAAGCAACCATCGGTCAAATTGGCATGGTGATTCAAGCGAGTCCTGAAAATGAACACATTCGCGTTCGCTTCCCCATTCCAGTACTCGGTTCAGATGAATGGAACTGTCGCACTTTAGATAAAGTCCACGTCGGCGACCGAGTGCGTGTCGTTGAAATACTGGGCAATGATTTAATGGTCAAAGCACATCTCTCAACCAACGAAAATAGATAAAAGTGAGTTAAGCATATGTCTGGTGGATTTATTGTCGTTTTAGCAATTTTGGCTTTTGCCGCTGTCACCATTTTTAAAGGTGTCCGTATTGTTCCACAAGGTTATAAATGGATCGTGCAACGTCTGGGTAAATACCATACCACGTTGAATCCAGGTCTCAACTTTGTGATTCCTTATGTCGATGAAGTGGCTTATAAAGTGACGACCAAAGACATTGTATTAGACATTCCCTCTCAAGAAGTGATTACCCGCGATAATGCCGTTTTGCTCATGAATGCAGTGGCCTATATCAACATCACCACGCCTGTAAATGCCGTCTATGGGATTGAAAACTATACATGGGCCATTCAAAACTTAGTGCAAACGTCACTACGTTCAATCGTTGGTGAAATGGATCTTGATGATGCGCTATCGTCTCGTGATCACATTAAAGCCAAACTTAAAGCAGCCATTTCGGATGATATTTCAGACTGGGGCATTACCCTCAAAACCGTTGAAATTCAAGATATTCAACCCTCTTCAACCATGCAAGCAGCAATGGAAGCGCAAGCGGCAGCTGAACGTCAACGTCGTGCGACCGTGACCAAAGCCGATGGTGAAAAACAAGCAGCGATTTTAGAGGCAGACGGCCGTTTAGAAGCGTCTCGTCGTGATGCAGAAGCACAAGTGGTCTTAGCGGAGTCTTCTCAGCGTGCCATTGAAATGGTCACTTCGGCTGTGGGCGACAAGGAAATTCCTGTGGCTTACTTGTTGGGCGAACAATATGTCAAAGCGATGCAAGACATGTCTAAATCGAACAATGCTAAAACAGTGGTGTTGCCAGCCGATATTTTAAGTACCATCCGTGGTGTTATGGGACGTAAAGACATCTAACTGATGTGTGGTTTGATTGAATGAAGACAGCTTTCGAGCTGTCTTTTTTATTGTGGTTGAGGAAAAACTCAAGCCTCTAAGGAACAAGCATTAAAAAAGAGGACACGCTATGTCCTCTTTTTTTTAATCTAAACACTGAAACTTAGCTTTGGCGAGCCAATAAAAACTGTGAAATCTGATACAGTTCTGCTGCCGCATCAGTTTGGAAATAAGCCAAAGCAGCAAAGGCTTGATCATGCAAAGTTTTGGCATACTCTTGTGCAGCGCCTAGCCCCATCAAGGCTGGATAAGTCGATTTTTCGACTTGCTCATCCTTCCCTGCGGTTTTACCCAGTACATCTGTATTTGAAATGATATCTAAAATATCGTCTTGCACCTGAAAAGCCAAACCAATTGCCTGTGCATATTCGCGTAACTTTGGAATCGCTTGATCGCAACCGTCAAATACAGTCACCGCGGCCATCATCACCGCAGCAGAAATCAATGCACCCGTTTTATTTCGGTGGATATTTTCAAGTGCAGCCTGATCGACGCGTTTACCTTCGGCTTGTAGGTCGAGGACTTGTCCACACACCATTTTAGAGCTCGCTGTCGCTAAAATTTGCATCTGCTTCAGTACAATACCCTGATCAACCACTGGGCCAGCATCAAACAGTCGACTACCTAAAATTTCAAACGCCATGGACTGCAAGATATCTCCCGCAAGCAAAGCAGTATCTTCACCATAAGCCACGTGACAGGTCGGCTGACCACGACGCAAAAGATCATTGTCCATACACGGCAAATCATCATGTGCCAAGGAGTAACAATGAATCAGTTCCACAGCCACAGCGGCACGGCGCACGGCAGCGGCATTATTGTTTGGATTTAAATGTGCCGTGGCATAGCACAGCGCAGGACGCACACGTTTGCCACCTAACATGACCGCATGATGCACGGCACTCTGTAACGGTTCCGGAATTGAAAAAGCATCAAGTGCCGTCAATAAATCATCGTGAATACGTTGTTGAGCCTGTTGGAGTGCATTTGCTGATACGTCGGTTAGTGCTGACACATTCGCCTCGAATAACAATAGGATAAATTAATCTGGTGCTCAGTTTGACTGAGTCGATCATTTGAAGTGATCTGTTGGCATGATACTGCTTTCTGCCCGCTTTCTCTATGCCGAAAGTACAAACAAGGCGCAGTATTCTATTAATTTTTGCAGACGAGGTGATAAGAATGACTTTTCTACTATTTCAAGCAGCCATTACACAAGCAATCAAGCCCTAAAATTCACCTCTCATGCTCTTAGTTATTTTTAGCCTTCTTATCACAGACCTAGAGTTGACATAAAAAAGCCTCTACAGAAAGAGGCTTTTTACATAGCGTTAATCCAAGCTTTCCGCTGGAATACGCACCCAACCCTCCATCAACACGCGAGCACTACGGCTCATGACAGCTTTTTTCACTGCCCACTGACCCTTTTCTTGTATCGCTTGCGCTCCCACACGTAAGGTCCCTGAAGGATGACCAAAACGAACGGCTTCACGTGCTCCACCACCCGCGGCCAAATTGACCAAGGTTCCTGGTATCGCTGCTGCGGTACCAATGGCAACAGCTGCTGTCCCCATCATCGCATGGTGTAATTTACCCATAGAAAGGGCACGAACCAATAAATCGGTGTCTTGCTCTGTAATGGTTTTACCACTCGACGAGACATATTGTTTTGGCTTAGAAACAAAAGCAATTTTAGGCGTGTGTTGACGACTGGCAGCTTCAGAAATATCTTGAATCAGCCCCATCTGTTTTGCACCATAGGCACGAATGGTTTCAAAACGTGCTAAAGCTTTGGCATCGCCATTAATTGCGTCTTGTAATTCACTCCCCGTGTAGCCAATGTCTTCTGCATTTAAGAAAATGGTCGGAATACCTGCATTGATAAACGTTGCTTGAAAGCGACCAATCTCTGGAACCTCTAAAGTGTCAACCAAATTCCCTGTTGGGAACATGGCACCACCATCTTCACCATCATCGGCTGGATCTAAAAATTCAATTTGCACTTCTGCAGCTGGGAACGTCACGCCATCAAGTTCAAAATCACCTGTTTCTTGAACTTGGCCCTGCGTAATAGGTACGTGTGCAATAATGGTTTTTTGAATATTCACCTGCCAAATGCGGACTGTGCAGATGCCATTTTCTGGAATACGTGCAGCATCGACCAAACCATTTGAAATCGCAAATGAACCTACTGCCGCAGTTAAGTTGCCACAGTTTCCGCTCCAGTCGACAAAAGGCTGATCAATCGACACTTGTCCAAACAAATAATCGACATCATGTTCGGGCTGTTGGCTCTTCGCTAAAATCACCGTTTTACTGGTACTCGATGTTGCACCACCCATGCCATCAATCTGCTTTGCATAAGGATCAGGGCTACCAATTACACGGAGCAATAACTGATCTCGAACGCGTCCAGCCTGTTGCGCAGCTTCTGGGAGGTCATCTAATTTAAAGAATACGCCCTTACTGGTCCCTCCACGCATATACGTTGCTGGAATTTTGATTTGCGGTGCAAAACTCATTTTTATTGAATCCTTCATATTTATCATTGTGTTAAGTCAAGCATGCTGATTTAACTTTGGTTCATCATACCTTTTTTCAATATCCATGCGTAACGTACAGGACTTTAGTCTAAGTAAGTATAAAAAAAAACCATTTGTGAACGTCCGGTTTCCAAATAAAATTCCCGATTTTATAATTTAAATAAAATTAATATATTGATTCGTATGTTTTTTATTTACAACTTATTACATATTATTTTTCATATGAATAATAACTTTTTTTCATGAATTTTGAGCTACTATGCGATTTCTTCGCGATCTATTACAATCGGAAACACTTATCCATTGTCGGGCTGAAATAACTTGAATAAAGAGTCGTCTCAACTTCAGCGTGGCTTAAAGAACCGTCATATTCAATTGATTGCCATGGGCGGCGCAATTGGTACTGGCTTATTTTTAGGTTCCGCACATGTGATTGAATCTGCTGGCCCATCCATTATTTTGGGCTATGCAATTGGCGGTTTAATTGCGTTTCTAATCATGCGTCAACTCGGGGAAATGATCGTTGAAGAACCTGTAGCCGGTTCTTTTAGTCATTTTGCAAACAAATACTGGGGCAAATTTGCAGGCTTTCTTGCAGGCTGGAACTACTGGATTCTATATGTTCTAGTAGCCATGACCGAGCTGACCGCTGTTGCGAAGTATATCAACTACTGGTGGCCTCATATTCCTGCATGGGCATCGGTTCTCACCTTCTTTGTGATCATTACCTTAGTCAATTTAGGTAATGTGAAATTTTACGGTGAATCAGAGTTCTGGTTAGCTATCATCAAAGTCACAGCCGTCGTCGCCATGATTGTATTTGGTCTTTATCTTTTGGCTACGGCAGGCGCAGATTCCACGGCTTCATTCAGCAACCTTTGGTCTCATGGCGGCTTCTTCCCGCATGGCGTTGAAGGTCTATTCTATATGCTTGCCTTCCTCATGTTTGCCTTTGGCGGTATTGAATTGATTGGTATGGCTGCAGCAGAAGCTGATAATCCACAAAAATCAATTCCTAAAGCAATCAACCAAGTGGTATTCCGTATCCTCATTTTCTATGTGGGTTCATTAACCATTTTGTTATCGCTTGTACCTTGGAATGAATTACAACTTGGCGGCTTAGATAAGAGCCCATTTGTAATGATCTTCAGTCAATTAGGTATTGGTTGGGCTGCACATTTACTGAATTTTATTATCTTGACTGCAGCACTTTCTGTATATAACAGCGGTATGTATGCTAACAGCCGCATGCTGTTTGGTTTAGCACAGCAAGGTAATGCACCTAAAATATTCAGTAAAACCAATAAGCAAGGTGTGCCAATTCCAGCAGTCTTGTTCTCTGCTTTACTGATTTTCGGTTGTGTACTGTTGAACTATTTTGCGCCAGAAGATGCACTCAGCAACTTAATTTACATCGTTGTTGGCGCTTTGGTATTGAACTGGGCCATGATCAGCTTAACTCATCTTCAATTTATGAAGGCCATGAAAAGCGAAGCGAAAAAACCCTTATTTCCTGCACTTTGGTCGCCTTTCAGTAACTACCTTGTTCTTGGATTTATCGCTGTAGTGCTTTACATCATGTGGACACAAGGTTTAAGCGGCGCTGTGATTATGATCCCCGTCTGGATCGTATTAATGTTCGTTCTATACAAAATTCTGTTTAGAAAAGCATAAAATTTTCATTTTTAAATAGTTATTGTTTCGGCAATAACTATTTTTTTTGATTAAAATCAGCTACATTAACCGCACTTTTGCGCTCTTAGCTTAACTGGATAGAGCAGTTGCCTCCTAAGCGACCGACGTGGGTTCGAGTCCCGCAGAGCGTACCATTTTATGGTTGTTTTCAACCTCTCTAAGCCTAATCATAAACACTAAAAATTCGATTTATCACACTGTGATACTAATAATCCCCTTCAATATTGGACGCTGATTCAACAGCCGCTCAAACTGATGCAAAAAATTCAGCGTGAAGAAACTCGCTCGTGGCGCCACCTACATCTGGATTTTCAAGTCAGGTTTTAGTAAGTCAAACTGTTCTTGATATTTTACAATTAATTTTCGTGCTCAAATCAATTGCTTGGCTGTTTCATTTTCAAATAGCTGTTCTCAATAGATGCACTGAATGAGCCAAATTTCATACCCAATTTTTCCTTTCTATTTTAGTCCTATAACACAGATTTCATCCTGAAATCTTGGTATAACAAAGCCCCCATATTTTAAAAAATATTTTATGAATAATATTAATTTAATTTATAGGTTAATCATTTACCAATTTTATTTATTGCGTAATTAAATTACGTATTGAATAATAATTTAGATCAAGTATGATGAATTAAAACTTCTACACTTGCTCACTCAACATTGAGAATGCTGCTGAACAAGTGCCCCATGTCAGACAAACGGATTTGTCTCTCTCGCTCTAGAATTGTAGCGACCAGTCCGTTAGCTCTGAAAGGAATCGTTAAAAAGATAAGCAATAGGATTGCTTAAAAAAGAAATGAGGACGTTGTATGAATGAATTAGCCAACCCATTAGAATTGTGTGGATTCGAATTTATTGAGTTTGTTTCTAAAGATGGTCAGCTAGATGCGGTGTTTGAAACCATTGGGTTCAGCAAAGTGGCAAAGCATAAGTCTAAAAATGCGTATTTATGGCGTCAGGGCAAAATTAATATCATTCTTAATTATCAGCCTGAATCGTATGCAGCTTATTTCTATAAAGAACACGGCCCTTCTGCCTGTGCAATGGGTTTCCGTACCAAGAATGCGGCAAAGGCATTTAAAAAGGCAATAGAAATTGGTGCAGAACCAATTTACAACCAAGTTGGCCCGATGGAGCTGAATATCCCAGCAATTAAAGGGATTGGCGGCTCTCCTATTTTCCTCGTCGATTGTGACATTTACCAAAATGACTTCATTTTCTTTGATGATGTACCCTCTCATCCTGTCGGCACAGGTTTATATGAAATCGACCATTTGACCCACAATGTGTATAAAGGCCGTATGCAGTATTGGTCTGATTTCTATGAAAAGATTTTTAACTTCCAAGAAATTCGCTACTTCGATATTAAAGGTGAATATACTGGCCTGACGTCCAAGGCACTCACGGCGCCAGATGGCAAAATCCGTATTCCGCTCAATGAAGATTCGGATAAAGGAAATGGTCAGATTGCCGAATTCCTCAATGAGTTTAACGGTGAAGGCATTCAGCATATTGCCTTCATTTGTGATGACCTGATTAGCACTTGGGACAAGTTAAAAGCTTTAGGTGCCAAGTTCATGACACCTCCGCCCAATACCTATTATGAAATGCTAGATGAGCGTTTGCCTAACCACGGTGAACCTGCTGATGAACTACAAAAACGGGGCATTTTGCTGGATGGCAATACTAAAGACGGTAATAAACGCCTCTTATTGCAAATTTTCTCCCAAAATATGCTAGGCCCTGTCTTCTTTGAATTTATTCAACGTAAAGATGACGATGGTTTTGGTGAAGGCAACTTTAAAGCGCTATTTGAGTCGATTGAACGCGATCAAATTAAACGTGGCGTTTTAGATGTATCTAAAGCTTAAACGACTTCTAAAATTTCCCTGTACATATAGTTTTATGTACAGGGAAATTTAACTTTTGCGCAAAAATTATACTCGTAAAATTAAAGTCTGCTCCGATGACAATATAAAAATAAGTACACACATCATCATGGATCAGGGCTTTATCTCACATGGATGAAGAATAAAAATGCAGCACATTGAACAAGGAAACCTGAAAAAAGGTTTAAGTAATCGTCATATTCAGCTCATCGCCCTCGGTGGTTCTATCGGCACAGGGCTCTTCCTCGGCATTTCACAAACCATCAAACTCGCAGGACCTTCTGTTATTTTAGGCTATGCCATCGCAGGTCTTATTGCCTTTCTCATGATGCGCCAGCTCGGTGAAATGATTGTGCATGAACCCGTGAGTGGTTCTTTTAGTCATTTTGCTTATAAATACTGGGGCAAATTTGCGGGATTTATGTCTGGCTGGAATTATTGGGTACTGAATATTTTAGTGTGTATGGCTGAACTCAGTGCTGTCGGCCTCTATATCCATTACTGGTGGCCTGATATTCCAACGTGGGTTTCTGCTTTGGGTTTCTTTATTTTTATTAATGTCATTAATTTACTGCACGTGAAATTATTTGGTGAAATGGAATTTTGGTTAGCTATCATTAAGGTTGTGGCAATTATTGCCATGATTGCTTTTGGTAGTTACTTGCTGGCTAGCGGTAGTGGTCATAGCCAGTCTAGCTTACAAAATTTATGGCAGCTCGGTGGCTTCTTCCCCAATGGT
Organism: Acinetobacter sp. CAU_H_S139_7; assembly: GCF_058599305.1. Lineage (NCBI taxonomy): Bacteria > Pseudomonadati > Pseudomonadota > Gammaproteobacteria > Moraxellales > Moraxellaceae > Acinetobacter > Acinetobacter sp. CAU_H_S139_7. The sequence goes on from NZ_CM178651.1 coordinate 2,612,384, forward strand.
ATTACAGGTTTAGTGATGGCTATGGCCATGATTATGTTTGCTTTCGGTGGAATTGAGCTGGTAGGTATTGCAGCAGCAGAGACAGATAACCCTCAGAAAACCCTCCCAAAAGCCGTCAATCAAATTGTTTACCGCGTCTTGTTATTTTATATCTTAAGCCTAGTCGTAATTTTGTCGCTTTATCCATGGAATATGATGGCTGAAGGCGGTAGTCCTTTTGTATTAATTTTCGACTCTTTAGGCAGCCAAACCGTGGCCGCTGTTTTGAATTTTGTGGTTTTGACCGCGGCTGTTTCTGTCTATAACAGCACCAATTACTGTACCAGCCGAATGCTGCTTGGTCTGGCACAACAAGGCAATGCTCCAAAATTTTTAAGCAAAATTAATCCGCGTGGTATTCCTGTAAATGCCATTATGGTTTCAGCTTTCTTTACTTTAATATGTGTTCTGATTAACTATTTATTTCCTGAAAAAGCATTTAACTTACTCATGATGCTGGTCGTAGCGGCTATTGTGATTAACTGGGTCGTGATTTCTTATACACATTTAAAGTTTAAAAAAGCCATGAATCGCATGCAGGTAAAAACTCACTTTCCAAGTGTGGCCTATCCATTTACCAATTATTTATGTATTGCCTTCATGGCGAGTATTCTGCTCATTATGAGTCGTAGCCCAGATATGCAAATTGCAGTTCTCATGATTCCAGTCTGGATTGCAATTTTACTGACGGCTTATCTCTTTAAACGGAAGCAAGAAGATCATGTTGCGTTGCTTGAAAAAAGTAAAATCACTTCCTTACCAGAAGCGTAATATCGTATTTATCATATTAGGATGTATTCATGTTTCAACATATTGATGCCTATGCAGGTGACCCGATTCTTTCTCTGATGGAGGAATTCAGCAAAGATACGCGCCAGAATAAGGTCAATCTCAGTATCGGACTTTATTATAATGAAGATAATATCGTGCCACAGCTACAGTCGGTTCAAAAAGCCTATACTCATTTAATTCCTGACTATGACAAAGTCCGAGTCTATTTGCCTATGGATGGACTCAAGAGCTTTAATCAGGCTGCACAAGAACTCATTTTCGGTCAGGCTAGCCCTGCTCGTCAGCAAGGGCGTGTCGTCACCATTCAGACTTTGGGTGGTTCTGGTGCACTCAAAGTAGGTGCAGACTTCTTAAACAAATACTTTCCGCAGTCCGAGATCTGGGTCAGTCAACCGACTTGGGAAAACCATATTGCGATCTTTAATGGTGCTGGTGTTCAAACCCATTTCTATCCGTATTATGATGCGGACACCCATGCCGTAAATCTAACTGCGATGCTAGATACCTTAAAACAGCTGCCTACTCAAAGTATCGTACTACTGCATCCTTGCTGTCATAACCCGACAGGTGCAGATTTAGCACCTCATGAATGGGATCAAGTGATTGAGGTTCTAAAAGCAAATGACTTGATTCCTTTCTTGGACATGGCCTATCAAGGCTTTGGTCAAGGCTTGGAGCAAGATGCTTATGCGATACATGCGCTAGATCGGTCTGGTATGAACTTTATTGTCAGCCATTCTTTTTCCAAGATCTTTTCCTTATATGGTGAGCGCGTTGGTAGCTTGAACTTTGTCTGCGATGACGCAAACATTGCCCAAAATGTATTGGGCCAGCTTAAAGCGACAGTCCGTCGCATTTATTCTAGCCCAGCAGCTAACGGTGCGTTATTGGTGAGTCAGGTATTAAATGACACAGCATTGTCTCAGCTATGGCAGTCTGAATTAGAAGAAATGCGTCAGCGCATTTTACTGATGCGTCGCTTACTTGAAGACAAACTCAGTCAAGCGCTACCAGATATGGACTTTAGCTATCTGACCCAGCAACAAGGCATGTTTAGTTATACGGGCTTAAGTGCAGAACAGGTCGATTTGCTGAAACACGATTATGGTATTTATTTAGTCCGCAGCGGCCGTATGTGTACTGCTGGCCTAAATTTAAACAATATTGATTATGTGGCTGAGTCGATGGCGACTGTGCTTAAAGCGGCAAGCTCCGCTGAGTCTGTGCTTGCTTAAAAATATATCATGTTCACTTAGGCTTCTCACTCTAGGGTTAGAAGCCTTTTTTATCGTTATTTTTCAGAACTTGAATCAAGGCAACCTAAGTCTACGGGTTTAAGCGTCACTGTCTATTTCCTAATTTCCCCTTTTCCTTTAGACAGCGTGGCAGAAAATGAAATATTTATACTGTCTAGCACGACCGCATCCCATAAAAAAATCCACCAAAGGGCGGATTTAAAACTTAATTCATCTTTTCAATGCAATCGACGCTTTTATATGGCAGCAGCTGGACAAAATAAAGCATCGATCTGTCGCTGTACGCCAAGTACATAATCAATTGCTTGCTGCATTTGCCCTTCGGGTAACTGATCTTCTGTGCCAATACAAGTAATGACATGATCCAGTTGCTGCGTGAAATTAAAGACTGGAATACTAATCGCATTGATCCCAGCCATCATATCTCCTGTGACTGAAGCATAACCTTGACTCAGGATTTTCGCTTTCAGCTCTAAAAAATCTTCCCAATTTGCAGGATACTGCTCTGACTTAACGCTACTTTCCCATTCTTTTTCCAATAATGGCTTGATGATGTGCTCAGACTGATAGCTGGCATGCAAGCGCCCTGTCGCAGATTTCAGCAGCGGCATGCGTGAACCGACTCGGGTAATAATATTAAAGACATGGTTAGATTCTAGAGACTGAACCACGACCGCGCCATCGGCAAACCATTTACTGACATGAATACTGCAATTCAGATGTTGCTGAATGTCCTGAATATAACGCTGGCTTAATTCCAGCATATCTGTTCGTTTGAGTGCATTCACCCCAAAAGCATGTGCACGCTCACCTAAACTATAACGCCCATCCGTTAATTGCTGAGCATAGCCTTTACGAATCAAGCTCACCACATAACGGTGTACTTTGGCCGGATGCATGGATAAAACTTCGGACAGCTCTTTTAACATCATCGGTGCATTATGTGCAGTTAATGCATCTAATACGGTTAATCCAACTTCCAGAGACTGAACCCCTCCCTGTATTTTTTCTTCCTCAACACTCATCGCTTTACCCTGCATAGCTGCATTAGTTGTCATAACTCCATTGGTGAATTGTACTACTTAAATCAAAAATGTGAGCCATCTAAACCTGACTCTCTCATTCAGAGTAGTATAGCTCAATAATTTACACTATTCATAAATAAATTATTTATTGCGTAATTTTAAAATATAAGTATGATTCTATCTAGAACTTAAATTTTCCACGGAAAGGATCAATATCCATGAGCAAACGCTTGAAGTCATTTGTTGAAATTGCTGCACATTCAGATTTCCCGCTAGAAAACCTGCCTTATGGCATTTTTAGTAAAAAACACAATTCGCAGCCTCGTGCTGGCGTAGCACTGGGAGAATGGGTAATTGATCTGGCGGTACTGGAAGCGCATGGTTATTGCAAAGTGGCAGATGGTAAACTGCTCTTTAATCAGCCGACACTGAATTTGTTTATTGAATCAGGTCAAGCCAATTGGTCTAAGGTCCGCGCTGAATTACAAGTTTTGTTGTCCGCAGATAATCCTGAACTTCGTGATAATCAGACCCTGCGTGATCAGGTTTTCTTCAAACAATCAGACGTTAAAATGCATATGCCTGTAAACATCTCAGGCTATACCGATTTCTATTCGTCTAAAGAACATGCCACCAATGTCGGTTGCATGTTCCGTGACCCGAAAAATGCGCTGCTGCCCAACTGGTCAGAACTCCCTGTTGGTTATAACGGTCGTGCCAGCTCGGTCATTGTGAGTGGTACAGACATTGTCCGTCCATCAGGACAAATCAAGCTGCCAGATTCAGAACGTCCCGTATTTTCTGCTTGCCGTAAACTCGACTTTGAACTTGAAACTGGTTTTATCGTAGGCAAGGCAAGTCAGCTGGGTCAACCTGTTCCAATTGAAAACGCTTGGGATCATATTTTCGGTATGGTGCTGTTTAATGACTGGTCTGCTCGTGACTTGCAGCAATGGGAATATGTGCCACTTGGTCCGTTTAATGCCAAAACTTTTGCGTCGTCTATTTCACCTTGGATTGTGACGCTGGAAGCACTTGAGCCATTTAAAACCAGTTCGCCTGAACAAGAGCCAAAACCTTTGGCTTATCTGTGTGAAGACAACAGCAGCAACAGCTATGACATTCATCTTTCGGTTGAAATTCAGCCTGAGAATGACGAAAAAAGTGATGTGATCTGCAAAACCAACTTTAAATATATGTACTGGTCCATGGCTCAGCAGCTGACACATCATACGATTGCGGGCTGTAACTTGCAGGTCGGTGATTTGATGGGTTCAGGGACCATTTCAGGGCCAACTCCAGATTCTTATGGTTCATTGCTCGAAATCACTTGGAATGCCACCAAACCTTTAACGCTATCAAATGGCGAACAGCGTAACTTCATTCAAGACGGCGATACCGTCATTATGAAAGGCTATTGCGAAAAAGATGATTTGCGTATTGGCTTTGGTGAAGTCAGCGGCAAAATTCTGCCAGCAGTGGATTTTGGTTTTACCCAATAATTGCAGACCAGGATGTTGCCCATGAAACTGTATACCTATTTTCGTAGTTCTGCGGCTTACCGAGTTCGTATTGGCCTGAATTTAAAAGGTCTGACTGCTGAACATGTACCTGTGCACTTAGTCAATAATGGTGGTGAACATCATAGTGAAAGCTACCGTCAAATCAATCCTAGTGAGCTGGTGCCCACATGGGCAGAGCAAGATTTTGTCTTGACCCAATCGCTAAGTATTCTTGAATATTTAGAAGAAAAATTCCCAGACATGGCCCTGCTCCCTCAAGACTTGCAGCAGCGTGCTTTGATCCGTGCATTTAGTTTGAGTATTGCCTGCGATATCCATCCACTCAACAACCTACGGGTACTTCAGTACCTGACGGGTACATTTGAAATAAGTGATGAGCAGAAAACAGCTTGGTATAAACACTGGGTTTTAATGGGCTTTAAAGCCCTTGAAGCACAACTGGAACAGTCAAATGGCAAATTCTGTTTTGGCAATCAGCCGACCCTAGCGGATTGCTGCCTGATTCCACAAGTCTATAACGCTCTACGTTTTAATCTTGATTTATCCGATTATCCAAAAATTTGTTCGATCTATACCCATTGCAACAGTTTAGAGGCCTTTCAACACGCTGCACCTGAAATGCAACCTGAAGCAGCTTAAGTTTTTTATAAGGATATAAAAATGACCATTCAAATTGAAAAAATTCACCACGTGGCCTACCGTTGTAAAGATGCCAAAGAAACGGTGGAATGGTACAAAAAAAATCTAAATATGGATTTCATTCTCGCCTTTGCTGAAGACCTTGTCCCTTCAACCAAAGCCTTTGATCCCTATATGCACCTCTTCCTAGATGCAGGAAACGGCAATGTGCTGGCTTTCTTTGAACTACCAACCCAGCCTGAAATGGGCCGTGATGAAAACACCCCAAAATGGGTGCAGCACATTGCACTCAAAGTCAAAGACCGTCAGGCACTGATTGATGCGAAAGAACACCTAGAAGCCAATGGTATAGAGGTCTTGGGCATTACCAATCATGGTATTTTCCACTCAATTTATTTCTTTGATCCAAATGGCCATCGTTTGGAACTGGCCTATGACGATGAAAAAGCGCCACAAAAGATTGCCATGATTACTGAACAAATGAAATATGACATGCTGGAAGAATGGAGCAAAACCAAACGCGCACCGCAGCATACGCATTTCCTACATGCAGATGAATTAAGCCAAAACTCTCGTACCGGCAAAGTAGACGCTTAAATCTGGCAATTTGATTTGTGCTGATGGTGAATGCCTTAGAGGCAACTTCAACGATGATAAAAAAACGCAAAGCAGCTTCGGCTGCTTTTCTGATTTCAATAGATAGGTTTTCTTATTTTAATTAGCTACTTAGAGTAGCTTGAATCTCCTATCAATCATCAATAATTGCTTTCCATTTGCTTCACGGCGAATTCTATTTCCGTCCTCCTCCGTATCGAATCAAATCGAATTGTTCATGCATGAAACCTGTCTATGCATCCCTTTAAACTTATACGTTTTAGCTAGTCAAGTAGGCAGCAATTTCATCAGCCGCAGCTCTTGCTGTTCTGGACACTCCAATTAAAGTCGCCGATGCCATGCCTGTCCACTCACCATAGCCAACCAACCATAAATTATTTACTTTCATTGAACGCCCATTATGGACAGCAACCGTTTGATCAGGTTCTACCACATCAAGACTTCTTAAATGATTCAGTGAAGCTTTGAACCCTGTACACCAAATCACAGCATCTACGGCTTGTGTTGTACCATCCGCCCAAACAACTGAATGTTCTTCAAATGCATTAAACGGTTCTCGGCTATGTAATACGCCACGTTCACGGGCCTCTTTGACAGTGTCTATCATGACAATATCACCCAGACCACCAACAGGCTGATTGATCACTTTACCTTCCTGTTGGGCTTTTAAACGCTCCGTTGCCCGAAGAAACAAGACCCGCCCATCAACATCATCCGATAAAAATTGAGGTGGTGTTACTGTGACCCAAGTGGTATCTGCAACTTTTGAGACTTCAGCAAGAATTTGTGCACCAGAGTTGCCACCTCCAACCACGATCACTTTTTTATTGATGAAAGGCTCTGGATTTACGTAATGAGCTGAATGTATTTGTATCCCTTCAAATCGCTCATGTCCTTCATAATGTGGAATATAAGGTTGACTCCATGTTCCTGTAGCACTGACCACCGCTTTAGCTCGCCAATATTGTTCGCCAGCATACACATCTAAATAGTCATCTTTTTGTTCAATATGATCGACATGGACTGGCCGAATGGTCGGAAATTGATAGCGTTGCTCGTATGCCAACAAATACTCGATCACTTCATTTCGCGTTGGGTAGGTGTGTTCAGTCGTTGGCATCATCCAACCCGACAACGAACTCCATGTATGCGGTGAAAAAAGATGTAGCGACTGCCAAGCATGCAGCCATGCACCGCCCGCCTGCGATTGATCATCTAAAATCACAAATGGAACTTTTTTACGTTTGAGAAAATAAGCTGTAGCAAGTGCCGACTGACCACCACCAATAATAACCACATCGACTTGTGCTTGTAGTTGTGCCAAAGCATCTCTCCTCTTGATTATAGTGAAGCCATATTCATAATTAAAAAAGCCCAGTCTATTCAACAAACTAAGTGACTTTTAAAAACTGATCAAATCTGTAATTGGACTTTTCAATTACACAAGCTACTTTTCAACATCTTTGATCATCTAGAGTTTATAAACTCCGTTGATTGACACGCTTAGATAATTCTTCTGCCGACTCTTTTCGCTCTGAATAGCGGTCTGTAAGGTACTGACTTTGCCCACGCGTCAGTAGCGTGAATTTATACAGCTCCTCCATAACATCGACAATTCGATCATAAAAGGCTGAAGGTTTCATTCGTCCATCTTCTTCAAACTCTAAAAAAGCTTTAGGAATAGAGGATTGATTTGGGGTGGTGATCATGCGCATCCAACGGCCTAAAATACGCATTTGATTGACGCTATTAAAAGACTGCGACCCCCCACTCACCTGCATCAAGGCCAACGTCTTGCCTTGTGTTGCTCGAATCGCACCGCCAGCCAATGGAATCCAATCAATTTGCGATTTGAAAATTGAACTCATTGAGCCATGACGCTCAGGCGAGCACCACACCATACCTTCTGACCAAGCGAGTAAATCATGCAACTCTTTAACCTTTGGATGTTCAGTGTCCGCATCTTCAGGTAAAGGCAGCCCTTTAGGATGAAAGATTTTAACTTCTGCACCAAACTGCTCTAAGATACGACCAGCTTCCATCACCGCCAATCGGCTGTATGAACGCTCACGGTTAGAACCATAGAGCAGTAAAATACGGGGTGGATGATCTAGCGCTTTGGCCTGTACCTTTTCTAAAGTCGGTTGATCCAAAAGATTCATATCTACATTTGGGAGAGTCATAGAAATTACACCTCTTCTTTAAAAAACTTTTTTCTAAGCCACAAAGACACACTGACTAAAGCAATCAACACTGGTACTTCAACCAATGGGCCGATCACCGTGGTAAATGCGACTGGTGAAGCTAAACCAAAGGTCGCAATCGCTACGGCCAGCGCCAATTCAAAGTTATTCCCCGCAGCAGTAAAAGAAATGGCTGTGGTTTTAGGATAATCGTTCCCCATCCATTTGCTCATGAAGAAGCTGATGAAGAACATCACGATAAAGTAAATCGTCAATGGAATCGCAATACGCAAGACATCGAGTGGCAAGCTCACTACATCGTTTCCTTTAAGGCTAAACATCGCCACAATCGTAAACAATAAAGCCAGCAAACTCAGTGGGCTAATCTTGGGTAAAAAGGTATTTTGATACCAAGCCAAACCTTTAGCACGAACCAAAATAAATCGGGTCATAAAGCCAAGAAAAAATGGAATCCCTAAATACACCAATACCGCATGGGTAATGGTCCAGAAATCGACATTGATCACCTGTCCTGCAATACCGAAATAAGGCGGTAAAAAGGTCAAGAAGAGCCAAGCATAAGTACTGAAGAATAAAATCTGGAAGATACTGTTAAAGGCCACCAATGCAGCAACATATTGGTTATCCCCACAGGCCAAACCGTTCCACACCAAGACCATCGCAATACAGCGTGCTAAACCAATCAAGATCAAGCCGGTCATATATTCAGGATAGCTATGTAAAAAAATGATGGCTAAGGCAAACATCAAAACAGGTGCAATAAGCCAGTTTTGTACCAAAGACAAAGTTAAGGTTTTTTTGTCTTTAAACACTTGTGGTAGCGCGGCATAATCCACTTTTGCCAAAGGTGGATACATCATCAAAATCAAACCTATCGCAATTGGAATATTGACGGAATCCACACTCATTTTATCCAATGCCACTGAGGCTTGTGGAAAGAACACACCGATCGCAATTCCCAACCCCATCGCAATGAAAATCCATAGCGTGAGGTTACGATCTAAAAATGACAGTCTTTGTTGAGCCATGATGTTCTCATTCAATATCTGAGATGTGATTGATTGCAGCAATCAATTCAGGACGAGACATGTGCGCTGTATCGAGTGCTAACAATGCATCTAAACGACGATTGACATGGTCTACAGTCACTTGGAATGCTTTGAGCTTCTCTTCTTTCGGCAAGTCTAAATGCGAAGGATCAGCCAAGCCCCAATGTGCCTTGATTGCTCCGCCTAAATACAGTGGACACGCTTCTTGCGCTGCCGAATCACAGACCGTAATCACCACGTCAGGTTGATATTGTTCACAATCATCAATGGTTTTACTCCACAAACCATCTGTTGAAAGACCCAAATTTTCTAATGTTTCAATGGTCAATGGATGTACTTGCCCTGATGGCTTACTACCTGCACTGTATGCTTTCCAACCCTCTGGGGCACGACTATTAAACAGCACTTCTGACAGGATGCTACGACAACTATTTCCAGTACACAAAAAAAGGAATTTCATATTGTTCTACTCGCAATAACTATTGATTTGTTGAAATGATGGAGCAACTTTTGGCTGTAAATCAGCATTTTTAAGGGTGTTAAGTACGTCTACGCACCAAGTGGGTAAATTGGGATTGAGACTGTAATAGACCCATTGCCCTTGACGTCGATCTTGTAAAAGACCAGAAGAGCGTAATAAGGCTAAATGCCGTGAAATCTTGGGTTGGCTCAACTCTAATTTTTCAGTCAAATCACAAACACATTGTTCATTATTTCCAAGAACCAACATGACGATGTTGAATCGCGTTTCATCAGCCAAACATTTAAAGAAATTGATTTGATCCATATTTTTTTACTCACTCAAATATATGGATATATCAATATTCACATATATCCATGAAATTTTTATTTCAATCGCTGCCCATTTGCATCCAGTACTTGTTCACCATCTTCTTTAGTGAAAGCACCCTTTTGTGGGAGTGGCAGAATTTCTAAAACCAATTCTGACGGACGACTTAAACGAGTTCCTAACTCAGTCACTACAAATGGACGGTTAATCAAAATTGGATGCTGCAGCATAAAATCTAAAAGCTGTTCATCCGTCCAGTCCTCACGGCCCAACTCGAGATCACGATAAGGATCAACATTCTTACGAATCGCTTCTCTCACCGTTAAACCTGCATCCGCGATCATTTGAATTAGTTCATTTTTAGATGGAGGTGTTACAAGGTACTCAATCACTTCAGGTTCAATATTGGCATTACGAATTAATGCCAATGTATTACGTGATGTACCACATTCAGGGTTATGATAAATCTTAACTTTTGGAGTAGCAGTCATTTGCTCAAACTCAATCGAATCTTTGAATATATTTATATACGAATAAACATATATATGCAATTCCATATTTAAAGAACGAAAAATGATCTTTTTTGAATATATAGTGATCGAATGAGCATGTTAAAATTAGATAAAATCCAAGATTTAGAGGTCAAACTATGGAAACAGTCATGATTACTTTGATCTTAGTTATTATTTTGATTTTACTAGTCATATTTTATAAAAAGAAAAAATAAACTATAGCTTTTGGGTTTACGGATAGACTCAGTAATGTCCCCCAATTACTCATTAATCGGTAAAAAGGTAAGACAGCTTTTCGCTCTCTTCTTACTTAGGAATTTCTGAATTATAGCCCATAAAATCAGCAACGCCCTCTAACGCTGTCATACAGCGTTAGAGGGATAATGATCTCAAGATTGTATTGCTTCGGATGTCAAATTTGCCTTATTAAGCACCATCACCAGCCCAAACCATATCCACTTTTTTAAGCATTGCTTAATGCACTAACTAAATCACCAGTACCCTTCAAGTCAGACACCTGTCCGTCCAAAGGCTGACTAAACTGGATTCGCTGAATCTTTGCTGCACGCTCTGCGGAGAACACAGGGATTTGACTCATCGCAAATTCAGACAGAGCGGTAATGGTCAGTGAGGGATTCACACCTAAATTTCCCGGCACAATTGAACCATCTAATACGCGTAAATTTTGATAACCAAAGACTTGACCGGTGAAGTCTACAACGCCATTCGACTTATCATTACCCATCGCAACACCACTCATAATATGTGCTGTCGTTGGCGTTCCCAGTAGAATTTCAGTAAGTGCAGAACCTGGCTCTCCACCCAACTTTTGTGCAATCATTTTAGTGGCTTCTTCAGCCGCAGGGAATGAAACGGTGAGTGGTGTGTCTCCTTCTTTTTGCACGGCAGTAATACTATTCTGGAACAGTCGATACCACTTTCTACGCCATTCAAAATGAATAAACGCTTCAGACTTTTGCATTACCAATAAAATAATAGAGTCTTTGGCTTTACCCTTATAACGCAGTACTTTAAAGGTTTTTAAGGGATGCAACAGTGTATTAAAAACAAACTTCATAAAGCGCATAAAGCCCTGACCAGTCACCATCGGCACATATGGAATATAAATCCATGAAGCATCTGCACCTTCAGGGAAACGTGTGACCTCGATATTGGTATCTGCATCGACCGAAATAAAAGAGCTGATTGCCACCCCATCATCCAGTTTTTTTCCTGTGTTGTTTACTGTGGTTAGGGTTTCCGAATTCGTCCGAACTTCCTGTCCCAGCAATGAAGAAATATTGGGTAAAGTTTTATGCTGATCACGCATTTTTAACAACATCGGTACCGTACCCATCACCCCTGCAGATAACACTACCCCACGACTGTGCAAACGATACTGACGAACTTGTTTCCCAAGGGTTTCTTTGACTATTACTTCGTAACCTGCGCTACCATCTTCACTCAGTGGTTTAATTTTCACCACTTCTGAACTTGGACGAATTTCAACGCCATTACGCTCAGCAAAATACAGGTAATTTTTCATCAGGGTATTTTTGGCATTATTACGACAGCCCAACATACAACTGCCACAATAAATACAGGAGTTACGATCTGGTCCATCTCCATTGAAATACGGATCTTTCGCTACTTGTCCTTCTTGACCAGCTACTTGAGAAAAGAAGACCCCCGTATTCACCGTTTTAAATGAATTTGCATATCCAATTTCACTCGCAACTTCTTTTAACGTGTCGTCTGCAATATTGGTATAAGTATTATTCGCTGTACCTAACATGCGTTGAGCGAGACCATAAAACGGTTTTAAGGTTTCTTTCCAGTCTTTACGAATCTTGGTCCACGCCTCGGACTCAAAAACAGCATCAGGTGGAATTAAATGTACATTGGCATAAATTTGTGAGCCCCCACCAACGCCTACCCCGTGCAAAATGGTGGTTTTACTGGTGAAAGTAAATTGCATCGTACCTCTGAATCCCAGTTCAGGACGCCACAAATAGTTTTTGGTGTCTAAATTGGTGGTTGGAAAATCCTTATCTTCACGGCGTAAGCCTTTCTCCAAAATCAGGACTTTATAGCCTTTTTCACTAAGGCGTAAAGCACTGACCGATCCACCAAAGCCTGAGCCAATCACAATTTGATCATAATCAAAATCTTTATTATTCATCCTATTAACTCCTTTAATAGTTTTATTTTTCTGTTTTTAAATTTAAGCGCTTATGACTTCATCCGAATCAATAAATTCAACAGCCAATTGGCAAATTTTCCGTAAGGCGGCGCGAGAAACTTCAAGCTTGAAAAACCCGCCTGATAAAACACAGGACGCATTTTGGAAAAAGTCAAAAAGCCTTCATAGCCATGATAGTGCCCCATCCCGCTGGCACCGACTCCACCAAATGGTAAGTCATGCTGCCCGACATGAAATAAGGCATCATTGACCGAAACCCCGCCCGACATAACTCTGCTGATATAAAATTCGACTAAGCTTTTGTTATTGCTAAATGGATAAAAGGCCAATGGACGATCACGCTGAACAATATAGTCAACAACATCTTCAGGCTTTTGGTAGGTTTTGACCATCAAGATCGGGCCAAAGGTTTCACGCGTATCAATTTCCATCTCATCATTACTGTTCAACACCAAAGTCAGTGGAAATTTTCGTGTCGCAGCATCAGGCTCTTGCTGATTTAAATTAATTAAACTAGCCCCTTTGGCTTCAGCATCTGCCAAGCTATGTACTAAGCGCTGAAATGCACGCTCATCAATCACAGAAGTATAATCTTTGCTATGAATATCAGGCACATGTTCCTGCACCCAAACTGATGCCGCTTGAATAAACGCTTGTAACCTCGACTCATGTACAAATAAATAATCGACATTGGTACAAATTTGCCCCGCATTAAACTGTTTCACAAACATAATGCGTTCTACAGCTTTCTCAATAGGGTATTCAGGGTCAATCACCGCAGGAGATTTACCACCCAGTTCCAGAGTCACAGGGGTTAAGTTTTGTGCTGCAGCAGCCATGACTTTACGCCCTGTCGCACCAGAACCAGTAAACATCAGGTGGTCAAACGGCAATTTTGAAAATGCGATACCCACTTCACCAGTCTCATCGAAAATCTGTAATTTTTCCGCTTTAAAATATTTGGGGCTTAACTCAATCAGCAATTCAGCCAAATGTCTTGAATTTTCAGACATTTTAACCATAGCCGTATTTCCCGCAGCAAACACGGCTGACAACTGTGAAAACATCAAATTGATGGGGAAATTCCACGGCACAATAATTCCAATCACCCCCAGCGGCTGCGGAATCACACGGTTTTTTGCACCAAAATACAGGCTATGATCGACATGACGCTTTTGTACTTTGGTCCATTGCTTCAAATGTTTGATGCTGCCGTTAATATCATCTGTGACCGTAATAATTTCTGCCAGTAAGGTTTCATGACGTGAACGATTGCCATAATCTCGATTCAGGGCTTCAATAATTGCTTCACGGTGATCGTTAATCAGTGCTTTTAAATTCAGTAAATGTTGCTTACGTTGCGCAATCGTTTCAATGCCTTGTTGATGAAAGCTTTTGCGCTGCAATTGAAAACAATCGTGTAATGTCTGTTCTATCACTGTTTGCTCGATATGAGGCTGAACCGTAAGTTGCATATGCTTTTCCTTTCACGGCTAAAAATGGTGATTCAATACTTCTTTTCTATGTTGATTGAGACAATCTCTTATCCTACTTTAACAAATGACTTGAATTATGCTTGACTTTTTAGGACACTAAATTGATCTTTTAGGACAACACGGAATGTTGTAATGGGAAGTTATATTCGTGCAGCCAGCCTCGGCGGTTTTGAAGACTTAGTCCGTAGTTATGGCGTAAACCCTATAGAAATCTTGAAAGAGATCGGGATTTTACCTGCTTTACTCCGTGATCCAGATTCATTTATTCATTATGATCATTATTTAAATTTATTGGAAAAAGCGGCCTTAGCTTGTCAGGATGATTGCTTCGGTTTAAAACTCGGTGCACTCCAAAATATTAGCACAATCGGTTTGATTGGCGTCTATATGTCCCGACAAATGACCATACTTGAAGCCTTAAGCGTGGCGCAAAAATATGTCTATTTACATGCTGAAGGCATTGTCTTCCACGTCTCGCAACATAATGCTCTGCTCTGTAAGCTGAACTTTGTGCGTTTAAGTGAATACAACACCGATGTACCACAAAAATCACAACTGGCCATTTGCCTTGTCGCGAATATTTTAAAAGATTTGATTGGCCCGCAGTGGCATGCAGAAAAAATTTGCTTCAAGCAAAAAGCACCACAAAAAGGTGCTCAAACTTTCCAAGCACATTTTTCATGTCAGGTAGAGTTTGAAACCGATGAAGATGCACTTTATTTTCCTGCAAGCTTTTTAAGCTATAAACCCTATAATTTTAATGAAGATGCCATCAATCAGCTGATCGTACAGCAGCTTGAAACACAAAGCAGCACCAAAACTGAAGACAATACCGCACTGATAGAGAGTTCAGTCCGCATGCTGATGGCGACAGGAGACTGCAGCATTGAAAATATCGCACTCTGTATGGGCATGCATCCGAAAAAGCTTCAGCGCGCTTTAAAAATGCAAGGAACAAGCTATCGAGATATACTCGAAAATGTCCGAAAAAAAGAAGCACTGCGTATGCTTGATGCAGGCAATGTGAATTTGACGGATATTGCTCTACAGTTGGGCTATGCAGAGTTATCTATTTTTAGTCGCAACTTTAAAAGTTGGTTTGGCGTTCCTCCAACCGAGTTAAGAGACAAAAGTCGAAGCCATATTGTATGACTTCTGGTTTTGCTACTTTGTTCAATAATGAGCATACCTCTGAGTTTCAAGATCAAACCAAATGGCAATATTTCCACGATTAATGAGAACTCGGTTATATGAGGAGCAATTGCTTGTACGGTCAATTTTAGGTGCTGGCTTCTTCATTCGGAAATTATATTGCTAAAGATGGCTTTAAGAATAGGTTTGTACAACAAAGCCCATCCTTCTAATCATTTATGGTTCACAGTAGAGCGATAGCGAACTAAAACTCTAAATTTTTTAATAAATTATGCTTTTAACGGTATAACAAAACTACAGCTTAATTTAAGTCAAGATTGAGTGCTGATTACACCGCTTAATAACCACCTGTATTCATTCATCTATATTTAAAACTAAAGATTTTTGTTCTTAACATTTGTTTCAGCTTTTATATATTTTTTATAACACAACGCAATATAACCGCAACAATTATCATTGTCGCTGTAGACAATATTAATCATGTAAAAAACAATAACTTGATCTTCTAAATAAAAATAATCGATAAATGATCTACGAAATATAATTTTGTATTATAAATACAGTAAAGAAAAAAGTGATACGAATCACAAAAAGGATTTATTTTTACGCTTAATTGAGTAAATTTTAACCAAAAAATAAATTTTATATTTCAAATTATATATTTATATTTTTCATTAACTTAAGTTGAAAAAAAGTGTTTTTTTAGTGTAAAAACTCTATTGCGATCACTTTTTGAACTGATTAGTTATGTCTAGAGCATTTACTCTTATTTTAATTGTGCTATTTTTGTGACACGGAGTAACAAATGATTTCGGTTAACCGACTTCTCCAAAAGCCAAAAAACATAAACACAAAATGAGCAATAAACATTTGCATTTGCACCTCAAGGAAAGACGTAGAATGAAATTAAAGACATTAACGACAGCAATGATTTTAGCAACTGTACCAATGACGGGGGCATTTGCCGCTGCTCTAGATCGTTCAGGTCAGTCAATCTCTGCATTCTTGCAACCTGGTAATTACTTTGAAGCAGGTATTTCTGTATTAGATCCAGATGTATCTGGGAAGGCTATTTCAACTGCTGGTGGCGGCAATCTTTCTGACATGGGAGATGATTACTACTTCCCCTCAGCTGCTCTTAAATTACAAGTAACAGACCACTTCTCATTTGGTTTGATCTATGACCAACCATTTGGTGCTGATGCTGCATACTCAACAAGTGACCCACTTGTTGGTCTCAATACAGGTTTGTTACACTTAAACGGTGAAGCAACTGAAGTAGAAGTTGACACTCAAAGTTTGTCTATGATTTTTGGTTTCCAGCCAAATGAAAATTTCAACATTTATGCTGGTCCTGTTTATCAAACAATTAAAGGTAATGTTCAATTACGTGGTGCGGCATATGGTTCAGCTAACGGCCTTGGCTTATATAATGCTGATTTAGATGAAGATGGTGCAGTTGGCTGGTTAGCTGGCTTTGCTTATCAAATTCCTGAAATTGCTTTAAAAACATCTATCACTTATCGCTCTGAAATTGACCACAAAGCATCTGCTCGCGAATATGGTCAAAGTAACGTATTAGCATTTGTTGGCAGTAGCCCTGTTTACGATGTAGCAACAGATGCAAATATTACAACTCCCCAATCTGTTAACCTTGATTTCCAAACAGGGATCATGGCAAATACAGTTGCCTTTGCAAATGTACGTTGGGTGAATTGGAAAGACTTTTCTATTGACCTAAAACAATTCGGAACTGTTGCAGATACTCTAGGTGCGCTAGGCCAGACTCCAGACAACCCAAATGGCTTTGATATTGTTGGTTATACTGATGACCAATGGTCAGCAAACGTAGGTGTAGGCCGTAAATTTAATGATCTATGGGCAGGTAATGTCTCAGTAGGTTGGGATTCTGGTGCAGGTAATCCTATATCAACTCTTGGCCCAACTGAAGGTTACTGGAATGTTGGCTTAGGACTTCAATATAGTCCAACACCTGCAACCTTTATCGCTGGTGGTGTTAAATACTTCTGGTTAGGCGATGCAAAAGCGCAAGTCGCATCTAACTTTGGATCAGATACTTATGTTGCAGAATTTAATGACAATGATGCTTTAGCTTATGGCTTAAAAATCGGTTACAAGTTCTAATTACTAATACTGAAAAAACCATCTGCAAAGATGGTTTTTTCATTTTCAACAATGACACCTACGCTCTTTTTTATACACTTGTGATTCATTTGAGCAACAAATAAACACTTAAACATTTTGCATAATATTCAATCAGCCACTCAGCATTTAAAAATAAATCCATATAAATCATAAAATTAATATTTTTTTTTAGTGTTTTTACTCTACACAAGTATATTTTTTAACTTTTCAGTTCATTTTACAACCGTAGTTGAGCATTTACTCTTTTTGTATTTATGTTACTTTTCGTGCCAATCACTTACATAAAGCTACAACAAGGAATGTTCCCTATGAAGCTTACAGCTCTTCGCTCGGCTATTTTGCTCAGCTTAATCCCAACAACTTCTGTCATAGCTGGCGGTCTAGATCGATCTGGGCAATCAATGTCTGCTTTTTTTCAATCGGGCAACTATGCTGAAGCTGGTTTTACAGTAATTGATCCAACTGTAGAAGGTACCTCTACAGTTGTTAAAGATGAAAAAATCAGTGATATGGGAGGTGATTACTACTTCCCTTCTGCAGCGATTAAAATACAGCCAACCGATAATATTTCACTAGGATTATTATATGATCAGCCTTTCGGTGCTGATGCAACCTACTCATCAACAGCAGGTACATTTGGTAATGGTACGGAAGGAACTTCTGTTGAAGTTGATACTCATAATCTAACTGCGCTGATTGGTTACCAACCCAACCAAAACTGGAATTTTTATGCAGGCCCCGTATATCAAACAGTTGAAGGAAAAGTTTCATTACGTGGCGCCGCATACGGTGGTACTCGTCTATTAGGTGGCTACGACATAGATCTCAAAGAAGATGATGCTTTCGGTTGGATTGCAGGTGCCGCATACTCTATTCCTGAAATTGCACTTAGAGCTGCTATCACTTATCGCTCTGAAATTAAACATGAACTTGATACTTCAGAAACATTTGCCCTAGGTGCTGTTGTTCGTCCCAACTCAAACACAGAAGTTGTTACACCTCAGTCTGTAAACATTGATTTGCAATCAGGTGTCGCTAAAGATACCTTAGCTTTTGCAAATATTCGCTGGGTACATTGGGATCAATTTGCAGTTAAGCCAACATATTTAGCTGCTGCAACACAAGCTGCAAGAGGTAAAGCACAAAATCTAATCGACTATTCAGATGATCAGTGGTCTATTACAACAGGTCTTTCTCATAAGTTTAATGATAAATGGGCTGGTTCAGCTTCTGTTGGTTATGACTCTGGAGCAGGTAACCCTGTTACGACACTTGGCCCTGTAGAAGGAAACTGGAGTATTGGATTAGGCGCTCAATATAGCCCTGCACAAAGCTATTTCATTGCTGCTGGCGTACGTTACCTATGGTTAGGTGATGCAGATGCACAAACAGGTGGGAATGTTGTTGGTAGCTTTGAAGATAACAGCGCCCTTGCATATGGTATGAAAATTGGCTATCGCTTTTAATTAATCTATGTTAACTAACATTGAATTCAATGAAAAATGGCGCTAATTGCGCCATTTTTTATTATTTTAAAATCAATATATTAAGCAGGAATATCACGAACTGAAGCATTACGAATTGCCTCTTTTAAAGCTGCATAACCATGAATTGCAGGGAATTGTGGGAACTCTTTAATCACGTTTTCTGGTGCATCAAACAAAAAACCTTTATCCGCTTCACCCAGCATAGTGGTGTCATTATAAGAATCACCTGCGGCAATCACACGGTAATTTAGTCCATGCAATGCTTTAACTGCTTCACGTTTTTGGTCAGGTTGGCGCAGCTTATAGGTTGTAATCATACCCTTTTCATCAGTCTCTAACTTATGACAAAAAATCGTTGGCCAGCCCAGCTGTTTCATTAATGGGTGCGCAAACTCATAGAAAGTGTCTGACAAAATAATCAGCTGAAAATGTGTACGTAACCATTCAACAAATTCTTTTGCGCCTGGAAATGGGCCCATCTCAGCAATGACTTCTTGAATATCATTTAAACCTAAACCATGTTCTTTTAATATATTCAAACGCTGCGTCATGAGCACATCATAATCAGGAATATCACGTGTGGTTGCTTCAAGCGCTTTAATGCCTGTTTTTTTAGCAAAGTTAATCCAAATCTCTGGAACTAACACCCCTTCTAGATCAAGGCAAACAACTTCCATGAATACTCCCTTTTATTTACGTGGAAAAATTTTGAACTATCATAGCTTAATATTTGTCTAATGCATTGCTGTTTTTTAAATCTATTTTTTTCATAAGCATTTATTTTTTAGTGATAAGTGGCTTATTTCAACTCTATTAAAATACACAGCAAATAACGTAATATAGGTCTTGTTAGATTCCAAGCCTATTGCCAGGATACTCATGACAACCATTCCAACTATTGATCTTGTTGATGCTCTCGCAGCTGAATATGCAGACAAATCACCAAGTGAAATTTTAGCACTCGCACTAAATCAAGCTGGCGAAATTGCCATCTCGTTTTCAGGTGCAGAAGATGTCGTACTTATTGATATGGCTGCTAACTTAGGTAAACCCTTTCGTGTCTTTAGCTTAGACACAGGACGTTTACATGCAGAAACCTATCAATTTATCGAAACTGTGCGTAATCACTACAACATTAATATCGAAATTTGCTTCCCAGAAGCAGATGCCGTTCAACAACTGGTCAATGAAAAAGGTTTATTCAGCTTTTATCAAGATGATCATAAAGAGTGTTGTGGTATCCGTAAAGTTGAGCCTTTACGTAAAAAATTAGCGACTTTAGATGGTTGGATTACGGGTCAACGTAAAGACCAAAGCCCAGGCACACGAACTGAGATTCCAGTTGTTCAAGCAGATGAAGGCTTTTCAGGCGTAGGCAAACAATTGATTAAATACAATCCTCTTACCAACTGGTCCAGTGCCGATGTGTGGAGCTACATTCGCATGATGGAAGTGCCTTATAACCCATTACATGAACGCGGTTTTATTTCTATTGGCTGTGAACCATGTACACGTCCAGTGTTACCAAATCAACATGAACGTGAAGGACGTTGGTGGTGGGAGGAAGCGACACACAAAGAATGTGGCCTGCATGCAGGTAATTTGAAAAAGTAAAGACCAAAACCACTGCAAAGCAGTGGTTTTTCGCAACCAATGGATACACACAAAGCGCTCCCATTGGTAAAATAAATCGATATACTAGATTTTGTTCTATAATTCTAACAAGATTGCTCATATAGGAGCGGTCAGATATTGCAGGGAGGCAATCCAGACTATGCGTCCATTACATCCGATTGACTTTATTTTTTTATCGCTTGAAAAACGGCAACAACCCATGCATGTGGGTGGATTATTCTTATTCCAAATCCCTGAAAATGCACCTGCCGGCTTCATTCAAAATTTAGTTGCAGATATTCGTAACTCCAAATCCATTCCTATTCCTCCATTTAACAACAAACTCAATGGTTTGTTTTGGGATGAAGATGAAGAGTTTGATCTTGATCATCATTTTCGTCATATCGCACTCCCACAACCGGGGCGTATTCTTGAACTACTCACCTATATTTCACAGGAACACAGTAGTTTAATTGATCGCGCTAAACCATTATGGACCTGTCATATTATTGAAGGGATTGAAGGGAATCGTTTTGCGATGTACTTCAAAATTCACCATGCGATGGTGGATGGTATTGCGGGTATGCGTTTGGTGGAAAAATCATTATCACAAGATCCAAATGCAAAGAGTATTGTGCCACCTTGGTGTGTTGAAGGCCCTCGTGCGAAGCGTTTAAAAGAACCGAATGTTAGCCGCTTTAAGAAAATAATGAATGGCGTAATGGGCCAGCTTGGGTCAACACCACGTGTCATGTATGAATTGTCACAAACCGTCATGAAAGATATGGGACGTAATCCTGATTATGTTTCAAGCTTCCAAGCACCCAGCTCTATTCTGAACCAGCGGGTTAGCTCCTCCCGCCGTTTTGCAGCACAGTCTTTTGAGTTTGACCGTTTACGTCATATTTCTAAAAGTTTGGGTGTCACGATTAATGACATCGTACTGGCGATTTGTTCAGGTGCCTTGCGTGAATATTTATTGTCCCAAGACGCACTTCCTAAAAAGCCTTTAATTGCCATGGTACCTGCCTCTGTTCGCGATGATGATTCGTCTATGTCGAATCGTATCACCATGATTCTGGCAAATTTAGGCACGCATAAAGAAGATCCACTAGAGCGCCTCGCAATTGTTCGTCGTAGTGTGCAAAATGCCAAAGAAAAGTTCAAACGCATGAACTCAAACCAAATTTTGAACTATAGTGCGTTTGTTTATAGTGCTGCTGGTCTCAATATTGCCTCAGGCTTACTGCCTAAGCGCCAAGCGTTTAATCTGGTAATTTCGAATGTTCCTGGCCCACGTGAACCATTGTATTGGAACGGGGCACGACTCGATGCGCTATACCCTGCCTCAATCATTTTAGATGGTCAGGCACTCAACATCACCATGACCAGTTATTTAGATAAACTTGAAGTTGGTTTGACGGCTTGTCGAAATGCGCTGCCGAAGATGCAGAATCTACTCACACACTTAGAAGAAGAGATTCAACGCTTTGAAGCGATTGTGGGCGTCGAAGGCCCAAAGTTGCAAGCGGTCAGTTGATGCCGCAAAACGAATCAGAAATACAAGAATAATCAATAAAACTAAGGGGCTTCGATAAGCCCCTTAGTTTTTAATGCTACGACATTGTTTTAATAATTGATGACACGCAGTACGAATCATGGCAGTTGTAATTTGTACTTCTTTACCCTGATCATCCACAATATACGCATTATGTGTTACTTTCGTATCTAATAAATGTTTCAAACTAGGTTGAATAATTGCTTCTCTAACACCCATATCACACCTCATTTGCTAAACCTATTTGGGAGAATAAGCTTTGGCTATTTCCGTGTTTCTAGTATTAAAAATCTAAGATCGAAAGTAAAATTTCAGTTGTAACAACTATTTAACCATATATTGTTACAATTTCAGCTCAGAATGATATCGTATTGCTCTTGCGTATATAAATTTTCCACCTGAAATTTAATCACACGACCAATGAAATGCTCTAAATCCGCGACTGCTGGCGCTTCCGCGGTTAACAAGCGGTCAATCACCGAAGGGTGCGCAACGACAGTAAAGCCAGTCTGAGATTGATACGCACGTGTATATCTCATGATTTCTCGAAAGATTTCGTAACATACAGACTCAGCTGTTTTCACATAACCCCGTCCCTGACAGGTCGGACAAGATTCACATAATAAGTGCTCTAATGATTCACGCGTACGTTTACGCGTCATCTCGACCAAACCTAACTCAGAAACCTGTGTAATTTTGGTTTTTGCATGGTCTTGCTCAAGCATTCGTTCAAACTGAGTCATGACCTCAGTTCGATGCTCCTGCTCTTGCATGTCAATAAAGTCGATAATAATAATACCGCCTAAATTACGTAGTCTCAGCTGGCGCGCAATGACCTGTGTCGCTTCCATATTGGTTTTAAACACAGTATCTTCTAAAGAGCGGCCACCCACATATGACCCTGTATTGACATCGATAGTCGTCATAGCTTCAGTCTGGTCTATCATCAAATAACCGCCAGACTTCAACGCAACACGCGTCTGTAGAGCTCTTTGAATGTCTTCTTCGACATTATACAAGTCAAAAATTGGGCGCTCACCCGGATAGTGAATGAGACGTTCTTTGATATTAGGGACAAATTCTTCTACGAACTCTTGGAGCTTGCCATGTATTTCACGCGAGTCGACTGAAATTTTAGCGGTCTTTTCACTCGCAAGATCGCGAATAATGCGTTGGGGTAAAGGCAGTTCTTCAAAAATTAACGATGGCACCGCAATACTGATTTGCTTGCGCTGAATAAATTCCCAAAGTTTTGCCAAATAAGCCATATCTTGTGCAATAGCAGCTTCCGCAATCCCATCAGCAGCTGTACGAACAATCACTGAACCCGGAAGTTTATGTTCCGCTTGAATACGCTCAATCATCGAACGTAAACGATCACGTTCAGCTTCAGACTCAATGCGTTGAGACACACCCGTATGATTGCCATAAGGCATCATCACTAAGTAGCGCGAAGGAATAGAAAGGTCGGTTGAAAGCCGAGCCCCTTTGGTTCCCAGCATGTCTTTCATGACTTGAACAGTAAGAATTTGTCCCGGCTGTAAGAGCTCAAAAACATTGGGGGTGGGTTGATTACGTGACCAAACCATATCATTAATATGTAAAAAAGCAGTTCGTGACAGCCCAATATCGACAAAAGCAGCCTGCATTCCCGGAAGAACACGCACCACTTTACCTTTATAAATATTGCCCACTAAACCACGTTTCACCGTACGCTCAATAAATAATTCATTGACCGTGCCGTTTTCAATTAACGCGACGCGACATTCCATAGGCGTGACGTTAATTAATAACTCGTCAGACATAACAAACTCAAAACATTATAAAAAATCTTTTGAGACAGTTAATTTAGTGCCTTAACTGCCTGTAATAACTGTACCGTTTCATGCAACGGTAGCCCCACGACATTGCTATAGCTTCCCTCTATGCGTGGAATATAACGTGCTGCAATGCCTTGTATGGCGTAGGCTCCTGCCTTGCCAAGAGGTTCAGATGTGGCCCAATATGCTTCCATATCATTCGGGCTCAAATGCTGAAATTCGACTTCAGTACGAACTACTATACTTGAAATTTGCGTATTTGTACGAACACAAACCGCAGTATATACATCATGCTTGCGCCCAGAAATTTTTCCCCACATTTCAAATGCATGCTGCTTAGATTCAGGTTTACCTAAAATCTCTTGATCGACTCCTAAACTGGTATCGGCAGCAATCACAATTGCATCAGGATATTGAAGCTGTACTGCCTCAGCTTTGGCACATGCCAGTCGTTCCACATAATGAGCTACCGACTCGCCTGCTTGTACAGATTCATCAATATCTGGACTATAGATATCAAAGACTAGACCGAGCTGCTCAAGCAGCTCACGGCGACGCGGCGAACTGGACGCTAAAATTAAACGCGCCATTTCTTCAACATGAAATAGACCATCGGGAAAGTCAGCACACTACTCAACAGCGGTTGCCAATGACGTGCAAGGGAAAACTGTGCCCCAATCATAATTTGTGCGATCCACGTAATAAACAAATGCGCGACCACAGCCAAGGTGGTGATGACCCAAATATTGGCAAAGGTCATAATCCGACGTTCACGCGTTAAAAAACGGGACACAAAAGTAATCAGAACAAAACTGAGTGCATTTAGGCCCAAAGGTGCATCGAGTAGTAAATCGGTGAAAATCCCAACTGCAAAGGCAAACCAAATCCCGCTCCATGTCGGCTGGCACAGCACCCAAAAAAGCATCACCATCATCATAAACAATGGACGCCAACCAGAGAGCGCATAAGACAAGGGATAAACCATCAACACTGAAGCAATGATCACCGAAAAAATGATTGGAAATAACGGGTCACGCTTTTTGGCAGCACGAAATTTAGCGATCGGCATGCGGTTGCTCCATCGCTAAAGAATCGGAAAATAAGACAACGACATGATGCCCGCCCGCTAACTGCGCAGCAGGAACAACATCAATTTGAGCAAACTCGCCTGAATTATGACGACTGATTTTTGAAATGGTGCCCACCAGATAACCTGCTGGAAAATGCTCACCTAAACCGGAGCTGTACACTTTTTCACCCACTTTAATTTCGGCACTGGTCGGCACGTATTCCATTTTCAAATGACCCAAATCTCCAGTCCCTGAAACAATGGCACGCATTCCAGATCGCTCCAAGCGAACCGAAAGAGAATGTTCTTTATCTGAAAGCAACATGACGCGACTACTATGCGGATAGACATTGATAATCTGTCCCATAATCCCTTTGTCATCGAGCACGGTTTGCCCGACTTTTAACTGACTGTTGGCACCACGGTTTACCACAATAATATGACGCAATGGATCAGCATCTGTCCCAATGACTTCTGCAATCTCCATACGACCATCGATGATCAACGGGGTATCTAACAGACCGCGTAAACGCGTATTTTCCGCAGATAATTCAGATAATTTTTGTAAACGCACCTGCGCCTGCAATAACTCAGCTTGCATCGCGGTATTTTCACGGCGCAATTGAGCTTCAGACTTGGTTTGTTGATTCAGCCACTCTCGCGATAACACGGGATAACTTGCTACGGCATAAATTGGATTATAAGCGGCGTACAAGACATCTCTTGCAGGTTGAATCACATGCGGCATGCGCCAGTTAAAAAACAGCACGACCAAACATGTGATCACTGCAATGATAAATGAGCGAAAAGATGGCGGTTGTCTGGAAAACAGATTTGTTTGCACCCGCCGATTCCTTTATTAGCCTACAAATAACATGTCGTGATTTGGATTATCGAAGAATTCTAAAACTTTACCACCACCACGAGTGACGCAAGTTAGAGGATCTTCTGCAACCACTACAGGTAAGCCTGTTTCTTGCGCAAGAAGTTTATCGAGGTTACGCAGTAATGCACCACCACCTGTCAACACTATACCGCGCTCAGCGATGTCTGAAGACAGCTCAGGAGGCGTTTGCTCAAGTGCAGATTTCACAGCTGAAACAATACTTTGTAAAGGATCAGAAATCGCTTGAGTAATTTCGTCCGAAGTCACAGTGATCGCACGTGGCACACCTTCAGCAAGGTTACGGCCGCGAACTTCAATTTCAAGTGCTTTGGCATTGGCTTCTGGTAAAGCCATACCCACTTCTTTCTTGATAATTTCAGCAGTAGTTTCACCAATCACGCAACCATGTGCTTTACGTACGTAGTTAATGATTTGTTCATCAAATACATCACCACCAATACGTAGTGAGTCAGCATAGACACAACCTTGCAGCGAAATAATCGCAATTTCAGTTGTACCGCCACCAACATCGACCACCATAGAGCCGCATGCTTGTTCAACTGGCATACCGGCACCAATTGCAGCAGCCATTGGTTCTTCAATCAAACGAACATCACGCGCGCCTGCATTAAATACAGCTTCACGAATAGCACGACGCTCAACCAAAGTTGATTTGCAAGGCACACACACCACAACACGAGGTGCAGGTGGGAACAGACGTTTTTCATGTACTTTACCAATAAATTGGTTCAGCATGGTTTCAGTCACTTCAAAATCGGCAATCACACCATCCTTCATTGGACGAATGGCAGAGATATTTGCAGGTGTACGGCCCAGCATTTGCTTTGCATCAAGACCTACCGCGGCAACGATTTTTTGTGAACCACTGTGACGAATCGCCACAACTGTCGGTTCATTTAATATAATGCCTCGTCCTGGTGCATAAATAAGTGTATTTGCTGTACCTAAATCAATGGCTAGATCGGGCGAAAACAAGCCAATTAGTCTTTTTAGAATCACGGAGACGTTCTCGATTAAACTTTATGTGGACGCAAGGTGGCAACTTTAACTAAATGTGATGATTTGAACAAGTCAATCGCTTATTATAACGCACGATATTTTGAAATTTTTTAATACTGACTCAGGTGATGTTATGTCTACATCGGATGCACAGCATTCTGCAGATTTAAATGCACAAACAGTTTCAGCAATCGCCAATCTTGCTCGATTGTCGCTAGATGATACGCAATCTGCTGAATATGCTCAAAGTCTAAATAAAATTTTAGGCATGATGGAAACCTTAAAAGGCATCGACACCGATGGTGTTGAGCCGCTTAAAAGCCCATTTGATCACCCACAACCCTTACGTGAAGATGTGGTTTCAGAAACCAATCATCGTGATGAATATCAAGCCATTGCACCGCAAGTGCAAGACGGTTTGTACCTAGTTCCTCGCGTGATTGAATAATTTCTATTCAGTTAAACCATTATTTTGTAAAAATTAACGTAAAGACATTTCTCATGACAGATTTACATCGCTTATCGATTCGTGAACTCTCTGAGGGTTTAGCTGGGGCTAAATTTTCATCTCGCGAACTGACTGAACATTATTTAAAGCGCATTGCAAAACTGGATACACAAGTTAAATCTTATGTAACCGTGACTGCAGAACAAGCGCTTGCACAAGCCGATGCTGCCGATGCTGCAATTAAAGCAGGCACAGCAACCGCATTGACAGGTGTGCCAATTGCACACAAAGACATTTTTTGCACCCAAGGCATTAAAACCACTGCGGGCTCAAAAATGTTGGATAACTTTATCTCTCCTTACGACGCTACCGTTGTAGCGAAAGGTAAAGCCGCTGGTCTAGTCACTTTAGGTAAAGTGAACATGGACGAATTTGCAATGGGTTCAACCTCTGAGAATTCATTCTACGGCGCTACAGCAAACCCTTGGAACTTAGGTCATGTACCAGGTGGTTCTTCAGGTGGGTCTGCGGCAGCGGTTGCAGCGGACCTTGCTCCATTTGCCACAGGTACAGACACAGGTGGTTCAATTCGCCAACCTGCATCGTTCTGTGGCTTAACGGGTCTTAAGCCAACTTATGGCCGTGTCTCGCGCTTCGGTATGATTGCGTATGCATCATCGCTGGATCAAGGCGGGCCAATGGCACGTTCGGCTGAAGACTGTGCCTACCTCATGAATGTGATGGCAGGTCATGACGCAAAAGACTCAACATCCGTTGAAAAAGACGTTGATGACTATGTGGCGAACCTAAATGGCACAGCGGTTCAAGGTCTACGTATTGGTATTCCAAAGCAATACTTCAATGTCGCTGGTTTAGACGCAGACGTAAAAGCACGCGTTGAAGAATCATTGAAAAAGTTAGAAGACATGGGCGCGACCTTGGTTGAGATTGATCTCAACATGACTGAAGCTTATGTTCCGACCTATTACTTGATTGCGCCTGCTGAAGCATCATCAAACTTGTCTCGTTACGATGGCGTACGTTATGGCTACCGTGCAGAGAACCCTGTTGACCTGATGGACTTATACAAACGTTCACGTTCTGAAGGTTTTGGTGCAGAAGTGCAACGTCGTATCTTGATTGGTACGTATGCGTTGTCTGCAGGTTACTACGATGCGTACTACGTGAAAGCTCAAAAAGTCCGTCGTCTGATTCAACAAGACTTCTTAAAAGCGTTTGAATCGGTTGATGTGATTGCTGCACCTGCTGCTCCAACCACGGCTTATAAAATTGGTGCGAACCTGTCTCCAGTCGAAATGTACTTGGGCGACATTTACACCATCGCAGTTAACCTTGCGGGTCTTCCTGCGATTAACGCACCTGTTGGTTTTGACAAAGACAACTTACCTGTGGGCTTACAGCTGATTGGTAACTATTGGTCAGAATCTCAACTGTTGTCTGTGGTACATCAGTACCAACAAGCGACGGATTGGCATACGAAACGTGCGGCAATTGCTGAGGAGAATGCATAATGGCTCAAGCTCAAAAGAAACCAAAATCGTTATTGATTGATGGTTGGGAAGTCGTTATTGGGATCGAGATTCACACTCAGTTGGCGACCCAATCTAAAATCTTCTCAGGTTCTTCGACTGAATTTGGTCAAGATCCAAACACGCAAGCCAGCCTAGTTGACTTGGCCATGCCGGGTGTACTGCCTGTATTGAATAAAGAAGTGGTCGATTTAGCCATTCGCTTTGGTTTGGGTATTGATGCTTACATTGACCAAGCGTCTGTGTTTGCACGTAAAAACTACTTCTACCCAGACTCTCCAAAAGGCTACCAAATCAGCCAGATGGATAACCCGATTGTGGGCTTGGGTCATATCGACATTCAACTTGAAGATGGTACGGTAAAGCGCATTGGCGTAACGCGTGCCCACCTTGAGGAAGATGCAGGTAAATCGATCCATGACCAGTTTGAAGGTATGTCAGGCATCGACTTAAACCGTGCAGGTACACCTTTACTTGAAATCGTGTCTGAACCTGATATGCGTTCGGTTGAAGAAGCGGTGGCTTATATCAAATCGATTCACACTTTAGTGCGTTGGTTGGGTATTTCTGACGGTAACATGGCGGAAGGTTCATTCCGTGCCGACTGTAACGTGTCGTTGCGCCGTCCGGGTCAACCGTTCGGTACACGTTGCGAGTTGAAAAACCTCAACTCATTCCGTTTCATTGAACAAGCGATCAATGTTGAAATTGAACGCCAAATGGAAATTTTGGAATGGGACGGCACGATTGACCAAGAAACGCGTCTATTCGACCCAGTGAAGATGGAAACACGTTCGATGCGTTCGAAAGAAGAAGCGAACGACTATCGCTACTTCCCAGACCCTGATTTGCTGCCTGTGATTATTTCAGATGCGCAAATTGAAACAGCTCGTGCTGCGTTGCCTGAACTTCCTGCGGCACGTCGTGAGCGTTTCGTAGCGGACTTTGGTATCACTGAGTACGATGCGCATGTGTTGACGCTGACCCGTGAAATGTCTGACTTTTATGAAGTGGTTGTAGCTGCTGCTGGCGGCGCTGCACAAGGTAAAGTGTCTGCAAACTGGGTGATGGGCGAATTCTCTGGTGCTTTAAACAAAGCAGGCTTAGAACTCGCAGACTCTCCTGTTTCTGCTGAAAAGCTTGGCGGCATGGTTGCACGTATCGTGGATAACACCATTAGCGGCAAGATTGCGAAGCAAGTATTCGGCTTTATGTGGGATGAAGGCAAAACTGCGGACGAAATTATTGCAGAAAAAGGCTTGAAGCAGGAAACTGATACAGGCGCGATTGAAGCGATTATTAAAGACGTTCTTGCTGCTAACGAGAAGATGGTTGAAGAGTTTAAATCTGGTAAAGAGAAAGCTTTCAATGGTCTTGTTGGTCAAGTAATGAAAGCGTCTAAGGGTAAAGCCAATCCTGCTCAAGTGAATGAATTAATGAAGAAGTTGATTGGTTGATTTATTCGCTAATCAATTGATTTCGTGTTATAAAAACCTCGCTTAATGCGGGGTTTCTTATGAATCAGACTATTGCATATATATCTACAACTTCATCCTATCTAAAAGAAATAATCGATAAAAAGAGCTTAAGGATTTTTGCTGCTGACTTAATACTTTCTAATGCATCAACCGAACTTCAAATTTTTTATAAAATATTAGATAGTGAAAAACTATCTTGGTTAACTCATATCCCCTTTATAATTACAAATGAATTAGGCGACATCTATTTATGTAAATTGAAAAATGCCCTATATGAAAAAGAAAATTCAATTATAGAATTTTATTTTATAAATACCCAAAAAAAGATTTATTCAAAAAATGATATTATCGAATTAGATTCACTAAATAGATTTAGAAGAGATGAAAGCGATATACTTATTCAAATTGTCACCTTAGATAAAGAAAATATTTATATTAATCATATAAAAAAATTATAGTGATGATTTTTTGTATTTCAATCCCGAACTATTCAGGAAAATAATAGAATATTCCAATGAAACTGAGAAAGAAAGCGTAACAGATTTAGAATCTTTCTTTAGAAAAATGATTAAACTAATAAATATTGAAAATCCAGATTTCAATGAAAGATTTTTTAGAGGGCATTCTTCATTAACGTATAGGTTAGAACCTTCAAATTTTAGATTTTATAATAGATCTCTTGCGAAAGTCATTATTGCAAGTTTATCCGGTTTACGAGTGCAGCAATTAAGTTAATGCGTAAACCGAATCTTTTCCGTCTATTTCGATAGCGTTCACTTAATATTCTAAATGTTTTCAATTGACTATTAATGTGTTCGATCACAACTCGTATTTTTCCAATCATTTTATTGTACCTTTTCTCAACATCAAATAAGGGTAAATTCTTCTTTTTCTTTATTGGCATCAATAATTTAAAGCCATCTTGCTCTAATCCGTAGTACCCTAAATCGGTCATAACATATTCACAATGTTTGAATTTCTTAACCGTTTTTCTTGCCAATTTAATATCATGCTGACTGCCATTCGATATATCTAGCCCTATGATTTGTTTGCTGTTCGGATGATAGATCACTTGTGCTTTTAGCGTATGTTTCTTCTTTTTACCACTGTAGAACTTACTCTGATTTTTTTTTCGGACGTTCTATTGAACATTCTGTCGCATCAATAATGACCCAGTTAAAGTGTTCGTCTGCTGTGGTAATGCTTCGTTTTGGCAGAGTAAAACGTCTTGATTTCATCAATGCATCTTCAACCTTTTTAATGGTTCGATTCACATTACTTTCAGCGATATGGTAATTTGCCGCTAATTCCAGTTGAGTGCTGTAGTTCCGTAAGTAATTGAGAGTTAATAACAACTGATCCTCTATATCTAAAGTATGAGGACGACCTGATTTCTTTTTGAGTGATTCTGCTTTTTCTAAAACCTCTACCATTTCAGTAAAAACTTGTCGAGGTACGCCAACCAAGCGTTTGAATTCAGAATCTGAAAAACGATTTAATTTCTGATATCTCATGAAATTTATATTGAGGTGGTTTTTACTTTCGCAAGAGATCTAATGGGAAAAGAGTTTATCTACATAATGAAGATAAACTTTATAGAGAATTAATTATAAATGAACCCCTCCCATTTAATGACGATAAAAATGCTCTAGAAATTTTGACTAGAATGCAACATTTTGGTTTATATACTAGATTATTGGATATAACTTCTAATCCGTTAACTGCTTTATTTTTTGCTTGTCAGAATAAACATGGTGAAGATGGAGAAGTAATTATTATTAGACCAAACAAAAAAAATATTAAATATTATGACTCTGATACGGTTAGTTGTATAACAAATATTGCTAAACTTAATATAAATGACAAAAATAGCCTTACTTCTTTTTTGCTTAAAAAACCATTTCCTAACAAGCTAAATTATAGCCTAACTTCTCATAAAAAATTCTTACATTTTATTAAAGAGGAAAAACCCTATTTTCAAAATTTAGTTAAACCAAGCGATTTAAACCGTGTTATATGCATTAAAAGCAAACTTAACAATAAACGTATCTTAGCTCAAACTGGAGCATTTTTGTTATTTGGTCTAAAAGCTAAAATGAATGAAAGATCAGATTCAGACTATCAAATTCATAGAATTAGAATCGCTGGTTCTGCTAAATCGAAAATTTTAAAAGACCTAGATCTTATAAATATTAATCTTAGAACAATTTACCCTACTTTAGAAAACACTGCAAAATACTTGCAAGACAAATACAAATGAATATCAAAAAAGTATCCTCTATTACTAAACTTGAAGACTTAGGACGTATCCAACTTTCAAAGTCTTTCATCATGCGCGACTTCCTCTATAGCGAAATCGCCAATTGGTACGGTGTGCCTAACTTTCCAGACTATCCAGAAATTGCCGTTTGTACAGGCATAAAACTCTGCGAAGAATTGCTTGAACCACTTCAAGAAAAATTTGGTCGTGTCACCATTCGATCTGCATATCGTTCTCCAAAAGTGAATCAACTCGGCAATGAAAAAGGACATAACTGCGCTAGCAACGAGAAAAACTTTGCCAGTCATATTTGGGACTATCCTGACGAAAAAGGCTACGGTGCAACGGCGTGTATTGTCATTCCTGCATTTCTAGAACTTTATAAGAAAGACCAAAGCAATTGGCAACAACTTGCTTATTGGATTCATAACCAGCTGAACTATAACCATCTACAATTTTTCCCAAAACTATGTGCTTTCAACATCGGTTGGCATGAACAACCTACTCGGGAAATTTATAGCTATATCCAGCCTAAAGGCTATTTATTACGTGGCGAAGCAGTGAATAGCGAGTTTGAGAAGTTTTATCCTGATTTATTGTAATCCCCCCCTAAATCCCCCTTTTCCAAAGGGGGACTTGCCACGTCATCAATTGGATACGCATAATTCCCTCTCCTTTGGCAAAGGAGAGGGCTAGGGAGAGGATTTTTACTCTGCCCACCATCTATTATTTTAAAACATTAACCAATTTTAAAAATACCGAAGGACAAAAATGAAAACAGTCATCCTCACACTTTCTACCCTAGCCTCCCTCAGCACCACCACATTTGCAGAAACCAAACCCAATGTTCCAGCTAAAGAAGCAAGCCAAATCTTTAAAGCCGCAGGCTTCACAAAAACAAAACATGGCTGGGAAGGTAACTGCGACACAGGTGAAATCACCACCTATAAAGACCTCAATGGTGACGGTCTAAAAGACGCAGTTATTTCAGACTACAGCACCATGTGCTATGGCAACACAGGTGTCGGTTACCACATCATTTCTCAGCAAAAAGCTGGAACATGGAAACTCATTTTTGAAAACATGGGCATCCCTACTTTTCTACAAACCAAAGGAAAAGACGGCTGGCCAGATATTGAAAATGGCGGCCCAGGATTTTGTGTTGCTGTTTACCGCTGGAATGGTCAAAAATATGATGTCAACCGTTATGAATATCAGGGCAAAGCCTGCACATTAGACTATTAACACCTCAGCATAGTAAATTTCATATCAATGAATATATAAACTGATTGATTTATCATGCTTTTCTATACAGTTAAAACGCCTCAATTACTTGGGGCTTTTTTTATAAAAATGACCTCAGTTATACGACTAAAGAGCGCTGAATGACTTAAAAATGACATCTGAACTGTGCTAATTTAGATCAAAATTGAACATAAATATGTACAAACAATAAAGAGGGTTTAAAGATGTCTAAACAAATTTTAATGCTCGTAGGTGACTATGCTGAAGACTATGAAACCATGGTGCCTTTTCAGTTTCTAACAGGTCTCGGTTATACCGTACACGCGGTCTGCCCCGATAAAAATGAAGGTGAAAGCATCGCAACAGCCATTCATGACTTTGAAGGCGAGCAAACTTATAGTGAAAAACGCGGTCATAACTTTGCCATTAATTACAACTTTGAAGCGGTACAGACTGCGGACTATGTCGGTTTAGTCATTCCCGGTGGTCGTGCGCCCGAATATTTACGCATGAATGAACGTATACTTGAAATCGTACGTGAGTTTGATACTGCGAAAAAACCAATTGCAGCAGTTTGTCATGGTGCACAAATTCTTGCGGCAGCCGATGTACTCAAAGGTCGTACTTGTTCCGCTTACCCTGCATGCGCAGCCGAGGTGAAACTAGCAGGCGGGACTTATGCAGACATTGATGTGACGAAAGCTGTAACCGATGGACACTTGATCACAGCGCCAGCTTGGCCTGCCCACCCTGCTTGGATGGCGCAGTTTATTCAAGCTTTAGGGGCGACTGTAACGATTTAATTGTGTTGTTCCTCAAGTGAATCTTTTATGGCATGGTTTATCATCTTTTTAGATTCAAAAATAAAAAAGCTCCTTCGATTCAAGGAGCTTTTTTAATGACTTTTTTATAACATTAATGCTTTCGATTCAGTTTATAAATCGCTCTCACTATTCATAATCTTCAAAGACCGAACTACCTCGTCACACCCAACTTATTCCAAATTTCTGGAGTTAAAAAAGTCGTAACCAATTTATTCAAATCCACATAACGCAGTACGCCTTGCAACTGCCCTTTCACTTCAGGGTTCTTTAAAATTTCCCCACCCGTAATCTGTCCAAGTTCCTGAAAACTATCTCCAACCGCTTGTATACCTTCAGCTTGAATCACTGCTTTGGTCTGCGCTGAACATTGCTCCACCAAAATGCGTTGTAAGACCTGTGCTAAGTTTTTATCTAGCTGTGTACGCTGTGCATCGGTGACATTGCTATACACCTTCAGATCAGGATGTGCAGCCAGTGCCGCAAACGTCCACTGCAACACAGTGGTTTTATCTGTTGCTGTCGTTGACTTCACCAAACAATTACTCAGTTGGTCGACTGTAGTACTAGCCGTAGCAACTTGGACTGAACCACACAATGCTACTGCCAAAACAGCATGATGAAAAAGAACAGAAGATCGACCACGTAAAACGCTTAAAACAGGCTGTGACATAAACTCAACTCCAATCAACAATTGCATTCTTTGTATCACAAAGCCCGTCTATCAGCCTGTTATGGAACTGTAAAATTACCGCCTAGTTGGAGAAAATTAAATCGCTCCATTCAAGCGATTTCCCTATCCAACTCAGCAGTTTCAAATGCAGTGAGCTGTGGGTGTATGGTCGGGCATGCATTCCAAAACCAATAAAAATAACCTTTAGGATCAAGCAAAGTATGCATATGAATCGTAGACTGACTACTTTCGCCCTTCCAACACGCTAAAGCAGCATTACGGTTATTATGTAAATCAATAAATTCAGGAGCGACTTGCTTCGGCATTTCAGGAACATAAAGTGCGTCACCATGTTCCACCCACAAGTCAGCCAAGTAAATTTTTCGGTCTTTTGGAAAATATCGTCCTGCTGAAATCACCAACGGCAAATGATTGAGATCGGTCGAAGCAAACACATGCGGAAAGTCATGATGCTCTAAGTCTGTGACGACAAAGGGGTATAAGGTTTTCGTGGCTAGATTGATTTGAGTTGGGTCATAAGGGAAAAAATGACCCGCCAACATGCCATCATGATATTTAATTTGAGACAACTTTTTCTGCGTAGCCTGCACCTTTATCGCCTGTCCAGCTTTCACCAAAGTCATACCAAAGGCGGCAGCTGTTTCAGGCGTGGCTTTGAGTGGCATAAACTCAAAAGAGTTTCCCGCGAATGCTAACTGAGTCTGCTCTCCCCAATGGGTTTGGATCGTTGCTATTTCTTTGGGTACATCATAAACATGGCCCCTACTCATATGGGCGTTGGTTGAGGATGCTTGGATCAGCTCAATAGCATCTGATACATCGGCTAAATACTTGGGTGTTCCGCCATTGTTGTAAAAATAAGGCTGAGCTGAAATATCAACGTCTATTTCTTGCACGGTCTGATCCAGCAAAGGCGCAGTAAAATAGGTGGCTGGTGTTTGGACATTACTCATGATGTTATTCCTTTGGTTGAGGTGCTCACATGAAGTTGGGTCGCAAACAGCCGAAAATCTTACTTCATTTGCTTGAGCATATTTTTAGCACCTGTGTGGTTATGGTTTTTGGCTAAGTTCTGCAAAACATATTTTGCCTGCCCTTTCGGGTTGGAAAAACGACTGCTATAACTTGGAATACCCGTTAAACAACGTGCAACTAATATGCCCGATTCGGTATAGACATTTGAGGCATCCGACCCCGGCAAACGACCATAGTTATATGCGCGTTGTGCACTGTTACAGGCAGCGACTTGGTTGCGCCCACTGTTAATATCACGGCGTGCAGCCACATACAGTTTGGCCTGTTGCTGCTGCGGTGTTTCTACAGCTTTGGCGACTTTAGGTGGTACTTCCACTTTGTTTTCTTTTTTAGGCTCTACTTCTTTTTTGCTTTCTTCCTCTTTCTTCACCTCTGCCTTGATCGCAGGTGCCTTCGTCACCGCTTTTTTGCTTGGTGTAATAGGTGCCATACTCCGTGGTGCTGGCTCAGTCAGTACTTTGCTTTGTAAATTAACCACACGAGTATCATTTGAGTTAGGCAGTTTACGTTCAGACAATGCCTCAATGCTCACCGACCACTGCTCGCCATTATTGAGCTGGCAACGAAAAGCACCCGTACCCTGTTTTAAACTGTTATAGGTGCGAAGTAATTTTTTCGCCCACAGATCTTTCACTAAGCTAAAACTACTTTTTTGTGTCTGACTAAAACGGCCACCATGTGCTTGGCAATACTGACTGAACATGCTCCGTGGATATAGTGCTTCGATATCTTTTTCATTTTTTACGCCTACCGTGTGATACACGTATTCTTTGCTGTTTTTATCGGTATCATTAATTTTTCGTTCTACGATTAGTTCTTGTGGTGATGCAATATTTGTAAAAGCTGTTTGTGCTATATTTCCCAGACTGGTACAGCCCTGCAACACACTCACCAAAACCCCAAATACACATAAAATTTTATAATTCACTACGACTTTACTCTTAAACACCCGCATAAAAACATTAGCGGAAAGCACATAAAATAACAAACTTAAATAACTGTTTTTATTATTTATTTTAGCTTGACGCACACATCATTCTGCTTTGCTTTATGACAACCTCAACAACATTTCATCAATTTAATTTGACCCATATAACAAAAGTTACAGACAAGATGATGCTTGAGCACATAAAAAACCTGCCGTGAAAGGCAGGTGAGATACATCAAAAATATTTAGTCATCCAAAGTCGATTCAAAAGCTTTTAGACGCTTATAAATTGAGAGCAGTTCGATAATGGTTGGCCATGATGCAATCAAATACTGAAATGACTCCCTAACTTTGCCAAAAACATTTGCGATTTGCATCATCAAACCTAAGGTAATCGCACCCGCAGCAATACTTGGAAATAAAACAAATAAACCATAAATATTATCGAGTTGCATATACCAAATACGCACTAAGTTAAAATAAGCATAGTGGAAATATAGGCGAAAATAGTTAAGACGTACTTTGCTAAACAGCTCTTTTAAACTCACTGGATCAGCACGTTCAGCATGATCTTCGCCATACACCAACTCTTTACGGTAAGCCGCTTCTACTTTTTGATTGTTAAATTCTAAACCTGGTAATTTAGCACCGACGACCATTAGCACGACTGTACCAAACACCGCCCAACCTACTGCTGCCCAAACCAATGCATGCGGAATTTCACCTACCACAGGCAAAGCTTTGACATGCACAGATAAGCTAAATAACACTGGTAAAAATGCAATGAGGGTCATTAACGCTTCAACCAAGTTTACCCCCAAACTTTCAGTGGTTTTGGCAAAGCGCATGGTGTCTTCTTGAATACGCTGTGATGCCCCCTCAATGTGTCGTAGTTTTTCCCAATGCTCAGTGTAATATTCATTCATTGCAGTAC
Organism: Acinetobacter sp. CAU_H_S139_7; assembly: GCF_058599305.1. Classification (NCBI taxonomy): domain Bacteria; kingdom Pseudomonadati; phylum Pseudomonadota; class Gammaproteobacteria; order Moraxellales; family Moraxellaceae; genus Acinetobacter; species Acinetobacter sp. CAU_H_S139_7. Next base: position 2,650,692 of record NZ_CM178651.1, read on the forward strand.
GCCAACGGAACACATAATGGCTGACGAAAAATAAATTTAGCACCATTAAAGTCACGGCCACCATTGCCACATACAAAAAGGTCAGGACACCTGTATAAAGGGTGTTGACGTCTCCGCCCCCATTACTCAACATTTCTTGGATTAAGTCATAAAAAGGGTTATACCAAGCATTTACAACGACACTGACCTGTACACCAAACCAAATGTTAAACAAGATGAATGCTGATCCCCATACCGACCAACGCTGCCATTTATTGTCAGAAAAAAAACGCCAAAATAAGGCAAACAAGCAGGTCGAAACAAAGAACCACAAATAAAACCATAAAAAAGCGGGCGACCAAAAACGGCTTACTCCAATGACTAAATCAGCTTCAGCATAACCTGCAGGAAAGCCAATCCAACTACCCCATCCACTGCCACCCGAATACCATAAAGAAAGATTGACAATAAACCACACAATCAATGAGATAAAAAACCATCTAGGGTTTGGGAAAAATGACTTAAACATGAACGATCTATATCCCTTTTATATTTCAGGTATGCAATCCGTGCATACTAATCCTTATTTCTTAATTTAGTACAATCGCATTACAGCAAGTTTGTACACTTTACTTATCCTTATTGGGTTATACGTTATTTGATTTGTATGCCTCTTCACAAGAGCTCAGGACATTATTTTCCGACTTGATCAGTCACAGCACAATCAAAATAAATTATTTCAATAACTTATAAAAATAAGAACGGGCTTTCCCAGATTTAAAATAATATTTTATTGTTTATAACTTTTGGGTTTCAAACTAAAAAATTGCTTAGGATTTAAAGCGAATACACTAATGGTATTTCTATGACAACGATACGATTACTTGTTGATTTTATGTATAAAAGAATGAAGTTTGCACATTTTAAAATGACTTCATGCTACTATCTTTTCATTAAAAACTATTGGATCTATGACATGGAAACCCTAGTACTTGAACTGATCAAACCACTCACACTGACAAAAGAAGACTTTCCACCCATTAATTTTGAAGAAGGCACTGTGCTCAAAGTTCTCATGAAAACACCTACAGGTTACTTGGTAACAGCGGACTCTCGTTTTAATTTTACGGTGTCTTTTGATGATGAAAATCAAGTGTGGCAGAAGCTGTAATTTGCAATGCTCTTTAATAAAAGAATAATCCATTCAATAAGATAAAAATAAAAATCCATCTTTTTTTATTGATTTAAAACTGATTATTTTTATTAAAATTTAGTTTTTTATACCCAATCAGCAAATGAATACCGTGCTGAGAGTTCTCTGTACCTATTGATTTTGTGATTTCTGGGGCTCATTTGTATCGTCGTTATGCATCCATTTTATCCTTAATCTCTTGATTTAATTGATCTACATTAAATCCTTCATCCTTGTTAAGTAAAACTTTGAACTATAAATCAGAAAAAGAGAAAGGATTTGAAAATCTTCAGTCTATAACTCTATATTTACCGAGTCATTCACCAAGCTCACCACTTATTTAAACCTAGGTCTTTCTGCAAAACTTCTCGCTATAAAAAAGCCTCAGATACGAACATCCAAGGCTTTTCAATTTTTAAACGTGTGCTGAGCTAAGTTATTGCGCGGTATAACCACCATCCATCACCACGGCTTGACCCGTTACACCACCCGCCTTATCACTGGCAAGGAAGATTGCATAATCCGCAATTTCTTCGACACTGAGTAAGCGTTTTTGCGGCACCATCGCCAAAATCACATCTTCTAATGCACTTTGTTCACTGACATTTCGGGTTTTAGCCAAGTCATGAATTTGACCGCGTACCAACGGCGTATCGACATAGCCTGGACACAGAGCATTCACAGTGATGCCATCGCGCGCGCACTCTAAAGCCGCAACTTTGGTCAAACCAATCACACCATGCTTAGCACTGTTATAACCAGCCTTTCCAGCAAATCCAATCAGACTGTTAATCGAAGCCATATTAATCACGCGACCAAACTGCTGTGCTTTCATGATTGGAAATGCGTACTTAATGCCAATGAACGACCCCACCAACATGACATTAATCAACTTTTGATAGACTGCAGTTGGAAAGTCTTCAATCACTGCAACATGCTGAAAACCCGCATTATTGATGAGGATGTCCAACCGCCCATAGGTTTTCTGAGTCAGTTCAATCGCTGTTTTATATGCCTCTTCATCGGTCACATCGCAAGGCGCAGACAATGCTTCAAAGCCTTGCTTTTGAAGTGCCGCCACCGTTTCAGCACACTTCTCTGCATTCATATCAGAAATGACAACTTTTGCACCTTCACTGGCAAATTTCTTTGCAATTTCATGTCCAATACCACTCGCTGAACCTGTAATAAATGCAACTTTATCTTTTAACAGTTGACTCATGATGTACTCCGTTGTCTTCTTTTTTCATTCCAAAGTCTTAAACAATACCAAACCAAGTAAAGGCAGCAATGGCAACAAATACCGCGATGGTTTTAATAATGGTGATGGCAAAAATGTCTTTATACGATTGTTTATGGGTTAAACCTGTGACTGCAAGCAAGGTAATCACGGCACCGTTATGCGGTAAGGTATCCATACCACCAGATGCCATCGCAACAATACGATGCATCACTTCGGGTGGAATCCCCATGACTAGAATCGCAGCATTGTATTGATCAGCCATCGCACTTAAAGCGATACTCATACCGCCAGAGGCTGAACCTGTCACGCCTGCCAATACTGTCGTGGTGACCGCACCATTGACCAGTGGATTGGTAAAGGTATTGCCCAATGCATGACTAATGATCGCAAAGCCCGGTAAAGCCGCAATGATCGCACCAAAACCATATTCAGATGCGGTATTCATCACTGCAAGTAAAGACCCGCCAATACTGGCATTAACGCCATCTTTGAAGCCCGTATAGACACGACGGAAATCAAATGAAATTGCCGCGATAATACCCACAATTAAGGCTAAACCCACGGCCCAAATGGCAGAAGTTTTGGCAACATCGACAGTGTAAGCTGCAAGTCCAATGGCATTGAAATCAAAACCGTTTGGATACCATTCTTTAATTGCAGTGGATAAATACTTATTGGTCACGGCAACTAAAATAAGAGGTACAAAAGCCAACCATTGACGCGCGGTAGAACCATTCGAGGTTGTATCTAAGTTTTGCTTCAGTTGTTGTTGCTCGGCTTCTGTCAGCTCAATACCTGTGGCATAACCGTCGCCATTTCGAGCAGCTACACGGCGACGCCATTCTAAATAGCTCAAACCTGTAACAAGAACAAATACACCACCAATCAAACCAAGAAACGGTGCTGCATAAATGTCTGTACCAAAAAAGGTCGTCGGTATAACGTTTTGAATTTGCGGGGTTCCCGGCAAGGCATCCATGGTAAACGTAAATGCACCAAGGGCAATGGTTCCCGGAATCAAACGCTTTGGAATGTTGGCTTGTCTAAAGAGTTGATTTGCAAATGGATAAACTGCAAAGACCACCACAAAGAGACTGACACCGCTATAGGTTAAAATCGCCCCTAAAAGCACAACGGTTAACATTGCATTTTTAGAACCAATCAAATTCACAATGGTTTTGGCAATGGATTCGGCAATCCCTGACATTTCAACCACTTTACCGAAAATGGCACCGAGTAAAAACACCAAGAAATAATCTTTAATAAACCCAACCATTTTGGGCATAAATACGCCTGAATAAAAAGGCAAAACGTTAGCAGGGTTAATCAGTAAAACCGCCAACAGGGCACAAATCGGTGCCATAAGAATGACAGAAAAACCTCTGTAGGCTGTATACATCAGTAGCCCAAGAGACAATAAAATTACACCCAAATCCCACATATTTTTTACTCCATCCTTAAAGAAAATATGTCTTGATGTGCTGTGATATTAATGGCGAATGATGTCAAATCTAGTTGAGTCACAGTGCAATCAGCCTGTGTAGAAAGACCGAATACGCATTCATAGACCGTCTATTTCCCTCATGACGAGATGTCTATTTGCACTCTGATCTATGTACTATATTTATCCATCAGAGCATTAATATTTCAGCTTATGGGTCAGACTATAATGCATATAAACCCATGCATTGTTTGAAAATAATCATTGAGTAAGAAGAAAAATTGATTAATATCCAAACCCTAGTAAGACTGATAAAACTAATTGCATCAAGTTAAAGGTAAAATTTCACAATCGCACGAAATGACTATTTTTTATATTTTTCATTCAGTTAAAACATATTTTTACAGACTATCATGCTCTTCGACTTATACTTCTTTGACGACTTGATAAAAATGCATCCACTTCCATCACTTGATCTGTTTTGACCGTCTGTTGTATTTTTCATGTAAACCATTTGAGAACAACACGTTCATTTTCATTCAACATCGTGTTGCATCATTGCTCAGGGAAGCTCATGACACTCAAACAATTAAAAGCCTTTTTGGTCCTTGCACGTACGCTTAATTATGCCAATGCAGCCAATGAACTGTGTCTGAGCCAATCCGCTCTCAGCTTAAGTATTAAAACATTAGAAGAAGAACTCGGTGGAAAACTGTTTAAACGCAACACGCGTCGGGTAGAAATCACCCTTGAAGGTCAGTCCCTCATTCCCTATGCCAAAAAGCTCTTGGCCAACTGGGAGGATATGGAAAAAGATGTCAAACAGCGCTTTAAACTCAACCGTGGCACTTTAAATATTGCCTCAATGCCCTTCGCCACTCATGCGGTACTCCCCGAAGTGATGCATGATTTTGCACAGCAGCACCCCAACATCAGTTTTTCAATCCATGACATCACCAATGAAAAAATCATTGAAAAGGTTCAAGAAGGCATTTTTGAGATTGGCATTTGTTTTGAACCCAAGGCCAATGACCAACTGATTTTTCAGCCTATATTCAATGAAGATTTTTTAGCTCTCTTGCCCAAACACCACGTCTTAGCCAAACAAAAAAGCGTGACATGGCTTGAACTCTGCTCTTGTCCATTTGTGACCTTACAAAACCCCTCGATTATTCGCCATGTGATTGAGGAACACTGTGCTGCGCATCAAGTGGTGTTGGATTTAAAAGTCGAATGCCACCAGATCAGTTCCCTTTCACACTTTGTCGCCTACGGCATGGGCGTCAGTGCTATTCCACGACATTTCCAAAAATTCATCGACCTTGAAAAAAATGTGTTGGTTGAAATTGAGGACAACCAAGCGCAACTCGCGGTGGGCATTATTTATAAGAAAGATTATGAACTGTCTAACATGTCGTCTCAATTTATTGAAACCACACTTTGGCATCATTTCTAAGCTAAGTTCTCTCCCCCTTCTCTAAGCGAAACTGAAGCTAAACCTTGATAGTTCAAAATAAGCAGTACGATTATTTGCATAGCTTTGGCTATTCTTTTATCTATTTTTCTTCGTAAATATTCTGCATTAATGAGTTTTTCTTATTATACGTTAGAAAGATTCAATTTCTAAAAAGTGCAGCGCAATGCTAAAAAAATAACAAGCAAGGAAGATCAGGAAATAAAAGATGAATAAAGTCGTCGCAAATGCAGCCGAAGCATTGGCTGATGTGGTTGCCAATAATCAAACCGTTGCCGTGGGTGGTTTTGGCCTCTGTGGTATTCCAGAAGCATTAATTGATGCCTTAAAAGATACAGGTGTCACAGGTTTAACCTGTATTTCGAATAATGCAGGTGTGGATGGCTTTGGTTTAGGTAAATTATTAGAAACCAAACAAATTAAAAAAATGATTGCCTCTTATGTCGGTGAAAACAAAGAGTTTGAGCGTCAGTATCTCAATGGTGAACTTGAAGTTGAGCTCACCCCGCAAGGTACACTCGCAGAAAAACTACGTTCAGGCGGCGCAGGTATTCCTGCATTTTTCACCCAAACTGGTGTAGGCACCCTCATTGCCGAAGGCAAAGAAGTCCGCGACTTTGATGGTCGTCCGCATATTTTAGAAATGTCCCTTACTGCGGACATTGCTTTAGTGAAAGCCTACAAGGCTGATAAAGCGGGCAACTTGGTATTCCGTAAAACAGCACGTAACTTTAACCCTGACTGTGCCATGGCAGGCAAATTCACCATTGCCGAAGTTGAACAAGTGGTTGAAATTGGTGAAATTGATCCAGATGACATCCATTTACCGGGTATCTACATCAACCGTGTTGTGCTAAATGCCACCCCCCAAAAGCAGATCGAACAACTGACCATTAAAGCAGAGGAAGCTTAATCATGGCTTGGACACGTAATGAAATGGCGCAGCGTGCTGCCCTTGAACTCGAAGATGGTTTTTATGTCAACTTAGGTATTGGCTTGCCGACTTTAGTGGCCAATTATCTGCCAGAAGGGATCAATGTTTGGTTACAGTCAGAAAATGGCTTGCTCGGTATTGATGAGTTTCCAACCCATGATGCAGTCGATGCAGACTTGATTAATGCAGGAAAACAAACCGTCACCGCACGTAAAGGTGCTGCATTTTTCTCAAGCTCAGAATCTTTTGCCATGATTCGGGGTGGTCATGTCAATATTGCTATTTTAGGCGCAATGGAAGTCTCTGAAACAGGCGACTTGGCAAACTGGATGATTCCGGGTAAAAAAGTCAAAGGCATGGGCGGTGCAATGGACTTGGTCTCTGGTGTACAAAAAGTTGTGGTTCTGATGGAACACTGCGCCAAAGATGGCACGCCAAAAATCGTGCCCCAATGTACCCTACCACTCACGGGTAAAGCTGTTGTCAGCCGTATCATTACTGACTTAGGCGTGATGGATATCACTGCTGAAGGTATAAAACTGGTTGAACTGGCACGCGATGTGAACCTAGAACAAATCCAAAAAATGACTGGATTAGAACTCATCATCAATGACTTTAAAGCCGCTTAGTACAAAACGACATCATTCAAAGCAGCTTCGGCTGCTTTCTTATTGGGCTCAATCAAAAAGATTTTCAGTTAGAAAGAGACTTCTTTATAGCCTTTGAATCAAGCATAAAAACCATCATCAGCTTGATTAAGAGTATCTTTATACTCCCGAATTTAGCGAATGATGACTCCCGCGCACATCTTTTCAACCCAAATACCTGATGAAAAACCAAACCGCTCGGCTACTATATTTGCACTCCACATTCAGAGGTTTCCATGTCACAACAAGATTATGAAAATGGTTTAAAAGTTCGCACAGAAGTCATGGGCGAATCTTTTGTTAAACGTGCTCAGGACAATACTGTACCTTTCACCCAACCTTTGCAGGACTGGATTAATGAACATGCTTGGGGCTCAACATGGCAACGTGAAGGTGTCTTACCACGTAAATATCGCTCGTTAATTACCATTGCATTTTTGACGGCACAAAAAAGTCCAACTGAGCTGAAAGGTCACGTTCGTGGTGCGTTGAATAACGGTGCAACGGTTGAAGAAATTCAAGAAGTCCTTTTACACAGTTTGCCTTATTGCGGCGCACCTGCGACTCAAGAGGCGTTCCGCGCTGCGCTGGAAGTGATTCAGGAATATCAAAGCCATTCATAAATAGATTATGCGCCATACAAAAGCGTTTTTTGCAGTCGCATGGCGCGATTCATCTGGTTTGGCTATGCAGCATTTTTCCCTAGCCAAACCATTTCCATTAAAAGGCTTTGGTTACACTCATGCCAACGCTAAAGTTTCGACCATCGGCAGGTTCAAAGAAGCGACTATTGCTGTCATTCACAATCACTGAGCCAACATAGTTACGGTCAAACAAGTTATCGACTCGGGCATAGCTGTTTACTTTCCAGTCACGGTTTACCCATAAGTAGCCGACATTTGCAGCTACAACGGTATAACTTGGCGCAGTATCCGAATTGATATCATCGACATAAATTTTATCCATATAGCGTGCTTCTAAGCCAGCTTGAAAGCCCTGTTCAGGTTGCCATGCAATACGGGTAAACACTTGGTTTTTGGCAATTCCGGGAATCTTATTTCCTTTATTAATGGCTTTCGCATAAGGTTTCGTTGAATCCTTTGGATTCGCTATTTCTGCTGTATAACTATCAAATTCAGCATCAATATAACTAAAGCTCGATTGTATGTTGAGTTCTTTCCAAATCGTTTGTTGCCATGAAAGCTCTAAACCTTGTCGTGTGGTTTGATCTGCATTACGAAAAGTCGCACGACCATCACGTGTTCCCGCTGTCACTATATCGTTTTCTGTATCTGTCTGGAAAATAGCAAAAGTGAAGAGCCCGAATGGATTCTGCGACTTTAGACCCAGCTCATAGTTATCACTACTTGCTGCTTTTAACGCAAAATTTATACCCGATTTCGTAGGATCAGTGTTATAAGCCATTTCAGTAAAGGTTGGTGTTTCAAAGCCTTTGCCATAACTGGCATAGGTATAAAGTTCCGGTAAAATTTCCCAGCCTAAAGCCACAGAAGGCAATAATTTTTGATAATCCGTTGAACCACTGTCATCACCATTGCCAGCGACAATGTAATGATCATCTGACTCATAATGCACATTACTATAGCGTAAGCCTGTATCAAGATGCCACGTGGGTAAGAACTGCCATGAGGCTTGTACATACGGATCTAAATTCCACAGGGTATTATTTTCATTACGGCGTAAATCACCTTTAACACCATAAGATTCTTTACCATTTACCATTACAAAATTATTATAGCCTTGACGGTCTTCATCCATATTGTCTAATGCAATACCAGCACTAAATGTAGTATTCGGTAATAATTCTTTACCTGTCCAACGGAAATCAGCACCATAATAATTACGCTCGAAATCAATCACAGCACCGGCATGAGTAGGTAGCTTCTGGGAGGTAGCTCCATTAGGAATTGCCTGATATTGAGTGACTTGGCGGTTGCCTAAATATGCCATGGCATAGAGTTCATTTTTATCATTAATCGGTTTAAACCAAGTCACACCTGTTTGAGTTTGTTCAATATCTTTGCGCGCGTTAAACCCCATATTTTTTACATAAGGAGCGATTTGTTTTGGGTTTGCTTGCCAATCCTTACGCTCTAACCCCATTGGGTCATCGGCATGGATTTTGACATAGTTGGTAACCCAGTTGATTTTACTGCCATCCTCTAAGTTCCACGTCAGTTTGGCATTATTCAGTACTTTTTGTGCTGCACTATGGTCTCGAAAACCATCGGTATCAAAATAAGAGGAACTAATCACATAAGCGGGTTGATTGGCCTGTTCAGAACCCCCTTGTAATTGGATATTGGCTTGTTGCTTATGATGGCTGCCTGCATTTAGACCCACTTGAATTGAGTCTTTCCCTTGTCCTTCTTTGCTCTCAGCTAAAATGGTTCCACCTGATGAGTTACCATATAAAGATGAAAATGGCCCTGTCAGCACTTCGATGTGATCCAAACTATTGAGGTCAATATTGGAACTTTGCCCTTGACCATCAGGCATGGTCGCAGGAATACCATCGACATACATCCGAATGCCACGCACGCCAAAAGTTGAACGAGCGCCAAAGCCACGCATCGAAATCTGTAAGTCTTGCGCATAGTTTTCACGGTTATTAATTTGTAAGCCTGCAACCCCTTGTAAAACTTCGGATAGGTTCACATTGGCATTGTTTTGTACTGTAGCCGCTTGGACTTTTTGAATAGATGCAGAAGTCGATAACAACTCGCTATCGGTATGTACCGCTTGGACAGTGATAATAGGAAGTTGATATTCTGTCGTTTCTGCATAAGCATGCATAGATTGTAAAATAACCGCAGTCAATAAGGCTTGTTTAAAAGGCGCAGGCATCAAATAAGTTAATCGCACAATATTTCCTTGCTTGTTATTACCATAAAAATAGGAAGCCTATCATCTCGACAGGCTTCCCATACAATAAAACGTTTTAATCGGCTAAGCTATACGCAACCACATAATCGCCATGATCAGGCGACTGACGTGCCCCACCCGCGGAAATGACCACATATTGCTTGCCTGTTTTTGGAGAAATATAGCTCATTGGTGTACCTTGGCTACCTACGGGTAAACGCGCTTTCCATAACTCTTCACCATTAGATGAATTGAAGGCACGCAAGTAGAAGTCTTGTGTTGCAGCAAAGAACACTAAACCACCTTGAGTCGCCATTGGGCCACCAATGGTTGGCATACCAATCGGCGCTTTTAAGCCCATTTTAATGCCCATTGGACCAGTATCTTCAACCGTACCTAAAGGCACCTGCCAAGCCACTTGACGGGTTTTCATATCAATTGCCGTCATAGTTCCGAAAGGTGGTTTTTGACATGGAATACCTAATACCGACATAAAGCGGTTTTTATTCACTTTATACGGTGTACCTTTCATTGGCACTGCGCCCATACCTGTGTTGACCTTCTCTCCACCACTGGCTTCAAGTTTTAAATCTTCAGGCGTTTGTTTAATCAGCTGAATCCACAGACCTAAGCGCATGTCGTTGACAAAAATATAACGATGCGTTGGGTCAAATGCGATACTGCCCCAGTTCATCCCACCCAGCGAACCCGGAAAACTTAAAGATATATCAGAACCCGGTGCTGTAAAGAGACCGTCATAACGCATCGATTTAAAGTTAATACGACACATCAACTGGTCAAATGGCGTTGCGCCCCACATGTCCGATTCAGTCAAAGTTTGATTGCCAATCTGTGGCATTTCAACTGAACGTGGCTGAGTTGCACTGTATTGCTCATCAGGAATATCTGCAGCTTTGACAGGTTGCTCAATGACTTTGGTTAAAGGCTTGCCTGTCACACGGTCGAGTACAAAGAACTGACCTGACTTGGTGCCAATGACAACAGCAGGTTTGGTTTGCCCATTTTGCATTGGAAAATCGACCAAGCTTGGCTGCATGGGTAAATCGAAGTCCCAGAGGTCATTGTGAACGGTTTGATAAACCCACTTTTCTTGACCTGTGGTTGCATCCAAAGCCAAAACAGAAGAATTGTACTTATGGTCTACAGGTTGACGATTTCCGCCCCAGACATCGACTGACGAACTCCCCATCGGTAAAAACACCGTGTTCATTTGCGGGTCGTAGGACATTGCCGCCCAAGAGTTTGCCGAGCTACGTTTATAGATTTCACCGGCTTTGTTGCACAAACCTATCTGTAAAGGGTTTTTCAGCGATATAATTTTCAAATGAAGAAGCCTACACACAAAATCTACCGCACAACCAATTGGCCCGCATATAACCGAGCACTCATGAGTCGCGGAAATATTGCCATTTGGTTTGATCCTGCTACGCAATGGTATGCGCCATCAAAAGGCAAACAAGGGCGAAATCAAACCTACTCCGACGCAGCCATCCAATGCTGCTTAATGATTAAATCCTTATTCCGTCTGTCTTTACGTATGGTCACTGGCTTTGTGCAAAGTCTGATTAAACTTTGCGGATTAAATTGGATAGCTCCAGATTACACCACGCTTTGTAGAAGACAAAAGCATATTGATATTGTAATCAGCTACCAAAAAAGTAGCGATGGGCTGCATCTACTCATGGACTCTACAGGCATGAAGTTTCTAGGTGAGGGCGAATGGAAACGCAAGAAACATGGACCTGAATATCGTCGCCAATGGCGTAAACTTCATATTGGTATAGATGCTAAAACCCTACAAATACGAGCAGTTCAGCTTACAACCAATAATGTCAGTGATTCACAGGTGCTTGGTGATTTACTTAATCAGATTCCACAAGATGAGCGGATTGACTCTGTTTATACCGATGGAGCTTATGACACCAAGCAATGCCGTCAGGTCATTGCAGATCGGCAAGGGCATGCGGTGATTCCACCTAGAAAAAATGCGAAACAATGGAAAGATACAAAGAGTAGCTCGCTAGAGCGAAATGAATTACTTCGAACAATTAAACGTTTAGGCAGGACACTATGGAAAAAATGGTCAGGCTATCATCGGCGAAGTTTGGTTGAAACTAAGATGCATTGCATCAAATTATTAGGAGATAAACTCAGTGCAAGGAGTTTTGATAGCCAAGTGAATGAAATCCATGCACGTGTAGCAGTCCTTAACAGATTTACGGAATTAGGTCGACCACTTACCCAAGTTACGCCTTAAATTTAGCTCAATTAGGGGCGCTTTGCATTTCCAATCTTTGTGCAACAAAGCCCATCGAAAATGGCATTATTGTCCCCACAGATTGGTGGGCAATTGTGTTTAACCCATCCTTCCCCTACCGATTTGCCCATATGGCAGCAGCGGCCTTCCTAGTCTCATCACTTTTGGTGGTTGGCACCGCCGCATGGCATTTACTGAAAGGTCGTCGTGATGAGTTGGTGAAAAAGTCTTTTTCTATGGGTTTATGGATGGTACTGGTCACGTCTTGCCTACAAGTTGTGATTGGGGACAACCACGGTTTAAATACCTTAAAACATCAACCTGCAAAATTGGCAGCCATTGAGGGTCATTGGGAAACCAATCGTGATCATGGCATGCCTTTATTACTGTTCGCTTTACCGAATATGGAAACAGAGTCGAATGATTTTGAGATTGGTATTCCCAATCTGGGCAGTTTGATTCTGACGCATTCCCTAGAGGGTCAGGTCACTGGTTTAAAAGACTTCGCAGCTGAAGACCGTCCGAATGCACTGATTGTGTTTTGGAGTTTCCGAGTCATGGTCGGCTTGGGCATGTTAATGGTTTTACTCTCATTAACAGCACTGTGGCTACGTAAAAAAGGCTCTCTATACGAAAGCAGTTGGTTTCATAAATTTGCCATCATTATGGGACCTACAGGTTATATCGCGCTCCTAGCAGGTTGGGTCACTACAGAAGTTGGCCGTCAGCCTTGGGTCGTGTATGGCGTCATTCGGACTAAAGACGGTTTATCGCATACAGTCACCGCAGATCAAGTCGGCTTGAGCCTGATTATTTTTGTTCTGGTCTATACCGTCGTCTTTGGCGCGGGAATTTACTACATGCTGCGCTTGATCAAATTAGGCCCTGCTTTTTCTACGCCTTTAGATGCCGTGCAAGATACTGGTCCGGGGCATTTTAAAACCCCTTTACGTCCACTCAGTGCTGTTGAAGAATCTATCGATACCACTGATCCTTCTGCTCAAAATAGTAAGGAGAAACCACATGATTGATCTCGCTTTGGTTTGGGTTGGTATCATCGGGCTCGGGGTACTCATCTATGTGGTTATGGATGGTTTCGACTTAGGCATTGGCATTCTGTTTCCCTTTATGAACGGAACGCAAGAACGTGATGTGATGATGAATACCGTCGCGCCCGTTTGGGACGGTAATGAAACATGGATGGTCCTGGGTGGTGCTGGCTTATTCGCTGCATTTCCTTTGGTCTATTCAACCGTTTTATCGGCACTGTATTTACCCATTATCTTTATGGTGGTTGCCTTGATTTTCCGCGGCGTAGCGTTCGAGTTTCGCTTCAAAGCCACGCGCACCAAATACCTCTGGGATCTCGCGTTTATCTGGGGCTCTATCTTATCGAGCTTTTTCCAAGGCGTGATTTTAGGGGCTTATATCCAAGGTATTCAGACCACCAATGGTATTTACAGCGGTGGTGGATGGGACTGGTTCACGCCATTTACATGTTTTACCGGTCTAGGTGTCGTGGTGATGTATGCCACTTTAGGCTGTGGCTGGCTCATTTGGAAAACCGAAAAAGAGATACAGCAACGGATGTTTCATCTCATGCCTCGGCTGATTATTGCTTTACTCATTATCTTCGGTGCCGTGAGTTTATATACGCCGCTGACCCATCCTGAAATTGCACAGCGTTGGTTCTCTCTGCCGAATCTATACTATTTTAGCCCAGTGCCAATTTTAGTCTTACTGTTTGTTGGCGTGATTCTATCTGCGTGCAAAAAGCAGTATGAACTAAAACCATTTATCTATACTTTGGCCTTAGTCTTTTTGGCTTTTACTGGCTTCGTCATCAGCTTATGGCCCAATATTATTCCGCCATCGGTCACTATTTGGCAGGCCGCTGCACCTGAGTCAAGTTTGAAGTTTACTTTGGTGGGAGCTGCAATTTTAATTCCAATCATCATTGCCTATACCTTCTTGTCCTATTGGGTGTTCCGTGACAAAGTACGTATAGGGGATCAGGGTTATCATTAATTGAGGAGATAGACATGAAAAAATTTGTTGATCGACTCAGCCCACGATTATGGTTTATTTTATTGTGGTGCTTTGGCTTTATTTCTCTCGCACTGATTGCGGGTTTCTTTAAGCTGTTGCTGAGTTTTGCTTACTAAAGCCAGCCAAACTTTTTTTATGAATTAGGCACGGGACTTTCAATACATGTCCTGTGCCTTTTAATTGCAGCGAACCCATATGTATAAATCAGAAAAACTTGCGCTCAGCCTGAAACATTTGATTGAAAGTGGTTTTTGGAAAGCCAACGATAAACTACCTTCACTCCGTCAACAAGCTGAAACATCGGGTTTTAGCTTAATGACGGTGATGAATGCCTATCAAGAACTCGAAGCGCAAGGGCTGATTTATTCACAAGAAAAACTCGGTTACTTTGTGACAGGCGATGCGCGCTCAGAAAACAACTCCAATAGTGTCATCCTCAACGAAAAAATTGAAATCAACTCTAAAATTTTCAGATACTTAAAATCGATCCAATCTGAAAAAATGGTTCCCTTTGGCATTGCCTTTCCCAATAGTCAACTACTCTACTCTGCCAAGCTGATGCAAACGTTGGGACAACGTGCCAAACACCGTCTCAGTTATGAACAGATGCCAAGTTTACCTCCGGGGAACTTTGAACTGCGAAAACTGATTGCGCAGCGCTACTGCATGCAAGGGATCCCAACAGACCCGTCCGATATCGTAATTACTTCGGGCGGTTTGGATGCTTTAAACCTCTCCTTACAAGCCATGACCCAACCCGGCGACTACATTTTACTCCAAAAAACAATATTTTATGGCGCTTGGCAAGCGGCTGAACATCTGGGTTTGAAAGTCATTAGTATTCCTGAACATGAAGAACATGGTATTGACCTTGAGGCGTTTAAAGATGCAATTGAACGTTATCCAATTAAAGTCTGTTTGCTGATGCTCAACAGTCACAACCCTATTGGTTTTACGGTCAGTGATGACATCAAATACCAACTGGCAAAGCTACTGCACGAACGCGATATTTATTTAATTGAAGACGATGTGTATGAAGAGCTTTATTTTGATCATAAAAAACCGCTGTCGATGAAATACTTTGATCAGAAAAATTTGGTTTTACACTGCTCTTCTTTTTCAAAAACTTTAGGTGCGGGTTTTCGGATTGGTTGGGTCTATGCGGGTAAGTTTTCAGAGCATATTCAGCATCTACAGCTGATGAGCACGCTTTCCGTCAACTCGTTTATTCAAAATGCTTTGGTCGATTATTTATCTCATCGACACTATGAAAAGCACTTAAAAACCTTACGCACCACCTTAAAGCGCCTCAAAAATCAGTATTACACTTATTTATCTGAACATTTGTCTGAAGATTATCAAATTCATTATTATCCATCGGGCTATTTTTTATGGATTACCTTGCCTGAGCAGATCAATGGCAATTTAATTTATGAGCAGCTCTTAGAGAAAAATATCAGCATTGCGCCCGGCTCATTATTTTATCAAACGGACAATGTCCCACATCATATTCGAATCAATTGTTCATTTGAAATCAATGAACGTATTCAAAATGCCTTAGATGCCTTGATCCAATGTATTTACCCAGAAGCCTTTGAGTAAAAGTTGAATGCTTTAAATCCAAACTGATTTAAAGCATCTTTTTATTTGAAGAGACCCACTCCCTCACACTGCAAATATCACCATCCCAGAGATAAAATGACATGATCAGATCTGATCATGTCATTTCTCTCAAGCTAGGTATAGGATTTCTCAGCACTCATATTCTGAAAATAGGTGCGATAGATATAGACACAGCCAAGTGAAAAGCCAGCCATCAGGCCGGATGCAACAGGTAAATGCATCACACTGTCTTGTGGAAAGACAAAAACCAAAAATGGAAAGGCATATACCGCAGGAATGCGCATATCAAAGAGCTTGAGCAAAAGAAACATCAAGGGCATATATATGAGGGTGAGCAAGATCCAATCTTGAATCCACAACTGCATAAACACGGCCATTGAAATCGACAGTGTCAACACAGCAACCTGCTTAAGATACATTTTCAACGAATACATCATCATATTTAATGATTCATAGACCACCACTGTAATCGGCGGAATCAGTGCCATCGCTTCAATCTTGAAAATAGCGGCGAGTGCAAAACCAATTAAAGTAATACTGGCATATACACCTATTTTTCGTCGATCAAAATTGCCTTTTCTTTCTATGCCTTGGTGCAGTTTAAAGAACACAACGCCCAACATTAGGATAAAACTAGTGGCAAAAATCGAAATCAAAAACGATATTTCATAGGCTTGGGTCACAATCGGCAAGAAACCCGTGGCCAGTGCGGGCGGTAATATATAGTTAAACATCCGCATCATGAGCAACATAGCACAGAGAACCAAAACCAGTTTGAACAAATATGAAATTGGCATTAAGTTAATACAGAACCCGATAACAGCAGTCAGACTCGGTAAAATAAAAATTTTATCTGGCTGATTCAGCCACTGTTTATCTCGATAGACCCATAGTCCAACGGCCATCGCCGCTATTTCAGGCAGAATAATTTCACGATCATTCAGTCCATAGGCAGCCGCCACCATAAGACCTATAAAGACAAAGGCCGCGAGATAACTTTTGGGGTTTAAGAGTGCCTTTGCATGTGACATAGGATTCATATTCGATTCCTTATTGATTTAAAACGATATAAAGCCAAGTAAATACTTCGTCACTGCAATCAGCGATGGGGCAAATAGCACCATAATGATTCCTGAAATAATCATCGAGAGACTGGCAATGACGCCTTCCAATTCATGCCGCTGTCTTGCCCGAACTATGCCCATAGCATGTGCGGCATTACCCAGTGCTGCGCCTGAAGCAAAGTGATTTTTATATTTGATCCAAAGCAAGAGGAGGTCTCCCAACAACATACCGACCAAACCTGTAATCACGGTAAATAGCGGAATCAGGCTGATAGAGCCCCCCACTTTTTCGGTAAGCACCAAAGCGAAAGGAATCGAAATGGAACGCGCCAACAGGCTATTTTTAACGATGTCATCAAAATCCAATAGGCTCGCCAAAAACCAACTGCTGAAAATACCCACCAACATGGCGAGGCTAGAACTGAAGAGCAACACTTTAAAATGTTGCTGAATCATGCGGCGATAACGAAAAACAGGAATAGCAAAAGCCACTGTGATTGGACCGAGCATGGCCACCAAATATTGGGTATAAAAGTAATAGTCTTGGAACTGATGCTGTAAAAGAAAGATCAGTACGATGCTCAAGCTAGGAACAACAATAATGGGGGATAAATAGATTTTTTGTGTTCGAACAAAGAGCCTCTTTGCCATGAAATAGCACAGCACGGTCCAAACCAAGTAAAAAATTCCCCAGAATTCAGTCATTCTGATCTTCCAGTTTTGGTTCTTGATTTAGCTCTGGCTGCTTTAACAACAACCGCACGCTATATACAGAAACCATCATCACTAAAGCGGTGCTGATTAAAATCACTAGCAGAATTTTCCAACCACTGGTGATCAATAAATCCTGATATTGAATCACACCGACCACAGGCGGAATGAAAAACAGCAGCAGTTCCGCCAGTAACAGATCTGCACCGCGTTCAACGTAGGCTAATTTCAACCACTTCATTTCAAGTAAGAACAACAGCAGAAAAAAACCTAACACCCCTGATGCCACAGGCAAATTCAACAACTTTTGTAAGACATAAGCACAGCTCCAAACGGCCAAAATGGTCATGATTTGGTAGCTCGCAGTTTTTAACTTCTTCAGCCGAGTTCGGTCATGCAACATCTCAATTTATGTCCGCATATGCCCGCGCTTTAAACGGCTGGATCGAAACACGTTTGTAAGTTTCTAAAAAAGATTCATGTGCTAAACGTAGATCCAGATAAGTATTTAGAATTTCTTCGAGCACATCGGGAATATCTTCTGCAGGAAATGATGGTCCTAAAATATCACCGATGGATGCATCATGATCTGAGTTACCGCCTAAACTAATTTGGTAATATTCAGCGCCTTTTTTATCGACACCTAGAATGCCAATATTGCCGACATGGTGGTGTCCACACGCATTCATACAGCCTGAAATGTTCAGATCAAGCTTGCCTAAATGATATAAAGCATCCAAATCATCAAAACGGCGAGCAATTGCTTCATACACCGGAATGGATTTGGCATTTGCCAAGGAGCAAAAGTCGCCACCCGGACAGCAAATCATGTCAGTCAGAAAGCCAATATGCGCACGAGCCAAATTGCCACGATCTAAGACTTGCCACAGTTCAAACAGATCCTTTTGGCGTACGTCAGTTAAGGCAATATTTTGCTCATGCGTGGTTCGCAGCTCACCAAAGGTATATTGGTCAGCCAAATCTGAAATTAAACGCATTTCATCGGAAGTCATATCCCCCGGTGCTACACCCGCCCGTTTTAAGCTGATCGTAACGATGCGGTAGCCCGCGACTTTATGTGCATGGGTATTGATATTGAACCAGTGTTTAAACTTCGGATACTGTTGGAACAAAGCCTCAAAATTTTCCGCATCTAAAGGTTCATAGGCAAATGGTCGAAATACTGCATCCATTTGCGCTAAAACACTGGGCTGAACTTTGAGCAGTGTTTGAGTATGTGCAAACTCAGCTTCCACTTTTTCCGCAAAGCCCGCTGGAGTGAGGGCT
Source organism: Acinetobacter sp. CAU_H_S139_7 (assembly GCF_058599305.1). Taxonomy (NCBI): domain Bacteria; kingdom Pseudomonadati; phylum Pseudomonadota; class Gammaproteobacteria; order Moraxellales; family Moraxellaceae; genus Acinetobacter; species Acinetobacter sp. CAU_H_S139_7. The sequence goes on from NZ_CM178651.1 coordinate 2,669,500, forward strand.
TTCACTAAAATTTTAATACGCGCTTTGTATTTATTATCACGGCGACCATGCAAGTTATATACGCGCATGATGGCATCTAAATAGGCAATTAAATCTTCACGGGCTAAAAATGGCTTAATGACATGTCCCGCTAAAGGGGTGCGTCCAAGACCGCCGCCGACTTTAATTTGATAACCCAACTCCCCCGCTTCATTTTCCACCAGATAAACACCAACATCATGGAAAGTTGTGGCAGCACGGTCTTGTTCAGGGTGTGCACAGACCGCAATTTTAAATTTACGCGGAAGGAATGAAAACTCTGGATGGAAAGTACTCCACTGGCGAATTAGTTCACAGGTGGGACGTGGGTCTTTGAGCTCCCCTGCAACTACACCTGCATACTGGTCTGTGGTGGTGTTTCGAATACAGTTGCCACTGGTCTGAATAGAATGTATGTGTACCGTAGCGAGTTCCTGCAAAATATCAGGAACATCTTCAAGTTGCGGCCAATTCAATTGAATATTTTGACGCGTAGAAATATGCGCATAACCACGGTCATACTTCTGTGCAACCTCAGCCACCTTCCGCAGTTGTGCTGAGTTCATTAAGCCATAAGGCACTGCCAAACGTAGCATTGGAGCATAGCGTTGAACATATAAACCATTTTGTAAGCGTAAGGGACGATATTCTTCTTCAGTCAGTTTTCCCTCTAAATAACGCTGGGTTTGGTCGCGAAACTGTGCGACACGTTCATTTAATAAATTTTGATCAAAGTCTGTATATAAAAACATGGGGATGACCTAGGTATATGCATCAATATGAAAGAAAAGCTGTTTTGAATGGCGCATTAAAAACGTAAATTAGGCAAAAAAAGTCGCCTGCTTTCGGGACACGCCATGTTGTAGACAGGTCTGCATATACTCGGCATAGACCGATAACTTTTCATAAATATGCTCGGCATAGAACATATCTTCAACTAGCTGAATCGCTTGCTGCTGGTTATAACTGCCATAACTCAACAGTAACTGCGCATTCAATGTGGCGAATTTTTCACATAAATCGATATATTGCTGATCTTTGTTTTTAAAGAACAATTTCCGCATATTCCATTCCCTACTGTCGATGATGGCATCTTGTGGATGGGTAGAAATATAATTAATTTTGACTTTAAAAAACTGTTCCAGCTCCGCAAGTTTTTGTGTATTGAGCGCTAATGATGTCACCAAAAAAATCTGAGAGACATCAGTTCGACATAGTGCTTTGATCAATGAAAAATAGAAAAAATCGACATCATTAAATACGCTATCACTCAAATCTAAATAAACATTGAGAGCCTCAAGCATATCATCTATTTTTAGGTTTTGTTTTTGCTCTGCTTGATAGTAACGATTGAGGATATTGAGTACGGTTGGCGTTGCAGGGCTGCTATAAATCACAGGATGGTTCAAATTTGCCAAGATAAAAGGCGCAAATAAAAATGCGACCTCCGCGTGTTCTGCTTGAATGGCAGACTGCACAATATACTGAACTTTAGCGCTTGAAAAATCACGTAAAACTTTAGCACGCAGCAAAGTCGCTTCTAAGTTTAAATACTGCTGCGCAAGTAGATGTTGCAGTTGGTCTGAAAGACCCTGCCCCTCAACCAATTCAGAAATTGTATTTAGTTGCTGTGTTATAAACATTACGCCACCATCAAGATTGTGATCCCTTCTTGAGTCAAATTTTCAGCTAGTTTGGTGTGAATGAGTAGCTACAGTAAGGCTTGAAAAAACTATAACAGCGTGCCTCCTTCTCAAGTTTTACGGGTACAAAGCCATCAAAATTAGAAAATAAATTCGCTATTTAAATAGAAGCCAATCCCCTCATGGCGTTATTTTGAGTGCCTAAAAATTCAGAAACTACTTTTCTCTTTTCCTATTTCAAGCAGCCCCTTTAGCCATTGAATATAAGGTGGAATCTAGAAAGGAGAATAAAAGTTATGGCTGACACGACACCTCTAAAGTTGTTTTGATCCGTTCTAACACAACGGTGGTTTTAAACCATTGCACATTAGCATTATGATGAAAAAGCTGATCACATAAGGCTTGAAACCGACTCATACTTGGCACCAAGAGTACCAACATAAAATCCGCCTCACCTGTTACGTAATAGGACTGCTGTATTTCAGGAATTGAAAAAACTTGCTTTCAACTCGTCGAGGTCTGTCACGTGGGTTTGGTTGACGCGAACCTCGACAAAAATTGTAATCACTTGTCCCAATTTGTCTGGATCAAGCACCGCGGTATTACCAATAATATAGCCACTGTCTCTTAATTTTTGAATGCGACGTTGTACTGAGGCCGTTGATAAATGCACTAAATCTGCCAATTCTCGAAGTGGTGTTAAGCAATCTTTTTGCAGATGCTCCAATAAAGCGAAATCAAATTTATCCAATTGCATGAGCAGCCTCCTACGAGAAATTTTCTCATTCAAACGGCTTTGTTGCACAAACATTCAAAAGCTAAACTTCTTCCAAGTTATCTAAATTTAAGTGGCAACTTGGGTGTGAGGTCGGCCTAAATCTGTAAATTTATTTAATACGGCCACACGTGCATGAATCTCATTGACTTGGCTTTGAAAGTTTCTCGCACGGAGTTTATCGCCTAATAATTTGATGCAATGCATCTTGGTTTCTATCAGACTTCTGCGATGATAGCCTGACCAATTTTTCCATATTGTTCTCCCTAAACGTTTAACTGTTCGAAGTAATTCATTTCGCTCTAGCGAGCTGGTCTTTGTATCTTTCCAAGGTTTCGCATTTTTTCTTGGCGGAATCACCGCATGTGCTTGTCGGTCTGCAATTACTTGACGGCATTGCTTGGTGTCATAAGCCCCATCAGTATAGACAGAGTCAATCTGCTCATCTTGTGGAATCTGATCGAGTAAATCACCAAGCACTTGTGAATCACTCACATTATTTGTAGTGAGTTGAATAGCGCGTATTTGAAGGGTTTCAGCATCTATACCAATATGAAGTTTACGCCATTGGCGACGATATTCAGGTTGGTGTTTCTTACGCTTCCATTCACCTTCGCCTAGAAACTTTAAGCCAGTAGAATCGACGAGTAGCTGGAGACCATTACTGCTTTTTTGATAGTTAATTGCAATATCAATATGCTTTTGTCTTCTACAAATGGTTGAATAATCCGGTGCTGTCCAATCTAATCTACAAAGATGAATGAGACTTTGCACAAAGCCAGTGACCATGCGTAAAGAAAGACGAAATAAGGATTTGATCATTAAACAGCATTGGATGGCTGTATCTGAATAAGTTTGATTTCGACCATGTTTACCTTTGGGTTGAGCGTACCATTGCGTCTTGGGATCAAGCCAAATTGAGAGATTTCCTCGATTTATTAATGCACTGTTATAAGAAGACCAATTGGTTGTACGATAGATTTTAGGTGTGGGCTTATTCATTTGAGAATTATATTGTGGAATAAGCCTTTAGAGATAGGTTTGTGCAACAAAGCCCTTAAATAGTGGTAATTCCTTATCTTTAAAATAGAGAACGCCCGATGAAATTCATTAGGCGTTTAATTTAAATAAGTGTCAGCTTATTTTATAACTAGCTGTACTTGACAATCACGATTCTTTTTCTAAATTGCCTTTAAAAAATCAATCTTGCTATTTTTGTCCTTTCACACCATTTTGTTCAATTTGTACTGCGGCTTGCCAGCTAGGTAGTTGGCTTAAACCTGCTACATAACGTTGGATATGGGGATAATTTTCACCTTGTCCCATATGATAAACTAAAGCATGTAGTCCAAAGCCCATCATAAAGTCAGCACCGGTTAAACGGTCTGCCACTAGAAATTCTTTATCTTTTAAATATTCATTTAAATGGCCAAATACTTTATCGAACTCAACTTGAGTATAATTTTCTAGAAATACCAACTTCGTGCCCTGCTTGGTTTCTATCGTATTAAACGTTTTTAACAAAAATGGCAGCATGGCAGAGCTTTCTGAGAAATGAATCCACTGTAGATAATCGACATAGGTAGGTTCATCCATATCTGGTGCTAAATGCGGCGCAAGTTTCTGAATTAATAACTCAACGATTGCGCCTGACTCTGCAATAACTTTGCCATCCCATTCCAATACTGGAGATTTCCCTAAAGGATGGATGGTTTTTAAAGATTCAGGGGCCAAATGCGTGCTTGAGTCACGATAATAGCGTTTCAGCTCATAGGGCTGCTTGATTTCTTCAAGTAACCACAAAATGCGAAAAGAACGTGATTGATCTAAATGATGTAGTGTAATCATGATAATTCCTATTTTTTTAAAGTTTTACAACCACTTTGCCAAAGTTTTCGCCTTTCAACATACCATTGAAAGCATTGATCGTGTTATCCAAGCCTTGCACCATATGCTCTTTATATTTGATTTTTCCTTCTTTCAACCATTCAGACATTTGCTGATTAAATTGCGGATACTGACTTCCATAATCATCAAAAATAATAAAGCCTTGCATGCGAATACGCTTTCTTAAAAGGGTAGAAATAAAGCCTGGTAAACGGTCTGGCCCTTGTGCCTGTTCGGTGGCGTTATACTGGGAAACCACACCACACACCGGTACACGTGCCGCAGAGTTAAGCAATGGCCAGACTGCATCAAACACTTTACCCCCCACATTCTCATAATAAATATCAATACCGTTGGGAACTGCTTGTTGTAATTGCTCTGCAAAATTTTCATCATGGTGATTAATACAAGCATCGAAGCCGAGTTGTTCTACTGCATAACGGCATTTTTCAGCCCCGCCTGCGACACCAACCACGCGACAGCCTTTAATTTTCCCAATCTGTCCAACCGTAGCACCTACTGGACCAGTTGCCGCAGCAACTACCAAAGTTTCATCGGCTTTAGGCTGACCAATGTCCAACAACCCCATATAAGCAGTAAAGCCCGGCATCCCCAAAATACCCAATGCCCAAGATGGATGTTCAGGCTGCATACCTAAGCTTTGACATGCAGTCCCATCAGAAATTGCGTAGCCCTGCCAACCATTTCCAGAAAGAACCCACTCACCTTCTTTGAATTTTGGGTTTTTAGAGGCCACCACTTGACTGACTGTTCCACCGACCATCACTTCGCCAATTTCAACCGGTGCTGCATATGAAGGAGCATCACTCATGCGACCACGCATATAAGGATCGAGTGACAAGTAAATGGTTTTTAACAATATCTCGCCTTGTTTAAGTTCATTGAGCTCAACTTGCTCAATACGAAAATCGCTGTGTTTTGGCTCACCCACTGGCCGTTTAGCTAAAACGATGCGTTGATTAATAACTGTTCTCACACATATAACTCCATGTTTTATTTAAAAGTATTTCTCTTCACAATCAAAATTATGATTAAAATTTCTTTACATCCATTGTAGATGAGTTATAATAAAAAACAATACGACTGGTCTATTTTTTTACAATAGAGTAAATAATTAATATGAAGCCTACTCCTATTAAAAAGTCTGAAGCGAAGCGCTTACACATTCTTAACACCAGTTCAGACCTGATTTTGCATAAAGGTTTTACCGGTGTAGGATTACAGGAAATTTTACAGAGCTGTGAGATCCCCAAAGGCTCGTTTTATCATTATTTCCAATCCAAGGAAGCTTTCGGATGTGAATTGGTACAGCATTATGTAGATAATTATCAAGTCCGTTTAAATGATGTATGGCGTAGCGATAAATCCCCTTATCAAAAGCTGATTGAGTATTTTAATTTATGGATAGAAGATCCTGAAACACAGTGTGGTTGGGCGGATAGCTGTTTAATTGTGAAACTTGCCGCAGAAGTTGCCGATCTATCTGAAGATATGCGCTCCATTATGTCCGCTGGCGTCGATGATGTAATCGAACGTATTGCTGGTTTAATTGATTTGGGTAAACAGGATCAGTCTATCCAAGCAGATACTGAGGCCTCGACGTTGGCACAAGTACTTTACCAAATGTGGTTAGGTGCAGCATTACTGAGTAAGTTGCAAAAAGATAAAACACCATTACATCAAGCTCTGAGAGCAACTAAATTTCTATTAAAAAGTGAAGATTCATAAAAATTAAATATCAACTACATAATTAATAATTCATGATAGCAGTCCAATGATTACCTATTATTGTGTTGCTATTAGATCAATTTACAATCCATGAGTATAGCGCACAATGAATTCTCCTTCTAAAGGCCTCATGACTCGTATTTTAGTTGGTTATTTAGGCTTATATCCCACACTATTACTGGTACTCACTTTATTAAAGCCAATTACTGAGCATCAAAGTTTCCCGATGATGGTGTTGATTGAAGTCATAGTATTAGTGCCAGTAACGCAACTAATTTCTTTCCCACTGGCAGGTTGGCTCATTACACAGCTAAAAAATTTTAAGAATTTGTTTTAAGAAGAAGTTATGCTGGCAACAGCAATCCTAAGTCCTTATTTTGCCAACCACAAAGGTTGGCAAAATAACTCACTTAGTCAATATTAATCTGCGTAAGCTGGATAATCAATATAGCCTTTTTCCGTCCCACCATACATAGTGCTTGCATCTACTGCATTCAATGGCCAGCCATTGGCGATGCGATCGGGTAAATCTGGATTCGCAATAAATGGGCGTCCAAATGCAATTAAATCGGCCAGTCCTGCCTCTAAAATTCGAGTCCCTCTTTCTGCCGTATATCGACCTGCATAAATAATCCGACCACTGAAAGTGTCTCTGACATCTCTACGAAAATCATGAGGAAGTTCTGGTGCATTATCCCAATCAGCTTCTGCAATCGATAAATAGGCAATCCCAACTTCTTCAAGTATTTTTATGGCTTCAATATAAGTCGCATGTGGATCATCTTCAACCAACCCCATGTAAACACGATCTTCCTCTGTACTTTCAAATAGCGGGGCAAAACGCACTCCTAAACGATCTGCACCAACCACCTCAGCAACTGCCTCTACTACTTCACGTAAAAAACGCAAACGATTGTTTAATGATCCACCATATTCATCTTCACGGTGGTTACTATGTGCAGAGATAAATTGATTTACCAAATAACCATTTGCACAATGAATTTCAACCCCATCAAAACCAGCAGCCAATGCATTACGCGCTGCTTGAGCATAGAGTTGCACTAATTCTTTAACTTCTGCATTGCTTAAAGCACGTGGCATGGAAGGATCAGCCAAGGCCCCTGCATTGGGCCCGGTCTCAATAAAGACTTTAACATTACTATCAGCCCTAATAGCCGAGGGCGCGACTGGTGATGCATGATCGGGTTGCAAAGATGTATGTGAAACACGCCCAACATGCCAAAGTTGTGCAAAAATAATGCCTCCTTTAGCATGCACTGCTTCCGTCACTTTACGCCATCCAGCAATCTGTTCAGAGCTGTAAATACCGGGCGTCCAAGCATAGCCTTGACCACGGGGCTCGATTTGCGTACCTTCGGTGACCATAAATCCTGCACCGGCACGCTGTTGATAATAGGTTGCCATTAATTCATTTGGAATATTCCCTGGCTGACTACTGCGCGACCGCGTTAAGGGTGGCAATACAATACGGTTTTGCAAAACATAAGGGCCTAAGCTTAAGTTCTGAAAAAGTTTGCTGTCTTTCATTTCATTGTATCCAAGTAATCATGACTTAATTGATCTAAATTAAAAAAATACCCTTCCTTCCTGTATATAGAAAAAATAAAGGAAGGAAAGCTATTCACTCAGGCCCTTCACCATTAAATGAGGGTTATTTTGCTTATTGCGCCAGTTGCTCAGAGTCAGAAGTTTTATTCACTGCTAAGCACCACAACAGACACTAGCTACTCTTTATTTCAACAATTGAAGTAATGCTGAGGCAGTTGCAGCAGAAGATGCTGGATTTTGTCCAGTAACCAGCAAGCCATCTACTTGAACATATACTTGCCAATCATCCACTTTAGAATAATGACCACCGTTTTCTTTAAGCATGTCTTCGACTAAAAATGGTACAATTTCAGTCAAACCTACAGCGGCCTCCTCAGTATTAGTGAAACCAGTCACTAATTTACCGCTAACTAAAGGCGCTCCATTACTCGCTTTCACATGACGAAGAACACCTGGGGCATGACACACTGCTGCAACAGGTTTGCCAGACTGAATCGCCTGTTCAATCAGAGAAATTGAAATCGGATCTTCTGCTAAATCCCACAATGGGCCATGCCCGCCTGGATAAAACACCGCATCATAATCAGCTACAGAGATTTCGCTAAGTTTATGCGTCTGTGCCAATGCTTGCATTGCAGTTGGATCAGCTTCAAAACGATGAGTGGTTTCAGTTTGCGCATCGGCTAAATTACTTTTCGGATCTAGTGGGGGCTGCCCACCTTGAGGCGATGCCAGCGTAACTTCAGCACCAGAGTCAATAAAGGTGTAATACGGTGCAGCAAGTTCCTCTAGCCAGAAACCTGTTTTCTTACCAGTATTGCCAAGTTGATCATGTGAGGTTAAAACGATTAAAATTTTCATGTTATTTCTCTGATAATTTTTAGGATTGGGAAACATCGTTGCATGATCACACCTATGTGGGATGACCATGACAGATACTCTTGTTTAGAGGCTCGTCTCGAGAATTTGGCGACTGATCTCTAATGAAACATTTTTATGTTCGCCTAGCTGGGTCAGATTATGTGATTCGAGTTGCGTAATGATGATCTCAATATCTGTCGCCCCCAATTGATAATTGCTAAGACGAGTCGGCAATCCAAGTTGCTCAAAGAAGGCTCGAGTACGAGCAATAGCAGTATCAATACGTTGTTCTTCATCACCTTCGACAATCTGCCAGACTTGAGCTGCATACTGTAGTAATTTTTCTCGCTTCTCTTGACGACGCACTTGTAGATTGGCCGGCAACACAATGGCCAAGGTACGAGCATGATCAATACCATATAAAGCCGTGAGCTCATGTCCAATCAAATGGGTTGACCAATCTTGTGGTACACCAGCTCCAATTAGCCCATTCAGTGCCATGCTAGCAGCCCACATCAAATTCGCACGCGTGTCATAATCTGCTGAATCTTCCAAGATTTTTGGTCCAATCTCAATCAGAGTTTGCAATAGACCTTCGGCAAAACGATCTTGTACTTGTGCATTGACAGGGTAAGTTAAGTACTGTTCCATGACATGAATAAATGCATCAACCACGCCATTTGCTAACTGGCGCGTCGGCAAGCTAAAAGTTTTATTCGGATCCAGTATGGAAAATTGCGGAAAAACATAGGGGCTGCTAAATGACAATTTGGCTTGGGTCGATTTTCTGGTGACTACCCCACCACTATTCATTTCTGAACCAGTTGCCGGAAGGGTGAGTACACTCGCAAAAGGCAAAGCTTGGGTAATTTTATTACCATGGGTTTCTAAAATCTCCCATGTATCCCCTGTATAATTGACTGCTGCTGCAATAAATTTAGTACCGTCAATTACCGATCCACCACCGACAGCCATCAAGAAATCAATCTTTTGTTCACGAATCAGCTCTACAGCTTTCATGAGGGTTTCATAACTCGGATTCGGCTCAATTCCGCCAAATTCATGAATTTCTCTTGCACCTAATGCTTCACGCACTTCAGCTAAAGTACCATTCTTACGTGCACTTTCACCACCAAACAACATTAATACTTTTGCTTCTGTAGGCACATAGTCATTGATTTTAACTATTGTATCGCCACCAAAAATAATGCGGGTCGGATTATAAAAGTTAAAATTCAGCATATTTTTATCCTAGGATGATCAGTTAATTGATTTGAAAAACCACCGTTATTCATCAAATAAACTTTAAAAAATTGGACAACACTGCGGCTTTTGACTGCACCATGTGCTAACTATACATAAAAATAGACCAGTCGTCTATTTTTTTAAAAAAATTATTTCAGCTTGCCAACTTGAGTGATGGTTAAACACATTCAGGGTTGTTCTATACCACTTTGATTATTGATGTATTTTCACGAGCGATTGTTGGATGAAAGGTATCAACACGAATGACTACTGACATGGTCGTGAACGCATTGGCTAAAACAGTGAATGACTTATACAAAACAGAGGTGATTGAATATTTAAAAGCAGATTGGCACGGTTTAGCAGATGTACAAATGCAGCGCTAAATTAGATAGATTGGTTCAATGTAAAGCATGTACATAGGTGCATTCGTTTATTTACCCTGTTTTGGATATTGACCCATGTAAATGGTGAGATTAAGCCATTAAATAAGTAGCCCAACTTGAATAAAAAGCCTCTGACAAACCTCACAGGGTTGAAGTGCTGCCTTTCATTCAAAATTTCAGGCAGCACCCTCATACATTTAAGCGTCGGTATGAGCTGGTAGTTTACTCGCCAAAACATCTACTTTTTCAATAGACGGTGGCTCTGAAAATAGCTCATCGGCCTGAGCCATCAAAGCAGCTGCAACCTTGCCAGATAAATGTGCTTGGCGACCTGCCTCATCAGGAAATGCATCAAATATACCAAATGTTGTAGGTCCAAGACGTAGGCCAAACCACGCAACTGTCGCGGGTTCTTCCATTACAATAGGTAAACCGGCTTTAAGGAAAGCTTCCACTTCGTCTTCTTTACCTGGTTTAGCTTCAAGGCGGACATATAAAGCTGTTTTAAGCATGACTAAAACTCCACAATTGATTAAAATTAAAACTCATACTGACATTGCTAATGTATGCATGTCAGAAAGTTTTGTTGTACAAAGGTTAAAAACAATTTTCCATAGCAGAGCCAAAATTTGGATGTTTATTTCGACATAATGCTATGAATTTATTCAAGTTAAGATCATTAACATTTGAATCAAAAAATCAAGATATGAGATGATTAAATTCAATCTTAGTTATATAAGGATCAATTGATTCGTCCTTAGATTTATAAGCTGACCTCTTCATCTGGAAATTATATTGCTCAAGAAGCATTCAAGAACAACATTGCACATCCTCATATCTATGAAAGTTATTTAGCTAGGAATTTGCTGTGAAACTCTATATGTTTCTCTATAAAGCTCGCAATGAAGTAATAGCTATGGTCATACCCTTCTCTTAGGTTAAGTGTAAGAGGATATTCTTGTTCCAAACACATATCACTAAGAAGCTTAGGTCTTAACTGTTCTTCAAGAAAATCATCAGCTGTTCCCTGGTCGACTAAAATAGGTAAATGAACTTCAGCGTTTTTGATTAATTCAATCGCATCATAGCTTTTCCATAAAGTTTCGGTTTCACCTAGGTAGTGTGTGAAAGCCTTTTTCCCCCAAGGTACTTGGCTAGGTGCAACAATTGGTGCAAAAGCAGAAATACTTTTATACAGCTCAGGGTTTTTTAAACCAATGACTAATGCACCATGACCACCCATGCTATGACCCATAATACTTTGGACTTGATTGGTCGGAAAATTCAGGTCAATCAGATTTCTGAGTTCTTCCACAATATAATCATACATTTTGAAATGCTGTGACCAGGGTGCTTGTGTTGCATTCACATAGAATCCTGCGCCTTGGCCTAAATCATAATCTGCATGATCTGGTACATCCTCTCCACGTGGGCTGGTATCTGGTGCAACAACAATGACTTTATGTTCAGCCGCATACTTTTGTGCTCCGGCTTTAGTAATAAAGTTCTGTTCGTTGCAAGTCAGTCCTGATAACCAATATAAAACTGGCAACCGCTCATCTTTGTCATGAGGTGGCAGATATATTGAGAATTTCATTGAACAGTTTAATGCTATTGACTGATGGCGATACACTTCTTGCGATCCACCAAAAGAAGCATGTTTCTCAATTATTTCCATAATCAATTACCTATGTTGAGCAAGACTTCATGAGAAATCGAGTAAACAAAGAGTCCGACATTCTCCACAGAGAATAGTCATAAAGATTTAAAATGTAGGCAGGTTTGTTGAACCTATACATGATGGATACATAGATAGATCTATTTTACAGATGATGTGCCTTTTTAGAGGATTCCATGCATGTTAATCATGATTCACATGCATGGAAAAGTATAAGGTCTGACGGAATTATTCGTAATGAATTACAGTACGAATTGACTTACCTTCATGCATTAGATCAAAGGCTTCATTGATCTGATCCAAGCCCATGGTGTGTGTCACAAATGGTTCTAATTGAATTTTACCTTTCATGGCATCTTCAACCATTCCTGGAAGTTGCGTACGACCTTTTACGCCACCAAAGGCAGAACCTAACCATTTACGACCAGTAACCAGTTGGAATGGACGGGTAGAGATTTCTTGACCTGCGCCAGCTACACCAATAATTACGGATTGTCCCCAGCCACGGTGTGCACTTTCAAGGGCCGCACGCATTACATTCACGTTACCAATACATTCAAATGAATGATCTACACCCCAGCCAGTCATTTCGACAATGACTTGCTGGATTGGTTTGTCGTAGTCTTTAGGGTTCAAGAAGTCCGTTGCACCAAACTCTTTTGCCAGCGCAAATTTATCTGGATTCATGTCAACCACAATAATACGCCCTGCTTTAGCTTGACGTGCGGCTTGTACGACTGCCAGACCAATACCACCTAAACCAAAGACCGCAACACTATCACCTTCTTGTACTTTAGCCGTGTTGTGTACTGCACCGATACCCGTTGTGACACCACAACCTAGTAAGCAGACATGTTCGTGATTGGCTTCAGGATTGATTTTAGCCAATGATACTTCTGCCACTACCGTGTATTCACTGAACGTTGAGCAGCCCATATAGTGGTAAATCGGTTGACCATTGTAGGAAAAACGAGTGGTGCCATCTGGCATTACACCCCTACCTTGAGTTTCACGAACGGAAATACACAAGTTCGATTTTCCAGATTTACAGAATACGCACTCGCCACATTCAGCAGTGTAAAGTGGAATTACATGATCACCTGGTTTGACGCTAGTCACGCCTTCACCCACCTCAACTACAACACCAGCACCTTCATGCCCGAGAATAGCGGGAAAAACACCTTCAGGATCATCGCCAGATAAAGTAAATGCGTCTGTATGACACACACCGGTATGGGAGATCTTGATTAATACTTCACCTTTCTTCGGTGGTGCAACATCAACTTCAACAATTTGAAGAGGTTGACCAGGACCAAACGCAACGGCAGCACGTGACTTCATGGAATAATTCCTTATACAGATCTATTTTAAATATGATTTTAGAATTTTGGCGATTTCAGCCAATTCTTCTTTTCGTTGTTGTTCTGTGGTTTCACCTGATACTAAAGTGTCCTTTAAATGAACCTCTAACATCTCATTCATTAAACCATTAATAGCACCACGCACAGAGCATATTTGTTGCAGAATTGCACCACATTCCACATTGTCTTCTAACGCTTTTTCAATCGCTTGTGTCTGACCTTTGATCCTTCTGACGCGTAGAAGAATCTTTTTTTTGTCTTCAACCTGATTAGGCATCAGACCTCCTTATTTGCTAGCTTTTATACTATAGTACCCCATAGTATAAAAAAAGCATTTTTTTTATAAATCGAAAATCAAAAAGCTCTTTAGCGAAAATTTTCTATCCCTGTTTTTTAGTTTTTTTTAAATTAACATCGTAGAGCTGATGCTAAAGTCACAAAGAATGGGACTTTTAGCTCCCATTTTTTATTTTGGCTCATGTTCTTTGTGATGCTGTGACCTTTTAGAATTATGTTTCAAATTTTAGCCACTTTGTAGATATTTTGAACGTTTCAAGCCTTGAAAATACTACCGACAGTTTAGATTAAACTGCCTTTACAGACTGTACTAGAATATTTTTAGTGAGCGGATAATATTTATTATTCATTATTTAGGAATTATCAAATCCTATAAATATCATTTATAGGATTAATTTACTTTGGTACTGTGCATACCATCCCCCAGTTAAGAATAAGGAATAACTATGAATAAGATGATGAATGCTCTTATCTTAGAAAATTTTGGTGATCATGAATTTAAACGTGTAGAACTCCCTATACCTCAACCTGAGGCTGGGCAAGTTCTAGTACGTATTCATGCTAGTGGTGTAAACCCTATTGATTATAAAATTCGTCTTGGTGAAGCACCATATGCTATGCCAGAGCTTCCTGCCGTGTTGGGAACAGATATGGCTGGGGTTGTCACTGCTGTTGGTGAAGGTGTCACCCACTTCAACGTCGGAGATGAAGTTTACGGTCTGATTGGTGGCGTTCGTGGTCTTCAAGGATCTTTAGCAGAATATGTTGTAGCAGATGCTGATCTGATCGCATTAAAGCCACGGAATATCTCTATGCGCGAGGCAGCAGTACTACCATTGACGTTCCTCACCGCTTGGGAAGGTTTAGTGGATCATGCGAAGGTCCAACCAGGTCAAACTGTACTGGTTCAGGGTGGTGCTGGTGGCGTTGGTTATATGGTGGTTCAGCTTGCAAAAGCACTTGATGCAAATGTTTGGGCGACTGGTCGTACAGCTGATCAATCACTGATTTCAGAACTCGGTGCAACACCTCTCGATTACACAACAGCATCTTCCGATGACATTATTGCTGCAAGCCCTGAGGGTCAAGGTTTTAACATTGTTTACGACACTGTGGGTGGTCCAGTACTCGAAGCTTCACTTTCCATGACAACTCACTATGGCCACATTACCAGCTGTGCTGCATTTGGTAATCATCATTTAGCGAGTTCATCTCTACGGTGTGCCACACTGTCTGGCGTATTCGTCCTATTGCCGATGTTAACAGGCAATCGCCGTTCTCATCATGGTGATGTCCTTAAGATCGCTACTCGTCTCGTTGAGGAAGGTAAACTGCGTGCTATTGTTGATCCTCGTCATTTTACACTAGACCAAGCGATTGAGGCTCATGATGCTGTTCAAGATCGCTCTGCCAATATTAAGGTAGTTATTGATGTCATTTAACTCACTTCAGGCCAAGACTTGGCGCTTCAATTCTATTGGAGATACAGATGTTCTGACATTAGAAACACTTCCTGTGGCTTTACCAGCCGCAGGAGAAGTTCTAATCCAGATGAAAACGATCGGACTCAACCGGGCTGATGTAATGTTTCGGCGTGGTACTTATATTCAAAAGGCAGTATTCCCCTCTCGTCTGGGATATGAGGGAGCAGGCGTAGTTCTGGCGATAGGTGAAGGTGTACGCCAATTTTCTCCAGGAGATGCAGTATCGATTCTTCCGACTGACAATCTAGCCAAATATGGGACATATGCGGACAAGCTTCTGATTCCAGAAACTTTTTTAGTTCACAAACCCGATAGTTTAAGTTGGGAAGAAGCTTCTTCAATCTGGATGCAGTATTTGACGGCTTGGGGTGGTGTAATCCATGCTGGTGGAGTTTCGAAAGGAAAAACGATCTTGATCACAGCAGCTTCAAGTAGTGTAGGATTAGCTGCGATACAGATAGCTGAAGCAGCGGGTGCTAAGGTCATTGCAAGTACACAAACGATAGAGAAAAAGCAACGTTTACTAGATCTCGGTGTTAAAGATGTTATAGCCAGTGAAGATGAACCAGATTTGTATGAGGCGCTTGTTTCACGTTTGGGTGGAGAATATCTTGATGTCGCCTTCGATGCTGTAGGAGGGCCACATATTGAACAGATTGCAAAAGCGATGTCTGTGGGAGGAACTATGGTTATGCATGGTGCACTTAGCCCGGAGATCACACCATTTCCTCTTAAAGTTGCATTACGCAAGAGCTTAACCATGCGAGGTTTTTTGTTCCTTGAGGTTCTCCATGATCCTGTTCTAAGGGAGCAAGCCAGACGATTTATTCTTAGCAGTATAGGTGCAGGATATCTTCGTCCAGTGATCGACTGTTGCTTTAACTTTGAGGACATGCATGACGCTCAGCGCTATCTTGAATCAAATCAGCAAATAGGAAAAATTGTAGTTACGCTAAATACATGATGGTCTTATTTGATTTCTACTTTCTAGAAAAAAGGTTAGTTCCATCTGATTCAGGTTTCTATATGGCCCAGCACTTCCGCTAAGTAATCAAACAATGCTCGGATTCGCAAAGGTGTCGGGCCCCGCTGTGGACGATATAAATACAGGCGCCAAACGGGAGAGGTTTCCTCATGAAGTATCTGAATGAGCTTACCACTCCTAAGCCACGGCAAAACTAGAAATCCAGGCATGTGTCCGAATCCGACTCCAGCGAGAATAGCTTGAAATTCAGCTTCAAGATCATCTGTAATAAAACGGGGCTTTGATGGCGTAAAGCTTCGACTTTCGGTGAATGTCCATGGCCAGTAACGCCCTGTTTTATGATCGACTAGTGCTGTTAGAGGGTATTTATCAAGGTCAATAATTTTTTTTGGCATTCCAACCTTATCAATTAACTCTGGCGTACCCACAGAATAAAAGTTCACTTTAGCCAATTCCCTTGCCACATATCGATTGTCCGGCAAAAATCCAAATCTGATCCCGATATCTATCCGCTCATCGATCACATCCGAGTGTGAATCTGTTAGCACACAATCCACGACAATATCTGGGTAACGTGTGGCAAATTCTGCTAGTGCAGGTACTACCAATTTACGCCCTAACACTGACGAAACAGTAAGACGGACAGTCCCACGCATTTCATCTCGTTTTTCCTTGGTGTCTTTTACAAGCAGAGCATCAATGGATCCCACCGCAAAACGTGCTTGCTTTGCCAAACGCTCACCATCAGCAGTAATTTTAATTTGTCGAGTACTCCTGTAGAACAGAATCTCTCCGCGCTGCTCTTCTAGCTCTTTTATTGCCCGTGTCACTAGCTGCGGGGAAATACCGAGCTGAGTGGCTGCCTCTTTAAAATTTCGAGACTCTGCTGCGACACAAAAGATACGCATCATTTCCAATTTGTTCTGCATGTCCAATCCTGTGGTCTGGTAATTATTCCGTAAATAGGAATTCTGAAAGATAATATTATTCATTTATTATACCTATCAAGGCTGTAATACTTAATCCATCAAATATGATTGACAGATAGGTTGAAGGGCACTTGTATGAATAATATAGAAAATAAAGTTATTGTTATCACTGGTGCAAGTAGTAGTTTAGGTGAAGCTACTGCTCGCTTACTTGCTAAAAAAGGTGCAAAGGTTGTACTTGGTGCTAGACGTACTGAAAAATTAGAGGCTATTGTTCACGACATTCGTGCTGAAGGTGGTCAAGCTGAATTTATTGGTATGGATATAACCAAACCACATGAAGTACAAGCACTTATTGAAAAGGCATTAAGCGCATTTGGTCAAATCGATGTATTGGTAAACAATGCTGGATTAATGTCTATTGCACCATTAAGTGAGCTAAAAGTTGATGAATGGGATCGTATGATCGACATTAATATCAAAGGTGTTCTTTATGGTATAGCAGCTACCCTACCTGTTTTCCAAAAACAAAACTTTGGACACTTTATTAATCTCGCATCTGTTGCAGGGATAAAAGTATTTAGTCCAGGAGGTACTGTTTATAGCGGTACTAAGTTTGCTGTAAGAGCCATCTCTGAAGGACTTCGTCATGAAGTTGGGGGAACAATTAGAACGACTACTATTGAGCCTGGTGCAATTGAGTCAGAACTAAAATTCGGTTCTTCTCATAAAGAAAGTTCAGAGTTTGTTACTGATTTCTACAAACAAGCCATACCAGCTGACTCAGTCGCTCGAGCAATTGCTTATGCAATTGAACAGCCTGCGGATGTAGATATTAATGAAATTGTTTTACGCCCAACGAGCCAAGAGTTTTAATTATTGAATAACAAAAAATGGGAGCACCTCGCTCCCATTTTTACTATATTTTTAAAGTTAAGGACAAATCTATGAAAGCCGTATCGTATGTTATCAATAACCATGATGATTTTAAAAATTCATTGGTAGATATTGAAAAAGCGAAGCCTACGCTTAAGGAGCGTGATGTACTGGTAAAAGTTCAGGCAATCTCTGTGAATCCAGTTGATACCAAAGTGAGAAAAAATTCGTCTGAAGCAAATAATCGTATTTTAGGTTGGGATGCCGTTGGGGAAATTATTGAAGTTGACTCAAAAGTTACCTCGTTTAAAGTAGGAGATTCTGTTTGGTATGCTGGCGATTTAACCCGAGATGGTAGTAATGCTGAGTTTCAAGCAGTCGATGAACGAATTATCAGTCTTAAACCAATTACAGTATCTAATGCAGAAGCAGCAGCATTGCCATTAACTGCAATAACGGCATGGGAAATGCTGTTTGATCGGTTTCAAATTTCAGAAACAGAAGTTGGCAGTATTTTAATTATTGGTGGTGCAGGCGGTGTAGGGTCAATCGCTATCCAACTCCTAAAAGTAAAAACAAATCTGACCGTTATAGCAACAGCTTCACGTGAAGAAACGAAATCTTGGGTGGAATCACTTGGTGCCGACCATGTCATTGATCATAGCAAAGATTTAAATGCACAAATCGAGACACTAGGTATTGAAAAACCAAAATACGTATTCTCTACAAATCATACAGAAACATATACCAAGCAAATAGTTTCTCTGATTGCACCACAAGGCAAGCTTGGATTGATCGATGATCCACAAACATTTGATATTATGCCGTTTAAGACTAAATCTATTTCTATCCATTGGGAGTTGATGTTCACTCGTTCAATGTATGAAACCGATGATATTGAAAACCAGGGTGATCTGTTGCAACAGGTTGCCCAATTAGTTGACCAGCAAAAAATTAGAAGTACCCTCAACCAAAATCTAGGCAAAATTAACGCTTCAAACTTGGAGAAGGCGCATAAGTTGCTTGAATCAGGCAAGTCAAAAGGCAAAATTGTACTAGAAAACTTCTAAAACAAATTAAAGGTGAAATAATGACTATTTCAGTAATTGCGAACTTTAAGGCAAAGTCAGATCAAAAAGAGACTTTAGAAGCGCTTTTAAAAAGTGTAATAGAGCCTACGCTTCACGAAGAAGGATGCTTGAAATATGAGCTTTATATTAGCGAAAATGACTCGAGTAGATATTTCTTCTTAGAAGAATGGCGTAGCAGGGAGGATTTAGATATCCATATAGCGTCTGATTATATTCAAAGTTTATTTGGTAATATCCAATCGCTCATTGAATCAAGTGATATTATAGAAATCAAAAAAATATAGCTGTATTCGGACATTATGATGAAGTATTCTTCAAAGTAACATAGGAACTTAGAAAGCCAACATAAAAATAGGAGCTCTAAGCTCCTATTTTTTCTGTTTTTTTTCATTTTCAGGGCTTTGTTGCACAAAGATTTGAAATGCAAAGCGCCCCTAATTGAGCCAAATTTAAGGCGTAACTTGGGTAAGTGGTCGACCTAATTCCGTAAATCTGTTAAGGACTGCTACACGTGCATGGATCTCATTCACTTGGCTATCAAAACTCCTTGCACTGAGTTTATCTCCTAATAATTTGATGCAATGCATCTTAGTTTCAACCAAACTTCGCCGATGATAGCCTGACCATTTTTTCCATAGTGTCCTGCCTAAACGTTTAATTGTTCGAAGTAATTCATTTCGCTCTAGCGAGCTACTCTTTGTATCTTTCCATGGTTTCGCATTTTTTCTAGGTGGAATCACCGCATGCGCTTGCCGATCTGCAATGACCTGACGGCATTGCTTGGTGTCATAAGCTCCATCGGTATAAACAGAGTCAATCCGCTCATCTTGTGGAATCTGATTAAGTAAATCACCAAGCACCTGTGAATCACTGACATTATTGGTTGTAAGCTGAACTGCTCGTATTTGTAGGGTTTTAGCATCTATACCAATATGAAGTTTACGCCATTGGCGACGATATTCAGGTCCATGTTTCTTGCGTTTCCATTCGCCCTCACCTAGAAACTTCATGCCTGTAGAGTCCATGAGTAGATGCAGCCCATCGCTACTTTTTTGGTAGCTGATTACAATATCAATATGCTTTTGTCTTCTACAAAGCGTGGTGTAATCTGGAGCTATCCAATTTAATCCGCAAAGTTTAATCAGACTTTGCACAAAGCCAGTGACCATACGTAAAGACAGACGGAATAAGGATTTAATCATTAAGCAGCATTGGATGGCTGCGTCGGAGTAGGTTTGATTTCGCCCTTGTTTGCCTTTTGATGGCGCATACCATTGCGTAGCAGGATCAAACCAAATGGCAATATTTCCGCGACTAATGAGTGCTCGGTTATATGCGGGCCAATTGGTTGTACGATAAATTTTAGGTGTAGGCTTATTCATTTGAAAATTATATTGTGGAATAAACCTTAGATATAGGTTTGTGTAACAAAGCCGAGCTCAAATGAGACCCCATATTTAACATGGTCAAAATATTAGCTAAACGATCAGCTAATCGCTCATGAGTAGAACTATTTTGTTTCATCAATCAATAAGCAAATTTATGTGGGTGCATGGACAGATTGTGTCATCGTTATCAATCTTTTAATCTTATTTATTAAAAATTTTAAATGTTGTTTAAATTTCATTTTATTTCATTAAATAATACAAATTCTCATCTTTGCTGATGGGGTGGCGTGAATTGAACTCAAATCCTAAGCTATTGATTTAGTGAATTATAAAGTCAATAGCATTTTACCTATACCCATTTTTTACCCAAATTAGATTTAGTGCATTGAATCACAAAAATAATCTTGTTCAAATCCAACTAAAGGATTTGAAATGGTGTACTCATTATACCATCTTTATAGCTCAACCAAAATATTATAATATAACGTTACATTTTTGATATTTATTTTTTGATGTATTATTCAGAAAGACACATTCAGGGTTAAAGTTATGTTTGAAATTATTGATGATTTAAAGAAAAAATTAGATCAATATCGCCCTTTATCTCCTGCAATTGTAAAAAATTTACAAGAAGATCTTATTGTCCGCTGGACCTATCTTTCAAATGCCATAGAAGGTAATACTCTTACACTATTGGCTTCACCCGATTGAACGTGCAGCCAAAGTACATGCGGATTTTGTGGGTATCCATCCATTCATTGATGGCAATGGTCGCACATCACGTCTTTTGATGAATCTGGAACTGCTTAAAGCAGGCTATCCACCCTGTGTGATTACTGTAGAAAATCGTTTAGCTTACTATGAAGCATTGGATCAATGGATGGCTTCTGGAAAGACTGAAGCATTTATTCGGTTAGTTTCAGAGGCGGTACAAGACGGATTTAAACCGTATCAAGTTGTTTTAGGAATATAGAACTATACTAACTTACATTTTTCTTCATTTATCTTTGCTTAAGACATTTTTGTTTATTCGGCCGGGATAGTGTGCGCACAGAAAAAAATTAAACCTTTGTTTATTAAAACATTTACAACCAACCTACTTCATTGTACCGCGAAAAGTTAGCAGGCTAAAAAATATTAATGGCAATGTATCTACATTACAGCTGTTAATGAACCTCAAGCTGCTGAATTCTGAATATCCACCTTGTATCATCAGTGTTGATAATCGATTGGCTTACTATAAAGCTTTAGATTATGGATGGCTTGTGGAAAACGAAGCTTTTGCATATTTTTATAAAAAATTCTAACCTCAATAAAATTATTCTTAATAATATTTCACATAAAATTCACTATTAAATACCTATACTTGAATTGGAAGTAAAACGCTGAAATTTAGAACCACAAAAATTTAGCAAGTGCTTTTAAGGTAAATTTAGTAATTTTACCAATTATAAATTTATATAGGTGTATTCTTCAATGGCTATAGAATTTGTTTCCAAATCAAAGTTACCTACAGCGTTTGGTGATTTTGAAATTATGGCATTTCAAGACCAAAGTACTGGTGAAGAACATATCGCTCTTGCCAAAGACATGGATACTATTTCTAATCAACCTGTACTCGTCAGAATTCATTCAGAATGTTTAACAGGTGATGCTTTTGCTTCACTGAAATGTGACTGTGGCCCCCAATTACATTCAACCATGAAAATGATTAATGACGCTGGTCAAGGTGTGATTTTATACCTTCGCCAAGAAGGTCGTGGCATAGGATTAACCAATAAAATTCGAGCCTATGCACTCCAAGATCAAGGACATGACACTCTCGATGCCAACTTATTATTAAATTTACCAGCAGATGCTCGTAAATATGACATGTGTACTATTATGTTAGATTATTTAAAAATAAAGAATGTAAAACTCATTACAAATAATCCGTTTAAAATTAAATCTTTAACTGATTTAGGAATTAACGTTGTTGAACGTATTCCTTTAAGAGTTGGTTTAAATATTTTCAACAAAGCTTATTTAGAGACTAAGCAAAAACGTATGTCACATCTGTATGATAATAGTGATTTTTAAAAATCGATTACTTTCAATAAAAAAATTTACACTCAAAGTTCCATCTCCTTTATGGGAGAAGGTTTTATCACTTATATTTCTTAATAAATTGACTTTTTAGATTCTCAAATAAAATACAACAAAGATTGTGTGATTCATAGACATCATTTCAATATAATTGGTGTCTATGAACAGAGAAATTCAACAAAGACTCGTATGGGTTAAATTATTTGAAGAGACCAATGATGCTGGCCTAGTCTGTCGGAGATGTGGCATTTCTAGACCAACATTACGCAAGTGATGGAAACGATATTCTGAGCAAGGTATTGATGGATTAAGTAGTCAGAGTAAACGCCCATTAAAATCTCCAAATACTAAAATCAATGCTGAGCTAGAGGCCTTAATATTGGAAATGCGCTCGGCTAGGAATCTGGGTGCTCGACGTTTGCAAACAGAATTGATGAGGCTGCACGGAGTCTCGTTGTCCTTAGCGACTATCCATAAAGTACTATCCACCCATCAAGTCAAACCGATTAAAAAATTCCGTCGTAAAGTAGATTTCATTCGTTATGAACGCCCATTACCAGGCGATAGAATTCAAATGGATACCTGTAAATTGGGTCCTGGGCTAATCAGTACACATCTATCGATGACTGCACACGATATCGCGTTTTAAGGATATATAAACGCCGAACAGCGGCGAATACGCTCGACTTTTTAGACTGCGTAATTGAAGAAATGCCTTTTCCCATACAGCGAATACAGACCGATCGTGGGCGGGAATTTTTTGCTGAAAAAGTACAGAAAAAATTGATGCAGCATGGAATCAAATTTAGGCCAAATAAACCAGGTTCACCTCATTTGAATGGCAAGGTAGAGCGTTCTCAAAAGACTGATAAATCTGAGTTCTACGCTACTGTCGATATTAATTCTGAAGATATCCAAGACAAGCTAGCCGAATGGCAGCATTACTATAACTGGATGAGACCACATTCAGCTTTGAAAGGGCTTTGTTGCACAAACCTATCTGTAAAGGGTTTTTCAGCGATATAATTTTCAAATGAAGAAGCCTACACACAAAATCTACCGCACAACCAATTGGCCCGCATATAACCGAGCACTCATGAGTCGCGGAAATATTGCCATTTGGTTTGATCCTGCTACGCAATGGTATGCGCCATCAAAAGGCAAACAAGGGCGAAATCAAACCTACTCCGACGCAGCCATCCAATGCTGCTTAATGATTAAATCCTTATTCCGTCTGTCTTTACGTATGGTCACTGGCTTTGTGCAAAGTCTGATTAAACTTTGCGGATTAAATTGGATAGCTCCAGATTACACCACGCTTTGTAGAAGACAAAAGCATATTGATATTGTAATCAGCTACCAAAAAAGTAGCGATGGGCTGCATCTACTCATGGACTCTACAGGCATGAAGTTTCTAGGTGAGGGCGAATGGAAACGCAAGAAACATGGACCTGAATATCGTCGCCAATGGCGTAAACTTCATATTGGTATAGATGCTAAAACCCTACAAATACGAGCAGTTCAGCTTACAACCAATAATGTCAGTGATTCACAGGTGCTTGGTGATTTACTTAATCAGATTCCACAAGATGAGCGGATTGACTCTGTTTATACCGATGGAGCTTATGACACCAAGCAATGCCGTCAGGTCATTGCAGATCGGCAAGGGCATGCGGTGATTCCACCTAGAAAAAATGCGAAACAATGGAAAGATACAAAGAGTAGCTCGCTAGAGCGAAATGAATTACTTCGAACAATTAAACGTTTAGGCAGGACACTATGGAAAAAATGGTCAGGCTATCATCGGCGAAGTTTGGTTGAAACTAAGATGCATTGCATCAAATTATTAGGAGATAAACTCAGTGCAAGGAGTTTTGATAGCCAAGTGAATGAAATCCATGCACGTGTAGCAGTCCTTAACAGATTTACGGAATTAGGTCGACCACTTACCCAAGTTACGCCTTAAATTTAGCTCAATTAGGGGCGCTTTGCATTTCAAATCTTTGTGCAACAAAGCCCTCTAAACGCCAGAAAATTTTTATAAAAAAGGAACCTCATCAGTTCCTTTAAATTCATATCAATGACTTAAATCCAAATACCAAATCGTTTCACCCCAAGCATTATTTGGAATCTCGGGCATCACATCACCTTGGTTAAAATGACGTTTATCCATGTTGTTTGCTGGGCTATACCATTCACCAGATTGAGGGCATATTTCACCTGCAAAACAACGTAAACGCTTGTCACCATCCTCAGCATTACCTTGTTGATCTAAAGGCGTATATTGGCTTCGAGCATAATCAACCAAGTCTTTTGGATAATAAGGTTTATCCCGATAACTACTATCATCTATTCTCAATACAACGGTAACTGCCGCTGCTTCAAGCGACCAATAGCCTGGAAATTGACTACTCTTATGCCGATCATGATAAGGCTCTCGTTTACTGGCTCCATACCATTCATCCAAATACTGTGACATCAGTTTTGGTCTGTCTTCTTCTTTGGCTGAAAAGACTTTATCTAATTTTCGATAAGGCAACTGTCTTAAATAAATATTCGAAATATCTCGCTCTGGTAACCAAGGTGATACCAACTTATCTAATAGGGCATCTTGTTCGTCATTTTCATAAGCCAAAATATCCATGATCGTTGGCAAATGTTCAGGTTGAGCAAACAAAATAGAAAAACAGACTAACTGTAGAGCTTCCCAATATTCATCCGTAATTAACTCTAAATGTGGAACTAAATGACCATCACACTCGCTACTTTGATGAAAGTCTAAATGACAAGATTCTGCTTGTTTAAGAGCATAAAGAACATTTGGAAAGTATTCAGATAATCCCTTTGCAGAAACACCTGCCGAATAACTAAAGAATATAAGTTCCAAAGAAGCTTCAAAAAAATAATTAGATGATAGGTAAATTGCACCTTTCGGTTTATCTTTTAAAAGTTCTTTGTCGTTGAGTCTCTCTCCAATTGTTTGGACGGACTCTAAAGCTTGATTTATAACATATTCATAATCTTTATATTTTTGATATGGTTCTCTTTTTTGTATTTTCCAATCACTTTCATTCAGTAATCTAATCATCAAAGTTATTCCATCGTTGCTATATCTGACAGTAAAATTATTGGTTGTTTTAAATTTTTTCGTTTACTTTTGGAACAATCATACCCTTGGTTAGAGAGCCTTTATTTTATATAAAAGGAACATCTTAAGTTCCTTATAGCTCACATCAATGACTTAAATCCAAAGACCAAATCGTTCCCATCACATATATTGACTGTGAATTTTGGCATATTCTTCTGTCCAGTTTAAAAGATATAGGGAAAGCTCTTAAATAAATGCAATATCCTCGCCTTAAGAATATTGCAATGACATAAAATTTAAGGCATCTTTTAATCTTTGATGCCCAACAGCCTCATTTTACTGGATTTAGCATTTTTCTTATATTTTTGAAAACCGTCAGTTATTGAATAAATGCCATTTAAAAATTCATCAAAACTTTCCTTATAATCTAGTTCTGTTAAATAATTATCTCTAAAATTTTCATGAACTAATAAATATTGATTAGATCACTATTCCCAATCAATATTTAAATCACTTATTTGGTTATTCAACTCTTTTACTCCGGCAACATTTCATTTAGTAAAAGTAAAAAACCATCCAAACTTAAATGGCTTTTCTAAAATGATTAAATTATTTTTCACCATCCCAATACCAATAGACCTCTCCCCAATCTAGTTCTGAAAAGGTTGGAAGAATATCACCTTGTTTGAAATATTGTCGTAAATCAGGTCGTGCTGGTGTTTTCCAATAACCATTCCGTGGATATAACTCTCCACCTTTCACTTTAAGTTTTTCTTCTTCCAATGATAAGTTGCTAACCTTACTGACTCGTTTCCCTTCAGGCCAACTGCTGTCTTTATCAAAACGGGCAATCCATTGGGGAGAGCTTTCTATATCAAATCGTGGATTAGGGTCATCATCCCATGCATCTAACGTAGTTAGCTTCAAGTCATTACAACGTATTGGTTTTATCAGGTCATTTGCCCTCACCAATAAATCTGGAATACCCTCTTCAACAGGATAAAGTGACAGCTCCCCAAGTTGAATCCAAAGACTGAATTTTTCAGGATCTGTTGCATCTAGCAATTTGGTGATCTCTATCCGTGGATCATCTAGTTTTAAGCGGATTTTCTCCTCGCTTAAACCTAATTTATCGATCCAATAGGGAGATAATAAAAAACACCAAGTTGGGGTGCGAATTCCTGCGGCTAATGAAGGTGTATAGATAAAGCCATCCAAACCATCATGGGAGTGATTCATATTAGGATGATCTATATCCAGCCCATAAAAGTAATCACTAAAAATACGTTCTGCTGTTTCAAACTCAGGCGAAACAATATTAAAGTTTGTCGAATTTCCAATTTCATAGCCACTATAAGCTTGTATCGGATTAAGTTTAATTAAACAATGTTGAACAAACTGATACCATTTTGACTTATGTTCTCTATACCATTTTTCACCAAATGACAGCTTTAATGTCGTATACCTACTATTATTGTTATCTGAAAATTGAGCACAGAAAACCCAACGGGCACTTTGATTAGGAGAATTCCCTGTAGTTGCTGCTATAAAATATACAGGATACCTCTTAAAACTTTGGTGCATTTCATTGATTAACTCTTTATGAGAAGGCTTCCATTTATTGGCATTTTTCCAGACACCTGTATCCCGATAGCGTCGCTTAAATGGCTTATCAATTATTTTATTTTCAAAATCTTCATAAACGTCAATTGCTTTATTAGCAACCTCCTCCACTTTATCATCCTGATGATAAATGTAAAAAGTAATATATGGAGCTATGCCAAACTCTTCTTGTTCATAGCCATAGATATGGTCACTATCTTTTTTAAATTCTGCTATATAGTCAACGACTTCTTCTTCGCTTAAAAATAATTTATCATCATGTATTGCATCACTCATCGTCTTGTACCACTTCCTTTCGACTTCTTTAGCTTCTGCTGTTGTGATTGATCCTTGGGACTCACATCTTCTAGATAACGGAATGATGACCATTTAAAACCTTCGCCTTGGTATTCTATGGACTTGATCCCTACGAGTTTTTTGGTATCAGGCAACTTACCGACTTGATCAAATTTGGTTGAGCTACGTTGTGCCTCATAAATCCATCCAGCCACAAATAATCTATCTATGGTGATCTCATCAAGCAATTTACTCCGCCATATTTATTAGATAATTTAGCCGTTATAAAAAACCATCCAAGTGAGGATAGCTTTTCTCAAATGATTCCAATTAATCTTCACCGTCAAACTGCCAGTACACATCCCCCCAATCACTTTCAAAATCAGGAAAAATGTCACCTTTATTAAAAATCTTCTTGATTTTTTTTTGCTGTAGTGTACCAATAGCCTGATTGAGGGCAATGCTCCCGACCCCGAACATTATTTGTGAATTGATGATCAATAGGATCGTTAAGTGGATGTGTAATTCTCTCCCATACTTCTCCATTGAATCGAATCAATTTTTTATAAGAAAGAACCCATAGAATACCTTCTTTTTCCTCTATAGACGTAATTCCTTTAATATCTTTAATGGCATCAACTAATTGATAAATTCCTTCTGCATATATATATAGGCCATCTTCTGATGCAATATATAACTTATCTTTATAGTAAGCGGTAGAATAGAAAGTAGAGTTGATACTTATATTTTTTAGATTTTTAAAACCATCTTTAAAATTACCCTTTATTAAAGTTCCATACGCTCCTGAAATTATAATGTTCTCTTTATCTGGGCATATTGTAATTCCATATAAAGGGGAAGGAGTTATTCTTTCAATAACATTCCAAGATGATCCATTATAATGGGATATGAAACCTTCATTTTTTTTATACCACAAATATAAATATCATTAGAATTAAATCCATTTATATCATAAAGATTAATATCAAAGCTCAACTCCAAATCCATATTTAATTCATCTGTTTTTGGAATATTTAATACTTCTTCAGAAAAACCTATTCCTAATGCTCTCCAATCCTCATTATGATTCACATAAATTTGAGATCCATCGCCACAAACATACAACAAATTATCTATAACTCTAATTCTATTGAATTGCCCTTGGATTTTGGAATCATCAATCTCGCGAATTTTTTGTAGTCGATTTTTATTTTCTTGAAAGATGCATAAGTCACCATCTTGCTCAAGTGCAAGCAAAGAAGATACCCCTGAATTTTCAAAAAAGGCTACGGAAATAACTTTCCAACCATCTAAATCTATACCTACCCATTCATTAGATTGGTGTTTATATATGAATGTTTTTGAAAAGAGATCCCAAGTATCTAAGCTATCAAGATTAGAAGTCAGATAAAAATTTGATTGGCTTATAGCACAACCAGTAACAAATGTTATTGATGAATTATTCATTTAGCTTAATCTCGAAGTCATTCACTTAATAGGTGATCCAAAAACATTGGGAGGTAGTGTCCTAGCAGTGTTACCCCTTACATCTACTCGTACTCGATAAGTAGGAGCTAATCCTTTTGCCTGATGATAAACACGCAATTGAGTAGCTAGACTTACTGCACTGCATTATCTAACTTCAAGGTGTCTATAAAATTGGTTACTATTCAATGGTAACGTTCTGTAGAGACTGCCTAAACTATCAACAAACTACTCTCTACCCGCCCAATACCAATAGACCTCTCCCCAATCTAGTTCTGAAAAGGTTGGAAGAATATCACCTTGTTTAAAGTATTGTCGTGAATCAGGTCGTGCTGGAGTTTGCCAATAGCCAGTTCGTGGACATGACTCTCCACCTTTCACTTTGAGCGCCTCTTCCTCTAACGATAATCCATTCACCTTATTGATTCGTTTTCCTTCAGGCCAACTGCTGTCTTCATCAAAACGACGCATCCATGCAATACCCTCTTCGTAACTCAGATGCTCATTTGGATCATCATCCCATTGTGCATAACCGACCAGTTTCAGCTCATCACAACGTATCGGCTTAATTAAAGCATTGGCATAAACAGGCAAAACAGGCACACCGTCTTCAACAGGATACATGGAGAGTTCCCCAAGTCGAATCCATAATCCTGTTTGATTTTCTGGATACTCGATTTCCTTAATTTCAACTTCTTTAAAGCGGTTAAAGTAAGCTTTGATCTCTTCGGCAGTTTTATCTAATTTTGTAATCCAATATGGATCCAGTAAAAAGCTCCAGACAGGTGTTCGAATGCCAGAGCCTAATTTTCGTTCATTGATATAACCATCAGGGTCATCATGAGTATTACTGCCATTAAAACTCGGATGATCAATATCAACTCCATAGAAAGCTTGAGTAACAATCTTTTCTAAACTGTTAATTTCATAACTACCTAAATGCAAAGACGCGGCTTGAGCTATCTCAAATCCACTGTAGGTATGACGAGGCTTTAATTTATCAATACAACGTTCAACAAACTGATTCCACTTCTCTTTATTATCCTGACTTGCAATATACCAAGCATACCTAAAGTTCATTTTTAAGACACTATATGTATCAGTATATGGCGTTACTCTAAAATAATATGCCCATACTGCTGAGCTAATTTCTGTATCATCTGAGGCTGTTGCAGCAAATGATAAAAAATCATCTCTAGCATATTGTTTTTGGCAAGTTTGCTCTAAATCTGCCAATAACATTTGAGCATTTTCAGATTTAACAAATATATCTTTAACAGGATGTTTGAAAGAAATCCATTCTTCATTTTTGATTTGGTTAAACTCATTAAAGATTTCAATGAACTTATTAATCAGTTGTGGGGCTTCTTCTGCTGAGTGATAAACATAAAAAGAAACATAGGGTCCAATACCGTATACATCCCCCCCTTCGTCACCAATTACCCAGAGTTTATCCGTTGCTTTAATCTTTTCAATCCATTCAGCTTGGTCTGCTTCGCTTACAAAAGGTTCAACCGTACTCATTATCGCCCACCTCCAGCAGACTTCTTGGTTCCTGTTTTTTCATTCGGTTTTTTCTTACCTTCTTCTAAGGCGATATCTTCAGGGTATCGAAACAAAGAAATATAGCCACCTTCATGTACGCCCTTACCCGAATAGTTGTTATGTTTGCCATACTTTTTCTCCTTTGCCTTTTTACACGCCTCTAATAATCGATCATATTGGTTAAACTGCTTATCTTTAATCGAATCCCCCTGAAACTTGATTTCTACAATCGCAAAAAGATTTGTTTTTGAGATCGGTTCCAAACGAGATTCTGCAATAACTAGATCGGCAGCTTTGGTCGGACTGCGTTGTGCCTCATAAATCCATCCAGCCACAAATAATCTATCTATGGTGATCTTATCGAGCAATTTACTCCGCCATATTTTTTAGATAATTTAGTCATTATAAAAAACCATCCAAATAAGGATGGTTTTTTATAAAATGATTAAATTATTTTTCACCATTCCAATACCAATACACTTCCCCCCAATCGAGCTCGATAAGTGCAGGAACAATCTCACCTTGTTTAAAGTATTGTCGTGAATCTGGTTGTGCTGTTGTTCTCCAATAACCTGTTTTAATACAGGCTTCTCCACCCTTAACTTTCATTCGTTCTAATTGTTGATCATCTAAAACTACTTTTGACTGTGTTCGAGCAAAATCAACCAAATCTTTTGGATAGAACTGATGTTCACGATATGACGTATCATCTATATCCAGCAACCACGTTACCGCTGCTGCTTCCCATGACCAATAGCCATAGTAACCTCTTCCTGATCTTAAATCAGTTTGAGGATGCTGATCATAATAAGGCTCTCGGCGGCTCGCCTCATACCAATCTTCTAAATATTGCAGCATTAAAGCTGGACGCTGTTCAGGTGAAGCATTAAACACGTTAATCAGCTTACGATAAGGCAAATGTCGTCTTGCTTCATCTGGTGGAGTTCCACGATCTGCAACAAATGGAGCAACTAAACGTTCAATTAATCCATCTTTTTCCTGTCCTTCAGGTGTTGCTTCTACATAGTCAATGATTGGCATAATCCGATCCATCTGGTCTGCATAGCCAGTCAACAGCCCAAAACAAATCAGACGTAAAGCAATATACCAATAGTCTTCTGTTCCCAAACTAATATGCCAAACAAATCGTCCATCAGCATCAGGACTTAAATTATATAAATGGCTTGCTTCTGCGTACTCTTCTGTCCAATGAAGTAGATATGGATATATTTCTTTTAAAAACTCAAGACTTCCGCCTGCCGAATACTGTAAAGACATTAAATTTAAGACATCGTTTAAACGCTGATGACCTGCCGCAATATAGCCACCATATTTTTTTTCATTTTTATAATTACTAAAACCATCCGTTACGGAATATATCCCATTCACAAATGTATCAAATCTTTTGCTATACATTTTTTGTTCAAGCAAATTATCTCTAAATAAAGCAGGGTCTTTTATTTCTAAACTTAACCACTTTTGCCAATCTATTGTCTGCTCATTTACTTGTATGGACATTTATTAACGCTCCAGCATGTCATTCGGTAAAAGTAAAAAAACCATCCGAAAGAGGATGGCTTTTCTAAAATGATTAAATTATTTTTCACCATCCCAATACCAATAGACCTCTCCCCAGTCTAGTTCTGAAAAGGTTGGAAGAATATCACCTTCTTCAAAATACTGTCGTAAATCCGGTCGTGCTGGAGTTTGCCAATAGCCTGTTTGTGGGCATGGCTCTCCACCTTTCACTTTAAGTTTTTCTTCTTCCAATGATAGGTTACTAACCTTATTGACTCGTTTGCCTTCAGGCCAACTGCTGTCTTTATCAAAACGGGCAATCCATTGGGGAGAGCTTTCTATATCAAATCGTGGATTAGGGTCATCATCCCATGCATCTAACGTAGTTAGCTTCAAGTCATTACAACGTATTGGTTTTATCAGGTCATTTGCCCTCACCAATAAATCTGGAATACCCTCTTCAACAGGATAAAGTGACAGCTCCCCAAGTTGAATCCAAAGACTGAATTTTTCAGGATCTGTTGCATCTAGCAATTTGGTGATCTCTATCCGTGGATCATCTAGTTTTAAGCGGATTTTCTCCTCGCTTAAACCTAATTTATCGATCCAATAGGGAGATAATAAAAAACACCAAGTTGGGGTGCGAATTCCTGCGGCTAATGAAGGTGTATAGATAAAGCCATCCAAACCATCATGGGAGTGATTCATATTAGGATGATCTATATCCAGCCCATAAAAGTAATCACTAAAAATACGTTCTGCTGTTTCAAACTCAGGCGAAACAATATTAAAGTTTGTCGAATTTCCAATTTCATAGCCACTATAAGCTTGTATCGGATTAAGTTTAATTAAACAATGTTGAACAAACTGATACCATTTTGACTTATGTTCTCTATACCATTTTTCACCAAATGACAGCTTTAATGTCGTATACCTACTATTATTGTTATCTGAAAATTGAGCACAGAAAACCCAACGGGCACTTTGATTAGGAGAATTCCCTGTAGTTGCTGCTATAAAATATACAGGATACCTCTTAAAACTTTGGTGCATTTCATTGATTAACTCTTTATGAGAAGGCTTCCATTTATTGGCATTTTTCCAGACACCTGTATCCCGATAGCGTCGCTTAAATGGCTTATCAATTATTTTATTTTCAAAATCTTCATAAATATTGATAATTTTATTGGCAATTTCCTCTACTTCATTATCCTGATGGTAAATATAAAATGTGATGTAGGGACAAATGCCAAACTCTTCTTGTTCGTACCCATAAGTGTGATAACTATCTTTTTTAAACTCTGCTATATAGTCAGTCACTTCATCTTGACTTAAAAATAACTCTTCGTCATTCATTATATTTTACCCTTTCCTTTTGACTTCTTTGGCTGTTGCTGTTGTGGTTGATCCTTAGGACTTACATCTTCAGGATAACGAAACAGTGACAACTTAAAGCCCTCACTTGCCGTTATCTTGCTGGTTTTCTTTTCTGCAGCACATTGCTTTTTTAAATCGTCATAAGCCTTAAATTGCTTATCATCAATTCGATCACCTTGAAACTTGATTTCAACTAATGCAAAAATATTGGTCAGAGTTAAAGGTTCACCACGATACTCAGGAATAATAATATCAGCACCAATTGTATTCTTTCCTTTATAGGGCATCGGCCAGAATGGATTGATATCAGAACCTGTACGCTTGATTCGTGTTTTCCCCTCTAATAAAGGTGCAAGGTACTTCTTCGTTTTAACATCATAACCAAAACAGACTTCAGCTTTTAATGGACTTTTCCATTTGACAATTTCATCCATGAATTCAAACATAAAATTTACAGCAAGTTGTTTCAGTCTCACAATGATATATTCATCAACATTTGCTCCTGCCAGTTCTTGAGCACTCATTTTTAGAAGCTTTGCAACAACATCCACTTTACTTTTAGGAACTATATCCTTTAACTTTTTCCCTTTCTGCTTTCTCAACTGAATCATAGGTAGTTGTTCTGCTTTTTCACAAACCTGACTTATGATTGAACGAAATGGTGTCTTTTGTTTGATTGCAGCAGTAATCACATTACTTTTTGTCTGGGGTCTCCCAGATGCAGCTTTGGTATTGTTACTTTGCTTATCACCAGTAGTTAATGTCGTTAGTAAGACCTTTTCTTTTTCCTTATCAATTTTATCTGAAATCTCTTGACCAAGATTTTTCATGATTTTTTTAATTTCTTCTTTAGCCTTTTTAATGTTGTCCTGATAGTTTTTCACCTCACCATAAGCATTAGAAGCTGTACGGTATATTTCATATGCTGTTATTGCATAACCTGCCAATTTAACAACGACAATAATAGCTGGAAGCATCGTTACTCTCCATCCAACTCAGATTCTAGTTTTTTTGATTTTTCTTCTAATTTTGCTTCCCAATTTTCAGTCAATCGCTCGCTTTCTCTCATCACCGATTTATATCCAATAATTCTTTCTCTAGTTTCCGTAACAACCTGCTCTGTAAATCCGTACTCATCTGTAATACCTTCTTTCATTAAATTATTCTGATTATCAGAAATAAAGTACTTATATCCTTTAAAATTTCGACCATCTGCTTTAAATAGTTGATATTGCGCTGAGTAAGGTGACTGAGCAAATTCTAGTTTAGGTAATTGGGGCAAATTAGGTGAAACCTCTCCCCCGCTCATAAACTTATGTTGCCCCGCCTTAACCTCAAACTTTCCACTCGTTGTTGCAAAGACTCCAGAACTATTAATCTTAAGTTCCGAACCATCAGCGATTAATTTAATTTCTTTAGGGCTGGTAATGTAAATGGCATCTTCAGTTGAAATGATCTGTACACCTTTACGTGCTATCAAATCAGCCCCATCTGCTTGAGCCTGTATTTCAACTTTGCCTTTACCTGCATAGAATTTCGCACCGTCCTGTGCTGCAAACAAACTGATTTTACTTTGTGCATGTGCAAGTAAATTCTTTTGGGTACTAAAATTAATACTGCCCCCTGCACTATGACCAATTTGACCATCTGCTGAAAGGTGAACATCTTCATTTGTAGTCAGAGCAATCGAATGGGGGGAGGTCAATATCATTAAAGCTTGTTTAAATGCTTTTGCCTTCGCCTCACTTTCTTGTTCAATTTGTTCAATAAACTCTTTTAGATTATCCAGTATTTCTAATGGATCGGTTTGTTGATTTTTAGCAATATCACTTAAAGCTTTACTGTTCGTCTGACTATCTTCTAGTTGTTTCTTGGCAATTTCAGCATCTAGATGCTCACCTTTGGCTTGATCTTGTTTATACGTGGAAACAAGTAAGCCTTGCCCAGCACGGACGGCCCCCCACTGGTCAGTACGCAGTTCAAAACCTTCACCTCGTCCATCACTTGTGTCCGTTTCTTTAGGATGACTCAGATTCCCTAAATTCAGTTGTGTCGCACCATGACTGCTTTGTAGTTGGGTACTGATCTGACCCGTCGTGTCATCAAAGCGTAGTTGCCCGAAGCCCTCTCCTTGGTACTCTTTTGATCGAATCCCTGCCAGTTTTTTCGTATCAGGCAGTTTGCCTGTATTGTCAAACTTGCTTGGATGACGTTGTGCTTCATGGATGCGCCCCACGACAAAGGGTCTGTCGATATTGCCATCAAAGAAGTCGATAACCACGATTTCACCAATACGCGGTAAGAAGCGTGCACCATAACCTTCACCTGCCCAAGGTGTGAGCACATCAACCCAAGCAGAATCTGTGTCATTGTCATTTGAACCTGCACCGCCATCGTGAGTATTGTCTTCACTACGCGTGAACAGGAAACGGACTTTAATACGCCCCCATTCATCCACGTGAATTTCTTCACCACTTGGTCCAACCACTTTCGCGCGTTGTGGTGATGCAATAGGGCGTTGTCGCAGCGGATTGTACTCTGGAACAATGCAGATATTACGTCGTTGTAAAACAAGGTGATTGGCTTGGCGTTCGTCTTTATTATTTGTTGTAATTTCAGCCTGTTGCCAATTGGTTTGTTTCAGCAAAGCTGTGATTTGATCGGTCAAATCTTTAGGTAAATTATTCTGATTATAGAATTTTTTAGATGTGATTAAGAATTCTTTGTCTGAACCACTATGCTGATCAATTTCAGGGTGTTCGTTGAGTTCAAACCAGTAACCCACTTGTGCATCTCGTACGGTCGAGGTAGCCATAAATTGCTTGGCTTGTAAGTCGTAATAGTGACCAAGATGTTGATTAAACTTTTCAATCTGACTATTGCCTGATTTGGTCGTTCCATCTTCACCTTTAAGGTCTTGTATCCATGCAGGTGAAAAATGCCACGCCTGCTCTAAACCTAGACTGGCGTTGTCTTGATTATCACTATGACTATGTTTGCTTTGAACTGAACCCGCACCTTCTTCTACTTCTAAAGTGTTTGCTTGCCAATGCTGAATATGCACAGATGTTGGTTGTATAGAACGCTGCCCGACCAAATTTGTAATCGAATCACTGCTTTCTACAGCACTGCTACGATGGAAGCGAATATTCTGGCGCTCTAAACTTTGATATTGGGCGTTGTCATCAATCAGTCTAAGTTTTTGCGGCTGAATGGGTTCACTTGAACTGGACACTTTGAGCTGAGACTCATCAATAAGCCAGTTAATCCCCTCTGAAGAGAGCAGCCTTTGAATAAATTCACTATCCAATTCATTCGCTTGCATAATGAATGGGCGCACATCATATTCTTTACTTAAACCACTTTTATCCAAAATCAAACTTGAAGCAAATAAGGGACTACGTTGCTGCCACTCGGCAAAAATGGTTTGAACCACATCAACAACAGACTTCGCCATGAAAACTCTAGAGTTACGTCGATGCTTCCATAAGGCTGTCGGGTCTTCCACGGTTAAACGGTATATGGTTAAAGCGCCATCGCTTGCCCCCACATCCGCCTTAGTGATGATGCCTGAAATACGATTGAGTTCTGATTTATCAGTGACAATATCGACAGCCACCTGACTACCAATAAATTGCTTTAACGGAATATGAGCGGAGGTAGATAAGCAAAGGAGCTGTAACTCTATACCTGCATTCAGTTCATGTGTTCCATCTATGCGCTGAAGGAATACTTGTTCGTTGAGCGAAGTATTGCTGAACTGAATATGAATGGCACGTTTTTGTGCACAAAGTCCAAGTTGCTCTATTGCAGCATAAATATTATTGGGCATCGTTATTATTAAATTTTAAGTTGTGGCTGATTGTACAAAAGTCTCAAAAAATTTCTTTAATTTTTTGTAACTTTAATAAAATTTTTAAATTTCAGAACCTTTTTTTCAATAAATGACCGATCCATCTGTAAGTTTCTATTTTTCTAGTTTTGATATTATCCCAGTCATATTCAGCTTAACCCAATTCATTCCTTTATCCGCCATAGAAGTATTAAAATTTTATTTTCTTCAAACTGGTTTGCAATTTACTCAAACTTCGTTTAACCCGTTAACAATTACAGCCTTCTACATAACCCGCAATTCTTGAAGCTGTTGCTTATCAGGATAATATAGGCCTCTCCCACATAGATAAAGTAAGCTATTCACGCCAATAGCTTACAAATAGAAGCAATTGACCTGCTACCGACAGAGAGTTTAGATCATCATCTTATGCAGGATAAATGTAAGTTAAGTACATCAATTATTATTCGAAAAAAAGACCTTGATATTTACATCTTAGTATTTGAATTAGGATCCAGCCAGCTTATGTATATCAATATATGGCATAGAATTAATTACACAGGAAAGATGAGAAAAG
This sequence comes from Acinetobacter sp. CAU_H_S139_7, assembly GCF_058599305.1. NCBI lineage: Bacteria > Pseudomonadati > Pseudomonadota > Gammaproteobacteria > Moraxellales > Moraxellaceae > Acinetobacter > Acinetobacter sp. CAU_H_S139_7. The sequence goes on from NZ_CM178651.1 coordinate 2,707,128, forward strand.
CTGAATGAAAAATGATAAAAATAATAGATCTCTTGCGAAAGTCATTATTGCAAGTTTATCCGGTTTACGAGTGCAGCAATTAAGTTAATGCGTAAACCGAATCTTTTCCGTCTATTTCGATAGCGTTCACTTAATATTCTAAATGTTTTCAATTGACTATTAATGTGTTCGATCACAACTCGTATTTTTCCAATCATTTTATTGTACCTTTTCTCAACATCAAATAAGGGTAAATTCTTCTTTTTCTTTATTGGCATCAATAATTTAAAGCCATCTTGCTCTAATCCGTAGTACCCTAAATCGGTCATAACATATTCACAATGTTTGAATTTCTTAACCGTTTTTCTTGCCAATTTAATATCATGCTGACTGCCATTCGATATATCTAGCCCTATGATTTGTTTGCTGTTCGGATGATAGATCACTTGTGCTTTTAGCGTATGTTTCTTCTTTTTACCACTGTAGAACTTACTCTGATTTTTTTTTCGGACGTTCTATTGAACATTCTGTCGCATCAATAATGACCCAGTTAAAGTGTTCGTCTGCTGTGGTAATGCTTCGTTTTGGCAGAGTAAAACGTCTTGATTTCATCAATGCATCTTCAACCTTTTTAATGGTTCGATTCACATTACTTTCAGCGATATGGTAATTTGCCGCTAATTCCAGTTGAGTGCTGTAGTTCCGTAAGTAATTGAGAGTTAATAACAACTGATCCTCTATATCTAAAGTATGAGGACGACCTGATTTCTTTTTGAGTGATTCTGCTTTTTCTAAAACCTCTACCATTTCAGTAAAAACTTGTCGAGGTACGCCAACCAAGCGTTTGAATTCAGAATCTGAAAAACGATTTAATTTCTGATATCTCATGAAATTTATATTGAGGTGGTTTTTACTTTCGCAAGAGATCTAATAGTTTATATTATAAGTTATACGTATGATTTATTGATTATCTCTGCAAATTTCAACGGTTATATTGGTCACGAATTAAATAAAACTTGCAACTTTCCAGATTTGGTATAGCTCAAATACATTCACTTATACATAAAAATTAAAAACTGAGTGTGTATATTTTATTTGAATCATCCTATTTTATAATATGTTTTAACCTCAATTCTTTTGGCTTTAATTCACATAAAAAACGTATATGATTTAAACCCTATTTTTAAATAGTTTAACGTCAAACTACCCAAGGCTTGATCATAAAAAGCACCATTAGCTCCCCTATGCACTTATTTTGGTGCAACTCTAAAAACACTTAGAACCACTCAATTAAACCAAATTTACAGTCTCAACCAATGATTTATAACAATTATAACCAAAGATAAATCAAATTGATTAGATTGGCATAGATTCTGCATTTTTGTATTCCATCATGTATACAAGTTGGAATGCAAAAAAATGAGTCAGAACAAATGCATTGGCTGGACACTTCAAGAATGGCAAACCGCTTATCTTAACCAAGATATTCATCTTGAAGATTTAATCGACTATGTAGCGCAATTACCACAACCTGATCATGCATGGATTTCAATTGCTACAACAGAAATACTTTCCCAACAAATTGAAGTCTTAAAGCAAAAAGCAGATCAAGCCACAGACCTCAGCAAAGAATTACCTTTATACGGTATTCCGTTTGCAGTTAAAGATAACATCGACGTTGCTAGTTTTGTCACCACGGCCGCATGCAAGGCCCTGACAACTGTTGCTACACAAGATGCAGAAACCATTCGCCTGCTTAAAAATGCAGGGGCAATAGTTGTGGGAAAAACCAATTTAGACCAATTCGCAACTGGTCTCGTAGGGACACGCTCTCCCTTTGGTGCAGTCAGTAACACGTTTAATGCTGACTATGTCAGTGGTGGCTCTAGCTCTGGTTCAGCCAGTGTTGTTGCTCGTGGCTTGGTGCCCTTTGCACTCGGAACAGATACTGCAGGCTCTGGCCGTGTTCCTGCTGCATTTAACAATATTATTGGACTAAAACCCACCAAAGGTCGTTTTTCAAATCGTGGTCTACTCCCAGCCTGTAAAAGTTTGGACTGTATTTCGATTTTTGCTTTAACGGTAACAGACGCCGACACCATTGCCCAAATGGTAGAACACTACGATGCGCTAGATAGCTATTCACGCCAGCATCCAAAGACTGCACCTGTGAAACTCTCGACTAAGCCACATTTTGCTATTCCCCAAAAACTGGAATTCTTTGGAGATGACCAAGCTAAATATGCCTTCCAACTGGCTGTAGAACAGTTAAAAGTTCTCGGTGCTGAAATTACTGAAATTGATTTTTCAGCGTTTGAACAGTTGGCAGCCCAACTCTATCAAGGCTCATGGGTGGCAGAACGTACAGCGGCGGTTGCCGAGTTGTTGGCGCAGCAGCCTGAGGTTTTCGATCCGACAGTGCGTGCAATCATTCAAAAAGGTCATGATTTTAGTGCAATTGATGCCTATAACGCGGAGTACTTAAAGCAAGACTTAAGCCGAAAAATTCAAGACACTTTGGCCCAATTTGATGCATTGATTGTTCCCACCTCCCCAACCATTCATACCCTTGCGGAAATGGAACAGTCACCGATTAGCCTGAACTCTGAGTTTGGGACTTATACCAATTTTACTAACCTCGCCGATTTAAGTGCTCTCGCCCTGCCCGCAGGTTTCCGCACTGACGGTTTACCTTTCGGCATCAGCCTAATTGCACCTGCATGGTATGACCAAGCTCTGATTGAATTCGGAAAAATTTGGCAGATGCATTTGAACTTAAAGCTGGGGGCTTTAGACCGCTATGCACCCATTCCAAAGCTACAGAACTCAGTCTCTCCACATCATATCCGTGTTGCGGTGGTTGGGGCACACCTGACTGGAATGCCGCTGAACTTCCAATTGCTCACCCGTGATGCTGTGCTTGTGGAAACCACGCATACCGCTGAGCACTATGCCCTGTTTGCCCTGAATGGCGCGATCCCGCCTAAACCCGGTCTAGCCCGAGTCGATGAACACGGTCAGCAGATCATTGTTGAACTGTGGGATGTACCGACCGCTCGCTTTGGCGAATTTGTCGCAGAGATTCCGACACCACTGGGCATGGGCAATGTCGAACTGGCAGACGGTCGATGGGTGAAAGGTTTCATTTGTGAACCTTATGGCTTAAACGATGCCGAAAACATCAGTCACTTTGGCGGTTGGCGCACCTATATCCAGCACCGTAACAATTCAAAAGTAGAACAAGCTTAGTCAAATTTAGGAATTATAAAATGTTTAAAACTGTATTGATTGCAAACCGTGGCGAAATTGCCGTACGTGCAATTCGCACTTTAAAAAAACTGGGGATGACCAGTGTAGCGGTATATTCAGACAGTGATCGTTACGCACAACATGTCAAAGACGCGGACATTGCCATTGCTCTAGACGGCTTAAAACCATCCGACACTTATTTAAGCATTGAAAAATTGATTCAAGCCGCTCAAAAAACGGGGGCTGAAGCTATTTTCCCCGGCTATGGCTTTTTATCAGAAAGTGCTGAATTTGCAGAGGCTTGTGAGAAAAATAATATTGCCTTTATGGGGCCAACCGCGACACAAATTTTAGAGTTTGGTTTAAAACACCGTGCACGTGAACTAGCTGCCGCTGCACAGGTGCCTATGACACCGGGTACAGGCTTACTTGAAAGCTTAGATGAGGCAATTTCTGCGGCTACAGAGATTGGTTACCCCATCATGCTGAAAAGCACCGCAGGCGGCGGTGGCATTGGTCTTACCCGCTGTGATAATGAACAAGCCTTAGTTGAAGCTTATGAAAGCGTCAAACGTTTAGGTGCACAATTTTTTAAAGATTCGGGCGTATTTTTAGAACGTTTTATTGACCGTGCGCGTCATGTCGAAGTTCAGATTTTTGGTGATGGTCAAGGTCAAGTGGTTGCATTAGGCGAACGCGACTGTTCATTGCAACGTCGTAACCAAAAGGTTGTGGAAGAAACCCCTGCTGCTCATCTGCCCGAAGCCACACGTCAAAAACTACACCAAGCAGCAGTTGAACTCGGCAAATCTGTCAATTACCGCAGCGCAGGTACGGTCGAATTTATTTATGATGCTGCACGCGATGAATTTTACTTCCTTGAGGTCAATACCCGACTACAAGTGGAACATCCTGTCACTGAGATGGTGACGGGTTTAGACCTGATTGAATGCATGCTTAAAGTTGCTGCGGGCGATGCACTGGATTGGACGGCACTTAGCAACATCCAACCGCAAGGTGCGGCGATTGAAGTGCGTATTTATGCAGAAGATCCAGTTAAAAACTTCCAACCTAGCCCGGGTGTACTGACCGAAGTTGTATTTCCAGACAATTGTCGTGTTGATACATGGGTTTCAACAGGAACAGAAATTTCGCAATATTTTGACCCGATGATTGCCAAAATCATCGTACATGCGGACACCCGTGCACAAGCCATTGAGCAACTAAAAAATGTACTCTCTCAAACTCGTTTAAATGGCATCAGCACCAATTTAGACTATGCACATAGCGTGATCTCTGATGAACGCTTTGCACAAATGCAAATCTGGACGCGTTTGCTAGACGACTTTGACTACGTACCGAATGTGATTGAAGTACTCCAAGCTGGCACGCAAAGCTCAATTCAGGACTTTCCAGGACGTGTTGGCTATTGGGATATTGGTGTACCACCATCGGGTCCTATGGATGACTATGCTTTTCAATTGGCCAATCAAATTGTGGGGAATGATGCTAGCGCAGCAGGTTTCGAGTTCACCCTGCAAGGCCCAAGTCTCAAGTTCCACCAAGACACTGTGATTGCACTGACAGGTGCACCATGCCCTGCGCAACTCGACGATAAGCCCGTGGACTTTTGGCAACCGATTCACATTTGCGCAGGTCAAGTACTCAGCTTAGGACAGGTCGAGTCTGGTTGTCGTAGCTATTTAGCAGTGCGTCATGGGCTCGATGTCCCCCTATATTTGGGCAGTCGTTCTACTTTTGCTTTAGGTAACTTTGGCGGGCATGCAGGACGTGTGCTTCGTGCAGGTGACATGATCAAACTCGTCAATACAGCCCATCCAAATAGCGACACCCCTTTAGCCCCGCAAGAACCACAAGCTCTATCTCCTGCACTGATTCCAAGCTATGGCAAAGAGTGGAAAATTGGGGTGCTGTATGGACCACATGGTGCACCTGACTTCTTTAAACCCGAATATATTGAAGAGTTTTTTGCATCTGAATGGACCGTACACTTTAACTCCAACCGTCTAGGCATCCGACTGTCAGGGCCAACACCAAGCTGGGCACGTGAAAATGGCGGTGAGGCAGGACTTCACCCATCGAATGTCCATGACTGTGAATATGCCATTGGTGCAATTAACTTCACAGGCGACTTTCCTGTCATTCTCGCCAAAGATGGGCCAAGCCTGGGGGGCTTCGTTTGCCCTGTAACCATTGCCAAAGCTGAACTTTGGAAAGTGGGTCAGCTTAAAGCCGATGATAAAATCAGCTTTTATCCTTTAACTGTTGAACAAGCCAATGCCTTAGAACAACAACAAATTGAACGGATCGAAAACTTTGCCCACGCAGCACTTAATTCTGAGCCACCAAGCAGTGACATTCCACCATTCGCAATTCTTGCCAGCTTAGAGGCAACTGATGTGTCCCCACGCACGGTATACCGCCAAGCGGGTGACAGCTATATTCTACTGGAGTACGGTGACAACGTTTTAGACTTGGCGCTACGCTTACGCGTTCATCAGCTCATGCAACTCATTCGCGCAGCCAATATTAAAGGCATATTGGAACTGTCGCCTGGTGTACGTTCGCTGCAAATCAAATACGATGGACTCACGCTTCCACAGCATCAATTGATCGAATTTCTACTCAAGCTTGAACAGCAAATGGGAGATTTAAGCCAAATTAAGATCCCTTCACGGATCATTCATCTCCCAATGGCATTTGAAGACAGTGCAACTTTAGGTGCTGTTGAACGCTATCAAGAAAGTGTCTGTGCCAAAGCACCTTGGCTACCAAACAATGTCGATTTTATTCAACGCATAAATGGTTTAGACAGCCGAGAGCAAGTCAAAGAAATTATTTTCAATGCCAATTACCTCATTTTAGGCCTTGGTGATGTTTATCTCACCGCCCCATGTGCAGTGCCGATTGACCCACGCCATCGTCTCTTAAGCTCAAAATACAACCCTGCACGTACTTTTACCGCTGAAGGTACCGTAGGCATTGGCGGCATGTATATGTGTATCTACGGCATGGACTCTCCGGGAGGCTACCAACTAGTCGGGCGCACCCTCCCCATTTGGAATAAATTTAAAAAGAACAAACAGTTTGGTGACAAAGAATGGTTCTTAAACTTCTTTGATCAAATCAAATACTTCCCCGTATCAGAGTCAGAGTTAGAGCAATGGCGTGCCGACTTTGAAAATGGTCAAGCGCAAATTCAAATTGAAGACACTGAATTTGACTATGCAGCGTATTTACAACTGCTTGAAGATGAAAAAGACAGCATTGCCGAGTTTAGAGCACAGCAACAACACGCTTTTAGCGCTGAAGTCGGCTTATGGAAAGAAAGTATTGATCATCAAGAACATCTGATTGCAGAAATACCTGATGAGACCGACTACAGCGCCTATGCAGCGCTACATGCTTCGATGACCGGTAATATTTGGAAAATATTAGTGGAACAAGGTCAGATTGTGAAAAAAGGGGAGACCATTGCTATCATTGAAGCCATGAAAATGGAATTACCGGTGTACGCTGCGGATGATGGTACTGTCAAAGCCATTATTTGTCGGGCTGGACAAACCGTTCATAGCGGTGAGCCTTTGGTTTATATGGAATAACACATGCCCAATATGACACGTGCAGGTTCAAGTTCAGACAATTTGTCTGAACTGGTTTACCAGCAAATAAAAAACGATATTTTTGATTTCAAATTGATGCCGGGTGAACGTTTTACAGAATCCGAAATCGCCTTGAACTATCAGGTCAGCCGCACGCCTGCGCGGCAGGCGCTATATCGATTGCAACAAGAAGGCTATGTAGAGGTGGCATTTCGTAGTGGCTGGACTGTCCGTCCGTTGAACTTGCAATACTACGATGAGCTGTATGAGCTACGCATCATGATTGAGCAGTACGCAATTCGAAAGTTATGCAGCAGTGCATCTCAGCCATCGAAGGAAATAAAACACCTACACAAAATTTGGATGGTTGCACCTGAGCAGTATCTGTCAAGTTTAAAAGCCATGGCGAAAATTGATGAAGATTTTCACTGTGCATTGGTTCGTGCCATTGGCAATCAAGAAATGATCAAAATTCACCAAGAAGTCAGTGAAAAAATTCGCATTATTCGTCGCCTCGATTTTTCAAAAATGGATCGAATTGAAGCCACCTATGCTGAGCATCAAGCCATTTTGAATTATATAGCACAGCAACAGACGGAGCTTGCCGTTGAAAAGATCAGCGCTCACATTCAACAAAGTCGAGATGAAGTAAAAAAAATTACCTTAGGTATGCTCAGTCAGCATGCTGTTGTGAAAGCAAGTCGCTAAGCACTCGATCAACATTCCACTCTCAAATAAAAAAGGCGCCTCATGCGCCTTTTCTTAAACCTTTGGACTTAAGCAGGAATACGCAGCACTTGGCCTGGGAAAATATCATCTGCATCTTTCAACAACGGACGGTTGGCCTCAAAAATTTTATTGTATTGGTTGGCATCACCATAAAATGCTTTGGAAATTTTCGATAGATTATCACCTGATTTAACCGTGTAAAATTTACTTTCAGGTTCAGGGCTAGCCACAGTCAGTTGATCATCGACTTGAGCCACATGGTCAATATTACCGACAGCTAAAACAATCTTCTCTTTATCGGCTTGGGTCTGGACCTGCCCTTTTATGGTTGCCAAATCCGTGGTGGAATTATAGCTGACTGAAAGTCCTGTCACAGGTAAGCCCAATGCTTTGATATGACCCAATAACTTGTTGGCAATTTCTTGAGCGGATGGCTCTGTCGGCGTAGTTGGTACGGCTTGAGGCTCGGCTGCTGCTGTGTTTTTCTTACCAATGCCTTTAACAAAATCAAAAAGACCCATGTGTATGCTCCATCTTGTTATATCAATGTTGTTATATTCAGTGCTCAAAAATGAGACACTCTTTTTTATACCGAATAAAGACAGCAAATTTGGTAGCGAATAGTCCATTTAGAGTAAAACTTTGTAAGTTGCAAAATAAACTTAAATATTTGAATGCAATGTTTCACCTTTTAAATAGCATAAAAAAAGCCACCCTTATCGGGTGGCTTTTCCATTCAGCAAAGCTGAAACAATATGTATTAACCTAGTTTCTTAGAAACATAGTCAATCGCAGATTGTACAGTTGTGATTTCGTTAGAATCTTCATCTGGGATTGTGATGTCAAAGTCGTTTTCGAAAGACATAACAAGCTCAACAAGGTCTAAAGAGTCAGCACCTAAGTCATCCATGAAAGATGCTTCGTTTTTGATTTCTTCAGCCTTAAGACCAAGTTGTTCTGCAACTGCTTGCTTGATGCGTTGTTCGATATCGCTCACAGGAATTCTCCTCATTGCTTGTGGCGTTTTTAATGCCGTTAGTTTAATTGAATCTTTAAAATTTTGAAAGTTTATCCATCAGCCAATTAGCTCATGTATAGACCACCATTTACATGCATTACCGTACCAGTAATGTAATTTGCTTTGTCTGATGCCAAGAAGCTCACCGCATTTGCAATATCTTGTGGATCACCTAGACGGTTCAAGGCCACTTGATCGCTCATTTTTTTACGGATGTCTTCGCTTAATTGCTCAGTCATTTCTGTTGCAATAAAACCAGGCGCCACTGAGTTTACAGTGATTTGACGGCTGCCCATTTCTTTTGCAAGGCTACGGCTAAATGCTTCAATACCAGCTTTCGCGGCTGAATAGTTGGCCTGACCTGGGTTGGCAAAATGCGCAACCACAGAACTAATATTAATAATTCGTCCAAAACGCGCTTTGGTCATACCCTTTAAAACGCGTTTCGACAAACGGTAAACTGCTTTTAAATGGATATTTAAAATGTCATCCCAGTCATCTTCTGACATACGAAGTAACAAATTATCTTTGGTAATTCCAGCATTGTTCACCAAAACCAACACAGGGCCATAGTTTTGTTCAATGTCAGTTACAAGCGCATCAATGGCAGCACCATCACGAACATCGAGTACTTTACCTGCACCGTGTTCACCGAAGCTTACAGCAAGTTTTTCTGCACCTGACTCAGATGTCGCAGTACCCACAACAAAATAACCGTCTTGAATAAGTTGCTGAGCGATGGCAGCACCAATCCCTCGACTTGCACCTGTCACGAGTGCAATTTTGCGTTCCTGTGTCATGCAATTTTTCCTTCAGCCACTAAAATGGCATTGAGTGCATCTTCCAAGCGCGATTTACTATCGAGTGGAAATGCTTTTTCAATATTAGGTAGACGTTTTGCCAAGTTTGCCAAAACATTGCCTGGACCACACTCTGCAACATATTGGATCCCTTGATCCTGAATAAACTGCATGGTTTTGGTCCACTGTACAGACTCATATAACTGAGCGGTAAGTGCTTGGCGGACTTGTGCTACATCTGTAGCAATTTCCGCGCCCACATTTTGTATTACAGGTATGCTAGGCAGCTCAATGGCAGTTTGTTCCAAAGCTTCTGCGAACTGTTCTGCAGCAGGCTTCATCAATGAACAATGCGATGGAACAGAAACTGGGAGTGCAATCGCTTTGCCGCTGTTTTCTTTGGCTAAAGCCATGACTGCTTCAACTGCTGCCTTTTCACCAGCAATCACCACTTGACCCTGAGCATTGTAGTTAGCCGCTTCAACTGAACCTTCAGCTTGACTCGAAACTTGTTGGCATAAAGCAACAACTTGCGCATCATCTAAACCTAAGATTGCTGCCATTGCACCCTTACCTTGAGGTACAGCACTTTGCATTAACTTACCACGCAAGTTTACCAGCTTGACTGCATCGCCTAAGCTTAGGCTTCCTGCTGCAACCAACGCACTGTATTCACCAAGTGAGTGTCCCGCCAAATACTTTGGTGCAACACCACCAAGTTCTAACCATACACGCCACAAAGCAATGCTGGCAGTTAACAATACCGGTTGGGTAAATTCAGTTTGGTCTAAACCTTCACCAGATTGTGCAATGTGCCACAAATCGAATCCAACCGCTTTAGAGGCTTCTGCAAATGTTGCTTCAACACTGGCAAATTGTTCTGCCAATTCAGCCAACATGCCAACCTTTTGTGAACCCTGACCAGGAAATACAAAAGCTGTTTTTGTTGCCTGAGCGACTTGATCAAGTTGTTTCGCAGACATAAAAAAGTCCTTTCTTGTCTTTGCTCTCGTTTATGGAGCGAAAATTTAACACTTAATTTAGGTCGATGTAATTGCCAAATACAACAAAAACAGCAGCGATAAAAATTCGACAACAAAAAAAGGGAGCTTTACGCTCCCCTTTTTTCGACTAAGCTTTAAGCTTAATGCTTCGACAATTATTCAGCAGATGCTTTAGCGAATAATTGACGACCACGGTAGATACCATCTTTAGATACGTGGTGACGACGGTGAATCTCGCCAGTAGCTTGGTCTACAGTTAATGCATTCTCGGTTAAAGCGTCATGTGAACGGCGCATGTCACGGCGAGAGCGACTTTTACGGTTTTGCTGAACGGCCATGATGGCTCCTTACAAATCGAAAAATATGGATCAGAACAAATTCAGTTGTCTTATACGGAAGAGTATAACACAAAAATTAGTTAAGTTTACCCTTCAAACTTGCCAAAACATCAAACGGATTATCCCGCTTTTCTTCAACAAGTTCTTCAACGGCAGGTTGGTGCTTATGTTCACAAGCGTCATGCTTAGCAGACAAAGGCATCAACAATAACAATTCATCTTCTATCAGAGACAGTAAATCAGCCGTCGCAGGCGCATCATAGCTACCTTTCGTCGTTGCTTCACTTTCACCTAAGACGATGAAATCAGCATCCTCATCCAAGCGCTCTATCAGTGACTCATCATCCACTAGAGCTAGATGAAAATCTGAAACGAGTTCAATGTTTACCGTGCCTAAACAGCGCTGGCATTCCATTGGAACGTTCGTTTCAACGTGACCATCTAGCCATACAATACGATGATACGCATCCATTGATAGCTTACAGTCTATGTTAATCAATTGATCATCAATTGATCCAACAGCTTCACGGGCTATACGAGCAAAGCGAGACAATGGCAGTGTTCCTGACCATGTAAAGCCTTGTTCGGCCCATTTAAACGGCTCAATCTGTGCCGGAAAGGTATTTGCTGACATAATTAAGGCGGCAATTCTACAAATTCATCAGTACTCTGTCAAAGATTAAGATACAATTTTGTACTTATTTAGACAGACCATTTGGGTAACTTAAGTCATGCATCTGTTGCAGCCGCAAACAGAAGTGAGTATTTCATCACTTGTGAGCACAATTTCAACTGTCGATTCTGACATTTCAAACCGCCAAGTGCAACTCTCGACGTGGGAGAATTTGTGTACAGAAGCAGAACAGGTTGATTGGCTTATCTTACACTTTAATCGTTGGTTTTCCCACCTGAATGTCAACTTGGTTAAAGGTGACTTTGAACCTGAATATTTTCCCGCTACAGAAAGCACCCCTGCGCGTATCCAATTTGCCCATGGTTTTTTTAATAGTGCCTTACATGAAATCAGCCATTGGAGCATCGCAGGAGACCAACGCCGTCTACTCCCCGACTTAGGCTACTGGTATGCACCCGATGGTCGTACGGCTGAGCAACAAGCTTTATTTGAGCAGGTTGAAATTAAACCGCAAGCCATTGAATGGTTATTTGCCACAGCTTTTGGTCGGAAGTTCCGTGTTTCCTTAGACAATCTGACTGGTGAAGGTGGTGACGGCAACCGCTTCAAAGACCATGTTTTCGCTCAAGTTCAGGCTTATTTTTCAGGCCAAGCTCAATTACCACGTGATGCGAAACACTTCATTGACTGTATTTGCCTATGTACTCGTGCTGGCAAAACATTACAGAGCGATGAATTTCAAAGAGAAATGCTCGACTAAATTTCACACGATTCACATTTTGGTCATTGAACATCACCGAGATAAAGCGCGATAATGTTGAAAAAACCATCAGGAGATAAAAACGATGCTTCATTTAAGAGTCCATCCTGATAACCCTCAAGCACGCTCAATCAGCCAAGCAGTAGAACGGATTCGTGCAGGCGATGTGGTGGTATACCCGACCGATGCCGCTTATGCCATTGGCTGCCAGATTGGGAATAAAAATGCCATGGAGCGGATTGCTCAAATTCGTGGCCTTGGGGCCAAACATCAATATGCCATCATTTGCGCGGATCTTTCCGATATTGCCACTTATGCCAAAGTGGACAATGCTATGTATCGTTTACTGAAAAATAATACACCAGCCGTGACGACGTTCATTTTGCCTGCAACCAGTGAAGTTCCCAAACGCTTGATGCATCCGAAGAAAAAAACTATTGGTTTACGTATTCCAAGTAACCCAGTGTGCCAAATGTTACTCAAAGAGTTAGGCGAGCCGCTACTAACCAGTACATTAATCCTGCCGAATCAAGAAGAACCGCTGGATGATCCCTATGACATTGAAATGCAACTGTCAAAACGAATTGATGTGTTTATCGACAGCGGGCTGGGCACATTAAGCACCACCAGTATTGTCGATTTATCAGGTGATCACCCTGAAGTGATTCGCCGTGGACTTGGTGATGTCAGCGCATTTGAGTGATGCGCTGCATTTATTCGCTAGGGAAACTAAATCTCACATTCTCAAGAGATCAACATGACCCTGTTTACGGTTTTGCTCAATCTGAATCAATTTCCCGAGCAACATAGTTTATATGTGCAGCGTCCTTGGACGCTTGAGTCCGAGACTTTGGTGCAAAGCCCGAGTTCAATCAACTGCATTATGCGGGAAGAGAATCTGTACAGCTATTTCCTCCCGATCTCGACCATCCAACAATATTTCAAATTCCTCGAACCCAAAAATCTCTGCCTACAAGACAGCTGTCAGCGCATCATTGAATTTGCGCTACAAGCACCTGAGTAAATCTTTTCTTTGGCGTCAACTGACATTAACTTGAGCTTCAGCTACTCTCTTCACTCATTCAAACCATCTATCAAATAAAAGCGTTGCCCTCACTATTCTAATCTCAATAAATCTGTATCGCCCATTTACCTATCTGCAGCAAATCGATTATTTTGCAAACTACAGGACTATGCCCTAAGTGTGCCAAGTTCTCTCAAACCCACCCCATTTCTGCAAATTTAGCTACGACATCAGTGGATAAAAAGCATCACACAAATAAATACTCTATATTTATTTACAGCTTTTTTTGTTATTTGGTCGGTGAAATCATGTATTCACACCGCAATTTGTTTTACACTAAGCCCTATTAAAATTATGTATTTTTTAAATCACCTCTACTTTTTCTCCTAAGTACTGATTCGAAAAAACATAATCATGCCTTTGAAAATTCGCGTGGCCAATAACTGTAATGAATCAATCCGTCCATAATGCCATGGAAGATCTTCCACAAATCCGTGTTATGGATGAGTGGCATGACTCCATCCCCGAGGATTTATATATTCCTCCAGCTGCATTTGAAATTCTTTTAGAGCATTTTGAAGGACCACTCGACTTTCTGATTTACCTGATTCAAAAAAACGGCTTCGACTTATTACAGTTAGATATTGCCCCTATTGCAGCGCAATACCTGTCTTATATGGATGCCATGAAGTCGCTGAACATTGAGCTGACAGCAGACTATATGGTGATGGCCGCGCTATTGGCTGATTTAAAGTCACGTTTGCTGTTGCCCAAAGCACCCAATGCAATCCAAATTGAAAAAGACCCAAAACAAGAGCTGATTGACCGTTTAGAAACTTATCTCCGTATTAAACAAGCGGCTGAACGCTTGGGGCAAATGCCTATATTAGAGCGAGACACCTTCTCAACCAATGTCAGCTTAGGCCAAACTCTAGACAATAATCACGGTCATGATGTGCAACAGCTGCGTGATGCACTGTTCTGCGTGTTTAACCGACCTGAGCCGATTACCCACCAAATTGCACAAGAACCTGTTTTACTTGAAGAGCGCATGGCTTTTATTGAAAGCAAAGTCGCTTCAGGTGAAGTTTTAATTTTTGAATCTTTGCTGCGTCCCATTCAAGGTCGGATGGGCATGGTCGTGACGTTTATGGCCATTTTAGAGTTAACCCGTCAGCAACGTATTCAAATTGTAAGTTCAGGTGTTGAAGCACCGCTTTCGATACAAGGAGTCAAAAAATAATGTTAGAACAAACCGCTCCTGTAACGAACGAAGATAACTTGCATGAAGTGTTGATGCAATTAGAAGCGATTATTTTTGCCAGTGATGCACCTGTTTCACTTGCACGATTGAAAGAATCGTTCCAAAATCAATATAGCAAACAAGATTTACGCCAGTTTTTACAACAACTTGCCATGCTACAGCATGGTCGTTCGATTGAACTGATTGAAACTGCTCAAGGTTTTCGTTTTCAAGTTCGAGCAAAATACCGTCAAATCGTTGCGCAAACGTGGCCAGAGCGACCAACTCGCCTCTCGCCATCGCTACTCGAAATGTTGGCCGTGGTTGCTTATCATCAACCCGTCACTCGAGCAGATATAGAACAAATTCGAGGAGTCTCAAATAACAGTCAACTGTTACGCACGTTATTTGATTGGAACTGGATTAAAGAGTCCGGTTTTCGTGAACTCCCAGGAAGACCTGCGTTGTTAGTTACGACGCCCCAATTTTTAAATGCATTTGGCCTAAATTCTTTAGGTCAGTTGCCTCCCCTGCAGGATGCCAAGGAAGCTTTTATGGCGCTCGATGCGAATGCACCGAAGTCGTAAATAGGTGAACTGTTGATGATAATTTCTAAGGTTATGCTGTCATGAGTGAAAAGTTGCAAAAGGTACTCGCACGAGTTGGTTTGGGTTCTCGCCGTTATATGGAAGAAGTCATTGCCGCTGGTCGTGTGAGTGTCAACGGCCAAGTTGCCCAAGTAGGCGAACGTATTGAACCAGGTGATGAGCTTCGCATCGATGGTCGTAAAGTATCGTTCCAAATTGAAGATGAAATTCGTCGTCGTGTTCTGATTTACTATAAACCAGAAGGCGAAATTTGTTCACGTAGTGATCCTGAGTCACGTCCAACTGTATTTGAGCAATTGCCTGCAATCGCGAATGATCGTTGGGTGATGGTGGGTCGTCTGGATATTAACTCAACAGGTTTACTACTATTTACAAACGATGGTGAGTTGGCGAATCGCCTGATGCACCCATCGAATGAAATCGAACGTGAATATGCTGTGCGTGTTATGGGTGAAGTAACCCCGCAAATTAAAAACAACATGCTCAAAGGTGTGGTGTTAGATGATGGCCCGGCTAAGTTCGAATCATTCTCTGAAATTGGCGGTGAAGGGATTAACCGTTGGTTCCAAGTGGTGGTAAAAGAAGGTCGTAACCGCGAAGTACGCCGTATTTTTGAATCACAAGGTTTAAAAGTTAGCCGTCTACTCCGTACACGTTACGGCACAGTTATTTTACCGCGTGAACTACGTACAGGCCGCTGGATGGAGCTAGACAAAAACGACATCGACAACTTAACCAAAGCGGTTGAGCTAAAACCACGTCAAGGTACTGGTTTGTACGGCATGGCAAAACGTCGTACTGAACGTATGCAAGAAAAACCAATGGCTGCGCGTCGTGGTGGTTTCTTACGTCAACAGCGCCGTGACAATGAAGATGAAAGCCAACAACAAGCGAAGCCAGCCTTCAACCGTGAACGCCGTGAAAATCCAAATGGTCATAGCCAGCGTCGTCAAGACAATGCTCAAACAGGCTATGGTCAACGTGAACAACGTCAAGGCAACACTGGATCTGCACAACGTGAACCACGCCAAAACTCAGGCTATGCACAACGTGACAGCCGTCCAGAGAACTTTGGCAACAAAGGCACCTATGGTCAACGCGACGCGCGTGATGAAAATGCGCCACGTAAACCTTTTGGAAATAAAGGCTTTAAAAAGTTTTAATTTTTAAAGTCAAAATTTGAGCCACTTTCGAGTGGCTCTTTTTATATGTGTTTACGATGCACAATAAGCCTTCTTTCTGTTCTAGATCAGAAAAAAACTGCAAGCTCCTCATAAAAAACGCCCAACCTATTGAGCGTTTTTATTCCCCCGCCAACAGCAGCCCATTCATGACACACTTTGCGGAATAGCACTAAGTAAACGTTTGGTATATTCGTGCTGTGGCGACTGGTACAAATCATCTGAATTGGCTATTTCCACCAAATCACCATGATTCAAAACCATGATTTGATCTGAAATATATTTCACTACAGACAAGTCATGTGAAATAAAGATATAACTCAGTCCAAATTCATCCTGTAAATCTTGCAGCAAATTCAGTACTTGAGCTTGTACCGAAACATCCAAGGCCGAAACCGACTCATCACAAATCAAAATTTCAGGTTTTAAGGTTAAGCAGCGCGCAATGGCAATACGTTGACGCTGTCCACCTGAAAACTCATGTGGATAACGATAAAAAGCCTGTGCAGGTAAGCTCACGCGTTCTAACAAGTCCAAAGCCATCTGTTTGCGTTCAGCATCATTCTTCCCGACCCCATGCACCTGCATCGGTTCCATCAAAATCTGCCCAACAGTAAAGCGTGGATTCAGTGATGCATAGGGATTTTGGAAAATAATTTGAATCTTGCGTTGATACTGAGCAAACTCTTTTTCTGTCATCGACAGCAAATCGCGTCCTTGAAACAAAGCTTTACCACCTGTTGCCTCCTGTAACCGCATGAGTAACAACCCAATCGTGGTTTTCCCCGAACCAGACTCACCCACCAAGCCCAAAGTCTTGCCTTTTGCCAGTTGAAAACTCACGCCTTTGACCGCTTGAAACTCCTCTTTGCCAAATAATCCTTTACGACTATAAAATGACTTTTTAAGGTCACGCACATCTAAAATGATCTCTTCTTGGCCAGTTAAGCCGCGAGATCTTTGTTGAAGTGACTCGACATCGATGGTATGCGTTTCAATATAGTCATCATCCTTTTGCTGCATGAAATCACTGATCATCGGCAAACGCAGGGGACGTTTAGATAGTTGCGGACGGCAGTGCAACAACGCTTTGGTATAGACATCTTGAGGACGTTCAAGTACAGCTTTAACCCAGCCTTGTTCACGAATTTGACCATGCCGCATCACAATTACCTGATCGGCAATTTCCCCGACTAAAGCCAAATCATGGGTAATAAACAGCATCGACATTTGATGCTTCTTCCGCAACGACTCCAGCAAATCTAAAATTTGCTTTTGAATGGTGACATCCAGCGCTGTCGTCGGTTCATCGGCAATCAATAGTTTGGGTTTACACGCAATTGCCATAGCAATCATGACCCGCTGCTGCTGACCACCCGACAACTGCCCTGGATAAGCATCAATCTTGGTTTCAGCAGATGGAATCCCAACTTCTATCAACAGTTCCAAAGCACGTGCACGCGCCTGCTTACGACTCATGCCCAAATGTAACTGCAAAATTTCTGCAATTTGTGAACCTACCGTAAACACAGGATTTAAGGATGACATCGGTTCCTGAAAAATCATGGCAATATCTTTGCCGCACTTTTTCCGCATTTCACGGCGCGGTAAGTCGAGTAGGTTTTTCCCCTCAAACAGAATTTTACTGTCCAAAGAAATTTGACTACTTTCAGGAGGCAATAGTCCCATGGTCGCTAGCGATGTGACCGACTTCCCACTGCCTGACTCCCCAACCAAGGCCACAGTGGTATTCACTGGAATACTAAAACTGATGCCTTTGACCGCTTCAATGTACTGCTTTTCTTCATTTTTAAAGCTGACACGCAAGTTTTCCACCTGAAGTAAGGTTGGCGCTGTCATATGATTAAGTTCAGACATTCTCATGCTCCTATTTCAGTTTCGGGTCTAATGCATCACGCAGTGCATCGGTAAACATTGAAAATGCAGTGACCAGAACAGCCATCGCTACCGAAGCAGCCGCTAACTGCCACCACTTACCTAAAATCAACTCACTTTGAGCCTCATTCAGCATACTGCCCCATGACACCACACCGACAGGGACACCAAAACCAAGGAAGCTCAAAATCACTTCTGACTTAATAAAGGCCACCACCAATATTGACATTTGAACCAGTGCGATATGACTGACATTGGGAAATATATGCACAAAGATGCGTCGGCTATGACTCACTCCAATCGCTTTTGCCGCCAGCACATATTCCCGCGAAGTATGCTTCATATATTCGGCACGAATTAAACGATATACTCCCGTCCACCCCGTTAAACCCAAAATCAAAACAATCGATAAAACGCCTTTTTGTTGTAGTACTGCGGCAATCGCTAAAACCAAGAGCAAATAAGGAATCGAAGTGAAAATGTTATAAAACCAGTTCAAGACATCATCGACCCAGCCACCAAAGTAGCCCGAAATTGCACCTAGAACGGTACCAATCACCACAGCAAGAAAAGCTGCGACTAAGCCAACAATAATTGATGTTTCTGCACCTTTAATGGTTTTCAGTAAAATACTTTGTCCCCATTTGTCGGCACCTAAAATCAGGCTTTGCTTGAGTTCCGCTTGTTGATCTAGTAAATGACCATCCAGCGCTTGGTCAATCGCTTTCATATCTTCGGCTAAAGGATCAACAACCCCATAGTAATCAATAGCCCCCCCCACACCCTGTTCAGCAGCAATTTCTGCGTTGAGCTCACGAATCACATCTTTTAAAGGATCAACAGGGTTTTCTGGCACAGCCGCTTCGACTTTTCGTGTTTCACTTTGCGTAGCAGGTATCGCTGCTGCACCGATAAACGTAGGCGGTGCATAACTCACCGCAACTTCTTTATTCCAGTTTTTTGCAATCAATCCTGTAGATGACAGGACTAACAGCACCAAATAAAACAGTACGATTAGGAGAGAAAACATGGCGATTCGATCGCGTTTTAAACGGTGCATGGCGAGTTGCCATAGTCCTGTAGACGCTGTTGTAGGTTCAGCAGTATCTGGTTTTCTTTTAGTGAGAACACTGAGCATAATTCACCTACTTCAACTGTACGCGTGGATCGACCCATTTATAAATCAAATCGGCAATCAAGTTGAAAAACATCGTTGCGAGGGCAACGTACACGGTAATGGCTTTAATCACAGGAAAATCACTGCGCTCTACTGCAATAATCACTTCACGACCAATGCCCGGAATACCAAAGAAGCGCTCAATCAAAAATGCACCAATCAGCAAAGCAGGTAAACTTGCCATCACGTCTGTAATAATCGGGATTGAGGCATTACGTAGCACATGCACACCTAAAATGCGGCGTTCACCAAGCCCTTTGGCACGTGCAGTACGAACATAGTCTTGATTGACTTCATCCAAAACAAAACTACGATACAAGCGTAAAGTCGGGGCAATACTGACCACCAACATGATCAGAATAGGCAATAAAGCATACTTAAACAGGTTTTCACTAAAGCTATCGCTCCAGCCTTGGACTGGAAACCAGCTCAGCTGATAGGCAAAGACATACTGAAAAACAATGATATACACCAAGATACTGATCGACATGCCAATCGTACACAGCATCATCACCATACGATCCGTTAAACTGCCGCGCACGGCTGCTACCGCCAAAGCCAACACAATAGAAATGATGGTTTGTAAGATCGTCAGTGGAATGAGCAAAGTCAGTGAAGGCCCGAGTCGTGTCGTGATGATTTGCGATACTGACTCCCCTGTACTCCAACTCAGCCCATAATCAAAAGTCAGAATCTGTTTGATGAAAATCCACAGTTGCACATAATAGGGCTGATCGACCCCAAGCTGCTGTCGGATATTTTCAATCTGTTCAGGGTTCGACATTTTCCCTGCCAAAATATAGGCAGGGTCGCCACCAACCCAGTTAAACAAGAAAAAAATCAGCAACACCACTCCAAGCATGGTCGGGATCATTTGCCAAATTCGACGAATAATATATGCCAGCATAAAAATGCCCCTTATTTCACCCGTTGACCGGTAATTTCATCGAAAAAGGCTTTGTTATCAGGTTCACGACCCAAAAAGTCTTTGACCAATGCTTTGGCAGGTTTTTGACCACCTTGGGACAAAATAGTTTGACGATAGTGCTGTCCCACTTCAGGGTTATTTAAGTTATCACCAAAGGCTGAAAGCATGTCCAACGCCATCACTTCTGACCACATATAACCGTAATACCCGACTTGATAACCGCCCATGATGTGACCAAACTGCCCCGGAAACTCGGTGGTTGGAACATAGCCCAAGGCCGTTGCCCCTTCCATTTTTTCCCAAACCTTTAAGGGCTGAACCTCTCGTGCATCACTACCATGCAGCGCCATGTCATACTGTGCATACAACGTCTGACGTGCATAATGTAAACCACGCCCATAGCTATGCACGGCATTGAGTTTAGTAATCAACGCATCATCCACGCGTGGGCAGTCAGGTTTACAGTAATCTGCCACCTTTGACAAAGTCTCTTTACGTCGTGCCCATTCCTCATACATTTGTGACGGCGCTTCGACAAAGTCCCGTTCAACTGAAGTTCCTGACTGAGATGAAAAGCGTGTGTTGGATAAAATGCCATGCAACGCATGACCAAACTCATGTACAAAAGTTTCTAACTCATCGCTATTTAAACCATTGCGGTTAAAGTTAGTGACCAGTGCTGAAATCGGTTTGCGTCCAGTTAGGCTACTGCCGCCATAAACGCCCCACACAGCAGCATGTCCATATTTACCTTTACGTGGAAATTTATCCATATATAAGCCGCCGAGCAGTTGCCCAGTTTTGGCATCGGTCACATCGTAATATTCCACTTCATCTTGCCAAACCTCGACTTTGGCAGGCTTAAACTTGATGCCATACAGGTTTTCAGAAATAGCAAATAGCCAGTCTTGCGAGGCTTGCGTTGGGAAATACTGACGTAGCTGTTCTTGGTCGACCTGATACTTGGCTTTGCGTAATTTTTCACTCCAATATGCTTCGCTCCAACGCTCAATACTGGCTTGCTCAACAGGGATATTCAAACTTTGCGCTTTAAACTCGCGTAGAGTTTGGACTTCCTTTTTCTCTAGGGGTGCCACGGTAGCATGTAAATCCGCCAAGAATTTATTCACGGTTTCAGGCGTTTTCGCCATCCGGCTTTGCAGTACCCACTCGGCATAACTGGACTTACCAAACAGTTTGGCTAACTCATAACGTAAGTCCATGGCTTGCTTCAGCAGCATTAGATTTTTCTCACCGCCACGTCGGGTAAATGCAATTTGATAACGCTTACGTGCATCATCGTTATCTGCCAACTCCATAAACGGACGATAATCGGGATACTCAAACCCTAACAGATAATTACCCTTGTCATTTTTCTTTAAGCCGTCGATATAACTTTGTGGCAGGCCTTTTAGCTCATCAGGGCTAAATTCGAGTTTTTCAGGATTATCACGGACATTACGCGCATACTCTTGTTCAATTTTTGCCAGTTCATCAAAAATCGCTTTTAAGCGTGCTTGTTTATCCGCTGAAAGCTGTATCCCTGTTTTTTCAAAGCCCTCCAAAATATCTTCACGGAACTTGGCTTCAATCGGATCAGCAATTTTTATTTTCTTAATTTGTTGATATAGCTTTGGATTCTGATACACATCGGTTTGGAATTGGCTAATTTTAATTTCACAGTCTTCAGCCGCTTTACGCAGTGCTTCATCAGGGTCAACATTGCTATACAGACCTATCGGGCCGTAAAAATCTTCAAATGATGCAAAAATACGATCCCATTCAGCCAATACGGGCGCTGCTGTCGTTTCGTTTTTAAGGGGCTTATTTTCAAACGTTTTAAGTTGCTTTTTCACATCTGCAATTTTGGCATTACACATTGCAGGGATGTCTTTAGCTTGAAAGTTGGGTAATGTTTGGCGCGGTGCCGTTTCCGCCAAAGCCATCTGACTCATCCCTAGGCCCAACATGCACAATGCAGTGAATTTAAAATGTTGCTTTTTCATCATGACTCCAGTTTTGTTTAATTTCTATTTCTTCAAATCAATATCGATATACATCCACTCTGCAGGCAGTATGGGATGCTTTTTAAAACCAATCACACGCGGTTGTGCCAAGATATTGCGGTAACGCGCCCCAATCACCTGCACAGGCATATACACTTCCAGCAGGCGTGACATTTTGGCGTAGATTGCATCACGCTCTGGGCTTGGTGTCATCTTTTGGGCTTGTTCATATAGGCGGTCATATTCAGGAATTTTGACGCAGCCATTGTTGGTGATCTTGATGTTTTTGCCATAAAACAGCTGCATAAAGTTATCTGCATCTGGGTAGTCTGCAATCCATGCTGATGCTTTAAACATGGTTTTACATTGTTTTTCTAATTTCAAAGCCTCAGCAAAAGGCATCGCCTTGGTGGTCATTCTGATTTTGATACTGTCTAAAGTTTTCTTCCAAAACTCGGCCTGTTGTTGACTGCGTAAATTATTGCCCGAAAGCGTCATCTCAATCACCAAAGGTTTCCCATTCGGCTGAGTACGCCAACCATCCGCAGCTACTTTATAGTGATAACGATCTAACAATAAATTTGCCGCTTTGACTGAGTAAGGAATACTGCTTCGATAATTGGGGTCGTAGCCCACCACACCATTTGGAATCGGTGCTTGCAGTTTTTGCGAATCGCCTTTTTGTAAAATATTGATGTAGTTATCGGCTGAAAACGCCATCGCCATGGCACGGCGCAGGGCGATTTTATCTTTACTCAAACCACCAACGACTGGGTTTTGCATATTCCAATAATGATAGTCAATCGAAGGATCGGTAATCCGTGACAGCTGTACACCTTTCTTAACCAATTCAGGTTTTAACTTTCCATCTTGCAAGGCTTGAACCGTCAGCTCACCATCTAAGGCAAACAAATCCACTTCATCTTTAATAAAGGACAACCAGCGTGATTGCCCCTCTTCCATTACCTGAATATCAATCTCGCCAATTTGCGGCATCTTTTTGCCTTGCATGGCTTTGACGATCTTTTGATCCTCAGGCGTACTGGCCTTAAAGTTCCAAACAAAATTTCGGAAATCAGGATTGGCCTTTAAAATAATCCGCGAACCCGGCGTCCATCGACTGAGCATGTATGGCCCAGTGCCTATTGGATGCCCCATGACAAAACCTGCTTTGTCACGATATTTTTCAATGACTTCCCGTGCAACTGCACCTGCAGGCTGATGTGCAAGCAGCATTGGAAAGTTCTGATCGGGACTGGTCAGGCGAATGACCAAGGTATAACGATCTGGTGTTTGTAAACCAGCGACAGATTGGTCGTAATTAAATTTCCCCGTTTTCTGCGCCTGTTTCAGCAAAGCCTCCATCCCTAAGATTCGCCCATCGAGCAGCCAACTGTTGGGTGAACGCAAACTCGGATCCAGTAAACGCTTAAAGGTATACACATAATCAGCCGAGGTCAGCTCACGCTTTTTACCTTTAAACACTGGGTCAACAGCAAAATAAATCCCCTTTTGCAAACGAATGGTGTAGGTCAATCCATCCGCACTCACCTCGGGTAAAGCCGCAGCTGTTCGTGGCACCAATTTCGCAGGTGAGGCCAAATAATCGTAGGTAAACAACGTTTCAAAAATCGAACCATTGACATGGGCCGAGTACAAGTCATGCACGCCCGCAGGGTCAAAGCCTGTTTCAGCCACAGGAAAAACATAACGTAAAACTTTTTTCGGGTCGGCAGGGCTTTGCGCAAAACTGGAAACTGAACTACTCAGCAGAATGCTGCCTGCCAAAATTCCCAAACCCCATCGTTTCAATTTCTGATTTAGATCTCTCATTATGTTCTACATCTCAATTATTTTTTTATGGGCTGAATATCCAAATACTGCCAATTGGTATTCATCATCGGATGTGCTTTAAAACCCTGAACTTGTGGATGTAACAACCAATTTCGAACACGACTGTTATGAATAATCCATGGGTTATCGGCCTCAATTTGACGACTGAGTTTTTCATAAAATGGCAAACGCTGAGGCGGTGGGAGTGCCATTGCTTGTGTATAAAGTGCATCATAGGCTTTGGACTGATAGCAACTGAGATTGCCCTGCGCCGAATTGGGCCCATACAGCAGCTGAGCAAAGTTTTCCCCTTCAGGATAGTCTGCAATCCAAGCCCCGCCCCAAATCATATATTTACATTGCATCGCTGCTTTTAAATTGTCAGCAAAGTTACTCACCACAAAGTCGGCACGCAGACCAATCGCATCTAAATTTTTCTTCCATAGTTCAGATTGAATCACCGAACTGGAACTGTTTTCAGTCATAAACTTAAGCGTTAAAGACTGACCATTCGGTAGCCGACGATAACCATCTACACCCTTTTTATAACCGAAACGATCCAGTAATTTATTCGCCAAGAGCGGGTTATAGGCCACACTACTCCGGTAGTTGGGATTAAAGCCTTGTACCCCCTCAGGCAGCAACATCTCCGACTTCACCGCCTGCCCTTTATACAGTTGTTTAATGGCTTCTGCTTGGTTGTAGGCCAGACTAATCGCACGTCTTAATGCAACTTTTTCAAGCCCAAAACCACCCACTGTAGGGTCTTGCATATTAAACATGGTATAGGTGATTTCAACGTCTTTATTGGGAAAATGTTGAATGCCTTGCTTGACCAGTTCAGGTTTGAGTTGTTTGCCATTTAAAGCCTGTGGTACCGCATTGGAAGTCAGTTTGTCAAAATCGAGTTGGCCTGATTTGAACGCGAGCCAGCGAGACTGTTCTTCTTCAATAATACTGACGCTGACTTTGCCAATTTGCGGCATTTTTTTGCCTTGCATCTCCTTGACCAGACGGTTGTCCCAATTCGAACCTGTAGATTTAAAGTTCCATGTAAAACCACGATATTTCGGGTTGGCCACCAGTTCAATACGACTCCGCGGTACATATTTACTCAGTTGATAAGGCCCTGTCCCCACTGGATGCTGCGCAATTCGATCCCCATAAAACTCTACCACTTCCCGCGCTGTTCCGCTAAATGTGGCATAAGCTAAGATATATGGGAAATTATAGTCAGCACGGGTTAATGTGATTTGTAATGTGTATTTATCGAGGGCTTTTAAACCCGGAATCGCGGCATCGTAATTAAACTGACCTGTTTTCTTGGCTTGAGCAACAGCAGCTTCGCCACCGACAATTTTGCCCTCAATAAATGAATAGGTCGGTGAGCGGTTTTTCGGATCCATAATCCGCATCATGGAATAAATATAATCCTGCGCCACCAACTCTCGCGACTTGCCTTTGAAGGCAGTGTCATCGCTAAAATAAATATTGGACTGAATTTTAAAGGTATAGACTTTGCCCTCTTGTTCTATTTTTGGCATCGACACTGCTGTGTTTGGAACCAATTGAGCGGGGTGTGCCAAATAATCGTATTTTAAAAGCGGTTCAAAAATGGCTTGGGCAATACTGCCACTATAAAAATTATAGGTTTTAACCGTATCAAAACCATCATCAGGCGCTTCATAAGCGATATTTAATACTTTGTTTGGATCTGCAGGCGACTTTGCATAGGCAGAAAAGCCAAAACCCATCGCAAGGGATAAAGCAGCAAGCTTCAGTTTTTTTGAATTCAAGTTCATACCTATACACATCTTTTTTTTAAGCAAGGTGATCTCATGCCATCCATGTTCAATGTCAGTGTTTTATTTTTCAGACAACACTGACAAAAACTTAAAACATAAACCCATGTTTTATAAATTAAATTTTAATTATCAAAATTTAAAAAACGGTCATGGGCAAATATTCACCTCTGCAACAAAGCGAATATCATGCCACGCCTATTTTTTTATCATTCTAATTTAACATTTTGTAAGAAAAATATATGGATATTAATTAGTTATAAATCAGAGGCTCAACTCACATCGGAACATTTTGCCAATTAGTAGCTATTTTTAAACATTCAGTTTAAATAAACTATTGCACAGATTTAATACACCAATGCTTCAAATTCGAACATCACAAGAAATACAAAAAACCAAATAAAACATCACAACAATTTGTTTATTAAAGATAAATACTGTTAATTCAGTATAATTACAAATAAGATTTTGTATTAAAAATTCAAAAAATCACGACTCATTTTTGATCACTTATTATATGAATAATCATTTTATGATTATTTTTTAATCGATTTATAAGTAATTTTTTGCCATTTTAATTTTTTAAATTCTAGAAAAATGAAAACAAGTTACATAAATCCACACAAATAATAAAATAAAACAATATTTTCCAATAACTTAATTCACAGTCTTTTGTCTATCCCTGAAAGTTGGCATTTGCCTTGCACTCCCTCAGCACAGCAATACCGCTAAATATAGAAAAAGAAGGGTTGAATTTACGATGCAAAAAAACAAACTTGTTCGATCTATGGGGACCCCAACCATCAGCAAATCAATACTTAAACTAAGTACCCTGACTTTAAGTATGATGTGTTTGTCTTTAGCTCATGCAGAAGAAACCGAAAGCTCAGTCTCAGCAGAACCAACTAAAAAAGTTGCTAAAGTGACTGTCACTGGCTCCTCTATCAAAGGAGTTGCAGCTCAAAGTTCTTCACCCATTACGGTCATTAAAGTCGATGAAATTCTCAAACAAGGCGTTACTACCACTGAAGAAGCTTTATCTAAAATCACTGCCAACCAATCAAACTTTGTAACCGCTTCAAATGTTGGTACAAGCAGGACACAGGGTTCATCAGCAAATTTAAGAGGATTAGGTGCAAATAAAACATTGGTTTTACTCAATGGTCGGCGTTTAGCAGCGAATGCTTATGATAGTGGTGTCACAAACTTAAATATCATTCCACTTGCTATGCTTGATCGCATTGAGGTTTTAAGGGACGGTGCTTCTGCTGTCTACGGAACAGATGCCATTGGAGGCGTAGTCAACTTTATTACCAAAAAACAGTTCAATGGCTTAAATTTTAGTGCCGACTATCAAAAGCCTGAAGAAAAAGGTGGAGAACAACAAAGTTATTCAATTTTTGGAGGCTTTGGTGATTTAGAAGAAAATGGTTTTAATGCTTTTGGGGTAATTGATTATCGTCGCGGCGAAGATATCATGGCGCAAGATCGTAAAGCCAGCCGTCGCGGTGGTGTCTTACCCGAGTTAGGGGTTAATAGAACCAGTAGCGGATCATTTCCAGCTAATTTATATGATACAGCAACGGGTACATTTGGTAACCCTTATGCAAAAACAGGTTGCGGTAATAGCCCTCTCGTCTTCAGTAATGATGGTGTAACTTGTCGTTATAACAGTCAGGCTGTTATTGGTATCATCCCTCAAACAGAAGACATATCTGTAATGGGGCGTATCACTACAAAAATTAATGATAATTTTAATGCAATTGGTGAGTACGTCTACGCGCGAAGTGAAGTCACGACATCAGTTGCTCCAGACGTGTTCTTTGACTTACCCATGAATCCATCTAGTAAATATTATCCTGGCAAAGGAATTACGCCTGCAATGGATAATGTCAGCGGCCCTCTTGAGTTATATCTTCGTTCTCAAGCTGGTAACCGAGTTAGTAGTAGTGTGAATGATTCACATCGTATATTTGCAGGCCTAGAAGGGGATGCATATGGCTGGGATATTAACACCGGCGTAACCTATGCCCGTAGCAACGCAGCCGATAATATTTTAAGCGGTTATCTCAATTATGATAAAACAGCTGCGGCATTATTGAATGGCACACTCAATCCCTTTGGTGCACAAAGCGAGGTAGATGGCAATGTATGGAGTGATTTAAGTGTTACAGGGCAATATTTAGATGCCAAATTAGATTCAACCACTGTCGACTTTACCGCAAGCCGCCCAATTTATACTTTACCAGCAGGTGACGTAGGATTTGCTATCGGCGCAAGCTATCGCCGTGATGATTGGCAATCAAAAACGCTTGCAGAAATTGCAAGTGTTGCCCCAAGCACAGGCGTAGATCCCACAGAACCTGTCAATGAAGGTTCGCGCAATATTAAAGCTGTTTTCACCGAATTACACATTCCTTTGCATAAAACTTTAGAGGCTCAACTTGCAGCCCGATACGATGATTACAGCGATTTTGGTGACGCATTCAATCCAAAATTTTCTCTTCGTTGGGAACCACTTAAACAATTAATGTTCCGAACAAGCTATACAAAAGGATTTAGAGCACCAACCTTACAAGAAATGTATTCACCAAAATCGGTAACTAATACAGCAGCAACTTACAATGACCCTGTACTTTGCCCTGGAGGCGTACCTGCGACAGGATCGCTACCAGCACGTGATTGCGGTATGCAGTTTGATCGTCAGAATGGTGGTAATAAAGACCTTGAACCAGAAAAGTCTGACTCATTTACTGCTGGCATCGTCTTTGAACCTATTAAAAATCTTGTATTTACCTTAGATTATTTCGATATCAAAGTGAAGAATCAAATCACAACTATTTCTGAGACGGCCATTTTTGCTGACCCAGTAAAATATGCGGATAAATTTATCCGCAATGCTGATGGTTCTCTCAACTATATCAATACAACGAATCAAAACTTAGGTGGTATTAAAACTTCTGGTTTTGATGCAGGTATCGCTTGGCGTTCTCCAATGACAACTACTGGACAGTTTGGAGCGAGTATTGATGGCACTTATGTAACAGATTACCAATACCAAGAAAACAAAGGTATGCCTTGGATTGGCGTAGCAGGTAGTTACGCTGGCTTAGATTATCAAGCAATTGTTTTACGCTGGAAACATACCGCCAATTTAGACTGGCGCTATGAAAATTGGGCAATAAACTTACAACAAAATTTCTCTAAAGGCTACACAGATCAAAACTCAGGCGGCCAAGACCACAAAGTAAGCGATTACATAACCTACAACTTATCTGGTACTTATAAAGGTTTTAAAAATTTAGAGCTCACCATGGGGCTCAAGAATATGTTTGATGCTGAACCACCAGCGTCAAATGTACTAGATAACTTCCAAATGGGATACGACCCACGTTATGCAGATGCAGTAGGACGTACCTACTTCGCTCGTGGTACCTATAAATTCTAATACATCCTTACCACTACAACATGGTTTTCCCTCTGTTGTAGTGGCTCAAACTAACTCTTTAATTTAGAAAATTATTATTGTTTTGATCACAATTTAGCAACTTCATTTCTAGAGTTATGTACGGATCAAAGATTACATTTTAGGAGTAACTATGGGCACTACATTTGAAGATTTAGAAAAAAACTCCGCCAAAAAACTCACAGGTATTGGCGTTGTGATTTTCTTACATGTTCTTGTTGGCTTGGTGCTAATGGCGGGCTTGGCAAAAGATATTGTCAAACCCTCAACCGAACCTGTGGAATTGCTCATTCTGCAAGATATCAAGCCGCCTGAGCCTGAACCACCTAAAGAAGTTCCACCAGAGCCACCAAAAATGGTGGAAAAAGTAGCGCAGCAGCCTGACCCTAAACCTGTAGAAAAAGTAGTCCCAGTGCAAAAAACAGTTGCTACACCCGTCACTAAACCGACGATAAGCACGCCGACGCCAGTTGCATCATCGCCTTCTCCAAGCCCATCTCCAACCCCAACACCGACTGCCGCTGCTCCATCACCTGCACCCAAACCCACAGGTGTTACACGTGGAGTATCGGAAGGTGAAGCTGGATGTAAAGCACCAAGCTATCCACGCGAAGCAGAGATGAGTGGTATTTCAGGCACCGTACTGATTTCGGTCTTTGTCGATATCAATGGTAAGGCGCAAGAAGTCAAAGTGAAACGCTCAACAGGTGACCGTACTTTAGACCGAGCAGCAACGAAAGCGTATAGCTTGTGCACATTTAAACCTGCAATGAAAGATGGCGTAGCTCAAAGCGCTTGGTTCGACATCCCATACGAATTTGTTCTCGAATAATTGAAAAAGATCAGCCGACATTAGGAGTTACACAATGCAAAATTTAAAAAACTTTACCGCAGCAAGCCTACTTGGAATGAGCACATTACTTCCTCTACAAGCTATTTTCGCAGAGGAAACCGCTGCGCCCACTACAGCACTAACTACACCAGTCACTGCGACTGAGAAAGCAGCAACACCTGTTCCCCCACCCTTAGCTGAGAAAGCACCGTCTGCTTCAGAAAAAGTACATAACCCTTATGGCTTAGAAGCAATGTGGAAAGAAGGTGATCTGGTGTCGAAAGTGACGCTGTTTATTTTGGTGATTATGTCGATTGGGACATGGTACATCATCATCACCAAGTGCTTACAGCAAGGCAAAATTCGCAAACAAGGCCAACATGCCGATAAAAACTTTTGGGAAGCAACCTCTCTCGATACTGCAACTGAAGGTTTAGATGATGCCAGTGTGTATCGCTTTATTGCTGAAAAAGGCATTAAATCCACAAAAAATCATGGTGGAACATTATTAGAGCGTATCGACTTTAATACTTGGGTCACTATCTCGATTCAACGCGCCATCGACAAAATTCACAGCCATTTAAGTGGTGGGCTAGCTTTTCTAGCAACTGTAGGTTCAACCGCACCTTTCGTGGGTTTATTCGGTACCGTTTGGGGCATTTACCATGCGTTAACCGCGATTGGGGTATCAGGTCAAGCATCTATTGATAAAGTCGCAGGCCCTGTGGGTGAAGCCTTAATTATGACTGCAATTGGTTTAGCCGTGGCTGTTCCAGCAGTGCTTGGTTACAACTGGTTAACCCGCCGGAATAAAGCCGTGATGGAAGAAGTTCGTACCTTCGGTTCAGACCTGCATGCTGTGTTGTTAAGTGGTGAAATCAGCACCAACAATCCTGTTAACCGTGACATGAAATAAGAACATGAGGAATCAGCCATGGGAATGACGGTAAATTCAAATGACAGCGATGATGATGTAATCGGAACCATTAATACCACACCATTGGTTGATATTATGTTGGTTTTGCTAATTATTTTTCTCATTACAGTGCCTGTTGCAGTTCATACCGTACCAGTCAATTTGCCTGAAGAAAAGAATGTGCCTTATGAAACAAAACCTGAAAATATTCAACTCGCAGTCAATAAAAATGGCGATATTTTCTGGAATGAAAGTTACATTGCCGACAAAGCCACTTTACTGGCACGACTACAAACAGAGGCACAAAAGAGACCTCAGCCCGATGTCCACATTCGTGGTGACCAGCTTACGCCATACGATGCGATTGACCATGTCATTACCACCACACAGCAAGCGGGGATTGGCAAAATTGCCTTTGTCACCACACCGCCCTCTTCACCTTAATCAAAGAAGGATTCAGCTATGGGTATGAATGTTGGTTCCAATCAAGATGATGAAGATGTCATGCTCGATGTCAACATGACGCCTTTGATTGATGTCATGTTGGTATTGCTGATTATGTTCATTATCACGATTCCATTGCCAAACAACGCCATTAATATCAACCTCCCGAATGGCACACCACCACCAGTTCAGGAAAAACCACCTGAAATCGTGGAACTACGCTTAGATGCTCAAGGCAAAATGTTTTGGAATGAACAAGCTGTGGAGTCTAAACAAGCGCTCGAAGCCTTGTTTCAAACCGTTGCTCAAAAAGCAGATCAAGACCAAATTAAACTCAAAGCTGACCGCGCAACGGAATATAAATACATTGCGATGGTCATGGCCGCAGCCCAACGCCTTGATGTGAAAAAAATTGGAGTCGTGAGTAATCAATAAATAAAACCGTCAAAAAAACCGCTGACAGCTTTTGCTGTTCGCGGTTTTTTTATTTTTTTAGGGACTCTGCGAATTACTTCAATACGGGGATGTCGATCCACAATGCTTGCGGAAAATGTGTCACCAAATAAGCTTTTAAATAGTTCGCTGTATCTTTAGAAATGAGTTCATCTTGTGACTCATCATTTAAGTTATAGGCTAAAGCGTAAAGCTCTAAACCACGGCTTTTCAGTGCTTCTAAACTTAAAATGGTATGGTTAATACTGCCCAAACGCCCCGAACTCACCAAAATGACAGGCAGTTGCTTGGCTGCAATATAGTCAATGCTAAGCAAATCTGTGGTTAAAGGCACCATCAAACCACCCGCACCTTCTAACAACACCACCTCATATTTTTCAGCCAGCTGCTGAGTAGCACGCTCGATTTTTGCAAAATCAATCTCACGACCATCAATTTTAGTCGCCAAATGTGGCGATGCAGGATAACTAAAAATTTCAGGCATGGTCAGCTTACTGTCATCTTCAGGAAACCAACCCATACCCATAATTTTACGGTGCTGTTCAATGTCTTCAGAAACATCAACATTACCCGTTTGCACTAACTTTTGGGTAATGGTTTTTTGGCCTTGTTCATTCCAAAGCTTGGCTAAGTAGCCCGTGGTATAGGTTTTCCCAATGCCTGTATCGATTCCACTGATAAAGTAAACTGATCCAGTCATGGCATTCTCCGTGCAATACAATAAATAGGGTGATAACTCAGGCGATAATGAATCTGCCCAGAGGTATCGAGTTGTGAAAACTGTTGATAATCTTGATAAAAGCGTTCGAGTGAGTGCTTGGTCCAACGGAAGCTCGATGCAGTTGCCGTGACACCTGTGGCTTTTAAGTGTTGTAGTATCTGTTTCGGTGTCGCAAAGTCTAAGCACTCAATTTGTTCAGACAAATGCAGAACTTCAAAACCTTGATTTTGCAATTTTTCCCGTAGTTGATCGAGGTTGACATAATCTAAGCCTTGCCCCGTTAAGGTCTTAATCTCTTGTAAATTCCGCTCACCAAAAGTGGAAAAACAAAACAGCCCTTGTGAAAGTAGACTGTCACTCGCTTTCTGGAAAACAGCACCAAGATCCGTCATCCACTGCAGCGCAGAGGTCGATACAATCAGTTCTAAATGAGCTGGAAAAACAAGCTGTTCAATATCGCCTAATAACCAGTCTATATTTGAATAGCCTTGAAAGTGCTGCTGTACCTCGGCATACAAGTCATTCAGTAAATAGTGCTGAATTTGGAAATCTTTCAGCAAAAAATGGCTTAAATTGCCTGAACCACAACCAATTTCAAACACCCGCTCAAATTGCGTTTTAGTGGCATAACATTGGATTAAATTAAAAAGCCGGCGTGCAATTTGTTTTTGCACAACCGCATGTTCACTGTAGCTTTGCCCTGCCTGAGCAAAGCGCAATGCGACTTGTGCTTTATCAATCTCTAAATTCTTCACGACTCACTCACAACAACTGAATCAACTGATCTAAATCAGTATGGCGAACTTGAGCGGTTAAGGAAATACGTAGTCTAGAACTATGCTGCGGCACAGTCGGCGGTCGTACAGGCATAATATAAAAACCTGCTTGTTGCAAAACTTTCGCCTTCTCCACCGTTTTGCTCGAATCACCGATGATCACAGGGACAATTTGAGACGTTGATGGACAATCAAAACCTTTGGCCTGAACCGCTTGCTGCAAGGTCTGACTGATACTGTGTAAATGCTGTCGCGTGGTGTTTAACTGCAAGACTTGTTGCAAGATAAAGTTACTCCACGCCATGCAAATCGGCGGTTGTGCCGTACTAAAAATCAATGGGCGCATCGTATTGATGAGATAGTCTCGAATCACAGGATGACAAATCAGATAACCACCAATTGAAGCCATGGCCTTACCCAAAGCACCAACTAAAAAGTCGATCTCATCAATCACTTGGTATTGCTCAGCACAGCCCAAGCCTTGCTCACCACGCACACCGATGCCATGTGCTTCGTCGACATAGAGCATGACTTTTTCAAACTGTTTTTTGATACGGACCAGTTCAGCCAAATCGGTTTCATCACCATCCATACTAAAAATGGACTCGGTCACCACAATGATTCGCTCAAAAGCATCATCGGTATGATACTTCTGCAAAAGTTGGGTTAAATGTACCAAGTCATTATGCCGATAACGTACCAACTTCGCTGTCGATAAACGAATACCATCAATCATGCTGGCATGAATTAATTTATCAGCCAGAATTAGGGTTTTACTGTCCGCTAACGCAGGTAAAATACCAATATTCATGTGATAGCCGCTGTTGAATACCAAAGCCGCTCGACCATGAAAAGCTTGACTCAGACTGCTCTCAAACTGTTCATATTCAGGAAAATTACCCGTTAATAAACGTGAAGAAGCTGAACTCATCCAGCGCTGCGCATTTGGTGTTTCATCGAAAAACTGTTCTCGTAATTCGATATTTGCAGCCAATCCTAGATAGTCATTCGATGCCAAATTCAACATCTCATGATCATTGATTCGAATCATCCGCCCTTGCTGCACATTGGACGTAAACCGGCGCAAATTGCCTTGCTGTTTAAGGATATCCAACTGCGCTGCAAAATGCTCTACATGCCTCATACAACAGGCTCCTGCATCTGCACCACCACTTCAACCAATTGCTCAAGCAAGGTCTTCAGTTCCTGTGAGGTAATCACATAAGGGGGCATCACATAAACCAGTTTTCCAAATGGTCGCACCCAAATACCACGGCGGACAAACTCCTGTTGTAAGGTCTTCATATCTACATTAAACGTCAGCTCAACCACACCGATGGCACCCAATACACGAACCTCGTGTACATATTCAAGTGACTGCAACGGGGTCAAAGCGGTACGAAGTTGTGTTTCAATGCGTTGAATATTGCTTTGCCAATCTCCTGAGATTAGGAGTTCTGTACTTTTCGCCGCCACCGCACACGCTAAGGGATTAGCCATAAACGTTGGGCCGTGCATAAATACACCCGCTTCGCCTCGACTGATGGTTTCAGCAATATGCTTCGTGGTTAAGGTTGCAGACAAAGTCATATAGCCGCCTGTCAAACCTTTACCCATACACATAATGTCAGGTTCGACCTGTGCATGCTCCCAAGCAAAGAGTTTCCCCGTACGCCCAAAACCCGTCGCAATTTCATCAAAAATCAGTAAAACGCTGTATTTTTCACAGAGCAATTTGGCCTGCCGTAAATACTCAGGATGATAAAAACGCATCCCTCCTGCACCCTGAACAATCGGCTCAATAATCAGCGCGGCGATACTTTCATGCTGTGTTGCTAAGGTGTTTTCAAGTTCACGGATATCATCCTGATTCCATGCTGCATCAAAGGCAACTTGCGGTGCAGGAACAAAAATACGATTGGGTAAACTTGAACCAAAAATTTGATGCATCCCTGTGACAGGATCACAGACCGACATCGCATTCCATGTATCACCGTGGTAGCCCGAACGCGGGGTGACAAAATTAGTTTTGTCTTGTTTCCCAAGCGAAGTCCAATACTGAACTGCCATTTTTAACGCCACTTCAACCGCAACAGAACCCGAGTCTGCATAGAAAATTTTATCTAAACTTGGTGGGGTGATTTGCAACAGTAATTTGCCCAGTTGAATGGCAGGATCATGGCTAAAACCACCAAACATAATATGCGACATGTTTTGCAGCTGATCTGTCACGGCCTGATTCAGTTCAGGGTGGTTATAGCCGTGTATGGTGCACCACCACGAAGACATCCCATCAATCAGCTGACGACCATCATCTAACTCAATGGTTGAACCAAAGGCTTTTTTAACTTTAAAGGTGGGGAGCGGATTGGTCATCGAGGTATAAGGATGCCAAATATGTTCCCGATCAAATGCTAAGTCATCCAACTCACCATCCAATTTGGCATTGATCTCAGTCATCCTTAACTCCATATCGACTACAGTTACAGCAAAATTTCAATTTGACTGATCTTAAACCTGCGCGCATCAAAAAGAAATTGCGATATTCGCCACTCAGCGAATTGTTTAATCCATTTTTTGTAAATATTGGCAGATTTTGTCAGTTACTTCATCGGCATGAAAAACTGGAAGCCCATGTGAACCACTTAAAAGCACCACATCTAAAAAATTTGCACCCAAAGCTTTTAAATTATCCAAGACTTTGTAGCTAACTAAAAAATCTTGTTTAGCCAGCAGGTGGAGTTGATGCCCCGTATAATTGTGTAAGATCTCAACCGTATTTAAATGCTCTAAACAATTGAGTCCCTGTTTTAACAGATCTAAAGACTGAGGCTGAATCAAACTTTGCAACTGCAAAAAATCTTGCTTGGTGGTTGCCGTCCCTTGGCATACCATAAATCCAAATTTCTTTAAGGTTGCAATCGCATCTGCTTCGAAGGATTGTTTAAAGCTTTTAAATGTCGCTGGACTCATCGCGGTTGGCCAGTTTTCATGCGCCACAAAGCACGGATTTGAAGCCAGAGTAATTAATACTTTTTGCTGTTGATACTGCTGTTCAACAGCATCGATCAATAAAGTCGCCAGTTGCCCCCCCAAAGACCAACCGATAATGACATCAAAATCTTTGGCTTGTTCAGCATGTTGCTGCAACGCCTGTGTATCCAATCCATTAAAAATATTGATCAGCTCAACCGAATGGCCTTTATGCTGCAAAGCATGAGACAAAGGTTGCAGTAACTTGGTCCCACCACCCCAGCCCGTGATGAGTAAAATACGTTGATTCAATGCAGACTCTAAAACTGTAAATTTCAAACAGTATAAAACCTCAGACTCCGTTGCAAAGCAAGCCCTTTGAATGAACAGTAAATTTAAATAAATAATTCAGATTTAGACACCAGAATCTCAGCACTTTAGTGCCTTAAAATTTGCTAAGATCAATGAAATACATTTCTGGACAGCCTACACAATGAAAATAATGCAAATGGCAACGATTAGCTTAATTTCGCTAGGTAGTTTCTGTGCCATCAGTAGCGCCACTTATGCAGCACCGGCTTTTTCAAGCGCTTCATCAGGCCAAAAACAATGGGTAGGCAAGCCCGCACCGAGTTTTAAGTTACAAGATCAAAATGCCAAATGGCATGAGCTCAAACAATATCAAGGCAAATGGGTGGTGTTATATTTTTATCCGAAGGATGACTCGCCGGGCTGCACCCAAGAAGCCAATCAGTTTAAAGCACTCTACCCACAATTTAGCAAAAATAATGCGGTGGTCTTAGGCGTGAGTTTGGACGATGTACAATCGCATCAAAAATTTTCTAAAAAGTTGGGACTGAATTTCCCTATTTTGGCTGATAACAATCATCAACTGGCAAATCAACTCGGCATCGTGCGGAACTTGGGCATCGCGAAAATTGCGAAACGTGAAACCTTTCTGATTGACCCACAAGGTACGGTAGTCTATCACTACAGCAGTGTGAATACCCAAACCCATGCAGGACAAGTATTAGCAGATATTCAAAAGTTCTCTAAAAAATAACCCATACAAAAAAGCCTTCGGACATTGATTCGAAGGCTTTTTGATTACTCAGTATGTAAATACACATGCCACCTTTACATAAAACTGGTAGCTGGCATCTCTTACATTTGAGACTGAATGTAGTTTTGCAGACCAATCAATTCAATTAAACGTAATTGTTTTTCTAACCAATAAGTATGGTCTTCTTCGGTATCTGACATTTGCTGACGTAACATATCACGGGTAATGTAATCACCCTTTTCTTCACACAATTTTACGCCTTGCGCTAATTTTTCACGTACATGATATTCAAGCTTTAAATCGGCTTTTAAGCATGAAACCACATCTTCACCAATTTCAACGTCATCACGTTGCATATTTGGTGTGCCTTCCAAAAACAAAACCCGGCGAATAATCGCATCTGCATGTTGTGCTTCTTCTTGCATTTCATGATCAATACGTTCAAAGATTTTGCTCAAACCCCAATCTTCATACATACGTGAATGAATGAGATATTGATCGCGTGCAGCCAATTCTCCACCGATCAACATATTTAAGTAGTCTACGACTTCAGGATTGCCACGCATTTCAAAATCTCCATTCTCTAATGCAACTATTATGGACACATTTAATTCACTTTGCAAAAGATAAATTATGTAAGTTTATGATTTTTATAAAATTAAAATGAGAAACATACGCATTTGCAGTATGAATCATCAAAATAATAGTTATAAAAGAAGCCTTTGCAAAACTTCATCCCTTTTGTAAAGGCTTTTTAGGCTTGAACAGCCCTGTGCGTCATTTTGTAACCATTAAAAATGCTTCTTATTTCAGCCTTGGAACGGTATTCATTCTTTCACTTGTTCTGAGCAACGGACCAAAGAGAACCCACTTCTGCGGACTGGACTCGGGCCTGAGCTTGGCGATAAAAACGGAAAAATAACCCAGCAAAAAGAATAGCAAAGACATCAACCCACCATAAAGAGGAAGAAGATGGCCATAGTCCAATCTCAGGTAAGAGCAGTGTTATAGCAGAAGTCAAAGGTATAAGCAGTAAAACAATCACAATAGATAACAGTAACGTTGGTAATGCTCGTGCTGCGCCCAGTACGAAGCTCAGCATTAAACTGAAGATAAAAATCGCATAATAGATATACATAAACCATGCATTGATACTGTGTAGCTCAGGACTAAGGACATAGGCCCAGCGTCCGATCAACATACTCATAACAATGCCAAAGACTGTTCCCAAACATGCGCCTATGGTTAAGTTTGCAATGAATTGCACATCTTTACGCTGTGCAGGTGGTGCTAAATTTGGATTTTTTTGTCGTTTCACTCGAGATTCAATCCATAGAATATTACCTGAGTAAAATAAAAATGCCCCGGCTAGACCCAAGGCCAAATACAACCAACGGGTAAAATCTCCGCCATAGTTACCAAAGTGCAAACTGAACATCGATCGAATCAGTTGATCTAGACCAGAACTCTGCGTATTTAAATTGGCTGTACTATAGGGTGCGGGCTGATAAGGATTGAAAAACATCACGTCGAAGTTATCACCGCGTAACATCTGATCTGGGCTATATAAACTGACGCGTGCCGATGCCTTGGCAGGTTGGTCTAGATTGTTAAAGCTTACAGACGAGACCTCATAGCCCTGTGCTTGTTGCTGTACCTGTAAGAGTATTTTTTCAACATCTAGCTGAGGCACCGGATCTGCAATCTGCACCGCAGCGGGACGTTCAAACAATGGTTTGCCTTTGGACACCAACTGCCCCAAGCCATCATAAAAGAGATCATGAAATGCAAAAACAATCACCGTCACACTAATCAAAATATGAAACGGTAAACTGGTAATGCCAATCACATTGTGCGCATCAAGCCAAAAGCGTTTTTTGTTCTTACCTTGCCGTATCGCAAAATAGTCTTTGACCAACGTCGGCAAGAGGATGATTAAACCTGTCATTAGCGCCAAAAAATATAAGACCGAAACCACACCCATCACATAAACACCGAGTGTATGATGCCCAAGCATCCCTGGAATGCCTGCCGTTTCGTGCAGTTGTTCAATCAACCAACCCAGTTTAGATAAGTTTTCTTGTTCAACCTGTAAAGTCCCATCTGGTTTCAGTGTTGCTAACATCGCGCTTTGATCGGTATCAAAGGCATGATCATCATGTACTTGACTTTGCACAGGTTGCCACTGAATCGGGGCATAATGAAACTCTTTGGATTTTAAATTGATCTGAAAGCTTTTTTGAGCTGCAGGATAGTGCTGCTGTACCTGTGACACCAGATCGTTGTACTGATGGAATTCAACCGTATTTAAACTTTGTTGCGGTGGCGTTGCCCACTTACTCAAATCATGCTGAAACATACTCAGCCCACCTGCAAAAAAGCAAATGAACAAGAGAATGCCTGCACAAATCCCCACCCATGTAT
The DNA here is from genome assembly GCF_058599305.1 of Acinetobacter sp. CAU_H_S139_7. Taxonomy (NCBI): domain Bacteria; kingdom Pseudomonadati; phylum Pseudomonadota; class Gammaproteobacteria; order Moraxellales; family Moraxellaceae; genus Acinetobacter; species Acinetobacter sp. CAU_H_S139_7. The sequence goes on from NZ_CM178651.1 coordinate 2,747,028, forward strand.
GTAACTCTTTGGCCAGTCGGAGAATATCTGTACGTATCTTCATGCCCTATTACCCTCTGAACCAAAACACAAGTGTGTAAGCCACGAAATTGAAAAACAGATAAATCACAATGGACTGCCAACCGCGTGGAATAAAATAGGCCACGAAAAAGAGCGGTAGCCAAATCCACGGAATCGACCACATACCTAATTGTGGTGCAAGGCTATGATACTCAGATTGCAGTCCCCACATCGTGATTAATGCAGCTAAAGCGAAAGCTAGGCTGAGTCCAAGAACTGCGCCCGCAAAGCTTTTCGTCCACCAGTCAGGTTGTATCTTTTGATCGCGTAGCAACGTCATGCGTCAAAGCCCCATGTAATAAAGGAATAAATGGTAGTGCTGACCACAACACCAATGGAACCAGTAACCACATCAACACCGCCACCAGTTTTGGTAATACCGCCAGTAAAAGAACCAATGCCAAAATAAAAGCAAACCACCCGACCCAACGATACTTTTTCGCCACAGCCTGTTTAAGAACCGTTTGATTAGGATGGGTCAAATACAGCAGTACACAACCACCGCAGCACAGGAATAAACCGAGAAATTTCATCATTGCGTTCAACTTAAATGAGACAGCATTCAGACATAAAAAAGCCCACTGCATCGCAATGGGCTGATCATAAAAATTAGAAATCGAAAGTGACGCCAAGTTTATAGGTACGTGCACCACCAACCGTTGCATAGTAAGAGTTGAACACACCTTCCCAATATTTTTTATTAGTCACGTTATCGACATTGGCTAGGAAAGTCGTGTTTACACCACCCAGTTTTGTTTTATAGCGCGCACCAACATCAAGAATAGTATAGTCAGGAAGTTTATAGGTATTCAAACTATCTAAATATTGTTCACTAACATAGTTAGCCCGAGCATTAACATTTAAACCATCTACCACAGGTACGGCATAATCCAAGCCTAATGAGGCAGTAAAGTCTGGCACACCATAAATCGTATTGCCTGAAATATCAGTGGTGCTTGTAGAACCTTTTGTATATTCAGCATCAATATAAGCCATGCTTCCCAGTAGATTTAAGTCCTCAGTCAAATTCCCTGAGAAGGACCATTCAATACCACGTGATCGACTTTCCCCACCGTCTTCAGTGATCTGTGTATTACCATTAACCGCTGTCGCCAAAGCTGTTGTGATCAGAGTCGGTTTTTCAATTTGATAAAGTGCCAAGCTATTTAACCAAGAACCAGCTTGATACTTTGTCCCCACTTCATATTGCTTCGTTTCGTAAGGCTTAAACAGTTTTCCTTCATTCACATCCGCGGTAGAAGTTACTGAGTCTGCTTTTGATAAACCTTCAACATAACTTGCATACAAAGATAAATTTTCTCCAAACGGTTTGATTACGATGCCTAAACTTGGTGAAACTTTATCTTCACTGTATTTTGTATTCGTACTGGTAATCACATCTGTTGTATAGTTTCGCGAATGACTGGTACTGTCTACATTCATATCTTGATAACGTAGACCTAAAATCAACTGTAATTTATCATCCAGCATCGACATTTGGTCGGTTAAAGTGTAGCTAACATATTCATTGTCTGCTGTAGGTAAAACCTCTGGTGTACCAACAGGCATTGCCCCACCTGAACTCGGGTTGTATAAGTTTGTGGGAAAAGTTACAGGCTTTGTACCTTGACCTGCTTGCGCATCTATTTGATTTTTTAAATAATCTGCACGTAAACCCACAGTATGCGAAATAAAACCTGTATTAAAAGCACCTTCTAAACCAAGATTGGCTGCGGTGTTATTTTGTTTCATATTCACATTATAATATTGTGAGTTAGCATCACCTGCGTCATTGGTCACAATCATACGTGTACCAAAAATATGTCCACTATATTCTTGCTCACTAAAACCAATACCAGCAATGGCTTTTAAATTATCTAGCAGTTTATATTCACCTGACACCGCTACATATTTAGCTTCCTGCTGACCTTGTAAATGCGGGAAATAGTTATTTTTACCATCAGGTGCATCCAACACTTTACCTAAACTGGCAAATGACACCATTGCAGGAGAACCGCCATCTCGTTTATCACGAGTCACATAAGCATCTAAATTTGCTTTGGCTTTATCTGTGGTCCAGTCTAGACCAATCACGGCTGAAACACTCTCGTCTTCCATACCATCAACGACATGCTCGCCCTGACCATAGTTGGCAGAAACACGCGCCCCATATTCTTGATCCGTGCCAAAACGTCGTGCCACATCAAAACCAGACTTGTAAAAACCATCGGTATCATAATTTGCAGAAACACGAGTTAACTCTCTATCGGCACGTTTAGTATTGGCAATCACAACGCCCCCTTGCCCGCCACCATAAGGAGATACCCCGACAACTAACGCACTTGGCCCTTTTAGAACTGTTACCGAGCTGAGAATATCAGTACTAACTCGCCCTGTTGGTGCCATACCATACAAGCCATTGATATTATTATCTTCCCACGTGCTATTAAAGCCACGAATATTGAAGTTTTCGTTTAAATGACCGCTGTTTGTGGTGGTCCGAATGCTCGGATCTATCTTCAAGACATCCATAATGGACTGGGCATGTGCATCCTGAATGGCCTGTTCACTATAACTACGAATAGTAAACGGCGTATCCATCACATCTTTTTCGCCTAGAATGTTTAAAGTGACTTTACGCTTAAGTTTCCCCGTCACATCTGTTTCTTGTGAGTCGGCTTTTACAACGATCGTTGGTAATGACTGAGCACTTTCCTCTGCAAAAGCAAGCTGTAAACAGCCTCCACCCATCATCAAAAGCCCAACAGAGCTTGCAAGAATTTTCTTAGAGAAGGCTTTCATTTTAAACAACACTTATTTTTAATGATAATCATTATTATATGTAAAATAATTATCATTAATTATCGTATTTTATCATTTGACTTATCTATTTGATCTAAAATACAAATTTAAGATTACTGCTAAAAAATACGTTTTTCTCGCTCATTTTCAATACAGTTTCGGGCAATATTATAAAATGACGCATAAGTCAGACACCTGTTCAACCCATAGGCAAAGACTTTCATGGCATTCACGTTTACACTAAGCCAATACTTAAAACAACAATGGGTAATCTATGACAAACTTAGCAACACAAGCACCGGTACTGGTTACAGGTGCATCGGGTTATATTGCCAGTTGGGTGATTCAAAAATTATTAACCCAAGGCTATAACGTTCATGCCACTGTACGTGACTTGAACAAAACCCAAAGCTTCGCGCATTTATCTAAAATTGCAGACAGCAGTGCTGGAACACTGAAACTCTTTAAAGCCAATTTGCTCGAGCCAAATTCCTTTAAAGAAGCGATGCAAGGCTGTGAAATTGTCTTCCATATGGCCTCTCCTTTCGTCGTTACTAACTATAAAGATGCAGTGAAAGACATCATTGAACCTGCTGTTTTGGGCACAGAAAATGTCTTAAACACCGTGAATGAAACTGAGTCCGTTAAACGCGTCATTGTCACTTCGAGTATTGCGTCGACCTATGGCGATGCCATTGATATTTTAAAAACAGACCACAATACTTTTAATGAAAGTCACTGGAACACCAGCAGTTCTGAGACCCATCAGCCTTATCCATATTCTAAAGTAATGGCTGAGCGTAAAGCTTGGGAAATGGCTGAGGCACAAGATCGTTGGCAGTTGGTATGCATTAACCCTGCGTTGGTCTTTGGTCGTTCATTGACACCAAATACACAGTCAGGCTCAATTGAGGTCTTACAACAGTTTACCAATGGTTTGACTTTAGCTGGTGTCCCACCTATGTGGAATGGTGTGGTCGATGTTCAAGATGTTGCTGAAGCACACTTACAAGCAGCATTCAACCTAGAAGCAACGGGTCGTTACATCGTAAGTGGTGGAACTTTAAGTCTGCTTGAAATCGGTCAATTGCTTAAAGCACATTTTGGTTGGAAGTTTCCATTTCCACGAAATGAACTGCCCAAAGCAGCCTTTAAGGTGATTGGTCCATTCATTGGTTTTAGCCGCGAGTTTGTTGAGCTGAATATGGGTTATCCAATTTATTTTGATGCGAACAAGAGCCAAAAAGAATTGGGTTTAGAGTACCGAGATGTCAAAGAAAGCCTCGTTGAGCACTTCCAACAATTGCTCGATGACGGTGTCATTAAGCAATATATTCCCTGAAATAAACAACCTAAGTTTGACTTAAATATTCCTCCAGCTCATTGAAAAGCAATGATCTTGGCGGAGTCTTATCAAGTTCTCACCCCATTTCATCATTAGCCTGCAGCTGGCCCTACTTTTGTTTCGGCAAAAGTAGGCAAAACCATTGTCATCTGCAAAACCTGTTCTCTTTTTGATGTATCAGAAATATGTCGCAGAAACATTATCTTACTTACACCACGCAGGTTGCAGATGACGTGCCCAAGTATCATATTTCTGATTTAACCTGAGTCAACAATCTAAACGTCTAATTGACCATAATCTTTCATCAGTTGAATAAACTCAGCTTCGTTGATCACAGCAATCCCAAGCTTCTCCGCTTTATCCAGCTTTGAACCTGCTTTTTCACCTGCAACAACACACTTGGTTTTACTCGACACACTACCACTGACACGTGCGCCCAGTGCTTGCAAGAGCTGTGTTGCTTCATCACGCCCCATCGTACTGAGTGTACCCGTCACGACCCAACTTTCTCCATTTAGAGGTTGGCGACTTGGTGCCACAGGTGCGTCCCAGTGAATACCTGCCGCCAATAATCGGTCTAAAACTTCAAGATTATGTGGTGCTTGGAAAAAGTCGACAATCCACTCCGCCGTGATATCCCCCACATCTGGAGTTTTCTTTAAAGCTTCAATGTCTGCAACACGTAGCGCATCTAAAGTTTGGAAAGTATTGGCCAACATACGTGCTGTGGTTTCACCCACTCCACGAATCCCCAGTGCATAAATAAATGCAGCCAAAGTGGTTTTCTTACTATTTTCAATCGAATCAATCAAGTTCTGAACGGACTTCTCACCCATTTTTTCAATGGTTAATAGCTTTTCTCGGTGCTCATGTAGGTGATAAATATCAGCCACATCTTTAAGCAGATCAAGATGTAACAGTGATTCGACCCAACGATCCCCCAAACCTTCAATATCAAGAGCTTTACGTGATACAAAGTGGCGAATCGCCTCAATACGCTGTGCGGCACAATACAAACCACCTGAGCAACGTGCTAAAGCTTCACCTTCGGGCATCACCACTGGCGATTCACACACGGGACATTGGCTCGGGAGTTCAACTTCAGTCGCATCGACAGGACGGAATTCAGGCCACACTTTTTCCACTTTGGGAATCACATCACCACTACGGTAAACACTGACAGTATCGCCAATTCGCACATCTAAACGGTGAATTTCCCCAATATTATGCAAGGTCACATTTGAAACGGTCACGCCGCCCACAGCAACAGGATTCAAACGCGCCACAGGGGTCAATGTACCTGTACGCCCCACTTGCCAGTCAATATTTTCAACCGTGGTGAGCGCAGCCACCGCAGGGAATTTATAAGCCGTTGCCCAACGCGGTTCACGACTTAAAAAACCGAGCTGTTGCTGTTGTTTGAGACTGTTGACCTTAATCACCATGCCGTCAATTTCCACACTCAATTGTGGTCGTTCCGCATTGATTTGCTCATAAACAGCTTGAACTTCTTGAATACTATCGCAGACAAAATGACGCTCACCAACTGCAAAACCAAACTGTTGCAACCACGCTAGACTTTCCGACATGGTGCTTTGACCATGATTTGGTTCACACTGCGCAATACCATAAGCATAAAATGCAAGTGGACGCGAAGCCGCAATATTCGGGTCTAACTGACGTAGACTTCCAGCTGCGGCATTACGTGGGTTGGCAAAAGTCTTCTCACCTTTGGCTTCGTTTTCTGCATTGAGCTTTTCAAAGCCTGCTTTAGGCATCAAAACTTCACCACGAACTTCCAGTAGCGTAGGTACTTCGCCCTGATCTGTACTCAACACCTTCGGCAAGTTACGAATGGTTTTGACGTTTTGGGTAATGTCTTCCCCTGTCTCACCATCACCACGCGTTACCCCACGCACCAGCACGCCATGTTCATACCACAGTGAAATCGCAAGACCATCAAACTTCAGCTCGACATCATATTGAATCGTTTGATTCGGCAAACGTTCTTCTGCACGGCGTGCAAAGGCAAAGAGTTCTTCTTGATTAAACACATTACCTAAGGACAGCATCGGTACCACATGCGTCACGCTAGTAAACTTCGCCAAAGGTTTACCACCGACTTTATTGATCGGGCTGTCTGGCTGAATACACTCAGGGTATTGTTCTTCTAAAGCTTTCAGTTGATGAAAGAGCTGATCATATTCACTGTCTAAAATGGTCGGCTGATCCATCACATAATAAGCATGATTATGCTGTGCCAAAATTTGGATCAGTTGACGCATTTGCGCAACGACAGTCGAAGGTTGAGTCATAATTTCACCATAAAAAAGGGCGGTCTTTGTTCCGCCCTAAAAATTGTATTTCTACTGTCTATTATAGAAATCGTTACCGCTGCTTTCAATCAGATTAAGCATCGATTGCTTGTCCAGCACGGTAATCAATCGCCAAGTGGCGCCAATGCTCACGCAGTTGTGGCGTGAACTCTTGGTTATTTTGATCATAAACCGTTCCATCGATTTCACGGGCAATTAAACGTGAAATACTGTCCATGGTGTCAAAGGCATTTTGCACGTCACGGTGTGGTAAGGCCAAGAAAAATGCCAAGCCTTTAATTGGATCGGTCGACAGATTTTCCAAGTCAAAACCATCCATGCCTGTATCAGTAATTTGCAACACAGAGAACAGTAACTTGGTTCCATCTTCGTTATAACGATGGAAACAAGACATTTCGCCAAAACGTAAACCATACTTCATTAAAACTTTTAAAGTTTTCTCACCAGACAATGCACGACGTTCAGGATAAACATTCAGGGCTATAAACGACTCTGCTGTGGCTAAGGCACTTTCATCATCGACAATTTTTTGCTCATACAAATGTGCATCTAAAATGCTGCTTTCATCGTCAAACTCTGAAATTTCAGCTTTTTCGACGTTGGCATTTAAACTAAATTCAACTTTATCCGCTTTTGCTTGGTCATCAACAAGTGAGGAGCTTGCACTTTCAGTCGTTAATTCCGTTGCATCAACTACCGCATTCTCAGGAGCGACTGAGTCTACTGCTTTATTTTCTACCTCAGCTGATGCATCCAAACTTGGTTCAGTACTGCTGCTTTCGAGCACACTGTCTGCATCCAAAGCTTTCGGTTCGGCTTTTTCAGGCAGTGTCTCTTCTACAGAACTTTCGTTTAAAGTCGGCTCTTTACGTTCAACCTCTTCAACTGATACCGTTTGCAGTTGATCACGTACGTGACGCGGGATAATAGGTTTTTGACTGTCAGCATCAATATGCAATGCGGACTCAAGTGAAGGCGCTGCATCTGCCGGCTTTCGAAAAATCATTCGAACCCCAAACAGCATAATGATCACTGCTATGACGATACCAATAATTGTTGTGTATTCCATCTTATTAGGCCTCCGCGACTAAACCGTATTCTTTTGCCTGTTCTAAATTTACAGTCACTAACTTTGATGTTCCCGGTTCAGGCATCGTAACACCTAACAAGTCGGTCGCCATCGTCATTGCGAGTTTATTATGGGTAATGTAAATGAATTGCACCTGTTCAGAAAGCTCTTTTACAAGATTACAAAATCTTCCCACGTTCGCATCATCCAAAGGTGCATCTACTTCATCCAAAACACAAAATGGCGATGGGTTGAGGCGGAAAATCGCAAACACCAAGGCCAATGCCGTCAGGGCTTTTTCTCCCCCTGAAAGTAACGCCAAAGAGCTATTGCGTTTGCCTGGCGGACGGGCCATGAGTTTAACCCCAGACTGCCAGTCATCTTCCAAAGTCAGACTCGCTTCTCCACCATTGAAAACTTTCGGGAACAGATCTTGTAGTTCGGTATTAACCCGATCAAAAGTGCTCATGAACAGTTTACGGGTTTCTTGGTCAATACTTTTCATTGCAGCACGCAACTGCTCAACGGTATTTTCCAAATCTTGAATTTGATGGCTCAACTCTTCAAAACGTTTAGACACTTCTTCATATTCTTCTGAAGCCGCCAAATTGACTGCGCCCAATTTCTCAAACTGCTGCTGTGCTTTTTCCAAAATCTGTTGATGGCTACTAATATCAATACTCAAACCCTCAATAGCTTCAACATTCATCTCTTTCAGCTGTTCAGAATAATGTTGTAAGTCTGACTTTGCCGCTTGCCACGCCAAACGTTTCTCTTCTAACTGGGTTCTCAGCTTTTCATCTTGTTGTTGCTGTTGATGACGGTGTTCGGTCAAACTTTGCTGGCGCTCTTGCACTGCATTCAGTTCAACTTGCCATTCAGACCATGTCTTTTGCAGCTTTTCAGTGATCTGTGCTTGTTCGCTAAACTGGCTTTCCAAGGCCGGCAGCTCAAGTTGTACAGGGTCAATAAACTTTTTGGCCTGCTCCATCTGTGACAATATTTGCTGATACTGCGCTTTTAAGAAAGTACTGTCTTTCTCTAACAGTTCAATCTGCTGTGTGGTTTGCACCGCCTGACGACGCACCATTTCAAGTGCTTGCCAAACCTGCTGTGCCTGCTGCTGGCTATCATCCAGTTGCTCAGTCAAAGACTCTACTTGGAACTGCATGGTTTTGTAGTTTGGCAAATTTTGCTCTAGCTTAATATTCAATGCATGCAGATCAATCTCTAGATCATCTTTTTGCATGGCATCTTCTTCAAGCTGACTGTCTAGCTGCGCCAGTTGATTGGCCAATTGTTGCTTTTGCACTTCAAAGGCTTGGTTGGTACTTTGCACTTTGGCAATATTCAAATCAATCTGCTGCGTCGCTTGAACTTCTTTTTTCAACAGTTGTTGATCCGCTTTTAACTGCTCATCCACCGCTTGGACTTGAGTACGAAGCTCTGTGGTTTTCGTTTCAAGCTGAGTCAGAAGTCCCGTTTTTTCAGCAAGGGTCTGTTCAATTTCATCTAAACGAATCCGATGGCTTAGCGCACCCTGTCCAGCTTGGCTTGCTTCGTCATAATCCAAACCAATCACCCAGTCCACGCCGACATGGTAACCGTCTAAACTCAGAAGAGACTGACCATCTTTCAATTGCTTTTGCAGCGCTAGGGCTTGTTTTAAGTTGGTGGTCACACCCACCTGCTGCCACAAAGAGGATTGTGGCGATTCAATCCAACTGGCTAGGCTATCGCAACCTGCAATTTCGATCAGCTCAACATGCGGCTGAGGCGTTAACTGACGTGCAACCGCATCGGTGAAAGCATCGCTGTTGTCCAAACAATGCGCTGAAAGCCATTTGGCTAAGAATTTTTCGACCAGCGCGGCATGGGTTTTAGCCGCATCTTTAAGCTGCAGCACATGCATCAACTGTGGATGATCACTATTTTTTAAGGCACTGACTTTGACCAACAACTGCTTGAGATGCTTCTGCTCGGCACTTAAGACCTGTATATCTGCTTTGTGCTGATTCAACTCAGTTTGAGCAGCTTGATGTTGGATACGTAAATCATCCAGCTGCAACTGCACCTCAATGATACTTTGCTCACGTTGTAACTGCTGTGCCTCGGCGTCTTGCTTGGCATGTAACAATTGATCTATCGCATCCAACTGGCTTTGGTTTTGAATTTGCGCCGCTTGCTGCTCTAAAATCTGCTTTTGCTGCTCAAAGCGTAAAATGTTTTTGGCCAACTGTTCACTTTGCGCCGACATTTGCGTTTTTTGTTGCTGCTGTTTTTCAACCAAACTTTTGACTTGTTCAAACTGTTGAAGCAGCTGTTGCTGCTGTACTTTTAAATCCGTTAAACCTTGGCTTTGTTGTTGGTTTTGACTTTCTTGCTGTTGTAACTGTTCAGTATGAAGCTCATTTTGTTCGTGCAAACTTTCCAGTTGTAACTCGATCAACTGCATACGCTCTTTGGTTTGCATCTTCTGCTGTTCAAGCTGTGCCAAAGTAGTAGTATTTTGCTGGAACAAGCTCTGCTTTTGTTCCAAAGTCATTTTCAACTCAGCCAGCTTTTTCTCTGCGTGTTGCCACTCACTCTGTAGTGGCGTGGACTGCTGAATCAGGCGTTGAAATAGTTCACTGGTCGAAGTCAAATCATGCTCTAAAGTGGTTAGCTCTGAACGCACCAGCTTGAACTGATCACCCAAATCATTCATGTGCAGCGTATATTCTTGCTGTAAACGGCTGCTTTGTTCGCATTGAAAAGATAAAACTTCGACTTTAATGGTGCGAATTTGGCTTTCCAGTGTTTTGTACTGAATCGCGGTTTCAGCCTGACGTTTTAAAGTTTTTAACTGTGATCTTAATTCAGAGGCAATATCTTCTAAACGCGATAAATTTTGCGTGGTGTGATCCAAATGCAATAAAGTTTCGCGGCGACGTGCTTGATAACGAGAAACCCCTGCGGCTTCCTCAATAAAAACTCGCATTTCTTCAGGTTTTGCATCGACCAAACGGTTGATCATGCCCTGTTCAATAATCGAATAAGAACGTGGCCCTAAACCTGTGCCCAAGAAAATATCGGTAATGTCCCGACGACGGCATTTGGTGCCATTTAAAAAGTATTCAGACTTACCATCTCGGTTGACCTGACGTTTAACCGCCAGTTCGGTATAGGCATTATAGCTACCACCCAACTTGCCATAAGTGTTGTCAAAACGCAGTTCTACACTCGCGACACTCACGGGTTTGCGCTTTGCCGTACCGGTAAAAATGACATCCTGCATACTACCACCACGCAGTTGACGAGCACTGGATTCGCCCATGACCCAACGAATAGCATCGATCACATTGGATTTACCACAACCGTTCGGCCCAACCACTGCTGTGCGGTTATCTTTAAAGTGTAACGTGGTGCTGTCGGCAAAAGATTTGAAGCCGGAAAGTTTTAAACTGCTTAAACGCATAATGTCCTGACTAACGTCGTGAGCGTCTCGCCCACGCAAGTTCAATTTGTTTCATTCGGGTCAGAGATTCCAACACCAAGTTACGTAAGTGTCGACAAAAATCTTCCATAAATAAAGTAGCTTGTTGTGATTTTCTGATTAAAACCGCATCAGTCACCAGTTTAAATAAATCATAAGATTCTTGTAACTCTCTACGTGAGGTATTTAAGGTTAAAAAATAGCTCCGACGTATCGAGGGCAACAGTTCTTGGTAAAACTTCATTAGATAGGCATTTCCCACCATTTCATGCTGACGCGCCAATCCTTCAAAAATTAAATCATAAAATTTTTCGATACTGCCTTGTTTCAGCTGATTCCCCAACTCATCCAATAGCAACTGTAAACGTTCCGCTTCATAGCTGCGCCATGTTTCCGCAATGCGTTGCACAATTTGCCCCAACAGCAGACTGCTGGTGTCAAACAAGGCACGTACTTGCTGAGCCGACATTTCAGAAACGATGGCACCGCGGCGCGGGTAGATTTCAATCAGATGTGTGCGTTCAAGCAGTAACAAGGCCTCACGCACCGAGCCGCGACTCACATCCAGTTCAGCGGCAATACGTAATTCTTGTATGCGCTCACCTTCGACCAACTCACCGCGAATGATTTGTTCACTGATGTGTTTGGCAATTTGTTCGGACAAACTCTCTGTATCATGTGCTTGCATACTGTTCCTAACTTGTTTTTATAAGATGCAATCCATGGTCTTTAGTGACCTATTTTTAGGTTTTACCCGATCTTAAACGCTAAACACTATGTCATTGTCTAACAATTTTACCGTCTATAATGCCAATCAACAGCAACGCACACAACATTGTCAAAGAAATTAAGAACTAAAACCTTGATAAATAAAATATAAACCGACCACCACCAACAAACCAGCAAAACACTTTTTCAACATCGCAGGCGATAAAAGATGCGCCACTTTTGCCCCAAATTTCGCGGTAATAAAACTCATGACCGCAATCCCGAAAAAGGCATAGACATGAATATAACCAATGGTATTCGGTACATTTACTTCAGCTTGGTGCCCAAACCACATAAAACCTAAAGCTCCAGCCACTGCAATTGGTAAGCCACAAGCCGCAGACGTCGCTACTGCTTTTTGCATAACCACACCATGACGGTTTAAGTATGGCACCGTCAAACTTCCCCCACCAATACCAAAGATCGCAGAAGCTACACCAATGCCAGCACCGACAAATAACTGTTTGCCTGTAGAGGGCAACTGACGCGATGGATCGACCTCAACATGTGCGCCACTAAACATTTTGTACGCCACCCACACCGCAAAAAAACCGATCAGCAGTTGTAAGCCATGTCCTGACATATAGTCTGCAATGCCTGCGCCTAAAAAAGCGCCCATAACTAAACCTGGGGCCAAATTGCGAAATACAGACCACAACACTGCCCCGCGTTTATGATGTGCACTCACTGAACTCATTGACGTGACAATGATGGTCGCCAGTGATGTGCCAACCGCCATATGCATAATGACACTCGGGTCATAGTTCAGGTGAGTAAACACCACATATAAAATCGGGATGATAATGAGTCCACCACCAACCCCAAATAGCCCCGCAGCAAAACCAGCGATTGCGCCAATCAGTAAATATATGATTAACTCCATGATCATTTTTCACTTTTCTCAGATTCATATGGATTTAGAGACACGCCAATTACAACAGCTTCTCGCTGAAGCACAGCAACTTCCTGAAGTTTTATTGCTCAAGCCAGTTACCACATCCACCAATGATGATGTGCGTGAAATTGCGCAAAAAGGGATTCAGAGCATTTTGGTCTGCAGTACACGACAAACTCAAGGTCGTGGACAGCGTCAACGACAATGGGTTTCTCCTGAAGGAAACATCTATTTAAGCACATTGCTACAGACCAAAACACCTATAGATGGGCGCTTGGCTTTAGAAATTGCGTTAAATATCTTGCAAATGCCGAGTTTACAAGGCCTTGCTCTGCAAGTGAAATGGCCGAATGACCTTTACAGTGCTCAAGGTAAATGGGGCGGAATTTTAGTTGAACCACTGTCAAGCCACCAAGCTATTATTGGGGTAGGCATCAACATCAACCAAGTCGAAGATACCCAGCTCGATCAAGCCACCAGCTCACTTGAACAGCTGGGTTTAGCCCAACCAGATCGCATTAGTTTAATGGCAGAACTGTATCTGGCAATTCAACAAGCAGGCCTATGGTTCACCCATAACAGTGCGAATTTGGCTTCTCGTTTCAATCATTACGCAGCCTTTATGCAGCAACAGGTTGAATTTGAACATATGAAAGGTCTGTCTCAAGGCCTATTCTTAGGCATTCAAGATGATGGTGCGGTACAAATTCAGACCACCAATGGTGTTGAAAATTTTTATCAAGGCCGTTTACGCCCAATGATCCCTGTTTAAATGATTGAGCATCATCATGAAAAATTTATGGTTAGATATTGGTAATACTCGTCTGAAGTATTGGATTACGCAGGAAGATCAAATTTTGGAACAAGGGGCTGAGTTACATTTACAGTCCCCTGCCGATTTGCTTTTAGGTCTAATTCAGCATTTTAAAAACTTAAATATTCAACAGATTGGCGTTTCTTCGGTTCAGGATAAAAAAAATAATGACCGAATCCGTAAATTATTAAAAAGTTTAAATGTACCGATCACCTTTGCCCAAGTACAGGCCAACTATGCAGGCTTACAATGTGGCTATGAACAGCCTGAACAACTCGGAATTGACCGTTGGCTGCAAGTGTTGGCAGTCGCACGTGATCCTGAGCAGAACTATTGTGTGATTAGCTGTGGTACGGCGCTGACCATCGACTTGGCGGATGGTTTGCAGCATTTGGGCGGCTATATTTTACCAAATCTCTACTTACAACGAGACTCGCTGATCCAAAACACCAAAGGCATTAAAATCCCAGATGCCGCTTTTGATGAACTGGGGCCTGGTCGTAATACCATCGACGCAGTACATCATGGGATTTTGCTCGGTTTGGTCAGCACCATTGAAAAAGTCTTGCAACAGTCTCCACGCCAACTGATTTTAACTGGCGGTGATGCGCCTGTATTTGCGCGTTATTTGGCAGAGTATGCACCATGCATTGAAAATGATTTATTACTTAAAGGGCTACAATATTATATTCAGCATCAACCCTGAGCCACCGCCTGTTGTTGTAAAAGGGGTTTTAAGGTATTAAGCAGTAGCTCAAATTCAGCATAGCCATTTTCCCGCATAAAATGCCCTGCACGTTTCACTTCCAATACCTCTGCACTCAAGAAGTGCCCAAAGGTAAGCGCCAAAGGCGGTGGAACATAGGGGTCATTATTGGAAAACATCACCACACGTGAAGCGATGTGAGAGTGGAGTATACCGCTGTCCAACTTTGCTTGCGCAATAAAGCCACTTAACTCAGGTAAGCTTTTTAACGCCGCTTTAAAGCCCGCAATACAAAAAATTGCTTTGATTCGGCGTTCACGCAGTTTACTACTGAGATAATGTAAAGTCGCTAAATGTTTAGTCCCAGATTTTAATGGTGCAATATTCTCAGATAAATGGAAGGAAGCACTATGGGACAAGTTCTACACAGCAGCGCCACAACGACACAGGCAGTGCGTCGAGCAATACAAAATAGTCAAGAGAGCTTAAGAACGCTAGCCAAGCGTTACGGCATCAATCAAAAGACCGTCGCAAAATGGAAGAAACGTACTTCAGTAGATGATCTTACAACCGGCCCAAAGAATCCTCGCTCAAGCGTGTTATCGCCTGAAGATGAGGCGGCAATTGTTGCTTTTCGAAAACGCACTTTGTTGCCGCTAGACGATTGCCTTTATGCATTGCAGCCGAGTATTCCTTATCTGACACGCTCGTCGTTACACCGCTGCTTACAGCGGCATGGTATTTCACGACTGCCTGAGGTACAAGGTGATCGCCCTGTCAGGAAGCGCTTCAAGAGCTACCCCATTGGTTACTTTCATATCGACATCGCTGAGATGCAAACAGCACAGGGTAAGCTTTATCTCTTCGTTGCCATTGATCGCACTTCCAAGTTTGCGTTCACTGAATTGCATACTAAAGCCAGTAAGATGGCAGCCGCGGAGTTCATGCGCAATCTGGTTAAGGCTGTGCCCTATAGAATCCATACGGTGCTAACAGATAACGGCATCCAGTTCACGAACCGCACCTGTGATCGCTACGCCTCTGAGCACATCTTTGATCGGGTTTGTACTGAATGTGGCATTGAACATCGTCTTACCAAGGTTAAGCATCCATGGACCAATGGACAGGTCGAGAGGATGAACCGAACGATTAAAGAAGCTACTGTCAAACGGTTCCATTACGACGATCACACTCAGCTATGCATTCACCTTGCTGATTTTATTGCTGCATACAACTTCGGCCGCAGACTCAAAACACTCAGGGGCCTGACTCCCTACGAATTCATCTGCAAACAGTGGACAGATGAACCTGAACTTTTTAAAATTGATCCGATCCATCAAATGCCGGGACTAAACAGCTAGACACCCCAAACTATGTGCAATGATGATGGTGTTTTCATCCAAAGTGGTCATTTGCAGGGCCAAAGCCTGTTGCCATTCTTCGAAATGTGGTGCATCACTATGCGGGAGCACTAAACGTTTTACTTCAGCATGCAGATCCATCTGACTGAGTTTTTGACTTAGCCACGGAAACCAATGGTCATTGGGCGATGCTTGATAGCCATGCACAATATAGATATGTTGTTTTGATCCATTCATTTTCAACTTCTTATTATAATGTTTGAAAAGAATAAATTTTACGCAACTTTCAAGCCATAAACAGTGCGTTTTTGTTATTGATTGAGGGTATTGAAAATACACATAATATTTTCCATGACTCACAAAACAACAGAAAAAAAAGGCGCTCAACGCGCCTTTTTCTGAAATGGTAAGAAGCAGATTACTTCTTATCGTTGCCACCAAATAATGGTCCCATTCCGCCGCCACCACCAAACTGTTTTTGCATACCGCTTAATGATTTCATCATTTTTGCCATACCCGATGGATTGGCAAATTTCTTCATCATTTTAGCCATTTGCGCATGTTGTTTAATCAACTTATTGACTTCAACGACATCCATACCACAGCCTGCTGCAATGCGCTTTTTACGGCTTGGGTTCATCAGATCTGGATTGCGGCGCTCTTTGATGGTCATCGATTGGATAATCGCTTCCATCTTTTTCACTTGCTTTTCAGGGTTCGCTTGCGCCAATGCATCTTGAATCCCTGCATTGCTCATGCCAGGCAACTTATCCAAGAAACCCATCATGCCACCCATTTTATTCATTTGCTCAAACTGCATTAGCATATCTTCAAAGTTGAAGCTGCCACCTTTTTGCAGTTTTTTCGCCATTTTTTCGGCTTTTTCTTTGTCGACTTTACGTTCAAGCTCTTCGACCAAAGAAAGTACATCACCCATACCCAAGATACGCTGTGCAACACGTTCAGGATGGAATGGCTCTAAGGCATCGAGCTTTTCGCCCATACCTAAGAATTTGATTGGCTTACCTGTGATTGCACGTACTGAAAGCGCCGCACCACCGCGCGCATCACCATCAGTTTTGGTCAGAATCACACCCGTTAATGGCAGTGCATCATTGAAGGCTTTGGCTGTATTTGCCGCATCCTGACCGGTCATTGCATCGACCACGAACAAAGTTTCAGTTGGCTTAATCGCCGCGTGAAGTTCTTTGATCTCGTCCATCATTTCATCGTCTACGTGTAGACGACCTGCAGTATCAACAATCAAGACATCCGCAAACTGAATTTTGGCTTGTTCAATTGCACGCGTTGCAATGGTAATTGGTTTTTCGTCTGCACTCGATTCAAAGAAAATCGCGCCAACTTCACCTGCAACGGTTTGTAGCTGTTTAATTGCTGCTGGACGGTAAACGTCGGCAGATACCATCGCTACTTTTTTCTTTTGGCGTTCTTGTAAGAAGCGAGCAAGTTTTGCAGCCGTTGTTGTTTTACCTGCACCTTGTAAGCCCGCGAGTAGGACTACAACAGGAGGTTTTGCTGCAAGATCAAGGCTTTCATTTGCCTCGCCCATCATTTTCGTTAATTCGTCATGCACGATTTTAACAAATGCTTGGCCTGGCGATAATTGAGTCATGACTTCTTGACCCAACGCCTCTTCCTTAACTTTCGCGATAAATTCACGAGTTACAGGAAGTGCAACATCGGCTTCAAGAAGTGCCATACGTACTTCACGTAGGGTATCTTTAATATTGTCTTCGGTTAGCTGCCCAGAGCCAGTAACATTTCTTAAACTCTGCGTGAGTCGTTCCGTTAAGGTATCAAACATTGCAAAATCCGCTTAAAATTGCTAGTTGCAAAAAAATCTTTCTTAAAATAGAAAATTTATGCATAGAATGCTATAGGATACTGTAGTTCGCACCGAATTTATATAAATGAATATTCATCATCCTGAAAAAGGTTTGACATGATTAGCCTGCCCTTGGTTTACACCATCTTAGCATTAGTCGCTTATACCACCTCTTTTTGGTATTTGTTTCTCAAATTAATGGCTAAACGTGATCCAAACCATTGGTTTATTGGCATTATTTTAGGCTTAGGCTTATTACTGCATGCAACTGTTTTATACCATGACATGCTCACGCCGATGGGGGTGAATTATGACGTTTTTGTCTTAATGTCATTTACATCAGGGCTCATGCTGTTACTTAGTCTACTCTATAGCACTTATCGTCCAATTCTAGCTTTGAACCTGATTGGCATTCCTGTGGCCGCTACAGGACTCATTTTAGGTTTTGCCTTTAGCCAGTCTACCCAATTTATTGAACAGCGCTCATTGGGTTTAGATATTCATATTATTTTATCGCTGTCGGCCTATGCGGTGCTACTCATGGCAACCATACAAGCCGTGATTTTATGGTTCCAAGATCGTGAGTTAAAGAACAAACAAAAGAAACGCTTTTGGGTCAACTTACTGCCCTCTTTTCAAGCCATGGAGTCTTTACTGTTTGACTTGATTAAAACGGGTTTTCTTTTACTGACCGTAGCGTTGGTGTTTGGTTTCTTTACCATCGATAATTTTTTTGCCCAACATCTGGCACATAAAACCGCTTTTAGTATTATTTCTTGGTTTGTGTATGGATCTTTACTCATCGGACATTACCGTTTTGGTTGGCGCGGTCAAAAAGCGATTCGTTTTACCTTAATTGGATTCTTCTTGTTGGCTGTCGGTTTTATCGGATCTAAGTTTGTATTGGAAATGATTTTAGGTCGATAAAGTCTTTTGTTTAGTTCGCTTTATTAAAGATACAGAGCTCTACTCACAAAGTAGATGTGCAACTTGATAACCCAATAGAAAAGCCCAGCTTGACCAAGCTGGGCTTTTTAGTAAACCTCAATATTTTGATTTAGAATAAATTATCGAGTGTATTTCGTATTATGTAAATTTTAGAAAAACTTAAATACTTTTTACTGTGTTGAATACATTGTATGCCACTTTTATCTAATTTATTTTCTATAATAAATCCTTATCACTTCCCTATGTAGCACTATAGAGGTTATGCAGATTATTCTTAATCTAATGCGTAATATCCATAATTTAAAACCCATCCATAAAAAAGAAGCTTGTCTTTTTATCCAGTTGAAATTCAAATCAATTCTCTGGTAATTCATTTTCTTTAATAGATTCTTCTCTTGAAGCTAAAGCATTCTTACTAGAAATAAATTGTGAAATTTGAAATGCCATACCCATCACTGCACAAAACACACCAAGCAGACTCAAGCCCAAAGCTCGTTTCACAACAAGATGATCAGTAGCCGCAGAGTCAAATGACATTCCAAAAAATATTACAAACATAAGTGGTGTTAAGAACAACATAAGGAGGCTAAATCGCGACCAGAAGGTTGCACGAACTACATCTCCACATAAATCAATCAATAAGTTTTTTAAAACAGTTGTAATCACAAAAGTAGTAGCGCTACTCACCAGTAATGCAATACTAATTTCAATAATAAAACGTGTTAAAACATCCATTGCAGTCCCCTCACTATCATTATTTAATTTTATTATCTACTCAAAAGAAAAAGAGCCTACACTCCGTGTCTCATTAAGAATACAAGCAGTGATTTAACATCAATCTCTTATACGAACTCTAAATATTCAAAGCTATATCACTCTACAGCCTTTCCAAAGGCAGCTCCACTAAAAACGTATAACGCCACTGTGAGCCTCAACTTTGCACTCCTAAAAGCCTAAATAACCCAATCGTGCGGGTTGTACTCACACCTACAGGAAGCTTCGACTCGTGTATGCTGAAGTTCCCTAACCAATAGCATTGATCGATAAACCTTAAGTACATAAGAAAGATAACAAAATGGATCATTTTTTATCCACCTGCTATACTTGTTAAAATTATTACACCTCCCTTGTTCTATTTTAGAGTAACGCCAATGAAGTAAGTCTTATTTTCCGTCAAATCTAATTTATTTGTTTTCTGACGTGCAAAATAAACTTATTTACTGCTCTATATCTCTATAAAAATTTATTTTGTATGTCCTGTATAAAGGAGTCTTCAATGACCCAACAGGCCTGTACTATAAAAAACCTCAGCGTTCAATTTGCTCATGAACCGCTTTTTCAGCATTTAAATTTTGAATTGCCCGCTACCCAATGTTCAGTTTTGATTGGACGTAATGGTCAAGGTAAATCAGTATTAATGTCCCTACTCACTCAAGCGCACAGACCCAATTATGCGAGTGGCGAAGTGATTTGGCAGATGCCATTTGCTTACTTAAGTCAGCTTGAACGTTTAAATAATTGCACACTTGCCGAGGCGCTTGACGTTTCAGACCTCTATGCCAGTTTTCAGCGTATTGAACAATCGACTGCGAGCTTTGAGGACTATGATCGTGTTGAACACGCATGGCATCAACCCACTGAATGGTTGAAATTGCTAGAAAGTGCCAACTTACCTACAGATCTATCTAGCTCGGTTTCTCAACTGAGTGAAGGTCAGAAAACCAAACTGGCACTGTGCCGCCTATTTTTACAAACTGAGCATTATTTACTTCTTGATGAGCCCAGTAATCACTTAGACCATGCAAGTCGTGCGTGGTTAAGTCAAAAAATCCTTCAACACCCTGCTGGCTGTTTAGTCATTAGCCACGACCGCACATTGTTAAATCAAATCTCCAATACCTATGTTTTAAATGATTTTGGCTTGCAACACTTCCGTTGCAACTATGCCGAGTATCAGTCACAAGCAGAGCAACACCAGCAGGCACTACAACACAATATCTCGCAAGAGAAACGCGAACTAAAACAATTACAAGTCCAACAGCATGAGCAGCGCATGAAAGCTCAGAAAAGGCAAAAGTCTGGGCAGAAATTACGAAGCTCTGGTTCTCAAGCCAAAATCCTACTCGACTTTAAGAAAGAACGTGCGAGTCAAACCTTATCGGGAGTCGCGCAGCAACAACTTCGCCAAAAGGAACAAGCGCAAGATGAGCTCAAAAACAAACAGCAGCAACTAGAACAGATTAAGCCACAAAAGTTTGATTTCCATTTTCAACCTAAACAAACAGGTGAAATTCTTCGTTTAAAAGCAGTGGGTTTAGCAGCACTTTCTATCTCGCCTATTTCTTTCGCCTTACACAACGGAGAAAAAGTCCAACTGCGGGGCCAAAATGGTTCAGGTAAGTCGACTCTACTTCGTGCCATTCAAAATCATAGTCATGTTCAATCGGGAGACATTTTTAAGCGTGGAGCATCGTTATATTTAGATCAAAACTTTAACCTACTGAATCCAGAACTGAATGCGGTACACAATTTACAATTATTGAATCCGTCTTTGTCCGATGAGGAGTGTCGGAATCAATTGGGGCAACTTCGAATTCGACGAGATAAGGCTCTGCTTCCCATCTCACTACTCAGTGGCGGTGAACAACTCAAAGTCGCTTTACTTTGTATCAGTCTCGCAGCACAGCCTGTGGACTTACTGCTACTGGATGAACCCGAAAATCATCTCGACATCGACTCAAGACAACTGTTGGCACAGGCTATTCGCGATTTTACAGGGGCGGTTATTTTAGTTTCACATGATGACGCCTTTGTCGAGGAGACACAGATTCAAAACTATTTCGATTTAACCCAAACGCATTAGACTAGACAGCGTGATCGGATTTGCGTATAACACCGTTTTTCTATTTGACTGGTGACACCGCTGTGAAACTCATTCTTGCACCAATGGAAGGCTTAACCGACCCAATCATGCGTGATGTGCTCACGTCTGTAGGTAGCTTCGACTGGTGTGTGACCGAGTTTATCCGTGTGACCAATTCGGTCTTACCCGATCATATTTACCACCAGTATTGCCCAGAATTACTCAATGGCGGAAAAACGGCGGCAGGAACACCCGTGCATGTGCAGTTTTTGGGCAATGACCCTGAAATGCTGGCTGCCAATGCCATCCGTGCGGTGAAACTCGGTGCACCCGCCATTGATATGAACTTTGGCTGTCCAGCCAAAACCGTGAACCGTCACCGTGGTGGCTCTGTACTCTTAGATGAGCCAGAAGTAGTGCATGAACTGGTCAAAGCCGTGCGTGATGCGGTTCCTGCACATATTCCTGTTTCTGCGAAAATGCGCTTAGGCTATATGGACCGACATTTTATGTTGGACAATGCTCATGCCATTGAAGATGCCGGTGCGGCTTGGGTTACGGTGCATGCACGTACCAAAGCCGATGGTTATACTCCACCCGCTTTTTGGGATCAGCTCCGCCCGATTCGTGAAGCATTAAAGATCAATGTGATTGCCAATGGCGAAATTTGGAACAATGCAGACGCGAAACAGTGTCGCTTAGAATCTGGCTGTGAAGATTTGATGATTGGACGGGGTGCCGTGACCACACCCGATTTGACCCAATGTATTCGTCAAAATATCGACACACCTTTGCTGACATGGAATGAGCTACTGACCTTACAAATCCGTTTTTTAAACGGCGGCTATAAAAAAGAAATGAATATGGTCGGACGTTATAAGCAGTGGTTGGGCATGATGTCTAAACACTATCCTGAAGCCAAAGCCCTCTGGGATGAAGTCAAACGTATCAAGCCACTGGATGACATTATTCTCAAACTAAATACAAGCGCGACCTAATCCGTTCGCGCAACGATCGCGACATAAGTCGGTAAGTTCCATGCACCACCCGCAAAGCCTTTACATTGCTGCGATTGTGCCTGATAGCTGAGAACAAAAGCCTTTCCATTCCAAGCCCACTCGGAACGAATATCGCAGTCAGCAATGCCCCGCCCTTTTTGCTCTGAGAAAATTTGCGCCTCACTAAAACTTGAGCCTGATGTGGTAACTTGCTGCTGAATTTTTTGTAAGGCTTTGTCCATGACCCAGTAGCCTAGACCTTCATTGTATGCCCCACGCCAACATGGTACTTGAACCACCACTTGTTCCGCATTCAGCGGATAGACTGAAACCCGATCATCCTCAAAAAACCGCGCCTTATAGAGATTTGGACAGTCTTGTTCATCTGTTTTTGCTTTTAACTTTTTAAAGAGTTGATGGGCATTTTTACTGTCCACGGCAAAGTGGCTGGCAACCGCAGGTCGGTATCCTGTAATGCCAATTTTAGGGATGGCTTTGGGCTGTAAAACATTTTGCTCAGACTGATTGCCTTTTTGATATACCGCATTTGGTGTATTTACACGTTTTTGTATATCATCCATTTTGAGCAAAACTGCATTTGCCCCAGCAGTTGAAATTTGCCATTGCTGTGCTTGGGTCGTGAGACGAATATCTTCCGCACCCACCAAAGCTTTTAGCAACTGCGCACTTTGAGCACTGGACAGTTTCGCAGTACTTTTCTTAGCATCAATGGTCAGGCTACCTAGAGATGTTCCCCCTACATTTAAACTGGCTTCAGTATCCTGTGTAAACTCCTCAGCCACTTGAATTTGGCTGAGTACCGCACTGCCTGCACCTGCGGGACGAGAAATCAGCAATGAAACTGGATGACCAAACTGAGCATCACTTTGATACCCCACCGCGCGGCACATACCCGTATTATCACAGGCAAGCTCCCAGTCTTTATACATAAAATAGTTGCCCGTTTCAGCATGAGCCCACTGGCTCAAGGCACTCATCAGCAACACACCAATAATGGGACTATTTCGTTTTATGGTCTGATTATTCAACATATGCGCTCACTCCACTTCAGAGGAATCTTAATCTTGCACTCAAAAACTTCGACTTTGCACGATACCTATATAATTTAAACAATCTTCAACGCGAATCCGTTGTACTTTCGACAGCTGATCAAGATCAAACCAAGCATAGGCCGTATGTTCATCACTGAGCCTGATCTCAGCAGATGCAGCCAAATGGCATCTAAAAATAAAGGCATGCGAGGTCACTGCCGAATGAAAGTACACCCCCGATAAATAATCGATCTTAACCTGACAACCGAGTTCTTCTTGGCACTCACGTAGTAAAGCCTGATGAATGGTTTCCCCCATATCCAAGGCTCCACCGGGTAGCCCCCAAGCCTGATCAGCATAATTGGCTTTCAGTAATAAAACCTGTCCTGCGTCATTGGTCAGCACCGCATGAGAGCTTAGCCGGTAAAAGTCTTGAAATGCCATAGATACCTTATTCTTAAGTTGTTCATATTGTCTCATTAAAAACATAGCCCCGCAGAACGGAGGTGGCTCAACCTGTACCCAATCTAAAGCTTTAATCGAGCTCAGTCTGGAAAATGAATCGGCTTTGACATTTTAGTTTCAAAGTCCACAGGCACCGAAATATGCTGATGGGCAACCAACCACTCACCTGCCATTTTTTGAAAACATAGCGTAGTTCTGCACCAAGGAATCTCTGGAGTTGCAACGCCACTGGCATGATCCAATTTAGAATAACAATGTAAAAAAGCTAACCCATCACGACTAAAAATATTGATGTTACGCCTGAACACTTTGATTTCCCCCTGAAAAAATGGGGCATATCGTCTCCACAATTCTTGATAGGCTTGCACGCCTTGTAGCTCAAACCCAATATCAAACAAGCTGACATCACTCTGACAAAGACGAATGATATTTTGTACATCCATTTTACAAATGGCATCATCCCATTGTTTGAGTTTGAAGATAATTTCATGCCCTGCATGCTCATCTCCAACTAATCGAAAATCCACATCACACTCCCACACTACAAATCAAACCGCATAAAAAAACGCGTGCGCCATCCATAGCAAACACGCGGTTTTCTTTAATTCTTAAAACAAGCAAAATATGTAATCTGATCTTAAGCCGTCAAATCCTTAATCGTGGTACTTGAACCATTGTTTTTGACCGATTCAATGCCTTTATCTCGGGATTGCTCACTGGCATAAAACTGACTGGTACCAATAATCTGATGATTGGCAGCCTTTAAGTTAAAATAAGGTTTGCCATTTTTGGCTTCTAAGCGTTCATAACGCGTATCATCGGGGCTATTTTTTTGCACCGACTCAATTCCATTATGTGCTGACGCTTTTGCTTTATACAGTTCACTGGTCAAAATGACCTCGCCATTTCCCGCTTTTAAAACAAAGCGATATTGGCCATCATTTGCCTGACTTACTTCGTACCATCCTGACATAAGCTCACCTATTGTTATTTTAAAGTGATTGAAGATCCACCAAAACTGAATAAAAAATCATCCAATTTCATAAAATATAAATGACTTCTTTTATAAAAAAAAGTGCATTTACTACCAGCCCAGATTTTATTTTTTTAAAATAACAGCGCTATATGAATAACGCATGACAGCCTCAAACCGTTTAAATGACACGCAATATCGGCCCAATAAACAGTTTGGCACTCTTCCTAATTTTATGCTTTTAATACCAATTTGCTATAACTGCTTTTTGGCATTTCAATAATTTCTACACAAATTTGTACCGTTAAATCCTGAGGAGCGGTAAAGTTTTGCTGCAAGGTTTTAAGTAATTGGCTCGAAATGGCACACTTGGTGGCTTCATCTCGTCCGCTTAATAAAGACACTTTGGCATGCAAATAAGCCTGCGCATCGCCTTCTACCCCAATCACAAAATCTGACTGTCGAATAGCACGACTTTTGATGTCATTGCCCGATTGTACAAACTGACCATCCAGCAAAGCTTGGTTTAACGCCAGTAACATCGGCTTAACTTCAAGGGTGTCGATATTATCTGAATATTCAAGGTGGATATGTGGCATAACGTATTCTTCAACAGTTTTTATCTTTATAGCATGCTGTGCTAGTGTTTCAACGCTTAATGTCTTTTCAAAATGGCTAAAAAACAAAAACGGAGTCCAATTGACTCCGTTTTAATCTCGAACTACAAACTCAGCGGATTAGGCTTTTTTCACATACTCAGACTTTAGTTTCATCGCACCGACACCGTCAATCTTACAGTCAATGTCATGACCATCTGCGGCATCTGGCAGTAAACGAATATTTTTCACTTTGGTTCCGACTTTCACCACCGATGACGAACCTTTAATTTTTAAATCTTTAATCACCGTTACCGTGTCTCCGTCAGCAAGTGAGTTGCCGTTGGCATCTTTGATTGCTACCACTTCTTCAGTTGCTTCTCCCTCTTTCCATTCGTTTGAACATTCAGGGCAGATCAGCAAGTCACCATCTTCATAGGTATATTCGGACTGGCATTTTGGGCAGTTGGGTAAAGACATAAAAACCTCAAAAATAAAAAAATAAGCAATTCACATTGCTCAAAGCGCCAATATAGCATTTTTCAGATGAAAACGATGCGAAACACCTATTTATTTTAAGCCTTTAACTTTGTCACAGGATGGATCAAATAAAGCCTAGGAAAATATAAATTTTCCCTGTAATAGCATCAGCTCAACTCTTATTTTTGTTCCAAGCACTGCTTCAAAATCACCACATGGTTATGCTGTTCTTCTTTGGCTGCGGTGAGTAAAGTGATCCGCTCACGTACTGCCAGTTGGCGCAAATCATTCAACTCGGCGGGATGTGCTTCCAGTTCTTTCATATAACGGACTTTAAACTCATCCCAGTGTGCCACCATGTCTTGGTGATACCATTTCCGTAGTTCATTGGATGGCGTGAGAATTTTTGGCCATTCATCTATTTTTGCCTCAAGTTTTGAGACCCCTCGTGGCCACAACCGATCAACCAAGACCCGTTTGCCATCCTCGGCCTCGGCAGGTGCATAAATTCGCTTCATGCGTATTGGCATGCAGAACTCCTTTTATTCTTTTGTGCAACTTATTCAATTGTTCAACGATGACGAAGCATTATTCATCGGGAATGTCTGGATTCACTAAAAAAGCCAAGAGTTGCAATGACTCCTGCCAACCCAGATAACAGCCATCAACAGGAATCACATCAGGTAAACCAGACTGCGTAATATGGACCTCAGTACCGACAGATACTTCTTTAAACTCAACACGCACTTCAATTTTTCCTGCTAGTTCAGGTACATCGAACTCATCGGTATAGCGCAATAAACTATTTTCAACGATTTCATGATAAGTACCATGAAATGAATGCTGCATGCCTGTACTGAAGTTAGTAAAAAACATACGATATTGACCACCTTCACGCAAATCAAACTGATCTACATGTGCGGTAAAGCCATGTGGTGCCATCCACTTCACTAAAGCATCTGCAGTGGTAAAAGCACGATAGACGCGCTCGACGGGCGCACTAAATACGCGGTGTAATTGAACACTATTTGACATGATTTTTCTCGTTCTTTTCAAATATTCAGATTTAGTTTAAAACGCTCAAACCCACATACTGTATTTTTTTGTGCATCTTTTTTAAATAGCCAAACTCGGCCCGCTGGCTTTTCTACCCACCAATAAAAAAAAGCATGTTTTTCAACATGCTTTAAATTTGACCATTTTTTTTAAGCCTGACCTTGCTCATAATCCTCATCATCTTCGTCGTCATAGACATAGGCCATACAGCCCCAGCCATCATATTCGCCACCAAACTGTTCTGCAATTTTAGTAAACCATTGTTCTAAGTCAACAATGTCTGAATACTCAGGTTCCATATACACGTAAATGGTAATAATCCACTCAGATACGTCGCTTTCTTCATCGACAAACAAAGTGATTTTTTGCTCTTCTTGTAATAAATACAACGCACACTTTTCTGCTTGTGACTGCTCTTGAAAGGCAATCGAATATTCTATTTCATGCGGTTCAGATAGGTCGTCGCCATCCTCAGCCATTTGCCAAAGTACATTTCCGTTATCATCATCTGGATATAATTCATAATCACGTGTCATGCGTATGTCCTTGTTATCTTTTTAGCCAATATATCGTTGGCAAGTGACAAAATAGTGACTTCAACATAGCATATTTTGCTCATTTTTATAGCAGTTACATCTGATTTTTCGAAGGTTGTTTGGACTTTATTTCACGCAGACTTTGCCGTGTTATTGTAAAACCCGATGTTCAACTAAAATCTCCGCTTGAAACTGTAAATCACTGCTTTTTAGGCTTTCTAATAAGGCCGCAAATTTGAGTTCTTCTAGGCGTAAAGCCAAATAACTGTCTTGTATACGAGTATGACCAAAGGCCGTACCATAGTGATTGATAAGGGTAAAATCATCCTGCAAAGCTTGAATCAAAAGGCCAAGATTGTCTTTGCTCACACGTTGCAAATAAAAATCTGCTTTCGTATTAAATAACTGTGAAACCAAGACCATCATCGATAGTCGTCGATGTTCATCCATAAAAGCACAGATCACAACGTCATTTTGCTCAACCGCACGAATCACCTGTTGCCGGATTTTCAATAAATGGCCGGCCGCATCCGTTTTCCCATAGCCTTCGATGAGTTCATCTAATAACTGCTCCGAAGGCAGTTGATAACTTTGGCTGTAGGTTTCAATTTTATGGTGTAAGGCCTTTGATATTTCAGCCAGATGTTGTCGTTCTTCAGCCATGTGAAAAAAAGCACCCAGTTTTTCTCTGGCGCGCTGCATAGTAACTTCTTTGACTTTACATTCATATTCCGTTAAGAAGTGATGTACTTTTTCAATGCGCTGCCGACACTGTTTGAGCATTTGTTCAGCATCAAATTTGACCGTTTCAGCAAATAATTCAACTTGGTTGTGCCGTTCAATAACATAGTGTTCGACATCAATAATTTCTTGGTAAGGACTCAAAGTTTCGTTACGTTGCCTGAGTGTTCCAAGCTCAATTCTTAAACTGGTCAGCCGATGTTGTAATTCACTTTGCTGCTGTTCATAAACCTCTAAACTGTTTCGATTACGTTCTAAATTACTTTCTAAGGATTCAATCTTCTTTTTTTGGGCAAGACTGTGTATTTTTTGCCCGCATATAACAGCACACAGCAGGACAAGAATGACAGCGAGTACATAAAGCATGGCCTATCTCCCTAAGGGAATGTCATTTTTATTTTAAAGACTCAGCTGTAAGAATACATGAAACTCAAACAGTAAGCCTTGGAACAGACAAACATATTTTCATTCAATTTCAATCAGTCATGACGATGGCCAAAAAGCCAAACTCAAATGTTAATTTCAACAAAGATAAGCACACTGGATAAAAGTGCACTTACACAACTTACGCTAACGGTTTTTTAAACTGCCCGATATCCCAAATTTTAAGTATTTCTCAAAATATAGGAAAAGTGTGACACAGTTAGAATGGCACACTTCCATGAATCGCGACCGCTTTCCCACTTAAAGGCTGCTGAAAGGCGAGAAAACTGGCATGTAAAGCCATACGTTTTAATGGACTCCGTGTCGGCTCAGGGTGATACAACTTATCCCCTGTAATTGGATGCCCAATATATTGCATATGCACACGGAGCTGATGCGAACGACCTGTAATCGGAGTCAATAAAACTCGCGTAATATCGGTCTCAGTATCATAGCTAAGCGCTTGATAAAGCGTTTTTGCAGGCTTACCCAGTTCAAAATGCACAATCTGCCGTGGTCGATTTTCCCAGTCTGTAATCAGTGGTACTTCAACACTGCCTTCGGCATCCAACTGGCCTTGAACTAAAGCAATATAGTGTTTGTCCACCGTGCGGGCTTGGAACATTTTACTGACAGCGACTTCGGCATCGCGGTGCTTGGCAAACATTAAAATCCCCGAGGTCGCCATATCTAAACGATGGGTAATTTTGGCATGCGGATACTGCGCTAAAACCCTTAAATAGGCACTGTCTTGGTGTTCTGGTAAACGTCCTGGCACAGACAACAAGCCCGCAGGCTTTTCAATCACCACCAAATCATCGTCTTCATAAACGATCACCAAGTCTTCTTGGGGCGGTGTATAAATAAAGTTGTCATTTAGAGCCATGGGAATAACAGCATACAAAAGCGAGCGCGAAAAATAGCAAGCTGTGTTTCTGCTGTCAATCATTCACAAAATATGGAAAACAGCCTGAATCCTAGGCGTCCATCACTCCATATAAGCCAGCTTTTTAGCAGCGCTGATTAGATTGAACGCCTAAAATAAAATGATGTAAGTGAAACTACAACAGCAGGATTTTTCGGTTTTTGCGGGAAATATTAAAATTTATTTTTTTTTGATTTATTTTTTTTTGATTTATCTTTTATTCGAGTTCAAATTTTTTAGGGTGTCTGGGAAAACATGTTGTTTACTTCAACTATCATAACTTTGTAAGTGATGATCTTATAGCCTATAAACTTTTGATTTATAGCGTCCTAAGCCGAATCAAGACCTTTTGGGTAAGTACTACTCACGCGTTTTGCGCCACTGGTAGCATGCTACTCTTTTCGATCCCGTCACACCCTTGAGATATAATTTAACAATCCAAGGGCGGGATTGTTTCCCGAAGATAAAGTCTTTTTGGCTATTTTTGGAAAAAAATCTTGGCTTTCAGGTTATCTAAAAAATATTTTCCCAAATGCAGCGTATTTATGATTTTTTTCTCACATAACAGCGCTTTTCTCAGGATTTTATTTCTTTACTGCATCACAGATGAGAAAATCAACTTCCTGCACAGACCTGCATCAGCTAAATGAGATTCCCACAGGTATCATCAAAGACTGCAACTTTGACTTTTCCTGCCCGCATCGGTTCAGTGGTAAAGCGTACCCCTAAGTTTTTGAGTCGTTCATATTCCGCATCAAGATCCTCCACTTGAAAAGAAGTATAGGGAATTAGATCTGCTTTGATCGCAGCTTTAAACGGCTGTGCCGCAGGATGTGCATCAGGCTCCAGTAGCAGTTCAACACCATCTGGACTTTCGGGTGAAACCAAGGTCAGCCAACGATAATCCCCCACAGGTACATCATGTTTGACTTTAAAACCGAGTTTTTCTGTATAAAACTGACAGGCTTTTTCTTGGCTATCGACCATGATGCTGGTGACATATATTTTCATTGTTGTTCCATATTTTTATCAGACTTTTAATGGTTATAGCAGAACTCAAAGCGTTCCAATGTTATCAAATCGCAATTTTTTTAAAGCCGTTTTCGCAAACCAAAGCGCCAATTTGTTTGGTCACAGTTAGAGCAAATATTTGGATAAATTCGGGGCAATATAGACGTTTAAAATGGAAGAAAATATTTGAATGGACGTGTCTTTTATCGTGTTGTTTTTATCATGTGGTTTCTAGGGATCAGGAGATAACTTCAACGGTTAAAACTGGGTAAGTTCTAAACTTTTGCCTATAAATGGATAATCTATAGCGTCCTAAGCTGAATCGAGACCTTGTGGGTAAGTACGACGCTGATCTGATAGATAACGAGTCGCAAACTACTCTTTTCGATTCCTGTGCCCTTAAACGCTATATTAAGCAAATTGGTGCGGGATGAATTTCCGAAGATTAGCTAATTTCAAGCGATGATGAAAAATATTTCCATAAATAAAACCAGACTTGATAAAAATATTCATAACGACAGTTGAATCATCTATTTCATCGCATAAAAATGAACTTCTATCATTTTTTACACCATCATTTCAGAACGCTTAAGTCCTCATATAGCCTTGCAACCATGTTGCAATAAACCACCATAAACTGATCGCAGACATACCACAGAGTAAATTGGCAAGCACCTTTTGCATATTGCTGAGCTGAGACAGATAGATTTTTCGGTTAATTACATACGCAACCACAGCTAAGGCTCCACCGATTGCACCACCAATCATCACTAAAAACAAAGGCCAACCTGCCATCAAATGAGCAGCTGTACTCAGCTTAGGTTTCTCTGCAGCACTCAAGAGCAGTTCTTTATTTTCCATCGCTTTCCCCTATACATAATCCAAGCAGTCATGTGACTGATGCCTCAGACTCACGTCACTCATAAAAGTGCATTTTGAGATATAAGTTAGCAAAAACTAAGCCAACACTATTCAAGACTCAGATCATCGATGTCCTGAATTTTGCTCAAATACAGCGGAGCAACACTCACTTTGCTCCATATTTCTTTAAATTTAGGGTCGCTATCCGAGTCTTTGTTGAGATTTTCTCTGACCAGCTTCTTAGCCGTGAGAAAATTGACACTGGTTTCACTGTTCACATAAGGGCCAAAATTATCGGAGCTGTCATAGCCAATCAAGCGCATATCACGCCCCTCTAAACGAAACTGATAGGCCCAATATCCATAACGGCCATGGGCATAATGTAGTTTTAACAGGCCTTTTTCGATAGAGGGCACCAACTCAGGCGCAAAGTACACACCGCCATCTTCATTTTCTGAAGAAAACAGTGACAGGTTCTGAACGACTTTTTGGTAGTACCCTTTGGTATTCAACAGCACAATCACACCACGGCGGTTGCGATCTAGTTTTCCACGGTATTCATCGGTGACCCATTGTTTCGGATCTGTACCTTTGACGATTAAAACCACATCTTTTAAGCCATCTTTGTTTAAATCCCCTTGCACGACCTCATACACCGTATATTTTGCGGGAAGGTAAGCTTGGTATTGGTTGGTGGCTTTGTGTCGCTGAATATCCGCTGCGCTTAAGTTTTCAGCACAGAGATTGGTGGATATACCCAACATTGCAGCGAACATTAGAGAAGTGAGAATGAACTGTTTTTTCATAGTTTTGTTAATTTTTTAAATAAAGTAGGTAAAAGAGCACACTAATAAATGCTTCATTTTTGGCATCTGTGCTGAAGCTTAGCATTTAACAGAAGTCTATTTGTAGAATGTTCTACAATTAAAAACAGATGACTGTATCCATGTCATATTTTGATTGCTGCCGTTGAAAACTTTCGGCTAAAGTGGCGAAAGACCATTCAAATACGCTTCATCATGAAAACCAAAACTGCCCTGCTGATGCTGTGCCTTGCGCTTTCCCTCAGTGCATGCAAAGTGTTAAAAACACATATCGTTAAAGTCACCAGCTCAACTGAAACACAGCCAAATGAAGTATTGTTAAAAACCACCAAAGGCTATGTGTACTTATCGACACAGAACATGACGGAAAAACAAAAGCACATCCTAAAAAATCTGCGCCCTTTTCAGTGTTTGGAAATTAAAACACCTGAACAGTTTGCTATGCAAAACCGAGCAGTACGATTTTCTGACTTTAAAATTCGCGCTTTAGTTGAAGCTGACCGAGAGTGTCGAAAAATTAAGGTCACGACCCGAATTGAAATTCATTAATGTTGTAATGCTTAAAAATAGAGCATCCATATCCAACAATGAAAAGCTCTGCATAAATTGCAGAGCTTTTTTGCTTTTGGCTATTTGAAACAACACTTGTCACAGCCTTCGACTTTTTCTCTGGGCCAGTTCATTCTTGCCCGTTTATAAGCCAGCTCGTAATTGGCAAAATAACCAATCAGAATTTGATCCTCCGAGCTGGGAAGTCGGCACAGCCTAAGGATGCATTATGAATATGATGGATGCCTTTTTCACTAGGGTGTTCATTTACAATAAATTTTATCATTTACAGTTCCCCGAATAATTTTTATAAAGTTCAACTACAAACAAAACCATAAAAAAAGTATGTATTTATAAAATTAAACGGATAGCGTATGAAAATCAATCATTATTTTAAAAGTGAAACTGACCTCTAAGCCATATCAAGTTAAAAGGATTGATGTCCACTAACCAAAAAATTAGCCACGCTATCTTTAAATTTAAAGACCCAACAACACCATAAGAAAACTGCTGAAACTATAAAGGTGTGCTGATACTTTCTTGTTTTTTACGTTTAAACCAACGTACGGCCCAGATCGCCAAAATAATGCCTACAATCACCACCAAGACAGGAACCAGTAGTGAAAGCACGGACAGTAAAACGGCACCGACCCACTCCACTGTAGACACCAGTGGGTTGGTGACCCCGCCTGTCGTCGCGGTTGAAATCCCTCGAACGGCAACGGTACTCATTTGCACGGCGCCTGCTGTTCCTCCACCCACAATGATTGCCGCGGCCCAACTGGCAAACTGTGACATTTCCCCGCTGATAACCGCCATAGTAGTGAGTGTTCCTGCGACCATCGCGGCTGGCGTTGCAATGGTGTCTAAAGCGTTGTCGACCCATGGTATGTAATAGGCTGCAATTTCACAGACAGTTGCAATGGCTAAGGCAATACACACCGATGGCATACTTAACCATTCAAAACCTTGCATTGGTTCGAACCATCCCATAATAGATGCAAGGCTCATGACCAAGAGTGGGACAAAGACACGAAAGCCACAGGCCGCACTTAAGCCAATACCGATACAAAGTCCTAATATGGTTTCCATGTGCTTTTCCTGTGTGGCCTAAGTTGGGATGTTTTTATCTTTTTTATAACTTAGCAAAAAGCCCTATCGGGTGATAGGGCTTTTCTTTAAAACAGTGGGTAACTGTTAAATCTTTGGCTTAGGCATTCTTATTGTTAAATTGATTGCCTTGGCATTTGGTACACGGGGGTAAACGATCTGTACCAATTTCTAAGTAGACGCGGTGTCCGCATTGAACACAAAAATAGAAGCCTGTTCCAGGTTTTTCGCCAGCAGTAACCATTTTTGTTCTCCATATGTTTAGAAAATGGTCTTACTAGTATATGCATTTTATGATGAATGTCTATTGATCATTTCGACAAATGATGATGGCATTTGGGCAAGAAATGATTTCCATAGAAAATCTAAACGTCTTACAAGGTGTTAGATGTCCAATTTTCAATTGTGGTCAACCGAATGGATGATTTAACTATGATCGTCTACATTCCCAATAGAAACTTAATGTAATTCCCAATTATAGAAAACATCATACTCCCCATCATATTTTTGAATCCTGTTGTGTATTTCCTTTGAAATAGCTTCTTTTATAATTTCAAGATTTTTGGGAGAAAATGAAAAAACTCTTTCTACTACAATTTTCGCATTCTTTACTGAAAATCTATTTTTCTTTAAAATTTCATTAAAATCGCCTATCACCGTAAAAATCATACCTATAATATGCGTCCCCAAATGACATATAACAACTGAAATATGTGCAACTTTGGAGATTTCAAATTTATGTTCCACATCTATTTCCAATTTGATATCTAATAAATCAGACTTTGTTATTAATGTATAAAACTGTTCAATTTCTTTTCTAAAATAATATAAGTCCTTTAAAGATACTTTTATTTCCTCAGAAACATTAGCATATTCACAAATTTGGCTAGCCTTCTCTAACAATTCATTAAAAATAGTTAACTCTCGTTTAATATACTTACTGGTTAAAGTAAATGATAACAACTCAAAACCTTCTAAATCCAACTCAAATATAGCTATTTGTTTATCCCTACTTAATAAACAAATTAATGAAACTGCATCTTTAAGCTTTCCAAGTTTTAACTTTTGGTCATCACCCAAAGAAAAAGTATAATGAGCTTTACCTACATATGGTTCACAGGCTATATCAAAAAAATCTCCAACTATCCTAAATTTTGCATATTTTCGAAAATCATGAAAATTAAATGGAGGTGTGTAAAACTCAATATCAAACATCAATCCTGATGATAGATGATCTTCTTTAAATCTGACTTTTCCTTTTTTAGGAGTAGACATTCCTATACGTAATTTTGCATTAGATAATTTAAATTCTGATTTTTTTGAAGGAATTCCAAACCGCTCTTCAATACTAGTTAGATTTTCAACATCTAACTCCTCCTCCAATCCCAAAGAAACATCAATAATATTTCTAATTCCAGCTTCACCATTAACGGAAAATTGTATTTTTCCATAACCCTCTTCAAAACCACAGTTTTCTAAAAACTTGGATTTTTCTCTTATATATTTTGAATAATCATCTCCTATATATTTTAATAAATCTGCTTTCAAACTATGACCATTTAATTTTTCTATTTCCATTTTCTCATCGTAATGTAGGGTCATTGTTCTTTTATTTAAATTATTATCTTTATCACTTTGTTCAATTTCATGAACCCGTTTAAGAATTGAATAAATAATTTCATGGTTTAAATGTAATAAAAATGCTTTCTGGACTTGGCTTTGTCCATCGAACTCTAAAAAGCAATAAAAAGTTGGCATTGGAGAAGTAGCCATTTGTCTTAAGTTAGAAATTGTAATTGCAAGTTTTCTAT
Organism: Acinetobacter sp. CAU_H_S139_7; assembly: GCF_058599305.1. NCBI lineage: Bacteria > Pseudomonadati > Pseudomonadota > Gammaproteobacteria > Moraxellales > Moraxellaceae > Acinetobacter > Acinetobacter sp. CAU_H_S139_7. Next base: position 2,782,727 of record NZ_CM178651.1, read on the forward strand.
CTTTTTTATCTGTTGCCTTTACTTGAACCTTACATTCAAATGCAGATTTATGCAGTTGTTGGGGAGACAAATTATTAGATATAGGAAATTGTAAATAGAAATCCCAACCAGTTTTATCAATCATAGAGGGGTTTGCAACCAAGCCAACTTGAGCACACCACATTGAAAAAGTACTTTCCCCTAGTTGTCCTAAATCTCGCATATATCCCCGATATAAATAATAAGACCCCACTTAACAGTAGGGTCTTTTTACAACAATTTCAATGACTTTAATCTCCCCTAGCCCCTCTTTAACAAGAGGGGGAACTCCCTCCTTTTTCAAAGGTGAGGAATATATTCCGTAAGGGGAGGATTTAAAGAATTAAATCACGCCACATTCCCTTCCAAGAAATCCTGTGCAAAACGTTGCAATACACCACCCGCTTCATATACAGACACTTCTTCTTCAGTATCTAGGCGACAAGTTACAGGTACTTCAACGATTTCACTCTTGCCTTCATCCGTCGCACGCTCAATGACTAAAGTTAACGTCGAACGCGGCGCAATATTACCAATCACGCTATATAGCTCAGTACCATCTAAACCTAAAGTTTTACGGTCAGTCCCCGCTTTAAACTCAAGCGGTAACACCCCCATACCGACTAAATTGGTACGGTGAATACGCTCAAAACCTTCCGCCACAATCGCTTCAACACCAGCAAGACGCACACCTTTTGCAGCCCAGTCACGGCTAGAACCCTGACCATAGTCCTTACCAGCAATAATGATGAGTGGTTGCTTACGATTCATATAAGTTTCAATCGCTTCCCACATACGCATTACTTCGCCTTCAGGCTCAACACGTGCTTTCGAACCTTGTTTAATCGTACCGTCAGAACGAACCACCATTTCATTAAACAATTTCGGATTGGCAAAGGTCGCACGTTGTGCAGTCAAATGGTCACCACGATGGGTTGCATAGGAGTTAAAGTCTTCCTCGGGCACACCCATTTTATGTAGGTATTCGCCTGCTGCCGAATCCATCATAATTGCATTCGATGGTGACAAATGATCTGTGGTGATGTTGTCAGGCAAGATTGCAAGCGGACGCATATTTGCCAGTGTACGAGGTGCAGCCAAAGCCCCTTCCCAGTACGGCGGACGACGGATATAGGTACTTTGTGGACGCCAGTCATACAAAGGACTTGCAGCTTTCTCTGTGACACCCAAGTCAAACATTGGAATGTAGACTTTACGGAACTGTTCAGGTTTCACTGCTTCTTTGACCAAAGCATCGATTTCTTCATCAGAAGGCCAAATGTCTTTCAGGTAAATTGGATGACCGTCTTTGTCGTTTCCTAATGCATCTTTTTCGATGTCAAAACGAATGGTTCCTGCAATCGCATACGCTACAACCAGCGGAGGAGATGCCAAGAACGCTTGTTTTGCATAAGGATGGATACGACCATCGAAGTTACGGTTACCCGAAAGTACCGCTGTTGCATACAAGTCACGATCAATAATTTCTTGTTGCAGTTTAGGGTCTAAAGCACCTGACATACCGTTACATGTCGTACATGCATACGCCACGATACCAAAACCTAATTTTTCTAAGTCATCCAATACCCCTGCTTCTTCAAGGTATAAAGCCGCCGCTTTAGAACCCGGTGCAAAAGAGGATTTCACCCACGGTTTACGCGTTAAACCCAATTCATTGGCTTTACGTGCCAACAAACCTGCGGCAACGGTATTTCGTGGATTAGATGTATTGGTACAAGAAGTAATGGCTGCAATGATCACCGCACCATCTGGCATTAAACCATCGGTACGCTGTTCAACCACACCTGCAATGCCTTTGGCTTTTAAGTCGCTGGTTGATACACGTGCATGTGGATTCGATGGCCCTGCAATATTACGCGTTACAGTCGATAAATCAAAACGCAGTACACGCGGATATTCTGCTTGTTTCATCTCCGATGCCCAAAGACCAACTTCTTTGGCATAAGTTTCTACAAGTTTGATTTGATCTGCTTCACGACCTGTCAGGGTTAAATAATCAATCGTGTTTTGGTCAATATAGAACATTGCCGCAGTTGCGCCATATTCAGGTGTCATATTGGAAATCGTGGCACGATCCCCCACAGACATGCTGTCTGCACCTTCACCGAAGAACTCAAGGTAAGCACCGACTACACGTTCTTTACGTAAGAATTCAGTCAATGCTAAAACGATATCGGTTGCAGTGATCCCCGCTTGACGTTGTCCAACAAATTCAACCCCGATAATGTCTGGAAGACGCATCCAAGAAGCACGACCGAGCATTACATTTTCAGCTTCTAAACCACCCACACCAATTGAGATCACACCGAGCGCATCGGTATGCGGCGTATGTGAGTCTGTACCGACGCAAGTATCTGGAAATGCTACGCCTTCACGACTTTGTACCACTGGAGACATTTTCTCCAAGTTGATTTGGTGCATGATGCCATTCCCCGCAGGAATCACATCAACATTTTCAAAGGCTGTTTTGGTCCATTCAATGAAGTGGAAACGGTCTTCGTTACGGCGGTCTTCAATGGCGCGATTTTTCTCAAAGGCATCTGGATCAAAACCACCGTATTCCACAGCTAAAGAGTGATCGACAATCAACTGTGTAGGCACAACTGGATTCACTTTAGATGGGTCACCGCCTTGATCTGCAATGGCATCACGTAAACCTGCAAGGTCAACCAATGCCGTTTGTCCAAGAATGTCATGGCACACCACACGCGCAGGATACCAAGGGAAATCGTGATCTTGTTTTGAGAAAATCAGTTCTTTTAGTGACTGCTCCAAAATGGCAGGATCACAACGACGCACTAACTGTTCAGCCAATACCTTTGAAGTGTATGGAAGTTTTGCATAAGCGCCTGGCTGAATCTGTTCAACGGCTTCTCGCACATCAAAGTATTCTAGCTGGGTGCCTTGCAGTGGTTTGCGGTGATTATTGTTCATAGCGTTCCTGCCTTTGGTGTTTCATTTTTCTTCACTGTCTTTACTAGACAATTCATCTTTGTCTGATAGGCATACTACACTGTCGAAAACCCATTTCCCAAATCTTTTATATTTCATAAACTTAGACATAAAAATAGGGGTTTTTGAAATATTTAGTTACATTAACTTTTAAATATTTACTCTAAATATGATTTTTTCTGAAAAATAGCGGAAAATAGCCCTAATTCTTTAGTATTAGATTTTAAGGTAGGCGAGCAATTCATGAGCGATCTAGCTTTCTCCTCTTTCACTTTAATTGGTGTAGATGCACTCAAATTTTTACAAGGCCAAGTGACGGTCAACGTTGAAGCTTTGGCTGAAAATACAACGCAATATACCGCCATTTGTGACTTGAAAGGTCGTATCCACTTTGGTTTGTGGCTGACAAAACGTAACCCTGAGCATTTTGAAATTGTCACCACTCAAGACCAGTCGGAAGAATTTGCTAAGCACATTAAAAAGTTTGGTGCTTTCTCTAAAATGAAACTTGAACCTACGGGTTCAGTTTTTCCAACCTTCACGCAAGACCGCACCACCTTTTCTGCTGAGCCTACCGATATTGCTGCATGGCAAGTGCAAGCCATTACTCATGGTGAAGCGTTTATCGACCAAGCCATTGAGCATGTGTTTCAACCCCAAGAGCTTCGTTTACACCAACGTGAAGGCGTGCACTATGACAAAGGGTGTTACTTGGGTCAGGAAGTGATTGCACGTTTATGGTTTAAAGCCAAACCCAAAGCATGGTTGCATTTAATTCAGGGTACAGGCAGTGCACCTGCGCAAGCTGAACAGTTGAATAAAGGTATTCAAGTGGTGAATAGCGCTGCGATTGATGGCGGTTATATCGCGTTGGTGGTGGCACGTCCTGAGTCTTTGACCGAACTGGATGTGACAGTTTTAGACTTACCAGAACGCTTAAATGGTGATGTGGCAAGACCGCAGTAAGTTTATATTTTTTAAAATGTTGTGATAAATTAGCTCCTAGATTTAGGGGCTTTTTAATGACTGAAAAATTATACTATTGGGCTGAAAATTTAGAAAACTATAGTTCAGACAATGAACAGGACTATGATCAAGTTATAGAAATAAAACGGCTAAACTTTTTTATTGGTAAAAATAATGCGGGAAAAAGTCGTTTTTTGAGAAATTTATTTAAATCACTTAATTCACAAACTTTTTATCAATCTGAACTGTTCTTAAAATTATGTAAAATAGATAAAAAATTAAATGATGATATTTACAACCAAACTAGAAAAAACCCAAATTATGAGTATTTTTCAAATACTTTCAATGACTTAAAAAATAACCTCACTATCAGTAGAAGAAATCAGGCTGTTCAGCAATTCAGTCATATTCTACAATATCTTTCCAATTTAGGTGTCTTAAACTTACTTGTTAGCAACAATAATGCGCCTCAAGCGAAAGAACTTTTTACAAATCAGATTACAAACACCTCTACTGTAAACTTTGATCTAGAAAAATTTTATATTCCAATTCTAAGAGGTATGCGCCCTGTCACTGAAATAGAAAATAAACAACCGTATATAGAAAGAGCTCAAAAAGACTACTTTTCTAATAGCCAAAAATTTAATTCAAAAAACATCATTACAGGTGAATGTTTATATCATGAACTAAAAACGCACTTACTTGGTGAACCAGAGCAACGTGAAATCATTAAAAATTATGAAGAAAAACTCAGCCAATATTTTTTTGATAATGAAACTGTATCCTTAATTCCAAAACATGACCAAGATGTTGTAAATATTAAAATTGGAAGCGACAAACAATTCCCTATTTCAGAACTCGGCGATGGCTTACAACAAGTCATTATTTTAACTTATGAAGCTTTTATCAAAAAAGATGAAACCCATGCTTTCTTTATAGAAGAGCCTGAACTGCATATGCATGCGGGCATGGTTCGTCAGCTCATGAATTTCTATCTAAACGAAACCAATCATTATTATTTTTTTACCACACATTCCAACCATCTTTTAGATATGGCAGATGAATCAGATCAAGTCATCATCCAAAAATTCGTAAAACAACCAAAAGAGAATCCTAAAGATGGCTTTGATTTTAAAATTTATCGTTGTGACCGAGACCGTGATCTACTGGCCTCTCTTGGTGTAAAACCATCTTCGGTTTATTTAGCTAACTGCACCATTTGGGTCGAAGGTATTACAGATCGTTTATATATCACTAAATATATGGAAAAATATTTAGTTGAATTAAAAAATTCAGATGAAGAGCTTTATAAAAAATACCGCCGTTTTATGCCTAATTATCACTATACATTTGTTGAATATGCAGGAAGTAACCTAGTTCATTGGGACTTTAGTGATGAATTTACTGATCACTTAAATGATCAAGGTATGAATGCTTTACTCACTACAAGCAGTGTACTTCTCATTGCAGATGGTGACATTCAAGGGAAAGGCAATCGTGTCGAGCAATTAACTGAATCATTAGGTAAGCAATTTTATCTTCTGCCTTGTAAAGAAACTGAAAATACTCTGCCTGCTAATATTATTCATTACGCATGTAATATTAAATTTTCAGGCTTAGAAATTGCATTAAGTAGCAATCTTGAGTTAAGTAAAATTCTAAAAAATTATTTATCAATGGATGGTATGCAAACTAATACCAAAGATGGCTTTGACATAACACAGTTATTAAGTGATCAAAATTACTTCCATGCGAAAGACGGAATCGGAAAAATTATAGATTCTAAAATTAAAATTGGAAATCCAAGAACATCAGATGACAAGCCTAAAAAATGTTTTGCAGATGCTTCAGGAACAATTAAAGATAAGCTAAAATTCTGTCGTCTAATTTTAACACTAATGGATCATGTCGAATGGACACTTACAGATTCAGCTAAAGAGCTTTGTAAGACCATTTTTGAACATATTGATGAAAGTAATAACGCAAAACTATAGCCACTCACTTAGCCAAAGTTTAAAACACTTTGGCTTTTTTTATAACTATTCTTTCCTCTTCACATAATAAACCACACCACTCTTATCATCTGAAAGATAAAAGGAATTTGCATCTATACGGTAAATATCCGCAGGTCGACCATTCACCTTATTCCCCACTAAAAAACCATCCATAAAGGTTTCAAGTTTTTGCCCTTTACGCATAATCACAATTTTATAGCCATGACCAATCGTGGCATCCGTAGAACCATGCAGAGCCACTAAAAAAGAATTTTTAATGGTGTCATCCGTATTTGGATGATCAAAATAGTCAAAGCCAAGTGCAGACGAATGCGATGGGAAATAGGCATAAGGAGGCGGTACATTTTTACATCCTGCTGGACGTTTAAATTTTGGGTCTGCAAAAATTTTACCATTCGACGAATAGCAAGATGGCCAACCATAATCTGCATCACGTTTGAGTGCATAAAAAGTTTCATCAGGTTTATGTTTACCCAAATGATCCGCACCTTGATTGGTGGCAAATAAGAATTTACCCACCCATTTCAAACCGACAGCATTGCGTAAGCCTGTGGCATAAATCTTTTGTTCCGAACCATCGGGATTCATTTCTAAAACTGTCGCTCGAACTTTTTCTTTTTCAACGCAAGCATTACAACTTGAGCCGACTGAAACATAAATTTTACCATTCCCACCCACAGCAATGGTTCGCGTTAGATGCCAGCCCCCATATTTATAACTTAAACCATAATCAGGAAAAGTCGCTAAAACTTCGGTTTTGTCCGTGGGTTTAATTTCACCTTGGGTGAATTTTCGTCGGGTGAACTGATGCGTTTCAGCTAAATACAACCAATCCTGTCCTGAAGAATCGGTATAAAACTGGACTGAATTTGGATTCTTCAAACCCGTCATATAAGGAATTATTTTACCGAATTTCCCCGTTTCAGCATTCCACTCATCCAAAATATAAACGATGCCTTTTTTATTGTCGGTCAAATCGTGCATATCCGTGACAAACATTCTACCGTCAGGTGCTTTGCTAAAAAAACGAACACGTTTTAAACCCTCAGCCGCAGGAATGATGTCGTAATTTGCTGGAAGGTTTAGAGAAAAGCGCTTCCCATTTTTCAAGTTAATTTGATGAGGCACAAGTTTTGGCTGCCCAGCTAAAACTGCCATTGAGCCAACTAAACATATGAATAAGATTGAGAATATTTTTATCATTTTAGAGATGTCTCGATTCATCTTATGAAAAGTAACCTTCTTTTTTATATGATATAACTTGAATGATGAGCACACAGTCAAACGCTTTTGCTAAAAAAGCGTATAATCTATTCATATACAAATTATTATTTTATATTATCTTTTAGCCTGACCACTGCAAGTATCTTTGCAGTGGTTAAAGCCATTCACACTCATTCTTCGGGTATAAACAAAACATAAAAAATATTGCTTTAGAAGTCTATAGCAAGCATCAGTTCTTGGATAAAAGGCTCATCCAAGGACTTAAACTATTTTTAGAGCCTTATTTAATAGTTCACTCATTTACAATGAAGATTAAATATCAAAAATCATGAAACAACTTATTCATGTCTTTGCAGAGATAGTCTTTAAATGAAAAGTCTCGTGCATGTTTAGCATCAAATTTTGCGGTCACACCGTCTTTTTCAAAGATATATACACGGTCATCTTTGCTCACTAAAAACTCACCACCCAATTTCATCAATAAGGCATCAATTTTTTCACCATCTGGAATCGACTCATCGGCCAAAACTTTTAAATAATTTCGCTTAATTGACTTAATAAACATGCTGAACTCACTACTCATTTTCAGCGTTATTTAAACAGAATCTAAGCCAGAATCCTAATAAATCCCAAAGCTCATCCGCTACAAATACCAATAACACGTTTCAGACTTTTCCACTGCATAGCACGCGGGTTGTATTGGAAAAAGATATACCGATCAACACAATCAACGAAAATTTGTAAGACCAAGACACAATTCAGATATTTACATTCACACAATTCAACTTATGATGTGAAATGACTCAAAACAAATACACACATAGATGGACTTATGTGTAAGAAAAAGGTTTATAAAACATGAAGAAAATCGTACTTGCAAGCTTAATTGCACTCTCTAGCCAGCTTGCACTTGCAGCCACCACTCAAGATACCATTAACCCCGAATTTGCCAAGATTGAAGAAATGGTTAAAGCCAACAATATGGCGGGAGCATATCAAGCGTTAGAAAAACTGGCAAAGTCTGGCAACCCACAAGCCATGTACAACTTGGCTTATTTGACTCAGACTGGCCAAGGCACAGCGAAGAATGAGAAGAAAGCCATTCAGCTCTATCAAGACGCTGCAAATAAAGGCTACCCTGTTGCGCATTATGTGCTTGCGAAAAACTATGTCACTGGTACTTTAGGCTTGCCTCAAGACATCAACAAAGCCAAACAACACTTTGAAGCATCATCAAAACTAGGCTTTGATGATGCGACTGTTGAATATGCCGTGCTGTTATTTTCTGAAAATAAACCAGAATCTGAAAAGTTAGCCCTTAAGAAACTTGAGCCTTTGGTGAAAAAAGGCAACTATCAAGCCATTCATGCACAAGCCCTGTACGACATCAGTACAGGCTTTAAAAACAAACAAGAAGCGCCGATTCAAAAAGGCCTCAACAGCATTCAAGACTTAGCCAAAAAAGGCTATATTCCTGCCCTAATGGCCGTAGGCAATATGTTTGCTAATGGCAATATCATTCCGCAGAACTTGCCTGAAGCGAAGAAAATTTTCACCGCTTTAGCCAAGGAAAATGTGCCACAAGCGAAAGAATCATTAGCGCAGGTTGAAACTATGATGGCGAATCAAGCTAAGTCCCCTGCAACAGCAGCAGTCAAAAAATAAATCGCTTCTTCAAAAAATACTCTCAATTGAGAGTATTTTTTTCACCACCAAAGACCAATCAAGACACTGACCACCACAAAACTCAATAGCGTGCTAATCATCAGTGGAGTGAGTGCTTTTTCATTCAAACCATACACTTGCCCAAAAATTCCAAACAGAGAGGGCATCGGTAAAGCTGCAATCAAGGTCCCTGCATAAATCATCTTTGGGTCCAATTCAGTCAAATAGGTCAGCCCTAAATAAACCAATAGTGGCATACAAATATTTTTAGACACCACCAGATAAACGGTTTGTAAGTTAAACGATTGAATGGTTAGCCCCACCATTCCCCCACCAATAATAAAGAGCGCTAAAGGTGCAGCAGTCAGGCCTAGCATCGCAAAGACTTGGTCGATTAAATGTGGAATTTGAAGTTCGAAAATCGCACAACCCATACCAATCATCACCGACAAAAACAGTGGATTTTTAAGTAGCGTGAGAAATGTAGTTTTTAAAATGGAGGCTAAATTGGCTTGTCTTTGTCGCCCTATTTCTGCCAGAGTGAGCATCAGCGGTACAAGAAATACACTTTCAATGATCACCACCAATGAAATATAAATCATTGCTTCGCTTCCCATCAGCAGCGTCAAAATCGCTGCTCCCAATAACCCCGTATTGGACATGGATGCACCCAGTGAAAAAACTGCGGCGTGGGTAAAGTGATTTTTAAACAGCTTTTGACCTAAAATAAAAGCCGTAATAAATAAGCCAAAGGTCACAGCTGCATAAACATAAAAATAAGAGGGATACCAAATTTCATGCAAATCTTTTGAAGCTAAGGCGTGCAATAATAAAGCAGGTAACGCAATTTTGATGACAAAAGCACTGATTGCAGTCATTTGCTCTTTAGCGAGCAACTGGATTTTGACAGAGGCAAAACCAAGGAAGAGCAGGAAAAATACTGGAAAAATTACCGAAAAAATCATTCAAGCTGTTCCTTTTCCAGATGATGTAAGTAAAGACCTATCCTAGGATACACCTTTACTCAGTTGAAATATTTTTAAAGCCCAATGGCGAAGCAAAATGCTTATGCGATTAGAACGCAGAAAACAAATCTTTGATCCCATGTGGCTGACACCGTAAATACTGCGGTGCGATAGAGACTTTCCCACCCAGTTCTGCGGCTGCATGCCACGGCCATCTTGGGTCATACAACATGGCGCGCGCCAGACCAATTGCATCGGCTTCTTGCGCTTCTAAAATATGTTCAGCCTGTTTGGCTTCTGTAATCAATCCCACCGCAATGACTGGAATTTTCACCGCTTGCTTCACCGCGTGGGCAAAAGGCACTTGATACTTGGCCTTAATCTGAATGTCTTGTTCCACATGCAAGCCACCACTTGAGACATGAATATAAGCCGCCCCGAGTTGCTCCAACGCTTTCGATAGCCCCACTGTTGAATCAATATCCCAACTTTCTGTTGCGGTCGATTCCATCCAATCAGTTGCAGATAAACGTATACCCACGGGATAGTTTTCAGGAACAGCTTGTTTAATGGCTTGGAATACTTCTAAAGTAAATCGAATGCGGTTTTCAAAACTTCCGCCATATTCATCGGTACGTTGGTTCGACAGCGGTGACATGAACTGATGCAACAAATAACCATGGGCTGCATGTAGTTCGATCAGCTCAAAACCTGCATCTACAGCGCGTACTGCTGCACTGGCAAAGTCATCGATGATGTCTTGCATCTCCGCCACACTCAAAGCATGTGGTGCGTGCTCTTCGGGCTTAAAGGGCACATCACTGGCAGACACCGTTTGCCAACCATGGGGTTCATTCGGTTTGATCTGACCTTTTCCCGACCACGGTCGATCGGTCGATGCTTTACGCCCTGCATGTGCCAGTTGAATGGCAAAAGGCATTGGAGAGAGTGTTTTGACTTTTCTGAGCAAGGCTTTCATTTGCGCACGTTGCAAATCATTCCACAGTCCTAAGTCCGCAAAACTGATCCGTCCTACCGCTTGTACGGCTGTCGCTTCAACAATACATAAGCCCGCACCTGACAAAGCATAATTGGCCCATTGTTGCTCATGCCAATAGCTCAACTCACCCGCATCATTGGCTGAATATTGGCACATCGGCGCAATCACGATTTTATTTGTTAAGTTTAGATCCCCAAATTGAATGGGTTGAAATAATAATGGCATCACAGCTCTCCCTGTACTCACTATGATCTATAACAAATAAAGCACCTTGCATTCAACGCTAAAAGTGCAAATCTGCTGTCAAACCTTTGCACTTTTATGGCTATCCATTTAGAAAATAATGCGGCTTCCGAGCCCCAAGACCAGTGCATTATCCACCACATGGCTTGAACCTGAGTTGATCACATATTGGATGTTGGGACGTAACATTAACCACGGCGTAGCGTTATAGCTATAGTTCAATTCAATATTGTATTCTGCGCTCGCATCATACTGTTCTTTACCCGCAGTGAATCGCTCATTCAGATGTACACGATTCACTCCAAAACCTAAAATATCCGTTGTATGCTGTTCAAATACCCCAATATATTTCAGCCCCACTTGTTGTGAGTTGTCTACTTTATTGGTGATGCGGTCATGCCATGTAAAGTTAGCAAAACTATGCAAACCTTGGCGCCCTGCACCCGTTGAAGTCAGTTGTTGTTCGATGGCAACCCATCCTGCAAATGTCCGGTCTTCGCCAACCACACCTTTGCCATAAGCCACGTCATATTGGTTATTTGGATCATCTGCGGTGTTATATATCCCACCAACCCGATAGCTCCCCGCCAAACCATTGAACAGTGCTTTCGGTGTCCAAATCACTTCCACAGGAATAGTCACACCATCGGCATGCTCTGTGTCTAAGCTCCAACCTTGTCCTTCTGCTTTGCCATTGCCATTATCTGGATTGAATTCATAAACACCCACTTGAGTTGCCACTTCAGGGGTCAGTTGATACTTAATACGACCACCCCATTGTGAAACCGGCGTATTCATCCAGATATTACCCTGCCATTTCCCCATTTGCGCGGCACAAAAGGCATTACTGACAAAATCACAGGCCATCACATCAAAATCAGAACCCAAACCCAGTCGCCCAACTTTGACACTGAGCCCTTGTTCTTTAAAACGTTTTTCAATTGAAAGCTCTGACAAACGGCTGTCTTGGTTTCCACGACCATAAGTGGCTTGTACATTGGCTAATTGCGGTGCAGAAGGATCTTGCAAATCGCGAATTGAGGTACTTTGTCCTTGACGCGCAGTCGCAACAAAACGAACGGTGACCCCTTCCCAGCCCGCTAGCTTCTCTAAATCAAATTGTGTACCTAGCCAAAACTGTGAAGCGGTATTTGGACTTGCACCTGCATTATGCCCGCCATCCGCCAAATAGTTGGTATCTGTTAAAGCATTGGCTTCAAACTTAATGCCTTTTTGCGCCAATTCAGTTCGTTTTCCCTGCCAGTCACCAAACAAATACTGACCATGTACATCTAACATCTGCTCCGCATGACTCACTGTCGCCCAGGCACACATTGCTGTTGCAAATAAAGAGAAAGAAAACTGTCGCATAAAACCTAAGCCCCAAACTAAAATGAAGAACAATTCATTTCATTTAAATGAAAATTTTAATGAAAAGTACATAATTTTTAAACAAAGATCTCAGCAAAATTTTTATCATTAATTCAAAAAAAGTTATCAATATCGTCCACAGCTATAAACAGAAGATTGGATTTGGGTGCTTCATGGCAGTTTTCACTCGATTCGAGAATGTAATTTGAGGAGGAGGATTCCTAATCACAGCACACAATCCCACACTTTAGCTTTGTACAAAGCTGCTAAAGGCAAGCCTCTGACTGAAATCACTTGCAATCTTGCGTGTACACCGCAATATTAGCCTCAAGTTTTATCAGCTCATGTTGCCATGCCAGAATTACCCGAAGTTGAAACCACCAAAGCCAGTTTAGCGCCGTTATTAGATCAGCAAGTGCTCAGTGTTGAAGTTCGCCAGTCGAGCCTGCGCTGGCCAATTCCCGCCGATCTCAACAAACTGGTGGGACAGCGTTTAATTCAACTCAAACGCCGTTCTAAATACATTTTGGCCGTTTTTGAACAAGACACGATGCTTTGGCATTTGGGCATGTCAGGGAGTTTCCGTATTTGTGAGGTCGGTGAAACGCTGCGTAAACACGATCATTTGATTATTCGTTTTGAAGATGTCGAGCTACGCTATCATGACCCGCGCCGCTTCGGCTGTATTTTATGGATGGATGAATATTCGCAAACCAAGTTAATCGATACCCTTGGGCCTGAACCGCTGAGTGCTGATTTTAACGCTGAATATTTAAGCCAAAAGTTAAAAAACAAACAGGTCGGCATAAAAGTTGCAATCATGGATAATCATGTGGTGGTTGGTGTCGGAAATATCTATGCCACAGAGAGTTTGTTTAATTTGGGCATTCACCCTGCGCAAGTGGCGTCTAGTTTAACACCCAGCCAAATTGAAAAATTGGTGGTCGAGATTAAACGTATTTTGCAGCAGGCCATCGATTTAGGTGGTTCTACCCTGCGGGACTATTCCAATGCGATGGGTGAAAATGGTTACTTTCAACAAACCTTATTGGCTTATGGTCGAGCAGGTGAAATGTGTGTGAACTGCGAAACCACGCTTGAAAACATCAAACTAGGACAGCGTGCTTCTGTATTTTGTCCCGAATGCCAACCGCTGAAAAAAGTGCAACCTAAGCCCAAAGCCACAGCTCGAGGAAAAACCAAATGAAAACTGCCATTGTTCGTCATATTTTGGTCAAAGACAAAGACCTCGCTGAACAACTGAAAAAGAAAATCCACGATGGCGCCGATTTCGCCAAAATTGCCAAGCAATATTCCACCTGTAATTCAGCTAAGCGCGGTGGTGAACTGGGTGAAGTCAAAAAAGGCCAACTGGTGCCTGTGATTGATAAATTGGTCTTTAGTGCTGCTGAAAAAGTACTACATGGTCCCATCAAGAGCCAATTTGGTTTTCATTTACTAGAAATTAAATTCCGTATGGATTTTTAAAAAGTTACCCAGTGTGTGATGTGTTTAAGTCTAAGCACATCACAAACACGGTATTTGATTAAGCCTCTTTCATCTCATATGTCCAAGCATCAACACGTTCGCCAGATTCCAACGTCCCTTGTACCCTCACCCGTTGATACTGTATCCCTTCAAACTCATCCAACGCATCCCAATGTTCGGTTAATTTCTCACTGCTAAAAAAATATCCTTCAACCGCTGCTGCTTGCGGATCTAAAACAATGGCGAATAAGCCTTTGTCGGGTCCCCAATCCAAAATATGCACCACGCCATGCACATAACCTTTTTGCCATGTTCCACCTATGCACTCTAAAAGATGGGCATTTTCATGATTTGGACGAAGTGTCCCGTAGACAAATAATTGGTTCATTCGGCATCCCCATAGCTATTCAATCAGCGCGCATCATAAAGTCAAAATTGTACAAAAACCAGTCTTTGGATAAGTCTCAGACATAAAAAACGGCACTTGATGTGCCGTTTTATTTTAACCATTCGATTACTGACGTTTTTTCAATTCATCACGAATTTCACGTAGCAACTCGATATCTTCTGGCGTTGCTGCTGGTTCTGGCGCTGCTTCTTCTTGTTTACGGCGCATACGATTAATCATTTTCACCATTAAGAACACCACCCATGCCAAAATGATGAAGTTAATTAAAATCGTAAGGAAGTTACCATAAGTCAGGACGTTCACCCCAGCTTTGGTCAACTCATCTAAAGACTGTAAATTGTTTGGGTTATCCCCTAAAACAAAGAATTTCTGTGTGAAATCTACACCACCACCAGTCACAACCGTGATCAATGGCATGATGATGTCTTTCACCAATGAATCGACAATTTTACCAAATGCCCCCCCGATGATCACACCGACAGCCAAATCAATCATGTTGCCTTTTACCGCAAATTCGCGGAATTCTTGAACAATACTCATCTAAATCTCCAGTTATTTTTTGACTTTAATTTATGTGACGAAGTATACATTAATTTTATAGCTTCATTTCCATGTAATTTACTCGGAAATCATCTGCTTTTATATATTGGTTTGCTAATTTTAAACAAAAAAATGCCATCAATAAATTGATGGCATTTTTAAATGTTGCGGCCCCGCATGGGGCAACATCATTTTTAAAACTTATTTACCAGAACGGTTACGTTTACGTTCGTTTTCAGTCAAGTAACGCTTACGGATACGGATTGACTTAGGTGTTACTTCAACTAATTCATCATCTTCAATGAATTCAAGCGCTTGTTCAAGCGTATATTCAACAGCTGGAACAAGAGTCAACGCATCATCAGTACCAGAAGCACGTACGTTTGTTAACTGTTTTGCTTTAGTTGGGTTAACTGTCATGTCATCTGAACGAGAGTTAATACCAATGATCATACCTTCGTAAACTTCTAACTGAGGTTTAGCAAATAGACGACCACGGTCCTGCAATGTGAACAATGCATAGCCAAGGCAAGTACCTTGAACCATAGAAATCAACACACCGTTTTGACGTTTCGCAACAGTACCTTGTTTCATTGGACCGTAATGCGAGAAGCTTGATGTCATGATCCCTGTACCAGAAGTCATGGTCAAGAATTCTGAACGGAAGCCAATTAAACCACGTGAAGGAACAGTTGCTTCAATACGGATACGGCCTTTACCGTCAACTTCCATATTCGTCATTTCGCCTTTACGGTGACCCATTTGTTCCATTACAGAACCTTGGTGCTGTTCTTCAACGTCAAATGTTACGTTTTCGTATGGCTCTTGCTTTTCGCCATCAACTTCTTTCAAGATTACTTGTGGACGAGATACGCCCATCTCGAAGCCTTCACGACGCATGTTTTCAATCAGAACTGAAAGGTGAAGTTCACCACGACCAGAAACTTTGAAACGGTCTGGACTGTCAGTGTCTTCAACACGTAACGCTACGTTATGAATTAATTCGCGGTCTAAACGCTCACGGATGTTACGTGAAGTTACGAATTTACCTTCTTTACCAGCAAACGGTGAGTTGTTTACTTGGAAAGTCATCGTTACTGTAGGCTCATCTACAGACAATGGTGGTAAAGCTTCAACATTTTTCGGATCACAGATTGTGTCAGAGATATGAAGTTCATCAATACCTGTGATACATACGATATCGCCTGCTTGAGCAGAATCAACATCAACACGTTCTAAACCGTGGTAACCCATGATTTTTAAGATACGACCGTTACGAGTCTTACCTTCTTTATCAATTACAGTAACTTGAGTGTTCAGACCAACTGAACCACGTTGAATACGACCAACACCGATAACACCTACGAAGCTGTTATAGTCAAGTGAAGAAATCTGCATTTGGAATGGACCATCAACATCAACTGCTGGTGGCTCAACAATGTCTACAATTGTTTGGAACAATGGAGTCATATCTTCAGCAAGTTCTTCTGGAGATGGACCAGCAACACCACGAAGACCTGAAGCGTAAACAACTGGGAAGTCTAACTGTTCGTCAGAACCACCAAGGTTATCAAACAAATCAAATACTTGGTCAATAACCCAATCTGGACGCGCGCTTGGCTTGTCGACTTTGTTGATAATTACGATTGGCTTCAAACCACGTGCGAACGCTTTTTGCGTTACGAAACGAGTTTGTGGCATTGGGCCTTCTTGAGAGTCAACAAGAAGAAGTACACAGTCAACCATCGACATTACACGTTCAACTTCACCACCGAAGTCCGCGTGTCCTGGGGTGTCGACGATGTTAATACGGTATTCTGTATTGGTACGTGCATCTAACCATTTGATTGCAGTGTTTTTTGCAAGAATGGTAATACCACGTTCACTTTCAATCGCGCCTGAATCCATGACACGCTCAATCTCGCCTGCACGATCGCCAAGTGCACCTGATTGCTGTAAAAGTTTGTCTACTAGAGTGGTTTTACCGTGGTCAACGTGCGCAATGATGGCAATGTTGCGGAGAGTTTTGATATCTGACATGTAAATTCGATACGCCTAAAGTTTGAGGGCAAATTATACAGAAAAATAATAGAATTTAGTAGTGACAGTTTATTGACAGACTCATTTTTTTTGATAAGTGGTGTGTAATTAATTTTGTAAAGCTGTGTAAAGCGATTAGAATAGCGCCACCTTGCTAACACCCTTTGACATATGTCTGATCAGAAACTCTCTCCCAATCAAACAGATCAACTCGATTTGGTCTATGGTTTAAACGACCGCCCTCGCCCAATCATTGCTTTTCTTGCTGCCTTTCAACATCTCCTTGCAATTATTGTCCCAATTGTTACTCCGGGCTTACTCATCTGTCTAGCGCTTGGTGTGTCGAAAGAAGACACCAACATGATTTTATCCATGTCTTTGGTCATTTCAGGGATTGCAACCTTCTTACAATGTAAAAAAGTTGGACCTTTCGGTGCAGGTTTATTGATTGTTCAGGGCACCAGTTTTAACTTTATCGGCCCGATTATTGGAATTGGCTCTGCCATGGTTGCTGCAGGTACTCCAGTAGAATCCGTCATGGCTGCAATTTTTGGTGTGGTAATCGCAGGTTCATTTATTGAAATGGGCGTCTCACGTATTCTGCCTTGGGTGAAAATGCTCATTACCCCATTGGTCACAGGCATTGTAGTGTTATTGATTGGTTTGACTCTCATTAAAGAAGGTCTGATCAGCATGGGTGGTGGCTATCAAGCCATGTCAAACAATACCTTTGCCAATCCAGACAACTTAATCATGTCGTGTACAGTGCTAGCACTGATCATTATATTGAACCGTATTCGTATTACTTGGGTGAAAAGCTCGGCTATTTTAATCGCACTGATTGTCGGTTATGTATTGGCAGGGTTTATGGGGCATCTCGACTTTTCCGGTCTTCAGGATGCACCTCTGGTTCAAATTCCAACCCCAATGCACTTTGGTTTAGACTTCTCTTGGAGTTTATTTATTCCAATGGCCTTTATTTACCTTGTGACCTCTTTAGAAGCAATTGGTGATATTACTGCGACTTCAAAACTTTCCAACCAGCCCGTGGATGGTGCAACATGGATGGAGCGTATTAAAGGCGGTGTCTTGGTGAATGGTGCAAACTCTTTCCTTGCGGGTATTTTCAACACCTTCCCTAGCTCGGTCTTTGCACAAAACAATGGCGTAATTCAACTCACTGGCGTTGGGAGCCGTTATGTCGGCATCTGGATTGCCGCATTATTAGTGATTCTGGGTTTACTCCCTGCTGTTGCAGGGGTGATTCAGGCAGTCCCTCAAGCTGTTTTAGGTGGTGCTGTGATGGTGATGTTCGGAGCTGTAGCAGCTTCTGGAATTAACATTCTGTCAGGTATTCATCTTGACCGCCGCGCACTACTGATTATTGCCATTTCATTGGCGCTTGGCTTGGGTGTTGCACAAGTTCCACAAATTTTGGAACATTTACCTGAATTATTCCGTAACATCTTTAGCTCGGGTGTTGCGACAGGTGGTATTGCAGCCTTGTTATTAAATATTATTCTTCCTGAAACGAAGAAATAATTGTTCATTTCAGTATGCACTTTGCCCAGCACTGTCTGGGCATCGTTTTTACAATGGAGTATATAAAATGGATCCACGAAGTGAAGTTGTTCTTCGCCAGCAAGAATTTCTCTCTGGTTCAGTTTTACTGGTCAATGCACCGTGTGACGAATTAAACACACAGCTAATTGGTACTGTAGAACCACATTTTTGGACATGGAATTTTAACGAATTACAATATTTCCAAAACCAACAAAGTGATGTGCATTTTGGTACAGATTTACCTGATGTCGCTTTTGATCAAGCCATCGTGTTTGTTCCAAAGTCAAAAGAACTACTCAATTATGTCCTACACCAACTGGTGAGTCGTTTGGCCGTAGGCGCATCGATCTTTTTAGTCGGTGAAAAGAAAGGCGGTGTAGAACGCGCGTCTAAACAGCTGCAACCTTTTGGTAAAACCCTCAAATTAGACAGCGCTCGACATTGTCAAATGTGGCAGTTAGTCACCGAAAAAACCGTAACGGCAAAACCTTTGGCTGATTGGGCACAACTCTATACAGTGCCAACCCCGAAAGGTGAATTACAGATTTGCGCATTACCGGGTGTGTTTAGTCAAAATCGTCTAGACGTGGGCACAGCTGTGTTATTGCCTCACCTTTCACAGGTCACTTCTGGAAAAATTGCAGACTTTGGCTGTGGTGCAGGCGTGATCAGTGCTTATTTGGCCAAGTTAAATCCGAAAAATCGCATTTTTGCACTGGATGTCGATGCCTTTGCACTCGCTTCAACAAAAATGACTTTTGAGAAAAATAACCTTTTACCAGAACAACTTGAGATTAAAGCGGTACACGGAATTGAGGATGCTCCTCTGTTTTTACACGCAATCGTCAGCAATCCCCCATTCCATCAAGGCATTCATACAGATTACAATGCCAGCGAAAATTTATGCAAAACATCCCGTCGCCATCTTAAATCGGATGGCGAGTTGTGGATTGTTGCCAACCGCTTTCTGAATTATCCATTACTCATTGAGCAAAGTTTTGGCCAATGTACAACCAAAGCCGATCAACAAGGCTTTAAAGTGCTGTTTGCCAGCACACAAAAGAAATCTTAAGGAACAATGATGAGCGAAACGACTCAACCAGCTCAACTCAAGCGGAAGCTTGGAGCTCGCCATCTGAATATGATCGCCATTGGTGGTTCAATTGGTACAGGTTTATTCCTTGCCTCAGGTGCAACCATTGCAAATGCTGGCCCTGGCGGGGCGTTATTGGCCTACTGCTTAATTGGTGTGATGATTTACTTTCTCATGACCAGTCTGGGTGAGTTGGCAACACACAACCCAACATCGGGTGCATTTTTCACCTATGGCACCAAGTATGTTGAAGGCGGTTTTGGTTTCGCCCTTGGCTGGAACTATTGGTATAACTGGGCCATTACGGTTGCATTTGAATTGGTTGCAGTCCAATTCATCATGAAATTCTGGTTTCCCGACCTGCCCGGTTTCTACTGGAGTGCTCTCTTCTTAGCTGTTGTCTTTGGGATCAATGCACTGACAGTCAAAGGCTTTGGTGAAAGTGAGTTCTTCTTCTCCTTGGTTAAAGTCCTTGCCATCATTGTGTTTATCATCATTGGTATTTTCATGATTGCTAAAATCATGATGACGCCAGGTGTCGCAACTTTTGCCAACTGGACCAAAGGTGAAGCACCCTTCGTTGGTGGTTTATCTGCACTGATTGGTGTAGCAATGATTGCAGGGTTCTCGTTTCAAGGTACCGAAATGGTCGGTGTTGCTGCAGGTGAATCGAAAGATCCACAAAAGACGATCCCGATTGCCATCAAACAGATTTTTTGGCGCATTTTACTGTTTTATGTGGTGTGTATTTTCATTATCGGCACACTCATTTCATATGATGATCCACTTCTATTACAAGCAGCTTCATCAGAGAATATTGCACTCTCGCCATTTACCCTCCTCTATGAAAAAGCTGGATTTGCCTTTGCTGCCAGCGTAATGAATGCCGTAATTTTAACCGCAATTCTATCAGCAGGTAACTCAGGGATGTATTCATCGACGCGTATGTTGTTCAATATGGCTCAAAATGGCAGTGCACCTAAAGTGTTTGCCAAATTAGACCCACGCGGCGTACCCATGAATGCGCTTTATGCAACAACAGCAATTGCTGCACTTTGCTTCTTAACCACCTTCATTGGCGAAGAACAGGTCTTTAATTGGCTGCTCAACATGTCGGGTATGTGTGGCTTTATTGTTTGGTTAGGGATTGCTGTTTCACACTATCGTTTCCGTAAAGGCTATGTTGCCCAAGGGCATAAGGTTGAAGACTTAGCATATCGTGCAAAATTCTTCCCCTTTGCACCGTGGTTTGCCTTTATCCTGTGTGCGATTGTTGTTTTAGGTCAAAACTACCAAGCGGTACTTGATGGCGAATGGCTCTCCGTTTTATCGACCTATATCGGTATTTTCTTATTCTTGGCGATTTGGCTAGGCTATAAATGGAAATACAAAACTAAACTGGTTTCATACCAAGAAATGGATGTCAGTCCAATGAATCCTGATCGCGAATAAAATCCATTCATAATAAAAGACAGCCTTCGGGCTGTTTTTTTATTTTCTTCATTTATTCATTTACTTAAACCATAACCTTTCAATCATGCACACATCCATCAACAGCATGGTTCAACTCTTGAAGTTACATAGAATCGATAGTTATGACTTGGATCCATCCTAGAATTAGTGAATATTCTGTAACCAGCATCGGCTCACTTGCGCGATGAACAATTTACATACTTGGGCAGTAAAAAGGACATACTTGATTTAGCTCCCTATTCGCACAGCTATAACTAAATATTACGGTTCATTGAGTACTGATCTCTATCTAATTCTTAGCCCCTAGATATCAAGCCAGAAATATTATCTCATTGGCAAAATAAATCCTTATAAAGCTAAATAACTAGAAATATCCATTCATTCTAAAGACAAAATTATTATCGATGTCGTGAAGCATGAGTAATAGAAATCCCCCTTTTCATTCTTCTTATATTCATCCTCTAAAATTAAATACTTCTAACTGTATTTAATATCCTATACGTAACTAACCATGACCACCGTAAACCTTAAAGGCTCTTGCATTGAGCTCAAGTTTATTTTCAACGACACGAGTTAACATAAATTTCATTGGTTTAGACATAAAAAAACGACTCCGAAGAGTCGTTTTTTAGTTAAAACTCAGATTATTGAGCTTGAACTGTACGGCTGCCAGAAATTGTCGCGAATACACGACGGTTCATAGCACGGCCTTCTTTAGTGTTGTTGTCAGCAATCGGTTGGTCCCAAGCGAAACCTTGAGTAGACAAACGAGCTGGGTCAACGTTGTATTCGTTTACTAGAGACGATTTAACAGAGTTAGCACGAGCTAAAGATAAACGTTCGTTCAATGCACGTGGACCAGTGTTGTCTGTGTGACCTTCGATGCGAGCAGTAGCGTTTGGATATTCAACTAACTTCTCAGCAACTTTAGCGATTTCTGGCTTGTATTGGTCTTTGATGTTTGATTTGTTTGTATCAAAGAACACACGAAGTTCCATGTTAAGGTCTTCAGTTAACTCTTGTGGTTGAACTGGAGCAACTGGCTCAACTGGAGCAACTTCTACTACTGGAGCAGCAGGTTTCAAGTGACCACCAAGAACTACGTTAAGACCAGCAAGTGCTGTGTAGTTCCAGAAATCTTCATCGATGTTGTAAGTAGCACGAGCTTCAGTACGTAGAGACAAAGCATCGTTCAAGCGCCAGAAAGCACCGAAACCAGCATTACCTAAAGTACCTTCTTCGTCTTTAGCAATACCATCGATGTCATATTTGTAGTGACCAGCACCTAAAAGTACGTATGGCTTGATTTTGCTGTCGTAGTTTTTAGTGATCAAATCAGAAGTAGCATAGAAGTTACCGTTGATTTGAGTTTGCTTATATTCAGCACCAGCAGCAAGACCGTCTACATCACCTTTAACTTGGTTGTATTCAGCTTCGAAACCTAACCAAGGAGTCAATTCAACACCAAGTGCAGCGCCAACGAATAAATCGTCTTGAATTTCAGGAGCAGAAGTTAAATGGTCAACACCGTTGTTGTGTTGACTATCTTGCCAAGTGTAACCAAGCATTAATGGAGTAACAGTTACGCCCGCGTTTGCAGCAGCTAAAGGAGCAGCTACGAGCATTGCTAATGCAATACGACTCATTTTCATGGATTTATCCTCCAGAGATAACAATTGTTTTTCAAGCTAAGCTTAAAATTATTTAACCATTCTGAGATAGGCTTTTTTATACCCCAGTTTTATTTTTAAGCTATTCGCAATGAATCATACAAACACTTTATTTTTTTTCCAAGTGCTTGATAACTTTAATCAAGTAAATTATTGACAAAATTACTTACAATTTCCGTTGTAATTCGGTAATTTTTTACTCAATTTTTACTTGCGAATAGCTTATTTTCACTTGTCTTACATTTTAACAGCTTTTTAAACAAGTTGAGTACTACTAATTATGTATAAAATTTGTTTGATAAACAAAGCTTTAATAAATAAAAAATAGCCCACAACAATAAAACTGGATAACCATATGTTTTTTATAAATAAAAAAGGGTTCACATTATTTGAACTCATGATCACTATTAGCATTATTCTGATCATTTGTACAATCGCACTTCCTCACTTTCATCAGTATATGGCCTCACAAGAGCGAAGCAAAACACTGAATACATTACGAAATAGTATTCAGGCAGCCAAAAATATGGCTAACCTGCAACGTCAAAATATCACCATTTGCCCAAGTCAAGACCTTATTCAATGCCAAAATCATCAATGGAACACAGGTTTTATTGTATTTATCGATAATAATAAAAATCGACGAGTAGATACCAATGAAACGATTATTCGGACAGAACAACAACAGCTTAAATATGGCAATCTTGATTGGCGTGGCACACTCAACCTTCCATCATTAAGCTTTAAAGCTGAAAATGGCCTCCCCCTTGGCTCAAATGGAACCTTCTATTACTGCTCTATACAAAGTCAGGATCACTTTAAACTGGTCATGAGCAAAATGGGGCAGATCCGAACAGAACTCATCAATACTTGTAACTAGACCCATGAGTCCATAATCACGTTTTCAGCTTTTCTCGCTAGCAAATTTGCATATACTGCTTAAGTTTCCAACAAAACGCATAAGTGATTCGGAGAAGAAAATGACAGACATCGTAATTGTGAATGGTGCTCGTACGGCAATGGGCGGTTTTCAAGGCAGTTTAGCCAGTGTAACCGCGCCTGAACTCGGTGCTGTGACGATTAAAGAAGCGATTGCTCGTGCTGGCCTACACGCAAACGATGTAGAAGAAGTAATCATGGGTTGTGTTCTACCTGCGGGATTAAAGCAAGGTCCAGCGCGTCAAGCGATGCGCCAAGCAGGTTTACCTGATTCAACAGGTGCTGTGACCATCAATAAATTATGTGGTTCTGGCATGAAAGCGGTAATGCAAGCTGCGGATATGATCAAAGCTGGTTCAGCAAATATCGTGGTTGCAGGTGGCATGGAGTCGATGACCAATGCTCCTTATATTTTAACCAAAGCGCGTGCGGGCTACCGTATGGGACATGGCGATGTCAAAGACCACATGTTCCTTGATGGCTTAGAAGATGCAGAAACAGGTCGACTGATGGGTTCTTTTGCACAAGATATGGCCAATACCCGTGGCTATACGCGTGAGCAAATGGATGCATTCGCGATTCGCTCTTTAGAGCGCGCACAAACAGCGGTCAACGAAGGTTACTTTGCAGATGAAATCGTGCCTGTGACAGTATCAACCCGTAAAGGTGATGTGGTTGTAGATAAAGATGAGCAACCGTTCAATGCCAATATTGCAAAAATTCCAAGCCTTCGCCCTGCTTTTGCTAAAGATGGTACCATCACTGCGGCAAATGCAAGCTCAATCTCGGATGGTGCATCCGCACTGGTTTTAACTTCAGCAGAAAATGCATCGAACAAAGGTTTAGCACCATTAGCGAAAATTGTGGCTTATGCATCGAACTCACAACATCCATCAGAGTTCACTATTGCACCAGTCGGTGCAATTGAAAAAGTGCTTAAGAAAACAGGTTGGAATGCGCAAGACGTAGACCTTTGGGAAATCAATGAAGCTTTTGCGATGGTGACTATGTGTCCAATCGATGACTTCAAACTTGATCCAGCAAAAGTGAACATCAATGGTGGGGCTTGCGCACTGGGTCACCCTGTCGGTTCAACCGGTTCACGTATTATCCTCACTTTAATTCATGCGCTTAAACGCACAGGTGGTAAAAAAGGGATTGCGGCACTATGCATCGGCGGTGGTGAAGCGACCGCTGTAGCGATTGAATTACTTTAAGATGCAAGTAACCCTCTTTTATTGACATATTTTATACAATAAAAGATTGGATGATTAGCTGATATAAAAGCGACATTTATGAAAATCCCTCGACTGCGAGGGATTTTTTATTACAAGATTGTATTAGGGTCGATCTTAACGACTCGTTAAAATAACGACGAAAAAAACAACAAGGATAAGACAATGCAACTGAATCACTATAGTCAAATCATTATAAAACAAATACAAATAAGTCGATGAATTATTTAGAGCTTTCTTATAATAATGTATGGATAATAAAGTAGTTTGACTATACCTCAACTTTGATGGTCAAACCGAAGCCGCATTTAATTTTTACAAATCTGTGTTTGGTGGAGAGTTCGCAACGTTCATGCGTTATGGAGACTTACCTTCAGATGAAAGTTCAGTTACCCTTTCCGACGCTGACCAACAAAAAATCATGCATGTTTCGCTTCCCATCAATGCCAGCACGATTCTGATGGCTTCGGATACCAATGATCAGTTTTGTGCCCAAACCAATACTGTTTTTACTGTAGGCAACAACCACTATATTTCGATTAACTTAGATGCCCATGAACAAGCCGATGCTAAACGCTTATTTGATGCGCTTTCAGTCAATGGAAAAATAGAGATGCCATTAGAGAAAACCTTTTGGGGCGCACTTTATGGTGCATTTACTGATCAGTTTAGAATTAAATGGATGGTGAATTGCCAATTACAAGAAGGATAAAAGCGTCTTTTTTTTAAACATCAATATTTGAAAATTGCGCAATAATAGTGAGCCCCACGGTAATAAAACCAATACCGAGCCATCCAGCCAAATCAATATTCTGTCCTAAGAATGTTTTAGCAAGGAGTGCTGTGGCAATGACACCAATGCCAGACCACAGCACATATAAAATTCCCGCTTGCATAAATTTTAAGGCATAGGCGGCACACGCAAAAGAAATCATGTAAAGCACCAGTGCAATACCTTGATCCAATTTATTGACCAAGCCATTACCTTTTGCGGAATAAAAAGTCGAAAGCACATCTGTAGCAATAGCAATGAGTAGCCAAATGACACCAGGATTAATTTTTGCAAAAAGTGCCATCATGTCCAATCTACCTGCTTCTTTTTCTTCAATTTGTGCATCAAAAATGCTGCGTATAAATACAAAAAAGCTGAACCGAAGTCCAGCTTTTTATTCACTTGAAAATTTAAGCGCCTGTTTGATAACTGGCTTGAGCAACGGCTGTTGATGCTTGATACGGATTTCTAAAATCATTTAAACCCGCAGCAGCTTCAAGAATGTCTTTACCTTCTTTAATAACAAAGGTATCAAAGCCTGAACGTTTCATGTAGTTCAAGACATCTTTAAACACATCACCTGTTGCGCGTAGTTCGCCTTGGAAACCTTGGCGACGTAATAGTGCTGCAAATGAATAGCCACGACCATCGTTAAAGCCCGCAAAATCAATAAAGATGGCATCTAACTGATCTAAAGGGAACTCATGCGTTTCAGGAGAAGCATCGACTGTAACAAGGAGTGCTTTTTTACCTGAAACTTGAGCCAATTGATCTAACTGCTCAACCGTTAAAACCACATCACCTTGCGGTAAAACACCATCTTCACCAATCACTTGATAAGTATTGTCTGCAATCGAGCCATGTTTAGAGAGGACTTGTAGTGCTGTATTAAGCATATGCACGCTCCTTAAAGGGTTGAATGCCTACACGGCGATAAGTATCGATGAATTCTTCACCCTCAGCACGAAGGTCAAGATAAGTATTTAAAATTTCTTCAACGATGTCTGGCACAACTTCAGCTGCAAATGAAGGGCCTAAAATGTCACCAATTGAAGCATCATGATCGGCATTACCACCCAAAGTGATTTGGTAGAATTCAGCGCCTTTTTTGTCTACACCTAAAATACCAATGTTGCCCACATGGTGATGACCACATGCATTCATACAACCTGAAATATTCAGATCCAGTTTGCCAAGGTTATAAATGGTATCTAAGTCATCAAAACGGCGTGAAATCGCTTCTGAAATAGGAATCGATTTCGCATTTGCCAGTGAACAGAAGTCACCGCCTGGGCAGCAGATAATGTCGGTTAAGAAACCAATGTGCGCACGCGCTAGATTGTTTTTCTCAAGAATAGTCCACAGTTCAAATAAATCCTTCTGTGGCACATCTACCAAAGAAATATTTTGCTCATGCGTGGTCCGCAGTTCGCCAAAGGTGTATTTGTCTGCAAGGTCTGCAATCAAATTCATCTCTTCAGTGGTCATGTCACCCGGTGCAATACCCGTACGTTTCAACGAAATCGTTACAATACGGTAGCCCTTCACTTTATGCGCATTGGTATTGATATTGAACCACTGTTTGAATTTCGGATGTGCAGCAAACTGTTCAGAAAAATCTTCATCTGCATAATCTTGATAATCAAACGGTATAAATTCTTCGTCTAATTTCTGCAAAATTTCAGGCTGAATTTTTAAAGTTTTAATGGTGTGCGCAAACTCAGCTTCGACTTTTTCAGCAAAGACTTGAGGCGTCAACGCTTTCACCAAAATCTTAATACGTGCTTTGTATTTGTTATCACGGCGACCGTGTAAGTTATAAACACGCAGTACGGCTTCTAAGTAAGCAATCAGGTCTTCACGTGGCAAGAAGTCACGAATGAAACTACCAATCACAGGGGTACGACCTAAGCCGCCACCGACTTTAATTTTATAGCCAATTTCGCCCGCTTCATTTTTAACGATATACACCCCAATATCATGGAATGAGGTTGCTGCACGATCAGTTTCTTCAAGTGCTGATACCGCAATCTTGAACTTACGTGGCAAGAAGGCAAACTCTGGGTGGAAGGTTGACCATTGACGGATCAATTCACACGTTGGACGTGGGTCAGCCACTTCACCAGCAACCACACCTGCATATTGGTCTGTGGTGGTGTTACGAATACAGTTACCTGAAGTTTGGATCGCATGCATTTGTACCGAAGCTAGCTCTTGAAGCATGTCTGGAACATTTTCTAGCGCAGGCCAGTTAAACTGAATATTCTGACGCGTTGAAACGTGTGCATAACCACGGTCAAACTCAGTTGCAAGTTGTGCAACTTTGCGCAATTGCGTTGAGTTCATTAAGCCATAAGGCACAGCAATACGTAACATTGGCGCATAGCGTTGTACATAGAGACCGTTTTGAAGACGTAATGGGCGGTACTCATCTTCAGTGAGTTTTCCAGCTAAATAACGTTCCGTTTGGTCACGGAACTGTGCAACACGTTCATTGATCAGTTGCTGATCGAAATCAGTATATAAATACATGGCGTACAGCTAGTAGTTTCATTATAACGGCTGACAGCATAACGAGATTTAAACTATCAACAAAATGCGTTTTTTACATATTTCATAGCTGTTTTATTGATAAGGATAAGTAGATGTACTGTTTGTCCCTAATCCTAAAGGTTTTTTCTGATTAAAGTATTTTTTATTAGATACTTATACATTATTCAGCTAACTCCGTTCAGCCTATCACATGCACACTAACCAATGCATTGCTACCGCATAAATTTTAAACTCTGCTTATCTGGGTAGATCCCAATTTTTCTATTTCTTCCTCGTTCTCACTTTACCCTTTTAAACCGACTGCACATAAAAATAGCCTGACGAATCAGGCTATTTGAAAGTTTAAATGACTACTGAAGATTATTTTGCATCGGGTAAGGCATATGCCACCAAAGCATCTCCCATCTTGGTCCCAAATGAACCATGACCACCCGCCATAATGACCACATACTGTTTGCCATTGGCTTCATAGGTCATTGGTGTTGCTTGACCACCCGCAGGTAGACGACCTTTCCAAAGCTCATCACCATTGGTCACGTTGATGGCACGGATATAATTATCCTGCGTACCACCGACAAACATCACATTACCCGCAGTTGAGATTGAACCACCAAGCATAGGAACCCCCATTTTAAATGGTGGTAATTGAATTCCTGGTAAGCTATCACGGATCGTACCAATGCGACGCTTCCATGCAACTTCATGGGTATTTAAATCTACACCCGCCACAAAGCCCCAAGCAGGCTGTTTACATGGCAAACCAAATGGAGATAAGAACGCACTGATTTCTACACCGTAAGGCACACCATACATCGGTTGTACACCTGCTTCAGTGCCTGCACCTTTGGCTGTTTTCGGACGGTTTGGATCGGCTGGAATGAGTCGAGATACAAACGGTAAACCGATTGGATTCATCACCGCAATTTGACGATCAGGGTTAACGGACATACCACCCCATTCAAATACACCCAAGTTGCCTGGGAAAACCAAAGTTCCATTTTCTGAAGGCGGGGTATAAATACCGTCATAATTCAGTTTGTGGAAAGATACACGGCACATCAACTGGTCAAACATGGTTGCGCCCCACATTTGCTTATCTGTCAATTTCTCTTTTGGCGCAAGGTCAAAGTCTGAGAAAGGTTGTGTCGCAGAGTAACGCTCACCTTTGGTTTGCGGCCCACGTTTCACTGTTTGTGGTACAGGTTTTTCCGTAATTGGAACAATGGCTGCACCAGTACGACGGTCTAGAACAAAAGCATTACCCGTTTTCGTTAACACGTAAATGGCAGGAACCATTTTGCCCGACTTGTCTTTAATGTCAGTCAATGTCGGTTGTGATGGTACATCCATATCCCACAAATCATGATGCGTGGTTTGGAAATTCCACACCAACTTACCTGTTGAGGCATTCAGTGCCAGCATTGAGTTGGCATAACGCTCATGCAACTCGGTACGGTTACCGCCCCAAATATCTGGCGTACCCACACCCGTTGGAATGTAAACCATATCCAAAGCTGCATCATAGGCTAATGGTGCCCAAGCATTCGGTGAGTTTTGAACATACTTTTGACCTGGAGCTGGAATCGCGTTCGGATCTTCTGCACCTGTGTCAAAGACCCACAACAATGCACCAGTATTCACATCATAACCACGGATCACACCTGAAGGTTCTTCAGTTGAATAGTTATCTGTGGTTGAACCCGCAATAATAATCGTCGTTCCTGTGACCACAGGTGGCGACGTTGGGATATAACCGCCTGGATAAGGGAACGGCATATCTTTTTGTAAATCGACTTCACCATTTTTACCAAAGTCAGTACAACGCTCACCAGTATCAGCGTTGATGGCAACTAAACGGCCATCATTCACAGGTAGGATTACTTTACGTGGACATAGCTCAGACGATGATTTTTTATGCTGCAAGCTGGCTTCAAAACCAGCCGTATTGTTCGCATCATAATAAGACACGCCACGACAGGTTAAGTGCTGAAAAGTATTGTCCGCTTTAAGTTTCGGATCAAAAGTCCATTTCGCCTTACCTGTAGCAGGGTCAAGTGCAACAAGTTTTTGGTGCGTGGTACAGATATACATATTGTCCCCAACTTTAATTGGGGTGACCTGATTGGTGGTTTCACCAGAGTCATTTTCTGTTTTAAAGTCGCCTGTGTTATAGGTCCAAGCGACTTTTAAATCTTTAACATTCTCAGAATTAATTTGCGTTAAAGGAGAATAGCGCAAGCCCGATTGAGTACGGCCATATGCAGGCCAGTCGCCATCAGCAACACCTGGAATGGACTGCGCGGTTGCAGGCTGCTTGCTGCTTAGTTCACCTCGAATTTCTTGAGGGTCATTAAA
The DNA here is from genome assembly GCF_058599305.1 of Acinetobacter sp. CAU_H_S139_7. Taxonomy (NCBI): domain Bacteria; kingdom Pseudomonadati; phylum Pseudomonadota; class Gammaproteobacteria; order Moraxellales; family Moraxellaceae; genus Acinetobacter; species Acinetobacter sp. CAU_H_S139_7. Next base: position 2,813,297 of record NZ_CM178651.1, read on the forward strand.
TACAGCATAGATCATCACTGCAATAGTAATTGCCAGTGAACCTGTTAAAACCAGTTTTGCACTTTTAGCGTTGTCAAAACCGCGTGTAACCGCTGGAATGAGTAGCCATAAGCCAAATAAACCAAGGATATCTAAACGTGGTGCCAAGGCAAAGAAGTCTGAACCCACTTCCCATAAGCCCCAAATCACCGTACCCAAGACCAGCAACGCATAAACGATTAATGCCGTACTTTTTAATTTTTGCAGTAGAACTGCAGTCGCGATGAAGAGTAAACCTGCAATGATGTAGTACCAAGACCCACCAAGCACTGCAAGATAAATCCCTCCTATCAGCAGGACTAAACCAAAGATCACAGCAATCACAGCTGTAAAAGTTTTAAGCCCTGAACCTGAAGACGGAGTACTCATATTGACCACCTTTTTCTTAGATTCTGTTAAAAGCTCATATCGTTTTAATATCGATATGAGCACCTAGACAGTTTTTAGATTTTAAGTATCTGTCCAAACGACTTATTTCGAACAGTTTTATGCTTTGAACAACCGTTAAAAGTATTTATCAACCTTGCTGGACAAATACTTATCGATCTAGAAACTAAAATGCGGTCTGGAATTTAATTCCGCCGACCCATGCATTTTCACCATTTTTATACGCGCCTACATGGTGGATATATTGGATATTGGGACGAATGGTTAACCAGTTAGCTGCATGTATACCGTAGTAAATCTCGGCATCATATTCTTCACTTTGTAAGCCACGGGCATCGACGCTGTTATTGGCAATATTCGCGTCATTGACATCATCATTGATATTAATACGGGCTAAGCCAATCGCGATTTCGTCTTGAGGGCGAGCATCAAAAGCGCCTTTATAGACCAAACCAATATTCTGCATGTCGCGAACCGTATTGGTATCTGAATCATGTAGCGTGAGATTCACAAAACCTGTTAAACCGCGCGCAGCATCACCGTGATGTGCTGTGAGTTGCTGCTTGGCAACGACCCAGCCGCCTTGTTTATGTGAGGTTTGCTGTGAGTTTTGAATGTCTGCGGCATCTGCCGAACTGTAGTAATAACCTGCACGATATTCGCCGGGTAATTTATTTATACCTACAGCAGGTTGCCACACCACTTCAGCAGGAATAATGACCCCCTGCGAACCGTCAGTACTTAAGTTCCAGCCTTTGCCACGTTCTAAGTTTTCAGGGTTATATTCATACACCCCGACTTGTGCATACAGGTCTGGCCGAAGATTATATTTGACTCGTGCAGCCCATTGGCTGACAGGCCAGTTGTACCACTGGTCACCGACCCAGTTACCAACTTGAGAGCCACAGAGCGCAAGGTTTTGGAAATCACAGTCAAAACTGTTGAAGTCTTCACCTTCACCAAAACGACCGACTTTGATGTCTAACTTTTGATCCATGAACTTTTTCTTAATCCACAAATCGGTTAAACGCCACGTTTGACCACGTCCCCACACTTCTTGAGTGGAACTTAAATGTCCCTCTAAAGCATCGGATGTCTGAGAAAGTGAACGACCATTGCGTTGGGTAATGGTGATTTGAGCCTCAGTATCCTGCCAGCCCAAAATCTTGTCTAAATCGAAGTGCGTACCAAATGCAAACTGGTCTGCATATTCGGTACCGTGACTTGAAGAATGCGAGGCATCGAGCAACGTTGCCATTTCACCCGTATAGCCAAAGCTAAAGTCGTAGCCTTTTTGCTGCAATGCACTGCGCTGACCATTCCAGTCACCCAGCATCCAAGGGCTTTCTGCCTCAAAGGCATTTGCAGCATACACACTTTGAAAGCAGCAACTAAGTACTAAGAGACCGAGATTAAAACACCAACTTCTTTTACATTTATTCATAATTGGTGACCTTTCTTACAAAATTACAACTAATCGATATGATACGCTTTATTTGTATAAAAACCCATTTTATGACGTTTTGTTGTTTTAAATCTATTCAAATTATCGTTATATGATATTTACAAGGAATCAAAACCGAGTGGTTTGCCTATAAATTCATATCTTATTTTTGAACGTGAAAACTTAATTGGACAAGCTAATTGTTGTTCGCTTTTTGTACTCCCCTCTTGTAAAGGTACAGAAACCACCCATGCACGATCTTTGGCCAACTGCGAATCGAGTGCTTCATCCAACTTAAATACAGGCTCAACGCAGACATCTTGCTGCTGAAAAATTGCATTCCACGTGGCAAAATCTTGGGTTTTAATTTTGTCTTTTATTGCTTGTTTCACCACCTGACGGTCTTCGGTTGCCAGTGAGGCTCCTTTTTCAGCCACAATCGGCAATTCTAAAATCTGGGCCAACCCTTGTAAAAACTGTGGCTCTAAACTCCCAATTGATAAATAACGCCCATCTTGGGTTTCATAATAGTCATAAAAAGTCGCACCATTGAGATAGCTTTGCTCGGGCCCTTGTTTTTCCTGTCCTGCTAAGCTCGCAGCTGCGGCCATGCTACTGAGCCCCACCACACAGTCGGTCATAGAAATATCAATATACTGCCCCAAACCACTCCGCTGCCTTTCAATTATTGCCGCTAAAATTCCAATCACGCTATGCAAAGAGCCTCCAGCAATATCCGCAATTTGAATCCCCATTGGTGGTGGTCCACTGTGCTGTCGGCCACTATGTCCCGCGATCCCTGACAAAGCCACATAATTGATATCATGCCCTGCTTTATTCTGATACCCCCCTGTTTGCCCATAACCCGTAATGGAACAATAGATCAAGCGTGGATTAATTTCAGATAAGGTCTGATAGTCGAGTCCCAATCTTTGCATCACACCTGGACGGAATTGTTCAATCACAATGTCATAGTCTGAAATTTTCGATTTGATCAGTTCAATATTGGCAGGATCTTTCAAATCCAATGCCACTGCATGCTTATTTCGGTTGAGATAACTATGTGCAGTGGCCTGTCCATTGGCATAAGGTGGCATTAAACGGATCAGATCTGGGCGGGTTGGAGACTCGATGTGGATCACTTCTGCACCTAGGTCTGCTAAGTACATTGTTGCAAAAGGTCCGGGCAAAAGTGTAGAAAAATCGAGAACTTTCAATCCTTTCAATGCCATATCCATGTTTATTTTCTCTTTTTATGTTGATTTTTTAGCTATTTTAGAAATATAAAAGCAACAAAACAATGTCATGTTCAGCCATTTACCTTGATCATTTCGGCAATTTAACATGTAAAAAGGCAAAAAACTTTAGTGTAAATTGCCTAAAATACTTTTTTTAGCGTCATTTAGGTCAAACGCAAGTGAATATAAAAGAGACTGAAGGATTAAATATGAGCCGCGATACCATTAGTATCCATTTCGTCAATGCGGCTTTAACTGGCGTAAAACGTCTCGGCATGGATGTCGAAACATTACTTTCTCACGTAGGGATTGAGGCAGAACTACTGCGTCAACCTAAAGCCCGTATTTCTCCAGAACAATATACTCGCTTCGTTAAAATGTTATGGATGGTGACCCAAGACGAACATGTTGGCTTCGATAAGCAACCACGTCGTTTAGGTACGTTTGCCATCATGTGTCAGCTGATTATTCATGCCAAAACCTTAGGTGATGCTTTAGAACTGTCTTCACAGTTTTATAAATTGTTTGGTGACGAGTGGTCGGTGACATTAGAGCGCGACAAACATGAAGCTCGTCTTGTTCCTCAGATTCCGAAATCGATGGACCCAGATCACTTCATTACCGAAAGTATGCTAATGATTTGGCATGGTCTCGCATCTTGGTTGATTGAACGTCGTTTACCGCTAGAACGTGTGCACTTTGGGTATGAACGTCCAACCCATGCAGATGAGTACGATGCTCTGTTCTTCGCACCTGTGATGCAGTTCGACATGCCGCGTACCGAAATCACTTTTGCGGCAGATTATTTGGACTTACCAATTCGTCAAAATGAAGAAACGTTAGAAGAGTTCTTAAAATCCGCGCCTGCACAGTTGCTGGTGAAATTTAAAAACACCAACTCACTTACTTCACGTATTCGTGATGTATTGAAGAGTCAAATTGGTGAGGAAATGCCAACTCTGAATGATGTGGCTTCTATGCTGTATTTATCTCCACAAACGTTGCGTCGCCGCTTAGCTGCTGAAGGTAAAAGTTACCAAGGCGTGAAAGATGCATTACGTCGTGATGCTGCAATCCACCTACTATTGAACCCAGGTTTGACTTTAGAAGATGTGGCACAGCAAGTGGGCTTTAGTGAAACCAGTACATTCCACCGTGCATTTAAGAAATGGACAGGAGTGACACCAGGTCTATATCGTCAACTACACGGCTATCACTAATTTTTTAGTTTGACGACGGTTCGGCACATTGCTAAACCCAAGATTTCGATCTTGGGTTTTTTTATGCCCCAATCTTCAGTCTATTGGCAAAAAGACTCATCTGACCTGACCCGTTCTAGTCATTGCAACACAGCCATTAATTTGTACACTCGAAATACATAACAACTTAAAAGTCATAAAAAGGAACAGCTATGAGCGAGGCTTATATTATTGACGCCATTCGCACACCACGCGGAAAAGGAAAGAAAGATGGTTCACTGCATGAAGTGAAACCGATTACGCTATTGACCACATTGTTGAATGAATTGAAAGATCGTCATCATTTAGATACTTCTAAAGTAGATGATATTGTCTTGGGTTGTGTCACGCCTATTGCAGACCAAGGTGGTGATATTGCTAAAACTGCGGCAATCGCAGCGGGTTGGGATAATGATGTTGCAGGTGTGCAAATTAACCGTTTTTGTGCATCAGGTTTAGAAGCGGTCAATATGGCTGCGCAAAAAGTACGTTCAGGTTGGGAAGACATTGTTGTTGCAGGTGGTGTTGAGTCAATGTCACGTATTGCAATGGGTTCAGATGGTGGCCCGTGGGCATTAGACCCTGAAACCAATTTAAAATCACACTTCGTTCCGCAAGGGATTGGTGCAGATTTAATTGCAACATTGGATGGTTATACGCGTTCAGATGTCGACGCATTTGCTGCAAATTCGCAACGTAAAGCGGCAGCTGCGCAAGCTGCGGGTTATTTTAATCAATCTGTGGTTGCTATTAAAGACAAAGCTGGCGTGACCATTTTAGATCAAGATGAATTTATCAAACCAACTACTACAGCTGAAGGTTTGGCAAAACTCAATCCAAGTTTTGAAATGATGGGTGCAATGGGTTTTGATGCGATTGCATTACAACAATATCCAGAAGCGCAAAAAATTAACCATGTACATCACGCAGGAAACTCATCGGGTATTGTCGATGGAGCAGCACTTGTATTACTTGCTTCTGAGAAAGCGGTCAAAGAACAAGGTTTAAAACCACGTGCCAAAGTATTGGCGACCGCTTTGGTGGGTTCAGATCCAACCATTATGCTGACAGGGCCTGCGCCTGCTGCGCGTAAAGCATTGGCAAAAGCTGGTTTAACGATTGATGATATTGATCTATTTGAAGTCAATGAAGCATTTGCATCAGTGGTGATGCGTTTTATGACGGAATTAAAAGTTCCTGCTGAGAAAGTCAATGTGAATGGTGGCGCAATTGCGATGGGGCATCCATTGGGTGCGACGGGTGCGATGATTCTCGGAACTTTACTGGATGAGTTAGAACGCCAAGGTAAAAAGCGTGGCTTGGCAACATTATGTGTAGGTGGTGGCATGGGTATTGCGACCATTATTGAGTTGGTATAAGGAGAATAATAATGAGCGCAATTCAATATTTAAAAAATGACGATGGCATTATTATTCTGACTTTAGATTCTCCGAATCAATCAGCAAACACTATGAATGCAGATTTTCGTGTAGCTTTGGAAAATATTGTTTCTAAACTGAAATCTGAAACTTCTATTACAGGTATTATTTTTCGTTCAGCGAAAAAAACTTTCTTTGCAGGCGGCGATTTGGATGAGTTGATTCAAGCTCGTTTGGAAGATGCCACTCCATTTTTTGAAATGATTCAGAAAATGAAAGCAGAGTTTCGCTATATCGAAACTCTAGGTGTTCCTGTCGTTGCAGCATTGAATGGTACAGCTTTAGGTGGTGGTTGGGAAATCGCTTTAGGTTGTCATGCACGTATTGCATTGAATGATCCTAAAACGAAGTTTGGTTTGCCTGAAGTGACTTTAGGTCTACTGCCGGGTGGTGGTGGTATCGTACGTATGGTACGCCTTTTAGGCTTACAAAATGCTTTTCCATTCTTAATGGAAGGTAAGCAGTTTGGTGTGGATAAAGCAAAATCTCTCGGTTTAATTCAAGACATTGCGGAAACACCTGAAGAGTTGATGGATAAAGCCATCGCTTGGGTAAAAGAACATCCAAAGTCGCAACAACCGTTTGATGTAAAAGGTTATAAAATTCCGGGTGGTGATCCTAAAACACCTGCGGTTGCGCAAATGCTGGCGATTGCTCCAGCGATGCTCCGTGATAAAACTAAAGGTTGCTATCCTGCACCTGAAGCGATCATGGCGGCAGCGGTTGAAGGTGCGCAAGTCGATGTTGATACAGCGCTGACTATTGAATCACGTTACTTTACTTATCTTGCCACAGGTCAAGTTTCAAAAAACATGATCGGTACTTTTTGGCATGGGCTGAATGCTATTAAAGCAGGTGCAAGCCGTCCTAAAGATGTTGCAAAATGGCAAGCAAGCAAAGTCGGTGTACTTGGCGCAGGGATGATGGGTGCAGGCATTGCTTACTCGACAGCAATCAAAGGAGTTCCTGTTGTACTGAAAGATGTTTCTGTAGAAAATGCAGAAAAAGGCAAAGCCTATAGCCAAAAGTTACTGGATAAAAAAGTATCGCAAGGTCGTATGACGGCTGAAAAACGTGATCAGGTTTTAAGCTTGATTACTGCAACAGCATCTGCGGAAGATTTAAAAGGCTGTGATTTAATTATCGAAGCTGTATTTGAAAATCAAGAACTCAAAGCGAAAGTCACTCAAGAAGCTGAAGCATTCCTTATCGATGGCGGCGTGATGGCTTCAAATACTTCGACATTACCAATTACTGGTTTGGCAAATGCATCGAAAGATCAAGCAAACTTCATTGGTCTGCATTTCTTTAGTCCAGTCGATAAAATGCAATTGGTTGAAATCATTAAAGGTAAAAACACCTCTGCTGAAACTCTGGCAAAAGCATATGATTATGTACAGCAAATTGGCAAAATTCCGATTGTTGTCAATGACAGCCGTGGCTTCTTCACCAGTCGTGTATTTGGTACTTTTGTTCAAGAAGGTTTACGTTTACTGCATGAAGGTGTACATCCAGCTCGTATTGAAATGGCAGCACTCAAAGCAGGTATGCCCGTTGGCCCATTAGCCATTCAAGATGAAGTTGCGTTGACGCTTTCTGAGCATGTTGCCAATGAAACCCGTAAGGCGCTTCAAGCTGAAGGTAAAGATTTACCTCGTTCAGGTGCAGATGATGTGATTCAAACCATGATTCATACTTTTGACCGTAAAGGTAAAGCTGCTGGTGCAGGTTTCTATGATTATCCAGAAGGGGGTAAAAAGCATCTTTGGGAAGGTTTGAGCCATTGGAAGAAAGATGTAGATATTTCTGAACAAGAAATGATTGACCGCTTCTTGTTTGTACAATCTCTAGATACATTGCGTTGTTATGAAGAAAATGTTCTTGAATCTGTGATTGATGCCAATATTGGTTCGATCTTTGGGATTGGTTTTGCGCCGTGGACAGGGGGTGCAATTCAGTTTTTAAATCAATATGGTTTAGACCAAGCTGTACAACGTGCCAATGAACTTGAAGCGAAATACGGTGAGCGTTTCAAAGCACCGCAACGTCTGGTTGAATCGGTGTCATCGGGTCAGATTCGCTAAAACTTCAATCTTAAAAAAGGGATCTGCTGATCCCTTTTTTGCGCTCTCAGCACACAACAAAATTAACCTGCTGATTCAGCATCTAATTTTGACTTATTTTAGTGCATTCTTTTCAAGCCCGATGCAGTTTTTTGTGTTATAAAGTTACATAGTTTTAGATTTATTTTTATTCAATTGGGCTGTTGCACATGACTGACAATACTTCTCCTGAAAAATCACCATGGGGTTGGAAAGCACTGATTATTGCTTTCATTTTAAGTGGAATTTTCTTAGGTATCTTCTACCTTGCGATCACCAATGAGCCTGACTATATGCCAAGTCAGCAAACGCAGCAAAACTCTCAGCAACATGCCTTTAAAAATGCGCCTGCGATGTCTGAAGAAGCCATGGCCAAAGCACAAGCGGATAAAGATGCGCGCGAAGCAAGAGCTCAAGCAGCTTCTGAAGATACCACAGAACATGCAACCGCTGATGAGCACGGTATGAGTGCCGATGAACATGCGAAAATGTCAACTGAACATGGTCACTAATATGCTGTGACTAATAAAAAAGCCCTGAAAGATCAGGGCTTTTTTATGGATGATAAACGCATATGGATATGTGGAATACCACAATCCAAATACTCCTCACCCTCTTGCATAAAGCCCAAAGCCTGATAAAACGCTTGCGCATGCACTTGAGAGGATAAGACTAAAAATGGATGCTGTTGCTGTTGCGCATATGCAATTACCGCCTGCATCAGAACTTTGCCTACGCCCAAACCACGATGTGACTTCAAAACTGCAACACGACCAATACTATGATTTTGCAAAAGTCGTGCGGTGGCGATGGCTTGATCTTGCTCATAGACCACAAAATGAACTGAGATTTCATCTTGCTCATCCCATTCATCTTTAGCAGCAATGTTTTGCTCTTGAATAAAGACCTGCTCACGAATCATTTTCGCAGCCTGTTGCAACTCATCCCATGTTCCGTGCGTAATTCTCAAGCTTGGCATTTTCGTTTCCCTATAAATCATCTCTATATTGGTCATTGCACTAAAAAGTGATGTTCAGATCAGCATTTACAGCCTACATCTTGCTGATCCCATTGATTATTCAACAGCAATTCCAGTGAATGCTTTTGAATACCATACATCTCTTTCAAGGCTTGAATTTGTGCCAAGACAGCAACATCGGGCGCTTGATAATCCTTACGCTTGGTTGCCAAAATCATTTTATTCTTGCTGGTATGCTCAAGTGCTACAAACTCAAACACTTTGGTTTCATAGCCATAGGCTTTGAGTAACAAGGCACGAATAGTATCGGTCAGCATTTCAGCTTGCTGTCCCGCATGAATACCAAACTGCAACATCGGTTGCAACACGAGTGGAGCTTTCAGTTGCGGGCGTAATTCTTTATGACAACACGGCGCGCACATGATCATTTCAGCATTTAAACGAATGCCGGTATGAATCGCAAAGTCAGTCGCGACATCGCACGCATGCAGCGCAATCATCACATCGAGGCGTTCAGGTTGGTACGTCCGAACATCACCCTGAAAAAAATCAAGTTGCTGAAAATCCGACTTGTTCGCAACCTCCTGACAGAATTCCACCATCTTGTTGTTTAGCTCCACCCCTGTCACAAAAGGGTTCAGATCTTGCTTCAGCAAATAATCATACAAAGCAAAAGTTAAATAGCCTTTTCCTGAACCAAAATCGACCACGCGTAGTTGTTCAGGCAGTTGAATATGACTTAGTGCCCCTGAGAAAATTTCGACAAACTTATTAATTTGCTTCCACTTACGCGCCATACTGGGAATGATGTGCGCTTTTGCATCGGTAATACCAAGCGGCTGTAAGAAATAACTGTCTTGATCCACAAAACGCTGTTTGACACGGTCATGGCCTTGCTGCTCTACAGCTTTGGTCACCGTTTTATGTTTACTTTGCGTCAGCATTGCTTTCTTCTTGTTCTTCTTCAGTTGCCACTCTTGTTCAATTGTCAGCAGATTGGCTTGTTTACACTGCGCCAAAAGTGCAGTTACCGTTTCAAGTGCTATGTCTAATGAATAATTTTTGGTGACATCTTGGGTTTTATGACGATATAAACAGCTCAATACAGGCTGTCCTTGCAACATGACGACTCGAAAAGTCATCTTCTCGAGTTGCTCTAGTTCACCCTGATATTGACTCAGAATCATCCGATCAAAACTTTGAGATTCAAGCGCTTGCTGAAAGGCCTGAAGGAATTGCTGCTCTTGTGCAGAGGACGATACCGAAACGGTCATAATAGAAACCAAAAAAAGAATTGCGATTAAATTTTAAAGCGTCTTACGCTAAATGCAAATTTGAATTACGATACAGTTGTATATTTTATAAAAATGCACACGACTTATGAGCACTCACCCTGTTGTCAACTACGATCCTGCTGAAGAAAGAATCAATTTCATTAGCCATGCTATTGGTGCAGCTCTTGCACTCATAGCAGGTATTTTATTGATTATCAAAGGGTCTTACTTAGAAACAGCGCAGTGGATCGGGCTATCGGTCTATGCTTTGAGCCTATTTTTATTATTTGCCGCATCAAGCTTGTATCATTTTGCCGAATCTCCAGAGCGTCGCGGCTGGTATAAAAAATTAGATCACACTGCCATTTATTATCTGATTGCAGGTACCTACACTCCATTTTTGTCTATCGCACTGCCCACGCAAAAAGCCCATTACCTACTCATTGCACTTTGGGTGATTGCACTCATTGGTACACTATTCAAGTTAGTTTTCATTCATCGCTTTGAAAAATTTTCACTGATTGCTTATCTGCTTATGGGTTGGCTGGCTGTACTGGTAATGGATGATATGCAACGCTTTTTATCTAAACCAGCTTTGACTTTTTTAATCATTGGTGGACTTTCCTATACCATCGGTGCATTGTTTTATGCGCTAAAAAAGGTAAGATATACGCACGCTATCTGGCATATTTTTGTATTGATTGGTGCAGGATCACATTTCCTGTCCATCTATCTTTACGTCATATAACCCGCGCACACTACATTTTTTAGTAACCCTAATTCCGTAGTCTGCCCGAGGAACATTCGTATTTTTTTAAAAAATTACGCCTTTTTTAAAAAGATGACGCTTTTAAAACTCAGTTCGACTATTTTTTAAGTGTAAGGTCTACCATGGCGTCATTAAATACTGCTGTTGCAGAACAACAGCAGCCTGTAAACTCAAAATTTCGCGTACTTACAGCCAGTCTCGTAGGTACCACAATCGAATTCTTCGATTTTTATATTTATGCGACTGCTGCAGTCATCATTTTTCCGTATTTGTTCTTTCCAGCAAGTACCGACCCGATGACCGCTACAATTCAGTCATTAGCAACCTTTGCGATTGCCTTTATTGCACGCCCGATTGGTGCTGCACTGTTTGGACATTTAGGTGATCGTATCGGCCGAAAGGCGACCTTGGTTGCAGCTTTGCTGACCATGGGACTTTCAACCGTGTGTATCGGCTTATTACCCACCTATGCACAAATTGGAATTGCCGCGCCATTACTGCTTGCGCTGTGTCGTTTAGGTCAAGGACTCGGCTTAGGTGGTGAATGGTCGGGTGCTGTATTGCTTGCCACGGAAAATGCACCTGAAGGTAAACGTGCTTGGTATGGCATGTTTCCCCAACTGGGCGCGCCGATTGGCTTTATCTTAGCAACTGGTTCATTCTTAACGCTGGGTCATTTTATGACTGAAGAAGCGTTCATGACTTGGGGCTGGCGTATTCCCTTTATCTCAAGTGCTTTACTGGTGATTGTAGGTCTGTGGATTCGTTTACAACTCCATGAAACCCCCGCGTTCCAGAAAGTTTTAGACAAGCAAAAAGAAGTTAACATTCCATTTAAAGAAGTGATCACCAAGCACTGGGGCATGTTGATTTTAGGTACCATTGCAGCCATCTGCACTTTTGTGGTGTTCTACCTCACAACCGTATTCGCTTTACAATGGGGTACCAAACAGCTCGGTTACACCCGTGAACAGTTCTTACAACTTCAACTGGTCGCAACCCTCTGCTTTGCTGCATTCATCCCCTTGTCGGCGGTTTTTGCGGAAAAATTTGGTCGTAAAACCACCTCTATTGCAGTCTGTATTGCTGCGGCATTATTTGGTTTAGTATTCTCAAGCATGTTGGAATCAGGCAATACCCTTGTTGTGTTCTTGTTCCTGTGTATTGGTTTATCCATCATGGGTTTAACCTATGGACCAATTGGTACTGTGCTCTCTGAAATTTTTCCAATATCCGTTCGTTATACAGGTTCAGCACTAACCTTTAACCTTGCGGGGATCTTTGGGGCTTCATTTGCACCTCTCATTGCCACCAAGCTTGCAACCACCTATGGTTTACACGCAGTAGGTTACTACCTCACAGCGGCATCGCTTCTGTCTTTATGTGCGTTCTTAATGATTCGTGAAACCAAAAATGATGATGTAAATAATCAAATTTAACCCTGAATTTGATGCCTAAAAACCAGCACAATGATGCTGGTTTTTTTTATACCAATGCGTTCACAAACGCTACAAAAACCATATTTAAAATCTGTCGTTTTACTTCAAAAATAGAGAGAGATACAGATGAATAGGACCGAAAAATGGATGAAAAAATACAACAACTCACCAATGAACAACTCCTTGATGTCATCGTATTAGTTGAAGAAAATAAAATTATTCAAGCCATTCAATACATCGCCACACATACCGCTTTTCAATACGATGATGCACAAGAAATCGTGACTGAACTCACGAAGCGGCATGATGCTGCACTAAAAAGCATGTATCGCCATAAACGACACCAACAACAACGCATATCAACCGCTGAATTAAGACACCACAGCTCCCTTGTGTCTGAAGGACGGAGCTTTACACAACAACAGCCACAAAGCCCGCATAGCCCAGCAGTGAATAACCTCGATACTATGCAAGACCTACAAGAGCTCCATACAAAAAACCACAACCTTTGGATTATCTTGGCTGTGGTCATTTTGGTTTTAAGCTTTATTTTTTATTGGTTCTAAGCCCAACTTAAATCAGTTCAATAATATCGATGGTCGGTGGTACACGAAAACGAAACGGCACACCCACCATGCCTGTTCCAACCGTGACAAACACATCCGCATGTTCATGTCGGTACAAACCTTTTTTGTGTCCTAATATAGACACCTTCTTCATCACATAATCTGTAAGCCATGGCAGCTCAACTTGACCACCATGCGTATGACCTGAAAGCATTAAAGGACGACTGGGTAAAGCAGGTACCATATCGACCGTGTCAGGATTATGCGACAAAATCACCCAAGGTTTGTCTCGCGGTAAATGCGGCATAAAACGCATATCTGCCTTACCTGCCCACAAATCCCCAACACCCATCAGACGAAATTCTTCGAATTCCACAATCTGACCTTCAATATCAATGACATTGTTGACCTTCAAAGCATGTCTTAATAAATTTTGAATTGGTGGTCCAGGATATTGTTCGTCATGGTTACCATTGACTGAATAGACAGGTGCATTGATTTGCTTTAACACCTCTAACTCTTCTGCCAGTTTATTTTCGGGTTCATAAGTCCAATCCCCTGCAACCACCACCAAATCAGGCTTTTGCTCATTGACTCGTTTGACAATGGTTTTCAGCTGCCGCTCATGCCCTGAAAATAGACCAATATGTAAATCGGCAATTAAGGCGATACGGACGGGTTTGAGTAATTTATAATCTTTTTGAATTTGATATTGAGTGGTTTTGACATGCACAAAATGTGGTTCAATGAAACGTGCATAGCACAATATACCACTGACCAAAAATACAAAAATAGCTTCATGCCATGAATAATAGCCCTGAAAACCTGCGTATATGCTAAAGAAAAACAAAGGAATGAGTAAATACGAAAGATAAAAAGCCAATAAATGCACAAAGGCTTTAAACGGATGAATCGTCTCCGTATTGGTTTGACTGATCCATGCCTGATACACCGCCCACCCTGCAAGCAAGGCCATCGCAATATAAAAATAGAACACGACGGAGTGTGTATTGATCATAGACTTTTACTCACAATTTGTTCATCAAGAACACATAATCTTCTGTTTATCTTTTCACAGCTCAGAATTATACTCAAACCAAATTTATAGACTTTATGATGATGGAAAAACCTCACGGCTTAGCAAAACAAACTTCATTCCGTTCATCTTCGACTCAGCAAAATGCCAAATTGTTGTTGCTGAGCTGTATGGTTTTGACTGTTCCCGCGTGTAATACCTTACCTAAACAGATACCGCAGACGCCCGTCTATGCCTTTGATCTACCAACAGATCAAACCAGTTTAGGTAAAATCGTACTGCCTTTGCGTGAGCAACATCCAGGACTGACGGGCTTTCATGTTCTTTACAACCCGCTCGAGGCATTGGCTGCACGTATCCATCTCATTGATAAAGCAGAAAAGACATTAGATCTACAATACTATATTTGGGACAATGATCGTATTGGTTCTTTAGCGCTTTATTCTATTTTGAAAGCCGCCGATCGTGGAGTGAAGGTTCGCTTACTGATCGATGATAACAATGCCAAGAAAATGGAAGGCATCTATTTAGCACTCGATCAACACACCAACATCGACATTAAACTGTATAACCCCTACCGCTTCCGTCACTATCGTGCCATGGATATGGTCTTAAACTTAAAACGCATCAACCGTCGTATGCACAATAAGAGTTTCATTGCCGATAATCAAATTTCTTTGATTGGTGGGCGCAACATGAGCAATCAATATTATAACGTCAGCGACAGTTATCAGTTTTCCGATGTTGATGTAATGTTGGTCGGCTCTGCCTCAGATGAAATTGTGCATTCTTTCGATGAATACTGGAATGACGATTATGCCTTTCCAGTGCGTCAAATTGTCAACGCCAACCATTACAGCTTGCGTTATGAAGGTTTAAAAACCCAGTTAGCGCAGCACTATCAGGAAGTGACCGTCCAAAATTATCTCGATCTGGCCAATCGTTCGCAAGCCTTTGAACACTGGTTAAATGATAGTATCCAATTCGATTGGGTCAAAGCCGAAGTGGTGAAAGACTCACCGAGTAAAATCAAATCACGGGCAAAAAAAGAAGAACATTTAAACTTCCAGTTGCAAACCCATTTAGAAAAGCCAATGGAAAGCATCGACATTATTTCAGCCTATTTTGTACCTGAACGTAAAGGCAAAAAACATCTGGCAAATCTAGCTCAAAGTGACATTCAAGTTCGCGTACTGACCAACTCATTTAAAGCCAATGATGTACCATTGGTGCATGCTTTCTATGGAAAATATCGTGAAGACTTGCTGGAAAGTGGTGTTCAACTCTATGAGTTTTTAGCCACACCTGCGGCCGAAGCCCTAAACGAAAACAATGAAGAAATTTCGAAAAAAGCCAAAGTCAGCATCAAAGGATTAAGCCGCTCGAGTCTACATGCCAAACTCATGGCCATTGATGAGAAACAGGTTTTTATTGGTTCATTTAATTTTGATCCCCGCTCTGCCAACTTAAATACAGAAATTGGGGTTTTACTGAACAGTCCACCGCTGGCCAAAGCGGTACACTACACCATGGACCAAAACCTCAGTAAATATGCCTATAAGCTGGTTTTAGATGCAAATAAAAACATTAACTGGCAAATCAAACAAGCTGATGGTTCTACCAAAACCTATACCACTGAACCCCAAATGAATTGGTTCAAACGTGCTGGTCTCAAAGTCGTCTCTTGGCTACCAATTGAAGGCTTTATGTAAGCCTTCAAGCTTGTTGCATGTTGGGTTGGGACTTCAAAACTTTGTGATGTAAATCAGCCAAACCTTGCACCATTTTTTGTTGGACCAGTGCCGTTAAACTCTCAACCGTATGTCCTGCGGTACAAATGGCTGGGAGCGCAACTAAATGTGCCGTGACTTTTGGCATTTCTAGTACTTTTTTAACATGCTCGGCAAAACTAATGTTACCGATAAACGGAGAGACTTGGTCAAGTTCGCCCTGTTGATTCACATAGCAAAGCAAACAAATTTGCACATCACGCTGGGCCTCAATTGCTGCGCCTAAAATACGTCCATGGACCTTTTTCACTTTAGAACCATCGGTGGTGGTCGCTTCTGGGAAAAATAACACAGGAATATCTTGTTTTAAAAACGCTGTAATTTGCTCTCGAATTTTGATGGAATCGCCTGAACCACGTTGAATAAACAAAGTTCCACCACTTTTTGCCAGCTTGCCAAACACAGGCCATTTTTCAATTTCAGCCTTGGCCAAAAAGAAAACTCGTGCGCCTGAACCCAAAACTGCTACATCTAACCACGAAATATGATTGCTGACCCAAAGTGCAGGCTTACGTGGAATATCCCCGTGGACATGCACATCAATGTTAAAAACCTTGCACAGGCGACGGCAAAAATACTGCACGTAACGGGTATTTTGTGGATTGTTAATGTCTTTATACAAGCCATGTCGATAGACCAAATAAAACCCTTCGGACACGGCGCCAAGCCCCGAAGCCAACTTTTTACCATACAGAAAAAGCTTAGAGACACCTTTTAGTGATGTTGTTTTTATTTCAGTATTCGATTGCATAGACGGTTCACTTGGCACAGCTTCATTCAACATTTAATCATTGATTTCGGCTCATTCTATACTGATCTTGAGTAACTTGCATTGATCATAAAAACCGAAGGACCAGATGATTATTTTCAATTTTAATCGTTTAAACAAATTAATTATAATAAATCAATCGAAATACCAAAACATGGTGTGTACATGAACGATCAAATGAATCCTCCAGCTCCAACGTTAAATCCTGTTCAGGCACTGAAATTTATTATAGGGCTCAGTATTTTATACTTTGGTACTTTACTGCTTTTGGTTCACTTATTTCGCTCAATGTAAGGTAACGGCATAACTATTTCGCTCAATCTCAGCAAATTCATCTACACTAGAGTTTTCAATGTGAGATCGAATTTAGTGGAATATTTTGAGCAGAAGCAAGGTGGCGAAAAAACCATTTTAGTCAGTGTTGCCATCCATATTCTGGAAGACCTTGATGCAGAAGAATTTCGTTTGCTTGCTAAGTCGGCAGGTGCAGAAATTCTGGAGCATGTTCACGCTCAAAGATTCAAACCCGATGCTAAATATTTCATTGGTTCAGGCAAAGCAGAAGAAATTGCTGCTCGTGTTGAGGAACTTGAAGCCACACTAGTGATTATTGACCATGCTCTAACCCCTAGTCAGGAACGTAATCTGAGTCGCATTATTAAGTGCCGCGTCATTGACCGTACACGCCTTATTCTAGATATCTTCGCACAACGTGCCCGTACCCATGAAGGGAAACTTCAAGTCGAATTGGCTCAATTGGATCACTTGTCTTCTCGACTGGTCGGTACAGGCATTAGCCTCGATAGCCAAAAAGGCGGGATTGGACTTCGTGGTCCAGGTGAAACGCAACTCGAAACTGACCGTCGTTTACTTCGTGTCCGTGTTGGACAACTTAAAGATAAATTAGAAAAAGTCCGTCAGACGCGTATTCAAGGGCGTGCTGCACGTCAAAAAGCCGCGATTCCAACCGTTTCTTTGGTTGGTTATACCAATGCGGGCAAATCAACCCTGTTTAACACTCTTGCCAAATCTGATGTTTATGCCGCAGATCAGTTATTTGCAACCTTAGATCCAACCTTAAGACGTTTGGAATGGGATGGTATTGGTCCGCTGGTTCTAGCCGACACGGTTGGTTTTGTGCGTAATCTTGCGCATGCTTTAGTGGAATCGTTTAAAGCGACGCTAGAGGAAACATTAGAAGCCAGTTTGCTGTTGCATGTGATTGACTCGAGCAGTCCTGACCATATGGAACAAATTGAAGCTGTTGAAAAAGTGCTCAAAGAAATTGGCGCAGATATTCCAATTCTACGGGTGTATAACAAGATCGATCAAAGTGGCGAACAAGCCAAAATCATTTACGCTGAACCAAATGTACCTGAGCGTGTCTATGTCTCAGCACATACAGGCGAAGGATTTGATCTACTACGCCAAGCGGTCCAAGAGTGTTTGATGGGTCAAATTCAAAACTTTGACGTCCTACTCAAACCAGCCTATGGCAAATTGCGTAATCAACTGTACGCCCTAAATGTGATTCAATCTGAAAATTATGATGATGAAGGCAACCTACACCTACAAGTGTATATTGCACCGCATAAACTCGAACAATTGATTAAACAAGCACATTTACCGATTAATGAAATTTTAGGTTTGAAAGCAAAACAATTTCATCGTGAACTCGAAGAATTTGAAATCAAAAGCTAAATCGGTTAAAACGTGATAAGTAAAATGTTAATGACAGAACAAAATGGAATGGATAAAAACTGTTGATTGGAAAGCATGGATCGGCACGGTTGCCCTGATCATCATCTTTCGTGAAGCGGCTGTGTGGATCACTGGACGTTTTGGACATCCTGAAATGGGCAATTTAATTGGACTGATTAGTTTATTAATCGTCCTTTTGGGTTGGAGAAAATTTCATAAAATTCCAGCACGTTTGGTGGATACCAACAATAAAATCATGAAAGAAAGTGCCTTTGCTTTTCTACCTATCAGTGCAGGCTCCCTGCTGATGATGACCCATTTAGGCAGTGAAATCCCAATGTTTTTGGTGGTGCTATTTGTCAGCACACTAATTCCACTGTGGGTTTACGCAAAAATGTCTAAGAAATGGCTTTAGGAGTGCGCACATGATTCCCATTATTTTCGGTTTTTTCCTAACCCTCGTTGCCTATTTACTGGCAAAGCCACTCAACAAAAAACTGCCACAGATTCCCGTGATTGTTTTTGGCATGTGCTTTGTGATTGCCCTGCTGTTGTTGTTAAACATTCCGTATGAGCAATATATGGCACAGGTAAATCCAGTGTTTAACCATCTGCTCGGTTATGTCACAGTCGCATTGGCTATTCCATTGGCTGCCATGCGCTATGACGACCTCCCCCTCAAAGCCGTGGTGGGTATCTTGGTCTTTGCCAGTATCAGTGCGGTCGGACTGCCGATGGGACTGGCTTATCTACTACATTTGTCCGATCCTACCATTATGGCATTTGCCACACGCGCAGTCACAACGCCAATTGCGATTAACATTGCAACACTGCTGCAAGCCCCTGTGAGTCTGGCAATTTTAATCGTTATTTTATCCGGTGTGATTGGTGCTGCATTTTCACCACTGATCCTCAAACATATTAATGATGAACGAGCATCGGGCTTAGCGCTAGGTCTTGCAGCTCATGCCATCGGTACAGCTCAAGCATGGCAACGGGGAAGTATTGCTGGACGTTATGCAGCCTTTGGAATGGCTGTCAATGCGGTATTTACAGCAATCTGGTTACCGTTGTTTATTCTATACTTGCAAAAAATGTGATATGTTCCTCACATAAACAATTGTATTGTTTAAAAAATCGACTTAAGATGAGTTTGTCGTTGATTAAATGATAAAAGGATTTTGTTCATGAGCAAATTGACACTTGCAATCGCATTCGCTACAACCGTTATAGGTAGTACAGCTTTCGCTGAAGATATTAGCGGCACTTGGAAAAATATTGATGACAAAACTGGGTCGTCAAAAGCCATCCTTGATATTCGCCAAGAATCAAATGGGACATATACCGCTAAGATCGTTAAAGTAACGCCTCGTCCTGGTTATACACCAAAAGAAACTTGTATTAATTGCCCTGCGCCGTATACTAATAAGCCTATTTTAGGCATGGATGTGATGAAAGGTTTGAAACACAGCGGTAATACCAATTACACGGGTGGAAAAATCATTGATCCACTGTCTGGTAATATTTATAGCTGTAAAGCAAAACTCAGTTCGAATGGCAAACGCTTAACCTTGCGAGGATACGTGGGCATATCGGCTCTAGGTCGTAGTCAAACGTGGATTCGAGAATAATCTAGGTTCTATTACTGAACAGACTTGGTCTACGCAATCACTTGATCGATTCATTTTAGATTTTGTAGACCACCACTGAGTCACTCATACATTGCATCAAACTTAGTCTGATTGTTTCAACTTCAATGAATAAAAGAGTTTCAGCTAAGCATGTATGATTTTTCAATTTTTAAAGGCAACTGCCTAACTCATATCTAAACACAAAACAGTTTGCCTTGTGCAAACTGTTAATTTTTCTGTG
This sequence comes from Acinetobacter sp. CAU_H_S139_7, assembly GCF_058599305.1. Classification (NCBI taxonomy): domain Bacteria; kingdom Pseudomonadati; phylum Pseudomonadota; class Gammaproteobacteria; order Moraxellales; family Moraxellaceae; genus Acinetobacter; species Acinetobacter sp. CAU_H_S139_7. The sequence goes on from NZ_CM178651.1 coordinate 2,833,379, forward strand.
TCTTGGATATCTTTTTGTGAAACTATAGAGAACCTTATATGAAAAGTAAGTTTTTTATCGCGGGATTAACATTGTCCATGCTTTGCGGGGGAGCATTTGCACAGGACTTAACAGGGACATGGCAACAAATTGATGATAAGTCAGGTTCACCGAAAGCCGTTATCGAAATTCGTAAAGAATCGAATAATACTTACACTGGAAAAATTGTAAAAATTACTCCACGCCCAGGCTATACACCAAAAGAAACTTGTGTGAATTGCCCTACGCCATATACCAACAAGCCAATTTTAGGCATGGACATTATTAAAGGCTTAAAGCATGTGGACGGCACCAACAACTATGAAAAAGGTCGTGTGATTGATCCACTGTCTGGCAAACTTTATGATGCGAAAATGAAACTGAATGCCACAGGAAAGCGTCTTTCTCTACGTGCATACATCGGTGTTTCTGCTTTAGGTCGTAACCAAACCTGGTTAAGAATCGACTAAGAATAAAAAAGCCACGAACTTCGTGGCTTTTTTAATGCATGTGCTATTGAACTGGATTATCAACGGCAAATAAGGTCTCATCTTCTAAACGGTAGGCCATTAATTGATGCCCCCAAACACAACCGCCATCTACATTTTGAATCGAGTCTGAAATGGTTTTGCCTTGTAAAGCTGCCCAGTGACCAAACACAACTTTATGGGTTTGTGCCGCTTGCGAAGCAAATTCAAACCATGGTTTGAAGCCTTCAGGCATCGGGTCGTTGAGCGAGTCTTTAAAACTAAACTCCAAACGCCCAGCACTATCGGTTAAACGCATACGAGTCAAATAATTTACGATACAACGTAAACGCGCATGCCCCGTCAGTTCATCCGACCATAAGGTAGGCTCTTTGCCATACATTTCTTTTAAAAAGGCATCGACAACATCAAAATCATCCGCTGCAATGACCGCCTCAACTTCTGCGGCTAAAGCAGCAGTTTGTTCTGCTGTCCAATTGGTTGGAATGCCTGCATGCGTCAGAACCGTGGTTGCGTTCGGAAACACACACAAGGGTTGTTTACGTAGCCAATCAATCAAATCATCACTATCAATCGCATCAATCACATCACGAATGTTATCTTTGTCTTTAATTGCTTTAATGCCACGTGCAGCCGCCAGCAAAGTTAAATCATGATTTCCTAAAACTGTTGCAGCCGCATTACGCTCTACTAATTTTTTAATAAAGCGTAAAGCACCCAATGAGTTTTCACCACGAGCAACCAAATCCCCTGCAAACCAAATAAAATCTTGGTCAGGATCAAACTGAATAGTCTTTAGCAAGGCTTTTAGTGCTTCAAAACAACCCTGCACATCACCAATGACATAATTGTATCGAATCTCTGCACCTGTCACCTTAAGCCACCATTTGATCTGCTAATGCCACAAATTGAGCCAGTGTTAAAGTCTCTGGACGCGCCATCGGATCAACACCTGCTTGTTCAAAACCATCTTCAACCAACATGCCTTTTAAGCTATTACGCAAAGTTTTACGGCGCTGGGTAAAGACGTGCGAGACCAAACGTGCCAAGGCTTTTTCATTTTTTGCCACAATAGGCTTAACCGCATATGGCTCTAAACGGAACACCGCAGAAGTCACTTTGGGTGGCGGGTTAAATGAACCCGGTGGTACTTCAAACAAGAACGTAGGTTTACAGAAATACTGAATCATCACCGACAAACGACCATATTCTTTGCTATTTGGAGAAGCCGTAATACGGTCAACCACTTCTTTTTGTAGCATAAAATGCATGTCTTTAACTTTGTCACCAAACTCCAAGAGGTGAAACAAAAGTGGCGTTGAGATGTTATACGGCAAATTACCCACAACCCGTAAAGGACGACCATCTTCAAATAAATTGGTGAAGTCGTACTTCAGTGCATCGGTCTCAATAATGGTTAAACGTTCAGGATGTGGCACACGCCCTGGCAAACCTGCCGCCAAATCACGGTCTAATTCTACCACCGTAAGTGCGTCACACTCTCCAATCAACGGAGAGGTTAAGGCTGCCAAACCCGGCCCAATTTCCACAATGTTATCACCTGAGCGTGGTGCAACTGAACGTACAATCTTGGCAATCACACGTTGGTCATGTAAGAAGTTTTGCCCAAAACGCTTCCGCGTATGGTGCCCTTCATCTTTAGGGTTTAAGGCATTAATTTGATACATAAAATTTTCCAACGTGAGTTAATCACTGAACATTAGTGACGAGCTAATTCTAACGCTAAATCAACAGCGACCTGTAAGCTTGAGCTTTTCGCAAGACCCGTGCCTGCGAGGGAGAGAGCTGTGCCATGATCGACTGAGGTACGAATAAACGGTAAGCCCAAAGTAATATTAATGGCTTCACCAAACCCTTGCGATTTTAACACAGGTAAGCCCTGATCGTGATACATCGCCAAAACAGCATCGGCATCTTTTAAGTTTTCTGGGGTGAATAAGGTATCGGCAGGTAGGCTCAGGCTCATATTTATGCCTTGAGCACGGTAGCTTTCCAGCACAGGGTTAATCACCTCAATTTCTTCCATGCCCAAATAACCATCCTCCCCTGCATGTGGGTTTAAGCCACACACTAAAATGTGGGGATGCTCTTTTTTAAATTTGCTTTTTAAGTCCTGAATTAAAATACCAATCACTTGATGCAGTCGTTCTTTGGTAATCGCATCGGGTACAGCTCTTAATGGCAAATGTGTAGTAGCCAGCGCGACACGCAAGGTCTTGGTTGCGAGCATCATCACCACACGTTCAACCCCAGCAAACTCTTGGTAGTATTCGGTATGTCCACTAAAGTGAATCCCAGCATCATTGATGACTGACTTTTGTACAGGTGCAGTTGCAACACCTACGCTTTTACCGCACATGGCATAATCGGCTGAACGTCGTAGCTGCTCTAAGACATAAGGCGCATTTTCAGGATTGAGCTCACCCATTACAACAGCTTCGCTTAAAGGCACATGCTCAACATAAAGTTGACCCTGAGTTGATGATGCTTCTTGCCCTGAATATTCAATCAGTTCAATGTCCAATCCCAAACATGCGGCACGTGTACGTAGCAAGTTCATATCACCAAGGACCACGATCGGACGCTCATCTATACGAGCAGCAAGGCTTAAACAAATATCTGGACCAATCCCAGCAGGTTCACCACTGGTGACATATAAAGGCAGCATGATCAACTCAAATAAAATGCGTTTTGACTATTATACAACGTCTCACCCAGTATCTCCGCATTCACCGTACTCAACTTAAACCTATTCTTTTATATTTAAATCCTCACTTATCCTGTTTTCACATTCCATCGACTTTCAAAGAAAAAATAAAGCCTCAAACATATAAAACATGACAAAGAAATTGCGAGTCGTAACTCCTGTACTATCCGTTATTTTAAAATACTTCTATGGTGATGATCCCGCATTTCATTCAGTGAAGTCATAAAGTTCAATATCGCTGTTCCCCATTTTTTTAAAGTTTGATTTTTTTTGTGGTTTTTTAAAAAGAATAAACTTTGATCTCTTCCTTTGTACTGGGAAATACCTTAAAATACGGCTCTTGAAATTTTATATTTTCATTTGTGATTCTGAGCAACTTCGTTTAGAATCGCGTCTCCTTTTGTTTGGACAGATTCCATAGTCCAAACCAACTATAATAGGTAGTGGTTTAATGAAAACTCTCAGCGCTAAGCCTGCTGAAGTTCAACACGACTGGTACGTTGTTGATGCTTCTGGCAAAACTTTAGGTCGCCTTGCGACTGAAATCGCTCGTCGTCTACGTGGTAAGCACAAGACTTCTTATACTCCTCACGTTGACACTGGCGATTATATCGTTGTAATCAATGCTGAAGAAATTCAAGTGACTGGTAAAAAAGCGCTTGATAAAAAATACTATCGCCACACTGGCTTCCCTGGTGGTATCCGTGAGACTAACTTTGAAAAGTTAATTGCTCACAAACCTGAAGCAGTTTTAGAAAAAGCTGTTAAAGGTATGTTACCAAAAGGTCCTCTTGGTTATGCAATGATCAAGAAAATGAAAGTGTATGCAGGTACAGAGCATCCACACGCTGCTCAACAGCCACAAGTTTTGGACATCTAAGGGATACAGCACATGGCTACTAATTATGGTACAGGTCGCCGTAAGACCGCAACTGCACGTGTTTTCTTGTCAGCTGGTACAGGCAAGCTCGTAATTAACAACCGTACTCTTGAGCAATACTTCGGTCGTGAAACTGCTCGTATGGTTGTTCGTCAACCTTTAGAGCTTCTCGAAGTTACTGAAAAGTATGACCTTTACATCACTGTTGCTGGTGGTGGTATCGGTGGTCAAGCTGGCGCTATCCGTCACGGTATTACTCGTGCGTTGATCGCTTCTGACGAAACACTTAAACCTGCTCTTCGTCAAGCTGGTTTCGTTACTCGTGATGCTCGTGAAGTTGAACGTAAGAAACTTGGTTTACGTAAAGCTCGTAAACGTCCTCAATTCTCTAAACGTTAATTCGTTTACCGAATCGGACAAAAAAGCCTTGGTTTATCCAAGGCTTTTTTTATGCGTGATTTTCAAGTTTTAAGTCTATGCTTCCTGCTTTATTCGTACTACATGCCTGTAGTTGTATATTCCAGCTTATTTTGAAAATTGATGATCTTTGGGAAGTGGTGCATTACACGGCTCGTCGGTTTTCTCATCGACCATTTTCACAGGTCCATCATTATAAACAGTGACCTTACAGCCTTTTACTCTATATTCTTGCTGAATGCCGCCATACATCTCATCCTCAGATACAGAAGTAGCGACATCACAGGCTTCATCGGCAATACAAGCTGCATATTCAGCAGTCTGCTGCGCTACATCTACGTGTTCGGCTGCATCTTGAATTTGAGCATAACTACTTGAGATAGAAGTCATTAATATAATAACTGCGATCGATTGGGTGATTCTGAGCCTAAGCAGCATGGTTCTATCCTTATTTTTGATTTCTTCCAAGTTGTTCGATTGTATAAGCATATTAAAGTTAAGATGATTTTATTGGCTATTTTTAGTATTCTAACCGATTCACTTCACCTAGTTTCTTGAAATATGTCTGTCGAAACTACTCCGCTTCAAGGAATTACGCTGTATAGCCATGCAGATGATTTTCGCTCCCATTGGATTCGTTATGTACTTGCAGAGAAGCAAATCAAATACCATTTGGTTTTAAGTGATGCAGATGATGAAGATCTCGCCAGCTTAAACCCTTATAATCAGCTGCCGATGTTGATTGAAAATGATTTAAAACTATTTAATGCCAATATCATCTCTGAATATTTAGACGATCGTTATCGTCAAAACAAGCTCTATGCCGACGCACCTATGCCTCGTGCGGAACAGCGTCAGTATATTTGGCGCTTTGAACAAGATTGGTTAAAGCTTGCCGATATGATGTTACGCCATCCAGATACACTCGATGAACAAGCAAAACTGAAAGCACAAAAAAAACTGAAAGACACACTCATTTCCCTGACACCATTGTTTCAGCATTTCCCCTATTTCATGTCGGAAAGCTTTAGCATTTTAGATTGCATGCTTGCGCCTATCTTTCTACGCTTAAACAGCATGGGCGTACATTTACCCAAACAGCAATGCCGCCCAATCTATTTATATTGTCAACGTATTTTTAGTCGTCCTGCATTTTTAAAGTCTTTAACTTTGCAGGAGAAAAACCATTATCAATCTGAATTTAAACAGCCGTAGAGAACATTATGTCTGATCAAGAATTAAACCTTACGCCGACTCGTCCATATTTAGCTCGCGCCATTTATGAATGGATTTGTGATAACCAATTGACACCGCACTTATTGGTCGATGCAACCCAACCAAATACCCTCGTTCCTGAACAGTTTATTCAAGATGGACAAATTGTCTTAAACATCGTCCCTCATGCAGTGCATGCGCTACATATGAGCAACGATGCGATTACCTTCTCTGCTCGTTTTGGTGGGGTATCTCGTGATATTTATGTCCCACTTAATGCTGTGATTGGCATTTATGCCCGTGAAAATGGACAAGGCTTATTCTTCGATCCAAGTGAGTATGACAATCATACCCAAAGTGAGCAAAATGCTTTAAAATCAGACAATGAAGAAAAAACTGAACCCGCTAAGAAAAAACCAAGTTTAAGGTTATTAGATTAATAAAATGGAGTAATTATATGGCTTTTGATTTAGTACAATATTTTGCAGAGCAGATTAAAATTCAAAAGCCTGAGCTTCTGAGTCAATATTCAGATGAGGAGCGACTTCAATATCTTTCTGAGGCCAACACTCTCTCGCTTGGAAAACTCATCACTTTGATGCGTCAAGATGGCACCAAGCTCTATCAAGAGATTCAGACTCAAGATCACCTGTATATTCAAGAACTTGCAAGGCATCTCACCACGTCTCCGCAAAATGAATCACAGTTAGCGAAGGCAGACTTAGAACATAGCTTGACTACCATGTTGAGTCTGCAGTTTGCTGAACTCAAACAACTTGATGTCACGGGAAACTTTGGCGAACATGGAATTCGTGAGCTGCTTGTCGGTCAAATCGAGCACCTCTCTGGTCTGGCTGATGACTGGGTTTGGACAACAAGTGAGCTAACAGAACTGATTGGCTCTAAACCAAAGCCTGAAGAAGAGCTATCATTAGAAGAGACGATGAAGGAGTTTAATCAAATGGTAAATCAACACGCAACAGACCACTCAGATCAGCTACACACACAGGTAGTAGAGCAAAATCCAACGCCAACATGGGCAAAACTGATTGAGCCTGCTGTGGCTATTGTTATTTTATGGGGACTTTATTGCGCAGCAAGTCAAATGTTTGTCTAATTCCCAAGGGATGCACTCATTTTGCGCATCCCTTTATTTTTTAATGAAAAATAATTATATATTTCATCTTTAAAAATCAAAAAAATCGATTTCTTTTTTGCTTTTATTTGTCCAAATGGTAAAAGTTACATTTTGTTACAATAGCAAATAAATTAAACACTTTTTCAAATAACAATAAACTTTCTCACACTCCTTTTTAAAATACGCAAACCTAATCACAGAATCTGTAGCAAAAACTGACTAAAAGCCTCGGGTTTAATCGTACATTTATTCATCTTTTTTTGTTACATTTATTTATATTGATAATTTTTTCACACCGTCCATATAATTAAATCGAATTGTGAAACAACAAGTTAAAAGGATTTTAAAACTTATAAAATTAAAGAGAAAAACTATGGCTAAAGTGTCATTGGAAGCATTAGCAAATATCGATGGATTCTATGCAGCAGCATTGGTCGATGGGGAAAGCGGTTTAGCCCTAGCAACTCAAGGCGGTGGAAGCATCGATTTAGAACTCGCGGCGGCAGGTAATACTGAAGTCGTTCGCTCAAAACGACGTGTTGCACAAGCATTAAACTTAAATGACTCAATTGAAGATATTTTAATTACGCTGGGTAAGCAGTATCATCTTATTCGTCCTTTAGAAGGCAATGACAAAATTTTCTTATATCTTGTCCTTGAACGCTCTAAAGCAAATCTTGCCATGGCTCGCCATGAACTCAAAGGATATGAAAAAGGCCTAGATTTTTCTTAATTTGAATTGCCCCTTTCTCATCCTTTTGGGAAAGGGGTTGTATGCGTTGTCCTCTTCAACCTAATTAAATTAAAGAAACACTATGAATAAGCAATATATTAATATTGCGATTACCGGCCTGAGTTCAAACCATTCTGACGAACTTAAAACACAGCTACGTAATCTCATTCCTCAAGAGTATAAAATTAACTGGAGCTCCGCTGCTGACCCAACTATTGATTGTTTATTTATCCATGAAAGTTTTTATGAAACCGAAGGGATCCAAAAGATCATTCGAAGTCGTCAGTTCCCATGGCTAAAAATTTCTAAGCAAACCCATAACGAAAACCGACTCCACGAAAACACAATTTCTTTACCAATTACACATCTTGAAAGCTTCTCGAATTGGATTATTCAACATCTACTACATCCCTCTTTTGAGAATCAACAAATCCTTCCTATCGAAACTCAGAATAAAAAAACACCCTATAAATTAGAATATTTCAGCAAAATGCTGGATACCGAACGCAACTCAAAGCTACATCTTTTTGATACTTTGGGCACCATTGCCATTATTGATATTCAGAAAAATATCGCTTGGCTCAATACAGAGCGAGAACAAGCCTTTACAGATTCTGGTTTTGATTATGACATTGCTAGCACCAGTAACTTCATGAAAGTCTCACGTAAGCAACCCCATATACTTAGCGACTGGCTATGGCAGTTTTTTTGGGATTCACCCATATTTTTGAAAGAAATTGCACCTGAAGATGGGCATTTTAAGATCCATATGTGGCCTAAGCCAGCAAGCAATGTGGACAGGAAAACCATTTTTCAACTTTCCAGCTGCTTTATTCAAGGTGGTAAAATTTCAAAAATTGCAACGCAGTTGAATCTCCCTATTGAAACTGTGCAGCGCTTTATTGCAGCCAATATCGCGACCCATAATCTCTCAAAAATCAATATTTGGGATAAACACTTTAACCCACCAGAAATGCCTCAAGTTACAGAAGAAGCAGGATTAATTAAAAGCTTTTTTGGAAAACTAAGAAAAAAACTAGGTATATAGGATAATAATATGATTTTACAACGCTTTAAAATTGTTTTTGCCGGTGGTATGGGCGCGGGTAAAACGGAGGCGATTCGATCACTCTCAGAGATTCCCGTACTGCAAACGGAGGCTTTCAATACAGACGCACAGCGCCATACTAAATTAGAAACCACCGTTGGTATTGATTATGGTGAAATCACGCTTGATGAAAACCTGACCATTGGGCTCTATGGTACACCTGGGCAAAGCCGCTTCGACTTTATTTGGTCTGCCATTACCAAAGGTGCTATTGGTGCGGTGATTTTGATTGACCATCATTCAGACAACCCTATTCAAGAATTAGAAAGCTATCTGGAAACCTTCCAAAACTTTACCGACAATATTGCAATCGGCATTACACATACCGATCTTCTTTCTGAGTCAACCAAATCAACCACTATCTATAAAGACTGGTTATTACAAAATGACCTCTTTTCTCCACTCTTCTTTATCGACGCAAGAAAGAAAGATGACGTTCTATTATTATTAGAAGCGCTCATTACATCCATTGAGATCAACTCAAATATTGCCAATTAACCCTTAACGAGGTTCTATATGTTTACTTTAGCGCAAAGCCGCACAGCACCAAAAGAGTTAATTGATTTTGCAAAAAATGAGATTCAAGATGTTCTCATGAATGTCCGCAGTGTCAATTATGTCATGCTATGTAGCACAGATGGCTTCGAGTTAGCCCATGTTTATAAGAGAGATGGTTATAACAGTACTAAACTTGCAGCAGTTAGTAGCTCGATTTTAGCTGTGGTTGCAGCCTTTATGAATGAAATTCATCTCGAAGGTTGTCAATCAATTACTTTGGATGCAGACAATGGTAAAGCCATTTTAACCTCGATCCCTTCTTCAAATCACCCAATGATTATCGTAACCTTGACTGAAAAAGATGTACTCTTAGGGCAGCTACTCTATACCCTAAAAAATGCAAGCAACAAAATTATGCAATACTGATATTCTGATAAATGATAGATATTTCACATAATTTTCATTTATATAAATGTATTTTTGTATAATTTAGCGTGTATTCTCCGCTCTAATTCTCTTCTTACCCACTTAATAATTCTTTATTTAAATTATTGAATATATGTTGCATAAAAAAATCCCCCTCAGCGATTAGCGGAGGGGGATTTAGAATTAATGAGCTGGCGATGACTTACTCTCACATGGATAACTCCACACTACCATCAGCGCTAAGAGGTTTCACTTCTGAGTTCGGGAAGGGATCAGGTGGTTCACTCTTGCTATTGTCGCCAGCACAACTGTTTATGACTATTCGTTGGGTCTAACCTCAGAGCAGTGCTCTTCGTGCCTAACTTTCATCAAATGAGTTATTAACAGGTATATTTGAGTTGGATATTTTATCTAGCTTTATAACTAAATCAAGTTGTTTGCAGTGATTTGAACCACAACACCAACTGTTTGGGTGTTGTATAGTCAAGCCTCACGAGCAATTAGTATTGGTCAGCTTCACATATCACTATGCTTCCACATCCAACCTATCAACGTCGTAGTCTTCAACGGCTCTTTAGAGGACATAAAGTCCTAGGGAAATCTTATCTTGAGGTAGGCTTCCCGCTTAGATGCTTTCAGCGGTTATCCCTTCCGAACATAGCTACCCGGCGATGCGACTGGCGTCACAACCGGTACACCAGAGGTTCGTCCACTCTGGTCCTCTCGTACTAGGAGCAGATCCTCTCAAATTTCCAACGCCCACGGTAGATAGGGACCGAACTGTCTCACGACGTTCTAAACCCAGCTCGCGTACCTCTTTAAATGGCGAACAGCCATACCCTTGGGACCTGCTTCAGCCCCAGGATGAGATGAGCCGACATCGAGGTGCCAAACACCGCCGTCGATATGAACTCTTGGGCGGTATCAGCCTGTTATCCCCAGAGTACCTTTTATCCGTTGAGCGATGGCCCTTCCATACAGAACCACCGGATCACTAAGACCTACTTTCGTACCTGCTCGACTTGTGGGTCTCGCAGTTAAGCGCGCTTTTGCCTTTATACTCTACGCGTGATTTCCGACCACGCTGAGCGCACCTTCGTACTCCTCCGTTACTCTTTAGGAGGAGACCGCCCCAGTCAAACTACCCACCAGACATGGTCCTCGTCCCGGATAACGGGACAGAGTTAGAACCTCAATATTACCAGGGTGGTATTTCAAGATTGGCTCCACCGAAACTAGCGTCTCGGTTTCAAAGCCTCCCACCTATCCTACACAAGTAAGATCAAAGTTCAATGTCAAGCTGCAGTAAAGGTTCACGGGGTCTTTCCGTCTAGCCGCGGGTACACCGCATCTTCACGGCGAATTCGATTTCACTGAGTCTCTGCTGGAGACAGCGCCCCCATCATTATGCCATTCGTGCAGGTCGGAACTTACCCGACAAGGAATTTCGCTACCTTAGGACCGTTATAGTTACGGCCGCCGTTTACTGGGGCTTCGATCAAGAGCTTCGCTTACGCTAACCCCATCAATTAACCTTCCAGCACCGGGCAGGCATCACACCCTATACGTCCACTTTCGTGTTTGCAGAGTGCTATGTTTTTAATAAACAGTTGCAGGGGCCTGGTTTCTGTGGCTGCCAATAGCTCAAGGAGTAAATCCTATCACCGTCGGCAGCGTACCTTCTCCCGAAGTTACGGTACCATTTTGCCTAGTTCCTTCAGCAGAGTTCTCTCAAGCGCTTTGGTCTACTCGACCTGACCACCTGTGTCGGTTTCGGGTACGATTCCTATGTAACTGAAGCTTAGAGACTTTTCCTGGAAGCATGGTATCAGCCACTTCACTGTACAAGTACAGCTTGCTATCAGTTCTCAGCATAGAGTACCCCGGATTTGCCTAAGATACATGCCTACAACCTTCCACCTGGACAACCAACGCCAGGCTGACTTAACCTTCTCCGTCCTCTCATCGCATTACATAGAAGTATTGGAATATTAACCAATTTCCCATCGACTACGCCTCTCGGCCTCGCCTTAGGGGTCGACTCACCCAGCCCCGATTAACGTTGGACTGGAACCCTTGGTCTTTCAGCGTGCGAGTTTTTCACTCGCATTGTCGTTACTCACGTCAGCATTCGCACTTCTGATACCTCCAGCATACTTCTCAATACACCTTCATCGGCTTACAGAACGCTCCCCTACCACTTGCAATAAATTGCAAATCCGCAGCTTCGGCATATAGTTTTAGCCCCGTTACATCTTCCGCGCAGGCCGACTCGACTAGTGAGCTATTACGCTTTCTTTAAAGGGTGGCTGCTTCTAAGCCAACCTCCTAGCTGTCTATGCCTTCCCACATCGTTTCCCACTTAACTATAATTTTGGGGCCTTAGCTGGCGGTCTGGATTGTTTTCCTCTTGACTACGGACGTTAGCACCCGCAGTCTGTCTCCCGGATAGTACTCATTGGTATTCGGAGTTTGCATCGGTTTGGTAAGTCGGGATGACCCCCTAGCCGAAACAGTGCTCTACCCCCAATGGTATTCGTCCGAGGCGCTACCTAAATAGCTTTCGGGGAGAACCAGCTATCACCGAGTTTGATTAGCCTTTCACCCCTATCCACAAGTCATCCCCTGGCTTTTCAACGACAGTGGGTTCGGTCCTCCAGTTAGTGTTACCCAACCTTCAACCTGCTCATGGATAGATCACCCGGTTTCGGGTCTACACCCAGCAACTAAACGCCCTATTAAGACTCGATTTCTCTACGGCTCCCCTATGCGGTTAACCTCGCTACTGAATGTAAGTCGCTGACCCATTATACAAAAGGTACGCAGTCACCGAACAAGTCGGCTCCCACTGCTTGTATGCATGCGGTTTCAGGATCTATTTCACTCCCCTCACAGGGGTTCTTTTCGCCTTTCCCTCACGGTACTGGTTCACTATCGGTCAGTCAGGAGTATTTAGCCTTGGAGGATGGTCCCCCCATATTCAGACAAGGTTTCACGTGCCCCGCCCTACTCGACATCATCATATCAGCCCTTTCGTGTACAGGACTATCACCCACTATGGTTGCACTTCCCAGAGCATTCCACTAAAACTGATATGACTTAATGGGCTTTTCCCCGTTCGCTCGCCGCTACTGAGGGAATCTCAATTGATTTCTTTTCCTAAGGGTACTGAGATGTTTCACTTCCCCTCGTTCGCCTCGTATGACTATGTATTCATCATACGATACCTGCCTTATGACAGGTGGGTTTCCCCATTCAGAAATCTCCGGATCACAGGATATTTGCCGCCTCCCCGGAGCTTATCGCAGGCTATTACGTCTTTCATCGCCTCTGACTGCCAAGGCATCCACCACATGCACTTAATTACTTGACTATACAACCCCAAACAGTCGTTAATCCCTACAAGTAGGATTAAGACAGTCTATGATGATTTCTCATCACTTCCTTACAGTTTGTTGCTCTGTGTACTTAAACACTGTACAGCTTCAATTCAATTCACATACCAAAACGCTTGATTCAGTTAATTTCGCTAGTAACTCATTTCTTCAACCTTCATCAATCAGTAATAAATCACTGTTAATGTCGATCTTAAAAACGAGTATGAACAAATTATTTCAACTCAAATATATTCTGTTAATGATTTTTCCAGCCTTCGTCAGGTCAGGAAACTGTGATAAATCACAGAAGTTAATAAGTTATCTACTTACTAATTTCTGTAATCCAACCTATCTGCGCGAAGCATAGCTTCTTGCTTAAATTTCAAGGAAAAGCATGCTTTTCTTGTCTTGAAATTTGGTGGAGACTAGGAGAGTCGAACTCCTGACCTCCTGCGTGCAAAGCAGGCGCTCTACCAACTAAGCTAAGTCCCCAGCTTATCAATAAGTCAATGTCTCTGTTTTTCTGTATTCAGCATTTAATAATGCTTGTTAGTCAGATTTGGTGGGTCTGACAAGACTTGAACTTGTGACCCCACGCTTATCAAGCGTGTGCTCTAACCAACTGAGCTACAGACCCTCAGATACATCGTCATGAAGAACAACTTGTTGTGGATTCTTACCAATCGTCAATCTTTCGTTAAGGAGGTGATCCAGCCGCAGGTTCCCCTACGGCTACCTTGTTACGACTTCACCCCAGTCATCGGCCACACCGTGGTAAGCGTCCTCCTTGCGGTTAGACTACCTACTTCTGGTGCAACAAATTCCCATGGTGTGACGGGCGGTGTGTACAAGGCCCGGGAACGTATTCACCGCGGCATTCTGATCCGCGATTACTAGCGATTCCGACTTCATGGAGTCGAGTTGCAGACTCCAATCCGGACTACGATCGGCTTTTTGAGATTAGCATCCTATCGCTAGGTAGCAACCCTTTGTACCGACCATTGTAGCACGTGTGTAGCCCTGGTCGTAAGGGCCATGATGACTTGACGTCGTCCCCGCCTTCCTCCAGTTTGTCACTGGCAGTATCCTTAAAGTTCCCGGCTTAACCCGCTGGCAAATAAGGAAAAGGGTTGCGCTCGTTGCGGGACTTAACCCAACATCTCACGACACGAGCTGACGACAGCCATGCAGCACCTGTATGTAAGTTCCCGAAGGCACCAATCCATCTCTGGAAAGTTCTTACTATGTCAAGACCAGGTAAGGTTCTTCGCGTTGCATCGAATTAAACCACATGCTCCACCGCTTGTGCGGGCCCCCGTCAATTCATTTGAGTTTTAGTCTTGCGACCGTACTCCCCAGGCGGTCTACTTATCGCGTTAGCTGCGCCACTAAAGCCTCAAAGGCCCCAACGGCTAGTAGACATCGTTTACGGCATGGACTACCAGGGTATCTAATCCTGTTTGCTCCCCATGCTTTCGTACCTCAGCGTCAGTATTAGGCCAGATGGCTGCCTTCGCCATCGGTATTCCTCCAGATCTCTACGCATTTCACCGCTACACCTGGAATTCTACCATCCTCTCCCATACTCTAGCTTCCCAGTATCGAATGCAATTCCTAAGTTAAGCTCAGGGATTTCACATCCGACTTAAGAAGCCGCCTACGCACGCTTTACGCCCAGTAAATCCGATTAACGCTCGCACCCTCTGTATTACCGCGGCTGCTGGCACAGAGTTAGCCGGTGCTTATTCTGCGAGTAACGTCCACTATCCTAGAGTATTAATCTAAGTAGCCTCCTCCTCGCTTAAAGTGCTTTACAACCAAAAGGCCTTCTTCACACACGCGGCATGGCTGGATCAGGCTTTCGCCCATTGTCCAATATTCCCCACTGCTGCCTCCCGTAGGAGTCTGGGCCGTGTCTCAGTCCCAGTGTGGCGGATCATCCTCTCAGACCCGCTACAGATCGTCGCCTTGGTAGGCCTTTACCCCACCAACTAGCTAATCTGACTTAGGCTCATCTATTAGCGCAAGGTCCGAAGATCCCCTGCTTTCCCCCGTAGGGCGTATGCGGTATTAGCATTCCTTTCGGAATGTTGTCCCCCACTAATAGGCAGATTCCTAAGCATTACTCACCCGTCCGCCGCTAGGTCAGGTAGCAAGCTACCTTTCCCCGCTCGACTTGCATGTGTTAAGCCTGCCGCCAGCGTTCAATCTGAGCCATGATCAAACTCTTCAGTTAAAAATCATTAGTAGCTTATGGCTACAAATCTTGGCTCATCAATTTTCTGACAAATATTTCTCAAATAAACTTCGAGTAATTTTTACCATTCAATCAATGAAATATTTTCGATCGATCAATCAGTAAAAATCCACACAAGTTGTTCTTCATAATCTCTTAATGATCTTCTTACTGATTCGTCATCAGCAAGCTAGGTCGGCCATACTACTCTCTTTCAAGAAGAAGTCAACTGGTTTTGTTAATTATTTTTAAACTTATTCAAGACTTCCAGATTCTACCGCTTGGGCTAAATCCTTGTTTCTCAACAAGTTTTAATCAACATCACCGCCGATGGATGTGCATTCTACAGCATTTCCAAACCAACACAACCCCCTTTTCTCAATTATTTATAAAAAAACTTCCACTTGTTTATTTATTCAGCAAAATGTCGCTTTTTTACTAACATTTCTTAAAATTTGATTTAACAATGAGCAATAAAGAGCTGTTAAGATAGTTAAAAGATTATTTTTTTAATTCACCTGCTGATTATAAAGTTCCGGAACTCTTTTATATGCAACACATTCGCCACTTATGTGCTGGTCTACTCTTTGTAGGCTTTACAACATTTGCATTTGCTGAAGATGTAGCGCCTACAGCTGCCAGCGAAATAGATACCAGTGCTGATCCGCAAACAGCTCAATCTTCTTCGCTTAAAGAATTAAAGAATATTAAAGCAAAAGATTTAAAAGTAGATGCCAATGCAGCACAACCTGATAATGTAAAAGATCCGCTTCAACCTTTGAATAGACAAATTTTTGCCGTCAATGATGCTTTAGACCGTGCGATCGTTCGCCCAATTGCGGTGGAATATAAAGAAAAGATCCCTTCTCCGATTCGTGACTCTTATAGTGGCTTTCGTAAAAACCTCGGTGAACCTTGGAATGCAGTGAACCAACTTATACAAGGTCGTCCCGGCCGTGCCGCAAAAACTTTAGGTCGATTTACCATTAATACGGTAACTACTTTAGGTTTTGCAGATCCTGCTTCGCGCTTGGGTTTAGAAACTGAAGATGAAAACTTTGGTACGACTCTTGGCTATTGGGGGGTTCCATCTGGCCCATACCTAGTACTTCCTGTTTTTGGGCCAAGTACTTTCCGTGATGGTTTTGGCTTGGTTGTTGATGGCTATGCGCGCCCACAAAGATACATATTAGAAGATGAAGAAGTCCTGTATTGGGCCGAACAGACTTTACGTGGTATTGATGTGCGATCACAACTGATTGATATTGAGGGTGCGATTCAAGGCGACAAATATTCCTCAATTCGTGATATTTATTTACAACGTAAAAACTTCATTATTGCTGAGAAAAAAGGCCAAGAAGCTGAAGGAATGTTCATTGATGAGGTCGGTGATGATGATTCTTCTAGCTCTCCATCAACCAATGAATCGCATCAAATGTTAGATACGGAATAACAATGTATTGCAGCTAGAGTTGAATTTTTTTTCTCTAGCTGTAATTTGCTTGTTATAGTAAAGCAATAGCTTAATGCTAAGGATAAGCCATTTTTTTTATGTATTTCATTCAACCTTCTCGCCATATTCCATATTTAGAACAGGTGCTAGACACACTACCAAGTGTGCAAATGATTCGCATAGAAGACATTGATCTTTATGACCCGACTATTATTGCTATTGCCGATATCCAAGATTATTTAGATTATAAATGGACACTTCCCACCATTGTCCTTGCCTTTGAAAATGAAGGTAGTGCTTTAGCCCAAGCTTGGGAACTCGGTGCTTTAGCAGGTTGGATGTGGAATAAACTCCCCAGCAATCCTCAACAATCCTTGCTCAAAATTGATGCACAATATAAACGTAATCAAGATAGTCGAGATCTGCCTTCCGCAGCAGAGTTACAAAAGCGACTTTTACCAAATCCTATAGAACTCCAAAATTACACCGTTGAAACATTTTTTCAGCCTTCTGCTTATTTGTCTGGAGACTGGTTTGATTATTGGAAAATTAGCGATAAAGAAGTGATGTTCTATTTGGCTGATGTATCCGGTCACGGGGTCACCAGCAGCTTACTAACCTCTTGGATGGCGGCTTTTCATGGTCGTGCCAAAACACCACGTGAACTCATTAAGAAACTTAATGGCATGTTGGTTCAGGAGAATATTGAAAAGCACATCACCATGATTGCAGGGATTTTAAATCTCGAAACACATCAACTTCGTTGGTCGAGTGCAGGACATTACCCCCCCGCAATTATCTTTGAACCAAATCAAGCTCCCAAAATATTACATACCAGTAGTTTTCCTTTGGGCCTTACTGAAGAGCTAGAAGTTGAAGAGCATGAATGTGTCCTCAACCGCCATGCCCGCTTCATTATTTGCTCCGATGGCGCACTCGAACCCTTCAATGGTGGACTGAATGATCAGTTCACACAATTGGTTTATCATTTGCAAAATCAATCCTTTGAAGCACCAGAACATGTTGCAGACGATATTACCATTTTAAGTTTACGTCGAATGAATTAATCAAATTATCAATAACTTATTACAATATCCTATCTTCTAAGACTGTTAGATACTTGAGTAAGTATTTGCCCTATGGGATAATTTCCTATCCTTCTCTGCAAATGGCATTTATATGTCAACAGGTCATGTTGAATATGCAAGCTTGAATGGAACGCATATTTTTAAGCTTATTGGCGAAGTGCGTGCCCAATCTTGTATCAGTCTAGACAAACTTTTAAACCGTATTGAACAACAGTCAAATGTTGTTGGTGCAATCGTAGATTTAACCCAAACTACATTCATCGACAGCACTGTGTTAGGCATTTTGGCAAAGTTAGGCTTAAAGCTTAAACAGATCCATAATATCCAAGCTGTCATGTTGTCCACCAACTCTGATATCACTACCTTAGCCAACAGTATGGGGCTAGGGCAGGTTTTTGTGATTTTAAACTACTGTGGCGATCCAAACGTTTGTACCCTCGAACTGATGGAAGAACACATTACGCATCGTAATATGTTAAACACCGTACTAGATGCGCATAAGACTTTGATGGAACTGAATCAAAGTAATCAAAATATGTTTGAACCTTTGGTCAAACAGTTGCAAAAAGAACAAGACAGCCTCGATCAAGTGTCACAGCAACAAAACGCATAACAACAATTTTTGTAGGCCCATTTATGACTTTACTTTCTGTTGTACAGATGAACTCTCAAAATGACATTGAAGCAAACTTTCTTGTCATTGAGTCTCTCATTCAACAGAGTAAAGCTAATGGTGCTGAACTTATTGTGTTTCCCGAAAACTTCGTTTGTTTTGCTGCAGGCAAACAACGTGAGACCGCAGCACAGTTTGAAGACATTCAAAAGCGTTTAGAAAATCTTGCTCATCAATATCAGATCTGGATCGTCGCGGGTACTCTCCCATGCCCGTTCCGTCCAGATGGTTCTGTTATTGAAGATGGTCGTGTTCGTACAGTTAGTCTTTGCATCAGCCCTGAACGGACCGAAGCACGTTATGACAAAATTCATTTGTTTGACGTACAAGTTGGCGATGCTGTGGGTGGCTACCAAGAATCTAAGTTTTTTGAACCTGGTACAGATGTCGTTGTGGCAAAAACACCTTTTGGTAATATTGGCTTAATGGTTTGCTATGACTTACGCTTTCCTGAACTGGCTTTAACTTTACGCGCGCGTGGTGCAAATATTTTGACTGCTCCTGCTGCATTTACCTACACCACTGGGCAAATGCACTGGCAGTTATTATTACAAGCCCGTGCGATGGATAGCCAAAGCATCGTGTTAGGCGCAGCGCAACAAGGTTGGCATGGTGAAAAGAGACAAACTTGGGGACATGCAGCAGCAACCAATAGCCGTGGTCAAGTTTTGGATTTGATTCTTAACCCAGGCGCGCAGTTGATTACTGTACCTTTTGACTTGGCGGAACAAGCTCAAATCCGTGAAAGCATGCCGTTAATGCAACACCGAAAATTAGTGCAATTTTAATCAAGCCGCGATCATTTAAAATAACGTCAGTCTTCGCACAAAAACTTCATATTGATTTGCTGCTCTTGCATTGAGTAGCTCTAGCTCTCATAAAATACATGACTCTATTTATCTTTAAAAATTAATAATCCCTCGAATCCCTCTCAGTTTTCATTCACATCGACAAGCCCCGATTGCAAATGTTAAAAAAACAATAATAGGATTCTATACCATTGATTTTTAATTAACTAAACCCTCAATTTAAACGCAAGCATACTCTGTATAAATTTACAAAAACACTGCTTATTCTTTATGCAATTTAGGACAGGATAAGAACTCAAATAGAATATTCAGGGAATCACAATGTCTTTAGAAAAAGTAGTTTATACAGCACATGCTAAAGCGACAGGTGGCCGTGATGGTCGCGCAACCTCTTCTGATGGAATTTTAGATGTAAAACTCACCGTTCCTAAAGAAATGGGCGGCGCAGGTGGTGGAACGAACCCTGAACAGCTTTTTGCCGCAGGTTATTCTGCATGTTTTCTAGGTGCAATGAAGTTTGTTGCTAACCGTGACCAATTAAAAATTACACCTGATGTTTATATCGAAGGTGATGTAGGTATTGGCCCTATTCCAACAGGTTTTGGTATTCAAGTGACCTTGAACATTCATTTAGAAGGTTTAGAGCAAGCAGAAGCGCAAAAATTAGTGGATGCAGCACATATTGTTTGCCCTTATTCAAATGCAACACGTGGCAATATTGATGTGACATTGAATGTGATTGTTTGATTTTTAAATGAACATCCACCTAAAAATAAAGACTAATTTTTAGGTGGATTTAATTTATTCAAATATTCTATATTGACTTAAACAATGTAGTAAAACATCTAAAATGAAACGTGACAAATCAAATGATGAAACTTTTCTTCAACTGACTAATATTGCAAATAATTTTAAATCGACCGAAGAAAATTATCTCCTTTCCTATCCTTATTTTTTAAATTACTTCCAAAATTTAGAATCTATCAATTTAGAGAATTTGGTAATCGGAATAAGTTTTACTTATTCTTGGATGCCCACGATCCTAAAAGCGCTAAATCTTAAAAATACAGAAGAAGTTCTCTTCATCTTAAATGAAGTCAAAAAAGGCAAACTTATCGATGAACAACAACTTACAACGCTAAAAAATACCTTTAACAATTCACTTGTTGGTACATCAAAACTCTTACATTTTATAAACCCAAGGCAATATGCGATTTGGGACAGCCGTGTTTTTAGATTTCTAAACAATGTAGAACCACATAAATACAGATTAGAAAAGCCCAAAGCTTATATTGAGTATTTAAAGCTGATCGAAGAGCTAAAAAATGAAAAAGCCTTCACAACATTTTTTGAGTTAATGAAACACAAAGTTGGTTATGACATTACGGAATATAGAGCTTTGGAACTTGCATTTTTTAAAGGCACTCAGTTTCAAAATAAATGAGCCCCTCTAAAATTGGATTTTTTAAATTTAATCTTTAGCTTTACTCATTACTCAGCCGCTTCATTGGTCACACGCAATACTTCTTCCAGTGTGGTTTTCCCCGCCAAAACTTTACGCAAACCATCATCACGAATAGAGCCTGAGTGTTGTCGGGCATAACTTTCTAATTCATATTCAGCGGCATTGCCATGAACTAAACGGCGCATCTGATCGTCCACAGCGACAATTTCATAAATCGCCGTCCGCCCCGTAAAACCCGTATGTGAACAACGTTCACAGCCATTCGGTTGAGGTAACTGAAGTTCTGATTTTGGGCTCAAATGCTGAAATAGTTGTGTTTCAAAAGTATCGGCTTCATGCCATGTCACACAATGGCTACATAAGGTTCGCACTAAACGCTGTGCAATGACACCAATCAAAGAACTCGACAACAAAAACGGCTCAATGCCCATATCTTTTAAACGGGTCACCGCACCAATGGCCGTATTGGTATGCAGTGTAGATAAGACCAAATGCCCTGTGAGGGATGCTTGGACCGCAATTTCAGCCGTTTCCAAGTCACGGATTTCACCGACCATCACCACATCTGGGTCTTGACGCAGCATGGCCTTTAAGGCTCTCGCAAAAGTCATATCGACTTTGGTGTTGACTTGCGTCTGTCCAATTCCTTCCAGTTGATATTCAATCGGGTCTTCTGCGGTCAAAATATTTTTCGAACCGTCATTAAGGTCTGAAAGTGCTGCATAAAGTGTCGTGGTTTTACCCGAACCTGTCGGTCCTGTGACCAAAATAATCCCGTGTGGACGATGCACTAATTGAGTCAAGCGTTCATAGTCAGGTTTCAATAAGCCCAAATGGGTCATGTTCAAACGACCGGCTTGTTTATCTAATAAACGCATCACCACACGTTCGCCATGTGATGAGGGCAAAGTCGATACACGTACATCTACTTCACGCCCAGCCAAACGCAGTGAAATACGCCCGTCTTGCGGAATCCGTTTTTCTGCAATATCCAATTTTGCCATGACTTTAATACGAGACACCAACAGCGGTGCTAGTTCACGGCGTGGCTGCACAATTTCACGTAATTGCCCATCGACACGTAAACGCACCGATAGTTTCTTTTCAAAGGCTTCAATATGAATATCAGATGCGCCAACACGAATGGCTTCAGACAATAACGCATTAATCAAACGAACAATTGGAGCATCATCTTCTTGATCCATCAGATCTTCAGCTTCAGGCACTTGGTCAGCTAAACTGAGTAAATCGGGATGATCTTCTAAACCTGCTGCCACTTGTTGTGATTCGCCACTGTCCCCTGCATAGCTACTGCTTAAAAGCTGGTGAAATTCTTCATCACTACACAGTTGATGTTGTGCTGCCACACCTAAAAAACGACGTGCCTCTTGCAAAGCCAACAACGGCGTACTTTCACGGCGCACAATAAAGGCTTGATCGCCTTCGTAACGCAACAGCACGCCATGACGCTTCGCAAAACTATAGGGAATTTGTAATTGTTTAAGCACTTGCATCTTAAAATTATAATAATGATGAAAAATATTATTTTGAGTGTACTCTAAGCATATGACAGCGTGAAGTCTGTTTTTCACTGATTTGCAATATAAGGAAATGTGCTGTTGCCTAATATGAATGAACTGTTTGAATCGGATAGCCCCAATTTAAAATGGTGGGGGGAATACAACTTTGAGTTGAATCAAGCTCGTGCGTGGCAGTTCGGCTCATTACTTTTTCGCCTCACCCGCGGTCTACAAGAATGGCGTTTAGAGTTTCATCGTCCTCAAGTTCAGTATGACTATGAGCAAAAATGGCATGCGATAGAAGATCCACATTTTGCCTTTCCACACCCCGTTGAAATTAAACGCTACATGTTTAAAAACACTCACCATACGATCCAACTGATGCCACGTTTGGCCGATCGTTCAGTGGTGATTAAACCTGTCGATCCGATTTATATTCCAGCAGGTCAGCGCGGGACGTTGTATATCAGCACTCCGTTATGGATTTCGGGTTTTATTGAAGGTCAGCGCGATCCCTTATTTGATATTCCTGTGATTTTACCCAAAGAAACTTGGTTTGGGCCAAACCACCGTACAGGTGAAATTGCCTACGCTACGGCTGTCGATGGTCGAACTGAATTGCATCAACTCAAACCACGTGCATTTCGTGCAGTGACGCCCATTGAGTTCCACAACACCAGCCATTTACAACTGCGTTTTGACCGCATGAACGTACCTGTTTCAGCCCTGCCTTTATTTTATAGTGAAAGTACGGGACGACTTTGGACATCGCAAATTAAAGTCTTACATGAAGGCGCCGATCGGCCACCGCGAATCCGTATCGAGAACCGTACGCCTCCGCATGCAGGCAAAGTGATTTATGTGCATCCACCGCGCTCTTCGGCGAGCGCATTATTTAATATGTTTGATTCATTCTTCTAAGGGGGACAGATGCCAAACTCAAATATTCCCCAAGAAATTACCAGTAGCCTAAAAGGCATTTTTACCAACATCAATACAGAACGATTAACAGAAATCTTAATTGCCTTAGTGCTGTGTTTTGTTGGTTTTCTCTTGGCACGTCTGGTTTCAAATACATTTATCCGAACCATTGGCACCAAGTTTAACGCCCACCAACGGTTGGTCTGGCGTCGTGGTATTTTTTACTTTATTTTCCTAATTTTTGTGATGGCTAGCCTCAAAGAAGCTGGTTTTAAACTCAGTGTGTTTTTAGGCGCAGCAGGTATTTTGACGGTTGCTTTGGGTTTTGCCTCACAAACCTCTGCATCCAACTTAATCAGTGGATTATTCCTGATTGGTGAAGGTTCTTTTGAAATTGGCGACACCATTTCAATCACCCTTATACGTGGCAATACCATTGAAGGTGAAGTTATTTCAATTGACCTCCTCTCGGTTAAGTTACTCACTCAGGACAACATTTATGTACGACTGCCGAATGAACAACTGATTCGAGCACCTGTTCATAACCTCTCTAAGTTTCCAATACGGCGTATTCCAATCACCCTAGCCATTAACTTTCATGAGAACATCATTAAAGTACGCGAGGTGCTGATTGATGTGGCTAATAAATATCCTTTGGTGCTTGCAGACCCTAAACCTGCCGTCACCGTCACCGCCTTTCGTGAGTCCTCGATTGAATTATTATTTGCCGTATGGTGTCAGCAAGAACACTTTTTGCAAGTGCGTGATGAAATGCAGGAACGTATTCGTAATGGTTTCTTAGATAACCAAATCGAAATTCCTGTGCCGAAAATGGGCTTTGTCGATCATCCGCTTTCGCGTCCTTTATCCAATGAAGAAATTGATCAATATGCCAATGCACAAGCCTTGAAACGAGAACCGAACATCAAATAAATCTCTTCAGCTCCTTATGATCCATGCAGACATAAGGAGCTGAACTTGTTTAATTGGTCTTTTCCTCAAGTTCCGGCATCGGCGCAATATACGCAATCACCAACATCACCAAACCCGCGCCTAAAAATGAAATCACGCGGGTGAGTGTCCCAATGTGAGATAAGTCAAACAAGACCAATTTCAGCGTCACAAGAACTAAAATACACCCACCAAAAATCCACAATGAACGCAAGTTGCGTTTGGTTGCCGTCAGCATGCAA
Organism: Acinetobacter sp. CAU_H_S139_7; assembly: GCF_058599305.1. Classification (NCBI taxonomy): domain Bacteria; kingdom Pseudomonadati; phylum Pseudomonadota; class Gammaproteobacteria; order Moraxellales; family Moraxellaceae; genus Acinetobacter; species Acinetobacter sp. CAU_H_S139_7. The sequence continues at coordinate 2,857,763 of NZ_CM178651.1, forward strand.
ATGAAAGCCAAACTGACCCAAAGCAAAGTAAAGCTCAGTTGCACCAAGGCATTTTCCCACATTTCCCAGTCATTATAGGGTGTGAGGAAATAGACATGCAGCGCACGTAGCACCACATAACTACTGAGCCAAAGTAGACTCGACATCATCAAAATAGCACCCAGACTTTTTTCCAAACCCGCTTTCATTTGTAAATTCAGCATCCAAATGACACCAATCAGCATTGCAATACTGACCAAGTCGAATGGATTGAAAATGGGTAACCTGTACCCTGCAAAAGCTTGTTGGCTAAAGATCTGAGAACACACGATCCAAAACAACATGAGCACTAAGGTATTGCGTGCTTGCCAAAACTGTCTCCATCGCGTTTGAGTCGGTTGTGTGTAGCACCATGCAGCAAAGGCCAGCGGTAAAATGACCATGCTCAAATACGGCATACTTGGAATGAGAGTTAAGCTGGTGAGCGCCAAACTCAGTAAAGCCCCCAAACTCACCCACTCCTGCTCATCCGCTACACCCTGTAACGGGCGCAACCACAGCAACGTGAGTAATCCACTTGTTAAAGCAAAGAATAGGCGGTCTAAACCAGACGACCACATAATGATGCCATCATGGCTCAAGCCCACCAAGAAAATGAAGGCAACGGCATAGAGCGGAATCAAACCAATCCATTTGGGTAATAGCCATGACCAACTGGCTTTGCGGTAGAGCAACCATTCATTTAGCACCGTATATAAAAGCACAATGATCAGCAGCGCCATCGTTACCTGACTTTTACTGTCGATTTCATCCAAAAGTAAAATAAACAACATGCTGGTTGCTGAAAGCAGTTGTAAGCAAAAAAAGGCAATGGTGGCAAAAGACAACTGTTGTCTAAAGCGCTCTACACTGTTGGCAACGGCAACCACAGCAAAATAACTCAGACACAGCGCCCAATAGACTTCCGTTGGAAAACGATTGAGCTCCACCACATAGTACAGACTTGAGAGCCCTGCCACGGCCAGTAAGCCCATCGCCAAATAACGACTCAGGGCGGAATTTCGATATAAGGCATACATAAAGATCAGTGCACCCTCAATACTCCAACCCACCACCCCCCACTGATCAGGCAGTAAAATAGGGGGAATCAGCGCCAAGAAGACCAAAGTCAGACTGAGATAACTTTGCGCAATCAGCTCAACGCTATGGGCTCTTTTTAGCAGTTGATAAAGCATGGCATAGAGCGCTGCAAAGCCCAGACTAAAGCCTGCCTGCCAAATCGTTTCCTCAAAATACATCACATACAAAAAAGCAAAAGCAACAATAGGGGCAGCAAAAATCAAAGCCACATCCAAGATCGGTTTTAACTTAAACTGAGTTAAATCCTCACGCGCCAACAGTTGACTATAACGAAAACTCAACCAAATAAAGACCGTACTATGTGCCAAAACCAACACGGCTAGCATGTCTCGCTCTGACGCTTTACCCTGGTAAAAGGCATAAGCGCCGCCTACGACCACCGTCATTAAAAAAGCAATTTGGTTAAGGACTTTCCACGGCCTGAACGTGCTTAAAACAGCAACCGCAATATTGATGACCAAATAGTAGGCCACCAGTTCTATCGCAGTGGCATTCCGTACAGGCAAAGTAAAAGGTGCCAAATAAGCAATGATCAGTGCCATCAACGCCAGCTCAATCGACTGTTGTTTTAAACTGAGCCAAAGTGTAACCGCCATCACCACCACAAAGCACAGGCTCGCAATCGCTAAACTTGCAATCACACCGTTGTAGTAAGCAAAAAACAAAGTCAAAAATAAACCTGACAGTCCAAGTGCTTCCAAAGCCAAAGCAAAACTGCGGTTCTTTTGTAGGAGTGCGCAACCAAAGACCACAACACCTACACTTACAGCAGCAACGAGGCTAAGCTTTACCGCGAGACTCAACTGCCAATGTTCGGTGGCAAAGCGTAATAATAAAATAAGCCCAATCAGCAGTATCACAATCGCAACTTTTAAGACAGGATTGCCCTGCCAAAGCCAGCGTTTCACTTGCTCACTGAGACTTAAATTATCTGTGTTGTTTAGAATAGTGGGTAACGAGGGAGAATTTTCAGATTCTGGGAATCGGTCAGATATCACCTGATGTGGCTGTGCTTGCACGGATAACAATAGATATTCTAAACGACGCAACCATCGAAAGAAAAAGAACAACCAACCACTGATCCCCAATCCAATGAGCCCACCCCATTGCCCCACCATGCCGACTAAAATGACGAAAGCAGCAAGGTAAAGCGGCACTTTTGACGTTGGCTGGAAAGTAATGTCCCGTTGTTCCGCCAAGGTCGTACTGGGGTGTTCAATGCTATCAACATAGTGCATGACACTCATGATCAAAGCGATTCCACACAATGCACTCAACAGCGGTACGGCCAGAAACCATGCTGCAATAGCAACAATCGTGAGCCCCATTAACCACATCATGCGAATTTCACGCTGTCCAGTTTGCATCCGTTCTCGATCTCTTTTTCTCATCTTCAAATAATACATCAGCTTGTAGTACATCTTTAAGCGCATAACCGTAACCATCTATGCCAATCGGTACATCAATACACTTTGTTCTGCGTCAAAATCACGTACAATAAACGGGTTATTTGGATAAGGAATCTTGCAATGCCACCATTTGTCTTGGTCGATGGCTCATACTTTTTATTTCGTGCTTTTCATGCTTTGCCACCGCTCACCACGTCAACTGGCTTACATACCAATGCAATTCGTGGGGCAATTTCTGCCATCCAAAAACTGATGCGTCGTACCCAGCCAACACATATGGCAGTCATTTTTGATACACCAGAACCAACTTTTCGTCATGTGCTGTCGCCGATTTATAAAGGTGACCGCCCAAGTATGCCTGAGGAATTATCAGAGCAAATTCCATATTTGCATGCCTTAATTCGTGCTTTGGGTATCCCCTTATACATGCTCCCAGGTGCAGAAGCAGATGACATCATCGGGACTTTAGCCAAACGTGCGGAAGCCGCGGGACAGCAAGTGCTGATTTCCACAGGCGATAAAGACATGGCACAGTTGGTGACAGATAAAGTCACCTTAGAAGACAGCTTTAAAGACAAGCCGATGGATGTAAATGGCGTGTTTGAAAAGTTTGGGGTGTGGCCAAACCAAATTATTGACTATCTGACTTTAATGGGCGATGCCTCTGACGGCATTATGGGTGTTCCGGGTGTTGGTGCAAAAACTGCGGCAAAACTGTTAACAGAATACGGCTCGATTGGTGGCATCTTAGAGAATGTCGATCAAATTAAAGGCAAAGTCGGTCAAAACATCAAAGAACATGCCGATGGAATTGCTCTCGATCATCAACTGGCAAGTATTGTCTGCGACTTAGAGACAGGACTGACCTTTGACGATCTCAAACTCCAAGATCCGAATACCGAAGCCTTGCGTTCACTGTATACAGAACTTGAATTCCGTCAACAGTTGCAATCGCTTGATCATCCAAACAATCCCAATAGTGCAACCTACAAACAAGCGACGCAACACATTGCTAAATCAGCGCAGTCTGAAACCGTCATCAATACAGAAGATCAAGCCGTTCAAAGCAGTGTCGATGACCAACTGGGTCAAGCGAATTACCATACTGTGCTCGGTGCAGAACAGTGGACTCAATTATTCAAACGTTTAAGTACAGAAAAACGTTTTGCCTTTGATACTGAAACCACCAGTTTAGACTATCGTGTAGCGCAAATTGTTGGTTTTTCGGTCGCGTTCGATGCGCAAGATGCGTATTACGTTCCACTTGCGCATGATTATGAAAATGCACCTGAACAACTAAATCGTGAACAGATCTTGGCGCAAATCAAACCTATTTTAGAAGATGAGTCGGTTCAAAAAATTGGTCATCATTTGAAATATGATGCACATGTCTTGGAAAATCATGGTATTGAACTCAAAGGTTGGTATTTCGATACCATGTTGGCATCTTATGTACTCAATGCTGTAGCAACGCGTCACGGGATGGATGATGTTTCACGCCTCTACCTCAGCCACTTAACCACGACCTTTGAACAGGTGGCGGGTAAAGGCGCAAAACAAAAAACATTTAACCAAATTGAGATCGAAACCGCCGCGCACTATGCCGCTGAAGATGCCCATGTAACCTATCGCCTGTTTGAAGTTCTCGATGCCAAACTGCAAAAGCACCCTGAACTGGTCAATATTTTACACAATGTCGAAATGCCAGTTGCCCGTGTCCTGACCATCATGGAAGAAAACGGCATTGAGCTCGACTTAAGCTTCCTTGACCAACTCGGTGTTGAGTTTGCCAATACCATGGCCAATCTTGAAAGCCAGATTACCGAACTGGCGGGACAAAGTTTCAATGTCAGCTCTCCGAAGCAAGTCGGTGAAATTCTGTTTGATAAACTCGGACTTAAGGGCGGCAAAAAAACCGCAACAGGTCAGTACAGTACCTCTGAAAGTGTTTTAGAAAAAATTGACCACCCAATTACCGAGCTAATTTTAGACTATCGCGGTTTATCGAAACTAAAAAGCACCTATACCGATGGCTTATTAAAACAAGCCAACAGCGATACTCATCGTGTGCATACCAGCTACCACCAAGCACTGACCGCAACTGGTCGTCTATCTTCGACCGACCCCAACTTACAGAACATTCCTGTACGTGAGGAAATTGGCCGTCAAATTCGTAAAGCCTTTATTGCACCACAAGGTCGCGTGCTCTTGGCAGCCGATTATTCACAAATTGAACTGCGTTTAATGGCGCATTTCTCACAAGATGAAGCCTTGGTCGATGCCTTTAATCATGGGCAAGATGTACACCGTCGTACAGCGGCTGAAGTCTTAGGTGTCGCACTTGAAGATGTCACGTCAGACCAACGTCGTCAGGCCAAAGCCGTCAATTTCGGTCTACTCTACGGCATGTCTGAGTTTGGCTTAACCCGTCAACTCGGTTTTAGCCGTGAAGAATCGCGTGGCTATATTGCGAAATACTTCCAGCGTTATCCGGGCGTGCTCGACTATATGGAACGTACCCGTCAAATTGCACGTGAACAAGGTTTTGTCGAAACCATTTTGGGCCGTCGATTGTATACGCCCGATATTATGGCAAGCAATAAAATGATCAAACAAGCGGCCGAACGTGCCGCAATTAATGCACCGCTGCAAGGTTCTGCTGCGGACATTATTAAAATGGCGATGATTGCTGTTGATCAAATGCTGCCTAAAGATCAAGCCAAAATGCTACTACAAGTACACGATGAATTGGTTTTTGAAGTCGATGAAAGTATTGCGGATGAACTGGCTTCGAAACTGGCAGACGTGATGCAGTCTGTTTTGCAGATTTCTGTGCCATTGTTGGTTGAAGTCGGCAAAGGTCGAAACTGGGATGAAGCCCACTAAAACATTTGAGCCTTTCTCCTAGGAGAAAGGCTGGTATGGAGGTCATTTGCTTCCTAGAAGAAATATCAACGTCTTCACCTGAAAATTTCAACCACAAAAAAAGGACTCACAATCGAGTCCTTTTTATTCGCTACAATCTTATAAACCAGTGAGCAGAACAATCGCCACTTCATTCATAATCATTTCAGCAATATACAACGCCAAGAACGCTACGATTGGAGAAAGATCAATCATGCCCATATTGGGCAATAAACGGCGAAACGGGGCCAATAATGGTTCGGCAAGCTCTTGAATCACTTCGATATAAGGTGAGCGTGACTGCGTAAACATCACCACCCAACTTAAAATAATCGTTGCAAAAATCAGGTAACGACAGAAACGAATCAAGTCCTGAATCATGGTCACAAAAGTTAAAATGACCAAATGCACAGGACTATTCGGCATCGCTCCAGAGAGATACATGACGCCAAAAATTTTCAGTAAGTACAATAAAACCAAAAGCACTAAAGCCGCTGAGTTAACGCGGCCTTTCGCTACATTTGGAAAAATACGACCAAACATATCCACAATTTTTGTGGCTTTTACGGTCGACATCACCACTGGGTTATAAAAGTTAACCGCTGCCAACTGCATGAGAAAGCGGAAGAACACCAGTAAAATTGCAACGTTAATAATGATGCCAAAAATTAGCGCAGAGTTTGCACCCATACTTGAACTTTCCTAAATAAAACGATTATTTGCTACTTTCACTCAGCTCTTGAGCAAGTTCCTGACTTCGCTTTTGAGCAGCAGCCAATGCAGCTTGGATATTTTGTGAAATTTGTGCACGATCAAACACTTCAAGTGCCGCTTGGGTTGTACCATTCGGTGAAGTGACATTTTTACGCAATTCAGCTGGTGTATTTGAGCTCGTGATTGCCATTTGTGCCGCACCCAATGCAGTTTGCAACGTCAACGCCGTTGCTACTTTTTCATCTAGACCGAGGTTTTTACCTGCACGGATCATGCTTTCCATCATATAGAAAAAATACGCAGGACCTGAACCAGACACCGCAGTCACAGCATCAATTTGCGCTTCCTCGCCTACCCATAAAGTCAAACCTGTCGCAGCAAGTACTTGGCTCGCCAAATCACGGTCTTCTTTATCTACAGCCTCAGTGGCATATAAACCATGCGCACCTGTTTGTACTAAAGCAGGTGTATTTGGCATTACACGAACAATACGATTACTGCCAGCTAATGCAGCAATCGTTGCAATTTCAGCACCCGCAACAATCGAAATAATCAACTTACCGTCAAATAAACCGTTTAATGGCTTTAAAACATTGGCTAAAACTTGAGGTTTAACCGCTAAGACCACGACATCGGCTTCACGAATAGCAGATGCGTTATCCTCAGTCACCACCAAGTCTTTTTCAGCCAATAAATGACGAACTTGTTCAACAGGATCAGAAACCGTAATGCGAGTTGAAGGTAAACCACGTGAAATCAAGCCACCAATGAGGGCTTGAGCCATGTTACCACCGCCGATAAAACAAATATTACGATTCAACACTGCGCTCATGATTATTTCTCTATCCTGAATTTTTTAACTAAGCGATTAAATTTGGTTGCCATCCACCCGCTTCACAATAAGCCGACTCGACCAACCAAAATCCTTTAGGCGTAAAAACACCAAGCATAACATTATCTATGCTTAATATTTGTATTGTATGACGTTGCCACGGAAAAATTTGTGCGCTCTGAATGGCTTTTTTCAACGGCCAAGCCCCAACACGCCCATACAAATGCAATTTTTCCCCACCTAAGCGCGGTTTTATCTGTAAAGGCTGCTCCAATAATGCAGAAGACAGTCCATATTTTTGTGTTTCAATGTGATATTGCCCTGAAGCCAATGCATAAGCTTGATCTAAACTAAAATGCTGCTCAATTGACTCAATCGTCTGGAATTGTTCCGCCAAATACTCTGCTTTACTGACACGAAAGAGCTGTTGTTGATAGCGCACATAATAATATTGGTTCCAGTGCAATGCGGCTTGGGCATCCACTTTGGATTCAATCACTTCATCAAACAAGCGTTGCACCATATCAAAAGCGGGGCGATATAAATCCTCACCTTTCATCCAAGCGGACAACAACTGTCGCTGTCTCGGTGCAGATAATTGACGAAATGGGGTTAAATTTAAAGCCGCAGCATTCCCGCAACTGGCCCAATCTTGTGTCAACACATCAGCCAAAATCGTTTCGGCATCTTGCATCAAATAACTGGTGCGTGCCAAAGCTTGCTGCATTTTCGGAAAGCGTTTTTCTAAGATTGGCCACAATTCAGCTCGGCACCATGCCCGATCATAACTGGTATCAAAATTGGTTTGGTCTTGAATATTTCTTAGCTGCATCTCAGCGGCCCACAGCTCAATTTGCTGTCTGGACAAAGCCAATAGCGGGCGCCAAATTGTAAATTGCTCTCGTATGTCGATGCTCTGCATGGCGGCAAGTCCATGAATTCCCGCACCAGAGAGTAAACGGAGTAAAACGGTTTCAGCTTGATCTTGTTGATGATGAGCGAGAACTAAAATTTCATTGGCAAGAAGATGCTTCTGAAAGGCAGCATAACGTGCACTACGTGCTTGGCTTTCTACATTGCCTGTATCAACATCCACCGCTTGAATTACACATGGGACATCCAAGACATAGCATTGTTCTTGAACAAAGCTACCCCACTGCGGGCTGACATCCTGCAATTGATGATCAATATAGATGGCGCGAATGCGCTTGGGAAATAAATGAGACATCAAATGTAGCAGCAGCATGGAATCCATGCCACCACTACATCCGATTAAAAAATGAGGCTGTTCAGGTGTATCCTGAAACTCAGTTAAGACACTAGCCCTAAATTGTCGCTGCCAAACTTCATTAAACGTTGGTAACGTGCTTCGCATCGTTCATTCGCATCCATTGGTTGCAACTCAGCCAATGCATCTTTTAAAACGTTTTTTAAAGCATGCATGACTTGTTCTGGGTTGAGATGAGCACCTTCACCTTCATCGACCACATATTCAACAATACCAATTTTCTGTAGTTTTTCCGCAGTCAATGCTAAAGCTTCGCTGGCTTGCTCTGCTTTTTCAGCTGTTTTCCATAAAATAGATGCACAGCCTTCAGGTGAAATGACTGAATAAATACTATGGGATAACATCACCACACGGTCAGCCACACCAATACCCAGTGCACCACCTGAACCGCCTTCACCAAGTACGGTTGCAATCACAGGCACTTTCAAGCTTGAAAGTTGTGCCAAAGATGTTGCAATTGCTTCAGCCTGACCACGTTCTTCTGCACCAACACCTGGATATGCACCCATGGTGTCAATAAAGGTAAAGACGGGTAGATTAAAACGTTCAGCCATATCGAGTAAGCGTTGTGATTTACGGTAACCTTCTGGGTTACTCATACCAAAGTTATGTTGTAACTTTTCACGCGTACTACGACCACGGTGTTGACCCACAATCATGACTGGCTGACCATCAAAGCGAGCTAATCCACCGATCATTGCACCATCATCACCAAATAAGCGATCACCATGCAAAGCATCAAATTCGGTAAAAATTTCACTCACATAATCTAAAAATTGCGGACGCTCAGGATGACGTGCAATTTGAACCGTCGTCCATGCTTTGGATTGCGCAGCTTTATTCTTCATAGCTCAACCATAAATCCCTAATTGACCAATTTATTCATCGACAAATTGTTCTGATTGGATATCCAGCTCAACATCCCAATGCTTAAATTGCGCTTGCTCATCATGCAAGTCTGCAACCAGCAAAGGCCATTGCGCGGCATTACCAGAAACACTCAGTTGCCATTGTTGCGCATTGCCTACTGTTAATTCAATGGCAGGAAGCATCTGATCGCTACGACTATGATTCAGTAAAACAGCGAGGCGAAGTAACAAACACAGATAGACTAATTTGTTGCCGCCAACCTTCATCACATCGACACGCGCGTCACTGCGCAGCTTACGACGGTGATGGGCCACCAAATGCGACAGATGGTTTTGATCAATTTGTGAGAAGCCCGCAATGTCAGAATGTTGCAATAAATATGCGCCATGACGATGGTAGCCCGCATGACTAATCGCTAAACCAATTTCGTGCAGATAAGCTGCACGACGCAGTAAATCACTGTCTTCTGTGGTTAATTTCAGTAAATCCGCCACACCATCAAACAAATGCTGAGCCATATTCACGACCCGTTCAGCTTGTTTTGGATCGGCGTTATAACGGCCCATTAACGCTTGTACAGAACGATCTCGAATATCTTCATGTTGAAAACGTCCCAGCAAGTCGTACATCACCCCTTCACGCAGGGCACCATCCGAATACACCAGTTTATCCAGTTCGAGTACATCAAAAATGGCATACAAAATAGCGATTCCGGCTGGCAAAACTGCTCGACGGTCTTCTTTCAGACCATCAAACTCCATCTCAGCGACATGTTTGTATTTGAGCAATTTTTCTTTAAGCTTATCTAAACCGTCACGGGTGAGTTCTTCTTTTTCATTACTCCAGCCCATATTCACGGTAATTTGATGACACGCTTTGATGGTTCCACTCGAACCGACCACCGTATCCCAACCCGCTTCTTTATAGGTATTGGCAATACCAGACAGCTCCTTACGCGCTGCTACCACAGCTTTATCAAAACTTTTTTGGTTAATTTCACCGTCGACAAAGAAGGCTTTTGTAAATGCTACACAGCCCATTTGTAAAGATTCGGTATGAATGGGCTCAAATTCTTCACCAATAATCAGCTCTGTTGACCCCCCACCGATATCAATCACAAGGCGGCGCCCACTGTTTACCATGGTATGAGATACACCCAAATAAATCAGTCGAGCCTCTTCACGACCTGCAATAATTTCGATGTGCTTCGGCAAAATTTCTGCCGCTTTTTGAATAAATTCATGGCCATTTTTGGCTTGGCGTAGCGCATTGGTCGCCACAATTCTTAAACGATTCGGCTGAACCGAACCTAAACGTCCGACAAAGCGAGATAAACAGGCTAAACCACGCTGCTGTGCGGCTTCTGTTAAATTTTTATTTTCATCTAGACCCGCTGCTAACTGTACTTTTTCTGACATTGACGCAACTTTTTTCACTTCGCCATGGTCCACTCGAGCAATTGCTAAGTGGAAGCTGTTCGACCCCATATCGATGGCAGCAAGTAACTCTTCATCAATCAAAAAATCAGACATGATTTAATATAAACCTATACAGAATTGTGCTTAGATTAATTCACCTCCATGCAATTTAAAAGCCATTTGTGGTCAGAAATTGACGAGCCTTTAAAATTTCGGCATATATGACAATTGTGTTACACGATCAGTAACATCGTGAGCTTCAATTAGACAAATTCAAACTAAAGGTTGAAAATTTAGTAATCCATCTACTCAGCGATAGTAGGCTATGACATACTATTAGCCATAAAACTATCCAAAAATTGAAACTGGAGCTATCCATGTCTGGCAATATCGTAAATACAACTGATACAAACTTCGACGCTGATGTACTTCAATCAGACGTTCCTGTGCTTGTTGACTTCTGGGCAGGCTGGTGTGCGCCATGTAAAGCAATTGCACCTGTATTAGAAGTATTGGCGAACGAATACGAAGGTAAAGTGAAGATTGTTAAAGTTGACGTAACTTCTTGCGAAGCAACGGCTGTGAACTATAACATCCGCAACATTCCTGCATTACTTATGTTCAAAAATGGTGAAGTTGTTGCTCAACAAGTGGGCGCTGCACCAAAATCGAAATTGACTGCTTTCATTGAAGAAAACATTTAAGCATCCGTTTAGATTGAAAATGAAATACGCTGCCTAAACAACAGCGTATTTTTTTCGGCTATAAATTGACAAGTCTGTCTTTCTCTCTTATATTGCATGATCAAGAGATAAAGGATTATTCAATCCTGTCATTTTCTTAAAAGACACAACACATAAGATCGCCGCTCGGCAATACAAATTGTTTTGACACGTTTCTCTTCAAACAATGAATCAGTCCTCTGAATTGTTATAGTTCAAATACAATTGCGTTACTTCATTGCATGTCTGCGGCTAAATGTTGCTTCCTTTTCATCCTGTAATTTAGAATTTTTGATTCTTATCTGACCTCCTATGAATTTAACCGAACTCAAGAAAAAACCGATTGGCGAACTCATCAAAATTGCTGAATTTATGGGCCTCGAAGGAATGGCTCGTAACCGTAAGCAAGACATTATTTTTGCCATCTTAAAGCGCCATGCGATGAATGGCGAAGAGATCTTTGGGGATGGCGTTTTGGAAATTCTGTCAGATGGCTTCGGCTTCTTACGCTCTGCAGCGGGTTCTTACCTTGCAGGCCCAGATGACATTTATGTTAGCCCATCTCAAATTCGTCGTTTCAATCTACGTACTGGTGACACCATTACGGGAACCATTCGCCCACCCAAAGAAGGCGAACGTTATTTTGCACTGTTAAAAGTGAACCAAATTAACTACGACACGCCAGAAAACTCACGTAACAAAATCTTGTTTGAAAACTTAACCCCACTTTTCCCAACCGAGCAATTGGTGATGGAACTTGGTAACGGGACGACAGAAGATTTAACCGCACGTGTAGTTGACTTGGTTGCACCTATCGGTAAAGGCCAACGTTCAATTATCGTAGCACCGCCAAAAGCGGGTAAAACCATGTTGTTACAAAACATCGCTCAGTCGATTGTGCGTAACAACCCAGAGTGCTTCCTGATCGTTCTTCTCATTGACGAACGTCCTGAAGAAGTGACCGAAATGGAACGTACTGTTCGTGGTGAAGTCATTGCATCAACGTTTGATGAATCTCCTGCTCGTCACGTTCAAGTGGCTGAAATGGTGATTGAAAAAGCAAAACGTTTGGTTGAGCACAAGAAAGATGTTGTGATTCTGCTCGACTCCATTACCCGTTTAGCACGTGCTTACAACACGGTTGTGCCTTCATCTGGTAAGGTTTTAACTGGTGGTGTGGATGCACATGCGCTGGAACGCCCTAAGCGTTTCTTCGGTGCAGCTCGTAATATTGAAGAAGGTGGCTCACTAACCATCATTTCTACAGCCCTGATTGAAACTGGCAGTAAAATGGATGAAGTGATCTACGAAGAATTTAAAGGTACAGGTAACCAAGAAATTACACTGGATCGCCGTATTGCGGAAAAACGTGTCTTCCCTGCGATGAATATCAAAAAGTCGGGCACCCGTCGCGAAGAGCGCTTAATGTCTGAAGACAATCTACGTAAAGTTTGGATTTTACGTAAGTTACTTCATACCCAAGATGAACTCGCAGCAATGGAATTCTTACTTGATCGCATGAAAGAAACCAAAACCAACGATGATTTCTTTGATCAAATGAAGCGTAAAGCAACTAGTTGATCCGACCTGCTTCACCTAAAAAGGCTGTCTTAACGACAGCCTTTTTATTTGGTTGACGTAGTTTACACAAAGCAACATTTCATCCCATTCTCTGTAAACTTATTTGCAAGTTTTTGATAAACAAAAATTTGAAATAAAAACCTTCATCTTTTTAAATGTTTATTTAGTACTTATCCAATACTAACCTCATCATTGATTGTTATTTTCTGTTAAAAAAGCCCTGTTTTTAGACCTTTTTTATCACTTTTTTCATCCCAGCTAGTAGCAATTCAAAATGCGCAGTGATAGCATATTTGCAGACCAGTTAGGCTGCTCCTGCATTGTTAGTCCCTAACAAAATTAGGAACAATAAAAGCATACAACAGACTAACGTCGGTTTTTTTTAATCTCATATTTTAGAGAGTGATGCCATGTTATTCAAAAAAATCGCTATTGCTGCTGCAGTTGCTACTACTTTAGCTTTCGTTGGCTGTGCTAAGAAAGAAGAAGCTCCTGCTGCTGAAGCTGCATCTGAAGTTGCTGCTGCATCTGAAGCTGTTGAAGCTGCATCTGAAGTTGCTGTAGATGCTGCTGCTGCTGCTTCTGAAGCTACTGTTGCTGCTTCTGAAGCTACTGCTGCTGCTTCTGAAGCTACTGTTGCTGCTGCTTCTGAAGCTAAAGCTCACTAATCTCTTAGAGATTAGTCAAAAAGAGAGCCTGTGGCTCTCTTTTTTTATACTCAAATTTTATCAAAAAACGACATTCTATTATTTTGCAAGCATTGAATCAGCCAAACGATCACCCAAAATTTTAAGCAAAAAAAAGCAGATCAATCGATCTGCTCATTTCCCACACGCTGGCGGAATTTCTGCCCTGCGCGGAAGGTCACTACACGGCGTGCAGAAATCGGAATTTCTTCACCCGTTTTCGGGTTACGACCTGGACGTTGACGTTTATCACGCAACTCAAAGTTACCGAAACCAGAAAGTTTAACTTGCTCACCAGAGATTAGCGCTTGGCTAATCTCATCAAAGAACAACTCGACCATTTGCTTAGCTTCACGACGGTTTAAACTCGTGAGCTCACTTAAATGGTCAGCCATTTCCGCTTTTGTTAATGCTGTCATGAAGCCCTCAATGTCGCCTGATAAGTGTTTTCCAACACTTGTAAAATATGATCCATACCAGATTTAATTTCAGCATCTTCAAGCGTACGTGATGGGTGTTGCCAAAGAAGTGCAAATGCCAATGAGCGCTTACCATCTTCAACGCCTTGCCCAGTGTACACATCGAACAACCAAATCGAGTCCAAAAGCTCACCGCCTGTTTTTTCGATAAGTTGCTGAATTTCACTTACATTTATCTTATCACTAATTAAAAGCGCAATATCACGTCTAACCGACGGAAAACGTGATAATTCTGTAAAATTAGATACATAAGTTTGCAAAACAGCCGATTGATCAAGTTCAGCCACCCAAGTTGTGCTCAAATCCAGCACATCTTCTAAAGATGGATGTAATCGACCAAAGTAACCAATAGATTTGCCATCGACTAAAACCTCAGCAGACTGTCCTGGATGCAACCAGCTACGCTCAGAGCGAACATATTCAACCTGCACACGACCTGCTGCCAATACTTCTTCAATTTCACCTTTGAAATCAAAGAAATCCATAGCTTGAGGTTTAGCATGCCAAGTTTCTGAAGTTTTTGCACCTGTTGCAATCACTGCAAGGGTAGGAATTTGTTTCAAATCATGAATAGATTCAGCATCTTGATAGTCAAAACGTAGGCCCAATTCAAAAAAACGTACACGACTTTGTTGGCGGTTAACGTTGTATTGCACACACGGAATCAAACTAGAGAGCAGTGTTGAACGCATCACGGCTAAATCGCTTGAAATCGGGTTAGCCAAAGCCAAAGGATTCACAGCCGCATTGAGTTGCTTCTCAAGCTTTAAGTCTGCAAAGCTAAAGCTAATCGCTTCTTGATAACCCAAAGTCACGAGAGTTTGACGAAGCTGAGCTATTTCAAATTGGTCTTGATATTGCGCCAATTTCGCTTCAATTTTTGGCAAACTGATTTGAATATTGTCATAACCATGAATACGCGCAACTTCTTCAATCAGGTCTTGGTAGATTGCCATATCATAACGGTGTGAAGGCGGTACTACAGACCACTGACCTTCTGCTTTAACCGTCACAGCACAACCTAAACGGGTTAATGCATCTGCAATAAATGCAGCATCTACGCGATAACCAAGCAATTGATCCACTTGTGCTTGTTCTAGCTCAATCGCTTCACGCTTCGGTAAAACAGCCGCTTGTTCTGCTATCGTAATCGGACCGAACTCGCCACCCGCCAATTCAGCAATCAATTGTGATGCGCGGTGCATCGCGAGCATTGGGAGTTCAAAATCCACGCCACGCTCATAACGCTGTGATGCATCGGTATGCAAACCAAAGCTACGGGCACGACCAGCAATGGCTAATGGAGCAAAGAATGCAGACTCTAAGAAAATGTCTTGAGTTTCATCGGTAACAGATGAAGACAAGCCACCCATGATGCCTGCAATCGCCAATGCTTTTTCATCATCCGCAATCACCATAACTTTTTCATTAAGCTCAACTTCTTGTTCATTCAGTAGAACCAATTTCTCCGCCGTATTCGCTTGACGAACTTGGACTGAACCTTGAATTTTTGCTGCATCAAAAGCATGGAGTGGTTGCCCTAACTCCATCAGTACATAGTTGGTAATATCAACCAAAATACTGTGCTGGCGAATCCCTGAGCGAACCAAAGCACGTTCCATCCACTCTGGGGTTGCTGCTTTAGTATTCACGTTTTTAATCACACGACCTAAATAGCGTGGGCAGCCTTCAGTGCTCACCACAACTTTTTTCTCATCAGCAATAGTCGCAGCAACGGCATTAATTTCAGGTGCAGTCACAGTCAGTTGGTTAATTACCCCAATTTCACGGGCAATACCACGAATACTGAAACAGTCACCACGGTTTGGCGTGATGCTGATATCAATGACATGATCATCTAAATTTAAATATTCACGAATATCCACACCGACAGGTGCATCAACGGGCAGCTCTAAAAGGCCATCAATTTTGTCTTCTAGATCAATTTCAGATGCACCACACAACATCCCTTGTGATTCAATGCCACGAAGTTTGCCTTTCTTGATTTTGAAATCGCCTGGAAGCACAGCACCAATGGTTGCCACTGGGACTTTCATACCAACCCGTACGTTTGGTGCACCACAAACAATTTGTAAAGGTTCCCCTGAACCAATATTCACTGTGGTCACACGTAAACGGTCTGCATCAGGATGTTGCTCTACCGTCAACACTTCACCAACAACCACGCCAGTGAACGGTTTTGCCGCAGGCGATAAATCATCGACCTCTAAACCCAACATGGTCAGTTGATCAGATAAAGTATTGCTATCAACGGCTGGATTAACCCATGTACGCAACCAATTTTCGCTAATTTTCATTTTGTTAAAAACCTATAAATCTAAATTTTTGAATCCCCCTCTAACTCCCTCTTTTGGAAAAGAAGGAGAACCCCGAGTCATCACAAATAACTCCTCTCCTTCAAGGAGAGGCTGGGAGAGGTATAAATCTGTTTAAGCAAATTGGCGTAAGAAACGCACATCGTTTTGGTAGAACATACGTAAGTCATTGATGCCATAACGAAGCATCGCAAAACGTTCCACACCTAGACCGAAAGCAAAGCCTTTGTATTTTTCAGGATCAATCCCTGCTGCCTGCAAGACATTTGGATGTACCATGCCACAACCAAGCACTTCTAACCATTTACCACGCTCATCCATAATATCCACCTCAGCACTTGGCTCTGTGAATGGGAAATAAGATGGACGGAAACGCACTTTTAAGTCTTTTTCAAAGAATTCGTTTAATAGATTAACCAACAAACCTTTCAGTTCTGCAAAGCTGGTATTTTCAGCGACATACAGACCTTCAATTTGATGAAACATTGGCGAATGCGTTTGGTCAGAGTCACAGCGGTATACACGACCTGGACATACAATACGAATCGGGGGTTGCTGGGTTTCCATGGTACGAATCTGCACACCAGAAGTATGGGTACGTAACAAATGTGTCGCATCGAAATAGAATGTATCGTGCATTGCACGCGCAGGGTGATGCCCTGGAATATTTAAAGCTTCAAAATTGTGGTAGTCATCTTCAACTTCTGGCCCAGTTTCAATCACAAAGCCCGCTTTGGTAAAGAACTGACAAATACGCTCTTGTACTTGAGTAACGGGGTGAATACTACCAATCGTTTGACCACGACCCGGTAAAGTAATATCCACCGTTTCACTTGCAAGTTTTTGCGCCAACGCTGCTTGTTGTAATTGTGTTTGGCGTTCAGTCAAAGCACCGGTAATCGCTTCACGGACTGCATGAATTTGCGCACCAAAATTTTTACGCTCTTCAGGGTCCATTTTACCTAAAGCTTTGGATTGCTCAGCGAGCTGGCTTTTCTTACCCGTAAACTGCACTCGTACTTGATCGAGTGTAGCAAGGTCCTCTGCTGCTGCAATCGCAGCAAGCGCTTCAGTGGTCAGGGCTTCCAGTGACATAGTAACTCTCAAAGCAACAATTTATAAAATTAATAAAACCCCATATTCTATCAGTTTTTAAGCACGTTGATGAAGCTCTACGATCAGGAAAATTTGTTTAGTACATGGTTTTATAAACAGGTTAAGATAGTGTCATCACAGAAGAGAACAACAAACGATGTCGCTTGATCCTATTTGGCAACAACAACTTACTTTAGTTACTTATGGCAATGAATATTTACGCCACAACCTAAGTTTCCAACGTTGGTTAGAACATGCCATTTTTGACCGACATTGCTTTCAGTTTCGTGATCTGAATAGCCAACATTTACTGGCTCAGCATTTTCAAGTGTGGCTTGAAGCCTTAAAAAAACAAGGGGTCAAACAGCTCAGTCTGCATAGCTCAACATTGCTAGCAGATGAAAAGAACCCTAACCCAAATGTTGAACTCCTTGCTACCCCACATATTATTGTGAGCCATCAAGCACAGCAAAAAACTGCTTGGATTTTTGGTAAAGAACTGGCGGAGTGGTACAGCGCTGAACACGATTTTATAATTCCCAAAACACAACAAAGCTCAATCCGTAGTGAAAATTTATGGCGTTTTGAACTGAATCACAAACTCAGCAAACGCATTGAAGCAGACTTACAAACGCCGAAATGGGATGAAATCGAAAACTTTACCGAACAAGAACTGTTTAGTGCGCCATTTGCACAAGGTTTAGTAGAGCCTGAGACGGTAAACTTACCTTACTATGGACAACAAGATGCCTCAGATGAAGCCCATCATCTCGCTCTTTTACCAACAGACTACGCTGCTGATTATGCACACCAAACGCTGTATCGTTTAGATGCACTATCAGCATTGATCCAGACTAAAATTCAACATCCTTACAATGCAGAAGGCCACGTGCTCACGCCAGATGAGCAATTGAATCTACGTCATTTTGAACAAAAGATTGATGATTTAAGTACCAAGTTTATTGTGAAAGTAGCAAATCACTATCAAACCGCGCAGCTCACACCCAAAGATACGACCACACCACTGGATGCACGTAATCATCCAACACCTAAATTAAGTGCGATAGAGACCAAGCCTCATGAAACACACCACAAATCGGGGAAAACTGGGGTATTTGCTTTAATCGTGATTACGATTTTGATCTGCCTAGTTGGCTATTATTTTGGCTTATAAGTTATTACCGAGATATCTAAGCGTTCCTCTCAATGAGCGCTTTTTTATGGATTCAATTTCTTTAGGCAGTAATTAGAAGATTGAAGGGCCGAATCTTGATTTGTACCTTATGCTGATTGGCATGTTGATTAATATAATGATTAACTGAAACCACCTCGCCTTCTAGCTCCGCATCAGGTCCATACATAATTTTAACTGACTCGCCTTTTCTGGGAATCATTTCTAATTCCACCGTAATACTTCCCTGTCCCATCCCAGTAATTTCTGCAAGCATATCCTGCTCCTTTTCTTTTTAATCTTTTTATTTATTAGGCATCGACCACCTTTGAGATTAAAGCAGATTTATGTAACTAAAGCTTAACAATTCATCTTGATCGCTGAGTATGCACTGATATTTTTTTATTTAAACGTTATGCTTTTCAACAGCCAACTGGTCTAAAAAACGACTCACCTGTTTTGGTGTCTTTAAATGAATCCACTGTATATGTTGATATTCAGGCATCTGCATCATTTTTAAGTATTTCTGTCGGTTTTTAGCATGTGTTTTGATCATCCACCAAATAATCGAGTCCCGACCAAACATCCGTAGCAAGCTTTCCCGATTATTCGAGTTTTCCCATAAATCCTGTTGCGCCCATGCCCGCTGAACCGCACGCTTCACAGAACGGTAAAGGTTGACTGGAAACGGTAAGTCCAACCAAATGACAGTATCAATTTCCGCCCATTTCACCGGAATGGCGCGGGTATAGTTACCATCGATCACATAGCCCTGTGTCGCCTTTTGTACTTCTGACTCAATCTTGGCAAAGAACACCTCATCGGGACATTCTTGCCAGTCGTCTAACCAAAACAAATTATCCAACTCGATATAGTGCAAATCTAACTTTTCAGCCAAAGCTCTGGAATATGTAGATTTGCCTGTAGCAGAGGTTCCTACAACATTGATTCTTTTCATTGTACTGGCCTAACGCTGATGCGGTCTTTCTTATCATATGTAATTATGGTTGTATCACAGTCTCACCTTTGACCCATAAAAAATTTGACTCAAAAAATAATCGGCCATAAAAAAGACCGCTAAAAAGCGGTCTTTCTTTAAGTCTTAAAGACTTATGCAGCTAATGCATCTTTAGCTTTAGAAGCTAAAGCAGCAAATGCAACTGCGTCATGCATAGCGATGTCAGCAAGTACGCGACGGTCGATAATCACTTGAGCTTTTTTCAAGCCAGCGATCATACGGCTGTACGATAAACCATTTAGACGAGCACCAGCATTAATACGCGCAATCCATAGAGCACGGAATTGACGTTTTTTCTGACGACGGTCACGGTAAGCGTATTGACCCGCTTTGATTACTGCTTGGAACGCTACGCGATATACGCGT
Organism: Acinetobacter sp. CAU_H_S139_7; assembly: GCF_058599305.1. Lineage (NCBI taxonomy): Bacteria > Pseudomonadati > Pseudomonadota > Gammaproteobacteria > Moraxellales > Moraxellaceae > Acinetobacter > Acinetobacter sp. CAU_H_S139_7. The sequence goes on from NZ_CM178651.1 coordinate 2,877,771, forward strand.
GAACGAGCGCCGTAGTAACCTTTAGCACGAGCAAGAATTTTTTTATGACGGCGATGAGCCTGTACACCACGTTTTACACGAGCCATTTATAATCTCCTTAGATGTATGGGCACATACGACGAACTGAAGCAACGTCACTCACGTGAACCATTACACAGCCGCGTAATTGACGAATACGCTTAGCAGATTTTTTGGTCAAAATGTGGCGTTTGAACGCTTGTTTACGCTTGAAACCGTTAGCAGTAGCTTTAAAACGCTTAGCTGCACCACGGCGAGTTTTCATCTTAGGCATAACAACCTCTTTTGAACACCTGTTCGGAACGTTTGCACCATTGCAAAACGACCTGCAGGTAAGGGAGCGAATATTCTAATCGAACTTTGTCTAAAACAAAAGCAAATAATCAACAATAAAAGCAAGCTTAGTTTATTTCCCGATAAGCTTTAAGCGATGAATTTATAACCGAGGTTTAGTCCAAGTCGTATAATGCCTCATCCATTCCATACGGTTCCCTTATGAACGCTACACAGGATGCTTTTGCCGCACTCCGATACCGAGACTTTTCTCTTGTTACACTCAATCAATTTTGCCTGACGCTTGCCATTTTAATTCAGGAAATTATTGTGGCGTATTCTTTGTATAAAATCACCAAAGACCCACTCACTCTAGGCTTGATTGGTCTGGCAGAAGCAATCCCCTTTATTGCGCTCTCCTTATGGGGCGGCTATTTTGCAGATCGCTTTAATAAGCAAACCATCATGAAAATCTGCTTATTCTTTGCCATTCCACTGCCCTTGGTTTTATGGGGTTTATTTCATGCTTATGGCTTAAAGCAAATTGAACTCTCCACCCTGTCATGGGGTGTTTATGCCGTGATCTTTGGCCTAGGAACAATTCGGGGGTTCTATAACCCATCTGCAACATCACTCAAACCTTTTTTAATTCCTCGGGAAATTTATGCCAATGGTGCTACATGGACCACCATCGGTTGGCAAAGCGGTGTGATTATTGGCCCGATGCTCGGTGGATTTATGCTGGCATTTTTAGGCCGTGAAACCAGTTTAATCAGTGTAGCGGTACTGCTCAGCCTATGTTTCTTACTCGTCAATCTTTTAAGCAAACGCACTTTTCCTAAAATAGAAACGGAACGTGTACTACAAAGTTTAGGTGAAGGTTTTCGCTTTATTGCTAAAACTAAAATTGTCCTCTGGGCCATCTCACACGACTTAGTCTCGGTACTGTTTGGTGGTGTGATTGCTTTGCTCCCGATCTTTGCTGAAGATATTTTGAAAATTGGGCCCGAAGGATTGGGCTATTTACGGGCAGCACCATCGATTGGTGCACTCATCACCATGATTGCGCTGACGCGTTTTCCGCCCACCCGACATGCATGGCGCAATATGCTGCTTGCTGTTGCAGGTTTTGGCCTATTCACCTTATTGTTCGCTTACTCAAACTCCCCCTGGTTGTCTTTGTTTGCTCTTGCTATGACGGGTGCATGTGACAGTATTTCAGTGGTAATTCGTCAGACCATTTTACAAATTTATCCTCCTGAAAATATGCGAGGCCGTGTTGCAGCGGTAAATGGCATGTTTGTGTCGAGTAGTAATGAACTGGGGGCATTTGAGTCAGGTCTTGCAGCAAAATATCTAGGTCCTGTGATTGCAACGGTTTTTGGCGGCAGCATGACACTCTTGGTGGTCGCACTCAGTTGGGCTAAAACCAAAGACTTATTTGGTGTAGACATCACCCAAGCCGAGCAAAAATAGTTTTAATTTAACAATATAACTTGCGAGTCTTTCTAATTCAGGAAATACTCGCAACAATTATTTAAGTCATGCGCACTGGATGCGTTATAAAAGAAATCGATCATATGAAACCACTCTTCTTGCTCGCATTATCTACACTGCCCTTTCATCTCAGTCATGCAGCTCAACCACCATTAGAACTCACCATTCAAAAAAGTTCAGCTCAATCGGCGCATTTGACCACGCGTATTCAATGGCTAGATTTTCCCAAACCCCAATATAAAAATAGCGATTTAAATCAACAAAACCGTGCAGCAATTATTCGTGTGTATGCAGATGAAACAGGTGATGTAACCAAAGCGACAGTCCAAGAAACGACTGGACTCAAAGCTTTGGATGAAAAGCTGGTGAATGCTGTGCTTCAAGCCAAAGTAAAACCATTTATGGAGGACGACACCGCTTTAGCCGTCATTGGTTATCAAGTTTTTAATTTAAACCTAACCCCAGATGATGCCGAAGCATGTAACTATAGCTTTGACTCGAAGAACTGGCGTGCGCAGCAACAGCAGCAAAAAGTGCCTTTTCAATATCAGGTTCAACCTAAGCTTGCGCTAGATTCTACGCAGTTGAATGGTCATGACCATCAAATTAAATTTAGCTTTAAAGCCGATAAACACGGCAACATTAAGAAGCCCAAAATCACCAAAGGTTCAGGTATTTACGCGCTTGATCAACAAGTTTTACAAGCCGTTGCAAATAGCAAAGTCAGTGTTAAACGCACAGCAAGCACACTGTGGCTCTATAAAAAATCTAAATTTAAAGATGCGATTGAATTCGATTTGAATGCTTGTCGTTAAAATTTAACATGACACGAGTTTTCACTCACTCGTGTCATCTCTCTATATAAACTTTAAACCCATTCAGCACATATAAGCATGTGGCTAGTTGGTCTCTGAAAATAATTAGAACTGACTAAACATCCAATACACAAAAAGATAGCGTCCTATTTTTGCAATACTCACCATCACGACAAAACGAACAAAGTTTTCTTTGAGTAATCCTGCAATGAGGGTAATCGGATCACCAATAACGGGCACCCAACTGAGTAATAAAGACCAAAAACCATATTTTTGATAAATGCCCTGCGCCTGCAACATCTTTTGCTCTGAGACGGGAAACCATTTTTTGTTTTTGTATTGCTCAACTTTCAAGCCGAGCCACCAATTCACACAGCTACCTAGAATATTGCCTTGACTGGCAACAGCTACCAACAACCATACTGGATACTGTGTCTGAGCCAACAATCCCACCAAGACAGCCTCTGACTGCAAGGGTAGCAGTGTCGCTGCCCCAAAAGCAGAAAGGAAAAGTAGTCCTAAGGCCCACATCATTTTATGATTTTAAACCTAGCTTTTTCTTGGTTGAGCTATAGGCAAAACTTGACCAGATCAATGCCAGAATCAACAAAGACCAACGTGACCATGAATATTTATCGGCAATCGGTTCAATTGCAGCTCGGAGTACCACCTGATCTTTGGTATTCAGCAGTTCAATGATTTTTTGAATGTGTACCGCTTCAGCTACAAATAGCACCAAACATCCTGCAATCCCCACAATAATACTGAGATAGATTTTTGGATTCGCTTCAATAATACGGGTTAAATTGAGGAAAAACTCTTTTTTCATTACACTAATGTCCAAACAACCTTTCAACAAAAAAGCCACCCATCGGTGGCTTTAAAGAATGGCTTATACCTTGAAGGCGCTAAGCTTAACACAGTTCAAGTCAGCGCTTCTGTAACTAATTAACTTGAAGCGCCAACGCACGCTGAACTGCAGGACGCGCTTGAATACGCTCCATATAAGCCTTCACATTTGGATAGTCATTTATGTCAATTTGCTGCCACTCATAACGCAAAATCCATGGGAAAATTGCCATATCCGCTATCGAATACTCTCCAGCTACATAGTTTTGACCAAAAAGTTGCTTATCTAGTACACCATACAAGCGCTTGGTTTCATTGACATAGCGTTCAGTTGCATACGCAATACGTTCGGGAGCAAATTTACTGAAGTGATGGTTCTGTCCAAGCATTGGACCAAAACCACCCATTTGCCACATCAACCACTGCTCAACCTCAACACGAGACTGTTCATCGCTTGGATAAAACTGCCCTGTTTTACGCCCTAAATACTGCAAAATCGCCCCTGACTCAAACACAGAAATGGCTTCACCTTTGGGACCATCTTGATCCACAATCGCAGGGATTTTATTGTTGGGTGAAATGCGTAGAAAGTCGGGTTGGAACTGATCATTTTCTAAAATATTGATGGGAAAGACTTGATACTCCAAACCCATCTCTTCTAATGCAATGCTAATTTTATGTCCGTTGGGTGTTCCCCAATAGTACAAATCGATCATGTGGTTATCCTGTTACTTTTCTCGTTTTAGTTCATATTGTCGAGGTTTAATACTGTTTATAGCATGATTCCATGCTTAGAAACATCAGGTTAAACTGAAATTGAAATCCTAAAATATGCATGATTAACTTCATATAAATAGAATAATTATCAACCAAAGAGAATTTTAAAAAAATCTTTTTTTTAATCTTGAAATTTCATAGAGCATCCAAATATTAAAAGTACAGCAAACATCCACACCGATTATTGCTGTGACAACCATGCTAACCGAGTCGCATAGGTTGCTTATTTATATCACTTTTCCTAATAGTGGAGGTTTTATCAATGAGTAATTTAAGCTTAATGCCATTATTCCGTCGTAGTATCGGTTTTGACCGTTTAAACGATTTGTTTGATCATGCAATGCTCAGTGAAGCACCACATTATCCTGCGTACAATATTGAAAAAGTCGGTGATGATCACTACCGCATTGTCGTAGCTGCGACTGGTTTTAACCAAGATGAGCTCGCGATTGACTTAGAGAATCAGGTACTTAATATTTCAGGTCAACATGCTGATCAGACCAAAGACAATCATGCTGAGTTCTTACATAAAGGCATCACACAGCGTTCATTTAAATTATCTTTACGTTTAGATGAACACATTGAAGTACAAGAGGCCAATTATGAAAATGGTTTACTCACCATCCAGCTACAACGGATTGTTCCAGAAGAAAAAGCGCCATGCCGAATTCCAATCGGACAGAAGAAATTAACAACTGAAAACACTGCGGCATAGTCAATCAACAAAATAAAAAAAGCACTGCATAGGCAGTGCTTTTTTAAGATCAATGGATGTCCCGTCCTGAAATAAGTTTACACCTTTAAGAGGCTTATTTTATGGAACATGAACGAGAACAAAGAGTTAAACGTACACAAGGTGATTATAGCTTTGCCTTTAAAATGATGGTTGTACATGAAGTAGAAAAAGGGCAAATTACTTATAAACAAGCTCAGGCAAAATATGGTATTCAAGGAAGATCAACTGTGCTGGTATGGTTACGCAAGCACGGACAACAGGACTGGACTTCGAATATGCCGCCTTCTTCTAAACGCCAATTAACACCCCAACAACGAATCCGCCAATTAGAAAAGCAGTTAGCCGCAGAAAAGCTTAAAACTGAATTTATTCAGGATGTGATTTATCACATTGATAAAGAATGTGGGACTGATCTTGGAAAAAAGTATACCGAGCACGTTTCAAAGATTGGCAAAGCCAAAGAGGACTAAGCGTTTCACGTTATTGTCAGTGGTTGGGAATCACCCGACAAGCTTATTATCAAGCAGAAAAACGTGCTCAAATGACTGCACAAGTAACCGAACAAATACTCGAGTTGGTTATGGAGTATCGCTGTCTCATGCCAAGTATCGGAACACGTAAGCTGTATTGGCTTATTAAAGGCAAATTGTTGCAGCGTGGTTTAAAGTGTGGACGGGATCAGTTATTTAAAATATTGAAAGAGCATAATTTATTGATTCGCCCCAAGCGTCGCTATACAAAAACTACGGATAGCAAGCATTGGATGAAGAAGCATCCAAATTTATTAAAGGATTATTCAGCAGTGCAAGCCAACGAAGTCTTTGTTAGTGATATTACTTATGTTGAGAGTGCTGAAGGCGTACATTATTTATCATTGGTGACAGATGCTTATACCCGTCAGATTAAAGGTTATAAGTTATCGAATGATATGCGTGCGGAGAATGTTATGCAGGCTCTACATATGGCGATGCAGCATGTGACGGATCGAGCGACTAGGATGATTCATCATTCAGACAGAGGCTCTCAGTATTGCTCTGAGCTATATCAATCGGCATTGCGCCATTATGGGATATGTCCTTCCATGACAGATGGATACCTTGCGAAACAGTGTTTCTCATATCAAAATGCATTAGCAGAGCGGATTAATGGAATATTAAAGCAGGAGTTTTTAACTACACGATGTCAAACCATGAAGGAGTTAGATCACTTAATTACGGAATCTATCATGATTTATAATTACTATAGACCACATTTAAGTTTAAATATGAACACCCCGAATCAGATGTATGAGCAAACTAAAACCGAGCTAATTGCTTAACTCGGTTTGAAGTGGAATACTGTCAATCTATTTCAGGACAAGACAGGATCATTACTTTTTCTTTTTAGGACCAAGCAACATACCCATTTGACGACCTTCCATTTTCGGTGCTTGTTCAACTACGCCCAAGTCAGCCACATCTGCTTCAACTTTTTGAAGTTGAGCCAAACCAAGCTGTTGATGCGCCATTTCACGACCACGGAAACGAAGAGTAATTTTTACTTTGTTGCCTTCTTCAAGGAACTTAGTGATTGCACGTAGTTTTACGTTGTAATCACCAACATCAGTACCCGGGCGGAGTTTGATTTCTTTCACCTGTACTTGATGCTGTTTTTTCTTCGCTTCTTTCTGCTTTTGCTTTAGATCAAACAAATGCTTGTTGAAGTCCATGATTTTACAAACAGGCGGTTCAGCGTTTGCTACGATCTCAACAAGATCAAGCTCAACACTTTCAGCAGCGCGTAATGCTTCTGCCAAGCTAACAATACCTTTTTGCTCACCATTTTCGTCTACAAGACGGACTTCTTTCGCACGAATTTCATCATTCAAAGCAGGACGGTTTGATTTGTTACCGCCCTGTTGATTACGGTCAGGCTGTTTAATCGCTGTTACTCCACAATGTACCGGCCGCGTTCGGCAACGGCTGCTTTTACTAGGTCAACGAAAGCGTCGATTGACATAGTACCCAAATTTGTTCCTGAGCGGGTACGCACGTTCACTGTACCTTCCTCTACCTCACGGTCCCCAAGTACCAGTAAGTAAGGAATACGCTCTAATGTACGTTCACGAATCTTAAAGCCGATTTTCTCATTTCTCAAGTCTGAAATCGCACGGAGACCGTTTTCTTTAAGTTTAGCGACGACTGACTCACATGCTTCCGCTTGTGAATCGGTAATGTTCATCACACATGCTTGAATTGGTGTTAACCAAGGTGGCATAAAGCCCGCATAGTGTTCGATTAGTATACCAATAAAACGTTCAAAACTGCCAAGTATTGCACGGTGCAACATTACAGGTTGATCACGATCATTGTCTTCAGTGACATATGACGCATCTAAACGTTCTGGCAAATTGAAGTCACATTGGATTGTACCACATTGCCATACACGGCCTAAGCAGTCTTTCAGTGAGAATTCAATTTTCGGACCATAGAATGCGCCTTCACCTGGTTGAAGTTCCCACTCCAAACCAGCAGCATCTAAAGCATCTGCTAAAGATTTTTCAGCCATATCCCAAAGTGCATCATCACCCACACGTTTTTCTGGACGTGTAGACAACTTCATTTGCACGTCTTCGAAACCGAAGTCTTTATACACATCTAAAGTCAGTTGAATGAAGTCAGCCACTTCTTGACCAATTTGCTCTTTGGTACAGAAAATGTGTGCATCATCTTGCGTAAAACCACGAACACGCATAATGCCGTGCAGTGAACCCGATGGTTCGTTACGGTGACAAGAACCGAACTCAGCCAAACGAATTGGCAAATCACGGTATGATTTTAAACCTTGGTTGAACACTTGTACGTGACAAGGACAGTTCATCGGTTTAATTGCATAGTTACGACTTTCTGAATGCGTCGTGAACATACCATCCGCATAGTTTGCAGCATGGCCTGATTTTTCCCAAAGCGTGAAATCAACCACTTGCGGGGTACGAATTTCGAGGTAACCATTATCTTGTTGTACTTTGCGCATGTATTGTTCAAGTACTTGATAAATGGTCCAACCGTTTGGATGCCAGAACACCATACCTGGTGCTTCTTCTTGCATATGGAACAGGTCTAAAGCTTTACCAATTTTACGGTGGTCACGCTTTTCAGCTTCTTCAATACGTTTGATATAAGCTGCAAGCTGTTTTTTGTCTGCCCACGCTGTACCATAAATACGTTGTAACTGTTCATTCTTCGCATCCCCGCGCCAATAAGCGCCTGACATTTTAGTCAGTTTGAATGCTTTTAAAAATTTAGTATTTGGCACGTGTGGACCACGGCACATATCTAAATAGTCTTGATGGTAGTATAAGCCCATTTGTGTTTCTTCAGGCATATCTGCAATCAAGCGTAATTTATATTCTTCACCACGCGCAGTGAATTCTGCAATGACTTCATCACGTGGGGTCATTTTTTTGATGACATCATAGTCTTGATCGATGAGCTTTTTCATACGCTCTTCGATGGCTGCCATATCATCTAAAGTGAATGGACGTGGCATCCAGATGTCATAGTAGAACCCTTCTTCAATGACAGGACCAATGACCATCTTTGCTTCTGGGAACAATTGCTTAACCGCATGCCCTACCAAGTGAGCGCAAGAGTGACGAATGATTTCGACACCTTCTTCGTCTTTAGGCGTAATAATTTGAAGGCTGGCATCCGTGGTAATCAAATCAGATGCATCGACTAAACGACCATCGACTTTTCCTGCAACTGTATTTTTCGCAAGACCCGGACCGATGCTCAGTGCAACATCCATCACAGATACAGCTTGATCAAATTGTTTTTGATCGCCATTTGGCAAAGTGATAATTGGCATAAAAAATCCTTAAGGAGTGATGCCCCGTACCATGGAGCATATCACCGCGAGATTATGATCGAGGTAAAACCTCAAAAGATAAAAACGGTGGATAAATAAAATCAGTCGAATTTTACACGTGTTATCCACAGGATTAAACCTTTTCCCCTAGAAAATTCACGTTTCAGCCCATTTTGAATTCATTTGCCAATCCATCAGCCTCCCTAAAATGAGGGGGATTGATGTTCCGCAATCCTTATCGCTACATTTTATAATGACTGTATCGGTCACTTTTTATTGAACAATGCAGCAACACAAGCATACACATTTTGCTTAAAAAGCAGGCTAAAATCTAACTAAAAGGGTTTATAGCGCACAGAATCCATAGATTCAGTTTAGATAAACTAAACAAAAAATTCAATAAATTCATCTAAAAAGCGCAACTCGACTAAAGCATAAATGCAAGATGGCTGAAAAATGCATATCTTTTAATCAATGGAAAAAATAATACCAAATTCAGGAGTGATCAACATGGTGAGTGCGTATGATGAGTTACCAAGAACCCCCGCAAACTTTGTAGCTTTGTCACCATTACGTTATTTAGAACGAGCTGCTTATATTTACCCTCATCAAGATGCCATCATTCATGGGCACCGCTATATTTCATGGCGTGAAACTTACCTTCGCTGTCGCCAATTTGCCTCACAGTTACAAAAATTGGGAATCACAAAGAACGATACTGTCTCTGTTTTGCTGCCCAATGTCCCTGCAATGATCGAAGCACATTTTGCAGTCCCAATGGCAGGTGCTGTGCTCAACACATTGAACACGCGCTTAGATGCCAAAACCATCGCATTTATGCTTGATCATGCAGAAACCAAAGTCTTATTGGTGGATCCAGAGTTTGCATCGGTTGCACAAGAAGCCTTGGCTTTGGTCGGACGCGATATTTTCGTGATTGATGTAGATGATGCTGAGTACGAAAACTGTTTTGCAGCCCCGATTGGGCAAATCGAGTATGAAGACTGGTTAACCGAAGGCGATGACAACTTTGAATGGCATTTACCTCAAGATGAATGGGATGCCATTAGCCTTAACTACACCTCTGGCACCACAGGCAACCCAAAAGGCGTGGTTTATCACCACCGTGGCGCTTATATCAATGCAGCCAGTAACATCATTGCTTGTGGCATGACACCACGTGCGACCTACTTGTGGACCTTACCTTTATTCCACTGTAACGGCTGGTGCTTTGCATGGACCATGGCAGCCAATGGGGGCACCAATATCTGTTTACGTAAAATTGACCCTGAACTCATTTTCAAAGTCATCGCTGAGCATAAAGTCGATTATTTCTGTGGTGCGCCAATTGTGCTATCCATGCTGATCAACACCCCTGAAGAGCAACGGATCCACTTTGAGCATCGCGTTGAAGTGATGGTGGCAGGTGCTGCACCTCCTGCTGCAATCATTGAAGGCATGCGCCATATTGGTATAAATGTCACCCATGTTTATGGACTGACTGAAACCTATGGACCTTCTGCGCTTTGTGCCTCTCAAGCGGGTTGGTCTGACTTATCTATTCAGGAACAAGCGCAGTTGCACTCACGCCAAGGTGTACCTTACCCACTGCAAGATGGTATGAAAGTGCTGGATCCAGACACGATGCAACCTGTACCGCATGACGGTCAAACTATGGGTGAAATTATGTTCCGAGGTAACATTGTGATGAAAGGTTATCTCAAAAACCCTGAAGCCACGGCAGAAGCCTTTGCTGGTGGTTGGTTCCATACAGGCGATCTTGCCGTTTGCCAACCTGATGGCTATGCCAAAATTACTGACCGCTCTAAAGATGTCATTATTTCTGGAGGTGAGAATATTTCATCACTAGAAGTTGAAGAAATTCTCTATCAACATCCTGCTATTTTAACGGCTGCGGTGGTCGCGAAGCCCGATCCTCGCTGGCAAGAAGTGCCCTGTGCATTTATTGAACTCAAAGCAGGTAAAGAAACCACGCCTGAGGAAATCATTGAATTCTGTAAGCAACATCTGGCACGTTTTAAAGTCCCGAAAGATGTAGTGATTACAGAAATTCCAAAAACGTCGACAGGCAAGTTACAGAAATTTGTCCTACGTGATTGGGCCAAAGAGCGTGCAACACGCGAGTTTAGCTAAACAATCAGCAGTCTACTCAAGCAAATATTCTCACATAAAAAAGCGACCTTGAAGGTCGCTTTTTTATGTCTAAATGGCTTAATTATCTGAAATTAAAGCCACTTGCTGAATGTAGTTAAACAACTTCAAACGTGAAGCTTTAAGTTGTTCTTCATCAGCCTGCTGTTTCATATCACGGTGAATACGCAATACATGCTGACGAATGGTATGACGTTCCGCGGCATTATAGGTTTTGGAAAACTCATTAATGACCACATCACCATCTTTGATCATACGATCAACCCAACGCTGCAATTGAGCGGTTTTTTTCGCGCCTTGTTGCGGTGTCAAATAAGACAAAATCACCGTTTCATCTTCATTACGCAACAACTTACCAATGCGTAAAAATTGGCGACGACGAGCTTCATTTGATGTAATCAGTTTCACATCCAAAAGGGCTTCAATCAAACGCTCTTCAACAGGTAAGTTTTGAATTTGTTTAGTGTTCAACTCTGCAAGTTGAGAACCCAAAGATGCCATACGTTGTACGGCTTTTTTCTGTTCAGTTTTACTTGCACGTCCTTCTAAAGATTCAAAGTCTTCTTCAGTAAAACTATGCGGTCGACGTGCCACGATTAATCTGCCTCGTAAAATTTTGCTGCAAATAGTGTCTGAATCTCAGATAAAGCTTGTTCTTCATCTGCGCCTTCAAGCACCAAGCGTAAAGTGGTGCCCTTTCCTGCGCCTAGCATCAGGAGGGACATAATATTTTTGGCATCCACCAATTTGTCTCCTTTTCCAATTTGGATTGAAGAACGGAATTTGGTGGTCACTTCAATGAGCTTGCCAGATGCACGCGCATGTAACCCTAGTTTATTAATTACGTCAACAGTTGTGTCAATCATGCCCAGTGCTTCATTTCTCGATGGAGGACCTGAATAGACCATTTTGCCTCAAGGGCTTTTTTTAGTCTATCCACAATATATACAGAGCGATGCTGCCCACCCGTACAACCAATTGACACGGTCATATAGTGACGATGCCCTTCAGCAAAAGCTGGTAACCATTTATCTAAAAATTTATAAATATCTTGGAACATTTCGTGGGTTTGCTCACTTTGTTCCAAAAATTTTTGCACAGGGGCATCCAGTCCAGAATACTTCCGCAGTTCTAAATCCCAATGGGGATTGGGTAAATGTCGAACATCAAACACATAGTCAGCATCTAACGGAATACCATGTTTAAAGCCGAAAGACTGCAAAATCAAAATCAGGTTATCCGACTGCCCCAACTTTGACAGCAAGGTATGCTTTAAGTCATGCACACTTTTATCGGTGGTATCAATATGCACAGTTGAGCGCAAATTAATCGGCAATAAAAGGGTTTTCTCTTCTTGAATGCACTGATTCAAACTTTGAAAGCGTGTCGCCAACGGATGCGGACGACGTGAAGCACTAAAGCGCGCAATTAGTTCTTGGTCACGCGTGGTCAAATAAATAATATCGACCGTACCATGCCTTTGCAATTGTTCAAACACCAAGTCGAACTCTTGCAAATCTGCACGTGTACTGCGTACATCCACACCAAGCGCCAACTGCTCAAGGTTATTTTCTCGATCCAGTTTAGCCACAATCTCTGGAAGTAAGGCCAAAGGCAAATTATCAATACAGTAATAACCGAGGTCTTCCAATACTTGTAATGCAGAGGATTTACCCGAACCAGACTGTCCTGTAACAATTAAAATGCGCTTCATCTTAATCCTTTGAGAGGTGAGCTTGCCTAAATATGTTTCACTTTCAAGTTATCAATTAAACGAGTTGCCCCGAGTTTTGCCGCAACAAAAAGCACCACATCTTGGTCAAACGCATCCAATTTCTGCAATGCAGGTGTGCGTGCTTCCACATAATCCACAACAAAACCAGCCTGTGTCAATGTCGCCTTTATATTTGCTAACACATCAGCTAAAGCGGTACCAGTTTGCAGCGACTGTTCTGCCGCTTTTAAACTTTGATAAATGGCCGGTGCCTTTTGACGGTTTTCTTCGCTTAAATAACCATTACGTGAACTTAAAGCCAAACCATCTTCTGCACGTGCAATTGCCACACCCATCACTTCAAGCGGCATATTCAAATCACGAACAAATTGACGAATCACAGCCAACTGTTGATAGTCTTTTTCACCAAAGAAAGCAAAAGTGGGTTGCACAATATTGAACAGTTTCGTCACCACAACGGCGACACCATCAAAATGCCCTGGGCGTTGTAGACCACACAAATCATTGGTGATATCTGAAACAGTAATATTGGTCAAACGTGGACTGTTGCCATACATTTGCTCAACCGATGGTGCAAACACGATGTCACAACCAACCTCGGCCAACAAGCGCTGATCTTGTTCCAAGGTGCGTGGGTAACTGTCAAAATCTTCATTGGGTCCAAATTGAATCGGATTCACAAAAATACTAACTACAACCACATCACAGAGTTTTTTCGCTTCGCGCACAAGGTTCAAATGCCCCTGATGCAAGTTGCCCATGGTCGGGACGAAACCAATACTTTTTCGAGCCGTTCGCGCAGGGTTCAATGATGCTGAGAGGCCTTGGATCGTGGTTTCAGTTTTCATGTTTTACAGCTCGACTTGGAATGTTTGTTCTTTTGCAGGGAATGAGCTATCAAGCACCGCTGCATGGTATGCCTTGAACGCATCCAAAATCGCCGTTTCCCCTGCTTGTTCTTTCATAAAGTTACGCACAAATTTTGCAACACGACCAAAAGTCAGTCCAAGCATGTCTTGTACCACCAAGACTTGACCATCGGTATCCACACCTGCGCCAATGCCAATGACAGGTACATGTGGGAACAACTCACTAATTTCTTTCCCGAGCTGCGCAGGCACACACTCTAATAACAGCACCGCAGCACCCGCATCAACCACCGCTTGGCAGTCCGCAATTAATTGGTCTGCCGCTTCACGTGTGCGTGCTTGTAATTTATAGCCACCAAACACATGTACAGACTGTGGGGTTAAACCTAAGTGTACACATACAGGAATACCGTTGCGTGTCAAAACCTGAACCGTTTCAGCCAGCCATGCTCCACCTTCGACTTTGACCATTTGCGCGCCCGCTTGCATCACTACTTTTGAGCTTTGCAAAGCATCATTTAAGGTGGCATAGCTCATAAAAGGTAAGTCAGTCATGATCAAGGCATGCTGGTTACCACGGCGTACAGCTGCGGTATGGTAAGCCATATCTTCAACTGTAACAGGCAAAGTGGAATCACGACCTTGAATGGCCATACCGAGTGAATCGCCAATTAAAATGGTATCAATTTCAGCAAGTTCCATTGCCTTTGCCATACTTGCATCATAGCAAGTCAGGCAGGAAAATTTGCGACCTTCTGCTTTAAATTTTCTTAAGTCATTTAAACTAATCATCAAACTATTCCTTTCAACATCTTTAGCTCGGCTAAATTAAATCTCTGCCCAATTGCCTGCATCCAGCACGCTCAACGTGGGTTGTTGTACAACAGGCAACTGTTTCAACGCAATACCATCAATGTGTAAATTGGGGTCTAAATCCAGCAATGGAATCAACACAAAATCACGCTCCATCACACCGACATGTGGCACAGTTAAGCGTTCATGCTGAATTTTCTCTTCTGCATAGATCAGTAAATCTAAATCTAAAGTACGTTCACCCCAATGGCGTAAACGTACACGTCCCGACTCTTGTTCAAAACGTTGCAGCTCATCCAGCAAAGCCAACGGTGCCAAGTTTGTGCTGAGTTGCACCACGGCATTTAAATAATTGGGTTGGTCTTGCGGCCCCATCGGTGGGCTTTGATACAGCTTGGAGATCTTCACATCGCCAAGACTAGCCAACTTGTGCACCGCTTCAGTCAAAATCACTTTAGAGTCGCCTAAGTTACTACCTAGACCAATGTACGTGACGATGCTCATTGTGTCGGCCCAAAAATCACGCTGCTTAAATCACGCTGAACACGTTTACGTTTTAAAATTGGGTGGTCTACACCAATCTCGGTTGAGCTGTGACCTGTTCCCTTACCAGTCGGGGTACGGGCTTCAGCGTGTTGCTTCGGTTTACGTGCACGGCGACTGCGTGATTCTTGCTCTTGCACCAAAGGCTCAATTTCATGACTTACCGTTTTGGCAATCGCCGCTTCTTCAGCACTTGCTTTACCACTGCGACGTGATTTTGCACGTTGGCGGTTATATTGGCTGATGGCACGTTCTTTTTCATCGGTGCTCATCAACTGATAGGCGTCCCACCACTGTCCCATGCCGAGCGTACCCTCATCACCGGATTTTTCGCGAAGCAACAAGAAGTCAAAGCCTGCACGGAAACGTGCATGGCTAGATAAGGCTTGAATTTGCTGTGCTTTCGGGTTGAGTAAACGCGTTTGCATTTCCCACACTTCACGAATAAAGGTTTCGGCAAAGCGCGGAATAATAGTCCGCGTGGCTTGGCGTTTTAATACATCAAGTCCCGCTTGTGCACGCGCTTCAGCCGCAACCACACCTTTACTGCTATAAAACTCACAACGCTCTAAGAACGGCTTCCATAACAACACCGCATAGAAAAATGCAGGGTTAATGGTTTTGCCCACTTGAATACGCTGATCGGTATTTTTAGCAGCACGTTCAATAAATGGGGTGATATTCGGTTGGATATCTGCAAATAACTGCTTCCAAATGCCGAAATCGATCAACATTGGCAGCACACGATTTAAATGCCCCATCGTGAACAGCTTCTGAGATTCATCATATAAACGGTGCGGCGATACATCACGCAGCAACTGTGTCATTTCCAAGGTGAAAACGTCGAGAATTTGCTGATCAATTGAGAAACCTAATTTTGCAGCAAAACGTAAAGTTCGCAGCATTCGCACAGGATCTTCTTCAAAACGTGTTTTTGCATCGCCTAGTAGACGTAAGGTTTTATTTTTAATGTCATCCACAGCATGACAGAAATCCAAGACAACACCCTTACGTGGCTGATAGTACATCGCATTAATTGAAAAGTCGCGGCGGGCAAAGTCTTGCTCTATCGTACCCCAATTGTTATCACGCAAAATCATGCCTTGTGCAGAGGTGACTTCTTTCTTCGGCGGTGCACGGAAAGTTGCCACTTCAACCAACTCACGACCTGAATAGACATGAGCCAACTCAAAACGGCGTCCGATAATACGGCAACGTCGTCCGAAAACTTCTTTTACCTGTGACGGTGTTGCATTGGTCACTGCATCAAAATCTTTGGGATTTAGGCCAAGCATCATGTCGCGGACACCGCCACCGACGATATACGCTTCATAGCCTGCCTTAGTTAATGCATCGATCACATCTAAAATGTAAGAAGGTAATTGAGCGGTTGATAAACCACATTTTGACGCGCGCAAAGTTTGCAAAAGCCGCTGTCTCCTACGCCTAAACGTAAAATTCTAAGATGACGCTAATCATATATCTAACACAATCAAAGGGCAATTTGATTATCGAAAGCAAAGCAGGATTCTGATCAATTCACCAATAAATGACACCGCTTTTTTCACAAGCCCAAACGAGTTTTATTTTTTGCAAAAATTGCCGGTCCAATCCCGCGCACCTGTTGTAGTTCATCTATGGTCTTAAATGGCCCTTGTTTCTGGCGATAGGCCACAATTGCTTGGGCCTTTTTTAGACCCACGCCCTGAAGTTGCTGTAGTTGATCGACACTGGCTTGATTTAAACTAATTTTATTTGCGCCCGACACAGGTTGGGCCTGAACAAGAGACACTGAACGTTTCGCGCTCTTGGGGGCCTGAATACGATCATCCCAGGCCTGCTGCTCTGCTTTCCAGTTCAGATAGTTCTGATCAAAAGACTGTGCATAACTACTGGGCACCCAAGCCAACAAACTCAGTAATAACAACGCAATGATCAACAAACTTACTTTTATTTTTATCAATTCAAGCCACCATTTTTATTATTTCAGTTGTAATTTGGCTTGCTCCCACAGTTGATCCATTTCTTCTAAAGACATCTGCTCAATCTTTTTTTGTTGTTGCAAAGCTTGATCTTCAATGAAAGCAAAACGAGTGCGAAATTTATGAATCGTACTCAAAAGCGACATTTCGCTTGAGACGCCCAGTTTACGTCCAACATTGATCATTGAAAATAAACAATCGCCAAATTCATCTGCTATTTCATCGGAATTTTGCTGTTGAACCGCATGTTTCAATTCAGCTAATTCTTCTTCAAGCTTGGTATAAGCACCTGCTACATCTGGAAAGTCAAAACCGATCCGTGCTGCATTTTTTTGAATCTGTTCCGCTTGTTGTAAGGCTGGGCCATGCTTGATGCTGTCTAATCGTGACTGTGCCTTACCTTGTTTTTCCTGTTGTTTAATTTGCTTCCAAAGCTCGCCTACATCTTCGGCAGACAAAGCTGAAAACTGCTGTGCTTGAAAGACATGGGGATGACGACGAATCAGTTTTTCTGTGATGGCATGAACCACATCTTGAAAATTAAAAGCCCCTTGCTCGGCATACATCTGTGACTGGAACACCACCTGTAGCAGTAAATCCCCCAACTCATCGCGCACCTCATCAGCTTTACCTGAACGCACAGCGGCTTCAACTTCATAAGCCTCTTCAATGGCATAGCGGGTTAAACTTTCTGGGGTTTGTTGTTGATCCCATGGACATTTTTCACGTAATTCACGCATCACGTTCAGCAATTGTTCCATGTTTATCTCTCTTCAAAAATCATATTGATAAAAATTACATTATGACGGCATTCATTTGTTATGCTCAATCCAATCACAACAATAACATCAAGGCTTTGTTGCACAAAGATTTGAAATGCAAAGCACCCCTAATTGAGCCAAATTTAAGGCGTAACTTGGGTAAGTGGTCGACCTAATTCCGTAAATCTGTTAAGGACTGCTACACGTGCATGGATCTCATTCACTTGGCTATCAAAACTCCTTGCACTGAGTTTATCTCCTAATAATTTGATGCAATGCATCTTAGTTTCAACCAAACTTCGACGATGATAGCCTGACCATTTTTTCCATAGTGTCCTGCCTAAACGTTTAATTGTTCGAAGTAATTCATTTCGCTCTAGCGAGCTACTCTTTGTATCTTTCCATGGTTTCGCATTTTTTCTAGGTGGAATCACCGCATGCGCTTGCCGATCTGCAATGACCTGACGGCATTGCTTGGTGTCATAAGCTCCATCGGTATAAACAGAGTTAATCTGCTCATCTTGTGGAATCTGATTAAGTAAATCACCAAGCACCTGTGAATCACTGACATTATTGGTTGTAAGCTGAACTGCTCGTATTTGTAGGGTTTTAGCATCTATACCAATATGAAGTTTACGCCATTGGCGACGATATTCAGGTCCATGTTTCTTGCGTTTCCATTCGCCCTCACCTAGAAACTTCATGCCTGTAGAGTCCATGAGTAGATGCAGCCCATCGCTACTTTTTTGGTAGCTGATTACAATATCAATATGCTTTTGTCTTCTACAAAGCGTGGTGTAATCTGGAGCTATCCAATTTAATCCGCAAAGTTTAATCAGACTTTGCACAAAGCCAGTGACCATACGTAAAGACAGACGGAATAAGGATTTAATCATTAAGCAGCATTGGATGGCTGCGTCGGAGTAGGTTTGATTTCGCCCTTGTTTGCCTTTTGATGGCGCATACCATTGCGTAGCAGGATCAAACCAAATGGCAATATTTCCGCGACTCATGAGTGCTCGGTTATATGCGGGCCAATTGGTTGTGCGGTAGATTTTGTGTGTAGGCTTCTTCATTTGAAAATTATATCGCTGAAAAAGCCTTTACAGATATGTTTGTGCAACAAAGCCTAACATCAAGAAAAAGAGCAACAAGGAGCCATTTCAATGCGCAGTATTTTGATTAGCGGTGCAGCCCAAGGTATTGGTGCAGCCATCGCCCGCTTATTTTATGCACATCACTATAAAGTCGGGATTTATGACATCAATAGCGCTCAAGCCGAACAGCTGGCAGCTAGCCTCGGCCCAAATGCCAAAGCAGGACAGCTCGATGTTTCCAACTATCAAGATTGGCAAACTGCTTTAGCCGAGTTTGTCGCATGGGCGGGCGAGCTCAATGTTTTGGTCAATAATGCAGGAATTCTATTCTCAGGGCCTTTTGAACACACAGAGATCAGCGCACATCACAAAACTATCTCGATCAATGTTAATGGTGTACTGAATGGCTGTCACGCTGCATTGCCCTACCTCAAACAAGCGAATTTTGCCCGCATCATCAACCTTTCTTCAGCCTCAGCCATCTATGGTTAAGCTGATTTGGTCTCGTACTCTGCCAGTAAGTTTGCGGTACGCGGCATCACCGAAGGCTTAGATACCGAATGGCAGAAATATGGCATTCGCGTATTAGATGTCATGCCGCTATTTGTACAAACTGCCATGGTGCAGGATATGCAAGCGAAGAGTATTCAAAACATGGGGGTACACTTAACTGCAGAAGATGTAGCGCAACACGTTTTTCAAAGGGCTGTTGCAAAAGATACGGCACTCACTGCAACGCATCAAGCCGTGGGCGCCAAAGCCAAGCTTTTATTTCAACTGAGTAAAATCAGTCCTCAATTTCTGAATCGCCTGACCAATTTGTACCTTTCCAAATAAAAAGAGCCTGCAATTGCAGGCTCTTTCTTTTCAATTCGCTTAGTTACCTTGCACCAAACGACGCGCACTAATAATGCCTGGTTGTTGCTCTAACCGCGCCAACAGTTTTGATAATTGTGATAAACCTTTAACTTCAATCAACAATTTCATATTGGCAATACCGTCTGCTTCAGAGATGGTGTTGACCTGACGAATATTGATTTGATCGGAGAAAATCACTTGGGTCAAATCTTTAAGCAAACCACGGCGATCATAAGCTTCCACCACAATTTGCACACTCTGACCACGCGTTGGCTGCATTTCCCAGTCGGCTTCTACTGCACGTTCAGGTTCATTTTGAATCATGCGTAAGTAGTCAGGACACGCCACTTTATGGATGCTCACCCCACGGTTCAAGGTGATATAACCCGCAATTGACTCACCATGCACAGGCTGACAACACTGCGCCACATGCAGCTCAACGTTATCTAAACCATCAATCAGAATGCCATGCGCTGACAAGGTATGACTAGCACGTGGATTCAACGTCGGCTTCAGCACCAGTTCAGGTTCGTCCTGATCCAAATGCATATGGCGGTTCACCTGATTGATCAAGGCATGCAGACTAATGTCACCATTGACCAGTGCAATCAGAATATCTTCACCCGCTTTGACATTGAAATGATTGCAGTAATCATTCAAATCAATACTTTTTGGGTGAATTGCCAAACGTGAAAGTTCTTTGTTGAGCAGGTCACGGCCCACTTCCAAGTTTTTGCTGCGGTCTTGTTGTCTAAACCAATGACGCAGCTTGTCACGCGCACGTGCCGTCTTGATATAACCTAAAGAGTTCACCAACCAATCACGGTTTGGCTCACGGTCTTTCTTGGTTAAAATCTCAACTTGCTCACCCGTTTTTAAGGTATAAGTTAGCGGAACATAACGCTGATTCACCCGTGCGGCATAACACTTATTACCGACTTGAGTATGCACATGATAAGCAAAGTCGAGTACGGTCGAACCACGTGGTAGCTCTTTAATATCGCCATCACGGCTAAACACATAAATCTTCTCAAAATCCTCAAAATCTTGAATTTGCTCAAAATTTTCAGAGTCTTCATCAGACTTATGTACATTCGCATCATTGCGCTCTTGATAGTGTTCAAGTACTGCACGCAATGAATGTAAACGATGGTTAAAAGAGCGATCGGTATTCTTACCACCCTCTTTATAGTTAAAGTGCGAACACACCCCAAGTTCTGCTTCTTCATGCATGCTCTTGGTACGAATCTGAACTTCCAGTGACTTATTTTCCGCAATCACAGCCGTATGCAGTGAGCGGTAACCATTGGCTTTCGGATTGGTAATATAGTCATCAAACTGATGCGGAATATGCCGCCAAATTTGGTGCACGATCCCCAACGAGTGATAGCACTCAGGTACGGTTTTAACCAAGACCCGAACGGCACGAATGTCATAGAGCTGATCGAAGCTCAGGTTCTTACTTTTCATTTTTCGATAAATCGAATAAATGTGTTTTACCCTGCCGCTAATTTCAGCTTCAATGCCATGCTCGTTCAAAGATGCACGCAATGTATCAATCACAAACTGAATATATTGCTCACGCTCCAGTCGCTTTTCATTCAGCAGCGTCGCAATTTCTTTATAGCGATCGGGTGCTAAATAGCGAAAGGCTAAATCTTCCAGTTCCCACTTTAACTGCGCAATCCCTAAACGGTGTGCCAGAGGTGAGTAAATGGTTAAGATTTCTCGTGCTACACGCTCTTGACGTTCTTTAGATGAAGTCGCCAATTCACGCAGTGCATAAGTTCGCTCAGCCAATTTGATCAGTACAACGCGCACGTCTTCCGTCACTGAAATCAACATTTTATAAATGCCGTTTAAGTGCTCGCGCTGATTGTTATTAAAGTGATCTTCGAGGCGTTTATTCTGCTCGATGAGGTCAGACAACTTACCCATAGCCAAAGTGCCTTTGACCAGTGCATGCACTTGTTCGCCAAAATGCTCTTGTACTTCCGCCAATGGAATCACGCCTTCGCGTACACCACGATAGAGCATCGCAGCAGCCAAGGTGTCTTCATCGACATGTAAATGGGCCAGAATATCCGCCATTTCAATACCGGTATAAAAGGTATTGGAACGATGATTAACCGTGGTTTCTAACTCTTTTTGTAAAGTCAAATTGGCAACTTCTTCGAGTTGCTCAAGCTTCGCATCATCTAATATGCTTCGAACACGATCTAACCATTCAGCCAAATCATGTTGAGCTTGTTCGGCATGCTCTACAGTCGCCTCCTGAGACAACTCATTGAGTCGCCCAGGTAGTTGCTCACGTACTGTGACCATACCCTTCTCCTACACTTTTACGCTTCATATTCTTTAATCGTTTATCTCATTATCTTTTTCAAACAATGCTATCGACTCAACGTGACCTGTGTGGGTAAACATGTCCATCACACCAGCTTTGACTAATCGATAACCCTGCTGTACCAACAGCCCCGCATCCCTTGCGAGTGTCGCTGGATTACACGACACGTAAACGATTCTTTTTGCACCAAAGTTAGGCATATAATGCATTATTTCCTCTGCGCCTGCACGTGGAGGATCTATCAATAATGCATCAAATCCTTGATTTGCCCAAGAATGATGCGAGAAATCTTTTGTTAAATCTTGTGAAAAGAACTTCAACTGGCCAAGAGCATTACGTTCCGCATTTTCTGCACCACGTTGAACCATTTCTTCACTACCTTCAACACCAACCACTTGTCCTGTTGCTCCCACGCATCGAGCCAAAGGCAAAGAGAAATTTCCTAGACCACAGAACAAATCGAGAACACGTTCTCCTTGTTTTAAATCTAGCAAGTCACATGCCAATTTCACCATTTGCGGGTTAATGGTTGAGTTTACTTGAGTAAAGTCATGTGGGTTAAATCCAAATTCCACATCAAAATCATTTAAACGATAATGTAAACGCATCTCTGCATGTTCATCATCGACACGCTTTAAACTTTCTGGGCCCGCAGCTTGTAAATACAACTGCCACCCTTTGTCTAACGCAAATTGTTTTAATCGGTTGACATCCTCTGGGTTTAATTTTTCAGTATGTCGTACCGTAAGGGCAATATCACTGTCCCCCATCGCTAATTCTATATGACCAATGGCCGCTTTGGCTGTTAGACTTTGGAGTAACTGCTTCAAGCGTGTGATTGAACCAAACGCTTGATCTAACACCAAACAACGATCAATTGAAGTCAGTTTATTGGTTTGGCGCTCGCGAAAACCCACGACCAATTGGTCTTTATGTGGCAAATAACGTACCCCAATGCGTGCTTTACGACGGTAGTCTTCACGTAAAGAGCGCAAAGGCGGCAACCATTGTTCAGGTTGAATCCCCGCAAAATGCTGCAAATGCGATTTAAGCACATCTTGCTTTAAGCGAATTTGTTCATCGGGATGAATATGCTGCATATTACAGCCACCACAGCTTTTAAAATGCGGGCACTTCGGTTCAACCCGAAAAGCAGAGGCTTTACTAAGGAGTTGGACAGCATCGGCTTCCTCTAAACGCTTTACCGCATGGGTAATCTGCGCTTTAACCGTTTCACCCGGCAATGCATAGCTAATAAAGACTTTTTTACCCTGCTTGTCTGCAGGATGGTCTGGATGCGAACCATAGTGCGCAATGCCGCGTCCTTCATGCGAAAGTGACTCAACCTGAAAAATATAACTGGGCTGTTGAGTTGGACGAGGTTTGGCTCTATGTTTCATGTGTACCTAAAGATTGGAAGGAGAAAAATCGGCAGCGGTAAAGGCCGTCTGCTGTGAGGTCTCACGCCACACCGACAAAAAGTCTTGATGCTGCGGTTGAGCCTGTAAAAACTGGATGGTTTGATCGATAAAATGACGATGGTCTTGAGCGAGCAATTGCCCTTTGAGCAAGAGCCAACGCAAATACACCAACCATGTATTTAGCACATCACCTTCACAATAACTGGTGAGTTTGAGCCATTCCTGCGCCCGAACATATTCGGGTACATGATAAGCCCCATCGCCTCGTTTACCGGGATACCCCAATAAATGAGCAACATCATCTAGCTTTTGGAAATGACGTCCATTAAACATTGCCATCACATCCATCAGATCGATGTGACGCTGATGATAACGGTTCTGATAGTTATTATAGCGCTTTTGTGTGTCAATTTCGCCCTGATCGAACAAAGCAGGTGCAGTTAAACCATGATACATAGCGCGAAGCATGATTACAGGTAAGTCAAACTGAGCGCCATTCCAACTCACTAAAGTTGGTAAGCGCTTATCAAATATGGATAAAAACTTACTGAGGATTTCTGCTTCCGAATACTGTTCACGGCTAAACGAAAAGAGTTTCATCTGGCCTTGGTCATCCAGCCACAAGCCTGAAATACACACAATTTCATGCAAAGCCAAACGCTGAAAATCCATGCCTGATTCTTGGCGACGCAATTTGGTCAGTGCCGCCTCCAAATCAGCCTCAGGCAAATCTAAACCATATAAATGCGCCCCCGATCTCAAATCAGTCATGGTTTCAATATCAAAGGTGAGAACAGGTAAGCGCATATCTAAGACTCTATTTTTTGTTTTATTCAGGATCAACCACAGAGAAAAGACCCGTCGATAAATAACGGTCACCACGGTCACAAATAATGCACGCAATGACAGCACCGGGGTTTTCTTCAGCAATTTTAATTGATGCCCACACCGCACCACCTGAAGAAGTTCCTGCGCTAATCCCTTCTTTTTGCGCCAATTTACGCATGGTTCTTTCCGCTTCAATTTGCGGAATATCAATAATCTGATCAATCCGACTGCGGTCAAAAATCGTTGGTAAATATTCTTCAGGCCAACGGCGAATCCCAGCAATACTTGAACCATCCGATGGCTGTAGGCCAATAATTTGAATGTCGGGGTTCATCTCTTTGAGATATTTAGAGACCCCCATAATGGTACCTGTAGTGCCCATTGAACTTACAAAGTGAGTGATTTTGCCACCTGTTTGCTGCCAAAGTTCAGGCCCAGTCGTTAAATAATGTGCTTCAACATTATCAGGATTACCAAACTGGTTGAGTACGTGCCCTTTACCTTCTTCTTGCATTTGCAAAGCCAAATCACGTGCACCTTCCATGCCCTGTTCTTTGGTCACTTCAATCAGTTCCGCGCCATAAGCACGCATTGCATCTTTACGTTCTTGACTCATGTTGTTGGGCATAATCAGTTTCATCTGATAGCCACGCATCGCAGCAACCATCGCCAATGCAATGCCGGTATTTCCACTAGTCGCCTCAATCAAGGTATCGCCCGGCTGGATTTGCCCTCGCTTTTCCGCTTGCATAATCATGTTATACGCGGGACGGTCTTTGACAGAACCTGCGGGGTTGTTGCCTTCTAACTTTGCCAATACTGTTGCTTGAGTGTGACTTGCCAGACGCTGTAAACGCACCAGTGGAGTTTTTCCAACATAGTGATCTAACAAAAATTCGTCTGCTTGAAAATCAGTGGATGTAGTACTCATTCTTTTTACCTTGATCGAGGTGCGCCTATTGTATGGAAAAATGCCTGTCCCTGCACCCATTTAGCGTGCTTTTTCGTGAAAGTGATTAAAGCACCATCGATTTTTTATAAAGCGTGCTACACTTCAAAGCATAGGGAATAAATCACTTGCACCATGTCAAATATCAATAAAAAGTTATTTAATCGTCTGCACTTAAACCATGCTTATGGACAGCTCATTGCACTTATTTTCGTGCCGATTATGATTTTGGCCTGTGTAGGTGCATTACTGGTTATTACCGAAACCTCGAATGCCGCCAAAGCCCAACAGCGACAAATGGCGATAGCGATTTTAACGCGTTATCAAGTAGATGCAGAAGCGGCGATCAATTTGGTGAATGCCTCCCCTTGGCAGTATGAAAATGCACGTTATTTGATGCAAAAGATGTTAGATGAAAAACATCTGATTCGTGCCGCAATTATTGATGACAAAGGCAATAACAAACTCAGCATTGGCTACCAAGACCAAGCGCCATGGCCAGCGCTGAAAAAAAATACTGATTTTTTTGGCCCAATGAATTTTAAAGGCAATACGGTATATGGTTTGCCCATCAACCAATTTACAGGCACACCTGCGCAGTTGGTGGTTGAATTAGATAACCAGCCCTTACAAATTGCTCGTTATCGCGTGTTGATCGTGTTGATTGCGACAGGTCTGTTGACACTATTACTACTTTTACTCTGTTTAAATTTCTACTCGCGACGCTGGATTGCGCCGATGTATGAAATTCGCATGCAGCTACAACGTTTAAATGCCGACACCCTCGATCAACACATGCTGATTAACAGTACCGGTGAATTACGCTTACTACAACGCGATATTGCCAATGTGGTGAAACGCCTGCATTTTAGTTTTTTAGAATTGAAAGAACACACTGAGCAGACGGAAGACGATTTACGTCGAACCCTTGACACTTTAGAAGTGCAAAACATCACCTATCGTCAAGCGCGTGACCAAGCCATTTCAGCAAGTCAGTCCAAGTCAGTGTTCTTGGCCAATATCAGCCATGAACTGCGCACACCACTGAACAGTATTGATGGTTTTATTCACCTCTTACTGCGTCAAGACAACCTCAATAATGATCAAAATCTTTATTTACAAACTATCCGAAAATCATCTGCACACTTACTGGCACTGATTAATGATGTTTTAGATTTTTCAAAAATTGATGCAGGTAAACTAGAACTCGATACTGCAACTTTTGATCTAGAAGAAGCAATTTTTGATGTTATGGATATGCTGTCTCCTCTTGCTGCACAAAAGCATATCGATATGGCCTTTTACTATGCCGACAATGTGCCAAAGCATGTGGTTGGAGATGCCCTACGCTTCAAACAAATTTTAACCAACCTGATTTCCAATGCCATTAAGTTTACTCCTGATGGCGAGATCATCGTCCGCGCAAGAATGGAACAAGATGATATTGGACAGTGCCTATTGCACTTTAGTGTACAAGACAGCGGCATCGGACTCAGTGGAACCGACCGCAAAAAACTGTTTGAGTCTTTCTCGCAAGGTGATGCTTCGGTCACGCGCCAATTTGGCGGTACAGGTCTAGGCTTAGCGATTTCCAAACAGCTAGTGCATTTGATGCAGGGGCAAATTGGATTTGAGGACAACCAAGAACGCGCGCCCACCGAAAAAGGTTCCACCTTCTGGTTTACAGCCATGTTTATGGTCAATGAAGAAGATGAGTACGTTGAGCATCCTCAGTTTAGCGACATGCAAGTGGTTTCGTATTTGGCACATCCTGCAACGGCCAATATTCTGCGTCATTATCTTGAAGACTATGCTGTGGAGCACATCGAATCGAGTTCAATTTTAGACTTGTTCAGTCACCTCAACAGACTGCCTCAAGATGTGGAAAACACATGGTTGATTGTTGACCACAGTGGTGATACCGAAGCCTTATTAAAAGAAATTCGTCAGCGTTATAGCGGTAACCTTGCGGTTTATGGTTATCAGATGTCACTTGATTTGACCACGCTGAATGAGTATCGCGCACGACCATTATACCAACCGCTCAGTCGGAGTGCTTTGATTCAATTACTCAGCAATCAACCGCTATTTGAAGAAGATAAAATGGAGTCCTTCAATGGTCAAGGCTTACATATTTTAGCGGTGGATGACCATCTCCCTAACCTGATTGTCCTTGAAGCCCTGCTGGGCGAATTGAATGTCAAGACAACAAAAGCTTTAAGCGGTCAACAAGCCTTAGAGATTTTACAAGAGCGTGCTGAACACGACAGCAAAGCTTTTGATTTGGTATTTATGGATATTCAAATGCCTGTCATGTCGGGGGTCGATACCACACGTGCCATTCGTGCGCTGGAGTCAACCATTGAAAACCATAAGCGTTTGCCTATTATTGCCCTCACCGCACATGCATTGGCGGATGAAAAACAAAAACTACTGCAAGTCGGCATGGACGACTATGTCACCAAACCAATTCAAATTGATCAGATTATTCAAATCCTGACCCATTGGACCACTGATCGTTTCAACAAAGGCTCACCCGTTGAAAAAGCCATCGTGATTGAAGCACTCGATCCGAAGGTACTCGACTGGCAGCAAAGCTTACAGTTGGCCGCCAATAAAGAAGACTTAGCAGTCGACTTATTGCGTATGTTAATGGACAGTTTTGATACTGAGTTGCATGAAATGAAGCAATTGATTGAAATGGAAGATTTCCCACAATTGGAGCATGTGCTACACCGCCTGTATGGTGCAACACGCTATGTCGGTGTACCCAACTTACAAGAAGCAACAGGGACATTTGAACAGTTTGTTTCAACCTTACGTAAAGAACGTCGTAAAGCTGATGAACAGTTTGTTCAAGAAACCATAAAGCGTTTCAATGAACTCAAAGTCGTGATTGAACAAGTACAACATGCGGCACAGCAAATTTTAATCAAACATAGCCCATAAAACATTCAAAAGAGCATGGCACCTAAGACAAGTTGTGACGTGACTCTTGGTGTCATTTATCCGTACGAGAGCTATGCTATGCTCCGTGCGAGCAAAAAATAAGAGTTCTCATCATGGCTTTACTTCGCATTGAAAACAAAAACGGCATTGCCACTGTTTCACTTAACCGCCCAGACAAACGCAATGCGATGAGTTTCGACCTGTTGCGCGAATTGGTTAAAACTGCTGAAAAAATTAAAAAAGACCGCAGCATTCGTTGTGTCATCCTCACTGGTGAAGCTCAAGTCTTTAGTGCAGGCATTGATCTTGCCGATTTGAACAATCCGAAAAATCGCGCCTATGCCGCATGGGAACTAATCAAACCTGGACAAAGCTTATTTCAAAAAGCATTCCTAATTTGGCAAGAACTGCCTGTTCCTGTGATTGCCGCGATTGAAGGATTTTGCTTTGGCGCTGGTATGCAACTGGCTTTAGCGGCAGACATTCGTGTCGCACACCCTGCAACCAAAATGTCGATTATGGAAAGCCGTTGGGGACTGGTTCCTGATATGGGACTGACGCGTTCTTTGAAAGGTCTAATAGGACTAGATCTTGCCAAAGAGTTAACGCTTACAGCGCGTATTTTCGATGCAACTTATGCCAAAGAAATTGGCTTAGTCACACATCTTGATGAATCACCGCTTGCTAAAGCCCAAGCCATTGCAGAAGAAATGTTACAACGCTCACCAGATGCGCTCATGGCCTCAAAATATGTGCTGGATGCCATGCAGCATGAGCCTAAAAAATCCTTACGTTTGGAAAAAATTTGGCAGCTCAAATTACTGTTAGGTAAAAATAGCCAAATCGCACGTAAGAAAGATAAACAACCCGACGCGCAGTATCTACCACGCCAATATAAATAACAGTATTTAATCACTGACAATCAAAGGGGGTCCCATGAGTTTCGATCGACACACTAAAATTGCATTTCTCGGTATGGGACTCATGGGAAGCCGTATGGCCACCCGCTTACTTCAAGCAGGTTTCGAAGTCGCTGTATGGAACCGTACCCGCAGTGCCTGCGATGCCCTCATTGATTTGGGGGCGACAGACTTAGCACTACAGAATATTGCTGAATATCCTATAGTCCTAACATGTTTAGCCGACGACAAAGCTGCACTCAGCGTTTATGAACAAATCGAACCGTTTTTGACGGCGAAGCAAGTGATTATCGACTTTTCCAGTCTTTCGGTGGAGCAAACCCTGAGCCTTGCAGCACGTGCCGAACAAAAACAGGTGCAATGGATCGACTCACCTGTTTCAGGGGGAACTATCGGTGCGGAACAAGGTACGCTGGTCATCTTTGCTGGTGGCGATGCACAGACGATTCAAGACTTGTCTTTGATTTATAATATCTTGTCGCAACGTGTCACCTGTATGGGCGACATTGGAACAGGACAAGCCACCAAAATTTGTAATCAACTGATTGTGGCAGCAAATAGCACTCTGATTGCAGAAGCAGTTGCTTTAGCAGCCAAAGCTGGCGTGGACACTCGCTTACTTGCACCTGCGCTTGCAGGCGGTTTTGCCGATTCGAAACCCTTTCAAATTTTAAGTCCACGTATGGCGACTCACCTGTTTGAGCCCGTACAGTGGAAAGTTCAAACCCTGTCTAAAGACTTGAACAATGCTGTGCAGCTTGCTGCGCAGCACCAACTCGACATTCCTGTTGCAGCGCGAGCACTTCAGCAATTGCAAGCACACCAACAACAAGGCTATGCTGAAGCTGATCTTACCTCAGTCATATTACAAGTAGAACAAAAAGCCAAATAAAATTAGGAGAAAATCATGACCAAACTTGCTGTAAATTTATCCATGATTTTTACCGAAGTGCCGCTACTTGAGCGTTTTGCTTTGGCTCAAACCGCTGGCTTTAAACATGTGGAAATCCAATTTCCCTACGAACTCAGCATTGAACAAATTCAAACTCAGCTTAGGCTTCATGACTTAAGCCTCTGCCTGATTAACGTTCCAGCGGGCGACTTAATGACTGGTGGAAATGGACTCGCAGGTGTCCCCGGCAAAGAGCTAGAGTTTCATCACGCTCTTCAGTTAGCAGTGCAATATGCCAGCGCACTCAAAGTGCCAAGTGTGAATATCCTTGCTGGCAAACAACCCCTAGATGCCGACCTACTGCCCTGTTTAAATACATTGTCCAAAAACCTGAAACTGGCCTGCCATATGTTCAGTGAACATGACATTCAGCCTGTATTTGAAATGATCAACGGCACAGATATGCCACGCTTCTTAGTACAAAATATTGCCCAAGCACAGGAAATGCTAGAAGCAGTACAACACCCTGCGCTTAAAATGCAATACGACTGCTATCACATGGCCATGATGGGTGAAGATGTGTTGCAAGGGCTACAAGAAAATATTCAAGATATTGGTCATATCCAATTTGCAGACTGTCCGGGACGGCATGAACCAGATACTGCACAAATTATGTATGCAAATATTTTTGAATGGCTACAACACAGCAGTTATGACGGTTTTATTGCGGCGGAATATCGACCAAAAACTGTTTCAACTCAGTCCTTTGCATGGAAGGCAAAATACTTTGCTGCACATCCTCAAAGTTGAACCATTGCGGATTTGAAATTTTCGCCTAAAAACGCTATATTATAAGATGAGTTATTGTCCGGAAAAATTCCCTTTATGAATTTAGAACCATCGCCCAGCGCTTCTAATTCTCACGATTTCGCAATGAATACCCAAGCTGCCGACGTACAAGCTTGCTTAAAAGTTGTACATGAAGCCCTTGAAGATGTAAAAGCAAAAGATATTTTAGCGATTGATGTCAGCCTAATCAGCAACGTCGCTGATGCAATTGTGATTGCAAGCGGTACATCAACGCGTCACATCAAAGCACTTGCTGATAACGTTGCTGAAGAAGCACGTAAAGCAGGCTTCCGCCCTCTCGGTGTCGAAGGCGAACGTGATGCAGAATGGATCTTGATTGATCTTGGCTTTGTTGTTGTGCACGTGATGTTGCCAACAGCACGTCGTTTCTACGACTTAGAAAGCCTTTGGCGTGCAGCCCCAGAAGAAACTGTAGCCTAATATGAAAAGAGCGACCTGAAGGTCGCTTTTTTTATGTCTAATTTTCTTTAAATTAAGCGATGCATATCGACCATTGGGTAACGCTCTTTCACTTGGCGCTTCACATGGGCATAGAGTTGATCTGCTTTTGCTGGACCATAAAATTCACAATAATTTTCATAACAGACTGTCAAGACCTGCGCATATTGAGTCATGGGCAAAGCTTCGAGTACTGCTCGATCATTCAAGGCCTGATACTTATCGACCACAATGGATAAAGCGCCTAGCTGCGTTTTCACCTCACGCTCAAACTCCTGCACATCAACGGCTTTGACTGCTTGACAGATATTTTGCATAAAAAACGTCAATGCATCGAGTAACACTGCTCCCCCTTGTTCACTTTTCGATGCTTTTGCAGATGGGTTCAACAACACTTGTTTTTCAACTTGGGCCATCTCTGCCAAGACATTTTTGAGCATGTCTTTTCGGAAGTAACGTAATTCCTCTGTGGTGCAAATTTCACTCAAAAAACGATTCAGGACAAAGGAGGGTTGATCACCATATTTCGCTTCCCAGTGATTCAATACTTGCTCTAAAAGTGTTCCTTGTAAGTACTGACTCAATCCACGTTCGATCGCTTGGCGTTTTTGTAAAATAGTTAATGTTTCGGTCGACATGAGCTATCCTCTTTCATTAATGACGTTTGGTCATATCATCAGTTTCAAACGTCACATCACGCTGAAACTCGGGATAAGACAGTTCTGCATGTTCGGTATAGTCCAAGCCACGTTGTTCATGTTGTTTACTCACCCGCAAACCACCAAGCACGACGTCTAAAACTTTAAAGACGATCAACGCCACACCAAAACCCCAAGCAAAGGCTGTTAAAATACCCAAGCCTTGTACCGCAATGATCCCCGCATTAAACATTTGGTTTTCAAAAAACAACCCCGCAGCCAATGTGCCCCATGCTCCACAAAAACCATGCACAGTCACCGCATCGACCACATCATCCAAGCGGAGTTTTTCCATCACCACTGGTAAAATACTGACCAGTACACCTGCAACCGCCCCACTGATGATGGCATACAGTGGACTCATGGTTGCACAGCCCGCCGTAATTGCAACCAGCCCACCCAAGGAGGCATTAATGGTGCCGCGCATTAAAATTGCTTTACCACGTATTAGGGTATAAACCATATAGGCAACTGCCGAAGCACACGCCGCCAAATGTGTATTCAAGGCAATCCGCCCAATACTCACATCCGCCTTTACAGTAGAGGCCGCATTAAAACCAAACCATGCCAGCCATAGAACAAAACCGCCTAGCGCCACCAACGGTAAATTATGTCCTGCCAAATAATGGACCTGTCCATTACGCCCAAACCGCCCTAAACGAGACCCCAACACAATAATTCCGGCTAAAGCCACCCATCCACCAATCGAATGCACCACCGTTGAACCTGCAAAGTCAATGAAACCCATGGCTTTTAGCCAACCCTCGCCATCAAATAAGCTCCCCCAAGCCCATGCACCAAAAATCGGGTAGATCAAACCACTGACCACCGCAGCACTCACGATATACGCCACAAAGTGAATCCGCTCAGCCATCGCCCCACTGGCAATCGTCGTGGCGGTGGCCGCAAACATCATTTGAAAGAACAAGAGGTTCCAGTGCCAGTCATCCATGGCATTGGGTGCAAAGTGTGAGGTTCCTATCCAACCACTCGAATTGACACCAAACATCAAACCAAAGCCAATCAACCAAAACACCAAGCCCCCTAAACAGGCATCCATATAGTTTTTCATGAGTACATTAATGGTATTTTTAGAGCGCACCGAACCACTTTCAATCAGGGCAAAACCTGCTTGCATAAAAAACACCAAGATGCCACCCAGCACCACCCAGACACTGTCAAGCGAGAGGCGAATCTCTTGAATATTTTGAGCCTGTGTTGGCAGGGGCTCTGCAGCAAAACTGGGTAAAGCAATACAGCACACAAAGAAGAGTAAGTATTTTATTTTTTTCATGAATAATCCCCCAAAGATTATTCATTTCAATTGCAAAATCAATGCCAGTGTTTCAACACATTACGGATATTTAATCATGATCCATGCCCGCCAATATAAACGGAGCGATTTAAACAAGGTGAAAAAACGATACACCATACAAGAAGTCAAAATGAATTTATAAGCCAATTGATAAAACATAACTTTTAGTTTTTATAGTACTCATCCACAGCATAATAGTGAACCTTCTCTATCCATCGACCACGATTCAGCGTTCGCTCTGTCACTTTAACCTTTCCCGCTTGGACTGTTGCATCTTCAATAAACTCTTTGACTAAACTCAAACCATGTTTAGGAATCACAATATATTCCGAACGGATGTGATAACAACATCCACTTTTATTGAAGGTTAAGATTCTTTTCTGTTTTGGATCGACCTCAAACATGCCCAAATTTTCATGGGTTAAGGCCGATAGCTCCTCACTCAGAACAAATTTATTTTTGGTTTGATGAAAGACATAAACATCATAGGTTGGTCCACCATAGGCATCATAGTTACCATTACGGATGGCTACATCCTCACTCCCGTCAAAGTTAAAGTCAGCAAAAATTAATGCGCTTTGCTCACCATAAAGCTGCACCACATTGACAGACGGTTTGTAAGTTTCGTCCAAATCCATCGTCAATTCAGCCGAGGAAAAATGCTGAAAGTGCTGTGTTGTCCCTTTTAGGTAAAAATCAATATTGGCTTGTCCATCACAGCTACTGTCCGTGCAGTTCGTCGTCATTTTTACATCATAGCGTTTCGATGCATTTTTTATTTCAAAGACCTGAGCCTGAGTAGCTTGACTAAAAACGCACACACCAAATATCAGCAGCACCTGAAACCAGATCTGATTTATGTTCATCTTGTTTTCTTATTGAAAAGTTAAACATCATCTTAGCAAAAGCTGCAAACATAAAAAAACCACCCGAAGGTGGTCTTTATACACTCTAGGAGGAGGATTAGTGTCCACCACCATTGATTGCTTTGGTCATATCTTCAACCACTTTCTTCGCATCACCGAAGATCATCATGGTTTTTTCGTTATAGAACAAATCGTTGTCTAGACCTGCATAACCTGTCGCCATAGAACGTTTGATGACCATAATGGTACGTGCTTTATGTGCTTCAAGAATTGGCATACCATAGATTGGAGATGTAGGATCATCTTTCGCCGCAGGGTTGACCACGTCATTCGCACCAATCACAAGCACCACATCTGTTGCAGGGAAGTCTGAGTTAATCTCATCCATCTCTAAGATGTCTTCATAAGCTACATCTGCTTCAGCCAAAAGTACGTTCATGTGACCCGGCATACGACCTGCAACTGGGTGAATGGCAAAGCGTACTTTTACACCTTGTTCTTTCAAGATTTCACACAGTTCTTTCACCGCATTTTGTGCACGACCTTGCGCCATACCATAACCTGGTACGATCACAACGCTGTCTGCATTTGACATCAAGAAGCCTGCGTCATCTGCTGAACCAGAACGATGGTTACGCTGTGCTTGTTCGCCTTTGTCTGCAGAAGCTACCGCTGTACCGCCCATTGCACCACCAAACAAAACGTTGATGATTGAACGGTTCATGGCTTTACACATGATGTAAGACAGAATCGCACCTGAGGAACCCACCAGTGAACCCGCAACGATTAACATATTGTTTTCAAGTGTGAAACCAATACCTGCTGCTGCCCAACCAGAGAAGGAGTTCAAT
Organism: Acinetobacter sp. CAU_H_S139_7; assembly: GCF_058599305.1. Lineage (NCBI taxonomy): Bacteria > Pseudomonadati > Pseudomonadota > Gammaproteobacteria > Moraxellales > Moraxellaceae > Acinetobacter > Acinetobacter sp. CAU_H_S139_7. Next base: position 2,912,759 of record NZ_CM178651.1, read on the forward strand.
AGCGATACCACCACAGGCATATCACCGCCGCCGACTGGTGCAATCCACACCCAACCGAATGCAAGTGCCAGTGCAGTCATAGCCCAGAATGCATTCATGTTACCTGTTGTGAAGAAGTACACACCACATGCCAACATTGCAAGGAAAATCAGCGCTTGTACAGGTTTAACCCATGCACCAGAAATGGTTTTCGCCCATTTTTTTGCAGCCAATTTACCATAAGCAAATACAGACGCTGTAAAGGTAATCGCACCGACGAAACAGCCCACGAACAATTCAAATAAATGAACCTTGCTCATGTGTGCATGTTGCACACCCGCAGCAGTTAATGCAGCTTCATTTTGTGCAAATAATACAGTCAGTTGGTTATTATGTAGAATTGCCGCAATTGCAATTAATACCGCAGCCAGACCCACCAAAGAGTGCATCAATGCGACCGTTTCAGGCATTTGTGTCATAGGTACAGTACGCGCACGGGCAATACCCACAATCGCACCCAGCACCATCGCACCGCCAATCATCCAAATCACAGGATGATCTGCCACAAAGAAGGTGGTCACTACAGCAATCGCCATTGCGATCATGCCGTAACGGTTACCTTGAATAGCCGTCTTCGGGCCAGACAAACCACGTAAAGTTAAGATAAAGAGGACAGCACCAATCAGGTAGAACCAATCCGCATAGTCTCGAATGAATTCCATATATTAGCCCTCTTTTTTCTTTTGCTTTGGCTTGAACATTTCAAGCATACGCGCTGTTACTGCGAAGCCACCGAAAATATTGATACTTGCTAAGAACACCGCAATCGCACCTAAGATGCTCACCACATTGACACTTTGGAATGCAACATTCGCATCAACACCAATTGCAGGAATTCCCACCGTTTGAATCATTGCACCCACCACGATGATCGATGACAACGCATTGGTTACTGCCATAAGCGGTGTATGTAGTGCAGGCGTAACGCCCCACACGACGTAGTAGCCTACAAAGATGGCAAGGACGAAAATTGTAATTGTTTCAACCATGATCTATCTCCTTAACCACGCTTCAGCAGTACTTGACCGCCATGAGTTACTAGAAGGGCTTTTTGAATTTCTTCTTCAGGATTGATGGCAAAGTTTTTCTCTGCATCAAATAGAGTATCTAAGAAGTTCAAGACATTTCGTGCATACAAAGCAGAAGCTTCAGTTGAAACCGTAGACGGAATGTTTGGAATCCCTAGAATGGTCACACCGTTGTCAGTCACAACATTTTCACCATTCTTAGAACCTTCAACGTTACCGCCTGTTTCAACCGCCATATCAAGGATGATTGAACCTGGTTTCATTTTGGCAACTGTTTCCGCCTTAATCAGACGTGGCGCATTACGACCTGGTAAAAGTGCAGTGGTAATCACGATGTCAGCATTCGATACAGCTTTATCCACAATAATAGCTTGATCACGGATATAGTCTTCGCCCGGCATCCAGCCATAACCATTTTTCGCAGCATCGGCTGCTTTTTGCTGTTCTTCCGCTGACATCGGTACGTCTAACCATTTGCCACCCAAAGATTCCACCTGATCTTTCGCAGTCGGACGTAAATCCGTTGCTTCAACCACAGCACCCAAACGTTTTGCTGTCGCAATCGCTTGTAGACCTGCAACACCGACCCCCATGATCACGACACGTGCAGGTTTTACAGTACCCGCAGCCGTCATCAACATTGGGAACATGCGCTGGTACTCCGCCGCAGCAAGAAGCACTGACTTGTAACCGGACAAGTTAGCTTGTGAAGATAATACGTCCATGTTCTGTGCACGAGATAAAGTTCGTGGCAGTAGCTCCAAAGCAAATGCAGACACGTGTTGTGATGCAAATTGATCAAGCTCCGTATTACGGTACGGGTCAAACATGGCAATAACCGATGTATTTGGCGCAAGCTTTTGAATTTCAGCACCCTGAGGGGCACGTACTTTCAAAATCATTTGGCTACCGGTATAGGCATCATCTGTCAGCGTAGCACCGACTTGCTCATAAGCACTGTCGATATAAGCAGCTTTCACACCTGCTCTACGTTCAATCACTACACTATGACCAGCACTGATCAACTTTTTTACCGTTTCTGGCGTTGCGGCTACACGATTTTCACCGACGACAGTTTCGGCTGGAATTCCGATCTGCATGAGCGTCCCTCAAGCTAGTTTTTCTTAAAGTAAACATCACCGATTAGGCAATGTTTTCTCACAGGATGTTCTTATGAATTTTTGGATTCTAATGAAACTTTTTTAAAATACCACCCACTATTTATTTAATAAATACCCATATACTGAACTGGTGATTCATAAAAAATATTGGGTGATATCTCGTTTATTTACTTTGAATCCGCTTAAAAATTGATTTATTTCTATTCAAATTCTGAGCTACAGATCTTTTTACACTAAAATCTGCACTTTTTTTGCACAAAACTAAGTCCTTTAATTCCGCAGTATTGATCTTTTTGACCAATCCAAGAATATGAACCACCACGTTCACATTAACCCGAACCTGTCATTCATCGAGCTTTGCCATCTGCCGTCGCGCAAACTTTGCAGGCATTGACTTGAATGACAGTTTTGCCCCATTTGCAAAAGCTTAGAATTGGCCTGTTCCTATGTTTCATCGATCAAAAATGCCAATGCTCAAAATTTAGTCCAACTGAAACGTGTATTTGAAGTGGATCATATAAAAATACGAGGAAGGATTAATCACGTTTAAATAGATCTAAAACGCGGAACGACCAACAAAAATGTTTTTTTCATATTTTATGGGATGATAATGGCGCGCATTGAAACACTAGGCTTAAGTAAAAATGCACCATAATTAAGCAAAAATACCTTAAATAGATGAATATTTCAACAATCAGCCCCAAATGCTTGGTATGCTTTATGAGTGAAAATGATCGAATGCAACAATTTCATACAAAATAGACGGGTGCGTTCAGAATTTTTTAAAGATTTTTATCATTTTTTGACAGGAAATTCGAAATATCATTATTTTTTGATTGTATTAGACGAAAATACTCTCCTGAGAACAGGTCATGCTATTTTCTATGTCTTCATCTTCGACTCATTTTTTATGCAGTCTTTTCTCGCCTGTTTTAGGCTTTTGACCCAGCTTCGTATACAATTTCTGAAACGATGCATCTATTTAGCTCAAACATGATGTAAACGTCTTTCTGAAAAAAATACTCCCTCATCAAAGGCTCATTATGAATACCTCTTTCGACATCAGTCGAGACAAATCTCTGCTCTGGCTGATGGCAATTGTCTGTGGCTTATGTGCAGGGGCAAACTATTATTGCCAGCCTTTGATTTCCTCTATTCAGCAAAGCTTTCAAGCGCCAGAAGAACAAGTGGCTTTGACCGTGACCTTTGCGCAAGTCTCCTATGCTTTGGGTTTACTGTTCATTGTGCCCTTAGGCGACATGCTGAACAAAGCCAAACTGATTCCATTCCTGATGTTTGGCGCATCTGCTGGACTGTTTATCTGTGCGACATCTACCAACTTATCGATGCTCTGGCTGGGTACCGTTATTACGGGACTCTTTTCTGTCGCAGCACAAGTGCTGATTCCTCTGGCTACGATGGCAGTCAAACCTGAAAAAACGGGAGAAGTAGTCGGTTTCCTCATGAGTGGCTTATTGGTCGGGATTTTACTGTCTACCAGTGTGGCTGGATTACTCTCAGACTTATGGCACTGGAAAATTATTTATGTGCTGAGTGGCATCGCCATGTTTGCTTTGGCTCTTCTGATGAAAGGAAAACTCCCCCAACTACCAAAACTTAAAATCACCTATTTCGACATTTTTAAGTCCATGGGGAGTCTGCTGCAACAAGAGCCGCGTTTGGTGTTTCGCTCAATCACGGGTGGATTTGCTTTTGCTGCCATGAGTATGCTGTTTTCAACCATTGCCCTACTTTTAACCTCTGAGCCATTTCAACTTTCGGATGTTTTAGTCGGCGTGGTAACTTTGGTCGGCGTATTTGGCGCACTCTCCACTCAGTGGATTGGTAAATGGGCCGATCGCGGTTATACCCTGCTTTTGACTTGGGTCGGCTGCGGGACGTTAGCCCTCAGTTGGGTGTTCCTATATTTAGGCGGGAGCTCACTCATCAGCTACATCATCGGTTATGCACTGATTAACTTAGGGCTTGCAACTACACATAGTTGTAACCAAAACGTGATTTTCCGTTTACGCCCCGATGCGAAGTCTCGGGTGAACTCCATCTATATGACCTTATATTTTATTGGTGGCGCGTGTGGCTCGGCACTGGGTGTCTATGCATGGCATCACGGCGGCTGGAGCAGTACATGTTTAGTCGGTATTACACTGGTGATGATGGCGGGTGTCTTTGCTCTGCTGGATACCCTGTATAACAAAAAACAGGGTATTGCTTAACCCTCAAAAAGACAGTTGACTCAGTAAACTGTCTTTTTGTTTGGGCACTTCATTTTGAGCGCTAACTGACCTGAGCCACTGGGTAAAAAGGTTTACCCAAGTCGAGACTATCGGCATTCTCCAAAGCAATGTACAAAAATGCGGGCAGCAAAGCAGATAAAATTTGACAGCCATCTTGTAGCTGCTTGCGATTCAATGAACTCTTATAGGTTGAACCGCCATGCATCAGCTGATTTCTCAAGGTATATAAACGGTTAAACAGTACCAATAAAATATCAACCGAATGCTTCTGTTGTAGCGCTTTCGCCACTTTCTTCTTTTCTTGTTCAAGCTGAGCCTTACAGACCTCTAAAGCAATTTTCTTATTTTGATAGTCCCAATAGCCTTGATAGGTGTATTGGTTGTCTAAGAGCATACGAATGGGTTGACTAAACTTGTCCCATAAAATGCTATAAATTCTATGATCGACATCATGCTGGCAAATTAAATGTAAGAACTGACGTAAACTCTGTTTGTCCTGACTTTGCCCCAAGTCTTGTGCATATATCGCATTGAAAGAAATCCAGAGGCTGATAAATTGCAAATCGGGATCATGATCGAGCAGGAATGCTTGCTTTAACCAACTCAGCCCACGATGTATTCTCAGATTAAACTCATCACTCTGTTGTATTTTTTTAGTTTTAAAAATTTCTTCTAAAAGCAACATCGGCTTTTCCTATATTTTATTCTTCTATATATTCAACATACTGAATGATTAAGCTAAATTCAATTTAATCCTGCTAGGACATAATGATTGATAAATCCCACAAGTTCAGTGTGAATGTTCTATCGAAAAAAACATTCTGTTTTCTATATTTGAATGTATCTAATGAATATTGGCTGCTCCTCTTACCATTAATTATAAGTTCTAAGGTTGATAAAAGCAGATAATACCTCTCAATGAATGTATTCCATTTTTGTGATAGTATTGCGTGCTATCGGAAATACCTGAATAAAAATGAAGCACCGAGTTTCATTTTTCGTCCACTCCCAAAGATCCTCCTATCGGTAATGAATGCATTTCAGCTCATTACATTGTGCTGTATCGTGCTCAATAAATGGATTGATGCTTTGGCTTTGCGACATCTGATTTTCATGTAATTTCCCACATATTTCTTTGCACCGCTTCTGCTCCAATACATATGTTAACTATGTCTTTGCCGCCAAAGCTGATAAACACTGATCAAGAGTCTGATTTTTTAATGAATACTGACAAAACCATTGAAACCCCTCAATCTCCACGTATCAGTGTTGCACCGATGATGGATTGGACACATAAATAAAATTAAAACATTACTATCAATAACTTAATTAAATATAAAAATATTGTGGTGTAAAATTGGTGTAGAAAACCCGAAAGTAAATTTTTTAACCATTTATTCGTTCAAATAATGACACTTCTTCCTTCTATTAATTATTCATAATTTAGTTCCAATTCATGGATTCTCTATATCAATCTTTATTGTTTACTGTATATCTTGAAACAATTTATTTTCTATTTTTTTCACCAAAAATTATGTTTATTTCTATTTTTACCACTAAAAACTATGTATGCTAGGTAAATGATAATTTAGTAGATCTAACTTTATGCAACCATTATATTTAACAATAGATGATCCACTTCACTCTCAAAATAGAATAAAAGAAGTTTTTGGGTTTGACTCGAAAATCTTGCTTGGAGTTATAGAAGATAGTTTTTCAGCTCGTAATGAAACAACAAATAATCATCCTAAAATTTATGGTGGTTATAGAAATTTTGCTGAAGGAACAGCTTTTTTAAGAGAACGCTTGTTATCAATGGGTTATTTAAAATATACCCAAGGAAACTCTGAATGGGTTCGTAATGAAAAGCTCGGAATCCTAATTAGTTTTATGACGGGAAATGCATGTGTTGGATTGAAAGGACAAGTTCCATCTAATACAGAGAGTTTGAGAACTGAAAAAGTTGCTCGAAACCGAAACCCTAAGGGGAGCATGTTTTCAAGAATCGCCAATGCCCAATTACATGGCGATATGCTAACAACCTACTCTACTACGGATACTTGGTGTTGGGTTCTAATGTATTATATTGATTATAAAAATAAAATAATCAGAAGTGAACTTTCATGTCCATCAAAACTTACTGAAAATGGTAAATTTTTTACAGAATACCATGAAAGAATTATTTTAAAAGAAATCAGTTTCGATCCCGAGTCTGAATTTGATACTATTCTTTCCCCTGCACCAACTCCCGCGCCAATTGATTTTGAAATCAAGCGCAAGAATGCTTAAGAGGCAATACTATGTTCAATATGGGTCGTTTCGATCTCGCTCGTCAACGCCGTGGTTTGACTAAGAGAGAATTGGCTCATCGATTAGAAGTAACCGATAGAACTGTTTCAAATTGGTACAGCAACCAAGAAGTTGATGAAAAAATTTTAGAAAAAGCTGCTGAAATTCTTGATTTTCCAATCAACTTCTTTTACGGACGTGAAGTAGAAAAGATTCAAGTTGAATCTGTAAGCTTCAGGGCCCTCACTAAGATGACAGCTAGAAAAAGGGATATGGCAATTAGCCAAACTATTTTAGCTGAAATGATTAGTGATTGGATTGATCAAAACTTTGAATTACCACTTCCTAACGTACCTGATTTACATGAATTAAGAAGTGATTTTTCAACTGCGACTATTGGTTCATTGGATGAGGCCGACGAAAATGATGTTAGATATTATCTTGAATATTCTTATCCTGAGGCATGTGCTGATACAGTAAGAAAAGCTTGGGGATTAGGCGAACAACCTATTCCCAACCTGATTGCACTTTTGGAATCTAAAGGTATTCGTGTTTTCTCTCTCACTGATGAAGCACAAGATGTAGATGCTTGTTGTAGATGGACAAGTGGCCGTCCTTTTATTTTTTTAAATACTTCCAGAACTGCTGAAAGGTGTAGATTTGACTTAGCTCACGAGCTAGGCCATTTAGTTATGCACAAACATGGGATAATTGAAGGAATTCACGTAGAACAAGAAGCAAATGCTTTTGCTTCTGCATTTCTAATGCCACGCAGAAGCTTACTAGCAAATCCTTTACGGATTCCATCCTTAAAAAGTATTTTGTCCAAAAAAGAAATATGGCAAGTTTCTGCTGCTGCTTTAACCTATCGTTATAATAAGTTGGGGATTATTACTGACTGGAATGCCACAAGTATCTATAAACAATTAGCCCAAAGAGGACGAAATAATGAGCCTAATCCCATCCCGCATGAATCATCTCTTTTGTTAGATAAAGTGTTCCAAGCTTTAGCCCAAGAAAACTTTGATTTATCTAAACTGACAAATGATTTATGTCTCAATCTAGTAGAGGTTAATAATCTTACTTTCAACTTAATCTCTAAATACCAAAATTTAGAGGCATTACGGCGTCGAAGTGAGTTAACAGTTTTGGATTAAAACAAATTTAAAAGAGAACATTTAAAGTTCTCTTTTTTTTCTTTAAGTACATGCTAGTTTCTGTAGGATTGAAACATTTGTACAGCCAAAATAAGCAATCAGGCTAGTTAGTAGTCCAAGCATTCGACAATTGCTCAGCCTGCTTCATGACCAGTTCAATCGCCTCAGCCGCTTTATCTGGTGGGTACTTCCAACGCTGCAAGGTACGACGAACCAGAATCTTAAGCTGAGCACGGACACTATCCCTAACCTGCCAATCAACCGTCGTTGATTTCCGTAGCTTCTCGGTAATTTCGCGTGCAATCTGCTTAAGCGTATCATCTCCAAGCTCTCTGACCGCACTTTCATTATTCGCTAAGGCATCGTAGAAAGCGATTTCATCTGAATTTAAACCAAGTGCAGCTTCACGCGCCATATCCGCCTGAAACTCTTTCGCCATTTGAATGAGTTCCTCAATGACCTGAGAAGTTTCAATCGCTCGGTTATTGTATTTTCTCAAGGTTTCCTGTAAACGGTCAGAGAAGCGTTTTTCCTGCACCACATTGTTTCGCGTCTTTGCCTTAATGCCATCATTCAGTAACTTTTCCAGCAGTTCAATTGCCAAGTTACGGTATGGCATCTGCCGTACATCTTCGAGAAACTCATCTGATAGCAAACCAATATTCGGTTTATCTAAACCACACATTGCAAAAACATCTGTTACCCCATCAGCAATAACAGCATTATCCAAAATCTGTTTTAGCGTACTGTCCTTTTCCGCTTGCGACAGTTTACGATCTACAGAGGTATGCTTGCTAATGACTGCTTTAATGGCTGAGTAAAAGGCAATTTCTTTGTGCAGGTTCTTCGCTTCATCTAAGGTGCTACATAAAGAGAAGGCTTTATTAATTGCCAGGACTAAATCAAGGAAACGCTTTTTACCATCCTTGAAACTCAACACATAGTTGGCTGCTGGGATGATCAGTCGATGTGCCTGAGTTTCGTAAGCACTTAAATTCATGCCTACCTGTTCATTGGTTTTGGCAAACATTCCCCGTATCGCATCCATCTTTTCAGCAAGAACTGCATAGGCTTCTTCTGCACGTAAAGTCGGCTCACCTTTACCTTTGGCATCAGTATAAGTTTTTAAAGCCTGCTTCAATTCATTGGCAATGCCGATATAGTCGACAACTAGACCACCCTGCTTATCTTTAAATACCCGGTTCACGCGTGCAATTGCCTGCATGAGGTTATGGCCTTTCATTGGCTTATCGATATACATGGTGTGCGTACACGGTGCATCAAAACCTGTAAGCCACATATCGCGCACAATCACTAACTGCAAAGGATCTTTTACATCCTTAAAGCGTTTCTCAAGACGTTTTTTGACTTGCTTGTTGTAAATGTGTGGCTGTAACAATGGTTTATCTGAAGCTGAACCCGTCATCACAATTTTGATTTTGCCTTTTTCAGGATCAGGGTCATGCCAATCTGGGCGTAGAGCAATAATTTCATTATACAAATGCACACAGATTTCTCGGCTCATGGTCACAATCATGCCTTTGCCTGCCGTTGCTTCGGTACGGGCTTCAAAGTGAACAACCAAGTCCGCTGCAATCTGTTTCAGCCGTGGTGTGGCACCCACCAGTTTTTCTAGTCGGCTCCATTCGCTCTTAGTCTTTTCTCGGTTACCAACATCTTCTTCATCTTCTACAACCTCATCGACTTGATCAGACAAATCTTCAATTTCAGTCTGATTGATGTCCAGCTTTGCCAAGCGTGATTCGTAGTAGATTGGGACGGTTGCACCATCATCGACGGCATCCTGAATGTCATAGATGGAAACATAGTCGCCAAAGACAGCTCTGGTGTCTTTATCCTCACTCGAAATCGGAGTTCCAGTAAAGCCAATAAATGCTGCATTTTTCAAGGCATCGCGCATATGCTTGGCATATCCAAACTTGTACGTACCATCATTACTTAGTTTTGCTTTCAGACCATATTGGCTACGATGTGCTTCATCTGACATGACCACAATATTGTGGCGACCATTCAATAATGGATGCTCACTCTCACCTTCCAATAGTGCAAACTTTTGTACTGTGGTAAAAATGATCCCGCCAGATTCACGTTCAGCTAAAAGCTGTCTCAGCTCATCGCGGTTATTGGCTTGTACTGGGGTTTGTTTTAATAGTTCTTGAGCATTGCTAAAGGTTTCAAAGAGTTGTCCATCCAAGTCATTACGGTCAGTCACGATCAACAAAGTTGGGTTGTGCATGGCAGGCTGCTGTAAAAGTTTACCTGCATAGCAACACATAGAGATACTTTTACCCGAGCCTTGGGTATGCCAAACAACGCCTGCTTTTTTGTCCCCTGTCGGATTGGATGCCGCAATGGTCGCTTGTACGGCTTCTCTAACCGCATGGAACTGATGGTAGCCTGCAATTTTCTTAATGGTCTTTTCGCCATCTGTTTCAAATAACACAAAGAATCGGATGTAATCTAAAAACAATTCTCGGTCAAAGAAGCCCCGAACAACTGTTTCTAGCTCCCATTCTAAAGCAGGTTTGTCATCTTCATTCTTAATGGTACGCCACGGTAAAAAGCGTTCCTGATTTGCAGTCAGTGAGCCTACACGTGCTGTTACGCCATCACTTACAACTAAAGCTTCATTAAAGATAAATAGATCAGAGACTTCTTCTTTGTATGTCTGCAATTGGTTAAAAGCATCCCAAATATCCGCATTTTCATCGGTTGGACTTTTTAACTCCAACACCGCAAAGGGAATACCATTGATAAAGCAGATGATGTCAGGGCGTCGAGGTTGTTTAGTGCCTAGAATCGTAAATTGATTGACCGCAACAAAACGGTTTTGATGCACATGGTTGAAATCCACCAAGAAGGCATGGTCATGTACCCAATCGTCCTGTTTCTTATAGGTGACAGGTACACCTTCCAATAACATACGGTGGAAAGCACGGTTATTAATGACTAAATCCAAACTTTCAGGCTTGCTCAGTTTTAGCCAAACCTGTTCAAAACAGCTTGCAGGCAAATGTGGATTTAAGCGTTCAAAAGCCGCCTGTAAATCAGCTTCGATTAAAATCTGTTTATAGTCTTTGCGTAAAGGATTGCTACTATCTGGTGCAATATCAATACCATGAACAACTTGCCAGCCATTTTCAGAAAACCAGTCTAAGCATAAGTTTTCAAGTTGTGTTTCGTTCATGGATTCCCCCTATTCATTCAAATTTTAAATTCTGACTTTTAATAAACAAGACTGCTTATTCTATAGACATTATCTTTTGTAACCGCTATTGCGACCCTATATCAGTTTACTTATAATGTGCCTAGCTCATCTACCAAGTGTAGAAGGAGTATACGAAGTCCTTATATAGCAATATATCGGGGCTTTAGCCTTTTTTAGAGGGATGAAAACTTTCATATTCTTTTCTAAGCTTACGTTTTGTATGCTCTCTTAGGCAATATGCTGTTTTCAATAAATAATATTTTTCATCTAAATCTGTTTTACGCTTAGCTAAAATAACCACAAAATCTAGATATTCCGCCCAAATGACAACATGGGTTTCCCTGCCACGCTGATTTTCCCAATATAGAAAACCTGCTTGATGTGCATTGGTTATACACCAAGCCACCCACCGAATTCTCTCGCAACGCTTTAGATCTGGAAGTCTGTCGTCTTCATCTTTATTATTTTGGTCGGCAGCCTCAGAAATCAAATGCCAAAAACCAAAAGCTTTATCTTTTGTTGTCGGACGAAATCTGACTTTTACTGGCGTATTCAAAAATAATAAATTGGCATTGACCACAGTTTCTAAATAAATCGCATATATTTCATTTTCATAGTCATTCCAACTATCAAATCCAGTAAAAGCAATGAGTTCAGGAGGAGTATTCAATATTGAGGACTCCATATAAACAAATTAAACTTTTCTGCTTTGAGCAATGTACTTTGCTGCAAGCTCAACTGTGAACGATTTTGTAAATAATGAATGAGTTCAAGCTTCGCTTCACTCGTCTTTAGCCCTCTATGCAAATACGATAAAGCACCTATAAACAAGTCTGCTAACTGTAGCAACAAAACATCATGTGATTGCACCAAATCTATTGAGTGGATAATAGTGCGATCAAAATCATAATTCGCATTGCATAAAACCTCACGCAACTTTGTTACTTTCTCTTGTCCCTTAGTATCTTTGATATCTAAATAGATTTTGTAATTATGATTTGGCGCAATTAAACGATTCAGCAGTAAGTACCATTGCTTATAATAAAAATCATCGTGACTCTGCATAAAGTTTGCATGATTTAATTTACTTTTATCTGGAATCACAACGCCTCTAAAATAAAGAAGAGGTTCATCAAAAAATAAATCTAAGAGTGCTTTATAAAATGGGAGTTTGCTTTTAGAAACTTTCGTCCATTTAATTTCATTATTTGCAGAGATCTCAAACTCTTTTTTGAGTTGCTTAACTTTTCTTGCTAAATACTTATGATGTGAATCTGGGCACCATACTGCACCAAGTACCATTGCAGAAAAGCCATCATTTTCAAGATGACAGCTTTCATCACAATAAATATTAAAAATACTCATGCTCAAGCCACCTCGTCCTGCACACATGACACATCTAGCTCACCCGACAATAATTTAGGTAACAAGGTATCTCTTATACTTGCTAGAATATTATTTTCTTCAAATTTACTCGCCGAAAGAAGGTAAAACTCTTTTACATTTTTATGGAATAAATTTAAAACTCCATCTTTATTTTCGATAGGTAAAATACAAGGTGTATTTAAAACAGTATCATAACTTACGGCAGGATAAGCTCCACCATCAGCCAAATGAGCTAAACGCTTAATATTTTCTTTATCAGTTGCCACAATGTAAATAAATTCAGCATAATTTTTATGTTTAGGCGAAAGAACAGCAAAACCTGTACTACCTGTTAAATTTTCTCGTTGAATAAAAGCATAAGAACCATTTGCAGGTCGAACTGTACCAACAATTGTATCCCCTATTTTCAATACACGTCTTGCTCGACTCGGTGCTTTTTCAAAAATAAATTCTTCCGTTTGCTGAATAACCCCCCATTTTGTATTTGATAAATCTACATAAGTTACTTTTTCAGGGCAATTTTTCTTAGTCCATGATTGAACATTCAAATCAGCAAGAATACTTAAGTCTGTTTTAAACCACCCGTTCGGCACCTCCCCTAACTCACTCTCTACCAACTCATCAGGAAACAACGCAGCAGTTGCTTGTAACTCAGCAAAATCATCTTCAGGCATTTGCTTAAGTTCAGCTTCACTTTTACCACTAATCACGCACATCGCAGCAAGCTCAGGATCTGCCCCGTTCTGCTTGGCTGCAATTTTGGCACGCACAGGATCAAAGTCGATAAACCAGCTTTTAAAAATGGCTTGAGCGATGGATTCTAAGGTTTGGTTGATCTGTATATTAATATCAATTTGGGATTGCAATGACCATAAAATATTTGCAATAGATTCTTGCTCAATCAAAGTTGGCAATCTTATTTCAAAGTTATCTAGAATTTTTTTTGTTAGAAACTTCGTGGCTGTACCAACAGACATCTTTTGTAATTCTGCTGTTACATGCTTAATTCTAAAATATAACCATCTAATAGAAACTAAATTTCTATCCTTAGAGGTAATCACATATGTACGCTGATAAGCATTAAATTTGCCTATGTAATATTTTACTGAAAACACGCCATTAGCATTATTCCCTGCTAATAGCACTGCTTCATCATCAAAAGCATAAGAGTTGATAGACAAAGTTTCTGGTGAACATGTGAAAAATGGATATTCTCCATTTAACGTTGCAGCGTTAGAATCTAAACGACCTGTTTTAAAATTAAGAATATCGCCTAGCTTAACTAATTCCCAGTTATTATTAGTCATTCCTTATCCTCAAATTCTTTCTTAATGACCCAATAGCCACGAGTTCCACCCACACGCTCAAGCCAACCCGTATCTTTTAAATGATTCAAATGCTTTTTTACTGCTGACTCATTAATATCGAGCTGCTCTGCCATATAGCGATAGGAAACTTTCGGGTTGTGCTGAATTAAAACCAAGATCTCTTTTTGCCGATCTGTCAGCATACTCTCTTGGATTGAGCCACCGATTGAGCCACCGATTGAGCCACCGATTGAGCCACCTACTTGCTCAGTCGAAGGACGATAAAACTCCCAATCGACAAAATCCCCTTGTGCTTTCAGTTGAGGTTCTGCATTGCCTGCCTGTAAACAAAGGTCTTTGATACGAGCAATACCACTGCCCCACTGTTCGATATAACCCAGCTCTTTAAACACACGAGCCAAGACACGGTTACGAATCTCTGAACGACCTTGTGCCAAGTCCTCTTCAGTCAGTCCATTTGGCAATCCACCTGGAGAAACAATATTCAGGATGTCATCATAGATACCGACCTTAATGTCACGCCCTGCATTGCTATAGTCACGGTGCAACACTGCATTAACCAAGGCTTCACGAATCGCCGGGATTGGGATTTCAAAACTTTCTGTACGTTGTAACCCTAAAATTTCAGCACGTAGGTGCAGATGATTCTTGATGAATTGCTCGGTCTGCTTCAGCTGGCTAAACAGATCTCCACGGTATTCTTTCTTGTCCAGAAACACCGTCATAGTCGTGCCTTTAAAGCGGCTGCATTTAATCTCAACATGCTCATAAAGCCCCAACAAAATGAGCAGCCCATGACTTGGATAATCCTGTCCATTCTGCTGAATGATCAATTTGAGATTCCGCATCTTCTGCAAAGATAGCTCTTTACCCACCTCAGCAAAGGCCTGCTGTAAAGGCTGTAAATCGATGTCATCTAAACTGTATTGCGGATTCGGCTGTTCATCAAAAGTCTGGTTCAGACGCTGCAATTCGAGTTGCTGGATATACTCAGGCGATGCCACACGATTGCTTGCGCCTAAACGGATATAAGTCCCCTGTGCCTTGCCTTGCGGCTTGAGATAATAAGGCAATAATGAACCGCGGCTGACTTCAATCACCAGCAACTCTATGCCTTGGATATTCTCGATATAGATATACGGCAGAATATTGGGCGCACACAGTTCATTGATCATCGAAGTGATCTGATCTTGTAACTCAAAAATATCATCTTGAATACCTACGAGTTGGCGATCATCACTTACACCAACTACCAGCTTACCACCACTGGTATTGGCAAAAGCAATCAGGGTCTTTGCCACCTGTTGCCCTTTCGGTAACTGCTCTTTAAATTCAAGAGTTTGACTTTCACCCTTCTGAATTTCTTGCAATAAAGGATGATCAGAACTCATAGCCCAAGCCCTTTAGATTCTTTTTAATCTCACTTTCCAAGACCGCACTTTCAGCAAATTGCTCTTTGAGCTGAGCAGTCAAACGTAACATTTTCTCAGCGAATGGCTCGCCATCATCTTCCTGCTCGACTGCACCCACATAACGTCCCGGAGTCAGTACGTAGTCATGCTTCTGAATATCTTTTAACTCAGCAGAGAAGCAGAAACCTTTCTCATCTTGATACGCTTCGCCTTCAAAGTTTTCACCTTGTTGCCAAGCATGTAAAGCATTGGTGATTTTAGCAATATCCGCATCGGTAAAGTCACGTAGCACACGATCTTTCATGTAGCCCAAATTACGGGCATCGATAAACAGGGTCTTGCCTTCACGGTTGGCTTTCTTTTTATCTAAAGACAAGCCATTCTTTTTGTCCTTGGTTAGGAACCAAATACAGGCTGGAATTTGCGTGTTGGTGAACAGTTGTCCCGGTAATGCGACAATACATTCCACCAGATCGGCTTCGATCAAGTTTTTACGGATCTCACCTTCATTATTGGTATTGGAACTCATCGAACCATTGGCAAGCAACAATGCCATACTGCCTGTAGGTGACAGATGGTGCAGCATGTGCTGCATCCAAGCAAAGTTGGCATTACCTTGTGGTGGAGTGCCATATTTCCAGCGCACATCACTTTCTAGAGAAGCATGCCACCAATCCTTGATATTAAAAGGCGGATTGGCCATTACAAAGTCGGCACGCAAGTCTGGATGCTGATCCTCTAAAAAGCTGTCAGCATTCTTTTTACCAAAATTAAAATCAATCCCGCGAATCGCCATGTTCATGGCTGCCAGTTTCCATGTGGTCGGGTTACTTTCCTGCCCATAGATAGAAATATGCTTTTTTTGCTCTGATGCTTTGTAATGCTTTTCTTGCGCATGTTGTTCAATGAACTTTTCACTGGATACAAAGAATCCGCCTGAACCCATCGCTGGGTCATACACTCGCCCTTTATAAGGCTGCAACATTTCAACAATTAAGGTGACGATACTTTTAGGCGTATAGTACTGCCCACCCTGCTTGCCTTCAGCCAAGGCAAACTGTCCCAAAAAGTATTCGTAGACGTGCCCGAGGATATCTTTACTGTGCAGACTGAGTTTTTCACCATTATATTCAGGCTTAGTAAAACTGGTGTCAGAGAAGGTATTGATCAGATCAAGTAGCTTGTCATTGTCCAGCTGGTACTGACCAATGCGATTCAGGATACCTTTAAGCTTTGGATTGGCTTTTTCAATTTCATCTAAAGCATTGTCAATCAGCCATGATACCGAACGCAGTTTGACGTCTGCACCTTGTTCATCCTGCCAAATGATTGAGCCAATTGGTAAAGCGGCTGCATCACGGATATTTGACCAGCGGCCTGCTTTTGGCACCCAAAACACGTTTTTTTCTTGGTAGTAATCCAGTATTTCTAGTTCGTCAGCAATAGCCTGTTGGTATTCTTCATCGCTATCATAGTGATCACGTGCCATGTAGTAGATATTGTTGTCATCATGATGAGCGAATAAAGTCTTGAGCTCAGACTGTCGTTCATCAAAGGCATCAGAAACGTACTTTAAGAAAATCAACCCTAAAACAATATGCTTATAGTTGGCTGCATCTAGACTGCTGCGTAATTTATCGGCGGCTTTCCAAAGCTTGTCATCTAAGTCATTTAGAAATTTTTGTTCCAATGAATGCATTTTATTTCCTCAATCCAAGATCAACCGCTTTGGTTTTATACTTAATGTTAAACAATGTTGCTAAGTTAGCATATCTACGACCTATTAAAAGTCATGCACTTAACAAAAAAAATAGAGATTAATTAAGTCTTGTTATTTTAACGGGATAACTATAGCTAAAATAGTACTTTGACAACTCCCACGACTAATACTGTCGTAAAAAAGAGCAACCTAGAAAGCTGCTCTTTTCCAACCAATCGATTAGGTGACTGGTCTGACTGATCGCTGCAATCCCTGCTGAATATCCTGCACAAACACTTCATGCGAAGCTTGTTGCTCCACCGCCCGGTTCTGTTCTTGTTCAGGATAGTA
The DNA here is from genome assembly GCF_058599305.1 of Acinetobacter sp. CAU_H_S139_7. Lineage (NCBI taxonomy): Bacteria > Pseudomonadati > Pseudomonadota > Gammaproteobacteria > Moraxellales > Moraxellaceae > Acinetobacter > Acinetobacter sp. CAU_H_S139_7. Next base: position 2,930,053 of record NZ_CM178651.1, read on the forward strand.
CTCCTCCAGTACATCTAAGCTTTCCTCTATATCTGTTTCAAACCTTGCATTGGCATAACCCTGCCGTGCCATTTGATCCAAAGCAGCCTGATTAAAACCGCACAACTTACTTTTCTGATCAATCTGCTTGGCAGTTTGGATTGCCTCCTGTAAATGAATGCCTTCACGTAAAGTCAGATCCACGTAATAGACAGGAGTTCGATAGCTTTGTGTGGTGGACTTGCCTCGAAGCGTCAATTGCAAGGGTAGACATGACAGCAATCCATTCGATGCTGCGTGGTAGTAACTGAGGCGTGCAGCTAAGGTGCGAATGCTATTAAAACCAGTGGTTCTAAAAACAAAAGTCCCTAACTCATCCGACTCATCTAAATTCACATAGAGACGTCCATAGGGTTTACACAATCCTCCTTGTGCCAATGAACATAAATCTGGAGATGGGCATGGATGATGCTCAACCCCTTGATTGGTTAAGCGCTGGCAAGTTTCACCATTGCCGATACACACGGGGCGCCCTGTCTGTCGGTCAAATAAGCTGTACTCTGCACGTAAGTTCAGTTCAGGATCATTAAAGAGCATACGGACTGGAATGCTTCTAAGTTTTTGATTGGCTACTTTAGCCCTAAGCTGCTCATCCAGTGGATGTTTCACCCAGCCGTCTTTGTTTTGGATTTGGCTAGTAATGGTGAACTGATCATCTTTTTCAGGGACACGTTTACCATTCTTCTCCACCATCTTACCGATGCTGATACGACCTAAGATCGGTGGGGTAATTGCTAAACCTTTAATCATATTGATGTCCTCAAAGTTATTTCTGACTATTGTCTGGTTAATATGTAGAAATCATTTATTTTCAAATGCATAAACATCTGCGCAATTCAGTCCATTTTGTTCTCTGTCTGTACTTCGGTGCTGAGAGAGAACGGGGGCTGTTTTGCGCTTTTTTGCAGATATGCGCTGAGTTGAATAAAGCCTTTAGTCATCATGGCAATAGATGTTGAAGCGCCGTGTGCCCTGCTTGCTTTGTGGATACTGGTTGAGATATTCAGGGTGTGACTTAAGTAAAGCCTTCGTGTCTAAGCTGGTTGAATCCTTGGACTTCTTCCATGTCACTGAACCTGTTTTAAAAGTGGCACGCTCAGCTTCTTGCATCTGGCCTTGCAATTGGTGCTTGAGTAGCTCAAATTGCTGTTGGTATTTATCAACTTGATTACGCACTCGAATCAGTTGTTCAAACTGTTGATTGGCTTGCTCATCTTCAGATAAGTCTGTCGTACTGAGTGGCACATGTTCGGGATAAAGCAACTGTAGTGCTTTGGCTGCCGATTCACTGGCATCGGCTTCAGGTGGCATATCCTTTTCTACACATTCCCAAAAGTAACGCTCTGCATTGACGATATGCTGAATCACTGACTCAGAACGTGTCACTTTAAAAATGCGGGTTTCATGCCCACAGATCAGCACACAGATATGTGCTGCTTGTTTGCCTGTGACTGCCAATTGATGCTGCACTTGGCAAAGAACATAGAGTGGTACACCATCACGCCACAGCTTGGCCCCATATTCCCCTGCCGTTTTACATTCCAGTATTTGAACCTCTGCGTTACCCACCACGGAATAGTCCAAGTTAGCCAACATGAAATGCTTATCGGGATCAGGATGTTGCAGCACTGCATTGACGCGACGGACTTTATGCTGGGTGTGCATGCTGTAGTATTCAGCAACGAGTGGCTCTAACTGCTTACCCCAGTACAGAGGTGCATGGCCTTCGCTGGCATCTTCAATGTTTTGTTGAATCCGACCTGTCTTGATCATCCATAGTTCTAGCATCGACATATAGGGATTAAGTCCACAGGCTGCGGCACAGTCACTGCTACCAATGCCCTTGCGTCTGACTTCCAGCCATTCGGCCTGAGTCATGTTTTTCGTCTCGACGAAACGTTTTGCGGTAAACAGTTTTGGACGGTCGGCATGGATATTGGCTTTGATGTGACTTGGGTGAATTACGGCTGAGTTCATATTGTTTTCCTGTCATTGTTAAATTTTGGGCATAAAAAAAGCCACATCTGGAGATGTGGCAAAGAGGTGTCTGGATTTAAGGAAATTACAGGATCATATTGATCTCATGTCCTGATCTTAAATTCTGAATCTGAATCGAAACTTAAACAACTAAACGGAGTGCTTGCTCCAGTCCACGTTGCTTGAGGCCTGCGCCTGCACCGAACCAAGCAGAATCGAGACGATGGTCCTGACTCATGGCACGACGTTCGTGATCTGCAAATTCGGTGATTGAGCACAGCAAACCATAGGCTGTATCTTTGGCCGAACTGAGTTCTGCCCCACGACCATGCCCATTAAACATGGTCATGACTTTAGACATGGCACGTCCATTCGGTTCAGTTTTGTTTTCAGCTTTCGCTGTGTTGTTGGCTTGGCTTGCGACATTACGATAGAACTGAATAAAGCCCTCGTCTTGCTCTGCATTGCTTAGGCTAGTGTTGTTAAACACGGCATCGAAATAGGCTGCTGCTTCAGTCTGTGTAACTTTCCGTTGACTGAGTTGTTTCATTTCATACATGTGATCCTCCCATGTACGGACTGAAATACCGAGTTGCTGTTTAATCTTCTGCGCATCGAATTTGGTGCTATGCGGGACTTTGACTACACCTGCACTAGAGTTTTGACCCTTTAAGGCAATCGCTAAGGTGTTGTTACACACCACACGAATTGAAGTGAATTGTGCAGTGGTCGCCAGCGTGCCATCACAGGCTGTGGCTAACAGTATGTAGCCATTGCTAACATCTTTGCCTTTTAAAGCAGAAGTCTGTCCTGTTCGGGCCAATGCCCAGAATTTCTTCCCGCCTTTAAGCACGCCTGCGGTTTCTAACTCAAAGCCTGATTGCTCCGTCAGGTCACGATAAAACTCTAAGATTTGTTTAGGTTGCACTTCCTGATAACGCTGACTGACGACGGATAATGGTGCATGCGTATCGGAACGATATAAAACACGCTGTTCTTCAAAAGGCATGATGATGTTTTGCCCCCGTTGGTTTTGGGCCATGTAACTGACGTTGGATGATTCAATGCGCCAATCCATGCCTGCCTGCTGTGCCCAGACTTCAATCGGTTGGTTTTGAGTCAGTGGGTTGCCTAAGCCATGCCAAGGGGTTTGGCCTACATAGGCCATTTGTTCAAGTTGATGTGCCATAAAATAATCCTGATTGTAAATAATGAATATTTTGAAATGTGCGAAGAAGTAGAAATTAGATACGTGTTATTTGTGCAATGGAGGACGGCAAGCGGCCTGTGTCTGATCCGCAATCACGAGAATCACGCCACCCAGCATGGCTCCTGCAATCCCGCCAATGAAAGGTGAATAGCCCAATGACTTTGCCAACGACATGCCCAGCACAGCTAAAGTGGTCGGTGCATTGCTGAGACCTAAGCTCTGCATCATTGGCTTGATCGGTTCACGCTGCGGAAACATGGCATCTTCCATCTGATCAAAATCTCGATACGGCATAAAAAAAACTCCTGAATATGGGTGCTATCGCTCCGCTGCACATTCATCCTGAGATGAAATTAATGTTCAGCTTCTGCTTCATTCAGGTGTTATGTATCTGAAATTATTTACAATCTGTTTTTGAGTATTATTTAAGCCACAGTGGTTTAAGCATTAAGAAATGAAATTGACCCGCTTTCAGCTTGGCATTATGATGGGCTTGCTGGCCTACATTGCCAGTCGGTTTTAGCAGACCGTTGATCCGAGCAGAAAATAGTCTAACTATTTTTTGGGAACTCACTCGTCCCCCTTTTTTCTTAATGGTAGGACGGAAGGGGGACACCTTCGGGTGTGCTGGTTCCTTGGATCCCAGTCTGCTAACCCTCTTTCGTTCTGCCACCATTATTTAGCAGTGATGCGGTAGAACTTCTTATAATTCCAAGGAGTCAATCATGACTGTTTTTATTCTTGCTACGTATTCCCCGCCCGTGCTCCATCTCTATGGTACGTTGCCTGATCTCGTCAATCCACTGACGGAGTAATTCGGCACAACTACACCTTTGTAGATCATCAGCCATACTCATTGGAATTGCACAATACATTGTCATTGTGATGGACAGACTCGTCTCAGGCATTGTAGTCAAGCCATTGCTGCGCGCTCTATAAAGTATCCAACAACAAAAATCAGGATCTAACTTCATGAATAAACAAATCAAGACCTTTCTACAATATGGGGCAATTGCAGTCTGTTTATCTGGCTCCAGTCTCAGCCATGCCGATATGAATCAAGTGATGGCACTCATTAACAATCCATCCACGGCACCTATAGTGAAACGCTGTGAGGGCAATGTAAATTGCAATGCGTTTGTGGCGCTTAGCAAACAATGGCAGATCATCCCTAAAGATGACCCACTGCGTTATTTCATCTACAGCGGTGATTTGAATGCCCTCATTCGAGAAGGCAAAGATTTACATGAGCAGCAACTCTTGGACCTTGATGACTTTGCGTATCAAGTTTTTGATTATCATGCTGAGAATTTTAATGACCGATGGCTGTATGTCAAAGGGTTAAGCGTTCTGAAATATGTGCAACGTACCCAGTTTGCAGCTCAGTAAGCCAGCCCTTGGATTCACCCCCACTCTCGATTTGAAAGGACATTCCGCCATGAAAAAACTGATTATCACGGCTGCGATTTTTACCGTACTCACCGCCTGTAATAAAACCCCTGAAAACACGACCTCAGCAACAGATACCACAACTGAATCAGCTCCCGATGCTCAGCTCAATGACAAGGCTGCTCAGGATCAAGCCAAAGAACGCGAAGCTGAAGCCGCTGCGATCGCCCATGACCGCTATGATCCAGACAGCATTTACGAAGGTGCTGAAAATATTGATATTCCACCACCACAACTCAAAAGAAAACTGCTGCCGGGCGAAGCGCTTGAAGTGAAGTTCAGACCTGCCGATACTTATGTTGGATTTACAGTCATTACGTCTACTGTCTTAGACAGCACACGCTTAAAAGTGGTCTCTGAAGTTGACGATGTACTAGATAAAGTCGAAATGAACAATCCAAACTGCAAGATCATTGGCGTAGAACCGTATACAGTCGAATTTCCTAAGCGAGTCTACTATGGCAATACCTTCAACCTGATTTTGGATGGCTGTACAGCTGATGAAATCAGTGAAGTTTATCTGTATACCACACGTGGCAAACTCACCCACCGTGCGATTATTGAAGAATAACCTCACAGAAACTTCAGTCTAATTTAATTGCCTAGGCATTAACTGTATTTGCAGCTCTTACTTTAGCCGAACCTGAATCAGTGGTGTAACAGCCACTGTACAGAAGATTGAAGGATATAAGATGTGAGTCAGGTGATGCCTTCAGCTTTAAAAGGGTCTCTGGTCAGCGCTGAGCCTAAACACAACTAGATCAGCATGCATGCTGAAGAGCTCAATGGCTTTGGTTACCTATGCTGTAAAATCCAGCACATCCATGAAGTCAGCATCAGTACAACCAACGGGACTTATGCTAATCAGATTGGTTAAACTAAGAAATACTCCCCGCCTATAATCAATCAAAATTTGTTTAACTGAGATAAACAAATTTGTGAAGCAATGATCATATCGAAAGCGTCGAACGTGAAGAATCATGAAAAAGCCGTTCTAGTACGCTGAACCCTAGGACAGCTTTTACTAACATATTGATGCTTATAGGAAAATTTAAAGAATTTCGTATAACCTGTATTATGTTAATTATAGAATAATTATAAAGTGTCTACAAAATCGGTAGCTATTCATTTATAAGATTAAAATTACGTTGTTTACACAAAATTTAAGAAATTTTATCTCCAATTCAACTAATATTAAATCTGTATTTAATCAAAGGTATTTTTAAAATGTTCCTAGATTGGCCAGAACATACAGCACATGTCAAAAAAGCATTTGGATCTTTAGGAAAAACTCACCCTAAAATGCTTCAAGCTTATTTAGCACTTAATGATGCTGCTGCTGCCGAGGCATTAGATATCAAAACACGTGAATTAATATCTATAGCAGTGGCAATCACTACGCGTTGTGAAAGCTGTATTTCAGTGCATGCAGAAGCAGCAATGAAAGCTGGTGCAACAGAAAGCGAAGTAGCTGGTGCTTTAGCTACAGCAATTCATTTGAATGCAGGAGCTGCATATACATTTGCTTTACGAGCTTTAGAGGCATATGAAGCACAGAAATAATATCTTTATTAGGTATTGAAAAAGATAATTTGACTAGAAAAACTGCTACATAATTATTTGAAAAAATTTAATGTACAGTCTCAAAAATGGGAGTTCAACAAAACTCCCATTTTTTATTATTGAGTCAGTTCTTAGTCGATGTAATGAGAATTTAATATAATAGCAATTACATTAAATTTCTTTAATTATCATAAAGATAATATCATTTTTAAAATTTCGTATAACGTGTATTATGTTAATTTTAGAGAAATTTCATAATTCTGATTTTTTAGCTTAGGCCTTTAATGCAAAACTCTTATTCCTCTTTAGAAGAAATTTCATCTCTTGAATCTTTTGTGATAACGAGTCATATAAGTTCATATCATCATAAAATGATGTACGGTTTACCGAAAAATTTTAAAAAAATAGTTAAAAATGATAGTAATGAAGCCTTTAAAATTAATGCTAAGGCGTACCACTCCTCTGTTACAGGTAAATTTTTAACTCATAGATCATCTGCATTATTTGATGACATAGTTGATCATCCAGAAAAGTTAAAAATAGACTCTCAGTTTCTTCAAACTCTTAAATCACTAAAGCTATACCCAAATGATATTTTTCCCGAATGGAATCAGCATATTGAAATATATAATATTTTACGTATCTTGCAATCTTCTTTATTATTGGCGCACTTATTACCATGTTGGTTGAAGGCACTTATTTCAAAGAAGTAACCTATACCAGTTTACTTGCATTGTTTATTGTTGGATTAGGCATCTGTGCACAGAAGTTTAACTGGGGAAAGCATGCTCAAGATAAATCTGATAACACTCAGGCGGACTTGACCAACAATCTGTAATGTAAAACTAATGTCAGATTAAGCAAAATTCAACATACACTAAAACCAATGGCCTCCCAGTGAAAGCCATTGGTTTTTTAGGCTAAACTCAGCAATAAGTTCAATTTTTACTCAAATGTTAGCCACCGTTTTTATCTATCTTTCTGTATTCATATTCTAGAAAACTGTCAGCCTGTTTGATATTGCAGAACACTTTCAGAAAAGAATTTTGTATAGATTGCCGGCTCACTTTTAAGTGCTTTCACTATTCCCTTTATTCTAATAATTTTTATATAACACTTGAATAAAAAGCAAACGATTATCATTTACAGATCTCGCTAGTCAGCTTATCATTTCACAAACTCACAAATTCTCCATATTTTCTTCACATTTAACCTATACATCATTTTAAGGATCTCTTGTGTCGCTCCCTCAGTTCAAAAAATCAGTCCTCGCACTCTGCTTATTTCCCTCCATACTTTATGCAGCCGATACAGCCCCTACTGTGACGCTTAACCCGATAACTGTGCAAGCCGAAGGCAACTGGTTAGATGAAGCCAATGCACAGAAAGTACTAAATCATGCTGGAGCGCGTACAGTCATTCAGCGTGATGAGTTGATTAACCGAGGCGTAACTTCTGTCAAAGAGGCTTTACGCACTGTGCCTGGTATTCAAGCTCCTGAAAATGCAGGAACAGCAGGGAGTGATGCATCGTTAAGCATCGGTGTCCGTGGTTTAACGTCACGGTTTTCACCACGCTCACAGGTACTCGTGGACGGTGTTCCACTTTCGTTTGCCCCTTATGGTCAATCACAACTCTCCTTAGCACCCACTAGTTTAGGCAATACTGAAAGTATCGACGTGGTGCGTGGCGCGGGCTCTGTTCGCTTTGGGCCACAAAATGTAGGAGGGATTATTAACTTTAACTCGCGTACAATTCCTGAAACCTTTGCTGGAACGGTAGACCTCACTACAGAAATTGCAGAAAACGGTCATGTAAAATTTAACCCCAACTTATTTGTGGGTGGAACCTTAGACAACGGTTTAGGCTTAGCGCTGTTATATTCTGGCGTTAATGGAGAGGGTTTTCGCGATAAAAATGATGACTCTGACATCAACGATATTCGCTTAAAAGCAGCTTATGCAATAGATGAATATGCAAAAATTGAAGCCAATCTACACCGCTACGATGCAGATGTAGATATGCCTGGAGGTTTAACCCCTGCTCAATTTGCTGAAAATCCATATCAGTCCTTGCGCAATCATGATTATATGAAAGGGCATCGTACTGACGGTTCAGTTAAATACAGCTATAAAAAAGATGACAATGCCTTTGAGCTTTTGGCCTATCACACTGACACCTTCCGTGATGCAGGAATGGAACGTAGTGGATCAAAACTGTACCAAACGGCGCCACGTAATTATAAAGTGACGGCAATCGAGCCACGGTATTCGCATGCGTACCAACTTGGGACTACTGAAAATGAAGTTTCTGTGGGCTATCGCTATCTACATGAAACTAGTGAAGAGGCGGTTAATCGTGCAAGCTATAACACGGTCACAGGCCCTACAAATGAATATGCTTGGACCAAAGCAGACGGGAAAACAGATGCACATGCATTGTTCATCGACAACCGCACAGATGTGGGTGCATGGTCTCTGATTCCTGGTGTTCGTTTTGAGAAAATCAAAACCACCGAAAATATGTACAAATTAAATAAAGATGCATCGGTACTCAACGGAGTACATGCTGAAAAATCCTATGATGCAGTATTACCAAGCTTTTCAGTCATGTATAAAGCCAATGATTTGTGGAATATTTTTGCAAACTACGGTAAATCTTTTGCACCACTACAATATAGCCAAATGGCTAATACCAATGCGTCAGGTGCCTATCTGACCATGCAAGGCTTGCAACCTGAAAAAGCCAATAATTATGAAATTGGTACACACTATTTAGACCCATATCTATCCCTAGAATTCACTCTGTTTTATATTGATTTTTCTGATGAATTAAAACGAGATGATGCAACTCAAACTTACTCAAATTTAGGTGCCACTGAACACAAAGGAGCCGAGTTCGGATTTAAATATAATCTCGGTGCAATCAGTGACGAACTCAGCGGTATTTCGCTATATGCCAATACCACTTACACCAAAGCAACCGCATCTGCTGGGGAAAACAAAGGACAAGATCTCGACTTTTATTCACAATTGGTCGGCAATGCTGGAATAGACTATAAAATTGATCAATGGACACTAAACACTAATTTCTACGGTCAATCTGGTCAAACCGCATCGGGCACCCATGATGCTACTGGACGCTATGGCAACATTCCTGGTTATGGTTTAGTGGGTGTTCGGGCATCCTATGATTTTTCCAACACACAACTCAATGGTCTCAAAGTGGGCTTCGGTGTGAAGAACCTATTTGACCGTGAATACTACACTCGTTCAGCGGATCAAGTCGGTGGAATGTATGTAGGTGCGCCACAAACGTATTATCTACAAACCTCATTTGATTTCTAGACACTCAATTCTAGAAAAGCAAATATTCAGGCAGAGACACCTCTCATTCATCTTTGCAAAAGTGATGTCCTCGCCTGAAACAACTTTCCCTTTATTTCTAGACAGCACCAAAAGCTGAAATGGATACTCTATCTGATAAATGTCAGCCCCTCGGCATAAGCTGCTCAACTCAACCTACAACCTTCAAATCTAATAAAAGATACTAGAAAAAGTGCTACATAATTATTTGAAAAAGTTTAATGTGCAGTCTCAAAAATGGGAGTTCAACAAAACTCCCATTTTTTATTATTGAGTCAGTTCTTAGCCTATGTAATGAGAATTTAATATAATGGAGATTGTATTAAATTTCTTTAATTATCATAAAGATAATATTATTTTTTTTGAATTTCGTATAAGGTGTATTATGTTAATTTTAGAAATTCTATATAAATATAGAATTTTTAAAACTTAAATTCTGGCATGTGTCCCATACTTATCAATCATGATCGAACTGGCTTCATTTAGACCACGTACTGTGACATTCGCACCATTCTTTTGAAATTTATTTACAACAGAATCAAGCATGGCGACTGATGTTACATCCCAAATGTGAGAATGGGTCAAATCAATAATCACCTCCTTTACATCCTCTTTAAAGTCAAAACCTTGCATGAACTTTTCAGAAGAACTAAAGAAGATCTGACCTCTCAAATCATATAGACGAGCTGTCCCCTCAAAAGAAGCACTGACCTGAATATCATTTTCTAGTTTATTGGCCAAGAATAAAGCTGAAAGCAGTACACCTGTTAATACCCCTAACGCCAAGTTATGCGTAGCTACCACCACAATCACCGTTGCAATCATCACGACGTTGCTACTTTTAGGATTGTCCTTTAATTGGGTGACAGAATTCCATTCAAAAGTACTGATTGAAACCATGATCATCACAGCAACCAAGGCAGCCATTGGAATAACTTTGAGCCAATCACTAATAAACACAACTAAAATGAGAAGAAAAATACCCGCAGAGAAGGTTGATAAGCGTGTCAGACCACCTGACTTCACGTTAATCATAGATTGACCGATCATGGCACAACCTGCCATACCACCCATGAAGCCAGAGGCAATATTTGCAATACCTTGTCCTTTACATTCCTGATGCTTATCACTTGGTGTATCTGTCATTTCATCGACAATAGTTGCTGTCATCATAGACTCAAGTAAACCTACGGCTGCCAGTGCAACTGAATACGGCAAAATGATCATCAATGTTTCAAAATTTAGAGGAATATTTGGGATCAAGAACATTGGAAGTGTGTCAGGTAATGCTCCCATATCTCCAACAGTCCGTACATCAATTCCTAGGGCTATTGCTAACAATGTAATAGCAATGATGCAAACAAGTGGAGAAGGGAATAATTTTCCTAATTTTGGAATTAAAGGAAATAGATAAATAATCGCTAAGCCTAAAGCAACCAAAGCATATACATGCCAAGTTACATTAGTCAGTTCGGGTAGCTGAGCCATAAAAATTAAGATCGCCAACGCATTTACGAAGCCAATCACTACAGATTTAGAGACAAAGCGCATTAGCTTAGCCAATTTCAGGTAACCTGCTAATATTTGAATGACACCAGTTAAAATCGTTGCAGCAAGCAGATATTCAAGCCCATGTTCTTTGACCAATGTGACCATAAGCAGTGCCATCGCACCTGTGGCTGCTGAAATCATAGCTGGACGACCGCCAACAAAAGAAATAACGACAGCAATACAGAAGGATGCGTATAAACCTACTTTAGGATCTACACCTGCAATAATTGAAAATGCGATAGCTTCAGGGATTAATGCAAGACCGACAACAAGTCCTGCAAGCACATCTCCACGGATGTTAGAGAACCATTGTTCTCGTACATTAGATAACATAAACATAGCCTGTTTTTTAATTTTTCAGATAGGCTAGTGATGTGATATATACAACACACAAGCGACTACACCACATCACTAGACAGTGATGAGTTATTTACTGATTAAAGAGGTAAATAAACTTAAGGTGGCGTAAGTGTCATAAATTCAGTGCATTGTTTGAGAGAAAATATCAGAGCAAGGATAACAGCTCGGTATCATTATATCTACCCTAACCATTTTGTAGAAGCTGCTTATTCAGCTAAGAAAGTTGTCAATTTGCATTCTAAAAAACTGTGCATTTAACATAATAGAGCTTATACGAAGTACTGATGTTAGAACCCATTTAAAGTGTCTATATTCTCACCAATAAAAATGTCTAGTTTATGATGGTTTTTATCACCATGGACTGGATATAAAATATAGATGCTGATCACTATGTCTGACAAAGAAATTCAACGTCTTGCAGTTCTGCAAGACGTTCGAGATCATCGTATTACCCAAGTCCGTGCTGCTGAAATCCTGAATCTTTCTACCCGTCAAATTACCCGGTTATTACAGAAGCTCAATCAAGATGGTGTTTCAGGCATGACTCATGCAAGTCGTGGTCAACCGGGCCATCATCGCCATGATGATTTATTAAAATCGCAATGTCTTTCAATTATTTCTGAACATCTGCTTGGATTTGGACCCACCTTGGCCCATGAGAAGCTCAGTAGCATGTTTGATCTGAATATCCCGATAGAAACAGTTCGGCGCTGGATGACGGCCAATGGGCTCTGGATTCCGCGATCCAAACGAATGAAACGTCCATACCAACCACGCTATAACCGTGATTGCTTCGGTGAACTGATCCAGATTGATGGCTCATATCATGACTGGTTTGAAGGCTGTTCCGCCAAATGCTGCTTGCTGGTTTATATCGATGATGCCACTGGAAGGTTGTTGCATTTGCGCTTTTGTGAGGCGGAAACGACCTTTGACTATATGCTTTCCACTAGAGCCTACATTGAGTAATATGGCAAGCCTTTGGCCTTTTACAGCGATAAACACTCGGTATTCCGAGTGAATCAGAAATCGAGCCAAGACAGCAAGATCACGCAATTTGGGCGGATTCTGAATGAGTTAAACATTGATATTATCTTCGCCAACTCACCGCAAGCCAAAGGTCGCGTAGAACGTGCCAATAGAACCCTTCAGGACCGTCTGATCAAGGAGATGCGCCTGGAAGGCATCGGTTCGATTGCCGAAGCAAATGCCTGGCTGCCCTGCTTTATTGAGCATTTCAATCAGAAGTTCGCCAAGTGTGCGAGAAACTCGAAGAACTTGCATCGCCCTTTAACGGAATCTGATGCTGAACTAGATGATATTTTTACCTGGCAGGAACCACGTAAGGTCACCAAGAATCTGACCCTGACCTATGACAAATGTATTTATATGCTTGAACCGGCTGAATTGAACCAGAAATTAGTTGGGCAATACATTTCATTTCTGGAGTATCCGGATGGGACTGTGGCTCTCATGCATGAAGGACGAAAGCTCAACTACAGCATTTTCAATAAATTGGCTGGGCTACAGCAAAATGAAGTGGTTGAGAATAAACGATTAGGTTCAGTCCTGGCGCATATCCAGCAACAACACGAAGAGTTAGAAAAACAGAATAAACGTTCCCGGGCCAAGAAAAGTATGCCGAGTCGTAAAGCTCAGAAAGCTATCATTGAACAAAGAAATTTAAATCCTGTGCTTGACTCTTGTGGTTAAAAACAGGACATTTTAAATGGTTTATCGCATAGACATTTTAATTGGTGAATAACAACTGATGCTTATGATGCTATTTCACGAGAAATTTTCTACATCAAAGACTGGCTTTTTATTTCAATCCGCAATTTAAACACAAGCTTATCAAACTAATTCATTCTACATAGCATGTGTAATGCTGTAATACATTACACATGCATTCTGTATCAAGGGTATGCTTCACATAGTTTGAAACCAACACATTCCTTTAAAACGTTTACGGTACAGCCTCGACGTTTATCAATCTCATACTGCCCTTTACCAAAGCTACGCATTCTCTGTGTTTTAACTCGTAAATGCTGCTGGTCTTTTTCTGGATTGACCAGATACATTGCAGCATTAATTGCATTTTGTACCTGTTCAGGCTTGTTACGGTGGATCATACCAATGCCTAAAATGCCTTTTTGATTAAAGCGTTCTTTGTATTCAGGAGAGTTTGAAGTAAAGACGTAACCTTTACTCTCTGTTATCTTAGTCCAACATTGCCCAACCTGTATGGCCATACCGAAATCTTTTTGGTGTTTATGTCCGTCGTAGATAAGCAATACATGGCAGTGATACCCCTTTTTCTCACCCTGCTCTATTGCCCATGCGTAACCCTGTAAGTCTTTAAAGCAAGTATCTTGATTCTGTACACGGTTAATGAAGATGCGTAGGTAATGATTAAACTGTTCTATACCAACTTCATGCTGATGATCTAGTGCTATACTTAAATCAATGCGTATAAACAGCAATTTCGAGTAGTGTTTAGTCAGTTGAATTAGGTACTCTTCTAAACCATTACGATTTCTTTTTTCTTGATTCTTAAACCCTAGTAACTCTAAATTAACATCCTGAGAATAAGCTAAAGCATTGTTCCATAAGTAACGCAATTCGAAATTACTTAAATCATCAATGCCCTTATGTCCTAACAATATTTTATCTAATGAACATACCATTCTCTTAAAGACACAGATACTCTCACTGTACTTCAAATGAAGTTTATAAACTGCTTTGAACTTAGGAACTAGATCATTCAATATATTCTTAAATAAAGTTTCATTAAGTTCATTTTTATAGATTGACTGTATAAACTGATCTACATCAATCAAGACTTTTGATTCGTTATCATTTGATAGCATTAAGCACATATAATAGATCTCTTTCATAAATCAAAATACGACCTATCTATTGCTGATTATTTGTACCGAAGAATCTTAAACATTCAGGCATAATCTTTGAATGAAATACATCTATTCAAAGAAGCTTTCTGAAACACAGTTTAAGCGATATACCGGCATCTCATGGTCAACCTTTAATTTAATGGTTGAGCAATTGAAAAAGCATGTTCCTGCCAAAGGTAGACCATCTAAATTAAGCCTAGAAGATCAGATTCTCTTATGCTTAAGCTATTGGCGTGAATACCGAACATTATTCCATGTCGCAACAAGTTATGGCGTGTCAGAGCCCACTGCTTCAAGAATCGTACACCATGTAGAGGACTGCCTCATCAAGTCCAATTTATTTAATTTACCAAAGCATTTGCCTGAAGGCGAAGGTATTGACTGGAATGTGGTGATCGTAGATGCCACAGAAATTCCAATACAAAGGCCTAAAAAAACAGAAGAAAAGCTATAGTGGTAAGAAGAAGGCACATACTTTCAAAGTTCAAGCCATTGTTCATTATAAAACTCAGCAAATTCTGAGTTTATGCACAAGTCGTGGTGCTGTACATGATTTCGAACTTTTCAAACGCAATTTGAATCAGATTCCTGCAAGTGCCTTTATACTTGCAGATAAGGGTTATCAAGGAATTTACACAGTGTATCGAAATAGCCTATTGCCATTAAAAGCAAAAAAACGCTGCAAACTAGATCCTGAGCTAAAGCTTTACAATCGAGAAATTAACAAAAGAAGAATTGGCATTGAGCATGTATTTGGCAGTTTGAAAACCTTCAAAATCCTTGCTGAGCGATATCGCAATCGAGGAAAAAGATTGGGATTGAGGTTCAATCTAATTGCTGGGATCTATAATTTGGAACTGAGTAAAAAATGATTTATGAAAGAGGTCTAATATCCTAGTGAATGTTTAACACATATCACTAGGCATTAAGTTATCTTTTACATACAAATAAATGGTATGTAATAAACCTAAGTGGTTAATATAATAAATATACCAATGCTAAGATATATATTTCATTATATTAAAAACCCACTAAGAACAATAAAATAAAGTACACTTATCTATGAAAACCAAAGATTGTATATCTCTGTGTATTGCATAGAATCCAAGCTAACAACACAAGCTAAAGTTACGTGAGCCTTCACCCAATAGACCTGCCAAAGATAGCTGTAAATATAGCTCCCACACCTAGGGGAGTATGGCTTTCAGCTACCTTCCTACAATTTTCATAATCAATATAATAT
Organism: Acinetobacter sp. CAU_H_S139_7; assembly: GCF_058599305.1. NCBI lineage: Bacteria > Pseudomonadati > Pseudomonadota > Gammaproteobacteria > Moraxellales > Moraxellaceae > Acinetobacter > Acinetobacter sp. CAU_H_S139_7. Next base: position 2,945,722 of record NZ_CM178651.1, read on the forward strand.
GCGCTAAGCTTTGACTTGATTTTACCTTTAAAATCTTTTAAAGGTAATTCATAACATAATCCTGAATCTCTGTGCGTGATTCTTAAATGTGTGAATTTGCTTGTTGAGCTTTCTAATACTTTAACAAATTCGCAGCTAAGATCTTCCTTTTCATTTAGAATTGAAATTATTTTATCTTTCAGACTTGATATTTTATAATTTGGTTTGTTTTTAAAAAACTCTGCCTTGTCACTTTCTATCTGTCTTTTTATTTTAAGCATTTCATCATCATTTTTTTCTTCACCCATTGAGACATTACTAATTTCAAAAATATTGTATTCTTGGATTGTTTGACTATCTAAATCATCTAATTTAAAATCTAAAACATCATCAATATATATCAAACTAATCAATGCACTGACAACCTCATCAGCTCTACTTAATGTAAAACCATAATTTTGGTTTTCAAATCTATCAATCTGAATTAATAGGCTATCCAATATTTTATGTAACTTCACTTGATCTGATGTATATTTTATCTTCTCATTTTTCCCTTTTCTAAGATAATCAATTCTCATAGCTGGAAAATCCAACAAAAAACTCTTTATAATTTTTAAAAAGTTGCTCGAGTCTTCCATTAAACTTATATTAAATGAAAGATATTGTGGATCAAAATCACATTGTTCTAAATTTTTAAAATTACTTCCTCTTGTTCTAGGTACTGGCTTTTTATAATTATTGATTTCTCTAATACTATTAGCAATATCTTCAACACTTGGTTGATTATAACTATTTTTATTTTCAATCTTATTTGAACTATTTTCATATAAATGATAATTGATAAATAAAACCACATAGTCTCGCAATAATTCGTCAATAGTCCAATCAGGTAATAGATTTGGTAAATACCATCCTTGCTCATTTAACAATTTTCTTAACATATCTTGAAAAAATAAGATCTCTATATTTTCTGAATAGTCATCCACTGCTCCCCAAAAGTCGTCTCGGAATTCTTCAAATTTCGATTTTAATTGATCCTTTGTCAAAATATCAGGGCACAAATATATATCAAATGATTTAAGCTCATTCGTCTGAATGAAATCCAATAACAGATCTATTAACTTACGATCAAACAATATAGTTTTTACATCTTGCAGTAGCTCTTTGTCCGTTTCGTATTTTTTATTTATTTCTAATGCATCTTTTATAACTAAACCTAGATTATGTATTAATCCAGCGACAATCTGTTTAAGCCTTGGATAAAAATGTGGGAAACACATTTGAAATCTTTTAATTTCAAATGCTTGAATCACCAATTGGGTAACCATAGGATGCCCAATACTATAAATTGGATGTCTAAAAGTAGCCTCGTCCATAAAAGTCCCTTAAAAAATTCCGAATTGTTTTCCTTAAAAAAGAATTATAACCAAATCACAATTCGGGGATAGATCATAAGTATGCCAGCCAGAATTCAATTACTGTCATTAGTCTCAATATTGAATTTAACCTGAGGACTTCTTTTGATTTAATTTTTCTGGAAGCATTCTTAGAATCCATATCTAAGATATTGAAATTAAATATTAAGCAAAAGGTTATAGAAGTGAATCTGAATAAGATAGTTCAAAAACGTAACATCAAAAGTATTATTGCTGTTGACTCAAAAAATACTTTTGCATTAAAGCCTTTCACATTAGAGAAATTCCTTGATGCTTTTGAAAAGCAGCATGGCGATACATCCTTAATCGACAAAAACCACCATACAGCAAGACTTTCAGATACTCAGATTTCTTATGATGTTGATTTGCAGCGCCAATACTTATTGCCCGAAAACGCTCAATTGTTTTTGATTTTTCGATGTTTTCGTCTCGTCAACTATATTAAAACCATGAATTTGGCTTGTGCTTATCTTGAAGACATACCCAGTACAGGCGATTCAGCGAAAACCTAGATGGGTTGTAAATGATTGCACATTCCTCAGACTACTTAAGGAAATTATTACTCTAATTCTAGAATCAAAAAACACTCAATATGTATGCATACATTATTCATGTGTAATGGCTACTTTCGAGAGGTTCAGGCCTTATTTATCAGAGTTTTTAATTTTCTGGAATACACCTGCCGTACCTATCACAATCGATAGCAGCGAAAAAAAAAGTCTTGCTGAGTTACTCAACACAGTCACTAGGGAATTAAGTGAACAAATACAGAGTGACACATTTAAGACATCTATCAAACAAAATACGAGAGGGGCTGAAGGTCGGATTAAAAGTGCACAAAAGTACTTACCAACTTTGCGAAACGAAAACCTGAGCTTAATCGTGATATGCGCAGATTTGATAATCGACTCAAAAGTTAACGAAGGACATATTGATGAATCGAATAATGTTTTTGATCTATTTAAGCGTGCCTTAGGAAGGACTAAACGACTTAGTATGATAGGTTTTATTTGGAAGTTAGAGCGTGGCTTTGACAATAACTTTTACTATCACTGTATTTTCTTTTTAGAAGTGAATAAGGACATGACAGCACTTCAAATGACAGAAATGATTATTGAGCTATGGAATAAAAAGCTTCGTGACCAAGGCTACATCCCACTGTTATCTAGCCAACTATCGCATTTCAAAGATCTTGCGGTTGGGCATGTCGACTCTAGTGATGATTATACCTATGAACAATTGTTCAACCTTATACGTTATCACTGCAAGAAAGACCAGTTCATCGTACATAAAAGTATGTCAGGTAAACCAACCTTTGATACAGGACGCTCACGCTCAATACGCCTACATTTAGGTCGTCGAGCACGCATTTATAAATTTAATTAATTTTATTAGGTATTAAAAATGAACGCAATGAACTCACCCAAGATTCAAAATTTTGAGCTTCACATGCAAAGCTATTTTAGCTTGCAATCAGCGAATCTAGGCTCACCTATAAAGCATGCTTTTATCGAATTGGTTAAAGATGTAAAAGCAATAGAAAGTGATAAATTTAAGCTATTTACAGACAGGCATCAAAAGCTGCTTAATCCAAGAGTCAATACATTTTTGGCTAATCTACATGTATTTTCTCAACAGTCTGCTTTATCCGATTTTGCATTCGCCAAAAACCCATATTTACAAGTTCTATTGGATGAAAGCCATAATCACATTCACCCTGCTTTCTGGAGCAGCCAAATGCCCAATATGACACCTAAAGACTACTTCATTGGTTTATTAAACCGCATAGGTGAAGACATCAGAAAAAATAAATGTGCTTTGAAATGCGCTTCTTGGAAAAAAGAACTCGCTATTCAAACCAATCAGCAAAAAACTAATGTTGATAAATTGCTTAAAAAGCACAAGCAAATGAAGTGTGAATATATTGAACTTCCCTTTGTTCCAGATCGCACTCTATGCGTTAACCTTACTCCAGAACAAAAGGAAGCCTCTTATCCCACCGTATTAAAATCATTCTTAAAAATGTGTCATGGAGCTGAAGGACTTCAGGGCAAATTATGTGAACTGCAATGGCGTTTTGTTAAAGGCTTAGATGGTGTACCAACTGCTCATATTCTTATGTATGTGGTTGGGGACGATATTAATTACGCACCTCTTCTAAGTAACAACTGGAACAAAGTCTGTATTGAAAAAGGTCTTTGTACTCACTCCTCACAAATTCAGATTCGAAGCATTCATTGTTATCAAGGTAATGGTCTTGCTAGTAAACACTGGAAAAACTTAATTGATTCTTGCCAAGCCCCCCTAGAGTTTTACCGTTACAAGGCAAATGGTTTGAGCCATGTCTGGAAGTCCTATACGGGAAATATCTGAAATTTAAATAACCTAATATTTTTCAAGGAATTGATTAATGGGAGTTTTGAAAATTGATACATCAGACTATCTATTTATGAAGTATCGCTCTATGACCATTGAACTGATGACAATTGTTGCAGACTATTATCCTCATCTTAGTAAAGCTGAAGCACTGAGAAAGGCGAATAATCAAGAGTTCCCTTTCTCAGTTTTTAAAATAGATCAAAGTAAACGTGCACCTTTTTTAGTGCACATTAAAGATCTGGCAGATATTTTAGACAGTAAGTATTCAGAAGCTTCAAAAGATTTTGCTACGTTTCATCGATGAGGCGTAGCACCTCTTCTAACTGCATAGTATTTCTTCTTGCCTTCACTGACACATAACGCTGTAAACTACTCCAAGAGTCATGCAAGCTCACCTTCTGAATCTCAGGAATAGTAAAGCTCTGTTCGGCTAAGCGTGTACAGCCTTCATGTCTCAAGTCATGAAAGCGTAAATCATCAATACCCAACATTTTACAAGCATCTCTGAACTCTTTACCCAAACTTTTAGGATTTAAAGGTAATAGTAAGTTTTCATCATGCCCAAGCTTCAACATCCGTTCACGAACTTCTGACTGCTTTAACCTTTTAATCATTTCCTTACAAGGATCAAGGACATCAAATAATTTATGATTGCCTTTGGAGCCATTGGGATTCTTTAGATCATGTACTTTCCATGTAGAATGATGTGAATCATAATCCCGCAGATGCAGTCGTGTTAATTCAGCTTCACGTCTGCATGAAAAAATAGCAAACCACATAATCAAATGCATTGGATATTTAGATCCATAACGGTTTAGCTTCCATCGTTCTGTAAAATACTTAGTCAATGCAATCAGCTCATCGGTCGAAGGGAGTCGGTCTCTTTTTTGACTGGAGGAAATTTGACGTGTTTTTCTTAACTGAGCTGTAGCCTTATCAAAGCCATTTAAATCAATATCCATTTCCCACATAACAGCAGCATGAGAAAGCACACCACGGATATGTAAAAGCTCATGTTGCTGCGTACTAGTCGCAATAGGCTCAAGTTCCAGATGAGGAACTCCTCCCTTCCTTAAAGCAACATGCTCGGCCAAATGTACTGATTTTATTTTTGTGATAATATTGCGCGCAATTGGTAGCTTCTTAATTAAGAGCAGAGAATAGCGTTTCGTCCTTCCGTACTCGCTCCCGACTTCATCCAAATATTTATCTATGGCATCTGATAAAGTCAGATCAATCAGCTTTTCTTTGCCAAGTAAAATATCAGGATTTTCTTGAATTTCGACTTCTCGTTTTTTAACCCAGTTTTCAGCCAACTTCTTTGAGTGAAATGTTTTACTTTCAGAGAAAGTAGGAAAGCCCTTTCGATTGACTCGAATCGCAGCACGATAGTTAACTTTACCATCTGCACCTTTCCTTGCTGTAATTGACCCCATAATTTACACCACAACCTGTTTTTCTGATTATGGTGTAAAATTTGGTGTAAATGCAAACCGATTAACCCACCTAAACACAGGTTAAGACAGATTCGCGCAGGTTGCGAAACATAGATTAAAGGTATGATTTTTAATGACTATTATCAAAAACATTGAAAACACTCAATCTCCGCGAATCAGTGTTGCACCGATGATGGATTGGACGACCAAAGACTATCGTTTCTTTGCGCGTTTATTTAACCCGAATGTCATCCTTTATACCGAAATGGTGACCACTGGCGCGATTCTGTTTGGCGGTGCAAATCGACATCTCGATTACAACAATGAAGAACACCCGATCGTTTTACAACTCGGTGGCTCAAACCCTAAAGACTTAGCCACTTGTACCAAAATGGCACAAGACTGGGGCTATGATGAAGTCAACTTAAATGTCGGCTGTCCAAGTGACCGTGTACAAAACAATAAAATTGGTGCATGCCTCATGGCAGAACCGGACCTCGTTGCAGAATGTATCGCTGAAATGCAAAATGCCGTCGATATTCCAGTGACGGTAAAGCACCGTATCGGCATTGATGATATGCAGTCTTATGAAGAGATGCTGCATTTTGTCGATACCGTAGCCAAAACAGGCTGTAATAATTTTATTGTACATGCACGTATTGCATTACTTCAGGGACTTTCTCCTAAAGAAAATCGTGACGTTCCGCCACTGCGTTATGACGATGTCTATCGTTTAAAGCAAGAACGTCCAAACCTACTGATTGAAATTAATGGTGGAATTAAAACTTTTGCAGAAACACAAGCACATTTAGAACATGTCGATGGTGTGATGATTGGTCGTGAGGCCTATCATAATCCCTACCTTTTGGCTGAACTTGGTCAATTGTGGAATTTGGATCTACCTGATCGTTTTGAAATTATCGACCAAATGCTGCCGTATATTGCAAAGCGTATGGCTGAGGGTGCGCCATTATCGATTATCACGCGCCATATTCTTGGGCTATTCCAAAACCTTCCGGGCGCTCGCAAGTGGCGTCAGGCTTTAAGTGGTGGTAATGCCAAGACTTTTGCCGATGTTGAAAATGCAATTCTTAACATTAAAGACGCGATGCAACGCACCGAAGATTATTTAAAAGAACACACTCTAGCCCAGTAATTTAGAACGTTGATCTAAAAGAAAAAAGCGAAGCATCTGCTTCGCTTTTTTATGTTTCATCGTTATAGCCGAGTGCACGCTTTCGCTAAAGCACGCTTTTGTATATTGGTGACACATTTTATTTTTTCAGTTTTAAAATCATAATAATAGGAAATATATTTTCCTGAAAGATACTCACTAACAATTGGCTCTTTTCTAAAATAAGCCGTGGTTATACAGTGGTGTAAATCAGGCGTGGCATTTACTTTGATCTGTTCAACAAATTGACTTTGCTGAAGAATTTTATCCTGTAATTTTAAAATACGATTCATATTTTGGAACTCTGCGGACTGAGCCATCTGTTGTATATTTTTAAAATGACAAGCCTTCGTGACATCATCATGATGCTGATGCATTGACCAAACCAATAATGACTGTATATCACTCATCATTTCTTTGGCTTCATTGACCTGATTTAAAACATAAAAATGACGAACGGTTGAATAAATAGCATATACAACACCGCAACTCAAAATGATCCCTAAAGCCACTATTTTAACATCAAGTTTGGAATGCCCTGAAAGATCAGTCATTGAGTTACTTTATCCCATTATATTTTAAAAGTGCTTCAGGCGAACTCGTCTTTTATATAAGAGATTAACCCGTAAATTTACTCAGAGCACGCCAGTATTTGTCTTTAAACAGACTGACCTCTATTTCAAAGTTGCCTTTATATTTTTCAATTACTTGATCAATGACTTTGGATGGCTTTCTAAACTCTTTACACGCAAAATATATGGTTCTTAAGTGATTACCCGTTTCACGGCCTATATTTAAATAGCCATCCACATCTTTCAACTCTTGTAATAATGCGTCTTCTATCAAATTCAGTAGTTCATAATCTGTAGACGCAGGCATGCCATTTGAATACTGACCATCATAGGAGATTTCAATCAACATCATCCATGGATGTGAGGCTTTTTGATCCCATGTTAAAAGTGTACGATTTAAAGTCGCCAGCAACGGTAGACCTTCATTGGTTTCACCTTCCAAACTGACAAATTCATCGGCATCCGTATTTGAACGGGTAATTTTGTCTAATCTTGAAATTTCACTACTTTTTAAAATTAAAATGTTTTTGAGCAAGTGAATCGGTAGCAATTCGTTTTCGGCATCTTGCTTAGACTGGACAGAAACATTGTCCAATTTGGTGACCGCATCGTACTCACCCAAATAGTTATCGAGGAAAATATACACAGCCTGTAAAAACGCATCGTTTTCAGCTGCATTATATTCATCATGTACTACAACCAGATCTATCTCATCGGGATACTCGGCTTGCTGATTAAAATAAAAAGATAAAGTCTGCTGACTAAACTCATAACCATGCATATTAATCCCGACTTGATGAATATCGCTTTCAGGTTTAAGCGCAGTAAACTTCCACCCTGCAATCTCAGGTGCAGCAGCAATCAGCTCTTCCACAAAGACAATATTTGGAATGATGCCATCAGGGGTAAGAATTAATTCAGCTGTTTGTGGGGTTAACATGCCCGTCAGAAAAAAGATGCCGCAATGGACTTTTTCCAATTCAGGCGTCAATCGATCAAAGAAATCTCGCTCGATTTCAGTTTTACTGCCTTGATTCACAATGTGGTGAAAATGCTGTTGATGCTGCTGAAACGATTGCCAAAATGCAGTATATGCATTTTCATTCGCAGGCGTTTTTTGTTTTTGAGAACCCCATAATTTTTTTAAAAAACTCATTTTTTCTCTTTTTTCTATTGGTTTCAATATTTTTGTGGTCTACGGACTGTATCAATATATCGATTTATACAGTCCAATTAAACCTAAAACAGTCTTATTGTTTCGCTTTCATTCCATCTAATTTTTTCAGTACTTCCGCCACTGCCACCATCGCAAAGCTTGAAGTCACCACCACCGCAGAACCATAGCCACCACAGCGTAGGCCTGCACTTGGACACACATCTGCACTGGAAAATGGATTATCAATCGAATACACACAGCTAATGCCGAACTTTTCTTTTGGTTTTTTACAAATCCCCATGCCACGCAACTGGGTTCGAAGCTTTGCCAACATGGGATCTTGTTCGGTTTTAGACAAATCAGCCACTCGGATTTTCAATGGGTCGAGCTTACCACCCGCTCCCCCTGAAACAATTAATGGAATTTTATTAAAACGACAGTGCAACATCAGTGCTAATTTAGCTTTGACGTCATCAATACAATCTAAAATTAAGTCTGGTCGATGTTCTAAAATTTCTTTGACGTTTTCTGGAGTCAAATAGTCATCGATCAAATTGATTTTGATCCGTGGATTGATGGATCGACAACGCTCGGCCATCACTTCAATTTTTTCATGGCCCAAGGTTGAGCTCATGGCTGGCAGTTGACGGTTAACATTCGAAGCCGCAATCGAGTCCATATCAACCAGTGTTAATTCACCGACTCCTGTACGCGCTAAAGCCTCGACTGCCCACGAACCTACACCACCAATCCCGATCACCATCACATGACTTTTTTCATAATATGAAAAGACTTCGTCTCCATAAATTTTGGCTACACCAGCAAAACGGCGGTCATATTCATCATGTTGCAGATCAGTCATGCGTACATCTATATCGGTAAAATCGTGTTCATTTTACCTGAATACGACCTTGGATTGAATGTAGGCTGAAAGATTTCATCGCTACAAATAAGAAAGCCCTGCTACTGACAGGGCTTTATTTCATTGAGATTAGGCTGCAATTAAATTACGCAGTACATAATGCAAAATGCCGCCAGCTTTAAAGTATTCCACCTCATTCAAGGTATCAATACGGCACAACACTGTAAATTGGTCTTGGCTGCCATCTTCTCGAAGCACCTGAATATCCAAAGTTTGATGCGGCTGAATATCATCCGACAGTCCATGAATCGAAAGTACTTCACGACCTGCTAAATTTAAGGATTGGCGCGTTTGTCCATCGACAAATTGCAATGGCAATACTCCCATACCAACCAAATTCGAACGGTGAATTCGTTCAAAACTTTCGGCAATCACCGCTTTAACCCCCAATAAGTTCGTGCCTTTGGCAGCCCAGTCACGTGATGAGCCTGTGCCATACTCTTTCCCAGCAATAATGATTAACGGCGTATGTTGCTGCTGATAAAACATAGAGGCATCATAAATCGGCAAGGTTTCTCCTGTTGGAATATAGATCGTGTTTCCACCTTCTTCTCCACCGAGCATTTCATTTTTAATGCGGATATTGGCAAAAGTGCCTCGCATCATCACCTCATGGTTCCCACGTCGAGACCCGTAAGAGTTGAAGTCTTTGGGTTCAACCCCTTGCTGTTGCAAATAGCGTCCTGCGGGGCTGTCTTTCTTGATATTACCCGCTGGGGAAATATGATCGGTGGTGACCGAGTCTCCAAGCACAGCCAAAATACGTGCCTGTTCAATATTGGTAATCGGTTTCGGTGGCTGACCAATCTCTTCAAAAAATGGCGGGTGGCGAATATAGGTTGAATTCTCTTGCCAAGCATAGGTCTGACTTTGAGGAATCTGAATCTCCTGCCATGCTGCATCACCATCAAATACTGCGGCATATTCTTTATGGAACATCGCGGTATTTACGCTCTGTAGCGCATGATCAATTTCAGCCTGACTCGGCCAAATATCCTTCAAGTAGACTGCTTGCCCATCTTTGCCGAGGCCAATCGGTTGCGTGGTCAGATCTGTACGGATATTGCCCGTCAAACCATAAGCCACCACCAAAGGCGGCGAAGCCAACCAGTTGGTTTTCACCAGAGGATGCACACGCCCTTCAAAGTTACGGTTGCCTGAAAGCACTGAAGCGACATTGAGATCATGGCACTGAATGGCTTCTTCAATCGGTTCAGGCAGTGGTCCAGAGTTGCCGATACACGTGGTACAGCCATAGCCAACCAAGTTATAACCCAACTCATCCAAATACGGTGTTAAACCTGCCGCAGCCAAATAGTCGGTCACTACTTTAGAACCAGGTGCAAGCGAACTTTTCACCCACGGTTTACGCTGTAGGCCTTTTTCAATGGCTTTTTTGGCAAGAAGTCCCGCGGCTAACATCACGCTGGGATTGGACGTATTGGTGCATGAGGTAATGGCTGAAATGACCACATCACCATGGTTCAAGGGATAAGATTTTCCATCAATAGTGCAAGATGGCTCCTCATGCGGTAGATTGGCTTTTTTAGCTTCAACAGCTGTGCCACCGCCTTCATTTTCTAAACGCTCTTTGGCCTCTTTAGCTGGCTTGAGATTTAGTTCCATCAAATCATGAAAAGTTTTAGGTACATCTGCTAGCAAGACACGATCTTGCGGACGTTTAGGGCCTGCCAAACTGGCCTGCACTGTACTCATGTCCAAGCTCAAAGTATCGGTAAAAACGGGTTCATCACCTGCATTTCGCCATAAGCCCTGCGCTTTACTATACGCTTCAACCAAATCAATCCGTTGTTGCTCACGACCCGTCAACGCTAAATAGGCCAAGGTCACGTCATCAATGGGGAAGAAACCACAGGTTGCACCATATTCAGGAGCCATATTGGCAATAGTTGCGCGGTCAGCCAAAGGCAAGTCAGCCAAACCATCGCCATAAAATTCGACAAATTTACCAACCACGCCTTTTTGGCGTAGCATTTGTGTGATGGTTAAAACCAAATCCGTTGCGGTAATACCTTCATTGAGTTTCCCTATGAGTTTGAAACCGATGACTTCAGGAATCAACATGGATACAGGCTGCCCGAGCATCGCCGCTTCAGCTTCAATCCCGCCAACACCCCAACCGAGCACGCCTAAGCCATTGATCATGGTAGTATGCGAATCTGTTCCCACCAAGGTATCAGGGAACGCAAAAGTTTGTCCCTCATCCTCCCCCAGCCATACCGCTTGAGCCAAATACTCTAAATTGACTTGGTGGCAAATTCCTGTACCGGGCGGGACAACGCTAAAGTTATTAAAGGCCGATTGTCCCCAACGCAGAAATTGATAGCGCTCACCATTGCGTTGCATTTCAATTTCGACATTTTCAGCAAAGGCATCTTTATCCGCAAAATGATCGACCATCACGGAATGGTCAATCACCAAATCGACAGGGGACAAGGGATTTATCAAATTCGGATCGCCACCCGCTTGTGCCATTGCGGCACGCATGGCAGCCAAGTCAACCACGGCAGGAACCCCTGTGAAATCCTGCATCAGCACACGTGCAGGCCGATATTGAATTTCTTGATCAGAGCTTCTGGTTTTTTGCCAATCGACTAGGGCTTGAATATGCTCTACTTTTACACTTTTTTGATCTTCAAAACGGAGTAAATTTTCGAGTAAGACCTTTAAAGACTTGGGTAATTGATCAATATTACCCAATGTTTGGGCGGCTTGAGGGAGGTTAAAAATTTGATAGGATTTTTCACCCACCGTGAGTGTTTGTAATGCATTGAAACTATTGATTTTGCTATATCTGGCCATTCTGTTGCCCTCCCAGTATTGGCGAATTTATTTATTATGATGTTCTTTCTTTAATGTAAGCCTGTTTAGAAAAGAATGTGTTCCCTTTTGGTTATCTTATTTTTATCGAGATTATTGTCTTATTCTTCTAAAATTTTAAATGCAATGCAGCCAATGAGTTTTGCCAGAGTTGAGCTGCTAGCGAGCGCTCAGACTGATCCAGTGTCTGTGCGAGACTCTCCAAAACATAAGGTAAATTCACTGGCGTATTGCGGGTACGGTGCTCAGTCGATGTTTGACAACACAACGGCGTCATATCAGGACAGTCCGTTTCAATCACCAAATGTTCACTACCAAGTGCTTGCACCACTTGATGCAATTTTTTGGCGTTTGGATTAGTGATTTGCCCTGTCACCCCAATTTTAAAACCGAGTTTGACCAAGGCCTTGGCTTCTTCCACCCCACCACTAAAGGCATGAGCGATACCACCAAATTTGAATTTTTGGGCTTTTAAAATGGCAATGCTTTCTGCATGTGCTTTGCGAATATGTAATAACACTGGCTTTTGATATTGCTGAGCAAGTTCCAGTTGTTCAGAAAAATAAGATTGCTGCTTGGCGAAAAGTGCAGGCTGTTTATGCTCTTTTAAAAAGGTGTCTAAACCAATTTCCCCCACAGCCACACAGTCCTGCTGCTGCAGGACCTGCTCTAAACGTTGTAAGTGTTCAGTCTGATGCTGTTCGATATAAAACGGATGTAAACCTGGGGCAAGATAAGAGCATGGAACATTCTCCCAGCTTTTGAGTTGCTGATGGGTCTGAATCAGCGCATCAAATCGCGATTCAAGAAAACCAATAAGGACCAGTGCCTCTACCCCAACACATTTTGCTTGCTCGGCCAAATGCTGCCGATCAGTATCAAAATCGGCAACATCAAAATGAGTATGAGTGTCGAACAGAGGCAAGCTCATGCTTGATTAGCTCTTGGCTTCTGAAGCAGCCTGTGCGCTCTGTTTGGCTTTGGGTAAATACTCAGGCTTTAAAATTTTCTGGAGTTGATCATAGCCAAGAGTTAAGCGCGGTAAACCCACCACATAAGGGCCAATTTCATACTCGCCATATTGCAAAATCAGACCTTCAGTGCCCAAGTAATAATTGTTACTCAAGCTAAACTTCCACGCTTGCTCATATTCATCGACATTGGTCGCTAACTTAGAGTCGACGACCCAAGTACGAAAGGCTTCATGCGCTACTCTATTTAACGCTGCCTTCTGATTCGGCAACAATAGATCATCCAAACTCACCAGCTTTTGCTGCTTCAAGTCAAAATTATAATAATGCTGTGACGATGAACCATGTGCACCGCCTAAGTAGCTGCTGGTGTTCAATACCACCGTGGCCAAAGGGTCTTTGGCATTTAAAATTTTCGGCTTAATCATCAAACTAATTTGATGGTTAGAACTTAAGGCTTTCAACTCTTGGTCTAAACCCAGAAAAGCAGCCAAATAAGGTTGAACTTGTTTCTCTAGTTTCAGTTTAGGGGTGATGACTTGGCCCACTACTGCAGGTTCAGAACTTGCCGCCACCGCACTTGATGCCGTGCTATCAGAACTGCTATGCATCGGCGAAATATCAATAATCTGCGAGAGATCTTTCACAATTTGTTGATCAATAAAATCATCAATAAACGCTTGATTACTTTGTAAACGATCAATGTTTAATTCTGGGCAAGCATTGCCATCACATTCAGGTAATTCGAATTGTAATTTTTCAGTGTCACCGACCAGCTTTAAGGCTGTTTCTGCCTCTGAAGCTGCTGTTGTTTGCGTTGCAGGAGTTTGAGGCTCTTTATCTTTTGGTTGGCAGGCTGTCAAACTGATGGCAGCTGCAAGTACGCTGATTGTAAATATTGTTTTGCTTTTTAACATAAATAACCTATTACCTTGTGAAGCCAGCTCTTGCTTTGGCCAATGCACTAAAACAACTGGGTATAGACATCGGCTTTTAATGCCTGTTGAGTTTGTGCTTTCGTCAAATAAATATCAAGCTGAGTGCCATCTTTTACAATCTCATGAGTCCGATAGTGTAAACCAATGCCCTCTTGGTCAAAAAACCAATCTGCTTGCCCCCAGTACAACTTCGCTGGTGCAGATTTTCGCACTTCAAGTTCTTGTTTCTTCAACCAGTCTTGATACGCTTTTTGCACTAACACATTCATCGCCAGTTGCTGTTTCGGATGAATTAAATCTAATAATGCCACCGTTTTTTGGTTTTTACGATCTGCAACAAAGAAATAATAACGTTCCTTAACATTTACATTCTCTTGATTGGTATCAACCCCAATTTGCATGAGCACAAACTGATTGCGCTGATACGGTATACGCGTATACATCGCCAAGCTATAAGCCTTGTTACCCTTGAATTCAGCTTGCCATGTATCCGACTTTTTCACATAGGCATTAATGGCCTGCTGTAAGTTCATGTCTTGTTTTAAGCCAATTTGATCTTGAATCACTCGAGCCTGACTTTTGGCAATCCATTGGTTTAACCACGGATCTGCCGTTGTTAAACTTTGCAGATCTAATTCAATACAATTCTTGGTTTCACAAAATGGCTGTGCAATATCAGCCGCTTGTTGCTGAATATTTAAATATGGTAACACTTCAGCCCGCTCTGTTTTAAATACCGAGCCTTTGGCATCTGTGTCTGTTTCAGATTGTTTAGAGGAGTCACATGCCGTCAATAAGACAGTCAAACTCACCAATATTGTATAAATAGCCTGTTTCTGCAACATGCGTCTTCCATGAAATTCATGATTAAAATTAAAGTATCTTGCATAATAAAACAGCTTCACGAAGAAGCTGTTTTATTTTTTAACATCCCGATTAGTGTTCGCGGGTATTGCGGAACACGATGTCTGGATAACGCTCTTGCATCAGTTGTAAGTTCACACGACTCGGTGCCAAGTAGGTCAAGTGACCACCACCATCTACCGATAATTGGTCATGTGCTTTTTTCTTAAATTCATTGAATTTTTTGTCATCGTCACATGACACCCAACGCACAGTGTTAATGCTCACAGGCTCGTAGACGCAGTCGACTTTGTATTCTTCTTTCAAACGGTATGCCACCACTTCAAACTGAAGCACACCTACCGCACCGACAATCAAGTCATTGCTGTTTTGCGGCATGAAGACCTGTGTTGCACCTTCTTCCGAAAGTTCTTTTAAGCCTTTTTGTAACTGCTTCGATTTCAATGGATCTTTCAAACGTACACGGCGGAACATTTCAGGGGCGAAGTGCGGAATACCCGTAAATTGCAATTTTTCACCTGAGGTGAAGGTATCACCAATTTGAATCGTACCGTGGTTATGTAAACCAATAATGTCGCCCGGCCATGCTTCTTCTAGATGCTGGCGATCACCAGCTAAGAAAGTCAAAGCATCACTAATACGCACATCTTTATCCAGACGCACATGCTTCATTTTCAAACCTTTTTCATATTTGCCTGAACAAATACGCATAAAGGCAATACGGTCACGGTGTTTCGGGTCCATATTGGCTTGAATTTTAAAAACAAAGCCAGTAAAACCTTCTTCAGTCGCTTCAACCAAACGATTTTCTGTTGGGTGTGCTTTAGGTTCAGGCGCATAGTTGCTAAATGCATCTAACACATGGTCTACACCAAAGTTACCTAATGCTGTACCAAACAATACAGGCGTTTGACGACCCGCAAGGAACTCTGTGCGGTCTAAAGGCTCATTGGCCATTTGCACCAACTCTAGAGACTCTTCAAATGCCGCCCAAGCCAGCTCACCGACTTTTTCACGTAAGTCTGGATAGTCATAACCATCACGGACTTCGATTTCGGTAATGGTTGAACCAAAACCTGCTTTATACACATAAAACTTTTCTTCGATCAGGTTAAACACCCCAGCGAAGTCGCGACCGGTACCGAGCGGCCAAGTGATCGGCACACATTTAATTTTGAGAACGTTTTCAATTTCATCCAACAGCTCTAAAGGCTCACGGATTTCACGGTCCATTTTGTTCACAAATGAAATGATCGGTGTGTCACGCATACGACACACTTCCATCAGTTTCACGGTACGATCTTCAACACCTTTTGCACCATCGATTACCATCAAAGCTGAATCGACTGCCGTTAAGGTACGATACGTATCTTCCGAGAAGTCTTCGTGTCCCGGCGTATCCAGCAGGTTGATCATCTTGTCTTTAAATGGAAACTGCATCACAGAGGTCGTGATCGAAATACCACGTTCTTTTTCCATTTCCATCCAGTCCGAAGTGGCTGCACGGTCCGATTTACGGCTTTTCACCATACCTGCAATCTGAATGGCCTGTCCCCACAACAGCAATTTTTCTGTCATGGTGGTCTTACCAGCATCGGGGTGGGAAATAATAGCAAAAGTTCTGCGAGCCGCTACTTCTCTAGCTAATTGATCTTTAAACATAAGGGAAATCTTCAATATGTACACAGTTTTGTACACACTTCTAAATGTGTATCAAGCCAGTGAAGTGATAACTTAAAATTGGCGCAATTGTAGCAGATTTCAGCTGATAATCATTAACTCACTACGAACCCTATTCCCAGATATTTTTAATATAAACGATCAATTAACTTTGTCTCCTCTAAGCTTAGCTACTACAGTGAAATTTAAAAACGATTAATCTATTATTTCTTTAAATCTTTCCTAACTGCCCAGTCCAGGGGGATTAAAGCTCTGTGCGATCCTCTCCCCCATCGTTCCTTCGTTGCATCTACATATTTTTTATCTTTTGAAAAATAAGCATGTTCAAGTAAAATAACCTGCAATCCTTTTATTTTTGCAGTTTCATTAAAAATAAATTCAATATGTTTCTCTAGAGCATTAATATCTTCATCATTGTCACTCCCGAATATCACATTTTCATCTTTTAGTGTCGAAGGGAAATAAGGTCGACTGATTTGATCTAAGAATAAGACACCAGGCACTGAGGTTTTTTGTGTTTCAAAATACTTATGCAGTGCAAAAGCTAGAGAAATATGAATTGCTAAGTAATTTTGATCTGAACCTAAATCTGACATTTTAAGGATAGATTCTGTTTCATTTTCTATTATACTAATTTCAGGTTTTAAGGCATTAAAATCTAACTCAGCATTTACACATGGTGCAACTGTTGGTAGTAATTGAAAATTTTCGGTGGCAAATTTAGAAATCTTTAATTCAGCTCTTCTCAATTTTATTTCTTTGGAGCTTTTATCAATTTGTGCTTCAATTTCTTGAATCTCTGCAGATAATACATCTAAATCAACTCCTTCCTGTATATCCTCTTGAAAGGTCTCTAAAAAATATGATATCCGCCCTCTGAGATGTGCTTGTTGTTTAGAATGGTCATCATATTGTCTCATCTCTTCTGTCTGTCTATACCAAGACTGAATTTTTGAATCGACATGAGATAACATAGCATTTAAATCATTTAATTTATCATTTAAATTATTTTCTAAAAGAATCAGCTTAGGCTCGACTCTTTTAATTGAAATATTCTCATCTCTAATTTGCATTAGAGTAGATTTTAAATGCTCCGCCATTGAAATTCCAATCTTTGACTCAGACTTACAAACCGGACATTGTTCAGGAATATTAGAAAGATTAAAGTGATTTACTAATTCCAACTTATTTAATTGTCTTGCTACTGTTCCTTTATAACCTGATGCCTCAAGAATAACTTTTTTTGTAGCATTTAATTTACTATATAGCTCGGTTATTTCATCAAGGAGAGCTTTCCTTTTAATATTTAGTAATGATATCTCACTATTATCGGGGTAATTAATAAATTGAGTTTCAACTTTTAAAATTTCTCTGAGATTTTCTATGATGTCGCTTAGACTGTTTTCATCACTTGTGAAAACATTTAAACCTAATCTTTTTGCTTCTTCTAAAAAATTTCTTGCTTTACTTATTGAGTCTTCTTGCGACCTTAAAGTCAAATTTTTCTTATTCTTCTCTAATTCTAAACGACTTTTTAGTTTTTTTAGTTGTTGTTCAAGATAAATACTTTCTTCATTCGATATATTAAGATAATAAGGCAAAGCTGCTAAAAAATCTTTAGACTTTTCAGCATCATCCATGCTATGAAATAGAAGTGACTCACTATCAATAACTTCTTTCGTGATCAGTAAAAATGGCGTTATATTTCGAATTGAGGCCTTACCAAGAGTTTTTCCAGTAAAGTTATTTTTTCTTTGGATATCACCTATTCCGAATACCTTTTCTATATAGTCCTTCGCTGAATCAAGTGTACACGCGCCATCTAAATCTTTATATTTTTTAGATATCTCCAAATTTCGCCCTGATCTCACAAACATTTTTGAACTTGTCTTTTGCCCAACCGGTGGTATTACTCTGGCTGTAATAAGTTCTTCAGCACCTGCTACCCATTTAACTCCTACACAAATACTTCGTCTACGAATATGAGCAGCTAGTTCACAAGTGCTAGATCCTAAACAATAATCAAGAGCTTTAATAACTGCTGTTTTACCTGTACCGGATGCACCAGTAATAATATTTACAGTATTTAAATCAAAATCTATTTCTCTAATTTCTTCGCCATTTGAATTAAAAAAGAAAATTTTACTAATATTCCAACGATTCAAACTGTTAACCCCATAATATCAAAGACTGCCTTAGTTGAACCTGCCTCTGCAAACCAACATCCCAACCTCTCAGCGCACTTAACTACTCTCAACAAATCACTATCAATTTTCCTGATTTTTGATTTTTTAAAACTATTAAACCCAAGTGATAATTGAGCCTTTTCAGTAAGCTCTAAATATCCAGAAAAACATCCAAATTGAAGTGCTTCAGTAACAATATCTAAACTACCATTCAAGCGAATATGAATATCAAGATCGTAGTTCGGACTTCTTTTTAACCACTCTCT
This sequence comes from Acinetobacter sp. CAU_H_S139_7, assembly GCF_058599305.1. Classification (NCBI taxonomy): domain Bacteria; kingdom Pseudomonadati; phylum Pseudomonadota; class Gammaproteobacteria; order Moraxellales; family Moraxellaceae; genus Acinetobacter; species Acinetobacter sp. CAU_H_S139_7. The sequence continues at coordinate 2,964,522 of NZ_CM178651.1, forward strand.
TAAACCAGTTGTCTTATTGGTACCATCAAATAAAAGAATATAATCATCTGATAATAAAAGGGGTAAGGCCACATACACTAATGGCAGATCAGGAGACCTATTTACTGTACGGATATAAGCATCAACAAAAGTTTCAAGAAGTAACGCACAAAACGCAGGATTCATCTCCGCATAAATATCATGTGAAATTTTCATTTATTTACTTAAATTTTTCATATATTCAGGATGCCATCCTACAGTTAAATTTATAGCTAACACTTGATAAGAGCCACGAATATAATATGCAGCAGACCAACTTTCAGCAAACGGTCTTATTAAATTTGGGGCGTCATTATGTGTCCACCGTAACAAGTTTAATCCTTCATTACATTTTTCATTATCATCACTATTTTCAGAGTCTTCGCACATTGTAGTGTGTTTATCTTCCCAATACTCTTGTAATAGAACATCGTATTCATGAATTCTAGATGACATACCTGGATTTGATCTAACCCATTTAGAACGCTGTTCTCTAGCCCTCCACTCTTCACGAATTGCTTTGGTTTTATCAGATTGTCGACCTTTTACTAAATCAATTTGAGCTATTAATCTTGTATTAGGAATATGCCCATCAGGTACCTCACTTCGCTCAAATTCAGGTAACAGTTTTTCATGTTCAATTTCAGCTGAAATTTCCATAATTTTTGATTGCAATTCATTTCTTAAAATATATCTTTCCCGAATACCACTTAAAGAGTAAATGACTTGTCTATCCCACCACTCTACTAATTTTTCTACAATATTTTTTTTATATAAGGATGGAAAAAGCGTCAGCTTTTCTTCTATCGATGTTTCGATTTGATTAATATTTGGTGATCTTGATATTACCATGACACGATCAAATAGATTTTTCCTTTGCCCACCTGTTAAGCTTAAGAAAGCTTCACAACCATCCTTACGATCTGCATGCGGTAAAGTTTTTTTCTTTTGTTTTTGTGCTATTTCCCTTTCTGTTACAACTCTTGTAGCTTCTTGTTCTAAAGCATTCAAAAGGCTATTTCTGTTTTGTGTCAAATCAATTAATACATTTAATGGATCCGTTTTACTGATTCCACTTACTACAACTAGATGAAACTTTGTTTCGGATAAAGAAATCTTCGGAAGAATATCCACCCAAGCTTTTATCGTCTTCCATAAGGACTTTGATTTAATAGTTAAAGCTGGTGGATTCGATTTAATAGAATGTTTTAACTGGTACAGTAAATTTTGACCATTTTCATCTAATTGAATGTCATCCAAAGTTTCAATAGAGATAGCGGCATTATCTGTTGATAAGTTTAGTAAAGTATCTAATGCATACAAAGATTGATAGAAAAAACCCAAAGCCGATGCTTCTGCCGAATGATCAGCATTTTTAATACTCATTCATCGCCCCATCAATATCAATAAAAACTTTGAAAAAAAGTATCTTAACACTTGTAAAGCATATTTATTAACCACCTATAGTCTAAAAGTTAAAATTCATGTTTCTTCTAGTTGTATATTTCTACTGAATTTTCTTATATTTCTTTGTTTTTTTTACTATCATTAATAGAAAAATATTGCTCCGCTATTAGCTTTGAAGTATAAATAGCTAAAGAGCTTACACTCATACCGTGTTTAAAAAGAACGTAAAATATCAAAGGATTATGTGCAGAAGTTAATGGTTAAACGCCGGCCGATTAAAGCAGTACTCTTAAAGCCGGAGTCTGGGTTCGATTCCTAGCTGTACACCAATTAAGCTTATGAAAACACCAGCCTATAAGCCGTTTATCGACTCAGTTGGAAAAACTGTTCACCATCTTAATACTATAGCAGTAGGTCTATCCGGTGTTGAAGTGGGTAAGTGTACCAAACCTGAAGAACTTAATATTTCTTGGAATCCTTCAAATATAAAACATTCGAGCCGCGATGCTCGCCAATTTACTTTAAAAGCAACAATTGTATTTGTTGCAGAAGAACTATGCACCTATAACTCTCTAATTATAGGATCTCCTAATATTGGCAATATAACTCTACCTAAAGATGCTGATAGAAGCCAAAAACACTTAGCACTGACTGAACATCTCAAGATTAACGATCCTGCTTTACAGTTGGGTCCATTACTTTTGATTCACTGGCGAAATAGAATTATTCATAGAAAATCTACAGCATCTCTCACAGCATCTCAAATTATGGCTTTAAAAGATGCTAATAATCAAATTAAAGACAATTATAAACATCTATGTAGTTATAAATTATTAGAAGATTTTAATATTGGTCTTCCTACATTAAAAGACGTTTCTTCATTAATTGCAATGACGATCAATTATGTACATGCTGTCGAAAACCATATACCAGAACCAGAATCTAAGGAAGATTTAGAAAATTGGCTAAAAAACTTAGATTTATATAATGAATATGAAAGAGCTCAAAGAGTTGCATTAAGCAAACATAATCCTTTAGGTTATATGACAAATTTCTTTAATACTCAATGCCCTAAATTATTAACAGCCTACAAATTATTTTGTTAATTTTTTAAAATCTTATAACAAAACTTTTTAAAATTTTAAAGGGGTATTAAAATGTCGTCTGTTTTATTACAAATACAAAATGCTGATACGGTAATTTGCCAAAATATTGAAGCATTAAAAGATCAAAGAAAGATACTTTCACAGAACATTCTTTCACAACTTAGAAACTTAATTGAAGGCATTGCGGTAGCATTACAATCTAATTCTCTAAATACTGAATTTAGTTATCCTTTAATTGAGTCAGGATTATCTTTTGTTAAAGGGCAATCTAAATATAATTTTCTTGGAAAATTTCATAAACTACTTCAAATAAGTGCTTCACACTATACGTTAGATGGTGATTCTTCAGAAAGACTGATGTTAAAGTATTATGAGTATCTTTATAGAATAAGAAGCTTATTAAATCAAAAATTCAATGTTTCAATACTTAGAAATTTAGAGCTATTTCCTGTTGATTTAGATCCATCTCTTCGTGAATATCATGAAAAAATTTCGGAAAAAATTAATTATATTAATCAAACAAAATCTAAAGCTTATAGAGTAGATAAATATTATATTCATAAGACACGCCCATTTTATATTAATGGGTCTGTCTATTATGAAGTAACTTTTTACCGCGCTTTTAATAAAGTTAATAAGCATGATCGAATAATTGCTTTTACAAGCATCGATATTTCTAAAGATTATGCTTGTAATTTAGCACTTCAAAATGAATCAATTGAAGTACTGGGATATAATATGCCAATTATAATTATTCGTAATTGGGAAATATCAATTCGACAATGCGAATTTAACAACTATGCAAAGATTCTAGGATCAAGAATACAAGTCAATACCAAATCTAATGAATATAGATTTTTAATGGCTTGGCTAACCGAAAGATCAGGAAATTTATTAGACTTAATCGAATTAAATGAAAACTTATATAATCAAATTAAATCACAAGCACTAAATAATGATTTAAATAATATTCAAATTTTTAGAATAATAGACAAGGTGAGAATTTTATATACAAACCAATCACCTGGTTGTAAAACCCTTAGATATTTAATGTTCAAAATGAATAATCAGATAATAAAATCTCAACATGATTCTCGTGGATGCCCATTATTATCAAATCTAAATTTATCTTATAGTTGTATTCCTTTTGAGAAAATGCCTTTTTGTACATCATTAAGAGGGCATAATCCTAAATTAATAGATTTAATAGAAAGCTTAGATTTTAGTGCATGCCAAGAAGAATTTCTAGCAAGACGTATAAAAAATAATATTGAACAAAAAGGTATACTTTACACTCCTTTAGAGGATATACAAAATTTTAATCTGATTGACGATTTAATTAAAAAATACAACAATCAACTCTACTACAAACATAGAGAAAATAGAAAAATAATAACTGATAAAGGTCATATTTTTATTAATCAATATGAAAATGACACCTACACTATTGTAAATAAGCTTCAAGAGTTTTCTAAAGAAGGTATTGCCGGTTATACTCAGGCTGTCGATCGATGGCTAAGTTCTACACCGATTTCGATCGATGATCCTGTAAAAGTTGATACATTAAAACAATTATTTGGTGACTCTAAAGTAGCTATTATTTATGGTGCTGCGGGTACTGGCAAATCAACTATGGTTGACCATATAGCTCATTACTTTAATGATAAGAAAAAACTATTTTTAGCGCATACAAACCCAGCTATAGACAATCTAAAACGTAAAATAAGTGCTCAAAATTCAGAATTTAGCACCATTAGAAGCCATATCAGTAAGCAGAGTTCTTCTACAGAATATGATCTACTTATTATTGATGAATGCAGCACTGTAAGTAATACCGATATCTTAGATGTTTTAAATAAAACCTCTTTTAAACTCTTAATATTAGTCGGTGATGTATATCAAATTGAATCAATTCAATTTGGCAATTGGTTCAGCACTATTAGATCATTTATACATAAAAAATCTGTTTTTGAATTAATTACCCCTTATAGAACATCAAATCAAAACCTATTAAGTTTTTGGGGAAAAGTAAGAAATATTGAAGATGATATTGCTGAATTAATGGTACGTAATCAATATACAACCATATTAGATAATAATTTATTCGAAAAACATTTTCATGATGAAATTATCTTATGCCTTAATTATGATGGACTATATGGCATTAACAATATTAATCGCTTTCTTCAGAGTAGTAATCCAGGAAAATCAGTTACATGGGGCATAACCACTTATAAAGTTGGTGATCCTATTTTATTCTCTGAGACTGAAAGATTTAGACCTGTTATCTATAATAATTTAAAAGGAAAAATTATTGATATTGTAGAAATTAATAGTGGAATTCAATTTGATATTGAATTAGATAGACCATTAACTGAGTTCGATGTCTATGGAACCGAGCTTGAATGGCTTAGAGATTCAATTGTACGTTTTTCAGTATTTCTCTCTGACAATAGTGATGATGATGATGATTCACTTAATACTATTATTCCATTTCAAGTAGCTTATGCTGTTTCAATTCATAAAGCACAAGGGCTTGAATATGATTCTGTAAAAGTTGTTATAACTGATGCAAATGAAGATGAAATAACACATAGTATTTTCTACACAGCTATAACTCGTGCTCGTGAAAACTTAAAGATTTTTTGGACCCCTGAAACACAGCACAATGTTCTGAAAAAACTATGTCGCACTAATAATGCTAAAGATGTTCATTTACTTGCAAGTCGAAAAAAATTAACAACTATTAATTAAATTTATTTTAAGAGTTAGAGGAGAGACTAGTCTCTCCTCTATACATATTAAATTAAAGCCGTCACTGATCCTTTCAATCCCTGCTGAATATTAAATTCAGTCTGAGTTTCCTCAATCTGCTGATCAAACTCTTCAACCACCTCCGAGCCTTCCTCCATGTCTACGTCCATCCTTCCATTCCCAAAGCCCTTCCTTGCAGTAAAGTCCAAAGCCTCCTGATAAAACCCTGCCTGCTTACTCTGCTCATCCATTTGCTTCGCCTGCATAATCGCTTCATTCAAGCTAATCCCTTCTCTTAAAGTCAGATCCACGTAATAGACTGGCTGACGATAGCTCTGTGTCGTACTCTTACCACGCAATATCAACTGCAATGGGAGGCAAGATAACAAACCATTAGACGCTGCATGGTAATAACTCAGTCGCGCAGCCAAAGTCCGAATACTGTTAAAGCCTGTGGTTCTAAAAATAAAGGGGTCAAATTCATCTAACTTATTAAAGTTCATATGCAAACGTCTTTTAGACAATATGAATACTGATTTTTATTACTTTAAAAAATATTCATCTTAAATTTTATACTTATTTTACGCAAAATTTACGATAATTTTATTATATATCAATAAATTAAACCATAACATACATTACTTCAATGACTACTAATTTAAAGTGTTATGAAAAAATTATACCATCTACTTTTTAGCCTTATACCGCTCTATTCAAGTTATGCTTTTGCTACGGGAGATGAAAGCTCTCCCGCTTTAAGCTTTTCAGGTAATGTATCATTGGCCAGCGACTACCGCTGGCGCGGCCAAACGCAAACCCAGAATGATCCGGCCTTGCAGGGAAACTTTGTTTTAAGCCATGCTTCAGGATTTTATCTTGCTGCATTTGCATCGAATGTTGATTTTGATGACGAAGTAAATTTAGAACTGGATCCCCAGATCGGCTATACAGCGCCAATCGCGCTAGGTTCAATCCATCCTGCAGTTGATCTTGGCATGCTGCGCTACAATTACATCGGCAACAGCGATTTAAATTATAATGAATACTATTTCAAAATGATCTTTAATGCGTTGCTGCATCAGAACGATAGCTTTACACCAAGCATAAGCTATACCTATAACTATGGCGGCAAAGCTGCCAGTGACAGTATAGGTAAAGATATCTCAAATTGGTATTTTAATGTCTTATATGCTACACCGATTGCTCAAACTAATTTTGGCACAAATGTTAGCTTAGGTTATTCCAAAGCAAATCAGGACATTTATGGTTCTGAAGCAAAAGACCATTTTTTTGATTGGAAAATTGGTGCAACTTACCGCTATAACCCAATGGGAATAAATGCAGAATTAGCAGCGGTTGGTAGTAATTTAAAAACCAAAGACTTTACAAGTCAAAATAAAAAAGGGGTAAAAACTGAAGCAGTATTCACCCTGACTAAATCTTTTTAAAAGTTAAATGCCAATAGTATCAGCAATACTATTGGCATAATTATTTTACTTGAGTAATTTCAATATATGATCTATCTCACTTCGATTAAAACCTCTTTCTTTAAAAATAGTATGAATTATTTTTTTCATACTTTTTGACGCATACTGGTATTTCTTTACTAAAATGTCAGAATCAATTTCCTGTAAACTATACTTCAAATATAATTCTTCATTGAGCTTCTGATTTCTAGCATCATCTTCATTATTTATCGTGTTATACATTTTTAAGCAGTTAAATATCCCAATGTTGTTCGATCAAAGTAATTTGGCTGTACATATACTGATGCTCAGCACGTTTAACTGCACACCATAATTCCATAAATCTTTTGCCGAGATATTTTTGCAAAACAGTATTCCGGTGAAAACATGTTAAAGCATCCAGCTGATTCGTACTTAAAAAGTGTGGCTGATGTTTATTTTTTATCTGAGTGGCTTGCTGTGGAATTTCCAGATTCTGTGTCAACCCATGCAGTGTGCCGATCAAAATCAGGGCTGCAGTTAAATAAGGATTGCAATCCGCACCTGCAACACGATATTCCAAGCGTTGATTTTCATTGTCCGAACATGGTATGCGAATGGCCACATTGCGGTTATTCACGCCCCAATTAGCTTCTAAGGGCACATGGTTTCCAGCTTTAAACCGGCGGAATGAGTTTACATTCGGGGCAAGCACGGCCATGGACGGCGGCAGCAAGACTATCAGCCCGCTGATCGCCTTTAATAATTGCCGTGACGGTAAAGGATTCTGCTTCATGCTGAAAATATTCTGCTGGTCTTGATTTAACAAACTCATGTGAAAGTGCATGCCGCTGCCCGCTTTATTCAGATCAGGCTTAGCCAAAAAGCTTGCATGTAACCCATGTTCTACAGCGACTTGCTTAATGGTGCGCTTTAGCATCATGATCTGATCGCATAGCTTCAAAATATCACCGCTATGCTGAATATTAATTTCGTATTGCCCGGAAGATGATTCCGAGACTAAGCCTGTAATCTGAATCCCCTGCAAAAGGGCAATCCGTTCAATTTCATCCAGAACGTCTTGATATTTATCTTGCACATTCACATCAAAACATTGATTTAAATAAATCTGATTGGAGCCAGATTTTTCATTGCTGTCAAATAAATAAAACTCCAATTCTGCGGCCATGCAAGGATAAAAGTTTTGATCATGCAGCGCTCTTAAACTTTTTTTTAAAATATTGCGCGGTTCAACTTCGCAATCTTGATGATTGTCATCTTTCATGGTTAGGAATAACTGTGCATTGGACTCTGGATTTAAAGCGCAGGGCTGCAGGCTTCCCAATATAGGTTTACATAAATAATCCGGCTCACCGATCGATTTTCCTAAACCCGATTCTTCAATCACTTCTCCATCAAGACTCATGGCATAAATAGACATTGGGAAATAACAGCCTTGTGCAATATTTTTTAGACCGACAATATCTATGCGCTTGCCGCGGACATGACCATTCAAATCGTGCAGGCAAATCTCAACATGACGGGTATTGGGATAGCGCTGCAGATAGTTTTCGATTTCTTCTGAAAATAGAATATCTTCAATATCGCAGCATTGACGCGCAGATGGCATGGATTCAGGGACCGCTTCTTCGTCAGCTATATTATGTCTAACCATGAGTAAATTACTCATTATTTTGTCCTGTTAAATATTAACAATGATCAAAATAAAACAAGTTCTACCGAATGTAACGTAAATAAACCGTAAAAAAGCACCCAACTAATATGATTATTTTTTAAACTATTAAAACCACGAAAAAGCTAATTTAAAATAAGTTAAAACATAAAAATAACAATAGATCTTTTTCATAAATCAAAAAACGATCTTCTTTTTGGTTAATATTTGCACTCCGGATTTCTTAGCATTCGTGCATAATCTGCGGATGAAATACATCGATTCAAACAAGCTTTCTGATCCTCAGTTCAAGCGATAGACAGGCATCTCATGGTCAACTTTCTATTTGATGGTTGAGCAATTGCAGAAGCATGTCTCTGCCAAAGGCAGACCGCCCAAGTTAAGCCTGGAGGATCAGGTTCTGCTCTGTCTGAGCTATTGGCGGGAATACCGAACCTTATTTCACGTTGCGACGAGTTACGGGGTTTCAGAGCCCACAGCCTCAAGAATTGTCCGTCATGTTGAAGACTGCCTGATTCGGTCCGATCTGTTTAATTTATCCAAAGATTTACCCGAGGGCAAAGGCATCGACTGGAATGTTGTGATCGTGGATGCCACGGAAATTCCAATCCAAAGGCCTAAAAAAACAGAACAAAAGCTATAGCGGCAAGAAAAAGACCCATACCTTTAAAGTACAGGCCATGATTCACTACAAAACTCAGTAAATTCTGAGTTTATGTACCAGTCGCGGTGCAGTGCATGATTTCGAGTTGTTCAAACGCAATTTAAACCAGATTCCTTTTGGGGCTTTTATCCTTGCAGATAAAGGCTATCAGGGGATTTATGTGTTGTATCCGAATAGCCTGTTGCCATTAAAAGCCAAAAGACACTGTAAACTGGATCCTGAATTGAAAATCTATAATCAAGAAATCAATAAAAGAAGAATCGGAATTGAGCATGTATTTGGCAGCCTGAAAACCTTCAAAATCCTTGCTGAGTGTTATCGAAATAGAGGTAAAAGGCTTGGTTTGAGATTCAATTTAATCGCTGGAATCTACAACTTGGAACTGTGCAAAAAATGATTTATGAAAGAGGTCTAATTACTCATGTAAAATAAATGACATATTTAATATTAATAAATCTTCAAAAATCGCAAACCCACTCCCGGTTCAGTAATAATATATTTAGGCTGCACAGCATTATCATTTAACTTCACTCTTAATTTAGCAACCAGAATCCTTAAATAATGCGTATCTTCTTGGTGCGTTGGCCCCCACAGCTCTTTCAGTATTTGCGGCTGGGTAATCAATTGGCCTTTATTTTTCGCCAATAAATTCAGCAGCTGATATTCTTTGCGCGTTAAGGAGAGCAATTGTTGATTTAAAAAAACCTGCCGTTTGGAAAAATCGATTTTTAATACGCCATCATCAAAAATTGTCGTATAAACAGTACTATGCTGATGCTGCCTAAGCAGTACACGAATGCGCGCCATCAGCTCCTGAACACTAAACGGCTTGGTCACATAATCATTTGCGCCAGCATCCAGAAGCTTCACTTTTTCTTCTTCATTTGCCCGCACAGACAGCACTATCACTGGAACGTGCGACCATGTGCGAAGCTCAGACAAAACCTCATAACCATCCAAATCTGGCAAACCCAAATCGAGGATCACTAAATCCGCACCTTGCAAAGCTAGGAGTTCCAAGCCCTTTTGGCCATTTTCAGCCAAAAGCGTTTTATAGCCTTGCGCTCTGAGTGCTATATCCAAGAATTTTCGAATCTGATTTTCGTCATCAATAATCAAGACATTGGTCATGGAGCTGGCTGATTCATTCTGTTCTGGCATTTTCCCACCTAAAAGCTGCTAGATGCTTTAAGTAATTTGCTGAATAGGAAGCTGTATGCGGATACATGTTCCTTGATTGTTCTTGCCTGATGATGCCATGATTTTCCCCATATGCGCACCCACAATCGCTTTCACAATCGTCAAGCCCAATCCTGTACCATATTGCCCGCGGTCACCGCGCTGCATGGTATAAAACATGTCAAAAATGCGTTCCCGCTCACCTTCCGGGATACCCTGCCCCTTATCAGTTATGGCAATTTCGATCTCATTTTCATTCACCTGCTGCACCTCAATCATCACAGCTTTATTCTCTGGTGAAAATTTTGCGGCATTTTCCAGCACATTAAAAATGGCCTGTTCAATCAAGGCGGCATGTACAAATAAACTCAAAGATTCTTGAGGCGCACGCACTTCAACCAATGCATCTGGCATATAACGGTTTAAACGGCGCACTGCTGAACCGATCAGTTCATCAACTCCAATCCAGTCCCGCTTCAAGCTTAAGCCTTCATGGCCTAAACGGGTCATATCCAGTAGGTTTTGAATATAGCGGTCTAAACGCTCCCCCTCTAAATGAATCGCTTCCAGCAAGCTGTCCTGATCATTTTCATTCATGGAATGGCGGTAAGTGCTCAAAGTATCCGCTGCTCCAATCATCGACGCCAAAGGCGAGCGTAAATCGTGCGATACGGATGATAATAATGCCGAGCGCAATTTTTCCGTTTCAGAATTCACATTGGCTATTTCCAAAGCCTTGGTCAGCTGGGTGCGGAAAATCGCCTGCGCAAGATACTCTACCATGAGTTCAGCGAGCTGTTTTTGCTCCGTATTGATTACTGCTTGCACATCTTTAAGTTTCAACCCCACCACGCCTAAGCATTGCTTGGAAGCCAATAAGGGCAAAAACCACCACTCATTTTCCGTCAAGGTTTGGGTAAAGCGACCGGACGGTTGATGGTTTTTGAATGTCCAATCGGCTGAAATTTTTTCTTTATTACTCATGATAGTGGATGATGCTTGAGTTGCTGCAGTATCTGGGAAATACAGCCAGACATCTGCATTGAGATTTTTACTCAGGCTATGTTCAGCAATCTCCTTGATTTGTGCCAAATCTAATGCTGTGGACAGCTTCTGCCCTAAATCCTGCATAATGCTGTTATAACTGTTCGCCGTTTTGAGTGCAGTCACCTGCTCTTTCAAACGTGACGCTAATCGGCTCGAAATTAAAGCCGCGCCCAAAAATGCAATCACGGTGACAATCCCCTGATGTGCAGAAATTTGAAATGTAAATTGCGGGGAAATAAAGAAAAAATTATAAGCTAGAAAGAATAGGATGGCTGAAAAAGCTGCAGCCAGCATCCGTGTTTTTGATGCCACAAAAACCACAGCGGTGATAAAAATCACCGAAAGATCTTCAATCCCTAAATACTTTTCCCCTAAGCTTGCAATCACAATGCTGATGACCGTGGTGGCTAGTACGTACTGTATTTCTCTTAGCGACAAGAATGCCCTTTGAGTGAAAAAGGACAGATGCTTATTCTCTGCAATAATCGGCACAATACTGAGTTCAAAACTGGGCCGGTATTGCAACAACTGATCAATCAAATTGAGCCTTAAATTCAGAGAAAACTTTTGCGGAGCCGCTTGCGCTAAAACTAAGGTTGAAATGCCGCGGTCCATCACATAATCAAATAAAGTTTTAGCATGTTGCTGGCCGTGAAGGACTTCTGTCATTCCGCCCATTTGACGCGTTAAGTTTAAAGCCCGTTCTATTTCACGGCTTTGCGAGTTTTCCTGTTTATTCATGATTTGCGTATCATGAGAAAAAGCAACAACCGTCCAGTTTGCCACACGATGCTCGGCAATACGACATCCAGTCCGAACTAAAGCTTCAGAATGCCCTTTACCATCAATCATAATTAAGACATGATTTTTTAAGGGGATTTGAGCAAGTCCTTGTATGGCGAAATTTTCGCGTACATCATTATCAACATAATTGGCAACGGTTTGCATTGCCAGTTCACGCAGTGCCGTTAAGTTGGAGCTGTTGAAAAATCGCTGTAAGGCCTGTTCCGCTTGCTCAGGCACATAAACCTTCCCCTGGTTTAAGCGCTCCAACAGCTCATTCACAGGCAAATCAATTAAGCGGATATCTCGAATCCGTTCGAACACTCGGTCTGGCACGGTTTCAGTGACACGAATCCCAGTGATTTGATATACCACATCATTCAAACTTTCCAAATGCTGAATGTTCATGGTGGTAAAAACATCAATACCAGCATCTAATAATTCATTGATGTCTTGCCAGCGTTTTTCATGACGGCTGCCGGGCATATTAGTGTGGGCAAATTCATCCACCAAAACAATACTGGGCTTTTTATCCAAAACGGCATCTAGATTCATTTCCTCCAGATGCTGCCCTTGATATTCAATAGCCTTTCGCGGAATTATATCTAAACCAGAAATTAAATTTTCAGTTTCTCTACGGCCATGCGTTTCTACATAGCCAATGACGATATTAATGCCCTGCAGCGCCAGTTCATGCGCACGAACCAGCATGGCAAAGGTCTTTCCCACGCCCGGAGCTGCGCCTAAAAAAATCGTCAGCCGCCCAGACTGATAACGCTGTGTATGTTGCAGCAAAACATCGGCTTTATTGGTTCGTTGATCAGTCATAGAAGTAATCTTTATTTATTGCTTTAAAAAAATGTTTTTAAATTCATTTAAATGCGTCTAAAGTCAGCTTGGCTATTGCTGGGCAATATGGATGCCACCGTTGGGCGGAGGTATAGAACATCCCCTCGCCCAACAATCGTATGTAACTTAATTCAAATTATTTAATAGCGTTCAATCACTATATTTTAATCTTCAAGCCATTCATATCACTTCCCGCCCCGATCCAAAGCCAAATTCAATTCAAGCACATTGATACGTGCCTGCCCTAAAATCCCAAAAATCGGCTGAACCGTATGCGACTGAATCAGTTTTTCGACATTCTGTTCAGGCATATGCCGTGCATGGGCAATCCGCTTCACTTGAATCATGGCTGATTGCACGCTAATTTCAGGGTCGATGCCGCTGCCTGAAGCGGTGACCAGATCCGCAGGAATTTTAGATTTTTCAATCTGTTCCTTCGCTGCGATTCGATTCAGCCGTTCCTCTATGGCTTTCTGCAGTTCAGGATTGGTTCTCGCCATGTTGCTTCCGGCCATCGCCATAGGATCATAATTTGCGGCAGATGGACGCGGATGGAAATATTGAACTTGGGCAAAAGGCTGTGCCACTAAGCGTGAACCGATCACTTGATTATTTTCGACAATCAAGCTGCCGTTGGCTTGTTTTGGAAAGAGCATTTGTCCTAAGCCGGTTGCAGCAGCACTATATACAAAGCCGCATAAGCCTAGAGCAATGATGGTCATTCCAAACGAAGCGCGCAGTTTCTCACCCCATGATGAGTCTGCCAATTGATGATTTTGCATATTCACTTTGTCATCCTCAAAAAATTTATAGGGCCAAGATTGGACTGATCAGCAGATCAATCGCTTTAATGGCAATAAACGGTAGCAGCACCCCGCCCACACCATAAATCAGCATGTTGCGGCGCAATAATTGGGTAGATGTCGAAGGTTTGAATTTCACACCGCGCAGTGCAATTGGAATCAGCAGAGGAATAATGATCGCATTAAAGATCAGCGCAGACAGGATGGCACTTTCAGAACTGCCTAGTTGCATGACATTTAACACATGCATTTGCGGAATTGCCGCGACGAATAATGCCGGCAAAATTGCAAAATACTTTGATACATCATTCGCCAAGGAAAAGGTGGTTAATGCACCGCGAGTAATCAGCTGCTGTTTGCCTATTTCAACCACAGATAGCAATTTGGTTGGATCAGAATCTAAGTCCACCATATTGCCTGCTTCTTTGGCTGCTTGCGTTCCCGAGTTCATGGCTAAGCCAATATCTGCTTGGGCCAACGCCGGTGCATCATTAGTACCGTCACCGACCATCGCTACCAAATGTCCTTTGTTTTGCTCGGTTCGAATGCATGTGAGTTTATCTTCTGGTTTCGCTTCAGCGATATAATCATCCACACCAGCCTCTGCTGCGATGGCCGCTGCTGTGAGCGGATTATCTCCGGTCACCATCACAGTTTTAATGCCCATTTCACGTAAGCGCGCAAATTTTTCTTTAATGCCTTGCTTAATCACGTCTGATAGTTCAATGACACCCAACAAATTCTGGTCTTTAGCCACGACCAGTGGCGTTGCCCCTTTTGAAGCTATTTGTTCTACGCGCGCTTTCAGTTCGGCATGATTTTCAAGGTTTTGCGAAGCGAATTTAAGAATGGCATCCATAGCGCCTTTACGCACTTGATGACCATCCGCCAAGTTAAGGCCTGAAATGCGTGTGGACGCATTAAAAGCGATAAATTCAGCCTGTTCAGGCTCGGCCACTCTTTCACCTTGCTCTTTGGCCAAAGCAACCACCGATTTACCTTCTGGCGTTGGATCGGCCAAAGAAGTCAGTACCGCCGCTTGGCGAAGTTCAGACTCCGTCACTCCTGTTAAGGGATAAAAAGCAGTCGCCTGACGGTCACCGTAAGTAATAGTTCCGGTTTTATCGAGTAGTAAAACATCTATATCGCCTGCAACTTCAACCGCCTTGCCTGATTTGGCAATCACATTGGCTTTGAGCGCTCTGTTCATCCCTGCAATTCCAATAGCTGGCAATAAGCCGCCGATGGTGGTTGGAATCAAGCAGACCAATAGCGCCACCAATAAAATCGGGCTGATTTCAATATGCAGGAAATGTCCAATCAACGGCAGGCTGACCACGACGATGATAAAAGTCACAGTCATCACGGTCAGTAAAATACCTAAGGCAATTTCATTCGGTGTTTTTTGACGGTTTGAGCCTTCGACTAAAGCAATCATTCGGTCGAGAAAGCTATTTCCCGCCTCTGCGGTCACTTGCACGATGATCCGGTCGGTTAAGACTTTGGTTCCGCCAATCACCCCAGATTTATCTGTGCCCGCTTCACGGAGTACCGGCGCAGATTCACCTGTTACTGCAGCTTCATTGATCGTAGCAAAGCCCTGAATTATTTCACCATCTGCGGGAATCAATTCCCCTGCACGCACTTCAATCAAGTCATGCATGTTCAATTCAGCCGCTGAAATCTGCACCCCATCCATATCATCTTTAGAATGGATCCGGCGCGCCGTCAAATTCTGACGCGCTTGACGCAGGGATGACGCCTGTCCGCGGCCTTTGGCTTCAGCAACCGCTTCGGCATAATTGGCAAAGAGAACCGTCACAAATAAAATCAACGTCACCAATAAGCCAAAAACCAAACTAGATTGACCTAGAATTGTACTAACCAGTGTAATCAGCGTCCCAAGCCAAACGATGGCCATCACCGGATTTTTAATCACATGCTGCGGCAGCAGTTTAATAAAGGCATTTTTCCATGCTTCAGCTTGAAATAAGGTTGAAGCTATGGTGTTTTGCTGTGTTTGAACAGTGTGTTTTGAATGATTCATTGTACTCACCCTTAACCTTGAACCAATAACAGATGATCAGCAATTGGCCCCAAGACCAGGGCTGGCATAAATTGCAATAAGGTCAACATCACCACAATGGCAATTAAAGTCAGTGCGAATGTTGGCGTTTCGACTTTTAAACTGCCGCTGCTTTCAGGTGCTTGGCGTTTAGCAGCTAAACGTGTAGCGATGATTAAAGGAATAATTAATGTCGGGAAACGGCCGAGCAATAAAGCAATACCGCATGTGACATTCCACCACACGGTATTGTCTGATAGCCCTTCAAAGCCTGAGCCATTGTTGGCAAATGCAGACACATATTCGTACAGCACTTGAGAAATGCCGTGGTATTGCGGATTACTGTTGCCCGTCAATTCAGGAAAAAATACAGTTATTGCTGTTAAACCAAGAATGACGATGGGTTGGATCAAAATCACAACAGCGAGCAGCTTGATTTCACCGGCTTCAATTTTGCGGCCAAACAATTCTGGGGTGCGGCCGGTCATTAAGCCTGCAATAAAGACTGCTAAAAACAGATAAATAATGAATTGCTGTAAACCACAGCCAATCCCGCCCCAAATGGCATTGATCAGCATATTGGACAATTGCACCATACCTGTGAGCGGTGCAGATGAATCATGCATCATATCCACTGAGCCGTTATTGACTTGGGTGGTGACCGCTGACCACAAAGCAGATGATGCCTCGCCAAAACGCACTTCTTTACCTTCCATGGCGGAAAGCAATGTCGAAGTCGATGAAAGGCTTTCTGACCAGATAGCGCTAGTCGCAGAAATGATCGACATCAGCAGCATTGAAGCAAAGACCAAGCCTGCGAATTTGGCGCGTTTGGTGAAAAAGCCCAGCATAAAAATCACCGAAACAGGGATCAGTAAAATCGCAAGCATTTCCAGAAAGTTTGACAATGGTGTCGGATTTTCCAAAGGTACACTGCTGTTCGGACCATACCAGCCACCACCATTACTGCCCAATTGCTTAATTGCTACCATGGGCGCAACAGGGCCTAAAGGTATTTTTTGCGTTGTTAAGTCGCTGCTTTGGTCGATGACTTGAACTTCTGGGCCGCCTTGAAAAGTCGATGGTACGCCTTGGCTAGTGAGCAATAATGACCAAACCATGCATAAAGGAATCAGAAAGCGGAACGTCGGACGAATCACATCGGCCCAATAGTTGCCGACATTAATTTGTTGCACTTTATGCTTAAAGCTGGTCTGTTGATCGGTTTCAGAAAGTGCATTGGATTGTTTGTAGAACAGTGCTCGAACTGTAGCCACCACCATCGCCAGGCCCATCATCGGCGTGATGATCTGCAAGCCGACAATGCCGACCATTTGCGATAAATATGACAGTTGCGCCTGTCCTGAATAGTGCTGCTGGTTGGTATTGGTCAGAAACGAAATCATGGTATGCAGCGCCAAATCCCATGACATATTCGGTGCATGGTTTGGGTTCAACGGCAGGCTGGCTTGAACCATAAATAGAGTCCAAGTCACCAAACCGATCACTGCACAGCTCATGATAAAATTGAATGAATAGGTTTTGACATTCATCCCCCGTTTGGGATTGATTCCTAAAACCGCGTAAATGGGCTTTTCAATCCAATTGAATAGAGGATCAATTTTCATATCGCGGTTGTGCATAATTGCTGCGAGGTATTTACCCAAGGGATAAGCCAGAACAAAGACAATGGCTAAAAGCAAAGCAAACTCTAACATGGCATTTCACTCCTATGTTTCAGAGCTGAAATCTGCTTAAAGAAGTTGAAATAAGATATATTTTGATTGTTTTGTACAACGCAATTTTTTTGATGCTGTACCTGCTGATGCGCGTGAATGACCGCACTCATGTTTTTCATCCTAAGTATTGGGATATTCCACTATCTAGTATGAAAAATAAAACCGTAAAGTCTCTATCCATAACTTTGGATGCCGCGTAAAGAAAGCGTAAAAATTTGGCTCAGTGAATTTATAAATGCAGAAAAATATCTTAAAAGTGATGGCTATTATTATTCTGTGACTCACTTTATTTATGGATATAATTTCAGTACTTAAAGCCTTATTTTTAGGTTTTATAGAAGGTTTAACGGAGTTTTTACCCATTTCCAGTACTGGTCATTTAATTTTATTTGGCCATTTAATTGATTTTCATTCAGACTCAGGCCGTGTCTTTGAAGTTGTCATTCAACTGGGCGCAATCTTAGCCGTTTGTTGGCTCTACCGTAAAAAAATTATTAATCTACTACATGGTTTTATATCAGGTGATTACCATGCGAGACGTTTTGCGATAAATGTCTTCATTGCATTTATTCCTGCAGTAGTGATCGGAGTTATAGCTGTTGATTTTATTAAACAAGTTTTATTCAGTCCTTCGGTTGTTGCATATGCACTGATTATTGGTGCACTGTTAATTTTTGCTGTAGAAGCTAAAAATTTTAAAGTCCAAACCATTGAGGCAACCAATATTGGATTCAAACAGGCCATTGTTATTGGTTTGGTTCAATGTCTTGCGATGATTCCGGGGACTTCACGGTCTGGTGCAACCATTATTGGGGGGATATTGGCGGGTTTATCACGTAAAGCAGCTACTGAATTTTCTTTTTTCCTTGCCATACCAACAATGCTTGGTGCCGCTACTTATGACATATTTCGCAACGTTGATGTTTTAACTTCAGAAAATTTATTGAATATTTCCGTAGGCTTTGTAACCGCATTCATCGCAGCTTTGCTTGTGGTAAAAGCCATGGTTAAATTTGTAGAAAAACATACTTTAAAAGTTTTTGCTTGGTATCGTTTGGTATTAGGTTCAATCATCTTATTTATTTTTTAATACAAGCAAAAAAATAAATAAATTAAAGAGAACTCGCTGTTCTCTTTAAGTTTTTTTAATTTACAACCCGTACATTCTGCTGCAAGCTTTTCTGAATCTCTTGTACAACACCCTCTCCCTGATGGAACTTAGGCCCTGATTTAGATCCCTTTTTGGTTCTAGTTTGCAGGGGTTCAGATTCAATAAGTTCATCTATATCAAACTCCTTAACTACCTCCAAGCCTTCCTCTATATCGACCTCCATCCTTCCATTCGCAAAACCCTTCCTTGCCGTAAAGTCCAAAGCCTCCTGATAAAACCCAGCCTGCTTACTCTGCTCATCAATTTGCTTCGCCTGAATAATGGCTTCATTCAAACTAATCCCCTCCCTTAAAGTTAGATCCACGTAATACACCGGCTGACGATAGCTTTGTGTCGTACTCTTACCTCTTAAAATGAGTTGCAACGGCAGGCAAGACAGCAAACCATTTGATGCCGCATGGTAATAACTCAGCCGTGCAGCCAAAGTACGGATACTGTTAAAGCCTGTAGTTCTAAAGATGAAGGTGCCAAACTCATCCGATTCATCTAAGTTCACATGCACACGACCATAGGGCTTGCAGTTCCCTCCTTGAGCCAATGGACATAAATCAGGGGATGGACAGGGAAGTTGCTCCACGCCTTGATTGGTTAAACGTTGGCAGGTTTCTCCATTACCGACACAGACAGGTCTTCCAGTCTGTCGGTCAAACAGGCTGTATTCTGCACGCAGGTTTAAATCAGGATCATTAAAGATCATTCTGACAGGGATTGAACGTAGCTTCTGATTCGGAGCATTCGCTCGCAGCTGATCATCCAGTGGATGTCTAACCCAGCCTTCTTTGCTTTGAATCTGGGAAGTAATGGTGAACTGGTCATCCTTTTCCGGTAGGCGTTTGCCATTCTTCTCGATCATCCGACCGATACTGATCCGTCCAAGTATTGGAGGAGTAATTGCTAAACCTTTAATCATGTTGATATTCCTTAATGTATTACCTTACAAATTTGGGTCTATGTATGTAGGTCAGAACAAGGACCAAATAAGTTACCCAAAGAATGTAGAGCCAGATAAAGTGCTACAGAGATCGCGACCGATTTGCTCTCTACCGAAGGGTAGAGAGCGGGGAGCGATTTTTGTGAATTTTTGATTTGGTGCTGTAGATAGGACTTAGTCGGTATAGATGTTAAATCGACGACTGCCTTGCTTTTGAAGTGGATAAAGCTCTATGAGTTCAGGCTGGTGCTGAAGCAATGCCTTGGTATTGAGACTGATAGAATCCTTGGCTTTCTTCCAGACTACTGAGCCATGAGTAAAGACAGCCCTTTCCTTGTCTTGCATCATCATCTGAATTTCATGTTTAAGTTGGTCAAAGCGTTCCTGTTGATGCTGAATCTCTTCCTTCATTTTGATGAGCTGGTCGAACATCAAATTGGCATTTGGATTCTGAGACAGATCCTCTACGGTTAAAGGTACATGCGCTGGATAAAGTTGTTGAATCGCTTTAGCTGCGGATTCACTTGCATCCACGGATGGTGGTGTATCCTTTTCAACGCATTCCCAGAAATATCGTTCTGCTTGAACAATATGTTCAATCACGGATTCTGATCGTGTCACTTTGAAGATCTTGGTTTCATGCCCACAGATCAAGACACAAACATGCGCTGCCTGTTTACCAGTCACCGCCAGTTGATGTTGTACCTGACAAAGCACATATAAAGGCACACCATCACGCCACAATTTTGCTCCATGCTCACCTGCTGTTTTGCATTCAAGAATCTGAACTTCGTCGCTTCCTACAACATAGTAATCCAAGTTTGCTAACATGAAATACTTATCAGGATCAGGGTGCTGTAATACAGCATTGACTCGACGAACTTTATTATTGGTGTGCATGCTGTAATACTCAGCCACTAAAGGTTCGAGCTGTTTGCCCCAATACAGAGGTGCTATACCTGAGCTTTCATCTTCTATGGATTGAGTCTGACGACCTGTTTTGATCAGCCAAAGCTCTAACATGGACATGTAGGGATTTAAGCCACATGCTGTTGCTGCATCACTGCTGCCAATGCCTTGTTTACGGACTTCAAGCCAATCTTGATACGCCATATCTTTGGTGTTGACTAAGCGTTTTGCAGAACTAGCTCGTTTAGGTGTAGTTAATGGATTTAATGCAGTTTGAACACCTGCCTGTACATTCTGATTTGAAATCGGTGCGATTTGATTCATGGTTCTATCCTTATAAATTTCAGTTTTTGTAAAAAAGAAGCGCATAAAAAAGCCATACCCGACACGAGGTCGGGTATGGCGATATGCATGCTGATTCAGATTATTGAGATTATTGATTATGAGTAGTAAGTAGAGAGAGTTACGTGTGTGCTGTACTCAGCGATTGTTGAGACTTGCGGGGTTAAGATTGGATGGATTACATGAGCTTAGGCTATCAAAGATAAAGCCTGTTCCAGTCCACGTTGCTTAAGACCTGCGCCTGCACCAAACCAAGCTGAATCAAGACGATGATCGGTACTCATGGCACGTCGTTCATGATCCACAAATTCTGTAATCGAACACAGTAAACCATACGCCGTATCTTTAGCTGATGACAATTCAGCACCACGTCCTTGCCCATTGAACATGTCCAAAGCTTTATTCATGGCACGACCATTTGGTTCAGGCTTTTTCTCTTGAGCTTGCTGCGCGACATTACGATAAAACTGAATGATGTTTTCTTCAGGATCGGAAACTGACATGGTGCTGTTGTTGAATACGGCATCAAAATAAGATTTAGCTTCCTGCTGACTCACCTTACGCTGTGTGAGCTGTTTCATTTCATACATGTGCTCATCCCATACACGAACTGAAATACCCAATTGCTGTTTCACTTTCTCTGCATCAAACTTGGTACTATGTGGGACCTTCACTACTCCAGCACTACTGCTCTGCCCACGTAGCGCAATAGCTAAAGTGTTGTTACAGACTACTCGGATACTGGTGAACTGTGCTGTCGTTGCCAAAGTGCCATCACACGCAGTAGCCAGCAGGATATAACCATTACTGACATCCTTAGACTTTAAAGCGGAACTTTGACCTGTACGTGCCAAAGCCCAGAACTTCTTCCCACCTTTCAAAACCCCTGCGGTTTCTAACTCAAAGCCAGATTGCTCAGTCAGATCCCGGTAGAACTCCAGAATCTCTTTAGGCTGAACTTCCTGATAACGCTGACTGACTACAGATAAAGGCGCATATGTATCTGAGCGATACAAGACACGCTGCTCTTCAAAAGGCATGATGATGCTCTGACCACGTTCATTTTGTGCCATGTAGCTGACATTGGAGGATTCAATCCGCCAGTCCATCCCGGCTTGCTGTGCCCAAACTTCCAGTGGTTGATTCGGACTTAGCTGATTGCCTAGACCATGCCAAGGGGTTTCGCCAACATAGGCGATTTGTTCGATTTGATGTGCCATCGTTTTTATCTCCTAGATTATTAGCGAAAGTTCTGCTGACAGTGGTTGCAATGGTAATAGGTCATAGTGATCGGCTTTTTAGGCTCATCAAACATGCTACTAAATAGGCCACCAATGACTGCACCTGCAATACCACCAATGAATGGAGATACAGGCAGTGGCAAACTCTTTGAAATGGATGCACCAATGGTTGCGAATGAAGCTGATGCTGCTAGACCTGTAGAATCAGATCCACTCACCTGCTGATTGACAACCTGAATGACTTGATTCGATAAGCAATAAGGGCAATTTAAACTCATAATATATACCTCTAGAAATGACAAAGGCTCACCGATGGGCAAGCCTTGCAAAGTTAAAAAAACTCGTTTTCATCTAGATAATGTATATCTGAGATTATTTTCAGATCAGATTATATAGGATCTCTAATCTTTGCTTTTTATAGATATTAAAGGCAACATTGAAACCAGTCTTTACTTCCTCCTCCGCTTCCTCATAAGTACAGTCTCTTGAAATATAAAAAAGCTCGATCAATTGCTCTAGATCCAAAGAAAGAGTGAAAGCCTCCTTATCATTGAATGTGTCTTTGCCAGGAACCCATAATTTTTTGATTTGCTCGATATGACCTATAGTTAAATATTTCAGCTTATGTGTTTTCATTTCACTTTTGAGGATAATAGGGAAAATCCAATTATCCTCAAAAGGATTATCATTACAATAGCTTATATTCCGTTTTAGCATTTAATCAGCGGAATGACTATTCACTTTTCCATTTTAGTCGTTCTAATGTCTTATCTACCCCTCGTCTCGAAGGTTTATAGAATTTGCCATGACCAAAGGTCTGCATATTCTTTACTTTTATCCTGAGATATTGTTCAATTTTAGCTGGCTCAGTAAAATAACGTACTATTTTTAGAACATTAGCTCGTTTTCCCTCATCCTGTCTATTTACACGACCAAGAGCATCATTGCCCGTAGCCTTGTAACTGTCACGATTTTTGGCAGTATTACAGTTATACCCTATTCCAGTCTCATCTGTGATCTTCTTCCAAGTATCAATAATACAGTCTGCAACGTAACGATCTGCTTGTACTTTATTACCATCATAGAACAACAGGAAGTGAGCGTGATATCCTTTTTCAGTGCCTTGTTCTAGGGCATAGATATATCCCTGTAAATCATTGAAATGGCGATCCCCATCCTGTAATCGATCCAATAGTTTTCGAATATCTTTTCTGAAATCTGATATATCAATAAAGGTACGTTTATCCTGTCTGTAAGAAAGATCAACACGAATAATAGCCAACTTAGAATAATGCTCCAGTAACATTTCCGTGTACTCTAGAGCTTTACTTCGATTTCTTAACTCATCTTGTTTAAATCTCTGTACCTCCCGTTGATGCCTTTTTTCAAACTTATCAAAAACAGACTGAACATCATAAAAACTCAGCTCAGCTAATATTGAGCTATCTATAACATCTGATTCCAAATTTTGTTCTAATTCCAACATGAGTTCGATCATAGCTTCGTTATAGGCTGAATATCTTAAATCTGGATTATATTGGTCTTGCAGTTCTTTGAGTAAATCACCTAATCCAGACCAGTAACCATCCCATGGTTCTGTACGATTAATAGTATCCTCTACAAAGTTCTCAATTGCAGTAATAAGAGGTGAATGATTGATTCGAGTTTGTTCCATTGCTATGTACCTGTAGTTATTACATAGCAATAGGGCTAATTAATAAGAAATTACATATAGGCTTAAATTAGATAAGAGCTCTATATAATTAATATGTATATAAGTCCATATATTTAATAGATATTATTATATAGCTTTATATTACCCACTAAGACTTCATCTACAAATGCAGTGATTCATTAGGCTTTCATAGTCATATTTCTATTCGTGTACACGTTTTGCCGATCATATTGTGAAGCGACAACTTTTTATACCCATCTTCTCAAATTTCTGTATCAAACTTTCGCGTGCCTCTGCTAAATCTACTTCGAATTTCTTCATCATCAGTAAGTTCTAAAAATTCCTGATATACAAAAAAAGGTAATATTTTCTTTTCAAATACGTTCCATCCATCACGATCATTTACTTCAAGTAATATCTGAGAAGGTAAATCTAAATGTCTCATTAATGGAACTGGCTGTATTTCAATTTCAGGCAATTTTTCATTTTCAAAGATTAATCTTCCTCTATGTTCTATTAATTCAGCAGCATAATTTTTAAATTCTTGCCTAATATTTCGAATACTACCATTAATTTTGCTTTCACCTACTTGTAGCAAAGTATCGCTATCTATTATCAATACAATATCTTGGAACCATTGATCATCATGTTTATCCCAAAAATAAAAAAAGTTTAAATATCCTTCAAAACCTGCCACAGGCTTACTTGCCTTCTTATTTAGTTCACTAAAAAAATCTTTAAATTGATCTAGGGTAATTTTGTGGTTCTCAGCACTCAAAAAAATTTGAAATCTATAGAGAGTAATATTACTAGATCTATAGCTTTTAAAATAAGTAATAGCTTCTTGTAATTTTTTCGAATACTTATTAACGGCTATCTTGAAATTTTCAGCATTTATTCCGCTCACAGTATCATTAAAAGATTTTTTCTGCTTGACATCGATAATTGAAATGTTGGTCGCTTATCAAATTCTCCTTTACTTATTGCATTTTTAAGATCACACACAATATCATTAAGTTCGTTTAGAGGTTTAAAGTAAATTTCCTGATTTAGTAAATTACGTTCCCGCCCAGTATGCCTGTCACGTGAAAATTTATAATCTTCCATAAATTTTAAGAATAATTGAATATGTGAGGACAGGTATCTCCCTCCATTCATTGCACGTATAGTGTTTAGATTCTCAAATAAGTACAGTAATTCATAACCTAAAGCTGTTATACGCTTTTGGACCTTTTCCAATGGCTCCCTATCCAAATCTTCTGCACTTTCATCATCAAACATATAAGCTGGTGTGGCGTTATAAGCTAATACTAGTACAAATCGTTCAAGGCGAGAAAGCAATCTAACAATATCATTTTGGTCACTTAATATCCCGCGTATTATTTCTACGTACGTATTATTAGGGCTATCCGTTTTATAAAAATCTTTACCAAGTTCAGCCTGTAGCTCAGTATAAATAAGCTCAATCACATTCAAATACTGTTGAGCAAATTTTACTTTTTGACTTAACTGTAAAGGTTTTCTATTAGGATCAATTAAATCTCGTATCTTTTGAAATTGTCTTGAAGGATGATCCTTTTCATCTTTGATTGATCGCCTGTTCTCAATGCGATGACTCGTCTCCTTTAAGCTTGCTAATACTTTATCAAAACGACTATCTAATAAAATTTTGTCCACTAGTAACGATGCAAGATTGTCAATTTTATCATCAAGAGCTATAACAAAATTTTCGTCTTCGCAACTATCTAATTCATCAACTGTATCTATTACGTCATTTTCAGTATCGTTATTAACTTGCTCTAATTCCATATGCTTTTAAGTAAATTACTACTTTCACCCCTGATCAGACCCTTTAAAATAGCACTTCAATTCCTAGATTACAAACCATTAATTCCTAATAATTTTTACCCCGATTCCTAGGTTTTTCACTATAAATTCCCAGCCCAAAATTAAATATCAGGTAAAAAAAAAACCACGCTCAAAGGCGTGGCTATACAATCCATTCTTTCACTTGTTTCTCATACAACTTCAGCAACCTTACTTTCTCATCCCAGTATTGCGCTCGGTTATATGCCGAGCAAATTCTATTCTTTGGCGCATGAGCAAGCTGGCGTTCAATGACATCTGAATTAAACAGATTCGAATCATTTACAACTGGACTGAATAGCACTCTCAAATAGTGTTTGTTCATTCAACCTGTATAAATAAGCATGCTCTAATATTTTAAAGTTTAGCCTTAGCTGCTTGTAACTGCTTCTTAAAGAATGCATTAGAATTTGGATTATAGTAAAAATCATGAATGAACACTCTTTCATTCATTCCATACATTTTTTCTTCAACCAAGCACTCTACAGTTATACGTATAAGCGTGTAAATGTCATAGACACGATCGTAGCAGTCAAATATAGTTTTTTCAGACACAGAGAAACCAAAGTCAGCTAATTTTTTTCTTGCGAGCTTGGTACATGAGATATCCGAATCTAAAATATATTGAGGGGACTCTTTGAACAATGGCTTATCGAGATTATTACCTTTCTTAAGGATTAAATGCCATGCACTAATTAAGGCAATCCAATTAGCCAAGCTATCTGAGAAAATGGGATTATGTCCTAATCGCTCTTCAATATTTATAAGAAACTTTTTCAGATCATTCTTAGTCTTTAAAGTATGAAATCCCTTATATTCAATTCCCTTTAATGAATTAGCTTTCCCCCTAGCCTTAATAGCAGCTGCTACTTTTTCATAATCTTCTAAAGCATTTAAGTTAATAGTCTGCTCTTCGAAGGAATACTCTGCAATCAAGTTATTTTTAAAAACTTCAAATTCTAAAAATAACATTGCCCGATAGAAAAGTTTATTTAAAAAACTATCATTGATGACTTTATTCTTTTTTTGATATTTAGCTAATATTAAAAAATTAAAATCTAGAAATTTACTAAGTACCCCTATAGTTATATTATCGTACTCAAAATATAGAACTTGACTAACAATTTTAAAAGCAGCAGCACTAGTAATTGACTGGATTGGAGTTTGGATTAATATTTCATTTAAATCTTGCTTATAATGATCTATTTTAAAACCCACAAACTCTATTTGTTGAATTAGGTAGGCACGATATTTTTCTTGCATTTGAACATAGATATCATCTTCAATTAATTTACCCTTTCCAAAAGTTAACTCAAAATCTACTCCGATCAATAATAAATGTTTGTAATGTTCCCTTATCAAAACGCCCTCAGACCTACGATAAGCCAATGAATCAATAGTAGCTAATAATTTACTATATATACTTAACTTCTCTTCTGAGAAGCCCTGCATGGCTACAACATCATGAAAATATAAATAATCTAATAGTCTGACTGTGCTGTTTTGAAAATCGTTAAGTTTTGGCATAAGTGTGTATTCTTAAAAAAGTTCCCCTTATTTTAGAATTATTACCCATTTCATCTTATTTACAATGATTTCAATTTATTTCATTGGTAATTAAAAATGTCGTACCTGACGTCCAAACAAGTGCGTGAAAGATTTAATATCAAAGCAGCTGCTACATTATGGAGATGGCAACAGCCAACCCAAAAAATGTTTGCAGAGCCATTCCCTCAACCGATAAAAGCAGTAAAGGGCTCTACAAGTCTTTGGGACCGAAAGCAAATAGAAATATGGGAAGCTAAATTTTTCAGAAATAACGAAAGCCTAACTAGTTAGGCTTTCCAATTTTTCCCACCATTGCTTATAAGCTATACCCATCTCTTTTTGATAATCGTGATAATCATAAGTCCCTTGCTCTCCAGGCATGGTATGGCCAACCATTAACTCTGCAATATCACGCGATGTGAAACGACTAAAATGAGTACGAGCGGTACGTCTTAAATCATGCATAGACCAATGCTTCATCTCAACACCATATTGTCTTCTTGCATATTGCATGACATTATACGGAAGCTTACCTGGGCCATTTTGCCCAAACATCTCTCTAGTCCCATTATTCACAAACATATAGATGGAATTATTCAGCTCCATAGCTTGCTTAATGAAAGGCTCAATCTCAGGCAAAATCGGTCTAAGAAGAGGTCGATTCGTATACTTACCTGTTTTATGATTTTCAGGTGGCACAGTCCAAATTTTGCGTTCAAAATCGAAGTCTGTTTTTTTCGCCATCCTCAGTTCACTATACCTATTCGCATAGAAGAGACAGATTTTGATAAACAGCGCATTCTTCAATGCCATTCTAGATTTATCACAAATTTTCCAGATTAGTGCTACCTCATTATCTTCAAGAATTCGGTCTACTTTATTCTTTTTAATATTAAGATCACGTTTGCCTGTTATATGACGTATCGGGTTATTCTCAATCAGCCTACGATTTACACCCCAGTCTAAACACTGTTTTGTATTTGTTAATAGTCGATCAGTAATTGATGCAGACTTCTCAAAATGGTCTTCTAGTAACTCTAACCACATATGTAGTGTGATTTGATTTGCTGGCAAAGATCCATATTTAGGAAAGACATACAGCTCAAAAGACCGCAATTGTTGTTGTGCATTTTTCTTATTCGCCCTGCAGTATTTTTCATGCCATTCTAAATAGAGCTCCTTAAAAGTTAGTGCATTAGTCAACTTATGAACTTCTAATTTTTTATGTACTCTTGGATCATGTCCTGCCTCTAGAACACCTTTCATTTTTTGCAACTCTTGCCTAGCTTGCAATAATGTAAGGTTTGGGTAAGAGCCTAAGTCTAGGCGAGCTTGCTTACCCTCATATCTGAAGCGCATTTGAAAAGTGATCTTGCCTTTAGGTGAGACACGTACACTCAAGCCATCCCTATCAGGTTCGATATGTTGCTCAGCCCTAGCCTTACCTAAATTCTTTTTAAGCCATGTGTCCGTAAGTGGCATTTCACACCTGTGTACAAAATTTTGAATCAGAAAAAATAATATTAAATATGTACACATTCATGTACACATAACTTCTGAATAAACTTAATGCAACTTGAAATGTCATGCAATGGGTATAAAAAATAAATTTAATTAAAATACTGTAAATTATAGAAATATTGAATTATTTTCGAATGCTTTTGAAATGGGTTGGAATAAGATGAATTATAGTGTGTTATTTGGGTGGGAAATAATCGCAAAGGTGCGACGCTGCGCAACTTGCGCGGCTAATTCATTTTTAAACATAAATTAAATCTGCAATTGATCATAGCCTTCATGATCGATACGACCACAAAGCCCTATAAAAGAAATTCTAAATTGGGCTAATTGTATCCGAATACCGCTTGAGCTTCTATTGTCTTTTATCAAGCGAAGCGAGAAAGCACCTCACGCCAAAGCGTTTCAATGAACGGTTAATTGAAATAAGTTGATGATGTGTACTCAAACTCTTCTAAGCGCTTAACATCCATAGGCATACCCAACAAATAGCCTTGTAATTGCTGACAGCCTAACCGTGATAAAATTTCCATTTGCAGAGGACTTTCAACACCTTCTGCCGTCACGACTAAACCCAAACGAATCGCCAGATGAACAATACTTTCTAAGATCATTTCATCTTTTGAACCAACGGTCAGCTCATGAATAAAGCCACGATCAATCTTCAACTCATCCACAGGAAGGTTTTTTAAATATAAAAAGCTGGAATGTCCTGTCCCAAAGTCATCAATCGCCAAACGAATCCCCATTTCACGTAAACGCTGTAAGGTACGAATGCTGCCTTCGATATGGTGCATGGCCGTACTTTCAGTGATTTCAATAATTAAATGATTTGGGTTGACTTTATACTTATCAAAAAGATGCTCAAGATTATTAAATAAATGCTTATGCTCAAACTGCACCGCCGATAAATTCACGGCAATCGGATACAGTTCAATTTTCTCTCGTTCCCAAATTTGTAGTTGCTTACATGCTTGCTCCAGAGCCCAATATCCCATTTGGATGATCAACCCCGTTTTCTCTGCGCCTTTAATAAACATATTGGGGGTCAGCAAGCCTAAAGTCGGATGCTTCCAGCGAATCAACGCCTCGACTCCACAAATCCGTTGATCTTGGATGGTAAATTTAGGCTGGTAATACAAAACAAACTGTTGTTCTTCTACGGCTTTATATAAGTCATTGATTAGCTTAGTTTGGCTTTTCGCTTCTTGTTGGTCAAAACTGTAGTTAAAAATAGAATAGGTATTTCTTCCCTGATATTTTGAGGTCAGCATCGCTGCATCGGCATTAATCAGTAAATCCTGCAAATTACTACCATGTTCAGGATACATCGCAATACCAATACTCGCAGACACATTAATTTCTTTACCCGCAATCAAAAAGCTATCTTGAATCAACTCCAGCACGTGCTCCGCCATTTGGCACGCTTGCTCATGCGTCGCCTGTTCCAGCACCATCAGAAACTCGTCCCCACCAATTCTGAGAATTTTTTCATTTTTACTTAAGTGGCGATGAATCCGAGTGGTTAGTTGAACCAATAATTGATCCCCAACATGATGCCCAAAGACATCATTTACGGCTTTAAAACGGTCTAAGTCGATATATAAAAAGGCAATGCTTTCATTGCGGAAGCGTTGATCTGTAAACAAAAAATGGGCATATTCCGCCAAATACAATCGATTGGGCAGCTTGGTTAAATTATCCTGTACCGCCTGATTTGCCAACTCTTTATTGGCCAGAGAAAGTTGAATATTGCGCTCTTCTAAACGCTGCTCCAACACCGCAACAACAAATGCCGCCACCAAAATCAAACAGGTAATAAAGATAACAACAAATAAAACAATGCTTTGACCTGCTTCAAGGGGCATCACCAGCTTGTCACTATGGGTTGGATAGAACGAGACTGCTAGCATACCGGTATAATGCATACTCACGATGGTCAAGGCCATCATCCCTGCAACATACCATTGGTACAACAGTTTCTTACTGACTGCACTTTTATATTTAAAGATCAGCCAAAAGCTTAAACCCGAGCCACTAATCGCAATTAAGATAGAGAAAACTGTCAGCAAGGGATCGTAAACACTCTGATAGCCCTCAATAATCAGCCCCATCATGCCAGTATAATGCATGCCCGAAATACCAAGCCCCATCAATACCGACCCCAAAACCAATCTTAAAAAAGGTAAGGTCTGACGCGTGGTCAACCAAATTGAAAAAACAGATGCAATAAAAGCAATAAAAAAAGAAAGAATTGTCAGTGCAGGGTCAAAATAACTATGCGTCGGCAAATCACAAGCCAACATACCCACAAAATGCATGGCCCAAATGGCACAGCCTAAGAAAAAACTACTGAGTAAAATGAGCACTGTTTGAAATTTTTTACGCCAAGTACGAAATAATAAGCGTTCGGTCGACACTGCAAAAAAACACGCCAACAATGCCACAACTATTGAACCTAATACCAAACTAAAATCGTAATGCACATGCATCATATAAAATGTCCGTATTAATTTCTCTTTTTCTTCATTTATATCCTTTTTATCAAAGGCGAAAAGCATTGCTACCCGATTAAGAATCTTATACAAACAGGTTCAGGTCAAGAAAAAAACATAGAAATCTTATTAGAATTTATAGATTTATTTTACCTTGAAGATCGGTTTGGTAACCCGCCAAACCCGCATTTGTGTTTTGAATCACAATTTAAATAAAAAGCCAGTCGAAACTGGCTTTTTAATACATTGCGTCAGAGATTAAACTATTTTGCAGTGCCTTTTTGCAACTTGGCATAATCTAATAAGACATTTGCAGATTCAGTCACAAATGCTTCCTCTTCAGGCAATGCAGGACGCTGATTCGCTTTCATTTTAGCGCGTGCTTCAACCAAAGCTTCCATAGAAGCTTGATAGCTTTCCCAGTTTGCATAAGGCTTTTGCCCTGCAATCTGACGGCGCTTGTTTTCCGAGTCTAAAGTCTGTTTTTCCAGTGCCAACAATTCAGCTTTACGTTGATCAATATCTAAAACCACACGTTTTTGATCTTCGGTCTTTTTCGAGATGTCTTTACGCTGTTCAAGATAGTTAAACTGCGGGTCGACTTTAACACGTGCTTGCGACAGCTCACCTAAACGTTTTACATACGGTGCAATACTGCCTTCACGTTTAAATGGTGCGGTTGGAATAGTGTCCCACTCAAGCGCATTTTTCGCTTTACGCTCACCAAACTCTTCATTGTAAATGTCTACCAATTTCACGTCTGGAATTACGCCTTTGTTTTGCGTACTGCCACCCGTTACACGGTAAAACTTACGTTGCGTTAGTGTCGCTTGACCATGCGCCAAGTTATCGAGCTGAACTTGTGCAGTTCCTTTACCTGTGGTGGTGCTACCAATCACAATGCCACGTTCATAGTCTTGAATCGCAGCAGAATAAATTTCACTTGCAGACGCAGATGCTAAATTCACCATCACTGCCAGCGGACCCGCATAGGTTTGCGCACCATTGTCATCGTCTTCGAAAACGCTCACATTGCCGTTACCATCTCGAATTTGCACCACAGGACCTGACTTAATCACCTGTCCAAGCATACGCGCCACTTCTTCAAGTGATCCCCCTGGGTTATTACGTAAGTCGATAATAATCCCTGATACATTCTTGGCCGCTAAAGTTTTCAGCGCATTGTTGGTATCTTCAGATACAGAACGATATTCTGTGCCCGCACGACGTGCACGATAGTTCAAATAAAAAGACGGAATTTCAATCACACCAAAGGTGTATTGTTGTCCATCACGCGTTACATTCACGGTACGTGAACGTACCCCAGCATCTTCTTCTTGAATGACGTCACGGGTAATGGTCACATTACGCGCTTGGCTCATCGACGCACCCGAGCCGAGTAAACGTATGGTGACTTTGGTACCACGTTTACCACGGATTAAGCCCACAATTTCATTGCTCGGCCAACCGATGACATCCACCATTTTTTCACCATCTTGCGCTACACCAATGATGCGGTCGCCCGACTTCACCTGTCCAGACTTGCTTGCTGGACCACCTTCCACAATGGTTTCGATTTTGGTGTAGTCTTCATTGCCCCGTTCAGGTCGAATCGACACCCCAATCCCTTCAAGTTGCAAAGTCGTCTGACGATTCAATTCCATTGCATCGACAGGCGGGAAATAGTTACTGTGCGGATCATAGGTAAGCGTCATCGCATTGAGTGTTTTGTCTAACACATCATCGCTTTTCACTCGTGAAATACGTTCTAACTGGCGCGTATAACGCTTAGTTAAAGTCTGTACTGGGGTTAAATCTTCCGAGCTAGTGAGATCTTGTCCATTGGCCAATTCTGGGTTGGCTTTAAGCGCTTTTTGCTTCGCCAACTCTTCTTCTTTACTGATGGTCAAATTAATCAGCTGCGAAACCAACATTTTGTTCCAATGCTGACGTTGCGCCGCTTCATTGGCAAAATACGGTGCCTTTTCACGATCCGTTTCGATATAAACGTTGGCTTGTTTTAAATTCTGCGGCTTTTTCAGCTCATCCAGCATATAGGTATAAAACTGGGTCAAACGATCTCGATACTGTGCATGAATCGTATACGGTCCACTTAAGTCACCTGCTTTTAAAGCCGCACCTAAGTTTGAGCCATATTTACGCTTATAACTCTCTACTTCAGAGGCAAGAAACAGCGAATGGTCTGGATCTAAACTGTCCAGATAGAAATCGAGAATACGCGCCGATGTTTTCGCATCTAAACGTTGATTGAGATAATGTTGACGGTCAACCAAGGTCGCCAGTTGACGAGACACCAAAGCCTGCTCCTGCGACGGAACAATAGCTTGTTTGGTTACAGCGGTAGTTTCAGTCGCTGCAATGGCTTCATTAATGGCATGAGTGAAAAAAAATCCACCCGTTGCAATTGCAACCGCACAAGCAATGGTTTGAAGTTTCATAAATAATTCTTAGTTCCTTGGTTTTTGACCAAAATTACAATGTCATTTTTCGACATGAATTGAGAATATTCAAAATCTTAAACAACTTAATCTGTTTATGTCGTGTAGTTTTATCATAATCTGTGCTGACAAAATGTAGCAAATCATTGCAAAATTCGGGTATTGTTTTCGACGACCTGTTTCGCTCACCTTTCAGAGCCAAAACAGTCACTGACCAAAAAATCAAATACGGACACCCAATATGATTGGCGCATTGATGCTCGACATCGCAGGCACAGAACTTACTCAAGAAGATATTGCACTATTACAAGCACCGCAAGTCGGTGGCATGATTTTATTTGGACGAAATATTGAGTCTCCTGCACAAGTTCGCGCCCTAACCGACCACATGCGCCGAATTCGTCCTGATATTTTGATTGCTGTCGATCAAGAAGGCGGACGTGTGCAACGCTTAAAACAGGGCTTTAGCCTACTTCCAGCCATGGGTAAGTTTGGCGAGCTATTCTTAAGCGAACCTGAAAAAGCCTTAAGCTTGGCAGAACAATCTGGCTGGTTGATGGCGACAGAAGTGCTTGCAGTCGGTATCGACTTTAGCTTTGCCCCTGTACTCGATTTAAATGACATCAGTGATGTGATTGGTGACCGTGGCTTTGCCAAAAATATTCAAGACATCGTACCGCTGGCCAGTGCGTTCCTAAAAGGGATGAAAGCCGCAGGCATGGCATCGACAGGCAAACATTTCCCCGGCCATGGTTCAGTCAAAGCAGACTCGCATGTCGCAGCAGCCATCGACTCACGCACATATGATGAAATTTATGCCAAAGATATGCAGACCTTTATCAAACTGATGCCACAGTTGGATGCACTCATGCCTGCCCATGTAATTTATAACCAAGTCGATCCAAATCCAGCAGGTTTTTCACCGTATTGGATTCAAACCGTTCTACGTCAACAACTGGGCTTTGATGGTGTCTTATTCTCAGATGATTTAAGCATGCAAGCCGCATGTGTTGCAGGCGGTGCAGATGCACGCATTCAAGCCGCACTCCATGCAGGCTGTGACATGGGACTGGTATGTAATGACCGAGCAGCCGCATGTGTAGCCTTGGAGGGGATCAGCCAACTGGCGCTGCCAAACCAAGCTCGCTTAGAACGCATGCGTGGTCAGATTCCAAATATCAGCGTTCAGTCGAAGCTGTATTTAGGTGAAGATTGGGCCAAAGTACGCGACCAAGTGGAACTGTTTAGATTAAGTTAAGCACTTCATCTTTGACCATTTCAACCACGATATTTCGGACAAAGGGACATCACAAGATGTCCTTTTTTCATTATGATAAACTCAAAATAAATCAACAGGCTTGCTCTGCATTGCCCAAACAACAACGCTAAAATAACAAAATATCAGGTACGGATACCATGACAGATGCTTTATCGGCTCATCGCCACATCTCTTTTACTGCGCACTATACAGGCTATATTTGGTATAGCATGGGCATCTCACATCCTGTATTTGCCACCCGCAAAGGGAAGTTACTGGCCAAACTAGTGCATCCACTCGAAAGCTGGGCTGAGAAATATGTCGGTGGCAGTATGCGCACGACCTTAAAACAGCGTCATCAAATGATTGATGATCACCTCAGCACACTAATCCAGCAGCATCCAAACTTACAAGTTTTAGAAATTGCCAGTGGCCTGTCCCCACGCGGCTGGAGCTTTCGCCAACAGTATCCTGAGATTGACTATCGTGAACTCGACTTACCAGACATGGCACAAATGAAAACTCAGGCCTTAAAACAGATCGATCAGACCAGTCCAACGGTTCTCTCCGCCGACTTATTTAGCGCAGATTTTGCCCGTGCCTTTGAGGTGTTTGACCCAAACCGCCCTTTGGTGGTGGTGAGTGAAGGTCTGATCAACTACTTTAGCAAAAACATGCTCGCTCAACTTTTACAAGGCATTGTCCAATACGGACAGCAGTCTGATCAGTTATATTATCTGACTGACCTCTACCCTGAACCTGTGAAAAATAAGCTGGCTAATTTTATCTGGAGCAGTAGCAAGCTTTTAAAATGGATGTCTCGTAGCGCCTTTGGCTTTCACTTTGTCAGTCCGCCTGAAGCGGCTCAGTTTTTCAAACAAGTAGGCTTCCACACTGTTACCGTTCACCAACCCACTTTAGCTTTCAATAGCACTCAGTCTGACACTTCAAACTTAGATCAGCAGGATCACTTAGGCGACTTGGTCTGGTTGATACATAGCCAATGGCAAAAGCCCAATCAACCCGAGCAATAAACTTAGTCCCCATAAAAAACAGCGATGACACGCTGTTTTTTTATTTTTGACTTTCACTTAACTCACGGCTTCGAGCAACGTCTGTTCTTGTTTCTGACGCCCCACAAAGCGAAGCAGTCGCTCCGCGAGTTCAAAACTGCCATGTTTAAATAAGGCACGAAGGTGCGGTCCATCTTCGGCAAAAATTAAACATTCAATCTGAAACTCGCCTTCGTCATCGCTCAAGTGCAAAGCTAAATCACGCGGATATTTAGCCGCCACAGCAGCCAAGTCTGACTCAAAACGTAAAAGCACCCCAAAGTAGTTCAAATCCATCACTTCTGTCGCAATCACCAAATCCGAATGGCGATAGCTTAAAAAGGTTTCAGGGTGTTGAATCTGAACCCGCTCTTCACCACGGCGCTCCATTTCCAACATTTGTGCTCGACTAAAGGGGATAATCCCGTCTAAGTGTTGAATGGACTCGTCCTTCAGAAACGTCGCAAACAAATGCATGGTTTCTTTACGGCGTTGTAGCTGTGGCACATGGTCTGCATTGGCAATTTGCGCATATTCCATGTCAGGACATTGCAATGCAAAATTGGCATTTTCATGTGGCAAAGTAAAACTGTCATATTGTCCACAGGCCACCAAGACTTTACACTGTGGAATCGGCACATCGGTGAGGCGAAGCAAACGATTGCAGTTGATTTCATAGCGCTCTTGTTCTGTTGCGGTAAACTCCGCCATCTGTCTGAAGAACAAACGCTTGGCTGTGGGTGACATTCTGGTTTTATCCATTTTGGCATGATTGACCAAATACAAAATCACGGCCTGACCAAATTCATCCATGCGTTGTTCACGCATTAAATGTAACGACTCTTCCAGCAACATCCGCCAACTTTTACGGGTCTTTTGCATCACTCCCATTAAAATCATACGATCAATCAGCTCTGGTCGTTGATCGGCCAGACAAGACGCCACCACTGAACCCAGTGACATGCCCATCACTGAAACTTTGTCTAATCCTTCAATATCTAACCAAACACCGAGCATTTTCGCAAGATCACCCAGTTCTAAAGTGCCCGCAGACAAGCCTGTATCGATATTACGAATTTGTTGATTGGCACCCATTGAAGGCAGATCAATCAGGACAATCGGACCGGCATCGAGCAGTTGCTCAACACAGTATTTGTAGGAATTAAAGTTTTGAAATGCCCCGCCGATAATCACGATAGGCGTGCGATGGAATGACTCTGGCCGAGCAATCGCCATGTATTCGACTTTCCAGCCCTCAATCCATGTGCTTCGTGCAGGTTCTTTAAAGCTGTTACGATGGTAAACATCAAAAAAACCTAAGCGTAAATTCGCATCATCTAGCTCGGCATCCATTTGAATCATAGAATTCATGTTCTTTCCCTCTACTCTTGCCTATACTTTTTGTTTTGCAAGAAATGTACGATCACACCTGTCAACGGCAACAGGGTGTTCAGTGTTGTAATAATTATGCAAGGACTTCATGTCCTAAAATTCATTCTATACAGAGCACTGTTTTACACGCAACAGATTGTGTAACCGCTCATCATGTTTTAGATAAAAAACAATTTCAAAAATATGTATAAGTCCGCCTCTACACTGGATTTTTCATGTAGAGACTATGCGGTCGAGTGTTAGGCTGTTACTATCTTCTGTGAAATTTCTAAGTGATCAAACCGCTATGCAAGAGTCGATTGAACAATATATGCAAACGGTAGGACAGCAAGCACGTCAAGCTTCTCGTATTTTGGCGCGTGCCTCTACCGAAACTAAAAACAATGCGTTGTCAGCTATTTATACTGCTTTAGTCAACAGTGAGCCCACTATTTTAGCGGCGAACCAAGCAGATATGAACAAAGCGCACAGCAACAATTTAGACAGTGCTTTACTTGATCGCTTAGAACTGTCTCCCGCACGCTTTAAAGGCATGTTGCAAGGCTTAAAAGATGTGATTGGCCTCAAAGATCCTGTCGGTGAAATCACCGACATGGCCTATCGTCCGTCAGGAATCCAGCTCGGTAAGATGCGCGTTCCTTTAGGCGTGGTTGGCATGATTTACGAGTCTCGCCCAAATGTGACCTTAGAAGCCGCCTCTTTAGCACTGAAGTCGGGTAATGCCATTATTTTACGTGGTGGTTCTGAAGCGCTCGAATCCAATAAAGCCATTGCTGAAGCCATCCAACGCGGTTTAAAACTGGCGGGTTTACCTGAACATGCGGTTCAAGTCATTAACACCGCAGACCGCGCAGCCGTGGGGCAACTGATTACACTCACTGAATTTGTCGATGTGATTGTTCCACGTGGAGGCAAAGGCCTGATTGAACGTATCAGCAATGAAGCCCGCGTCCCTGTGATTAAACACTTGGACGGGAACTGTCACGTTTATGTTGAAGCACAAGCTGACCTACAAAAAGCCCTACCGATTGCGCTCAATGCAAAAACTCACCGTTATGGCGTGTGTAATGCAATGGAAACCTTGCTGGTCGATGAAAAAGTCGCAGATGAGTTTTTACCGCGTGTCGCTGAGCTCTACACTGAAAAACAAGTGGAGTTGCGCGGCTGTGCTGAAACTCAGCGCATTTTAGGTGCGGCAGTCAAAACGGCAACCGAAGAAGATTGGTACACCGAATACCTCGGTCCAATTTTAGCAGTGAAAGTGGTGTCTGGTATGGAAGAAGCGATTGAGCATATCAACAAATATGGCTCACACCATACTGATTCGATCATTACAGAAAACTACTCTCTAGCTCGCGAGTTCTTGGCTGCTGTTGATTCGAGTTCTGTCATGATCAATGCCTCGACCCGTTTTGCCGATGGTTTTGAATATGGCTTAGGTGCAGAAATTGGCATCTCAACCGATAAAATCCATGCCCGTGGCCCAGTCGGCTTAGAGGGCCTGACTTCACAAAAATGGATTGTGTTTGGTGATGGTCAAATTCGCCAATAGCGCGTCCAACTCATTTTAAAGCATGATGCTCAGCCCTCTTAAGAGGGCTGAGCATTTTTTATATATAAACATTCTCTGCCTCTGCGAATCCTTAAAATCTAGAGGAAATCATGCTTTTTTTGATGGTCACATTGATTGTGCATGTGATTATGTGTGGGTCTAAAATGAAATATCAAAAATAAACAGGAACGCCACAATATATTCAGCTCTTTTCAGCAGATAGCGTGTTATTTTTAAAGGGTTAAAGCTGATGAATAATTCAGCATCATTTCATGAATAAATGAAAATCATGAACCGATAAATTTTAATTATTATTCATCAGACGGTCGATAGTGCTTAAGTCTAATCACCTAAAGTCTATCTTGGACTAAAAATATACACATGATACAACATAAAAAATGATCAAGATTGCATAAGAACGTACTGCATGAAGATCAGTTCTAGGACGGATAATTCAATTAGAATCAGGTATTAAAACGTGTCTACATCAGTATTAGTAATTAACTGCGGATCTTCATCAATCAAATATGCGCTCGTTTCTGAACGTCGTGAAGATCGTATTTTCGGTTTAGCTGAGAACTTAGGTTCTGCTGACGCTCGTATCAAAGGCATTACTGCGGGTGGTCAACCCCTTGAATTGTCTATTCCACATGCCGATCATGAAAAAGCATTGGAAACCATCTTAGAACGCCTTTCACATTATAACCCTCAAGCCATTGGTCACCGCGTAGTACACGGCGGTACATTGACCAAAGCTGAGCTTTTAACAGAAGAAATTGTCGAACGCATTCGTGCAGCAACACCACTCGCTCCATTACACAACCCTGCACACTTGGTTGGGATTGACGCCACGATGCGTTTATTCCCAGAACTACCACAAGTGGCGGTATTTGATACAGCATTCCACCAAACCATGCCTGCACATGCTTATCGCTATGCTGTGCCAAAATTTTTATACACTGAACACAATGTCCGTCGCTATGGCTTCCACGGTACAAGCCATGCTTATGTGTCTGAACGCGGTTCAGAACTGGCAGGTAGCTTCAAACAAGGGGGCTGGTTAACTGCACACTTGGGTAATGGTAGCTCTACTTGTGCAATTTGGAATGGACAAAGTGTCGACACCTCAATGGGCTTAACTCCACTTGAAGGTGTCGTGATGGGCACACGCAGTGGTGATGTCGATCCAAGCTTACATAGTTTCCTTGCCAACAACTTAGGTTGGGATATTTATAAAATTGATAAAATGTTGAATAGCCAATCGGGCTTACTCGGCCTGTCTGATCTATCAAATGACATGCGTACTTTGATTGAAGCCTCTGAACAAGGCAATGAAGATGCGACTTTAGCTATTGAAGTGTTCTGCTACCGCCTCGCAAAATCATTGGCTGCACTGAGCTGCGGTCTACCACGTCTTGATGGCTTGTTCTTCACGGGTGGTATTGGCGAGAATTCGGCATATATTCGTGAAAAAACAGTCGCTTTCCTACCGCACTTTGGTTTTAACTTGAGTAAAGAAGCCAATGACAGTTTAAAACGCGGTACCGAAGGTCGTATTGATACAGGTACAGGTCCACAAATTTGGGTTGTGCCGACTGATGAAGAAGGCCGTATTGCCAAAGAAACTGCATCCGTGGCCGATGAGGTGATTCAAACTGCTGCAAAAAAGTCTGAAGACAATGTAGCGATCGCTTAAGCGGTCGTTACATTCCCTCAAGTCTGTTTTAAATTATTGTATGACGAATAAATATATGAAAACGATTTTACTTGTGCCCACTGGGGAAGGCGTCGGCTTAACATCCGCTTGTCTGGGTTTGGTTTATGCGCTGGAATGCCAAGGTGTTAAGGCTGGATTTTTAAAACCTTTTTCTCAAGAACTGACCACAGGTGCAGACCGTACCACAGCGCTCTATCACCATGTTTCAAAAAATGAAACCGTTGAACCAATTAGCTATCACACCATTTTGCAACAACTCAGTGCAGGTGAAAATGATGAGTTGCTTGAGGATGCGGTTCGTTTGCACCGCGCTATTGCGCGTAAGCATGACCTGATTATTGTTGAAGGCTTAGTCCCGAATAGCCGAGATTCTTTTGCCTCTGAGCTAAATGCACAACTTGCGCAAGCACTCGATGCCAAAGTTATTATTGTCAGCAATGCAGACATTAATAAACCAAGTGCGACGGCTGAAAAAGTCGATAGCCAACTACGCTACTTTGGCGGTGCCAGTTCTGAGCGAACTGCGGGTGTGTTATTGATGCGCACCAAAGGTTTACCCGATGACTCAGCACACATTCCAGTGACGTTTGACCCTAGTCTGCGTTTAATCAGCGATACTAATAAATTTATTATTGAACTCCAAAAAACCCATCCAAAGCTCGGATCAGACAAACTCCCTGTAATCGGCTTGGTTCCATTTAGCAACACACTCAGCGTACCACGCATGTCGGATTTGGCCTCACACATTCAGGCGGAATGGATCAATCAAGGCGATGCGACCCAACGTCGTGTGTTACATAGCAGTTTGATTGCATCGAACATTGAGCATGAACTACATAAGTTTGTCGCAGGCGAGCTGATCATTAGTGCATCAGATCGTATCGATGTGCTATTAGCTTCAAGCTTAGCCAGCAGTAACGGTATACCATTGGCAGGGCTGGTACTGACCGAGCACCATACGCCAAACGAGCAGGTGCTTGCGTTCTGCCAAACAGCGATTAAACAAGGCTTACCAATTTTACATACAACGCTCAGCACGTTCGACACGGCGCAGAGCTTAGCCAATCTCAGCAATGAAATTCCGGTCGATGATACGGAACGCGCTGAACAAGTCACTCGTTTTGTGTCGAGCCATATCAATGAAGAATGGCTAAAGGCAATGTTGAATGGCTCATACCAACCTCGTCTCTCACCTTCGGCTTTCCGCCATGAATTGGTCCAAAAGTCGATTGCTGCGAAAAAGCGGATTGTTCTACCTGAAGGCGATGAGCCACGCACAGTTCAAGCGGCGGCTATTTGCCAATCTCGTGGCATTGCACACTGTATTTTATTGGCGAAACCTGAAGCTGTAGTAGAAGTGGCAAAAGCACGTGGCATCGAGCTTCCACATGACTTAGAAATTATCGATCCAGATTTAATTCGTGAAAACTATGTCGAAAAAATGGTGGAACTGCGTAAAGGGAAACTGAACGAGCTGCAAGCGCGTGAACAGCTGCAAGACACTGTCGTTCTAGGCACCATGATGTTGGCACTCGATCAAGTCGACGGTTTGGTTTCAGGCGCAGTACACACCACAGCCAATACTGTACGCCCAGCCTTCCAACTGATTAAAACAGCGCCTGAGTACTCACTGGTCTCTTCCGTGTTCTTTATGCTATTACCCGATGAAGTCTATGTTTATGGCGACTGTGCGATTAACCCAGACCCAAATACCGAAGAGCTCGCTGAAATTGCGATTCAATCGGCTGACTCGGCAAAGGCCTTCGGTTTAGACCCACGTATTGCAATGATTTCATACTCTACGGGTACCTCTGGTGCTGGAGCTGAAGTTGAAAAAGTCGCTGAGGCAACACGTATAGCGAAAGAACGCCGTCCTGATCTGTTGATTGATGGGCCGCTTCAGTACGATGCAGCATCGGTTGAAAGTGTCGGACGCTCGAAAGCACCTGATTCTAAAGTTGCAGGTCGTGCCAATGTGTTTATTTTCCCAGACCTAAACACAGGTAATACCACTTATAAAGCCGTGCAACGCTCTGCTAATGTCGTAAGTGTCGGACCAATGTTGCAAGGTTTGAATAAACCTGTAAATGACTTGTCTCGCGGGGCTTTGGTCGATGATATTGTGTTTACGATTGCACTCACTGCAATTCAAGCAGAACAACAAGCAACAGCTTAAAGTAACTTGATGTGATCCAAACCATCCAACGGAAAAGTTGGGTGGTTTTTTTATTCTATAGCGCTCTATTCAACGAAATAAACGTTTAGAAAAAGCCAAACACCTTCACAATTATTTATCAATCTATTAGGCTAAAAATCTACTTCCTCACTTAAAATAACAACCCAATAAAAAAGAGGAATACACCTAAAATTGGAATGTAAATCCAGTTTTTTCTTATCCATTGACTGATCTTAAAATCAATAATCCATCCACGGTCACCTTTCCTCATCATCTCTTGATACTACTCATTTGATTTTTTTGATAAAGGAAATAAATTTGCTGTGTAAATTGGAAGTAATAACCCACCAACTATCAATAAACAACCAACTATTGAAAGAAATGAAAGCTCCATTATTTTCTTCTCTTGAACTGTCTTAAATTATAATTTTGCGATCGCTACAGTAATCACCTCAATCAATACAGGATTTGAGACCTTCTCATCTTTTATCCTGCTATCGGTCCAGTTTTTCTTTAAGCCTCGCTTGATATCTTTCGTATTCTTCAATTTGTTTTTCATATTCATTATATTTTCTGATTTTTTCCTGATCTTCTTCATTTTTCTTAATTTTATCTTGATATTCCTTATATTTTTGGGAGTGCCAATATAAAAGATAACCAATGAATACAAGCGCAGGAAAAGTAAAAAGTAATCCAATACCTGCGGTAAATATAGTGCCTATAACAACCAATAACGCAAATATGATTTTGGAGATATGTACCAGAAACATGCCTCTGACTTCTTCATTAAATATCCAATATAAATTGAGAGCTAGGTAACAAAAAAAAGCCAAACCAACCAGAAGTCCTAGAAAAAGCTCAAGTGACTCTGAATTAAAATAAGAGCCAACAAGCCCTGGGATCAGCATAACAAACATAAAAGCTATTGATACTGAAATCGAAATGGATAGACATAAAATAAACCTGAACAATTTATTGATATTTGATTTCACTTTCCCCACTCCCAAATGGTGCAAAATGATCTTGCATTTTTACTTATTAATTTTTCTAAAATAAATTAATTTTCTTTTTAAATTAAGATCTTCGTTAGAGACCTATTTCAGATTTTAGGGTGATTCTACAAGTTGCAAATAGACCTGTAAATGACCACGCATGCCTCTTTGGTCAATGACATCATACTCACAGTTATACTAGAAACTTAAGCTAATTGAGTGGTCTGCCTAATGCTCAACTAATGCATACTTACGCATATCCCAAACACAGATAAAACAGTAAGATTTTAC
Source organism: Acinetobacter sp. CAU_H_S139_7 (assembly GCF_058599305.1). Classification (NCBI taxonomy): domain Bacteria; kingdom Pseudomonadati; phylum Pseudomonadota; class Gammaproteobacteria; order Moraxellales; family Moraxellaceae; genus Acinetobacter; species Acinetobacter sp. CAU_H_S139_7. The sequence goes on from NZ_CM178651.1 coordinate 3,008,659, forward strand.
TTTTCAGACACTTAAACAATATACTCAAGAGATATAATTAAATTATAAATCATTGGTCTCATAATGAATAAAAAATTGCTTCCAATTCTAATAGTGACAACATTTTCACTGACAGCATGTAATGAATCTAAGCAGCACCAAACACCGTCAGACTCAACCACAGCATATAAAAACTTAAGTACAGCATATAAAAACTTAAGTACAGCTAATCCAGCTGACATTAAAGCGGATCTTGATGCCCTAGATCAGATTTCGAATAAAAACTCTCAAGCCATTTTGAACGTACAAGATGCACTTAAAGCGGCTCGTCAAAATAAAGAAGTCGATACCATCCCCGCCCTGCTAGAACAACTGAAAACCCATTCTCTTGCGTTTAATACTGCACTAGATGCAACAAACTTCAAAAGCCAAGAAGGCGCTGCGTTACGTGAAAAATTTAAGCAAGTCCATTTACTTGGTGTTGAGCTTGCACAAGAAGATACTAAAAATCCACCACAGATGGATCGCATCACCGGATTAGAAGCGCAAATCAGCGTCATACAACAAAGTTCTGTCAGTGAAATGAGAGCCTTACAACAGATGGTGTACCCTCAACTGAATTCAGGGGCATTAGACAACACACGACAACAACCAAAACCAAATACCGAACCCCATGTCGCGGCTCGTACTGCACCGCAGACCACCTCACATCTGAGTCAAGATAATGCAGCAGACATCAAACATGACCTCATTGCGCTCGGGGCACAATCAAGTGCAGCTAAACAAGAAGCAGAAAACTCAATATGGGAGATAAAACATGCGATGGAAAAAAAAGATCTGCGTGCTCTAAAAACTGCAATTGAAAAATCAAACAAGCGCATTCAAAGTCTGAATCAAAATTACGATATGGTGTCTCTCAAAAGCTCAGAAGTAGCCGCAGCCCGTGAGAAGCTCAAAAAAGACAATAATCTTCAAATTGAAATGGGTGAAATTATCTTATCCACCTCGCCAGATAAACAAAAGTTTGAGGAGTTGCAAAAGAAACGATCCAATTCTCAAAAAATGGTTGAGATTGAGATGGAAGCGCTTCGGATTAAAGCCAATACAGCATCATGATTGGGGCATCGTATCAGCTCGATTCCATTATTTTACAAAACCAACCGCAGCTCTCTTAAACGGGCAGATTTTCTTCTATCAACATATATACCATGTCAATCTCTGGGCATGGATAACCCATTGAAGTTAAAGCCGCTGTCACTTGCCCCCTGTGATGCGTTCCATGATTAAACACATGCAATAATGTAGCAGCATAGGGCAGACTCATTTCTTGTCCGGCTGATGTTTTGTACTGTAAATCATGTCCAAATTTTTCCACATCAACATGTTTTAAAAAATCTATCCAGTTGTAAGCCCTGCTCTCTAACTCAAACATGAGTTTATCTTTATCCCTTTCTACGATGGTATTTAACTTCAATGTAGGAGATGGTTTCGATGAAAACCGAGGAAACCATAGATAATGCTCACCAACAAGCAAGTGATTCAACGTTCCAGAAATACTTTTGAAGAAAAGTCCACATTCAGCATTGAAATCTTCATCAGAGACATTTTTTAAAACTTGGTTTAATTTTTGAGTAGACCACACGTTGTAACGAGCGAATAATTTAAACATTTTTAAATCCATTTATAAAGCCCTGCATGAAGCTCTCTAAAATGAGCATAATACAAAGGATGAAAAACACCTAAATCTTTCATTTCTAAGGCAGAATCGCTTTTGATTTTCTTGCGCACACTCAGCTTCGCTTCAACATTTGACTGAATTTCAACTTGGGCGCTTGAATAAAGAAAATTGCATTACCACATAAAATCAAAATCACCCCAATGACCGCATTGATATGCCATTGATAGCCTTCCCAGATAGTCGAAATCACCAAAGCCACCAACGGAAATAATAAGGTACTATAAGCAGCCTTGCCTGCCCCAATCCGTCCAACCAAATAGAAGTAGGCGGTAAAGCCAATCACTGAACCCAAAATAGCCAAATACAATAAAGCACTCACCGCACTGAATTCCATAGCGGGGAAAAACTCGTCTTGTTTAAATCCAGCAATCAACGCCATCAGGATTGAACCATACAACATGCCATAAGCATTGGTGGTAAAAATATCCAATCCGTTTTTCTGATGACGCGCACTGATCATATTGCCCAATGAAAAACCATAGGTTCCCAACACACAAAGACCAATCCCCATCAGCGTATGATTATTTAAGGTACTCCCTATCACATCATGCCAAAACAAGGCGATGATCCCCAGTCCACCCAACAAAGCCGCAGGATAAAAACGGGTAGAAACCTGTTGTCCAAAGAACAGTTTAGCGTTGAGGGTATTAAAAATGACCGCCATCGAAAAAATAACAGCCTCCAAACCGCTGCTGATATATTGAACCGCATAATAGAAACAAACAAAGTTAAAACCAAAAATACAGCACGCTTGCAACATACAAAATAGATGGTCTTTTACAGCCAGCTTTTGCAGTTTTCGGCACAACACAACAAAAGTAAACAACACCAGAGCCGAAATAAAGAAGCGCCAAAACACGGCTACATTGGTCGATATTCCACTTTGTTGTTGCAGACTTATCGCAATCCATGTCGTTCCCCAAATCACCACAACCAAAGCATATAACAGCGCATTCATACTCTTTAAACCAAACTCAAACCACTCACGCTATTGTGCTTGGTTTAGGTTTCTCATTTCTTGCACCTTCTTGTGGTCACTATCATAAACTTGTGATTTTTTACTGATTTTCGGATATAGATGACAAAATGAAATCAAAGTCCTACACTAAATCTTCCATTTGGCACTGCGTATAGATGATGAAATATCAGATTCTAGATCAATTACAACAACATAAAGCTCAACTCCTCGACTCGGTCGAACTGGGTTCGGGCATGCAGTTGGCCATGTGGCAAAACAACCAAGACCGCGTCAGTGTTTGTAGTAACCACCATACCCTTAGTATGTACATTCAAGGGGGATATCACAGTTATCAAAAGACAGCTCAAGGTTGTCATAATGGCGGTGGGCCAGATCATATGTGCTTGATGCCACAGGACTTTGAGTCAACATGGGATCTGCGCGACCCACTGACTTTTGTGCATCTGTACTACACCGAGCAACATTTACAACGTGTCGCCGAACAGGTGTGGGATCGTGAGCCGAGCCAAATTACTTTAAATCCGCAAAGTTTCGTGGCCGACCCACAGATTGCCATGATCTATCGACATTTTTTACTCAATGGGGCTTGGCAAAACAGGGAAAATCACTTGCAGATGAGTACTGCCACCACGCTGCTGCTCAACCATTTGATTAAAAATTATAGCCATACCGAATGGCAAGTCCCTGAAGTTAAAGGTGGGCTGTCCCCATATAGCCTGAAGCAGTTATTAGAATGGATTGATCAGCATATTCAGCAAAGCTTGACCTTATCAGATTTGGCCGAGCAAACTCAGCTCAGTGAATACCATTTTGCTCATATGTTTAAGCAATCCATGCACATGCCACCGCACCAATATGTGATGCAACGTCGACTTGAACTGGCACACCAAGCTCTACAGCACACATCTGCCAATATGACGGACATTTCGGAACAGTATGGATTTAGCTCCAGCAGCCATTTCAGTCATCGCTTTAAAAAGTACTTTGGCTACTCTCCATCCCAAATGCGGAAAAGTGAGAAAAATTAGATCGGATAAACTCACATTCAGCTTATTTATCTAACATCAAAATAAAGCCCATCATTAAACTCGACATTAAAAAACCGAAAAAAGCACTCATCAAATAAGCTTTCCGACGCTCTTGAGCAGATTGGCTCAGGACTTGATGGCGCATTTCCATATGTTGCTTTTCTTCAAAAATCGTCATCTCGACATCATTTTTAGGCGGAGCTTTTTTCAAAAGCAAAGGCAACATTGCAAGCATCATGCAGTAAAAATTAAATTTAAATATATCTTCGACAATGACATTGCCTGCATGCTTTTGAGCCATTAAATAAAACAGGAAAATAGACCACAAGAAAAAGCATCCGATAAATAGCAAGGCTGAAGTAGAGGAATAGTATTTCATTGTATTTTTTTAAGATTTTAAACTGGAATCTTAAGGCGTTAAACAATTTTTAGCTAGTTGAAGATTTGAAGATTTGAAGATTTGAAGATTTGAAGATTTGAAGATTTGAAGATTTGAAGATTTGAAGATTTGAAGATTTGAAGATTTGAAGATTTGAAGATTTGAAGATTTGAAGATTTGAAGATTTGAAGATTTGAAGATTTGAAGATTTGAAGATTTGAAGATTTGAAGATTTGAAGATTTGAAGATTTGAAGATTTGAAGATTTGAAGAAAGCTTAAAACAAAAAAAAAGAAGATAAAGCTTAAGCCTGATCTTCTTTTTGACCGTACATCCAAGTCGCTGCGATATATACACAAAAGCCCGCAGCCATCACTAAACCTGTCAACATGTTCGATGTCCTATTGTTTGATGAATGCATTATGCGAAAGTTTTATGACAACTTTATGACAGAGTTGTCATATTTAAAATATTATTATTTTTCCAATATATTCAAAATCTTAAATAATAAATCATATTCACGAACCGAATTTAGACATGAAATATTTCATTAAATTCAAGCTTTTTTGTCATATTTACCACCGTTTATAACCTCATTTTCTCATCAATTTTGTTCAACTATTAAACTTTCGCCCAAAGGCTTCGCAAAACATCCACAACCTCGGCATTTTGTCTTATAATTTAGCCCGCTAGCTATCAGCCCGCTCAAGAGATATTTGTATGACCACTATTATCAAGCAAGATGATTTGATCACATCGGTCAAAGATGCGCTTCAGTTCATTTCTTATTATCACCCACAAGACTTCATCCAAGCGATGAGCCGTGCGTATGATCGTGAAGAGAACAAAGCCGCTAAGGATGCGATCGCACAAATCTTAATTAACTCGCGTATGTGCGCAGAGGGTCACCGCCCAATCTGTCAAGATACAGGTATCGTCAATGTATTCGTTGAAGTGGGCATGGATGTTAAATTTGATTTAACTATGAGCTTAGACGATGCAATCAACGAAGGTGTACGTCAGGGTTACTTAGAAAACTCAAACGTACTGCGTGCTTCTGTATTGGCTGACCCAGCTTTTGGTCGTAAAAATACCAAAGACAACACCCCTGCTGTGATCTATCACAAACTTGTTCCAGGCAACAAAGTGGATATTACCGTTGCGGCAAAAGGTGGCGGTTCAGAAAACAAATCTAAACTGGCTATGTTAAACCCATCTGACTCAATCGTGGATTGGGTACTTAAAACTGTTCCAACTATGGGTGCTGGCTGGTGTCCACCAGGTATGTTGGGTATTGGTATTGGTGGTACTGCTGAAAAAGCCATGATGCTTGCGAAAGAATCGCTCATGGAAGAAATCAACATGGACGAATTACTTCGTCGTGGCCCTGAAAATAAAATCGAAGAACTTCGTATGGAAATCTTCGAAAAAGTAAACGCACTGGGTATTGGCGCGCAAGGCCTAGGTGGCTTAACCACAGTTCTAGATATTAAAATTAAAGATTACCCATGTCACGCTGCGGGCAAACCAGTGGGTATGATTCCAAACTGTGCAGCGACTCGTCACGCACACTTCCAACTTGATGGTACAGGTATTGCACACATTCAAGCACCAAAACTTGAAGACTATCCATCAGTCACTTGGGATTCATCAACCTCTAAGCGCGTTGACCTCGACACCATTACCCAAGAAGAAATGAACGCTTGGCAACCAGGCGACACTTTGCTTCTAAACGGTACAATTTATACGGGTCGTGATGCTGCACACAAACGCATGGTAGACATGTTAAACAATGGTGAAGAGCTTCCTGTCGACTTAAAAGGTAAATTCATTTACTACGTGGGGCCTGTAGATCCAGTCGGTGATGAAGTGGTTGGTCCTGCTGGCCCAACAACAGCAACACGTATGGACAAGTTCACACGTCAAGTGCTTGAAGCAACAGGTATGTTCGGCATGATCGGTAAAGCGGACCGTGGTCCTGCAGCGGTTGAAGCAATCAAAGACAATAAAGCGACTTACTTGATGGCAGTGGGCGGCGCAGCTTACCTTGTGTCTAAAGCAATTCGTGAAGCTGAAGTGGTTGCTTTTGCTGACTTAGGTATGGAAGCGATTTACAAATTTGTAGTGAAAGATATGCCTGTATCGGTCGCAGTTGATGTAAATGGCACATCTATTCACGCGACAGCACCAAAAATCTGGCAAGCGAAAATTGGTAAAATTCCAGTAGTCGATGCAGCAGCGGGCTAAAACTTAAGTTTTACTTTTTTGGATACCCTTAACATGCTAAGGTCATGTTAAGGGTATTTTTTACCTACTTTTATAGACTTAATCAAAAAATATAGACCAACAATGAAAAAATTAAATCACATCCTTTGCAGTATTACCTTATGTGTCCTCAGCACAGCTTCTTTTGCCAAACCCGCGACCGAAGCATCGGTAGAGAAGGCGCTCAAACTGGGCGATATTAAAGGCACATTAGCACAGTCTCAGCAAGAAATGCGCCCCATTTATGACCAGCAAGCCGAAGAAATCATTAAGAATATTTTTAAAACATCTACACTCAATAATGAACAACAAAAAGCAGCCAAGCAAATCGCTGAAATCACGGCATCGTTTAGCAGTAAATTGATTTCTGATCCGAAATTTATGCAAATGCTTAAAAATGTATATATGCAGACCTTTACCGAAGAGGAAGTGTTGGCCAACATTCAGTTTCTTGAAACACCTCTAGGCCAGTCTATCAATAAAAAAAGCAGCAAAATGATGAGTGAAATCATGCGCAATAGCATCGCCATGTCTGCTGAAATGATGCAAGATCCAGCTATTCAGCTGGAAATGAATCGTCAAATTGAAAAGACCCTGATACCCTTATTTGAACAAGCCAAAAAAGCACAATAGCTCACTTACCAGGTTAAAGGATTCCACAGCTTAAAGGGTTTCATCAGCTGAACCTCTTCACTTGGGTCATATTTGGCAGGTTTAAGTTTTTGCGCTTTCTTTCGTAACTCACCCGTGTGTTGATCTTCCGCGACAAAGTTGTAGCTGTTGGACTTTAACTGGGTAAATGCAATCTCTTGAATCGCAATTTTTTCAGGTATGACCGCCAAAGGCCCCGAAACATCATGGCGTGTGGATAAGTTCTCTTCATCATACTTGATGAAATAAGACTGCCCTGCTTCTACGCTAAAATCGATATATTTCGGCTTTTGAAAATGGTTAATGCCCAAAGGCCGACTACTGGATAAACGATAAGTCCCTGCGGGCAATTCGACCCAATAATAATGATTGTTCAGCAAGCTTGGAATGCGTTCTTTATTGATAAATAAACTCGAGGCCACAATTTCTTGTCGATTCCATTTTGAGTCTGGACGATACAGATAAACCATCGCCGCTTGTTCATGCTGGGGTTGGACACGCTGAAAACGCTGTCCTAATTTTTGATTGACCCACCCACCTACGCTAAACACCCCGATGCGATACTGCTCAATCATGCCTGGGTCATGTTCAAAATCGACCTCATGGCTGAGAGTTGATGTTAATTCAGGTTGTTCAACTGTCGCTTTTCCATGACAACCCAATAAAATTAAACTGCTTAAAAGCGTAATCGTCATTGCACGCATGACTATTCCTCACGACGTATTTTTTATTTTGATACTGAATTTTTAGTTTTAATCTAGGCATCCCAGCCTATGATGCAGAGTAGCATTCCCTCTTTTTTTTGAATATAAAAAAACGTGTGAAAACACTCGATTTTCACACGTTTCAGATGAATAACAACTTAAGCGGACTTTGAATTAATCACTTTTAAATCAACTTTAGCTGCATCTTTCTGTTCGATTCTTGGTAAACGCTCTGGCTTAAAAAATGGTGCAGCCGTACCGTTAATCACGTCTTCATTCACCACAACTGTGCCAACATCAGTACGACTTGGTAAATCATACATGGTTTCAAGCAGCGTATTTTCTAAAATAGAACGTAAGCCACGTGCACCCGTGTTACGATCCAAAGCTTTTTTCGCCACAGCGCGCAGTGCTGAGTCTTCAAAAACCAGATCAACGTTTTCCATATCAAACAAATGTTGATATTGACGGGTCAATGCATTCTTCGGTTCAGTCAGAATTTGCATCAAAGCTTCTTCGTCTAACTCTTCCAAAGTCGCAATTACAGGCAAACGACCAATAAACTCTGGAATCAGACCAAATTTCACCAAATCTGTCGCTTCAACTTGACGGAACAAATCAGACAATTTCTTGCCTTCATCTTTCTTCTTCACTTCAGCCGTGAAACCGATTCCACCCTTTTCTTGGCGCTGTTGTACGATTTTCTCAAGACCCGAGAATGCTCCACCACAGATAAACAAGATATTTGAAGTATCAATTTGAATGAATTCTTGCTGCGGATGCTTACGACCACCTTGAGGTGGAATAGAGGCAACCGTACCTTCGATCATTTTCAGTAACGCTTGCTGTACACCTTCACCCGACACATCACGCGTGATCGATGGGTTTTCAGACTTACGGGTAATCTTGTCGATTTCGTCGATATAGATGATACCTTTTTGCGCTTTTTCTACATCGTAGTCTGCTTTTTGTAGAAGCTTTTGTACAATGTTTTCAACATCTTCACCGACATAGCCGGCTTCGGTAAGTGTCGTTGCATCAGCCATAGCAAAAGGAACATCGAGAAGACGCGCCATGGTTTGCGCAAGTAAGGTTTTACCCGAACCCGTTGGTCCTACTAATAAAATATTACTTTTCGCAATTTCAACCGCATCGTCGTGTGTATGTCCACCATGTGTCGCTTTAAGACGTTTATAGTGGTTATAGACAGCAACTGACAAGGTTTTCTTTGCCACATCTTGACCAATGACATATTGATCTAATGCCGCACGAATTTCGTGAGGTTTAGGCAAGGGTTTTGCAGCCCAGTCACCCGACTCAACTTGTTGACTGGTTTGCACCAAGTCTAAGCATACGTCCACACATTCATTACAGATGTACGCGTCCTCGCCTGCTATCAGTTTCCCAACTTCAGACTGCGTTTTACCGCAAAATGAACAATGCTTTTGTCCTTGAGGATGTTCGGACATATTCACTCCAATTCTAAACTTTTAAAACTTATGGACGTTTAGATAACACTTCGTCCACGAGACCATATTCTTTTGCAGCTTGCGCTGTCATAAAGTTATCACGGTCAGTATCACGTGCCACAGTTTCATAGTCTTGACCACTGTGCTCTGCCATTAAACGGTTTAAACGTTCTTTAATGAACAGAATTTCACGTGCATGAATTTCAATATCAGATGCCTGACCACGGAAACCACCTAACGGTTGATGGATCATGACACGTGCATTTTCAAGACAATAACGTTTACCCTTTGCACCTGCATTCAGCAAGAAAGCACCCATTGATGCTGCTTGCCCCATACAGTAAGTCACAACATCTGGTTTAATAAATTGCATGGTATCGTAAATCGCCATACCAGCAGTCACCGAACCACCTGGTGAGTTAATGTAAAGATGAATATCTTTATCTGGGTTTTCCGCTTCTAAAAACAACATTTGCGCGACAATCAAATTCGCCATGTTATCTTCAACTTCACCAGTCATAAAAATGACGCGTTCACGCAAAAGACGTGAATAAATGTCAAATGAACGTTCACCGCGAGATGACTGTTCTACAACCATTGGAACTAAGGCATTATCGATAGTTGGAATATACATACGTTTACTTATTCCTAAATTTTTTGTTACTCAACTCATAGTCACAATATGAGGGATAATTGCTGAAAATGCAAAATATTCCCAAGTAAATAACAGATATTTTTTGCATAAGCTTTGTGAACGCAAGGCCTTTTACAAACCTAGATCACAATAAAAAAGGCGCTCAAAGCGCCTTTTTTACTTTAGCTAAACTTAGCCTTGTTGACGAGCTTGTTGCTCTTTCAATAAGTCTTCGTAGCTTACAGCAGTATCCGTTACTTTAGCAGACGCTAAGATGTGATCAACCACTTGGTCTTCTAACACAACAGCTTCGATTTGCGAACGTTGTTGTTTGTCATTTTTGAAGTATTCGATCACTTCAGCTGGATCTTCATAAGAAGAAGCCATGTCTTCGATGTAAGCATCAACACGTGCTTGATCTACCTCAATTTTAGCATCAGCTAAAACTTTGCTTACCAGTACGCCTAATTTTACAGATTTTTCAGCTTGTTCTTTGAACAATTCATCTGGAAGCATGCTTGAGTCAAATGCTTTCGCACCTTGAGCACCAAACTGCTGAGTGAACTGTTGGATCATTTGTTGACGTTGACGGTCAACTTCTTGAGCAACCATAGACGCAGGAAGTTCAACTTCGTTTGCAGCTACAAGCGCATCAAAAGCTGCACCTTTCACTTGATTACGCAAACCATTTTTCACTTCACGTTCCATGTTTTTACGAACGTCAGCTTTTAACTTCTCAATGCCTTCTTCTTCAGTTAGACCGAAGATTTTAAGGAATTCAGCGTCAACTTCTGGAAGTTTTTGTTTTTCAACAAGCTTCACAGTGATTTTGAATTGAGCTGATTTACCAGCAAGGTTTTCAGCTTGGTAGTCTTCAGGGAAAGTTACATCGATAACTTTCTCTTCGCCTTTCTTCATACCAACGATACCGTCTTCGAAGCCAGGGATCATACGACCTGAACCTAAAACAAGTTTAAAGTCTTCTGCAGAACCACCTTCAAACTTTTCACCGTCTACTGAACCTTCAAAGTCGAAAGTAACTTGCATGTCTTTTTTAGCCATGCCTTTCGTTTCAGCCCAAGAAGCACGTTGCTTCTGAAGGTTTTCGATCATTTGATCAACATCTTTGTCGTTTACTTCAGATGCTTTACGTTCAACTTCTAAACCATCAAATTTCACGTTAACTTCTGGATAAACTTCAACAGTCGCTTCGTATACAAGCGCGTCGTCTTTTAATTCAGATTTTTCAATGTTTGGCATGCCAACAGCATTGATTTTTTCTTGTTGGATCGCTTCAAATACTGTGTCACGAATAATGTCGCTTACGACTTCTTGGTAGATACCCGCGCCATATTCACGACGAACAACATTTACTGGCACTTTACCTGGACGGAAGCCGTTGATCTTCACAGTTTTAGCAGTGCGTTTTAAGCGAGCTTCGAACTGCTCGTTAACACGGCTCGTCGGTACAGATACATTTAAACGACGGGTAACACCCGAAACCGCTTCAGAAGTTACTTGCATGGCTTCCTCAATCTTTTGGTAAGAACAATTTTAAAAAGTGCCACATTATATGACAACATTGAACGATATACAAAACACCCGATTGAAACCACATATTTTTTTCTTCATTTATCGTTTTTTATTTTGAATATTTTTAAATCGCTACTGATTAAGCGCAAAGTATTATATTTTTTATGTCTTTTTGTTGCAAATGATAAATATTACCATTAATATTCGCGCTAACTTTTTGATCGTTTTTTTCAATTTTTTTCTCGTCCATCATTGGAACTCTAGTTATGAGTAAGTTTAATCTACACCCTCTTTCATTGGCATTGCTTGGGGCAATCACCGCTCCTGTTTTCGCAGAAACAACAACTGAAGATTCATCGCCACATCAGCTTTCCACCATTGTGGTTTCAGCTGCGGGTTTTGAACAAGATATTAAAAATGCACCTGCGTCTATTACTGTATTAAATCAAGAAGATCTCAAATCCAAACGCGTGAACTCATTAGCAGATGCTTTACGTGGTGTAGAAGGTGTAGATGTTAGCCCTACTGCAGGTAAGACAGGAACACTCAATATTCGTATGCGTGGTATGCCACCTGAATACACTTTAATTTTAATCGATGGTAAGCGCCAAAATAGTGTAGGAAACATTACACCGAATGGTTTTAGCGAATCTAATAATAATTTTATTCCACCAATTTCAGCTATTGAGCGAATTGAAGTCATTCGCGGCCCAATGTCAACTTTATATGGTTCAGACGCTATGGGCGGCGTTATCAATATCATTACTAAAAAAGTGTCTAATGAGTGGACTGGCTCTCTAAACTTAAACGGCACTGTCCTACCAAATAGCTCAGAGTTTGGTAACCAATACGCTGCCGAAATATTTACATCAGGCCCACTAGTAAAAGATTTGGTTGGTTTACAAATCCGCGCACGGAAAGCTGAACGCCAACAATCATATATTAAAGTCCCAGCTGCAAATAGCGAGATCAATACGTTAGCTCAAGGAAATAGTCCGACAAAATCAGATATTGAAACATTTGGTGGCCGCTTAACTTTTACACCACATCCTGATCATAGTTTTGCACTTGACGTTGAAAACACTCAACAATGGTTTGATAACAGTCGTGGACAACTTGGTACATACCTAGATAATAATGGTAAGCCACTAGCGCCCAATAGCACTCAAGGCTATGGACCTAGTCAAGAATATGAACGCACCAAAGCCTATATCTCTCATGAATGGCAAACAATTTTTGGTCGTTTAGAAAGCAGTATTTCTCATGTAGAAACAGAAACTGTTGGACGGCTTTTACCCGCGGGCATGTTAACGACACCAGAAAACCAAAAATTCGTTAATCGTGAATTAAAAAGTGAAGATATCTATTTTGATACTAAATTCACCACGCAAAACATTGAAAATCACAACATTACCATTGGTGGTCAATGGTGGGATGCCAGCCAAAAAGATGGTATTCGTCGTGCCAACCCTGAACTAACTTTTGAGCAATATGGTCTATTTATTGAAGACACGTGGTCTATTTTACCAAACTTAAATTTAACCTTAGGTGGCCGTTTCGATGATCACAGTGCTTTTGGTGATTTCTTTACCCCACGCGCATATTTAGTTTGGAATATGAATGATCAGTGGACTGCTAAAGGTGGTTATGCTGAAGGATATAAAGTTCCGCGCTTAGAACAACTTACCCAAGGTTTATCCAACATTGCTGGTCAAGGACGCACACCAGTTTTAGGTAATATTAATTTGCAGCCTGAAACGAGTGAAAGTACAGAGTTAGGCATTTATTTTGATAACCAACAAGGCTTTAATGCGAACCTAACATTATTCCAAAATAAGACCAAAGATAAAATTACAACATCGGGTGCAAACTATGCACTTACTTTTATTCGACAAAGTGATGTAGACCGGCTGACCAATGATGGTACTTATGTACCTGGTGTCAGCTATGATGGTCGTCCGATCGAGTTTGACTGTACAGGTAATGAAGCAGCCTGTGATGCCAAGTTAAAAGAATGGGGCGTAGACTGGACAACTGCAAAAAATCGTAACTTAACACTTGCACGCCCTTACAACGCAGAAGAAGCTGAGTCACATGGTATTGAAGTTGGTGCCTCATACCAAATTAATAACCAATGGCAAGTTTCTGGCAATTATACATGGACAGAAGGTGAACTAACTGATGCGACAGGTCGTACCATTGATGATGCAGATAATGCTGAACACATGGCTAACCTCTTAGTTAATTACCAACCTGCTGATAATGCATCACTTTGGTTACGTGGTGAATATCGCAGTAGTCAAATCCGAGAAGATGGTAACGTTAAAAACACTTTAGGTGACTATAAAGGCTATACACAATGGCATCTTGGAACCAACTATATAGTGAATGACAATATCGAAGTTGGTGTCGCACTTTATAATATTTTTGATGTCAATTTTGTTGATTATCAATATGTTTCCACTGAAGATGCTTATTATAACCGCTATACAAACACCCAAGAAGGACGACGCGTTCAGCTAAGTACGACCTTTAAGTTCTAAGCTGCATCCAAAACCCTGCTTCGGCAGGGTTTTCTTCGTACATAGCTAATATAGATCCAACATAATTTATACACATTCACTTGAGAAACACCTTCAAACTTAGCTTAAAAATAATGGATTCTAAATTCCAATAATATTATAAAAACATAATCTAATTTTCCAATTTAAATAAAAATCAAAAACTTATATTAAATTCATTACATTATTACATTTATTTTTTCTACACAAATATATCTAAGCATCGACAATTCCAATGTAATAGTTATGCTACAAAAAATAAGAATCATTATTATTCGCATACTAATTTACAACGCTAGAACTAGATTCGTTATGGCCTTCATCAAAACACGTAAAAAGCTGGTTTCTTCAGCAATCGCTTCAACACTCTCTGTGGTTGCAGTCAATGCTGTTGCGCAAGATCAAATCGCGCAATTAGAAACAATTCACACGGAAGCGGCAGCAGAACAAAGTTTGAAAGTAGACAAATCTGCAAACAGCAAGTTCGTTGCTCCCCTACTCGACACACCAAAGTCTGTGTCGGTTATTTCTAAGCAGTTGATTGAAGACACTCAAGTTACAACTTTAAGCGATGCTTTACGCACAGTACCTGGTATCACACTTGGTGCAGGTGAAGGCGGCAACCCAAATGGCGACCGTCCATTTATCCGTGGTTATAACTCTGAAAGCTCCATGTTTGTAGATGGTGTACGCAACTCGACGTCTCAAAACCGTGAAATGTTTGCAGTAGAGCAAGTTGAAGTAATCAAAGGTTCTGCTTCTTCTCTTGGTGGAGCTGGCTCTGTTGGTGGCAGTGTTAACATGATTTCTAAAGTTGCTAAAAAAGGCGATGCTTTAGAAGGTTCTGTTGCTGCAGGTACAGATAACTACCAACGTATTACTTTAGATAGCAATAAAGACTTTGGTAATGGTATTGCAGCTCGTGTTGCTGTAATGGGACACCAGAATGAAAAAGCTGGGCAACATGACGGTGCTGAATACAAACGTGCAGGTATTGCGCCAAGTATTACTTTTGGCTTAGACAGTGATACACGTGCAACATTAAGCTATTACTATTTAAAATCTGATGATACACCTGACTCAGGTGTGCCTTACAATTATGATGCTACAAAGAAAGCAACTGTAGGCAAACCTGTAGATGTAAAACAAGGCATATACTACGGCTTACATGATCGTGATTTCCAAAAACAAGAAAATCAAATTGGTACAATCAAATTAGAACACGATATTAATGATAATTTAACCATCACGAATACTGCTGTTTATAACAAGTCGACAAATGATTACCTTTGGACTCAACCAGACGACTCTAAAGGTAATGTATTAAATGACAAAGTATGGCGCCGTATCAACTCACGTATTACAGATACCGACATCTTTACAGATCAACTTGCGTTAACTGGTAAGTTTAATACGGGTACAATTAAACATAAATTTAATGTGGGTGCAGAATATAGCGACCAAGAGTCTAACAAAGGTAGCTATACAACAACTTACCCAGGTTATGCTGGTACAACAACTGGTGGCTTCAATAGTGATTGTAAAATTAATGATGCATGGTGTACTTCTTTAACTAATCCTAGTTCTAAAGAAGAATGGTTAGGTACAGCTGTAGCGAATCGTAATACGACAACTACCACGACCAAAGTTACTTCAGTTTATTTACTGGATAATATCGAGTTCAATCCACAATGGTTATTGGATTTAGGACTTCGTTGGGATAAGTTCGATACAGAACAAGTGACTAATGCTACAGGTGCTAAGCTTGAAAATAATAAAGACTTTTTCACCTATCAAGCTGGTTTAACCTTCAAGCCTGTTGAAAATGGTTCAATTTATGCAAGTTATGCAACCTCTGCAAACCCTGTAGGTGTCGATGGTGGTGATGGCTCAGAAGCAATTGGCCAAGCCTACATGGATTTAAAACCTGAAGAAGCACGTACTATTGAACTAGGTACGAAATGGGATCTTTTCAATGACCGCTTAAACCTTACTGCTGCTATTTTCCGTACCGAAAAACAAAATACACGTATCCAACTTGATGCTGGCACGTATACCAACGGTGGGGAAAGCAAGGTTGATGGTATTGAGCTTACCGCGACAGGTAAAATTACGGATAAATGGGATATTACTGCTGGATATTCTTACTTAGATACAGAAATGACCAATCCAGGTCCGTCATGTACACGTGCAGGCGTATGTACATATCCTAACCCAGCGAAGGGTAAACAATTACCAAATGTTCCAGAAAATAGTGCAACTCTCTGGACGACTTACAAAGTATTGCCAGAATTAACTTTAGGCGCTGGTGCAATTGCAATGGACAAAGTCTATGGTGATGCTGCAAATACTAAATTTGTTCCAGGTTATGTACGTTACGATGCAATGGCGCGTTATAACGTGAACAAGAATGTGGATCTACAGTTAAATGTCAACAACTTGGCTGATACACGTTATTTCACTAAAGCTTACGCATCTCACTATGCAACTGAAGCTGAAGGTCGTAGCGCAGTACTGTCTCTAAACTTCAAATACTAAGTTTATAACTAAAATCTCTCTTCATCCTGAGATTTGATAAAAATAGCCTCTCATTGAGGCTATTTTTATATATGCTTAAAGACTAAATAGATCTTTCATTTTCAGCAGGTCGTGTTGTGATCCATCATATTCCCAATGTATTAAGCAAAGAACAGGTACAATACTTTCGCCGTGAAATGGCAAAAGTCGAGTGGATTGATGGTAAAAAAACCACAGGATCACTCTCAAAAAATGTAAAACAAAATCAACAGCTCCCCGAAGATCACCCTCTCACTCAACACTTAGGCAATATCATCTTAGAAGCGCTTGGACAACATCCGCTCTTTATGTCCGCGGCCCTACCTTTAGATATTTTGCCACCGTATTTTAACCGCTATGAACAGGGCGAAACTTTTGGCTTCCATGTAGACAATGCCATTCGCTGGGTAGCCGGAAGCAAAGATCGGATTCGTACCGATGTATCCTGCACTGTTTTTCTAAGCGAACCTGACGAATATGAAGGTGGCGATTTGGTAGTAGAAGACACCTATGGCTATCATGAAGTGAAATTACCTGCGGGTGATATGATTTTATATCCATCTACTAGCGTGCATGAGGTAACACCAGTGACCTCAGGCTGCCGTGTCGCTTCGTTCTTTTGGGTTCAAAGTATGATTCGAGATGATGCTGACCGTCATATCTTATTTAATCTTGATCAAACCATTCAGAACCTACGTGTACAACTCGGTGATCAACATCAAGAAGTGGTAAAGCTCACCAGTCTGTATCATAACCTGATGCGCAAATGGGCTGAACTGTAAAACAATCATCCTAGCTCAACGTTAACTACTGTAGCAACTGGATCGTTCCATGACATCAAAAACTTTTTTGCCACCACTCACCCAAATTCCTGTCTCATTGCAAACGATTGCTGACTATGAAATTGAAGCAGAAAAGCATCTGCCTGAGATGGTCTGGCACTATTTGCAAGGTGGTGCTATGGATGAGATCAGTGTTCGGAATAACCTCGCTCAGTTCCAAAACCTGCACTTGATACCACGCATGTTAAGAGATCTCACTCAAGGCAATACGAGCTGTGAAATCTTAGGGCAAAGCTTTCCACATCCTATTTTTGTCGCACCGATTGGACATCAACAGCAGTTTCATCCTGAAGCAGAAGCAGCAACTGCACTGGCAGCTGAAGTACTCGGTAGCAATATGATTTTGAGTACTTTTACCAACACGGACATGCGAACATTCAAACCTGAGAATCCTTACAAATGGTTCCAACTGTACTGGCAAGGTGACCGTGATAAATCTTTGGCTTTGCTGAAGCTCGCTGAGGCACAAAACTTCACCGCTATTGTCATTACTGTGGACTCTCCACATACAGGCATCCGTGACCGTGAACGTCGTGCTTTCTTTCACCTCCCTGAAAACATGCAGCATCCGCACACTCCTGCCCATATTCCACTGCCTGAACTGCAAGAAGGTGATCATCCCGTGTTTAATGGGCTAATGAAAATTGCTCCGACGTGGGACGACATCGCATGGATGGTTCAACAGACTGATTTACCCATCCTGTTAAAAGGCATCGTCAGTCCACTCGATGCACAACTGGCCATTCAACATGGCGTACAAGGCTTAATTGTGTCTAACCACGGCGGTCGTGTTTTAGATACCTGTATTCCTCCACTCAAAGCCTTGCAACTCATCAAAAAAGCCGTTCCGCATGACTTCCCTCTTTTATATGATGGGGGTGTGCGTCGCGGCTCAGATGTGTTTAAGGCTATTGCCTTGGGAGCTTCCGCGGTTTTAGTTGGGCGACCATGTATTTATGGTCTTGCCACTGCGGGTGCATTGGGCGTTGCCCATGTGCTTAAAATCTTAAAAGAAGAGTTTGAGATCACCATGGCGTTGATGGGCACTGCAACACTTGCAGATATACAGCCCGATATGGTCATAGAGTTCTCATAACCTCTTCAACAAAGCGAATGAAATGAATCAAATTCGTAAAATGAAGAAAAAGATCAAACACATCTCAAAAATACACGGAAATATTTCCCCTAAATACCAAATTAAAGGGAAATATTTTTTCAGACACGACTAAAAGCCATAAAAAAAGAAAAATCTTTTCGACCGAACTGGATTAAACTCTTAAATATAACGTTACAAGGTTACTCACGGTAAATCTAAGTCGTATCAAATATTTACGTTTACAAACACCCTGAAGACTCCCTTGTAAATAGAGACCATAGACACAATCTATATAAATAGTAGGTTGCTTTTTATTACCCACTCAAATGCAACCCGTACTATGTAAGGAGTTACCTCATGATGTTGGCTGATCCAAGTAAGAAATATCGTCGCATGTATCAACGTGTTGACTTGCCAGACCGTCAATGGCCAAACAACGAAATTACAAAAGCGCCTATTTGGATGAGTACTGACCTACGTGATGGTAACCAAGCCATTTTTGAACCGATGGATATGGAACAAAAATTTAAAATGTTCCAAATGTTGGTCAAAATTGGTTTCAAACACATCGAGATCGGTTTCCCTTCTGCATCTCAAATTGACTTTGACTTTACTCGTAAATTGATCGAAGAAAATCACATTCCAGACGATGTCTATATCGAAGTTTTGGTTCAAGCACGTGATCATTTGATCCAACGTACTTTTGAGTCTTTAGCGGGCGCAAAACGTGCCATCGTACATATCTATAATTCAAATGCCCCAACTTTCCGCCAAAAAGTCTTAAATGTCGATGTTGCAGGTGCGAAACAATTAGCAGTCAATGCAGCCAGCAAAGTCAAAGAATATGCAGCGCAATATCCTGAAACCGAGTGGGTGTTCCAGTACAGCCCAGAGTGTTTCTCTGCAACCGAATTAGAAGTTGCAAAAGATGTATGTGATGCAGTTACCGAAATTTGGGAAGCGTCACCAAGCAATAAAGTGATTTTAAACCTACCTGCTACGGTTGAAGTTTCGACACCGAATGTTTATGCAGACCAAGTCGAATGGATGCACCGCAACATTGCTCGTCGTGATGGCGTGATTATTTCTGTGCACTGTCACAACGACCGTGGCTGCGGGATTGCTGCCTCAGAATTGGCGATTATGGCCGGTGCAGACCGTGTCGAAGGCTGTGTGTTTGGTAATGGCGAACGTACAGGTAACGTCGATGTCGCTGCGATTGCTTTGAATATGTACTCTCAAGGTGTTGCGCCAAACTTAGATTTCTCAAATATCAATGAAATCATTGCAACGGTAGAAGAATGTACAGGTTTGCCTGTTCACCCTCGCCACCCTTATGCAGGTGACTTGGTCTTCACAGCATTCTCTGGTTCGCATCAAGATGCCATTAAAAAAGGTTTCGAGTTCCAAAAGAACGAAGAAATTTGGGATATGCCATACTTACCAATCGACCCGAAAGACTTGGGTCGCGACTATGATGCTGTAATCCGCGTCAACTCACAGTCAGGTAAAGGTGGTATTGCTTACTTGTTAGAAGCAAATTACAAC
Organism: Acinetobacter sp. CAU_H_S139_7; assembly: GCF_058599305.1. NCBI lineage: Bacteria > Pseudomonadati > Pseudomonadota > Gammaproteobacteria > Moraxellales > Moraxellaceae > Acinetobacter > Acinetobacter sp. CAU_H_S139_7. The sequence goes on from NZ_CM178651.1 coordinate 3,028,620, forward strand.
GTGGTCTTGCCACGTCGTATCCAAATTGAATTCTCTCAAACCGTACAAAAACGTACCGATGAAGAAGGCACTGAAATTACCGCACAAGAAATTTGGAAATTATTCAAAGAAACTTATGTGGACACCAAAGATACGCATTACTCGACTAAGAACTACCGTTTGTATGACAACAACGGCAAACAAGTGGTTGAGCTTGAAATTGAAGTGAATGGTGAAACGCAGCAATTACGTGGCGAAGGCAATGGTCCAATCTCTGCAATGTTGGATGCTTTACAGTTACCAATTGACGTCTTGAGCTACGAAGAGCGTGGTATTAGCTCTGGAGCAAATGCAAAAGCCTTGGCTTTGGTTGAGTTACAAGTCAAAGGCACTGGCAAATCAGCCTTCGGTGCGGGTATTCACGACAACATTGTGACCTCATCGATTGAAGCGATTATTGCGTGTACCAACCGCTTAATTGATCAAGGTGTGTTAAGCACAGATCAAGTGATTGCTGCTGCGGTATAAGTATTAGCAATAATAATTAGCACTAAAATGACTTTAGAAGGATACCCTCAAGTGGTATCCTTTTGTTTATTAATCCCAAAGATTTAAGGCGTATTATTCCTGTGTCTTTTCCTGCTGACTCCGTGGGTATCGTTACTCCACAAAAGTTTACTTTTGAAGAGCCCTTAGAGCTCGAATGCGGTCGTATTCTTCCTCGTTATGAATTGATGGTTGAAACCTATGGGGAACTCAATGCAGATAAATCCAATGCGATTTTAATTTGCCATGCACTATCAGGTCATCATCATGCTGCGGGTTACCATCATGCTGACGATAAAAAACCGGGTTGGTGGGATGCTTGTATTGGCCCAGGCAAAGCGATTGATACTTCAAAGTTTTTCGTGGTTGCACTGAACAATATTGGGGGTTGTAGCGGTTCAACAGGGCCAACTTCGCCAAACCCTGAAAATGATAACCGTCCTTATGGTCCTGACTTTCCTTTAGTCACCGTTCGTGACTGGGTTAAAACCCAAGCTATTTTATCCGATCATCTGGGTATTCAAATCTGGAGCGCGGTAATTGGCGGTTCGCTAGGTGGTATGCAAGCCTTGCAATGGTCGGTTGATTATCCTGACCGTTTGCAAAAATGCGTGATTATTGCCAGTGCTCCGAAACTGTCTGCTCAGAATATTGCCTTTAACGAAGTCGCACGTCAGTCAATTTTGTCTGATCCAGACTTCCATGATGGTCGCTATCTTGAAAATGACAGCTATCCAAAACGTGGCCTAATTTTGGCACGTATGGTCGGTCATATTACCTACTTATCTGAAGAAGCCATGAAGCAGAAATTTGGTCGTGACCTAAAGTCAGGCAAATTTATGTATGGTTTCGATGTCGAGTTCCAAGTCGAAAGCTATTTGCGTTATCAAGGTGAGCAATTTAGCCGTAACTTTGATGCCAACACTTATCTGATTATGACCAAAGCTTTGGATTATTTTGATCCTGCGCGTGAATATGAGCAGTCTTTAGTTAAAGCCATGTCACAGACCAAATGTCAGTTCCTTGTGGTGTCCTTTACCACCGACTGGCGTTTTACCCCACAACGTTCACAAGAAATTGTGGATGCACTGATCACCAACCACAAACCGGTGAGCTATTTAGATATCGACGCTGAACAAGGCCATGACTCATTCCTGTTCCCGATTCCTTTGTATGTAAAAGCATTACGTGCATTTTTGGGTGGTTCTGAACACCTTCAAGCAACATCTCAGGAGGCTGTGTAATGCGTATTGATCATCAACTGGCAGAAAAATGGATCAAACCTGATTCCAGCGTACTCGATTTAGGTTGTGGTGACGGTGAATTACTGGCCCATATGAGCAAAAAGCACAATATTCGTGCATATGGACTGGAAATTGATCAAGAAAAGATTGCAATTGCGGTCGGTCGCGGGTTAAATATTATCCAACAAGACTTAAACTTGGGTTTAAGCCGCTTTGCAGACCAGTCTTTTGACTATGTCGTTATGGCACAAGCCTTGCAAGCGGTAGATGCACCAGATGTTTTATTACGTGATATGGTGCGCGTAGGGAAACAGGCGATCATTACTTTTCCTAACTTTGCCCATTGGAAGACCCGTTCTTTCTTGGCACTGAAAGGAATGATGCCCGTTTCTGAAGCTTTGCCGTACATGTGGTATAACACACCCAATATCCACTTATGTACTTTCCGTGATTTTGAAGCACTTTGTGCGGAAAATAACATCAGAATTATTAATCGACTCGCTGTAAATGGGGATCAACAAGATAGTTTACTCAGTAAACGTCTCCCGAATTTGTTTGGTGAAGTCGCAATTTATCGAGTGAGCGCTCTATGAAAAAACTATTCTTAAGCACGACACTATTGGTTGGACTTTTGAGCATTCAAGCTCATGCAGATTATGTTTCCCCAACCACGTCTGTTGCGAGTCAAGCTGCACAATATTCTGTTATGGATATCAATAGCTTAATTAAAGCAGCAAAAGCGGGTCAGCCTGCTGCGCAGTTCTATCTTGCAACCAAGTATCAACAAGGTAAAGACATCTCTGCAGATGAACGACAGGCCTTTGCTTGGTACAAAGCAGCTGCAGATCAAGGTCTTTCGGCCGCTCAGCTAAATGTTGGTCGTATGCTTGCAGATGGCTTAGGCACTAAAAAAGATGAATCTTTAGCACGTCAATACTTTGAAAAAGCAGCCAGCCGTGGTGATAACCGCGCAAGCTTTAACTTAGCCATGATGGAAGAGCAAAAGAAAAACTACATGGGTGCTTATCAATGGTATGAGCTTTCAACCCGTGATGGCATGCTCGATAATAAAGTGATTACGCTTTCTGAAGGCAAGAAAACAGCCTTGGCGGCAAACTTAACACAAGATCAAATTCGTCAAGCACGTGACCGTGCAGACAAGTGGATTCAAGCTCAATAAGCTTTTATTTCGATACTCAGCACCTTCGGGTGCTTTTTTATTGCCTATCCATGAGTCGGACTTGTTAAAATAACCGCATAATTTTTAAAGCATGGATCTTTCACATGGCATCAACTGATTGGTTATCTCAAGGTACGTTAGTCCTCGCAAGCAATAACAAAGGCAAAATTGCGGAATTTGAAAAATTATTTGCAGAGCTCAACTTACCTGTTGAAGTGATTGCTCAAGGTAAATTGAATATTGAAGATGCCATTGAAGATGGTTTGAGCTTTGTCGAAAATGCGATTATTAAGGCACGTCATGCATCTAGAATTTCTGGAAAACCAGCCATTGCAGATGACTCTGGGATTTGTGTCCCAGTTTTAGGTGGTGCACCGGGGATTTACTCTGCGCGTTATGCAGGTGAACACGGCGATGATGCTGCCAATAACCAAAAACTCTTAGCTGAACTCAAGCCACTGCGTAAAGACGGTCAAGCAATTGAAGGCATGTTTGTATGTGTTTTAGCGTTAGTACAACATGCCGATGATCCTCTGCCGCAAATTTTCCAAGGCATTTGGAAAGGTGAAGTACTCGAGGCTGCACGTGGTGAAAATGGTTTTGGTTATGACCCGCTGTTCTGGTTACCGGAGTTAGGGCTTTCAAGTGCAGAAATGAGCAAAGAAGAAAAAAATAAAATCAGCCATCGTGGTCAGGCGATGCAACTGTTTAAAGCCAGTTTAGAACAATAAAAACCAAGCTGCGCAATGTTACCCATTCTCCCCTCGGGGAGGACGACGGCGAAAGATTTTTCATATTCTCCTCTATCGCCCTTGCGCAGCACTACGCATCTCCAGCTAAAAGTGAGTGCTTAGATCACAGCAAATACATGCAGCAATAAACCATAAATACTCACCACGACACAGCTGATGATCGTACCTGAAGCAATGTATTTTGCCGATGTGCCTGTACCCTGATAATGCGTTTCCAAAGCCACAATATTGGCTGCTGGCGGTAAACAAAACAATAAGAACATGACCCCAATATATTGTTCAATATTAGGAATAGCGAGATAACGATAACTTAACCCACACAGCACCACGCCGCATGCCAATTTTAATAAAGCCGTTTGACTACTTTGCCACAGATCCGCTTTCTCAACTTTGGTGTGCCTCAACCACATGCCCAATACACACATGCCAGAGAAGCTCATACCAAATTTGGCTGCACTATAAATCACATCAATCAGATCATGCTGTGACCAATGTTGCACCCCAACGAAACGAAAAATAAGGGCCAAAATCAAAGCAATCACGGGTGGAGCAAAGAGCACTTTTTTTAAAATAAATGAAAAAGGTAACGGTGTTTGGCTCACAGCCGTAACTGCCCAGAGATTGCCAAAAATAGAGCCACCGATGTATAGCGCCACCATTGCTGGACTAATTTCTGTGCCAAACAACGCAATCGCAAAAGGAAAGCCTAACCATGCCATATTGACATAACTAAAACATAGGGCGCTTAATTTATTCTTTGAAAAGTATAAGAAAAAGTAAAATAAGAGCACTGCCACGACAAAACTGAATAACATCAGACTAATGCTACCAGCCTGATAAAACACCATGTTGTAGACAATAACAATCGGAATAAAGCAACGCGCTAAAAGACTTGAAAAGCCTGTTTTCAACCGTGTTGCCAATGGGGTGGATGCAAGGAATAAACCACTAAGAAAAGCCAACAGAGGGAGCAGCAACGTCACTTCAATATCCTTGAAATTTCACCGAATCATCATACACTGCTTTTTCTCAAAATCTGTGCAAATCGATCGTTTTGTCTTGAAATTGAAACATCATCGTCACCGCAATGTCACACAAGCCTGTTGATATAGGGAAAACGAAAAATGATGAGGATCTACCCATGGCGGGACTATCAATTTGGCACGTACTCATTTTTGCAATTGTGGTTATTCTTCTTTTTGGTACAGCCAAACTTAAGAACTTAGGTAAAGATGTGGGTGGCGCGGTCAAAGATTTTAAAAAATCAATAAAAGATGATGAGGCGGAAGCGGCGCAACTCAAAGAACCTCGTACGATTGAACATCAAGCCAATAGCAGTGATGTCAATTCGACAGTAAAACACTAAGGCTGAGGGTTTGAGATTATGCTCAATATTGGAATGACAGAACTGCTGATTTTCGGCATCATTGCATTATTGGTGCTGGGTCCTGAGAAACTTCCAGAAGCTGCGCGTTTTGTTGGAAAGTGGTATGGCAAAGTAAAACGTATGGTCAGCAATGTTCAAAACGACATCGACCGTGAATTGCGTTTATCTGAATTACGTGAACAAATGCAGCAAGAAATGGCACGTATTCAAGAGCTTGAAGCAAAAATGCAGGCTCAGATGTCTGAAATGAAAAATGAAAAAATCTTTGATGATGCAAAATCATCGACAGACTCAAAACAGGCATCTTTAAACAACTTACAACAGCAGTTTTATCAACCTGTTGAAAATACAGAAAAACAGTGCATGGTACGCATCCCTAAAGCGCCAGTACGGACTGCATCAGCATCTATCTCCCCCATTCAAAATACAATATATACTGAAATGAAGGTCGCGGTATGAGTCAGCCCAATTCTACTCAGCTTCCTCATTTAGCGGTGAAGTCTGAGCAACCTGCATTAGAAGAAATGCCAATTACCAAGCACCTGATGGTGCTGCGTAAGCATCTTTTTAAAATTGTCGGGTTAATTATTGCCTTATTCTTTTGTTTATTGCCTTTTGCCAATCATAGCTACCAAATGCTATCTGAACCCTTACGAGCACAACTTCCAATTAGCTCATCTATGATTGCAACGGATGTTACTGCCACCTTTATGGCGCCATTTAAACTGAACTTTTTTGTGGCGTTGCTGATAGCGATGCCATTTATTTTTTATCAGCTTTGGGCATTCGTAAAACCTGCACTATATGAGAAAGAAAAAAGTTTGGCCTTACCTTTGTTGATTGGCAGTATTTGTCTGTTTTATACTGGCATCAGCTTTGCCTATTTTGTTGCACTGCCGTCAATTTTGCATTTTTTCATCAGTGTGTCGCCGGAAACGGTTGCCCCGATGACGGATATTAATAGCTATCTGACCTTTTGTTTGAAGCTGTTTTTGGTGTTCGGGTTTACCTTTGAAATTCCAATTATTACCCTATTACTGATTTTAATTGGTGTGGTCAGTACCCAGCAGCTGGTCGAGAAACGCCGCTTTATTATTGTGGGTTGCTTCTTTGTGGCAATGTTTGTAACACCCCCGGATGCCCTATCAATGATCATGCTGGCTGTCCCGATGTGGCTGCTGTTTGAACTGGGTTTACTGGCAGGAAAACTGATTGAGAAACGTCGTTTAAAGACTGAATAACAATAACCAGCCAAAACAAAAAAATATCGATTTACTCAGGCAGCTCTGGCTGTCTTTTTGTTTTTTAAATTTAAATAAAATACTAATTTATTTAACTTTAATGAAATATTTTCTTAGGATTACTGTCATATCCCAAGCTTAAAGTATTGAAAACCTCTACACCACCAAGCACTTATTTTTAAATTGGGACTTTTAAATGAACAACTATGAAATGATTCCGTGTCAGGATCTGACCCAAGATTGTAACACTTCAAATAATACGCATTTTCAAACGATTCTTGATCAACATATGAATCGTCGTGGTTTTATTGCAAAAACTACAAGTGGGGCAATGGCATTAGCATTTGCAGCAACAGTAAGTGGTTGTTCAGATGATGATACTGATTCTGGTACTCCTGACGGTAATCCAACTACACCGCCAGACACCACTAACCCAGATCAACATGCATGGAGCGATCTAAAAGCACGTCCGAATAAATTAACCTTTGAACCTGTGAGAAAAAATATAGCGAACTTCTTCAGTGTTCCTGCAGGCTACCAGCTGAAAGTGTTATATGCAGTAGGTGATCCTATTGTAAATGACCCTGCTTATCCAGAAAAAACCGATGCTGTACTACCATCAGGTGCATCTTATCAATTCCGTGCCGGCGATAACCATGATGGTATGAGCTTCTTCGGTATGCATCCAACCAATAAAAATTATGCTGCCAAAGAATCAACACAAGGTTTACTTGTTCTAAACCACGAATACCTACAACTATCTCAGCTCCATACACCAGAAGGTACAAAAGTCATCAATGGCGTACGTCCAGAAGATCAGGTACTCCGTGAAGTGAATGCGCATGGTGTTTCTGTTATTGAGATCAGCAAAGATGCAAATACACAAGACGTTAAAATCAACTTAAATTCTAAATTTAACCGTCGTATTACTGCCGCAACTGAAATGGAAATCCGTGGTCCAGCGCGCGGTTCTGATCTGGTTAAAACCCGATTCTCTCAAGACGGTACTTTAACACGTGGTACCTTTGCCAACTGTGGTAATGGTTATACGCCATGGGGAACTTACTTAACGGCTGAAGAAAACTGGGACGGTTATTTCGCTCGTCAAGCCAATGACACACGTGCCATTGCAAAAGAAGAAATTGCCTTATCACGTTATGGTCGTGGTGGTGCTGATGCCCTTTCTTCGCAATATTTATGGAATACTCCAATTGCCGAGTTAACTGGTGACAAAGATCTGTATGATCGTTGGGATATTTCAGTTAAAGGTGAAAACGCGCTAGCAGACTACCGTAATGTCATGAATACGTGTGGCTTCATTGTAGAGATTGATCCATTTAGCGCGACTACACGTCCAGTTAAACGTACTGCACTGGGTCGTTTTGCACACGAAGATTGCCGCTGTAGTAACCCTATTCCGGGTCAGCCATTAGCGTTCTATATGGGTGATGATGCGACCGGCGAATATATCTATAAATTTGTTTCTGAAGCAGTCTGGGATCCGAAAGACGTCAATGGTGGTTATACCGCTGGTGATAAATATATGGATAAAGGGACATTATATGTCGCTAAATTCAATGATGACGGTACAGGTGAATGGTTAGAACTGACTCATGGCAAAAATGGTTTAACTGCTGCCAATGAAATCTATCCATTTGCAGGCCAAGATGACATCGTCATCAATGCCCGTCTTGCGGCTGACCATGTTGGTGCGACCAAAATGGACCGTCCAGAATGGGTTGCAGTGAATCCCGAAAATGGTGAAGTCTATGTGACGCTTACCAACAACAGTAACCGTGGACGTGCTTACCCAACCGATGCAGCCAACCCACGTAGCTACATCGACTTTATAGGCCCGTCAGCTAGCACCTCAGGAAACAGGAATGGTCATATCATTCGTTTCAGTGAAGCTAAAAACACAGTTAGAGCGACAAGTTTTGCTTGGGATATTTTCCTGTTCGGTGCAGAAGCACGTGCTGCCTCTAACATCAACCTGTCAGGTCTGGATGATTTAAATGACTTCTCCAGCCCGGACGGCATGTGGTTCGATCCGCGCGGGATTCTGTGGATTCAGACCGATGATGGTCAGTACACCGATGAAACCAACTGCATGATGTTAGCAGCACTTCCGGGTAAAGTCGGTGATGGTACTAAAGCAATTGCTTCCAGTACCAAAGCTGAAGGTCAGGAAACCTTTGTCGGTGCCAAGCTGAATAATGATCGGGTTCGCCGTTTCCTTACAGGCCCTTCAGGCTGTGAAATTACCGGTGTGACCATGACACCAGACTACAAAGCGATTTTCGTAAATGTCCAGCATCCAGGGGGCGCATGGCCCGCCAACCAAAGCGATCGTTATAGCCGCTTAGGTAAAGTACCTCGTTCTGCAACCGTAGTCATCACCCGTAAAGATGGTGGTGTAATCGCTGGCGAAGCATTAGAAACAGCAAAAGCATAATCTAGCGACAATAAAAAATGCCGACACCATGTCGGCATTTTTTTATAGCTTAAAGAATACCGTCTGTTCCGTGATTTTTCCTTTACACTCACCCTGTTGCTGCTTTTCAAGCCAAGACCATTGTTCATGGGTCATGCGCAGGAAGTTAGAACAGCGTGTCCCATAAATAGGGCTTTGAATAAAGGTCGGAGACAGTAATTCTTCCATATCCTGACTGATTCCAGTTTGCGGCAACAAGTCTGGAATAATCTTGCGTTCATCCTCCAAAATATCCCAAGCCGTTGTCTCTAAATCACTTTGTAAGATATGGGATTGTTGCAACATCGGTAAGAACTCTTGGGTAAAGCGCTTACGTAAATGTTTGGTTTTTTCCCAATGTTCAGTCATCAAACCATTCGACACCACATACACGCCTTTCGGAAGAACCTGTGGTGCTTCACCTCGATTGCTCATGTAGACCGCCTGATGCCGATCCCCCATAAAAAGATTAAAGCCCGCATAGTCGCATTGTTTTTTCTCTAAAGCTTGTGCAAAACGAATCGGGGTTTGTTCAGACTCCAAAAAGGATTGAATCAAATGTCCACGAGACGTTGGATAGCTGGTTTGATCCTTTCCATCGCGAAAGTTAGTTAAAACTGCCCAACGTCCTGTTGGCGTTATCCCCATCCATGTGCCGCCAGACTGCAAATCTTGCCCTGCAATAATCGGGCTATTTTCCCATTGCTTTAAATGGCTCGAAGGGCGCTGATAGAACTCATCTCGATTTGAAATCAAACACAATGGCATCTCATCCAAGACCTGCCATGCTATTGCCACAATACACATAAACGATACTCATCATCTTTACACATTGAATGTACAACATTTTTCATCTCTTTCAGCTAAAATCTGTTCAAAACATAATGACTAGGAATATGCATGCTGACCTATCCAAATATTGACCCCGTTGCAATAGCACTTGGCCCTTTACAAGTCCATTGGTACGGACTGATGTATTTATTGGCCTTTTTGTTTGCTTGGGGACTTGCAAGCTACCGCGCGAAAGAACGTGGTTGGACACCTGATATGGTCTCCGATTTGATCTTTTATGGCGCTCTAGGTGTGGTTATTGGTGGTCGTGTCGGTTACGTCTTCTTTTATGGCTTTGAGCAATTCCTTGCCAACCCAATTTGGCTGTTCCAAGTCTGGACAGGCGGCATGAGTTTCCACGGCGGCTTCTTGGGTGTAATGCTTGCCATGCTGTTCTGGTGTAAGAAATACAAAATGACTTGGTTCCAAACCCTCGACTTTATTGCGCCATGTGTCCCTACAGGGCTCATGTTTGGTCGTATTGGTAACTTCATTGGCGGAGAGCTTTACGGTCGCCCTGTTGCAGATCCAAACTTTGCACTGGGTATGATTTTCCCAACTGACCCGCTACAGCTAATTCGCCATCCCTCTCAGCTCTATCAGGCTTTTTTTGAAGGGTTATTGTTATTCATCGTACTGTGGTGGTTCAGTTCAAAGCCACGTCCTCGCATGGCGGTTTCAGCGTTATTCCTGATCGGTTATGGTATGGCCCGCTTCATCGTCGAGTTCTTCCGTGAACCTGACAACGGACAGCTGTTCATCGCATGGATGAGTAAAGGTCAATTCCTCAGTCTGCCAATGATTTTGGTCGGCGCGTGGATGATGTGGTATGCCTATCAAAAGAAAATCTATGATTGGGGTCCACAAAAGAATAATGGCTAATCCGATGAGCGGATAAAATATTGGGGGCTTCATTGCCCCCTTTTTTAGGACCAAATTATGCTAAAGTGACATATGTTTGGTTTTTAAATGCATCATTCCCATGCTCGAATTTTGGTTTAATCCCTCAATTTCTATTCTTAAAAAATTACTTATTTTTATCGCAATTGCTGTTGTAACAGGTGTGTTGTATTGGATGGAACCCCTGAGCCTCAATTCCATTTTAATGTTCTTGGGTACTGGGATTGTTTTTCTGATTTGTCGTTACTGCAAAATTCACTTTGCGGCCAAAAATACTACAGGTTTTTTATATCGTCTACTGACTTGGATTCCAATTGCCCTACTTTTGGCACTGATTTTTATGAATATTAAAGATGGTGAGCTGCTGATTCCAGGTGCACAAGGGATTGGTTTTATGGCGCTGGGGATTTGCCTATTTTCCCCTCTATCTCTTTTGCATAGCAATACTCAGCCTGAGTCCAAATAAACCATGTTGAACTTTTGGTATTCTGAACGCTGTAGCCGTCAAATTAAACTCATCGTTTGTATTGCCACTTGCGTGATGATTTTTATGGCAGCACAAGTTCAACAGCTTGGCGCGATTTTTATTGGTTTGAGTCTAGTGATTGGCATTGCAACGCATCTGCTACGCGGTGTGCAATTGAAGATTGCTCAGGACAATCCGTATCGTGAAGGCTTTTCGCGTTTGGTTATTTTTATGCCCCTAATTGCCCTGATTTGTTTGCTCGGCTATTTACCCGCTCAAGATAAAATTGCGCTTGCGCTCCAGTGTATCGGCTTTAGTGGAATTGGTTTATTTTTAGTCTCGATTCACGCGCAGCGTGAAAAAAGAGTTTAATCGGGATGCGGAGTTGCTCTACATCCCGTCAACATCTGCTTAATCCATTCGATAATAGCTGTAGTTCACATTTTGGTTACGATAAACCGCATAACCACTTTGTTTAAAATCAGAAACCCAGCCATTGCCTGAATAAGCGGCAATATGTCCATAACGGTTCTTTGCAGTACGGTCGATAATATAAATATCGCCTTTTTTAGGCTGATCAAAAGATAAGTTGATTTTACGATAACCAATGCTGGTTAAGGTCTTCCCCCAATCTGCCGCAGCCACAGGATGGCTCTTGAAGCGTGCACCCGCAGACTCTAATCCAATGCGAATACTTTTAGCACATTTTTGGGTGCTGGTTTGACGGGTAATATTTCTTAAGAAACCTGTAAATTTTTCAAGATCCACACGCTGATGGTTGCTAATGGCCCTTTCTCGTGCCTGCTTCGAGCTTAAAATATCCGAAGCGGTGACATTTCGCTCTGACTGAGAACGTATTATGATATTGGTTTGCGCAGGCGCATAGACGTCATTCATATTTACGTTTTGATCATAAGGCATACTAAAACCAACTCTCCTCCCAATCATTAGGGGTGTGCAACTTTTCGAGTTCGAAATACTAACCGCTCAGCATTGAACTTTCATGTCGTAAATGTAATATTTTTTTTCAAAATGCAACACAACCTTTCTAAAGTTTTCTTTTCTCTGTACTTTTTGAAACTTAAATTAACTAAAAAAATTTACCCCTTACCCAAGTCCTTTTTCGGCTTAAGCTCAAATTTTTCAACATTGGCTAATGAAGTCCTTAGATATGGAATGGATTGCCCATCTAAACGGCTATCTATTTAGATTCGATACAACTCAATTATTGCAGTTTAAATCCTGCACAAAACCACTTTAACCTGGTTCTCTGTAATAGCTTTCACATAACTTTTATATGAGTAATCATCTTGCCTGACTTACTAATCTCGGGTGCGCAATAAGGCACAATTCAGTATAATCATCCGCAGATTTTATAATTTAGAGTGGAAAGAACAGGCACTTCTATTAAGAGGTCTGTTCCCCCAAAGTGTTTATTTGAGAGTTTTATGAAAACGTATTTAGACCTGCTACAACACATCCTCGATCACGGCGGTGATAAAGGCGACCGTACTGGTACAGGTACGCGCTCAGTATTTGGTCATCAAATGCGCTTTGATCTTTCTCAAGGCTTCCCTTTATTAACCACTAAGAAAGTGCACTTTCGTTCAATCGTGATTGAACTGTTGTGGTTCTTAAAAGGCGATACCAATGTGCAATATTTACAAGATAACAAAGTCAGCATTTGGGACGAATGGTCAACTGCAGAACAAACTGCGCGTTTTGGTCGCCCAGAAGGTGAACTGGGGCCGGTGTACGGACATCAATGGCGTAACTTTGGCGCAACCAAAAAAGCCGATGGTTTGTATGAAAAAGATGGTTTTGACCAAATTGCTTGGTTAGTCAATGAAATTAAAACCAATCCAAACTCACGCCGTCTGATTGTATCGGGTTGGAATCCACAAGAAGCTGGGCAAGTCGCCCTTCCTCCGTGCCACACCCTCTTCCAGTTTTTTGTCCATAACGGCAAACTGTCTTGTCAGCTCTATCAACGCAGTGCCGATGTTTTTCTAGGTGTGCCTTTTAATATTGCCAGTTATGCGCTACTCACGCATATGATCGCGCAAGTCTGCGGTTTAGGCGTGGGTGACTTTGTCTGGACGGGTGGTGATACGCATTTATATGCCAACCATTTTGAGCAAGCAAAGCTTCAGTTAAGCCGTGAACCTTTAGGGCTGTGCCAACTGAAACTCAATCCAGCGGTTAATGATATTTTCGACTTTAAATTTGAAGATATCGAAATCGTGGGTTATGAATCACATCCCGGGATTAAAGCACCGGTTGCTGTTTAAAGCAGATAAAGCCGAATTCAATCTCGCCTTGAATCAGCGGGATTAAGGTTTACCCATAGATATTCTTCCTCTCCTTGAGGAAGAATAAGAAATATGACCCAACATTTGAGCGCGTTATGGCCTTTCAAAACTTAGAAGTTGTACATGTAGTGGCAATGGATCAGCAACACTGTATTGGTAAAGGCAATGACCTACCTTGGCATATTTCAGCCGATCTAAAACACTTTAAAGCCATCACCCAAGGTGGTGTGGTCATTATGGGCCGTAAAACGCTGGAATCGATGGGCCGTACTTTACCCAAGCGTGTCAATTGGGTCATTACTCGCGACACTTCTTGGACTTTTGACGGTACAAAGGTGGCTTACAGCATCGAAGAAGCTTTAGCGCAAGCTGTTGCCGATGTTCAAGCTTCAGAAAAACCAAACAGTATTTTTATCATTGGTGGCGGTGAAATTTTTAAACAGACCATCGACATTGCGGACCGTTTAGAACTCACGCATGTTGAACTCGATGTGCAAGGTGATGCGCATTACCCTGCCATTCCAGCAGCATTCAAAAAAGTCGCATCAGAACAACATATTGATGACAAAACTGGAATTGCTTTTGAGTTCGCAACCTATCAAAAATAAAGCATATTCTTTTTGCTAAAAGCACGATGCACAACATGATCAAAATAGAATTTTGGCGGACACTGGGCTTTGGATTACTCCACACCCTGTTTAGTATTTTTGTCTTGTTCAGTTCAATTTGGCTGTGTTTTGCATTGTGGATTCAAGAGCCTTTGGGCTGGTTGGTCAGCCGTATTTTTATTGGGATCTGGATTGCTTTTGCACTCAGCATTTTGGGTATCTATATCACCCAAAGCTTTTTTGGTCGTCGCCTCGATATCATTCTTTATCTCCTTGGCTTTTTACTGGCGTTGTCTTGGTATTTTAGTTTAGATGCTCGCCAAGACCGCGACTGGCAACCTGAAGTAGCAAAAATCTTGCATTATGAAAAACAAGGCGACCATGTCACCCTTCATAATGTCCGCAATTTCACATGGCACCCTGACGGCTCCTATACTGAACATTGGGATACCCGCTCTTTCGATCTAAATCAAATCACTGGGGTCAATATCATTACCTCATACTGGATGGGGCCACAAATCGCGCATACTTTGGTCAGTTTTGATTTTGCCAATACCGCACCGCTGACCTTTTCCATTGAAATTCGCAAAGAGAAAAATGAAGAATTTTCAGCGATTGGTGGTTTTTTTAGAAAATATGAGCTGAGTTTAGTGGCCTCAGACGAACATGATATTGTCTATACCCGTAGCAATATTCGTCATGAACAAGTCTATTTCTTTCCTGTTCGCCTCGGACAGGCTGAAAGTAAAGCACTGTTTGTAGAGTATTTACATAAGGCAGACGAGCTCGCCAAGCATCCTAAGTGGTATAACACCCTCACCAGTAATTGCACCACCTTGGTGTTTGATATGGTTCAAGCCGTTTCACATGACGCTTTACCAACCGACTATCGTATTTTAGCCTCAGGTTATTTGCCGAATTATTTGTATGATTTAGGCGCGATTAGCCCACAGTGGAATATGAAAACATGGTATCAAAAAGCCTATATCAACCCACGTGTAAGCAAAGAAACAGAGTTAACCAGTCGTGAGTATTCACAGCTCATTCGTCAGGGCCTACCCGTTGACCAAACACGCTAAAGTCTGCAACGAAAAGCTGCAAGTTAAAACTGGCAATCAAGGACAAAATTTGCTTTGATAGTTCAGACGATACATCACAATAAGAGTCTGATCCCATGTTAAAAAAACTGATTGCGAGCAGTCTTTTAGCGAGTAGCTTAATCATGACTGGCTGCCAAACTACACCACCTCCATCCGACACCATTGAAATGGCCAACATTCAACAACTCCAGCAACGGACTTGGATTTTGACGCAAATGGGCAATACCGAAATTAAAACAGCACCCAATGAACGTAATATTCCAAGCCTTCAGTTTTCAGCTGATAACCGCATCAGTGGTGCAGATGGCTGTAACCGCATTATGGGCAGTTATACCGTCGGACGCGATACGCTCACCTTGAGCCAGCTCGCAACCACCCGAATGGCCTGTATCAATAACAGTGCTGTCCCGCAACAGTTCCAAGAAACGCTGGCAAAAGTGACGCATTACCAAGTATTTGGTAAAACTCTGAAACTGCTCGATCGACATGGTAATTTGCTGCTACAGTTTGGCTCTGCCATTCAACCACGTTAAATTGTTTCTATAAAAAGCCTGTAATCACAGGCTTTTTTAATCTGTAACAGACAACATTGTACTGAACAAATCAGCCCTTATATAAACAGATATAAACACAATTAGGATTTTAAAATGCAACAAGCACTCTTTGGTGGTGGATGTTTTTGGTGTGTAGAAGCGGTTTATTTAGAGCTTCAGGGCATACATAAAGTGACCAGTGGTTATGCAGGTGGAGATACCGACAACCCAACGTATGAAGACATTTGTCGTGGCGATACCAACCACGCCGAAGTTATTTTAATTGATTTTGATGAAGCTCAAATCAGCTATGCTCAGCTGCTCGATGTGTTTTTTGCCACTCATGATCCTACGACACTCAACCGTCAAGGCAATGATGTCGGAACACAGTATCGTTCAGTCATTTACTATTTTAATGATGCACAACGTGCTGACGCAGAGCAAGCGATTGCCGACTTAAAGGCAGAAGGTCTCGATATTGTGACCGAACTCAGTCCTGTACCGACGTTCTATTCGGCTGAAGACTATCACCAGAACTTTTACGCTCGTAACCCATCTCAAGGCTATTGCAACTTTGCCATTCCGCCAAAACTAATGAAGCTGCGCTCTAAGTTTCAGGCTTTATTGAAAGACAGCAAATAACTCAATAATTCACCATAAAAAAAAGCGACTTCAAGAGTCGCTTTTTTTAACATCAACTTAGTTATCGCTTACGAAAGCAATATCCGCCAGTCCAGCTTCACTCGCACGAGACATGACTTGTGCGACCATATCGTAACGAGATTCTTTATCTGCACGAAGTTGAACCGTTGGCTTGGTTTCCAACTCACCCGCTTCATTAAAACGCGTTTGTAGTTCTTCCAAGCTAATCACTTGATTATCCCAAGCCACTTCGCCTTTTGCATTAATGCTTACCGTAATGGCTTTAGGTGGAGGATCTACAATATCAGCTGTCGTTTTTGGTAAAGTTAATGGAATTGATGGGTTGGCAACGGTCGCTGTCACCAAAAAGATGATCATCAAAACCAGCATAATATCGATCAGCGGAATGAGGTTCATCTCATTCATGCCAGCATCGTTATCGTCACCCAATTGAAAAGCCATTAAGCTTGACCTCCAACTAAACCTTGTTGAGTCGCTTTACTTTCTACTGCCGCAGGTGCTGAGTCTTGTTGCAACATGGTATCAATGAGCAAGCCGTGTGCTTGGTCTTGAAGCTCATGTGCCAAAGTACGGTTCACACGTGCACAGATGTTATATGCTAACACCGCAGGAATCGCGACAGCCAAACCTAAACCCGTCATGATCAATGCTTCACCCACAGGAGTTGCAACTTGCGCTAAGCCTGCTTGACCACTTTTGCCAACAGCAACAAGGGCATGGAAAATTCCCCATACTGTACCGAACAAACCAACGAACGGTGCAAGCGATGCAATGGTACCTAGAACTGAAACACCTTTCTCAGCATTCGCTTTTTCAGCAGAAATTTGACGAAGGAGTGCTTGTTCTGCAACTGCTTTACGTTGTTCAAAGTTCAGTACAGCAAACTTTGATTTTAACTTAGCTAAAGCTTGTGAAAGTTGAGCATAAGCTTGTTGTTTCAATTGACGTGTACCCATGATACGTAAAACAAAGATGGTCCACGTTGCAATCGACATTGCCAACAAGATGAAATACAGTGTTTTACTGACTGCATCAGCATGTTGCCAATAAACTGAAAAGTTCATACTCGAACTCCTGATAAAGTTAGCGTTTTGTATTCAATTCTAAATCAAATGGTTGCTCAGCCCGAATTGGATAAGCCACACCATTTTCTTTATAAGGTTTAAATTTAGCGCCTTTGACAGCTCTTAAAATCTTTTCATCTAAAGCAGGCACACCACTTGAGCGCGTAATACGGGCATTCACAATCGACCCTTTTTCATTCGCCTCAATCAGCACCACGACTCGACGGTTTTCACCTTGTAAATCTTGATTACTATAAACTGGTTTTGGAGAGCGGCTCCATTGCACACCTGAACCACCAATCGACACCGACTTCGGTGAAGTATCGGCAGGTTCAGCTTGAGTAACAGGTTTCGCTTGCTCTGGTTGCACGACAGGTTTTTCGACTTTTTTCTCTGTAATCGTCGTGGTGACTGTCGGTTTTACTGGAGTTTCGGTTGGTTTAACAACCGGTTTAACCACTTCTGCTTTTTTAACTTGTTGAACCTTTTCTACCTTTTTCGGTGGGGTCGGTTGTGGTTTTTCCACAATCTTCACTTCCTTCGGCTTAGTCGGTTCCTTTTTCGGTTCTTCCTTCGGCTTAGGCGGTAGCGGTTTTGGTGGTTCTTGAATTTTAACGAAGCGAACCTTCAATGGTTCTTTTTCAATCGGTTTGAGTTCAGGAGCTTTCATGTGGTTCACTGCCCACAATACGCCCATATGGCCCACGACAACCGCGATCAAAGCAGCAAGAACTTTCTTTTTCATCGGGTTGGGAGTCTGCATAGGAGAAATAACTGTTGAACTCATTAAAATCGGTGACCTAATTTAAGCGAAGTGGCCACTGGGTTGGTTTCCACTATAACGCTTATCGGTTAGTACAATAAAGTAGCGCAATGATAAATGAGAAGTGTTTTCATTTGCAACTATTAATTTGTCACTTTTTATGGTTTTTTCTAATCATACCTAAACAAAAAAGGCATACTTAATGTATGCCTTTTTCAATCGTGCTTGCAACCAATTTTTTATTGGAAAACGACTGTTTTGTTACCATCAACAATAATACGGTCTTCTAAGTGCCACTTCACTGCACGTGCCAAGACATTACGTTCAACATCCTGACCCAATTCACGTAATTGATCAACCGTAAAGTCATGGTTCACACGCTCTACATCCTGCTCAATGATCGGACCTTGATCCAGATCCGCAGTGACATAGTGCGCAGTTGCACCAATGAGTTTTACACCTTTTTCATGCGCTTGCTTATATGGGTTTGCGCCAACAAAAGCAGGGAGGAATGAATGGTGAATGTTGATCACTTTCATTTCCCACTTCTCGACAAATGCTTCATCTAGAATTTGCATGTAACGCGCAAGTACCAATAAATCATTGCCTTGCATTAATTCATCAATTTCAGCATAAGCTTCGCGTTTGTTGTCCTTCGTTACAGGGACAACTTCAAACGGAATGCCAAAGTTCTCAACCGCTTCACGTAAAGTTTCGTGGTTAGAAATCACTTTGGTAATTTCGCACGGCAAACCACCACGCGCATGACGCCATAACAACTCAAGTAAAGCATGATCTACTTTAGACACCAAAATCCCGACTTTTTTCACGTCGCTGACCAGCGCCAAACGCCATTGCATTTCATAACGCTCTGCTACATTTGCAGCAAAAGTTTGAGTGATGCTTTCTTTACGAGACTGTAAATTGTCTAGTTCAAACTCAACACGCATAAAGTAACGTCCGCCCTGAGCTTCAGTCGCGTATTGATCAAGCGCAGTAATATTCGCGCCTTGATGATACAAAAAGCTCGATACAGCTTGCACGATCCCTGGCTTATCTTCACAAGTAATCAGTAAACGTGCCGTGTTAGCAGTTGTCATATTCATGTCAGTTTAAATCAGTAAAATGAAAATCAAGCCGAGTATTCTAGCGCTTTTTACTCAGCTGTCAAAATACCTTATGGCTTATCATCCGATTTAAATGACGCCAAGCTCGAAAACAGTTCAGATGACCCCATCGTATCCAACAAGCGCTCATACGTCTCACGACTTTCACCACGCAAATAAGCCCCTTCTAAGAACACCATTTGACGGAGTGCCTGCCAAACCCACTTTTCTTCTAATGTATTGGAGTCAGTGATATGACCCGACATATAAAGGAAGTTGGTCCAGTTGGTCAGTACAATCCATAAATTGATAATCAGAGCTTCAATTTCAGACGACGTCATTTGCATCAGACCTGCATCAACAAAGGCCTGATAAATTTTTTGCCCTTGTTGCATCACTTGCCCTGCAAAACGCGGATACATCTTACGGAAGTCTTCATTGTTTTCGACCAAATGATAGACATCACGGTGTAAAAAGCGATAAGCCCATAACTGGCTGCTCAGCACCTGAAAATAACGAATTTTATCATTGGCATCTAACAGACGGTCATCTGGCAAAGCCAGCATCTGTAGCGTTTCGCCTTGATACTGTTCCATGAGCTCTTTGATAATTTCACTTTTATTGCGAAAGTGATAATACAAATTGCCCGGACTCATATTCAATTCAGCGGCAATATGATTGGTCGTAACAGAACGTTCTCCACGCTCGTTAAAAAGCTGCAAACTGAGTTGCAAAATACGTTCTTTGGTTTTCAACGTTTTAGTTTGAGACATCCTAAAATAACCATTCATTCAGTGCATTAGAAGACTAACACATAAAGTAACTTGACTAATTAGAGTAATTACTCTAAAAATTAAACATAAATTGAAATTTGAAATGGTAGTGCGGCATGAACAGTCAAACAAAAACAACTTCATTGACACCACATTCTTATGATATTCAGCACCTACATGATGTGCTTGAACAGCAAAAGCACGCTTATTTACGTTATCCATTGCCAACCGCAAAAGAGCGTATTGACCGTTTGGCACGACTTAAGCGTATCTTAGTTAAGTATCAAGATCAATTTGCAGAGGCAATTAATCAAGACTACGGCAACCGTTCCACCAGTGAAACCAAAATTGGGGAATTACTCACCTGCCTTGAACACATCAAATATTATAGCAAGCATTTAACCACGTGGATGAAACCCTCGAAACGTCACGTTTCCATCATTCACCAGCCAGCTAAAGCATGGGTGCAATATCAACCTTTAGGTGTGATCGGCATTATTACCCCATGGAACTATCCTTTATTACTCTCGATTGGCCCCCTGATTTGTGCTTTGGCGGCAGGCAACCATGCCATGATCAAGATTTCTAGTTCATCAGGCAACTTTGGTCGCATCCTTGAAAAAGCGCTCTCTGAAGCCTTTCCTCAAGAGTTAGTTTCCGTGACCAATGGCGGTGGCGCGATCTCGGATGCCTTTTGTCGTTTGGCTTTTGACAAACTGATTTTCACAGGTTCAACCAACGTCGGTAAAACCGTTATGGCTGCTGCGGCAGAGAACCTCGTTCCACTGATCCTCGAACTTGGCGGAAAATCACCAGTATTAGTACATCCTTCTATTCATTTACGGGATGTTGCGCAGCGGATTGCCGCAGGGAAACTATGGAATGCAGGTCAAACCTGTGTTGCACCTGACTATATGTTCTTGCCTAAAGGTAAAACTGCCGAGTTCATTGAGCACTTCCGCGAGTGTGTGGAAGAGATGTATCCCGACATTCTGCATAATCCAGACTACACCTCGATTATTAATGACCGCCAATACAACCGCTTACAAGGTTATCTCGAAAATGCACGTGAGCATGGAGCACAGGTGGTTGAAATCAACCCAGCCCATGAAACCTTCTCCGATACACGTAAAGTGCCCCCTACACTGTTAACTGGCGTCACGCCTGACATGCGTATTATGCAAGACGAAATCTTTGGACCACTGCTGCCGATCATGGAATATGATCAAATAGACGATGTTATCGAGTTTATTAATAGCCGTCCGCGTCCACTTGCATTATACTACTTCGACTTTGATCAGGCGCGTGCAGATTATGTTGCACAGCGTACTCATTCAGGGCATTTCGGACAAAACACGGTTTTGACCCATGTCGCACAAGACGATTTACCATTTGGTGGCGTTGGTGCATCAGGTATGGGGAAATATCATGGTCCAGAAGGTTTCTTCAGTTTGTCGCATGAACGGTCAGTGATGTCGAATCCCAAGTTATATAGCTTGAAATTCATTCTCCCACCGTTTAACAAACCAATTCACAAGTTGATTTCAAAGACCCTTCTTCGCTAAATGATCAAGGCATGACCTATCGCACGGGTTCATGCCTAGTTTTAATGAAAATCGCTTGTCTTTTAAGCGCATTTTTGGTATAAAACGCCCCTTGAATGATTTCATCCGTTTACTTAATAACTAGCGCACAATCGGTGCTGTCTAGCAATGGAGTTCACCATGTCTAAGGTTTGCCAAGTTACCGGCAAGCGTCCAGTCGTTGGCAACAACGTCTCGCACGCCAATAACAAAACCAAACGCCGGTTCGAGCCGAACCTGCATCACCACCGTTTCTGGTTAGAAAGCGAAAAACGTTTCGTACGTCTTCGTCTAACTACAAAAGGTATGCGTATTATCGACAAATTGGGCATCGAGAAGGTTGTTGCTGACCTACGTGCTCAAGGTCAAAAGATCTAAGGAGTCTGAACCATGCGTGATAAAATTCGCCTAGTTTCTACTGCTGGTACAGGTTATTTCTATACCACAACTAAGAACAAACGTACTATGCCGGAAAAAATGGAAATCAAAAAATTTGATCCAAAAATCCGTCAACACGTAATCTTCAAAGAAGCTAAAATTAAATAATTTTAGTTTTTTGGAAAAAACGACCTGCTTTAGGTCGTTTTTTTTTGCTTTTTTTTCGTTCGACTTGTTAAACTTTTAATCTCTTTTGGCACCATTTGTGCTTTGCTTCTTTTTCACCCTTAACTTTTGCTTAAGGAGTTTTTAGTGCCTCATGACGTAGATCTCATTATATTACTTGCTGTCGGTTTTGGGCTTGCGCTCATTTTCGGCTATCTTGCCGTACGCTTACGCCTTCCCCCACTGATTGGTTATCTGATTGCGGGTATCATTATTAGTCCCAATACCCCTGGTATTGTCGCGGACATTCATCTGGCGAACCAATTGGCTGAACTTGGGGTCATGTTCCTCATGTTTGGTGTGGGCATGCATTTTTCCCTCAATGACTTATTACAAGTTCGCCGCATCGCATTGCCTGGTGCTATTTTACAAATTGCTGTCGCGACCCTGCTCGGAATAGGCGTCAGTATGATCTGGGGATGGAGTTTTGGCTCTGCCTTGGTCTTCGGCTTAAGCCTGTCTTGTGCCAGTACAGTGGTATTACTCAAAGCACTGGGAGACCGTGGTCTACTCAATTCAGTCAACGGTAAAATTGCCGTAGGTTGGCTCTTAGTTGAAGATCTGGTCATGGTCTTGGTACTGGTACTCTTACCCGCAACAGCAGCTCTACTCGGTGGAGAAGCCCTTACAGGCAGTACTGATGACAACATTTGGCTTACCTTAGGCATCACCTTACTTAAAGTCGTAGGCTTCATCGCTTTTATGCTGATCATCGGGAAACGTCTCGTTCCAATGATCATGCAATTTGTCGCTCGCCTTGGTTCGCGTGAACTATTTACCTTAACCGTGGTGGCTGCTGCGGTCTCAATCGCCTTTGGCGCGTACAAAATTTTCGGTGTTTCCATGGCACTGGGCGCTTTCTTTGCCGGGATGGTCGTTAAAGAGTCTGACTTTAGCCATCGAGCCGAAGAAGAGACTCTCCCTCTACGTGAAATTTTTGCCATTTTGTTCTTTGTTGCAGTTGGCATGTTATTTGACCCACGCATCTTAGTGGAACAACCTGTGCATGTGCTTGCAGTCGTTGCAATTATTATGGTCGGCAAAACCATTGCCGCTATGGCACTGGTGCTCTTTTTCCGCTACCCCATCAATACGGCACTCACCGTCGGTGCTTCACTGGCACAGATTGGTGAGTTTTCCTTCATCTTAGCGACACTCGGGGTTTCACTTAAACTCTTGTCCCTAGAAGGGCAAAACCTAATTTTGGCAGGAGCACTCATCTCCATCACCTTAAACAGCTTTGTGTTCTCCGCAATTGAGCCTGTACAACGCTGGATTCGTGAGCGCTCGCATCTAGCACGCTTACTGGAGCGTAGTGGTGACCCACTGGCAATGCTGCCGGATGAAGTTTCACAAGACTACTTACGTGATCAAGTGGTAATAGTTGGGCATGGTGAAGTGGGGCGTCGAATTACCAAACAATTGATGGCCGAAGACATTAAAGTGGTGATTGCGGAAGAAAACCGTGAAATTGTAGAAAACCTGCGTGAAAAAGGCATTGCGGCTGTTTCTGGGATGGCGACAGACCCTGGCGTACTGATTCAAGCCCATATTCAACATGCGCGCCTGTTGGTACTTTCCCCGATGGATATTTTAGATATTCATAAAATCGTGGATATTGCCAAAACCCTCAATCCTGAGATTCAGGTCTTAGTATGTGCTGAAAGCAAAGAAGAAGCCGAAGTGATTCGCCGCGATCAAATTGGTGAAGTTTATTTTGCAAAAGAGGAAATGGCGAAAAATATGAGCAATCATATTTTAAATCAAATTCAGATTGCACATCATCAAGCACCCACCCACTAACCAACCAACACTGGATACAAAAAAACGCACTGTTCAGTGCGTTTTTTTCTTATTCAGCTTAACTAAAGAACTGTGGCTTTTCATCCACAACTTCCGCTTGCCATTCGCCCACTTGTTTTTCAAGTAAGCCGTATAAAGCCGCTTGCACCATCTGCTGAGCAACGACTGTTGTCTGGTCGCCCAATAATGCTTTGAGCTCTTCATTAAACTGGATCGTGACTAAAGGCGCACTCTCCGAACCTGCGTTACGTAGTGCGAGCTCACCACCTTCAAGTTGAACCAATTCTAAAATGGCTTCTTGATTTCCAAATAATTCTTTCAATTGTTCTATAGACATATTTCCTCCATGTTCAACATGGTGGCAAAGGCAGTTGCACTTTGCTTCGCTTAGACTTATTGATATAAGGACAAATTTTCAAACTTCAAGCGTTGGTCATCGCTTTTAGAATTCAACCATCTCATTCCGAAAGCCATCGATCAACGCCGTTAAGTCTCGATGCCACTCACGTAAAATTTTGGTATCGGGTAACCATGCCTGAGGGGTTTGAGTCACTTTGATGATCAGATTCGATGAAGTTTCTGACTCAGGTTCAGGTGTACTCGGCTCTGGCGCATACTGACACAAGCGATAAGCACGTTTTAACTCGGCAATGAAACCTTCTTTCGATAGTTGTTGCATCACAGTCACTTCAGGCGAGACTTGGCCTTTAGCTGCCATATGCTCTTCTATGGACTTCAAGGTTGGGTTAACGTCATTTAAGCGGTAGTAACGGACCAACTCTTGTAGAAACGCAAGCACCGCGCCATGCAAGTGAAACACAGCAGCCTCACGGTAAGCCTGAGCTTGTTGCACATGATCAATTTGTTCTGCTTGTTGACATGAAAGTCGAGCAAAGTAGAGTTTTTGGTTAGTGCGATCAGCATGGTAACGGGCAACACGAGTCATGAAGGGTGTTCCTAAAACTTGATTGTTGTAACAGTTTTCAAGAGTAAACCGAAATTGAAACAATGCACAATCAAAAAATGCATGAACGATGTCAAAGAAATAGATTTCTCTTTCATCACATTTGAGAAAAAAGTTTTATACAACGTATTTAGACAATGGTTTTACAGAGATTTCATGCTAAAAAAAGGAGCATCAATTGCTCCTTTTTACTTATGCTTCTGGCTTCTCAGGCTTATCTTCCGCCTGTTTGACGCGAATACCAGTGCCATGCAAACGTAGTGTATTAAGCCCTTTAATGGCTTTAATCGCTTCACGTGCATGCGGCATTTCAACAAAAGCAAAACCTTTCGATTTACCTGTTGCTGCATCAAGGATTAAATTACATGACGCAACTGTGCCATATTGCTTAAATAATTCAAGCAGTTCAGCTTCAGCCACTGTACGCTCTAAATTACGAACTAAAATTTTCATCTTACAACCTTCAAAAATAGGCAAAATCATCAAAAAGCAATCGCCTACGCTACTTTCTGAACATTGCACAACAAATACCACAATGTAATCTGTTTAGTTTAATCGAGATTAATCCCAAAATCTAAATTAATCGATTGGCGCTCAATTAAAGCACTCTTTACGGTTTGCTGACGAGGCTTATGATGGGTTTCCATGCTACACAAATTTCGGGTCAAATCATTTAAAAAGTAGCTTTCAACTTTACGCCCTTGCTCATCAATCACGTCTCGTGCCCACAGACTTAAATTTTGCTTGGTTAAAATCAGCTCATTCTGAGCACGGGTCAGTGCCACATACAAGACCCGACGCTCTTCTTCGACATCATTAAAATCACCTTGGGCACGTGCATGCGGATATTGCCCCGGGGTGACATTGACGACATAACAGACTTTTTGCTCTGTACCTTTGGCCGAGTGAATGGTAATCAGAGTGACGACATCACTATCTGACTGGCGTTCGATTTCAGAAATCGACACAGGATCAAGCACATATTCCTCTAGAAACTCACTCAATTGGGTATGTTTAGAAGCCAATTGTTTAACCAGTTCAAAGTCACCTTGGCGGCGGTTCCAGTCTTTTTTATAATTTTCAGCCAATTGTGCTTCAATCGCTTGAATACCCAAACCGACGCAAGCCTGTACTTCCTGTTTCAGTACCGTCATTTGCTTCATGATCAACAATGTTTCAGCAGGAATCCGTCCAAATTTTTCTAATTTATCAAAGATCAAATCAAACTCAGGCTCCAGTAAAAGTTGCTGAGCAAGACGGCTTGCACCTACATCTCCCACCCCATTCCACAGAGTGAGAAAACGCATCCATGCAATATCATCGAGAGGATTGGCAATCACGCGCAGCAAACTGAGCAAATCTTTCACATGCGCGGTTTCAAGCAGTTTCATACCCCCAATAAATCGATAGGGGACATTGGCTGCAATACATGCTGCCTCAATATGCCGTGCTGCAAAGCTAGAACGCACCAAGACCATATGATCCGACCATTTACTGCCTTGTAAGTAATGGCGCTCTTTAATGTCGATCGC
The DNA here is from genome assembly GCF_058599305.1 of Acinetobacter sp. CAU_H_S139_7. Taxonomy (NCBI): domain Bacteria; kingdom Pseudomonadati; phylum Pseudomonadota; class Gammaproteobacteria; order Moraxellales; family Moraxellaceae; genus Acinetobacter; species Acinetobacter sp. CAU_H_S139_7. The sequence goes on from NZ_CM178651.1 coordinate 3,055,026, forward strand.
GATCCATTTTGCTTCATCAAACTCATTTGGGAAAATGTGCATGCGAGGCTTCACGCCCTCACCCCGATGAGCATCTAGGCGTTTGTTATATTGAATCTCAGATTGATCGAGCAGCCAATTTGAAAGGTCTAAAATTTCTTGGGTTGAACGATAGTTTTGCTCCAATTTAAACACCTGAGCATTCGGCACACGGTCTTTAAAATGGTGAATATTTTCAAAATCTGCTCCACGGAAACCATAAATCGACTGTGCATCATCACCGACACAGAACAGGCTCACTTTGTCTTTAAGGGGCTCAAGCAAGGCCCACTGCAAAGGATTGGTGTCCTGCATTTCATCGACCAGCATGTGTTTGCAGAGCGATGCCACATAGTCGGCTAAACCATCTGACTGGTCGAGTGCTGAGACCACGATCGCAAGAATATCGTCATAATCTAAAAAGCTACGCGCACGCTTACGTGTCTCGTACTCTTTCATGATTTCCGCAATTTGATCTTTAAAGGCCAGATGCTCAGGATGCTGTTTTTCTAAGGCATCACTCAACTTTTGACGCGTATTTCGTGCAAAAGAATACAGATCACACAGTTCTTGCGGTTTAGGCAGCTGATTAGGATTTTTCTTGTCATCTTTTCCACGAATCAGGCGGAACATCATCAGTTGATCATCACGATCAATAATTGAAAACTGTTCTAAACCAAAGGCTTTTGGTACACGGCGCAGCAGATACATACAAAAAGTATGAAAAGTCGATGCGCGCAGCCCTTTGGCTTGCTCACCCAAAGCCAGCTCCACTCGCGCCACGATCTCGCTGGCTGAACGACGGGTAAAGGTTAAAATTTGAATTTGGTTGGCAGGAATCCCTTGATCAATTAGGTATGCAGCACGTGCCACAATGGTTTTCGTCTTGCCACAGCCAGCCCCTGCGAGCACCAGACTGTGTTGCGACTCAGTCGTGGCAGCTTGTTTTTGTTGCGGGTTTAATTCATCAATTAGGCTGGCTAAACTCATAATCACTCATCAATTCGTGGATGCTCCTAGTCTAACAAATCTATGACGTCAATATGTGGCTACAGCAACGATTATCCATTTCTGTCTGAAATACACCTTCAAATCTGGGGCTAAGACCTTAGGCTCGAACCGCTTACTGCCTCAAAAATTTAAAATTAAGCTTGCTCAGTATGATTTAAAAGCAAAAGTCGAGTGATGTCCTCACAACTGTTTTGCAAATGCTGTTCTGCATTTTTCAATGCTATTGCTAAATCACAGTCGGGTTCATTGATCGAAACAATTTGACTAAACCCTTCATCAAATAATGACTCAACATCCTCTCCGACACGTCCAGCAAAGGCAATCACTGGTTTATTCAACTGCTTGGCTAACTGAGCCACTGCCCACGGCGTTTTGCCAAACTTGGTTTGGAAGTCGATACTGCCTTCACCCGTAAACACATAATCGGCTTGCTTTATTTTCTCCGCCAGTTGAGTTTGCTCAATCACCCACTTCGCGCCAGACTGAAGCTTAGCGCCTGTAAAGGCCATTAGACCAAAACCTAGCCCTCCTGCGGCGCCTGCCCCCGCAATATTACGTACCTGTGGATTAAGCTGTGTTTCCACCACATCTGCAAAATGACTCAAGTTTTGATCCAACTGCTCAACCATCTCTGCGCTCGCCCCTTTTTGCGGGCCAAACACATGCGATGCACCCTGTGCTCCACACAGCGGATTAGTGACATCGGAGGCAATTAAAACTTGAATCTTTTGCAAGCGTGATTCTAAAGCCTGCATATCGATCCGTTCAATATCTCGTAAATGACCACCACCAACGGGCACGTCCCGCCCTTGTGCATCTAAAAAGCGTACTCCAAGCGCCTGTGCCATACCACTACCTGCATCATTAGTGACACTGCCTCCAAGTGCCAAAATAATTTTGGACACGCCTAGATCCAATGCATGCCGAATCATTTGCCCCGTTCCCAAAGTTGTGGTCAGCAATGGATTTCGCTGTGCGGGCTCAAGCAGATGAATACCATTAGCTTTGGCCATTTCAATAACAGCCGTTTGCCCGCCATCAAATAAGCCCCAATACGTTTTCACTCGTTGTGATGGCAAGGGCCCTGTCACCTCACATTCGACTTTTTGGCCAGCTAAAGATGTTAATAAAGCATCGACTGTGCCTTCGCCGCCATCTGCCATGGGTACATGTATACATACAGCATCAGGGATTATGTTTTGAATTCCGCGCTGCATCGCCGCACAGACCTGCTCTGCAGTCATACTTTCTTTGAATGAATCGGGCGCTAAAATAAAAGTTGTCATCATCCATAATTTTTTTAGAAAATTTAATTTATTAATAACACGATTTATAAATTTCCCGCCCGCATTTTTCTCTTTTCATTGTCCTTGGCACAGTTCTTTGTGATTGAAACTGAATACATCTCGATAAAGACAAAATAGCCTCAATAATTTTTTAATTTTAGCCATCTCTGAATTTTACTGTACGCGTCACCAAAATGGCCACCATAGTCCATTTGGTTTTAATGCATAAATTAAACAAAGTGCGAATCAATTAGCCGATAAAATCATCACTAAACATTCAACGCTCTTTAAAAAAATAGGTGATGTATGCAACGAATCAACTTGGGAAAAGCCGCACCTGAACTGTATAAAACAGTATTAGAACTCGAAAACTTATCCATGCAAAAAGTCCAACAAGCAGGTCTTGAGATTGGGTTTTCACACTTGCTGAAACTAAGAGCCTCACAGATTAACCAATGCGCGTTCTGTGTGCGTATGCATACACAAGATGCCATGAAAGCAGGTGAATCAATGGAACGGATTGCCCTCATCAGTGTATGGCAAGAAAGTGGATATTTTTCCGAAAAAGAACGCGCCGCGCTGATTTTAATTGAAGAAATCACACTCATTGCTCAGCAACATTTCCCCGACTCGGCGTATCAAAAGGCAACAAAAATATTATCCGATGCAGAAGTTTCCGCTATTGAATGGATCGCAATTGTGATTAATACGTGGAATCGTATTGCGATTTCAAGTCAATATGCCGTCAATCCGTAAACCTGCCATTCAGCTTTGCACATGATATAAAGCACACAAAAAAAGGGAGCCTGCATGAGGCTCCCCTTTTTTTAATCATGCTTTATTCAGATTGGCTTGCTGGTGGAATCTGCTTAATGGCTGCCGCCAGAGTCAGATAATTAATCCCTTGGAATAAAATATCAAAAGCAAGGAATAAGCCCAGCACCCAAAATGGAGCATCTGGTGTGGTTAAAATCATAATACCTGCCAGTAGGGTTAAAACACCAGAGAAAAGTGTCCAGCCCCAACCTTGGAATGCTCGAAATAAGATTGCATTAAAGATACGAATGACCCCTGCAATAATCAGGAAAACCGCTAAAACACTGGTCAAGACAATGGCTGTTTTCACAGGTGTGCTAAATGCATAATAGCCCGCGACCAAATACAACACACCAAACAGTGCCCATAGCCAGCGGAAGCCACCCTCAAAAATCTTAAAAGCGGCGATGAAGTGTAGAACACCACCTATCATCATGAGCACGCCAAAGATAAACACCACAGATAAGGTGGCAAAAGGCAAAGCGGCCAAAAGGACGAAACCAAACAACACCAATAAAATCCCTAAAGCCAAATACCATTTACGATTTTCATGGAGTTGATGGCGAACTAAATCATTACCGACTGTTTTCATCTTCTTCTCAAGTTTGATTTTCGTTCACTTAGTTTTAACATGTTTTGCAGCGAACTTGTAGGTTTGAGCTTATCCACACAATCAATCCATGCTGTGGATAAACTCAACATTATCCACAGTTACTTTTTCCACCCAATTTCAATCGCAGTGATCTCATTCACCAATGTTTCATCAATCGACTCAGGCATTTTACTCTGTGTTTGTGAGGTTGGAATGTGCCCAGCCATTAATTCAGCTTTGGTTTGAGGGAACAGCGGTTGTTGATTTGGATATGCATAACCCGCAGGATACATCGGCTGTCCTGTGGCTAAGTCGTATTTATCACTAGCACCAAAGGCATGTAAAAGCTCATGTGCAAGCACGACTTTGTTTTGCTCGGTTTGCTTGGTCGATGCAAATAAATTCACTGAACCGATGCGACCTTTTTGCAAAGCTGTCGAGTGTTTAAGCTCTTTAGTCAGTGCTGGGTCATAATAGTTCAAATACAAAGTAACAGTTGGTGCACCATCTGAACCTTGATGGTTTTTCCATGCATAATAACGGAACTTTAAACTCCACAAGACCGTATCCAATAAACTTGCCTGTTCAGGCACTTTCGGCGGTAGCTGTTTGAGTTCGCGCCCAAGTTGGAAATAAATCGCAATCGGTTGGCCGCGATATGTCGCCGACATCTGCTCTAAATAACCCTGTACCCCTTTTAAGTTTGCAGGCGTCAATTGCTGTATATATTGCTGAGTTGTACCTTGTCCATCAGCATTAACTGGATGGAGTAATACAATAATAGGCTTGCTCCAATCTTGGTTCTGATCCCGATAAGCATTCAAAGCGACCACCAATAAAATCAGCAGTAAGATTAAAATACGAAGTTTTTTCCACATCTTTGATCCCCAATTTTTAATAATTTTTTATCACAATGATCAGCACATTACGTAATTTCTAAATGTATTATAGGTTGTTGTAATACAAAGTTTTCCCAAATAAAGTCGTATAATTTTCTTTGATTTGAAAATATAGCCAAAGTTTTAGCTTCAGATAAGCTGCACCACCGATATTCAGTATGCTCATGATTCAATAGAACAGATTGGTTTTCAGCACAGAAGCCAACAAATGCGGGAATCATTTCAATCACATTCAAGCTTGGCTCATAAAACTGCTCGATGTAATCTGCACTAAATAAACGTTGAGGCTGAATGGCTGTTTCTTCTTTGATTTCGCGAAGTATCGCTTGGCTGGCGGTCTCATTTTCTTCAACCTTTCCTGCGACATGGCACCAATAATCACCTTTAACACGCTTCATCAATAACAGTTTAATTTCACTCTCAATTTTTGACAGTAAAACTGCGGATACAACAACAGAGCGAATAGGAATCATACATTAACCAGAATCTTTTTTTATTTATAGATGTGCATCATATAAAAAATGCCCACCAAAGTGAGCATTTCTTGATTATTTCTAAGCAATTAGAACTTAAGCTTCAACCCATTTTCCATCATTGAACACCAATGACCACTTGGTTTGCTTACCTTCAGGCGTTTCAGAACCAATATATTGCGCTTGATTCTTACGGCTAAATTTGACCAAAGTTGGATTCCCTTCAGGGTCAACATCAGGTGCTTGCAAAATAAACTGATACTTCGGATCAAGCTGATCGGCAACACTACGAAGTTCCGAAACTTTAGGTGCACGTGTTTCACGTACTTTCGGGAACTTACTTGCCGCCAAGAATAAACCAGCCGCCCCATCACGTAATACAAAAAAGTCATCATGCTTGGTTGAACGTAAATGTTCCATCTTAATCGGGTCTACACGCGGAGGTGCAGGCTGACCACTTTTTAAGACTTTACGTGTGTTATCACAGCTTGAGCAAGCAAAATAAGGACCAAAACGACCCGTCTTCAGCTGCATTTCCCCGTCACACTTGTCACATGGAATGGTTGGGCCATCATAACCTTTGATTTTGAACTCACCTTCTTCAAGCTCAAAACCAGCACAGTCGGGGTTATTACCACAGACATGTAGCTTACGACCACCATCGATCACATAACTGTCCATCGCAGTTTCACAGATTGGACAGCGTTTTTTCGACATCAAATCTGCTGTTTCTGCTGCATCATCATCAGAAAGTGCGGCAAGTGATTCAACAGGCGTTAAGTTCAACGTGCCTTTACAACGCTCTTTCGGCGGTAAGTTATAGCCAGAACACCCTAAGAAGACACCTGTGGTTCCCGTACGAATCTGCATTGGGCGGTCACATTCTTTACAGTGAACTGCTCCCACCTCTACTGGTTGATTGCGGCGCATGCCGCCTTCACCTTGCGCATTGGTCAGGCGTTTTTTAAAGTCGCCATAGAAACTGTCAAGCAACTCTTTCCAATTGCGTTCGCCATCAGCCACTTTATCGAGCTGACCTTCTAAGTCCGCGGTAAAGTCATAGTTCATGAGGTTATTGAAACTTTCATCTAAACGATCAGTAACAATCTCACCCATTTTTTCAGCAAATAGACGACGGTTTTCCAGTTTGACATAACCACGGTCTTGAATGGTCGAGATAATCGCCGCATAGGTCGATGGTCGACCTATGCCCTTTTTCTCAAGCTCTTTCACCAATGATGCTTCAGTAAAACGTGCAGGTGGCTTGGTAAAGTGTTGCGATGGATCTAATTTTTCAAGCTTCAGGATTTCACCGACTTTGACCGCAGGCAATAATACATCATCATCTGACTTGTTTTGACCACGGACTTTAGTGAAACCATCAAAGACTAAGGTACGACCTTTGGCTTTAAGTTCAACACCGTTGGCATCCACTAAAATAGTCGATGACAAGTATTCGGCTGATGTCATTTGACACGCGACGAATTGACGCCAAATCAAATCATACAAACGTTGTGCATCACGTTCCACACCCACCAAGCTGTCGCCTTTTAATGCCACATTCGATGGACGAATCGCTTCGTGGGCTTCTTGTGCACCCGCTTTGTTACCATAGCGGTTCGGCTTAGCAGGCAGATATTTCGCACCAAACTCGGTCTCAATATGATGACGCACCATATTCACCGCATCGTCACTCAAAAAGGTCGAGTCGGTACGCATATAGGTAATAAAACCCGCTTCATACAAACGCTGCGCCAACATCATGGTTTTCTTCACAGAGAAACCCAGACGTGTACTGGCTGCTTGTTGTAAAGTCGAGGTGATATATGGCGCGCTCGGATTCACCTTGGTTGGTTTATCTTCACGTGCTGAAACTTTGTAATCTGCGTCTTTAATGAGCTTCAGTAAAGCATCGGTATCGGCTTTATTACGTAGCTTTAAGGCTTTACCTGCTTGTTTGACGGCTTCTAAACGAATCTCATCGGTCTGTGACTTAGTGTCTGCAAAAACTTGCCAGTATTCTTCGGGAATAAACGCACGAATTTCACGCTCACGCTCAACCACCAGTTTAACTGCGACAGACTGAACACGACCTGCCGATAAACCACGGGCAATTTTTTCCCAAAGTAATGGCGAAATCATAAAGCCAACAACACGATCTAAAAAGCGGCGTGCTTGTTGCGCATTAACTTTATCGATATCAAGCCGTGCTGGATGCTTAAATGCATCTTGGATGGCATTTTTGGTGATTTCGTTGAACACCACACGTTGATAACGTGAGTCATCGCCACCAATCACTTCTTTTAAATGCCAAGCAATTGCCTCTCCTTCACGGTCCAAGTCCGTTGCGAGATAGACCTCGTCAACTTGCGAAGCAAGCTTTTTCAGTTCAGCAACCACATGCTCTTTGCCTGGAAGCACTTCATAATGTGCTTTCCAGTCATGCTCAGGATCAACCCCCATACGATTGACCAGTGCATTTTGTGCTTTTTCAGCTTTCTGAGCATCGGTCAGTTTGGTTCGTGTTGCTGGCTTCTTTTCTGCAGTCTTACTAGAACCACCTGTAGGTAAATCACGCACGTGACCCACAGACGACTTCACAATGTAATTCGAGCCTAAATATTTATTGATTGTTTTCGCTTTTGCAGGCGACTCCACAATCACTAAAGCACGCTTTTTCCCAGCCTCAGGAGAATCTGCTGTAGTACTTTTGGATGTGGACCGAGGAGCTTTCGCCATATTAACCGTTAATCCTGTTTCAATGGGTCTGTAAAATTAAAGTTCAGCCAAAGACTGTAAATATGCTTTCATGGCATCTAACTGGGTTGCTCTTAAGTCAGAATGCTCATCCCAATAGAGTCCCACGCAGTTTGCTTGCATATCAATAGCATAAATACCCTTTAATTCAATGGGTAAATGTTTAAACTTGTCATCACCTATAATGAGCTCAAGCTGCTGATCAACAACGCGAGCGCGCATTAAAGGTAGGCGTGCTTCTGGAATCAGGACACTGTAGTACGCCACCATGCTGGCACGGTTTTCCGAAGCCATTGGTATTTTCGTCCAGTCAGGTGCTGCGACTAAACGCGGGTGTAAACCCATCTTGCGCGCTTTATCACGCATTTCACCTAAAGCTTTTTCTCTTGGACTTACACGAAGTCCAAAAATCGAGCCGAGGATGAATAAGATGATAAATCCGACAACCCAAATTCCAGTATTTTCCATAGCACAACCTTTTTATTCCTTTATTAGAGTTGCATAAGCACAATATAAAACGCAAGTTTGAACGATAAAATTAATTTAAGAACATTTCATGACTATATAGAACTTCGTGTCCATTCCAGTAAATATAGCCTTTATCGAGTAACTCTTTCAGTAACATACGCACATCTGACTTCGGAAACATTTGCTCAAGCAAATCACGTAGCGCATAGATATCTTTGGGTTTATTGGTTTTTAACTCACGCAGTTTTCGTGCGACCTCAAGCTGTACAGGGTCAATCTGTGCAAAGTTTTTAAACAACTCTTGTTGTGCGGACTGCGTATCTACAGTTGGTTCAAGCTTATCCACGACACTGTCTTTTTGCAGTTGCTGTAGCGCTTGTTGCATGCTTTGCGGCTGTGTAATTGGGTCTTGTTCATTCAAATTCAGTGCCAACCACTGCTTCAACACTTTTTTACGAAAGCGAATCTGCTCATCATAGCGTTTGATGATTTTGAGATTAATCAACATCCCTACCACCCGCTGCGTCTTTTCAGGTACGAGTTGCAAAATATTACTTATTGAATTTTTTAGACCGTCCAATGTGTTCGGCTTACCTGACATTTCCCCCAAAGCATCACAATATTTTTTGACCATTTTTAAATAAGGCTGATTTTTGATGCTGTCTAAACTGGGAAGATGACGTTGACTTGGTAACGTTTCAGACTGAATGAAGATCAAATTGCTCTGAATATCCGAAGATTGCATTAAGTCCAAAAGTATTTCTGCTGTATTGACCGCAGAGATAATTTCAACCTGCGTTTCTGGCTCAAGCAAAGCCATTAACTGCCCCACCACCACGGCATATTCGAACTCTTTTTGCTCGGCTTTGGGCGTATCTAAAATCACCACTTGACCACTACTGATCCAAGCAGCCAGTTCCGTCAAATCTTGCATTGCATACTCAAATTGACCTTGGCAATGAAACAAATACAAAGTCGGATAATGCTCCACAATCTCGCGCAACAATTTGGCCGTTGGAACATTATTTTCAAGGTCAAGAAGAACAACTTTTTGAGTCATAGGACAGTTTTTATGGGATGCACCAGAAAGCGGGTATTAGAGTAGGAACTGCATCAAAGGTCAAATGATTTCGTCAGTCAAATTGGGCTTTGAGTTGGGTAAAACAAAAAAAGAGACAAGACTCAGCAATATCTTCACCCCACATCACAGCATTTTTTAGCCCCAGACAGCAAATGAACTTAATAATGTGGCGGACGATCAGCCATCGGGTCAAATGTTGCAATTCCATCAGACAAATCTGAAGATTCAACACGTTGATACAAAAATTGCATTTGTTTTTTTAAATCAGCAATTTCCAGTCCTTGAATCACCAATTGTTCATTGAGCTGTTCAACTAAATCATCTAAAAATGCAATTCGGACTTGCAAATCTTCAATGGGTGCGGACAATGGCGCTTGATTATCAATATTTTGTTGTTTAGACACTTCAAGTCCTCATTTGAGATTTTTCAGGAAACATTATGGCCTATATTACTTTAAGGGATGTCCAACTTGCGTTTGGTGGACCTGCCTTGCTCGACGGCGCGAACTTTTCATTGGAGCGCGGTGAACGAGTGTGTTTAATTGGTCGTAATGGTGAAGGTAAGTCTACTTTACTTAAACTGATCGAGGGAAGTTTATTACCCGATTCTGGTGAAGTTTCTCTGCAAAACGGCATCACCATTTCCATGTTGGCGCAAGATGTGCCGATGGACTCGGGTAAAGTGGCGGATATCGTGGCAGACGGCGCAGGTGAAGCTGCAGATGTGCTCAGAGCCTATCATGAAGCCAGTGATGCTTGTGTATTGGGTGATATGGATGCATGCGACCGTATGGGTAACTTGCAACATAAAATGGATATGTTAGATGGCTGGGCTTTAGAAACCAAAGTCAATTCCATTTTAAGCAAAATGGGCCTAGACCCAGATGCTGATTTGGCTGATTTATCGGGTGGTCGTAAGCGTCGTGTGCTGCTTGCTCGTGCACTCCTCACCCAACCCGATGTGCTATTACTAGACGAACCAACCAACCATTTGGACGTTGAAAGTATTGAATGGTTAGAAAAATTTCTACTCGATCAAAATAATTTAACTTTACTGTTCATCTCGCATGACCGTTCATTTGTTGACAGTATTGCAACTCGTATTGTAGAGCTCGACCGTGGCACTTTGCGCAGTTACGAGGGTAACTATTCACGCTACCTCGAACTAAAAGCAATGCAGATGGAAGCAGAAGAAAAGCAAAATGCTCTTTTTGATAAGCGCTTAGCTGAAGAAGAAGTATGGATTCGCCAAGGGATTAAAGCTCGTCGTACCCGTAACGAAGGTCGTGTTCGCGCCCTAAAAGAATTACGTGAACAATCTAAAGCACGCCGTTCACAACAAGGCAAAGTCAGCATGGCAACGCAAGATGCCAATCGCTCAGGTAAATTGGTCTTCGATATTGAACATCTCAGTGTGGCTTTTGGCAATCAAGAACCTATTATCAAAGACTTCTCTGCATTGGTGCTTCGTGGCGATCGTATTGGTCTCGTCGGTGACAACGGTGTCGGTAAAACTACGCTCATCAAAGCTATTTTGGGTGAGATTGAGCATGGCGGATCAGTCAAAACAGGTACACAGCTTGAAGTGGCTTATTTTGACCAATTACGTAATGCACTTGATCTTGAAAAATCAGTGAAAGATAACGTCTCTGAAGGTTCAGATTTTGTCGATGTCAATGGTAACCGTCGCCACATCTACAGCTATTTACAAGATTTTTTATTCTCACCAGAACGTGCACGTACCCCAGTCAAAGCCTTGTCAGGTGGTGAACGCAACCGTATCTTACTTGCAAAATTATTGCTTAAGCCATCAAATTTAATCGTGATGGATGAGCCGACCAATGACTTAGATATGGTGACTTTAGAGCTTCTTGAAGAAATGCTCGGTGGCTACAAAGGTACATTGTTGTTGATCTCGCATGACCGTGCCTTTATGGACAATGTCGTCACATCAACTTGGGTGTTTGATGGTAAAGGTCATATTGATGAATACATTGGTGGTTATCAAGATTATCTTGAACAGCGTCCAGATGACAAAGTAGTCGATCAAAAAAGTGATGTGAAAAAAGCACTTGCAAAAGCAGATGCTGCGCCTAAAAAAGCCAAACTCAGCTATAAAGATCAGCGTGCGCTTGAACAACTACCTGCCGAAATGGAAGCGCTGGAAAAAGAGCAAGCGGAAATCAATGCCTCACTTGCAGATGGTTCATTATTTATTTCAGATGCAGACAAGGCCATGACGTTGTCAAATCGTTTGACTGAAATTGATGAGCTATTGCTGGAAAAACTGGAACGTTGGGAAGAACTTGAAAATTTAACCAAATAATTTTTCATGAGCTCCATAAAATACTCCGCGCAATGCGGAGTTTTTTATGGAGCTCAGCTGAGGGTGCCCACCACCATCGAGAAGATGTCCATCTCTTCCATTTGGGTACGTTCGTCTACATCATCCAAGCCTGTATAACATCACATTTGAAGAGTTCGAACATCGGGTTGATTCTGAACATTGACCCTTCATTCTTGCTTCATGCTAAACTCGAAACATTCTTTTTTTAGCCTTTATCGCAATTTATGAGTTCGAAGCCAGACTATCAACCCGGTGAATTTCAGTGGTCTTTTCTACATCCCAAATATTGGGGCGTTTGGATTGGTATCGTCTTTCTCATGATATTGGCGATTCTTCCATGGGCAATTCAACACCGACTGGCAACCCTCTTAGGCAACCTCAGTTTTAAATATCTGAAGTCGCGACGTAAAACCACCGTTCGTAATCTGGAGGTGTGTTTCCCTGAATGGCCGGCCCAAGAAGTCCTTGAAAATGCGCGTCTGGTTTTTGTCGATCAAATGCTGGGGGTCTTTGAAACGCTGAATGCGTGGTATAGCCCAAAGTGGTTTACCGGCCGTGTCAGTATTGAAGGTTTAGAACATATTCAAAAAGCACAAGCAGAAGGTAAAGGTGCACTGCTTTTAGGAACCCACTCTACTTTGCTCGATGCGGGTGGTTATCTATGCGCGCAGTATTTTGAACCAGATGTGGTGTATCGCCCACAAAATAATCCGCTGCTGGATATGCTCATCTACCGTTGTCGTGCCACCATTTATGCACATCAAATTGATCATGATGACATGCGTGGCTTGGTCCGAAACTTAAAAAATGGCCATGCCATTTGGTATAGTCCAGATCAAGACTTTGGTTTAAAACAAGGTGTTATGGCGCCATTTTTTGGCATTCCCGCAGCGACCGTTACAGCACACCGTCGTTTATTGAAAATGACCAAAGCCGCAGCCATTCCTCTGTATTTTTATCGTGATGGGGACATTAAAAACCCACAATACAAAGTGTTGATTGAACCTGCGGTCGAAAACTTACCCAGTGAAGATGAAGTCGATGATGCGACACGCGTGAATCAAATTATTGAAAATCAACTCCGTATTGCTCCGACTCAATATATGTGGTTCCACCGTCGCTTCAAAACTCGCCCTGCAGGCTATGACAAGATTTATTCTTAACAAAAAAAGAGCTGCTTAAAAAGTAGAACCCGAGTTCTGCGTCCTGCAAAACTCGGGTACATGAGGTTGTGCTTTCAACGTAATTTTTGTTTTATTCGGTGGCATTCCATACCTACATCATATCCATGATGATTTCCATCAGCTTCAACTTCCATACTGGGATGATCCATTCCCGCTCCATCTGCTGATGAGACTAGAATACGGGGATACCAAATGACTAACCATTCGTCAGATTCCCAAATCCCTGTAAGCCATATCCTACACTGATGAAATCCGAGCGCCCCGTATGTTTACTGGTAATCTTTGGCAATTTTATCTGTAACCTGCTTACCTTCTCGTTCCGCTTTCTCAATTCCATCTTCAATCGCCTCCTGCGCCTCTTGCTCATCGGCTTCGGTTTGCTCTAGCTCTTCTTGTACTTGCTCAAACACCCGACCGGTTTGTAGCACCACATATACGGGGAAATGATCTGAACCAATATGGGATAAACGCTGCATCTGCACTAAGGCAAAATCCGTACTGTGAAAAACATGATCCAGTGACCAGCGCAACAAAGGATAGTCGGCATGAAAAGTGTTAACAAAATGTCGTCCAACTCGGGGGTCTAGCAGCCCACTGATCCGTTGAAAAAGTCGTGTCGTACGCGACCACGCCACGTCATTCAAATCCCCCATCACAATGCAACTTTCATCCAAATCTTTAATCTGATCACCAACTATCAATAATTCAGCATCACGTAAAGTAGAGTCTTTGGCTTCGGTCGGACTTGGCGGTTTCGGGTGTAAGCAGTACAGTTGCACTGCTTGTCCTGACCTTAAAATGACCGTGGCATGAATCGAAGGAATTTCATCGCTCAAAATAAACTTAACGTCAATATCTTTAAGCGCTAAACGACTATACAAATGCATGCCATACAGATTATCCAAAGGCACTGCAACCCGATAGGGATAGTCATCTTCCAGTACACTCAAGGCTTGTTCCCAATGTGCATCCGACTCTAAAGTCAAAATTAAGTCTGGTTGATGTTGACGAATCTGTTGCAGCAATAAGTGATATTGAGTATTGGGCGTTAGTACATTCGACACAATTAAAGAAATCTGGCGTTCTGGCTGTAACTCTGTTTTGGCAACCGTTTTGACCTGCTTTTTCCACACAAAGGTATAAGGCAACACCATTTTGAGTTGATAGGCCACTGCCGCAATTAATCCCAGCAAAATGACTTCACGCATCCAATCCCAAGGTGCATCCCAAATCAACATCAAGATAAATGCAATCAACCCCAACGCCAAAATCTGTAAGCGTGGAAAATCTGCACCTCGAAACCACCATTCATCTCGTGGAATCAGTGACCAGAAGCTTAACCAAATCACAACACATGCCAGCAACTCAACCCAGATCATAGATAGCCACTCTTATATTCTTAATTTTTTGTAGATTCATAAATTAATATCAATTTTGCATGTAACATAAACAAGATATATTGCACAATATAATTGCTGTTTTCATTGTGTAGTGCTTGCAGTTAAGCGCTCTTTTGATACACTCGAATCCCCTTTTAATTTTTAACGCACCGAGGCAAAGTGACATGAAAGTAGGTCTGGTCGGTTGGCGCGGGATGGTTGGTTCCGTCCTTATGCAACGTATGGTTGAAGAGAATGATTTTGCTCATTTCGAGCCATTTTATTTCTCTACCAGTAATGCAGGTGGTGAAGCGCCTGCGTTTGGCGGTAAAACTGCCCCAGCACTTATGGATGCATCAGACATTAACAGTCTGAAGCAAATGGATGTCATTATTACCTGCCAAGGTGGCGACTATACCTCAGAAGTTTTCCCGAAGCTCAAAGCGGAAAACTGGACAGGCTATTGGATTGATGCGGCATCTACACTTCGTATGGAAGATGAAGCCATTATCGTACTTGACCCTGTCAACATGAACGTGATTAAAGATGGTTTAGTGAACGGTACCAAAACATTCGTGGGCGGTAACTGTACAGTTTCACTGATGCTGATGGGCTTAGGCGGTTTATTCCAAAACAATTTAGTGGAATGGGCAACCTCGATGACTTATCAAGCAGCGTCAGGTGCTGGTGCGCAAAATATGCGTGAACTGATCTCTGGTATGGGCTATTTGTACAACAATACCAAAGATTTGTTAGATGACCCACGCTCTCCAATTCTAGATATCGACTCTAAAATTGCGGAATTACAACGTGGCGAAGGTTTCCCTTCAGCAAACTTTGGCGTGCCATTAGCAGGCTCACTCATTCCTTATATCGACAAACAATTAGACAGCGGTCAGTCGAAAGAAGAATGGAAAGGCCAAGTTGAAACCAACAAGATCTTGGGCAACCAGCAAATCGTTCCGATTGACGGTCATTGTGTGCGTATTGGTGCGATGCGTTGTCACTCTCAAGCTTTAACATTAAAGCTGAAGAAAGACGTGCCTCTCGATGAAATCGAAGATATGTTACGTAGCGCAAACCAATGGGCAAAAGTGGTTCCAAATACCCGTGAAGCGTCTATGACTGACTTAACACCTGTGGCTGTAACAGGCACATTAACTGTTCCTGTTGGTCGTCTACGCAAATTGAATATGGGCAAAGAGTACTTAGGTGCTTTCACTGTCGGTGATCAATTGCTTTGGGGTGCTGCAGAACCCTTACGTCGTATGCTCCGCATCCTGATTGACTACAAAAATACTTAAGCATTTACCCGCTAAAGTATTAAGCCGATCACACTTGATCGGCTTTTTTTTGTAACCCTGATGTTAACGTTTTACAAATAACACACAACTCGCTAATCTATAATTTTCGCTTTGCGATCTGTGACCGAGCTAAAGATTAAGATGACCGTAAATAACAAATTAAAGATAGCCATTTTAGCCATTATTGCTTCGCAAAATGTGAATGCGATCACTATTGATCCTATTCAAATTCAGTCTGCATCTGGGGAACTGTTGTATGCAGAATTGAACTTTCACGATGCCGATCCGAATGCTCCCATTCAAGCCAGTCTAGCCAGCGCAGAAGATTTGATGTCTCTTGGTGTCATGCATCAGCCACCCAGTAATCTGAACTTTTTTACCCGTCGTACCAGCGCCAGTACCGGTGTGATTACGATTACTTCTTCACGCCCTTTAACTGAAGCAGAACTGAACATTGTCGTCAAAATCAAAGAAGGCAATGCGGCACGGCTACAACATATTAAAACAGCCAATAAACGCTCAGCAGCACTTCAAGCACGCGCGAATAATAATGAAAAAGCCTTAAAACCGGTGGTGATTGTCAACGAAAAAGATATTGCGCTGAACTTACCTGTCAGCACACAATTCAATAGCTTAAAAACAACAGCTGCGCCGACGACAAACACGACGCCCCTCAAACTCAATAACCATACTCCACCAAGCATGAGTGCGACCGCTATTGCAGCACCAACGCAAGTTATTTCAGTAGCCTCTGCACAAATTGCAGCAGCGGCTCAAACTTCAGCTCCACGTGTTGAACCGATTACGCAAGCAAAAAAATCAGCAGATCCGTTGGTGCAAAAGTATGCAGATTCAGTTCAAAAATCAGATGCACCAATTTCTGCACAGGCCAGCCCACAACCTAGTCCATCGACAGCAAAAACAACACCTGCTGCACCTGCAACTACTGCACGCCAAGCCGCACCTCAAAGTGCCCATGTAGTTCGGTCGAATGAATCTCTCTGGGGCATTGCATCGCGTATTGCTGCTGAAGAAAACCTTCCTGTCGGTGAAGTCATGCAACAAATTAAAGCCAAGAATGAACATGCCTTTATTCAAGGTGACATAAACCGTTTACGTCGTGGTGCTAACCTCAATTTAACGGGCCTACAAACAGCAAAATCAGAGCAAAAAGTCTCCGTTTCATCACTTCCAAAACAAAGCTCACAGCAATCTGGCAAGGCGAAATACCGCCTCAATCAAGCCGAGATGAGCTTGGTGGCAGAGAAAGAGCAAGATTCAAGTCACGGTTCTGCCAAGAAGTCGACAGAAAAGAATCAAACATCAAACGAGTTGTCATTAAAAGTTATGACATCTCGTGAAAAAACCGTTAAATTACAGAGAAACGTAACACAATTAGAAGTGGCACTTAATCAGAAAGATCAGAGAATTCAATTACTAAACGCTCGTCTTGCACAATTGCAACAACAATTGAAAGCACAACAAACTGAGAAAAAGCCAACACACTAAAGTGTTATTTTGATTATTTGATTTTGGATGAACTTGCACAAAGACAAGTTCAAAAGGGGTAAAACATGCTTATTTATGTGATTCCATTTATCTTACTATTGGTTGTTGCCATAGTCTTAAAAAAGCGTGAGGCGAGTAAAGAAGCAGAACCAAAAACTCAAAAAACGGTTGCTGCAAAAAATAAAGCCAAAAAAACCAGTTCGTCTAAAAAATCCCCGCAACAAACTCAAGTCGTTAAAGATGTTGTTGCTAAAAAAGCCACAACACCACTTGCTACAGATCTACGTAATAAAATTGAAGGGCAAATTCGCGACCGTAATTTCTTCTCAGCTGAAGCACAAATCAACCAAGCCCTAAATAAAGATAATTCACAACACGAATTATATTTACTGCTGCTCGATATTCACTTGCTCCAAAAAGATGAGTTTGCCATCAGCCAATTGCTGAATCATTTACGTTCTTTAGAACTAGATGATATTTTGGCGCAAGCAGAAGCCAAAAAATCGGATTACGATCAATTACATCAAAATAGCTCTGACACGATTGAGTTTAAACCAACTGAAATTGCACCATCTGCACCAAAACCTGTAGAAGCAACTAATACTGCTGACTTCGATGCCCTGATGTCATCAAATAATCCTGTGCAGGCTTCTGTTATTGAACCGGTTCAAAACATTAAACCGCTTGATTTTGATGCCTCAGCATTTATCACTACAACAACAGCCGCACCTGAACCGAGCATCGAAGTTCAAAGCTTAGATTTTGATATCTCTAGTTTAAATACTCCAAAAGCAGAACCAGCCAAACCTGCTGAAGAACTTAAACCGCTCGATTTTGGTTCACTCTCTTTAGAAAGCACACCTGCTCAACCAGCAGAAACAGCTGCAGCTGACATCCAACCTTTAGATTTTTCGTTCAATCTCGACACAGCGCCGACAACAGCACCAGAAGCAGAAATTTCGCCGCCTGCTGTAGATGAGCGTCCTGAATTTACATTTGATTTTTCAAGCGAATCTACGACTGAAGCAGCAAAAGACATCCCTGCTTTTTCTTTCGATACGGTTAGTCCAAGTGAAGCGATAATAGAAGAAAAACCAGCAGTTGTTACGCCAAGCCTCAGTTTTAGTCTAGAGTCTACTGCACCTGCCAATACGACGGATCAAAGCGATCCTCTGGTGCAGTCTTTCCCTCAACTGAACGAAGTCAATGAAATACACTTAAACCTTGAATTGGCTGAGCAATACATTCAACTTGGCGCTTTCGAAGCTGCACGTGAAATTTTGGTTGAACAAGAACCAAATTACTCTACGGAACAACGTCAGCAAGTCGAACAGTTGCTGAGTCGCATAGCATCCTAAGCCATTTCGTTTTAAACTAAAGCAGTCATCACCGACTGCTTTTTTTATAATGAAAAAAATTGCGCTTATCTATATGGGTGGAACCTTTGGCTGTATTGGCGAACCCTTACAACCAATGCCTGCCGAAAACTTTATTCCCAAGCTCACACATGTCTTGCCGATTCATCTCGACATTGAATGTTTTATTGCACCTGTCATTAAAGACAGTAGCGCCTGTACGGCTGCAGACTGGTTATTGCTGATTCAGCAGATTCAACAATTGCAACTGCAACAATTCCAGCATTTTGTCGTGATTCATGGCACAGATACCTTAAGCTATGCCAGTGCTGTCGCGGCACACTTTATTGCAGATTCCGCACGTGTGGTTTTCACAGGTAGCCAATATCCATTGCTGAATGTTCAAGGCACAGATACCCGTGAATTTAGCGATGCGATTAGTAATTTGAATTTTGCCTTAGATGCAGTGATGAAAGATCCTGTCGGAGTGTATCTAGCTTTCCATCAACAGGTATTGCATGCGCAAACCGCGTTAAAACGACATACCACAGAACTGGATGCTTTTACAGGCGTCATGGCTGAACAGCCGATTCCACATAGCTTAAAAACACACATAGTACAAACAGGTGATGTAGAACAATCCCACCAGTTCAATTGCCTCAACCTGATGATGCAACCTGTTGCCTTAGCGCAACAATTGCAGAATTTGAAAAACCTGCTTACAGCCCCACCACATTTCCTCATTTTGCAAGGTTTTGGAACGGGTAATTTAGCTGTGAATGCCAAGTTGATAGCACTTTTCGATGAATTTTACGCACAAGGCTGTGTTGCTATCTTAAGCACCCAAGTCCCTTTCGGCCGTACTGATCAGCGTTATGCAGTTGCCGCGTGGACAACTCAGGCCAAAATAATTGTTAGTGATTGCCTCGGGCACGCAGATCTGTATGCCAAAGCCCTTAAAATGTATTTACAATACCCCACCGCTGAAGCACGCTTCGGCCATTGGCATGATTTGGGTTAATTTGAGGTACATATGCAACGTTTTGCGATCGGCATTGAGTTTTGTGGAACACACTATCGTGGTTGGCAATCCCAGCAAACAGGTGTGATCAGCGTACAAGAGACGATTGAAAAAGTACTCTCTAAAATTGCCAATGAACCGATTAGCTTACATGGTGCAGGTCGTACCGATGCTGGCGTCCATGCCACCAATATGGTGGCGCATTTTGATAGCTCGGCACTTCGTTCAGAGCGCGGTTGGTTGATGGGTAGCAACAGCCAACTGCCAAAAGATATCTCGATCCAATGGATTAAAGCGATGGATCAAGACTTTCATGCACGCTTCAAAGCGCAGGCACGTCGTTATCGTTATGTGGTCTATAACCACCCGCAACGCCCTGCTCTTATGTATAAACAAGTCACACATGCCTATTATGCGCTAGATGTGGCAAAGATGATGCAAGCCGCGCAAAAGTTCGAAGGCACGCATAACTTTGAAAGCTTCCGTGCAGCCGCATGCCAATCCAATCAACCTGTGCGCCATGTCAGCCATTGTCGCTTAATTCAACATGGTCCATATTTGGTACTCGACATTCAGGCCGATGGCTTCTTGCACCATATGGTCCGCAATATCATGGGCTGCTTACTGGAAATTGGTCAAGGTATGTATGAAGTCGAGCATATTGAAGCTATTTTCGCAGCAGAAGACCGCAAAGCCGCAGGCATTACAGCCCCTCCTGATGGGCTGTATTTCATTCATGCCGACTATCCAGTACAGTTTGAGCTACCAAAGCAGCCGCTTGGGCCGCACTGGCTCAATATGCCTGAATAATTTATTTTTGAATCCTCCCCCTAGCCTGCTTTTTCAAAGAAGGCTAGGGGGGATTTCTTAACGCTGCTTACGCTTGCGATATTCCACTGGGGTTTCATTGGTCCAGCGTTTAAATGCACGATAGAAGGTACTTGGCTCAGAAAAGCCCGTCAAATACACGATACGCTCTACACTTTCAGCCGTATTGGCCAAAAGTTTTTTCGCCAACCGGCAGCGATAATCAGACAAAATTTGCTGGAAGCTAGTATTCGCCTCACTAAGCTGTGTGCGTAAACGTCTTGGGGTAATACTGAGCTGAGAAGCCACTGTTTCAAGTGTGGTTTCGCCACTTTCTAAGGTTGAACCTATCGCGCGACGCACCTCACCCACCAAATCATAGCGGGCTAATTCTTGAAGTTTTTCAATCGCTAACTGCTCATGCAGTTGCAATAATTCAGGTTCCGCCTGCCACAACGGATAAGCCAAAATACTTGGGTCAAAATATAAGCGGGTTTCTTTTTGCCCTAGACTAACAGGGCACTCATATACGCGGAAATACTCATCATCAAACGCGCCTTTACTGAAGTTAAAATCAATATAGATCGGTTCAAAGCGCCCTTCAGTAATAAATTTAAAGAACCGTAAAATACCGGACATTGCACATTCAGAAAAATGTCGATTGACCAAATTTTCAGCCCAAGGTTGTTCCCCATTGGTCAAATAACACCGGTCATCTTCAATCACCAACTTGGCATGAAAGGCATCACTGATCAAGCGCTGATAAGCCAAAGCGCGTTTCAAACCCTCACCAAAGTTTTCCGATGAAATAAACAAATGCTCAATCACTTGGCCACGGTATAAAGGCAGATTTTCACCCAAATGTAGACCGATGTCTGGATCTCGGCTCACCTCTTCTGCCGCCACCCAAAAAGCGTATTGTGCGCTCAAAGGCGTACGCTCATTGGTTTCCATCTGATTTAATGCAACACCAGCCTTTGTTAAAATTTCTTCTGTTGGCAACCCTGAACGACGAATCGCTTGGTAGCCTAATCGCAAGACAATCGATGCATCAGTTAGCTGACCCACGCTAGAACCTTCCTTGTATGTTCTTCATTTATACATAAAACATTAAAATTAGATTAACTGCGATTGACCGAACTGACAACAACTTATACAGTTTTTTTGTTGAAAATATTTATTCCTCTTGTTCGCTTATTTTACTGACAGATGATCAGGCAACCGCCCATTCCGCCTTGTTTTATGCAAAAAAATTGACTATAATTTGCGCCTTTCCAATTTATTCATTCAGGTAGGCTATGGCCAATAAAGAGGAACTCATCGAGTTCGAAGGCGTTGTCACCGAGACGCTTCCTAATACTATGTTTCGTGTACGTTTAGAAAACGGTCATGAAGTGATTGCTCACATCTCTGGTAAAATGCGTAAACACTATATTCGTATTTTGACTGGCGACAGTGTTAAAGTAGAAATGACACCTTATGATTTGTCTAAGGGTCGTATCACTTATCGTGCGCGCTAAGTTTTAGCGAAGCGAAAAAGCCACTTTTTAAGTGGCTTTTTTAATGTCTGCGCTCAGACTAAAACGTTATGAATCAACTATATTCCAAGCAAAAATCAAACTATAATTAAATGAGATAACAACCTAATACGCCAAAACAATAATGAAGACGACTTCAACGAAGCTCGCTATTTTACTGTTCCCAATGCTATGTGTTGCTTGCGCCACAACAAGCCAAACTCAGCTCAACCAAACCTTACAACACTATATCGGACAATCGTCAGATCAAGTTCAAAACCAATTCAACCTCAATAGCATGGGCTATAAAGTGCTCGGTGCTCCTGTACATACCCCAGAGAAACTGACCTACACTCTGTTACGTAATATGCCTATTCCGATGGGAACCCCCAACCTTGGAACCAGTGTCAGTATGGGTGCGCCCATTCCAACACCTTCCAGCGGTAGCCTGAATATTGAAATGAAATGTAAAATTGAGTTCAGACTGCATGATGATCTTGTGGAATCTATTCACTACATCGGCAAAGCGTGTTAACGGCTGCGTTATGTTGAGTCGCCTACATACCGTTTATCTCAAATTACTCGAAACATACTCAAACGAACGTTCAGATATACAATACTAAAAGGGTCTTTCTCTGCTTAGGGGATGATCATGAAGCCCTTTATTGTCAGTTGTTTTAGTTCCATATGTTTCTTACTCCTTCAAGCTTGTAGCAGCTCTCCAGCACAACACCAGACCGTCGTTTCACCCGCTAAAATTGCGCTCCCCGACTATTTAGAACAATATATCGGCCAAGATGTATCGAGCATTCGGCGCGAACTCAACTTACGTCAGCTCGGTTATGAAACCTTAGGTGCGCCGATTCAAACACCAAACCAACTGAGTTATACCATTGTCAGACGGATTCAAATTCCAACCCCTATGCCCACTATGCGTAGTGACAGCAGTGTCGGTGCGATTCCTATTCCCACACATACACCATTTTATGATGTTCAGTTAGAGTGCCAAGTCCACTTTTTATTAAAAGATAATATTGCACAATCAATTCAATATCGAGGCAAAGCCTGCAAAGGTTATTAAATTTTGGGCATAAAAAAACGCAGCGGATGGCTGCGTTTTCAAATTATTTTTGGCTTACTTCAGTGCAGCCACAACCGCCTGCCCCATTTCCGCAGTACCCACTTTGCTCATGCCTTCAGACATGATATCAGCGGTACGCAAGCCTTGATCTAGGACATTGCCTACTGCATCTTCAATCGCTTGAGCAGCAGCTTCTTCACGGAAGGTATAACGCAACATCATAGCTACCGAAAGAATAGTGGCTAATGGGTTGGCAATATTTTGTCCTGCGATATCGGGCGCCGAACCATGACATGGCTCATACATCCCTTTCGCATTTTCATCTAAGGATGCTGATGGCAACATTCCAATTGAACCTGTCAACATCGCGGCTTCATCAGACAAGATGTCACCAAATAAGTTACCTGTCACAATCACGTCAAACTGTTTAGGCGCACGCACCAACTGCATTGCAGCATTGTCGACATACATATGCGACAAGTTAATGTTTGGATAGTCAGCTTCTTTCATCGCCGTTACGGTTTGCTTCCAAAGTTCAGTCACTTCAAGGACGTTGGCTTTATCAACAGAACAGACTTTTCCGCCACGTAAACTGGCCATTTCAAAAGCTACTTTCGCAATACGCTTAATTTCAGACTCAGCATAAACGTCGGTGTTAAAACCTTGTTTTTCACCATTCTCAAGTTCACGAATCCCCCGTGGCTGACCGAAATAAATCCCGCCAGTTAATTCACGAACGATGAGAATATCAAGACCTGCTACAATTTCAGGCTTCAAGCTTGATGCATCTGCCAATTGCGGATACAAAATAGCTGGACGTAAGTTCGCGAATAAATTTAATTCACTACGAATTTTTAACAAACCACGCTCTGGACGGATCGAACGCTCAATGTTGTCCCACTTCGGACCACCCACTGCACCGAGTAAAATCGCATCTGCATTTTTGGCTTGTGCCGCAGTCACATCTGGATAAGGTGAACCGTGTGCATCAATGGCAGCCCCACCGAGTAGGCCCTGTTCCCACGTTAAACCTAAATTGAATTGATCATTAACTCGTGTAAGTACCTGTTCTGCGGCTTTTACAATTTCAGGACCAATGCCGTCACCAGCCAAAATCAAAATATGTTTAGACATGAAATATTCCATTGTTGGTGAGTTCTGACTCACACGATTAAAGTTTTTGTTCTACAAACTCGCCCAAGCCATTTAAGACATTGTAAGGTTTGCAAAAACGACGAATTGTTCTTTGGTTTTGCTTTAAATCGACACATAAAGGGTCAGGTGCAGACATATTCAACAAGCTTCCCTGATGTCGACTGCGTGCACGGAACATTCTAAAGGTGTAGCGTTCCGCAGGCTTAAAACGATGAATGACATGCAGCGTTTCAGCGCGATCGACCGAAACAGGATAGAAGCGAATCACCAGTTCATGTTGCCCCGCTGGCACTGACAGAAACAAGGCATTCGCTTCATTCAAATCATCTCGTTTTAGACGCACGACCTGCTCTCGAATGGCCTCACGGCTAACACGATGATTGTCTGCATCCACAATTTTGATCTGATTCCATCGTTCAAATTCGCAGCTCACCGTACCAGTACAGTAAAGCTGCGCATTATTTTTACTCGCTGGGGTATCCTGAATCCGCTTTATGCTTGCCGTATTCATACTTTGGCAGGCAGTTAATGTTCCCACCAACGCCAGTAGAGCGATACGACTGTAACTCGTCACCATTGTTCAAGCCCAACCTTTACCAGTAGCAAAACGTTTAAAATTCTTTTGCTCGATATTAACAAGAGATGGCCCCAAGCACTAGATGCATCGAATTTTCAATTAAGCATGAATTTCAGCAAACACCCACGGACGTGATGCTTTGGTCTTTTCTTCATAGGCTTTGATGTCATCTGCAACCTGTAAAGTTAACCCAATATCATCCAAACCATTTAACAAACAGTGCTTACGAAATGGATCGACTTCAAATGTGAAGGCTTCACCCGATGGTGTACGCACTTCTTGCGCGCCCAAATCAATCGTTAGCTGATAACCTTCTGTCTCTGCACATTCTTTGAAAAGTTGATCAACAATCTCTTCAGACAAAATCACAGGCAACATGCCATTTTTGAAACTATTATTAAAGAAAATGTCGGCATAGCTGGGTGCAATCACAGTACGGAAACCATATTCTTCCAATGCCCACGGCGCATGTTCGCGGCTTGAACCACAACCAAAGTTCGCACGAGAAATTAAGATGCTGGCCCCTTGGTAACGTGGCTGATTCAATGCAAAATCAGGGTTTTTAGGACGTTTGGAATTGTCTTGTCCCAAAAAACCTTCATCTAAATAACGCAATTCATCAAATAAGTTTTCACCAAAACCCGTTCGTTTAATGGATTTCAAAAACTGTTTTGGAATGATCAAGTCTGTATCGACATTGGCACGGTCTAAAGGTGCAACGATACCCTGTTCAACGGTATATTTTTTCATGTCTATGCTCCCAAGCCCGAATTAAAATGAACGCACATCGACAAAGTGACCTGCAATCGCTGCTGCGGCTGCCATTGCTGGGCTCACCAAATGCGTACGCCCGCCATTGCCCTGACGACCTTCGAAGTTACGGTTAGAGGTCGATGCACAGTGCTCACCGGGTTGTAATTTGTCTGCATTCATGGCTAAACACATTGAACAACCTGGCTCACGCCATTCAAAGCCAGCTTCAATCAAAACTTTGTCTAAGCCTTCAGCTTCTGCTTGAGCTTTGACTAAACCAGACCCTGGAACCACCATGGCTTGTTTAATGGTACTTGCCACTTTTTTGCCTTTGGCAACTTCAGCCGCGGCACGAATATCTTCAATTCGAGAGTTGGTACATGAACCAATAAAAACACGGTCTAACTGAATATCTGCCAACGCCTGACCTGCGGTTAAACCCATGTAGCTATAAGCACGCGTCCAATCATTGCGTTGCACTTCATCTTTGGCTTGTTCTAAAGTTGGTACAGCTTGAGTCACTGGAATCACCATTTCAGGCGATGTACCCCAAGACACTTGTGGCTCAATCTCTTCACCTTGCAATACAACTACTGTGTCAAAATGCGCATCTGCATCCGAATGTAAGGTATTCCAATACGCAACTGCAGCATCCCACTGTGCGCCCTGTGGTGCATATGGACGGTCTTTAACATAGGCAATGGTTTTGTCATCGACAGCGACCATACCCACACGTGCGCCGCCTTCAATCGCCATATTACACACCGTCATACGACCTTCGATCGACATATCACGGAAGACTTGACCACCAAATTCGATCGCGTGACCTGTACCACCCGCAGTACCAATTTTACCAATGATGGCTAAAACCACATCTTTCGGTGTTACGCCCTGACCCAATTGACCATCAACACGCACCAACATGTTTTTCATCTTCTTTTGAACCAAGCATTGGGTTGCCAATACATGCTCCACTTCAGATGTCCCAATCCCGTGCGCTAAACAGCCAAATGCACCATGTGTTGCCGTATGAGAGTCTCCACACACCACCGTCATACCCGGTAAAGTCAAACCTTGCTCAGGCCCGACCACGTGTGCAATTCCTTGACGGACATCATTAATGTCAAACTGCACCACATTAAAGGTTTTACAGTTGTCGTCTAAGGTTTGAACTTGGATACGTGAAGTATCATCTTCAATACCTGCGATTCCTTCCGAACGCTCTTTGGTCGATGTTGGAACGTTATGATCAGGGGTTGCCACATTCGCACTTAAACGCCATGGTTTACGACCCGCAAGTTGTAAACCTTCAAAGGCTTGCGGAGAAGTCACTTCATGTAATAAATGACGGTCGATATAGAGTAAAGCCGAGCCATCGTCGCGTTGTTTTACTAAGTGGTCATCCCACAATTTGTCATACAATGTTTTTGCTTGTTGGTTTTCGCCTGCCATGTCGATTGACTCCACTGGACTGGGTAATTCTTTCATTAAAATCGATTATAGCGACGATTTCACATAAATCTAATTTATCATTTTTATTAATTTAGAAACTTTTTGGAATTATTTTAAATTCATACCTCTTTGTTTCAATCCCTTTGATGACAAGCCCTCACCGCTGGTTTTAATTCAAGCGCTATAGCCTAATTATCAACCTATTGTAGGCCTCGCAGTATATGTCTCTGCTCAGCCATGCAAGGTTTATCCCCTCTAGACCGATGCTTTTGAAGTCCCCCTTCGTTGATGTGAATAGAAAGACAGCGACCTATGCATAGACTAAAGAGTGAAATCTACAGAAGCTTGTTTTCTCAAGTCAAACATCCCAAACAATCTACTCCGTCTCCTTGCATTCAAAAGCCCAATCACGAGCAATTAAAATTTCATTTTGACTTTATTAATGATAATAATTACTATTTACAAATGAAAAGCATTATTGAGAGGGTATTTATCATGGCGAACATTCAGAAATTTGTAGCGAACAATCAGCGCATATTCAAAAAAACCCTAAGCTATTACATCATGCACATTACTGTGGCCATGATTGTGGCTTACTTTGTCACAGGTAACTTATGGATGGCGGTCACCCTCAGCTTATTAGAACCAACCGTTCAAGCCTTCGCATTCTTTTTCCATGAACGTATTTGGGAGAAAAAGAACCGTACTACCGAAGAAAATATTCCTGCTTAAGCCCTTATATCAAGCGCCCTCTCAACTCTCCAAAAGATCACATCAAGTGATCTTTTTTATTTCAGTTCAGATCCAATAAGCTCCCGTTCATTTTAAAGATCGCAATTCATATAAAATTATTTTATAATTTAATTATACTTTCATAACTAGATTATCCTTATGAATCTTGCAGCCTTCGAAGCTTTTGTAAAAGTCATGGAAACCGGCTCTATTTCTTTAGCCGCAGATCAACTCTTCATTACGCAACCTGCTGTAACCAAACGTATTCATAGTTTAGAAGAATATTTTGGTGTGAAACTTTTTGAGTCTGCTGGTCGTGGTGTACAAGCCACACATGCCGCGCATTCACTGCTGCCTAAAGTCAAAAACTGGCTCAATGAACTGGGTGACATTCATCACACCTTGAGTCATGAACAAGGCATGGTCCAAGGCAAACTCAAAATTGGCACCAGTCACCATATTGGTTTACATCACTTGCCGAGCCATTTGCGTAGCTATGTGCAAAGCTTTCCAAATGTCACCTTAGATGTGCACTTTGTCGACTCCGAGCAAGCGCATGAAAAAGTACTGGCTGGCGACTTAGAATTGGCTTTTTTAACGCTTCCACCCAAACTCGATGAACGTTTGCAGTACGTCACCATTTGGGAAGATCCTTTAGTTTTTGTAGCAGCGCCATTTCATCCGCTGGCACAAATGCAAAACTTACAACTCGAAGACCTGATTCAGTACCCAAGTTTATTGCCTGCATCACAAACCTATACCAGCCAAATCACACTAGCAGAGTTTGAAAAACAAGGGCTGAAACCTAAAATCACCATGAGCAATAATCCACTCGAATCGATTCGTATGTTGGCATCGATTGGACTGGGTTGGTCAGTGCTTCCAAAAACGATGATTAACCAAGACCTACAGCAGTTGAATGTGAAGTTCGAAATGAACCGTCAACTTGGTATGGTTTGGCATCCGGGCAGAACCCAATCTCGTGCGGTGCAAGAGCTGATTGCAATGATGAACTAAGCTTTACAAGCATTAAAAAACCATCCACAAGGATGGTTTTTTATTTTGCGCGGGCGAATTAAGAAGCACTAATAGCCAGTGCAACCAGCCCAAGCCAAATCACCAGCAAGATCGAACCTGCTACGATATTTGTACCCCCACGATTTTCTAATTCCGTATTGACGTTGCTATTTCCAAATTGGCGAATTTTGGCAATCTGCTGATCGACATGATGCTTATACAAGGTCTTCCCAAACATTCCAAATGCTACGGCCAAGCCAATATTTGCACCAGAACTTTCAATCCCCAAAAGTATTTCAACCATCCCTATGACCACAATCAAACCAATGGCCATAAAGCCATAACTGTAGATTTTTCGATAAAATAACCAGACCACACCTAAGAAAAAGTCGGCAATATTAAAACCTGCATATTGTTTCCTTGGCGTGATTTTTTCAAATTGAGCTTGATAGTAAGACTCATATTTCACACCTATAAACAGGGCACGATCTTGTTCCAATTGATTAACTGAAGCTACAGAATCTAAAGACGTAGAGTCAGGAAAAGCTTGATGATCGAGAGACATAAATTTCTACTTTTATCTTATTTTTATCAAGAGAGGCAAAGCTTTGATGCTCAGCCTCTTTGAGTTCTACTTATTTTTGGATCAGTGAATCTTCATGCAGGGATTCATTCAACTGGTCTACAATAATGGCCCATTCACCGTCCGATTTAATTTTTTCTGCCAAAAACTGACGTTGCGCTTCAGTCCAATACTCTGCGTCAACAATCGTGGTTTGTGCATTGAGCTGATGCGTTACAATAAACAAGGCGATGGCCTCTTCACTCGCATCTAAACCGAGTTGCTCAAACAGGTGGGTCATTCTTGGTCGTACACTCATATTTTTCTCCACGCTTATGTTCTAATTTTTCATAGTCAAAATAGTTTTAGCCAAGGTTCAACATAGCATATTTGGTTAATTTGCCAAGATCAGCCCACCTATAGCCCGATATTTTATTATCGCTTTACGCACTTTTCATTTTTGACATCGATGCCTTTCAAATAAAAAAGACTGCCCGAAAGCAGCCTTTTCAAACAACTAAAGACAGATACTTAAATCGACCAGTCTTGGATTTCCCATGCCTGCTCTTTAGCCAATGCTTCTAGGCGGTCATCTGGATTGACGGCAATGGCATGGTCAGCATATTCAAGTAAAAAGCGATCATTGATGGAATCTGAATACGCCCAAGACTCGCTAACATCACGCCCTGCAAGCCATTGATCTAAACGCGTCAATTTGCCTTTTTGATAGCATGGTGTATTGATCACTTTGCCCGTGTATTTACCCTCAACCACTTCAGCATTGGTCGCAATAATTTCACTAATCCCAAACTCACGGAAAATTGGTGCGGTAATAAAATCAGAGGTTGCGGTAATGCCAACCAAAGCATGTCCAGCATCGCGGTGCTTTTCAATGGCTGCAAAACCTTCGGGACGCATTTGCGGGCGAATCACTTTGTGCATGAATAGTTCATGCAGTTCAGTCAGGTAGGTATTGTCATGTTGAGTTAAAAATTCAAATACAAATTCATTATAGGCAATCGGGTCGAGCTGCCCTGCTTTGTAGTCTTCATAAAATTTATCGTTCATGGCGCGATGGCGAACTGGGTCGACCAAGCCTTCATTCACCAAAAACTCTCCCCAAGAATGATCTGAATCAGTGTTTAACAAGGTGTGATCGAGATCAAATAGCGCCAATTTCATGAAAATACTCGTAAAAACTGAAATTTAAGAAAAAATTTGTAAATCTATCTCCGCTAGTCGATAGAAATTCGTTAAGATCATAGCAATTTTAACATTTTTAAACTTTGCTTTTTTCGAGTTGGATACAGAAATAAAAATCCCCGATCGCAAAGTCATAAATTACACAATATTTAGGTAGCCAAATGATCGATTCGGAAGGTTTCCGACCCAATGTCGGGATCATTTTGGCAAACGAGTTTGGACAAGTTTTATGGGCAAAACGCATTGGACACAATGCTTGGCAATTTCCACAAGGAGGTATCCAATATGGAGAAACCCCTGAACAGGCACTTTATCGTGAGCTGAGAGAAGAAGTTGGCTTACTGCCCGAACACGTCCAAATTGTAGCGCAAACTAAAGGTTGGCTGCGTTATCGTTTGCCGCACCGATACATTCGTACAGATTCCGATCCCGTATGTATTGGACAAAAACAAAAGTGGTTTTTACTCAAACTCACTGCTCCCGCTCAGAACATTCGTTTGAATTTGTCTGATCCGCCTGAGTTTGACCAATGGCAGTGGGTCAGTTATTGGTACCCGCTGGGACAAGTTGTAAATTTTAAACGCGATGTATACCGCAAAGCGATGGTGGAGCTGTGCAATCAGCTCCCTCAAAAAAAGCCTTAAAAAATCTAGACGTCCTACAGATTTTTTAAGGATCTCTTGTTATAAATAAGTTGGACGCACATTATTTTTGGAGTAGACGCGATGTCGAATATGCAACTGGATACCCTTCGACGCATTGTACAAGAAATCAATGCGTCCACCAGTTTGCATGAATCACTCGACATTATGGTCAACCATGTGGCGGAAGCCATGCATGTTGACGTTTGTTCCATCTATTTACTAGACGAACGCAATCAACGTTATTTATTGATGGCATCGAAAGGTTTGAACCCCGATTCGGTCGGCCATGTTTCACTGCATACCAGTGAAGGCTTGGTCGGTCTGGTGGGACAACGTGAAGAAATCGTCAACCTTGACAATGCACCGAAACATGAACGTTTTATGTACTTACCTGAAACAGGTGAGGAAATTTATAACTCGTTTCTCGGTGTACCGGTCATGTACCGCCGTAAAGTCATGGGCGTGCTCGTGGTGCAAAACAAAGAGTCGCAAGACTTTAGTGAAGCTGCGGAATCATTCCTCGTCACGCTCTGTGCTCAGCTTTCAGGGGTCATTGCGCATGCGCATGCGGTGGGCAATATCGATGTATTTCGTAAACCCAGCAATCTACCTGCCTATAAAACCTTCCAAGGTGTCCCGGGTTCAGGTGGAATTGCATTAGGGCGTGCCGTCATTCTCTATCCCCCTGCGGATTTGGCGGCTGTCCCTGACCGTGAAGCCGATGACATCAGTGAGGAATTAGAACTGCTTGATCGTGCCCTGACCTCAGTGCGTGATGAAATCAAATCACTTGATGACAAAATGCAAGATGCCCTCATGGCGGAAGAGCGCGCCTTGTTTAGCGTGTTCTTACGCATGTTGGATGAAAATGCGCTGCCAGCGGAAATTAAAGAACAAATTCGTGATGGTAACTGGGCACAAGGTGCGGTGCGTATCGTCATCGATAATCACATCGATCTGTTTGAACAGATGGAAGATGACTATCTCCGTGAACGTGCCGCGGACTTAAAAGATCTCGGGCGACGGATTTTGGCCTATTTGCAAGAAGCCGACTCCAGCCACCGTGAACTTACCGATGAAAGTATTCTGATTGGAGAAGAAATCTCAACCGCAGCCTTGGTTGAACTGCCAGTCGATAAAATTGCAGCCATCGTAACTACCGAAGGCGCCATGAACTCGCATATGGTGATTGTAGCGCGCGCACTCGGTATTCCAACCGTTGTTGGTGTCACTGAACTGCCAATTAATACCCTCGATGATGTGGAAATGATAGTCGATGCGCACCAAGGGCGTGTGTTCATTAATCCACCTCGCCGTTTACGTAGTCGCTATAAAGAAATTCAAAAAGAAGAAGAACTGATTGCCAAAGATTTAAAACAGTATGAAACTAAAGATGCCATCACCCCTGATGGTGTCGCAGTCAAACTGTTCGTCAATACTGGCTTGATGATTGATGTGGTCCGTGGTGTACAACGCGGTGCCAAAGGTGTTGGTCTATATCGCTCTGAAATTCCGTTCATGCTGCGTGATCGCTTCCCAGGTGAAGAAGAACAGCGTGCGATTTATCGTCAACAGTTGAGCCACTTTGCCAACAAACCTGTGGTGATGCGTACCCTCGATATCGGTGCAGATAAGGACTTGCCTTATTTTTCAATTGAGGAAGAAAACTCCGCATTGGGCTGGCGCGGCATTCGCTTTACGCTCGACCACCCTGAAATTTTTTCTTCACAAATTCGTGCCATGCTCAAAGCCAGTATTGGTCTTAACAACCTACACATTCTTCTGCCAATGGTGACCAGTGTCAGCGAAGTAGAAGAAGCCTTGTACTTACTGGAGCGTGACTGGGTCGCGGTGCAAGAAGAAGAACAGGTCAAAATCACCAAACCAAAAATCGGGATCATGGTCGAAGTACCAAGTGTCTTATTGCAGATTGAAGAATTTGCCGAGTTGGTTGACTTTTTCTCGGTGGGTTCAAACGACCTAACGCAATATTTACTGGCCGTTGACCGTAATAATCCACGTGTTGCTAATGTCTACTCACATTTCCACCCTGCGGTTTTACGTGCGCTCACCCGCTTAGTCAAAGAGTGTCATAAGTACAACAAACCAGTCAGTATTTGTGGGGAAATGGCGGGCGATCCTTTGTCTGCGATCTTATTGATGGCGATGGGCTTCAATACCCTATCAATGAGCTCAAGCAACATTCTGCGTGTACGCAAAGCCATTTGTCATGTCCCAATGCCAGATGCGGTCGAATTGCTAGAGCGTGCCTTGAAAATGAGTAATCCACTCATTGTGAAAAGTCAGATGGAATATTATTTTAAAACCCATGGTTTGGCCGATATGGTCAAATCCGCAACACGTATTGTGACGGCTTAAAGGTCTTTAAACCCAAAGAAGAGGCATTAAAAAAGGGAGATAATCATCTGAATATCTCCCTTTTTTGTGCTTGTCATAGCCTCGTTTTGCATTTTTCTTTCGGTCTACAAAGACTTGGCTTTGGTTGACTTCATGCATATGTTTAGCCACGAAGTTGTGAATCACAACTTTTGGCTCAGCTTTCTTCTTTGCCATTTTTTTCACCTTGTTGATGTGATCATCTCACTGATGATGCGCTAGAAATTTTACGCCTTTTTGAACGTATTACAAGCGATTTTGGCTGAACCTATATCACCAACTCATCCGCTATTTTCCAATTCAATTACAGGTTATGGCAATGCTTTATTTTGCACTGCCTTTGATCCATATACTTAAAATGTCGCTTAGCCATAAAGCTGCTCTAACAATAAAATCATCGCAATCAACATCATCAATGCCCCTGACACTCGACTGACCACCCTAGCAGCCTGTGGGCGTGTGCCCAAAACTTTCTGCGCACTAAATCCAACCAAGAAATAAACAGCCGCACAACTCATAAGGTGAATTCCCGCCAATAAAACAATTTGAGAGGTGGGCGACAAAGCCGCTTGCGGGTCGATAAAGGGCGGCAATAAAGCCAAAAATAACAGCAGGACTTTCGGGTTTAATCCACTCAAGTAAACGCCTCGAATGTACCATGACTTTGAAGATGCAATGGCAACCTGATCACTGCTAATACTTGCAGGACGCATCGACAGACTCAGCCCCATCCACAGCAAATAAACAGCCCCAACGCCCGTGAGTACTTGAAGCAATACGGGCTGACTGGTCACCAATGTGCCCACACCCGCTGCAACAATCAGTGCCGCCATCAAATGCCCTGTTAATAACCCGGTTACCGCAGGCAAGACTCTTTTGCCCTGTATTCCCGACGAAATAGCATAGGCCCAATCTATACCTGGTGTCATCACAAACAGGATCGAAACACCCCAAAATGCAATCATAATATTCAGTGACATCCCTTTCCTCTCTTATCCATCACCGTTTTGAGGTTTAATCCAATCAAAACATGATCTGTATCAAATAATTTTGAAAGGATATCCTTTAGGCTCTAAAATGTGCTTTCAAATATTTGTGCAATAACACCTAAAAAGGGGAGATTCTTCCACATGGATAAAATTGATAAGAAGATTCTTGCTGAACTACAAGCCGATGGTCGTTTATCTGTTACGGAGTTGGCGCATAAGGTAGGGCTTAGCCTCTCTCCCTGTCACCGTAGAGTCAAAGCCTTAGAAGATACAGGTATTATCAAAGGCTATCGCGCACAGTTGGATATCTCCCAGCTTGGCTTGAATTTCTCCACCATTGTTTTTGTGACGCTCAAAAATGGCGATAAAGATTCGGTACAAAGTCTTGAAGACGCGATTCTTAAGGTTCCTCAAATTGTGAAAGCGCAGCGACTTTTTGGTGACCCCGACTATTTGCTGCATGTCGTGACCTATGACTTAGAAAGTTATCAAAAACTCTATGATGAGCACTTGTCAGCACTGCCAAATGTGCAACGTCTCATCTCTACCATGGTGATGAAAAATATTATTTCCAATCGTAGCGTCTTGTTCTAACAAGAATATGCTCTAGGGTCAGCTAAATACCTGTAATTGATCTGTCTTTTTCTGAATGGCCTCGCGATTTCAAGAAAATCTGTCCTGCTCGGTGCTAAAAAGTCCTTGTTAATGAATGATGTTCAACAAAATCGAGAAGCCTCGCTTCAATAAAAAGAAAGTGGCTAGAACATATTTTAAATTGAAGCGTGAATCATATTATTTCTCACCATTTTTTTGTTTGCTTCCCTTGATAAAAACGCTAGATTAAATCTTAATCACAGACAAAATAAGAGCATCGCCATGCCACTCGGAAAAGACAAAGATGCAACCATTGTGGTCAAAGATACGCCAGACCAAGAAAAGTATGAGTTTCTAAAAGAAAAAATTCGTTATAAGCAGGCCTTGCGCGAAAACTCCAAAAAAATTGACCACCAAAAAGTCCGATTAAACATCCAAGCGGATGCACTGCCAAGCAAAACCTTTTTTATTATGAATGCCTTGGCTGCCGTTATTGCAGGCTATGGACTGCTGTCCAACTCTGCTGCGGTGGTGATTGGCGCGATGTTGGTTGCCATGATGCTGGGGCCGATTTCAGGCATTGCCTTGGCTTTAATTGATAACCGATGGCTGCTGTTTAAAACCGCGTTGTCGACCTTGTTACTTGGCGTTGCAATGATTTATAGCATTGGGATCATTTTAGGGCTGGTGAACTATGACCTACCTATGACCAATGAAATTTTATCGCGCACGCAGCCAACCATTTTGGATTTGATGATTGCTTTAGCAGGAGGTGCCGCAGGTGCTTTTGCCTCAGTATCCCCTCGCCTATCTGTGGCCGTAGTGGGCGTCGCCGTTGCGACAGCCTTAGTTCCACCCTTGGTGGCCAGCGGGATTTTATTTGCACATATGGAATGGAAAAACTCAGCCAATGCGTTTTTACTGGCGGTGACCAATATCTTCGCCATTCAGATTAGCTCATCTTTAGTCCTTTGGATCGCAGGCTTTAGACGCGGTTCCAGCGAAGAAGTGCAAAGCACAGTCAAAGAATTCCTCAAACGTAATACTGTCAGCTTAATGTTCTTGGCACTTTTGGGTATTTATTTATCGTTTAACTTTTATTCTATGCTCAATGCGCGGCTGTACGAAAGCAATACCGAGGCGACCATTAGCACAGAACTCAACCACGCCAATAATATTATTGATACCATCCAATACGATAAAAGAGATGATTTCACTTTAGTCCGTGTCTCTATCCGTGGAGATATTCCGCCTAGCCCAGCGCAAATTGCAGCACTCAATCAAAAGCTATTGCCAGACTTGAACGATAACCCAAGCATTGTTCAAGTCCGCTTTATTCCGATTGATATTATTCAGGCTGAAGACAGCCCCAACGTCAAACTCGAACAAGATGAAGCACAAAAGCTTTCCGTACAATAACATGCTTTAAGCTGCAAATGCTCTATGCAGTAGTCGTTCTACGTCGGGTTGTTTCATCTCAAGCATCCCGACAACCCGACCATGAAATGGACTATAACGGCTTTGAATAAAGCCATCAGCCACATAGTCTGGTACATGCCGTTTCAGTAGGACTGCTTGTGCCAAAATCACCAAACGGCTGACCAAACTGCGCCCCATAAATTGTAGTTCTTCAGGTGCCTGCTGGAACAACTGAAATAGATTTTGCAGCTCTTGTTTCAACTGTTCATCTTGCATAGCCGTGGTGGCCAAATCTTGAAACAGGATTTCAATCGACTCTACATCACGGCTGATAGCACGCAGCACATCCAAACACATGACATTGCCTGAGCCTTCCCAAATGGTATTGACTGGCGCTTCTTTAAAAATACGCGCCATGATGCCGTTGTCGACATAGCCATTGCCGCCAAAAACCTCCATCATTTCCCCTGTCAGCTCAACCGCACGTTTGCATATCCAGAACTTCGACGCTGGGGTCATAATACGTTTCCACGCCACAGACAGCGCATCATCCGTTTCATAGCAGTGTGCCAAGTGGAAACTGAGTTGCATTGCCGCTTCCGTTTCTAAGACTAAATCTGCCAGTACGGCGCGCATCAGTGGTTGTTCAACCAGAAGCTTACCAAAGGCTTTACGCTGACGGGTATAGGCAATGCATTGCACCAAGGCTTGTCTGAGCATGGCAGTACTGCCCACTGAGCAGGTTAAACGGGTGTAATTCGCCATTTCTATAATGGTGGGAATACCGCGCCCAGCGTCCCCAATCATGATGCCCCACGCCTCTTTAAATTCGACTTCCGAGCTAGAGTTACTTCGGTTGCCGACTTTTTCTTTTAAGCGTTGCACATGAATTGGATTCTTGGTGCCATCCTCCAGCCAGCGCGGTACAAAGAAACAGGCCAAACCATCTTGTTCCGTCTTTGCCACCACCAAATGCGCATCACACATCGGTGCAGAGAAAAACCATTTATGCCCTGTCAGCAAATAGGCTTGACCGCGTCCCGACTCTGCGACTGGTACAGCAATGGTTTCATTGGCACGCACATCTGAACCACCTTGCTTTTCAGTCATGCCCATGCCTAGCCAAATCGATTTTTTCTGGCTAATCGGTACATCACGTTCATCGTATTCTGTCGAAAGTAACTTATCGCCGATTTTAGCCCACAGTTCAGGTTCGCGTTGAATCAGTGGAATACTGCCTAAGGTCATCGAATTTGGGCACAAGTTTCCACACTCCACCTGCCCTGCCAAATAAAAACGCGCTGCCCACTCGACCCATTTTGAGGATGAATTGGGCTGATTAAACGGATGTGCATGAGTATCGAACTGACGATTTAACCCCATCCATTTATGCCATGCAGGATGAAACTCGATAAAGTCTTTACGGCGTCCGCGAGCATCAAAGGCGTGTAAAATAGGCGTATGCCTATTGGCGAGATCGGCATAGTCATAATATTCCGCTGAACCAACAACTTTGCCCATCTCTGTGAGTCTTGCCTGATCCTGACTACCATAACGAGTGAGAATTTCTTTTAAAACGGTATCGGTTTCAAACAAGTTGTAATTTTCCAGTTCATCAAATTGATTGCTGATTTGATGGGTCATCCATGCGGTATTCATATCACTTTGCTCTTGTTATGCTGTGCTTTTCATTTCAGTATAGAGAAAAATTGTGTCTGCCATGTTCAGCTTTGTGCTATGAAGAATCCTGAGATCCAAGTCCGCCGTAGACCGCGCCAGTCGCGAGCCAAGCTCACCCAAGAAGCTTTGCAAGAAAGTTTTGTTCGGCTTTTGCATGAGCGCCATGCGCACGAAATTACCATTCGGGAAATTACCGATGTGGCGGGTGTCGGTTTGGGTACCTTTTATGAGTACTTTTCAAAGAAGGAAGATTTGGTTGCATTGACCATTCACCAGCATGTGAAAACTAATGCGGAGCAGCTAAAAAGTTATGCACAAAGCCTGATGGAGTTATCCACAAAATTAACTTTTGAGGACTATTTACAGCAAATTATTCACTTTCAGCTTGAGCAGATTCAGGCTCGACAGTTTCTTTGGGCACAGACTTTTTTGCTGGAACGGCAGATTTCAAATATTGAAAGTTACCGTAAAAGCTATGCCATGATGGTACAAATGTGGCGCAGCATTTTAGAGCCGTCTATACAAGATGATGAACAGCTCAAGCATATGGCTTTAAATATGCAACGAGTGTGTTATGGCTTTGTGTCGCAGACTTTGCTAGTTGAGCCTGAGTTTGAGGAGTGGAAGGAACTTGAAAAGGATATTGTTCAAAGTTTAGGAAAACTTAAGTTTGAATAAAAATAGGCATTCTATTCATTTTTGCGCTTACATTTAAGTTTTAAATAATTGATATATATAACAATATTAAAATTAGGATCGTGTAAGCCCTATAATCTAAAATGGAATCAATATTTCAGGGTATTCCTTGGAATTTTGTATCATTTAATTCTTATGGTTTAATAACAATATCGTTAAAAAATTATAAAAAATAAATGAAAGCATTAATCACAGTAGGTTGTAAAACAGATCATGGTGGAATCATTGTTTTAGGTGACTCATCTTTTTTAGTCGAAGGTAAGGCAGTACATCTTGATGGTATGACTCATTTTGCCCTAAATGTAAAGTTCAATCACGTGCAATAGCTTCTAATCAAGGTTTTATGATCGTGGGTGGAAAAAGCATTGTTGCTGTTGGTGATACCTCTAGTTGTGGATCAAAATATTTAAAAATTTCTGATTTAGCTGTGATGAGTAGTGGGGCTAGTAGTCCAAAAATTGTATCTAATAATACTAATAGTTTTGTAGCTGAACCTAATTTTAAATACGGACAAAAATTTGTACTACAGGATGAGTTAACAGGAGAACCTTTAGCTAATGTATGTTATGAAATATACATGAATGGTGAAACTTTCCACGGTAAAACGGATAAAGAAGGGTTTACTCATTTTATTACTAGTGAAACAGAAGAAGAACTAGAAATAAGAATAATTTTAGAGGATCATGAACATGGCGAATAGAGTAACAGGCAGAGGAAATCCTAAAAATACTGTTTTAAAGAGTATAACTTCTAAATTACAAAAAATAGATGCAGAGATGAAAAATCAAGCTGCTACTATTATTAAAGTCGGAAGTAAAAGACAGTTAACTTCTGGTGAAATAGCTATGTCTCGCCTGATTTTTAAAGATGCAATTGATTACTCTAAGGTCTGGATACATTTAGGTGGCTTAATACATACAAAAACAGGTAATGCCATGACGCCTGCTGGGGAAATCTATTTACCGAAAGATGATTACTTAAAAACACCTGACTATAGCAAAGCTACAGGTGAAAACCGTCATTGGTTTATTCATGAAATGGTACATGTTTGGCAATATCAAATGGGGACATCAACTGGTTGGCTTGGGATAAAACAATTATGTAAAGGAGGATATACTTCGGAGGTCAATTCTGTTGACTCGGACAATGAGTTAGAAGCCTATGACACGGACTTAGGAGGTCGAGATTTAAATAAAAAATTTCAAGATTTTAACTTTGAACAACAAGGTAGAATTATTGAGTTTTGGTTTGATGCTTGTTATTTACAAAAAGTTAATCCCAAACGGGATCATCATCAAAAAAGTTTACAATTATTAGGCTATGTTGAGAAAATATTAAGAGATTTTTTACTTAACCCCTCAAATAAAAATTTATTACCGAAATCGTGATTATGAAAAAAATAATATATAGTTTTGTAGCAATGGTGCTTATAGGTTGTAATCAGCAGAGTCGAGATCTTAATACAAAAATTATTAATGATAATTTATGTCTTTTCACGAATGAATCTAAAGATTATGGAAAAGATAATTTTCTAGTTCATTTTGCAAAAATTGACTTTTCTAAAGAATATCAAAGTGAATATGAAAAATCTTACTCAAAAACAGACTTACCTATTAGTGAAAAAAATTGTATAGCTATCCCATTAGATAAGTTAGAAAAAAATTTAGCTTATACAATTACTTTAAGCACTATTAATAAGTCATTTAACTCTCAAATTTGTATTTTAGAAAATAACAGCGGTATTAGTATTAAACAGGTAGAGGCTGGAAAAAGCACATGTGAATAACTCCTATCGCATTAATCCACTTTAAAATTAACACAATACACACCATACAAAAATAAACTTATAAATCAAATAATATCAGCATCTCATGATCTATAAAAAAACCGCTCTTTCGAGCGGTTTTTTTATTCCAGTGAAAACTACTTCACATCAAAACGGTCTGCATTCATCACTTTCACCCAAGCGGCAACAAAGTCTTTTACAAACTTCTCTTTGTTGTCATCTTGCGCATACACTTCTGCATATGAACGTAAAATCGAGTTTGAACCAAACACTAAATCTACACGTGTCGCCGTCCATTTGGTTGCCCCTGTCGCACGGTCTACAATTTCATAACGGTTTTTACCCACGGGTTTCCAGTTATATTTCATATCCGTTAAGTTCACAAAGAAGTCATTGCTGAGTACACCCACACGAGCCGTCAACATGCCTTCTGGTGTACCTGCATAGTTTGTGCCGAGTACACGCATACCACCAACCAACACCGTCATTTCAGGCGCAGTTAAACCGAGTAATTGTGCACGGTCTAACAACATTTCTTCAGGCTGTACGCTGTAATCTTCTTTGACCCAATTACGGAAACCATCATGTTTCGGGAGTAAATCTTCAAAAGAATAGACATCTGTTTGCTCTTGAGTCGCATCACCTCGTCCTGCAAGGAACGGAACTTTGATATTCACACCCGCAGCATGCGCCGCTTTTTCAACCGCTGCCGTACCGCCCAGTACAATCAAATCCGCAATACTGACTTTTTTCGCAAGGCCCGCCTGAATTTCTTCAAGCTTCGCCAAAACTTTGGCTAAACGCTCAGGCTCATTGCCCACCCAGTCTTTTTGTGGCGCAAGACGGATACGCGCCCCATTGGCGCCACCACGGTAGTCTGAACCACGGAAAGTCCGCGCACTGTCCCAAGCGGTATTAATCAATTCAACCGAAGTTAAACCACTATTCAGCAACTTCGCTTTTAACTCTTCAATTTCAGCTTCAG
Source organism: Acinetobacter sp. CAU_H_S139_7 (assembly GCF_058599305.1). Lineage (NCBI taxonomy): Bacteria > Pseudomonadati > Pseudomonadota > Gammaproteobacteria > Moraxellales > Moraxellaceae > Acinetobacter > Acinetobacter sp. CAU_H_S139_7. Next base: position 3,096,572 of record NZ_CM178651.1, read on the forward strand.
ACAAAACGTAATCGACCGATGGAATTGGATCTTGCCAAATTAGATCATCATTCGGCACATCTGCACCTAAGTAGCGGGATTTTGGTCCCATGTCACGGTGAGTCAGCTTGTACCAAGCACGTGCAAACACTTCAGATAAATAAGCTGGATCTGCATAAAAACGCTCTGAAATTTTGCGGTATTCAGGGTCCATTTTGAGTGCCATATCGGCATCAGTCATCATTGGATTACGACGGACATTGGGGTTATGTGCATCAACAGGTTTGTCTTCCTCTTTGATGTTAATCGGTTCCCATTGTTTCGCACCCGTAGGACTAGTAGTTTTTTCCCATTCATAAGTGAACAGCAGATAGAAAAATTCGTTATCCCATTTGGTCGGGTGTGTGGTCCAAGCCCCTTCTAAACCACTGACCATGGTGTTCGCGCCATTGCCTGTACCTTCAGAGTTATGCCAACCGAGACCTTGAAACTCCACATCAGCGCTTTCGACATCTGCCCCTAAGTTTTGAGCTTTACCATTTCCGTGCGCTTTACCTACGGTGTGACCACCCGCAGTGAGTGCTACAGTTTCTTCATCATCCATTCCCATACGGTCAAAAGTGACACGCATGTCTTGTGCAGTACGAAGTGGATCTTGGACGCCATCAACCCCTTCTGGATTGACGTAGATTAATCCCATTTGTACCGCAGCTAATGGATTTTCAAGCGATTTACGGTCTTGGTCATTGGCATAACGGTTTGCCGTTGGTGCCAGCCATTGACGCTCTTCACCCCAGTAAATGTCTTTTTCGGGTGCCCAAATATCTAGACGACCACCACCAAAGCCAAAGGTTTTCAGACCTGCTTCTTCATAAGCCACGGTCCCTGCAAGAACGATTAAATCGCCCCATGAAATTTTGTTACCATATTTACGTTTGATTGGTCAAAGTAGGCGACGGCCTTTATCGGTGTTGACGTTATCAGGCCAGCTGTTGAGAGGTGCAAAACGTTGGTTCCCTGTGTTGGCACCGCCACGTCCATCTTGTTTACGGTAAGAACCCGCCAAGTGCCATGCGGTACGTACAAACATTCCAATGTAACTACCATAGTCAGATGGCCACCATTCTTGGCTGCTGTTGATGAGTTCACGGAGATCTTGTTTCACCGCTTCTAAATCCAATGATTTGAATGCAGCTGCATAGTCAAAATCAGGATCCATCGGGTTGGTTTTTTTATCATGTTGCGACAGGATGTCGAGATTGAGCGCATTCGGCCACCAATCAGAATTATTGGTGCTGGCTAAACTCGTTTGTCCACCATCTTTCTGGTGAAATGGACAGCCTGATGCTTGCATATTCTGTGTCATGTCGAGCTCCAAATTTGATCATCAAATTATGATTATCATGAACCGTTTAAAGTAATTATTACTGTTCTAACATAGCCTCTTTTGATGACAATCGAAAGCGAGTTTTACGAATAAAAATAATCGGATTCTTCCATGTAAACATTTAAGAAAAAAAGAATTTTAATTTTTCAACAAGATAAGACCCGAGGAAAACACAGCAAAAAGAAAGCATTTTTATACGAGTTTGATGGACATTTTCAATTGAGTTTATCGATCAAAACTCAGACAAACCTTACCAGCAATGTGCGCGGCTCAGATTGAGCAAAAATTAAACAAAAAAGAGGCATACTTTCGGCTTTTTTGATTTTATTTGAAAGATATTTTGGTGATGTCCTTATGGTCTCGGTGATGACTGTTTTTGTCCCAGCCATCACCTAATCTTACATATAAAGCGCCCATTACACGCTTAAACGTCGACCTTCTCTTAAACAGACAAACGGATTCATCAGCTTCGAGCTATTTTTCATCGCCACTTTCAAGTCAATTTCAGGTTGTTCACGGCTTTCATCGGTTAGCTGAAAGGTACGATAGTGAATGGCCATCGAGCATTTGGCATGCAGGTCTTTATGTGCCTGAAAGGCATCTTGCGGATTCATATGCATATAGCGCATCAGCTCACGCGGTTCATACGCCCCGATGGGCAGTAACGCAATTCGCGGTGCGCCAAAACGCTGATGCAGCTCTTTAAAGTGCGGTGAATAGCCCGTATCGCCCGCAAAATAAGCATAGTCAGCGCCACAGTGAATATTAAACCCACCCCATAACGCACGGTTTTGATCACGCAGCCCACGGCCAGAACCATGCTGTGCTGGGGTATAGACCAGTTTTAAATCATGCAGACGCGCCGACTGCCACCAATCCATTTCCAATACTTGTAAGTGCTTGGGTAAATACCATCCATTGCCTAGCCCTGTGTAAATGGGCATGGCGAAACGCTCATACAACCAGTTCAGACTGGCAATATCCATATGGTCATAGTGGTTGTGGCTCAAGAGCACCGCATGGATGGTCGGTAAATCTTCCAAGGCAATGCCAGCAGGCATAACACGGCGAGGTCCCCGCCCTTGCTTCGGGCTGACATGTTCCGCCCATACAGGATCGGTCAATAAGTTATAGGGCCCAATTTGAAGTAATACCGTGGCATGACCCACAAACCACACCTGCCAATCCTTTAAATCGGCATGGGGCCGATCTTGCGGCAAGCTTTTTTTATCGGCATGAAAGTGTGCATACTCTTGCGCCAAATCCACATTCCATGTCGAAGATTTACGCTTAATCAACCATTTCAGCAAGTCGCCTCGGCTACGGCCCTCAGGTCGACGAACCGAATTGACAAAGCGAGTCCCGTTATAATGGTCGGAGTGTAGAAACTGAAATTCGGGCTGTCGCCATGTATGGGACATGGTATTTTCAGTCGGAATTTGATAATGGAGTTCAGTTGATTTTGGCTTCATTTAATGTCGTTATCTTTATTGCAATACACCAGTAACAGGACCAGTTTTGAAAACTGACCTCTACCTTAACCTATTCCAAGCGTCCTTGCATTCGCTCTAACCACACTTTTTTTGATTGTGGCTTCACAAAGAGTGCCACAATTTCAGGATGTTTTTGTTTAATTTTTACTTCAATGCGATTAACACACGCTTCTATCTCATCGGTAGTGAGGTGATCTTCAAATTCTACACTCAACGAGGCCAAAACCTGTTTAGCACCCATTTGCTCGGTCAGTAAGCCATTGGCCGACAGTACGCCTTCATCGTCTTGGGCAATTTTTAAGATATTTTGCCGTACATGCAGGTCTGCGGTCTCACCGAGCAGCAAACCTTTGGTTTCTCGTGCCAGCAGAAAAGCAGACACCGCCAGAACCAGCCCAATCAGAATAGATGCCACCCCATCCAGTGCAGGCATATTTAAACGATGTGTCAAATAAATACCCAGAAAGGCAATCAACAGACCAATTAATGCAGCAGAGTCTTCAAATAGAACTGTAAACGTGGTGGGGTCTTTACTGCGACGAAAGGCCTCAAAATAACCTTGCTGACCTTTCGCCTTACGAAACACTTTCAGAGCAACACACCATGAAATACCTTCACTTACAAATGCAAAGCCAAGTACAACATAATTGATGGTCGGGTTTAAAATGGGTTCAGGATGCAAAATGTGCATGATCCCATTGTACATAGACACCAATGCCCCTAAGGCAAAGACCATAAGAGATACAATGAAGGCCCAAAAATATAGCTCTCGCCCGTAGCCAAAAGGATGATTAAAATTGGCAGGTTTATTTGACTTCTTCAATCCATATAACAGTAAAATTTCGTTTAAGGTATCCACAACAGAGTGAATCGCTTCACTCAACATGGCAGAGCTGTTGGTCAAATAAGCCGCAATAAATTTTACCAGCGCAATGGCTAAATTCCCCAACAGCGCGGCATAGACCACCAGTTTATTTGAATCTGCCATATCGATTTTTAGCCCATATGTTCAATTAAATTATATTTATGTTTTTATCATATCCAATTTCAGCAAAACGCAATTGTATTTTTATGTAGTTCACCTCACCCGATTTTCAGGTGATTGGAATGAACTATTTTCAATATTTAATTAATACCTTTTAGCAATTATTAAACCTGTTATTTCATATACGAAAATCTCAAAAATCAACCCAAGATCATTTATTTTCTCAATAATTGAATCATCTTCACGACATCGTTGTTTATCGATTATACTTTACCTCAGTCATAGTAAGACATTTTTTGGATTAGTCAGTGGGTTATTTATATGGAACTTAGACACCTTCGCTATTTCATTACTGTTGCTGAAGAACTGAACTTTAGTAAAGCAGCACTGAAACTTTATACCGCCCAACCCTCTTTAAGTCAGCAAATCAAAGACCTTGAAGAAGATGTCGGTGTGCAGTTATTGTATCGAACCAAGCGAAAAGTTGAACTCACGGAAGAAGGCGCTGTTTTCCTTGAACAAGCACGTCTAACCCTAGCTCAGGCAGACAAAGCGGTTGCTATGGCACGCCAAGTGTCACAAGCCAAACAGCAGATGCTGCGCATTGGTTTTGTTCCTGTTGCGGAAATGAAAATTTTTCCTTATGTCCTGCCCAATTTACGAGTGCAAAACCCAGAGTTAAAAATTGAGTTATTCAGTATGAACAATACTGAGCAATTGCGTTTGCTGAAAAAAGGGGAGTTGGACATTAGCTTTACACGAAATAATGTCCATAGTGATGAAATCGAAAGCCAGTTTGTACTGCGTGAACCACTCATTTTCCTGTTGCCGAAAGACCATCCTTTGGCCCAATACGAGCGAATTCCGGTTAAAGCATTAAATGGCATTGATTTTATTATTCCCGCAGCCGAGCAGTCACAGACTTTGCACCAGACCATTTTGGAATTTGCCAAAGTGCACAATATCGAATTCAATATTGTGCAAAAAGCCGATAACATTCTATTCAATATCAACGCGATTGGCTTAGGGCTCGGCTGTACAATTTTACCCGGTTACATTGCGCCACTTAGCTTGAACAACACGGTAATTCGTCCACTTGAGGTTGAGCTGCCGTATTTGGATCTGTATGTGAACTATCGTAAACATAACAGCTCCCTAGCAGTGATTAAATTTATAGAATTACTGACTCGGGTATTTTATTTGGATATTAACCGCGAATAAGTCTGCAGTGAGTTCTAATTACTCATCTCATTCGGCGCGCCACTATTTTCTGAATAAATAATTACGCGCCTTTCTCATAGAACTATACTCTGTAAGACAAGCGTATTTTCACCCTTTTGTTTTTAAGCGATGTCGATGACATCTCGCTTTTTCATTTGTATTCTTTTTAAGCTAGGATAGGCTAATAAAAACTGGCTTTTGTCAGGTTCCCTACAACTGAAGTCCGAACACAGACAGGTACTGAAGTAGATCTTGCGACTTTAGCTGCACGAAAAAATAATAAAACAGAGAAGGAGAAGATTATGCCAATGCCCACTTTGCAGCGTTTAAAAACAGCAATGAAATTTCGCCCCTTCTTTTTCATTAGTTTTTTGCTGACTGCTGTTTTTTTTACGCTGCTGAATACATTTACCGACTGGTCTTGGTCGACCAATTTATTGATCAGTTGGAATATTGCCGTCTCAAGTTATTTAATTAAAACCATGACCACCCTGTGGTCCGTTGATCATCGACACATTCTGCAACATGCACAACAGCAAGATGCCAGTAAATGGATCATTCTACTGTTGGTGATCATGACTTTGCTCATGTGCTTAATTGCGATTGTATTGGAGTTGACTCACCTTCCGAATGATCCAACCATCAAATATGGGCACTTAGCGCTGTCCTTACTCACCATTATTAGCGCATGGTTCTTTATGCATACCGTGTTTGCCATTCATTATGCACATGACTATTATCTCGCTCTCGCAGACCAACAAGATGCAGGCTTAGACTTTCCCAAAACGGCTCAACCGACCTATCCCGACTTTTTATATTTTAGTTATGTGATTGGCACTTCTGCGCAAACCGCGGATGTTTCCATTACCTCACGTTCGATGCGTATTCTCAATATTCTGCACATTATTTTAGCTTATGGTTTTAATACCTCTATTCTCGCTATTAGCATCAATGTTGCGGCAGGTTTTATCACGCTCTAAGTACCCTGTTTTTCATTTTTTTGTCATCCGCTCAAATGACAACCATCCAATATAAAGACGATGATTGAAGTCCTTTCGACGAAACCTCACAAAAAAAGCTCCCAATGAAAGAGCTTTTTCAAATCAGAAATCCAACAATTCAATCAACCGTTCATTCGCCTTAAAACATACTAAAGACAAAAGATTTGAAGATGATCGACCTAAAACTGGCAGGCTCACTCAGACCATCTTCCACAGGCTATATATTTAGACGACTCAAGTTAAATCACTTGTTTAAGGTCAACATATTGCAATAAATGCTGCTGCAAGCTCGGCACATCATCCGCGATGGCCAAAGGTTGATATTGTCTGAGCGTTTCAGGTGTATGCACCCCATAACTCACCCCGATTCTCGGCATGGCAATATTACGCGCCATTTCTAGATCATAACTGGTATCACCGACCATAATCGCGCGTTCAGCAGACACACCCGTTTCAGTTAAAATCTCTTCCAACATTAAAGGATGCGGTTTAGATTTAGTCTCACTGGCAGCACGCGTTGTCACAAATAGTGTTTGGCTCTGTGTTTGAGCCAATACTCGATCTAAGCCTTTACGACTTTTACCTGTCGCCACCGCCAACTGTAAACCCGCTTCACGTAAGCCATTCAACATATCGGCTACGCCGTCGAACCAGACATCACCTTTCGAGTTCGCCACATAATGCTCGGCATAGCATTGCAAAATCTCAGTATGTAACTCAGGCACTTGAGGAAATAATCGCTGCGCGACTTCTGGCAAACCTAAACCAATAATACTTTTTGCTGCATCAGCAGTTAAAGGCTGTGCAAATTGCTGCGCGGCAAACAGTAAACTCGCCACAATCTGCCCCACTGAATCAAATAATGTCCCATCCCAATCAAAGATAATCAGTTCTACAGGTTTGTTCATTCTGGGGTTCCAATATTTACTTTTATAAAGTCAATTTACACGATGCATTTGCTACACAATGGCGACAAGGATGTCACCGTTGAGCTGACTTGCATTTCGCTTTAAATCAGTGCTTAAAGCGCGTACAAGACATTCCGTCAACTCAACAAAAGCCATGTCTTAAAATGAAAGGGAAAAGAATTAATCCTTCTTCTGCGCTCTTAACTGCGCCACAATACTCTGCATATCTTCAGGCAAAGGCGCTTCAATCGGTACATAACCAGGGATGTCTAAACGCATTGCATGCAGACATAAACGACGTGGCTTCGGCCCTTTATATTCTGTTTCATGACCATATTTATCGTCACCCACCAGTGGATGACCAATGCTTAAACCATGCACACGAATTTGATGGGTACGCCCTGAAAGTGGTGATGCATAAACTAAGGTTGCATGCATAAAACGCTCAGCCACATTCCACTGCGTTTTAGACTCTTTACCTTCGCTCGATACACGCACACGACGCTCACCATTGGCCAGTTCATAACGGTGCAAAGGCGCATCAATTAACTGCTTGTCTAAACTCACCACACCTTTGACTACAGCAGCGTAAGTTTTCTTAATTTTGTGTTCACGCAACATGTCTTGCAAACTTTTTAACACACTACGCTTTTTAGAAATCATCACCAAACCTGAGGTATCACGGTCAATACGATGAATCAGTTCTAAGTATTTTTTACCTGTTGCCGCACGTAAGCCTTCAATCAGACCATAAGCCACACCACTGCCACCATGCACGGCAATGCCAGATGGTTTATTGACAACCATCAAGCCCTCATCTTCATACACCACACGGCTCAGTAAACTCTGTGCCACTTTGTCAGAAACAGGTGCCGCATTTTCATCTTTTTGTTCATAGCGAATCGGGGCCACACGAATCTGGTCACCAATAGACAACTTAGTTTCTGCTTTTATACGCTTTTTATTCACGCGAACCTGACCTTCACGAATCAGGCGATAAATACGACTTTTAGGCACACCTTTTAAACGGCTAAATAAAAAGTTATCAATCCGTTGCCCTGCTTGATGCTCGTCCACTTCAAACCACGTCACGTTTTGCCATTGTTGGGTAGAATTCATACAGTTACTGCGACCTAAAAAATACGGAATTTGAATAAAAAATGACCATTTAGGCTATGCTTTACACAAGAAAGACTAGCTTAGCCCATAGGCAGATGGTACAAGGTTTGATATAGTCAGCGCACGGATACCACCATAAGTGAGTCAAAAGCTTAATCATTTCAATTTTAAATTGAATAGTTAAGAAAATAACTCAACTCAGCTTGGAACGGTCCCAAAAGAATTATGCCGACGCCGAAGGCTTATTATATCGGCAAAACAGCAAACTGTTAGGTTTAATTGTGCATCTGCACATAAATCAGTTTGCCCCAAAAAAATATGTGACCAACGAAGGTTGGTTTTTAAACGTAAACTGATATACATCAGATTAGTCGCTCCCTGATGTCGTATTCAGGCCACAGCGTTGATGCATATGGATCTGTTCAGTTGTAAAGGTACGATGATAATTCCGTATCAAGACACCCTATCCAAAAAGAAGGGTTGCTCTTCGAGCAAATGTGACAGTGAAAGTTACTTACATCCAATGCACCGCTTGTCCGCCAGTGAAACGCGCAGGAGACTTTAATCGTTTAAAGATTGAAGCCGTATTGCCATCATCAATATGTGAATCAAAACCGAAGCCGATCAAAAAGGCAGGTAATAAAACTCAGACCACAATCGGTTTATTTGAGATCTGAGCAAAATTGGTCCGTGATGTTTGATGTTCGCTACGTGTTTAGCGATAGTTTGCTGTGTATCACTATTAGGTGTTACACCCATGAAACGTATGTTGATTAATGCAACACATGCAGAAGAGATTCGCGTTGCACTTGTCACTGGGCAGCGTCTTTACGATTTTGACTTAGAGAATCGTACCCGTGAACAAAAAAAATCCAATATCTATAAAGGTCACGTGACTCGCGTTGAGCCTTCTTTAGAAGCCGTCTTTGTTGAATATGGTGCGGGACGTCAAGGCTTCTTGTCTATGCGCGAAATCGCAAATTCATATTACCAAGCAGACCCACGCCAAACTTCAAACATTCGCGAATTGATCACTGAAGGCACAGAGCTTCTGGTTCAAGTTGAAAAAGAAGAACGTGGTAACAAAGGCGCTGCCCTCTCTACCTTCATTTCTTTAGCTGGTCGCTATTTGGTACTTATGCCAAATAACCCGAAAGGTGGTGGTATTAGCCGTCAAATTTCAGGTTCAGTACGTGAAGAATTGAAAAAAATGTTGGCGTCGTTAAATGTACCTCGTGGCATGAGCGTGATTGTACGTACTGCGGGTATTGGCCGTTCTCAAGAAGAATTACAACTCGACCTACAGCACTTACTTGATCTTTGGGCGCAAATCCAAAATACAGCAAGTTCTGGTCCATCACCAATGTTGGTTCACCAAGAAGCGGGGGTGGTGACGCGTGCGATTCGTGATTATTTACGTGATGATGTTGCTGAAATCTTAATTGATTCAGAGCAAGCCTATAACGAAGCCTATAACTTCGTAAAAGCAGTCATGCCTCGTCAAATCGACAAGCTAAAAACTTATACGCTAAATGAGCCATTATTTGCTCATTTTGGTATTGAAAGCCAAATTCAAACCGCTTATGAACGTGAAGTTAAACTTCCTTCAGGCGGTTCAATCGTTATTGACCAAACCGAAGCATTAGTGTCAATCGACATTAACTCTGCAAAATCAACCCGTGGTAGTGATGTTGAAGATACAGCGCTCAATACCAACCTTGAAGCAGCGGAAGAAATTGCACGTCAACTGCGTTTACGTGACATTGGTGGTTTGGTCGTGATCGACTTTATCGACATGACCAAAGACCGCAACCAACGTATGGTTGAGGCGAAACTTCGCGAAGCAACACAAAGCGACCGTGCCCGTATCCAATTCGGTCAATTGTCTCGTTTTGGCTTGATGGAAATGAGCCGTCAACGTCTACGCCCTTCGCTTGAAGAAGCAACAGGTTATGTCTGCCCGCGCTGTCATGGCACAGGTATGGTTCGTGACTTACGCTCATTATCGCTTTCAATCATGCGTAAAGTAGAAGAAATTGCGCTGCGTGAACGTCATGGTGAAGTTCAAGTACAGGTTCCTGTTGAAATTGCAGCCTTCTTATTGAATGAAAAGCGTCACACGTTGGTTTACCTCGAACAAACCTCAGGTGTTCGTGTGACTGTGCTTCCGCACCCACACTTAGAAACTCCGCATTACGAAATTTCGTATAACCCTGAAGGCTTTGCACCAACCAGCTATGAACGTACAGAAGCAACACGTTCAAGCGAAAAAGAGTTGGGTTACGAGTCATCAGAATGGCATTTAGATGGTGCAGATCATGTGCATCAACATGCCGCTCCTGCGCCTGCACAACAAGAAAAAGGCAACAAAAAACCTCGTAACAACGCGCCACAACAACAAGTCGCTCAACAAACCCCTGCTCAGACTGCACCTTCAAGCAGCCCATGTGCATGGTTAGAAAACTTGTTTGTGCAAAAACAAGCTGCGACTGTCGATCAATCACGTTCTGCAAATAATGCTGCTGCAGCCATTGAGCAAATGGTGAATGGTGGTGCAGTGAGTCGTGGTCAGTTTGGTCAAGTTGGCACGCCTGCTGCGGCACCAGTTGCACCAAGCAACAATGTCTACATAAGCGCTGCACCTGTTCATGCAAAATCTGAACACCGTGAAGATAAGCATGTAGAGAAAGAAGAACGTGGCACACGCCACAACAAAAAGCGCCCTAATAAGCACAAAGAGTCACGTGAGCAAAATGCGCAACATGACAACCAAGTTCATGAAGAAATTGTGCAGGTCTCTCGTCAAGATCAACAACGCCAAGATCGTTATGAACAACGTCCTGAACGCAATGAACCACAACGCCAAGACCGTCATGAACAACGTTCTGAGCGCGGTGAACAACAACGTCAAGACCGTCCAGAGCGCAGTGAACAGCAACGTCAGGAACCGCGTGAAAACAAGCGTTCATCATCACGTCGCCAACACGGTGAGCAACAGCAAAACACTGATGTTCAAAACGAACAGCAAAATGCAATGCCACGTCGTGACCGCCGTAACCAACCTCGTCCAGAGCGCCCAAATCGCCACCGCGACCCAAGTGTACTGAATGAGCAAGCGACTGAAGCAGCGCCAGCTGTGGTTCAAGAACCTCAAGTTAAAGTTGAGTTGATTGAAGCGCCGCGTCAAGAAATGATCACAACAGCCCATGTGGTCAATGTCGATCAAGCGCAAAGTGAAATCGTGGCATTAACTCCGCCTGCACACACTGCAACCGAAACCAAGCCTCAGCAAGCGGCTGTTGCGAAAGCAGAAGTTGAAGTAAAAGCTGAGAAAGTGGTACAGGAGAAAGCAACTGAAGTTGTAGCAGCACCTGCTGAACAACAAGCAGAGCAAAAACCACGTGAAAGCGTAAAACGTGCCAGCAATGATCCACGCCAACGCCGTCGCCAACAACGCGCTGCACACACACAGCAAACTGAAACACCTAAACTCACACCTTCACAGGTGCCAACTTTAGGTCAGTACACCATCAGCAGCTTGATTCGCCATGTCTATGGTGAAGACTGTTCAGTGCTGATTGAGCAGTTTGGTTTAATTCCAACCTTCAACCGTGCCCTTCAGAAATTTACTGAAGAGTATGCAGCAACGTTAAGCAAAACTGTGACAACGCCTGCTGTTGAAGCAGAGAAAAAACCGGTCACCCGTGATGTTGAAATCACAAAAGCGCAGCCTGAAGCAGAGCCAGTTCCAGTATTGGACCTGACACCGCCTGCACCTGTGTCTGAACAACGTGTTGCAAATGACCCGCGTGAGCGTCGTCGTCTAGCTAAACTTGCTGCTGAACAAGCCAAACAAGCACGTGAAACAGCACCTGTTGCTGAATCGTCAGCGCCTGAAACAGCGATTGTTGCAGAAACGCCTGCTGCTGAAGCTGCACCTGCTGTAACTCCAGAGGAAAACGAGCCTGCCCTTGTAACAGAAAGCGAAGCGCCTATTGCCGTTGAAAGCAGTGAAGTGAAAAGCATGGCTGATGTAGCTGCGGTTGAAGAAGTGGAAGTTGTTGTTGCTCCAGTTCAAGCCAAAGCGCCTAGAGCATCAAAGCAAGCTGAAAAAGTAGAAGTGACTGAAACTGTAGCGGAAACAGCTGCGGACGAGTCGGATAAATCAGACTCGGACAAGCCAGTTCGCCCACGTCGTCCACGTGGTCGTCCACCGAAAAAAGCGAGCCCGACTGAGTCGTAATTCGCCCTAGAGTTGTCAATTTAAAAAACCTAGTCATGTCAGTGGCTAGGTTTTTTTGTTATTTTCGTCAGATTAGGTTGATTGCACTAGACCGAAACGATTAAAAGAACAAGTGTAGAAACTGAGCACTATTCAAACGCATTGGATTGCATAAAATAATTAGGATTCATATGAGCCAACACCCATCACATGACCTCATTGGTATTACTGACGTTGCAGCAAAACTTCCTCAATTCATCAGTAAAGTTCCCAACTTACTCAGTGGATTAAAGCAAGCATATTTACGTACCCCAAACACCCCAGCAGGCCTCGGGATTGCTTTTGAAAAAGCAGTGAAGCGCAACCCTCACGGTATGGCCCTGCTTTTTGAAGAGCAAAAATTTAGCTACCAAGCCCTCAACGAATGGGCAAACCAAATCGGGCATTATTTTTTATCCATCGGGGCAAAAAAGGGTGATGTCATCACAGTGATGATTGAAAACCGTCCTGAATTGGTTGCAACCGTGATTGCACTTGCCAAAATTGGCGTTACTGCAGCTTTAGTCAATACCTCTCAAGTCGGTAAAGTGCTGGCGCATAGTATTAATCTAGTCAAACCCATCGCAGTCATCGTGGGTGAAGAATGTCGTGCCGCAGTTGATGAAATCCGTCATGATTTAAATCTATCTACGGATCGTTTCTATTGGTTTGCCGACCAAGAAACCCAAAAAGATGCAGGCCTTGCGCCACAAGGTTTTAGTAATCTTGCTGAAAAAATTGATGCCTTTGCCAAGTTCAATACCCCAACCACACATAGTGTGCTGGGTAAAGATGGCTTGTTTTATATTTATACCTCAGGCACAACCGGTCTACCTAAAGCCGTTATTTTCACACATAGCCGCTGGACGTTGGCTTATGGAACCTACGGGCACGTACTCAACCTCGGCAAAGACGATGTGATGTATGTCACCTTGCCGCTGTACCATGCAACAGGTATTGTGGTGTGTTGGTGTGGCGTGATTGCAGGTGCTGGCACCTTGGCTTTACGCCGTAAATACTCCACTTCTGCTTTTTGGAAAGATGTGCAAAAGTTCGATGCCTCTGCCATAGGCTATGTGGGTGAGTTATGTCGCTACCTCATGGATGCATCACCTTCAGATTTAGAAAAAGGCCACCGTGTCACCAAAATGATCGGCAATGGCATGCGTCCGAATATTTGGGACAAATTCAAACAGCGGTTTGGTATTGAAGAAATTTTAGAGCTTTATGCATCGAGCGAAGGCAATGTCGGCTTTAGCAATGTATTTAACTTTGACAACACTGTCGGCTTTTCACCTACGCCTTATGCCATTATCCAGTTTGATAAAGAAAAAAATGCACCTGTTTATGATGCCAAGGGTGGCTGTATCAAGGTCAAAAAAGGCGAAGTTGGTTTATTGATTGGTAAAATTACTCGCCGCTCCCCTTTTGATGGCTATACCGACCCTGAAAAAAATAAATCGGTGATTCTTAAAGATGTCTTCAAGTCCGGCGATGCTTATTTCAACACAGGGGACTTAGTCCGTGACATTGGTTTCCGTCATGCCCAATTCGTCGACCGCTTAGGCGACACTTTCCGCTGGAAAGGCGAAAATGTGTCCACGACTGAAGTTGAAAACATGGTTAGTGAATATGACAAAATCACCGAAGCCGTGGTTTATGGTGTCGAAATTCCGAACACCAATGGCCGAGCGGGGATGGCTGCGATTACACTGGCAGACGGCGCTGAATTGAATGAGCAGGATTTAGCCCAAATGCTCGTGAGCTTTAAAAAATGTCTGCCTGCCTATGCTGTACCCGTTTTCTTACGCGTACAAAAGCAAGTTGAAACTACAGGAACGTTTAAATACCAAAAGAACAAGCTCAAAGAACAAGCCTTTGACCCGAAAAAAACGGATGAACGCTTGCTGGTCCTGTTACCCAACAGCAGTGCCTATGCAGATTTAACGCAACAAGTCTTTGATAACATTCAAGCCTATCAATATCGCTTCTAAACTCGAATTGCTTGTTTTTTAGCTACCTAATCACAAATTTGTTGTATTTATAATCAAACATCAACAAGTTTGCGATTTTTTACTTGCGCTCGATGCATATCTTGCTACAATACGCTCCATCAAATGATATGGGTCGTTAGCTCAGCTGGTAGAGCAGCGGACTTTTAATCCGTTGGTCCCGCGTTCGAATCGCGGACGACCCACCATTCCTTTGATACCCTTGATGGGTCGTTAGCTCAGCTGGTAGAGCAGCGGACTTTTAATCCGTTGGTCCCGCGTTCGAATCGCGGACGACCCACCATCTTTCTTGTAAAATCTAATTTTACAAACCTGCTCAGGTTCGAATGCTTTAAAAATTTCTTTTTTAAACTTTCAGCGAATACTCTTTCGCACACCTTGCTCAGGGTCGTTAGCTCAGCTGGTAGAGCAGCGGACTTTTAATCCGTTGGTCCCGCGTTCGAATCGCGGACGACCCACCATTTATTTAAATCCTCTTTAATTGTATTCATATGACATTTATTTAGCGAAATGCTATTTAATTCATAAAATTCGCACTCTGTTCATTTCTTCACTATTTTTATTCTTCAGTCTTATTCTGTTGCTTTACCCAATTCCATTTTAACTATGAATTAGGCTCACGCTTTAACGTATACGCACGCTCTAATTTCGGAAAACCTCGCGCATACAATTTTTGGTTAGTGGCATCTAGATTATTACTTTTATCCAAATCCATTTGCAGCGTTTGCGAATCCACCACGCGATAATAAAAATTAATCCCCTCTTTACGATGGACAATCAACTCTGTTCGCTCTTTATTCATGGTCCATGTATCACGGCGATAACTTAAGTTTGAAAAGCCAGGGCGTTGTTTTTCTGAAAAGACCTTACCCAAACGCACAATGCTGCGATGCACCGTACCATCAGGTAAAAAATTGAGAATAAAATCAGCCTTCCCCGTTTCACAAGGGAAAAAATAACCATCACATTGAATTTGTGTGCGATAACGCCCAATGAACTGCTGTTCACGAATATCAAGCGTACGAGGTGCATACTCCGAATCATCTTGCATGGTGGCCCGTCCTGCCACCTCAGTCAGCTTCTTCCCCGACTCAGATGAAACATCCACGTCCTCTACCGTACTATTTTCATGTTGTTGTGACGCTTCCGAGAGCCCACCATCACAGCCAGCTAACGATACACCAATTAGCGCCACCGCTCCTTGCAGTAATACGCCAATCAAACCCTGATGTTTTCGTTTCAACTTCATTCCACACTCACTTCCTGCACGTGATTAATCTCCATAACCATCACGAATATTCCATCCTGACCCCTGGTGTTTTCTCGGATTCAAATGACTTGCTGACTTTAAGCAGCTAGCTCAACGCCAAATAGAGCACATTTTAGTCCTGATCAAAACCCTAGCTTTTATCTCTTTACATAACTTTACTTTTTAATCGACTCCGTCACCTTTAAAAACGTAATTCCATCTCCATTTTTAAACTATAAGTGCAAAAAGCCACTTATTAGATTTTAATTTTTAAGGAGACCTAGATGGCCAATGTTGGTTTATATCGCTCAAACCGCTCAAACATGATTGCTGGTGTGATGGGCGGTATTGCTGAACGTTTTGGTTGGAACGCAAATTTGCTTCGTATTGTTTTCATCACCATTTCACTGTTAAGTGCAGCATTCCCCGGAATTTTGGTTTACCTGATTCTTTGGTTGGTGATGCCAAAACAAAAAGACCAAATCGAGCATTCTCCACAGGCCCGATCTGGTTATAGCAATACAATGCGTACCGTTAATCCAGATCATCGCAACCCATAAGCGCACATCTTTCGTCTCAAAAAGTTTCTTTTTATGCTACGACAACTTCCCCCAAAGTGTCGTAGCTTTTTTTTGCCTACGACACTCACATGACTTAACGATGTTGTAACAGACGATACAAGGCTGCAATCATATCGGCACGGCTAATGATACCGACCAAAGCCTTGTTTTCAACCACAGGAATATAGTTAAAAGAACGTTCAACAAAGTATGGGATCAGATCTTGCAGTTCTTGATCTGGCTGTACCGTGACTACCTGACGCTTCATAATATGTTTGACTTGATCTTGCCAAGAAGTACGTAAATCCGTTGCCTTTTGGAACCACTCGACCACTTCATATAAAGCCAAGGTGCCGCATACTTGTTCAGCTCGATTTAACACAGGTAAACTCATCAGATTGACCTGTTTAAATTTTTCCACAGCGACTTGAATGTCTTCATCTTCATATAAACACAGGACATCTTTACTCATAATGTCCCGACAGCGTAGGTCTATATGAAAGCGAGTATCGGCCTGTGCTTGGGCTTTTAAAATCAGTTTTTGTAAATCATATTCACTGATGTCAAGCAACTGTGTTTCTTGGGCTAAAACTTGATGAATATCTTCAGGTTGAATTGTGACCTTCTGGGTGGGGGTCGGGTCGGTGCTACGCGTATTGACTTGCGCCACGGTTGGGTATTGTTTCCCGAGCAATCGGTTGAACGCAATCGCAATCACGAGAAGCAGGATCGAGTTAAGTAGAACAGGATAAAACACAAATTGATACCCTAACTCGTGTACCGTATCTCCTCCCAGTACCGCTGTAATTGCCACTGCACCACTTGGTGGATGCAAAGAATCTGTCGTCATCATCAAAATAATCGACAAAGCCACAGCAACACTAAATGCTTCTGTTAAGTTGGAAATATAGAGTGCACAGGTCACCCCAATCACAGCTGCAATCGTATTCCCAATCACAATATTCCATGGCTGAGCCAAAGGACTAGCTGGTACGGCAAAAAGCAACACCGAGGACGCACCCATCGGGGCGATATACCATGCATTGATCCCACCCAAAAGCCACCAACTTATGAGTGAAGACAGTGCTAATCCCAACAATGCACCCAAACCACAGAGCATTCTTTCCTTTAGCGGTAACACTTTAAAATTCGGTTTTAAGGTATTTAACCATTCAAGTTGCATATGAAACACAGCCGCCCTTCTACTTTTGCGCACTTAACCAGTGCAAAATTATACGCGGTCTCACCAATAAGATGCATCTATTTTACATCTTAGAGATATCAATTTTGTTATTTCAATTGTTATCAGCAAAGTCTATATTTAGCGCAAGAGTTTCATTTTTATAAGAAGAAAGGTACACGTCTTGGGAAAATTCAAATATGAAGATCACCTTGAAACTTTAGGTTTATGTGAATGCTTAATTGCCCTGATTCAATTTGAAGTGAAACAAGGCAACAAAATCTCTGGTTACGATACTCATGCAAAATGGCCTAAAGAAGAGAGCCATTTGATTTATCTAAAACAATCTCTGCATTTAAAAAATCTTAATTTTCCCCAACACCCGAATGTTCAAGCTCAGGTTAATCGAGATATGCATTCTAATTGGCATACAGATGCTTACTGCACCATGCATCATCACCTTATTATTGGATAATTTATGAAAAGAATAAAAAATGACTGAAAAACTTGAAATCTGCGACTGCTTAAATGAATTATTAACACTTGAATTGTCACTTGGAAATTCAGTTTCTCACTTTGACAATCATGCCAAATGGCCTTATCCCGAGACCCATTTTGTTATGTTAGCCCATGATCTTCATACTCATTTAGAAACATTGGCATACTCAAAAAATATTTCCCACCAAATATGCAAAGATATTCATTATGGTTGGCATGATGAATGTTTATGCGAAATTCATCACGACTTACTGTGTGCAGGTCGTACTAAGCCATTTTAGCAAATATAAAATTAAGTGCTGAAAAATAAATAGAGCCTTTGCCACTCCCCTGCAAAATCCTTATACTTAGAAACAATTTTTTCTTATATTTATAATGGATGCTGCATGAGTCGCGCCATATCGCATATTGATACATTCCAAGGCTTAATTCTTGCCTTACAAAACTACTGGGCTGAACAAGGTTGTGTCATTTTACAACCTTACGATATGGAAATGGGTGCAGGGACATTCCACACTGCAACATTCTTACGCGCACTTGGGCCTGAAACTTGGAACGCAGCATACGTTCAACCCTCACGCCGCCCTAAAGATGGTCGTTATGGTGAAAACCCAAACCGTTTGCAACACTACTACCAATTCCAAGTGGTATTGAAACCAAACCCAGATAATATCCAACAACTTTACCTAGACTCCTTAGAAGCGATTGGTATCGATACCCTTACTCACGATATTCGTTTCGTAGAAGACAACTGGGAATCTCCAACACTCGGCGCTTGGGGCTTAGGTTGGGAAGTTTGGCTCAATGGTATGGAAGTGACTCAGTTTACTTACTTCCAACAAGTTGGTGGTGTTGAATGTTACCCAGTAACAGGTGAAATCACTTACGGTCTTGAACGTTTAGCCATGTACCTACAAGGTGTCGACTCTGTTTACGATCTTGTTTGGACCAAAGGTCAGTTTGGTACTGTGACTTATGGCGATGTATTCCATCAAAATGAAGTTGAGCAATCAACTTATAACTTTGAATATGCCAACGTTGAAAAAATGTTTGAATTGTTCGATTTCTATGAAGCGGAAGCAACTCGCTTAATGGAAGCTGAACTTCCACTTCCTGCCTATGAGCAAGTAATCAAAGCATCACACAGCTTTAACTTGCTCGATGCACGTGGGGCGATTTCTGTGACTGAGCGTCAACGTTATATTTTACGTGTACGTACTTTGGCTCGTTCAATTGCACAAAGTTATGTGGCGGCTCGTGCCAAACTTGGTTTCCCAATGGCAGAACCACATTTACGTGATGAAGTTTTAGCGCAATTGAAAGCTCAGGTTGAAGCGGAAGCGGCTCAAGCCGAAAAATCAGCGGAGAACAAATAATGTCTAAACATACCGTTTTATTTGAACTTGGCTGTGAAGAACTTCCACCCAAAAACTTAAAAACTTTACGTGATGCATTGCAAGCTGAAACTGTAAAAGGCTTAAAAGATGCAGGTTTGGCTTTTGAAGCAATTGAAGCTTATGCAGCACCTCGTCGTTTGGCATTGAAAATTATCAATGTCGATGGTGCTCAAGCAGATACTCAAAAACGTTTTGACGGTCCTGCTGTACAAGCTGCTTATGATGCAGAAGGCAAACCAACCAAAGCACTTGAAGGCTTTATGCGTGGTCAAGGCATTACTGCGGATCAAGTTTCAACTTTCCAAGCAGGTAAAGTTGAAAAAGTTTGCTACTTAAAAGATGTGCAAGGTCAAAGCCTTGACGCTTTACTGCCACAAATTTTACAAACTGCTTTGGATAACCTTCCAATCGCAAAACGTATGCGTTCTGCGGCAAGCCGTACTGAATTCGTTCGTCCTGTAAAATGGGTTGTATTGTTAAAAGACAACGATGTTGTTGATGCAACTATTCAGGATCACAAAGCCGGCAATGTGACTTATGGTCACCGTTTCCATGCACCTGAAGCGATTACTTTAACCAATGCAGATACATATTTAGATGCGCTTCGTGCTGCAAAAGTTGTCGCGAATTTTGAAGAGCGCCAAGCGATCATTGATCAACAAGTGAAAGCTTTGGCTGATGAAGTCAATGCGATTGCGATCGTTCCTGCTGATTTACGTGATGAAGTGACGGCATTGGTTGAATGGCCTGTTGCGCTTCGTGCAAGCTTTGAAGAACGTTTCCTTGCTGTGCCTCAAGAAGCGTTAATCACGACCATGCAAGACAACCAAAAGTATTTTTGTTTGGTGAATGCTGACAATAAACTTCAACCTTACTTTATTACTGTTTCAAATATTGAGTCTAAAGATTCAACTCAAATCATTGAAGGGAATGAGAAAGTTGTACGCCCTCGTTTGTCTGATGCTGAATTCTTCTTCTTACAAGATCAAAAGCAACCGCTTGCATCTCGTAAAGAAAAATTAGCCAATATGGTTTTCCAAGCACAGTTAGGTACGCTTTGGAATAAATCTGAACGTATTGCTAAATTGGCTGTGGCTTTATCTGCAATCACAGGTGCGAATCCTGCCGATGCTGAAAAAGCAGCACTTCTTGCAAAGTGTGATTTAACTTCTGAATTGGTTGGCGAATTCCCTGAACTTCAAGGGATTGCGGGCACTTACTATGCACGTATTGAAGGCGAGAATGATGAAGTTGCGGAAGCTTTAGGTGAGCAATATTTACCTAAGTTTGCTGGCGATGTTCTACCGAAAACCAAAACGGGTACGACGATTGCCCTTGCTGATCGTTTAGATACGTTGACTGGTATTTTCGGTATTGGTCAAGCGCCTACAGGTTCTAAAGACCCGTTTGCTTTACGTCGTTCTGCGATTGGTATTTTGCGTTTAGTGACTGAAAACAATCTTGATGTTTCAATTGAAGAGTTGATCAAGCTTGCTTTGGCTGCTTATGGCGATGTATTGAAAGACCACAACAATACTTTGGCGGATGCTGTTGCATTCCTTGAAGGTCGTTATCGTGCGAAGTATGAAGACCAAGGCGTTGCAGTTGATGTGATTCAAGCGGTTCAAGCGCTTTCACCAAAATCACCTCTTGATTTTGATAAGCGTGTGACTGCGGTGAATCATTTCCGTAGCCTGCCCGAAGCTGCTGCTTTGGCTGCTGCGAATAAACGTGTTGCGAATATCTTGGCGAAAGAAGCTGCACCTACGGGTGAAATTGTCGAATCTAAATTGCTTGAAGATGCTGAAAAAGCACTTTATGCAGAGATTCAAAATATCTTGCCTGTGGTTCAACCGCTTTTAGCTGCAAAAGACTACACTTCTGCACTTTCTAAGTTAGCTGCGCTGCGTGCACCAATTGATGCGTTCTTTGATGGCGTCATGGTGATGGCAGATGATGCTGAATTGAAAGCGAACCGTTTACGTTTACTGGCTCAGTTACGTGATTTGTTTACAAGTGTTGCGGATATTTCAGTGTTGCAGCACTAAGCTGAATGATTGAAATAAAAACCCGCTTTAAAGCGGGTTTTTTATCTAAGATACTAAGAAATCTTCAATTATAGGAAATACTAATTCCTCGTATTTATCAAATACAGTTGGATCATTAATGTTTTCATAAATGTAATCACAAAATTTATTTTTATCAAAAGACCGCTTGGTGTTAGATCCTCCATAGGCATCTGGTATTTCACGTACTGAATAAAATTCATCGGTAAATAATTCTTCTTTTAATAAGTTTTCAGAACCTTTTCTGACTTTGGAGTTTCCCATATTGAGTGGTACTTTGTTTTTAACTACTGAACCAACAACCTCTTTATTAATACTTGTATCACAATCATATAAAAATAAAACTTTACGAGTAATTGCATTCAGATTATGTTTTAAAAAATCAAAACCTTTTTCTAAACTACTATCCCCTCCAAATTTAACTTGTCCATTTTCTTGTGTTATACCAATTTCATCAATTTCATCAATTTCAATATTTTCCAACCAACCAGTTTTTCCTTTCAACTCAAAAGCTTTTTTTAGAAATTTTATATCTGTTTTACCTTCAACTAAAATTAATGGCTTTTGCGTTTCTTGGATTTTTCGATGCAAAGTTTCTTCAAATTTTGCTGTATTTTTATAGAAGTTAAAGGATTCTTCAAACTCACCGAATCGCTCAGAAGTGATATTCATTCCTGATGGCAGATCAATCAACTGAATATTTTCCGCTCCAAACTCTTTTTCCATTCCTAATACAAAAAGTGGAGAGTGTGACGTTACAATAAATTGAATTTTTGGAAATAATTTCATTAATTTAGGTAGAATTTCACTTTGATGTTTACTATGTAAATGAGCATCTATTTCATCAACAACAATCATTCCCTCTATATTTTCCAAAAGAATACTGTTATTTATATTTGTATAGTCAGCATGACGAATAATAGTAAAAAATAAATTAAGTAAAATTAATTGACCAGTCGAAAGTTGTTCTAACGTTGGAATAACAATTCCACTTCTATTACTTAAAGACAGCCGAGATAAAGAATTATTTCTCCAACCTGTTTTCAAATATAGCTCATCATTATCTAGAACCGTCTGAAATATCTTATTTATATTACGATATGAGTTATTGATTGCATTCTTATCTTGTATGGCTTGTTTTCTTTCCTCCTCATTCAAAAAATCCAATTCGGCCGGCAAAATAGCTGAATCTAAAATAACATCAAGCATCCATTGAATATTTTTTTTAAATGTGTCTATACACATTATTTCTTTATCTAAGTTCCCTCCAAACTTTTGTTCAATATCAAATATTTCTTGTATTTGCGCATCTACATTCAACCAATGTGGAACAATTTTTCTAAAGCTAGGAAAAAATGCAATTGTATTTAAAAAAAGTTCCTTAATATCTTCTTTTGAAGCCAAAATTTTTTTTTGATTCCCACTTCCTCGATCAATATCATTAATTTTATTGGTGTATAAATTCATTAAATCTTGAGCTGAATCGATACTTCCTATTTTCTCACAATAGTGTACTTCTTTATGATTTTGGTCATTTGTAAACTTTAAATATGCTGCTGCACTTTGACTCTGAGTTTTAGTATTAATATCCCTTGGTGAAATCATTCTAAAATAGGGTGAATCCATACTCGCCGTCTTTGAAACTACATCACTAAATTCTTTTTTTGCTATTTCAAAGAAAGCATCTGCAATATACGAAAGAGTATACGTTTTCCCTGAGCCATTTTTTCCTACTAAAATAATAGGCTTCGGGTTCGAATTTTCTTGCAGCTCAAATTCAAGATCTAACGTCTCAAGTGGCCCAATATTTCTGATGTGAAGGTTTCTTAAGTACATGAATTATCCTCTATTTTTATATTCACATATTAACAAAATATAATTAAAGCCTAAATAATTTACTTATTAGAATCATCTCAATATTTAAGCCTCCTCCAAAGAATTGATCATCAATGACATACATAGCACCAAACTTACATTATAAAACCTATAGGATTTTTACTTTCATTTCCCTATACTCAACCTAACAACTCGCAACAAGAACGAACCTTATGAAATTAAAAACTGTACTTTTCGCTACTTTTGCTGCCCTTTCTATTACAGCATGTACATCTCAACCCACAATTCCACAGTTGACAGCGGGTGTATTACAAGAAGTCCAAGACATTGAAGTCTATCCAGACACAACCAACAACAAAGCAAAACTGACCAAATTTGAAGACAAATGCGTCATCGAATTTACTGGCAACCTCAAAGCAGGCAAAGTCGTAGAACAGTGGGCGTTCCGTGACTACACCCTCATTACAGGTGGCTCAGCAACCTTTGCACTCGATGGCACCAGCACAGCAACCAAATTTGAATTACACGATGCAGAAGTACAGAAAAACTTCCTCGCACTACGTAATCACTTTGCAAAAGAAGCCTTAGCGCAATGTAACTAAGCAAATCGTCATCACTGATGCAACATCAGTGATGACTTTCTCTCAAATGCCTTTCGCTTCGTGTCCTTTACTTCAATACCAGTCTCCATATTCTTTACATTTAAAACAACGACCACGCATAAACTTACATAATTTTAATGAATTAACTGAACGACACAATTTTCAGCCCATTGTTCATGCGCTGTTGCCGCATTGTGCGACTTTCATATCAAACGCTATTTTTGAGCTCATTTCTGTCTATGATGACTGCTGTTCTGAACTCCTCATCGGGTTCTGTCATAAGAGGTAGAAAATCAAAGATGAAAGTTTTAACAAAGACACTCACCGCTTCGGCTTTAACCACTGCACTTTTAGCTTCCACTTCCCTATTTGCAAATACCACAGCCAATACATCGGCCAATGTTCAAGTTCAAACCTCGCAGCCAAGCGTATTGCAAAACTTAAAACATGATGTCAAACATGCCGCACATGCTACAGGAGAAACGGTTGAGCATGGTGTCGACAAAACCAAAGCATTCAGCAAAGAAAAATGGCAAGACACCAAAGAATTTTCAGCTGAAAAATCTGCTGTCGTAAAAGATAAGGCTGGTGACGTTAAACACTCTGTTGAGCATAACACCAAAAAAAGTGGTCACTATATAGCGGATAAAGCGAAACAAGGCCAACAAGCGACCAAACAAAAATGGCAGGAAACTAAGCAGGCTGTCAGTGGTCAACCCAAACGTGCAGACATAAATGGGCAGGCTCAAGTGGAACTAGATACACCTGTTGCTAAAGCCAAAGTCGGTTCATCTGCGGATGCCGCTGTTGGCGCGAAGTAGAAGTTAAACTCCTCCAGAGTTGAAAGAGTCCACATGCTGGGCTCTTTTTTAGCTATATACGTTTGCACACTACGCTTGTTTACAACCAAGCACATGAAATTCACACAAAGAGGCTTTATGCTAAAACGCTGATTTATGCACGATAGCCCAAGAGGTACACTGCTCTATGAACATGATGAAAACAACACTCTTCTGCACTCTTTTAATGACAACAGCAGGTGTATGGGCACAAACAGAAACCACTACTCAGCAAGCGCAAAAGCCAATTACGCCTTATGGTAAAAACCCCAACATCTTTCACGTTTGGGCTTATAAAACTCAAGAAGGTGTGATTAACACGGCGGAAAAAGTCGGGACTGCAACAGAAAAAGGCATCCAAAAAATTCGCCCTTCTGCACACCAAGCCTTGGACAGTGCAAAAACCATCACCAACAACACCGCAGAACAAGCCAAAGAAACAGGACAGCAAGTTACCCAAAATGTGAATAAAAAGCTGCATGAAACCAAGCAAGTGATTACTGGTCAAACAGATCAACCCGCCCCCATTTACCAAGGCAGATTGAGTCAACCGTCATCTGCACCCGTAGATGCTCCTGCGGTTCAAGCGCCTTCAGTCTCATCTCTACAGCCTGTCGCACCACAAACAGTAAATGAGCCCACGATTACACAAGCACCGTCTTCCTTTACACCTGCTCAAGCAGAAGAAGAAATTAAAGTGACTAAGCTTTAATAGCAAAAAAGCACATCACTCGACGGGCTTTTTCGTTGTCATCATTTGTTTTAATTCACCCGACGGATTGGCTGCCCTGCTTGAAAAGCTTGAGCATTTTCCACCAACTGCTGCACCATGCGTTGACGTGCATCGACACTGCCCCACGCACTGTGTGGCGTAATGATTAAATTCGGCAGACAAGCCTCCAATAAAACATTACCCTCTTTAGGTGGCTCAACGGTCAATACATCAGTTGCAGCGCCCGCAATTTCACCCTGTTTTAACGCGTCTGCTAAGGCTGCTTCATTCACAATTCCACCACGTGCACAATTAATTAAAAAGGTACTTTTTTTCATTTTTTTGAAAGCTTCGGCATCAATCAGGTCGCGAGTATCATCGGTTAATGGACAATGCAGACTGACAAAATCTGATTGCGCCAGCAAGTCGTCAAAGCCCACTCGTGTTGAGTCAGCATGTGGACGGTTCGGCAAATTTCCCACTAAAACTCGCATGCCAAATGCTTCAGCGAGTTTAGCCACCGCCTGCCCCAATTCCCCATACCCTAAAATGCCCAATGTCTTGCCAGAAAGTTCGATAATTGGGTAGTCCAGTAGGCAAAACTGCGAAGCTTTATTCCATTCACCCTGCTGCACCGCACGCTCATATTGCAAGCAGGAGGTTGCAAGGTTGAGCATCAACATCAAAGTGTGCTGTGCCACCGCTGCCGTGCCATAACCCTGACAATTACACACCACAACACCTTGCGCTTTGGCTTGCTGCAAATCGATGTTATTGGTGCCTGTGGCAGAGATTAAAATCAACTTTAACTGAGAGCATTGTTTTAGGGTATCGGCATCCACCATTACTTTATTGCTAATAATCACATCTGCATCTTGCACACGCGCAACAAGCGTCTCAGCATCGGTACTTGGGTAAAGGATCAGTTCATCAAAAACAGCATGCAGTGCTTGAAAGTCCAAATCATTTTTATCTAAGGATGCACAATCTAAAAATACGGCTTTCATTGCTCACGTCCAGTTGTTCTGCATAATGATAGAGCGCTTATTTAAACTAACTCAGCTTCTTTTTTCAACGTAAACACTGTCTTCACCACTTAAAAATAGCCGCAACACACAGAAAAAAGCCCGCTATTTAACGGGCTTATTACGATGAATACGAATAGAAATACTGATCTGTTTAATCACATAAAACGTCAGGATCAGCAGGAGAATGAGACCACCACCGAATGTCAGATAAGCTGGGTCTAAACTTTGTGCCAGTACGCTTTGTGATGTTGAAATAAACAGTAATGTTATAAATACAGCCGACCAATGTCTTTGCATTGCTTCCACCCTATTTGATCTTTATCCGTATTGTTTAAAAGATAAACAATACTTTCATATTAAACCAAATAGGCCGGAAAACAAGAGCTTGGCTTTAGACCAAAGCCCTATAGGGATAAATCAAATGAACATATCATAGAAACACATCTGACTCAGCATCGCTTGGCACCAAAAACTGCGCCGTTTCAGGAATCTCTTCGACTAAATCAAAGCCACCATATTCATCACAGCTAAAGTTAAACTGCTTATAACTAATCAGATAATAATCACTGTATTTTTTCATTAATAATGGATGCATCCCAGCGCTCAATTCGGCTTGTTCATGCACCAACTTCATAATCTGACGGTCATTCATCACCACGGTATAGCGCATGTCATTATAGTAAATGTGGACCAGTCCGTTGCCCTTGGCAAAGATCGGCAACAGAAACTTATGATTCAGTGCAATAGCATCTGGTGCATAGCTTTCAATCTTCTGACTGATCATATTGAACACTAAACCATGTCCAAAACTATCCATTAACTGACAGCTATTTTCTTGCGGCAAGTTGACCTGAATGCCCAATTTCAACAGATCGGTCTGGCTCACTTGTCGATTGCTGAGTAACTCGCGGATAATGCTTTGTTTGAGTTTGCTATCAAAAAATTGACCGTCTAACTCAAGCTCATTATTTTTCAGAATTCGCCCCAAAGAAAAGCGGTGACGTGGCAACAAGTTTTCGATCACTTTCCGGTAATAAAACTTGCTATTCTTTTTCACTTCACGAATTTTTTTATAAAAATACGGCGCATCAAACTCATGACGTAAAAAATCGTGCAATAAATCTGAACTGGCTAAAACCGCAATCGCATCATGCCCTGTAAAAGGTAAGTTCAGGGTATTCAGATTCGGCACGACCGTTTGTAATTTTTCATAATGCGCACGGTCTTCAGGGCAGTAAGGGTCATAAATAACAATGTATTCACACTCTGCCGAGACATCCTTCGGCTGTACCTGCATGTCATGGTTCAGCTCAGGCTGATAGAACATGTTATAGCGGTTATCCGTCACCTGTTCAGGGTCAATCGAATACTGCGGCACCAAGGCCACTACGCGCTTAAACTGAAGCAGCTTAGAGTATTTAATCGCAGCATAACCGCCCATTGACCCTGCATAGGCAATACGGTTTTGAAAGGGTGCAATCCAAGCGCGAATTGCATCCAACATGGCCAACATCGAAGACTCTGGAAACCATGACTTTTGTTTTGGCATAATGCCAACCACATTAAAGCCAAACTTCGTTAGTGACTTTTCTGCATTGATCGACGTTCCCTTGGCACGAGTAATCAGATCGCCAAAAGAGAAAATAAGTTCGTCCGATGAACCCTGTAAAAAAATGACACGAATCTGTTCGTCTTCAAAAATAATTTGTTTCGCCATGTCCATGCTGAGAGATTTCATTCCTATAAAGTGAGGTCATGTTCGTTCCATACAGCATAAGCGATTTCATCGAACCAAATGTGTTATTTTATAGATGCAGAGCAGATAAAAAAGCGCAAAATATGACACAATTACTCCATCCTGCGGCACAACACGGGTTTAGTGCAGCTGCTGAACTTTATCAACAAGTGCGTCCAAGTTATCCACAAGAGATCCATGCGTGGCTCACCGAGCAGTTGCATTTAAACGTAGATTCTCATGTGATTGATCTTGCCTCGGGCACAGGTAAGTTTCTGCCTTATCTGATTCCACATAGTGGACAACTCACTGCCATCGAACCTGTCACCGAAATGTTGGCTCAGCTTAAACTGGCTTACCCACTGGTGGAAAATTTACAAGCCTTTAGTGACCATATTCCCCTGCCATCGCAAAGTATCGATGCAGTTTTATCTGCGCAGGCCTTCCACTGGTTTGCCAACATGGACAGTTTAAAAGAAATCCATCGTGTCCTAAAACCGCAAGGGCATTTGGGCTTGGTCTGGAATCAACGCGACACTCAAGTCGACTGGGTCAATGCTCTGGCAGAACGGCTCGCTCCTTTAGAAGGAGAGACTCCGCGTTATCATAGTGGACTATGGCAAAAAATCTTTGAACATCAACCCTTATTTCAACTCAAAAGCCTGCATCAGTTTGCACAGCAGCAAACAGGTACCGTAGAACAAGTGGTCTCAAAACGTCTCCTTTCGACCAGCTTTATTGCCGCAATGCCACTCGAACAACAGCAGGAGTTAAAACATCAGTTTGAACAAATTGTGCAGCAGTACACGGGCAAACAGCCACAAGACGAAATCAGTTTTCCTTACATCACCTATGCCTATCACTTTCAAAAAATAGCAGAATAATAGGACACCGATATGAACCCACATACTCTTTCATTGAAACAGGTTCTACTGCCGCTTCTTTTAGGTGGCAGCTTAATCCTCACAGGCTGTAATAAAGCCAATGAACGTGCTGAGCAAGATACGCTTTCAAGCGATGATAAAATTCTGCAAGAACTGAGCTCCGAACCCGTCAAAAGTTTTGCTAAAACAACCAATGATCCACACGATATTGCGCTCTTGGTCGACTATGACCAGCGCTTTAGTAGCATGAGTGATGAAATGGAAGATGAACTCATGAAAATGCGTGAGGCAGGCACGCTCACGGATGAATTTGCAAAAACACGTCAACAAGACAATATTCAGTCTGCACTGAATATGCTGAAAGCACTGGATTTAAAAACAGAACAAGGGCGCTACATTCAAACTTTGATGTACCAATATTGGGATAACCAAGCCAAAATCATCCAAAATAAAGCCGCAGCACCACATGACAACGTGAAAGGCCTCGGTGAGCTCATCCATGCCCAAGAGCAGCTTGAACACTGGCAGTCGCAGTATCCTAAGGCTCAAGATACGATGTCGACAGGCTACTAACCTAATGACGGACAAAGAAAAGGGATCCGATGATCCCTTTTACTTATATATATTCTAACTATGGGCGTTCAGCATATTGTGGTAATGCATCACAAATGTTGTCCCACTCGGCTTGGGATGCTACAAAAATATGCTGCGTCGGCTTTTGCTGTAACGGGGTATCTAAAGTTCCAATACGCAAACGGTAAAACTCAGGTGTTTCAGCTTTAATACTGACAAGAGGTGAACCACAGTTGCCACAGAAACAACGCTCTGTGCCTGCACTCGATGCATATTTTTTCACAACGTCTTGACCAGAGGTCAGTTTAAAATCCGCCTTAGCAATCGGTGCATTTGTTGCATATGCCGTTCCATTGGCCTTGCGACATTTTTGACAATGGCATTGAATAATATCGCCAATCGGCCCATCAATTTGATAAGTCACTGCACCGCATAGGCAGCTGCCCACATACTGCTGAAGATCCGACATCATGATGCTCCTTGAATTTTTTATTCAAATTAGCACAGCTGATTTTCAGTTGCATCGCTTATGGCGAATTTTTTGCCACATTCAAATACTGCATCACACCCTCACCCGCAGCACGTCCGGTTGCAAAACATGCAGTGAGTAAGTAGCCCCCTGTGGGTGCATCCCAGTCCAACATTTCCCCACATAAAAAAACGGTGGGATTGGATTTTAATTGTAGCTGCGAGCTTAGGCCTTCACGGTGCACACCGCCAGCACAACTAATCGCTTCTTCAATCGGACGAAAACCAGTTAAAGGAATCTGTAATTGCTTCACCTGCTGCGCCAGTTGTTCAGGGCGATTCCAGTGTTCTTTTGCAACCAACTCTCGCACTAAACTTGCCTTAGCTGCATCTAAACCAGCTTTACGCCAAACATTACTTAAAGACTGTTTTTTTGTGGGTTTCAGACGCACAGCCAATTCTTGAACAGTGACATCTGGCAGTAAATCAAGCGTTAACACTAAAGGTTGGAGCTGTTTTTGCTGCGCACGCAGCGCTCGACCTTGCTTATAGACCAAACCACTTTCTAGTCCATAATGGGTGATGACGATATCACCCATACTTTTTTCGGCATCGCCCACCCATGCAGCGATACGTTTCAGTGGCTGCCCAAAGATGGGTTGCATATAGGTAGACCATTCATGTTCTACCCCAGCATTGCTGGCTTGAAAAGGCTCAATTTCATCGGCCTCCAACCAGTTTTGCCATGCGCCATCACTACCGAGCTGAGACCATGACACCGCTCCGCAAGCCAAGACGATCGCATCATAGCTCTGACTATGCGCTTGATCGCTAAGCAAAGATTTAATTTCAAGCGTATGCTCTTTGAGGCTGAGGCATTGATGACGATAGTAAAACTTGACGCCTGACTCAACCAAGCGTTTCAACCATGCACGTAATAAAGGCGCAGCTTTCATTTCAATCGGGAAAATACGCCCAGACGTTCCGACATAGGACTCAATGCCTAAACCTTTCATCCATGCCTGAATCCAGTTGGCATCCCACTTACGAATCCAAGGTGCTAGCCATTCAGCTTGATCATAACGACCTATAAACTGCTCCACAGGTTCTGCATGAGAGATATTCAGTCCTGTTTTACCCGCCATCAGGAACTTACGTGCAGCAGATGGTTTTTGTTCAAACACATCGACCTGAACATCATATTGGCTCAACACTTCTGCCGCCATCAAACCTGCTGGGCCCGCCCCAATAATTGCAATACGCTTTGGCATGATTTATTCAGCTTGATCCGAAGATTGCACCTGTGGGGTCTGACCTTGCAAAGCCTGAAACGCGTCAAAGCGCGTGCGATAACCTTCAGGTTTGGTGATGATCAACTGTTGGCAGAGCTCGCCTCGTTCTAAGTATTTAATTTCAAAATGCGTCCTCGCAGAACTATCCGCGATGCGCTCTTTTACAAACGGTAACTTCCACACCTCAATCAACTGTTGCTGTGCTTCTTCGATATATTCAGGAATATTGCTGGCTAAAGTAATTTGTCCACCCACTTGTAAACGTGAAATCAGAAACTCAAAAAACGGCATATTCAACCAGCGCTGTGCAGGATTATGCGGTTCAGGGTTGGGATAAAGAATAAAGAACTGTTCAACTTGCTGCGGTTGCAAGGCATGTACCACCCACGGCAAGGCATCGGCATGTACCAGCTGTAAATTCTGCTGACCTTCTAAGCCATGTTGTTTCTGCATCGCCACAAACTTTTCACGGGTACGCTCAACCGCAATCAGCTTTTTCTCAGGATGATTGGCCGTAAACAATAAAGCATGTTTACCCTTGCCCGCCCCAATTTCCACACACAGTGGATCAGGACTGATCATTTGAAAATCACGAGGCGCATGCATACGCTGGGCTTGAAATTGACGAATCGGCATAATCAGATCAAACTAAGAAAAAAACCGCATCAGTCTAACAACTGCCAACGTTTTTGCCTATTTCAATCCGAAAATTTTATCTGGAGTCGACCATGCCACACACTTTCCCTTGTCCCCGTTGTGGAGAAATGAGTCAATGGGAAGACAACGCCTTTCGTCCTTTTTGTTCTGAACGCTGCAAACTGATCGACTTAGGTGCATGGGCCAATGATGAATATCGCCTCCCAACGCAAGATGCACCGCAAGCAGAAAACTCAGAAGAATAATATGTTTAATTTCATGATATTTTTCATATTTTAAGAGAAATTGTTCATTATTTAATATCTTAATATTCGCTTAAAAGGATAATTCGTCGACTATACTCCCCCAAAAATTGGTACATGCTCACAGCATGATCAAGTCACAAAAATAACATCCTAAAGGGGGATAAGATGAACATCCTGAGTAAGACTATTGTTTTAATTGGCGTTTTACTCGCGATCTGTCTATTCAGTTTTGGCATCTATATGCAAGATCTGTTGATCCTCTCGGTTGGACTATTAGTGGCCTTATTCTCTATCGTGTTTGCTCTAGAAACCCAACACATTTTGAATAATCCATTTCGCAAATAAAAAGTCAGCAGCTGCTGACTTTTTTTATTTTTCAATAAGACCACAAAGCGCTTAGCCTGCTTTTCCTGCCACAAAGGGGTTATGTTGTTTTTCAAAACCAATGGTACTGATTGGGCCATGTCCTGAAATGAACTGCGTCTCATCGGGTAAGCTAAAGCATTCACGCTGAATAGAGTCAATCAGCTGCTGATGATTGCCACGCGGAAAGTCGGTACGACCAATGGAGCCTTTAAACAACACATCGCCGGTCCACAGCAGACCATAGTTTTTGTTATAAAACATCACATGACCCGGAGTATGTCCAGGGGCAAAACGTACTTCAAACGCTTCATCTCCCAGTTTAAGGACTTCACCGCCTTCAAGCCATGTCGTGACATCTACCTTTTCAGGAATAGGAAAACCATAACGCTGCGAGACTTCTTGGATCATATCCAACCAAAAGGCATCTTCTTTATGCGGGCCAATCACAGGGACATCCCACAGTTTTTTTAATGCCCCAACTGCTCCAGCATGATCTAAATGCCCATGCGTCAACCACAACGCTTTGACTGTCAAACCCAACTCTTCAATTTCTGCTTTAAGCTTCTCAGGCTCCCCACCTGCATCAATTAAAATTGCTTCTTTACTGTCACTGTCCCAAACAATGGAACAGTTCTGTTGAAATGCCGTTACAGGCACAATTTTAACTTGCAACATAGAGTGTCAACCTCAATTCGTTTTGCTGGCTAATGTCTGTTTTAAGGCATCAAGATTAGCCTGAACCAGCGTATTGAGCAATTGCAAATGATCTCCGCGGCTGTTCAAGGCTGGAATATATTGATACCGCTCTCCACCTTGAGACAAAAACAATTCAGCATTCTGAATCGCCAGTTCCTCTAAAGTTTCTAAGCAATCCGCTGAAAACGCCGGACTCATAATTTGTACCGATTTCACCCCCTGCGCCGCCCATTCGGCCAGTAAGGCATCGGTATACGGTTTCACCCACTCTTGTTTCCCAAAACGAGACTGGAAACTGATTGCCCATTCATCTTCCGCTAGGCCCAATTCGGCTGCCACCAACTGTCCTGTGATACGGCAACGGTCGGCATAGGGATCACCTTTATCGGCATAAGGCTGTGGAATACCATGGAAAGACATTAACAGCTTTTCACTCACCCCATGTTCAGCACGGAAATCGCGCACACTTTGCGCCAATGCCTGAATGTATAAAGGGTGCTGATAATAATCACGAATAATGCTCAGCCCCGGCAAATTACGCTGCTTTGGAATCCACTTCGCGAAAGCATCATATAAGGGCGCGCTAGATGTCGCAGAGTACTGCGGAAACAAAGGAAAAAGGACGATGTGATCTTGCGGCTTTTGACTCAACTCAGCAAGCAAGGGCTGAATGCCTGGATTACCATAGGTCATCGCAGGGACGATATTCAGCTCAAACTCAGGGTATTGCAAAATCAACTGCTGTTGTAACGCGGCCACTTGAGTCAGCAAAATTTCTCGCATTGGAGAATCACTGCCCCACACCATCTCATAAGCATGGGCAACGCGTTTAGGGCGAAACGGCAAAATAAATAAACGGAGAATAATCTGCCAAAGCGGTTTGGGAATTTCAATCACTCGCTGGTCTGACAAAAACTGATCCAAAAAGCGACGCACTGCTGAAGCTGTCGGTGCATCAGGCGTTCCCAAATTTGCCAAAATAACAGTAACTTTTGCTTTTATTGCAGTAGACATTCAGCCCTCGTGGCTCGTTTTCGAATGTCTCTACTGTAACAGTTTTCAGTTCATTCTCTAAATGGATAACTACGAAGATTGAAATTGAAAAGGCCGATCCTTTTCCAATAAATTACTCTCCAAAAGTTTAGTCGCCTTCGGTGTCAACTGCCAAAGCATGCGCTGACGATCATCTCGACCCGACTGAACAATCCAATCATTTTGACGCATTTGCATTTTGATACTGTGCAAAGCACGAATATTAATTTGCGAGCGCGCAACAGCATGGGCACGAGGCATTTCTAGACGTGCATCATTCAAACCAGTTTCGTTTAAATACTCATTTATGCGTTTGGAGAAATACTCTTCAGGAGTGGGGTGAATAAAGGTTGTCCCCAAAACCGAGAGTAATTGCGCCCAAGTCATCTGCTTTTGAATTTTCAGCTCTTTAAAATTGCCATCTTGATAGGCATGCATCCGATAATCAAATGCAAAAAATTCATGCATAGCCACTTTGGGTAAAGACAAAAATGGATCGACTTCACGTTTACCCGCTTCAGTTTCCAATTGCACCAATTTGGCTTTGAGTTTATCAATTTCGTCATGCAACACTTGGGTGTTCTGCGGACGTACCCAACCCGATACAGGATAGCGCTCTAGCATTTGCGTCATATTCAAGCGAACGGCCATTTCCAAGTCACGCATGGTGCGATAAGTGAAAACCTGATCGACTTCGTTTTGGAGTAGTTTTCTAAACTCTTTGAATTTTTCACGCAGCTCAGCTTTGTCGTCATGTAAACATAACTCACGGGCATCAGGATCATCATGCATAAATACAATAATCGGCTTTTGTTTGGTGACCGCATAAATGTATTCGAGATGCATATATCCCACCCCTGACACGGACTGTTCGCCATATTTGCTGCCCAGCAACAATATGACGTAGTCACAGTCATCAATCTGACGACGTGCAAAAGCCGTTGAAAGTGGTGTCCGTTGTTCTAATCCCCAAGAAAAAAATCCCATGCCCACTAAAGTTTGAGCCAAAATGATCCGCTCTGGTTGCATCTCGCTTCCAGAAGTAGTTATAAACACTTGATAACGCTTATCGAGCATCGGTTATCCTCATTATTCTTCGCAGCATCCCATCCCCCAAATTCCATTAGATAGACACTGCGACTAACTCAAGCATATTAGGTTGCAATTTTTGACTATATATCAAAATACTCGACTTATTTGTTTAAAAATTAATCAGATATGTTTGAAATAGTCCAATTTAGTTCTGGTTCAAGCAAAAGTTGTAAGATAGGTCTCAAACTTTCTGCATTATTTCCACTGACATAACATTCAATTCGAACATCACTTTCATGATTTTGTTCAAATAATAACTCATTTTTGATTAAAATACGGGCTGTTTGTCGTGCAACTGCCAGTCCAGAGTCAATTAATGTCAGTTTCTGACCAAAAATAGATTGTATCGCTATTTTCAAAAAAGGGTAATGGGTACAGCCTAAAACTAAGTAATCTGCACCCTGATCAACAACCGGTTGTAAAATATCTTTTAACGTGGCTAAACATGCTGCACTCATCTGTGCGCCGCTCTCAACAAAAGGCACTAAATCTAAGCAGGTCACTGGAATCACCGTGACTCCCGAAGGCTGTGCAAACTTATCAACGACGTCTTTAATCAGTTGCCCGCGAAAGGTCGCAGGGGTCGCTAGAACAGCCACAGTCTTGGATTTGCTTTGCAATACCGCAGGTTTTAGGGCAGGAACAAGGCCGATAATCGGGAAGTTGTCGCCATAGTGCTCGCGTAAATAATCCAAACTAAAGGCTGAAGCGGTATTACACGCCACAACTGCAACCTTACAGCCTTGGCGGTAAAGCCACTCAATCGCTTGTGCAGTCAATTCTCGGATATTTTGATCATCGCGCGGCCCATAAGGCACATGCGCTGTATCGGCAAAATAAATAAATCGTTCATGCGGTAAATGCTTGGCAATTTCTTGAGCGATGGATAAGCCGCCTATCCCCGAATCAAATATCCCGATTGGCGCATTGGCTGTCGCTTTTGGCATAGGATTGATCAGAGGAAATAAGGGCTGAATGGCACTCATGGGGACTCGTTGCAGTATAAAGTTAAAAGATCAATCAAGCTTAAACCTCAGGTGCCTAATTGCAATAGCAAATCACCACTTTGTAAGCTCAGTTTGGCTTCACCTTCCGCATCGTCGCTTAGCTCACCCATTTCCACCAAATGAAAAAAAGTAGCACGCTGAATCAGTGCATTGATGCCAAAGCGAACATGCACATAAGGACGTAGCTCCCCTTGGAAAGCACGCATAAAAATGGGATGGTCCTCATCAACGATCACCACATCATGCGTGGTCGTGGTCAGCTGTAGGTAGATTTTTCCTGCAATTTCGACTTGATCGACCTGATTGACAAATAAAGGCTCATCTTCAACCTCGATTTCAATCTGCTCGACCGGGGTTTTGAGATAAAATTTTCCGTCCTCTTTCCAAAGTACCGTTGCAAACAGCTCAATCATGGCTTGGCGTTTGATCAATTGACCTTCGTGCCACCATTCTCCATTGGCTAAAACCTTCAAATCCATTGCGCCACAATGCTTTGGGTGCCATTGATCTAAAGGGGGGATTGACCTTTTGTGACCGGACTGTCCATCTTTTATGTATTGTGCAATATCGGTTAAGTTTTTATTATCAGCAATAGGTACTTTTTTCGTCGGATTTGCTGAGTTGTGCTGCTTATCCATAAAATTCATGCCTGTCTGACGGAAAAATAATATGATTCAGCCAATTGGCTAGAACTCGGTTTAAACCTATACTAGCTCACAATATAAAAGACACGATGATAAATTTTGTGTCTGGGAACTAAGAACACTCATGGCAGCACCGTTCTTTTAGTCAAAACGGTTGCCACCTTTAACCATATGAGGAGTCCTACATGGAACACATCGAACGTGAATCGATGGAGTTTGACGTAGTCATCGTTGGCGCAGGCCCTGCTGGCCTTTCTGCTGCGATTAAAATTCGTCAACTTGCAATTGAAAACAACCTTAATGATCTGTCCGTTTGTGTCGTAGAAAAAGGCTCTGAAGTTGGTGCGCATATCCTTTCAGGTGCTGTGCTCGAACCGCGTGCGATCAATGAGTTGTTCCCAAACTGGAAAGAAGAAGGTGCGCCTTTAAATGTGCCAGTAACTGAAGATAAAACGTATTTCTTAATGTCTGCTGAAAAGTCACAAGAAGCGCCGCACTGGATGGTTCCTAAAACCATGCATAATGATGGCAACTATGTGATTTCACTTGGTAACGTGGTGCGTTGGTTAGGCCAAAAAGCTGAAGAATTAGAAGTTTCTATTTTCCCAGGTTTTGCTGCATCTGAAATTCTTTATCATGCTGATGGTACCGTTAAAGGCATCCAAACCGGTGATATGGGGATTGGTAAAGATGGTGAACCAACACATAACTTTACCCCGGGCTATGAACTACATGCCAAATACACGATTTTTGCGGAAGGCTGTCGTGGTCATTTAGGTAAGCGCCTGATTGCCAAGTTTGATCTCGATAAAGATGCAGACCCTCAACACTATGGTATCGGCATCAAAGAACTATGGGAAATTGACCCTGCAAAACACAAACCAGGTTTGGTGATGCACGGTGCAGGTTGGCCTCTAGCTGAAACCGGTTCTTCTGGTGGTTGGTGGTTATATCACGCTGAAAACAACCAAGTTACTTTGGGTATGATCGTAGATTTATCTTACGAAAACCCACACATGTATCCATTTGCAGAAATGCAACGCTGGAAAACGCATCCACTGATTAAGCAATATCTTGAAGGCGGTAAGCGTATTTCTTATGGCGCACGTGCTGTTGTCAAAGGCGGTTTCAACTCTCTGCCGAAGTTCACCTTCCCAGGTGGTTCTTTAATTGGTGATGATGCAGGCTTCCTAAACTTCGCTAAAATTAAAGGCTCTCACACTGCCATGAAATCGGGCATGTTGTGTGGCGAAGCGGTATTCGAAGCGATTCAAGCTGGCGTTGAAAAAGGTGGTGACCTTGCCATTGCACGTGTGCTTGAAGGTGAAGACTTCTTTGCAAAAGAGTTAACCGCTTACACAGACAAATTCAACAACAGCTGGTTAAAAGAAGAGTTATATCGTTCTCGTAACTTTGGTCCAGCAATGCATAAATTTGGCACGTTCGGTGGTGGTGCATTTAACTTCATCGATCAAAATGTGTTTAAAGTCCCGTTTACACTGCATGACTTAGTGCCTGACTTCAGTACACTAAAAACTGCGGATGCGGCAACATTTAAGCCAAACTATCCAAAACCAGATGGTAAGTTGACTTTTGACCGTTTATCTTCAGTATTTGTATCAAATACTGTGCATGAAGAAAATCAGCCAGCACACTTGAAACTGACTGATGCTTCTATTCCTGTAAATGTAAACTTACCTAAATGGGACGAGCCAGCTCAGCGCTACTGCCCTGCTGGTGTTTATGAAATCATGGAAGAGAACGATGGTTCGAAGCGTTTCCAAATTAACGCGGCTAACTGTGTGCACTGTAAAACGTGTGATATTAAAGATCCATCTCAGAACATTACTTGGGTAACTCCTGAGGGTGGTGGTGGTCCGAATTACCCGAATATGTAAATTGAAAAACCCGCTTCGGCGGGTTTTTTCATCATTTATATTCAATTTATTCAAAATTAATGTCCACCAATTTGCCTAGCTTTAATTTATAAAAGTTATTTGGTCAACTAAAATACATAGTATTCCCGCATGTATTTATTTTAAAGTCTTAAATTTTTTATATTAACGAATATCTTTCTCTGCATTTAAGATTTGATTCTTGCTTATTTCAAATCGGTTAGAAATAATCATTTTTGGTTTAGTCATACCACCAAAAACAACTTCACAATTCAAATTCATTTTAATTCTAGCTTGAAAAGCTTCGATACTTTTAATACAAGATTCACTATTAGCATCGTCTTCTGGGCAAATTTTCATTAAAAAAGTTGAATTAAAATTACTCTGCTCTTTTTTTTCTCCTTTCACTTTCAAGTAGGCATAAGGTTTAAATTCATTAAACTCATCGCACTCAATACGAGCAAAATCAAATTGTTTCTCTACCAATATTTTTTTTAAGGAAACCGAACTAATTAAACTACCTAAAACTGCTAAAGTTGGTTTTTCATTAGACCCAATAATACTGTAATTAAATTTAGGTGCAGGACTAACGACTATTCTTTTCTCCAAGCTTTGCTGATTAGAATTTTGACAACCTGCAAAAAAATACCAAATATAGTTAGATAAACAAACTTCATCTCCCCTCCTACTAGGTCTTTAAAGTTGCAACATAATTACCAAACAAGCAGATAAATAAATTCATTATTAAAACCATTTTTTAATTATTTTAATGCTTCTAAAGTTAGGTCATATTTTTTCGCCCCAAACTACATCCAGCTGTTGTGAAATATGTCGATTGCGATAATCATAAGGCAGGTTCTGCATAAACAGTTCAAGTGCATTTTTTGCTGTATCCAACATATGCTTAAAAGCATCTACTAATACTTTAAAATAATCAGCAGAACTATAGCGTTTAAGTCGGTAAATTTTCTGCGGACGAATTTCAAATGGTGACAGTATTTGTTATTCACCATCAAACTGCCAATACACTTCCCCCCAGTTCTGATTTTTGATCTCAGGTAAAACTTCACCTTGTTTAAAAAACTGTCGTGTGTTTTCTTGTGCTACTGTAAACTAATAGCCTGTTTTAGGACAAACCTGACCTGCCTTTATACTTATTTTCTCGGTGGCTTCTGTGTTTCTATTAGCTTTGATACCAATATTTTCAATATCAAAAACATAAACTTTTTCTTCTTCTGGAATCGTTCCATCTAAATAACGTTTATCTTCCCAAATTAAATGCCATTTAGTAAATTTGGATTGATGTATATCGCCCTTACTATATTTAGGTGCAATAGTTCCTTGATAAAAATAATTAGGGCAGCCTCGCTCCCCATTATCTAGTTTTGCCTCATAAATACCAGTTATATTTATTTCCTGTTCTGTTTCTATTACAATTTCATCACAACTCTTATTCTCAAATGAATAATTCAGTTGATTTATAATATTTTCTTTA
Organism: Acinetobacter sp. CAU_H_S139_7; assembly: GCF_058599305.1. NCBI lineage: Bacteria > Pseudomonadati > Pseudomonadota > Gammaproteobacteria > Moraxellales > Moraxellaceae > Acinetobacter > Acinetobacter sp. CAU_H_S139_7. Next base: position 3,136,986 of record NZ_CM178651.1, read on the forward strand.
TATAAAGGCCAACAACTTAATTTAAAAATTGATTCAAAATTCCATTTTTGAAATAATTTATCTAAACTTTTAGGTAAAAAATATTGTGCATATTTATAATCTGATGAAACTGTAATCTTCGCTATATCTAACATTTCAGATGCTATGAGAAGTTTTTTAATAGCCCCAATATGATAGGGTTCTTCAAATAGACTACCATCTCTTCCACGCATACCTAATTCAATATAGAGTGGATCATTAGCTAAATCTCTCTCATCCCCATAACGCCCAAATACTACACTTTTTATTCCATCTTCAAAAAATAATGGATATATTTCATTTTTATATGGCGTTTTAAAAAAAAGTTCTAATGCTTTTTCTTGATTATTCAATACATTCAAATACATTATGTACTGTTTCTCATAATTTTCACTATAATTTTCTTTAATCTCATCTGTAGGGTTTCTTAAAAAGTGCTCAAAAGTACTAACAAAATCAGCGTGCATTTCATATATTTCTTTCAAAAAAGAATAGCTTGAATACATTTCATTCAATTTCAATGCTTGACTTCTATGAAGATTATTTTCCACGTTTTTTTGACTCCTCATTTCGATTATTTGCGCGCCCAGTAGTTGAAGTGCTTCTCGCTGCTTGGCCTTGCGATGCATAAGTTTGGTCCATGGATGGGTGGTGCATTTAACTTCATCGACCAAAATGTGTTTAAAGTCCCGTTTACACTGCATGACTTAGCACCTGACTTCAGCACACTTGAATCTGACTGATGCTTCTATTCCTGTAAATGTAAACTTACCAAAATGGGACGAGCCAGCTCAGCGCTACTGCCCTGCTGGTGTTTATGAAATTATGGAAGAGAACGATGGTTCGAAGCGTTTCCAAATTAACTCGGCTAACTGTGTGCACTGTAAAACGTGTGATATTAAAGATCCATCTCAGAACATTACTTGGGTAACTCCTGAGGGTGGTGGTGGTCCTAACTACCCGAATATGTAAATTGAAAATCCGCTTCGGCGGGTTTTTTTATCATCAAAAACTTAATTTCCTGAATTTCTTAAGCTTCTCATTGCAATCTAATCGGCTTTGTTGCACAAAGATTTGAAATGCAAAGCACCCCTAATTGAGCTAAATTTAAGGCGTAACTTGGGTAAGTGGTCGACCTAATTCCGTAAATCTGTTAAGGACTGCTACACGTGCATGGATTTCATTCACTTGGCTATCAAAACTCCTTGCACTGAGTTTATCGCCTAATAATTTGATGCAATGCATCTTAGTTTCAACCAAACTTCGCCGATGATAGCCTGACCATTTTTTCCATAGTGTCCTGCCTAAACGTTTAATTGTTCGAAGTAATTCATTTCGCTCTAGCGAGCTACTCTTTGTATCTTTCCATTGTTTCGCATTTTTTCTAGGTGGAATCACCGCATGCCCTTGCCGATCTGCAATGACCTGACGGCATTGCTTGGTGTCATAAGCTCCATCGGTATAAACAGAGTCAATCCGCTCATCTTGTGGAATCTGATTAAGTAAATCACCAAGCACCTGTGAATCACTGACATTATTGGTTGTAAGCTGAACTGCTCGTATTTGTAGGGTTTTAGCATCTATACCAATATGAAGTTTACGCCATTGGCGACGATATTCAGGTCCATGTTTCTTGCGTTTCCATTCGCCCTCACCTAGAAACTTCATGCCTGTAGAGTCCATGAGTAGATGCAGCCCATCGCTACTTTTTTGGTAGCTGATTACAATATCAATATGCTTTTGTCTTCTACAAAGCGTGGTGTAATCTGGAGCTATCCAATTTAATCCGCAAAGTTTAATCAGACTTTGCACAAAGCCAGTGACCATACGTAAAGACAGACGGAATAAGGATTTAATCATTAAGCAGCATTGGATGGCTGCGTCGGAGTAGGTTTGATTTCGCCCTTGTTTGCCTTTTGATGGCGCATACCATTGCGTAGCAGGATCAAACCAAATGGCAATATTTCCGCGACTCATAAGTGCTCGGTTATATGCGGGCCAATTGGTTGTGCGGTAGATTTTGTGTGTAGGCTTCTTCATTTGAAAATTATATCGCTGAAAAAGCCTTTACAGATAGGTTTGTGCAACAAAGCCAATCTAATCTACAAATTAAACTCTTGGATTTAATGTTATTTTATTATTAACACCTTTATTCTATTGATAGAAATCACTCACCTTTCTAATACTATCCAAATCAGTTTATTTTTACGTAAAATCATTATGTTTTATTTTGTAATGACATCATATTTTTTCTTAAAATTAGTCATCCCACCAAAAGCCCCACCTCTAAAATTACCATCTAATAAAATATAATAATTACCTTTAACTTTAGGTACTCCATATATTCTTATAGAATTTTGATAAAGAAAGTCATTCTCCCCTACTTTTTCTATATTAATACCTGAGTTATCAGCTAAATCTGTTTTAATAACAAGTTCACCAAATATATTTAGCTTCTCAATTTCTATTCTATTATTATATTTCTCGCCATACTTCATTTCTGGCAAATTATTAGTTTCAATCTTTATTTGATGACTGCAACCTAAAATAAAAAAATACTAACAAGACACCCAGAGTAAAAAAACTTTTTTATATTTTCCTCACTATCCAAATAAAGCCCATCCAAACTCCCTTGATAGTTAGCTATTTTATTATTGGCTTCAAATGATTGTTTTCCAAACACTCTCGTTTCAGACTCGAAGTAAAAGACTTTCCAGCCATTCTTATTTAATTGCTTTACAATTCCCTCTTAAGAAAAAAATTATTTTTTCATTATTTTTTTTAGATTTTATATTACTAATATCAAAACCTATGTCTGTAACGCCTTGTTTTGGATAATTAGCATCTGAGACAAAAACCAAATTTTCTAAATTATTAAAAACTAAAACTGTGTGGTCATATCCATATTTTAAATTTAGTTTACTTTCTTCATTTACATTTAAGTTTTGTCGTATAAATCCAACACTTACACCTAAACTATATTGTGAAAAAACTTAGCATTACTATTAATTAAATTTTCACTAGGGTTGCCAGCCACAACGCTAATAACATAATCAGCTTCATTCATTTCTTGTTCATGTTTGCTCATCGTCTCAGATGACGAATTACAAGCGGCTAAAATCGATAACAATGTGATTACCAAAAATCTAATAATTTTCTTTAAAATCATCCTGTATCTCGACTTTAATTATTAGATTTTTCAGTCATTTTAACCTTACTAATACAACTAAATTATTTTCAATACAACCATAGAATTTTCATACAGCATACTAAAAAATATTAATAAATACACATGACGGCTTTATCTTAACTAATTGAATAACTTAGCTTTATAAAAATCAATTGCATAATTAAACATGTTTCCCTTTATCCAATAATTAATAGTGACTTGATTTAAACAACCATATTAAGATTATTTAAAAAAAATACATTACTTAAAAAACCCACTTAATTTTATTTACTGCAAAACAATCAAATCATATTTTTTTCTAAAATTAATATTACCACCATATGCATTTCTAGTCTGCCCCTCTAATATAATTTAATATTTTCCATTTTTAATGGGGGGTCCCTTTAACTTCAATTGTATTATCACTATAAGGAGGCTCTCCAACACCAGTATTTAAAACCAAACCAGAATCATTAGTGATATTGCTATCAACAAATAAGTCATCAACCAATATAACTTTCTCTATTTCAATTTTTTCATTGTATATTTGGTCAACATGCCCCACAGGCAACTCATTTGGTGAAATAGAAGGGGCATTGCTACATCCAACAAAAGCGAAGCTACTCAACAATATTATATTTTTTATACAGAATATTCTTAACATTAGCAGGAACAGTTTTATCCTCATCAATAATACTTTTAATATCATTCTTATTTAAATTTATCTTTTTTAAAATTTCTGGCAGCATCATACTATCGATTGCCTCTACCTCTGATGGCTGTTTACTTATTTCCGGATTTTGTTCTTTAAAATCCAAACCCAAATCTCCGACCACATTAAAATATACTAAAACTCTTGTATTTAGAGAATCACTATCATTATATAATACTGTACCTTTAGGCAGTACATAATATCCTCCCTGACCTGATTCTTCACTAAGTGAATTAACCAAAATAGGTTTTTCTAATACATGTATCTCTTTCTTATCCATAAATAAATTTCCATTAAACAATAAAAAGGATAAAATCGTTCCTAATAAAAAGGTCAAACTATAACTAAATATTTTTTTGAAAAATAGCATTTCATCTTCTCATTCTCTCTGATGGTAATTTTGGCTGATTTTTTGCATGATAAAATTTTTTAACATTTACCTTAATAGCTACATCTTGGCTTTCAAGATAATCTTTAAGATTATCCGGTAAATACAAATAATTTGGTTCTTGATATTTTGCTTTCATTGCGGTTGACAACATTCGTCCAAGCACTTTTGTTGAATCAATATATTTACTAGAATTTTTGGTAAAATTTCTCAACCCTACATTCATTGCATTTAAACTTAATGTAGTGCAATTAGGTCCTAAAGCAAAATATGGATCAACCAATTTATATGTTGTCCTAATATCTGAAGTGTTTAACCTAATGCCCTGATCAGTTAATTTTTTAAAAAAATTCATAATATTAAGAACACTTTGCGGCTGAACATAATAAATATACTCATAAGTTGTTCTTGTTTTGCTTGTTCCATAGCCACAAGCATTTTCACCTTGAATATATCTAGAAAAGCTCCACCATAATCTTAAAATCCCCTCGCCTCTGGGGCTACTAGCGCCATTCAAAGTGATTCCTAACCCCAACTCTTCTGAGTAAGTCTTACCATATCTGCCAAAGTCATAGACAATGACTGGTACATCTTTATTTTCCGTAAATATTGCTACAGCCGTATGTCCATAAGGGGATTCATGCTCACCATCACCATATGAACTACCGATTAATAACGATATCTGATAAAGCCCGATAGGAACTTGATATTGTGGATCACTTTCAAAAGGAACTGTACGAATGGTCTTACTCACCCCCTACTCTCCCTTTATTTTTTCCAAAATTTCATCAACTTCATCATTTCCGATTAGCACTTCTAAATCGGTATCTTCCGTAGTTGTTATAATTTCTGTTAAACCATCAATATTAGTGATGCCTTGAAGGATTTCATTTGTTGTTTTATTTTTAACCCTATATTTGTAATAGCTTAATGGCTGACTAGAAATTTCATCGTGAAATAAAAAATGCCTATGAAATTTTTTACTTCTAAGATCTGGTAAAATCATAAAACTATCTTCTATTCTACCCCCACCCAAAAACTGATGCTGCCCAGCCTTACTCTCAAACATTCCAGCCGTTGTCGGTAATACCCCAGCACCACTAATCTCAATTTGACTACCGCCCGCAGTTAGCACGATTTTCTTATTGGCCTTAATTTCAATTTGCTCTTCCGTGGAAATAATTTGAATGCCTTTCCGTGCAATAACATCGAGTGCATCTCCTTGCGCTTGGATTTCAACCTTGCCCTTGCCTGCATAGGCTCTTAGCCCACCCTGTGCTGCAAAGAGGCTGATCTTGTCACTGGCATGTGCAATCAACGATTTCTGCGTAGAAAGGTTAATACTCTCCCCTGCACTTTGGCTGATTTGACCATCGGCTGAGAGATAAAGGTCTTCATTACTGCTCACAGCTATGGAGCTTGGTGCAGAGAGAATCATGATGGCTTGTTTAAATGCATCTGCCTTGTTTTGATCTTGTTGTTCAATCAGTTCTAAGAAGCCTTTTAAGTTTTCTAAAACTTCAAGTGGATCCGTCTGTTGGTTCTTTGCCACTTCACTTAACGCTTGGCTATTATTTAAAGTCCCTTCAAGTTGTTGTTTGGCAGGTTGAGCATCCAGATGTGTACCGGCAGCGCGATCTTGTTTATGGCTACTAAGCAGTAAACCGTCACCTGCTCGAATCGCGCCCCATTGATCAGTTCGAAGCTCGAAGCCTTCTCCTCGTCCCTCACTTGTCTCTCTTTCTTTGGGATGGCTGAGGTTGCCAAGGTTCAACTGAGTTGCACCATGACTACTTTGTAGTTGAGTCGAGATTTGACCCGTGGTGTCATCGAAACGGAGTTGGTTATAACCTTCACCCCCTACTTCTTTAGAGCGAATCCCAGCTAGTTTCTTGGTTTCTGGCAATTGACCTTTCTGATCAAATTTCGTTGGGCTGCGCTGCGCTTCATGAATCCGCCCAACCACAAAGGGACGGTCAAGATTGCCGTCAAAGAAATCAATCACCACGATTTCACCAATGCGTGGTAAAAAGCGTGTGCCATAGCCCTCACCCGCCCATGGGGTCAAGACATCAACCCATGCCGAGTCTGTATCATTGTCATTGGTGCCTGCACCACCATCATGACTGTGGTCATCGTTGCGGGTAAAGAGGAAGCGAACTTTGATCCGCCCCCATTCATCCACATGAATTTCTTCGCCACTTGGTCCCACGACTTTGGCACGCTGTGGGTGTGTGGCTGGTCGGTGCTCTATCGGGTTATAAACTGGAACGGTCGTGATGTGACGACGCTGTAAACTCAAGTGGTTGGCTTGGCGTTCACTTGGCACTGTGCTGGTTTTGAGTGACCATTGGCTTTGTTTCAGCAAATGCTGAATTTGCTCACTCAAATCTTTGGGCAAGTTGTTTTGATTATAGAAAGTCTTGGTCGTGATCAGAAATTCTTTGTCTGCGTCACTGTGTTGATCAAGTTCAGGATGTTCATGTAACTCAAACCAATACCCTACTTGGGCATCACGTACGGTGCTCTGTGCAGTGAATTGTTTCGCCTGTTGGTTGTAGACATTACTCAGGGTTTGATTGAGTTTTTCAATTTGGCTGTTTGATGCTGTGGTCGCCTGATCTTCTCCATTTAAATCTTGCATCCATGCAGGGCTAACATGCCACGCTTGTTCTAAACTGAGGCTAGCATTGTCTTGTTGTGTACTGTGTTGATGTTGGCTTTGGACTGAACCTGCACCTTCTTCTTGACTCAGGTGGTCGGCTTGCCAACGTTGGATATGGACTGCAGTCGGTTGTAGGCTGCGCTGCGCACTCAGACTGATGATGCTATCCTGTTGTTCGGTAGCACTAGAACGATGAAAACGAATCTGTCGACGCTTTAAGGCTTGAAACTGACTGTTGTCATCCAAGAGTCTAAGTTTTTGGGCTTGAATTGGATGACTAGTATGAGGCACATAGAGTTCAGCTTCATCAATCAGCCAGTTGATGCCTTCACTGCGCCAGAGCCGTGTTAGAAAGTCATAATCGGTTTCATTTGACTGCATGATGAAGGGACGAACATCAATCTCTGTATTTAAACCAGAAAGGTCAAGACTGAGGCTTGCAGCAAATAGCGGACTTTTGCTCTGCCATTCCTTGAAGAGTATTTCACTGACATCTCGCACACTTTTATTCATAAACACTCGGCTGTTGCGACGTTTATGCCAAAGTGCCGTTGCATCTTCTAAGCGAAGTTTATACAAGGTCAGTGCACCATCACTTTGTCCTTGTTCGGCTTGGGTGATGATCCCTGTGCTGCGAAATAATGTGCCTTGATCTGTGACCTGATCGACCGCGACTTGCACTCCGATAAATTGTTTCAGTGGAATCAGGGCATTGGTTGAGAGGCAGATCAATTCAACATTTAAACCCTGGTTTAATGCATGGGTGCCTTCAACATGCTGTAAAAAGATGTCATGATTTAATGCAGCAGGTGAAAATTGTGCATGAATGGCACGTTTTTGTGCACTTAACCCCAATTGCTCAAGCACTTGAGTGATTGTATTTATCATCGTCTATATTTTTAAAAAGTAAGTTTCAGTCATAATCGATCGCAAACAGCGATCATAAATTAGGCGCCATTATAGCCAGATCAATCCGACAAATGAGCAGAGTTTTATTCTTATTATGTAAACAACAAAATGCCCCGAGCAGCTACGGAGCATTTTTATGGAAAATAGGATTTAACCCTTTTTAACCAAATAATGAAATTCTTTATTGCCGTTTTCGTCTAAGCGCTCTTCTTGCAGCAAAAGTTCATGCCCAAGATGCATACAAAATTTCGGAATATCCCATGAAGTGGAGTTGTCCGTTGCAAACACCTCCACTACATCTCCCGATTTAGACTTGCGAATGGCTTGATGCAACATCATCACAGGTTCTGGACAGCGTAAACCACGGGTGTTTAATTGGATGCTAGGGCTCACTTCCAAATCAGACATATATAAACTCAAAAATTTAAAAACTTGCCAATTTTAACACAACAGCCCATTTCGCATATCTGTTTGCATAGCTTGATGGCAGATGAACCTCGTATTTAAAAGTATTGATCTAATCATTCATGCAATCCTTGCTTAATTACAATAGACAACTGTGTTTTCTACGGTATGATAAAATTAAGTTTTTTAGATATTAAGAGTCTTTAGGAAAGATCATGCACGAGGAATCAGGCCCGTCGTGGGGAATGCGTGGCTTACGCAAATGGTTAGGTACCGCGCCAGAAACTCGCGATGAACTGTTAAAGTTAGTTCAAGATTCACGTCGTTTTTTAGAACCCGATACTGTTGCGATGTTAGAAGGCGTATTAGACCTTCCAGCAACCAAAGTCCGCGAGGTCATGACACCGCGTACATCGATGATCAGCCTACAAGAAGATGATGAGTTACTCGACATTTTGCATACTCTGGTTGAGTCAGCACATTCACGTTTCCCTGTCTTTTCATCAGATCAACCAGACAATGTCGTTGGCATTTTATTGGCCAAAGACTTATTGCCTTTTTTGACTGAACCAAACAATAAAGTGGATATACGTGCGCTGATGCGTCAACCTTTATATGTACCTGAAAGCGCACGCTCAGACCAAGTGCTTCGCATGTTGAAAAATACCCAAACGCACATTGCGGTGGTGATTGATGAATATGGCACGACCTCAGGTTTAGTGACGTTAGAAGATATTTTGGAAGAAATTGTCGGTGAAATTGAAGATGAACACGACAAGATCGATGAGGAAGCTGAATATATTATTCCCGACAATGACCCAACGACCGCAAATACATGGCTGGTTCAAGCACTTACACCAATCGAACACTTTAACAATCTTTTAGATGCAGACTTTTCTGATGATGAGGTTGAAACTGTGGGCGGTTTATTGCTTCAAGAAATTGGTTTAGTGAGTGATTTACAAGGTCAGGTGATTGATCTTGAAAATTGGGAATTTACCATTGTAGAAGCAGATGCACGTTCTATTCATCTGATTCGAGCCGTTCGTAAATGAGAGCTTACTTTGACAAACTGTTAACCCCCAATCCACAACAAAAACAGTTACCTTTAATTTATCCGCTTCTAATTGCCTTATTTTCAGGGGCTGTCTTTAGTTTTGCACTCGCCCCTTATCATTATTGGTGGTTGGCAATCTTATCCCCTGCACTGCTCTACGCCACTTTACGCAGGCGCAGTGCAAAGCAGGCCTTTGGTATTGGTTGGGCCTATGGTTTTGGCCTATGGTTCGTGGGGGCTTTTTGGCTCTACACTTCCATCCATGTCTATGGCGATACCAATAGTGCCTTAAGTGTCGGCATGATCGGCATTATGGCCTTGGTCATGGGTTTATTCACGGCAGTGCAAAGCTTTATTTACCGCCGTTTTTTCCCTGAAACGCCACTAACCTTCGCTCCGCTTTGGGTGCTTTTTGAATGGGCGAAAACCTGGGTCTTCACCGGCTTCCCTTGGCTGTTTGCAGGCTATGCCTTTACCGAACGTTTACTGGATGGTTATGCGCCATTATTTGGTATCTTCGGGGTGTCGTTTGTAGTATTGGTCTTAGCCTGCGCACTGGTCGAAGTTTTAAACCGCCGTGTCTTTTGGGTCATTCCTTCTGCCTTATTGGTACTTGGTGCATGGGGCGCATCAAAGATTGAATTCGTCTCCGCAAAAAATACGCCGCCATTATCGGTTTCTTTAATTCAAGGCAATATCCCACAAGACTTAAAATGGCTCACTGAGTATCAACTGAAAACACTTGGAATCTATGCGGATTTAACCAAAACAGAATGGGGACGAGACCTCATTGTTTGGCCTGAATCCTCTATTCCGATGTTCCAAAGTGATATCGAGCCCTTTTTAGCTGCAATGAGGGCACAAGCCAAGAAAAGCAACACGGCTTGGGTCACCGGTATTCCATACTGGGATATTTCAGGCTCTGAAGCGGCAGGTCGGCCACTATACTACAACAGCATTATGGCCAATGGTGCTGAAGCCGAAGGACTCTATAAAAAGCAACGTTTAGTGCCTTTTGGTGAATATATTCCACTATCTGGTTTACTGAAATGGGTCTTGCCTGCCATGCAGAATGATCCATCGATGAGTGGTTTTTCGCGTGGTGAACAACAGCAAAAACCGCTTTCTATTCATCAGCAGCATTTAGGCGCAGCCATTTGCTATGAAGTGGCTTATCCGAACTTGACGCGTCGTAATGCCAGCCAAAGTGATTTCTTGGTGACGGTTTCCAATGACGCATGGTTTACGGGAACTGCAGGCCCTTTACAGCATTTACAAATGGTTCAAATGCGTGCCAAAGAAAATGGACGCTGGTTTATCCGTGCCACCAATACAGGTGTGACCGCATTTATTGACCATCAAGGGCATATCGTAAAACGTGCTCCGCAAGATGTGGCAACCGTGCTTCGCGGCGAACTGCCTGCTATGCAAGGTCAAACGCTATATACCCGTTTAAGTGACTGGCCAATTTTAGGTTTTTCAGTCTTTTTACTGATCTTGGGTTGGATCTATCGTCCACGTAAAGTCGATGTATCGTTTAAGTCTCGTCGATAGTTGCTATTGTTAGATCAGATTGCTCCAAAGAAAAACCCAAGCTGAGCTTGGGTTTTTCTTTTTCAATTATAGTAGCTTGGTACCTACTGGAACATCTGTATCAGGCACACACAGCACCACGCCTGCATCTGAATCATGAAAGCCTGTCACTAAGCACTCAGACTGGATGGGACCAATTTGTTTGTTTGGAAAGTTAACCACCGCCACTACCAATTTACCCAACAACAGTTCAGGTTGATAACGCTCAGTAATCTGCGCACTCGATTTCTTAATGCCAATGTCATGGCCAAAGTCGACATGTAAAATATAAGCGGGCTTACGTGCTTGCTCAAAGACTTCGGCCTGAATAATACGCCCGACTCGGAGCTCGACTTTTAAAAAATCCGTCCAATCAATCTGTTCCATATTTCACTCTATATTTATATTTTCTACAGTATAGGGAGCGAACACTAGGATTATATACAACGAAACAGACAAGCGATCTTATCTTTCCGCCATTCTTCATGACGCAATAAAAAACCGAGCGTATGTGCTCGGTTTTTATCACAACTATAAATGTCAGAATTAAATTTGACTGACCAAATAGGACACCATACCAGCTAAAAAGAGCATCGGGGTATAACGGTAGAACATGACCACTTTTTGTTCTAATGCTGTAATCTGTACTTGATCGAGTGTGAGTACGGTTGCTTTTAACGCAGACCAAAAGCTCAAAACCGCCCATGTGCTGAACAGACTGATTGCAAAGAAACCCACCATGATTTGGCTGCTGCCTTCAGTCGACTGCCAGACACTTAAAACACCTTGAGCAACAGGAAGCATACTCAAAATCAAAAGAACAGATTTGAGCATCGACCAATGGAATTGGCTCATTTCATCCAACAAGGTTAATGCTTTCATTCTATTCTCCTCAGGCAAATCAGTTGCCATTGAGAACATTATGCAAGGATTTAAATAAATAAAAAGCCTATTTTTATCCATAATTTACATTATTTGTAATCAACAAATATGGGAATAATTCTTATTATAAATCTCAGCTGATGCTTATTATATTTAATAATTTAAAATCATAATCTTAGATATTAATTTTAAATTAAGATGTATTATCATTACAGTCCATATTGACATAACCTATGCACTGTAATGATATATTCAATTAAACCCAATATATAATAATTCTCAATTAAGGTTGATACTGAATATCAGCATCGGTTTCTTCACCACCTTGCTGTCCATCTGCGCCAAAAGAATATAAATCAAATGGTCGTCCATCAGTCCCAGGTGCAACATATTGAATGTCATTATCCCAACTGTCTTTCGGATATCCACCTTTCACATAACCGCCGGGCAACCAATTTTTTGCAGACTCAGGCTTATTCACCAAAGCGTCGAGTCCACCCTCTTGCATCGAAGGATATTTATCATTGTCCAATTTATATTGATCCAATGCCGCAGCAACCCCTTTAAGGGTAATGACAGTGGTATCAACTTTGGCTTTTTCACCGCGTCCCATCACATTGGGTACAATTAAGGCTGCCAACACACCTAAAATAACAATCACCACCATGACTTCAATTAAGGTAAAGCCTGAAGCTTGGCGTCTATAGATTTTTGATTGCATGTGAATTTTCTCTTCCATCTTATATTTTTAAAATTAAATCATGTTGTTCATGTTGACGATCGGCAGCATCACGGCGATCACAATCACCAAGACAATGCTTGCCATCAGAACCAACATCAGTGGCTCAAGTAAAGCCAGCAAGGTCGATATGAGCGTTGTCACCTCTCGGTCTTGCATGGTCGATGCGCGCTCCAACATCCGATCCAATTCACCCGACGTTTCACCACTTTTAATCATTTGTACCATCATCGGTGGGAAATAACCACTGCGCTCCAACTGGGTCGCAAGGTTTCCACCTTCAGTCACTTTTTCTGCCGCATGATTGACCGCATCGCGAATCACCCAGTTATTACTCACCGCCGCGCCAATTTTTAACGCATCCACCAAGGGCACACCTGACTGGGTCAAAATCGATAAGGTACTGGCAAAGCGTGCGGCATTTATACCACGTGAAAGTTTACCGAATAATGGCAGTTTGAGCGTTAAACGATCAAAGGCATAATGCCCTGCTGTGGTTCTTAAAAATCGCAGTAATAAGCCGATGCCTAGTACACTGCCCACCAATAAAAATGGCCATGCCACTCGAATAAAATCGCTGGCTTTCATCAAGGCAACGGTAATCCATGGCAAGGCATCTTTGCTTTGGTCAAAGGTTTTGACAATGTCAGGCACCACATAGGTCATAAGTCCCATCACGATGGCAAAAGACATCAGCATTAAAATAATCGGGTAAATCATCGCGCCTTGGATTTTCTTTTGCATTGCAAAACGATTTTCGGTGTAGTCTGCCAGCTGATCTAAAATTAAGTCCAAATGTCCTGAACGCTCGCCAGCGGCAATCGTGGCAATGTACAACTCTGGAAAACGTCCAGATTGCTGTAAGCCTTGCGCCAATGAATGACCTTCCAATACTTTAGAACGCACTGACATCAATAAATTTTGTACATGTGTTTTTTCTGACTGCTTTCCAACCGCACGAATGGCTTCTTCCAACGGAATGGCCGCCGCCACAAGTACAGCAAGTTGACGTGTCAATAAAGCCAAATCATAGGCGGTAATTTGTTTTTGAAACCATGTTTTACTGCTGTGCTTATCTTTTTGTTCAACAGGATCAATCGAGACTGGAATCAGCGCTTTATCACGAAGTTGTTGCCGAATTTGACGTGCTGAATCCCCTTCGAGCACGCCTTTTTGCTGCTTTCCTGCGGCATCGAGTGCGGTAAATTGATATGCTGGCATGTTTACGCTTTCTAATTGTCCATTTAGTCATTTGGCGCTGTTGCATGTCGGCACCAAAATCATTCATATTCTAAGTTATAAATTATGTCATCACTCTAACACAACTCATTCATCGCACAACGACAATTTCATCAGGACATTTTGAGCTTCTTATGCCAGAAAATACACTTTCCACCACACCAAGCTACCGTATCCGCGTGGCTGTTCCCGTTTATCTATATGACTGTTTTGACTATAGTTTAACGGCTGAACAATACCACCAAGCTGAAGTGGGTGCACGTGTGGCTGTCTCATTTGGGCGCCAAAATGTGGTCGGTGTCATTGTTGAGAAACTCACTGATGAGAAACCACTCGATTTAGGCTTTAAACTTAAAGCCATAACTGAGTTGCTCGATGACAACGCTATTCTAGATACTAAAGTTTTAAGTTTATTGACATGGTCAGCGCAATATTACCAATTTCCCATTGGTGAAGTGATGCATGCTGCTTTGCCCAGCTTTTTACGCCAAGGCAAACCTTATAACCTACTGGCGCGAATGTGGAAGCTGATTGATGATCATGCCGAAGACAAATTAAAACGTTCAGAAAAACAACAAGATGCCTATAAAATTTTAAAGCTGCATCCCACCGGAACGTCTGAAAACATTTTAAATTTGGCTGGTATTGAAACTGCGACCTTAAAAGCCTTAGAAAAAAAGCAAATCACCCAGTGCATACTTGAAGCTCAAGACTTTAAACCCCAAGCCATGACACTGGCGCAAATGCCTCTCACGCCCAATGATGAACAAAAGCGTGCCATTCAAAACATTCTCAAAGTTCGTCATAGCTACCACGCTTTCTTACTGGATGGTTTAACCGGTAGTGGCAAAACTGAAGTCTATTTGCAAGTCATGCAAGAGGTTTTAAAACAAGGCAAACAAGTCTTGGTATTAGTGCCTGAAATTGGCCTCACCCCACAAACAGTGAGCCGTTTTCAGTCACGTTTTCACTGTCATATTGCGCTACTACATTCAGGTTTAAATGATTCTAAGCGCCTGCAAGCCTGGCAAAGCGCACAAACGGGCAAAGCTTCGATTGTGATTGGCACACGTTCTGCCATCTATACGCCCCTTCCGCATTTGGGTTTGATTGTCTTAGATGAAGAGCATGACTTATCTTTCAAGCAACAAGAGGGCTTCCGTTACCATGCTCGTGATGTGGCTTTATACCGTGCACACTTAGAAAACTGTCCGATTATCCTCGGTTCGGCAACGCCAAGTATCGACAGTTATGCATTGGTTGAACAAGGTAAAATGACCCGTTTGGAGTTGGACCAACGTGCAGGTGTGGCCGTGATGCCGAAAATGCATGTGATCGATCTGAAAGTGGCACAAAAACAAAATGGCATCAGCCAACAGCTGATTCATGAAGTACAAAAGCGCTTAGACAAAAAAGAACAGGTGCTGATTTTCTTAAATCGTCGCGGCTATGCGCCTGTGTTGATTTGTGAAAGTTGTGGCTGGCAGGCCAAGTGCCCCCACTGCGATGCCAATTTTACCGTGCATCGACAGCCCTACCAGCATTTGCACTGTCACCACTGCGGCACCATCCACCGCATGCCTGAACATTGTCCGCAATGTCAGCATAGCGAACTGAAACCAATTGGTTTAGGCACCGCAAAAGTTGAAGAAAACCTACAAGCACTGTTCCCCAACTTTGACGTAATTCGGGTTGATCGTGACTCGACCAGTCGGGTCGGCAGCTGGCAAAAAATCTATAACAAGATTCAGAAAAGTGAACCCATCATTTTGCTCGGCACCCAAATGCTGGCCAAAGGACATCACTTTCCTTATGTGACTTTGGTGGCGATTTTAGACATTGACTCAGGCTTACTCAGTGTTGACTTTCGTGCCACAGAACGTACTGCACAGCTCATCATCCAAGTCGCTGGACGTGCTGGGCGCGGCGAGAAAAAAGGCGAAGTCTATTTACAAACTCTACGTCCAGATCATCCTTTGCTGAATACCCTGCTGGAATCAGGCTATCGCAGCTTTGCCAAGCAAACGTTGAAAGAGCGTAAAGCTGCATGGATGCCACCTTATCGCTATGCGGCTTTATTGCGCTGTGAATCCAAAGACCAAGAACTGAACCAAAACTTTTTACAAGAGCATGCGCAAGCACTGCGCCAAGCCTCCGAAAACAGTATTGATATTTGGGGGCCCATTCCTGCGCCGATGGAACGTAAAGCAGGCCGCTATCAAGCGCATATGGTACTACTGTCCAAAGACCGTGCGCGGATGCATTTTTACATTCGTCAGTGGTGGCAAAATGTCTGGCACAACAAACCGCATGGTATGAAATTGAGCCTTGATATTGATCCACAAGAGTTAAGTTAAGACTTGACGTGAATAAGGTTTAGACCTGAGTCGCGTTCTCCCTTAAACTTCCAACATAAAGAAAAAAATTTAGGACAGGGCAATGTCTCTACTGCTTCAAATCACCCTCTTTTTGGCTGCGGCACTGATGATCGTTCCGTTGGCAAAACGGCTGGGGATTGCCACGGTACTCGGCTATTTATTCACGGGTATCTTACTCGGCCCCAGTGTATTAAATGTCGTCCATGACCCTGAAGACATTCATAAACTCGCTGAATACGGCGTGATTTTCTTGATGTTCATTATTGGACTAGAACTTCGCCCGCAACGTTTATGGGAAATGCGTAAATCCATTTTTGTGATGGGCAGTTTACAAGTAACACTCTGTGGCGTGCTACTGGCGTGCATCGTCTTTTTTGCCCTGCAGCAACAGATTTCGGCCAGTGTTGTGATTGGTTTTGCCCTTGCCCTATCCTCCACCGCATTTGTGTTGCAACTGCTCAGCGAAAAACAGCAACTTAATACCACTTTTGGTCAGCAGTCCTTTTCCATTTTACTCTTTCAAGATATTGCCGCGATTCCGCTGATTGCGATTATCCCCCTGCTTGCGGGAACAAACTCAACCCATCATGGCGTGGCCTACTTTGCAGCAATTGTGGCCACCTTTACAGGCTTGTTTTTATTTAGCCGCTATCTCATGCGCCCTTTTTTCCGCTTTGTGGCCAAAAGTGGCGCACATGAACTGATTACCGCAGTCGGTTTGTTTATTGTCTTAGGCGTGGTCGCGCTGATGGATGTCTTAGGCATCAGTACCACCTTGGGCGCATTTTTAACTGGGGTACTTCTAGCTGACTCTGAATTCCGTCATGAACTGGAAGCCAGTATTGCACCATTTAAAGGTCTACTTCTCGGTCTATTCTTCATGACCGTCGGGATGAGCACACAAGTTTCGCTCCTGTGGGAAAGCCCAAGTCTGATTATTGGCGGTGCGTTATTGCTGATGTTGGTCAAACTGCTGGCCTTAACGGCCATCGCTCGCTACTTCGAGTTTTCATGGCGCAATAGTTTGATGTTGGCCACTTGTTTGGCACAAGGTGGTGAATTTGCTTTTGTGGTGCTCAATGTTGCCATGAGTGAACACATGATCACACAGGCCATTTTAGAACCGATCAATTTGATCGTGACGTTGTCGATGATTCTGACGCCTATTCTATACTGGCTGATGAGTTCGTGGGTGGTGCCTCTATTCGAGAAAGAAACTACACCTGTCTATGATGAGATTCCTGAACAGCATAACCCGATGATCATTGCTGGCTTTGGCCGTGTCGGCCAAATTGTGGCACGACTGGTTCACTTACAGCACCAAACCTTCACGGCGATTGACAGCAATATCGACAAGGTCGATTTCGTTCGCAACTATGGTGGCAAACTCTACTATGGTGATGCCACTCAACCCGATATCCTGCGTGCAGCCGGTATCGAACATGCCAAAGTGTTTGTATTAGCCATTGATGATATTGAAGACTCCATGAATGTGGCACGGCATATTCGACTCAATTATCCAGATTTAAACTTGCTGGTCCGTGCCCGTGACCGACATCATGTGCATTTGTTACGTGACTTGGGGGTAGAGCATATTTGGCGTGAAACCTATTTATCGTCTTTAGGAATGGCCTATTTTGCCCTACGTAATTTAGGCATTGCAGAACAAGATGCCTATAAGAGCATTGAGTTATTTCGCGATTATGATGAAAAACTACTCGCACAGCAGCAAAGTATTTATAACGATGAACAGAAGGTCTATGAAACACATCGTAATGCTCTAGCCGAATTAGAACACTTATTTGAAAGTGATACGCAGCTCCGTCAAAGCCCTGTGGGTGTTGACCTACAACGTGAGTTACAACATGACCGAATAGATGTCACACGGGATGAAGTAAAATGACTTGTGTTTTACAATATCGTCACCATTAAGACAGGATATTGGAGAAATTTATGTCTGATTTGCGTCAACGCTTTTATATTGAAGATAGTCCTGTTCGTGGTGAAGTGGTTCATCTAGAAGAAACCCTACAAACCATCTTGGCGCAGCGTGATTATGCACCTGCAGTCCAAGTGCTGTTAGGTGAAATGCTTAGTGCCACGGCATTACTTGCCAGTACTTTAAAAATTAAAGGCCGTATTAGTTTACAAATTCAGGCTTCAGGTAGTTTCAAATGGGCCATGGCTGAATGTAATCACCTTGGTGAAGTACGTGCCTTGGCGGATTATGAAGCAGATCCTCGCTTTAATGCTGCCGACAGCAGCAGTACGGTATTGAGCACCCTCATTAGCCCTGTACTATTTATTAATATTGAGCCAGAATTTGGTGAGCGTTATCAAGGGATTGTGGCTTTAGACAAGCCAAATCTTGCGGGTTGTTTAATGCAGTACTATGACCTGTCTGCCCAAATTCCAACACGTATCGTTTTGGCCAGTTCAGCCCAGCGTGCTGGCGGTTTACTTATTCAGCTGTTACCACGTAACAGTGAAGAGGAACAAGAACGTGTTGATCAAGACTTATGGCCACGTCTGACCATGTTGACTGAAACGCTCAAAATCGAAGAGTTAACCGATTTAGAATCCAGTGAAATTCTTTACCGTTTATACAACGAAGAAGAAGTACGCTTACCTGAAGTTGAAGTACTGAAATTTGGCTGTACCTGTTCGAAAGAACGTTGTGCTCAAGCGCTTGAACAAATTGGCGCTGAAGCCGTTCGTGAAACGCTAGAACATCAAAACCCGATTACCATGGACTGCCAGTTCTGTAACACGCAATATAGCTTTAGTGCAGAAGAAGCCTTGGGTTTATTTGGTGAACACTTAAGCTAAGCGCGTCATGTGCAATAAAAAAAGAGCAACTAAATTGCTCTTTTTTTATGCCTTTGTTCTCATAAAAATAAGATAATTCAAATGATTCATCACTTTTATTCATAGATATTTCACTGGTCACACCGCTTAAATTTCGTTATAAATAAACCCATAATTTTTATATGTCTTTATTTTTCTCTTCCATTGGGGTTTTATCATCATGAAATTTTCTTGCAGTCTTTTCGTACTCAGCAGTTTATGTGCCTTCTCCAGTTTTGCAGCAACTGATCCTTTGGTCGGAAAATGGAAAACTATCGATGATAAAACAGGATACTCTCTCAGTGACGTCATGATTGAAAAAGACAAAAACAATAGCTATAAAGCAGTCATCGTAAGTACGCGTGAAATTCCAGGTGCGGTAAAAATAGAAAACTGTAGCAAGTGTGATGGGGTCAATAAAAATCAACCCATCGTCGGCATGACAACGCTCAGCCATTTGCAGTTAGACAATGCCAAAGATTCGACCTATAGCCATGAACAGTTCCTCGACCCTTTCACAGGGCTACGTTATGACGCATATGCACGACTCAGCAACAATGGTAAGCACTTACGAATTCGAGGAACGTCGACCGAAAATGGCGGTGGGCGCAACATCACATGGGTCAAATACTAAGTATCCCTCATCCATCAAAGCCCCTTTCATCGGGGCTTTTTTCTTGTCATGTTTTGAAACAATAAGGAACATATCTTTACTGTTGAAATCTGCTGAAAGGCTGAATAATGATTGAAACTTAATCAATTTATTTAATCTTATTTATGCCGAAGAACCATTATGAAATACTCGGTTTAACGCGAGATGCGACCGCCGAACAAATTAAAAAAGCCTATCGAAAATTGGCACGTAAGTATCATCCCGATGTCAGTAAGGAGCCTGATGCTGAAGCACGTATGCAAGAATTGAATGTCGCCTATGACACCTTAAGTGATGAAACGAAAAAAGCAGAATATGACTTTGAACTCGATCATCCGCAAGGCTCACAGCAATTCAACCCCAATGCAGGCTTTGGCGGTTTTGAAGATGCATTTCGGAATGCCCAAGGTGGGCAACAGGCACATGATTTTTCAGGATTTGAAGACTTATTTGGCCGTTTTGGTTCAGGTTTTGGAGGATCAAACTATCAATATCAACGCCAAAATAGCACACGCCATAAAGGCGAAGACCAACATGCGCGTTTAGAGGTCGATCTTGAGGTTGGATTCCACGGTACCACCCAAACTATTACCTTACAAATTCCTACTTTAAATGCCTATGGTGAAGCGGAAATTCAGCGCAAAACGCTGGAAGTTAAAATTCCCAAAGGCATGAAAGAAGGGCAACAAATTCGCTTAAGTGGTCAAGGACAGTCAGGTATTCAGGGTGGTGAAAATGGCGACCTGTATATCGAAATTTATTACAAAGATACGGAGACCACACGCGTTGAAGGAGTTGATGTCTATCACCAACTGAATATCAGTCCTTGGGAAGCCGCTTTGGGGCAAAGCATCACCGCCGCGCTCCCTAATGGTCGGACATTACAAATTCAAATTCCGAAAAATGCCAAAACGGGGCAGCAACTCCGTTTAAAAGATCAGGGGATTCCAGCCAAAAAGGCAGGACATTTATATTTAATTTTAAACATTGTTCAACCTCCTGCGCAGAGTGAGCAAGAACAGCAAGCCTACCAAGCCTTTGCTGAAGCCTTCCCTCACTTTAAGCCGCGTCAGTCTTAAGGAGAAAGTTATGACGACTATTCAATATCGTGAAATTATTTTAGACGGATGTCGACACGCTGAAATTGTTGATGAACAACATAGCTTTGATTTAAAGCATTTTGCTGAAGCCTGCGGACAAAGTCCTGAATGGGTTTTACAGCTGTTGGAATATGACATTCTGCCTAACCGACCCGATAACCGCATTCACCAATTTTTTGGTGATGATGTCTCACGTGCACGGCGAGCCTATCGCTTACAACGTGACTTTGATGCCAGCTTTACTGCAGTCGCAATGATGCTGGATTTGATTGAGGAAGTTCAAAAACTTCGTCGTGAAGTAAAACATTTACATCTCACTGACCCAGTTCAAACGACTCAACACTAGTTCTATAAAGAAAGATGGGCGCATGCCTTTCTTTCTTTTTTTTATTTTTGAATAAGAGGATTAGACGGCAACCATGAAACTCAAAGTTTGTAATAAAAAGACTAAGCTCATGTTTCCTGAATACCGTGACATGATTCAACAGCTTAGAGAAGACAATCCGCATTTTTCTAAAATGTTTGACGACCATGAAGCTCTCGATCAGGAAATTTGTTTACTCGAACAAGACCCTGTCAGGATTCATCGTGGAGAGATTGAGCCCCTCAAACGCAAAAAGTTGTTCATTAAAGATCAGCTTTATCGGATTTTAAAAGGAGCCCAGTTAAAAACCTCTTAAATTAAATCTCCCTGCGACGCCCACATATCCGAATAATAAATTGAACAAGGATAGCGTCGGCATGTAAAGAAACACCTTAAAGCCCATTTGCTTTAATGGCCTATGTGGAAAATCACCGAATTATTTTAATTTGGTGATTTTCTCTAAATCTTTAATGGTGCCCTTCACGGTTTGCTTGATCGGCTCATAATCGATAAACCAAAACAAATTCATATGTTGATCCGCATGCTGTTGTGCCAACATATCAATGACACTTTTTTCGCCACGCCCGACCAAATGACGTCGATAAAAATAATACAGCAGAATCAATGTCGTCATTAACATGATACCCAACATGATCCAAAACCCTGTGGGGGACTTCAGCCCCGGAATAAACTCGAAGTTCATACCATACACCCCTGTCAGTAAGGTCAGTGGTGCAAAAATCGCAGTAATAATGGCTAAAATCCGCATATTTTCATTGGTTTGATTGGCTATGGCAGAAAAATGCAAATCGATAGCTGCTTGCACTGCATTTCTCAAGCGAATGGTATGCTTTTGAATACGTTCAATATGACTGGTTAAATCATCGACACGTACCAGCATGATGTCTTGTTTTTCACTACGCTTTTTCCCTTTCAAGTGCGAATAATTATCGACAATTTCATCGCGTAATTCCTGCAAAGTTTCGATTTGTTCTTCGCACAAATTTTCCACTTGTTGGAAAGCCATATTCTCTTGCAATATTTGATGCCACTTGGTAAAACGGCGATGGCCTTGTAAAAGCTCTTGCTGCCAAAACTCCACTCGACGCGTCAGCGGAACACGTAAATCGAGATAACCATCCACCATGTTATTGAGCAGTCTCAAGGTCAAATCTAAAGGTGTTGCGGGTAGTTTTCGTGGCTTATTATGTTCTTCAATCGGACGGCTCAACACCGTTTCCATACGCTGAATATAGCTTTCAACTTCTTTATTGCCCTGCTCTCTAACCGTAATCAAAACTTGCGGCGTAAGCATAAAGCTAATCGGGGTCGTCGCCAGACCAAAGACCCGTTCATGTTTTTCAGTCGCTTGCGTATCAAGCTTGATTTGATCATCAGGTGTGATCAGCTTACGAAAGATCAGCAAGTCGTAATCTTCCAAAGTGTCAAAGGCACAAGGATGTTCTAAATTGAGAATGTCACGCAGATGATATTCATTCATCCACAGTCCCGTTGCCGCATAAATGTCCTGCTGCCAATGTTCTGCCCGATTGACCACATCGTCACGGCTACACTCCACCCAAATAAACTCAGCTTCCTGCTCTGCAATCGGCTGTTTCTGCACATAAGTATGCTGTGCGGTGGGATGTTGATAGAAATAATAGCTTTGCATATCTCATTTATTATTGTTTGTCTTAGCCAGCATGATGCCATAAAAAAAGCCCTGAGCAAGCCAAAGTTTAAATTGGCCAAGCTCAAGGCTTTTCTAAGACAGCTCAATTCACATGGCAAACACCATGTGAATTGACAAGAGATTAAACTTGTTCGATGTCTTTCATCGTCAATTTGATACGACCACGGTTGTCTACATCCGCAACTTGTACCTTAATTTCTTGACCTTCTTTCAACACATCTGCCACGTTTGCAATACGCTCGTTCGAGATTTGTGAAATGTGAAGTAAGCCATCAGTACCTGGAAGGATGTTTACAAACGCACCGAATTCAACGATACGAATGACTTTACCAACGTAAATTGTACCTGGTTCAATTTCAGCAGTCAGTGCTTGGATTTTTGCAACTGCAGCAGCAGCAGCAGCTTTGGTTTCACCAAATACGCGTACTGTACCGTTGTCTTCAATATCAATTGCAGCTTTGGTTTCTTCAGTAATGGCACGGATGGTCGCACCACCTTTACCAATCACGTCACGGATCTTGTCTGGGTTGATGTTGATCACTTGGAATGTCGGTGCATGCATTGAAATTTCAGGGCGAGCACGTGAAATCACTTGGTTCATTTCATTCAAGATATGCATACGGCCTGCATACGCTTGGTTCAATGCCGCTTCCATGATCTCTTCAGTGATACCTTCAATTTTGATATCCATTTGAAGCGCGGTAATACCGTTCGCAGAACCAGCTACTTTAAAGTCCATGTCACCTAAGTGATCTTCGTCACCTAAGATGTCAGAAAGAACTGCGAAACGCTCGCCTTCTTTCACTAGACCCATTGCGATACCTGCAACTGGCGCTTTCAATGGAACACCTGCATCCATAAGTGATAATGAAGCACCACATACAGAAGCCATTGAAGATGAACCGTTTGATTCAGTAATGTCCGATACGATACGAATCACGTACGGGAAGCGATCAGCCGCAGGAAGAACTGCTTGAACACCACGACGTGCCAAACGACCGTGACCAATTTCACGACGCTTAGGACCAGATTCACGACCTGTTTCACCGACAGAGTATGCAGGGAAGTTGTAGTGCAACATGAAGTTGTCAGTTTTAGTACCGGCTAGGGTATCAACCATCAACGCATCACGGGTATTACCTAAAGTGGTAGTTACCAATGCTTGAGTTTCACCACGTGTGAATAATGCAGAACCGTGTGCACGGCCTAATACGCCCACTTGAACATCAATGGCACGAACAGTTTTCGTGTCACGACCATCAATACGTGGTTTACCAGACAAGATGTTGTCACGTACCGTACGGTATTTCAAGTCTTCGAATAATTCGTCAACTTCAGCAGCAATACCAGTTTCATCTTCTTCAGGAACAAACTGAGCAACAGCTTCAGCATGAAGCGCATCTAATGCTGCATAACGGTCTTGCTTAACAGCAATTGTGTATGCTTCAGAGATTTTCGCTTCGAATGCTTCTTTCAATTTACCAAGAAGTTCTTCATTTTTAACTGGCGCAACCCAAGTAGATTTAACTGCGCCCGCAGCTGCAGCAAACTCTTTAATTGCTTGAATTGCGATTTGCATTTCGTCATGACCGAAAAGTACAGCGCCTAACATTTGGTCTTCAGAAAGTTCTTTCGCTTCAGATTCAACCATCAATACAGCAGCTTCAGTACCTGCAACCACAAGGTCAAGATCAGATTCTTTAAGCTGTTCTAAAGTTGGGTTAAGGATGTATTCACCGTTGATTAAACCAACACGTGCGCCTGCGATTGGGCCTGCAAATGGAACACCAGCAATAGACATCGCAGCTGAAGCACCCAACATTGCAGCGATATCGCCTTCCATGGTTTTGTCAGAAGATATAACAGTCGCTGTTACTTGGATTTCATTGTAGAAACCTTCTGGGAACAATGGACGGATTGGACGGTCAATAAGACGTGAAATTAAAGTTTCAGCTTCAGACTGACGACCTTCACGCTTACCGTAACCACCTGGGATACGACCTGCAGCATATTGTTTTTCTTGGTAGTTAACAGTCAACGGGAAGAAGTCTTGGCCTGCTTTTGCTTTTGGTTGAGCAACAATTGCAACAAGAACCTGTACACCACCCATGGTGATCACAACAGTGTTTGCTTGACGAGCAACACGACCAGTTTCTAAAACAACCGTGTGTTGACCATACTGGAATTCTTTACGAATAATATTAAACATAGACATGTATTTTTCTTTCCTGATTTTTATTCTAGTGGAGACCCCTAAGGTTTGGCATTCACATCGCCATTTCAGGCAACTGTATAAATGACAAAGCTTAGAAGCCGACCTCACCAGAGACTAAAAATATGATTTTAAGACACAAAGAAGGAGCGAAACATTCGCCCCTTCCCCATTACCTCACAGAAGCAAGGTAGACTTTCTTTTCCAGTAATAAAGCATTCAAAATGCGATAGTCCGAAAATAAAAGTTTAATCGAATTAACGACGTAAACCTAAAGCAGCAATCAAGTCGCTGTAACGAGTAGCGTCTTTACCTTTAAGGTAATCAAGAAGCTTACGACGTTGGTTAACCATACGGATAAGACCGCGACGGCTATGGTGGTCGTGTTTGTGCTCTTTGAAGTGACCTTGTAAATCATTGATTTGAGCAGTTAAAAGAGCTACTTGAACTTCTGGTGAACCAGTGTCGTTTTCAGCGCGAGCAAATTTAGCAATGATCTCTGCGCGATCTGCGTTTGTTAAAGCCATTCGATTTCTCCGAGATGCTTATAAGTTACATTTGATACAAATCAAATTGATTCTTCAAAACCAAGTTGACTGCCGTGCATCACTACAGCAAAGCATTATTTTAAGGGATCTAGCGCTATATTGCAAAAATGTTTTATGTTCGCAGTCAATTCAGCAACTGACGGCTTTGCACAAATCATGCACAATCATGACAATTCTGATTTTCAATATCAGACTCAAATCCAATAAAAACGAAAAATAGAGAGAAATTTGTGAAAATTTTATCTGCCAATACCTGTTATGTCCCCCATGACCTCAACCACGTGATTCGTTCTAAGGATGAGGTCTCCGCTACCTTGGGTGGCATGAATGACGCACAAATTCAAAGCATTTGGGCCAGTGTAGAGTCCCTATATAAAACAGGAAACTACCCTTTCATCAGCCTCTGTTTACGTCGTCAGGGACAAATATTGTTAAATCGCAGCATTGGTTATGCGCAAGGCAACTCACCCGATGGTTTAGCGGCAGATGCGAAAATTGGCACACCTGATACCCCAGTTTGCTTATTTTCCGCCTCTAAAATCGTTACAGCCATGCTGATTCATATGTTGGATGAACGCGGTGATCTGAATTTACTCGATCCGATTAGCCACTATATTCCCGAATATGGCGTAAACGGTAAACGTCGTGCCACCATTTTCCATTTACTCGCTCATCGTGGTGGCATTCCTCGCATTGACAATAAAGTCACGCCTGAACTGTTGTTTAATCAAGATCAAATTTTAGAACGTCTTTATGCTGCACAACCCGTTTCAGCCTCAGGCACACATCTGGCGTATCACGCCGTGACGTCAGGTTATATTTTAGGGGAAATTATCAAGCGGGTAACAGGTCAAACGGCCCGTGAATTTCTTGCCGAAAATATCGAAAAACCCATGGGCTTAGATTACTTTAACTATGGCCTAAAACCTGAGTATCGGGCGGATGTCGCTTTAAACTATGCCACAGGTCTACATCCACGTTTAGGCACAGACCATTATCTTAATCGGGTACTGGGCGGTGGTTTACAGTTGGCGGTCGATGTGACCAATGATGCGCGTTTTATGGACACGATTTGCCCAGCAGGCAACATTTATACCAGTGCGGAACAAGCTGGACGTTTCTTTGAAATGCTCTTGAGTGGTGGCGAATACCAAGGCAAACAAATCATGAGTGCCCAAACGGTATTTCGCTCGACCTTGGCCACGTCAGGAGTTAGTTTAGATCGGACATTATTAGTCCCGATGCGTTATGCCTTAGGCCCAATGTTAGGGAGTAATCCTATTGGGTTATTTGGACCCATGACTGGGCAAGCCTTTGGACATCTCGGGTTTTCCAATATTCTCTGCTGGGCCGATCCAGAACGTGATATTAGCGTATCGCTATTAACCACAGGAAAATCTGTCGTCGGGACCCACTTACCTGCTTTAGCGAAAACGCTTTATCAAATCTCGAAGCATTGTCCCAAAATCTTAAGGCACCAACGTCGCTCATTATTTGCAACCGATCGAAGCGAAACAGATGTAGTCTGAGCATAAAAAAAAGCCCAAGTAAACTTGGGCTTTTTTGCGCTGTAGTGTTCTTTTATTTTTGTTCTTGTTGTTTTGGTTATCATTATAATAATGCGCTTTTCCGCGTCTTGTATTAAACATTCCATGTTTAATTATTTACGTCCTTATGTGACACATTTTGCCACACAGAGCTAAAGAGAAAAGTCGCATTTTGCTCATCTCCATGTAAGCGATTGCTTACATTAAACCCTCAATTTCTCCACAATTGAACCTAAATCACATTCTAAAATTCAATAAATTACACTTAAATAAATAAAAAACAGATACTTAATAAATTAATTAAAAGTTACAAACCACAATATATTGCGCCAATATCTACCCAACCGTTCATATATTAATGTATTTGTGTTTCGATAAATGATTGGCTATTTTTTGTCATATTATGCCAATTCAGCAGATATAAAAAAGCCTTGTAGTCTCTCCCAAAACTACAAGGCTTAGCGGCTGTAAGTTTCCTCTTTCACCTACTTCACTGTAAGTTCGCTGTCTACTGACGTTATTATTATCTTTTTGCGATTATACTCAACATTCCGTGTTGAGCTCTTTATGTGAAGCCATCTTCTCAAAATCCTCAGCAAAGCTCTATGCGCAAATCTCCTGAATCCCTGTAAGCCATTTCGTACAAAGCTCCTATTTGTTTATTAAATCTTCACAATTGAATATGTTGATTAATTTTTCTTGATAGACCACTTTCTCGGGTGGTTCGAGTCACCATAGCATGTACGAATGCATCGGCATCGACCAGTAAACTGACCACTTTTTTTGCCCGCGTAATTGCGGTATAAATCAACTCTTTACTGAGTAATTTTTCAGCCTGCCGATCTAACACCACCGCGGTATGGGTGAACTCAGAGCCTTGAGATTTGTGAATAGTCAGCGCAAAAGCCGTTTCAATATTTTTGGGTAATCGTGTCGCAGCTACCCATTTATCCAAGCTGGGGAAATACACCTCAAACTGCAACTTACCTTGTTGTATACGATGTAAACACAGGCCAATATCGCCATTCGACACCCCCAACTGATAGTCGTTATAGGTCATCATCACAGGACGGCCCAAGTACCACTCACCCTGCTTGATTTGTTTTGATTGTTCTAATAGACGTTGCTCGATTTGCAGATTGAGCTGTTTTAAGCCGAAATGGCCGTGACGTATGGCGGCTAAAATACGGTAATCATCAAAATGATGAATCACTTTGGGCACGAGAGACTCATTAGGATTTTGCTGATATTGCTTTAAAGCCTCGACATAGCCCTGAAAGCCGAGCATCAGCAGATCATAATAATGTTGTAACTGCTCTGCAGATAAAGCCTGCTCAGGCAACAATTCAAGTTGTAGATAATCGACCTTGACCTGATCCAACTCAACCGCCTTCAACGTCGTGGCATTTACTACTTGCTGTTGAAAAGTATGCAATACTCTCTGTTTTTCGGCAGGATGCGTCGTTAAGTCAAAACAAGATTGCTGTTGAATAAATTGTGCCAACTTTCCAATCCGTGCATCTGATTTGAAACGACGGCTATTGACCAAATTGACTCTATTTTCAGCCAAAGCTGGAACCTGTTGTAGATCGGCGAGCACAGAGCCGACATCGACCGAAGCCAACTGATCAGCATCGCCCAATAAAATCAAACGAGCTTGATTCGGCATGGCAGCAAAGAGCATCTGTGCCAAATTTAAATCTAGCATTGACGCTTCATCAACGACAATCACATCATAAGGTAAAGGTTGTCTGCTATGAAAACGCGGTTGCTGCGTATTCCCAAGACCCAAAAGTCGATGTAGCGTCACAGGGTTTAAGTTTTTCAAATCTGGGGTAATGAAATCTTGTAACTTTTCATCTTGAAAAGAGTTCTGAAGGGCTTCTTTCATGCGCTGCGCCGCCTTACCTGTCGGTGCAGCCATCGCAATACGAATATCAGGCAGACTTTGTTTGAGCACCGCAATAATACGCGCCAAGGTATAGGTTTTCCCTGTGCCTGGACCACCTGTAATGATCGCGAGCGCCTGCTCAGCCACCATAGCCAAAGCCTGTTTTTGGTGTGGATCTTCAAGTAAATGAGCATAAGCTGAAATATCCACTTGCGTTAAGTCTTGCAGTTTTAACCGCGCCACTTGCTGGGCTAAGGACTGCTCTAAAGCCCAATAACGATACAGATATAATTGCTGCTGATCGTAAACAAACGGGGCTTTTTGTTGCTGTGCCTGCTGTTCATCCATCACCAAATCATCTAAGACTGTGACGGCTTCAGCTGCAACCGAGATACAACTCTCACCGCGTAGCATGGCTTCAAGAACCTGTTGAATCATTTCACTACGTGCTTCGGTGAACCCTGTTTTACTCAGTGGTGACTGCTGAATAAACTGACTCCAACGCGTTAACCATGTATTTATCTCGGCAGCCTGATCAATACTGGCTTTATGAACATTTTCCACACGGTTATCCTCAAAGTTATCCACAATTTAATTCTTTGTTTATGAGTGACTAATTCCACTTAATTCAGAAGTTTTACCTACATGATTTTCAGTAGAATTATCCTCAGCAAAATGACCCAAAATCGCATCTAATCTTAAAATAAACTCTGGGCTGGCACGCCAACTTAAACCCCCTTGATCGGGCTGCCCATTCATCCCTCTCAAATAAAGATAACTCGCCTGACCCAGATGTTCTTCAATGTCATAGTCCAGCAAATTCACTTTTAAATAACGATGCAAAGCCACCAAATATAAGCCCGCCTGCAACCAATAACTGGCATGTGACATATTCAATTGGATTGCATCATGATTGTAGCTCTGCTGATCCGCCCCTAAGAAGTTACTTTTATAATCGGCGATGTGATAACGCTGACCATCAAAATAAACCAAGTCTATCGAACCTGTCAGATAACGAGCAGAATTGGCTTCATTTAAGTCGAGCAGATCAATGCCGTATTCTTGAAATAATGTTTGTATGCGTTTAATCGCGAGCACATGATCGGACAATGACAAATAAAAAGGAAACTCAGCCAAGTGTTCATCGGCTTTGAGTTGCTTCAACTGAAAACCTGCATGCAAAGGCGTTTCTAGCACATCTGCTAACCACGCTTGCATCCACTGTACCAATTGAGTTTCATCATCCTGTCCAAACTCGTTTTGATATTTGCCCAATAACTCTTGCCACAGTAAGGGACTATCATTTTTAAAACGACGATGAATTTCCAGTCCCCAGTCACGCGAGTCCTGGAAATCAATGTGCTCGAAAATTTCGTGCAGGAAGGTTCCCGCAGCCGTCCCCATTGGAAACTGCCGTTTAATCCACGCCAAAGGCTGACTCAGTTCCACATCCTCAAGCACAGGATGATTAATCTCGTCATCCGCACTGCCCGCTTTCTCGCTCAAAACCGCTAAGGCATCTATTGCCTCTTTACGACTCAAATGCTGTGCCAACGCACTAAAACTGGTTTTGGAACGTGGATAAAAACGCTGTTCAGGAAAGGCCAAAGCTTGCAGTTGAATGATCTCTTGCTGCTCCGCTGGCTGTAAACGAATCGGCTTTTCGGCCAATAACGCTTCATCACCACTGGCAGGATGTTCAAATAGATTACCTGCTTGGCCACGCCAAAATGCTAATGCCGTATTTGATTTATATTCCTGATCTTGCAGCAAGGCATACACGCGGTGGCTGGCGCGAGTCAGTGCGACGTACCATAAGCGATGCTGTTCTGCTTCGGCTCGCTCATTGTGTTGATCAATCGCGGCTGGGTCTAACAGATTGGCATCATTTACTGCCACGATACGCTGTAACTCGCTCTGCCCTGTCGTCGGATTGATCTGTTCTAGCGTTGAAAAGTTTAAGGTTTTATTTATTTCCTTAAAGTCTTTGTCGGCACCCAGCAAAAACACAATTTTAAACTCTAGACCTTTGGACTGATGAATAGTCATCAACTGTACGCCTGTGGCATTGGAGTGTTTGCGTTCCAACTCCGACTCACGTTCCGCAGGCAAATGTAACTGTTTGAGATACCAATGATACAGTTTCTGCGCGCCTTGGAACTGCTCACTATGTTGGCTCAACAACTCAGTCAAATGCCGAAGATTAACCACAGTCCGTTCGTTGTCTCGGCTTTGGTAAGCCACCAAGTTTTTCCAGACTTTAAACAGATTTAAAGCGTACTGCCATGCACTTAAAAAGCCTTTATTGATCCACATGTCGCGGATGTCATCAAAATCCGCCATAAACTGGCTTAAACCGTTGGCTTGCTTTTCCAGTTCTAGTAACTGTTTTAAATCAATCGCCAACAGCCGGCTCAAAAGCGCACGGCGAACTTTGGCTTCATCAAAAGGATGCATCATTGCGGTCAATAACGCACCGACATCTTTCGCGACCTGACTTTCAAACACACTGCGTTTAGACGGACGGTTGACCAAAATTCCCAAACGCTCTAGTTCAAACTGAACTTTGTCCAAGCCATCATGGTTTTTCGACAACACCGCGATATCATTTGCCCCTATAAACTGTAGCGGATCATCTGCCACATACAGTTGCTGTTGAATGCCTTGGTTGATTAAATCACGAATTTTCCATGCCACTTGTTGAGCTTCATTTTTTTTGTCTTCAAGTAATAGCCAGCGCAGCGGTATATGGTTTTCACCCTGTGCATCGACCAAAGCGGGATGTGGTCGAGTCCCTGCTTCTACAGGCTGGTAATAGACCTGCTCACCAAAGTCCTGTTGGCGTTGAAATAAAGCATCCACCACCTGTACCAGCTTTTGCACAGAGCGATGATTATATTTCAAACTATACTGCCGACCTTGCTTTGCCAAAACATCTAAACGTGCCTTGTTATAGGTCAGCATGTCCCCGCCACGAAAGCCATAAATAGCTTGTTTTGGGTCACCGACCATAATCATACAGCCTTGAGGATAACGCTGTGCATCACGCCAAATCCGCGCCAACATATCATCTTGGTCTTGGTTGGTGTCTTGAAACTCATCCACTAAAATGAGTGGATAGCGTGCTTGTACAAACTGGGCAAAGCGCCGGCCTTGTTCGCCCTGTAAGGCTTCTGACAAGGTACGGATTTGCTGAGCAAAGGTCGTTTCACTCTTTTGCTGCAAGACTTGTGGTAATCGCTTTTTCACCTCAGAACTTAAGTGATATTTCAAATACGCATCCAACACATCCAAATTAAGCTCTAGCTCTGCCAACGCGTCTAAGAAACTGCGGACCTGTCGCCACACAGGATGCTGCTCAAACTGTTCTAGTACATCTACAGCACATTTGTTTAAGACTTTTTTCGTCGCAAGGTCAGTCAGATGTTTTAAGGTTTTTTCAAAATGTGGCGCGAATAAAGCATAAGCTCGTTGCTCTTTCAGTGCGGTCAAAAAAGCAGGTAAATCCTGACATAGAATACGCTGCATCAAAGCATCGGTACGCCACTTTTTCCCCAGCACTGCATGGTATTGCCCTTCGGGTGCATAATAGTCTTTCAAGCTTTCAATCTGCGCCACATCCAGCGCGGTAAATTGATCAATGGCCTGCTCAAATTGCGTCAAATCAAGCACAGGTTTTTCTACCTGTTGAAACTGTGCCGACGCAAAGTTCAGACTATTTTCAACAATTGGCACATAAGCCTGTTCGGTTTTTAATTTTTGTTTTAACAGTAAATAATTCACCACAGGCTGTGGCTGTGCCTGAATCCACTCGCGTAACACATCATG
This sequence comes from Acinetobacter sp. CAU_H_S139_7, assembly GCF_058599305.1. Lineage (NCBI taxonomy): Bacteria > Pseudomonadati > Pseudomonadota > Gammaproteobacteria > Moraxellales > Moraxellaceae > Acinetobacter > Acinetobacter sp. CAU_H_S139_7. The sequence continues at coordinate 3,169,801 of NZ_CM178651.1, forward strand.
AATGAGCTGCTGAGTATAACTCTGCGCATCATCGGTGATATCTGCACGCTCAATCTTGCCACTTTCAAAAGAAAACTCACGCAGTAACTTTTGACTAAAACTGTCCAGTGTCCCGACAAATAACTCATCTAACTGGTCAATCACCAACTTCAAACGCTCTTGGGCAAAACCGACCCGCTGTGCGTAGTCCGTGAGCACCTTGATAAAAAGCGGATCTTGTTCAACAGCTATTTTGGCCTGTATTTCTCGCTCGGTCAGACTCTGACAACCTTCAAAATAACGTAAAGTTTCAATCAAACGTGCCCGAACGCGACTTTTCAGCTCCGCAGCGGCAGCACGGGTGAAGGTGGTTGCAATGACCTGATTCGGCAAATAGGCCCCGAGAAAAATACGCACCATCAAACTGGATAAAGTAAAAGTCTTGCCTGTGCCTGCTGAAGCTTCAATCCAATGTAAGCCCTGAAAGCTCATATCGGCAATGGGTTGATAAGATATGTTCGATGTAGGGCCCTGAGACTGTGCTTTCATGACTTAGTCCTCAAGGCTTTGCTGATGCAAAAATATCGGATGATATAGTTCATAGGAAAACTGCTCACAGGCATGGGCAAGTAATGCTTTGGCATCCTGCTCTTGTAAAATAAACTGCCAGTCGCGGTGTGCTTTATTGGCTTCATTTTCAGTCATTGAAAACCCACTAAAGCGACCATCTTCTTCCCACACTTTATAAATGGCGTCCATGTCCGCAATCACCATCTGTTCCTGATCATTCAGTTGCCATTCATGCGTTTTATCTTTTTCTGCAATTTTCAGTAACAAGGCCGCAGGTAAAACCAAAGGCTGAGTTTGTGCATACTCCCATGCTTTCAACCAAGGTTTGAGCCATTCACGCGCCTGATTTGAACTCACACCAGTACATAAAATGGTTCGGTCACTAAACACCACGATGCGTTGATATTGCTGTCCGCCCTCTCCCAAATTGACATAAGCCAACCACAGTAAATACTCTAACCAAACTTTGGCACGGCGCTTTGCTCTGGCACTGGATGCTTCTACACTGACCCATTTTTCAGCACTGTATTTGGCTAAAGTAACATTGATCTGTAAATGTTCATTCACCTTCCAGACTTGTTGGGTCGTGGCTGTAGCCTCGGGTGCATAGCGTTGTAAACGTGTCAGCAAGCGCTGCTGCTCAAGCACGCTCATTTGCCAGACCCCATCTTGGACTTTACCAATCGGCAGTTGATCCATCAAAAGATTGGCATCTGCCGCTGCCTCATGTTGTTGTAAAAAATGACGAATGGCATAACGTCCTAAACCATCGAGCAGTAACGGTTCTTGCGTTGCAGGAATCTCTTCTGGTTTTAAGTTTTCCACGCCTAAAGTCTTGAGATACAGCCTTGCAGGGAAAGTGATGTCCTGAATCCACTGCTGACTATCAAGAACTTGAATATCTTGCTCTAATTTTGGATAAGGCGTGTTAACCCAACTACTCCGTTGCCCCGATGCATACTGTAGTTGTTTCGCGACCTGAAACCATTGATCCTGAAAACGAATACTGTGCTCAGACTCAAAACCACGCGGATCAAAAGGTAATAAAGGATGGACATGATACAGCGATGCCAACTGTGCAGGGACAGTCACACCATGCTGATCAACCATTGCATTGACACTCTTGCTTTGTGTGTCAGGCTGCACAATAAAGGCCATATGCTGAATCAGTTCTTGCAATACCGTAGACGGATCACGGACTTCACCATCGTTGATATCAAAGCCATTATAAAATAACCATAAGTTCTCTTGTGCCAACAACAGCGCATCTAGAAAAGCCCCTTGATCATCTTCCAAACGGGAACGATCCCCCAGTTGTGGCTTCAGCAAGTCCATCAGGTCAAAAGGCAAATGCGCACTGCGGTTGGGAAACTTGCCACTGTCCAAGCCCAACATCACGATCAACTTATACGGCACAGGTCGAATCTGGCCAATTTGACTAAACGTGATCTGCCCCGTGGGTTCTGCATAGTCCAGTTGCGCTTCTAAGGTCTTTTGGATTTCTTCTAATACATAAGGCAAAGGTAAACTTAAACTGCGCAGTGCATGATGATCGTGTTCGTCATAGAAACTCGCCAAGGTCAGCATACGTTCTTGTTTTTTGACCATCTTATACACTGCGGCCAAAGACTCGACACCTGCGGCTTCAAACTCGCGAATATCTTCCATCAAACGATTCAGCCAAGTTTCCGCCGTCGTCCGCTGTCCGATTTCATGCGCGATCATCCACTCCGAGCGGTGTTTAAAATCCTGATAAATTTCAATCAAAACACCAATCAGCTCAAAATCACTCAACTGGACTTGGGCATAGCTCAAGGTCTCATGAAACAGCACATGTTCTGGTACAGCGATGCCTAAAGCCAAACGATCTAAAGCAAATTTCAGACTATAACGATAGTCTTCATCTCCTTCGGCCAAACTACGTTTTAAATGTTCAGCATCCAATCCACGCTTAAAGCCTGCGTTGATCAACAGCTCCGTCATCCGCTCAATCATATTCATGTCTAAGCCATAACGTTGCTGCGTTGCATTTAAACTGAGCCAATCGGCAAAGTCTTCAATACTGAAACGCCCCCGCACCAAGACCATCCGTCCTAGCACAGCACGCCAGCCATTTAAGGCATCGAGTTGAGTCACGCCGGCCAGCTTAATCGGCAGATAAATACTGTCTTTACTCAGTTGGTGGCCCTTTTGCAAAGCCTCACGCTCATGCGGAGGAGGCGCAAAAACACTGCGAATAAAAGGCTCTAGCTCAGTCAAACTGGGCGTCAACACCAAAATATCACTTGGACGTCGTGGTGCTTCGGCCGTGCCCTGAGCCAACCAATGCGTCAGTTGATCTTTGAGGACTTCAAGCTGTCTGAGGCTGGAGTGACAGACATGAATCTGTATCGAATCATCTTGTTCAGCCAAGGCATACTGATGCTGCGCAGGTTCTACCAAATACAGTACATCAGACTGAATTTTACCAAGTAAAGTTTCTGGATATTCATCAACAAAGATATCGGCCCACACCCCATCCTCACCTGAAGAAAGGCTAGAAAGTAAAGAGAAATGGTCGCGCGCTTGTTTACCAAATCGGGTCAGTAAAGGATGGCGAGACTCTCGGGTTTCTGCATTAAAATTGAGGGTAAACTCATCAAAAAACTGCTGAATCTCGGCATCATTGGCATTTGGATGTTTTTCAATAAAACGCTGCTTCACCCGTGCGTCATAACGCGCTTTCCAGTTGGGATCGACACTGTCCGCCCAGTATTCTTGTGAAGGGTTATAGTGAAAAATAAAGATCTCGAGATATTGCCCCAATCGATGTAAAAACTCCAATTGTTTTGGTGGTAAATCTAAAACCGTAAACACCACCAGCTGAGCAGGTAACTTTTTAAGCGCAGCGTCTCGGGTCTCGGCTTGATCGAGTAAGTCCCAAAATGCAGTATCAATACGCTGAATTTGTTCAAAGTCAGCATGGAACACCACTTGCCAGAGCCAACGCTGCCATGCTTCCAATTCATGCGCTTGATTAAGCTGAAAAGCACTAAGTTCTTGCTGAGTTTTAAAGAACATCTGCTCCAAATCGAGCGGCTGATTCTTGCCCCACGCTTGTAACCAATTCGTCTGGCAACGACAATTTTGCGGTGGACAACCTTTAGTGCAATGCCCACGATAATCCATATAAAAACTAAATAACCGTGAAACCTGCTCCGCCACCCAATACAACATGCTTTGCTTTTTGAGCTGTTTATCAATGCCTTGTTGCAACCGGTCAGCGCTGGCATAGATCCGCTGAATAATCGGATACAACGGATGAGCAACCTCTAAAGGATTCAGCTCGGCTTGTATAAATTCTTTTAAGGCTTGGAAGACGCGCCATTTAATAATCAGTCGCGGAATATTGGCTTTACGGACTTCATCTTTTTGATCGACCAAAACCCACTGATAAGCCGACCATTGAAAACCACGAATACGATGATGAAACTGCGTGTTGGCACTAATGCCCTGCTGCTCCGCCAACTTTTGTGTTAGCCAAGCCTCAACCGCAGGTGAAGGTACAATAAAGTGCTGTGCTTGCAACACTTGAAAGGCATTTTTGGCTGGTTTAAAGACGGTTTTTTGCATGGCCTGCAACAGAACATCAATACGCTGACTTTGTATTACGTGTATCGCCATGTTTCCTCTCAAATAACCATCTTATGAAAAATCTACAAAAGTACACAGATTATTGACTATACTTCTGGTTCTGTCTATGTCACTTTGATGACATATTTCTATTTAAAATTTGCTTTAAAATACGTACTTTAAGCAAAACTAGAATCAATGTGAATCAGGATATTTTAGGATTTAGAAAATGAAATTAGAGCATATTCCAGAAAAAATTGATCCCTCTTTAAATTTAGAACAAATCCGTGAAGAGTGTTTGGATTTAGTCAAAAAGCGCGCCTATTTTTCCGCAGGTGCAGCGGTTATTCCAGTCCCTTTCCTTGATGTGGTGATTGATGTGGGCATATTGTCGCAGTTGATTCCCGAAATTAACGCCCGCTTTGGCCTAACCCCTGAGCAAGTCAGTGTTTACGACCCAGAAACCAAGCAAATACATTGGTCAGAACTGCGTAAACGTGGCGTGGAGTTCTCTGGACTGGTGGTGGCACGTACAGCCGTGAAGAAATCCCTCAATAACATGGCAGCCAAATACATCACCAAACAAGTCACTAAATTCATTCCTCTTGGTGGACAGATGATTGCGGCTAGCTTGGGTTATGTCGTGATGAAAAAAATTGCGGAAACTCATGTGGAAGAGTCGTATAAGCTCGCCAAAGGCATTCAACTGAAACAAGCCGCTGAACAAGGTGTGCCTGTTGCAGCGCCAGTGACCCAAATTCCTTTGCGTTAATGATTAGAAATGAATTTATCCCTAAAAAACGGTCAAATGACCGTTTTTAAGCTTTTTAATCTGTATCGCGATCCGCTTTGAGCTGTTTTAAAATTGCCCTTAAGACTTCAATTCGGGCCTGTTGTTTATCATTGGTGGAAATAATATACCAAGGCGCATAACCTGTATCGGTATGTGCAAACATATCCGCGGCTGCCTTTAAATAGTCATCCCATTTGTCGCGATTGCGCCAATCTTCTTCGGTAATTTTAAAGCGTTTATGCGGAGTACTTTCGCGGGCTTTAAAACGCGCTGCTTGCTCATCTTTATCAATCGCCAGCCAAAACTTAATCAGCACGGTTTGGCTGTTACTGAGGTTTTTTTCAAAACGATTGATTTCCGCATAAGCGCGTTGCCACTCTACCTCGGTTGCGAAGCCTTCTACCCGCTCGACTAAAACGCGTCCATACCACGTCCGATCAAAAATAGTGATGTCATCCGACTGCAATTTGCTCCAAAAACGCCACAGATAAGGACGGCGTAACTCATATTTTTCAGGTGCGGCAATGGTATGAATTTCATATTCTCGTGGGTCGAGCTTTTTCACAATACGCTTAATCGCCCCCCCTTTACCCGCAGCATCCATACCTTCAAAAGCAATCACCACTTTACGGTCATCACAGCGCATGGCATCGGCCACTTGTTTGGTGAGTTTTTTCAATTCTGATTTATAGTTCGCATCCTCAGCTTGAGGGACTTCAAACTGAGTCAGAATATCTGGTATTGGTGCTTGCTGCCATTTTAGCGCGGCCTTTTTTTCATGCTCTGGACAGTGACGCAGCGCTGTTAAAATTGCTTGTGCAAAATTGTGATTACGCAAATCCTCATCTTCACCATCAATGATTTGCCAGTCATCGGTGAAGCGCGTACGTAGCTTTTGTAAGGTGTCATATTGTTTTTTATTGCGCCAGTCTAGCCCATGCAACTTATGCCAATGCACTTCGCTCGGGTCCATGTCATCCAGACGCTTTTGCAAAGACTTCCACGACAAATCGAACCAAACTTTTAAGACATCTACGTTGTTGTTTTTTAAGTCCTGTTCAAAAGCCCGCATATTGCTAATGTATTCATCAAATAAAGTGTCGTCTAAAGGTTTTGAAGCATGCATGGCCGTAGCCAACAAGTCCCCATACCAGTTACCAAACCACACCATAATTTGCCCTTCGGCAGGTACAAATCGAGTATAGGGCTGCCAAAAAGGCTGCTTCAGATTAAACAGATGCGGTGGATCGGCTTTGACATATAAAAAACGCGGATCGACCCATTCACGCAGCTGTTTTACCGCTTCGCCTTTACCCGCAAGTTCAATTCCACTGACCAAAATCACCAAACTTTTTGCATTGCTCTGATCACGGGTATTCATCAACGCATATTGCGCTTCAATTAAGTCCAGTGAAAGCTGTTCTTCGTTCAGCACTATACTGGCGATCGTTTCTGTATCCATTGCCCCTCCTTTTTTCTATTTAATCAAATCACTAGATCCTAAAAAATGATGGTCTAGATGATTTTCATATGTATCTTTTGACTACTTCTACATCAAACTGACCACAAATAAATAGTTTTTTTGTCACTTTGTCATAGCGAGTTCCATCATCACGCACTAAGATTTAGCTATCTTTAAATAGAACTGAGACAGCAAATGTCCAAACTCGCCGCCCTCGATGAGCTTTTAGAACAGTATTACCAATTGCATTATCATCAAGATTCGGTGCTCTTCCAACGTTTACAAGATGTGCAAACTTGGCAAAAACAGCGAATGCAGCGTACCCACAACAAAACTTTCACAGAAAAGCAAAATCTGTTGATGGCCGAGTATTTTATCAATCGTTTATATGGTGGCCCAGATTTTGATGCTTTGGCGGGACAAATTGCGCGCTTGAGCAAATATGCGCACAAAGCAGAGAAATTAATTCCTGAAAATGCCATTAAAACCGGTACCTCTGGGGTTGAGTTGGCGATTTTGGCGGTGCGACTGGATGAACAAGTAGCAATGCAATTGCTGAAAGATCACCATCCCTATGAACCCTTAACCGATGATTTGATGCGCCAAGCCTACTTAAAACTAGAACAAGGCGAAGAACGCTTGAAACAGCTATATTTACTCGATCAATTGGGTAAGAACCTCGATAAATACATGCGCTCTTTTATGGTCTATACCGCTTTTAAGATGTGTAAAGGGACGGCCAACAAATATAACTTCAATATCATGTATGATTTTATGCAAGATGGCTTTTTGGCCATGAAACCGCTAAAGTCGGCGGAGAAATTTGTGAAAGACTTTACTGCGGTGGAACGTCAAATTATTGATAAAGTACATTCGGGTCATCTATACCCATTTCAGTAAATTTCAGATTATTCCTTGATAAAAATAAGGCAGTAGCTGCATAGCTCTGCTGTTTTTCTGTATATTATTCAGCACAATTGCATGATGGTTACTGTACAACGTCCTAGAATCTGTCATCATGCATGCACTGCAACATTTACCCTATTGCTATGTTAGGAGTGACTCCCATGTCGAATGAAAATCAAACGCCTACCGCTACTCAAGAGTCGGCACAAAACACAGACAAAGTGAGTCCATTTTTAACTGAACCATTACCCCAAGGTACGGCGCAAGGTCAGCAAAAATCATTACAACAACAGTTGACTGATACGCCAGTAACTGGTTCTGTACCTAAATACAATCTTCCTCGCGGTGCCAACACAGGTAACGTCGGCAGTACCACACACTTTGGTTACCAAACTGTCAGCAGTGAAGATAAAGCGCAAAAAGTGGCGGAAGTTTTCCACTCGGTTGCCAGCAAATACGACATTATGAATGACTTGATGTCTTTTGGTATTCACCGTCTATGGAAACGCTTTGCGATCAATATGTCAGGGGTACGTCGTGGTCAACGCGTACTAGATATTGCTGGGGGGACAGGCGACTTGGCTAAAGTGTTTAGTCGTGAAGTCGGCCCTACTGGTCATGTAGTACTTTCAGACATTAACGAATCCATGCTCAATGTTGGCCGTGACCGCCTGATTGATGCTGGCTGTACCAATGTTGATTTCGTATTAGCCAATGCTGAAACCTTAGAGCCATTTGAAGACAACAGCTTTGACCTACTCACGATCTCGTTTGGTCTACGTAATGTGACCGATAAAGATGCAGCACTTGCTGCGATGTATCGCGTGCTTAAGCCAGGTGGTCGCCTACTGGTATTAGAATTTTCCAAACCTGTATTTGAACCGTTTTCAAAACTGTACGACCTATACTCGTTCACCGCACTGCCAATCATGGGCAAAATTATTGCCAATGACTTAGAAAGCTATAAATATTTAGCCGAGTCCATTCGTATGCACCCAGACCAACGCACGCTAAAAGGCATGATGGAAAATGCAGGCTTCCAAAACTGTGACTATCATAACCTGACAGGTGGTATCGTTGCTGTACACCGTGGTTTTAAACTTTAAAATTAAACGTTTAAGGGCAAATTATGTGGTCGATTCTGGCACTCGGTGCAATTGAACGATTAATTCATCATGTGATTAATTTGGATGCGATCACTCGCATCCAGCTCAATGAACTACAAGGCAAGATGTTACGTGTGGTGATCGCGTCCCCGCAACTGTCTGTAGATGTGTTCTTTGACCAAGCTAAAGTGCGCTTAGAGCCTACCGTTACAGGGCATAGTGAAACAGCGTCCATTTTTGAACAACGCCCTTTTGACCAAGCTCAATCTCACCCCCCAGCAACCGCAACTTTAACGGTGGCCAATGTGGTTGAGCTGCTCAAGCTATTACTGGCGGATGATGTCGGCAATATCCCGCTCCAAGGTGATTATCACCTTCTACAAGATATTCAACGGATAATGCAACAAGCTGAGCCTGACTTGGCTGCGCATCTAAGCCCGTGGATTGGCCCAAGTTTGGCGCATGAATTGGCTAAAATTCAAATAACACCAAAGCACATCAAACAGGCCTTACAAAGTCATTTGTTCTTTGCTGAAGATGCCTTGAAAGAAGACAGTGGTCTATTTGCCCCGCGTTGGCAAATGGATGATCTGCATCAAGACACCCGCATTTTTAATCAAAACTTAGATCGTGCCGAAGCCAAAATTCAACAGCTTCAAGCACAGATTGACACTCAAGACTCAACTCAAAACTAGGTATTTACATATATGATTCCGCACGTTTCACGTTTACTCGAACTTTGGCGCATTGCCGCGCACTATAGACTCGACACGTTGTTTCCTGCGGAAGAATTGCCTGAAAAAGCACGCCATGCATTGGGTGTAATTCGTATGCACCCTGCGGCATGGTCCAGTCGTGAACGAAAAAATCCACTGAAGCTCAAACAAGCTTTAGAGGAAATGGGACCACTAGCGATTAAAATGGGACAGTTGCTGTCTACTCGTCGTGACCTAATTCCACCTGAAGTACTACAGCAACTGGTTTTACTCCAAGACCGTGTCAAACCGTTTGGTTCTGATGTGGCGAAAATGCGCATTCAAGACTCACTGAAAGCCGATGTAAACACGCTGTTTGCTCGCTTCGACGAACAACCCTTGGCAGCAGCCTCGATTGCTCAAGTACATACGGCCGCTTTACATGATGGTCGCGAAGTGGTGGTGAAAGTCACCCGTCCCGCTATTCGTAGTCAAATTTTACAAGACTTTGAAATTTTAGAATGGCTAGGTGATTTTCTAGAAAAACGCCTAGAAGCCGCGCGTGCACTGCACTTATCTGAAATTATTCAGGACTATCGTCAAGTCATTTTAAATGAACTGGATTTGACCTTAGAAGCCGACAATACCCGTCGTATGCGTCATTACTTTACAGGCTCAAGCATGATGTATGTGCCTGAAGTCTATATGGACAGCAAAGACGTGATGGTGGCCGAACGCATTACCGGCGTTCCCATTTCAGACATTGAAACCTTCGAAAAGCTGGGAATGGATCGTAAAGATCTGGCGGAAAAAGGCTTAACCATTTTCTTTACCCAAGTCTTCCGTGACAACTTTTTCCATGCCGACATGCATCCGGGCAATGTCTTCGTTGAAACCCTAAACCCAAGCCAACCCCGCTATATTGCGCTGGACTGTGCCATTATGGGTGAGTTGTCGAAGCATGACCAAATGACCGTGGCACGTATGCTGCTTGCGGTCATGAACAGCGACTTTATGCAACTGATTCAAATCGTGCATCAAGCTGGTTGGATTCCACCGGGCACAGACCAAGATGCACTAGCACGTGAAATGCGTCGCACGGTCGGGCCAATGGTGTCCAAACCTATGCATGAATTGGACTTCGCGGGCATTTTGATTCAAGTGATGGATATTGCACGACGCTTCCATTTGGAAATTCCACCACAGCTGATGCTGCTGCTTAAAACCCTCGTGCATGTTGAGGGTTTAGGGACAGACCTTTACCCAGAGCTGGACATTTGGAGTTTGGCAAAGCCAATCCTGACCGATTGGATCAAAGCGCAAATGAATCCACAGAAGAACCTAAAAGAGCTGGGACAAAAAATTCCGGACTTACTTTTAGGGGCACAAGACTTCCCGACGCTGTTGGTCGATAGCTTAAATGGTCTCAAAAACCAATCAGCTTGGCATGCTAAACAGCTCAATGAACTGCAAAGTATGCGCCTACAAATGGAGCATCAGCAAAAACGCAGTTGGATTTTTGGTAGTCTCATGGCCATTTTGCTGTCGATTGCGATTATCTCACCTTGGTTTATTTCAGTGATCTTAATTGTACTCACCAGCTTACTGGCAGTATGGCGCGTGTTTAAATAGATGCTTCCTGCTGTATTAAAAGCCTGAGTCTCTCAGGCTTTTTTTATGTTTAACTTCTATGTAGGAAGTGACTCCCAAGTCATTATTGGATCACTTTCGCCAATGTGCTCGTTCTCTCGCCAGTTAAAATGACAATACATATTGTCTTTTTGAATGATCACGATGACTCAAATCCTGCAGAAAAACCCTCCAGCTTTAAGCATTCGTGCAGGTAAATTAGCACGTCAACTGATTCAAAGCGAAGGCTTACAAGCGGAACAGGTCGATATTGTGCCCGGTGCCGCAGGTGGGCCCAAAGGTATCGGGATTCAAGGTTTAGACCAAGCTATTTTTGGTGAATTCTTTGCTCGTGCACCGCAAAGACGGACTTTGATTGGTTCGTCCATTGGCAGTTGGCGCTTTGCCAGCATCTTAGCGCACGGTGCAAAAGCAGGTACCGAACGTTTAGGTGAACTCTATACCAACCTGTATTTTGACAAAAAAATGCAGCGTCAAGAAGTCAGTGATATTTGCCGTGGCATGCTGCTCGATTTGGTGCAGGGCAAAGAAGTGGAATTGGTCAAGCATCCCGATTACCACCTCGCGGTACTGTCGATTAAGGCTCAACACATCTTCCAAAGTGACCAAGTTCTGCCGCTCTTGGCCTCTGTGGCAGGTATCATCGGCACAACCGCTGTTGCGCGAAAGCATAGTCGCCACTTTATGCAACGGGTGATTAGTCAGCCCAGTAATGGTAAACAATTTAAAGTGGAAGATGATTTTCCCACTCATTACCACAGTCTCACCGCTGCAAACGTTCTGCCTTGGCTGATTGCCTCAGCTTCTATTCCAGGTGTGATGGCCGCAATTCGCGATATTCCAGATGCACCACAAGGTAGTTATCGTGATGGTGGTCTGATTGATTATCACATCGATCTGCCTTTTGAGAGTCAAGGCATTGTGCTTTATCCACACTTTACGGACAGCATTACGCCGGGGTGGTTTGATAAGCTGTTTAAACGTCACGCCAATCCTGAAAATCAAGCCCGTACGCTACTCTTGTCTCCGTCCCAAGACTATTTACAGAGCTTACCTTTAGGACGCCTGCCCGATCGTAAAGATTTCACCCTCAAAGGGCTCGACCAAAAACAGCGCATTCAAATGTGGAACCAATGTATTTCTGAAAGTCAGCGCTTAGGTGATGAGTTCTTGGAAATGGTGGAAAAACAGCATTTTGCACAGGTCATACAAGATTTATAAACAAAATTTGCGCATGAATGTAATCTTGTTTAATCTGACCAAATAAAGAAAAATCGAGATTACATTTTTTTCTATGCTAACAATAATTTTAAGTGAACAAAAAAAATATGGTCAAGTCATTGAATTACAAAATAAATCGTGGGAAAAAATGTGATTGCAAGCTCGTTAGAAGATTTCATTTAAATCAACATCTACCAGTTAAAAAAACCTGACGATATTCGTTACGCATTCATTTTAGATAATGGTTAAATCATTCGATCTATGATTTCTAATCACTCCCCCCACTTCGCCATCATCGGTGCAGGAACAGCAGGATTAGCCACTGCGATTTTACTGGCTCGGCAAAATATTCAAGTCAGTATTTTAGAGAAAGCCACAGAAATTGAACCTGTCGGAGCAGGACTGTTACTACAGCCCTCTGGTTTAGCTGTTTTTGAGCATTTAGGCCTTTTAGATGAAGTTTTAAGACTGGGTGCAAAAGTCACTGGGCTTAAAGGTCAGTTACCGAGTGGAAATTTATTGGTGAATAGCCATTATAAACAAGCGCATCCTGATTTTTATGGGGTAGGTATTCATCGAGCAACTCTATGCCATGTTTTAGAAAATAAATGCCGTGAATATCCTGAACTCATTACATGGTATATGAATACCAACATTCAAAAATTAGAAGAAACATCCAATCAAGTCCGAGTTTTGGGTACAAAAGATGGTGAATCATTTGATCAAGCTTTTGATGCTGTGATCATTGCCAATGGCGCACGCAGCCTTTTAAGACCCCAAAAATGGGTGAAGGTTGATCAAGCTTATCCTTGGGGAGCTAAATGGACGATTGTTCCCGAATGTCTTGGATTAGATACAGAAATTTTACATCAGTTTCATGATTGCTCTAAAATCATGATGGGAATCTTACCGACAGGTACAGTGCCACATGAACCCAAGCAAAGACTGTCAAGTGTGTTTTGGAGTCTTCCAAGCCATCAGCTAAATAACTTTCTACACAATTCACAAGCTCACTCAGATTGGTTAAACCAAGTGTCTAAGCGTTGGAAACCTGCTGCGGATTGGTTAGAACAAGTCATTGCCCAGCCTGAACAAAAATCACAATGGTTGACTGCAAATTATCGTGATGTAGTACTGTCTAAGTTTGGTGAGGGTCGTATTGGTGTCATGGGGGATGCAGCACATGCGATGAGTCCACAACTGGGGCAAGGTGCAAATATGGCCCTTTTAGATGCATGGGCTTTGGGACAAGCGGTTCAAAGCGCAAGAAAAAATGCAGCCCTTGATTATGTTCAACTCTGGCAAACGTACCATCAACACCGTCAAAGTTCGACGGCGTTCTATCAATTTTTAAGTCGTTTACTCACACCACTTTACCAATCTGACCTATGGTGGGCAGGTGGTTTACGTGATTTAAGCTTTGCTTGGATGTATCGAATTCCCTATTTCCGTAAAGAAATGGCGGTGACGATTTCAGGTTTAAAATTAGGCATGTTCAGTCAAATGAACTATCGGGATATTGCAAAACAAAACAATCATTCTGTATAGAATGCGATGACAATCATCTTCATTCGCTTTGGATGGGTGAGTGATAGACGAGTTTCTAAAATACATTATTAAGCCACTGTAAGATAACTGTAGAAAGTTTCTCCTCTATTCTGTTTAAATCACGTAGACTATAGCGCGCTACGTTAACATCGTAACACTCTCAATATTTATTCGCTTGGTGAAATCTTATGAACAATTTGCAATGGCTCGATGAAGTAAAATTTAACGAACAAGGTTTAGTCCCTGCCATTGCACAGCATCACCAAACGGGACGTGTCTTGATGGTTGCATGGATGAACCGTGAAGCTTTGGCTTTGACGGCTGAGAAAAACCAAGCCGTATATTTCTCTCGTTCACGCAACAAGTTATGGCACAAAGGCGAAGAGTCTGGGCATTTTCAAACCGTACATGAAATTCGTCTCGACTGCGATGCCGATGTAATTGTGCTGCAAATTGAACAGCACGGTGGAATTGCCTGTCACACAGGGCGTGAATCATGCTTCTACCGTAAACTCACGCCAAATGGCTGGGAAATTGTGGATGCACAGCTCAAAGACCCGAACGCGATTTATGGCGAAAAATCGAAAAATCCACATACATTGGCAATGAATGCCTCAACGGCTCAGTCTGAGCAAGTTGAAGTTTTGTCCTACCTCGGTCAAATGATGGCCGAGCGTAAAGCAGCAGATCCAGACTCGTCTTATGTCGCGAAGCTGTACCACAAAGGTCTCAACAAAATTTTAGAAAAAGTCGGCGAAGAAGCGGTTGAAACCATTATCGCGGCTAAGGATTTTAAATCTGAAGCCAATGAAGACCATAAAAATGATTTGATCTATGAAGTGGCAGATCTTTGGTTCCATACGATTGTGGTTTTAGGCTATTTCGACTTAGACCCTCAAGTGGTTCTTAATGAATTGGCACGTCGTCAAGGGCTTTCTGGTTTGCTTGAAAAAGCCAACCGCAGCCACTAAGTTTATTGCCTGTGTCGAATATCATCAAACCGAGCGCGACTTATGAGCAAGCTATTGCCATTGATAACGCGCGTCTGGGTAAATCGTTTAAAGTAATTGCTTATGCAGGCACAGGTAAAACCACCACACTGCAAATGATTAGTGATGCCATGCCACAAAGACGTGGCATGTATTTAGCGTTCAACAAAGCCATTGCCAGCGAAGCGCAAACGAAGTTTCATGGCAATGTCGACTGCCGAACCTTTCACTCGCTTGCTTTTCGCAGTGTTCCACGTGGAGTGACGGACAAACTTCGTCTGCCTCGTTTAAGTCCGAGTTTTATTGCCAAAGAATACCGCCTTGAACCCATCACCCTAAGACGGATGATGGGCGGACGTTATGAAAAATATGTGTTGATGCCATCACGCTTGGCCAGCCTTGTGGCCAATGCTGTGAGTCACTTCTGTTCAACCAGTTCTCAGTATCCTGCACCGCGACATTTGCAAGCACCGAGCTGGTTACATCCCGATGATATCGATTCACTACAAAAGCACCTCTACCCTGCCATTGAACGACGTTGGTTAGAGTCGATTGATCCCAACCATCAGGCTGGGATTGGTCACGATATTTATTTAAAACTGTGGGCGCTGTCTGAACCCAATATCCCAAGTGACTATGTGTTGTTTGATGAGGCACAAGATGCTGACCCACTGATGTTGGGCATCTTACTGAAGCAGCGTAATACACAAGTGATCTATGTCGGAGATGCACACCAACAAATTTATGCATGGCGCGGCGCAGTCAATGCTATGCAACAACTGCCTTTGCCTGAGTCACGCCTCACCACCTCATTCCGTTTTGGTGAAGAGATTGCATTGCATGCCAATGCCATTTTAGGCGCCTTGAATGAAACCGTACCGCTCATGGGCAACCCTCTGCTCAACTCCAAAGTGGTCAACAAACCCCATACCAAAATGCGCGATGCGATTTTATGTCGCACCAATGCGCGCGCTATGGAACTGTTGCTCTCAGGATTGGTCCATGGCGACAAAGTCAGCTTACAAGCCGACCATGTCAAACTGAACCGCTTTGTCGATGCCGCAGCGATGCTTAAACAAGGTAAGCGCGTCACCGATGTGCCGGAACTGGCCTGGTTTAATTCTTGGCATGATGTACATGAATATTGCGAAACCAATGACGGCAGTGACATCAAGCCTTTAGTAAAATTGGTAGATGATCATGGCACCGATCCACTCAAAAAAGCCCTCGCGAAGATTACGCCGATTGAACAAGCGGATTATATTATTTCCACCGCACACAAAGCCAAAGGCTTAGAGTGGAACCGCGTTCACATCGAAGATGATTATCAGTTTAAGGTCAACGACAAAGACCATAAAATTAGTGATGAAGAGTTAAGACTGCTTTACGTGGCCTGTACACGTGCTAAAGTAAGTTTAAATATCCATCACATTTACGATCTGATGCAACAGCTGAAAAAACAAATGCCAAGCTCATTACGTAAAGTTGCTGGATAGTCGAATGTAAAAATAGTCACAACCGCTGCGGGTGTTCTATGAAAATTCAATCGATTCACCTGAAACACATCCTGCATTTTGCTGACATTAAAGTCGATTTTTCTTATCACGATAAACCCGTCACTTTAATTTTAGGCGATCAAGCCTCAGGCAAGACCTCAATCTTACGTTTTAGCTATCAGGCTCTGACTTGGTTTGCGGCCCGTTATAAAGATTTACGCTCTGCAGGTGTGGTGATGTTAGATCACGACATTATGCTGAACCGCCTACAGTCCAAAATTGATATTCAAGTTGCTGTGCCCGCTGAGTTATATGCTCTCAAACCTACGGCAGCCGATGTTGCGACCAAACCCTATACATGGCAACTCTACAAAACCTTAAACCAACAAGGCATTGGCATCAGTCGAGTTGAAACATTAGAACTCGAACAACTGGTCAATCTATATCAGCAGGCAACGTTACAAGATCCGTTGCAAGGTTTGCCGTTGATTGCATATTATCCTGCGGAACGTTTTGTCAATGAGATGAATATTCTCAGCAAGAACAATCCCCTGATTTTCCAACATGCACATGCCTATGAAATTTCAGCTATTCCCTATACCACCTTTGCGCGTTTCTTTGAGTGGTTTCGTGAAATCAGCGATATTGAAAATGCGCAAACTGCGCAGTTTTTACAAACGATATTGCATCAGCCTACAAGCATGCCACCCGATATACCCTTAAGCTATAAACTGGCTCAGGCTCAAGCACACATCCAGTCACCCAGCCTACAAGCGCTCAAGCAAGCGTTAGCAACTGTTCTGCCCGAAATAGAAGATCTTTATCTGCAATATCATCCCAAGTTACAACTGATGGTGCGCTACCATGGCAACAGCATGCTCTATCAACAGCTGTCCAATAGTATTCGCAACTGGGTGGCACTTGTTGGCGATATTGTGCGACGTTTATGCCTACTCAATCCTGAAAGTCTGTTCCCTTGTTTAGAAGGTGACGGCGTACTATTGATTGATGCAATTGATCATCAATTGGATCAAAATATGGCACAAGTCATTTTAAAACATTTAAATCAGGCTTTTCCTCGACTACAAATTATCGCCTCAGGCAACCGAAGTGAGTTGCTGGAACAAGCCAGTGAGTTTCAATGCCTCAAACTGGAAAATAAGCAATTAAGTTCTATCCAACTCGAACCACTGCAACATCAGTTCGATGTAATTTACCAAAACCTTGCCAATCATGAAGCGACGAGTGGAAGCACCGAACCGATTGCGGCTGAACCCCAAGATTTAAGTGTGGCTGAATTATTCGCACAAATACAGCAGCAACTCTCTCCCGAACAGCAACAGCATTTGATTGCTTTACTCAGTGCTGAGGATGATGCTTCATCGGCAAATCCATTAACTTAGCCTGCTGCATAAGCATATCTATTTTAACCCTCAAAAACAGGCGACCAATGGTCGCTTTTTTTACATTTCTTGCACTGAGAAAGTGCCTGTCATCCACCAAGAAACGACCATCACGCGTATAATGTTTTGCGTCAGCGCAAAAAAGATTGATGTTGTTTTAGTCATGTTATATGATCGGTTTTACTTGCAAATTTCTAACTGAAATCGGATTTTGCTATAACGCTTCATGAGTTGCGCAACACAACTTCATTATTTTTAAATTTCACATTGGCTTTCAAGATTGAGACTCTTGGGCTGCTCTTTGCAGTCCTGTAATCCTTGAAAGATGAGATTCACCAATAGGTTTTGACCTATTCACGACAATGGAAACGAGTGTGCTACCGATTATTATAT
Organism: Acinetobacter sp. CAU_H_S139_7; assembly: GCF_058599305.1. NCBI lineage: Bacteria > Pseudomonadati > Pseudomonadota > Gammaproteobacteria > Moraxellales > Moraxellaceae > Acinetobacter > Acinetobacter sp. CAU_H_S139_7. The sequence goes on from NZ_CM178651.1 coordinate 3,187,624, forward strand.
TGTTACCGTTAATACTTGGCACAACCCTTGTCTCATTACTGAAGCAGAGCTCACGTAGGCTAACCGCCTTCGCAGCTGTTGGGGTCAGTATGACAAGTTTAGGCTTATTACTGACCCAAGCACGAGAGGTGTTTAATGGCGCTGTCATTACGCAGTCGTGGTCATGGTTGCCGCAGCTTGGAATTGACTTCAGCTTCCGTCTAGACGCATTAGGCCTACTCTTTGCCTTACTCATTAGTGGCATCGGGACGCTCATTTATATTTATGCCTATTTTTATTTAGGCCCAAAAAATTCTCTCAACAAACTCTATCTACTGCTCATGTTGTTCATGGCAGCCATGCTCGGGATTTCACTCTCCAATAATTTAATTTTACTCCTCGTTTTTTGGGAGTTGACCAGTATCTCCTCTTTTCTGTTGGTCGGTTATTGGAGCAATTACGACGCGGCGCAACGTGGCTCACGAATGGCATTGACCATTACGGGTATGGGCGGATTAGCCATGCTAGGTGGTTTCATCTTACTCGGCCAAATCACAGGTACCTACGAGATTGATCAAATCTTGACGATGACAGCACAAATTCAAAGTCATGCTTTATTTGTTCCTACGTTGCTGCTGATTTTACTCGGTGCTTTTACCAAAAGTGCACAATTTCCATTCCATTTTTGGTTGCCCAACGCGATGGCAGCCCCAACCCCCGTGTCTGCTTATTTACACTCAGCAACCATGGTAAAAGCGGGTATTTTCTTGGTGGCACGACTGTTACCAATTTTTGCAGGTGCAGCACTGTTCCATAATTTGGTCACCTTTATTGGCCTGTTTACTCTGTGTATGGCTGCATTTTTTGCCATCTTTAAAGAAGACCTGAAAGGTTTATTGGCCTATTCAACCATCAGTCATCTCGGCTTGATCATGTGTCTCTTGGGGATCGGATCACCATTGGCTGTGGCTGCGGCTATTTTCCATATTATTAACCATGCCACCTTTAAAGCAGCGCTGTTCATGATCGCAGGTATTATCGATCATGAGTCAGGCACACGTGATTTACGTAAGCTTAGTGGCTTATGGCAACTGCTACCTTATACGGCCACTTTGACGATGGTCACTGCAGCGTCGATGGCCGGCGTGCCCTTGACCAACGGTTTCTTATCTAAGGAAATGTTCTTTACTGAGCTGCTTAGCAATCTATCTGGCCCTGTGCTCATCTGCTCGGCAATTGTCGCGACACTGGCGGGGATTTTTGCAGTGGCTTACTCTGTGCGTTTGGTGCATGGGGTTTTCTTCGATGGCCCAGTAGGCAAGCAAGTTCCCAACAAAGATGCGCATGAACCGCCGTTTGGCATGCGTGCACCGGCCACTTTACTGGCGATTTTGTGTATTTTAGTCGGCTTATTTCCTGCCCTATTGGTTGAAAACATCGTCAACAGTACAGCACGCGCCAGCACCCAAGTGATGGACTTTGAAGGCGCACATCTTGCCCTATGGCATGGTTTTAACATGCCATTATTGATGAGCGTGATTGCATCGATTGGCGGTCTGATTTTCTATTTCAGTCTCGCGAAGGGTGGCAAAATTCGAGAAATTGATCTCGATCCATACCTAGGTCGTCTACAAGGTCGAGTTGCCTTTGACTTATTCCTTAAGTCACTCCTGCTCAACTCGCGCAAATTTAAACGATTGACTGAAAACGGTAAATTACAAAGCTATATTCTTTGGATTGTGATCTTCAGTATTGCCATAGTCTCACTTCCATTTTTAGGACAAGGGCTGACCACAGGTACCCGTGAACTCACCCATGCCCCTGCTTTAGCAGTCGTACTATGGCTACTGTTATTCTCTTCGTGCTGGATGATGTTGTGGTTCCATCACGAACGAATTAAAGCGGTATTGATCAGTGGCGCGATTGGTTTAGTCGTGACTATGGTCTTTATCTGCTTCTCTGCACCTGATTTGGCCTTGACACAAATCACCGTCGATGTGGTCACCACCGTACTGTTATTGATGAGTTTATCGCTCTTACCTCAGCTCACTCCCTATGAGTCGAGTGTCTCACGCCGTTGGCGAGATGCCCTGATTGCGATTGGCGGCGGGCTCGGCATTGCATGGATCACATGGCTCATCTTGACCCGTGATCACAACTCCATTTCATGGTTCTTCATGCAGCAGTCGATTCCATTAGGCGGCGGTACCAACGTGGTCAACGTGATTTTGGTCGATTTCCGTGGTTTCGATACCTTCGGTGAAATTACAGTCCTCGGCATTGCAGGCATTGGCGCACTGTGCTTAATGGATGGTATGCGTACCCACGGCACCACCATGACCAAAGGTCTTAGTTACCGTTTTAATCCATCGCCGTTGATGCTTCGTATCACTGCATCTTGGATATTACCGATTGCCTTGGTGGTTAGCCTGTATATCTTCTTACGTGGACATAATCTGCCTGGGGGCGGGTTTATCGCGGGTTTGATTACCGCTTTGGCCTTGATTATTCAGTACATGGCACTCGGTCAAGATCATGCAGAACAGCTGCTCAAAGCCAAGTCTGGTCGTTTGTATGAAATCTGGATTGGAACAGGTCTGGTCATTGCAGGATTAACAGGCTTAGGCGCATGGTTCTGGGGACGCCCCTTCCTCACCAGTGCACACTTTTATGTGTCGCCACCGATCTTAGGCGAAATGCACCTAGCGACAGCTGCACTGTTCGATGTCGGGGTTTATATCACGGTCGTAGGTGCAACCATGCTACTTATTTCAGTACTTGGGGACTCACGTCACTCGAGTATGTCTGGTCCAGTACCAAAGGGGGATTAATATGATTAGTTTAGAACTGTTACTTGCCTCCGCTATTGGTCTGTTGACTGCCACAGGCATCTATCTGATTTTGCGTGCCCGTACCTTCCCTGTGGTACTTGGCTTGGCCATGATTGGTTATGCCGTCAATTTATTTTTATTTGCCATGGGGCGACTTCAACTTAATGCACCAGCGGTACTCACTGAAGCCAGCAAAGCCACTGACCCTTTGCCACAAGCCTTGGTTTTAACCGCGATTGTGATTGGCTTTGCCACCACAGCATTTATTGTACAACTGGCTTTACGCAGTCGTTATGAAACAGGAACCGACCACGTTGACTCTAAAGAAGAAATACCACAAATTGACCCACGTGAGGATGAGCCATAATGAATGACTTCATCCAATTTTGGACCGAACACACCCCAATTTTTAGTATTTTAATTCCTGCCATTACCGCCTTTATTTTGGTATTACTGGGTAATCCAGGATCAGGTTCTTTAGCACAAGACTGGCGACAACCTTGGCGTCGAGGCATCAGTTATACCTCTGGTCTGTTGGGCTTATTTACAGCGGTCAACTATCTAATCTTTGCCAGCTCTGGGCAAATCAGTGTTTATAACCTGAGTGAATGGGCTGCACCGTTTGGTATTGTTTTGGTCCTCGACCAACTGTCTGCCCTGATGCTGGTTTTAACCTACGGCTTAGCTGTTCCAGTGATGTGGTTTGCCAGCAAAGAATGGGATGAACGTGGGCGTTACTTCCATGCCATGTGCCATTTCCTACTGATGGGTTTAACCGGCGCCTTCCTGACAGGCGACTTATTTAACCTTTTCGTATTCTTTGAAATTTTGTTGATGGCTTCCTATGTCCTGTTACTGCATGGTCAAGGCAAAGCCCGTTTTCAACTTGGCATTCACTATGTCACCATTAACTTGTTGGCATCAGCCCTGTTTCTGATTGGCCTTGGCATGATTTACGGCAGCGTCGGCAGCCTCAATATGGCGGATGTTGCACGTTTGATGCCTCTATTAGAAGGCGATCAACATCGTATTGCTGTTGCTGGTGGGCTGTTGTTGTTTACAGTCTTTGGCATTAAAGCAGCCATGCTACCTGTCGGTTTTTGGCTACCAAAAACCTATGCGGTCGCGACCACTCCTGTGGCGGCACTGTTCACCATCATGACCAAAGTCGGTATTTATGCCATTTTACGTGTTAATGGCACCGTATTTGACGATGCAATTAGCCGTGAAATCCTGCAATACATTTTATTGCCGATTGGTTTAATTACCTCAGTCTATGGTGTGATTGGTGCAATGGGTGCAGAACGCTTACGTCGTTTCATTGGCTTTATGATTTTGTCTTCTGTGGGCACGATTTTAATCGCTATTTCCCTGTTCAATACCTTGGCATGGGCAGCGGCACTGTATTATTTGGTGCACAGTACCATTATTGCGGCAGCTTTCTATATTTTAAGTGGTTGGATTACCTCTCAACGTGGTGAGTTTAAAGACCACTTTAAAATTGCACCGCAAATGAAACAGCATAAGGTAGTGGCGTTAACCTATTTCACCATTGCCTTGATGATGGCAGGTTTACCACCCTTTAGTGGTTTCTTAGGCAAAGTATTTATTCTCCAAGCCACCGCACACTCACCGTATCAATTGCTGATTATTGTGACAATTTTAGTGGTGAGTTTATTGAGTATAATCGCGTTTACACGTGTGGGTTTCGTGATTTTTTGGCGCGCAACCAAACCTGAAGATAATCCTGATGAAGCAGCTTATGCCGCTTACCAAGCTTTGCCTGAACAAGCACCGAAGCGCAATGACAAAACCATTTATCTCTTGTTGGTCGGTTTAATGGCTTATATGGTGTTTGCAGGTCCGATTCAAAAGTACACTTACCAAACGGCTGAGCAAATCCAAAATAATGCGCTCTATGAACAGACTTTGCTCAAAACTGATGAGCATGGACAAACCATTAGCGTACAACCTTTCGACAGTGAAAATTTACCTGAAACCAAATATGGTGGCGAGCGAGTAGATCCGAATGCACATTTGATTCCATATTTAATTTCAGAAGAAACACTGGAAGGCGAACATATTTCCGAATACAAAAAACGCCAAATGCAACAGCAACAACAGGCTGAAGTGAATCCCGATGCTGAAAGCCTACAACCGATGGTGGAGCCTTAAACATGAAAAAAACGTCGTTTTTGGAACGTTGGTTACCCCACCCTTTTGTCTCGGTGATTGTTGCGCTGAGCTGGGTGATGTTGGCACATAGTGTCGATGCAGCCAGCTTAGTGATGGCATTTTTACTGGCCATTTTTATTCCGCGTCTGATCAGACCATTCATTACTTACACTCCAAATATTGAATGGAAAGCGGCGGTGAAACTATTTTTTGTGGTGTTATACGACATCGTGGTGTCGAATATTCAAGTGGCTAAATTGGTCCTCGGCCCAATTGATCGTCTACAACCCAAATGGTTTCGCGTTCCGCTGGAAACACAACATGAGGAAGTAAACACCTTACTGGCGATGATTATTACCACCACACCAGGCACTGTTTCAGCAGGCATCGATCAAGATCGTGGGGACATTTTAGTTCACGCCCTCAGCACCGATGATGAAAATGCCGAGATTGAAAATATCAAAGCGCGTTATGAAAAACCGTTGATGCAAATTTTTGGTGTCGAAGCAGGAGACAAAGCATGACCATTTTGCCTTATGCCCTCGGGATTTGTTTAATCGCTGTCACCATTTCAATGTTGCTGTGCTTAATTCGCTTAATCATCGGCCCATCGATTGTAGATAGACTCTTAGCACTCGATACACTCTTTTTAAATGCAATCTGCCTCATTATTATTTTAGGCATTTACTGGGCCAGCACTTCATTATTTGAAGGTGCTCTTTTGGTTGCGATGCTCGGCTTTGTCTCTACAGCCGCTTTAGCACGCTACTTCACCTCAGGTCATGTGATTGACTAGGAGCAAGATCGATGCAACTTACGATGGAAATTTTAGTCTCCATTTTTCTCATGATCGGTACTTTCTTCATGCTGGTCGGAGGAATTGGAATGGTGCGTCTGCCCGATTTATTCATGCGCCTGCATGCCCCAACCAAGTCCAGCACCTTAGGCTTAGGGAGCTTCTTGATCGCCGGAATGATCTATTCTGCATTCCAAGGACGCTTTGGTTTTGCTGAGCTGTTATTAACACTGTTTGCCTTCTTAACCGCACCCGTATCAGCGAATTTGATGGCGCAAGCGGCGCTACATTTACGCTTACGTTCACTCAGTGGTGACGTTCCAGAAGCGCTAAATCGTCCACTGCCTTGGCAACGCACCCGCCGCAGAGCTTTTAGCAATAAGCATGAAGACACTGAACATCGTCTCTAAACGCTTGTATCCTTAAGGATATAAAAATAAATACATTTCTAGCGCTTCAGCACTGACATGGTGGTGTTGCGCTAATTTGCACATTGTACTGATGATAAGGTTCAAACTTATTGGATGGTGTCACCTCGATTAAATTCACTAGTGTTTCTGGACAAGTCAGTTTAATTAAGGCTCTAGCCACCCGAATATCAAAAATTAAACAATAATCCGAGTGTTCCAAAGCACGAGTTGAAAAATAGAGCAATTTAGAAATATAGCTAATATTCAAACCATTAATTAACTTCAATGTTCTATAGGCTTGTTGAATATTCTTCCTTTTTACATGCGTGAACGCCAACTCCATGAGCTCCATATTCTCTGAAGTATAATATTTATTCGTCCTAAATGTACCATAACCAATATCAGCAAAATCCCAAATCATCGTCAGTACAAAAGGTAACTCCACACTAACTTTGCAATCAAAATAATCCCTAAAACATTTAATGACCTGTTCTCTTGAAATATCATCATCACAATAGTCCTTTGTAATACTTTTCAAGTTCTGATCCAAACTCAGCCATCGAGTAGAATTATACTTAAATTTAGATTCTCTCAACGGATCCAGACTCCGGATCTCTAATAATTGAGGCTCGCTCAGATACAACATTTTTAAAATCTCCATCTATTTTTATCTATATACAATTATAAAAAAAGCCACCCGAAGGTGGCTTTTTGATTCAGTTAGACTGAATTATTCATCATCTTTGTTTGCTTCGTCAGCGGGTAAATCCTTCACTGCTTCAGCAATCAGGCCAAACATATAGTTACCATATGCATTGGTTTTATCGTAATGGAAACGCAAACGCGGTGTAATACGTGTCTTAATACGACGGCCGAGTTCGTGACGCAAGAAACCAGATGCTTTGTTCAGCACATCTAGCGTTTCTTTATTGGCTGCTTCACTTTGCTCATCGCCAAGCTCACGGCCCATCACAGTCACATATACTTCAGCATAACCTAAGTCTGGACTAACCTTCACCGCAGAGATGGTCACGAGACCACCTAAGCGTGGATCTTTCAACTCTTGACGAATCAGTTCAGACAACTCACGTTGTACTGTATCCGCCATGCGCTTAAGACGTTGACTACCCGCCATTAAAGACTCCGTTTGATCAATTGAACATCATAGACTTCGATCTTGTCTTTTTCTTTGATGTCTTTATAACCTTTAACCGCAAGACCACATTCCATACCTGCACGAACTTCTTCAACCACTTCTTTATAGCGACGAAGTGACTCAAGCTCACCTTGGAACACAACCACGTCATCACGAAGGATACGAATTGGTTTATTGCGATGTAACATACCCTCAAGTACCATACAGCCTGCTGCTGCACCAAACTTACTTGAGTGGAACACTTCACGTACTTCAGCCACACCCAGAATTGTTTCACGGTGTTCTGGAGCAAGCTTACCGCTCATCGCTGCTTTCACATCATCAATCAATTGATAGATGATTGAGTAGTAACGAATATCGATGCCGTCAGCATCCGCTTTTTGACGCGCTGCGTTATCCGCACGTACGTTAAAGCCAAGAAGAACTGCTTCAGAAGATTCAGCTAGTGTCACGTCAGATTCAGTGATCGCACCAACACCTGAGCCAATGATACGAACTTTAACTTCGTCTGTTGCAAGGTCAGCAAGAGCAACATGTAATGCTTCCAATGTACCACGTACATCAGTTTTCAATACCACATTGACGATAGGCACATCTTTCTTGCCCATAGACGCCATGATATTTTCAAGACGCATTGCACTTTGACGCTCAAGACGTTTTTGACGTTCACGATCCATACGCGCATCAGCAACTTCACGTGCTTTCTTCTCATCGCTTACAACAAGAACTTCATCACCCGCCATTGGCGCTTCAGGTAGACCTAAAATTTCAACTGGAATCGAAGGACCTGCAGATTGAATACGTTTACCGTTTTCATCTGTCATTGCACGAACGCGACCGTAAGATGCACCCGCAAGAACCAGGTCACCTACTTTCAATGTACCGTTTTGAACAAGGATAGACGTTACCGCACCACGGCTGTTGTCTACACGTGCTTCAATCACGACACCTTGTGCAGCACCCTCTTCAGATGCTTTCAATTCAAGCAATTCAGCTTGGATTGAAATCAAATCTAGAAGCTCATCGATACCTTGACCAGAATGTGCTGAAACCATTGCAACAGGTACATCACCGCCCCATTGTTCTGGCACGATTTCTTTTACTGTCAATTCGTTCAATACGCGATCTGGATCAGCCGATTCTTTATCCATTTTGTTGATTGCAACAATAATTGGTGTACCAGCTGCACGTGCATGATCAATTGCTTCCGCAGTTTGTGGCATAACACCATCATCTGCTGCTACAACAAGAACCACGATATCAGTCGCTTTCGCACCACGTGAACGCATTGCAGTAAATGCAGCATGTCCAGGGGTATCAAGGAAAGTGATCATACCTTTGTTAGTTGTAACGTGGTACGCACCGATATGCTGTGTGATACCACCCGCTTCACCAGCTGCAACTTTCGCACGACGAATACGATCAAGAAGCGATGTTTTACCATGGTCAACGTGCCCCATGATGGTCACCACTGGTGCACGTGTAGATTGAGCACCACGCGCGCCTTCAGCTGCTTCAAGTAAGTTATCTTCAGCTTGCGTATCCGATACAAGAACAGGGTTATGACCCATTTCTTCTACGATCAATGCAGCAATTTCTTGCTCAATCGCTTGGTTCTGAGTAACCAGCTCACCCATTTTCATGAGTGATTTAATTACTTCACGTACTTTAATCGCCATTTTTGCTGCAAGATCTGCAACAACAATAGTTTCGCCAATTTCAACATCATAAACTTGTTTCTTAACTGGTTTTTCAAAACCATGTTTACCAGCCTGACTTGTTTTCAGACCACGTTTAGGTTGCTTGCTGAAACTTTGCTCTTCCTGACCACGACGACCACCTTTTTTCGGTGCACGTGTACTTGGTGTATTGGTACCACGTTTGATGTCACGGTCTTCTTTCGCAAATGAATCTTCATATGCTTGGCCAACTAGACCCGCAGCAAGTGGAGAATCATCCACAACACGAATGGTCGCAGTTGCATCTTCGTTAGAATACTTAGATGCCATTTGACGCATTTGTTCAAGTGTACGTTGCTGCGCTTCTTCAGCTGCCTTACGACGTGCTGCTTCTTCGGTCGCTTTTAATTGAGCGGCTTGAGCTTCACGTGCTTTTTTCTGTTCAGGTGTTTCAACAACTTTAACTTGTGCTTTAACCACAGGCTTATTGTTTGATTTACGCTTCACAACTACCGCAGCTTTCGCAACTTCTTGCTTCGTCGTTTCTTGCTTTGCAGCAGCACGCATTGCTTCAAAGTTTGCAGCTGCTTTATTTACTGCTGGAGTTTCAGCTTTAGGTTCAACCATAGCTTGAACGTTCGCACGAGCTTGTTGCTCAGCTTGCGCTTTTGCCAAAGCTTCCGCTTTAATTTGTTCTGGATCTGGCTTGGTAAATGTATGTTTCTTGCGAACTTCTACATTAATCGTTTTTGCCTTACCTGATGTACTCGCTACTTTAGCGGTACTGGTCGTTTTACGTTTCAACGTGATTTTTCCTGCCTGACCATCGTCTTGACCATGAATTTTCTTCAAATGGTGCACGAGGGCATCTTGTTGTTCAGTAGAGATTATATCGTCCGATTTACGCTGTGGTAAACCAGCATCACGAACCTGCTCTAGGAGCTTCTCAACAGGGCGGTTCACACTGAGAGCTAACTCTTGTATCGTCTTATCCGTCATGTAGATCTCCTAGTTAAACCATGATTCGCGCGCTTTCATAATAAGTTGACCCGCTTTCTCTGTACCCAGACCTTCAATATCAGCAATATCGTCAGTCGCTTGGTCAGCCAAGTCATCAATTGTGATGACACCACGTGCTGCAAGTGCATAAGCAATCTCTTGCGTCATCCCTTCCATTGCAACGAGTTCCGCGCTTGGATCTTGGATGTTTTCTTGCTGCTGTAATGCATCAGCCAATGCAACTTCTTTGGCACGACTTTGAAGTAATTCAACAACTTCAGCATCTAGCTCGATTTCGTCAAATGTTTCAGCTGGAACATAAGCAATCTCTTCTAAAGAAGTAAAGCCCATTTCAACCAATGCCATTGCCAAATCTTCTTCAATATCTAGACGCGATACAAACAGGTCTAAGTATTGTTGTGCTTCATTTTGCTGACGAGCATGATACTCATCTTCAAGCATCATGTTGAGTTTGTAGCCTGTAAGTTCAGAAGCTAAACGTACGTTTTGACCTTGTGAACCAATCGCACGCGCTAATTGATCGCTAGTTGCGAAAATAATATCCGCTGTACGTTCTTCTTCATCAATCACAATACCCGATACATCTGCTGGCTCTAAAGCACTTGCAATGTACTGTGCAGGATCATCAGACCATACAACAACATCAATACGCTCACCGTTCAATTCTTGCTGAACTGCTTGGATACGTGTACCACGCATACCAATACATGCACCCACTGGATCAATACGATGATCATTGGTTTTCACAGCAATTTTAGCACGAACACCAGGTTGACGCGCTGCCGCTTTAATCTCAATAATTTCTTCAGAAATTTCAGGAATTTCTTTCTTCATCAAAGCGATGAGCATTTCAGGCTTGGCACGTGACAATTGTAATTGTGCACCACGACCTTCACGGTTCACATTAAACAAAATCGCATTTACACGTTGTTTCGGACGCAAAATTTCTTTTGCAATCATTTCTTCACGTGCAAGATACGCTTCTGCGTTATCGCCAAGGTCAATGATAAAGCCATCTTTGGTTTGCTTTTTCACTTCACCGTAGATCAACTCACCCACTTTAGACTCGTAGGCATCTGCAATCAGCGCACGTTCAGCTTCGCGAATCTTTTGAACAATGACTTGCTTTGCAATTTGCGCCGCAATACGACCGAAGTCAATTGAAGGCACTTCAAGCTCACGAATATCACCAATCGACCATTGTGCAGGATCAACATCTGAAATCGCATCTTGACATGCTGGCATCTCATGATCTTCATCCGCAACCACTTCCCATTGACGGAAAGTGCTGTATTCACCCGTTTTACGATCAATCTCTACACGAAGCTGAGCTTCTTCAGAGTTTGTTCCTTCGTAAAATTTCTTTTTAGTCGCAGCAACAAGCGCTTGTTCTAAGGCTTCGAAAATCGCTTCACGAGGTACACCTTTTTCATTACTAACCGTTTCAACTACGGTAAGAATTTCACGTGCCATAAGCCACCTATTCGTTCAGATTCTTATTTATTAAATGAATTAATCTTGATAGACCAAATTGGCTTTATCAATATTATTACTATCGATTTCAAGCACCTGTTGCTTTTCCACTTCGACTTGAATCATTTCAGCTTCAAGATCTACAGCAACCAATTTAGCTTGGAATTTACGACGGTTATCGACCGCACTGATCAAACGGAAAGCGATCTGTTGACCAATATATGCAGGTAATTGTTCAAGTTGGAAAAATGGACGATCCCAACCCGGAGATGACACTTCAAGTGCATATTCACCTGAAATTGGATCATGGACATCCATCATTGCGCCGACTTGCTGGGTCACGCGTACACAGTCTTGTACGCCGATGCCACGGCCCTGCTCTTCTTCACCATCTTCATTGATGATGGGTTCTGCATTTTCGTCGACAGCTTTGTCGATATAAATGCGCAATAAAGAACGTTTTCCTTGAGGAAGGAATTCAATCCCCCAAAGATCAACACCACAGGCTTGCACTGCAGGAGCAATTAAGTCTTGGAGTGCTTGAGTTTTATTTGATAGCTTCATTTACTCTCGTCATTTTTGTGCGATTCAATGGCCGAAACAGACCACTACAAGCCAATACAAACTATAGTAGTAGTGGAACATGACACTTTGACTTTCACCGTATCCGGCTCACATCGACACTACACGATAGCCAATAAAAAAGGGCGTAATCGCCCCAATTATTGCACAGAAAATTAATATCCACTGTGCAAAAAGGCCCACCTTGTTGTGAGCCTCTTTTTAGAAACTTGGTAGCGGGAGCTGGATTTGAACCAACGACCTTCGGGTTATGAGCCCGACGAGCTACCAGACTGCTCCATCCCGCATCAACGTGCAAAAATTATATACAAATATGAATTATTTTTCAATCTAAATACTTCATACTTGCTCTGATTTAGTTGCACCTAAATCAAATTGGTAGCGGGAGCTGGATTTGAACCAACGACCTTCGGGTTATGAGCCCGACGAGCTACCAGACTGCTCCATCCCGCAACAAAACGCAAAAATATTCTTAACTTAATCACTTAAGTTACTCACTTTAGTTTGCTTCTAAAATAAGATTGATTGGTAGCGGGAGCTGGATTTGAACCAACGACCTTCGGGTTATGAGCCCGACGAGCTACCAGACTGCTCCATCCCGCATCAACAGAATTTGCTGCATACACCAACTTAATCTTCTGGATTCATAAGTTGGTGCGGAAGGGGGGACTTGAACCCCCACGCCCGAAAGCACTACCACCTCAAGGTAGCGTGTCTACCAATTCCACCACCACCGCAGCTGTGACGCATTCTAGTAGCATCGTCACAAAAAAGAAAGGACTAATTCCAATTATTCGCTTGTTTTAGGTGCAGCTGGCGAAGTTTCAGTCGATTGTGCAGGTGCAGAACTTGTCGTTTGCACTGACTTTAAGCTATAGGCATCTGTGGTTTGCTTTTTGGCAAACACAGCAAGTGACAAACTGGTGATAAAAAACAAGGCCGTCAAAACCGCAGTCAATCGGGTTAAGAAATTACCTGAACCTGATGCACCAAATACAGTCGCAGCACCGCCACCACCAAACGAAGCACCAGCATCTGCACCTTTGCCATGCTGGACCAAAATCAGCACGATCATCAACACAGCTAAGATAATATGTACTACCAGCACAAAAGTTTGCATGCTGAACTCCTAATTATTTTGTATTTGCAAATGCTTCGACAATTTTATAAAACGACGTTGCATTTAAAGATGCCCCACCGACGAGTGCACCATTGATATCTGGACAAGCCGCTAACTCTACTGCATTTTCAGCTTTTACACTACCACCATATAAAATGGCCATGTTCGCGCCATGGCTGGTAATTTGGGTGAGGCCTTCACGGATTTTAGCATGCATGGTTTGCGCGTCTTCTGGTGAAGCGGTTTTTCCTGTACCAATGGCCCAAATCGGCTCGTAGGCAATCACAATATGAGGCCACTGCTCTGCCGTTACCACACTGGCTAAATCGCAAATTTGTTGTAAAACCACTACTTCTGCCTGACCAGACTCACGCTGCTCTAAACTTTCACCTACACAGTAAATGACGTTTAAACCCGCATTTAAGGAATTTTGAGCTTTCGCATTTAAAATTGCTGCACTTTCAGCAAAATATTCACGACGTTCTGAGTGACCAATTAAAACATATTCAATTTGACTATCTTTAAGCAGCTCTGCACTCACCTCACCGGTATATGCACCCATGTTGCCAAAACGCGAAACATCTTGCGCCACAGTAAAAACTGAACGTGCAGCATTCGCCAATTCAGCCTGCGTTGAAGTCAAAGCCAGCGTTACAGGCGCAAGTCCAATATTACATTTTTCTTCTGTTATTTCATTCTCTTGCAAGAGCTGTTTAAATTCTTGAAGCAATTGCTTGGCATCTGCCTGCATTGGGTTCATCTTCCAATTGCCGACAACCCATGGCTTAATCGTCGAACCCGACATACAGCACCCTATTCAAAACAGTTCATTAAAACGGCCTCATTCTACACGGTATTTATTTTTCAAAGATAGTTTTCTTCTAGAATTTCTTCGGCAATCAAAATAACACGAATGAAAATAAAGACATCTTTTTGTAAAAAAAATCGCCTGCTATCACGACCAGTTCATGCTTTTAATCGATATTAAGGTGGTGACAACACTTTCAGATATGGTATTTTTGTGCAACAAAAGTATAATTTTACGATACCAATTATAAACAATTGAGAAGTTAAGGATCTGGGGAATGTCAGTATCAAATGGTTTGCCTAAGTTCACAGGCTTCATTCGACGCTTAGTCGAAGACGGGCGCATGACTGCTGAAAATATGCAGCAGGCAATGCTCTCTGCAAAAAAGGCTCAGCAAGACATTGTTCCTTATCTAATTGAAAATTATAAACTCTCCTCACAAATGATCGCTGAGACGATTTCTTTGGAGTTTGGAGAGCCTGTTTTTGACTTAAGTGTCTATGATTCGGTACAAATTCTACGGGATCTGGTCGAAGACAAACTCATCACCAAGCATCGTGTGTTGCCGATTTACCGTCGTGGCAATATCCTCTATATCGCCACCAGCAATCCAACCAACATGGATGCGATGGACGCGATTCGCTTCAATTCTAAAATGAACATTGAAGCGATTATTGTTGAACATCCCCAGCTTGAAAAACTGATCGAACAAAATTTTGCACAAGCCGATAGTTTTGAATTTTCTGATGAAGATATTGATTTAGACTTAGAGCAAGACCATCAGAACTCAAATGACGAAGAAGATGACTCACCTCAAGGGGATGAAGCTCCGATCGTCAAATACATCAATAAATTACTGATCGATGCGATTCGTATGGGCGCCTCAGACTTACACTTTGAGCCTTATGAAAAGGCTTACCGTGTTCGTTATCGTGTAGATGGGGTTCTGCGTCATATTGCCAGCCCACCACTACAACTGGCGACTCGTCTTGCTTCACGTTTAAAAGTTATGTCACAAATGGACATCTCTGAAAAGCGCGTCCCGCAAGATGGCCGGATTAAATTAAAGCTGTCAAAAAGTAAAGCCATCGACTTTCGTGTCAACTCACTTCCAACCTTGTTTGGTGAAAAACTGGTTCTGCGTATTCTCGATCCATCCAGTGCTATGCTGGGAATTGATGCTTTAGGTTATGAACCAGACCAAAAAGACCTATTTATGCAGGCTTTAGACAAACCCCAAGGCATGTTGTTAATTACTGGCCCGACAGGTTCTGGTAAAACGGTATCGCTATATACAGGTTTGAATATTCTAAATAAAGAAGACACCAATATTTCAACTGCGGAAGACCCTGTTGAGATTAACTTAGAAGGTATTAATCAGGTCAATGTGAACAATAAAGTCGGCCTCACCTTCTCTGCTGCGCTGAAGTCATTCTTACGTCAAGATCCTGATATTGTGATGGTGGGTGAGATTCGTGACCTTGAAACAGCTGAAATCGCGATTAAAGCCGCGCAGACAGGTCATATGGTCATGTCGACACTCCACACCAATAGTGCACCTGAAACTCTGACCCGCTTACGCAATATGGGGGTTCCCTCTTTTAACATTGCGACCTCGGTCAATTTGGTGATTGCACAACGTTTAGCACGCCGCTTATGCAGCCAATGCAAAGCCGCTGTCGATATTCCTGAACAAAGCTTGCTCGAAATGGGCTTTACTTCCACAGATATCAAAGATCCAGATTTCAAAGTTTATCAACCGGTGGGGTGTGCTGAGTGCCGTGAAGGCTATAAAGGACGTGTTGGTATTTATGAAGTCATGAAAGTCACGCCAGAAATTTCAAAAATTATTATGGAAGATGGCAATGCCTTACAGATTGCGGAAGCATCTGCAAAATTAGGATTTAACAATTTACGTCGTTCAGGTTTACTCAAGGTTATGCAGGGGGTCACTTCCTTACAAGAAGTGAATCGTGTAACCAGCGAATAGTTGAAATATTGAAAGAATAAGGATAAATGCATGGCTGTCAAAAAAGCACAGATGATGCCAACCTTCAATTATGAAGGGATTGATCGTAAAGGGGCAAAAATTAAAGGGGAATTGCCTGCACGTAATCTCGCCCTCGCCAAAGTTACTTTGCGCAAACAAGGGATTACCATCAAGAGTATTCGAGAAAAGAAAAAGAATATTCTTGAAGGGATAATGAAGAAAAAAGTGACCACACTGGACATCACGATTTTCACTCGACAGCTCGCAACCATGATGAAAGCGGGTGTACCGCTGGTTCAAGGTTTTGAAATTGTGGCTGAAGGCCTAGAAAACCCATCTATGCGTGAAGTTGTCCTCGGCATTAAAGGTGAAGTTGAAGGTGGTAATACCTTTGCGGGAGCACTCAAAAAATATCCGCAATATTTTGACAACTTATTCTGTTCATTGGTTGAATCCGGCGAACAATCAGGTGCTCTGGAGACCATGCTGGATCGTGTGGCGGTCTATAAAGAAAAAAGTGAATTGTTAAAGCAAAAAATTAAAAAGGCCATGAAATATCCAGCCGCTGTCGTTGTGGTTGCAGTGATCGTGACCATTATTTTGATGGTCAAAGTTGTCCCTGTTTTCCAAGAACTCTTTAGCTCCTTTGGTGCAGACTTACCTGCATTCACTCAAATGGTGGTGAATATGTCTGATTGGATGCAGAAATACTGGTTCATTTTGATTATTGTGATCGGTGTTGTGATTACCGCTCTACTTGAAACCAAAAAGCGGAGTAAAAGGTTTCGTGACATGCTGGATAAAGCCGCGCTAAAAGCCCCAATTTTCGGTGATTTAGTCTATAAAGCGATTATCGCGCGCTATAGCCGTACCCTATCGACAACTTTTGCTGCGGGTGTACCCTTAATTGATGCCCTCGAGTCTACCGCGGGTGCAACCAACAATGTAGTCTATGAAGAAGCTGTGATGAAGATCCGTGAAGATGTCGCAACCGGGCAACAACTTCAATTCGCAATGCGTGCTACCAATAAATTTCCATCAATGGCCGTGCAAATGGTAGCCATTGGTGAAGAGTCTGGTGCGCTCGATGCCATGCTGGATAAAGTGGCCACTCACTATGAAAACGAAGTCGATAATGCGGTGGATGGCTTGACCTCAATGATGGAGCCTCTCATCATGGCGGTCTTGGGTGTACTTGTGGGTGGTCTAGTAATTGCCATGTATCTACCAATCTTCCAAATGGGTTCTGTGGTTTAATGCAAGAAATAATTTCCTATCTGATCAATACTCCAATGGCGCTTTATTTCGCCGTTGGAGTTTTTAGTTTGTGCATCGGTAGTTTTCTGAATGTGGTGATCTATCGCACTCCAAAAATGATGGAACAAGAATGGCGTACCGATTGCCAACTTCTGCTTCATCCTGAGCAGCCAATTATTGATGAAACGAAGCTCACATTGAGTAAGCCTGCCTCAACCTGTCCAAAATGTAAAAGTGTCATACACTGGTATCAAAATATCCCTGTGATTAGTTGGTTCCTGCTACGAGGAAAGTGTGGCACTTGCCATAACCCGATCAGCATTCGCTACCCTGCGATTGAACTCCTGACCGCCATTTGTGCTTTGGTCGTGGTTGCAGTATTTGGCCCAACAATCCAAATGCTGTTCGGTCTCGTGCTCACTTATATTTTAATCGCCTTAACCTTTATTGATTTTGACACTCAGCTTTTACCTGATCGCTATACCCTCACCCTTGCAGCTCTGGGTTTAGGGGTCAATAGTTATGCGATTTACACCACACCGACAGCGGCCATTTGGGGTTACATCATTGGCTTTTTATGCTTATGGATTGTCTACTATCTGTTTAAGCTCATCACAGGCAAGGAAGGTATGGGTTATGGCGACTTTAAGTTACTTGCTGCTTTAGGCGCATGGATGGGCCCTTTGCTGCTGCCACTGATTGTGCTACTTTCTTCTTTCGTAGGCGCCATTATCGGCATCATCCTGCTCAAAGTGCGTAAAGAAAATCAGCCTTTTGCTTTTGGCCCATATATTGCCATCGCAGGATGGATTGCCTTTTTGTGGGGTGAGCAAATTATGAAAATATATTTAGGCAATTAAAATAATATGTCATTTATTTTAGGTCTAACAGGCGGGATTGGCAGTGGAAAATCTGCGGCAAGTCACTGGTTTGAACAACAAGGCATTCAAGTGGTCGATGCCGATGTCGTTGCTCGAGAAATTGTTGCTGTAGGTCAGCCTGCACTTCAGCAAATTCGAAGCAGCTTCGGCGAGTGGGCCTTAATGGACAATGGCGAACTGAATCGACGCGCTTTACGTGAACACATTTTTCAGGACCCGTCTGCCCGTAAGCAATTGGAAAAGATCACCCACCCTGCAATTCGTCAGTCCATCATGCAACAATTACAAGCTGCGACCAGCCCTTATGCGATTTTGGTTTCACCGCTACTTTTTGAAACCAATCAGCATGAACTGACGCAACATACGCTTCTGATCGATGCTTCAATTGATATCCAGGTTCTTCGTGCTTCGCAGCGCGACCATCAAACCATTGAGCAAATTCAAACCATCATTGAAACGCAAATGTCCCGTGAACAAAAACAAGCGTTAGCTGATGATATTGTGGTAAATGATGGACACTTGGAACACTTATACGCACAGCTCAGACCATTGCATTTAAAGTATTTGGCCCATTCAGAAGTCTAAAAAAAGCAGTCTATTATGACTGCTTTTTTTGTTGTGCGAGTTGGGCTTTCAAACTGTCCTGCCGTATCCAACGCCATGGCTGCAAGGCCCCTATCCCCATTCCTACAAGACCACATAAAATCGCAACACTCAAAGGTTCATTGAGCAAAGGAACCGCAATAATCGCAGCAATAAAAGGCGCCAACGTCACAATACTGCCTGTTTTAAATGCCCCCAAACGCTTAATGGCTTCCACATAAGTGAGTGTCGCCACGATGACCACGAACACACCATGAAATACCACCTGAGCAATCAATTGCACAGGTTGCACATGCGCTATGGTTTTGGGTAGGAATAAAACATAAATCGGCACAAAAATAATCGCAGCCCAAATCGCAACACCTGCCATGGAGTGCCATGCCGACAGTTTCCATTGTCTCAATAAATCGGTAAATGTTCCCCACAGCACAGCACTGAGAAAAAACAAGCCATCACCTAAACTAAAAGCAATACCTGTTTCTTGATACATCAGCCCACTCATGGCCGTCAGTGCGAGCAACATAATACTGAGACTGAGCCAAGTATGCCGGTCAAACGGTTGTCGAAATAGCAGATAAGCTGCAACAGCTGTGCAAAGCGGAATGCAGCCATTGAGAAAGATCGCAGCATGTGCCGCAGGCACATAATGAAAAGCGCTATAAGCGGTGATGCAGTAACACACCCCACCAATCATCGCCAAAATAAAAGGCTCTTTCTTCCACAAAAAGGCGGTATCTTTTTTATAGATCAAGATTGGCATTAAGATGCAAAACGCCAAGAGAAAACGTAAGGCGGTAATATCCCACGCACCAATACCCCAATTGGCACTGAGCCGCGCCGTTAAGGTAAATCCCCCCCAAATACACATGGTGATGGCAATAAATACATAGCCTTGTTTTTGAGGGGTCATCATTGTGCTTACATTGAATCAGGAATTAAAAAATCTTAGACATTACGTTGACGGCATGCTTCATACAAAGCCATACCCGTTGCTACACTGACATTCAAACTTTGTAGATTTCCTGCCATCGGAATATAAACCGTTTGATCGCATTGAGACTGGGTAATTGGACGCAGACCAGTATCTTCAGCACCCATCACCACACATACAGCCGTTCCAGTAAAATCGAAATGTTGTAGCGGCAAGGCTTTTTCATCCAACATGGTACCGACCACACGCACATTAAACTCATCTTTAATTTGCGCTAAAGTCCGAGCCAAATTGGTCACTTGGATAAATTTAACTTTTTCAGCACCACCTGCCGCAACTTTGCGCGCGGTCGGGGTCAAACTTGCAGAACGATCACGAGGCACAATCACGGCCTCAACGCCCATTGCAGCCGCGGTACGGATACATGCGCCGAGGTTATGCGGATCGGTGACTTGGTCTAAACCCAGCAATAAACAATTTGGCGATTGTTTCAGTAAGGCTTCTAAATCTTTTTCATTGAAAACTGGATTAGGACGGACCGCAGCCACAACCCCTTGGTGAAATGGCAAGCCCGCCATTTTTTCTAATCGATCACGACCGGTTTGTTGTACGCTAATACCAAACGGTTCAGCCAACTCAAGCACACGCTTTAAACGCTGATCATCACGCCCTTTTAAGGTAAAAAGTGTCAGTACACGTTCAGGTTCAAGTTCCAACAATGACTCCACCGAATGAACGCCATAGAAATATTCAGGTTTAGCCATGTAGGACCTCTAAAAGATAAATGACCATCGACACGATGTGCCAAAAATAAAAATCCTGTAAAGCTGACTTTACAGGATTGCTGTGCAACAGATAGTTTAACCGATTTCGCTTGAAATTACTTGGCGAGTATCAGTTGAAGGCTTAGCCTTCTAAATGGCACACGTAGTCCAACACGTCGTCAGTTTCAATTTTAAAACGACTATTGCCAGGCACATAAAAAGACTGACCTGCGCGGAACAATTCACTCTCTTCGCTGTCTGCAATTTGTACACGACATTCGCCTGAAATAATTTCCATACGCTCTGCCACATGTGTTTCAAACGTCAAAGCTTGCTCTGTCGGAAGAATAACCCCTAACGTTTTTTTGGTGCCATCTTCAAATTGCACAGTATGACTGATGCATAAACCGCCAAAATAAACATTGGATTTTTTAATGACAGAGACATGGTCGAACTGAGTTGACATGCGTACACTCCAGATAATGCGCATTTATATTCGTATTGATTCGCTAGTTTAAAGATGTGCGATTAACTAATCAATCGATGTTTTATTCCCCTCAACCAATATTTTGTTAAAGTCCGACCATCGTACAATTGCCTCAATTTCTAGCCCATTTTGGCGTGTTTTTTGCCGATGCGACCCGTTCCCTGAGTCGTACTCTTTCTGTATACACCGCATACCCACATGTTTGTGCTGTGTTTGCTATAACAGTCGGATTTAAAAAATCTGCTAGGTCGACTTTCAGATTCACGCTAAAATAAGCCGACTTTGCACAAAACGAATAGCGTTGCCGTCTTGTCGGCTGAATAAAACTTCACTATCTTAAACTAAAACTTTTCGCAGCTCGGATGCGTTTATGCTGACACATTTAACTTTAATTAATTTTGCTTTAGCCGATCACTTAGCACTTGATATCGATCAAGGTTTTAATGTCCTGACTGGGGAAACAGGTGCAGGTAAATCATTATTGCTAGATGCACTGTCCGCCTGTCTGGGAGAACGTACCGATACCAACTATGTCCGTTTCGGTTCAGATAAAGCCGATGTCACGGCTATTTTCAGCTATCAAGAGCACAGTCCTGAAGCCTTATGGTTAAAGGCACATGAGTTAGATGATGAGTCCGGAGAGATTCATTTAAGACGGGTTATTTTTGCCACTGGTCGTAGCAAAGCATGGATTAATGGTCGTCCAAGCAGCTTAGCTGAATTGAAAGAAATCGGGCGCTTGCTGGTACAGCTGTATAGCCAACACAGTCAGCAACAGCTATTAGAACCACCTTATCCAAGACGCTGGTTAGACCTCTATCATAACTTCTACCCAGAAGCGCAAGCTGTGCGTGAAGCCTATAGCACATGGCAAAAAGACATTCGCCAGCACCAAGCGGCATTGGATGCTCAAGCCACGCGTAAACAGCGTATGGATACCTTGAGTTTACAATTAGAAGAACTCGAAGATGTGGTGCAAATCGACTATAAAGAGATTGAACAAGAGTTCGATCGTTTGTCCCATCATGAAAACATCATGCAGGACTGTAGTTATGCCGTTACGGCCTTAGATGATGCTGAACAAAATATTAATCAAGAAATTTCCAGTATTATTCGCCGCTTAGAATCACATGCAGGACGCAGTGAGCAATTGGCTGAGATTCATACGTCTCTGCTGAATGCACAAAGTGAGCTTGACGATGCCACGGCCAATCTACGTCAGTTTATTGACCGTCAAAGTTATGACCCAGAACGCATGGAAGAGTTGAACACCCAGCTTGAGATGTTCCACCGTTTTGCCCGTAAGTACCGCACGCAGCCAGAACACTTAAAACAAGAGCATGAACAATGGCAATCTGAACTGGCACAACTCCATTTATTAGAAGATCCAGAAACGCTTGCCGAGCAAGTTGAAGTCTCGCATCAGGACCTGTTAAATAAAGCCCAGTACCTTGACCAAATTCGTCGCGATGCAGCCGCACCATTGGCAAAACATTTAACCGAACAGGTCAAACAATTGGCTCTGCCTGAAGCGCACTTTGAGTTTAAGTTTGAACTAATGGAGCAGGTTTCTAGTGAAGGCCTAAGTTTTATCCAATTACTGTTCACCGCCAACAAAGGCATTCCACCGCAACCATTAGCCAAAGTTGCCTCAGGGGGAGAGTTGTCACGTATCGCGTTGGTGATGCAAGTGATGAATGCTGAAAAAACTGAAGCTGAAGTTTTAGTCTTCGATGAAATTGACGTCGGTATTAGCGGTGGCACGGCAGAAATTGTCGGTCGTCTCTTGGCCGACTTGGGTTCGCATGTGCAAATTTTGTGTATTACCCACCAAGCTCAAGTTGCAGCACAGTCCGACCAGCACTTGTTGGTGAAAAAACGTCAGACCGACCCTGCCAGTAGCACCATTTTAAACTTAGAAGAAGATGAGCGTATCGATGAGCTCGCACGCATGACAGGCGGCGTTGAAATTAATGACACCACGCTACAACATGCCAAGCAGTTACGTCAGTTGAAGTTTCAATCTGCCTAATTTATGTAGACTGGATCACAAAAAAAGATTTGGAGAAAGTGCATTAGTCTAGTAACGTGGTAGATAACAACATTTGACTAGAAGCATTTTAATTTCAAGGAGAAGCCTTTAGGTGAGCAAACAATATCTGACGCATCGCTGTCTCATTGCCCCACCCGATATGGCAGATGAAGTCTTTGCCCATACCGTGATTTATTTGGCCCGACACGATGAGGAAGGTGCTCAAGGCATCATCATCAACCGCCCTTCAGGACTTTCAGTCAAAGAACTGCTCAATGATCTTGAAATTGAAGCCGATCACGTCCGACCACACGATGTTCTCCAAGGTGGGCCTTTGCGTCCAGAAGCTGGCTTTGTCTTACATACGGGCCAGCCGACATGGCACTCTTCCATTGCAGTCGGCGAAAATATCTGTATCACCACGTCTAAAGATATTTTAGATGCGATTGCGCATAATGAAGGTGTGGGTCGCTATCAAATTGCTTTGGGTTATACCAGTTGGACCAAAAACCAATTGGAAGATGAGCTGTCTCGCGGTGATTGGTTAGTCTGCGATGCTGATATGGATTTGATTTTTAATATTCCTTATGACGACCGTTGGGACGCAGCCTATAAAAAGCTCGGGCTGGACCGAACCTGGTTGTCTTCTGAGATTGGACATGCCTGATTTAAACACACCCCAAATGATTATGGCATTTGATTTTGGTACACAAAAAATGGGCATGGCAGTCGGTCAAGCACTGATTGAAAGTGCAACGCCTTTGGCTTTGTTTCCGATGAAAGATGGCATCCCCAATTGGGATGAACTGCATAAAATTATTAAGCAATATCAACCCAATGTATTTTTAGTTGGTTTACCGCTGAATATGGATGATAGCGAGTCGGAATTATCTGCTCGAGCACGTAAGTTCGCACGTCGTTTACGTCATCAAACCAATATTGAAACATGGATGGTAGATGAACGCTTAAGTACTCGTGCAGCCCGTGATGAGCTGAGCCATTATCATGCGCAAGGACGAGGCAAAAAACTTTCTGCTGATAGCCTTGCCGCAACATTGTTTATTGAAAGCTGGTATCGCGATCCTGAGGGTCTTACACCTTAAGTAAGACTTTCTTAAAACAAATGACATGGGCTTTATGATTGATACTGTCCTCAACACATCAAATAGCGTTCAAAAAAAAGCATCCTCATTGGATGCTTTTTTTTGAAATGAACAGAGCTCAATTTAGTGCTGTGACTCGGTAATATGTACTGTCACGGTTCGCCCCGCGACAAAGGCCAATTCATTTTTCGGAATATCATCCAGTGCAATTTTCACAGGAACGCGCTGCGCTAAACGCACCCAACTAAAGGTTGGGTTTACATTGGCCAACAAACCTGTACTTGTAGTTCGTTCACGATCTTCAATGCCTGAAGCAATCCCCTGTACATGCCCTTTTAAGATGTTTGAGTCGCCCATCAACTGTACAGTCGCGGGCGCACCCAAATATATTTTATTTAACTTGGTTTCTTCAAAATAACCGACCACATAAAGCTGCGAGCGATCTAATAGCGCCGCTACCGCTTGCCCTACTTTGACATAATTCCCTGCTTTCATCTCAAAATTAGACAGTGTGCCATCGGCTGGTGCTACGACTTCGGAGCGGTTCAGGTTTAATTCAGCCAAATGTAAATGACTGGTGGCTACATCGATTAACGCCTGTTGCTGCGCAATATTGGCTTTGGCCTGCTGAATCGCCGCTTGCATTTGTTCATATTCGGCATGCGATTGATCTCGTACGGCAAACATCTGATCTTGTTCTTGCTTTGATATAGCACCATCCATCAAATTGGCATAGCGTTCTGCATTTTTATCGGCCAAGTGACTATTGGCTTGTGATTTGGTCAAATTGGCTTTGCTTTGAAACAACTCCGCTTCGGTGGCGGCCAAACTGGCTTTGGCTTTAGCCAAGTCTGATTTGGCTTGTTCCACATCAAGCGCCTGACGCGCCACATCAATTTTAAACAGCACCTGCCCTTGTTTGACGCTTTGATTATCATGCACTAAAACTTCCGTGACTAAGCCTGATACATCGGAAGACACTTGAATCACATCGCCACGAACCCGCCCATCACGTGTCCACGGTTCAGCATTATAATAATGCCAAAGATGCACGAGCACTGCGATCGCGATACCCGCAATCAGCACTAAAGTGATGGGACGGCTCAGTTTACGCCAATCAAAGGATGCCATTTCTTTTACCTCATTCATTTCAATCAGATGTGTGCTTAGGCAAAGCTCACGATAAAACCCCAATGGACCATGCCAAGCACTGTAATGTAGAGGCATAAATAAAAAATACTGGGTAAAAAAATCCAGCCTTTGTCGACCCAAGGATCGATCATCCGCATGAGTAACCGTAATACGATGTAAGCCAATACCGCCTGAATGACCAAAACTGGCACATACACACCATAGATATTAAGTTCACCCATCGTTATGCTCCCAGCAAACGGACTTGAGACATTTCGTCCCATGTCGCATGACAGAGACTGCTTTGAATATTATTCAGTGAAACTTGCAAACGCCGAGCAATGCTTAGGTCTTGCAGCTGTATAAGCTCGGCCTGAATGATCTGAATTTTGTCCAAAATGTGTTGTCTGACCTGTAGGTCGCTATGGTCTAATTCTTTAGCGTGAAAATAAGCATCCATTTGGCTTTGTAGTTCTTGTAGATACAGCGTGATAGAGGCCTGCATAGGCATTTTTTCAATAAGTTCTTGCACCCGAGTTAAATCAATCACTGCACTGGATTCAATCAGGGCCAAATTGATTTTTTGCTTCAAGCGATCGGACTGTACTAACTTGGTATTCAGTACGCCTATCCGATCCAACATACTGCGTAAATGCACTCTAAACTCCACCCCATAAGGTAGATAAAGCGCTTGTCGTATCGCTTTATAATGTAAAGACAGGATTCGCTTGGCGGTAATGTCCGGCGACATCGCACGCACCAAGTGAATCACATAGACAGAAATGATGGGGCCAAGCACCGTCCCAATCGATGCATCAAAAAACATCACTTGATCAAGGTGATAACGGTTTTGTAGGTTTAAGCCCATGACCACACCCATTATCAAAGGTAGCGCTAAACCTGTGAGTGGTGGGTGTAAAAACAGCATCAGACAGTACATACAAAAAGGGGCCAACACCACAGCCAACATCCAAAAAGCGCTAATGTGCGGAAAGATGCCATAAGCATAAATAAAGACAATAATCGCAGCATACAGACTGGCACGGATAAAGATTTTTAAGGCAGGAACAGGATTGTCCATACTGGTCAGAATACAGGCACAAATAGCGGCCATCTCTGCCATCATAAAACCCGCTTTCCAACCACTGACAATCCAAAAGCCAGTCGCCACAAGCACCACAATAAAAGCTGAAATGCCGCCACGCACGGCTACGCCATGATCTCGATGTAAATTGGGATAGTTTGTACTAATCGGGGTCACGATTGCGGGTAAGTTGTCATCCCCCTGTTGGATACGCTGCCAAATCAGCTTAATGGCACGTATATTTTGGGTGAAATGACGCACATCCATTTTTAAACTGGCCAACATGACTTGCTGCTGTGGCAAGGCACTGTCAAATACAGCTTGGAAACTCGACTCAAATTGTTCAGGCAAATGATTTAGTTCTTGTTCTAAAATGGCTTGATCGCCTTGCAAAAACTCGACGATCTGCACATGGACTTTTTCTAAAGCTGGACGGTAGCGTGAGTCAATGTGATCTAACTGCTGAATTCGCTCGGCCATGGCCACCAAGTTTGTCACCAACATACTGAGTTGATGCAGCATTTCTTGGAGCGGTTTGGTCATGCCCTGCAAGGTCGATTTTTCATAGCTCAAGTGCACGGCCATCACATGAATATCGGCAATATCCCGCGTGATATGACTAAGCGTAGTGCTGTAATTAATGGCCTTAACATCATCTGTCAGGATCTGATCAAAAACTGCTCGGGTGTCTTGAAAAGTCTGTGAAACACGGGTTTTGACTACGGGACCAATATGCATGGGAAACAGTACCGCATTCACCACTGCACTACACAGTACTCCCACCGTGATTTCAATACAGCGACCAATCGCCATATCAAACATGGAGGTGGTTTCAATGTTATAGACAATGTTGTAGCAAATAATGACCGTAGTATAGCCAGCCAACATAAAAATATAGCTACGCGGCGTCCGATCCAACAATGAAAAATATAGACAAAACCCGACCCATGTGGCTAAAAATAATGTGAACAATTCAGGAGTGTTGATCAGGTTTGGCGTGACTGCAATCGA
Source organism: Acinetobacter sp. CAU_H_S139_7 (assembly GCF_058599305.1). NCBI lineage: Bacteria > Pseudomonadati > Pseudomonadota > Gammaproteobacteria > Moraxellales > Moraxellaceae > Acinetobacter > Acinetobacter sp. CAU_H_S139_7. The sequence continues at coordinate 3,214,927 of NZ_CM178651.1, forward strand.
AACAATCGCTCCCAGCAACGTTCCCAACACCCGATAAAGACTTTTTGAGGAGGTCATACCCGCATATGGGTTTGCGATGACGAAGACCGTTCCAATCGCCCAAATGGGATAAGCCAAATCTAATGAAAATGCGACATAAAGTGAAAGCATGCCTGCCAAAAAGGTTTTCGTCGCAAAAATCCAGTCCAATTTATTTGGACGGAATGCGAGTAACTGTTTGGTGAGGAACATAAATTCATCTCTAAATGCGCTGAATGACAACATTTAAACAACTCTTCAACACAGCATTGCTCAGACAAACAGCATCACTTCGTCCTCACCTCATGCGAAGACGGATGAAAAAATGATTCAAATAAATGAAGTCTTTTACAGACATGGTCAAAGACAGCGCCATGTTGAAAGGAAAGAAAATAGCTCAATAAATAACAAAATCATTATTCATTAAAAGACATTTATAATGACAATCTTTCCAAAAATATGGATTTTTGTCAATTAAAATATCTTAATATGATAATTTACATGTTTTTAAGATCATATTTCACCCTTTTTATTGCGTTGCAAATGCTGATAAAAGTCCACGAAAGCCATGTGTCCAGAACGAAAGCCATGTCGAGTCTAGGGTTTTTGTTATATAGTAACTGTCGTTCAAATGGCATTTATTTTGACTAAGTAGGTTCTTATGGCACTTTCAAGTTTCGGTAAAATTCTCACTGTCTTAGACCTCTTTTCTGTGTCACGCCCGATTATCAATGTCGATATCATCAGTGCCGAACTGGGGCTATCACAGCCCACCAGTTACCGTTATTTAAAGGAATTGGTATCCGCAGGACTTTTACAGCGCTTAAGCGGTACCAGCGGTGACTATACTTTAGGCTCTCAAATTGCTGTTTTGGACTATATCTCTCGAACCACAGACCCACTCTTACAAATCAGCATTCCTTTTATGCAAGACATCGTTGAGCGAACGGAGTTTTGCTGTATCCTCACCCAGCTCAACGCAGAGCACTGTATTGACCTATATGGTGAAGTCTTTAAAGACCTTGAGTTATTTTCTTATGGGCGTGGTTGCCCACGTCCCGTATATTTAGGTTCATCGCCTAAAGTGGTGATTTCACAGCTCAGCAAAGCTAAAATTATTGAATATTATCAAAAATTTTCGGCTCAGCTGGCCGAAGTCAATTTTGCTGCGAGCCAAGATGAATTTTTACAGAAAATGAAAGCCATTAAGAAACAGGGCTATTATTTTTCCAATGGCGAGTTTGACCCCAACCTAGCCAGTCTGTCTGTACCAGTCAAATTTTCACCCAAAGATACACCGTTGGCACTGACCTTATTGGCTTCGAAAAACCGGTTTGAATTTGTGGATCTGAAAAAAATGGTTGAAATATTAAGACATAGCGCCTTACAGATCGAACAGAAATGCCATCTATTGCATAATATTGAAGCTTAATTTTACTTAGCGTTGAAGCATTGGATAGAAATAGCGAAAGGTTAAATTCAGACGCGGCTCAGTGATTTTGCTGGATTTCATCAAAGCATGTTTCCAGTAGCGCTGGGTCTGTCCACGCATCACGATCAATTGCCCGCTGTGCAACATCAGCCCGACTTTTTCCTGTTTAAACTTGTGCTTAAAGCAAAACTTACGGGTTGCGCCAAAACTGAGTGAGGCAATCACCACATTTTCTTGCTGCGGTGAACGTAGTGAAGGCTCATCATCACTATGCCAGCCGACGGCTTGGCTGCCATTTTCATATAAATTAGCTAGGCATGAGTTAAATGGATGTCCCACCAATTGCTCAATATGTTGTTTTAAACGAAACAAAGCTGGATTCCATAACCGTGCTTGCTTGGCACTGCCCGAATAGTGATATTCATACTCGGCATCGCCATACCACACCACTTTTCGCTCCGTGACATAACGTTTGCCATACAGTACGACCTCGTCAGGTTGCCATGCCAAATGTGCTAAAAAATAATCCAAATATTTCGCACTTTGCTTCGCAGTTAAAATCAAGCCCAAGTCCTGCACCTGCCCATCGAATGGGAGCAAGTTTGCTTGCGGTTCAGGACTAAACAGATTTAAGGTCATGACTTTTCCTCCTCTGCAAACAGTTTAACTGAATTTAGAACGACACAAATCAAAACAAAGTCACAGCTTGTCGCCTAGCCTCCTTATGCATACACTCATGTGAACTTTCACAATAAAAAGAAGCATGTATGAACCTTTGGCAGTTGTTTCAAAAGCTTCACCCCTTTGTCCGTCCCTATCGGATATTGGTGATTGCGACCTTGATCCTGACGCTGATTGGTTCCTTCACCGCGCAGGTTAATGCTCTGACTTTGCAATATGCCGTCGACAGTATCAACCGTCTGGTCGAACAAGGCCAAGGACTGACCGAAGGCCTCCATATTTTGATCACCATTTCTATGATTTTACTCAGTAAAGAAATCATCAGTGCCTTGGTGCAGTTTGGTCAAAAGTTTTATGGGGAAAAGCTCCGCATTCTGGTATCGCAAGACTTGGCGCAAAGTATTATCGAAAAATTCCTTAGCTACCGTTTGGCTTTTTTTAATGCCGATCAAAACCAAGCGGGTAAGCTACAAACGCGAATTGACCGTGGCATTGGTTCACTGACCCGTCTGGTACAAATCTTTTTTATCGATATTTTGCCACTTTTTAGCAGTGCCATTGTGGCACTGGGGCTGATGTACTATGCCAACTTCTACGTCGGTTTGGTGGCGACCAGTATTATCCCAATTTACTTTTGGCTGACCTTCCAACAAGCTAAGAAACTGGGCGGATGGCGGCGCAACCTGCGTGATGGCCGTGAAAAAAAGAGCCAAGGCATTCTCAGTATTATCCAGTCGATTAGCGTGATTAAGTCCTTTAACCGAGAGTCCATTGAATCGACTAAACAACTGAAACTACAAAAAGCACTGACCGATAACCAGATGCAAACGCGTCAACTCAGCTTTTTATTTGATGGCTTAAAGACCTTTATTGAACAAATCGGGATTGTGTTAATCATCATCCTCACGGCGTACTTTGTGCTCGATGGACAAATGAGCATTGGCATGATCATGTTTCATATTTTGCTGTTTAATAATGTCTCTGCGCCAATTCGTTCATTGCACCGTATTTATGATGAAGTCAATGATGCAATGATTTACGCGGAAAGCTTTTTTAAAATTTTAGAAGCAGATGATGAAATCGAGCAAAGTGGTGCGCTCAAACCCACAATTCAGGGTAAATTCACCTTAAAGAATGTCGATTTTTTCTACCCCAATGGTCATCACGCATTAAAACAAATCAACATGGAAATTCGACCCAACAAAATCACGGCTTTGGTGGGCTTATCTGGTGCAGGAAAATCCACTTTAATTAGCCTATTAGATAAATTTTATCAGCCTGATGCAGGAAAAATTGAGCTCGATGGAATTGATTTACAAGACATCGACACCGCCTATTTACGCGATCACATTGGCCTCGTCTTACAGAAAAATCACATTTTCCAAGGCAGTATTTTAGACAATATTCGCTATGGAAAAATCAATGCCAGTGATGAAGAGGTCTATGCTGCCGCAGAAAAAGCCTCTATTCATGAACAAATTTTGCAGTTACCCGCAGCTTACCAATCCGATGCACTGATGCTTTCAGGCGGGCAACAACAACGCATTGCGCTGGCACGGATGTTCCTCAAGAACCCACCGATTATTTTTCTGGATGAACCAACCGCCAGCCTCGATGCGATTGCTAGCGAGCAAATTAAACAGAGCCTCGATGAGATCAAACAAGGGCGAACGGTGATTATTATTTCGCATAGTTTGTCACAAATTATCGATGCCGATTATACCTATGTCATGAAGGAAGGTTGTATTGCTGAACATGGGGAACATGAAGCGCTGTACCGTCAGGATGGAGTCTATAAAGAAATTTTTGATGCCATGGCCAAGAGCCTCAATATTGAAAAAATTGCCAAGACTTTTGAAGATGATACTGAGGAAGAAACGCATAGTTAGTTCTGGCACAATTTTTTAGAACTAGGATAAGCTTATTAAATAAAGAGTTAAATATGAAAACCGATTTCGAAAAACTATTAGAGAGCAAACATATGCTTGAATTTTTATCTCCCAACCCCTTTGAAGAGATTTTAAGTTCAGTTACTAACATGTTTATCCAGCAATCTCCAAGTGTCCAACTGCTTCAATTTAAAATCACTGGTGACCCTGATTGGTTAAGTGGTGCAAAACCAGCTGACCATCAAAATGATGTGATTTTAGTTCGAACAGGTTTTGCCGTCATGTGTGACTTTTCACTTCAAGATAATGATGGAATTTATGATTTAAAGGGTGTATTTACTTGGGTCGGTGCAAATTTAGATGAGACACCCATCACTAAAATGTGGATGGATCTGGATGGTCATTTAAACGAATTTGGAAAAGATGGGAAACTTCAAGCAAGAATCTACGAACTGGATGCATAAATAACTGATCAAAATGCGGCTATAAGTAAAATTTTTACATTGATATATGCCAAATCATCAAACCAAAACTCCAGCAATTTTGCTGGAGTTTTAAATATAAAAAATGCTTAAGGCTGTTTTAAGTAAGGCCAAGCCGCTTTGAGATAAATAAACATCGACCATAAAGTCAAAATTACCGCGGTATACAACAATGCATAAGCCAACATTTCAAGCGGCTGCCAATTCAGTAAGAACACAGTAATCGCAATCATTTGAAAAGCGGTTTTATATTTCCCAACCGTAGACACGGCTACATTGGTACGCGCACCTAATTCCGCCATCCATTCACGCAGTGCTGACACCGTAATTTCACGGGAAATAATCACAATCGCCGCAAATGCCATCGAAATTTCAGGTTTCCACTGTACCAACACAATCAGTGCTGCTGCCACCATCAATTTATCCGCAACTGGATCTAAGAAACGCCCAAATGCAGAGGTCTGATTTAAAGTCCGCGCCAAATAACCATCGAACCAATCTGTCACCGCTGCAACGACAAAAATAGACGTCAACAAAATATGACGAGACATACTTACCGCTTGTTCAGCGATACCCATTACAGGGGGCCAATAGGCCACCAACAAAAAGACCGGAATTAAGGCAATACGCGCCAAGGTCAAGATATTAGGAATATTCAGGATGCGACCTGTAGTCATAAACACCGCCCGTTGTTTCCCTCATGTACGATGAAAATGCACACTTTTTTGAGGTTTAATCCATCGTTAATAGCGCCCACTTTATACGAATTGACCTAAGGTGTCACTAGGCAAACACGGTAACTGTTTGACGTGAAATTGCAATTAAACGATTCTGATCATCCCACAAATAGGCGGCTTCGGTGGAATATCCATCCGCAGCATATTGCGTTTCAACGCGGTACTTCATCCAATCGTGTAACTGATTTTTCAGCGGATGCACATAGGTCAAATGCCATGTTAGCGAACTGGCAGGTGCCATACTTTTAAACATCGGTAGCACCCCTGGTGGCCAAATGTCCATCGACACCATGAGGTCGGCTACAGTCATGTCTCGATTTTCATGTAAGTCTGGATTAAACCGATACCAGCCAGAAAAGTCAGGCTTTGGGCTGGCTGTACATGGATACTGCCCTGTCACCCAAACCATATCTAGCTGCTTAAAGCACTCAGGCGCAAGCGGATGATGCGGTGCTACTGTGAGACCATCAACCGATGGAAACGCTGGTGCTACAGGTTCTTGATGCACATGGATACTTGATTCACGCTGTGTCCCAAAGCTTGCCACTAAAATGCTTTGAACTGCATCATCTTGCCATAAACGTACTTCCAAGGTCGTAACCGACTTACCTTGACGTAGAATCTCGTTGGTTAAACGAACTTTGGCCTGCTGTACTGGGCCAACAAAAGTCACGCTACAACTGAGTAAATGCTTCGTGTCATCGGCAAGAGTCAACAATGCTTTTTGCATCATTAAACCTGCGACCAGTCCCCCATAAATCGTGCGTCCTTGTAACCAACCTGTAGGAATATCAATCCATTCTTGTTCTGCTAAAGCTTGATAACTGTGTTGAAGTGACATGTGGCATCCTTGTTTTAAATTCCGTCCATATCTTTACAACACAATTCAACCAATGTGAATGATCAATGACCCATGCGTCAATGAGCACTTTTGCCATCGCAGTAGGTGCGGTTCTATTCATGCAAGACTTTATAAATAGTACGGGCCATCACTTCGCCCAAACCGGGGACTCCAGTTAAGTCTTTCTCGGAGGCCTTTAACACCCCTTGAATCCCGCCAAAATGCGTCAACAAATCGCGGCGGCGTTTCGGCCCCAAACCCGGAATTACTTCCAAAATCGATGAACCCCGTTTTTTATCGCGTTTGGCTCGGTGCTTGGTTATCGCAAAGCGATGCGCCTCATCACGCACCTGTTGAATCAAATGCAACGCTTTATGATCTTCAGGCAACTGAATTTTAGTTCCATCGGTAAAGTGTAGGGTTTCAAGGCCCGGTTTACGACCTTCACCTTTTGACACCCCGACCATAAAGGCCTCTAAACCCAGCTCTTGCATGACGTCCATCGCCATATGCAACTGCCCTTTGCCACCATCAATCAGCAGTAAATCAGGCAGCATGGCTTTTTTATAACGACGGGTCAGCGCTTGGCGCATTGCGGCATAGTCATCACCAGCAGTAATGTCTTGAATTGAAAACTGACGATAATCGCGCTTACGAATGCCGCCACTGTCGAATACCACACAGGAAGCAACGGTTTCTTCACCCATGGTATGTGAGATGTCAAAACATTCGATCCGATCAATCGGATGTCCCACCACTTGTTCTAGTTGATGGAAACGCTCATTCAGCTCAAAGTGATTGGCCAATTGCCCTTTGATCGCATGCTGTACATTCATCTGTGCCAGCTCTAACCATTCTGCACGTGTCTCACGCACGCTATGTTTAATCTGTACTTTCTTATCAAACTGTTGTTGTAACGCTTGTTCCAGTTCTTTTCGATCGGGCAATTCGACATTTACAATCACCTCACTGGGTACTTCATCTGCCACTTGGAAATAAAAGTTCGCTATGAAGTCAGCCAGCATTTGCCCCAAACCCTCTCCGAGCATATCTGGAAAATAACTTTTTCCTCCGAGCATTTTCCCGTTGCGCACATGCATAATCTGCACACAGGTCACTCCTGCCTGATAGGCAATCGCTAAAATATCTGCCTCACCTTTGAGCTTATAAATGGCTTGTTGAGACTGGACATCCCGCAGCAACGCCATACGGTCACGGTAAAACACTGCTTTTTCAAATTCTAAGGCTTCGGCCGCTTGCTCCATTTTTGCAATCAGTTCTTGATTCAGCTCTTTGGTGTCCCCTTGTAAAAAACGAATCGAGTTATCGACATCATTTTTATACTCTTCAGGGCTAATGAGTCCTACACACGGCGCTGAACAACGCTTGATTTGATACTGCAAACAAGGACGCTTACGCTGTGAAAAATAGCTATTTTCACACTGGCGAACATTAAACAGCTTTTGCAAAACCAACAAAGTATCCCGTGCATTATAAGCACTCGGATACGGCCCAAAGAACTTCCCAACTTGGTGTTTGCCTTTGCCTCGACCCGATGCAATCCGTGGATAAGGTTTGTCGGCAGAGACAAAGATATACACATAGGATTTATCGTCCCTGAGCATAATGTTATACGGAGGACGGTGCAGCTTAATCAGGTTTTGTTCAAGCAGCAGTGCTTCAGTTTCGGAACGAACGACTAAGGTTTCGATGTCATAAATACGCGCCACCAAAGCCTGCGTCTTCGGGTGCTCAATGGTTTTGACAAAATAACTCGAGACACGATTTTTTAAATTTTTCGCTTTACCCACATACAGCAGTTCACCGTCTTTGCCGAGCATGCGATAAACGCCCGGCAGTGTGGTCATATTGGCTAAAATTTTTTCGATATGTTCTCGTGCGTTTTCGTTCACAGGATTCCCTAATTTTCTCGGCTCGCCGTCAACTGTTCTGCTTAGGCTTAGCCTTTGATCTGTCTTTTAGATTGGGCAGGTCTGACGCATTTCAAGCTCATTGCTAGTGCGTTTCACAACCAGTCTGGCTGGCAAAAGACATTGATACTGAGATTGAAGGCTTATTCCAGATCCATCTCTTCAAAATCGATCCGTTCAAACACACCTTGTTCATTGCGGGCAAAGTGACTTCCCGCAGGCGCATTTAAGTGAGCAATGATGTCCGCATCATAGTTGGCAATCACATTGACCTCATAAAGGCCTAAATTTTCAGGGTCTTCAATATAGTCATCCCCTTCTTCACCCGATAAAAACACCCAACCACTTTCATCGCTAGATTGTGCTTCTTCACGGTACATATAAGCCACTTTTAGGCCTTGCACCGTAATCATATCTGATGCAATACAACTCCCCATATGCGGCACTAAAGTTTGAATTTGTGTCGGACTCAATTGATACGGCTTCATAAGCATATCCTTCAACGGCAAGTAGACGTTTTGCATGTGGAGGTTTGTGGGATGAACAGAACTCAAGTTTATTTTACTTTAGTCTTCACGGCATATTTGAGCAAGGCTTTCACTCGCTTAGGCCCGTAAAGCATACAACTTGCCTAAGACTGTATTTATGACAATTTTAACGCAGCTTTAAACGCTACTTTGTCTTTCGGTGACACCAAAATAGTTTTGGGTTGGCCCTGTTTCAGGTATTCAATCTTTAGACGATCTAAGGACAAGGCTGGTGAACTGATGGAATTATCTGTTTCAGAAACAGACTGTATCGCAGTCAAGGGAATGATCCATTTAAAACAGAGACTGCGAATTGTCAGTTGCTCCTGATCAACCACATAGCGGGTACTCCACAGCGGCCACCACAGTAAAACAATAGTCAAAGCATAGACCACAACGAACAAAAGATTTTGCATCAAAATGCCTTTGCCATAGGTGGTCAAAATCAATTGGGCTAACAGGCCTGACATAGCAATAATAAACCCCAAAAACCACCAGTCCATCTTCGAACGAAACTTTTGCACCTTGAAACCTCATGCTTTATCTAAGTTATAAGTTGCGATCTTAAAAATGACACAGATACGCGCTCATGTTGTTTTTAGTTTTAACTGGATAAAGCATAAAGCCATACGTGGTTCGAATCCACTGTGAGCCTTGAAATAAATAGAAAAATCAAAAGGGCAGATAGGCCTCCCCCTTTTCTGCCCAAATAAAAAACGCCCCTCAGGGCGCTTAATGTGCTTTAAAACACATAAGGTTGAACAAAGATCAAAAAGAAAATTCCGAGCATCAGGAACCACTTTAAGAAGTAGTACAGTTGACGGTTGGTTTTCTTCAAAGCTTTGGCTTTGATCCGCACTTGATAGACATAACCAAAGACTTTATTCAGCCCACCCGTTTGATCCCCAGCTTCATTTGGAGAGCTGGCAGCGGTCATCACTTTTTTACCAAACCAGTGATTGAAACGTTCCATAAAGCGTGTCTTTAATGGACGCTCGACATCGGCAAAGAAAATAATGCGGTTTTGATCAGTGGTGTTTTCGGCATAGTGAATATAAGTTTCATCAAAGACCACACTTTCACCATCACGCCATGAATAGCGCTGACCATCCACATCAATAAAGCAGCGGTCATCATTCGGTGTGATCAGCCCCAAGTGATAACGCAATGAACCCGCATAAGGGTCACGATGACGAACCAAACGGCTGTCTGGTGCCAGTTCAGTAAACATCGCGGCTTTAATGGTCGGCAAGGTTTTCAGCAACGCCGTCGTTTTTGGACAAAGTTCAGCAGCTGACGGATGCGCAGAGTCATACCATTTCAGATAAAAACGCTTCCAACCCGTTTTGAAAAAGGAATTAAACCCTAAGTCATCATAACTGCTCGATGCTTTAATTCCGCCTTTTTCATATAAAGCTTTGGCTTCATCACGAATCATTTCCCAGTTTTCATCCAACACTTTTAAGTCTTGAAAATGCTGGGTATCGATATATGGCTGATTCGGCACCTTTGAAAACATGTACATGAGGTAGTTAATCGGTGCAAGAATCGTTGAATGATCGAAAAATTGACGATAAAACGAGTGACGAACCTTCCCACGTTGCTGAATATAAAGTGCAGAAAGAATAAAAATCGCCAGAATGATCCACTTCATCATATGAAAACCTGGAAACCAAAGAAAACGAAATAAAAGAAAAAGACCGGTATTCGGTCTAGACTGCGAATTGTAACATAGGCTGCAAAGTACGTCCTATTTCCAGCTTTTCATCACAAGTTTTCATTCTGTTTGAGTTTACCTGCAAGTGCAGCATTGACTAAATTGCCAAAATCGGCACAAAGATTGACTTGAAATATAAGTACGCCGTCTAATCATTTTTTGAACACTCATCCATAAAAAATCTTAAATGAAACAAAAACTTCACTCTATTTAAGCCGCATCATTCAAAAATACATCACGCAAGCACACGAAATAATTGAATAAAAATAGATGACCCTTGCGTCACGGCTTGATACAACTTGTTATGTTCTTTTTCGATATAGTTATCGTAAGATTGGCGGAGCATAGATGTACGTAGGAATGACGTACTCGCTTCACAACATCAACTTAGAAGTCCTCCAAAATAAAGGAGATCAGGCATGATCCACGCTGGCAATGCCATTACCGTCCAAATGCTTTCGGACGGAATTGCAGAATTCCGCTTTGACTTACAAGGTGAGTCGGTCAACAAATTTAACCGTGCAACGATTGAAGATTTCAAAGCTGCAATTGACGCTGTTAAAGCAAACGGTGACATCAAAGGCTTAATCGTTACTTCGGCTAAATCTACATTTATCGTTGGCGCAGATATTACTGAATTTGGTGCAAACTTCGCTCAAGGCGAACAAGCGATTGTGGATTGGGCATTGCCTGTTCACGACATTTTCAACGCATTTGAAGATTTAGAGATTCCTAAAGTTGCAGCGATCAATGGTATGGCATTGGGCGGCGGCTTTGAAATGTGCCTCGTGTGTGACTATCGTGTGATGTCAGAAGCGGCTCAAGTCGGTCTTCCTGAAATCAAACTGGGCATCTTCCCTGGTTTCGGTGGTACGGTTCGTTTAAGCCGTGTGATCGGTATCGACAATGCAGTTGAATGGATGGCCATGGCTAATCCTAAAAAACCAGCTGCTGCACTGAAAGATGGTGCGGTTGATGCAGTGGTTGCTGCCGACAAACTCCAAGACGCTGCAATTGACTTGGTTAAACAAGCCCTTGCTGGCCGTGTAGACTGGAAAGCAAAACGCCAAGAAAAACTTGACCCAGTTAAATTGAACCCAATCGAACAAATGATGGCGTTCAACTCGGCGAAAGGTGCGGTTCTTGCAAAAGCAAATCCTGCTCAATACCCTGCACCTAAACTTCTTCTTGACTCATTACAAGCTGGTGCAAGCCTTCCACGTAATGAAGCACTGCAAGCTGAAGCGGCTGGTTTTGCAAAAGCAGCGATTACACCACAAGCAGGTGCATTGATTGGTCTATTCATCAATGACCAAGTGGTGAAGAAAACTTCGAAGAAATATGAAAAAGGTGCGCACCCTGTAAACCAAGCGGCTGTATTAGGCGCGGGTATCATGGGTGGCGGTATTGCTTACCAAGCGGCAAGCAAAGGCACACCAATCATCATGAAAGACATTGGTAACCCGCAACTTGCTTTGGGTATGAAAGAAGCCAATGGCTTACTCACCAAACAAGTTGAACGTAAGAAGATGAAACCTGCTCAAATGGGTGAAACTCTTGCGCGCATCCGTCCAACTTTAAGCTATGACGAGTTTAAAGAAGTGGACATCGTGATTGAAGCGGTGACTGAAAATCCAAAAGTAAAAGGCATTGTACTGGCTGAAACTGAGAAAAATGTTCGTGACAACACGATCATTGCTTCAAATACTTCAACCATTTCAATCACACGTTTGGCTGAAAACCTACAACGTCCTGAAAACTTTGTCGGTATGCACTTCTTTAACCCAGTACACATGATGCCATTGGTAGAAGTGATCCGTGGTGAGAAGACTTCGGCTGAAGCAATTGCGACCACGGTTGTTCTTGCTCAGAAAATGGGTAAAACACCAATCGTAGTAAACGACTGCCCAGGTTTCCTTGTAAACCGCGTATTGTTCCCTTACTTCGGTGCATTTGACCTTCTATTGAAAGACGGTGCTGACTTCCAACAAGTCGACAAAGTCATGGAAAAATTCGGCTGGCCTATGGGTCCTGCTTACCTAATCGACGTTGTTGGTATCGACACGGGCGTTCACGGTGCAGAAGTCATGGCTGAAGGTTTCCCTGACCGTATGAAGCCAGACTTCAAAGGTTCAATCGAAATCATGTACGAAAACAAACGTTTGGGTCAAAAGAACGACGTTGGTTTCTACAAATACGAACTTGACCGTAAAGGCAAAAAAGCCAAAGTGGTTGATCCAACTGCGTATGAGCTTGTTGCTACTGTGGCAACTGCGGAAAAACGCGAGTTTGATGCTCAAGAAATCATTGACCGTATGATGCTTGCTTTCTGTAACGAAACTGTTCGTTGCCTAGAAGACAACATCGTCGCGACTGCTTCTGAAGCAGATATGGCGATGATTATGGGTGTAGGTTTCCCTCCATTCCGTGGTGGTCCATGCCGTTACATCGACCAAACAGGTGTTGCTGAATACGTTGCACTTTGCGACAAATACGCACACTTAGGTAAGGCTTATGAAGCGCCACAAATGTTGCGTGACATGGCTGCTAACAACAAAAAATTCTACGGTTAAGGAGCAACGTGAATGGCTACTTTAAATCCACGTGACGTTGTCATCGTTGATGGCGTACGTTCAGCAATGGGTAAAACCAAAAACGGTATGTTCCGCAATGTACGTGCTGACAGCTTATCGGCTGAATTGGTTCGTGCTTTAGTTGCTCGTAACCAGTTTGACACCAATGAAGTTGAAGACCTGATCTGGGGCTGTGTAAACCAGACTTTAGAACAAGGTATGAACATTGGCCGTAACATTGGTTTATTGGCTGACCTTCCAAAAACTGTGGCAGGTCAAACGGTTAACCGTCTTTGTGGTTCATCTATGCAAGCGCTACACACCGCTGCTGCACAGATTGCAACGAACCAAGGTGATATCTTCATCATCGGTGGTGTAGAGCACATGGGTCACGTAGGGATGATGCACGGCATCGACCTCAACCCAGAAGCATCTAAACACTATGCAAAAGCGTCTAACATGATGGGCTTAACTGCTGAAATGTTAGGTCGTATGAACGGCATTACACGTGAAGAACAAGATGCGTTCGGTGTTGAGTCTCACCGCCGCGCTTGGGCTGCAACGCAAGAAGGTCGTTTCAAAAACGAAATCGTGGGTGTTGAAGGTCATGATGCCAATGGCTTCAAAATCCTATGCGATATCGACGAAGTGATTCGTCCAGATGCAAACCTTGAAGCATTCAAAGGTTTACGTCCTGTATTTGACCCGAAAGGCGGTACAGTAACAGCTGCGACTTCTTCAGCTTTGTCTGATGGTGCTTCTGCAATGCTACTGATGTCTGCTGAACGTGCTCAAGCTTTAGGTCTTAAGCCACGTGCTGTAATTCGCTCTATGGCGGTTGCAGGCTGTGATGCTGCGATCATGGGTTATGGTCCTGTACCTGCAACTCAAAAAGCACTTAAACGTGCTGGCTTAAGCATGGCGGATATCCAAACCATCGAGTTAAACGAAGCATTTGCTGCTCAAGGCTTATCAGTGATGAAAGGCTTAGGTGTTTATGAGAAGCAAGACATCATTAACTTAAATGGTGGCGCGATTGCACTGGGTCACCCATTGGGCTGTTCTGGTTCGCGTATTACAACGACGTTGTTGAACGTGATGGAACAACAAGATACGCAAATTGGTCTTGCGACTATGTGTATCGGTCTGGGTCAAGGTATCGCAACGATTATCGAACGTGTTTAATTCTTAATTAAATGCTGAGATAAAAGAAACCCCGCTTATTGCGGGGTTTTTTTATTTAATTAAATTCACTATTTCTGTAACAGAACTATTTCTAGGATTAAATAGCCATTCTCTATCAAAGTAATCTCGAGAAAATTCATTAATTGGAGAATACCCTATTACTAATGAAAAAAATTGATTTTTATTTTCCTTAACTAATTTAATCTTATTATGAATTTTTGTATCTAAAGATGCCATTATAAAATCTGATACTACAAGAATATCTGCTTTTTTATAATTTTCTTTTTCAACTAGTTGCAATGCATAAGCTAAAGCAGGTGCAACGTCTGTTCCACCATAGAAAGACATTTTTAGAAAATCTATAACACTTTTTAATCCATTGTCACTTGTTAATTCTAATGTCTTAATTGATGTCGAAAAATTAATTAAAAAACATTTTCGTTTTTCTTTCATTGCTTGAGTTGCAAAATATAAAGCCGTTGCTTTAGCAATATATTCTGGCATGCCATTCATCGAACCACTCGTATCTATACATAAGATCATCGGTCCTTTCGAATCATCAGATACCTCTACATCCTGTTCAATAGTATCTTTATAAGGTTGCAATCCTTGCATCTCAAAACACATCAGATTGGATTCTATAAATTTTAAATCAAACAAAATTTCAGTTTCAGGATCTGACAATAATGCCAATTCAGAAGGCAAAATAAACTCTAAATCCTTAGCTAATTTTGTTCCTATAATTTCTTCTCTAGAATTTATATCAGGAATATATGTTTCAATACTCAAAGACTGTGAAATAACTTTTTTATCTTCTGCAATTTTAGCACTTTGAATTTTACCTAATACATTTAAAACCTCTGCCAATGAAGCATTGTTTCGGAGATATTCCGCCCATTGTTTAAACTGAACAATATCTTGTGGTATTAAATTTCCTTTGGAATAGTCTAAAAAAGTACCTGTTTCCAAGCCTAAACTGTCCGTCAGTTTTTTTAACTCTTCTAAATCCTGTAATTGCTTTATAAACTCTTCAATAAACTTTTTTCTCAGCTCATCAATCTTTTTTAAATTCCATTCAGCAATTTGTTGATCTAAATTTTTCTTCCAATCACCTAATAAGTGAGACATCAACTTTTGTTGGTTCACTTTAGGCTTTTCAAGCTCTTTTTGCCAATACGCAGTAGAGTCAGGCAAACCTGAAAATTTTAAGAATTCACTATACTGCTGAACAGCGCCATTTACTTTAGACAAATTATTTTGAGCAATATCTTCATATTGCTCTTGATACAAATAATATGGATTATCTAAGAAAAGTTGTCGCTCAGTATTTTTAGACCAAACTTTGACTTGCATGTCTAAACGATGACTAATCTTTTCATGCTCAAGCCACTGTGATAATGAATTTTCTTTCGTGGCTTGTTGCACTGCTTCTTTAGTATCATCAAATAAATTTAGCTGATACATAAGGATTTTAGTCTCTCACTATCCTGAATATTTAATTCAAAATTTTGTATCTGCTTTTCAAGACTACTCACTAAAAAATCTTTTTCTTTTAAAGAAATAAATAATGAGTCAAATTCATCTAAAAGTTCATTCTTTCTATTTGTAACTTGCAATAATGCCTGTTCAAAATCCTTTTGGATACTACCTACCTCATCGTGTAAAGCTTTAATTAGCCTTTTATTTATATCTTCCTTTTTAGAACCTTTCGTATATTTCACTTGTGGAGTAAACTTTTTATTCATATTGTGAAAATTACAACTACCATTATTTTGAAAATTATATTCATAATTTAAATCATTTCCATTGATATCTTTTGCATAAAACCATTCATCAGTTCCTACATGACTCACATTAATATAAACTTCAATTTCATTTCTGTAAGTTTGAAGAGTAAATGGATAGTATTCTTCAGTACCAATTTGCACTGTGTCATAAACATCATCCGAATAATACAGCTCTGTTTTAATTTCATTTTCTAAGCGTTGCTTTTCTGATATGGAATTCTCTTGATCAATACCACTATCTAAACCATTATTCTTTAAGCATTGCTCTACAATATTATCAATGTCTTTAAAATTTTCTGATTTACTCCATAAACAATATTTCAGCAAAAATATTTCACTTAAAATGACTTCTTGACGCCCATTAAAAAATGCAGCGGCTTTAAGTAAATAAGCAGCTCTTTGCCAACGACGATCTGAAACATAAATTTTTTTATCTTTAGGTAAATCAGATATCATTTGACGAATCATCAATATGATATCTGATACTTCCTTGCTAAATTTCACCTCATGAATGTCTTTTTGCCATTTTTGCCATTCATCTTTTTTAATTAATAACTGCTTATCTAAATTTATCTCGATCTCAGTTGGTTTAGAGCAAATTAAATTTAAGAAATTTTCATTATTTTTAATCGGCTCAACTATTAGGCGTAAAATGAAACGATCATATAAAGCATCCAAACCTTGATTTTCAGCAGGGATTTCATTTGAAGCTGAAATTAAAGCCTTTAATGGTACATGAAGAATTTCATCACCATTTTTAAATAATTTTTCATTTACCAATGTGAGTAAAGCATTCAAAATTGCAGGACTAGATTTCCAAATTTCATCTAAAAAAGCAAAGTCTGCATTTGGTAAATAGCTTTCAATTTTACGTGTATAACGATCTTCTTTTAACGCTTTGATAGAAACAGGACCAAAAACTTCTTCAGGTGTACTAAAGCGATTCATCAAATATTCAAAATACTTTGGCTGCTCGAAAGCCTGTGCAATTTTTCTTGAAATTAAGCTTTTAGCAGTACCTGGAGAACCAAGTAAAAAAGTATTTGTACCTGATAAAGCACCTAACAAAGTTAATGCAATAATATGTTCTCTTTCATACATATTGTCAGATAAATGATTTAAAATTTTTTCAATTCTTTGGTTTATGTTCATATACGCCGTAAGTAAATATAAGTTATTAATTAAAAATAAATATTTCAAATAATAAACTTATCACTACTCTTTAATTTTTTCTATGAAAAATCATTTAATTTCCTCAGTTTATAGTAAAAAAATATTTATTCTTATAAATCATCTATCCGCTGCGCCAATAACGTCGCAAAATGCTGCTTAATCCGATTACCCTGCTTATCAACCCGATGTAACTCACCTACATCTTCATTGTATTTCACAATGTTCCAGCCATCATATAGCGCACTTAACTCTCCTGCTTTAAACGCAAATGGAAAGTCAGGCTGCGCAGGAATATCATCGGTATCCATCGCACAGACGATCAAGTTAAATCCATTTACATTTGTGGCTTGTTGCATCTGCGCAATCAATGGTTTCACAGTTGGCGCTTCTAAAAACATCATCACCACCGTACAGCAAATAAAGTCGTATCTGCCAGTAATGCTTGGGTCAGCATTGAGGTCACGCTGTTGCACATGAATCTTTTGAATACCTTCGGCATCTATTATTTGCTGTAATTTTTGCAAACTTTGCGGATTCACATCCCAAGCATCTACCTCAAAACCCTGCTGATTTAAGTACAGCGAATTTCGCCCTTGTCCACAGCCGACATCCAAAGCCCGACCACCGTGTAAATACGGCATAGCCGCCAAAATTTCTGAATGTGTGGGTGAAAGCTGATATTTCTTATAAAAATAATCCTGCGAGGTACAGTAAAATTGCAGCTGACACTCTATGTCGTCACTGGTCGAAACAATTTTGTGCCATGCTTGAGGCTGAATAAATGGTGGCTGTTGCTCAGCTGTAAACAGATGTTCAGATTGCACTTGACCTGCCTCATCTAGAAAAGCAAAACTCAGCTCACCTTGATAAATCTTTAGCTTTGCCCACGTGCCCGCTTTGGTATTGTGTTGATTTTTAAACCCTTGCGGAATGGTCTGCGCAGTCCACACAGGCAGTTCTTTATAACAAATCAAGTTTTGCATCAGCCTATTTCCCACCTTGTTATGACGTATTCGCCAGTCCATAATTTTTTATCAAGCGCCTGCATGATCATAGCCAGTTCCTACTCAAATGAACATTCATTCGTTATCTAGAAACAGCAGATGGATAAAAAATAAAATCTGTTGCCACGGCATTGAGCGACTCCTAGAACGTTCATGACTTTAAAATTTTGAGCTTTGGCGACTTTTTGAACATTTTAATGATAGGCTTAAAGACAATAAAAATTCAGCTTAACTATATTTCAAATGAGTCGGAGTCTATCGATGTTTGCATCACCTTTAAAAACCATCATTTGCTTAGGCGTCATGGGAACATTATTCACAGGCTGTGCCACCAAAACCCTGATGACCAAAGACAATAAAACCTATACCCGTACCAGCAAAGTGACCTTAATCGAAGACCAAGTGGTGGCTTTTGGCAAACCTGCTCAGCCTCTACCGAATTTACCTGTGCATAGTTTAGTGATTGCAGGGCAACAAAAAAGTTATGTATTGACCCAAGGTGGACCTCAATTTGTCAGCTTGATTGGCAAACTGGAGCCGAAAAATATTCAAGTCACCCGAGAACTGGGTTTCTATTCAGAAAAGAATGATGGTCATTTTACAGGGACATTACCTCTGTCCTATGTGAAGCTCAAAGAAGATATCAGTAAGAAAGATCTGGAATTTTTTATTGAAAATGGCGCGAAGGAATGTTCAAGTTCCAGTGATGAACGCATGTTTGCACAACGTTTCTGTTTCGAGATCAAACTGGCAGGTGTGGTTTACCCTGCGGCGAACAATTTAGCCTCCCTAAAAGCCTTGAGTAAGCCTTATCAGGTGAGCATTTATACCCATCAAGAGGAAAGTTATAAATCGAAGTCAGGCATGAATCCTTTTGAAAAATTAGTGTTACTGCCCTTTGCTGTGGCAATCGACGTGGTCAGCCTACCGTTTCAAGCAGCCGATAAAATTTTTGATTAATTCAACACAAGCACAGCGCCTAGAACGGATCAGGCGCTGTGCTGTTTTGTGAAAGATTTAAATTAAGAGTTCGCCCATCAACCAAGCCATATACTTTTCTTTGTCCATAAAGTCAGGCGCGCTGCCCGTATCTAGACTGAAGTACTGTTGGTTAAACTGAATCACGATTTGTTCGGTGTGGTGCCAGTCTTCGATCATTTTGAAATATTGGTTGAAGAAAAAACGATTCTTCCCCCAGTTGCTTAAACGTTCTAATTTTGGATAGTTTTTATTTTCTACAAACTCACTATACACATGCTGAATATCATCAAAAACGTGTATGGTTCTCATGACTCACCTGCCTGCACTGAAAAGTCGTCATCGTTGTGATGCTTTTACTCTAGCAGCCAATTTTGAACAACAGATGACAGTCCGCTTACAAGACTGTCATCTTTGCACTGTGTTATAACTTCTGTTCTACCTCTTTTTGGGTCTGTTTTTCGACCTGCTGCATCTGGCTATTCAGTGCCAAAATCTCTTTATACAGCGCATTAAACTGCTGTAGTGGTGCATCTTCATAAAACATAAAGGTGTTATTTTTCTTTTCCCATTGGTTATTTTTCAGCACCAAGAAGATTTGATCTGCCTTGGCTAAATTTTGCTGTTCAAGACTAAACAGGCGGGTGGCTTCATGGCTTTTTTCACTGGCTTTCATGCTGTCGGTCAGTTGATGGCGGAACCGTGAAGATATTGCTAAATCTTTGGCCTGAGCAATGGCCTCTTTCTGACGTTGTTCAACCTGCTGTGCGTAGCTCTCAACAACGGCATGTACGTCTTTCAGCATTTGCTCCGTTTCAGCATAATTGTTCTTTTTGTCTTTGCTTAATCGGTCAATATTTAAAAATTGATCCCAATTTAAGGCTTTTAAATCTCGCAGATATTGATTACGCGCTTCGGCATTTTGCAGCATATGACTGAGCACAAACTCCGCCATAATTTGATAGTCACCTGTCAGACGTGGGTCTTTCACATCGACTTGAATCGGTGTGGTCCAATCTTGAGCTTGTTTGTAAATTTGTTCAGTCTTTTCATACAGCACCGTTTCATAGCGTTGTAGCTGCTGCTGCTCTTTTTGTTGTTGAGAATACTGATAATACATCCAACCAAAAACGGCACTGGTCGCAAGAACTAAAATCAACACGATACGTCGCATGTTCAGCTTCCTCTTCATTTCTTTTCATCATAGCAAATAAAGGCACATGATCAATATTTCAACATGTTATCGATATTTGAGGACGCTCAGGCCGTACCCTCCCCAAGTGGATGAGGAATGTACTGGCGATAAATGAATTAGGAAGTATTACTTCGCTGGAGCTGTTCTCGGTTGCTGACTATTCTGTTGAATCCCTTGCATAAAATTCCGATCAATCTGCCCAATCGAAATTTGTTCACGGGCAATTTGTACATTGGTCGCATTACGGTCAATGCCAAACGGCTGCAACATGATATACAAACCTTCAGTTGGATTAGACGACTGCAAACCAGCGGCGATGTTTAAGACATGCTCACGTAACAAAGGTGGCACAGAATTTAGATCTGCTGTGACCGCAGGGGGCAAGATATCGATGTTTTGAGTGATAGTCGGATCGACCACAAAAGACTGTGCATCATCCTGCAACTGAACAATACGGTGCTGCAAGGCTTTACGAATATTTTCATCCTGTTGATAAGGAATCACACCCGTTTCAGCACGTAGCTCTGATTCCGCCATAGTTTTAAAAGTCGGTAGACTCACAATCTCACCATTGGCCTGCAGCAAAGTCGGCATAAAAAGAAGAGCGTAACAAAAAACCGGAAGAGAATTTAAAAATTTCATAAAACAATCCCAAACGCTAAGAGATATAAAAAGGCATGCTCAAACTGAGCGCCTTCACCCTATTGTATATTTTTCGATCTTTGTGTTGCGTAGTTGTCAGATAAGCGGTAAAGCCCAGAAGATTCAACTGATTGAATACATAGCGAAACCGCTTTTTTTAATGGACCTGCTTTAAATTTTATAACTCATCCCCATCATTTCCTTAATTGCTCTTTTTACTATTTTTGAGAAATCCCATGCGTGTAGATATTTGGTCAGATGTTGTTTGTCCTTTTTGTTATATTGGCAAAAAACGTTTAGAAGCGGCAGCTGAACAGGCTGGTGTTGAATTGGAAGTGCACTGGCACAGTTTTGAACTGGATCCAGATGCGCCAGTTCGCCAAGAAATTTCGAACTCAGAACGTCTCGCACTAAAATATGGTCGCACGGTCGCTGAAGTTGAAGAGATGCAACGTAATATTGCCAAAATGGCTGCGGAAGAAGGCATTGAATTTAACTGGGAAAATGCCAACTCAGGCAACAGTTTCAATGCACACCGTATTATCCACCTTGCTCAAAGCCATGGTTTAGGCAATGAAGCTGAAGAAGCCTTTTTCTTTAGTTATATGACGCAAGGTTTACCGATTGGTGAACGTGAAACCATTGAAGATGTGGCCTCTCGTATTGGCTTAAACCCAGTTGAGGTAGATGATGTGTTGGATTCTGACGAATATGCAGATTTCGTGAAGTTTGACCAAGAAGTGGCGCGTGAACAACTGAAAGTAACGGGTGTGCCATTCTTTGTTTTCGATCAGCGTGTGGCTTTAGCGGGTGCACAGCCACGTGAAGTCTTTCTACAAGTCCTTGAAAAAGCACAAATGCCAACAGAAGAAAATAATGCGGCACAGTGTTCCGATGAGTCTTGTGAAACACCCAAATAATCATAAGGATACTGGTTTCAGACCTTAACTGAGCCCTATCTATAGATGAGAAAATCCCCGGCCTGCGGGGATTTTTTTATAGGTTAAAAAAAATGGATTTATGTTTAATCGACCAAGAAACTAATTTTAAGATTGACCCGATATTCTACAATTTGGTTGTCCTTAATCACCACTTTTTGTTCATTGATCCAAGCACCTTGAACATTCTTCACCGTCTCAGTGACTTTTGCGATCCCTGTCTGAATCGCATCTTCAAAACTTTTCGCACTGCTTGAATTGACTTCTACCACTTTTGCAATGGCCATCTGTTTGTCCTCAGCTATTGTTGTTTTTGCCTGTTCATCTTAGGTGAATTTTTAATCAAAAATAGATAACTTAAACATTCCACAGCAAAAACTTACACAGTATGCACAATCAAAAGACTTCAAAATGATGAATATTTAAACAATTAATCATGTAACTCCAAGTCCTTTTTCAGGTCTCATTTCAGACAAAAAAGTCCTACTTTCAAGCTTCATTTCAAACTTGAAAATCTAAATTTTCACTTTAAATTTAAACAGCTTAGCACTGGAGTAAAAACTCTATACCAGACTAGAGTATTTATTCTAATTAATTGTTTTTTAACAATAAATGAACTCGCCATTCATCTTTTAATGGCCTAAACCAGCGCTTAAATCGATCATTTTTTGATATTATTCATGCGAAATTTATCTTTTTAAAACTCCCAGTCTCCTTAGTGAGACCTCCTTTTTAGAGGAAATATCATGAACGCTGTTAAATATGCTTTGGCTGTCGCTGTAATGGCTCTTTCTGCAACTGTTTCTGCACAAGTTGTTTTTGTTCCAGATTTTCCTGTAAAAAAACCAGCAGATACTCAAACGGCAACGGCTGATGCTCCTGCGGCTGCACCACATCAAGAAGCGTAATTTGCGCTGACTTGGTCAAAAATAGGCAATGTTGATTGCCTATTTTTTTTGCCCAAAATTGCAAAGAACTGACAAAAAATTTCCGCTATGAACCCTCTAGGGCAAAAATATTTAATTCAATCTGTGCTGAGATCGAAATTATCTACATTTTTCACCACCCTTTTCTCGTATCAAGAGCAGAATAATTTTTGCCTATTTATTCTTTTCTAATTATGATCAAACAAGAAGACTGAACTCCAAAACCAATAAATTAAATGCACTCAATAGCACATGCCTATGCAAAATTTACAAGCCCTGATCCAAGGCCGTATTACGCCCCAAGCCATTGACCTTGATCAATTGATTGCGTTTGCACAGCAGTATACGCAGCCGACTTCAGCCGAATATAAATTACTTGAACTGGCCATTAATATGGTTTTGGCAAGCTACTTGGAACAAGCACAAAAGCAACTTTAGAGTTCAGCGCATGAAAGCAATCGAAAAAGCACTGCTGATCAAAGAACTGCATCAATTGATTGATGGTTTGGAGCATCAACCTCTGTCTTTTTTTGAAATTGCGCGCTCGAAAAAACGCATTCGCGAAATTTTTGCACTCTGTGATGAACCCATTTTCCAAAAACAACTCGAAGCCTATAAGGCGCTGACTCAGCCTCAAGCTGCGGCTGAACGCTGGATACAACAAAGCCCCTATCAACATGCCTATATTGGACTATTTCAATATGAGTCTTCTTTAACTGATGCCTTAAAACAGCAGGCGGCTTTCGCATGGGGTGTTTTATATAAATCAGGTTTAGGTTGGCAAATTGTTTTTCAAAACACCCCAGCTACAGTGCATAGCAGCCCATGGCACATAAAGTTTGAGCACGCTTACCAAGGGTTTTTGAGCCATGCACAAAGTACTCAACAACCCGAGAACGTACCTTTTCTCACAACATCTGAAACATCCATAGAAGTTGCAGAAGTTGCAGAAGTTGCAGAAGTTGCAGAAGTTGCAGAAGTTGCAGAAGTTGCAGAAGTTGCAGAAGTTGCAGAAGTTGCAGAAGTTGCAGAAGTTGCAGAAGTTGCAGAAGTTGCAGAAGTTGCAGAAGTTGCACGAGACCAGTTTATCCCGCCCGTTACAACCATATCCCATAAAAAAACTGACATAGGGCATGCACAGGACAATGTGTTTACTGACGCTTTTGTTTTCACGGGTATTGAGCTTTTAAGCATTGCTACAGATGATACATCGGCTGAACGAATCCAAGAGTCTGAGTCAGACTTCCCCGAAGTCCGTCCTGAGTCTAGTCTGCTTTTATCTAAGGCTGAAGCAGCGCTTCATTTCAATACGGAAATACAACCTACATTCGACAGCAACCTAAATGCAACTCAAATTGAAGAATCCAAACTCAGGTCTTTTAAACAAGACGCTGTAGAAGATGTCGTCTCAATCAATCCTATTAAACTAAGTATCAAACAAGATAAGGAACCTGAAAATCAGGTCGATATCGTACAAAAAGATTTAGATCTTCAACCTGAAGTATTAGCAGAAAATCATTTGATTCTCAGCAATCAGCCTCTTTTAAGTGATGGGCTATGTCCCCCTCAGGAAGAATTTATCATTGAGGCCGCTGCACCCATTCGATTTGACCTCAAGCCAAGTGCGTCTATTTCAACGCTTGCCATTCAGGATTTTATCCAAAGGCGATCGATCTTGGCTGAACCACCAGATACAGACATTTCATCTGAATTTCAACAGCAAGATCCACTTGAAAGCGAGGTGACAGCACCATGCCCTGTTTTGCAGGATAGCCATACAGAAAATTCAGAAGCATCAGCTACTGCTGCGCAACCCATACTGCCCACACAGATTCATTTGGGGCAATATCAAGCGAAATTGTGCACGCTGCATCAACCAAATTTAGATCCTAAGCTCTATGGCCTCGACATTTCAGGGCACACCGAGATCGGTCAAAATATCGATTTTCTGATCCACAGCGACCAACTCGATCACTGGTTGGACTATCCCATCTATTTGGCAGAACAGACCCAGCAGCACGGAGAGTTTATTAAGTATTTGGCTCTATTCGGTGCTGACAGTCCCACGGAAGCCATTCGCCTGAGCCAACAATTTGCCCAGAGTTGTCAGCATCAAGTCGCAGCCATCCGCGAAATTGAATGGGACCAGCTACAGGGTCATATGCATGATGCATTTTCGATTTTTCAGCTGTATACCCAACAGGCCAAACTGGTATGGCATATTGAAGACTATCATCCATTTATTCTGGCCGATCTACTCAATAGCCGTAAATTCATCCAGTTTGAAGAAAGCTCCGCGGACGCAAATACGCCCATTTTAGTGTTAAAAGAACGACAAAAAATTCGAGTAATTCATGGTCAAAAGCGGGTTGAACTCTCACGTACCGAGATCGCGTATCCGTGCTTGGTCTTAGACCGACAGCACGGCATCAGTTGGCAACTGATTCAAAATACGATTTCTACTTTGCCTGAACCTATCACTGTGTTTCAATTATTTGATTCTATTCAAAAACAACTGGGCAGCGAGTTGTAGAGTTTTGTATTTTCTACTTGTGTTCTTATGTGAAATTTACAACACTAAAACATCGAAGAACAATAAAGTACGAAAGCATGCTAAGAACTCAACATGTGGGATCCATCTCTTTATTTTTCTGCCTAAGTTTAGGTACATACGTCAACGTGGCTTGGGCGGAAAGCAATACCAACAGCACACAACATTTTGTGCCACCTCACGACGTGGCTGAAATTGACCAAATCGCATCGCCCCCCAAAGGTAGTGGACTTTTATATCAAATTCCACAGTGGATTGACTCACTTCCAACCGTTCTACCTGAAGAATCGGACGAGCTGATTGTGCCCACGACTGACCTCACTGAAGAGCGCACCTGGGTCGACCGCCAGCAAAAAGAAGTTCGAAACTGGGCAGACCGAACAGCCGCCAAAATGGACAATTGGTTTGGTGAAACCGATCCTAAAAAACCAGCTACAGCCACATTACGTGTCTTGGTTGATAACCGCTGGAATAAACATGATGAATACGATGTAAAACCACGTATTCGAGGTCGAGTCAAACTTCCAACCTTAGAACATAAGCTCAGTGTCGTGTTTGGGGATGATTCTTTAGATAACGAACTACAAAACAATGTCGCGATTACCAATGAAAATCCACCCAGTGCGAATAACGATAAAACATTTGACCGCCGCCAAACCCGTGATGCCAATAGCTCACTGGCTTTAAGATGGTCGCAACTGTCAGATCGTCTGCCTTTTGAAACTGATTTCGACTTGGGGGTCCGTTCAGGGGATGATATCTATGCGCGGATCGAGTTATCGAAAGAGTGGAAACTCGACAATGATTTTCGTGCTTATGCTGAACAGATTTACCGTTATGGTATCGACAGTGAAAATTACTTACGTACCAACCTAGAGCTGACGCATGCACGACCCAATCAGCCATTTTTATCCAATCAGTTCAGTCTGACCTATGCAGACGATCAGGATGATGATCTGCTCTGGGATAACTATAGCTTTAGACAACACCAATTCTTTCATGGCAATCGTTTTAACTACGGCATTTACACTGGTGGTTTCTACAACGACGACGACCTGCGTTTGAACCGTTGGGGGCCTTTTGTCTCGTGGCGTCAACCGTTCTTAAGAGAGTGGTTTTATATCCAAGGTGATTTAAATTATTTTAACGATCACCGTGAAGACCGTAGTCATTACGTCAGTGCCTTGGTGCGTTTTGAGGCTTTATTTTAAAGCCGTGGTGAATCTTTAGGCTGAACTGTGGATAAGTTTTCACTTATCCACGGATATCCACATCAGGTTCTTTTTCGCCTATTTAATCAATGCGTTCAAAAGACATTAAGGTTCTTCATCCAATTAGATGAAATAAAAAAAGCCTATTTTAGAGATAGGCTTTTTTTAAAAATATCATGGTTTATTGAAGCAATAAGCTGTTAATGCGTTTGATATATTCGGCAGGATCATCAGGTAAGCCGCCTTCAGCAATCACCGCTTGGTCAAAAATTACATTGGCCAAGTCATCAAACTGTGCCGAATTTTCTAATTTTCTCACCAATGGATGCTCTGGGTTAATTTCCAAAATTGGCTTGCTTTCAGGTACAGCCTGACCCGCTTGTTGCAGCATACGAATCAATTGTGGTGAAAGCTCTCCCTCACCTGTCACCAAGCATGCAGGTGAATCGACCAAACGTGTGGTCACCCGTACTTCTTTGGTCTTGGCTTTCAATGAGTCAGACAGTTTTTCAACCACAGGTTTAAACTGCTCTGCAGCTGCCTCAAGTGCCTTCTTCTCTTCGGCATCTTGTAAATCACCTAAATCGACTGCACCTTTCGCCACGTTCTGCATTGGTGTGCCATCAAACTCATGGACAAATTCCATTGCCCATTCATCGACACGGTCTGCCATGAGTAAGACTTCAATGCCTTTTTTCTTAAATAACTCAAGTTGTGGCGAGTTCTTCGCAGCATTGAGACTGTCTGCAGTCACATAGTAAATCGCTTTTTGCCCATCAGGCATACGCGCTTTATAGTCCTGCAAAGAAGTGCTCACCGCATCATTGTTTGAAGTTGAGAAGCGTAAAAGTTTTAAAATACGCTCACGGTTACCCAAGTCTTCGCCCAAACCTTCTTTCAACACTGAACCAAATTCACGGTAGAAGATTTTGAACTTCTCTTGATCATTTTCATCTTCCGATTTGGCTAAAGCATCCAGCATGGTCAATACACGGCGTGCATTCCCTTCACGAATGGTTTTCACATCACGGCTTTCTTGTAACAACTCACGACTGACGTTTAATGGTAAATCGGCACTATCGACCACCCCTTGAACAAAGCGTAAATAGTTTGGAATCAAATTATCCGCGTCATCCATAATGAAGACCCGTTTTACATAGAGCTTAATTCCTGCTTTGGCTTCACGGGTAAAGATATTCGCAGCAGCTTTACACGGTACATACAACAACTGCGTATATTCGGTACTGCCTTCAACACGGTTATGCGCCCATGCCAGTGGGGCTTCAAAGTCATGGCTGAGATTCTTATAGAACTCGACGTACTGCTCTTCGGTCACTTCATTTTTATTACGTGTCCACAGAGCGCTGGCTGAATTAATCGCTTCCCACTCACCCGTTTTCACATACTGACCTGGTTTTGGCTCTTCACCTTCGACCGCTTCTTCTTGCTGCCAAACCTCTTTTTGCATCTCAATCGGCAGACTAATGTGATCTGAGTATTTATTGATAATTTGCTTCACTTTATGCGACTGTAAATAGTCCAACGCATCTTCACGCAAATGTAAAATAATATCGGTACCACGGCTGTCTTTGTGGATCTGCTCGACTTCGAACTCGCCAGTGCCCGCACTGACCCAACGTACTGCCTGATCAGCACCCACACCTGCACGGCGTGATTCTACGGTAATTTTGTCAGCCACAATAAAGCCTGAGTAGAAACCGACACCAAACTGACCAATCAGTTGTGCATCTGATTTCTGGTCACCTGTGAGCTTAGACATAAAGTCCTTGGTTCCAGACTTAGCAATCGTCCCTAAGTGATCAATCGCTTCTTGTTCAGTTAAACCAATCCCATTATCTGAAATAGTTAGTGTTTGATTGGCTTCATCAAAGCTGACGCGCACATGTAAGTCTGGGTCATTTTCATAATATTCAGGATGATTAATGCCTTCAAAACGCAATTTATCGCAGGCATCGGATGCATTTGAGATCAATTCACGTAGGAAAATGTCAGGATTTGAATACAGTGAGTGCGTCACTAAATGTAATAGCTGAGCCACTTCAGCTTGGAAACTATGTTTATGTGCGTTTTGCTCGCTCATCAATCGCTCCTTAATGTATTAAGTCTTATAGAGAATGCTTAATGAATTGGAGTGAGCGATACGTTTTTCAATAGCAATCGCAAGTTTTTTTGCTTTTTTTAAAATGGGCCCTGACGGTAAATACGATCTAGCTGTAGTTCTAACTGCTGTTGGCGCATTTTATACACATCCATAAGGCAACTTTGTGAAGCACCACAGCGGTCACGGAGGCTCAACCACTTCACTTGCTCATCCTGAATCATGCCACGTGTCCCCATCGGAACAAGACGTTTTAAAATGGTATAGGTCGTGGCCATTTTCACATCAGCATCGTTGATTTGGCGATGTTCACAGATCGCGTGCTCCGTCGTCGTTTTCGCTTTATCACAATTAAAACTTGCCGCTTGAGCATGCATGCTCCACGCCAAACCACAGACTAAACCAATTCCGAGCATAGATTTCATTTTTATCACTCTCTTATTCTGTTTCTATCCATTCTATAGACGATTTTCTTTTAATACTGAATCATCGTGATTTATTTCAGCGTTGACCACTATTCAACTTTAGTCTTTGCATAAAAAAACCCCATCATTAATGAGGTTCTTAAAAAGCTACTTTTGATTATTAAAATTTGTAGCTATAACCGAGGGTATAGATCACTGGATCGATATCTAATTTAAACTTCGTTGTACCATCTACATTTACTTCTGGATTTAAGTCTGCATAACGGACATCTGCAAACACGCCCCAGTTTTTCGCATCGGCAGGTTGGAAGTTAAAACCAATTTGCGCAGCATAACCAAAATCTTCTTTTACGCTTTTCACACCCTCCTCATCCCATGCAATAAAAGCTGTTGCACCGACACCAATATAAGGCGTGAAACCTGTTGAGTTTTTAAAGTTATATTTTGCAGTTAATGTTGGCGGTAAATGTTTAATTTTTACTGCTTCTGCACCATTAATGAGTATATCGTGGCTAATTGGCGTTGCTAGCAGTAACTCTGCAGAAATATTGTCATTAAAGAAATATTCAACCGATGGCGTAAACGCAAGTTCGCTATCTGCTTCAACCGTTAATGTACCATTCGCAATTTTCGTGTCCTGCGTTGGTGCAACTGCAGATCCACCGACTTTGACTTGCCATTGACCTGCCATTGCAGCAGATGCAGAAAGACCCATTAATGTAATTAGAGCAATTTGCTTCAACATTTCAAATAACCTCTGTTTGTAAAATAATTAATATAAAAATCAACATTAACTCATCATAAACAAGAGTGTAATTAATATGCAATTATAATAATAATGTATTTTAAATGCTATTTTTAAGCTATTGTTTTAAATTAATTTAAATATTAAATAGATCATTTTAGTTGGTTTTAAATTAATAATATACAAGCAAAATAAATATATTTTAATTCCAACCTTTTTAATCCGAATTAACATTATAAACCCGATTATTTTAATCTGAATAAATAATAAAAAAGGCGATTTTAAAATCGCCTTTTTATAATAATTTGGGGGGTTAAATTACAACACCATGGCAGCAATCCAACCGAAAATCATGAGCGGAATATTAAAGTGAATAAAGGTCGGGATCACACTGTCTTTCATGTGATCATGCTGACCATCCATATTCAAACCCGAAGTCGGTCCCAAAGTGGAGTCAGAAGCTGGAGAACCCGCATCACCGAGTGCCGCAGCCGTACCAATAATCGCAATGGTTGCCGCTGGACTGAAACCAAACTGGATACACAAAGGCACATAAATAATTGCTAAAATTGGAATGGTAGAGAACGAAGAACCAATGCCTAAAGTAATCAGTAAGCCAATCAATAGCATCCAAAATGCAGCGAGTCCTTGGCTAGAACCAATCCATTGCACTGATGCTTCTACCAATGCTGGCACTTGATTGGTCGCAGAAATAACAGATGCAAAACCTTGTGCTGCAATCATAATGAAACCAACTAATGCCATCATTCGCATACCGCTAATAATCACATCATCTGCTTCTTTCCATTTAAAAATGCCTGCACAGCTCAAAATCGCAACACCAACCAGACCAGCTAAAATCATGGAATCTGATGCAATTTGTACCCAAAGCGTAGCAACTACCGCAATGAGAGCCATAGATAACGTAAACTTTGAAATTTCAGGCTTAGACTTCTCACCCGTGATATCAAGTTCAGAAGAAATACTTTGCTGCACTGGTTCCACATGTACTTCTTCGTATACACGTTTCTTACGGTAACTAAAGAATACAGCAACCAATAAACCAACAAACATGCCAAAAACAGGAATGGCCATTGCTGAAGGGATATCGGCATAATTGATTTTAAAGCCGTAGGGTTGCCCGAAAGTATTAATATTTTGACCTAAGATGTCATTCAGGAAAATCGCACCAAATCCAAATGGTACCAGCATATAAGTGGCAACCAAGCCAAAGGTTAGAACACAAGCAATTAGTCGACGATCTAACTGAAGATGGTTAAACACACTTAATAAAGGAGGAATCAGGACTGGAATAAACGCAATATGCACAGGAATGACGTTTTGTGAACAAATGGCTGCTAACGCGACGGTTATAAAAATCAGATATTTAACCCGATTTTGTGCCTTTTCATTGCTCGAACCTTTCAATGTTTTAATAAGCTTATAAGCCAACAAGTCAGGTAAACCTGAGCGTGCCAAAGCCAAAGCAAATGCACCTAAAACCCCGTAAGCCAACGCAATTTTTGCGCCGCCCCCAAGTCCATTGTTAAATGCTTCGAGGGTACCGTGTAGCCCTAAACCAGCCAATAAACCACCTGTGACAGCACCAATAATTAATGCAAATACTACAGGCACACGAGCTAATGAAAGTCCAAACATGACCCCAATAGCGGCAAGAATTGCGAACATAGTGAAAAGAGTGACTTGGAAGAAAGGCGCATTTTATCAGAAAATAACCAAAAAATTCTGCCCTTACAGGTCGCTAGCGCCTTTCTCTTTCACAGATCATTTCAGCTGGCTTCAACACAACGCCAGTTTTGAACAAACCTTTTGATTTCTTTAGCAATTACCTCAGGCTGGCTCAAGATTGCCCAGTGGTTGGCATTTACATTCACCCGTTTAAAATCCTCGACCCACTTCGGCATTTCATCGATTAACGCTGGACTCACAAACTGATCTTGCTCCAACACAATCGCTAGTACGGGACAAATTGCAAAGCGTTCCCGAGGTTTCGTCAGGCGTGGGATAAAGTTCGCGCGGTAGAGCGCAACCCCGTGCTTACCATCGGCAGCAATGTGATGATTCAGCGGTAAGTCTGAGCGTCCTTCTAAACGCGATAAAACTTTGCCCCAATGCTCAGGACTAAAAAACTGCCATACGGTCGGTGCCAAAAAAGGCAACTGAAAGGCCGCAATGTACCAAGACTTCGTTAACTGCTTAAAAAATTGAGGCTTATGTTGTATGAACTGTTCACGCATCCAAAATGCGGCATGGTCTAAGCATGGGCCTGAAATAGTGGTAAATGACAGCATACGCTCTCTAAATTTTGGCTCAGTCGCAGACTCCCATGACTGAATCGACCCCCAGTCATGCGCAACCAGATGAAAGCTACGCTGTGGGATCACACTATTCACCACACTTTCCAAATCTAGCGATAGCTGAGGCAAGGCATAGGCCCGTGTACAACGCGGCACACTCGACATCCCTGCACCGCGAACGTCATAGGTCACAATATAATAATCTTGCACCAGATGCCCAATCACAGGCTCCCAGACCTCTTGATTATCTGGATAGCCATGCACCAAGACCAGCACAGGATTGTTCGCATTGCCCCATGTTTTCACATAAAGTCTTTGCTGATCTGTAGTTTGTACCCAGTAACTTTGCTGCTCCATATTCAGCCCCTTATTGTTATTGACTGTTTTTTATACTTTACTGGCAAAACGATCAATGCCAATTGATCTCATCTTCTCTAGTATGGATAGAAGTTCATCAGATACCATTGACCGAAATGAGCATTTTAAAAAAACTTGTGACACAGCCGATTGTCGCGAAATACTTTCTCAATCATTTTGCCCCCTTTAAAGGTGCAGGGATTCAAATTGAAAAATTTGACCTTAAACACTACCATATTCGCGTCAAAATGCCCCTCACTCGACAAAACCGAAATATTGTCGGCGTACATTTTGGCGGGAGCTTATATGCGATGGTCGACCCTTTTTATATGACCCTGCTGATGCACCACTTAGGTAATAAGTATATTGTTTGGGACAAAGCAGCCTCTATCCAATTTCTCAGCCCAGGGCGCAGTACAGTCTATGCAGACTTTCACCTCGATGCCCAAGAAATCGCGACCGTGAAACAACTGGCCGACAACTATGCCCCCGTACATCGTATTTATACCTTAAATATTTATGATGAAGCTGGCATTCGAATTGCCGAAGTGGAAAAGACTTTATATATCCGTCGTAAAAAACCTAAACCGGCACAGCTATAAAAAAAGCACTTTCATGAAGTGCTTTTTGAAAATCTGAACTTAAAACATTATTTACGTTCTTCAATTGCAGCGCCTGCACCACCGCCGATGGCACCACCAATGGCTGCGCCGGTATTACCACCAAACACGCTTTTACCCACTGCTGAACCAATCGCACCGCCAACACCACTGTAGGTTGCATTACGGTTTGAGCCACCTTGAGCTTTACTGCCCACAGCCGCACCAGCACCACCACCAACGGCTGCACCTACACCGCCACCGAGGCTATTCCCCGCAGCACCACCTACTGCACCGCCTAAAGCCGCTGTCCCAATACGTTGCTCAGAAGCGCTCATATTTTCACAACCTGCCAATAGCATCGTCGAAAGAGATGCCACTGCAATAATGCTCATATACTTTTTCATGAGATTTGTCCTTATTGGCTATTTCTTACAGCATAAAAGATCAGTATGAACTTAAAACCCGTGAAATGTTACGGTTACAGGTGCTATTGCTGAAAATTTGTAAGTAAGAAGCCCTCCTTAGAGGGCCTCATACCGTATTCAACTCAAGCTTATTCAGGCTCTTTCACCACAACCACATCTTTGGTGGTGGTGCCATTTTCTTGGAGCACCGCACGTGTCACACTTTCTTTACTGTTCGGATCTTTCACTTGATCTAGTTTCAGCTCCTTACGTACAGGTTCCTGCCCTTTCTTAAACTCAACCCCTTGTGCATCAACTTGCTTACCTTCTGCAAGGACTACACCACCTTGACTCAAGGTCGATTTCACTTCAACTTTGGATGTCGGAACAATCACGCTACCTTTTTGCACAATCGGTGCAGACATTTTTTTATCTGAAAATTGGCTGGCATTTTCTTCGAGAACCACTTCACGCGCCACAATATCTTTACCACCATTTTTCACTTCAAAAATAATCGCTTCGGTCGTCCGCACAGGGTCTTGACCTGCGACACTGCGAATAATCTGTGTTTTGACAATCGGTACAACCGCTTTATCCTCCACGGTGATGGTATTCGGCATCGGCGCTGCCATCGTTTGGCTCACAAATGCGAAGATGCTTAAGCCCAATAGTTTTGATATCAATTTCATGTGGAACCACCTCTATTTTTTAATCGTTAGTGAAGTAAGGAGATTTGTGTACTTAACCTGAGTTCGATATAAAAAAGAGTAGAAAAAAAGCCCTGAATTTATAACATATTGGTTCTCAATACAAAATGTTATAAAACAAGGCTTCTCGATGGATCATATTACCGAATTATTTTGTATTTTGGACGATTTCTGCAAAACATTTAATGAATCTTTAGAAAAAGCTTTAATTTCTGATCAAAAATCCAAGCTGAAAAAGTCAGCCTTGAGCTTGTCTGAAGCAATGACCATTGTCATTTTATTTCATCAATCCGGTTTTAGATTCTTCAAATATTTTTATTGCCAAATGATCGTTCCATTCTGGAAATCTGCTTTTACTAAACTGCTTAGCTACAACCGATTTATTGAAATCATGCCCCGTTGTTTGCAAGCTCTGAGTAGTTTCTTCCACCAGGTGAAAGGAAAAGATACGGGAATCAGTATCATTGACTCCACTAAATTGGTAGTTTGCCATAATCTTCGGATTAAAAGGCATCGTGTATTTAAAGGCTTGGCCGGCCGTGGAAAAAGTAGTACGGGTTGGTTTTATGGTTTTAAATTACATGTCGTTATCAATAATTTAGGTGAAATTATTAATTTCAAACTGACATCGGGAAATGTTCATGATGTTGCTATATTAGAATCTTTAACTCAAGAATTAAAAGGAATCCTACTCGGAGACAAAGGCTATTTGAGCAAAGCAAAAGCCGAAGCTTTAGCAGCAAGAGGACTGAAAATATTGACCCCATCACGTCGGAATATGAAAAATAAACCCATCCAAACTGAAGAAGAAAAACAATTACTTTGCAGAAGAGGATTGATCGAAACCGTGAATGATCAATTAAAAAATTTACATCAACTTGAACATTCACGTCATCGTTCGGTAAATAACTTCATGGTGAATATCATGGCTGCTGTAGTGGCTTATTGTTTGAATCCCAATAAGCCAACTTTCCAAAATATGCTAAAAGGCTAAGCAGATTTCGTCGAACTCAGGTTACTTATATTTTTAATATAGGAAAAATGTGAAATTTATAAAAGCTTAAATCCTCTTTTGTAACAAAAGGACAAAAAAAAAGCCACCTGAAGGTGGCTAAATCAACGAAATGGGTTTGGTGAAATTTTGACTTTGACAGCATCTTTACCTGTTATAAAGTGCCCTAATCAATGATCCATAGCCGATTTAAACGCATTTCATTTTTCTACATTGGATTTATATAAACTTTCTTTCACATTAACTCCAAAAGCTTAGATTTTAATCCGCGCAGTGATTTTACTGGCCATATCTTAATTGTTCTCTCATAAAATCATACGCCCCATAGCCTGATATGAAGATTGCTAACTGACTAAATATCAATAAAAAACTAAAAAATAACTCACCGAAAACAATGCCTAGTTTATATTGATATAAATTCTGAAACAGGTAACTACTCCGACCTAATCCCACAGTCATATCGTGTTTAGAAAAATGCCATTGCATCATCGAAAAGCTAAAATAAATCAGCCCAATGAACAATATTCCTATAATTAAGCCATCCCAAAACTTAAATTTCGCAATACGGGGAATATTTTCACGCTCTTCTTGCCAAATCATCCAGAATAAAACCGCTGCCCAGATTGTACTAAATACAGAAAAATAAGCAGTAAGCGCTACGGTATAAAAGGGAAATGGCCCAGAAATACCCGTCTTAATATTTAGTTCTTGTGTGATGAAGTGCCATACCGTATGTTGCCAGTGCATTTCAGGCTGTGGAGCTAAAAACATCATAAGCAAAGCTGGAAGGAACATAACTGTCAGTAAAACAATTACGATCTGTCTAATTTGAAATACCATTTCTAATATGTATAGTCTTAATTATCATCAGTATATAAAAAAGCCACCCGAAGGTGGCTTTTTATTCATTTAAAGGGCTAATTACAGACCGTTAAACTCATCGCTAAATGCTTGGCTTAATGCTTGATCCACATCAGAGAAGTCATTTACAAGCTCATGCTCTGCAGCTTCAGCTTCTTGACGACGACGTTCTAAGTGATACGCAAGACCAGTACCTGCAGGAATCAAACGACCTACAACTACGTTCTCTTTCAAGCCACGTAAATCATCTTCTTTACCAGTTACAGCCGCTTCAGTTAACACACGAGTGGTTTCCTGGAACGATGCAGCAGAGATGAACGAGTCAGTAGAAAGCGATGCTTTAGTAATACCCATCAATTGACGTTCAAACTTCGCAGGGAACTTGTTTTGCGCAAGAACAGCTTGGTTCTCTTGCATCACGCGGATGTAATCCACTTGTTCGCCTTTGATGAAGCTTGTATCACCGCCATCAGTGATATCAACTTTACGCAACATTTGACGTACGATCACTTCAATGTGCTTGTCATTGATTTTTACACCTTGCAAACGGTATACGTCTTGAACTTCGTTCACGATGTAGTTGGTCAGCGCAACTTCGCCTTTCAAGCGTAAGATGTCATGTGGGTTCTGTGGACCGTCAGAAACAGTCTCACCACGGTTCACATGTTCGCCTTCGAACACGTTCATGGTACGCCATTTTGGAATCAGTTCTTCATAAATCTCAGAACCATCATCTGGAGTAATCACTAAACGGTTCTTACCTTTAGTCTCTTTACCAAAGCTTACAACACCTGAAATTTCAGCAAGAATCGCATGCTCTTTCGGTTTACGTGCTTCGAACAAGTCAGCTACACGCGGTAGACCACCGGTAATGTCACGCGTACGTGAAGTTTCTTGTGGTACACGACCAATAACGTCACCCACACCAATTGTTTCGCCATCACGGACAGAAAGAATCGTGTTTTGTGGTAGGAAGTAGAACTGCTCACCACCATCAGTCGTATCAAGAACAACCGCAGGACGTAAATCTTTACCAGACGCAGGACGTGCAGTCACAGGTAAGATTTCAATCGTCGTCATACCCGTTGCATCATCAGTTTTAGAGGTAACAGTTACGCCATCAGCGATTTGGCTGAAACGTACTTTACCTGCAACTTCTGTTACAAGTGGGTGGGTGTGCGGATCCCAAGTCGCCACAATACCGCCAGCTTCTACAGCTTCGCCATCTTTCAACAAGATAGACGCACCGTATGGCAGTTTATAACGCTCACGCTCACGACCTAAATCATCCGCAATACCGATTTCGCCTGAACGAGAAGTCGATACCAAGTGTCCTTTGGCATGTTGTACTGTTTTCACATTGTGGAAACGTACAGTACCTTTGTTACGTACTTGTACGCTGTTTGCAGCAGACGTTCGGCTTGCAGCACCACCTACGTGGAAGGTACGCATTGTTAACTGTGTACCTGGCTCACCAATCGATTGTGCAGCCATAACACCCACAGACTCACCAGGGTTCACCTGATGACCACGTGCAAGGTCACGACCATAACATTTCGCACATACGCCGAATGTAGATTCACACGCAACCACTGAACGTACTTTAACTTCATCGACACCTTGCTCTTCTAGGAAGTTTGCAAGTTTCTCATCAATCAAAGTGTTACGTGGCAGGATAACGTCGTCAGAACCGGCTTTCTTCACATCTTCAGCAACAACACGGCCCAGTACTCGAGTACCTAAGTTCTCGATTACGTCACCGCCTTGAATGAACGGAGTCATTACAAGACCGCCCAAAGTACCACAGTCAGGCTCAGTAATAACCAAGTCTTGCGCTACGTCTACAAGACGACGTGTCAAGTAACCAGAGTTTGCTGTTTTCAGTGCTGTATCAGCCAAACCTTTACGTGCACCGTGTGTTGAAATGAAGTACTGAAGTACGGTCAAACCTTCACGGAAGTTCGCTTTAATTGGAGTTTCAATGATCGAACCATCTGGTTTCGCCATCAAACCACGCATACCCGCTAACTGACGAATCTGAGCTGCCGAACCACGGGCACCTGAGTCAGACATCATATAGATCGAGTTGAATGATTTTTGCTTCTCATCTTCACCCTGTTTGTTTTTAACAGTGGTAAAAGACAAGTTGTCCATCATCGCTTTCGCTACTTGGTCGTTGGTACGAGCCCAA
Organism: Acinetobacter sp. CAU_H_S139_7; assembly: GCF_058599305.1. NCBI lineage: Bacteria > Pseudomonadati > Pseudomonadota > Gammaproteobacteria > Moraxellales > Moraxellaceae > Acinetobacter > Acinetobacter sp. CAU_H_S139_7. The sequence goes on from NZ_CM178651.1 coordinate 3,253,086, forward strand.
ATATCGACAACTTTGTTATAACGTTCGCCCGCAGTTACGAAACCTTGTTCGAACTGTTGCTCAATTTCACGAACTTCAACTTCCGCTTTTTCAATAATTGAGTACTTCGCAGGTGGAATCACCATGTCTTCCATACCGACCGATACGCCTGAACGTGTCGCTTGACGGAAACCTAAGTACATCAATTGGTCAGCAAAGATCACTGTATCTTTAAGACCTAATTTACGGTAGCAAGAGTTAATCAATTTAGAGATGTTTTTCTTGGTCATCTCAACGTTGATTTGTTGGAAATCCATACCTTCTGGCACAACTTCCCAAAGTAAGCAGCGACCTGGTGTTGTATCCACAACAATGGTTTGTTGTTCACGGTTACCATTTTCGTCAATCACAGTCTGGTGTACACGTGCTTTTACGCGAGCGTGTAAATTTACCTGACCTGTTGCAAGTGCACGGTTAACTTCGTGAGTATCTGCAAACACCATGCCTTCACCTTTGGCATTGATCGCATCACGAGTGATGTAATACAAGCCTAAGACAACGTCCTGAGACGGTACGATGATTGGCTCACCGTTCGCTGGAGACAAGATGTTGTTGGTCGACATCATTAACGCACGCGCTTCTAACTGCGCTTCAAGTGTTAATGGTACGTGTACCGCCATTTGGTCACCGTCGAAGTCGGCGTTAAACGCAGCACAAACGAGCGGGTGAAGACGGATCGCTTTACCTTCAATCAGAATCGGTTCAAATGCTTGAAGACCCAAACGGTGAAGTGTAGGCGCACGGTTCAACATCACAGGGTGTTGACGAATCACGTGAGCAAGAACGTCCCAAACTTCTGGCGTTTCGCGCTCAACCATTTTCTTCGCAGCTTTGATGGTTGTTGCTTGGCCAGATGCTTGTAGTTTTGCGAAAATGAATGGCTTGAATAATTCAAGTGCCATTTTCTTCGGAAGACCACATTGGTGCAAACGTAAAGTAGGACCTACAGTAATTACCGAACGACCTGAATAGTCAACACGCTTACCAAGTAAGTTTTGACGGAAACGGCCTTGTTTACCTTTGATCATGTCAGCCAAAGATTTCAATGGACGCTTGTTCGAACCCGTGATTGCACGACCACGACGACCGTTGTCTAACAATGCATCGACAGACTCTTGTAACATACGTTTTTCATTACGTACGATAATGTCTGGCGCTGCAAGGTCAAGAAGACGCTTTAAACGGTTGTTACGGTTGATCACACGACGGTAAAGGTCGTTCAAATCAGAAGTCGCGAAACGACCACCTTCAAGTGGTACTAACGGACGAAGATCTGGTGGAAGTACTGGAAGTACATTCATCACCATCCATTCTGGCTTGTTGTTTGACTCTTTAAACGCTTCCATCAACTTCAAACGCTTAGACGCTTTTTTAAGCTTCGTCTCAGACGTTGTGTTTGGAATTTCTTCACGTAAACGTGAAATTTCGTTTTCAAGATCGATGTCTTTCAACAAGTCTTGAACAGCTTCTGCACCCATTTTCGCAGTGAATTCATCACCGTGTTCTTCTAAAGCGTTGAAGTATTCTTCATCGTTTAAAAGTTGGTATTTCTCAAATGGAGTCATACCTGGGTCAGTTACTACGTAAGATTCGAAATACAATACACGTTCGATATCACGTAAAGTCATGTCTAATAATAGACCGATACGGCTCGGAAGTGATTTTAAGAACCAAATATGTGCAACTGGAGAAGCCAGCTCGATGTGACCCATACGCTCACGACGAACTTTCGCAGTTGTTACTTCAACGCCACATTTTTCACAAATGACGCCTTTGTATTTCATACGCTTGTATTTACCACACAAGCATTCGTAATCTTTGACTGGACCAAAAATTTTGGCACAGAATAAACCATCACGTTCTGGTTTGAACGTACGATAGTTAATGGTTTCAGGCTTTTTAACTTCACCATGAGACCATGACTTAATCATTTCTGGTGACGCAAGACCAATACGGATGCGATCAAACTCAACTGGAGCATGACCGTCTGAATCCGTCTTTTTGCGCATGATATCGAGCAAGTCTTTCAATTTTTTTCTCCGTGTGTTGTGGAGACTTTCACTACACAACTGGGTCACAAATATTGTTTTTTAACTGAGAAATCTCCCCGCTTCCCTTTCGAGGAAGTCTCTCTTTGAACAAGAGAGGTTGGGGAGATTCAATGGAGAAACTTAGTCACCATTTTTCAGTTCAATGTTGATACCTAAAGAACGGATCTCTTTGGTCAATACGTTGAACGATTCAGGCATACCTGGGTCCATATAATGGTTACCATCTACAATGTTCTTATAGATACGGGTACGACCTTCAACGTCATCCGACTTAACAGTAAGCATTTCTTGAAGCGTGTAAGCTGCGCCATATGCTTCAAGCGCCCAGACTTCCATCTCACCGAAACGCTGACCACCGAATTGTGCTTTACCACCAAGCGGCTGTTGAGTTACTAATGAGTAAGAACCAGTAGAACGCGCGTGCATCTTGTCGTCTACCAAGTGGTTCAGTTTCAACATGTACATGTAACCTACAGTTACAGGACGGTCAAACTGTTCACCTGTACGACCATCATACAATACTGTTTGACCAGTACGTGAAATGTTCGCAAGCTCTAACAAGTCTTTAATTTGTGATTCTTCAGCACCATCGAATACTGGCGTTGCAAGTGGAACACCCGTACGTAAGTTACCCGAAAGCACCAAAATTTCATCATCAGTTAAGCTATCAAGATCTTCTTGCTCGCCACCAACTTTGTTATAAATCTTGTCTAAGAATCCACGAAGCTCAAGTACAGTACGTTGCGCTTTTAACATCTTGTCGATTTCTTCGCCAAGACCTTTCGCTGCCATACCTAAGTGAGTCTCTAGAATCTGACCCACGTTCATACGTGACGGTACACCCAGTGGGTTCAATACGATGTCGACTGGAACACCATTGGCATCGTGCGGCATGTCTTCAACAGGTAAGATGTTAGAAACAACACCCTTGTTACCGTGACGACCTGCCATCTTATCACCCGGTTGGATGCGACGTTTAACAGCCAAGTAAACCTTAACAACTTTCAATACACCTGTTGTTAATTCATCACCTGTAGAAAGTTTGCGTTTTTTCTCTGCAAACTTCTCATCAATTTCAAAGCTCTTCTCTTTCAAGAACACTTGAATTTGAGTTAAACGCTCTGCAATAGCTTCATCAGTCGGTTGGATTTCAAGTAAATCAACCAACTCTAAACCAGACAATACGTCTGCAGAAAGTTTATCGCCACGCTTAGTTGTACCACCACCGTTAGACTCTTGACCTGTCAACAAACGAACAATACGTTCACGTGCTGCTTCTTCGAAGATTTTGTATTCTTCTTTCAAGTCTTTACGATATGAATCAAGCTGAGCTTTTTCAATTGCTTGCGCACGTTCGTCTTTCTCAAGACCGTCACGTGTAAACACTTGAACGTCAATCACTGTACCTTTGGTACCTGATGGAACACGTAAAGATGAGTCTTTTACGTCAGCTGCTTTTTCACCGAAGATTGCACGAAGCAATTTTTCTTCTGGTGTTAACTGCGTTTCACCTTTAGGCGTTACTTTACCTACAAGGATATCACCAGCAGTCACTTCAGCACCGATATATACGATACCTGATTCATCAAGCTTAGACAGTGCAGCTTCACCCACATTCGGGATATCCGCTGTGATCTCTTCCGCACCCAATTTCGTATCACGAGCAACACACGACAATTCTTGAATGTGAATTGACGTTAAACGGTCTTCTTGAAGTACGCGCTCTGAAAGTAAGATCGAGTCTTCATAGTTGTAACCATTCCACGTCATGAACGCAACGCGCATGTTTTGACCGAGTGCAAGCTCACCGCCATCTGTTGATGGACCGTCAGCCAATACATCGCCACGACCGACTTTATCACCAAGTTTCACAAGAACTTTTTGGTTAATACAAGTGTTTTGGTTCGAACGTGTATATTTGATCAGGTTATAGATATCTACACCTGCCTCGCCTGCAACCATTTCGTCTTCGTTGACACGAATCACGACACGTGAAGCATCGACAAACTCGATACGACCACCACGACCCGCAATCACACACACACCAGAGTCATGCGCTACATTTGCTTCCATGCCTGTACCTACAAGCGGTTTGTCAGCAATCAATGTAGGCACAGCTTGACGCTGCATGTTTGAACCCATCAATGCACGGTTGGCGTCATCGTGTTCAAGGAATGGAATTAGTGATGCAGCAACAGAAACAACCTGCTGTGCAGAAACGTCCATATGCGTCACTTTTTCAGGCGGCATACGTACGAAATCACCTTGGTGACGTACAGAAACAAATTCTTCTGTTAAGTTACCGTCTTTATCTACGCCAGAATCGGCCTGTGCAATCACAGTACCTACTTCTTCAATGGCAGATAAATACTCAACTTCATCCGTTACACGACCATCAACCACTTTACGGTATGGAGTTTCTAAGAAACCGAAATTGTTACATTTCGCATAAACAGAAAGCGAGTTGATCAAACCAATGTTTGGACCTTCAGGCGTTTCAATTGGACATACACGACCGTAGTGAGTTTGATGTACGTCACGTACTTCAAAGCCCGCACGTTCACGTGTCAAACCACCAGGACCAAGCGCCGATACACGACGTTTGTGCGTAATCTCAGACAATGGGTTGTTTTGGTCCATGAACTGAGATAATTGGCTTGAACCAAAGAATTCTTTGATTGCAGCAGCCACTGGTTTCGCATTGATCAAATCTTGCGGAGACAAGTTATCTGTTTCAGCTTGGCTTAAACGCTCTTTAACAGCACGTTCTACACGAACTAGACCAACACGGAATTGGTTTTCAGTCATTTCGCCGACTGAACGCACGCGACGGTTACCCAAGTGGTCGATATCGTCGACTTCACCTTTACCGTTACGGATTTCAACCAATGTTTTGAGTACATCAGTGATATCTTCGTTCGACAAAATGCCTTCAACTTCACGAGACTTCTGATCCGTACCCACTTCGTAAGGACGACCCAAACGACGGTTGAACTTCATACGACCCACTGGAGAGAGGTCATAACGTTCTGAAGAGAAGAACAAGTTATTGAATAAGTTTTCAGCCGCTTCTTTCGTTGGTGGCTCGCCTGGACGCATTACTTTGTAGATTTCTACCAATGCTTCTTCACGACCTGTCGTGGTGTCTGCACGTAAAGTATCTGCAACGAATGAACCACGGTCGATGTCATTGGTGAATAGAATGTTAAATTGTTTAACACCACCTTCAGCCAATTTCACCATAATTTCATGACTTAACAAGGTATTAGCTGCAATCACATCACCATCTTTAAGTGGAATGTCTTCTGCAGTAATACGCTCGTACAAGTACTCATCAGGCACAGAAAGCTTTTCTAGGCCAGCAGCTTCCATTTGACGCACATGACGCGCGTTGATACGCTTGCCTTGCTCAACAATGGTTTTGCCATCATTATCTACGATGTCAAATTGTGCCATTTCGCCACGTAAGCGTTCTGGAACAAGGTCAATCTGGTAGCTACCCATGTCTAGATACACAGGCACTTTTTCATAGAACAAGTCTAAGATTTGCGCATTGTTATAACCCAAAGCACGAAGAACCACTGTCGCAAGTAATTTACGACGACGGTCAATACGAACAAATACAAGGTCTTTTGCGTCAAATTCAAAGTCTAACCATGAACCACGGTAAGGAATAATACGCGCAGAATAAAGCACTTTACCACTAGAGTGGGTTTTGCCTTTATCGTGGTCAAAGAATACGCCCGGTGAACGGTGTAATTGAGATACGATTACACGCTCAGTACCATTAATAACGAATGTACCGTTATCGGTCATGAGTGGCATTTCACCCATGTACACTTCTTGCTCGCGCACATCTTTAATTGATTTAGTTTCGCGATCTTTTAAGATCAAACGAATTTTTACGCGCATTGGTGCTGCATAAGTTGAGCCACGAAGAATACATTCGCGTACATCAAACTCAGGCTTACCAAGACTATACTCAACAAATTCTAAAGCAGCATTGCCAGAATAACTTTCTATAGGAAAAACTGAACGAAACGCGGCTTGCAGACCGATATCTTCGCGGTTTTTTGGTGATTTGCCATCTTGTAAAAATGTTCTGTACGAGTCGACTTGAATCGCGAGCAAGTACGGAGCATCCATAACACTAGGCAATTTACCAAAATTCTTACGGATCCGTTTCTTTTCGGTATATGAGTATGCCATCTGGAGTCCTCGGAAAGTAAACCGAGCCCGCCTGCAGAACGGGCTCAGAAGGAATTACGCAGGCCGATATGGCCACCACTTTTTACAAATGCTGCAATTTTCAGTGGTATTGAAACGCTTACCAATATTTTTAAATTTGAAAAATATTGGTAAGCGTTTGATTCTTTTCTTTATTTTAATTTGATGGATTTTCCACCAAGCAAACAAAAATCGAGCCGATTATTGTAACGCAAAAAGGCTGATGACCCAAGAGCCATCAGCCAATTTTTGGGGTGAAATTAATATTCCCCCCCTGGTAACATTACTTAATAGTAATAGTAGCACCAGTTTCTTCAAGTTTTTTCTTAAGTTCTTCAGCTTCTTCTTTAGAAACTGCTTCTTTAAGAACTGAAGGAGCGCCTTCAACCATGTCTTTAGCTTCTTTCAAGCCAAGACCAGTGATTTCACGAACTGCTTTAATCACAGCTACTTTGTTCGCGCCGAAAGAAGTCAACTCAACGTTGAATTCTGATTGCTCTTCAGCAGCAGCAGCAGCAGGACCTGCAGCTACAGCTACAGCAGCAGCAGATACGTTGAATTTTTCTTCGAAAGCAGAAATAAGTTCAACAAGTTCAAGAACAGTTTTTTCAGCAACTGCGTTTAAGATTTCTTCGTTTGTTAAAGCCATGAGAGTAACTCCAAATGGGTATTGAATGATGTGTGTTTAAGTTTGAGCTTATGCAGCTTCTGACTCGTTTTTCTCTTGAAGCGCTGTAAGTAAGCGACCCAATTTCGAAATAGGAGCTTGAAGAACGCTTGCAAGCATAGTAAGCGCTTTCTCTTGGTTTGGAAGATTCGCGATAACGCTAACTTCTTCGCCTTGATAAAGTTTGCCTTCAAATGCAGCAGCTTTAAGTTCAAATGCTTTGTTAGTTTTCGCAAATTCTTCGAATAAGCGTGCCGCAGCACCCATATCATCTGCAGAAGTTGAGAAAGCTAAAATTGTTGGGCCAACAAGGTTGTCGTTCAAGATATTGAATGGAGTATCTTGAAGAGCGCGTTTAGCCAAAGTATTACGTACAACACGTGTAGCAACACCTAACTTACGAGCTTCAACACGAAGAGCAGTTAATTGCTCAACAGTTAAACCTTGGTAGTCAGCAACAACAGCAGCAAACGCAGTAGAAGCAACTTCAGTTACTTCAGCAACGATCTGTTTTTTGCCTTCGATAAGAAGAGCCATTGTAAAACCTCCTAACGGTGATTTATGTACTTACGCGAAGTACACTCCCAATTCGCAAGTTCATCACTGAACTTACACGCGGAGGATGAACAAATCACACCACCGCGTCTACTCAGGCTGGGAAATTAAGAAAGTAATCGAAATTACTCTCGCCTGAGGTCTTTGACGCTGATAAATCTACATTTACCAATTCAAAGTTTGCCTAAGTTTGCAAGTAGTCCGAAACCGGTTTCTCTTGCGTAATATTTGAAGGAGTGCTTCAAATATTACTCAGGGCTTCAAAATTCTGTCTAAGTTAAACTCAGTTAGAAACGTTGTTTACATCAACAACAAGACCAGGACCCATAGTTGAGCTCAAAGTGATCTTTTTGATGTATACACCTTTAGATGTCGCAGGCTTTAACTTTTTCAAGTCTGCAATCAAAGTTTCAACGTTTTGACGAACAGCTTCAGCAGAGAAATCTACTTGACCGATCGCAGCGTGGATAATACCCGCTTTGTCTACACGGTAACGTGCTTGACCAGCTTTTGCATTTTTAACTGCACCAGCTACGTCAGGAGTTACAGTACCCACTTTAGGGTTTGGCATTAAGCCACGTGGACCAAGAATCGTACCCAACTTACCCACAACGCGCATTGCATCAGGAGCAGCAATTACTACGTCAAAGTCAAGGTTACCCGCTTGGATGCTTTCAGCAAGGTCATCAAAACCAACTACGTCCGCGCCTTCAGCTTTAGCAGCTTCAGCAGCAGCGCCTTGAGCAAACACAGCTACACGTACAGTTTTACCAGTACCTGCAGGAAGTGTAGTCGCGCCACGAACAACTTGGTCAGATTTACGAGGGTCAACACCTAGGTTTACCGCAACATCCAAAGATTCTTTGAATTTCGCAGCAGGAAGACCAGCAAGAACAGCTACGGCTTCTTCTAAAGTGTAAACTTTGTTTGCTTCAATAGCAGCAGCAATGGCTTTTTGACGTTTAGTTAACTTTGCCATGTCTTATAGCTCCACTTCCAAGCCCATAGAACGTGCAGAACCAGCGATGGTACGAACACGTGCGTCTAAATCAGCACCAGTTAAATCTGGTTCTTTAGTAGTCGCGATTTCTTCCAATTGAGCACGAGTCAACTTACCAACTTTAGTTTTGTTAGGTACAGCAGAACCCTTTTGGATACCAGCAGCTTTCTTAAGAAGAATAGATGCAGGAGGAGTTTTCATGATGAATGTGAACGACTTGTCGTTGTACACAGTGATCACGACTGGAATTGGTAAACCAACTTCAAGTTTTTGTGTCGCAGCATTGAATTCTTTACAGAATGCCATGATGTTAACACCACGTTGACCCAATGCAGGACCAATCGGTGGAGATGGATTCGCTTTACCAGCTGGAACTTGCAGCTTGATATAGCCGTCAATCTTCTTAGCCATTTCAAATTACCTCTGGGTACAAACGCCGATGAAGGCTCCCCAATTTCTAAGTAACGATACCGTTACAACAACAATGCCTGACTTATCAATAAGCCAGGCGTTTTTCAACCAGTTCTAATTAAACTGATTTTTCGACTTGGCGAAATTCCAGCTCAACCTGAGTTGGTCGATTAAATACATTAATGGTCAACGTTAAACGTGACTTTTCGTATAGAACTTCTTCCACCACACCTTTAAAGTCTGTGAATGGACCGTCAATTACGAGTAATTCTTCGCCTGGTTCAAACATCGTCTTCGGACGTGGTGCTTCACCAGTATTGCGTACACGAGCAAGAATCGCATCTGCTTCACGTTGGGTAATTGGCGCCGGTTTCTCAGCCGTACCACCAATAAAACCTAAAACTTTTGGACATTCTTTAACAATGTGCCAAGTTTCATCATTCATTTCCATTTCGACCAATACATAGCCTGGAAAGAACTTACGCTCAGATTTACGTTTCTTACCATCCTTCATTTCCACCACTTCTTCGGTAGGAACAAGGACTTCACCAAAGCTATCGGCTACAGCGCTACGCTGGATTCGATCATTAAGTGAACGCATCACTTGTTTTTCATAACCTGAATAGGCATGAATAATGTACCAACGTTTCATAGCTCTCTTACCCGATAATAAACTTCATTAACCAGCCCAAAATGTAGTCAAAACACCATAATAAAATGGATGCAACAACTACAACCGCAAGCACCTGCCAAGATGTGGTCATGGTCTCTTGCTTCGTTGGCCAAGTCACTCGACGCAGCTCAATTCGTGAATCTTTCAACAAACGAGCAAAGCCTTTGCCTTGATGGGTGGCGTATAATAAACCGAATGCCACGATGATACAAGCCAAAATTACCCCAACGCGCACCCAGATATCGTTGGCTGGTGCCCAATACGCTGGTAGGTGTTGATTCACCATGGTCGCACCAATTAATAAAATCAATGCGATAATCCATAAGACGACGTCCAGGGGAGAACCAGATTTAACTACTTCAGCAGAATTATTTCTTTGAGGGATTGCCGCGTCGCTTTGTGCGTCGCGTAATTTTTCATTCGACATTTTTGTACTCGTCGTAGGTTTCGCGACTTATTATATGACCAGTTTTGCCGACATCAAGCGTCTTTTATAAAAAAGTTGGCAGGCCAGGAGGGACTCGAACCCCCAACATTCGGTTTTGGAGACCGACGCTCTACCAATTGAACTACTGACCTGAAAAACAAATTGGAGCCGAAACCCCAATTTGTAATTTTATTTTATAATTATGCAGTTACTTTAGCAACTACACCAGCACCAACTGTACGACCACCTTCACGGATCGCAAAACGTAGACCTGGGTCCATTGCGATTGGGTGAATTAATTCTACTGACATTTCTACGTTGTCACCAGGCATAACCATTTCAACGCCATCTTGTAATTTGATCGCGCCAGTTACGTCAGTTGTACGGAAGTAGAACTGTGGACGGTAACCATTAAGGAATGGAGTGTGACGACCACCTTCTTCTTTAGAAAGTACGTATACTTCTGCATCGAATTTAGTGTGCGGCTTGATTGCACCTGGTTTAGCAAGTACTTGACCACGTTGTACGTCTTCACGCTTAGTACCACGTAGAAGAACACCACAGTTCTCGCCCGCACGACCTTCGTCTAGAAGTTTACGGAACATTTCTACACCAGTAACTGTAGTTACTTGAGTATCACGGATACCAACGATTTCAACTGATTCGCCTACTTTCACAATACCAGTTTCTACACGGCCAGTTACTACTGTACCACGACCAGAAATAGAGAATACGTCTTCGATTGGCATTAAGAATGCTTGGTCGATTGCACGTACTGGCTCTGGAATGTAAGTGTCAAGCGCGTCAACAAGCGCAACAACAGCTTCTTCGCCATACTGACCAGCGTCACCGTTAAGTGCAAGAAGAGCTGAACCACGGATAACTGGAGTGTCATCACCTGGGAAGTCATAAGTAGAAAGAAGTTCACGAACTTCCATTTCTACTAATTCAAGAAGTTCTTCATCATCAACAAGGTCACACTTGTTAAGGAATACAAGAATGTAAGGTACACCAACCTGACGAGAAAGAAGGATGTGTTCACGAGTCTGTGGCATTGGACCATCAGTCGCAGCACATACAAGGATCGCGCCGTCCATCTGAGCAGCACCAGTAATCATGTTTTTAACATAATCGGCGTGGCCCGGGCAGTCTACGTGTGCGTAGTGACGAGTTGGAGAATCGTATTCTACGTGTGAAGTATTAATTGTAATACCACGTGCTTTTTCTTCTGGTGCAGAGTCAATTGCAGCGTAGTCTTTCGCTTCGCCACCGAATTTCTTCGCACATACAGTTGCAATTGCAGCTGTTAAAGTTGTTTTACCATGGTCAACGTGACCGATTGTGCCCACGTTAACGTGTGGCTTATTACGTTCAAACTTAGCCTTAGCCATGTTCATCTTCCTCGTTTACGTCGAACACAGGTATAAACAACTCAGTATCGACACATCGCCTAAAAAATCAAACACCAAATACTTGAAAAGCAGACTAATAAGCCTGCTTCTTTAAAAATTTGTAGAAATTCTACTAAACTGTAATCTGGAGCTCTTATCGAGATTTGAACTCGAGACCTCTCCCTTACCAAGGGAGTGCTCTACCACTGAGCTATAAGAGCAAATATAAAACTTCAAATGGAGCGGGAGACGAGGGTCGAACTCGCGACATGTAGCTTGGAAGGCTACCGCTCTACCAACTGAGCTACTCCCGCACGATGTTGGTACAAAGACCACTTTCTTGAAGTCTTAAAATTGGTGGTGAGGGAAGGATTCGAACCTTCGAAACTTTCGTAGCGGAGTTACAGTCCGCCCCCTTTGACCGCTCGGGAACCTCACCATTTTACACTTACTTCAGTGTCGTTCTTTACTTAACCCACTCAACTCTCTAAGATGGTGCCGGCACACGGATTCGAACTGTGGACCTACTGATTACAAGTCAGTTGCTCTACCAACTGAGCTATGCCGGCGTTTCTTAGTGTTTCGTACGTTTCGTATCGGAACGGTGTGCAGTTTAGCAAAACTCAAAATCCTTGCAAGTGTTTTTTTCAAAAAAAACGTCAAAAACTCACAAAATCAATCCGTTTGACGATAATTCAACCGCTTTGATCACTGCGCGAGCTTTTATTTGGGTTTCATTCCACTCAGATTCAGGATTTGAGTCATAAACAAGCCCCGCTCCTGCCTGAACATACACCTTATTTTCACGAATAACGCAGGTACGAATTGCAATCGACATGTCCATTTCGCCATGCCAGCCTAAATAACCAACAGCACCACCAAAAATTCCACGTTTTACGGGCTCAACTTGATCAATAATTTCCATCGCACGAATTTTTGGTGCACCTGAAAGTGTACCTGCTGGGAAAGTTGCTTTAAAAACATCCAAGGCATCTACATCATCACGAACTTCGCCTTGCACATTGGAAACAATATGCATGACATGCGAATAACGTTCGATCACCATTTGATCAGTCACTTGCACTTTGCCAATTTTCGAGACACGACCAACATCATTTCGACCCAAGTCAATCAGCATTAAATGTTCAGCAATCTCTTTTTCATCCGACAGCAAGTCTTGTTCTAACGCCAAATCTTCTTCTTTGGTTTTACCACGTGGACGCGTTCCTGCCAGCGGACGTACGGTTGCAATCCCATTTTCAAGGCGAGATAAAATTTCAGGGGAAGAACCGACAATATGAAAAGGTTGATTATTTTCTAAAGTTTGCCCTTGCACCAAGAACAAATAAGGCGATGGGTTCAAATGACGTAGTGCCCGATAGACTTGTAAAGGTTCACCATCAAAGTCAGAGACCATACGATGACCTGGCACCACCTGCATCACATCGCCCGCACGAATATACTCTTTCACCGTTTCAATCGATTCTAAGAATTTGGCTTTGCCTGTGAGTGACTCAAAATGCGGTGCAGTATGCGGCGTGGCTTTTAAACTAATTGGCGTTGCGAGCAAATCTTCCAAAGCATCCAGTTGCTGCTGGGCTTGGCTATATGCATCCTCGTCAACCACATCGGCATGTACGATCAGGAATAAAGTATCTTTTAAGTTATCAAACACAATCACTGTTTTAGACAACATCATCCAAATATCAGGCAAACCCACTGGGTCTGCTTCTGGCGCGTTGTTTAAACGCGGCTCAATATAACGTACCGCATCATAACCAAAGTAGCCCACCAAACCACCGGTAAAGCTTGGCAAAGCAGGCAAATCAGCTTGAGTAGGTACTTTATATTTCGATTGAAAATCTCGGATGAATTGGAACGGATCTGTACAAGGTTGTTTTTCTATAGTGCCGTCAGCTTGTTGAATAGTCAGCTCACCCGCGTTGCATGAGAACACAGTAGATTCACCTAAACCAATAATAGAATAGCGTGCCCAGTTCTCCCCACCTTCCACAGATTCAAACAAATAGGCTTGCTTATGCTCTTTTAGGCGCGCAAAAACCGACAATGGTGTCTCAGTATCGGCTAAGCGCTGACGATAGACTGGAATCAGGTTATAACCCGCTGTTTTGAGTTGATCGAATTGAGTTTGCGTTGTCATGAGTGTTCTCTATTTTTTCAATATGGCGTGATCAGTTTTTAAAATTAGTGCTTTGAGTTTCGCCATCGAAAAGTCATATGTTTACTCATGTTCATTCCTTCGTTTGCAAAGTTACCCGATCAGATCACACAGATTATCCACCACTTGCTGTGGCTGACAGTCTAAAATATTTTCACCATGATTATAGCCATAGCTGACCACAACACAATCAATACCCGCACGACGTGCAGCCTCAACATCATTAGATGAATCCCCAATCATTAAGACCTGATCTTTGCTTTGTGCATATTGTTCAACACAATGTAACAATTGGCGCGGATGCGGTTTGCGCTCTTCGAAACGATCGCCGCCGATGACATCAGCAAAATAATGATTCATGCCTAACTGATCGACAATAGCGCGCGCAGGTGCTTCAGGTTTATTGGTCACGCAAATCATGGTTTTCTTTTGTGCCAAGCCCCATTCTAAAAACTCAAGAATGCCATCAAAAGGCTGAGTTTCCACACATGGGTCGGCATTATAAATTTTTAAAAACGTATCCAATAATAGTTGTTGCTGAGCAGGATCAACATTACCTGTTAAATGTTGCAAGGTACTTTGACAAAACAGCGCTGTTCCCTTCCCAACCCAGACCCGCACCTGCGCTTCAGTAACTGTAGGCAGCTGCAACGCATTCAGGCTCATATTCATGGCACGATGCAAATCTGTTGCTGAATCCACCAAAGTTCCATCTAGATCGAAAAGTAAAACCTCTCGCTGTGCCACATTTGCAATATTCATTCACCCTCACCCATTTTTATCATGTACTGCCCAAAAACAATCAAGGCATGCTTGTGCATGCCTTGATTGTAGTGTGATCTGCGTTTTATTTGAACATCAGCCAAGCAATAATCGCTAAAATAATCAAGACAATAATCGAGATTAGCCCTAGCGAGGCATTTTTCTGAGTTTCAGCCTCTTGTTCAACCTGTACTTTTGGAGCCTCGTTGTTCTCAACCTGAGGCACGTTAGGCGCAGTCAAATCCACCCCTGCTGGAATAGGAGCAGGTTTCGGAATACCGACATTTTGCGGCATCCCGTCACGCGTTAAACTCACATTACCATCGCGTTCTTTTAACTCAGGCATGCCCTGATCGCTCATATGCTGTGCTGCCGTTTTCGGCTGTTCTGGCTCAACAACAGGTGCATCAGCACTCACTTCCGCTTGGGCCGTTTCTGAAGCAGCTACTGCTTCAGATGGCTGGCTAATCGGTGCTTCAACCACAGCTGCGCCCAAAGTTGCCGCCTCTACCGATTCCACCACATCCTCTAACGCTTTAGCAGGCTCAAAGACCGAAAACTTTAAGCTTGCAAACTGGACGATATCACCCTGCGTCAACAACGTTTCTGCCGCAATTTGCACATCATTCACATACGTGCCATTTGAAGAACCCAAGTCTTGTAGCCACAAAGCCTGTTCTTTCAGTAAAAAGGCCGCATGTTTACGCGAAATTTCAGATTGTTGTAATAAAATATCCGCTGCTTGATGACGACCGACCAACATATCACGGTCAATGCTAATTTCCTGACCCGTTAATTCGCCAGTAATTGCTTGTATTTTCCAAGTCATGACTTATCTCTCTATGTGCTGATTTATGATAACACAGAGAATATTCTTTACCATTTCACCTTCCCTCACAGATGAATGGCTGGACAGCTAGGCTGAACCTATCGAGACATTCTCAGTGTATCGCTCAGGGATGGAATAGCTTGTCGATACCGCCTGTGCCATGTGTGCCATTCGACCACCTTGAACATTTTCCATTAGGTTCAAGCCAATATAAGGATGACCCGTTGGGTATAACTGACGCGAGGTGGTATTTTTAGGAACATTAGCAATCGACTGTTTACGAATCGCAGGTTCAATAGCCACAGGCGTTGTTTCAACCATCGGTTGCGTTGTGGTTGGACTGCTTGGCACCTGTTGATACGATTGTGGCAAGGTCGGCTTGGTTGGTGTCACAGGCAAACGCTGTTGGAAGACATCATCGACATTTTCAGGCAACTTAGCAAAGCTACCATCTTTATCCATGGCCAACTGCAAACTATAAAGCTGACTGTAGCGCTGCTGAGAAAGGCGACGTGCGGACTCCCCATCCCCCACAATCGTCGGATGAATGAAAACCAGCAAATTGCGTTTCTGATCCGACTTACCATCTGAGCGGAACAAACGCCCCAATCCCGGTATTGCACCAAGGCCTGGAATCGATTGGCGTGAATAAGCCGTGTTATCCGAAATCAAGCCACCTAAAACGATGGTATTGCCATGTTCCGCCAAGACTGAAGTTTTAATCGCACGCTTACTGGTGACCAAATCCTGCGCTTGACCTTTATTGGCTTTGACATCCGAGACTTCTTGTTCAATCTCTAAGCGGATGGTTCCACCTTCACCAATATGTGGCACCACCTTCAGCGTTACACCTACATCTTTACGCTCAATGGTGGTGTAAGGGTTGGCTGTACCTGAAGAGGTGGTAGAAACTGAGCCTGTTACAAAGGGCACATTTTCACCCACGACGATATAAGCCTCTTCATTGTCCATGGTGACAATCGATGGGGTAGACAGCAGATTCGACTTGGTATTACTTTTTAATGCTTGGATCATCGCGCCATATAACTGACGCGAGCCATCACTGCCTTCTTTATAATCCCCAAGGATTAACGAACCACCCGCGCCAATTGCACTTGCCGCCCCCGCACCGCCACCCGTTAAATAATTTGCAGCAATACTTTTGAGACTCGAACCAATATTGTCAAAATTGATAATCCCAACACCACTACTTAAATCCCCCATCGCCCATTGCACGCCCAACTGGTCGGCATCATTGCCTTCCACCTCGAGAATAGTCGCCTCAATCAGGACTTGCTGGCGACGCGTATCCAACTGTTGAATAGCAGACTCAATTTCACGCATCAATTGAGGGTCAGCCTTGACCACCAACGCATTTTGCGAACTATCGGCAATAATACTGACCCCATTACTGTTAAAGCTGGTGATGTTATTCTGATTGCGATTGGACTGGCTGTTTAAGTTAATACTTGGGGTGGAAATCTGTGAAGATGAACCTTCACTCGAACTATTATTTTGGTTATAGCTGGAATTGCTATTGTTATTGCTGTCGTTAGACTGGCTAGAATTAACAGCCTGCCCTGAGACCAAACCTTGTAAAATTTCGGATAAGCTTTTAGCGCTGGCATATTTTAAGCGGAACACTTTCAATCCGCCTAGACGCTCCGCAGCAGGTACATCCAGCATCTCGATCATTTGGCGAATACGTTTACGCGTCGCGGTATCCCCTTTTAGAATAATCCGATTGGTCCGGTTATCTGCAATGATTCGTATTCTGGAACCCTTTAAATCTTTGATCGAGCCTGTTCCGCTCATACTTTCTAGTAATCCAATCATTTCTTCAGCCTGACTCGATTGCAACGACACCGCTTCGATGTCATTTTGTCCCGTCCCATCCAAGTTACGAATAATCGTCTCAAGCTGATAAATGTTGCTGGCGCGATCAGATACAATCAGTGCATTGGTGCCATTCACCGCAGATAAATGCGCAAACTGCGGCATCAATGGACGTAGTGCAGGAATCAAGTCATTGGCATTGGTGTTTTCCAGCCAAATCACCCGCGTCACAACCTGATCGCCTGTGGCACGGTGACGAACATCATAGGGAATGCCTGAACTTTTGACATTACTGTCAGGCACAATTTTAATGGTCCGTCCAGAAGGAATCGCAACCACACCATTGACATTCAAGACCCCTAAGAACAAGTCGTAGACTTCCTGCTTATTCAACGCTTTGTTTGAAATCACCGTGACATTGCCGCGTACCCGTGGATCAACTGCAAAGTTTTTCCCCGTAATATCTGCAACTTCATTAATAAATGCAGTTAAGTCTGCATCGCGCAGATTAATTTTCCACGTTTGTGCATAGCTGGCTGTACTCACCATGGCAAGCAAAGGCGCTGCGATTGTCAGTGCCCAAACAGGGCGGTGATTCAATAAAGCCATAAATCCAAGTCATTCCTAACTAATATTGGTGATGTTCGATCACTGAAAATTCTGTTGTACCGTAATGATACGATCACCACGTTTCACTTCTATTTTTACTTGTCCTTCACGGCGCGCACGTTCTAACAACTGCGCGTCGTTTTGCCCCTGTCCGATCGTTTGACCATTTAAAGACATAATTTGATCCCCAGCCTGCAAGCCTAAACGGCTTCGCAGTGCAGCTGGTGTTTGCTCAGTGACTTGATAACCCTGCCCTGTGTTATTGGTATTTACACCCAAATCTTTTAAATATTGCTCACGATCTTGTTGTAAGTTCTGTACTGCCTGGCCTAATGCTTGCTGCTCTTGACTCACAGCAGGCGCTGCAACGGGTGCTGTTGCTGGGGGCACAATTTGCTGATCTAAATTATCAATCCCTTGAAAAAACAATTCACGGGTTTGCCCACTGTTATTTTTGAGAATCGCGCGATCCCAATACACCTCTGACAAATAATAAGCGCTGCCTTCGATGTTTTCCCCCACCCGATAGCGCTCTGCTACATTATTTACCTTAATCACGGCAGATGAGAACTGACTGGGTTGCCCAACCACCACACCTTGTAGCTGTAAATTGAGCTGATCATCTGCGGGATTCTTACTTTGCTCTGCAAATAACGCAAAATTGGTAATATTCGGAACTTGGGGTTGCTGTGAACCCAATTCAACGCGTGGCATTTGCATGACTTGTGGTGGCGCCACCCAAAGCCAAAATAAGCCAGCCAACTTCCAGCATAGTGCCAAGATCAAAAGCATTAAGCACAATGGTGCTATACGTTCAAACTGTTTGAGATTCAGCTCTGGTAATTTTTGCAGATCAAAACCCATTAAAAGCCCCCACTAAGTAAAGGCTGACGTGAACTCACCACATAACTATCTAGACCTGCTTTGCCTTGATATGACGGGACATTCAACATGAGACGCTGGGTTAATTGCACATCTAACATCAGACTTGGGTCGATGGTCAGGTTCATCAGTTTTTGTTGTCGTTGATCGCGTAAATCGACCATCAGCTTATTTTGCTCCTGCGACAAACGACCCGCCAACGATGGAATCTGCATTTGTTGTGGGCGCTGCGCAAAGATATACATGAGTTCGCCGCCTGCCCATTGTATCCCCCCATCCACTTGATCAAATCCTTGCTCTTTTTTATAGTTAAAATCAATTTCTTGTAACTGAATCGCATTACTCGGCCATTGCCAATTGGCCAACGACTTTAACGTTTCGGGTGCAATTTGTCCGTTTAAATCACGCACCATTATTTTTTTTCCAAACCCATAGGCCAAAACGCCTTCAAGCTTGGTATTGGCACTATAAATTTCGAGATTGACCCCTGCACGAAGGAGCAGTAAATCTAAAGGTCGGGTGGTCCAAAGCACAGTTCCACGCAATTTTCCAGTTTGCCAATCGGCCTGTCCATGCCAAATATTACCGCTGACGTTATGTAAAACTTGGTTGTTTTTATAAAATTTTGCAATGAGCCATGCCGCAGGAATTTGCAGCAAAACAAAAATTAAAAAGGCAACGACTGCAAACATCCACCACGTGATGTATTTAGGTTTTGTGATTCTCCCACCACGAACTTTCAATTATTCTTCCTTGCTTCATTTCTTGTCTTTCTTTGATAGACATTATGCATAATTTTACAACAACACCAAACTTTAACTATAAAAAAAACCAAGCAGATGATGCTTGGTTTTTTGAGCTTATGTCACATCTGTGACAAGGTGATGACTTAGATTAGAAAATCTTCAAGCTTCGCACCTTTTTCTAATTGAGCCACTAACCAACGTGGTTGCTTACCACGGCCAGTCCATGTCTCAGCAGCATTGCCTTTGTTACGGTAACGCGGTTCAACCGACTTACGTGTGCCTTTTTTACGCTTGGTCGCGCCAAACTCTAAAATTTGTTCAATGCTTAAGCCTACATTTTCCGCAATCGCATTAATTTGAGTATAAGCATCTTCAATTGCTTGATCTTTTTTAGATGCAATTAAAGCTTCCGCTTCGATTTGTAGACGCTTTAACTCTTCTACGGATAAATTACTAATATCTGGCATTACATTAACTCCATTAACCAACATTTTATTTACTGAGTCTATTTAATAATATTTTGATTAGACCAAAGACTCAACTCATCCATGACTTAAACAACAATACTTAGACAATATTTATATAGTCTAACGACTTTTAAAATAAATAAAAAGAGATTTATATTTGGTGACCGACGGTTAACTCAAATTCTTTGAGTTTTTGACGCACCAGTTCAGGAATTAATGTTTTCTGCATATTGGTTTTATCGACACAAACAATGACCGCTTCTGCTTCCGCAACTAACGCTTGTTGCTGTTCACTCCATAATAAATAATGCATACGAAATGCACTATTTCTGAGTTCTTCAATACGCGCACTAATTTTTAATTGGTCTGGATAAAATACTGGTTTTAAATATTTGCACTGATTTGATGCAACAACAGTTAGTACATCCGCAGATAAAATACCCGTATGTTCAATATAAGCCAAACGCGCACTTTCAACATAACGATAATACATGACATTATTAACATGACCAAAGGCATCCATATCTCCCCAAGCCACGTGTTGAGTATAAACCAATGGGTAATCTAAGACGCTCTGCATTATGCACCTATATTTTCATTTCTACAAAATTTGCATTATTTTCAAAAATTAAATTTAACTGTTTAATTAAATCTTCATCACCATTTAAAGTCGATTTGATTCTTAAATAGTTCATTAATACATTATCGGGATATAAACTTAATAACGCATCTGCCTGCTCTTGCATGCCTAAAGCAGTATAAATATGCCACTTGGCAAAACTCAAAACCGGCACACTCGTATACTTCGCTTCCCATGCTTCAATGTGTTGCTGCAAGTCCACATAATCGGGTTGCTGTTTCAAAAGTTGCTGCTGGAACCACAAATAAAATACTTCCGAATTAAACTGCTGATTGAGTAAATAAATCGACAAGTATTCATGCTGTTCACTCATGTCTGGCATACGTGCTAATAACTTAAGCCACAACAGTTGAACATCATAACTGTGGCTGAAAATCTGATCAGACAAGTCCAAATAACGTTGTTTTAAATCCTCTAAATTTTCATAATTGGCTTGATCAAATTTTATCAACAAGCGTTTCAGCCATGCTTTTTTCACATCTTGATCTAAATGACCATATTGGGTTGAGCGTAAATAAAGCCATGGAAACTGAATCGCAAAACGCCCCCATAGCTCTTTTAAGCATGCTTCATAAGCGCTTTGCACGTCTTTAAGCCAAGGTGACAGTTCATGTTGATTGAGAAACTCTAGATGAGTTAAGGCTTGTTCTGCTTCTTCTTGTGCTAAAAACAGTTCAATACGTTGTAGTTCAGCCAACTCAAAGGCCATGGCATTGCTTTGGCTCAAGGCGCTTAAAGCTTCAGGGAATTGCTCCTGCATCAAATATAAACGTGCATCAATAATACTTTTGAGCAAGCCCGACTGCGCGAAAGCATTTTGAATAAAGGCTTGTTGATCTCGACCTGCATCCAACAGCCAAATCACAGCCAGTTGTTCATAAGGATGCAAATTTTTAAAATCAAAAACGGTTTCCGCTTTACGTTTTTCTCGACTGAGATAGCGTTTTAGCCCCAACCAAACCAAATGCAAGCTAAAACTGAGCAACGCTAGCGCAATAAATACGATCCAGAGATTGGTTTGTAACTGCCAGTCATGCCAAAACACGTAGACATAACCCGCACCATGCCCATAACTCAAGACACTCAACGCAGCAATTGCAATTAAACTCACCAAACCATAAGCAATCAGTATTTGTTTCATTCCATTACCCCAACAACGCACGCGTAGTTAAAATAGGCGTTGGGACAACCACCAATGTTTTCAGCTTATTCAGCTGTTTCAGCAGCTCTTTGGCTTTAGGGTCTGGAAGTTGCTGGATCAACAGCATTACTTCGGTTAAGTCTTTTTGATATTCGGTATATTGCCCTGCAGCTAAGGCTTGGCGTGCTAACAATAAGCGCAACTGTGCTTCTTTAAGCACGATTTGTCGTTGCATTAACGCTGTTGCAGGTGCTTGCACAGGTTCGAGCCTTAACCATTGCTTCCAAAAGGATTCGGACGTATCGCGCGTGGTGTTTAACTGAGGTTGTTGTATTTCCCGACTTAAAGCCTGATCAATCTGTTGCAGCTGACGGTTAATCAGCGCTTGCTGCTCATTGCGCTCAGCCACAAATTTCTGAATGGTTTGCATATCTCGCGCTATCACCTGATGCAAACTTTGCTTCAACGCCACAGCCAAGTTATATTTTTCCAGCTGCATATCTAAATAGGCCAGCTTATCGGTGGCCACCACATACTGCTGTTGCTTTAAGGCAAACTCAACCAAGTCCAGCTGTTGCTTGATAAACAAAATTGGATCAATGCCCTCAACCACCAATTCGGCGGGTTGGCTACTCGTCACCTTCGCTGCTGTTGGGTCTTGTTTCAAAGTTTCTTTTTGACGCTGCATAGCCACGACTTGATCGTTCAAGTTGGCGCTGCGCTGTTCGATTTGGTGCATTTCATTGAGCAAAGTGGCTTGCTGCGTACTCAGCCCCCACACGTCATAACTTAGCTTCGCAATCCACGCTAATGCAGCCATCAATACAATTATAAGAATCTTCTTCATGCGTTCCCTTGCTCACTTTGTAACAACTGTACAATCGTGGCTGTCTTTAAATCTTTCAGTACACTCATTTTAAATGACACATGCATTTGCTGTTGATACTGCTTCAAAATCTGCGCCAAACGCTCACCCAACACCAAAAAGTGTCCTTGTTGCAGGAGCTGAATATTTGAGTCCAGCAGAGCTAACCAATTCAGCCAACTGGCCTCACTGCTGATCAGTGCGACGTAGTGATTATGTTCTGATAAACATTGAACCAATTCAGCCTGTTGCTGCATCGTTTCATTTGGACAATGACGCTCATACAAAACAAAGTTCAGTATAAGACGCCCATGTTGCATTAGGGTGTCCATCATAAACTGACGCCCACCTTCTCCTCGCCAAAATGCAATGCTCGCATCACTGACCATGTTCTGCAAAACAGGCAGTTGTAACATCCCTTCAGAGGTTTCCACCTCAGGCACCACACTGTCCAAACCATATTCAGCCAAAGCCTGTGCTGTTTTCTGTCCGACTGCAATCCATTGAATATGCTGTAAATCGGACACCGTTAAACCGCTTTGCAGCAAATGTGCCATACCAAACTGCACAGCACTGGGGCTAACCACCACAATCACTTGGGTGTGCGCTAACTGCTGATACAAGCGTGCTAGATCATGATCCCATGCTCTAGGCAACAACTCCAGTAACGGCAATGCATAGACCTCAACGGCCCGTTGCTCTAGTGCCATCGTGAGGCTTGCCGCGCGATCAACAGGGCGCGTATTAATAAACAGCATCGTTAAGACATATTAGTGATAAAAGGCTTTGAGTAAATCACCTGCACCTTGAGCCAATAGCTCTTGTGCAAGGACAACGCCCAAATGCTCGGCTTCAGCTGCATTGCCCGCCACTTGTGCTTTGAGGAGCGTTTGCCCATCGACACTCCCCACACGCCCTTCGATATGGATGCGGTTGTCTGCTAAAGTGGCATAGCCTGCAATAGGTACCTGACATCCACCTTCAAGATAAGCATTGAAAGCACGTTCAGCCCGTACACAGGTATCAGTTTCTACATGCAATAAAGGATGGATTAAATCCAATACCGTTTGATCATTTGCACGGCACTCTAGCCCTAAAGCGCCCTGCCCCACGGCAGGTAAACTCAACTCTGGGCGAATGGTATGACGGATACGTTCTGCCAAACCCAAACGTTTTAATCCCGCACTGGCCAAAATAATGGCATCGTACTGATCTGCATCCAATTTAGATAAACGTGTTCCCACGTTGCCACGTAAATCGATAATCTCTAGGTCAGGTCGTTGTTTTAAGATTTGGCATTTACGGCGTAAACTCGAAGTGCCGACCTTTGCTCCTTGTGGCAAGGCATCAAAACTTGCATAACTATTCGACACAAAAGCATCTAAAGGATCTTCACGCTCACAAATGACGGCTAGTGATAACCCCTCTGGCAGAGCCATCGGAACATCTTTCATCGAATGCACCGCTAAATCAGCACGACCATCCAATAACGCTGCTTCAAGCTCTTTGACAAATAAACCTTTGCCACCAATTTTTGCCAATGGGGTATCTAAAATTTTGTCCCCTTGGGTAACAAAAGTCACCAACTCTACTGTGAGCCCCGCATGCAGTGCTTCTAAACGAGCACGGATATGTTCAGCTTGCCAAAGAGCAAGCGGGCTTTGTCGAGTAGCGATCTTTAGGGTTTTCATAAATTTTAGTATGTGCCAATAAGAATGAAACTATCTTAAACTGAATTTCCCCCATTGGAAATGTATTCAGCCCAAAGCGTCCCATCTCATCATCAGCAGTAGAATAATTACATTAGCCTGCTAAAGCCTATGTAAGCGCTCGCGCAAGCCCGGCAAATGCCGTCGACTCACCGCCAAGCGCTCGTCTAACTCACGGCAACGCACTTGATACTGCCCAGAGTTGACCACTTCAAGCCCTTCTAAAAAGTGAACAGAAACCAAGGCATTACGGTGGATACGAATAAAGGCATCCCCAAACTCATGTTCTAAGTCTTTTAAGGTTTCATCAATTAATACACTGCCATTTTTATGGCGTACCGTGACATATTTTTGATCCGCCAAAAAATAGTAAATATTTTCAATGGGCACCAATTCCACACCACGATAGGTTTTCGCTGCGATTTGATGTCGCTTTACGTTAAATTCGTCCATATTTTCTTTTTGTTTTATCTCGCTCATTTGAGCTTGGGTTAATTTAGTGAGGTGACCAAGCACCTGTTGCAATTCCTGTTGCATCACTGGTTTTAATAAATAACCTTCAGCATGTGACTTAAATGCATCGAGCGCATGTTCATCATAAGCCGTACAAAACACCAAAGCAGGCATCGGCTCAAGCTGACGCAAATAATGCGCACAGGTCAACCCATCCATTTCTGGCATTTGAATATCTAAAAGTACCACATCTGGTTCATATTGTTGAGTTAATTCAATTGCTTGTTGACCATGTGAGGCTATTGCCACCACTTGATGTCCGAGCTGACTCACCAATCTAGACAAACGTTCGATTGCTAAAGGCTCATCATCACAAATTAGGATGTCCATTTATCTCCTCCCCAACAGTCACCTTGTTTATTTTTATAGGTTCACTGCGGCTTATTTATATTGATACTGCACAACAGTGGTATACATTCCCTCCCCTGCATAGGTTTGAAAGCTCACA
The DNA here is from genome assembly GCF_058599305.1 of Acinetobacter sp. CAU_H_S139_7. NCBI lineage: Bacteria > Pseudomonadati > Pseudomonadota > Gammaproteobacteria > Moraxellales > Moraxellaceae > Acinetobacter > Acinetobacter sp. CAU_H_S139_7. Next base: position 3,278,153 of record NZ_CM178651.1, read on the forward strand.
GTTCGCCCAAAATATGCCTCTAGACGCTGCTTCACATTTTCAATAGCAATACCATGTCCTTGTCGTTTATGAATTGTTTCCTTTGTAAATGGGTTAGTTATGACGATATTAACTTGATTTTGCAATATTTCAATCAGTACACTTATCGTACTCTTAGTTAAAAATTTTTCAACACCATGAAAAATACTATTTTCAAGTAAAGGTTGTAAAGTTAAGAGCGGAATTTGTACCTGCTGACACAATTCGGCATGCTCGATTTTCCATTCAACCTGTAAACGATCCCCCAAACGAATTTGCTCAATCGCCAAATAACGCTGACACAACTCAATTTCATCACTGAGCTTGACCAGTTTTAACTCTTGGAAACTGGCTCTAAACAGACGCGATAGATTGAGCAACATCTGTTCGGCTTTATCTGGGTCAATCGCGATCAAGCTAATCACATTGTTTAAACTATTAAACAAAAAATGCGGGTGGATACGGGCTTGCATGGCCTGCACCCGCGCATTAAGCTCACTATGCTGCTGTCTAAACCACTGCTCTCTTAAATATAAATAACGAAAGCAAAAACTTCCCAACAGCAAGCCATAACCCAAATGTAGCATTACATCTTCGAATAAAGTCGGTGCAGTCAAACCTTTGAAACTAAAATTAGCTCCAAAGAAGATCAGTATATTAAGGCTGAGCGTGGTCACCAACACAATGATCTGCAATAGAAAAAAGCCTGACAATAAAGTCATACCCAGACCCAAATTCTGCAACTTTTTTTGCCCATATTGCATTAGCGCAGCAAAAGACAGTAAAACCCAATTGATGTAAAGCATATAACCGAGTACATGCTCAAACACCAAGTTTGACCAAGACTGCGCCTCGGCCAAAGCCAACAGCATGGCCAACAAATTTCCACCAACAAATAATTCCAACAAATGCGGCCATTGCACGATTTTACTAAATAAATAAGAGATATTTGGCTTAGCCATGCTGGAAGTTAAACTTTGCGCATCTTGAACTTCGGCAAGTTGTCTTGAATTTGTTATACTCATGCGAGTTCTACCGCTTTTTATCTTATTGAGCCGACATGACCACATCTTCTAATTCCTCAAATCCGTCACAAGCCCAAACTTCGGGTATGTGGGGCGGTCGTTTCTCTGAAGCTACTGATGCCTTTGTTGCTGAATTTACAGCATCTGTACAATTTGACCAACGCTTTTATAAACAAGATATTGCAGGTTCTATTGCTCATGCGACCATGCTTGCAAAAGTTGGCGTTCTGACTGAACAAGAACGCGATGACATCATCAATGGCTTAAACACCATTCAAGCTGAAATCGAAGCGGGTCAGTTCGAATGGCGTATTGACCTAGAAGATGTGCACATGAACATTGAGTCGCGTTTAACTCAACGTATTGGCATCACAGGTAAAAAGCTCCATACCGGTCGTAGCCGTAATGACCAAGTGGCAACCGATATTCGCCTCTATGTCCGCGATGAGATCGATGCCATTTTAGAATTACTAAAAAAATTACAAAAAGGTATTTTGAGTATTGCTGCGCAAAACACACATACCATTATGCCGGGCTTCACCCACTTACAAACGGCACAGCCCGTGACTTTTGGTCACCATCTGTTGGCATGGTTTGAAATGTTAGTACGTGACTCTGAGCGTCTCATTGACTGTCGTAAACGTACTAACCGTATGCCTTTAGGTTCAGCAGCACTTGCGGGTACCACTTACCCAATCGACCGCGCATTTACAGCAGAGTTACTGGGTTTTGAAGCTGTTTCTGAAAACTCACTCGATGCAGTATCTGATCGCGACTTCGGTATTGAATTCAATGCTGCGGCTTCTCTGATCATGATGCACTTATCACGCATGTCAGAAGAACTGATTCTGTGGACGTCTGCACAGTTTAAGTTCGTAAACATTCCGGACCGTTTCTGTACTGGCTCTTCAATCATGCCACAAAAGAAAAATCCAGATGTTCCAGAGTTAGTGCGCGGTAAAACAGGTCGTGTCTATGGCGACCTGATGAGCTTATTAACACTGATGAAAGGTCAACCGTTGGCGTATAACAAAGACAACCAAGAAGACAAAGAACCTTTGTTTGATGCGATTGATACCGTGCGTGGCTCGCTCATGGCTTTTGCAGACATGATTCCTGCTTTGGTTCCAAACATTGAAATCATGCGTGAAGCAGCGCTGCGTGGTTTCTCAACCGCAACGGACTTGGCTGATTATCTTGTAAAAAATGGCGTAGCTTTCCGTGATGCACATGAAATTGTGGGTAAAGCCGTTGCTTTAGGTGTACAAGAATCAAAAGATCTTTCTGAATTAACTTTAGAACAACTTCAACAGTTCTCTGACTTAATTCAAGCGGATGTATTTGAAAAAGCACTAACCCTTGAAGCGTCAGTCAATGCACGTAACCACATTGGTGGAACTGCACCTGCGCAAGTCGAAGCTGCCATTGAACGTGCCCATGCGCGTTTAGAAAAACTTTATGCTCAATAAGGACGTCTAGATATGACTCGACAAGTTTTTTGCCGTAAATATCAAACAGAAATGGAAGGTTTAGACTTTGCACCGTTTCCTGGTGCAAAAGGCCAAGAACTTTTTGAAAACATCTCCAAGCAAGCTTGGGGAGAATGGTTAAAGCACCAAACCACTTTAATCAATGAAAAACGCTTAAATGTGTTTGAACCTGATGCGAAAAAGTTTCTTGAAGAACAACGTGAGAAGTTCTTTAACAATGATGAAAGCTTAGAAAAAGCAGAAGGCTTAAAGCCTGAGGCGTGATAAAGCGTTGCACATTTGAAAAGCTCCGACATCGGGGCTTTTCTTTTTATTCATACAATGTTCTATCCAAGCACAGGGATGACCAAACCCCAAATAGATGACATATTAATGACTCAATCAGACTATAGAACAGCTATTTGTATCTAAATAATTAAGTGTAAACATAGCGCTACACAACCATTGCAAAACTCAACATTACACTACAAGAACCTACATGACGCAGAAAAACATCTTTCCTATAATGGCATTCAAGGATAGAGGGAAACCTCTTATCGATAACGATAAATATCCCCGATTTTAGTCTCAGATTTCCCCCAAAGTCTGAGATTTTTTTTATCTAAAAATTAAGCAACCATTAAAAAGCACAACCGAAGTTGTGCTTGAAAAATAAGATACGCTTTTTTATTTTTGGATATGTTTTTCAACTTCTTCAAAACTGGTATGACGCACATCCAAACCTTTCACCATGTAAATCACTTGCTCAGAAATGTTACGCGCATGATCGCCAATACGCTCTAATGAACGTAATACCCACATCACATTAATCACACGCGCAATATGACGCGGGTCTTCAATCATATAAGTCATCAAAGTACGCGTTGCAGATTGATATTCACGATCAATATCAGCATCGGCCATCATCACACGTAGCGCTTGTTCTGCATCTAAACGTGCAAAAGCGTCTAGGGCATCATGAATCATGACACGGACTTGGTTACCAATATGACGCGTTTCCATATAACCGCGCGGGGATTCGCCATCTTCACATAAGCTTTGCGCAATACGAGCAATTTTCGCCGCTTCATCACCAATACGCTCTAGGTCGGTATTGGCTTTCGACATCGCAATCACCATACGCAAATCAATCGCAGCAGGATGACGACGCGCCAAAATCAAGGTCAAGGCTTCATCAATTTCACGTTCGAGCTGATTCACCGCATTGTCTTTAAACTGGACATCGACCGCTAAGTTGGCATCAGTGTCGAGTAGCGCATGAATTGCATTTGCCACTTGTTGCTCTACCAAACCACCCATGGTCATAAATTTGGTGTTCACATCCTGCAAATCTTCGTTGAATTGCGAAGAAATGTGATGGTTTAAAACAGGACTATTTGGCAAAGGACGTACTCCACAGCAACATCATGAGGGACTAAAGATTGAGCGATATTAAAGCATATCAATTATGAAGATTTGATGACAACGCCCATTTTATAAGCGTGCTTTGTCCACCAACCATGCATTCATTTCTTGAATATCTTGTTCAGTCAACTTACCCACAGATGCCTTTAAATGCAAGACATTGATCAGATAGTCATACTTAGCATTGACATAGTCCTGCTTGGCCGAAAAGGCATTGCGCTGTGCCAATAAAACATCGACCATGGTTTTTAAGCCTTCTTGATACTGCGCTTGTGAGGCACGAGAGACGAGGCTGGATGATTCCATGGCAGCTTTACGTGCTTGCAACTTGGCTTGGTCTGTTTCCACTTGCAAATAAGACTTTTTCACCTCGGTGTTGGCTTTACGGATAGCGGCATCCAATTCGGCCTCAGATTTTTTGACGTTAACAGCGGCTTTTTGAATCGACTTCTTGGTTCGCCCCCCCGTATAGACATTCCAATTCATCTCAATACCAATCTGATCAAAGTTGCCTTTGGCCGACATAATATTCTCAGGCGTCTGCTCACTATAACCATAGCTTCCTACGGCTTCAATTTGCGGATACAACGCAGCTTGTTCAACCCGTTTTTGATCTTCAGCATAGCGCTGTTGTAAGCGTGCCTGCTGAATGCCTAGGTTCTGTGCGAGAGCTAAATTGGTCCATGCCGAAAGCTCTGCTGGATAAGGTTTTTGAAACTGAAAGTCTTCACGTAGCACTGCCAAGTTTTCTTGATAAGGCCCAATAATTTGCGCCAGTTGTTCCTGCGCCAAGACCAGTTGTACATGCGTCGCAATGCGGTTAGCCTGTGCGCTTTGGTACTGTGCATTAGCTTCACTCACATCACTTTTTGCCACCAAGCCCTCTCTAAGTTTAGCATTCATCATATTCAGTTGCTCAAGTAGAGCCTGTTCTTCTTGTAAATTGGCTGCGGTTAAACTTTGTTGGCGCAGTACATTAAAATAGGCTTCCGTCACCTCTAAAATGTGTTGCTGCCGCTGTAGCTGTAAATTGACTTCACTTAAACTGAGGGAAGTCTTGACTTGTTTCAATCCTTCCCACGCATCCCAACGAAAAAGGGGTTGGCGCGCCGTAATCGCCACTTGTTTGGTGGTGGTCGTATCGGGCATGGAAAGAACCGAACTCACCTGCCCAATGGGTTGATTTTTTCGAGTCACATTACCAGACAGACTAATGGTAGGTAGTAAGTTACCTTGAGCAATGCCTAAATTGAGTTGATCGGCTTCATATTGGAGTAAATTGGCTTGCCAGTTAGGATCATTGACTTTGGCGCGTTGTAAAGCGTCGACCAAATCCAAGGCATGACTCCACGGCGTGAAAAACAACACACAGCTGGCTAGGACACATTTAATCTTCATTGTTTTTGGTCCACCTTTCCGCCTCACTGGCCTCGTTCTGAGCAACGCTATACTAAAACGGGTTGTCATTTTTTTCGTATATTTTTTATTGCACTGGTTACAATAGCGCGCACTAATCTGTTTATTATGAAGTAAATATTGAATAGTGTCATAGCCCGTTCAACAAACTCATTCACAATACTACACATTAAAAATTCCATTCCCCCTATAAAATGAGCCATGGAGAAAAGGAGTTTCTCTACTGTGTTGTCGCTGAACTGAGTTTTTTGATCGAGTCGCTGTGAATCATTCCTCTTTATTTTCGCTTAAACCTTATGCACTGATTTTCATGTACGCGCTGTTGGCTGCCTGTCAGAAACCTGAACCTGTCAGCTTTCAAGAGCCCGCACAAATAGAAGCGTCTTCGACTCAAACCTTGGACTTAACCGACTTGTGCCAAAAAATTGACAAAAACATGTCGGAAATAGATGCACAACGTACGACTTTTGCTTTAGAGCAAATCAATCAAGATCTTAAGCTGTGTTTGCCTTTACTCGGTTTTCAACAACAAAAGCATTTATTGAGCTTATCCAATAAAATGTACCATGACTTTTTGGCGGTTGAACGTACGCCACAACAGCAGCGCGCTTTTGAAAGCTATGCCCTAGAAATGGCGCAACATCCGACCATTCAACAAAGTCTTTTTGAGCAACTCACCATTCGCGACCAATACCTCATCAAACACCAAGGGCAGTCTTATGTCGAGTTGTTTGATGCAGGCGAAGGACAAGTGCATTACCGCCGTAGCCCTGAATATTTAGCCAAAATTTTTGCGCCTTATCTACCTGTCGCAGAGCAAGCGTTTATTGAACATCTGGCAACACAAAATCAATACCCAGCCGTGATTGGGAGTCAGGTCAAAATTGACGCCAAAGAAATTGCGGATCGTGCGCTATATTGGGAAAACTATTTACAACAGTACCCGAAAAGTAGCTACCACCAAGATGCACGTCATCTGTTGAATCTATACAGCACCCTCTTGTTTATCGGACTGGATACTCAACGCGTTTACGACGGCTATACCGTGCAAAGCAACTATTTGGAAGAAATTGAGCGCCTAGCCGCTTTAAAAAATTCAATTGTGACGGATCAAGCGCACTTATTTTTAAAGTTCGTGGAGCTCAGCCCTGAACAAAGAGCGGCTCAAATCATCTTGCCTGCTTCCGCTCATGTGCAGCGCCTCGGTGCAGATCAACTCTTACAAAGACAATTGGCGCATTTTATCCAATTGCGTATGGTCCAACCCGATCAAGGCAAAGACTGCTTAAGCGATGCCATTTGCTTAGAACGTTGAACACATTTCCCTTTCACACTTTGAATAAAAAGGTCGCTGTTTTTAACAACAGTGCATGTTAAGATGATGCATCGCTTGACGGAGCGCGAGTAATTACTCGCTGAGATCAGCTAAGACTTTTCAATAAAGTTTTGAAGCTGAGTACCGTTGAACCTGATCAGGTTAAGACCTGCGTAGGAATCAAGCCATCTAAAAACTGAACGCCTTTCATTGAACTGTTTCCAGTAGAAATACATCCGTTGCATTTGTACCCGCAAATCAACAACACACAGAAATAGCTTCAATTGCCATCGTTTTTGGTCGTGCTTGATTCGTTGATGTCATTCATAAGGATCATTGCAATGAACCAGTTAACGAATCTTTCCGCTGAAATTTCAGCACAACATGAACAAGATGCCAAAGATCTGACCCGTATCTTGCCTGCTTCTAAAAAAGTTTATATCCAAGGTTCACGCCCAGACATTCAAGTCCCCATGCGTGAGATTGAACTGACCGAAACCCCAACAGGCTTAGGCGGTGAATACAATCCACCAGTGATGGTGTATGACACCTCTGGTGTGTATACCGATACCAATGTCAGTATTGATCTAAACAAAGGTCTACCGAATGTCCGCGAAAGCTGGATTGAAGAGCGCAACGATACCGAAATGTTAGACAGCCTCAGCTCAAGCTTTGGTCAAGAGCGTTTACGGGATATTCGTACCGCTGATATTCGCTTTGCGCATATTCAAAAACCACGTCGGGCCAAAGTAGGTCACAATGTCACGCAGATGCATTATGCCAAACAAGGCATCATTACTCCTGAAATGGAATACATCGCTATTCGTGAAAATCAGCGTCAACGTGAAGGAGTCGATGCACGTCAGCACGCGGGGCAAAACTTTGGTGCGCATAACCTGATGGAAATCACGCCTGAATTTGTGCGCAAAGAAGTGGCTGAAGGGCGTGCGATTATCCCTGCCAATATTAACCACCCTGAAATTGAACCCATGATCATTGGCCGAAACTTCTTGGTAAAAATCAATGCCAATATTGGTAACTCGGCTCTCGGCTCTTCAATCGATGAAGAAGTCGCAAAAATGACGTGGGCAACTCGTTGGGGTGCAGACACTATCATGGACCTCTCCACAGGGAAGAACATCCATGAAACCCGCGAATGGATTATCCGTAACTCACCTGTTCCGATTGGTACCGTACCTATCTATCAAGCTTTAGAAAAAGTAGATGGGGTGGCGGAAGACCTGACATGGGAAATCTTCAAAGACACGCTGATCGAACAAGCTGAGCAAGGCGTAGACTATTTCACCATTCATGCGGGTGTCTTATTACGTTATGTACCGATGACAGCAAATCGTCTCACTGGTATCGTCTCTCGTGGCGGCTCAATCATGGCGCAGTGGTGTTTGGCCCATCATCAAGAAAACTTCCTCTATACACATTTCGATGAAATCTGCGAAATCATGAAAGCCTATGACGTGTCATTCAGTCTCGGTGATGGTCTACGTCCAGGGTGTATCCAAGATGCCAATGACGAAGCACAGTTCTCTGAATTACGCACTTTAGGCGAGCTGACCCATCGCGCATGGAAACATGATGTGCAAGTAATGATTGAAGGTCCGGGGCATGTGCCAATGCATATGATCAAAGAAAATATGGATCTACAGCTTGAAGTCTGTCAAGAAGCACCCTTCTACACTTTAGGGCCATTGACCACCGATATTGCCCCAGGTTATGACCATATTACTTCTGCGATTGGTGCGGCGATGATTGGTTGGTATGGGACTGCCATGTTGTGCTATGTCACGCCTAAAGAACACTTGGGCTTGCCGAACAAAAAAGACGTCAAAGATGGCATCATCACCTATAAAATTGCAGCACATGCAGCAGATTTGGCCAAAGGTCATCCGGGTGCGCAAGTCCGTGACAATGCCCTGTCTAAAGCACGTTTTGAATTCCGCTGGGAAGATCAGTTTAATCTCAGCCTTGATCCAGACACGGCGCGTAGCATGCATGATGAAACCATGCCGAAGGAGGCGCACAAATCTGCGCACTTCTGTTCGATGTGCGGTCCTAAGTTTTGCTCGATGAAAATCACCCAAAACGTGCGTGATTATGCACAAAACCAGCAAAACGCTACACTGAATAAAATTCAGCAAGAAGAGGTCGAAACTGGTCTCGATAGCATGAAAAAACAATTCCATGCAAGCGGACAAAACTTGTACCAAAAAGTGTAAGTTGATAAAAAACCTTTTGTAATCATGTGATTCTCAGTTAGGATGAAATGATAAATTTCATCCTGATTGCGCTTTATGAACATAATTAAGCAAGCTACATATCATCGTGAAGATGTCCAAATTGTAGACAGAGCCTTTGTTTTTCAGGGTTTTGTTCAAGTAGAAAAAGTAAATTTACGTCATCGCCTTTTTAATCAAACTGAGTACACTTCTGTGATTTCACGTGAGCTCATTCAGCGTCCTGAAGCTGCGGGTGTCTTGATTTATGATGATGCACAACAAAAATTTGCCTTGATTGAACAATTTCGTATTGGTGCTATGGATGATCAAGATTCAGCTTGGCAGCTGGAGATTATTGCGGGAGTACTCGATGGTGATGAATCACCTGAAAGCTGTATTCGCCGTGAAGCATTAGAAGAATCAGGCTGTCAGATTGAACACTTACAACATCTGTTTAGCTTTTATCCTTCGGCAGGTGCCTGTGCGGAACTGTTTCATCTGTATAGTGCTGCGGCCGATTTACCCGAACAAGGTGGTGTATTTGGTATGCCCGATGAAGGTGAAAATATTTTATTACACCTGATTGATTATGCGCAGATCGAGACATTACTTTCCAATGGTCGGCTCAGAAATGCGCCTGTCATAATGGCCTTGCAATGGCTACAACAACAGATTAAAACGACAAGGAATGTCTAAGGGGTCAGGCATGACTTTAAATAATGAAAAAAATTGTACTATTATCCAAATTTCAGATACGCACTTGATGGATCAAGATCATCTGGAGTTTGTACGTATGAATCCAGAGCAAAGCTTTCATCATGTGATGCAACACATTGTGGAACGTCATCCACAAATTGATGCCTTCGTCCATACGGGCGACTTGGCACAAGTACCTGTGCCTCGAACCTATCAACGCTATTTAGACTTTATGCAGAGTTTAAAGACGCCGTTTTATCAGGTTCCGGGCAATCATGACAATGCCGAGCACTTCCCTTTTCATCAGCAGCAAAACAAAGTTCATGTGATTCACTTTGGTCCTTGGAGCATGGTTTTACTCAATAGTGCCGTCAAAGGTAAAATCGATGGCTGGGTCGATGAAGCACAATTGAACCAACTGGAACAAATCCTACAAGAATTTGCCCAGCAACACATTGTGATTGCCTGTCATCATCATCCTTTTGAAATGCAGTCAAAATGGATTGATCAACATAAACTCAAGAACACCCAAGACCTCACTGCGGTTCTTGCGAAATACCACAATGTCAAAATTGTGCTGTCGGGACATGTCCATCAAGAATCATGGCGTGAATGGCATGGTATTCAGTTTTACTCGACGCCGTCTACCAGTGTCCAATTTAAGCCTTTAAGTGATCATTTTGCCTTAGATGAGCAAGCACCAGGTTATCGTATTTTACAATTAAACGCAGATGGCAGCCATGAAACCCACGTAGAACGTGTCTTACACGCACAGCAAAAAATAAATGTTGAAATTTCAGGTTATTAACTTTTCATTTTTATCGTTTTCAATTACCTTAGTTGCTCTTACGAAAAAGTGATCAATTTAATCCAAACATCAAAGACTATCAAAATACTTAAAAAGTCTATATGATGACGACCCCCGAGGGTTAATCTCCTCGAGGGTGGATAAAAACACTTGCATATCACCATATTTTTTGCGTATTAAAGATACGTATATGATGAGGATTGCCCTAAATGGCGAATGACAACCAAAATACTGTCTTAGACGAACAAACTGATGTTGTAGATGAAAAATCTACAAAACGTGTGCGCAAAACTAAGCCTAAAGCGACTGACGGTGGTTCTACTGCAAGCTTATTTGGTATTGAACCTTATCAGCCGAAAAAAAATGAAGAATACATGTCTGAAGGTCAACTTGAGCACTTCCGCCAAATTTTGTTGGCATGGAAAGCAGAGTTGATGTCAGAAGTTGACCGCACACTCAACACCATGCAAGACGAGAACACCGCTTTGCCTGATGTGAATGACCGCGCGACACAAGAAGAAGAGTTTGCAATTGAACTACGTACACGTGACCGTGAACGTAAACTCATCCGCAAAATCGAACAATCAATTGAAGCGATTAAAAACGATGACTATGGTTTCTGTGAAACCTGTGGTATCGAAATTGGTCTGCGCCGTTTAGAGGCTCGTCCAACTGCGACTTTATGTATTGACTGCAAAACACTGGCAGAAATCAAAGAGAAGCAAAATAACGGTTAATTGTGACTGTTGATAACTCTCCAGCCAAGCATCGCTTGGCTCTTGCGCAGCGGCGAAACGATGTTTCGCTGACTCGCTACTCAGGTCGGTTTGCGCCATCGCCAACCGGCCCTTTGCATTTTGGGTCACTCATCACAGCCGTTGCCAGTTATTGCGAAGCAAAAGCACATCAAGGCACATGGTTGGTTCGTATCGAAGATACCGATATCCCGCGTATTTACCCTGGCAGTGAAAGCCATATCTTGCGTTGTATCGAAGCTTTCGGCTTTCAGCCCGATGCAGAGATCATTTTCCAAAAAGATCGTCTCGATATATACGAAGACGTGATTCAACAACTGCATCAACTCAAACTGGTCTATGCCTGTCAGTGCACCCGCAAAATCCTTGGTTCTAACCATATTTATGCAGGTACCTGCCGTGACCTTGCTCTGCCTTTTGAGCAACAAGCCATTCGCGTCAAAGTGGAAGATGTCGAGATTTGTTTTAATGATGCTCTGCAAGGCAAACACTGCTCACAACTGGCACATGAGCTCGGTGACTTTGTGCTGAAACGCCGCGATGGCATTATCAACTATCAATTAGCGGTCGTGGTAGATGACTACCTACAAGGCATCACCCATGTGGTTCGTGGTGCAGATCTCTTAGATAATACCGAGCGTCAAATTTATTTAGGTCAGCTGCTAGATTATCCGCGCCTGAGCTATATGCATCTGCCTTTGGCCATGAATGATCAAGGGCAAAAGCTATCTAAACAAAATATGGCACAGGCGCTGGATCTTAACCAAGCACCAGCTCTACTCGCTCAAGCGATACATGCTCTAAATCAGCCATCTGTCGAACTAGACACCCCTGAACGAATGTTGCAACAAGCCATCGCACAATGGGATGTTTCGCTGATTCCACACGGTACTACCCTGCACGGTACCTATTTATAGCAAAACAATTGCGGCAGAAACTCAATACTACGCATAGCGCTCAACGTTTCAATTGAAGCAAATTCAAAAAATTTAGACCATTACAGTCACATTCATCATGAAAGAAGATGGATAGATGTGCTGATGAGAAACACAATTTAGGAAGGGCTCAAACGCTATCCGCATAACGAAAAGTGAGTTTAGTTATGCGAATAGTACGATGAAAGAGCAGCCCGCTTAGAAGCTGGATTCTTCTTTGGTTGGATTGGCACTTTGTGTGGTTGCATCAATTTTCAAAATCAAACTGATCATCACTGCGCACATAATCAGTGATGAACCGCCATAACTAATAAAAGGTAACGTCAAACCTTTGGTTGGCAGCATACCCATGTTCATACCTGCGTTTACCAAAATTTGCAGTAAGAAAATAATCGATACCCCATAAGCCAAATAACCCGCACGCAGGTACTGATTCTTCAGCGCACGATGACCCACTTTGATACAGCACAGCAACATGGTAAAGGACAGAATTAAGACCGTAGTGATGCCGAAAAAGCCAAACTCTTCACCTAAAATGGCCAACATGAAGTCGGTATGGGCTTCAGGCAAGTAGGCCATTTTCTGTACACTGTGGCCAAGTCCTACACCAAACCATTCACCACGCCCAAAAGCCATCAAGGCATTGGAAAGCTGGTAACCAGTACCTAGCGGATCTTCCCAAGGGTTTGAGAAAGACATTAGACGTTCAAAACGGTAAGGCTCAAATACAATCAAAAAGACAAAGGCCGCAAAAATCGCACCAAAAGCCATGCCAAACTGAATCAACGGCGCGCCAGCAAGGAAGAATATACCGAGCATCATCAAACTAATCACCACGGTTGCACCCAAGTCGGGCTCCGCAATAATCAAACCCACCGTCAATAGCATAATGATGCCGAGACGAATCAAGCCTTTGATATTATTTCTTACTTCTTCGGCACGGCGTACCACATAGTCGGCTGTGAAAATCGCCATCATCACTTTGGCAACCTCAGAAGCCTGCAAGGTGAAGCCCGCAACACGAATCCAGCGGGTCGAACCATTGACCTCCGTACCGACGACCAACACAGCGGCCAGCAGTAAAATGGTCAAAATCCACAGCGGAAAGGTGTTATTGAACCAAACATTGAGCGGAACTCGGTATACCGCATAGGCCAAAACGCCAGCCACCGCAATTGAAATCCCGTGACGAAGGACATAGTGAAATGAATTCTCATGAAGGCGTTCAGCATAAGGCATCGACGCAGATGCAACCATGATTGAACCTAAACACAACAACGCAACGACGCAGAAGATCAACACATTACGTGGTGTCACTTCGCTGGGTACACGCGGCGCCCAACGGCTATAAAACTGATTCATTTTATTGATCGTTGTCTGAGCAAACTCAGCCATCTCAATTTCCTTATTATTTTTAGTGGAGTTCTTGCACACAAGCGACAAACTGATGTCCGCGCTGTGGGTAACCACTGAACATATCAAAACTTGCACATGCAGGTGACAATAACACGACATCATGGGCTTGGGTATTGGTTTGGCAAAGTGCAACCGCCTGCTCTAAAGTCTTAGCATGCAGTAAGGTGGTTGTTCCTGCCACGGCTTGTTCAATCAACGCCGCATCTTCACCAATCAACACAGCCACCTTCACGTATTTGCTCAAAGCCTCACGTAAAGCACTAAAGTCTTGCCCTTTGCCTTGACCACCTAAAATGATCGCGACTTTGCCGCCTTGGGCTTCAATCGCAGCACCTAGACCATCAATTGCAGCCAGTGTTGCGCCTACGTTGGTGCCCTTAGAGTCATTATAGTAACGAACCCCCTCAACGTCTTTCACAAACTCACAGCGATGCTCTAAGCCTTTAAAGCTTTTCAGCGTTTCCAACATCGACTCAAGCGGAAGATTGATTGCCTCACCTAAAGCCAAGCAGGCCAATGCATTGGCCACATTGTGTGTGCCTTGAATATACATCTCTGCACTGTTCAATAAACGTGTGCGGCCACGGGCCAACCAGATCGTACCGTCGTCATCTCTTAATACACCGTACTGATTCATATCAGGTGCATTTAAACCAAAGCTTTGCATTGGCGTAGCATCAGGGACCAAAGGACGCGTAAGTGAATCATCACGGTTATGAACGACTTTTTTCACGCCTTGGAAAATGCGATGCTTCGCGGTGTGATAGCCCATCATATCGCCATGACGATCAAGATGGTCTTCACTCATATTCAGCACCACCGCAACTTCAGCTTGTAAATTTGAAGTAGTTTCTAACTGAAAGCTAGATAGTTCTAAAATGTATAAATCTGGCTCATCTTTGGTTAAATCCAAGGCTGGGCGACCAAGGTTACCGCCTACCGCGACTTTCACGCCTGCATGTTCGGCCATCAGACCAATCAAGGTCGTCACGGTACTTTTTGCATTAGACCCAGTAATGGCCATGATCGGCTTATCCGTTGCACGGCGTAAAATCTGAATCTCACTCACCACGGGTATGCCTTTGGCAATTGCAGCTTGAATTTCAGGTAGTTTCGGATCGAGCCCAGGACTAATAATGATTTCTTCAGCAGACAACAACAGTTCTGCGTCAAACTGACCAAAACTGGTTTGTACCTCTGCTGGAATTTGGTCATGACCGGGCGGGGTCGATCGAGAGTCCGTTACTGCAACGCGGTAGCCTTGGTTATGTAAAAAATTGACCGCTGCAACACCAGAAATGCCGAGCCCTGCAACGACCTTAAGTCCACCACGTTGTATTAACATTTTCGCCCCATGCTTGGTCTGAGATTTATCTGCGGAAATGTTAGCACTTTGCTGTTTTGAATGCTTTTTCTGTTTTGACTTTCCTGCACTTTTTTTGTGTCAGTGCGTAAAAAAGCCGTCCCTCTTGGACGGCTTTTTTATTTGTGAGCAAAAATCGTTTTATTTCCACTTCACCGCTTGAACTTCAGGCTTTTTCGCATTGCTGTCTTCTGTTGCTGGGCAGGCACAGTTTCCGCCACACCCGCCAGCCATTGACGGCTTTAACCACGTCGCTAAACGGGTCCAACCGCGAGCCTCACACAGCGCAGACAAAGACATGAAAACTGAACCCGATGTCTTAGGAAATACTTTCTTAAATACCACCACTGCACTCCAGATCACTAGAGCAACAACAATTAGAATTTCAATCATCTCAATCTCCTCGCCTATTTACGCCGATTAGCCCAAATAGTGCGTTGCAATTTGATAGGTCAGGAATGACATTAAATAAGCCAAACCAAACAAGTAAATGGTCATAAAACTCACGGTTTTCCATGAACCTGTTTCACGTTTGACCGTCGCTAAAGTCGCCAAACAGTGCGGTGCATAAATAAACCACACCAATAAAGACAGACCAGTCGCTACCGACCAGCCGAGCTCACCGCCACTACTGATGAGTGAAGCCAAACCTTGTGACATGGCATCTTCATCAACAGCGGATAAGGCATATACCGTACCTAAAGCTGCCACCACCACTTCACGAGCAGCCATGGCTGGAATCAAGGCAATACAAATCTGCCAGTTGAAGCCCAGCGGTGCAAAAATCGGTTGCAGTAAATGACCGAGCATACCGGCAAATGAATAATCAATTTCAGGTAAAGTCGCGCCTTCAGGAGCTTGCGGGAAGGTACATAAGAACCACAGCAAAATAGACAACGCGAAAATGATGCCACCCACGCGACGCAAGAAGATCTTGGCACGGTCAAGTAAACCAATCCAAATATTCTTTAAGTCAGGGAAACGATAGCTTGGTAACTCCATCATCAACATATGTTGTGACTTGTCTTTATGGAAGAATTTCAGAACGAAAGATACACACAGTGCACTGACAATCCCGGCCATATATAAAGCAAACAACACCAAACCTTGCAGATTGAAGATCCCCCAAACAGTTTGTTCAGGAATAAAAGCAGCAATTAACAAGGCATATACAGGTAAACGTGCAGAACACGTCATTAACGGTGCCACAAAAATCGTAGTCAAACGGTCACGCGGATCACTAATGGTACGCGATGCCATGATGCCTGGAATTGCACAGGCAAAGCTAGACAACAATGGAATAAAGGCACGCCCAGAAAGACCTGCTTTAAACATCAGCTTATCTAGCAAAAACGCGGCACGTGGTAAATAACCCGACTCTTCCAATACCAAGATAAAGAAGAACAAAATTAAAATCTGCGGCAAGAACACCACAACACCGCCCGCACCCGCAATAATCCCGTCTACCACCAAACTGTTAAGTAAAGGATGGCTAATAGACCCACCGATGGTTTCACCCAGCCAGCCAAAGAAGGTTTCAATCCCATCCATAAACGGCGCTGCCCAAGAAAAAACGGCTTGGAAGACAATAAACATCATGACTGCAAGGCTAACTAGACCCAAAACTGGATGTAGGAAAATCTTATCCAGAAAATCAGTTCGCTTGTCTTCTTCATCGACGTACTGCACAGCGTCATGTAATAAATTTTCTACTTTCTCATGTGCAGTGTCGCCTTTTAAACCCGTCAGCTCGGTATAAGGCACGGCATATTTGCCCTGCTCTAAAGCGCTAAGCAGGCTTTCAATACCCGAATTACGCACCGCAACCGTTTCAACGATCGGCACACCCAAGCGCTCAGAAAGCTTTTGGGTATTGATTTGCATGCCACGGCGACGTGCTTCATCCATCATGTTTAAAACGATTAACATTGGACGGCCCAATGCAATCAGTTCAATCACTAAACCAAGGTGAAGTTTGAGGTTGGTTGCATCAACCACACATAAAAAAGCATCTTGCTGACCTTCGTCTGCAATTTTCCCCATCACCACGTCGCGGGTAATCATTTCATCAGGGCTGGTCGCATCTAAGCTATACGTCCCTGGCAAATCCAGCACGCGAACTGCTTGACCTGAAGGAAGAGTAAATTGACCAACTTTACGCTCAACCGTTACACCCGCATAGTTACCTACTTTTTGGCGTGTTCCAGTGAGATGGTTAAATAACGAAGTTTTACCGCAGTTTGGATTACCTACAAGGGCAACACGCAAGGCATCACTCATCTAGGTGCTCCTTCGACTTGAATTTCAATTTTTTCAGCTTCAACTTTTCTTAAGGCGAAACGTGTAAAACCCACTTGGATTAAAATTGGATCGCCACCAAAAACACCTTTGGTAATCACCTGTACTTTTGTACCTGCGACAAAGCCTAATGTTTCAAGACGACTAGCCACCAAATCAGTCTGAGCTTCGCCATCCAAAGTATGATTCACTTTGTTAATGATGGCAGTTTGTTTGACTTTTAAATCAGATAAACGCACCGCATCCAACCCTTTAATATTTTGAACAGTATACAAACAAATGAGAATAATTACCAAATCAGATTCGATAATGATTCGCATCTGTTATAACACATCGACAAGCGAGAATGATTACACTACATTGAATAAAACCCCTATTCCTTGTTTTTGTCTTTCCGTGATGATGTGCTTGAGAGCTTATGTTAAATAAAAAACCGCGTGTGCCTGCGCCTGTTCAAATTCCAACTCAGCTCAGTTTTTTACACGGCTTTAAAGATTATCTCATTGCACAAACCGTCAGCCCACACACCCGAAATGCTTATCTCTCTGACTTATTGCAGTGCAGCGAGTGCAGTCAGGTGAGCATGCCCGAATGGAGCAGTGACGATGTCGCCGATGTTCTGCTGACCCTCACCAAGCAAGGCAAAAGCCCGCGCTCCATTGCGCGCTGTCTGTCTGCTCTGCGTTCTTTTTTTAAATTTCTACGGGAACAAAAACTGCGTTCAGACAACCCTGTTGCGCTACATAAAACACCCAAAATTGGCCGCGCACTGCCTAAAGATTTGTCTGAGCAAGACGTGGATGCCTTAATTCAAGCTCCAAATATTGAAACTGCTCTCGGACTCCGTGATCGTGCCATGTTTGAAGTGTTGTATGCCTGTGGTTTACGTGTATCTGAGCTACTGAACTTACGCCTAGACTTAATCAATTTAAAACAAGGCTATTTAAGAATTACAGGTAAGGGCAATAAAGAACGCTTGGTACCTTTGGGGCAAATCGCAGTGGAGTGGGTCGAAAAATACTTAATTGAATCACGTCCGCAATTATATAAATCTGCAACTGACTATCTGTTTCTCACCCAACATGGTGGCATCATGAGTCGACAAAACTTTTGGTATGCCATTAAGCGTTATGCCTTACAAGCAGGAATTCAAGCAGAACTTTCTCCACATACCTTACGACATGCTTTTGCAACGCATTTACTCAATCACGGCGCCGACTTGCGTGTGGTACAAATGTTATTGGGACATAGTGATCTGTCCACGACACAAATTTATACCCATGTCGCACAAGTGCGTATGCAACAACTGCATGCCAGCCATCACCCAAGAGCTTAAGGTCTTGATCATCCATAACTTAAGGCTGTTTTTAGCACGAAGACTACGAAGTATTACCGAGTCCTGTACTTTTTTTGCTATGCTTGGCGCTCTGTTTTTATAAAGTCAAAAGAAAAAGGGTTATCTATGTTATTTACCCGTAAACCATTGTTCATTGCCTGTGCCATTGCTTCAAGTGTTCTATTTACAGCATGTTCAAATAACACTGAAGAAAAAAAACAAGACTCTTTAACAGCAAGCGCACCAGCCACAGGTGAAGCGTCGACCTTGACGGAACGTAATGCAAAACAACGTTTAATTGATACCCTTCAAAAGCATTTCAAAACAGCCAATATCAATGCCAAAATCATCGATATCAAAACCACTGAAGTGCCAAATTTATTTTGGGTCAATCTTGAAGGGATGAGCTCGGTTTATACCACGGCAGATGGTAAATATATTATCCAAGGTGATGTGATTCGCTTGGGCGATAAAACACTCCACAACGTCAGCGATAACCTGCAAGCTGAAGCCAACAAAAAGCTTCTAGCAGGGCTCAAAACTGAAGACCTACTGGTTTATAAAGCCAAAGGCAAGACCAAGCATGTGGTTTATGTCTTTACCGATGCCAGCTGCCCTTACTGCCATAAACTGCACGAGCATATCCCTGAAATCACGGCCCAAGGCATTGAAGTGCGTTACATTGCATGGCCGCGTGGCGAACAGTTTATGCCAGCCATGGAAAGTGTGTGGTGTAGCGCAGACCGTCAAGCTGCCTTTGATCAAGCGATTTCAGGTGCTCAACTTCCACCGGCGACCTGTAAAAACCCAGTGCGAGATCAATACCAGTTGGGTCTGAACATGGGCGTAAATGGGACACCTGCGATCTACAATGAAGATGGTGAATATCTCGGTGGCTATTTGGCCCCAAGTGAATTATTAAATCGCCTTAAATAACTAATTTTTATTTGTTATTTAACTAATATTTATAGTTGAACATAAAATGATTTCTTTCCTAGAGTCTCACAGTTTTTTTAGCTATGATCTAGGCTTGGTTCAATATATATAAGTAAATTGGAGTGTGACGTGAAACCAGTTCGTCTGGCAATCCTCGGTCTTGGTACTGTGGGTGGTGGTGCCCTTAAACTACTAAAAGAAAATGCTGCTGAGATTAAACGTCGCACCGGTCGTGAAATTCAAATTACCTATGTCGGCACACGCCGCCCTCGTCCAGACTTAGATTTAGGCGATGAGGTCAAGCAAAGTGCTGACTTACTCGACATTGTGCGTCAGCCTGATGTCGATGTTGTGGTTGAAGTGATGGGTGGCATCCATCCTGCATATGAAGTGATTAAAGAAGCCATTTTGCATGGCAAACAAGTCGTCACCGCGAACAAAGCTTTACTTGCTGAACATGGTAATGAGCTGTTCAAACTGGCGGATGACAATGCCGTGCAAATCGCCTATGAAGCTGCGGTTGCAGGGGGCATTCCCATCATTAAAGTGATGCGCGAAGGTCTAGCGGCAAACAAGATTAATTGGTTAGCGGGTATCATCAATGGTACAGGCAACTTTATTCTGACTGAAATGCGTGAAAAAGGTCGTGCCTTTGCCGACGTATTAAAAGAAGCACAAGAACTGGGTTATGCCGAAGCTGATCCAACTTTTGATGTCGAAGGCATTGATGCTGCACATAAACTCACGATTTTAGCATCGTGTGCTTTTGGTATTCCGCTACAGTTTGACAAAGTCTATACCGAAGGCATCAGTAAAATCACAGCGCAAGACGTGAAGTATGCTGAAGAACTGGGTTTCCGTATTAAGCACTTGGGGATTGCGCGTCGTGCGGCGAATGGCATCGAACTTCGTGTTCACCCAACGCTGATTCCTGCGGAAGAACTGATTGCCAATGTCAACGGCGTTAAAAATGCTGTCTTGGTACAAGCACATGCTGTCGGCCCAACCTTGTACTATGGAGCAGGCGCAGGCGCAGGTCCAACGGCTTCTGCGGTCGTTGCAGATGTCATTGATATCGTCCGTGATATCTCGTATACCGAAGATGGCGCTGGAACGATTCCACAATTGGCCTTCGAAGCACTGACCAATGTGCCCATTTTAAGCCGTGAAGAAATGACTACAGGTTATTACATCCGGATTAATGCTGAAGATCAAACTGGCGTCTTGGCCGATGTAACTACGATTCTGAGCCGTGCAGGCATCAGTATCGATGCCATCATGCAGCAACCACGCTTAAAAGACCTTATTCCAATCGTGATTTTGACTGATCCAGTCGTTGAATCAAAAATGGACGAGGCACTTGCTCAAATTCAAGCCTTACCCGTCATTCATGGCGAAATCGTGCGAATTCGTTTAGAATCGCTTGATAATTAATCGGGTTGAGGAAAAGAACGCTCTTCTCTTCCTCTCCAAGCTCTACACACAATTGGAACATCATCATGTCGAATGCCAATCGTTATACTGGTTTAGTTGACCGTTATCGCGACCGTTTACCAGTGTCTGCAACTACTCGCGCTATTTCTTTGGGTGAAGGTAATACGCCACTGATTAAACTCGAGAACATTCCACGTTTAATTGGCAAAAATGTTGAAATTTATGTGAAGTACGAGGGCTTAAACCCGACTGGTTCATTTAAAGACCGTGGTATGACCATGGCGGTTACTAAAGCCGTTGAAGAAGGCTCAAAAGCGATTATCTGTGCCTCTACAGGTAATACCTCAGCTGCGGCTGCGGCTTATGCAGCACGTGCAGGCATTAAAGCGTTTGTGTTAATCCCAGAAGGCAAAATTGCCATGGGTAAAATGGCGCAAGCAATGATGTATGGTGCCATCACCATGCAAATCCGCGGTAACTTCGATGACGGTATGCGTCTGGTCAAAGAAATTGCAGATAAAGCCCCTGTAACGATCGTAAACTCAATCAACCCATACCGTTTGCAAGGTCAAAAAACCATTGCTTACGAAATTGTAGATGAGTTAGGCCGTGCACCAGATTATCACTGCCTACCAGTGGGTAATGCAGGGAACATCACGGCACACTGGATGGGTTATACCGAAGCAGTTGCCAACCAACCGGCAGATCAATTTGAGCAAGTGATTTACGACGCTGAAACAGATCAATTCACAGGTCCTAAACCTGAAGGCTTACCAACCATGGTTGGTTACCAAGCAGCAGGTGCTGCGCCATTCTTACGTGGTGCACCCGTTGAGAACCCTGAAACAGTTGCAACAGCAATCCGTATTGGTAATCCACAAAGCTGGAACCATGCTAAAGCGGTGGTCCGTGACTCTCAAGGTTGGTTCGATGAACTGACTGATGCTGAAATCTTAGAAGCACAGCGTTTGCTTTCAATGTATGAAGGTGTCTTTGTAGAACCCGCTTCTGCAGCATCGATTGGCGGTGCAATCCGTGACATCAAAGCAGGTAAAATTGCGGAAGGTTCTGTGATTGTCTGTACCGTGACAGGTAATGGTCTAAAAGACCCTGATACTGCGATCAAACAATGTTCTGATGCTGTCATGCTGTCAATCGATGCAACTTTAGAACAAGTTCGCGATTCCATTCTTTCAAACATGTAATTGAGAGAAGACAAAAAAAGCCCTGCATATGCAGGGCTTTTTTATGACTCAATTTTTGTTGTTGAGTGAACAAAAACAAAGTCGGGTTAAATACGTTTTGGTAATTGGCTTGCCCAGTTCATTAGGCGCGTTGCATCATTGGTACGTGCTGCAGATGAGTCCGCGCCCAATAACACCACCACTGCTGGACGGTTATTTAAAGTGGTATGCATCACCACACAGCGACCGGCTTCATTAATGAAACCTGTTTTTGAAATATTAATATTCCAACCACCATTACGAACCAAGGCATTGGTATTGTTTGATTTTAATACACGATAGCCCAAGTTAAAGTCATAGCTTGCTGTGGTTGAGAACTGACGAATCAAACCATACTGAGACGCAGCATTGACCAAAATACCCAAGTCACGTGCTGAAGCGACATTGCCTGGATGCAGACCAGTCGATTCCATATAATGGGTTGAATTCATACCCAAAGATTTTGCTTTGGCATTCATCGCCGAAACAAAGGCTGAGCGACCACCCGGATACGTCCGTGCAAGCGCTGATGCTGCTGGGTTTTCTGACTTCATTAATGCAAATAACAATGCCTCTGCACGGTTCATACTATCCCCTGCACGCAGTGACGAGCTTGAACTTTTACAACCCGAACACGAAAAGTCCGCTTGCTGTAAAGTAATGTTTTCAGACATATTTAAACGCGCATCTGAAATCACCACCGCCGTCATCAGTTTAGTAATCGAGGCAATCGGCAGCGCGGTATTACTGTTTTTACTGTACAGTACTTCACCTGTATTGCCATCCATCACCAGTGCTGCACGAGCATTGACACTAGGTTGGTTGGAATATTTCGAGGTATCGAAAATTTGTACTGTTTTCGAGGTACTGTTGTTCGTTACCACACCATTGGAACTGCGAATACTGGTAGTGACTTTTGTTGAACCCTGAGGAGCGTACTCTTCAGGATCTTCCATTAGATCATCATTCAGAAGCTGTTCTGCATCTGCTGCAGACCAGCTCATGCTTGCTTGGCTAGGGCCCGAGCCCGGATTCATCACCAAGTCTGCAAAGCTATGGGTACTGACCGTCATTGCAATCGACCATCCCAATAGATGCATTAAAAATTTATTTGATTTTTTCACTTTTCTTCACTCAACTTCATAACCCATAAGATACATTTGCGTATTCACGCCAATATGCCTTACATTTGTACACAATGCGAACAGCATTGCCGTCGACAGCGTGCATATCTTTTCAAATAAGCCTAAGAATAGGATTGCTAATTTTGTCGTTTCATTGCAAGCTTATTTTGCTTTATGTAACAAAAAATATGGTTTTTATAGTGAGGAAGAGCTAGGTGATCACAGTTTTAGTGGTAGATGACCATGAGTTAGTACGTACAGGGATTTGTCGAATGCTCGAGGACCATGCCGATGTTCAAGTCATTGGCCAAGCTGAATCTGGTGAAGAAGCAATTAATCTCGTCCGTCAACATCACCCGAATGTGGTTCTGTTAGATGTCAACATGCCAGGGATTGGTGGCGTTGAAACCACACGCCGCTTACTGCAAACCGCACCCGAAACCAAAGTACTGGCAGTCAGTGGCCTAGCTGAAGAACCGTATCCTTCCCTGTTACTCAAGGCAGGCGCCAAAGGCTACATTACCAAAGGTGCACCTGTGACCGAAATGGTACGTGCCATTAATAAAGTGATGCAAGGCGGCAAATATTTCAGCGCTGATATTGCTGAACAACTGGCCAGTTCTTATCTATCGGATACACAAACCTCGCCTTTTGATGCTCTGTCTGAACGTGAAATGCAGGTGGCGATGATGGTCGTGAATTGCATCAGTGCACAGGAAATTTCTGACAAGCTTTTTGTCAGCGTAAAAACGGTCAATACTTATCGTTACCGAATTTTTGAAAAGCTCAACATCGACAGTGATGTGAAGCTGACTCACCTTGCTATTCGTTATGGTTTAATTAAACCCTGATGCAAGCTGACTAACACCCGCATGCTGCAATACTCAACCAATATTCAGTTAAATCAATACCGTCTAGGTGTTTGGTATGCGTCTTATCGACTGTTTATTGGCTGTTGTTTGTTGTTGGTTTATCTACTGACCTATGAGCAGTTGTTTTCAAATTATCAATATCCAGTATTGTATCGTTCTGTCCTGATTGGCTTTATTTTTATCAGTGCCTTTCAGCTATTGAGCCTCAAGCATGTGCGCAAGCGCATACCACTTCAGCTCACTTTGCTGTTTATTGTCGATGTCATTAGCCTCAGTTTACTCACTTTTGCCACCGATGGTCCAAACTTACAGTTAAGCTTATTGTTTGTGATCACGATCTTTGCCGCTTGTGTATTGGTCGATAAACAAAAAGCGCTCATCATTACCTTGATTGCTGTAATTACACTGGTTTATCAGCACTTTATTGGAACGCTATTTTCAATCAGTTCACTGAATACCATTGGCAACAGTGCCGTGCTCGCCTTTTTGTTCTTTGTGGTTTATGGGTCTGGACAAATTGCAGTACGGCGCTTTCAAGTTCTTGAAAATCTAAACTTCTATCAGTCCCAAGAACTGGACCAACTGCAAAACATTAACCGTTATATTTTAGAGCAAACCGAGCTTGGCTATTTGGTTCTCGATGAAAACTGCCACATGGTGCTGAGTAATCCTGCCGCCTGTGCATTATTGGGCATCTCCCCGATTTATGCCTATGACAAATATCCCTTATATAAGGCACAGCCTGATTTATTTGAACTACTCAAATTCGACCAACTGAAGAATGGGGAAAAATTCCAATTTACATCCCAACTGAGCCGCTTTCAAATTCAGATCGAAATTCAAAAACTACAGGTACCGAATCAGACACTCACCTTATTCGTCCTGCAAGATGCACAAAAAATTAATCAACGGGTACAACAACTCAAGCTGGCTGCACTGGGTCAACTTTCTGCCAGCATTGCACATGAAATTCGCAATCCACTGGCAGCCATCACTCAAGCCAATGAGTTGATGCAAGCCAGTGATCCACAACAAGAGCTGTTGCAGAACATGATCGCCAAACAAGCCTCAAGGATTGATAAAATTATTGGCGATACACTGAGCATGGCACGCAGTAAAGAAACCTATCCGACCTTGATTGATGTCGCCGCTTTTTTAGAACGTTTTATCGTAGAAGATTTGCCCGATGTCAAAGATCAAATTGATTATCGCATTTCCGATCAAGCTCAGATTCAGTTTGATGAACAACAACTGAGGCAAGTGCTGATCAACCTGATTCGAAACGCCATTCGGCATAATGCGGATGAAGCCGAGCACATTCAAATTCGTGTCTATAGCTACAAAAACCTCGTCCATATTGAGGTCCGCGATTTTGGTGAAGGGGTCGCCACTCAGGATCAAAGCACCCTGTTTCAACCGTTTTTTAGTACCTCAATCAATGGAACTGGGTTAGGATTATATTTATCCCATAGTTTCTGCGAAGCCAACCAAGCTAAGCTATACTATGTAGAACAAAAAATAGGGGCATGCTTTCGGATTGAATGCCCTCGTATAAACAATGACGTGTAATTTTTGGGGTTAACCGTGGAAAAAAAACCACTTGTTTTATTGGTGGATGACGAACAAGACTTATGTACACTGATGCAAATGTCTTTAAGTCGGATGGGAATTGATACACATATTGCCTATCGTTTACAAGAGGCGGTTCAAGCCCTGAAAATGCATCAATATGATGCCTGTCTAACCGATCTGAATTTACCCGATGGTAATGGTCTGAGCTTGGTCGATTTTATTGCTCAAAATTATCCTAATTTGCCTGTTGCAGTGCTGACTGCTTACGGCAATATGGATATTGCGATTGCAGCACTCAAAGCTGGTGCTTTTGATTTTGTCAGCAAACCGATCAACCAAAAACATTTAGAGCAACTTTTAGAAAAAGCCTTTAATCAACCCATCAATCAGCTGCATATCCAAGAAGATACGCTTGAACATCGTCTGCTGATTGGTCAGTCCCTTCCTATTCAGCAGCTACGTATCACCTTAAAGAAAATTGCACGCTCGCAAGCCCCTGTCTTTATTACGGGTGAATCAGGCACTGGCAAAGAAGTGGTGGCGAATCTGGTACATCGCCTGAGTAATCGTAATGAAGGGCCATTTATTGCCATTAACTGCGGCGCCATACCGACTGAACTGATGGAAAGTGAATTGTTTGGACACCGTAAGGGTAGCTTTACAGGAGCGACTCAAGACAAACAAGGGCTAATTCTGTCTGCGCATGGCGGCAGTTTATTTTTAGATGAAATTGCTGAGTTACCGCTCACTATGCAGGTGAAACTATTGCGCGCGGTACAAGAAAAACGCATTCGCCCAATTGGGAGTGACACGGAAATTGATGTCGATTTCCGTGTGATTAGTGCCAGCCATCAAGACCTAGAAGCACTGGTGCAACAAGGCAAGTTCCGTCAGGATTTATACTTCCGCATCCATGTCATGGACATTGTGCTGCCTGCCCTACGTGAGCGTGGCAATGACATTATTCTTTTGGCACAACATTTCATTCAGAAAATCTGCCAAGAATGGGACATCCCAGTCAAACCACTGAGTGAACGTGCACGTGAATTTTTATTGGCCCAATATTATCCAGGCAATGTGCGTGAATTACGCAACATGATGGAACGTGCCATCACTTTAAGTGATGAAAGCAGTATCGACTTACCACACTTGCAAACAGCCCCACTGCGACCGATTGCTCAGACCAATTATGCCAATGCCACGCAACAAGGTGCTGTTGGCAATGATCAGCTCAGTCATGTGCCTTCGCGTAAATTGCCCGAAGAGGGTTTAGAGCTGTATTTAGAAAAAATTGAAAAAGAAATTTTGATGAATGCGCTCAATCTCACCCATTGGAACCGAACACTGGCGGCTAAAAAGCTCGGCATGTCTTTCCGTTCTTTACGTTATCGCTTGAAGAAATTCGGACTAGATGGCGAAGACGATTCCGTTTAAAGACTTAACGACGGTTAATTAGAATCTCTGCCACATGTTCAACATAGCTTTCGTCTTTGAGTTCATGTGGCATTGGATACACTTGATTCGGTGCAATCCCCACCCCTTCAATCATCCGACCACTTGGGGTGTAATAGTGAGATACCGTCATTTGCAAAGCTGCGCCATTCGATAACGTAAATAATTTTTGTACCACACCCTTACCATAACTTTTTTCACCAATCACCCACGCCCGTCCATGCTCCTTCAGCGCAGCGGTAAACACCTCCGCGGCCGATGCAGAACGGTCATTAATCAGAATCCCCACTTTTAAATTTTGAAACTCTAGACTTGGTAAAGCTTGGAACTGCTGATCCCCTTCGGAACGGCTTTGAGTTGAAACAATCACCCCTTGGTTTAAGAATAAATCGGCAGATTCAACTGCGGCAGACAACAGCCCCCCGGGATTATTTCTGAGGTCTATCAAGACCGCTTTTAAACGCGAAGACTGATGCTCTTCAATCAACTGCTGAATTTCATTGGCCGTATCCTGTTGGAACACCCGCACCTTGAGCACCAAAACTTGGTTATTCAACAGTTGCGCCTGAATATCGGTTTCAACCTTTTTGGTTCGAACTAAATTGATCGGCGTTGAATTGGCTTTTAACTGTAGGCTGATGGTACTACCAATCGCACCACTGAGTAATTCATTGACTTGAGCATGGTTGAGCTTGCGTAGCTCTTGATCATCCACTTTAAAAACGGAGATCCCATTTTTTAAGCCCAGTTTGCTGGAATCTGAGTCAGGTTTTAATCCACGAATCAGCCATTGTTGTAAGCGAGAATCAAACTCTAAGCTGAAGTCAACTGAAGCCAAATCCCCTTCGGTATATTGCACCAGTTGTTTATATTCTTGAGGAGATAAATAGCGAGAATAACGGTCTAAGCCACTGACTAAACCTTTAATGGCCTGTTGAAATAGTGCTTCATCACTACGTTCAGCCACATAATTGTCTTTGACTAAACCGTAGATTTGCACAAATTGTTGAATGGATTCAATCGGAACCTCAACATAACCTTGTTCCAATTCATCATCAAAAGCGGGTGCTGCCGCTGTTTTTGCAACAGCCCCCATCGGGTGGATCAGACTCAGACCTAAAGCAATCACTACACCTATTGAAGTCCACGATGCTTTTGCCATTTACCCACCCAAATTGATTTATACGTCTAATGTAATTAAGTTACGACCTTGCATGTCTGCTGGAACAGGAAGATGCATCAAGCTTAACAAGGTTGGTGCGACATCGGCCAGTACGCCCCCCTCAGCAATAGTAGCTTGAGTTGGGCCGACATAGATAAAAGGCACCAATTCTGTCGTATGCTGGGTATGCACCTGACCACTGTGATAATCCTGCATTTGTTCAACATTACCATGGTCAGCCGTAATTAACATATGGCCTTTTTGTGCCATCACCGCCTCATAGACACGGCCTAAGCATAAATCAACAGCTTCCACTGCTTTCACAGCTGCATTAAACACGCCCGTATGACCCACCATATCGCCATTGGCATAGTTCACCACCAATAGATCAAACTCACCAGAGTTAATCGCAGCCACCAATTCATCGGTTACTTCATAGGCGCTCATTTCTGGCTTGAGGTCATAAGTAGCCACATTCGGTGATGGAATCAAAATACGTTTTTCACCCGGATATTCATCTTCACGACCACCACTGAAGAAGAACGTCACATGCGCGTATTTCTCAGTTTCAGCAATACGTAATTGGGTTTTACCAAGGTCTGAAAGATATTCACCAATCGAGTTTTTTAATGCTTCAGGCATATACGCCACAGGTGCATCAATACTGGCTTGGTAGCGTGTCAACATCACAAACTTAGATAGGTTTGGTACAACTTTACGCTCAAAGCCTGCAAAATCTTTTTCAACAAACGCTTTGGTAATTTCACGCGCACGATCCGCACGGAAATTCATAAAGACGATGCTGTCACCATCTTGAACTTTCACGGCATCGCCAATGCGTGTTGCTTTGACAAACTCATCAGATTCGTCTGCGGCATAAGCCAATGCTAAACCTTCAACTGCTGTAGCTGCAGTACGTGTTGCTTCAGACTCTGTGAGTAAACGATAGGCTTGTTCCACACGGTCCCAACGGTTATCTCGATCCATCGCAAAATAACGACCAATCAGACTCACAATACGACCTTGATTTGGATATTGAGCAAACAATGCATCTAATTTTTCTAAAGAAGGCTGTGCACTGCGTGGTGGGGTATCGCGACCATCTAAGAAGGCATGAAGGTATACAGTTGCACCGCGTTTTAACGCAAGTTCAGCCATGGCAACAATATGATCTTCGTGTGAATGCACCCCACCTTCAGACAATAGTCCCATGATGTGCAACGCACCACCCGCGGCTTTGGCTTTTTCAACGGCATCAACCAAAACTTCATGTTTGAAAAAAGCACCCGTACGAATGTCTTTGGTGATTCGGGTAAAGTCTTGATAGAGCACACGACCTGCGCCCAAGTTCATATGGCCCACTTCAGAATTGCCCATTTGGCCATCTGGCAAGCCCACGTCTTCACCAGAACCTGAAATTAAGCTATGCGGATGCTTTGCTTCAATCGCTGTTAAATTCGGTCGATTCGCTGCTAAAAATGCATTGTCTTCGATCGCTTCACGGTGTCCCACACCATCCATAATGACCAGTACGTGAGGGATTTTGCCAGCAGTTGCATCCGCCATAATAAGCACTCTTTTTTTGTCTACAAATTCATCGCTCTATCTTACCGAATTTTCGGTCAAGACTCTATGCAGGCATGATGGTTTAACACCATCATCCGCATTGTTTTCTTCAATATCGTACAGTTATCGCGCACGTTGTAATAAATAACCACCTGCGACAAACATCAGTAAAATCGGCACAAAAACGAACCATGCGGGTGAAGGTGAATAAACCAAACTTGCATAACCCAAGAAGTCTTGCAGGTAAAAGAAACCTAGGCCTGTAAACAGTGCAATCACCAAACGAAAGCCCATCGATTGTTGGCGCAGTGGGCCAAAAATAAAGGAACAGGCAATCAACACCAAAGCAATCAAGGCAAATGGAGACGCCACTTTCTGCCAAAAAGCCAACTGATAAGTTTTAGGCACTTGGCTGTATTCATGCATATAGCTCATGAAACTGACCAATTGACTCGGTGAAAGGTCTTCAGGGTCAATCGTCACCATGTGCACATATTTCGGCTGCAGTGCCAGTGCCAAAGGCATTTCAGCGGCCTTTTGTGCCGTAGCATTGCCTGTTGGCAGCAAATCAACTTGGGCAGTATTTTCTAAAATCCAACGACCATCTTGCACAAACTGACCTTGCTCAGCATTTAAAACGCCTTTCAAACGAGCATTATTGTCAAAGTCGACCACTTGCACATTTTTCAGCTGACCTTGAGAGTTGGCATAATCGACATAAATAAAACGCTGCCCTTCTCGTGTCCAGTAACCACGTACTTCACCAAGTTCAGCCGCAGTTCGATGGCTTTTCACACCTTTGGCTTGCTCATTGGTATAAGGAATCACCCATTCACTTAAAGCGAATGACAGTACCACCAAAATTAAAGCCGAACGAATCACCCAGCCGACGATTCGCCAGAGACTCACCCCCACCGAGCGCATCACAATCAGTTCACTGTTTGAAGCCAAAGTGCCCAGTCCCAGTACCGAGCCAATTAACGCGGCAATCGGTAGAATCTCATAGAGATATTGCGGTGCTCCCCACAGTACGTAACGTAAAGCATCCCAAGCGCCATAACCTTCTTTAAGGGAGCCTAGCTCACCCAAGTAGGTAAACAAAATTTGCAAGACCGATAAAATAGCGGTAGCACCCAGCATCGCCATCGCGGTGGTTTTGGTCACATGTTTTGCGACTATACGACGTGCGAACATGATTAAGACCCCGCTCGTTGTAATGTTTTCTTAATTTTCGGGGCCAGCTTTTGTTTACGCGAAAACAAAGCCGCTGCTATCGCATAGATCACCAAGATCATTGGATAAGCCCAAATCCCCATTTCTTCTTTACTGACTCGGGTTTTAATGGCCATCAACGCCACGATTAAACTGGCAAAAATAAGCAATGCAGGGAACAGCTTTAAGTAACGGCCTTGGCGTGGACTCACTTCAGATAAAGCCACAGCGAGGAGCAACGCCACTACAATGGCAAACGGTACAAAAATACGCCAGCCCAACTCACTCGCCACGACAGGATCATTACGATTATCCCAAAGTTTCATGGTGGACAATGCTTCAACATCGGCACTTTCAAACTTTGCTTCTTTATCATTTTCTAAACGTAGGCGATAAGACTGAAACTCGGCTTGGCTATAACGCGGCTGCCCCGGATAGATTTCATAACGGCGACCTTGCACCAAATCCACCACATTGGCTGGATCATTTTCAATTTCAACCCGCGTGGCTTCTTTGGCCAAAATCATCACATCAGGCTTACCTTCTGCTTCAGCGCGTTGATAGAAGAAGATATCTTTGAGGTTTTTACGGTCTTCGGATAAGTCACCCGCATAAATGGTATAAGGCCCCGATGAAATAAACTCTTTGGGTCGAACCAAATCAAAACCAGTACGCACCGCCTGACTAGTGGTGAGCTGCTCAAACTGACGGACACCCCACGGCGCCATCCAAAGCATCAGCACGGCTTGAACGGCAAGAAACACCACGGTCATAGGAATCAGCAGTCGCCCCAATTGGTTACGACTGACGCCACTGCCATTGAGTACTGCCATTTCATGATCGACATACAAACGACCAAAAACCAGCATCAGCCCAATAAAAAAGCCTAGAGGAAGAATCAGCGTTAAAAATTCAGGCAAACGATAGCCAATAATGCTAAATAAAATACCTGCATCTAAGCGACCCTGCGCGGCTACGCCAAAATACTTGATCAAACGACCGCCCATCATGATCAAGGTCAATAAGGCGATCACAACCAAGGATGTCGACACCACTTGTTTGACCAGATAACGCCGAATAATCAAATTAATTCTTCCAAAAATAGGTGAATAAAAACTAGCGCTAGTTTACCCGAATAGTGAAAATATAAAACCTGTACTCTTGTTGCACTTTGCAACTCTATTCATGTTAATGTTTCAGTGGTTTAATCATTTTCAAACTTTATAAGGCTTAAATAAAACTTATGAAACTCTCTATTAATACGTCATTCACAGAGAATACGTCTAGCCAATTTTTGTTGATATTAGTAGATTCTGAAAACACGCAACACCTTGCAAATGCTTATCAAATTAATGATTTAAACAACTTAATTGAAGCGACTCAGTTTAAAGCTGCGTTCAATGAAACCTTGAGCCTCATTGGTCAAATTCCAACAAGCCCCAATGCAGCCTTGGTCGGTGTCGGTAAAGCAGCTGAATTACACGCGGCAAAGCTGGTGAAAATTGCTCAAACCATTATTAAAGCTTCACAAAAAAAATTCAAACATATCAGCCTTGACCTTTCAGCCCTTCCAGCTGAGCTCCATTATTTATTTGCCCTCAGTTTGACGCAAGCGGCATATGCATTTGATGAATTCAAATCAAAAAAAGCCGACAAAGTGCTTGAACAGATCTGCCTGATTGCCGCTGAGTCGCCGCTGAATGCTGCACAACTTAAACTGATTGAAGCCGTGCAATCAGGTCAAAGCTTTGCTCGTGACTTAGGCAACCGTCCGGGCAATATCTGTTTCCCTGAATATTTGGCAGAGCAAGCCTTAGAACTGGCAGCTCAATATCCTGACCTACTCCGTGTTAATGTGCTTGATGAGCAGCAAATGGCGGATCTGGGCATGCATTCCTTCCTTGCGGTGAGCAAAGGTTCAGACCGCCCAGGCCGTATTATTACCCTTGAGTATCAAGCTGAACGTACTGAAGCCCCAGTGGTCTTGGTCGGTAAAGGAATCACCTTTGATACAGGTGGCATTTCATTGAAGCCGGGTGCTGGTATGGATGAAATGAAATACGACATGTGTGGTGCAGCATCGGTTCTAGGGACGCTCCGTGCCCTGTGTGAATCACGTTTAGCCATTCATGTCGTAGGTACGATTGCGGCAGCTGAAAATATGCCGTCAGGTAAGGCTACGCGTCCAGGTGACATCGTGAGCACCATGAGTGGTCAAACCGTTGAAATTTTAAATACCGATGCAGAAGGTCGTTTGGTGCTGTGCGATACATTGACCTATGTGAAGCGCTTTAACCCTGAACTGGTCATTGATATTGCAACCTTAACGGGCGCCTGTGTCGTGGCACTCGGTTCAGTCTTAACGGGTATGTTTACCCCAGATGACAAACTGGCGGCCGAACTATCTGAAGCAGGTCAAAATAGCTTTGACCGCGTCTGGCGCATGCCTGTGATTGATGACTATCAAGAACAGTTAGACTCTCCATTTGCCGATATTGCCAACATTGGCGGGCCTAAAGCTGGTGCTGTGACTGCGGCTTGCTTCTTGCAACGCTTCACCCGTGATTACCGCTGGGCGCATTTGGACATCGCAGGTACAGCATGGAACTCGGGTGCCAATAAAGGGGCAACCGGTCGTCCAGTACCCTTATTGATGCAATTCTTAGCTCATCGTGCGCAGTCTAATGGCTAATATTAGCTTTTATCTGTTTGAACAAAGTCCTGAACGACAAGTCGAAAGTGCTTGTCGTTTATGTCGAAAAATCTTGCGTCAGCCAGAGCGAATCTGGTTGTATGCAAGCGACACTGAACTACAACAGCAACTAGATGAACGTTTGTGGAGTTTTGATGACACGAGCTTTATTCCGCATGGCATTGATCAAATCGATGCGCGCATTTGTATCTCAGCCCAACTGCCTGAGCAATCCGATTGG
This sequence comes from Acinetobacter sp. CAU_H_S139_7, assembly GCF_058599305.1. Lineage (NCBI taxonomy): Bacteria > Pseudomonadati > Pseudomonadota > Gammaproteobacteria > Moraxellales > Moraxellaceae > Acinetobacter > Acinetobacter sp. CAU_H_S139_7. The sequence continues at coordinate 3,312,148 of NZ_CM178651.1, forward strand.
ATTGTGTTCAATTTTAACGATCAAGCTCTTGAACAGTTCGAAAAATTTAGCCACATTATAGAAATTATTGAAAATAACGAATCGGCCAAACAACAAGGTCGTGAAAAATTTAAACAATATAGACGTCTCGGGGTTGAAGCTCGAACCTTCAAGCTTTAAATGATTCCCCGTCTAAATAAGGAGATGCGTAGTGGCATTGAATGTTGGTCCAGATTTTAAACAGCGCTGGTTAAATGTACCTGATGCTGTTCGTCAGGCCTTTATTGATGACCTGAGTCGCGTCTGCGATGTACTCAAACCTGAAACAGGTTTACACAGTTGGATTGAACAAGACCAACGTGCTCAAGCTGTCTCGACCCAACGAATTGAACAAGCGTATGCCGATCTGAAAGCACAGCTGATTGAAGAAGCGCGAATTCGTAAACAACAAGCGTTGGAAAAATCACTGGCAGACAAACGCGCAGCTCAGGAAGCTTATGCGGAAAGCCTCAAAAAAGACGAAATCCGTCAGTTCAATGAGCAAACCCAAGCTTTAAATGTGATGCGTCAAAGTGTCGATCAGGAAATTTTGAGCTACACCGCACGCTATGAGAAAACGCCTGAACAAGCTCTGGACTATGCCAAAGGTAAATTTGGCATTGATGACTCAAAAATTTTGTCTGAGTTAGAAAGTGTCCGTTTACGTTTAGAGCTTGAAGCGGAAACCTTAATTGAAGAGTCCGTAGCCAGCTATCGCAGTAAGCTACAAGCCGCGGCTCAAGAGGAAATTGACTATATTCTAAAAAATTCAAACTTTTCTGATGAAGTGGTTTCTAACTCTGCTTAACAGACCTTGACTTCCACTTAAACTCACTTCGGTGAGTTTTTTTATGCCCGCTTGTTTTGCTCGGCTGATGTAGTCTGTCTCGATCTCAAACCAATACATCAACCATAAACGATAAGGTATTACCCACACCATAACCAATCGCCAACAAACTACCAATCCAAATCAGACCACCGGTCACGTTGTACCACATAAAAGTCGCCAAGCTCATATGCCCTGCGCCCGCAGCAAAAGGCGCGAAAGAACGTACAAAAGGAATAAAACGTGCCACTAAAATGGTTTTACCACCATGCTTTAAGAAATATTGATTGGTCTTCATCATATATTCGGGTTTCAGCCAACGCGAATGCTGATGGGCAAATTTAAAGCCCAGCTTCTGACCAGTATAATAATTGACGATATAACCCAATACCGCAGCAATCATCATCAAAATACCCATGGTATGGATATGAATTAAATCCGAGCTGGAACATAAGGCACCAATGGCAATCAGTAAACTGTCACCCGGCAAAAAGAACATAAAAACGAAGCCCGTTTCTGCAAAAATAATCAGAAAAAGAATCGCATAAATCCAAAGGCCGTATTCTGCAAGCAGTACGGGCAATAATTGTTCTAGATGGAGAAAAAAATCAATCATTGTCACCTATCCGTGCAATGAACTGCGTACTATCTTTCATCATACTCAATTGCTTACCTATTCATTTCAAAAGAAAAACTCCCTCATTTTGGGCAAATAGGGAGCTCATCTTTTGTCTATTCTTGCTGCAATCTAAACGATTTTTCTATTTCAAGAAACCATTTTGTGCCAAAAAGTCTAAACTAATTTTAGATTGTGGGGTCGTTTCCGCAGCTTTGTCACCCATCATCAGACGTTCAATGTAGCGTGCTAACACATCCACTTCAAGGTTCACTTGACTCCCTACCTTCCACGTTCCAATGTTGGTTCGTTCAGCCGTATGCGGAATTAAATTGAGGCTTAAAATACGCCCACGCAAATGATTAATGGTTAAACTGATCCCATCAACCGTGATCGAGCCTTTTTCTGCTAAGTAACGTGCAATCTCAGCTGGCGCAGTCACTTCAAAATAAAGCGAACGTGCATCTTCACGCACAACGGTGATTTCACCCACAGCATCAACATGACCTGACACAATGTGTCCACCAAAACGTGTGGTGGGCAACATCGCCTTTTCCACATTTACACGTTGGCCAACTTTCCAGTGGGTCAGTGTGGTTCGGTTTAAACTTTCACGTGAGACATCGGCAGCATACCAGTGCTCACCCCAGTCAATCACTGTGAGGCAAATGCCATTGGTGGCAATCGAGTCACCCAAATGTACATCTGACATATCCAGATCCGTACCAATGCGTAACCGCACATCGCCACCGACATTTTGTACGCTTTCAACTGTGCCCAGACTTTCGATGATCCCTGTAAACATTTCTGATTTCTACCTCTATATTTTTACCACAGCGCCAACTGTGTCGTGACCCCAGATGTATCGACCCCACCCAATTCGGCATAATGATACAACTGCCCAAGCAACTGACGAATTGGCGGACCTGACTTGGCATGGGTATCAGTGATCACAATAAACTCTAACACACGCGCACGCTCAGACTGACGCTGTTTACTCACGCGATAACGCGGTACATCCTGCGTTAATAAAGTCACGCGACCTCGCTCCAAATTGGCTTTGAGCAAGTCCCCCGCTTCAATATTACCATCGGTTGAATAACTGGTCAGAATGTAACGTGCATTGATGGTGGACAGTAATTTCTCGTATGCTTCTTTAGCATACTTTGACGAGTTATAAGGACTCGGACGCTCTTTGCGCCACGCACGGTCAATTCCGCTTTTAAAGCCTTTGGTGTCTGGTGTCGGCAAATCCACCTGATCCCATAGTGTTAAAGCATTTAAAACATGATAGTTACTGCTGTAGGCATGTTGGTTATAGGGTGGATCTAGATAAGCTACATCGACCTCAAAACTGCTCATTTGATTTGCCAAATGCTGTGCATCGACACACCACATTTCAGCCATCGGATTCTTTTGCTTATTATCACCCACTTCACTAAAACGACTTGGAGTTAACCACAACAAGGATTCAATCCGCTCTAGCGCTGTTTGGGTTTTACCGCCCCAACCGTGGTGGAAACTTTTAAAGACGCCGGAAGTATTGCTGACAAAACTGGCTGAATAAAGTAAAGGTGCCAGTAAAGCAGACATCTCTACATCATCGATTGCACCTTGTGCCTGCCATGTGGCAATTTGCTGACGAATCGCATCGATACGCATGCCGTTGCGACGTTTGAAGAACAAACGATCTCGGCTTGGATCATAGATCTCATCATTTCGCGGACACAGATTATGCGTTACCCAGCCCTTAACTTCAGGCAAGCGGTTTAAATAATCAATGGCTTTTTGATAACCACCCAACTCTTTAAATGCAGGCGCTTCGGTACAAGCCAAAATGGCATGGTTCAGCGCATGGCTATACGGTTCCCAGTCATTGGCAATCACGCGATAACCATTTTGACGTGCCAAACGCGAGACCACGCCCGAACCTGCAAAGAAATCAGCAAAAATAGGCGCACGACCATCTGCACGGTTTAAAGTCCCTGTACTCTCAAGCGCTTCTAAAATCAGATGCAACAAACGGCGCTTATTCCCCAAATAAGGAACAAGTTGATGAAATAGATATTCATCGGTGGTACGTGCCGCGTGACGACGTTTATGATAAACCGTAGACTCTGAACTCATAATGACTCTTGAGATGGGATAAGCGTTAAGCGCACATCATCACCCAATTGTGTGACATCCATGAGCTTAAAGCGGAGTTGCTCTGCCATCTGAGAAAACTCAGCATTGAACATTGCACGTGCAGACTGACCCAATAAGGTCGGTGCTACATAACTAATCATTTCATCGACCAACTTCTCTTGTAAAAAAGCCGTCGATAACGTTGCACCTGCTTCAACCATGACATCGTAAATCTGATGCGATTGAACCAACTGCTTTAATAACTGATCTAAAGGCTGAACAGCAAACTGTAGCACGCCTACATCGGCCAATGCTTGGCGATAAGGCCCCATTACCATCACGGTATCCGGCTGCTGTAAAATTTGAGCCGTCAGAGGCAATCGGCCTTGACGGTCTAACACCAGACGTTTTGGTTGTACAACTGTTGTCAGATCCGTAACACGCTGAAGCTGTCTGACATTGAGCTGCGGATCATCGGCCAGCACCGTTTCAATCCCAGTGATCACGACGCCAGAAATGGCACGAAAATGCTGAACATCTAAACGTGCGTCTGAGCCTGTAATCCATTTTGACTCACCCGAAGCCATTGCCGTTCGACCATCTAAACTAGAAGCAACTTTTAAACGTACATAAGGCATGCCAGTAGCCATGGCTTTTAAAAAACCAGCATTCAACTGATGCGCTTCGGTTTGGCAAATACCGACATCAACCTCAATGCCTGCTTCTTTTAAAATTTGTACCCCTTTACCGGCCACCAAGGGGTTGGGGTCTGGACAGGCAATCACAACACGCGCCACACCTGCCTCGACCAAACCTTTGGCACACGGCGGTGTACGCCCATAATGTGCACAAGGTTCTAAAGTGACATAAGCCGTTGCGCCTTGGGTCTGTTCGCCCGCTTCGCGCATCGCAAAAACTTCTGCATGTGGCTGACCCGCTTTAGGGTGATAACCTGTCCCCAGCAACAGCCCATCTTTGACAATGACACAGCCTACATTTGGATTTGGCTTGGTGCTGTATTGACCTTGCAGTGCTAAAGCAATCGCTTGTTTCATCCAAGCTTGGTCGGCGTGTAAAGCACTGGACTGTAATTCAGACATGGATGCCAACTCGCTTAATGTTCACGTTGTTGCATTTGTTCAATTTGGTGACGAAAGGCGTCGACATCTTGAAAGTCTTGATAGACCGATGCAAAACGCACATACGCAACATGATCTAACGAAAATAAAGATTGCATGACAATTTCACCAATGGTACGTGATTTCACATCACGCTCACCTAAACGGCGGATTTGCAGCTGAATATCACTCAAGACGGTTTCAATTTGCTCTTGCGTCACGGGACGTTTTTGTAAAGCATGCATCAAGGAACGACGCAATTTTGCTTCATCAAAAGGTTCACTTTTGCCATCCGACTTGATCACACGAGGCATGACCACTTCATAACTTTCAAAGGTTGTGAATCGTTCACCACAACTAATACATTCACGACGACGACGAATTTGACAACCTTCAGCGGCCAAACGTGAGTCAATCACTTTACTGTCTTCAGCGTTGCAAAATGGACAATGCATAGTGGTTAAATTGAACAAATTTGAATGGTTTTAGAGTGTAGCAAAAATTCGGTGTTTTGTAGAGTTTTACGCTAGATATAGAAAAAAAACAGCCCTTTCGGGCTGTTTCACACAATATATTGATTATACTGTTTATTTATTATTCTATTGATTAGTCCACACGTTCGCCATGTTGGCTCAAGTCTAGGCCCATACGTTCATCATCAGATTCAACGCGAATTCCAATCACTAGATCAATCACTTTTAAGATAATGAAGGTTAATATTGCTGAGTATGCGATCGTTGCCAATACCCCTTCAACTTGAACCCAAAGTTGATGCATTACATCACTTGGTGCTTTGTCGCCCATGATGAAATCGCTTGCAAAGAATGCTGTTAAGATTGCACCGACAATACCACCAACGCCGTGTAAACCAAACGCATCTAAAGAGTCATCGGCTTTTAAAGCACGTTTCAAGGCACTGATACCCCAGAAGCACACCACACCACCGATTAAACCCATCGCCAATGCACCGCCGACAGTCACAAACCCTGCTGCTGGTGTAATCACTACCAGACCAGCAACCGCGCCAGATGCAGCACCAAGTACTGAACCTTTACCACGTGCAACTTTTTCAGTAATTAACCAAGAGATTGCCGCTGCTGCTGCTGCTACTTGAGTCACAAGTAATGCATAACCTGCTGAGCCGTTTGCGCCCAATGCAGAACCACCATTGAAACCAAACCAGCCGACCCACAGTAAGCTTGCACCCACAACGGTTAATGCCAAGTTGTGTGGAGCCATTGATTCACGGCCTAAGCCCATACGTTTGCCGAGCATATATGCAGCAACCAAACCCGCCACACCTGAGTTGATGTGTACAACGGTACCGCCAGCAAAGTCGAGTGCGCCATCATTTGCTAACCAACCACCGCCCCATACCCAGTGAGTAATTGGTGCATAGACCACGACTACCCAAATCGAGATAAAAGCGATAAATGCGCCGAATTTCATCCGTTCTGCAATTGAACCACTAATAATGGCAACTGTAATGATGGCAAAGGTCATTTGGAAAATAACGAATAGAACTTCAGGAATTGTCCCCGTTAACGCATCGGTAGTAATGCCTGTCAACATGAACTTATCTAAACCACCGATAAAGGCATTGCCTTCACCAAATGCTAAAGTATAGCCAATGATAACCCATGCAATACTCACCACTGCTGCAGCAACAAAGCTATGTGCCATAGTGCTTAAAACGTTTTTCTTACGAACCATACCGCCGTAAAATAACGCTAAACCTGGAATGGTCATTAATAAAACTAGTGCTGTGGAGACTAAAATCCACGCCGTATCACCTGTATCTAATGTTGGTTCTTCTTCTGCAGGTGCGGGTGCTTCTACTGGAGCAGCAACGGCTTCAACCGCTTGTACCGCTGGAGCAGCCACATCCGTTGTTTCAACCACTGTGACTTGTTCTGATGAAGTTGGCGCTGTTGCTGCTTCTTCAGCCCAAGCAACAGAACCACCTAAAAGTGCGCCAGATAAGCTCAGCGCGAATAGCATTTTTTTCATTCGTATCCCCCAACCTAATTTGTGCGAGTTATGTGTTACTCAGCAAACTTCATGCCAAATTAAACGGCATCGGCACCTGTTTCACCTGTACGGATACGGATGACTTGCTCTAAATTTGTGACGAAAATTTTACCGTCGCCAATTTTTCCGGTACTAGCCACACGTGTGATTGACTCAATCACCGCGTCGACCATTTCATCACTGATCGCGATTTCGATTTTTACTTTTGGTAAGAAATCAACAACATATTCAGCGCCACGATAAAGTTCAGTATGACCTTTTTGACGACCAAAGCCTTTGACTTCAGTTACCGTGATCCCTTGAACACCAATTTCAGACAGTGCTTCACGCACATCATCCAATTTAAACGGTTTTACAATTGCAGTTACGAGCTTCATGTTTGTTTTCCTTCGGCTTATTTCACCAGTAAGGTTTTATGTTCAAATTTCATGCCAAAAATTCTTAGGTTGGGGGGAAAAGAAAGTCTGACATGAGTTTTCTTTATACCCTATTCTATACATTTAAATGCGTTTTGAGCTTCAAAATTCAGGTTTTTTAGTCGAAGATTTATGATTTTTTTACAATCGATGAAATCATATTTCATCTGAAAGGCTATAGAGTCAGAAGCAGCAATGGTACACTGCTGTCACGTCTCCAACTGTTGGATATAGAAATGATTGAAACTTTATTACAAGCCATACTGGAACAAGTCGAACAACCTAAACAAGACTTAGAACATAATTTACGCGCACTGCTCAATGAAGCAGTCACCAAGATGGATTTGGTTTCCAAAGATGAAATTGAACGTCAACGTACTGCACTGAATAATGCCAATTTGCGTTTAAATGACTTATTGAAACAAGTGGAAGCTTTAGAGTTACGCATTCAGAACAAAAAATGAGCACCTGTTTGGTGCAACAAAAGACGCATAACGAATTAAAATAATGCACTATAATGGAACAAAAGATGTCTTTTGCCAAAATTTACACTCGAGCTTTGCTCGGTTTACACGCACCTTCGGTTGAAGTTGAAGTTCATCTGAGCCAAGGACTACCCTCTTTAACCATTGTGGGGCTTCCTGAAGCAGCCGTTCGGGAAAGTAAAGATCGGGTACGCTCCGCCATTATCAATAGTGGCTTTCAGTTTCCGACTAAACGCCTCACTATCAACCTTGCGCCCGCAGATCTGCCCAAAGACAGCTCACGACTGGATTTGCCTATTGCACTGGGTATTTTAATTGCCTCTGGTCAGCTCCCTGAGCAAGGAACTGAAAATTTTGAATTTATAGGTGAGTTGGCACTTGATGGGCAACTGCGACCAATTTCAGGTACTTTAAGTATTGCGATTGCCTGCCAGCAAGCTGGACATCAACTGATTTTACCTGAGGCCAATGCGCAAGAAGCCTCTCAACTGCCCAATTTTCAAGTATTTGCAGCGCAACATTTAAAACAAGTCTGTGAGCATCTGTCGCAAAACCATCTCATCCAACAGTTTCAACCCACGGCGCTAAAAGCCTCCCAACATTACAAATTTGATTTGGCCGATGTTAAAGGTCAACTACGTCCGAGACGTGCCTTAGAGATTGCGGCAGCAGGTGGTCATTCTTTGCTATTTAAAGGACCGCCAGGAACAGGGAAAACCCTATTGGCTTCACGTTTAGCCAGTATTTTACCCCCCTTGAACACGCAAGAGAATTTGGAAGTGGCGAGTATTTACTCGGTGGCCAATCATCAACATCCTTTTGGGCAGCGGCCATTTCGTGCACCGCACCATACAGCTTCTGCAGTTGCCCTAGTCGGTGGCGGGTGTGAAAATCAGAAATAAATGAAACAAATCAGAAATAGATGAAACAAAATTTTTAATTAGCAAAGTTTAGAACAAAGTTGGTTATAGCAATTTCTGATGATGAAATTTTCTTTATAGAATATATGGTTAAGATAAATAATTAACAAATAAAATTTATTTGTTTAAATCTCTCCGAAAATCACGCTAGAATAATTTTCAAATAAGGTTTCAAAAAACCTATCATGAGTAAATCTAAAAATTTAAAAAAGAGGGAATAATGTCGCACGAAGCTCAAATTAGTAGGACATCTCCAACAGCCTTTTTGTTCTTGGTTGATCAATCAGGTTCTATGATGGATAAGATGTCATCTGGAAAGACTAAAGCAGAATTTGTTTCAGATGTTCTTAATAAAACTCTAATGGACTTAATTACGAGATGTTCTAAATCAGAAGGTATTCGAGATTACTTTGATATTGGTGTTTTAGGATATGGGCATCAAGGCGTAAGTAATGGATTTAGTGGTACTTTAGGCAATCAAGTAATGAACCCTATCTCATTACTAGAACAAAACCCGCTTAGAATCGAAGATCGTAAACGTAAAATGGACGATGGCGCAGGTGGAATACTAGAAGTTGCAGTTAAATTTCCAATGTGGTTTGAGCCAACAGCAAATGGTGGAACACCTATGCGAGCAGCGTTAACAAAAGCTGCTGAAGAATTGGCAAATTGGTGTGATGCCCATCCTGATAGTTATCCACCAACAATCTTACATGTTACGGATGGTGAGTCGAATGATGGTGATCCAGAGGAAATCGCTAATCATCTTGCCCAGATAGGTACAAATGATGGATCTGTATTGATCTATAATTTACATGTAAGTGCATTAAGTAATTCCCCTATCATTTTACCTTCTAGTGAGCATGTTTTGCCCGATGCATATTCTAAAATGTTATTTAGAATGTCTAGCGAGTTACCAGTTCATCTTGTCGGTTATGCACAAGATAAAGGCTTTAAGGTGAGTGGAGAATCACGGGGCTTTATTTTTAATGCAGAAGCTTCTGATATTGTTGATTTCTTTGACATTGGTACGAGAGCTTCTCAATTACGCTAATGAAAATAATTTTTCAAGGAACTCACCCAAAAGAAATTGGACAAGAAAAAGCAAATGAGGATTCTTTTGCTTTTTCTGAAGATTTAACCAAGTTCATTCTATGTGATGGGGCTAGCGAATCATATAATTCTCAATTGTGGGCCAAAATTATTTGTAACTCTTTCATTAATGATGATGATATTGATGAAAACTGGTTAAATGATGCAGTGAAAAAGTATGTCTCAGAGCATGACTTTAATACTATGAGTTGGTCTCAATTATCTGCTTACCAACGTGGTAGTTTTTCTACGTTTACTAGCATTAGCGTTGATTCAATAAATAAAAAAATTATTACGAGATTGTTTGGCGATAGTTTTATATTTTTCTTTAAAAAAATTAAAGGTAACTATGAATATTTTCCAACCTTTAATATTCCAGATTTTCATTTAAACCCAACTCTACTGTCTACAAAAATTGAGTTAAATAAAGGTATTGATTTAAACAAGGTAAATAGTAAACATTATTTAGAGATACCAATTTTAAAAAATGATGAACCTATAATTGCAATCTGCGCAACAGATGCTCTAGCTGATTGGTTTTGTAGAGCTATGTCAATTATTAATCACAATAAATTGGTTAATATATTTTTGACTATAAATGATAGGAAATTCAATAAATTGGTTAATTTCAGTCGTAACAGAGGAAGTTTAAAAGTGGATGATACTACTTTGGTTATTCTAGAGATATGATATACAGTTATGAGCTATCCATCTTTTGAAAAATATAATGAGGCATTTCAGCTCCATAGCAAATTATTAAATGACCCAGAATTAGCAAAAGGTATTGTCAAAAAGACAGGGCTTGGTGTTCCTTTAGCTATTAGTGGTGGATTTGCTTTAACTTATACAATTGAGTGCATTTCAAAAAAATATGCCGTAAGGTGTTTTCATAAAGAGTCTAAATCTCTAGAACTACGTTATCTTGAAATTTCTAAAAAAATCAAAAATCTCTCTTCTGCTTTTTTCCTAGATTTTGAATTTCAGCCTAAAGGTATTGTAGTAGATGGTCATGCGTATCCTATTATTAAAATGGCATGGGCTGTCGGAACTACACTTGGTGAATTTTTTGAAGATAATTATGATAATCAAGAATATATAGTCAATTTATCTGATGCCTTAATAAAGCTATCAGAATATTTAGAGAGTAATTCAATTGCTCATGGTGATATACAAACTGGTAATTTAATGATCTCAAATGCAGGATCTTCAATCCAATTAATCGATTACGATGGAATGTATATCGATTCTTTAGCACAGTTGGGTAGTTCTGAATTAGGTCATATCAATTTCCAACATCCTTATAGAGCCAAAATAAATCCTTATAATAATAAGATAGATAGATTCTCCTTGATATTATTATGGTTAGCATGCAAAGCATTGGAAACGGATTCTAAAATTTGGGATAAAACACAGTCAGATATGGATTCTGTGATATTTCGTTCGACAGATTTTACTAATCCAAACTCATCTCAAACATTTGCATTGCTAAGTTCATATCCAAGTTTAAAGGAACATACTAAAAATTTTGCAGCAATATGCAGCACTAATAAATTAGAAAATATACCAAGTTTAAGTGATTTCATTAAAGGATTAAATATTCCTAGCTTAAGCAATATCAATATTGTTTCTAAGAATGTTAGTCGTGCTGTAGTTGTTAATGAATATATTAGTCCCTACCCTATTATCTCAGCTTTGGATTACAATGCTTGTTTAAAGCAGACTGGTAATCAGGTTGAAGTTATCGGTAAAGTTGTAAGTATAAAGAGTAGTCGTGCTAGGAATGGTAAGCCTTATATCTTCATAAACTTTGGAGACTGGCGAGGGAATATATTCAAAATTACAATTTGGAGTGAGGGGTTAGCTATCATTGCTAACAAGCCAGATAGCTCTTGGATTGGAAAATGGTTAAGTATTAAAGGTTTAATGGAATCACCTTATCGAAATGAAAAATTTAAATGCTCTTCCATATCTATTACTGTATCAAAAAAAGGTCAATTGTTTACAATAAATGAGGTTGAAGCAAAAAAACGATTAGCCGCTAAACAACAATCTGTTTCTGTAAGTAATTTCTCACAAAAAGTATCCAACCAAGATATTTTAGCTAAAATAGCTGGACAAAAGCCTTCTACGAAAAACAGTCAACCAATAGGCTCTATTCCACCAAATACTACTAACTCATCTAACCAAGCTATTTTAAATAAAATTCATGCTACAACTAGCAATACTGGCAACTTGTCAAATCAGAGACAAAATATTTCACCACCTAAAGCTCAACAGAGTACCGCCAACCACAATATGTTAGGAAATCAAAAAAACATTCCAAAAAATAGAACGAGAAATCCTATTAACATAGATCAGGTAATTAAATGGACTGTCGCAATTATAATTATCTTAGCAATTCTAAAAACTTGTAGTTAAGCCCATGATATTTATTACTTATTAGCTATTTTTTTGAATCAGAGATAGATGAGACAAAAATCTACTTGGATAAATCAGTGAATGCAACAGAAACTTCAACTCCCTTTTCCATTTATTAATTATGAACGAGACCACTTTCCTTATAATTTTGAAAAACTGAAACTAGGCACATCCTATATCGTTTGGTGGTATGGGGGTATTTTAAGAGAACAATCTCATAAATCTATACGGGTTTTCTATCAGGTCATTCTTCGTGAAGTTAAAAAGACTGAAAATGAACTTATTTTTGGAGAGTACATAACTGAAAACTTACCAATCGATCCATATCTCACTTATTTTAATCTGAATCATATATTCCAGATAAGTGAAACTCATACTGCTACAATTAATAGTTCGATTACTTCCACAGTTTTTTCTCTAATAACTTCTTTTAATGAATCGAATTGGTGCATTATTGATGTTAATGAACAAAAACTTATAAATCCAGATATTCAATCTTTTCTTGAAGCATATCCCCTTCCCCCTGATGTTAGGGATAACAGTAAGCTCTTACAACTAACACTAAAAAACAATCAGAAATTATTTCTAAATAATATAGATTTTCTTGCCCAAAGTTATAAGCAAGTTGAATGTCTTATGCTCTATCCTTATGAGTCACCACATCCTTCAGTTGATACAATAAAAAATTTATTGATTAAATCCAGAAAAATACCTACATCTGATAAGAATTGGCAAGTTTTTACAGAATTTGAATCAGATTGTGTCTTCTTAGGACATTTGAAATATGATCCTTACACTCAAAAAGTAATAAAAAAATTAACAAATCAAAGAATTAAAGCATGGTTAAATACAAAATCAGGTGAAGCATCTTCTGTTTTTTATCCTTCTATTCAACCTTGGTATACAGATAATGAAGTCGAGATAAAAGTAAAAGGATTCTTATGTAATGGAAATATCATTGGACTAAATATTCTCCATATTTCAGACCCAAAAGGGTCGACTATTGAGTGGTATGGTACTACACGAAAGATTGGCAAAGCTTCTACCTCAATAGCCCGTATAGTACATGGAGAACTATTACTAAATAAACAGCTAACCCTGCCTTTCGATGATTAGAATTATTATTTTAGCATCTTAATTTCATTGGGATGAGTTATGTTATTGTTTCTTCCAAGGATCAGCTGTTTCTGGTTTAGACTCACTGAATCACCACTAATTTTGTAGACACCATTAAGTTAGATAATGGACTGCCACCACTCTCCTAGACAATCATTACAAACATATTGATATTTCAATAGACAAATGGAATTTACAGGCTCAGAAACCTATAATTACCGTCTAAACAAAGAAATACAATTAACTAGTAAAATACTAGCTACATCATAGCTAGATTAATGTTTTTATATTTTCAGATCGTATGTGACTATTGATATACTCTATCATAATTTATCTACAAAGCTTTTATAAGGAGTTAAATGAATACAAACTATTGTGCTGAGTTAATTGACTCTCTTACACATAAACATCATGTTAATTCCACCTTATATTGTGCTGAGATAAACCAAGCAATTAAATTTAGACTTCCCGATAACGGTAGGATTTGCGAAGTTAAAGCTCAAGATAATTGGGAAACAACATTTCAACCTTACATCCCTATTTTGAAACTACCATTTGATACTCTTTGTCTTGAGTTAAAATTACAATTTGAAAGTCCAAAAAATAACGAAGATTGTGAAACAATCCCAGCTGTGATTTTATGCAAACAATTAGATGAAGGAATTGGTTTCTATCCTTTTCTAGGTCCACATACAAATGGCAATTCAGCATGGATTTGTTATACAGAAAAGCCTTGCTTGCTTAGGGGGCAATGGGGTGAAAACCCATCACTACAAGTAGGCCCTAAAGAGCAGGGACAGTCAGAATTTATTTCGATAATTATGAAGGTTATTTTGAGCTTTTTAGCTGCACTAAATTGCTCAAATGCAGAGTCAGTTGATGATATTTTACCACCTGAAAAACTAAACAAATCAAGAATCAAAAAGGGGAAAACGCCGTTCTTTAGTTATAAAGTTCTCACTATTAACTCACAAAAAGGCAACGCACCTTCCAATTCAAACTCAAAAGGAAGCCACAGTTCACCAAGAATACATTTACGCCGTGGGCATATCAGAAAACTAGAATCCAAAACAGTGTGGGTCAATGCATGTGTTGTCGGAGATAAAAAAAAGGGGGCGGTTAATAAAGACTACCAAGTTATCTAAACAGTCGTTAAGCAAAGTAATCCTAGTGTATAAACCCAAATTAAATTAGCCCAACTTAATCAATGAAAACATATTAAAGTGTCAAAGTTAAGTGAGAATGTGTGTCCAAGTAATTGTTGATTTTGCACTATACCAGTAAAACCAAATAGCAATAAAGATTTACCAATTAATTTGAACGCTATCTAGCTGTTCAAAAAATTCATCATCAATATCAAATATGAGATCGTGTAGGCATAGCTTTACAAATAAAATGGACTGCCTCTCAATACATATAAACAAATTTAATAAACAGCTAGTCTTGTTTACGGATGATTAAATCACTGTAAAGTAACAAATAAGTATTTTATTTAAACATGCTTGAGGAGCCTTGAGTAGATGCTCAAGACTCTTTAAGCTGCAAAATAGATTAAAAATATGAATTCAATAAAACATACAATCTATTTAGGAAATTAGTGAATCATTTAACAGTGATAACACCATAGCATGGTCCTCGTTCTTCATCCGCTTGTTGCTTCGATTTAGCGAATACATCGGCAAAACCATTCACTACATTTAAATCAAGTGTTAACTCGCCAATTGGTACAGCTGTCAGGACAGGTGCATCACTGTCATGTACATGGGCAATCACAATACAAAACTTGTTTTTAACAACAAGTATCTCAAAATCACTATTAAATAAGCCACTTTCATCTAATGCAAGAAACTTCCCACTACAGAATAGAGGGCGTTCAATATGATTATTCTCCCATGGTGCATTCTTCAAAGATGTGCATGGAAGAAACATTTTTAAATCATAGCTTTCAGAAGTAATTAGTTTATTCAAGAAATTCTTAAAATTTGTTGATTGACCAAAAAAAGGATTTGATGGTGTTAACCAATATAAATCTTGAACACTTTTATCTTCAGCACATCGTTCAAGTAAATTTAGGAATTTTTCTTGATTACTTGGCTCATAAATAGGTCCTATAATTTGGTGTTCTGTTCGTTGGGCTAAGCACGTTAGATCGAGTTTTTCATTTTTAAAAAAATTCTTAATCTTCAATGACTCAAGCATTGGATTATGTGCCAACTCGGCTTGAATTGATTCGATATTATCCACTTTTATGCTTTGTAAAGTTGAATTAACCATTTCAGTAAGGATGGTTGTACTGCTAGGTAGGTGACTAAAACAGCTTTCAACGTCATGAACATCAGTAGTTAATTGATCACCTTGTAATTTAAGTGACAAATCAAGATTTACTCGATTAAAGAGTTGGCGGTCTTTAATAACTTTATCAACTTTATAAAGTTGGGGGTGATCTTGATAAAATGTAAGTATGCCATGCTCAACATAGCTATAAAATTTTTTTTGGAATGCAGCCTTAGCAATTTTTTCTGATTCAGAGAGCTGATCTTGATCAGCTTGGATCTGTATACCATTATGACCTGAATATTCATAAGATAAAACTGGATCAAATCCAATCAAATCATATATTACTGAAACTGTACGATCTGAGATTTGCTCAACTTGAGGAATATCTGAGACAGATTTAAAGTAACGCTTGGCTGATTCAGATAACTCAAATAAATCATTTTCAGTTGACTTAATTTCATTCTTGGCAAGTAACTCATTTAAAAGTATAGTAATTTCGTTTTGATCTAGATTTAAAAAGCTGGCCAATTGGACCGAGCTACATGGACCCAAACGCAGAGTACGTAAAAGTATAGAATGAACAAAGTCTAAGGGCTTTTTACCTGAAAAACTAAAATCAATCAAAAATTTTTGCGCAGGTAGTAATACATCAACATCATGATAATTCAACATTATTTTTCTCCTTGTACGTTTTCATTACGACGTTTCAGTATTTTGTATTCTGGTTGGCTCAAACGTTTTTTGATGTAAGCCAAAGTTTTATATAATGGGCTATTTGAATTCTTCTCATGCTCCCACATCTCCATAGCACCAAAAATCACCAAGCGATCCATAGAGCGGGATAATGCAACATTCACACGATTTTCTGAAGCTAAGAATGCACTAGAGAAGTCTGGAGTATTTCGTGTCACAGAGAACACAACAATACGGTTTTCTTTACCTTGATAACTATCGACAGTATCAATTTTTACTGAATTTTGAAGTAATGTAGAAAAGTTGCCAGCAGCAAAACGTTTTATAAGCTGTTTCTTCTGCTCTGCATAGGCACAGATAATTCCAATAGCAGCTTCATCTTTTTTAACGTTTTGATTCACACGCTCTAATAACGCAGGATCAGAGTCTATACGACGAAGGAAATTCATAATTTCGTTTAATTCATGAGGATTATATAAGCTTGTTTTTTCATCTGAAATTTTTTGATGAAATGCTCCCTTACCACCTGTATCGACCCAAGTAACAGTTGATTGTAGCTCTTTCACTTTATTTGAGTGATAAATCGAAGGGACTACACGTTTTGAATTATCCTTTTTATCAAAAGGCGGTTCACAGACAGCAGTTTGTAATTTACCCTCATAGAAGCAATCAGATACTAAATTCCCAATAGCTGGAGCCATACGATATTGTTGTAATAATTGGGCACTAATTCTTTTACCATAAGGTGAATTAAAAACATGTTCAAAATCGCTTTTTAAAACATCGTCTAACTCTTTATGGTTTGAAATGCCTAACTTCTTTTTCAATAAATTGCTATGTTCACTAGTATATAAAGGTGGTAATTGTTTGTGATCCCCTACTAATACAATGCGTTTACCAGTTTGCATTGCAATTGCAAGTTCAGATGAAGTTGAACGTGCTGCTTCATCAATAATTACAAAATCGAAAACCTGATTCGAAATATCGACACTGTTATTAGCAATACCTACACATGTACCGCAAACAATCTGACGTGTTTGGGCTAAAAAACGTTCATAATGAGCATAAGGAGCATCTATTAAAGTTTCACAATCTTTGGCTAAGCGAATTAAAGCTTGTGCTTTTGCTGAATTTTCTGGATCAACTGCATATTCTTCAGCTAAAGCATTCATCACAGCATTTTCAATAACTTCCCAAAAAGCCTCACTTGTTATATCCAAACCAAGATCATCAGTATCTAGTTCATATATTTTATGAAGACTTTCTAATTTATATAAAACAAATTGCTTAAAAGCAGCTGGTGATACAGTACCAGCATCCTCTTCATCACTAATCTTAGAACGTGTTTGTTTAACTTTTTCGAAGATTTCAACTTTTACGCGAATCAAATCAGTTAAGTAATCTTCTTTGAGCTTAAGATGAGAACCTAAAGTTAAAATACGATGTATTAAGGTTTCTTGGAAAAATGCCTGCTGTGATTCAATGATTGAACCAGAATAGGTATCTAACAAATCCTTTGATACAAGTTCAGCCTTATTACTAATGCGCACAATACTGACATCTTGTTTATGACTAGTGAAACGTTGACGAATCCGCTCTACAGTTGTGTTTACTGCTTCATGTGATTGACTTACTACTAAGATATTTTTTACCAAGCGATGATGGAATAAGTAATGAACAAATGCTGAAATGAACTCTGTTTTACCTGTCCCTGGAGGACCTTGTAATACATTTACTGGGCCACTAGTAATAATCTGTTCAAATGCTTGGCGTTGTGTTGCATTTAGAGCAATAGTTTTACCCTCTCTAGTTGTCGAGTTATAGTAATCAAGTTGTTGATCACAAAAATCTACATCATATTTAGCCACTTCAGCACTGCTATTTTTTTCGAAATATTCAATCAGATTTGGAATGACTGACCGATTTTTTAGGATATTATCAATAGCTATCTTACGCCTACGATTAGAAGATTGTTCTGCTATATTCTGCAAAGTAAGACGACTCCCTTCATTTAATCGTGTTAACTTACAGTTTTTAATGTAAAGTGCCCCTCTGGTCGATTTGATCATATCAACTTCACCAACAAGTTTAGTCTCAAATTCACCATCTCTATTTTCAGTAACTAAAAGAGCTTGAACCTTATCTTTTTTCTGAAAGCGATCTAACACATCATTACTTTCAACCGGATCATAATTAGCTTTGTAATAGTTAATATAATGATTAGAACGAATTGGTTTTAGAACATCAGTAAGCTCAACAATAGGTAATGCTTCTTCTTCAGTATCTTTAATTAAACGCCACAATGCTTTAGTCGACATTTCATTAGAATCAAGAATATCAACGACTTCTTCAGAGAACTCAACATACTCTTTAGATGAATTTTCTTCTGTCTTGAACTCCTGTAGAGCATGATTAAAGTCATCATTTTGGATTAAAAAATCACTTAACCATGGAAGAGTACTTCTGTAAAAGCTTCGTTCATCTTCAACTTTAATACGGATGTTTAATTCAAATACGGAATTATCAATAAATTTTTTATTAATAAAGGATTTTTGTTGTACATATCTAGGTCTCAAGCCCGGATTTTGTTGGTAGTCAGTATAAAAGAAACTTACTTTTCCACCTACGCCCCAAAGCTCAACTTCTAGATCCCTCCCTGATTGTTGTTTAATATGCCCATAAATTTTTCCGTTATCGGGCAGAATATAATTAAAGTTATTTGGACTAGAATCGTCATCACCATTAGACCAACCTGCCCCATTGACGATCAGAGTAGGCACTTGTTCTTCTTGACCTTCTACCAACAGCGTATCGAGAAAACGACTTAAATCGAGATATTTACCTTGTTTTTGTTCAAACTCAAGCAAAAATGCTTCACATAACCAATCAAAATCCTCATATTCAAGTTCCTCCCTAAATAGAGCGTTCAACATTTGTAGTACAGCATAATTATCACGCTGTTGTACTGTTGGCATATCCACGTCACTTGGATCAAGCGAACCTTGATGTGCTGGTTCAGGTTCGAGTACATTACTTAACTTAATGGTTAAATCAGCCAAATCAACATGAACTGTCTCACCAGAAAGTTGACCATAGCCATATTGTAAATGATGATAATGCTGTAAAGCCTTAATCAAGTTCACTGCAAGTTGTTTTTTATCTTCAAAGCATAAACTCCCTAAGTCACAATCATTCCATCTAGGTGTATTAATAGACTGAATTACAGAAAAAAATATTTTCTGATTATCTTGATCAATAATCCCAAAAGCAGTAATTTCAGGTATATAACTTTTTACTCCTTGATTCTTAAGAATATCTAGTTTGTCTAGTTTCGCTTTATAATATAAACAATCATAAGAAGACAATGGATTTGGAAGTGTTTCAAAGACAATATTTGAATACTGCTCTAGACTCTCATTCCTAATATAAGAACTCAAAATCTCGGGTGATACCTGATGTTCAATATCTGAGGGAGGGCGTGAGTTTAAGAATGCTGCTAAAAAATCTGATGCATCTGTATATGCAAAATTAGCAGCTTGACTGAATAAGTCAGTCAGCCAGTCAGAATGATTTAATGCTTTAAATGCACTAATACTGTGAGGAGTAACCTTAAGACCCTCAATGATATGCCAAGCAAGACAAGCAATCCAAAAAACATCTTTCGTATACGGTGTTAATGAATATTCATCAAAGATATTTTGATTGAGTAATGGCAAAATAGTACGTACAGCATTATCGACTTTGAAATCAGGGTTAAATGCCGATGTAAATTGTGAAAGCTTAATTTTATTAGTACTATCAACCCAAATGCTGAATGAATTCAAGTCACCATGAGCAATCCCAAGCTTATGTAACTCACTAACTACATAGATCATAGACTGAATTAAGTCTAATTTTTTTGTTGTTAAACCTTTTGGACACGTTTCTAAATATGATTTTAGTGTTATATGGTTGGTATCCGGTAATTCGATGACTTCATCATAGTATTGATCTACATTGTCTTGGGGATTTGTTTCTAAAGAGATAAGGCATTTTTCGTAAAGTTGGGGGTTTTTAATTTTGATACTATTTACGGTATTAATCCCATTATTAATAATAGCTTTACGATATTTATCAGTTACCGTATGAGAGAAAAAATCCCATTGCTTAATTACAGCATTATCATTACCCATAGATTCAGCACTATAGACTTTATAAAGCTTACGAGAATGCATGATTAATAGTGAGCCTAGTTCATAACCTTCTATAGATTGTGATGTTATTGGTTCCATATTGTGAGTTAATATTTTAGTCAAAACATCAAAATCACGATTAAGTTGCTTTGCATTCATTGGTAATGGTTTTTTGCTTTTAGAAAAATGAAGATAAAAATCTTCATTAGGAATTAATTGACAAAAATCTTCAAATGATAAAATACGATCTACAAATGGTATCCCATTAAGTGCAGACCAATCTGCCTTACCTGTCATTACTACTAAATTCAAAACTTTAGGTAAAAAATGGGGGTTTTTTACTAACTGATCAGCATTATGGAGTTGATGTTTAATAGCTTCGATTTCTGTTGTTAATTTACGAGCTTTTTTTCCTCCAATAGTTAGAGGTGAAGGACTAAGACGTTCGTTATTTACCCACCAGTTATTATATTGGTCAGATGTAATCTGGCCATTAACGTTACAGAATTCTACGCATAAAATATTTGCATTCGTTAAAAGCACTAAGTCATATTGTTGCTTTTGATTACCAAAAGAACGAGCAAAGAAAGAGAATCCTTGCCATTGCTTGTTTTTAGGTTGTTTTTGAATTTCTATATTGAGTTTAGAAATTAAATTTTTTTGCTGTGCTGACAAATTTGATGCATTGATTTTAATCATGATTTTACCTAAATAAATCAATAATTTATAAATAAAATATATAGAACATAGAAATCCAATGATCTATAGACTTAAGTACGCTTTCTTTTGAAATTTTTTTTAAGATTCAATGATCTTAATGTGCCAATAGAATGTAATATTAATGACATTAGTAATTTGTCATTTTCAATCAAGCATTAACTACGGCTTGGTCAAGTTGTTTATTTTTTCAGGTTGCCCTCTATTTGATCTACATATATAAGACTTTACGCCCAGATAGTTATTTTATCAAGACAAGAATTCAATATTTTAGCCTAAATCTTTAAAATCACTAAAACCCCTTTCAACCAAACCCACAACAAACAGTTAAAAATCAATATCTTGAAATCAAATAGGAATGAAAAATCTAAGTATATATTTTCTCCAAATACATCATCAAATAGTTCATTCGGCCAAGATAATGATTATACACTTAGGTAATTTTTAGTATTGCCTAGATAAAATCTCCAATCATCAGAAGTTAATTAGATCTTTAGCGTTAGTCAAAATTTGAGCAGGCACGACCTTTGATTTATAAGGTATTATATAACGTCCAAATGATTAAAAAACTTACTTTCGCAAGAGGTTTAGGGAATAAACATACGTGAGATACTCCTAATACTATCGAAGTATCTAGTCAGTGGTGGGGCCATCTGGTTTTAAAGGAGTGATGTAATGGGACGATTGCCACCAAAGCTACTGTGTAACACTTCAACCTTGCTAAAATTTTTTGATTCGTTTAGCAATTTGTATCTCAGTTAAGTTACTTTGAGACTTAGCCATTAAAAAGCCTAGCATACTTTTTCAAAGCAGCACGTCTAGGCTTATTGTAGTTAAAATTATTATTTCTGATCGTAGATAGCAGCCTATTTGACCTTAACTGTCTCATATACCAAATGCCATTTAATTTTCTTGGCTTGTTTTAAAATCGCATGGTCATAGAACTCAAGAAAACGTGGGGCAATATCACCTTTGCGTAAAACCACATGTTGTCGATAGTCATTAACATCATTTGGTTTGTATTCATTGCGATCTGCGTAACCAACATATACTGGTTGACCATCCAAATCGACTTGTTCATCATAACGATAGATACCTTCTATTTCACAAGGTCGGCCAGATTCCAAATAGATATTCTTTTTTGGTGGCTCTCTTTCTTCATAATGCCCACGATCAGGAAAAACATCTGGAGCATCTAATCGACAAATCCACTTACGGCTTGCTTCTACATCCAAGACTTTATAGTTATTTCCAACATCATAACTAATTGACCAATATGATCCGTTTCTTAATGGGCGTAATGCCTTGTTCAGATTAAAGTAGCTCTCTAAAACTGGGAGATTACTTGGAAGCAATTGCGGGTAATCTTCCAGTTGAAACAAGAATCCATGTTCCTGCTGTTGAGGATGTAAATTAAAATGTTCACAATATTGGGGAAAGGTTTTAGGCTCACAAATCCGCTGTACCAAGGTATTGTTGATATAGGTAAGCCAATCAATACTTTTAATTCCATCCTGAATTCTGCTAGTTTCTCTAATACCTGCCCCTTGGTAGATTCCCCAAAATCGTTCACCTTGAGCAAGCGAATAATCACCTACACCCATTGGTCTATAAGGTAATGCTCCTTGAAACCCTGCTACCGCATGATATACCCCAAGTTTATCAATACACGTCTGAATTAAAGACATCAAAATCTGTTTGTGTCCCTGATCAAATATGAGTTTATTTGGCACACGAAAAGTAAGAGCTGAGCAATCAAGAAGATGTCCCTCCCAACCTCTATTGGTAAAGGCTGAAAGCATATATTCTGGGGCTTCATCACGATCACCTGATGCACATCGCCATTCAATTTGGTCATCAGGATGTGGATTTTTTGCAATGACTTCCCGAATGGTTGGCATCTCTGCCATATCGGTATAATGAACTTTACCTTGTTCATCAAAATTAAGCCCCCAAGTAAAGTATTCAGCATAATGGCGATTATATTCTTCAATACATTCTGCCAATGCTTGGCGTTTTTCTGGAGTATGACCTGCAAAATAAAGGAAGTGTGCTTGAAACTCTGCCCCTGCAATAAACAATGAAGCTTGGTCTTTACGATGTTCAGTCCACTGGAAATCTTTAAAATATGGATCTAAATCTTCATAACTTTTAATAATCACGTTTTCTATCCTAATTTATGAATGTGCCAAAGTTGCAAAGCCTGTAATCAATAGACCTCCACCCACTGCTTCAGCAGCACCACCAATTGCACCTGCGGTTGCAACAGCCCCGCCTGTTACTGCGCCTGCCAAAACTACTGTTCCACAGATAAATACGCCTGCGATGCCCACACTGGCAGCAATAGGAATCATCATATTGTGATACTCCTTTAAAGGAACTAATTTTCGATAAAAAATCACTTTTGGCGATGGTGGTGCAATCATGTGACCTAACCCCCCCAACATAGGTATTCCTTTTTTGGGAGCTAAACTGAGCGTGGTAGGACGAAAGATCGCACTTTTATATGGAGTCGGATTTTTAATTGGTGGGTAAACAGGAACAGGTACACCACCATTTGGTGGTTTCCGTGTCTCACAACTACAATCTTTATCTGATACTTCTCTTACCTTGTCTGGCGCTATCTGCTCATAAGCTCTATATTGTCCCTCAGCCCATTCATCTTTACCAAATTTAATTTCAACCAGACGTTCAATATTATTTCTTTCAGGATAAAAGCGTTTCCAGTCAATTGTACCCGACATTCGCATTTCAATAATTTCTGCGGCCTTAATGGTTAAAATCGTGACGTCAGGAATACGAAAGTCACCTTTAGATAATTGTTCAATCTGCTTTTGCGCTGCGCCCAAAGGAAAGCTAGAAGGTCGGTGCATCCGTTCTGGTTTTTCACTCATAAGTGGTTTGGGAGGGCGCATACGCATGTTATAGCCGACCTCTGCTAGATATGCCCATACTCCGAAATTTGCCTCAGCCTCCGCTTGAATTGCTGTTGTGACGGTGCGCTGATAAAGATTTTGTCCTGCCTTACCGATTTTAGGGCTTTTATTGGCCGCACAAATATGGGCACATAAGTATGTCTTATTTGTTCCGGTTTCCAGTTTAATAACAGTACCTTTGGTACTGGTTTTAGTTTCTGATTGTCCTGCTTTTTGTTCACTGGAACTACCTGAACCTGATTGATTCCGAGCCATTATTATTATCCGAAGTTACTTGTCTGTAATATGGTAATTGTCAAACTCTGTTTCTTCCTCATCATCAATAACCTCAAAATTGACAGGAAGTTTTTCATGTGTCCAGAGATGATCTGTTTGCCCCTGTGCATTGGTATACCCCTCAATGATAGAACCATCGTCAGCAGATAATCTGTATTTCTGGTTCACTACAGGTTTGTTTTCATCATCAAGTAGGGTAAAAAACTCATGATGTTTTTGGGGTTTTGACATGACCTCTTCTGGAACATCTGAACTACAATTCCCATCAGACCATCCCATCAGGTTTTGACTGGCAACCACTTTATGACCACAGCTTAGTAAGCACCCATCATAGGCAATTTGTTTGCCATGATCGAGATGCCCAGCCCAACCTTGCAAAATTGTTTGTGGCCGATTACAGCAGATGGCCTTCATTCCCATGGACGCAACTGGTCGCCCTAAAATAATCGTCTGAATATTACCCTCAATTACAACGCCTCCACCTGTCGTTCGATCACCAAGGCAAACGTAGTATTTCATCACTTTTATCCCTATACCGCTTGTCTAAGTTTTAGTTATTAAAATTAGAAAAATTAAAGTTAATTCTTAATTGGATAATATTCATCTTCATAAGCTTCAATCAGTGTGACTAAAGTCTCCATTTCCTCAGCTTCAGGCGTACCTTTATCTGCTTGAAAAATACTTTCTAAGCGAATAAAAGCATTAGTAAGATCATCATCATTTCTAATGAATTTAATATTCACTGACATATCCTTATTCGTAAAATACCCTCCAATTCCTAATATCCAAAAATAGGAGGATAGGCATTAATATAACCACAATATTATAAGATTATTATTTCTGTTTTGTATAATAATCCTCGCCATGCAGATTATAGTCATAACGTGAAGTTCGATTGATCTTGATAATACGGTTATTATCATTCACCAGAACCGCAACATCCCGCCATGTGGACAGATGGCATAATTTCTTTTGAAATCCTCAAGTTTTACTACCTTTCTAATATTTATTATTGATAATGATCAGCCGAGAGTAACTGGCGGATTTCACTTGCCATTTGAGGACTACGCCAAGGGAATAACACTTTTAGGCTATAGTTAGGTTTGAATTGATCTCTTGTCCCAATATTGACTTGGAACTCTCGCTTCATCGGTGTTCTATGCTCACGCTGATTAATATGTGTTCCCATCATCGGGTTACTAATCACTGTAGTTGTGGTTCTGAAGCGATCTTCGACCAAATTGTAATGGCCTACAGAGGTAATATAGTCAAAAGGATATTTGACTAGGCGTTGATCAGGCTGATCAAACAGGATGATGGTCTTATCCTGACTGTTAATCCATACTCCACGATTTTGATAATTAAAGGTTTCACCCTGACGTTTCAGTTGTTCGGTCATCCCATCGAAGTAGGTATTTCCGTATTGATAGAGGTAGTAAATGATCACAAACCAGAATAGGTCAAAGCCAAAGAAGATATAGGCGAAAGCGCCAAAGGAAAAAATTTTGGCGACAATGAGAAAAATCACAATTGGCAAGACCACACACTTTAAAAATAGCTTAGATTTCTGAGGACGGTTTTCGATTGGGATGATTTTTGGTTTAGTTAATTCAGTCATAGTTATTCCCACACATGTTCAATGTAACACTTCACAATCACAAGGGGGATAAAAGAGTAAATTTTTTATAGGCGTGACTTAGCCATCCACCTTATGAATTGTTCTATTTAAAAATGGTGCTTTTATACAGTTAATTAAGAATTAGCTCTGTATTCCCCATTGTCTGAAAGAACGAGGCTGAGCATGTGGCGAGGCACAGATGAGAAAAAATGAATGAGACATGATAAATTCCTATATGCAAATAAAGGTTCTACCAAATCACTGCTAAATGAGGGTGGCAGAACAAAGAGGGGGTTAGCAGACTGGGCATATAGAACCAGCACGCACGAAGCGTCCCCCTCCCGTTCTACCGCAAAGGGGGAACACGAGGGTTTCGCACATAAACCCACACTTCGAAAAGTATGAATCAGGTACGCTATACGCCACGGTCTGCTAAAACCGACTGACAATTTAGGTCAGCAGAGGGATGATAAATTTAATTACCCCCTCAGTCAATTACCCTAGAGTCAAAAAATTAAGTAATTTCCTTTCATATTTGAAGCTAAAAACTATTCACTTTAAATAATGATTATTAAAAAAATCCAGAATAGTTAACCGATCTTATAAACTATAGAGATTTAAATCAGATACCACATTAATTTTTAAAGTAGTCTACCACGTAAAACGGTAGACCAAACTAAAGTATCTCGACAAATAAGCTAATATAGATTCTTCAAAAAGCCTTTAACAGTCTAACTCTGCAAACTCTTCTTTATAAAATTCAACTGGTTCAGTTATTATTTTTGAATAAAAATGACCTAACTCCTCATTCTTTTCTTCCAAACCAAATTTAGGAATATTTGACTCTATGGCATAAGGGTTGAAATATCTGGCTCTAGGTTTTTTATATACAACACAGAAAATATACTCAACATCTTTAGGGTAGAAACCATTTAGTAACTCCTCTTTTAATATCTTTGTCCCGCTTTCAAACTTACGTTTCATTTGAGATTTATCAATATCTGAAGGATTTTGATTTTTAAACTCTATAAAATAAAGCTTTTTATTTCCAACATAGATAGCATCAGGAGATGCAGGCAAGAGCCTTTGGTCAAAATTTTGACGTACGTAACTATCAAAATCATAAATAACTCTTAATTTTTCATCTTCACATAAATACTCATTGTTTGTTTTATCAAAGCTTGTTTCTTTTAATGTTGACTCATGACTTTCTAAAGTATTAGATAAAAATTCTTTGATACAATATTTATTCATCTTTTAAAATTTCTCTATCCATTTTTCTAAATACTTCAAATGGCTCAGATAAAACCTGAAATATTTCTTCAAGTTTATCTTTGTTTTGAATTGAATTCTCTTTGGCTAAGTAAAAGCTTGATTCTTTTTCTAAACCTGCTAAATCCGAATATCTTTTAAGCGCCTCTATCATATATGGACTATGTGAAGAAACAAGAATATAAACTCCTTGCTCAGCAAGGTCTATTAAAATTTCAGCTAGTTTTAATTGCCATTTTGGGTGTAAATGATTTTCAGGTTCATCAAAGACCAACAATGACTTTTTATTAATAAAATCATTACTAGATAACAATTGAAGAATACCAAATACTTTAATCCCACTAGCTGTATTTCTTATTGGGACTGAGCTTCCTTGATCTTTCTTAAAAATAAAGTCTTTCTCTCTATTGTCATAAATAATTTCACCATTTACAACTTCACGTAATTTTCTTTCAACTAATTTATTTATATTCGTATCAAATAAATCTCCAAATGGAGGTTCTATTAGTTTATCGAATAAATCTTTTGTATGAAATGTTGTATATGGAATTCCTAAATGAGATAGAGTTCGTTTTTTTAAATTAAAAGCCGATTTACTTCTAATTAATAAATCATGATTATTTAGAATTAAAGGAGTTTCAATAAATGTTGCATCCTCTAAAACAATAGGCTCCACATTATTAACTAAATGTATTTTATTTTTAAATATTTTAACTTCAATTAACTTTATGTTTTGCTCATAGAGTCCAATAAAGCCTTCATCCTCGCCATCTAATAGTATACGAGAATCGAATTCGGCTACAAAAACCTTATTTAAAGCATTTTCCATTAGTTCACGAGTATCCTCTGGCTTTTCTATCATTGCCAAAATTTTATCTCGTAGATTAATGAATTGATGTAAAGTTTCAGTCTCAAGAAAAGAATTTTTTAACTCATCAATAATTTGATTTAATGCATCTATTTTAGTACTAAAATCATATTCAGAACTTTGTAATGTACGTAGAGTATCGCTTTTAAATTCATAACGCTCATTAGACAAAGTTCTTAAAAAGAAAAATACATTTCTGAACTCTTCTTCTATTCGATATTCTTTCGACTCTTCCAAATCTTCTCTATATCTATTGATGGCTTTTACAAGACAGAATATAACCTTACCAACAGTACTTTTACCATTATCATTTTCACCAGCAATTAAGCTTAATCTAGATAGCTCAAGCTCCGCATCCTTAAGCAATCCTATATTTTTTAATATTAATTTCATTCAATTAAACCCTATTGGTTATACAACATACTTAGTTAGTTATTTCTACTATGGTTAAATATAGTTTTCTTTATACATATCTACATTTACCAATCTGTTCAAAACAAAATCAACCAAGAGATGTCTCCAAATTAAAGATTTATGTACTAGGATACTTTTGAGAGGCTATACCACATCAAAACTACTCGAAATTAAGAAAAGTATTTTCTAGAGGAAAAAGTTAATAATATTAACTCACTCTTCGTCTAGACTTAATTCTATATGGAACAATCAATAACATGATTACATCATCATGTACATTCCATAATTTCAGAATCTTTCCTAAACAAATTTAGAGTAAAAGTTTACACTAAAGATATGAGGTTTAATAGGAATTCCGTTAACAAAAATAAGTAATATCAACTATTGTAACCAAGGTAGAACATACGTTTTACCATCTTGCAACACTGTACACTGATCTTGATTCACCTCAAATTTGCTTGAAGTCTTGTAAGAACAATCATGAAAATACCGCATGGAAAGCCTAATCCAATCAATAATATGGATTGAATTCTGTTCTTCCCTACTTTTGATAATAAAAACAATCATCTCATTTTCTAGATTCTTCTGTTTTCGTTGTTGAGCCTGAATCTTTTCTTTTTCACTATGTCCACAAATTAAGTTCAAATCATAATTTTTGTTCAGATAGTTGATGAACCCTGTTAAAGCGGCTCGTTGACCTGATCTCTCTGCCAAATACATCCCAACCTCAGATTGAGTCGGTATCTGGTTTATTCTCTGCAATAGTAGACCAACAGCAGGTTGTAGAGCCAATCTCACTGATTTTAACGTAGTTCTGCCTGCATAAAGTCTTGTCATAAGTTCAGCCCGATAACCTTGTAATAGTTCACAGGCAATAGGTTGATCAGCAATCTTGGCAAATAAGGCATCTATCCTACTCTCTTCAGCCAAATCTGTTTTTTTAGAATCCTGAATATTTCCTTGATAAAGGATATGTAACCATTGTTTCACTTTGAGGTATTTTCTCAATCCTTTCGGCTTAAAGTGATGAAGTATCACCTCGTATGAAGGTAATTTATTCCAGTATCGAGTAATTTCTACAAAAAAAGGCACATACAGCTCAATAGTCAATGCGGCTTTATGATTACCAACATCCTGTAATAGCCATTTAGAGAACTCAATAAAAGCTGCTCTTATCTGTTCAGCAGGAATGGTAAATTTTAGTAGATGGACTCTTTGCATGAACCGCTTTAACCAACTACAGGAGTCACAGATACTCCCCATCCCAGCAGGCATCTTTATTCCACAGGTCTGGCAATTAATCAATCCAACTTCATGGCATTTCTTACACATCTTGCCATGTTCTGTTTCTATTAAGAGGCGATTCTTATGACATTGGGGACAAGTTTCATAACCTTTCTCTTTTCGATAGCATTTAGGACAGATTGAAAGACCCGTACCATTCTTTTCAGTTTTGGTTAATTTTGAGGACAGCACACCACAATAACCGCAAGGCTTTTTCTCCCTGAAATATGGGCTGCATGAGTTACAGACAGGCCCATACGCTGTGATTTTCCCTATTTCATACCCTTCCTTACCACATCGGATACAAGGTTTGTTATGACGACAAGCCTCACAAATTGCTTGTTCTTCCTTATAATAAAGTCGATGAATCTCACCACATTTTGAGCATGGCAGCAGCTTAAACACACGAACATAGCAAGTATGGCAATATCCCTCACCCTTATAAATACGATGATATTTAATAACGGATTTGCCGCACTGACTACAATCTTTCATGAGGCTACAATCCTCTGAACTTTACGCTGTAATCTTGCCCACTTCCGCATAACACTCTTCTCAGAAGCAGGCTCATTTCCAAGCTGGCGTTTTGAGTAATTCTTGCTTTGCAGTTCTAAACTGTTCACCAAAGGAAATAGTGTTTTGGGTAACTTATCCTGCGGAACAACATTTAGAATTGCATTGGCGGTGAGTGAATGCGATTGAGCAACTGCTATAAACGTTTCTAGAGGCTGTCGCAATAAGGTGTAGCAATCCCTTAATAAACCATGTCTCTCAGCAATTGGAAGCCATTCAAACGTTCCTACAGTCCTAGGTAAAACTAATTTCTCTATACAAATACCTAAATCAGCAAAGATATTGGCAAAGCGGCCATCCTGATGTGCAGCAGCTTTCCTTAACAACAGAACAAAGACTTTTGCGACAGAGAACCATTCAGCTGTTAATAAAGAGGTATTCCCATAGTTGGCATAGCCCTGTTGAATTGCAGCTTGAGCCGCCTTCTGGAATGCAGAGTTTCCTTGTATACCTTTACTGGTTCGCAGATCAAAACCACAGTGATGGCAGATAGACAATACTTGTTCCAAGCCTTTCAATTTATGCGGTGAGAAATAGAAACCACATTCAGGGCAGGAATCCTGCAACAGCACCTGATGTTTGGTACACACTGTCGCCCATGCCATTCTCCATTCCTTGCGTAGATAAGGCGTACCTTCCGCAAGACAATGCGAGCAATACTGCTGACCTACTGATTTCTTACGATTCCTGTTACCCTGACACAATACCCATGACCAAATCGCACTCTCAGTATTAAAATCATGAACACATTTCTTTGCCTGATGAATGAGTAGCATTTCATTCAGTACATCAATTCCCAGACCTGTTGCCTTGGACAATGCAAATAGATGCTCATACGGTAAATTCCGTTCAAAATCTATCGTCCAGATTCGGTACTTGTCCCAGATACGCCACGACAAAACCATAGGATCACAACCTTGGTACAAAGCTGAACGAACCAACCAAGAACTTAAGGTTTCATCCACAATTAAATGTGGGGTGCGCAATATGGAAATTTTCATACCCGCCCCCTTGTAGTGGAAAGGAAATCTTTCTGTGCATTGATTAAATCAAGGTCAATGATTTCTGAACCATTGCGTATTGCCTTAATCGCACACCTTGCCAGAAGGTTACTGATATTCCCCAGATTACCCTCAGACTTGTAATAAATGGCTTGTGCCACACTAGGCTCATGTAGATTAGATTTATGTTTCAGTGGC
Organism: Acinetobacter sp. CAU_H_S139_7; assembly: GCF_058599305.1. Classification (NCBI taxonomy): domain Bacteria; kingdom Pseudomonadati; phylum Pseudomonadota; class Gammaproteobacteria; order Moraxellales; family Moraxellaceae; genus Acinetobacter; species Acinetobacter sp. CAU_H_S139_7. Next base: position 3,343,630 of record NZ_CM178651.1, read on the forward strand.
AGAATCTGTTCAAACGACATCAACATTCGTTGAAAATCAGCATTTAACGGCCACACAGGGAGTTCCGCTACCTCAAACCGACTGGCAAACTGCTTATCGGTAAAAAGGATATTGACCGCATTTCCAGTTCCGACACCAACAATCGGTATTTGTAGCTCATTACATAGTCTTTTTAGGGCATTCATCATCTCTCGTTGTTTACGTGCTGTTCCCGTAAACATCGAATGAAACTCATCAATAATGAGCATTTTTACACTGTAGGTACGCATTAAATGCAAAGCCTGCGTATACAGGATTTCAGTAGAAGCCGTTTGCCGATACGGTGCAGCCATTTTCTCTAGGATAGAAATATACAATGCCTTTTCATTTGCGGTACTGGGAGCTTCAATCAGTATGATGGGAATGACCAACTCTAAATCTTCAGTTTCATAGGGTTCTTTATATTTTTCATAGAAATGCTGAATCAGAGTGGTTTTACCGTTATTGGATTCGCCTACAATCATTAAATTGGGCATTCTTGGTCTTTTGGGAAAAATAAATAAATCCTCCAAACGCTGCAAAATATCCTTTGCAGACTGATAACCAATCCAACGTGCCGTATTAATAAATTCAATTCTTTCAGCATCGGATAAAACCGCAATGTGCTGAAACTTTGGATGAATATGTGTGAAGTTCTGCATCATTGAATATCCTCAAATGGCTGAATAACATCAGCATCCAATAATCCATCCATTTTAGGTGTGACTACATTTTCAGGACGTTGCTGTTTTTCAATAGGTTGAACTGGCGTAATATTTTTTTGATGGATTTTGCTCCGTTGTCTGATACGTCTCATTTTTTTAGTTTGTGCCTCAGCATTCTCAACAAGCTGTTGCATTTCAATCAGCGTTTCAATGATTTGATGTTCGTTGTAGTCCTTGAGGCCACGTTCTTTTAACCGTTTTTTACTCGCACGTAACTGCCATAGACTGGTGGATGGCAAGTTCTGATTAGCTACAGGAATTGGAATATAGTTTTTCGTATCAGGATTTAAGAAATAAATAATGGAAATATCACGGGGATCTCTACGGAAGATATACTTACGTGCCTTACCATCCTCTCCCTGTAACCCAATATAAGGAGCAAGTATAAAATCAAAGTATCGAACCCCATCCCAAGTCACACCTGTATTCTGGATAGTACGCTCTTCAAATGGCATAAAATCCAACATCACAGTTTTAGGATTAGCAGGTACATGTGGCAGACCGCAGCCTATCTCATCACCAGTTCCAAAAATTCCATCACGCCATTTACTGGTAGGTGACATAGCCAAGGCAGAGTGGATCTCTTTATGATAGATCATCACAATTTGTTTCAGAATCCACCTTTCAGCTTCATCGAATGTCATGCAGGCATATTTTTCAGAATCATATTCAGCCCGTTCCTTAATGTTAGAAAAGGTTGTACCTTTTAATCTATGAACTTTTTCCATGAAAGTTCCGACCAAACGCTCAATATGCCCACCATAATTAGGCACTTTAACTGGTCTAAACTCTAAGGTGATGTCATATTCCAGACATGCTCGCCTCAAGGTTTCTGTGCGAAAATCTGGCCCATTATCTACATGAATCTTTTTAGGAATTCCCCAAACTCTCCATTCACCATCTATCTCTTTCGCTGCCAACCACTCCTCTTTGGGTAAAACAGCATGTGCTATACACATCGCAACTGAGGTTTCAGATGGCGCATCAAGAGATAGGTAATAACCAAGAATCATGCGGCTATACACATCAATAGCAAAAGTAACCCAAGGTCGCCCTATCGACTGTCTATTCACATCATCAACCAACATCAAGTCTACTGGTGTATGATCTATTTGAATCACATCAAGCGGATAGAATACGTTCGGAAACTTACCTGCTTTCGGGGAAAATTTATCTTTGGCCTTTTTAGGCTGCCCACGGCCGTATAAAACAGCCTTAGCTGATAATTCTAGTATTCGCTTACGAACAGAGTTTTGCGTAGGTCTTGGAATATTATTTTGGCTACAGACAATTTTTACCTGTTTAAACACTTCTTGTTGAGATAATCTCTGAGACGATAAATAATATTCCTGAATGGCATCATTAATAATTTTGTCTTGTTCGGGCGTTAAACGTGAATTACCTTCTTGCCACCCTCGTTGTTTCGGTATTAAAGAAGTTACAGCACCTGTTGCCTTATAAACTCTGAACCATCGATATAAAGTCACATATCCTAGACCTTTTTCTTTTGCATATTCCTCAATCTCTTTTCGCCCCGAAACCGCCCTATTCAGTAGAGGCAAAATCAGGTTATACCTACGTTCTGCTTCTTTCCAAGCATTAGGCTCAATATTGTTTAAGTCTGGATAATTCATCTCTACTGGATAATTTGCTTTTGCCAGAGATAGGAGGGGTAAAACCTCTACCCTACCAGTCTCGGCGCACTGGCATTCAATATATGAAAAATCAATCTGCCGTTTAATTTTATAAGTCTTACCACTGGGTATATGAATGACTGATGCCCCAACAGAGAAATCTAATTGTTCCCGATTAAGGGAAATCGGAGTGTCTTTAGAATTATTTTCCATAGCCACTTACCTCAATCATTGAATTCTTATTTAGAGGTAAGGATAAGTCTGTCACCAATATCCTTTTTGCCAGAAGCTGCCATAGCAGTTGGGACTGTCTAGTATGTTGAGCAACAGGAAACTGAACCAAATAATCTGCAACTGAGATCATTCCTGAACCATGAATAAAGTCATAAGCTTTCTGCATTTCCTGTTCATTAAAAGCAGTTTTTTTAAAACTATTCAGGATTTTAATATTTTCTAGTTCTTGTCCACGAATTCTAGACTCATCATAGATATGGAATAAAAAATTGCGTTCCTTTGCCCATCGAGCTGCCGCTTTCCATTTCGTGCGCCAAATTCGCCAATGCTCTCGCCATTCTTCTTCTGGTTTTACTTCAACCAACATCCCACTTTTGGTGCAACTCTGAAATAGCACCAAATAATCTGGATGATATTGATAGTTGCACCCATTCAGGGTAAATGGAATTGAAACTGGCTGTGAGATAATTTCAACCACATTGTCATCAAATTCATGAAGCATAACAAAGTCACGCTCCAAAGATGATTCATAAGGAATAGAAGCTGTGTTTCTAAAAGAGTAGTATCCTGAAACACTACGTCTGGTTGGGCCAATTTTTCTAACAGATTTATACATGGCTCTCTCTTTCTGCTTATTTTTTACACAGAATAGCACCTTTTTTCTTATAAAAATGCAGTTTTAACAATGTTTCACTTATTTCTGGTATTTTTTAACGATGTTTCATTTATTTCGGGTATTTTTGTTTCATCTATTTCTTAACTATTAACTAAAAATAAGGCTTTGAGATAGTTTTTGTTTCATTTATTTCTGATTCTCACAGCGGGTCACAACCCAAACCCGGTGAAATTACTTTGGCACATAAAGGCGTGCTGTTTTTAGATGAGCTACCAGAGTTTGACCGCAAGGTGTTGGAGGTTTTAAGACAGCCGATTGAAGCCAAAGAGATTGTGATTTCGCGTGCTTCACGGCAGATCACCTTTCCAGCCAATTTCCAACTGATTGCCGCAATGAACCCGTGTCCCTGTGGTTATGCTTTTAATCAAGATAGCCGTTGCCAGTGCTCAGCCGAGGCGATTAAACGCTACCAAAACCGCATTTCAGGGCCTTTGCTGGATCGGATTGATTTACATATTGATGTACCACCCTTGCATGCTTCTGAATTGCAGGACACACAAGTCGTAGAAGACTCGGCAACTGTACGTGAGCGCGTGATTCAAGCTTATCAATGGCAAATGCAGCGCCAAGCTTGTCTCAATATGGCTTTATCACCCAAACAACTCGAACAATTCGCACCGCTAGATGGACAAGCGGCTTTAATCTTTGAAAAAGCACAACAGCGTTTAAATTTGTCTGCTCGGGGCTATCATCGGATTTTAAGGGTGGCCAGAACCATTGCAGATTTAGCTCAGTCAGAGCACATCCAAACAGGACATTTGACCGAAGCTCTCTCCTACCGACAGCAAAACGCCTAAAATCGCTAAATTCCACATAGAAAAACCCCTCTAGTCCTAAGGGCTAGAGGGGTTTTGAAAATGCTAAAACTTAGAAAGTTTTAGTTAAAGTAAATACTGCACCTGTTTCTACACCACGTGCTGTCACATGATCCAGATTATCAGTATCAATATTGGTTCCTACTGCTGCCAATTCTGCTGTTGCACCAGGAATAGACTGGAATGCATAGGTCACACCTACTTTCCAATCGACATAATTGTCATCATCACCAAATGAATATTTATCTTCATCACTGACCACGGTATAACCCACATTCGCAACGCCACCAAAGCCCGTTGAACCAAATGGAATCGCATAACCAGTATTGATGTTCCAGCTGTCTGTATCTGCTGCAACATAGTCATTGGTATAGTTTACATTGGTCAGTAGACTGTCTCCTTCAGTGAAGACACTCGCAAAGGTTAATTTGCCATAAAACTCTAACCAGTTCAGATCATCTGCACTTGGATAGTTGTAGTACACCATACCCACATCAAGCACTGGCTTGCTGGCAAAGCTTTCTAATGTTGTTGCAAAACCAATCGATGGATCGAGCTCTAAGCTTGGTGAACCTTCACCAAAGTCAACATTTGAACCCCAAAGACCCAAATACAAGCCTGAGTCATGTGCCAAAGTAAAGCCCGCTTGTACCGCTGGATCATTTTGGGTTTGAGTTAAACCACGGAAACGATAGTCGGTTGTTACAGCAGCACTTCCGCTAAAAGAGAAACCAAACGGTAATGCTGGCTCGTCATCTGCGAAAGTGAATGTAGAAGCTGAAGCCACCACAGCTAAAGATAATGCTTTAAGTGCAAATTTCATTGTTTGATTCCCCCACATCGTATCCGACGTTTTTTGGTTATTTCGATAAACTCATGTAGGTAGTAGCAATAGCTATGCCACATTCAATTCAACACCAGATCTATTTTTCAAAAAATCATACTAAGAATTTGTTTTTATTAAATTTATATTAAATATAAAAAAATTAACTCGCACTCAGCTTGATCGTTAAACATCTTCGCGGTGAATTGAAGCCAAGCCCATCAAGCAAACATAATTGTTTACAATATGCGCTATTTTGAGACTCATCTTTGGAACGTACGTTTTTAAGTGCATAAAAAAAGTGCATCCCCAACCGATCTGGATGCACTTTTCATATCTACAGAATTTAGAAGTTGTAAGTTAAACCCAGCACTAGATAGTCTTCTAAATCCTCGCCCATACGGTTATGTACACCATAAATATAATCCGCAGACATCTCGATCCCTGTCTCTGCAAAGGGCCTACTCAGGCCTAAGCGAACTTCATTAACAGTAAAGTTCTTCTCTGTAGTGAGTATGGCATCATCATGCTGCCGATAAATCGATGCACCAATTGAACTATTGAATTGAAAGTGTTGTGGAAGAGCATAATGATGTGCAAGGCTTAAATAAGTATCGCCCGCGTTGGCATAGCTCACATCCACTAAAGCCACCGTGACGCCTACATCAAAGTCTTTATAGCTCAGACTATTTACAAATTCCGCTCCAGTTGTACTTCGGCGTTCTGTGCGATCCTCACTATAGACCGAGCCGCCATCATTATATAAATAAGTCACAATATGCGAGCGGTAGCTTACATCTGGACTGAGTGTGCCTGCATAACCCATATAAAAGTCATGCTCAACACCGTGATCTTTGCTGATATCTGCTGCATCATAATTCAGTGTTGAAGCCCAATAACCAGCATATAGGCCAGATGCATGTTCATATTCAAGCCCTGCTTGCAAGGTAGGCTGATCATTTTCAATCCCCCCACGATAAATATACTGACTGAGCACAGCAAGGCTTCCACTGAGCACACCTTTTGAGCTTTGTTGCTGGGGCTCGCTTGCGTTGACCGACACACTGCCAGTGAAAAAAATTAAAAATAGTGCAGTTTTATGTGAATTTTTATGCATTTAAGCTCTCAAAATCTCTTTAGACATGAATCATTTACTGATTCCATACCCATAAATCTTAAAGCTATTTTTTAACAATAGGTCAATTTTATCTAGGCAACTGCTGTGTAATTCATCATTTTCCAATCTGGGTATAGGTTATTCTGAACCGATTCCAGACGACTAGAAATGACTGAACACTTTGATTCATAAGCTAAAATGACCTCACAGTCTATATATTATTTTCTGCAATACATAGCAAAAAACAGAATTAAGAGGAGAAAAATAATTCAATGTTTTATAAAGGTTTATTTTATCAAACCGAATATTTTAACCAAAATTAAAATATTTCAAACATATCACTTACAAAAAAATGCATTACTTTAGTTGAATATGTTAAATAAAAATGAAAATTTTTCAGCGATTACTTATACAATTGCTGTTCTCTTTCCATCCAATTTGTATAAGGTTCGCTCCCCAATGCAAAACACAAAAAAATTAGCATTAGCAGTTTTAGTACAAACTGCACTTATATCAACAGCTTTTGCGAGTGAGCAAAGTGAATCTAAAGGTTTCGTTGAAGGCGCTGAAGGATCAGTGCTATTCCGCACAGGCTTTTTAAATCGTGATAAAAAAGACGGTTTAACAAATGATACAAGCTCAACTGCTCAAACTGCCATTTTTGATCTTCAATCAGGCTTTACAAAGGGTATTGTTGGCTTTGGTGTTGGCGTAGTAGGTGATGCATCTTTCAAGCTTGGTGCGAATAATAATACGGGTAATCAAATGATTCCTGTAGATGATCGTGGATTTGCTTATGATCATTGGGCTCGTGGTGGTGCCAATGTGAAAGCACGTATTTCCAACACAACCGTGACTTATGGTACACAGGTGTCAACACTTCCTGTCATGGCAAGTAATCAAGCCCGTTTAGTGCCTGAGTATTACACAGGTGTTTTCATTGAAAGTAATGAAATTCCAAATCTAAATGTGGTTGCAGGTAAATTCACAAAAAACCAAATGTCAAACCAAATTAGTACCGATAAAGATGTGACAGGTCAAGGACTTGATCGTGCAGTAGTTTGGGGTGCTAAATATAAATTTAATGATCAACTCAATTCATCGTATTATGGCTTAGATGTTCAAGATAAGCTAGAACGTCATTATGCCAATGTAAACTTTACCCAAAGCTTAAAAGACAAGAGTACCTTAACACTTGATGCCATGGGTTATCATACAAAATGGGATAAAGATGCGCTCACTGATTCACATACCACAGATGATCTAGCAAACCGCAAAAACTCGATTTGGGCTGTTTCAGTGGGCTATGGCAAAGATGTACATAATGTCATGCTTTCTTATCAAGATAACACAGGTAATACTGGGTATGACTATGGCTATAATGCTGATGGTTTACAAAGTATCTATGTCCCTAATTCCTATTTAGGTGACTTTAATGGTAATGATGAAAAATCTGTCGGGCTACAATATAACTACAACTTCAAAAATCACGGTTTACCTGGTCTAAACTGGACAACTGCATTTGTTTATGGTTGGGATATTGATATCGCTAAAATAACAGATCGCTCAAAAATCATTGACCAAGCCGAAGAACATGAGTTCTTTAACCAAGTCAAATATACAGTTCAAACAGGTGCATTGAAAGATGCAAGCCTACGTGTTCGCTATTCTTACTTACGTTCAAGTGATACCTATAATAATGTTTCTGGTCAATATGTCAGCAATGTCATTGGCTCAACCAATGAATGGCGTTTATTCCTTGATATTCCTGTGAAACTGTTCTAATTCACTTTAGATCAATTCATAAAAAACCGCCATTCAATTGAATGGCGGTTTTTTTATGAGCCTGATTTTAGGGTAATAAAATCAGGCTTTATTTTTTCAAAATTATTTTTTAGCAGCTTCGATTGCTTTCAACACTTCTTGCTTAGCAACTTCAGAACCTTCCCAACCTGTTAATTTAACCCACTTCCCTGGCTCTAAGTCTTTATAGTGCGCGAAGAAGTGTTCAACTTGTTGAATCAGTAAAGGTGGAAGATCGGTATATTCTTTCACGTCTTTATAAATTGGCGTTAACTTGTCGTGTGGAACTGCGATTAATTTCGCATCGATACCACCGTCATCTTCCATGTTCAATTTACCCACAGGACGGCAACGAATCACTGAACCTGGTTCAACTGGATGCGGCGTTACAACAAGTACATCTAATGGGTCACCATCTTCAGACAAGGTGTTTGGTACATAACCATAGTTCGCTGGGTAGAACATTGCTGTACCCATGAAACGATCTACAAAAAGTGCATCCGAATCTTTATCAATTTCATATTTGATTGGTGCTGCATTTGCAGGAATTTCGATGATCACGTAGATATCGTTCGGTGCATCTTTACCCGCAGGGATATTGCTGTAGCTCATAACATCACTCTTTAACAAGTTAAATCTTTTAAAAAACCGCATCGATTATAACGGTTTTTGAGAAAAAAATATTTCTGCGATTATACATCCACTGGGTGAAAATATGTATGTTTCGCACTTAGCCCATCGTCAGTCGAATGACCAACAATAATAAACAAATAGGACAAAGCAGTGACAACAGCCAAACGATCGATCGAAGCGTCGACCAGTTGGCCAAATAGCAAATACCATACACCACACGAAAGACAAGATAGGCAATACCAAACGTCATGGTGACCACTTGCGGAATCACCATATATTCAGCCATTAAGATAGCGGCAATAAATAAGGGTAAACTCTCAAAGCTATTTTGCTGTGCCGCATTGGCACGTGCTGCCAGACCAGTCGTCTTGGCGAGAAATTCACGCGGATGCTGATTATCTTTGGCGCGAAATCCTGCTGTTTTTTTAGCAATGATTGTAAATACGTAAGGCAGTAAACAAGCAATTAAAATGAGATAAATAATCCCGCTAATGCTTTGCATTGGTTTTTTCTCATCAAGATCATTTCGACGGCTATCATAGCATGGCATTCCGAGGATAAATTTGGTTAAATTATAGTGTTTTTATAATTTCCCAATGAGACTCCTGCATGGCTAGCCCTGATCAAAAAGAAATGTTCGACGTGCTCGAAATTCAGCGCCAACATCAACGCCAAGTAGATCGTGTTTTAAAGATTGTGCTTCCTGTTACTGCATTTTTATTGGCGGTCATTTGTGCCAATATGAATATTGGTTCGACTCTTGGCACACTGGTCATGCTGATCATTGCATTTTGGATGGTCGGGATTAAACGTCAAAATCTATGGACTTGGTTGCTTGCAGTAGCGGTCTATTGTCTGATCGATAATATACTGAGTTTTGGTAGTTTTGCTTTCCCAGCCTTTAGTCGTCAGTGCGGTACGATGCTGACCTTTGTTGGCATCTTGGGCATTGGCCGTCCCTACATTGATCGCTGGTTAATGAAAAATTAAATGCGAACATGAAAAAAAGCGCCTGACGGCGCTTTTTTTATTTGAACTTAAGCTGTTTTACGTAAATCTTTACGTAGGATTTTACCTACGTTTGATTTTGGCAATTCATCCAAAAATTCAACATAACGCGGACGTTTGTAACCCGTTAAGTTCTCTTTCGCAAAGGCCAAGACTTCTTCTGTAGTTAAAGATGGATCTTTCTTCACCACAAACAGTTTTGGTACTTCACCTGATTTTTCATCAGGTACACCAATGGCAGCGACTTCCAATACTTTAGGATGTTTTGAAACCACTTCTTCAATTTCTGAAGGGTAAACGTTAAAGCCTGACACCAAAATCATGTCTTTCTTACGGTCTACAATTTTCACATAGCCGCGAGGGTCCATGACACCAATGTCACCCGTACGGAAGAAACCATCTTCAGTCATCACTTTAGCCGTTTCATCTGGACGGTTCCAATAGCCACGCATTACTTGTGGACCACGGATTGAAATCTCACCTTGTTCACCCAGTGCAACTTCCTTACCGTCATCATCCAAAATTGCAACTTCAGTTAATGGCAATGGAATACCAATCGTGCCACTGAACTCTTCTGACGCTGGCGGATTTGCCGTTGCCACAGGTGAAGTTTCAGATAAGCCGTAACCTTCAATGATGTTGGTTCCAGTAATTCGCTTCCACGCTTCTGCTGTAGAAGGAAGCACAGCCATACCACCGCCCATCGCCATTTTCAATTTGCTGTGGTCGAGTTGCTTAAACTCTTCATTGTTCACTAAAGCATTGAATAGTGTATTCACTGCTGGGAAGAATGACGGTTGGTATTTACGTAACTCTTTCATCACCGCAGGTAAGTCACGCGGGTTTGGAATCAAAACGTTGGCTTGGCCTTTGTACATGCCGTACATCGCACAAACCATGAACGCAAAAATATGATATAGCGGTAATGCACAGAAAATGCGGTCATCAGGTTGACCATCTTGTGCACCAAATTTACTTTGGAAAATACCGTCACACTGCAACATGTTCGCCACAAGGTTGCGATGCGTCAGTTCTGCACCTTTAGATACCCCTGTAGTGCCGCCAGTATACTGAAGCACTGCTGTGTCACTTAACGTTAAGTTCGGACGCTTATAATTGCTCGCGCTGACTTTCGACATTGCTGCGTTAAAGCGAATATGACCAGGAATATTCCATGCTGGAATTTGCTTACGCACTGAACGTAATACGAAGTTTACCAGTGTGCCTTTTAATGCACCCAACATGTCACCTACAGAGGCAATCACGACATGTTTAACTGGCGTTTTACCATTAATCGCTTGATAAACAGAGGCAAAGTTTTCGATGATCACCAAAACTTCTGAACCCGAGTCATTTAACTGATGTTCAAGTTCGCGCGCGGTATACAGTGGATTGACGTTAACCAGTACTAAACCTGCACGGAATACACCCAAAGCAACGATAGGATACTGAAGAACGTTCGGCATCATCACAGCGACACGTGAGCCTTTTGCTAGGCCCAGACTTTGTAAATACGTTGCAAATTTACGGCTTGCTTCCTCTAACTCACTAAAAGTGAGCACTTTATCCATAAAAATAAAAGCATCACGAGAGCCAAATTTTTGGAAATTTCGTTCAAAAACATCGACTAATGACGTGTTTTCTGGTGGCAATTCTACAGTTTCTGGAATCCCCGTTTTTTGGTATTCTGCGAACCAAATTTTTTCCATATCGCCCGATTCTCCTATCAGTAATCCTTAAATTTCAACTATTGTTCTCAATATTAAGCGCTCTTTATTTAACTTGTGTTGCTTAATACTGCATCCATTTCCCGCATACATACCATATATAACGTATTTTGATCAATGGATGCTAGTTTTATCTCTGAACTAACAGTTTATTTGCTTTTTGATAACCACGTGGTAATAACTGCCCTTTTGATGCTCTTTTGCCTATGTATTTTTGCAAGTCATCACCCTTTAATTTTAATTGCTGCTGCCCTGCAACGACTTGCAGTATTTCATCTAGCGTTAATCTTGTCATGAATACAATTTGATCTTTCTCTTCAAGTTGTATCAATTTATTACCTTTACCTTTATTCAAAACAGGCAACTCTGACAACTCTAAAATCAACAAACGACCCGTTGAAGTCAATAACGCCAAATGGGTGGCTTGATCAACACTGGTTAACGGCATGACTGTGGCTTTTTCAGGTAAAGTCAGGAAAGCCTTACCTGCTTTTGCATTGGTATCTAACTGTTTTGCCTGTGTTTTAAAACCGTACCCTTTGCTGCTCAGCGCCACGACTTCGGTTTCATCATCAGCAATAAAGACTTGTTTAAAACCAATACCACTGGCTGGGGACAATTTTGAACTCAACGGTTCTCCCAGACCACGCGCGGACGGTAGGCTATTAATGGCTAGGGCATAACTACGTCCTGACTCATCCAGTACATACACGCGCTGATTCGATTTGCCTTGCGCATGACTGAGGTATTGATCGCCCGCACGAAAGTTCAGGTTTTCGGCATCAACTTCATGACCTTTGGCTGAGCGAATCCACCCTGCTTCAGACAAGACCACGGTCACAGGATCAGCAGGCATGAAATCTTGCTCACTCATCGCCGTCGCTTCTGCTCGATGCACGATTGGTGAACGACGGTCATCGCCATATTTTTTCGCATCATCTTTGAGTTCATTGATGATTAAAGTCTTTAAAGACTCAGGATTGGCCAACTGTTCACGAATCAGTGCAGCTTTGGCCTCTAACTCTTCTTGCTCACGGCGCATTTCCATTTCTTCAAGTCGGGCCAAATGACGCAACTTGAGTTCTAAAATGGCTTCGGCCTGAATATCATCAATATTAAAACGTGACATCAACTCCGCTTTGGGCTGTTCTTCTTCACGAATAATACGAATCACTTCATCAATATTTAAATAGGCAATAATCAAACCGCCCAAAATATGTAAACGTTTTTCAATTTTATTCAGGTGATATTGCAGACGACGGGTAACAGTTTCCTTTCGAATTTCAATCCACTCCAGCAAAATACGACGAATCGATTTCACTTGTGGACGGCCATCCGCACCAATCATGTTCATATTGACCCGATAGCTCGACTCAAGATCGGTGGTGGCAAAAAGGTGACTCATCACCGCTTCAGCATCAATCCGATTTGAGCGCAGTACAATTACCAAACGGGTTGGGTTTTGATGATCCGATTCATCTCGTACATCGCTCACCAAAGGCAGTTTTTTCGCCTGCATTTGATCTGCAATTTGCGAAATAACTTTCGAACCTGAAACTTGATAAGGCAAGTCCGTGATCACAATTTCATTTTTTTCGATGCGATACACCGAACGCATACGGTAACTGCCCCGACCTGTACTTTGTATTTTTAATAACTCTTCAGGCGGCGTAATAATTTCTGCTTTGGTCGGCAAATCGGGTGCAGGAATATATTCTGCGACTTTTTCGTCGCTTAAATTTGGATTGCGAATTAAGGCAATGGTACCTTTCACGACTTCACGCAGGTTGTGTGGTGGAATGTCCGTAGCCATACCAACTGCGATGCCTGTGGTGCCATTTAACAATATATTCGGGATACGCGCAGGTAAAGTCACAGGCTCTTTCATCGAACCATCAAAGTTGTCCTGCCAGTCACAAGTCCCCTGTCCCAGTTCAGACAAAAGCACTTCACTATACTGAGATAATTTGGCTTCGGTATAACGCATCGCCGCGAACGATTTTGGATCATCGGGAGAACCCCAGTTACCTTGACCTTCAATAAATGGATAACGATAACTAAAAGGCTGCGCCATCAGCACCATCGCTTCATAGCAGGCCGAATCACCATGCGGGTGATACTTACCGAGCACATCGCCAACGGTACGCGCAGATTTTTTGGGTTTACCGCTGTGTTTCAGGCCCAACTCACTCATGGCATATACAATACGGCGTTGTACAGGTTTTAAACCATCGCTGATATGCGGTAGGGCACGATCCATGATCACGTACATGGCGTAGTTGAGATATGCTTGTTCAGTAAATTCTGCTACGGAACGGTTTTCTGTCGCTTGATGCGCAAGGTTCGTCATAACAACCTGTCATCCTAATTAATCGTTTTTTGTTTAAGTTCTTATGCTATGTCGCAGGCTCTGCCTATACAAGTGAAAGCGTACACCACTACGACAAATTGCGTCTTTAGATGTTCCTAGTGTCGTAAAATTATCCATTTTTTTTAAAATGAGCAACTAATTATTTTGAAGTTCAGTTCCTATGTTCATCTCTGCTCATCAATGAAAATGGTTAAGCAACTTCAGTCTTCTCAACTTGATCGATACGATCGACAAAAAATCTGCCCATCCTCGTCCAAAATGCGACACAACCAATTGGATAGATTGCATCAATCAAGTCGCAGCTATTTAAATAGCCTCATCATGCACGGGGCTAACTTTTATCAAAATGCAATGTTGAGAAGCCACATTTCAGCCGAGCAGATTGAATTTTTTATTGCTGAGTTGGATCTTGTTATTGGTTATTTTCAGATCCATCATCTAGATTTTATCTTGAGATTTACTGGAGACTGAGAGTCTCAGCACATCAGACGCTCAATCTTCAGCGCGAACTAAATTACAGTCCAATTTCTTCCAATGTTTTGCCTTTGGTCTCTTCACCCAAAATCAAAATTACCGCTGCCACCGCAAGCAATACTGCGGTAAACATCATGAAAATCGCACTAAATCCATTGCTCTGTACCATCATATGTGTCACCACCATCGGTGCGACAATGCCGCCCATACGGCCAATGGCTGATGCCCAGCCCGAACCAAAAGCCCGGATATTGGTTGGATATTGCTCTGGGGTATAGGTATACAACACCCCCCATGCACCGAGGTTAAAGAATGACATCAAACAACCCCAGAACATGATCATGCTCACAGTATCGGCTTGACCAAAGAAATACGCGGAAACTGCACACATGCCAATAAAACCAGCCAAGGTTACTTTACGTCCCAGCTTTTCGACCAGCCATGCTGCGGCCACATAGCCTGGCAGCTGTGCCAAAATCATCACCAAGACATATTCAAAAGACTGAACAATGCTATACCCCTGCTTCACCAGCAAACTGGGTAACCATGTAAAAATGCCATAATATGAGTAGACAATACCAAACCAAATCAACCACAACATCAAGGTTCTACGTGCAAATGCCCCCGACCAGAGCTGGGTAAAAGACACGGTCTTTTTTTCTGCCACTGGTTTAACGATGATATGTTCAATCACTTCCACACCGCATTGGCGTTCAATCTGCTGCACCAAAGCGTGCGCTTCCACAATGCGGCCACGGTTGATGAGATAAGGAATTGACTCAGGCACTTTGAACCAAATCACAATGGCGTACAGTGCAGGAATCCCACCGATTAAGAAGGCCATATGCCAGTCAAATTTTGGAATCACAAAATACGCCACCAATGCAGCGCAGAGCCAACCTAAGCCCCAAAAGCTTTCTAGCAGCACGATAAAACGCCCACGCACCTGCGCAGGAATGTATTCACTGACCAAGGTCACCGCTACTGGCAACTGTCCACCTAAGCCTAAACCCACAATAAAACGAAACACCAACAACCACGTTAAGTTCGGGGCAAAGGCACAGGCTGCCGTCGCTAAACTGTAAATCACTAGTGTCGCGGCAAAAACTGTTTTACGCCCAATACGATCGGCTAGACCACCTGAGCACACCGCACCAATCGCCATTCCGACAAAGCCAATGGAGACCACCCAACCTTTCTCGGTTGGGGGCATGTGCCAGTCTTCGGCCATTTTTGCCAAAATAAAAGAAATCAGCCCCGTGTCCATGGCATCGAACATCCAGCCCAAGCCAATGACCCACAACAGGGTGTAGTGAAATTTACCGATCGGTAAGCGTTGTATGCGAGAAACTAAATCCATAGCTCGGCCTCTAAAGCGGGAAAAGATAGCGGGCTGCTTTCTCAACAGGCTTTATCATTATGTGCTTTTTTATACAAATAAGGCGGTCAAATCGCCGTTATTTTAGCTCGCATCTTTCGAGGAAGCCGATTGCTCATCATCATCTTGATAAATGAATTTCGGCATTTCTAAGCCGAAGTAAATCGCGATTAAACGTAAACTAAAGCCAAAGATCAAAGTCGAAATCACAGTCAGCTCAAGTGATAAACCGAGCTGAATGCAGCCCCAATAGAAAATCACCGCGACAAAAGAAATACTGGCATACAGTTCACGGCGGAAGACCAAAGGGACGTCATTACACAAAATATCACGTAAGATACCGCCCGATACCCCTGTCAGAACTCCTGCGACCGCAGACACCACAAAACCATGTCCCATTTCTAAGGCAATTTGACAGCCAATGATGGTAAAACCGATCAGGCCCAGAGCATCGAGGACCAAGAAAATGTTGCGTAAATGGCGCATCCACTTAGCAATCAAAATCGTCATAAAAGCGGCAAAACACGTCAGCATCAGATATTCAGGATGCTTGACCCAAGTCAGCGGATAATGTCCCAATAACACATCGCGGACAGAACCTCCGCCCAGTGCTGTGACACAGGCAATAATCACCACACCAAACCAATCCATACTACGCCGACCCGCCGACAGTGCACCTGTCATTGCCTCTGCTGTGATCGCTATAATATAAATAATAGTGAGTAACATCGCCTGGATTCCATATAGGCTAATTGATGCGCGCTATTCTAAGCCAAATTTGCTTAAAATTATAAAAATTGTGCACAACATTGTTTAAATTTTTTCCCTGAACCGCAGACGCACGCTTGTTTGATTGTGATTTGCATTTCAGTGGTTGGATCTAAAAAATACCATGCTTCTGCATGTTTCACAAAATGTGAAATTTCATGATGTATCTGTGGCGATGTGCCATCATGATAATGGGCTTTGAACTCGACCATGGCATGGTTTTTATCGAGTTTTTCATTGGCCTGTACGACGTCTAACTTCAACCATTTGTTGCTTCGACTCCACTCTGCAATTGCTGCAACATCTAGAGCCTGTTGCTGCCCCAAAGCTGTGGTTTGCACAATGTAATCAATTTGCTGTTTGGCAAAAGCACTATAACGTGAGCGCATAAGTTGAGCAGCACTCTGTGCACGGCTTTGTCCCAAGTGCAAAGGCTGACAGCACTGCTTATATTCACCCTGCCCACACGGACACTCAACATTACTCATGATTTTTCCATAAAAAATAGCTCGACATTGCGAGCTATTTTAACCTGTTCAAACCAGATTAAGGTTTGTTTTAAGATGATTCCTTGTGCAGATCCGACTTTGGAATCACATGCACTTTTTCAATTTTGTGCCCATCCATCGTCACCACTTCAAAAATACAGCCATCTGCTTCAAGGCTAGAGCCATTTTCAGGTAAACGACCTAAATGAAAGAGGATATAGCCTGACAAGGTTGAGTACTGATCAGACTCGTCGACCAAATCACGATCCAACAATAACGACACATGACGAATATCGGTTGAGCCATCGAGCATCAAGCTGCCATCTTCTAAGCTTTCAGCCACATTGTCTTCAGCATCTTCATCAGGGAACTCCCCTGCAATCGCCTCTAATACATCAATCGGCGTGGCAATCCCTTCAATCGAGCCGTATTCATTCAAGACCAAAGCCATTTGTAACGGTGCTTGACGCAGTTGTTCCATTACCATCAGGACTTGTGCATTTTCATGCACAATCACAGGCTCACGTAAATGTTTATCAAAATCGAGTACACCCGTTTCAATATATTCATTCAAAACTTTATGGGTCAGTACCACACCAGCGATGTTGTCTAACTCGCCCCGTGCCACGATTAAACGTGAATGCGTAATACTGAGTAGTTGTGATTTGATTGAAGCTTCTTCATCCTCTAAATCAATCCACTCCAACTCTGGACGTGGGGTCATCACGGACTTCACAGGACGCTCGGACAAACCCAGCACCCCTTGCACCAAGACACTATGATAGACCCCATTTTCAGGATCAAATACTTCATCCGCATAGGCGCGAGTTGCCAGTACATCTTCAGGCTCAGAGGCATGATCACTACTTTTACCGCCCAACATTCGCAGCACCGCAGATGCAGTTTTATAGCGAAGGTCTGTGGTGGTGACCATTTTTTCTTGATTACGGCGCATGGTTTGGTTGATGAATTCAACAATCACCGAGAAACCAATCGCGGCATATAAGTAACCTTTTGGAATATGGAAACCAAAGCCTTCTACAATCAATGAGAAACCGATCATCATCAAGAAGCCGAGACACAAAATCACCACGGTCGGATGTTTGTTGACAAATTCCATTAAGGCTTTCGATGCCCACAGCATAATGCCCACGGCGATAACCACCGCAATCATCATCACAGACAGGTGTTTAACCATACCGACTGCGGTAATCACCGAGTCTAAGGAAAACACAGCATCCAATACCACAATCTGAACGATCACCATCCAAAACACAGCATTGGCTGGACTTTCTTCTTTCTGAACCACTTTGGCGTCAATACGTTCATGCAGTTCCATGGTGCCTTTAAACAGTAAGAACACCCCACCAAACAGAAGAATCAAATCCCGTCCTGAGAAAGGATGATCGAAGATATGGAACAGCGGCTCGGTCAGTGTCACCACCCAAGCAATTGAGGCCAACAGCACCAAACGCATTAAGAGCGCAAGGATCAAACCAACAACACGGGCCGTATTACGTTGTTCTGGTGGAAGTTTCTCCGCCAAAATCGCAATAAAAACCAAGTTATCAATCCCCAGCACAATTTCCAGCACCACTAAGGTGAGTAACCCCACCCACGCAGAAGGATCAGACATCCATTCAAATATCATGTGATCTGCTCCTGTCGAGGGGAAATATATGGTGCATAACGCAACTTAAGCGGATGAAAAGGAGGATTCAGCACCAATGGCTGTAATTTTTTTTCGGAAAACTGAAGATGTCTTGAGCGACAACTACCACTACCCATGTTCGTTCTTGTGTTGTAAAACAGGAAATAAGTATAGGCAAGATCTACATGAAATTCATCTTTTTTTCAAAAGCGCACTGTTTTAAAAGATTTAACAAATTATTACCCGATTGTTAGATTAAATACAGCTTGCCGTCACATTTCTTGCTTAAACTAAGAGAGAAAAAGTAGATAAAGCAAAAGGTAAAAACATACGCCATGAATAGTGAATTAAAAATATCCTCTCTCAACACTCAAGTAAATGTTCAAACCACTCAACCTCTGATCGCACTTTATTGCGGTTCTCGTTCAGGCAATAAACCGATTTATCAAGAAAAAGCGATTGCACTGGCACAAGGTTTAGCTAAACAGGGTTTTGGTCTGGTTTATGGGGGGGCCAGCATTGGTCTCATGGGACAAGTGGCCGATGCCATGATTAGCCACGGCGGTGAAGCAGTCGGCGTCATTCCAGAATTTATGCTGGATTATGAAATTGCGCATCACCAACTAACCGAATTACATATTGTACAAACCATGCATGAGCGCAAAGCCTTAATGGCCGAACGCGCAAGCGCCTTTGTCGCACTACCCGGCGGTTTAGGCACTTTTGAAGAAATTTTAGAAGTGGCAACCTGGGGGCAACTGAACCAACACCAAAAACCGATGATGATTTATAACGTCAATGGCTTCTATGACGCACTGATTACACAGTTGGATCATGCAGTAGAAGAAGGTTTTCTACCGCCACAGCACCGCGCAAAACTGATTGTGTGCAACCATGCTGAACAGATTTATTCAGCCATTGCCAACCTCGGCAGTCCAGCACACTTTGCCATTTAAACCCTTTTCTTAATGCCATAAAAAAGCGAGCCTAGGGCTCGCTTTTTTAACATATACAGTTATTGCCCATAATGAGTAACAAAGTTATAGAACCACGGCAGTGTGGTCGCCAAAATCACGGACATGGCTAAACCAAACATCAATTTCATCGCATCTTTACTGACGTTACGCGAAGTGCGATGTTTGTTTACTTCATCAAAAATCATCGACATTGCAAACTCACGACCTGCAAGTAAACCTAAGAATACCCATGTGGTACTCATTGGAATGTTACTCCACTCTTTGAATACCAACAAAATCAGGGCATACATAAAGTCAATAATAGTCGCTGCACGAATATCAGTAACACCTGTTTTGGTATCGACAATCTTCTGAATCGCACCACCGCGTTGGTACAAAATCACCGCCAACAACACCACAAAGACCGTGATGGCAAACAGTAAAAATGAAAACGGCACTTGACGGGGTACATAGACGAAAATATTGGCCAAATCTTGAATCAGCCACTGACTCCACAGAAAAGCCGTAGAGACCCACTGTAGTCCGATCCAAATATGCGACGGTTCTTGATTACGGGTTTTCGCAAAATACTTTGCGACTTGGCGCATCACAAAACGATAGACAATAATCGCAACCACAAAAGCCACCGCATAGCCCATCATCGATTTCACCATCATCGAGCCTAAACTTGCAGGCGAGAAAATGGTTAAAACCAAGAAAGTGGTACTGACGGGAATTCCGTATTTGGTTAAAAATAGCAGTAAAATCGGTGGCACAATATATAGCCACGTGACCCCACCCTCAGGAAAAGGGATCGTTTCTAAACGACCATATGATGCATCTCCCACACCAGATGCATACCAACCATAAATCAACACCACCACCAAAATGGTGCTGATAAAGAGCCAAAGCACCCACCATGGACGATGTGCATTGGATGAAATAAACGTACCTAATGTCTGTGGCACATCATTTCCGACGATAGAATAAGCGGCTAAACAGAAGCCTATCACCATCAAAATTTCGATTGTCATAAAACCAACCTTTTGAATAATTTATTCCAAGACAGTGCCTTTGGACGTTTGCCAAAGATTATGACGGTTTTATTTCATTTTCATGACATCCTTGTCATATATTTTTTGTAGCGCCATAAAAAAGAACACCGTAGTGCTCTTTTTTCAAAGTCAAAACTCAGTTTTTTTAATTGAGTTTGACTTCATAAACCGCTGTACTACCACTGACTTCATTTCCCACCACCAACAGCGGGCGACCATTGGGTGAATTCTTCGCCGCGATGAAAATCAAACCTTCTGGGCCTAAGTCACCTTGCTTCGTGACTTCTGTTTCATTGGTATTGCGATGGTTCAGATACTGAACAAATTTAGCCTGATTCGGGTTACTAATGTCATACACTATGATGCCACTGGCACGCTCAAGTCCAATAAAAGCAAAGGTCTTTGCACCAATTTTACCCAATGTCATGCCTTCAGGTTCAGGGCCTTTATTGTCACTACGGTCATCAAATTTAAATGCTTCATGATTGCTATTAAATTGATGTGGAAATAACTCCGCAATTTTTCGCTCAAACTCACTCCCCGAGTCCCATACAATCTGCTTGGTTTCAGGGTCGACAATACTCACCGAACGACCACCATAGGTGTATAATTTGTCATAAGTCAGACGACCATTTTCATCTAGCTTCGGTAGACCTGTTAGTGGATCTTTTTGATAACCTTGCGTCCAACTAATGGTCAAACGTCCAATTTGTGAATCTTTAATTAAATTATCCGCGCAGACTTCTGTTGCGTCAGCCGTTTGACAAGGTTTAAACACCTCTGGGTTTAATTTCGCTCCTTTTACGCCCGGTGCAAGCTGACGTAAATGCGCGGCATAATCACCTTTGGCATCAAAACCTGCTTTTTTAAACAAATGTTTGATGCGTATCTCTTCTGCATAACCAGCATTTAAGTCCCCGCCTTCAAAGTATTTGGGTGCATCCTTTAGCCATTCACGGGCATCCCCTTCATTGGCCGTGACCAAATAGGTTTTGCCATTGGCTTGATATTGTGCAATAGCATCGGGCATATACATGCCATATAGCCCTGGCCAAGAGCGAATATTAATCATGCCTGCATCTTTTGCACATTCTGTAATACTACGTCCCAAAGAGTCTTGACCAATAGCACAGTCACGGTCACTTCCATCCAAGGCATTTTCAGGTAAGCTATGGTCCTTGTAGCCCATCGGGAAAAGGTCAAAAAATTGATTTTTTTCTAGGTCTAAAACTCCAATCGCATTGTTTTCCTGCAAACTAACCCATGCTTTTTTACCATCAGCACTGACTGCGATGTACTCAGGCTCTAGGTCTTGTGCAACGGTGGTCGTTTGAATACCTACGTTAGCAACATTTGGGTATTGACTGATGTCTGGGCCAAAAATTCGAATGCCTGCATCTAATAAGTCTTGTTTACGGTCATTCCATGCGTGGAAGCCCGCAATAGTTGCTGTTGGTTTTTGAATATCTGAAATATCAATAATGCTGACGGAACCTTCGGGATCGACTTGATACCCTTCATTCGGTTCCGCTTCATTCGCTACCAGTACTTTTCGACCATCAGGCGTGAAGATCAACATATCTGGCAAAGCTCCCACGTTGACTTGGCTGATAAAAGAGAGATCCTGTGCTTTAAAGAAAGCCACAATACCGGTTTGGGTTTTATCCTCAGCCTGAACCGCCAGTGCCACGATGCCATTATGCACCGCGACACTATTCACTTCGGAATTCGCTAAATAAGTTTTGGCATCCAAAGATTGGATATATGTGGGTTGCGCTGGTTGGGAGAAATCTAAAACATCGACCATGCCTTTTTGTGCATTCACCACGAACAGGCGCTTACTCGCAGCATCATAGGCAGGGATTTCAGCTGCACTCTGTCCAAATATCCCCGATTCATAACTTGCAAGATGAACCAGTTCAATACTATTCGGGGTGGCTTCCTCTACCACAGGCGGTGGTGTGATGGTTTGCGCATCATCACTGTCATTACATCCCGCTAAGCCCAACCCCATGCATGCTAAAAAAACGGCACTATATGTTTTATTCATTATGATCTAAATATCGGTTCAAATTTAATCAATGTATGACGCACGCGTTGCAAACACATGACGTAGAGATGTCAATTTGATGGCATGTGATAAATGCACATTCGCAACAACAGTCCAACTTAAATTAAGCTAAACTGTTTAAAAATTTCACTTTGTTGTATCTATGAACCAAACGCCGACCCATCAAGCACTCGCTCCTGAGTACCGTCTTTTGGTACTTCTGGTTTCGATTGGCTTTTTTATGCAAGGCTTAGATACCACCATTGTGAATACCGCTCTACCGGCTATGGCAGCCAGTCTGAATGAAGACCCGCTGCAAATGCATAGCGTGGTAGTGGCCTATGTGCTTGCCGTTGCTGCCTGTATTCCCTTGAGTGGCTGGCTCGCCGACCGTTTTGGAGTGCGCAATACCTATTTCAGTGCCATTATCATTTTTACCCTTGCCTCGCTGGGCTGTGGCTTTTCTGAAAGTTTAAATGAATTATTGTTCTATCGCGTGCTACAAGGCATCGGTGGTGCATTATTGCTCCCTGTTGGCCGTTTAGCCATGCTCAAGGTCATTCCGCGGACGCAGTTCTTATCGGCCATGAGTTTGATGAGTCTCGCGGGACTGATTGGCCCACTGATCGGTCCAACACTCGGGGGCTGGTTGGTCGAAGTCAGTACATGGCATTGGATTTTCCTGATTAACCTCCCCATGGGACTGTTAGGGGTTCTGATTAGCTTTAAAGCCATGCCGAATGTCACCGAGCAGAATGTGCAGCGTTTTGACTTTTGGGGTTTTATCCTGTTGGTGATCACCATGGCAGGACTATCTTTAGGGATTGAAAATTTTGCCAGTCCGCACCTGACTTTATGGTGGAGTATTGGGCTGATTGTACTGAGCTTGGCGACTGCGCTTTGGTATGCCTATCATGCACATACACATCAAAATGCGCTATTTCGCAGTAAACTGTTTCGTAACCGCATTTATGCCGTGGGTATTTTAGGTAACTTCTTTGCTCGCCTCGGTGGCAATGCCATGCCCTTTTTAATGCCACTCATGCTCCAAGTGGCTTTCGGCTTTGAACCTTTTGTGACGGGACTCTTGATGATTCCGACCGTGTTGGGTTCACTGGCCTCCAAACCCATCATTCGTCACTTGATTCAGCGCTTTGGTTATCGCCATGTGCTTTTGGTTAACACCTTATTGGTCGGTGTATGTATCGCCAGTTTTGCCCTCAATACCGCAGACACCCCAACCTGGCTGCGCGCGCTGCATTTCTTTGTTTTTGGTATGCTGAACTCACTGCAATTTGTATCTATGAATACCCTCACGCTGAAAGATCTGCCACAACAAGATGCCAGCAGTGGCAACAGTTTCTTGTCGATGATCATGATGGTGTCGATGAGTATTGGTGTGGCTCTGGCAGGTACTTTGGTTAATGTCTTTACGGCATATTGGGGCACAGATCACATCGTCATGGCATTCCATAACACCTTAATTGTTTTGGGCTGTATTAACCTAATTACCGCAGCCATTTTCTGGTACATCCCTAAAGATACCGTGGATGAATAACAGATACAAAGTACCGCTATTCACTGACCATAATCATCATGGTCAGTTCCGCAAATTCGAGCTATGATGATGAGCTAAAAACCAATACCTGCAAAAGCATGTCCGCAAGAAAAAAAGTTTCCACGCCGTCAAAAACCTCATATCCCTATTACATACTTGCCTGTGTAGTGATGCTATGTGTCGGACTGGGGATCACCTATTTTTTCTTACAGAACAATGTCGCATCTGCCCAAGAGTATCCAGTAAAAGGCTTTGATGTGTCTCATCATCAGGGCGACATCCAATGGCAATCTATTTCTCCCCAAGAGTTTAAATTCGTTTATTTAAAAGCCACTGAAGGGGGCGATTTCAAAGACCGTAAATTTCAGGACAATTGGCTCAAAGCTCGTGAACAAGGCTTTTTGGTCGGGGCTTATCATTTTTATCGTTTATGCCGTGATGGTCAGATTCAAGCGCAGAACTTTATCGAAACTGTGCCGAAGAAAACCGATAGTTTGCCACCTGTGATTGACTTGGAATATGACAGCACTTGTATCAACACCTATACCAGAGAACAGTTGCTCAAAGAAATTCAGGTCATGCACGACCAACTCTATCAACACTATGGTTTGCAACCCATTTTTTATACCTCTAAAGCATTTTATAATATTGTTTTGGTTGATGAATTTAAACAAACTCCTCTTTGGATTCGTGAATATCAAGGCCAGCCTGAGCTCAAAGGCAATCCGAAATGGACTTTTTGGCAACACACCAGCCAAGGTCAAATTAAAGGCATACCAACCTTGGTGGATCTCAATGTATTTCAAGGCTCAGAGCAAGATTGGATCAGTTTTTTAGAGCGCCAAGGGCTTTATCAACTGCCACAAAACTTACCGATCAAGTAGAGCAGTTTCAAGCTCATCTTTGAAGTTCAACTACAAACCACCAAGTCAAACTATGTCGCTTATGCCGCATACAGGACTACGCAATCGATCTGAATAGTGCAATACTGACTTAGGCTTCAATATTAAAATTCAGCATGCGAAAAATCATTCACATCGATATGGATGCCTTCTATGCCTCGGTGGAGTTACTTGATCGTCCCGACTTAAAACATTTACCTGTGGTGATTTCTTCACACCATCCTCGTGCCGTCATTGCTGCCGCATCCTACCCTGCACGTAGCTACGGACTCCGCTCGGCCATGTCGATGACTCAAGCCAAAAAACGCTGTCCTCAAGTGGTAGTGATTGAACCTAATTTCTCTAAATATCGTGCGGTCTCAGAGCAAATTCATACAATTTTTCAGCGTTATACCACACTCATTGAACCGCTTTCCTTAGATGAAGCTTATTTAGATGTGACGGAAAATTTACAACAACTGGCCAGCGCCACAGAGGTTGCTGAACGCATCCGTGCTGATATTTTTCAGAGTACAGGACTGACCGCCTCTGCGGGTGTTGCACCGAATAAGTTTCTAGCCAAAGTTGCTTCGGACTGGAATAAACCCAATGGTATCTGCGTGATTAAACCCTCACAAGTTCAGCAGTTTATTCAGCACTTGCCGCTTAAAAAAATCCCCGGAGTGGGTAAAGTCATGCAAGAAAAATTACATGCGCTCAAACTTGAAACTTTAGGTGATTTACAGCATGTGGATGAAAATATCCTGATTCATCATTTTGGCAAATATGGCAAACAGCTCTATCTATATGCACAAGGGATTGATGAGCGTCCTGTACAAGCGGAACGAGAACGTCAGCAAATTTCAAAAGAAACAACTTTTGATGATGATTTAACCATTGAACAATGTCTCCAATTTTGGCCCAAGTTGATTGCACAAGTCTGGCAAAGCTTAGAGAAAAAGCATCTGTATGCCCGTGGTGTCACCGTCAAACTGAAACTGAAAAACTTTCAAACCCTACAGCACAGTAAAAGCTTCAAAATGCCATTAAAGCATCAAACTGAACTGCAAATGACCTTAGATATCTTACTCAAAGAAATGCAAATCACACCGGATCAACAATTTCGTCTTATCGGTGTTGGGGTCTATGCTCTTTCGACTCAAGAGCCTTTACCCCAGCTCTCTTTATGGTCTGACTAATTGCTCAATCAGTCATTTTTTAACCAAAAGAACAAAAATAATGCAATTTAGCATTCACAAACTGTGTTTTTAGAGTAATCTAATGACGCGCTGCATTTATCCATGTAACCGCTGAGATGCTAAAACTTACCTTTACTTTTAGCATACGTCCTGTGATTGGCGTGACGATCAAATCCGAAGATTACAGGACATCTCTGATATTTATCATGGTATTCCCCCCTATATTGCAGAGCAGCGCTCTAGCATCAGAATAATCCAATATTTAAAAATATACTGTTATAAAGCCCGCATAAGATTGACCTATTAATCGTGTTCCTTCATCTTTTGTAATTCCCACGTCGAGATATTGAATCCATCCTCTGTTCACATGTACTTACAGCAAGAGATAGAATCCTTCACGCTGTAAAATTCTGCACCTGATTGAAAGCCAAGAGATCACAGCCATCTGTCATACATGAGTTTGTGGTAGGCTATTGAGCTACATTATTATGTTCTATTTTTATACTCATAACACAGGATGCATACATCATGACGGTTCAACGTTTGCATGTCTCAAATCGTTTTTCTGAAGTTGCGATTGCTGGCAACCTCGTTCATTTGGCAGGTCAACTGGCATCTGACTTTGATCTCGATATTAAAGGTCAAACCCAACAAACATTCGACATGATCGACCAATTTCTTGCCGATGCAGGCACAGATAAAAGTCATATTTTATCGGTGACGATTTATTTAAAAGACATTGAAAATGACTATGCAGCGTTCAATGAAGTTTGGGATGCTTGGGTTGCAGACATTGATGCCTTACCCCGTACCTGTGTTGAAGCTAAACTTTATGATCCACGAGTATTGGTAGAGTTAACCGTTGTTGCAGTGAAACCTACATAAAAAATACACTCATCATAAAAACATGAGTTTTCATGTTTTTTATGATGGATGCTGAGATTCAGTTAGCCGATCAGACGTAATTTTCGAGTTTGTGCTGCATTATAGTAATCATATTTTTTGGCTACACGCGTATCTTTAGTCAAACGCGACGAAGCATAGAGATCGCCATAAAAATCTTCACGTAACTGATGATAGTCAGGCACTTCTTCATAACGAATCACTTTATAGCCAGCCATATCGAGGATCGCATCCTGAAACTGTGCCTTTTGTGGACGTTTCAGTGAAAGCGGATCTTCTAAAGCAACCACTGCCAAAACTTGTTGTGCACTATCCACAATGACAAAATCAGCCACCAAATTGCGGTATTTATTTCGTGTACGCGAAAATTTTGTAGTGAGTAAGGCATCATAAGATACATGTGCCAGAACAGTATGATGCGGTAAAATTTCTTTCAAACGAGTATAAGTCAGTTGCTCATGCATACTAAAAATAGCACGTTGTCTTAATGCACTATCTTGCTGCTTGGTCTTAGGGATCAACGCTTTACTCGCTAAAATCATGACTAGTATCAACAACACGCTACCAATTACCATATAAGTTGTCATATTTGCATCCTTTTGATCTTTATTATAATTTTCGGTATCACAACCATTTTTATTCGATCAGTATAACCTACTGACCATTTATCCAAACCACGCAATAAAAAAACTAAAGCTAAAATCAAACAAACGCTGATAAAACTAAACAATTTTTTGCAATGTCATTCGTTGTAACACGTTTTGTTTTAATCTAAATGAAATTTTGGCTCTTTAGCCTATCTACACTGTAATAGAGTGATCCATTCACGTGCAATATGATTCTTTGGACTGACCCAATTTTCCAGACGTATGGCAGAAAAGCCAATCTTTGAGTTATTTTTCTAACGCAATAAAAAAGATCAATCCTAAAAAAGGATGCCGTAGCATCCTTTTTTATATTCAATTGCGATTAAGCACGTGACTTAGACTTTGGTTTTGACTTTGAATGTCCAAATGGCTTCTTGGCATCACCTGCTTCACGCGGTGGTAAACCTGTATGCTGCGTTAAAATCTGACCGCGCTCAGGACGCTTTTTGGTATTTGATGGACGCGATTGATTTTTCGCTTGTTGGTTACGGCTATCACCATTACGTTTTTGCGAATCGCCATCCACGGTTGAGTTTTTCTTCCGAGCAGACTGATACTGACCTTCTGTCCCTTGCGGTTGATAGGTTGGAATCAAATGCTGTTTCGAGTTACCAATCAAGTCTTGGCGGCCCATCTCTTTTAGAGCTTCACGTAATAATGGCCAGTTGTTTGGATCATGATAACGCAAGAAGGCTTTGTGCAGACGACGACGCTTCTCACCTTTCACAATATCCACATCTTCAGTATATCGCGCCACTTTGGCTAATGGGTTTTTACCCGTGTGATACATGGTGGTCGCTGTTGCCATTGGCGATGGATAGAAAGTCTGCACCTGATCGGCACGGAAACCATTTTTCTTCAGCCAAATCGCCAAATTCATCATGTCATATTCAGTCGTACCCGGATGCGCTGCAATAAAGTACGGAATCAGATACTGTTCTTTACCTGCTTCCTTACTGAAACGATCAAACATTTGCTTGAAACGATCATAGGTCCCGATGCCCGGTTTCATCATCTTAGACAATGGACCTTTTTCGGTATGTTCAGGCGCAATTTTTAAATAACCACCAACATGATGCTGTACCAATTCTTTGACATATTCAGGGTTTAACACCGCCAAGTCATAGCGCAAGCCTGAACCAATCAGAATCTTTTTGATGCCTTTAATGGCACGTGCTTTACGATATAGCTGCGTTAAAGGTGCATGATCAGTATGTAGGTTTTGACAAACACCCGGATAAACACACGATGGTTTACGACAGTTCTTTTCAATTTCAGGGTCTTTACAATGCAAACGATACATGTTTGCTGTAGGCCCACCCAAATCAGAAATGATGCCGGTAAAACCTGGTGCAGTATCGCGAATCTTTTCAACTTCACGTAAAATTGATTCTTCTGAACGGTTTTGAATGATGCGTCCTTCATGTTCTGTAATCGAACAGAAGGTACAACCCCCAAAACAGCCACGCATAATGTTGACAGAAAATTTGATCATATCAAATGCAGGGAAACGCGCATCAGCATAGACAGGATGCGGTAGACGTGCATAAGGTAAATCAAACACATAGTCCATTTCTTCCGTCGTTAACGGAATCGGTGGAGCATTTAACCAAACATCACGCTCGCCATGCTTTTGTACCAAAGCACGTGCATTTCCCGGATTGGTTTCAAGGTGCAAAATACGGTTGGCATGTGCATATAAAACGGGATCATCTGCCACTGCTTCAAATGCAGGCAAACGAATCACAGCCAGTTCACGCGGCGGTAATTTATGTTTAATTGCCTTTGAAGACGGCTGTAATTGCACAATTTGTGTATCAGGATCGAGTTTATCCCCTTCACGAACAATTTGATTCGTCACAATTTCTTTTTGGAAATTTTGGTATTGGGTTAAAGAATTGCCCTTATCTTTTTCAATTTCACAGCCATCTAAATCTTCAGTCATCACATAAGGATTGATGATCGGATCAACACGGCCAATGGCATCCACATCATTCGATGCGATTTCCACAAACTTGGCTTTAGATGGACGGTTTAATTTATTCACGATAAATGCCGTGCCACGAACATCGGTAATTTCGTGAATTTTTTCGCCTTTGGCTAAGCGATGTATCACTTCAGTAATTGAACGCTCACCATTACCATACATCAAAAGATCGGCTTTTGAGTCCATCAACACTGAACGACGGACTTTGTCTGACCAATAGTCATAATGTGCAATACGACGTAAAGACGCTTCTATTCCACCTAACAATACAGGTACATCTGGAAATGCTTCACGCACACGTTGGCAATATACGGTTGCTGCACGGTCTGGACGTTTATTGGGTAAATTATCTGGCGAGTAGGCATCATCAGAACGGATTTTACGATCAGCCGTATAACGGTTGATCATCGAATCCATATTCCCAGCGGTCACACCCCAAGCGATATTTGGCTTACCCAAAACTCGAAATGCTTCAACATTCGTCCAATCAGGTTGTGCAATAATCCCGACACGGAAACCTTGTGCTTCTAACGTACGGCCAATAATGCCCGAACAAAATGATGGATGGTCGATATACGCATCACCACAGACCAAAATAAAGTCACAACTATCCCAACCGAGTTGGTCCATTTCCTCGCGCGACATCGGCAAAAATGGCGCAGGTTCAAAACATGACGCCCAATATTTGTCGTAATCAAACAACGCTTTAGGCGCGGTCTGCATAGTATAAGCAGTAGACATGGCTAGCAATTCTCGGCTGGCAGATGAAAGATCTCAAATAAAGATCAAAGATGAAAGCCGATCATTTTACCATGAATTACATTCAGCTTGCTTGGTTAAAAAAGCATCATATACAGCACGTTATCATTTATTTTTTTATGCAAACGTAATTTCGAAGTTTTTATTTAAATTGAAACAATTCGACAGTGAAGAGCCAAAAGCTGGCCCTTCATTCCTTAAAGAATAAAGACCAAGGTCCAATCACTTGGAACAGCAAGCAATACATCGAGACCCAACTGACTCAGCTGAATTATGCAGCAAAGAATGAAAAATTAACATCAACTATAGCTATGCCGATCTCTCAGAATATCCCTCACTTTATATAGTTTTTATTTAAGATCTCACCCATTTCCTTTTAAGATTCTAATATTTAGATTAATGAAAGATGCTACTAAAAATAAACACCATCTTTCATCATGTAAAAACTCAATCAGTTGAGTTCTTTCATACCAACTTTATTATTTTTGAGCGGTCGATAAGTCCATAATCAACTTTGTCGCTAAATATAAACGCGGCACAATACTTTCGACCAGAATATATTCAGCATTATTCGAATGTGCACCATCACCAGATAAGCCCATGCCTTCTAAAATCGCTGCTTTCGAATTTAAGCCAGCAAATGCGGCATCTGTACCACCACCTGTTGCTTCAGCTAAGACCTTCATTGGTAAGTTAAAATCATTTTTGTAAATAAGCTGTGCTTGTTCAGCCAATTTTTTTGCCTGTGGGTTTGCCATTAAAGGTGGGCGACGCATTTCAAACTTTAACTTAACTTCACTATCAGCTAACTTTTTACGTTTAATCCTTTCCTGTAATACACGTTCCACTTGCTGAAAATCTTTAACTTGCAACGCACGAACATCTGCTTGTGCAGTCGCAAGGTCTGGAATCACGTTACGCACTTTACCTGCACTCGCTACAGTCCAGTTTAATTTCAACCCTGTTTTAGGATTCGATAAATCTTGTAACTGTAAGATTTGATGTGACAATTCTGTCAGTGCATTTATGCCTGCTTCAGGCTTAACACCTGCATGTGCAGATTTCCCGTGAACCTCTAAATATGCTGCACCAATCCCACTGGTGGCTAATCGTAAACTGCCATCTTTACCACCACCTTCAAATGACAAAACCACATCTTGGTCTTGTGCAGTTTCAGTAATCAGTTTGCGTGAACCTGGCGAACTGATCTCCTCATCGGAGTTAAGTAAGACTGTGATCGTGCCATAATCTTGATAATTCAACTTTTTCAAAAGATCAAGCGTATGAATAATCGCAGCAACTCCCTGTTTATCATCTAAAATTCCAAGACCAAAAACTTTATCTCCTTCCATTTTAAAAGGTTGGTCTTTCAACATTCCTGTTAAATACACCGTATCCATATGAGCAATTAGCATAATTTTACTGCTGCCTTTACCCTTTAAAACAGCTTTTACCATTGGACCAGTCTGTTGGGGCGTATCATCCATACGATATATATCTTTAGCTTCTACAATACTGACCTCAGCACCTGTCATTTTTAATTGTTCGGCGACATATTTAGCGATCTTATTCACGCCGACAAGATCTTTACTCCCCGACTCAATATTGACTAAAGCCTCTAGAGTATTTAAATAATTCTTTTTTTCTGACTCAACCAGATGTTTAACCTGATCATTAGATACAGCATGTACTTGCCCAAAAGCTAAACAGCTCAACAACGCACATGAGATTAAAGGAAGTTTTTTCAGTTGATATTGAATTTTATTAGACATACTCATTATTCCATTTAAAGATATTGCTAACAAACTATGAGCATTTGATCGACTATCCAATTTTTTAAAAATTTTAAAACAAAAATGTTGGGTAGATTAAATGTCATGATCGATAAATAAGTAAATCAGTATGTAGAAACCTGTCCTAAATCTCAATTAGACGATTGATTCGTTCATTTTTTATTATTTCACACATAAAAAAATCCCCCTCAGCGATTAGCGGAGGGGGATTTAGAATTAATGAGCTGGCGATGACTTACTCTCACATGGATAACTCCACACTACCATCAGCGCTAAGAGGTTTCACTTCTGAGTTCGGGAAGGGATCAGGTGGTTCACTCTTGCTATTGTCGCCAGCACAACTGTTTATGACTATTCGTTGGGTCTAACCTCAGAGCAGTGCTCTTCGTGCCTAACTTTCATCAAATGAGTTATTAACAGGTATATTTGAGTTGGATATTTTATCTAGCTTTATAACTAAATCAAGTTGTTTGCAGTGATTTGAACCACAACACCAACTGTTTGGGTGTTGTATAGTCAAGCCTCACGAGCAATTAGTATTGGTCAGCTTCACATATCACTATGCTTCCACATCCAACCTATCAACGTCGTAGTCTTCAACGGCTCTTTAGAGGACATAAAGTCCTAGGGAAATCTTATCTTGAGGTAGGCTTCCCGCTTAGATGCTTTCAGCGGTTATCCCTTCCGAACATAGCTACCCGGCGATGCGACTGGCGTCACAACCGGTACACCAGAGGTTCGTCCACTCTGGTCCTCTCGTACTAGGAGCAGATCCTCTCAAATTTCCAACGCCCACGGTAGATAGGGACCGAACTGTCTCACGACGTTCTAAACCCAGCTCGCGTACCTCTTTAAATGGCGAACAGCCATACCCTTGGGACCTGCTTCAGCCCCAGGATGAGATGAGCCGACATCGAGGTGCCAAACACCGCCGTCGATATGAACTCTTGGGCGGTATCAGCCTGTTATCCCCAGAGTACCTTTTATCCGTTGAGCGATGGCCCTTCCATACAGAACCACCGGATCACTAAGACCTACTTTCGTACCTGCTCGACTTGTGGGTCTCGCAGTTAAGCGCGCTTTTGCCTTTATACTCTACGCGTGATTTCCGACCACGCTGAGCGCACCTTCGTACTCCTCCGTTACTCTTTAGGAGGAGACCGCCCCAGTCAAACTACCCACCAGACATGGTCCTCGTCCCGGATAACGGGACAGAGTTAGAACCTCAATATTACCAGGGTGGTATTTCAAGATTGGCTCCACCGAAACTAGCGTCTCGGTTTCAAAGCCTCCCACCTATCCTACACAAGTAAGATCAAAGTTCAATGTCAAGCTGCAGTAAAGGTTCACGGGGTCTTTCCGTCTAGCCGCGGGTACACCGCATCTTCACGGCGAATTCGATTTCACTGAGTCTCTGCTGGAGACAGCGCCCCCATCATTATGCCATTCGTGCAGGTCGGAACTTACCCGACAAGGAATTTCGCTACCTTAGGACCGTTATAGTTACGGCCGCCGTTTACTGGGGCTTCGATCAAGAGCTTCGCTTACGCTAACCCCATCAATTAACCTTCCAGCACCGGGCAGGCATCACACCCTATACGTCCACTTTCGTGTTTGCAGAGTGCTATGTTTTTAATAAACAGTTGCAGGGGCCTGGTTTCTGTGGCTGCCAATAGCTCAAGGAGTAAATCCTATCACCGTCGGCAGCGTACCTTCTCCCGAAGTTACGGTACCATTTTGCCTAGTTCCTTCAGCAGAGTTCTCTCAAGCGCTTTGGTCTACTCGACCTGACCACCTGTGTCGGTTTCGGGTACGATTCCTATGTAACTGAAGCTTAGAGACTTTTCCTGGAAGCATGGTATCAGCCACTTCACTGTACAAGTACAGCTTGCTATCAGTTCTCAGCATAGAGTACCCCGGATTTGCCTAAGATACATGCCTACAACCTTCCACCTGGACAACCAACGCCAGGCTGACTTAACCTTCTCCGTCCTCTCATCGCATTACATAGAAGTATTGGAATATTAACCAATTTCCCATCGACTACGCCTCTCGGCCTCGCCTTAGGGGTCGACTCACCCAGCCCCGATTAACGTTGGACTGGAACCCTTGGTCTTTCAGCGTGCGAGTTTTTCACTCGCATTGTCGTTACTCACGTCAGCATTCGCACTTCTGATACCTCCAGCATACTTCTCAATACACCTTCATCGGCTTACAGAACGCTCCCCTACCACTTGCAATAAATTGCAAATCCGCAGCTTCGGCATATAGTTTTAGCCCCGTTACATCTTCCGCGCAGGCCGACTCGACTAGTGAGCTATTACGCTTTCTTTAAAGGGTGGCTGCTTCTAAGCCAACCTCCTAGCTGTCTATGCCTTCCCACATCGTTTCCCACTTAACTATAATTTTGGGGCCTTAGCTGGCGGTCTGGATTGTTTTCCTCTTGACTACGGACGTTAGCACCCGCAGTCTGTCTCCCGGATAGTACTCATTGGTATTCGGAGTTTGCATCGGTTTGGTAAGTCGGGATGACCCCCTAGCCGAAACAGTGCTCTACCCCCAATGGTATTCGTCCGAGGCGCTACCTAAATAGCTTTCGGGGAGAACCAGCTATCACCGAGTTTGATTAGCCTTTCACCCCTATCCACAAGTCATCCCCTGGCTTTTCAACGACAGTGGGTTCGGTCCTCCAGTTAGTGTTACCCAACCTTCAACCTGCTCATGGATAGATCACCCGGTTTCGGGTCTACACCCAGCAACTAAACGCCCTATTAAGACTCGATTTCTCTACGGCTCCCCTATGCGGTTAACCTCGCTACTGAATGTAAGTCGCTGACCCATTATACAAAAGGTACGCAGTCACCGAACAAGTCGGCTCCCACTGCTTGTATGCATGCGGTTTCAGGATCTATTTCACTCCCCTCACAGGGGTTCTTTTCGCCTTTCCCTCACGGTACTGGTTCACTATCGGTCAGTCAGGAGTATTTAGCCTTGGAGGATGGTCCCCCCATATTCAGACAAGGTTTCACGTGCCCCGCCCTACTCGACATCATCATATCAGCCCTTTCGTGTACAGGACTATCACCCACTATGGTTGCACTTCCCAGAGCATTCCACTAAAACTGATATGACTTAATGGGCTTTTCCCCGTTCGCTCGCCGCTACTGAGGGAATCTCAATTGATTTCTTTTCCTAAGGGTACTGAGATGTTTCACTTCCCCTCGTTCGCCTCGTATGACTATGTATTCATCATACGATACCTGCCTTATGACAGGTGGGTTTCCCCATTCAGAAATCTCCGGATCACAGGATATTTGCCGCCTCCCCGGAGCTTATCGCAGGCTATTACGTCTTTCATCGCCTCTGACTGCCAAGGCATCCACCACATGCACTTAATTACTTGACTATACAACCCCAAACAGTCGTTAATCCCTACAAGTAGGATTAAGACAGTCTATGATGATTTCTCATCACTTCCTTACAGTTTGTTGCTCTGTGTACTTAAACACTGTACAGCTTCAATTCAATTCACATACCAAAACGCTTGATTCAGTTAATTTCGCTAGTAACTCATTTCTTCAACCTTCATCAATCAGTAATAAATCACTGTTAATGTCGATCTTAAAAACGAGTATGAACAAATTATTTCAACTCAAATATATTCTGTTAATGATTTTTCCAGCCTTCGTCAGGTCAGGAAACTGTGATAAATCACAGAAGTTAATAAGTTATCTACTTACTAATTTCTGTAATCCAACCTATCTGCGCGAAGCATAGCTTCTTGCTTAAATTTCAAGGAAAAGCATGCTTTTCTTGTCTTGAAATTTGGTGGAGACTAGGAGAGTCGAACTCCTGACCTCCTGCGTGCAAAGCAGGCGCTCTACCAACTAAGCTAAGTCCCCAGCTTATCAATAAGTCAATGTCTCTGTTTTTCTGTATTCAGCATTTAATAATGCTTGTTAGTCAGATTTGGTGGGTCTGACAAGACTTGAACTTGTGACCCCACGCTTATCAAGCGTGTGCTCTAACCAACTGAGCTACAGACCCTCAGATACATCGTCATGAAGAACAACTTGTTGTGGATTCTTACCAATCGTCAATCTTTCGTTAAGGAGGTGATCCAGCCGCAGGTTCCCCTACGGCTACCTTGTTACGACTTCACCCCAGTCATCGGCCACACCGTGGTAAGCGTCCTCCTTGCGGTTAGACTACCTACTTCTGGTGCAACAAATTCCCATGGTGTGACGGGCGGTGTGTACAAGGCCCGGGAACGTATTCACCGCGGCATTCTGATCCGCGATTACTAGCGATTCCGACTTCATGGAGTCGAGTTGCAGACTCCAATCCGGACTACGATCGGCTTTTTGAGATTAGCATCCTATCGCTAGGTAGCAACCCTTTGTACCGACCATTGTAGCACGTGTGTAGCCCTGGTCGTAAGGGCCATGATGACTTGACGTCGTCCCCGCCTTCCTCCAGTTTGTCACTGGCAGTATCCTTAAAGTTCCCGGCTTAACCCGCTGGCAAATAAGGAAAAGGGTTGCGCTCGTTGCGGGACTTAACCCAACATCTCACGACACGAGCTGACGACAGCCATGCAGCACCTGTATGTAAGTTCCCGAAGGCACCAATCCATCTCTGGAAAGTTCTTACTATGTCAAGACCAGGTAAGGTTCTTCGCGTTGCATCGAATTAAACCACATGCTCCACCGCTTGTGCGGGCCCCCGTCAATTCATTTGAGTTTTAGTCTTGCGACCGTACTCCCCAGGCGGTCTACTTATCGCGTTAGCTGCGCCACTAAAGCCTCAAAGGCCCCAACGGCTAGTAGACATCGTTTACGGCATGGACTACCAGGGTATCTAATCCTGTTTGCTCCCCATGCTTTCGTACCTCAGCGTCAGTATTAGGCCAGATGGCTGCCTTCGCCATCGGTATTCCTCCAGATCTCTACGCATTTCACCGCTACACCTGGAATTCTACCATCCTCTCCCATACTCTAGCTTCCCAGTATCGAATGCAATTCCTAAGTTAAGCTCAGGGATTTCACATCCGACTTAAGAAGCCGCCTACGCACGCTTTACGCCCAGTAAATCCGATTAACGCTCGCACCCTCTGTATTACCGCGGCTGCTGGCACAGAGTTAGCCGGTGCTTATTCTGCGAGTAACGTCCACTATCCTAGAGTATTAATCTAAGTAGCCTCCTCCTCGCTTAAAGTGCTTTACAACCAAAAGGCCTTCTTCACACACGCGGCATGGCTGGATCAGGCTTTCGCCCATTGTCCAATATTCCCCACTGCTGCCTCCCGTAGGAGTCTGGGCCGTGTCTCAGTCCCAGTGTGGCGGATCATCCTCTCAGACCCGCTACAGATCGTCGCCTTGGTAGGCCTTTACCCCACCAACTAGCTAATCTGACTTAGGCTCATCTATTAGCGCAAGGTCCGAAGATCCCCTGCTTTCCCCCGTAGGGCGTATGCGGTATTAGCATTCCTTTCGGAATGTTGTCCCCCACTAATAGGCAGATTCCTAAGCATTACTCACCCGTCCGCCGCTAGGTCAGGTAGCAAGCTACCCTTCCCCGCTCGACTTGCATGTGTTAAGCCTGCCGCCAGCGTTCAATCTGAGCCATGATCAAACTCTTCAGTTAAAAATCATTAGTAGCTTATGGCTACAAATCTTGGCTCATCAATTTTCTGACAAATATTTCTCAAATAAACTTCGAGTAATTTTTACCATTCAATCAATGAAATATTTTCGATCGATCAATCAGTAAAAATCCACACAAGTTGTTCTTCATAATCTCTTAATGATCTTCTTACTGATTCGTCATCAGCAAGCTAGGTCGGCCATACTACTCTCTTTCAAGAAGAAGTCAACTGATTTTGTTAATTATTTTTAAACTTATTCAATACTTTCAGATTCTACCGCTTGGGCTAAATCCTTGTTTCTCAACAAGTTTTAATCAACATCACCGCCGATGGATGTGCATTCTACAGCATTTCTAATCCCTTGCAACACCTTTTCTCAATAAATATTTCTGCATGTTTATTTTTCAAACTCATAAAGATATAAGTATTTGTTATTTATGTAAAATATTTTTTAATAAATTTACCTACTTCCTAGTTAGCGCAATAAACCGCACCATCACATTCGCATAAATTAAACTTAATATATTGTTTTAATTCATTTAAATAAAAATATATCGAAATAATATTTAAATATTTTATTTAAATCGCTGTTTCTTTCTACTTTTTATGGTGAATATCCACTCACAATGCTGTTTTCTCAGTCAATTTCTATCTTAGAACCCAAAACAGCCATTCTATTTCTAGAATAGCTGTTTCCAATCACCAGAATATATTTAGAACTTCATACTGATACGCACCCAATAATTACGTCCAATATTGTTGAATTGTTCTGTTGCAGCATAACCAAAGCCTGAACTTCCAAGTTTATTCAAATGCTCGGCATAGTTTTTATTCAGCACATTATCTATTCCGACTGAAAGGTCTAGATCTTTTTGGATATTATAAGTCCCATTTAAAGACAAAGTTCCAAAACCTTTACTGTCTTCTAAATCGTATCCAATGATATTGCCTTCTCGATAGCTGGTACGATCTTGTGCTGCCACCACACGCCATAACAAACCGAGATTATATTTCTCTTGCACATAGCGTAGATTGAAACGCCCTTCTAATGGTGCAATTTGCGGTAAAGCGGTGTGATCCGTTATATTTTCACCCCACGCATACATGGCACTGATGTCCGCTTGAATTTGATCCGTCAACTGGTAAGCCACACCTGCTTCAGCACCTGCAATGGTTGCATCGACATTTCGGCTTTTGGCTTCCAACCGCCCCATTGAACCTGTCGGAGTATATGCCACCAATATATAGTCTTGAATCAAACCTGCATAAACTGAAGCCCATGATTTAAATGCACCCTGTTCATATTGATAACCTGCATCAAACTGCGCGGTTTTTTCATTCTCTAAATCAGCAAAGGTCGTACCTGTACTTTGATGGTATTTGGTACTAAACAATTCCCAATAATCAGGCACACGCTCTACATAACCCAAACCTGCGTAAGTTTTAACATGTTCCGCAAGTTCACTTTCAATTCGAACAAAACCACTTGGCAGGGTTTCTTTACGTTCTGTATCAGTGGCTAAGTTATCGATCTTCGCTTGATCGACGCGTGCACCTGTCACCAGTTTATGCTGATCATTGAATGCATAACTCAGCTCACCGAAAGCCCCATAAGACTCAAAATCCATATCTCCGACACGAGCTTTATTTTGATAAGGAGACATTAAGCTGCCACTACGTTTAGTATGCTCATTTTTTTGACTATCAATACCTGAAATAAGTTGCAATTTCCCCCAGTCCTGCGTCATAGCAACCCGTGCATTTAAAGTCCTACGAGCAACATTTGAAGCCATCGGCATTGACATACCATCTGCGGGATTAAATTTTCGCAAACTAAAATTATCCATGACATGATCGTTATAGCTATAGTCCACTTGCGCTTCGACTTTCTTGATCACCTCACTAATGTTTTTCTTTTCAACATGTAAACCTAGACTTTCACGAGCAAACTTAGAACCATCCATGCTACGTCCAGCATAAACAGCCTCACCATCACTCTTCCCACCTTTCAGCTCTACCCATGTGTCCTCATTTGGAGTCCAGCCCAGCGCGAGATCTGCATTCCACTTTTCCCAATCGGACGGAACCGTATTGCCAGCTCCATCTTGATAACTATCTGCAATCGAACGGTTGGCATTTAAACGTGCGTATTTCGTTTCATCACCAACAGCGGCTTCAACATTCTGATCCAAACGACCGTAAGAGCCAAGCATGACACTGGCTTGCCCACGATAAGGTTTCGCCGAAGTGAGCTGCTCAGGCTCACGTTCAAAAATAACGGTTGCGGCTGAACCGGTATGCGCATACTGAACAGTTTGCGGCCCTCTTACGACCGTGATTTTGTCGTAGCTTTCAGGAGAAACATAAGAAGCTGGATTATCCATACGGCTTGGGCATGCACCTAAATTTTCCGTACCATCTGTGAGAATTTTAATACGTGAGCCAAACATACCGCGAAAGGTGACATCACCATTCGCCCCACCATTTTTGATTTGGTTAAAACCCACAATACTTTGTAGGTAAGCTGCACCATCAACCGCAGGAATCGGCTGAGTGGGTTGTTTAGGGTCGGCATGTACAATCAGACCATGGGCATCATTGCCCTGCTGAGCTGTCACCACGATAGGCGCTAAAATGTGTGTGCTGTCTGCGTCAGCGGCAAATACTACGCTTGAAAAACAAGCAAGAGAAATCGCAGCCGCAAGAGACTGTAAAAAGAATGTAGGCTGAGCCATTTTTATTCTCACTGAATCTATAAATACAACTAGGCTAGAGTCCGTTAAGACCCGAAAAATATATGTCTAGGTTTATACAAACAGTGGCGGTGCTCGCCCTTGAGGCAGTAAGAAGAGTTGTTGCAGTGCAAACCAAACATGCGCAAAGGCTTTTTGGAATGCAATTAAACGGACTTGAATACGGTCAAGTACCGCTTTTAACTCTAAATCAGGCGGCAACACGAGATTGCCATATACCGTACAGTATTGGCATTGATGACTTGCATCATGATGATTGTGTTCAGCAGGTTGTGAACTGAGTTCATGCTGAGCCTGCATTTCATGATGATGTGTGGAATGCTTTTCAGCATGAGAACTGAGATGTTCAACTGGTTTGAGTAAAAGCGCACGCGAAATAGTTTCACAGACCGGCGCAATTTGATATTGCGTCGGTAGTAAAGGCTGTAAAAAAACAGCAATCTGTAAAAACACGGCTACACAAGACAGTAGCAACGCAGCTCTAAAAAACAATCCATTCCATCCGAATTGAGAACGCGGCCAGTATAACAAAGCCCAATCGAAATTGGGCTCACTTTAAAGATGATTTTTAAGCAAAAAAACTTAACCGCGTTTCACAGCCACTTTGTCTTTTTGGCGCTGACGGGTCAATTTTTCCACTTTCTCACGTGCACGTTGACGCTTCAGTGGTGACAAATAGTCGACGAACAATTTGCCATTTAAGTGATCCATTTCATGTTGAATGCAAACAGCGAGAAGTTCGTCAGCTTCGAGCTCAAATGCTTGACCTTCAAGGTTAATTGCTTCGATCTTTACGCGTGACGGGCGCTCAACTTTGTCGTATATTTGGGGAACTGATAGGCAGCCTTCTTCATAGGGCTGCGTTTCTTCAGTCAATGGGGTAACTTTGGGGTTAATGAATACCAAAGGTTGATCTTTATGTTCAGATAAGTCCATGACAATCAGCTGAATATGGCGATCAACTTGTGTCGCGGCAAGTCCAATGCCTGGCGCTTCATACATGGTTTCAAACATATCTGCAGCCAGCTGACGAATTTCATCAGTAACTTCTTCGACGGGTTCTGCAATGGTACGAAGACGGGGATCAGGAAAACTTAAAATAGGTAATAAGGCCATACTGCGTCCTCAATTATGCCATTGATCAAAAAACCAAATGAAGGGAATGCTTGATCAAAAAAATGTGTGTAATATCGTTATTATAACGCAACTACATACATAATTTTAGGAATTATGATAATGAAAAAGGTTTTTATGGGCATGCCATCTTTTAGTGCCTTGGGGTTTAAGCAACACATGTTAGCACTTGCGGTTTGCGTAAGTGTTGGCGCAGGCGTCATTTCAACAGCTCAAGCGGCGCCTACACGAAATTACAATCCACCTGCTTTAAAAGCCAATGCACCGAATGTTTATGTGGTGAAAAAAGGCGATACCCTGTGGGATATTTCTAAACGTTTCCTAAACAATCCTGTGCGTTGGCCTGAAATTTGGGCCAGCAATAGACACGTCAAAAATCCGCATTGGATTTTCCCAGGTGACCGTTTACTGATGTGTACTCATGAAGGCCGTCCAATTATTGGTAAAGATGAAGGTGATGGCTGTGAAGGGATTATTCGTCGTTATACAGGCGGCACTAAACTTCAACCTCAAGCACGCGTTGAGTCTTTAAACAATGCCATTCCTGTCATTCCACTGGAATACATTAAAAACTGGCTTGAACACAGCACTATTCTTTCAGAGGAATCTTTGGAAGGTACACCGTATATCGTTGGTGCTGCCGATCAGCGTGTGATTGCAGGTAAAGGTCAAACCGTTTATGCACGTGGCCAAGGCATTGAAGTCGGTCAACGCTACGCGATTTACCGTGAAGGCGAACCATACATTGTGACGGATGCAGAGGGCAAAAAACAAAATCTAGGTCTAGAATTGACTCAGGTTGCTTCAGCCATTGCCATTCGTGGTGAAAATGACATGTCCACTTTAGAAATCACAGATTCGTATACTTCTGAAGTACGTCGTGGTTATCGCGTACTGCCTGAATACGACGCCATGCTTCCAACCTTGTTCTACCCAACACATGCACAAGATGTGACTGGGGGTGGACAAGTGATTCGTGTTCAAGGTTCGATTGGTCTAGCTGCGAAGCATTCAGTTGTAACCATTGACCGTGGCACAGTGGATGGCGTTCAATCGGGTTATGTGTTCTCGGTTAATCAAAAAGGTCAAGAAATTCGTGATCCAAAAACCAATGAAAAACTGACCCTTCCAACGGAGCGTATCGGCAACATCATGGTATTTAAAACCTTTGACCGTGTCAGCTATGCTTATGTGCTCGACAGCGAACTACCAATGAACTTGGGCGCGAAACTTTCTCCCACTGTAGTGGATGAATAATCCGTTGCCTTAAGGTGTATATATGCTGAACTCTTTATCACATGAACAGATTGCAACAATCACCCTGTGGTATTTAGTTCAGCATTCTTTATCGAGCTTTCAAAAACTACAGCAACATTTTGGCACAAGCACAAAAGCTGTTGCTGCCTCCAATCTTCAGATCTGGCCAAATCTCGGCTTACACAAAAGCCATCTACAACGTGTCGCAGAAATCCAAACACCTGCTGGACAAACCAAATTACAAACTTTATTGCATGACGTCCAAGCCAGTTGTGATTTTATTTTGCTTGATAGTGAAAGTCATTATCCCTCGCAGCTGCTGCCCTATGCTGACCGACCACCGATTTTATTTGGTCAGGGCAATCCACAAAGTTTACTCCAACCTCAAGTTGCTATCGTCGGTAGTCGAAAACCCAGTCCGCACGGCAAACAAGTGGCTTATGACTTTGCTTATTACCTCGCCGAAAAAGGCTTTTATATTTGCAGTGGTTTAGCTGAAGGCATTGATGCAGCGGCACATCAGGGCGGCTTAAAACATCAACGCACTATTGCGGTGATGGGCACGGGCTTAGATCTCACTTACCCCTCCCAACATCAAACACTGCGTACGCAAATATTAGAAAATAATGGCTGTATCATTACTGAATTTTTACCACATACACCGCCTTTACAGCATAATTTTCCACGGCGCAACCGCATCGTCAGTGCATTGAGTTTAGGGGTTGTGGTTGCAGAAGCCGCACTCAAAAGTGGCTCTCTTGGTACAGCCAAATCTGCTGCTGAACAAGGGAAAACCATTTTTGCGATTCCCGGTCATATTTACAGTGAACACCATCAAGGTTGTCATCAACTAATCCGAGAAGGGGCGATTTTAGTCGATCATCCTGAACAAATCATTGAAGACTTGGCACTCCCCACTCAATGGCATAGCCAATCCCAGTCACAAGAAACCACCCCAAGCGCTAGTATTGAGATCCCATCTAATTTACTCGAACTTTATAATCAACTGGATTGGGTGGGACAAAATATGGATCAACTTAATTTCAAACTTAACACCGATATTGCTACACTCACTAGCCAGTTAATGGAACTGGAAATTTTGGGGCTCGCACAACAACAGGCTGGTAATTATCTGCGTTGCCGTTCCAACCAATAAGGTTCACAATAACCCTTTATGAATCAATAAAAGGTACTAAGTGTAATGATTACCACCTCTGTGACTGAAGCGGCGCAATGTTTAAAACAAGGTCAAGTTTTAGCATATCCAACAGAAGCAGTATGGGGTTTAGGCTGTGATCCGTATAACGAACAGGCCTTTCTAGATATTTTGCATATTAAGCAACGCCCGATTGAAAAAGGGGTAATTTTACTGGCAGGGCAAATTGCTCAAGTTGAACCGCTTTTAGAACATTTAGATCCCCACATCCGTCAACGAGTGATCGAGAGCTGGAGCGATCGCAGTCCATCAGAACGCGCAACCACGTGGTTGCTACCTACAAATGAACATATTCCAACATGGATTAAAGGCAATCATCCTAAAGTTGCTGTACGGGTAACCACGCATCCGATTTGTGTGGCGCTTTGCAATGCCTTTCAAGGCTTCATAGTCTCCACCAGTGCCAACCCCGCTGGATTGCCACCTGCCCGCTCATTACAAGATGCCAACCAATACTTTGCGCAACAAGTGAATTATCTAAATGGTGACCTAGGCTTGAGCCAAGAACCGAGTCGCATACTCGATGCCGAAACTGGAGCAGTGGTTCGTGCCTAAAAGCGTGCTATTTATCAGGATTTTTACTGAAAAATAGATAAAAAAAAGCTCAGCCATATAGGGATGGCTGAGCATGAAAAAGGATGTGTAATCACATCCAGAGGGTCTGAAAACTGATGAGCAAACACTTAATGTCCGTTTTGACATTCGCCTAAGTTTGCA
This sequence comes from Acinetobacter sp. CAU_H_S139_7, assembly GCF_058599305.1. Taxonomy (NCBI): domain Bacteria; kingdom Pseudomonadati; phylum Pseudomonadota; class Gammaproteobacteria; order Moraxellales; family Moraxellaceae; genus Acinetobacter; species Acinetobacter sp. CAU_H_S139_7. The sequence continues at coordinate 3,388,485 of NZ_CM178651.1, forward strand.
GTGGACGTATTATGTAACAAATTACTTTTCTAAACAAATAGATTTTTTATATTAGAAACAGCGTTAAAACGCTGATTAATGAAGATAATTAAATTATAATTCAAATTATCTACCTATTTTTAATCAGCTTTTATATACATTAAATACATTAATCATCTAAAATAGCATTAATAAATTAACTTATTAATGAATTATTCTATTAAAAAAATAATTTAAATGATCGATTTTCAACCAAAATTAATCCATCGAGTTTACTAAAGGTGCCTTTTTTAAAGCTGTTTTACGCTGTGCCAGTAAAATGCCACAGATAATGACCACACCACCGACCGTATGATAAACCGTCCACGCCTCTTTCAACCAGACATAGGCAATCACTGCGGTAAAGACTGGCATCAAGTTCATGAAAATACTGGTTCGATTCGGCCCTAAATGGGTAATGGCCAACATCCACAGTAAAGGCGCAACCAAAGAAGGGAAAATGCTGGCATACATAACACTTGCCGCATTTTGACTATTGATTGAATCGAGACCGAAATAGGCAATAAAAGGTAAATGGTAAAGCAGTGCAAAAAAGATCTGCACATAGAGGCTCAACATCAAGGGAATTTGCAATTGCCACTTTTTCAAAAATACCCCATAAAAGGCATAGAAGAATACCGCAACCACCATCAGGACATCTCCCAAATGCCCGCCCGATTGAACTAGCCCTGCAAGATTGCCCTGCCCAATGATATAAACCAAACCTGCAAAAGATAAAATACTACCAATCATCGCAAAACGATTTGGAATATCTTTTAAAATCAGCAGTGAAACAAAAATGGTGAAGATCGGAATAAAGGCATTAATCAATCCCATATTGGTCGCAGTCGTATAGTGCGCTGCGGTGTAGGCTAAGCCCTGATACAACACCAGACCAAATGCACTTAGCACTGCCAACTGACCCAAATGCACTCGAATTAATGCCCACTGCCGACATAAAGGTCGCACGACAAAAGGTGTTAACAGAATGAAGGCAAAGAACCACCGATAAAAACTAATACTGACTGGCGAAATGAAATCAGCTACATAACGTGTAACGACAATATTGATCGACCAAATGAGTACGGCAATGATAGGGAGACTCAAAGCCCAATACATACGTTGTGTTGTGGTACTCATTCTTTTTCCCGTTTAGCTTTTGTTTGCAAAATTTAAATGAATGGTAAAACATTTTTATGATTTATTCGAATATCATTTTGGTATCACACATAATTGATACATTTATCTTAAAATATAAAATTCATAAAAAACATAATATTAATGCAACATAAAACTATACATTTCAACAAATTGATGCATTTCAGCAGCTTCACTCTACAAAAACACCATAGAACAATGTCAACGATCTCTGCATCGTATTGATGCTGTTCTAGCGAACGTATTTTTTTAATTGATTGGTCATTGCTCTTAGACTCTGGCCTACAAAAACATATTTCCCGATAGAAGGATGTCGTTATGAAAAAGTTACTTTTAACCACAGTTTGTATGGCCACACTTACTTTGGCTGCGTGCGAAAAAAAAGGAACTGAGCCAGCCGTTGAACAAACGACGTCTGCATCTGAAGCGACCTCAACCGAAGCAACTACTATCGTTGCTAATCATAGCAATAACAATATTGCCGATATTCAAGCCGATTTGTTAGCCGTACAAACGCTATCGAATGCCAAAGCTCAAGAAGCCACCGCGTTTCAAAAAGAAGTGAGTGCAACCTTAGAGAAAAAGGATCCCGCTCAAATTAAAAGTATGGTTGAAAAAACAGAAACCTATGTGAAGCAATTTAATGATGAATTGGATGCCTTAACCTTAAAAAGTGCTGAAGTAGATGCTTTACGTGAAAAAATGCAGGACGCCAATGATCTGGGTGTCGAGCTCACCAAAGAAAGTACAAAAACAACGCCAGATAGCGCGAAAATCACCGAACTTCAAAACAAAGCCACTGAATTGCAGAAATCGATCATTGCTGACGTAACGGCTTTAGAAGCGAAAGTCAAAGCAGCTCCAGCATCTTAATGACCTCCCTACTCTTTAAAGCAAGCCTCGGCTTGCTTTTTTGTTGCGATCAACCCGCAAATGGGCGTGACTTTGTCGAACGCTTCCAACACAATAAAATGCACATCGTATAAGGACACGCAAATGAGCACTTCGATTTATAACATTCCTGTCAAATCCATTCAGGGCGAAGACATCAACTTAAACCAATACCAAGGTAAAGTTCTCTTGGTGGTGAATGTGGCATCTAAATGTGGCCTCACACCGCAGTACGAAGGTTTAGAAAAACTCTATCAAGACAAAAAATCACAGGGTTTAGAGATTCTAGGTTTTCCTGCCAACAATTTCTTGGCTCAAGAACCGGGTTCAGATGCTGAAATTCAAGAATTCTGCTCCTTAAACTATCAAGTAGATTTCCCGCTTTTTTCAAAAATCTCGGTCGCAGGGGATGATAAGCATCCGTTATATGAAACGCTCACCCAAGCGGTGCCTGAACGTATTGGTGAAGGCCCTTGGTGGAAAGACTTGGTGGACTATGGTTTAACACCGAACGAACCACCTGAAGTGCTGTGGAACTTTGAGAAATTCTTAATCAATAAAAATGGCGAAGTGGTTGCGCGTTTTGCACCGGACATTACGGCCAATGATCCGCGTATTGTCGATGCCATCAATGCCGAATTGGCCAAATAAGCCTGAAGCTGTTTATAAGCAGTCGAATTTAACGGCTGCTTATATTTTATTTTTTTAAATGAGTAATGACACTCGAATCGGTTCGATCTTCATGATTTCTTCTTTATTTTGATGATTTTACAACACTTCATTCACGATCAATCAAATACTTCACTCTATGATGCATCTATCCGCTCAAGACAACCAAAAGTGAAGCTCATGAATACCTTTATAAAAGCAGCTATTTTATCTATCTCAACGGCATTGATTGCCCTTCCTACACTAGCAGCACCACAAGAACAACATCAGCAACATCAGCAACATCACGCAGCTCAGTCACACGGACATGCGCAACAGCAGACATCAAATGGACATCAACAGCCAACTCAAGCCACTGTAAAGAAAGCCAACCGTCCATCTCAAGACTGGAAAGCAGGTCAAAAACTCCCAAGCGCTTACCATAGCAATGCCTATAAAGTAGATCACCAAAAATACAAAAAACTCAGCAAACCGGCTAAAAACCAACAGTGGATTAAAGTGAATGGCGACTATGTACTGACAGACATTCGTAATCATTCCATTATTAAAATCATTGCTGGTTAAACTGCTGTAAATGAAGAGTGCTCAGGCACTCTTTTTTTTGTTTTAAAAAGTTTTGTTATGACTTTGAAAACCAGCATTTTATCTACACATTTTGCCCTTATATTAAAAAACACATAGCCCAATATTGATTTGATGATGAAAAAGCTTTTACAAAACTTAGTTCTTCCTTTTGCACTGTTTAGTTCAGGCATCCTACTCATTGGCTGTGAGCAAGCAACAGAGCCGAATCAGCAAGACATCCAGACTGAGACCTCTGAGCAAAACCAATCTGCGAGTACACAAAACCCTGACAAAGCTGAACTGAAAAGTGGCAACATGCTCTATATCGTGCGTGATGTGGCGGATATGCAATTAAAAGCAGGTGAATACGTCACTCAGCTGCAAGAAACCCAAAGTGACTTGCAGGCCGCAATTGAACAGCATGATCAACAACAGTTGCAAGAAGCCGCGACAGCTTTACAACAACAGCTTACAGGTTTCAATAATGCCTTGAATGGCCTGAATCTTAAAACCCGAGAAATCAATGATATCCGTGAAAAATTACTGTCTGCTAACCAACAAGTTTTAGCTTCGCCTTTTTTAAATGGACAAGTGGATTTTAGCCAAGTCGACTTTAAAAAGATACAACAGCAAATGGGCACGATCCAATCTGAAATGTTGAAACTGGCTTCAATGATGATTCCGCAACAAGCTGAGAATGATAGCTCAAACACAAACCAATCTTAAAATATGTAAATATTGGTGCTTTCAGCAATAGAGTAGGAGAAAATGACTACAACCGTTTTCTCCTACTTTGATTGAGGCACGATTTCACACATGCAGCTGATTATTTTTATGGGCATCCAAGCTTCGGGAAAATCGAGCTATTATCTGCTGAATTTGGCACATAGCCATTTGCGCATCAACCTTGATATGCTGAAAACACGGCATCGTGAAAAAATCATTTTTGAAGCAGGACTGGCCTCAAAAACCAAAATGGTGATTGATAATACCAACCCTACGCCAGCCGATCGTGCGCGTTATATTGCCAGTGCTCAGGCCGCAGGCTTTGAAATTGTTGGCTATTTCTTTGAGACTGAGCTTAAAGGTGCACTGGAACGCAACCACTTACGTGAAGGCAAAGCCTGCATTCCTGAAGTCGGAATCAGAGCCACCGCTCAAAAATTTGAACCTCCACACTACGCTGAAGGCTTTGATGCACTGTATAAAGTTCGTATTCTTGGGCAAGGTGAATTTTCAATTTCACCCATACAGATTTGAAGCTTTAATGATAAAACATTAACTATTTCTCATTTTTAGGCTACCATGTACAAATAAGAAACACAGAAAAACATTTTTATAATGAAAAAAGTCATTCTTGTGATCGCCTGTTTAGCAATCATCGTCTTTGGCGGGATGCACTTTTTAATGCCTGAAAAAACCACGCCACACTTAACCCAGTTTTTTTCTAAAGAGCATAAAGAGGTTCAACGTATTCAGGACTGGCTCAAATACAAACAACAACAGCAGTTACTTTTGGTCGATGTTGTAAGCCCTGTCAGCCCCAAACAACAAGGTGCTTATGCTGAATACATCAAACAAAAAATTGAGTTCAACCAGCAAAATATTCAGCGCCTGCAGCTCAGCCGCTATCAAAGCAAAGCGTTTAAAGAGCTACAACAGCTCGAAATTCATGCGCTAGAGCAATGGAATACCTTATTTCAAACGCATATTGTAGATGCTTTCGTCGAACAGCAACATTTCACTGAAATTCCAGCCGAAGAATACCAACAATTTGATGCTGAAGCGCGCTATGCCTTACAAAAGCAAGAAGTTTTGGTTCTCGAACACTTACAACAATTGCTGCAACACAACAGCCCATATCTGTCTGACATCGATCATAGCCTGCTCAGTGATTGGCTTTATTACCAACTGATGCAACATGAAATTCATCCGGTTATCTCTGAATGGTTGGAAGTCGAAACAGATATGCCTGATCGAAGCCGTCAAGATGCAATGCAAGACCTGAGACTATATAAGCGGTTTAACCCCAATACCGATGAATATAAGTACATCATGTCACTCGAAACACAGCTTTGGCATGCCGAACACCCATCTTCAAATTTGCTTGCACAGCCGTCCAATACCATGTCCAATTCGGATATCGAAATCGACCCAGAGATTGTGATTCCTGAAGATGAACCTCAAGTTGAGCAAATCAAAAAGTTGATTGAGACTCAACACAATAGCGTTAGCCGCATGATGTTCAGCCAATTGCGTCAAAGCTTTTTGAAATAAATTTAAAATAATGCTTTGAGCTCACACCTCATCAAAACGAAGACTGTTCCTGAGTTTTGCTCTGTGCTAACCATTCTTTAAAAGCCTTTTGCATGGCGTGACGCTCATATGGCTTGGCTAAACGTGCTTCCATCATTGAAAAATCACCCTTATAAGCTGCCTCAATCATGACTTTGGTCAGCTCCTGAATACTCGCGCGACCCCGATGTTCATATTGTAATATTTCTTCTGAAGTCAGTACCAAGTCCCAACACGACACCACTGAACTCATATCGACTGCGATACTCAGATAATAATGCTCAAAATCTTGGTAAAGTTCCCAAAAGTGGGATTCATGCGCAATCAGGTTCATCTTCATCTTCGCTTACAGAGAAGCTTTCAAAATATAACGTCTGTTGAATAAAAGATATGCAACTTTAGATAGCTACGTCCTTGCTTAACGAAATATATCAAGCATAGGAGCATTGATTCAGATGAATTTTAAAAATTGTGTATTCAAAATATTCTACAAGCCAGCGTACAGTTAAAAAACGAAGCACTATCATGCAAAACAAAGATTGCATGTATGCAGCAGACCAATCCAGTCCATTTGAACAATGACAACTAAGAAACCAACAAACTCATCATGAAATAAGCAATTAACGCCTTTTTATCAACAGACATAAAAAAAGCCACCTTTCGGTGGCTTTTTTTAATCTCAAACCGTCTCTTATTGAGCGCGGTTTTTGATTTTGCGGATGGTTTCCAACTGAGCAGCAGTTTCTGCAAGAGCAGCCAAAGCAGCAGCAGAGTCCAAGTCGCTCTTTTGATTTGCAAGCAATTGTTCAGCGTGTTTACGCGCTTCAAGAATTGCTGCTTCATCTAAGTTTTCTGCACGGACTGCAGTATCTGCAAGAACCGTAACAACATGCGGTTGAACTTCTAAAACACCACCAGATACATAGATTAACTCTTCTGTACCGTTTTCAAGCAGAACACGGATTGTACCCGGCTTGAGTAAAGTTACTAGTGGCGCGTGACCAGGCATAATACCCAATTCACCACCAGCACCTTTAGCAATTAGCATCGTTACAGTGCCAGAGTACAAAGACTCTTGGACACTTACAACATCACACTGCATAGTCGACATGAGAATCTCCTAAATTAGGTAACTAATTAAAGTTTCTCAGCTTTAGCAATTACTTCGTCAATACCACCAACCATATAGAACGCTTGTTCTGGAATGTGGTCATATTCACCAGCTAAAAGACCTTTAAAGCCACGAATCGTTTCTTTAAGCGGTACAAGTTTACCAGGAGCACCAGTAAACACTTCAGCTACGTGGAACGGTTGAGAGAAGAAACGTTGGATTTTACGCGCACGGTAAACAGTCAACTTATCTTCTTCTGCAAGTTCGTCCATACCAAGAATCGCGATGATGTCTTTCAATTCTTTATAACGTTGAAGAACGTTTTGAACTGAACGAGCGATCTCGTAATGCTCAGCACCCACTACTAGTGGATCTAACTGACGTGAAGTTGAGTCAAGTGGATCGATCGCTGGGTAAATACCAGAAGATGCGATGTCACGGCTCAATACTACAGTTGCGTCTAAGTGAGCAAACGTAGTTGCAGGCGATGGATCTGTTAAGTCATCGGCAGGTACGTATACCGCTTGGATTGACGTAATCGAACCAGACTTAGTCGATGTAATACGTTCTTGAAGAACACCCATCTCTTCTGCAAGTGTCGGTTGGTAACCTACTGCAGACGGCATACGACCTAGAAGTGCTGATACTTCAGTACCTGCTAGTGTATAACGGTAGATGTTGTCTACGAACAATAGTACGTCACGGCCTTTGCCGTTTTCGTCTTTCTCGTCACGGAAGTACTCAGCCATCGTCAAACCAGTCAACGCTACGCGTAAACGGTTACCCGGTGGCTCGTTCATCTGACCGTAGACCATTGCTACTTTGTCTAGAACGTTTGAGTCTTTCATCTCGTGATAGAAGTCATTACCTTCACGAGTACGCTCACCAACACCAGCGAACACAGATAAACCTGAGTGCGCTTTAGCGATGTTGTTGATCAACTCCATCATGTTTACAGTTTTACCAACACCGGCACCACCGAACAGACCAACTTTACCACCTTTAGCAAACGGGCATAGTAAGTCGATGACTTTAATACCAGTTTCTAAAAGGTCAGTAGAAGCTGCTTGTTCAGCATAAGAAGGTGCTTGACGGTGAATCGGCAAACGCGCTTCAGTCGCAACTGGACCAGCTTCGTCGATTGGGCGACCAAGAACGTCCATGATACGACCCAAAGTCGCTGTACCCACTGGTACAGAGATTGGAGCGTTAGTATTCGTTACGTTCAAACCACGCTTAAGGCCTTCAGTAGAACCCATTGCAATAGTACGAACTACGCCATCACCAAGTTGTTGCTGAACTTCTAATGTAGTTTCAGTGCCATCAACGTGGAGAGCGTCATAGATCTTAGGAACGCTGTTACGTTCAAACTCGACGTCGATAACCGCGCCGATGATCTGAATGATACGACCGCTACTCATTGCTGTCTCCTCAATTCAAAATAATGTTAAACGGCAGCGGCACCACCAACGATCTCAGAAATTTCCTGAGTAATCGCGGCTTGACGCAGCTTGTTATAAATAAGTTGTAGGCTCTTGATCAAATCACCTGCGTTGTCCGTTGCAGCTTTCATTGCAACCATACGAGCTGACTGCTCACACGCGATGTTTTCGATCACGCCTTGATATACCACAGACTCGATATAACGAACCAATAAGCCATTTAAAAGCTGTTCAGCTTCAGGCTCATAGAGATAATCCCAACCGTATTGACGATTAAGGGTCTTGTTTTCTTCAGCAGTTGCTAAAGGAACAAGTTGTTCGATTTTTTGATTTTGAGTCATGGCATTGACAAAGCCGTTTGACACAAGATAAATACGATCTAACTCGCCTTTATCAAACGCGTCTAACATCACCTGTACAGAACCAGATAACTGTTCAAGGCTTGGTGTATCACCGACATTTGTCGTAGCACCCAGCACTTTACCGCCGTAGTTTTTAAAAAACGAAACCGCTTTTTGACCAATTAAAGCAAATTGAACTTCAATTGACTGCTCTTGTTGCTGTTGTACGTGTTTAACCACTTTTTTGAACAAGTTAATGTTCAAACCACCAGCAAGGCCACGATCTGAAGACACAATGATATAGCCAACGCGCTTAACCGGGCGTTCAACCATATAACGGTGTTTGTATTCAGGATTCGCTTGAACCAAGTGAGCAATTACACGGTGCATATTTTCGGCATACGGACGGCCTTGAGCCATGCGCTCTTGCGCACGACGCATCTTAGAAGCTGCTACCATCTGCATCGCGCGAGTAATTTTCTGCGTGCTTTTGATACTAGCTACTTTGGCGCGAATTTCTTTTAAATTTGCCATACGCTTAACCTAGTATTCGAAGGCCCTTTCGAGCCCTCGAAGGTTGATCCGTGAACCAAACCAAAACTAAATCCAACTGAAGTTGAAATTAGTAAGTTTGAGTCGCTTTAAAGCTTTCAATACCTGCTTTGATTGCAGCTTCGATGTCTTTGTTGTAATCACCAGTTTCATCGATGTTTTGCATTAACGCAGCATTTTCTGAACGGAAGTAAGAGATTAACGCAGCATCAAAGTCTACGATTTTCTTCACTTCAACGTCAGCCATATAGCCTTCGTTAGATGCATAAATTGAAACAGCTTGGTCAGCAATTGAATATGGAGCATATTGTTTTTGCTTCATTAATTCAGTTACACGTTGACCATGTTCAAGTTGCTTACGAGTTGCTTCATCAAGGTCAGAAGCGAACTGAGCAAACGCTGCCAATTCACGGTATTGCGCCAAAGCAGTACGGATACCACCAGACAATTTTTTGATGATCTTAGTCTGCGCTGAACCACCAACACGAGATACAGAGATACCCGCGTTCACAGCAGGACGAATACCTGCGTTGAATAATGATGTTTCAAGGAAGATCTGACCGTCAGTGATCGAAATTACGTTCGTTGGTACGAATGCAGATACGTCACCCGCTTGAGTTTCAATGATTGGTAATGCAGTTAATGAACCAGTTTGGCCTTTAACTTCACCATTCGTGAATTTCTCAACGTAGTCAGCAGAAACGCGCGAAGCACGCTCAAGAAGACGAGAGTGAAGATAGAATACGTCACCTGGATACGCTTCACGACCTGGTGGACGACGTAATAACAATGAAATTTGACGGTAAGCAACAGCTTGCTTAGACAAATCATCATAAATGATTAGTGCATCTTCACCGCGGTCACGGAAGTATTCACCCATTGTACAGCCAGAGTATGGAGCCAAGTACAACATTGCTGCTGGATCGGCTGCAGCTGCTGCTACAACAGTGGTATACGCCATAGCGCCAGTTTCTTCTAGCTTGCGCACAACGTTAGCAATAGTCGATTGTTTTTGACCAATAGCTACGTATACACATTTAATGCCAGAGTTTTTCTGCGCGATGATCGCATCGATCGCCATAGCTGTTTTACCAGTTTGACGGTCACCAATGATCAACTCACGCTGACCACGGCCTACAGGGATCATTGTATCTACTGATTTATAACCAGTTTGTACAGGTTGATCCACTGATTGACGCCAAATTACGCCTGGTGCTACTTTTTCAACAGCATCAGTTAATTTTGCATCAATTGGGCCTTTACCATCAATTGGGTTACCCAAAGCATCTACTACACGGCCTAAAAGTTCTGGACCAACCGGAACTTCTAATACACGACCTGTGCAACGCGCTTTTTGACCTTCTTGAAGGCTTAAGTAGTTACCTAAAACAACGACGCCCACTGAATCCTGTTCTAGGTTCAGTGCCATACCGTATAAGCCGCCGTCGAATTCGATCATTTCACCGTACATTGCATCAGCAAGGCCGTGAATACGCACAATACCGTCGGAAACCATAACAATGGTCCCTTCGTTTTTAGCGGTCGCGCTGGTGTCCAGATCGCCGATACGCTGTTTAATGAGCGCACTGATCTCGGATGGATTCAGTTGTTGCATTGCGCTATACCTCAATCTTTTTAAAGTTCAGTCTTCATATGCAATTAAGCAAGAAGACGAGTCCGCATTTTTTCTAGCTTGTTAAGCGCAGAATCATCTATCACTTGGTCGCCTGCACGAATAACAACACCAGCAATAAGCTCTGGTTTAACTTCTACAGAAACATTTACCGCAGCTTCGAATTTTTTCTCTAAAGCATGTGCAAGTAGTTGTTCTTGTACAGAAGTCAATGGGAATGCAGATTCAATCACTACATCCACAGTATTGTTATTCTGTGATTTGAGCTGCTCGTATTCAGCAGAAATTTCAGGAAGAAGCGCCAAACGGTTGTTTTCAGCAAGCAATGTCAAGAAGTTTGACACCGCTACAGTTTGGTCTTCGCCTAATACTTTTGCAAAAAGACTTACCTGCTCAGCAGGAGTAAGCTCAGGGCGAGTTAAGAAAGCTGAAAATGCTTCGTCTTGCACCGCAGCACTGAGCAAGTTCAATGCAGATGACCAAGAGTCAGTTGCATTTTGCTCAGAAGCGTAAGCAAATGCTGCTTTAGCGTACGGGCGTGCCAACGTCAAGAGTTCAGCCATAATCCGCCTCTCTTAAAGTTTAGCAGCCAGCTGAGTCAGCATGGCATTGTGAGCTTCAGCATCAACTTTTTGGCTAAGAATTTTCTCAGCACCTGTTACTGCAAGATCAGCAACTTGTTGACGTAATTCTTCACGAGCAGAATTGATTTCTGTATCAACAGCTTCTTTTGCTTGTTGACGAATACGCTCACCTTCAGCTGACGCTTGAGTACGAGCTTCTTCTACCAATTGTGCACCGCGACGGTTCGCTTGTTCGATCAATTGAGCCGCTTGCGCTTTCGCTGCATCTAATTCAGCTTTCACTTGAGCTTGCGCATCCGCAAGATCAGCTTTTGCTTTTTCAGCAGCGTTTAAGCCATCAGCGATTTTACGCTGACGCTCACTAATCGCATTGATTAGTGGTGGCCATACAAATTTCATGCAGAATGCGACAAACATCGCAAATGCAATCGCTTGGCCAATCAATGTGAGGTTGATATTCATTGCTATTCCTCAATAGTTTAATTTAGGAATTAAGCTGATTAACCTACAAATGGATTAGCAAAGATGAAGAACAAGCCAATACCAACACCGATCATAGGCACAGCATCAAGAAGACCCGCGATTAAGAACATACGAGTTTGAAGTTGTGGAGCCAATTCTGGTTGACGTGCAACAGCTTCAAGGAAGCGACCGCCTAAAAGACCAAAACCAATCGCAGTACCTAAAGCACCAAAAGCGATCAAGATAGCAGATGCAATTGCAACTAGACCTAAAGTGAGTTCCATGATAATTCCTCAGAGGTTAGGTTTATACCAAATTAAATTAAAAAATTATGCGCCCAACCATCCAGTGATAGTTGGGCATTACCATTAATGCTTTTCGCTTGCCATGCTCAAGTATACGATAGTCAGCATCATAAAGATGAATGCTTGTAGCGTGATAACAAGAATGTGGAAGATCGCCCAAGGCACAGACAACGCCCATTGGATCCAGAACGGTAATAATGCGATAAGGATGAAGATTAACTCACCTGCATACATGTTACCGAAAAGTCGTAGAGCCAATGAAACTGGACGTGCAAGGAATGTTACTAATTCAAGAATTAAGTTCACTGGAATCAATAACGCTTTTGCAACTGGGTTACTTGGGTTAAATGGGTTAAGTGCTAATTCGCCAACGAAACCACCAATCCCCTTTTCGCGAATACTGTAGAACAAGATCAATACAAATACAGATAAAGACATACCTAGGGTAATGTTTGGATCTGTAGAAGGTACAACCTTGAAGTAAACGTGATGAGGATCCATACCAAATACACTTGCACCAATCAGTTGAGCTGTATACGGAATAAAGTCAACTGGGATTAAGTCCATTGCGTTCATGAGGAAAATCCACACGAAAATGGTCAATGCAAGTGGCGCAATTAAGCGTGATTTGCCATGGAAAGTGTCGCGAACACTTGAGTCCACAAACTCAATGATCATTTCAATTGCAGACTGGAACTTGGTTGGAACACCAGAGTTTGCAGCTTTCGCTACGCACCAGAACAACAAACAGAAAATCACACCAAGAGTGATAGACCAACCCATTGAATCCAAGTGAATAGCAGTGAACCCCATCTGTTGAGCTTCTTCAGCAGTCTCAGCCAACTTCCATGAACCGTCTGGCATTTTGCCATAAGTCATATTCGTCAAGTGATGCTTGATATACTCGGTCGAAGTAAGGGCATGTTCTTCAGCAGCCATAAATCACACCTGGTCAATGTCAAATACAAATAGAGAGAACGAACATCGCGTGCTGCTTGATATCTCGTCCATCTCCTAAAAAACTTTTCAATTTTTTGTAGTGCTTATTAAACTCGTTTTTGTTGACGCGACACCCAAAATGGAGCAACCCACGTCATGGTTTGAACGAGCATAAAACCACAAAACAACGCCACCGCTGACAACGGTTTGACATTGCTTAAAATTAAAATGAAACCAACAATCACAATTGCAAACTTACCCATCATGCCTTTATACATGTTCGCAAGAACTTGTTTAGAAGCGCGAGCTCCTGCAGCTCGAAACGACTGCCATGAAAAATAGCAAGTCGCAAGCCAACACACGAGCGCACCTAATGCTGCACTCAGGGCTGCGGTTGAGTCTTTCACGACCCAGCCGATCAAGGCTGAAACAGGAATCATACATGCTTGTAAGAGGACTAAAGCTTTCGCTAATCGTCGGTCAATCAAGCGACTAGTTCGGCTCATTATTTATTCACTCACAACAATCATGCTTGACAAGTTTAGCTGATGATTATTTTTAATCGCTGGCATTATAGAGTTACACCCCTGAACATGCAATCTTTTCCCGACCTAAGTCGAGTTTTTTTCTATGTTTAAATTGCTTTTAAACTAATCAATTATTGTTTAATTTTTGCGTCACTTTCGGGTGTTTAGCACACATTTATGCACATGATCGGCCAATTGCTTCCACGCGCTGACAAAATCCCCTGCCCCAGTCATGCTTTCATCAACCGCTTGGAAAACCAATGGGTTCAACTTTTGATATTGTGCTTGACTAGCATGCACTTCAGCCAAAAGGCACATCTTTGAATAAGGGCGGCTGTCATTTAAGTATTTGATTTGCGCAACCGTAGGCGCAATATGTGGATCATCTGTCAATGCGCCTGCAAAGCGTAAGTTTAAAGGTCGCTCCAGGTATTGATAGGCATCATGAAAAGACCAATATGGGCGAGCTTGGGTACTTTGACTATATATAGCTGAAGCTTGCAACATTTTCTGAGCAAAGATTTTGGCATTGTTCCAGTAGCGCTCCTTATACTCAGGCATCTGCTGTGAACGCAGGCCTGCAATAAAGAAACCGATGCGTACCGCATTGTTTGGGTCAAGCCAAACATGGGTATCGATGGTATTTTTTAAGGCATCACCACGGGTATTTCGTAGTGGTAAAGCATTGATAATGCCTGAATCTAAAATAGAAACTGCTTTATCATTGGGGGTCAGGAGTTTATCCAGCGGTGCTTCATGGGCTCGTCCCAACCAAACAACCAAACCTGCATCCTGAATGATTTTACGATGCATTGGGGTCAAACTTACATCATGTCCAGATTGATCGGCCAACAATAAGGTTGGTTTTTCAATGCCTTTCGTCACTTCCTGTGCAATCAAGTAAATCGGCTGTGTAGAGACAATCAAGTCTTGCGTCCAAGCAACACTACTAAACAGCGCAAACGCAAAAAAAGCCAAGAAACGGGACATGGGGAGCAATCACTAGAAATACAATTAGTGTTATAATATAACAAATCGACAAAAATACCTATGCCTAATCGAAACTCTCTGCGCTTCATGTTAAGATTTAATGTCGTTTTTCTTTTATAAATTTTGCACTTGAGGTTTGTTATGAGCGCTTGTTCTCACGAACACCACCATGCTTTACATGATGTGCATGGTCATCACAACGTTGAGACGCGTTTGGCTGAAGCAGAAGTCTTGTGCGCAACAACTGGTGCGCGCCTAACCCCCTTAAGAAAAGAAGTCTTGGCACTGATCCTGAATGCGACAGGCCCGATGGGTGCGTATGACTTGTTGGCTAAAATTAAAAGCAATGCCGACCGCCCTGCTGCCCCACCGACGGTGTACCGCACCTTAGACTTTTTATTAGAAAAAGGCCTCATTCACCGACTCACCTCAATTAATGCCTATATTCCGTGTTGTCATCCACGCGAAGGCCATCAAGCAGCTTTTCTCATTTGCACCGATTGCAAATCAGTGACAGAGGCCTCTGCTCAAGGATTATTACAACAACTCGATGCACTTTCCGCAGCCGATGGTTTTACGGCACAACATAGCATTATTGAAATTTCAGGAATTTGTCAGCAGTGTCGCCACAAATAAGCCTCGATCCTGTTCTGGTCGAACTCTCCCAAATTAGTGTTCGTATCGATGAACGCGACATTTTAAAGCATGTCGATTTTGTCTTACATGAACGGGAAATTGTGACCCTAATTGGTCCGAATGGTGCGGGGAAATCCACACTCATTAAAGTGCTATTGGGTATTGTTCACCCTAATGCTGGCGACATTAAAACAACAAAGCCACTCAAGTTTTCTTATGTGCCACAAAAATTTAATCCCTCACATAGCCTACCGCTTAGGGTAAAAGACCTCTTAGCTTTGGAAAAATGCGATCCTGCAATCAAGCAAGAAATTATCCACGATACGGGGATCAGCAAACTTGAAAACTCCAAAGTACAGCAGCTTTCAGGTGGAGAGCGTCAACGCGTTTTACTGGCTCGTGCGCTGTTACGTCAACCTGATATTTTGGTTCTCGATGAACCCATGCAAGGCTTAGACATTCAGTCTGAGGCTGAGTTGTACGACTATGTGCGCAGTTTACCCGCCAAATATGGTTGTGCTGTGCTCATGGTTTCACATGATTTGCAGTGGGTCATGCAAGGAACTCATCGTGTGGTGTGTTTGAATAAACACATTTGTTGTAGTGGCCTGCCTGAAAGTGTGCAACAACACCCTGAGTATCAAGCTATTTTTGGTACTAACCGCGTGTTCTATCAACATCATCATGATCACTGCGCACATGGTGATAGTGCAACGCCTTGTCAGCATGACGCTCGCCCACACATTCACCCTGAACCGGAAGCTTAACTCATGATGGAATGGTTACAACTGCTGTTGCCTGCATGGATTATGGGCACGCTTCTGGTCTTTTTAACTGCGCCACTAGGCTGTTTGATGCTATGGCGTCGCATGTCATTCTTTGCCGACACCATGGCACATGGCACGTTACTGGGTGTCGCGATTGCTGGAGCAATGGCGTTGCCCTTGTGGATGGGTGTGGCTTTTATTGCGGGCTTGTTGGTGGCGATCCTTTGGGTTTTGCATGATCCGCGTTTACCTAATGACGCATTACTCGCACTCTGTTCTGCAACCTTGCTCTGCTCGGGTCTGATGTTTATTCAACATATTCCAAGCTTAAGACCTGAATTACTCAGCTATTTATTTGGTGATTTACTCACGATCACTTGGACAGACCTGCCCGTTTTTGCGACCGTTATTGTTGTTGCACTCGCAGTGCTTTATAAAAGTTGGCAAGCTCAAATTCAGATCGCGATCGATCCTGATATGGCCGTCAGTGAAGGTGTCAGTGCGAAATGGCAACGTTTGATTTTTATGTTGCTACTGGCTTTATTTACCATTTTAGCACTTCGTGCAGTGGGTTCTTTACTGATGGGTGCCTTGCTTGTCATTCCAGCACTCACCGCTCGACTGCTTGCCCACTCTCCAAAACAAATGGTGATTTGGGCCTTTGTGATTGCGCAAATTGGGGTGACAGTTGGTTTATGGTCCAGTGCAGGGCTAAATACTTCTACAGGACTCAGCATTGTCTTAACCATGTCGATTCTGTTTGCGCTGATTTTTATCGCGCAGAAGTTTAAAAAGATCACTTAAAAAATTGGGCATGAATTAAAGCCATGAAATCGCATGGCTTTACTCGTAAACATTCAAATTATATAAAAAATGTAAACCCCAATACTGAGAAAATAATTATGTCTGATGAACAGTTAAAAAATAGTTTAAAAAATCGTTATATTTTTCAGGATAGCGATATATTTACACATGGAAGAGATTATTTTCAGATAGCTCAACTAGCATATAACTCAAAAGAATTTAAGCCGTATCCAATATTAATGCTATTAGCATTAGCTATAGAACATTTTTTTAAAAGCTTAGACACTGAAAATAAAACCCAAAGGTCTAACCACCCTAATAATGATGAACCTTTTTTAATATTACCCACCTATAGACAAATTCAAACCAATAATAAAAATGGGCATGACTTATACAGTTTATTCGATTATTTTTCAAAAAAAGATTCCGAACTATATCAATATATAAATAATCAATATTCAAATCAATTTGGTAGAGATCCAAGAACTCTTCTTGAGCGAAATCGAAAACTTTTCGAACATACTCGATATGCATATGAAAATGCAGAAAATCATAATCATCTTACCGATCTGCAAGAGTTATATAAATTAACTGAGTTTCTGTATCAAACTATAGAAGATTTATTTAAACAAAATTACTGATGCACTAAACTCAATAAACTTGCAGCACAGGCAAACAACACTGCAAAAGTACGATTTAGATATTTTTGCTGTCGCGGGGATTTTAAGAGTTTTAAAACTTTCGCTGCCAATCCCGTATATCCTGCCATCACAATCAAATCAATCGTAACCATCGTGACGGCCATCACCGCATATTGACTCCACTGCGGCTTAGACAAATCTAAAAATTGCGGTAAAACTGCCAATAAAAATACGATTGCTTTGGGATTGCTCATATTGATCAAAAAGCCATACATCACCAATTTAGAGCGTGATTTAGTCGGTTGTTCTTGTTGAATTTCAATCGATTGGATGGGTGCCATCCATTGTAAATAAGCCAAATACAATAAATAAGCCACACCAAACCACTTCACGGCCCAAAATGCCCAAGGCGTTGTGGCAAAGAGCACCCCTACCCCAGCCGCCACAATACCGATTTGTACCAACAAGGCGAGTTGTAAACCCAACGCATTCCAATAACCATGCCGAAAACCATAGTTAAGGCCACTCGACATTGACGCAATGGCCCCTGCCCCTGGAGAAATACTAATGATCCAACATGCGAGTACAAAGCCAAGCCAAATTTGAAATGACATAGTGGTATTGAGAAAAAATGACCTTTAGATTATATGATCTTTCATGCTTTTAGGGTTTATTATTCATTAATGAATTTATCACTTAAGGCTATGAAGCAGAAACTGCATAAGGCACAATAAGTACAGCCAATAGAAATAACAATTTTTTTAGGAGCCATGAATGACCGCCCAATCTGTAATTCTACCATTACCTTCAGATCATGCCCGTTTTATTGTTTTACGTTTAAAAGATTTAAGTATTGAAGAACTTAAAGAAAAATTAGAAGATTTATTTTCAACTCGTGATCGCCTTATTACCCAACATCCACATGCGCAAATTAAAACGGCTGTTGCTTTTGGCCCTGAACTTTGGGCACAACTTCATCCTACAGCGCCTGCAGGGTTTAAACAGCTAGAGCCCATTTATGGCTCTTTCAATATGCCTGTTTCACCTGCGGATGTTTTAATTCATATAGCGGCCCAACGTACCGATATTTGTTTTGCCCTTAGTCAATCGTTCTTTGAAGGTATCCAAGATAAAGTTGATGTTCTAGATGAACGAGTCTGTTTCCGCAATTTTGATGGTCGAGATTTGACTGGTTTTATTGATGGTACTGAAAACCCGCAGTTCCCCGATGATCGTGCTGCAACGACTTTATTAAGTGAAGATGCAGGAGTATTCGCAGATGGCTCTTTTATCTTTGCACAGCGCTATTGTCATGATTTGGAAAAGTGGAAAAAATTAAAAGTTGATGCTCAAGAGCAAGTCTTTGGAAGGACAAAACTTGAAAGTATTGAACTAGATGATGACGTTAAGCCTGAAAATTCTCACGTTGCACGTGTCGTGGTTGAAGATGATGAAGGCGAAGAAATGGAAATCCTACGTCACTCGCTTCCTTATGGCGATGGTAAAGGTGAGCAAGGTTTATTTTTTATTGCCTATACGAAAGATTTAAACATTATTGATGCGATGTTACTGCGAATGTTTGGCACCAGTGGTGATGGAATCCATGACCGTATGCTTCATTTTGTGACTCCTGTGGATGGTGCTTATTATTTTGCGCCGAGTGAGGAGCTGTTGGAAGAAGTTTTGGAAGGGTGATTTTTTAATGCTTAACTACAGTAATGGCCTACTGTAGTTAAGCTAATCTTTTACAATTCGGCTTTCCATACGCTATTTTTCACTAACTTCCCATCTTTAATATGTAATGCAATATTATATTGAGCAGCCCCACCACTACTTAATGAGTTGATTATGTATAAATCATTGTTTTTCTGATAAATCTGAAAATCAGCAAGTTCATTCTTACTACTGAGCCCATCTTTTGGAAAAAAATAGTTTTCCAATTGATCTGAATTAATAATGATTTTTTGCTCTTGGATCTTAACTACAATTCTGTTCAACTGAAGAAAGTTTACAGTAGGGAGGTCACCATCCGTACCATAAAAAGCCTTCCCTTTATACAAACTATATAACTCGCTCCCCTTTAGGCTTTTGGAATAATTTTTTGAATTCAAATCCGCATCCTTCGATGAGATCTCAACTGTATATAAAGAATTCCTATATAAAACAGTTTTAACATCATATTTTTTTAATTTTATTTTGTTATAACTATCAAATCTATTAATTCTATTATTATAAATATAACCATTCACACCAGACGATGAGTTAATAAAACAGAAATTATTCACAATATCATCCACACATGAAACTATTTCTCCATTCTTCTGTTTAGATATAACCTTAGAGCTCAAATCTGCCGATTCACGAACATTAACATAGCCGTCTTTATCTTGAATCAATCCAAAATCAGCATAAATACAAGTACTAATTGTCATTAAAAAAGGAAAAAAGATATAATTCATTTTATTTTTTCTCATTTAGGGTAAGTTCCTTTTTTATCGCGAATGTATTTAATTTTTATATTAGGATATTGACGCTGAAAGTTTATGATTTTTTCTGCCAAATTTTCAACATCCTTGTTCTGCGCACGAGTACAACCCATTGTAACGCGCCAGCCCTGCTTTTCAGCGTAAGGATCTTTTAAGCCAGAGCCTCCTCCATGAACCCAACGAGCCCTTGTATCAGTACTACGAATTTTTGTAGTTCCATATGCTGCCCCCAATTGACTTGTCCTAGTGCCACCGGAAATAATTGTATAAAATCCAGTGAACATCCCATCAGCGTTACTTTTAGCTTTACTAGACACTCTACTTCCTGATTTGAAGCTAAAAAGTTTGTTACCTAAATGATCATAGAAAACAGTATATCCTTCTTTGGGCTCTTCAAACGGGCCATAATCCATATCTTGAAATGTATAAATAACAGCCATCCCATCAGATATTTTCACTTTCACATCCTTTGTATTCCCATTCAATTGCGTTTTATTTTTATCAATTTTTGGAGGCTCTTTTACCTTTTGATTATTAACAGCTTCTTTTGCTACTGGAGTACTCAACTCAATCATATTATTAAATTGTTGAGCACTGTTACTAATACTACCGGTCGGCTTCGCTGTGTGATTCTTCGAAAACTCAAGAATATCTAAATTTAAATTACCTAAACCAATATTGTTAAAAATTTGGTTTAAAGCACTATTAGATGGTTTGTGCCTCAAGTATTTATTTATCTTTAGTTTCTTCCCAATTGCAATATTATTTATGTTACTTATCTTATTATCTTTTGCTATTTCCTCTATAGTAGTGCCGAATTTTTTAGCAATTCCTGCTAAGGTGTCACCCGATTTCACACTATAGCTTTCACTCACACCAAAAAATAGAATCTGACCAACCTTTATCTTGTTCTTATCTTGAATATTATTATCTTCTATAATTCTATTTACGGTTGTAGCATTAGATTTAGCAATTTTTTCTAGAGTATCCCCTTTTTTTACAACGTATCCTGCTGTAGAACTAGTCTGTATTAAATCTTTGTAATTATCAGGAAGTATAATAGTAATTATTTCATCACCAATTCTTGAGAGTATAGATTTAGTCTCTCCTTTTGAATTTGTTTTCCCAAAAATAACATTTATTTCCGTTTCATTACCCCTATCCATTGATAAATGTGAAGGCTTTTCATTACTCGAATTTTTAACAGTTGCCAAAATATAATTTTTATTCTCAACATCTGAACCATTATTATCCGTTAGTTTAATTTTGGTTTCTACCTTTTGCTTCAGTAGAGCTGTTAATACTACTAATTTCTGTTTGAAAATTCTTTCATACGCTCTAATTGCATCCTTCCTCCATTTGAAATTATATGCTCGCTGCTTACCACGATCATCATTATAATATCCTGGACCATCATGATGAAGCATATATATTAATTGCCAGTATTTCTCATCACTAGGCTTAAACCCCCAATTAATAGCCAGCTCTTTATTAAATAAAAATGCAACCAAAACACCATATGATCCGATCGTTGCATCAAAAACATTGTTTCCTCTCATATCAATGTCTACACCAATCAGCTCTTTAGCTCTTTTTCTAAATGCATTTGCTGTATCCTTTGTATATTGTGCAAGTCCTGCGGCACTGGTGGTTCCAGCCGCTGCATCTGGATTAAAACCAGATTCTGCTAAACAAATTAATAAAGTATAAGCCGTTTCCTTATAATCAAGGTTATACCTCGAACATAGCGAAATAATAATGTCGACTATATTAGATCTCTTGCGAAAGTCATTATTGCAAGTTTATCCGGTTTACGAGTGCAGCAATTAAGTTAATGCGTAAACCGAATCTTTTCCGTCTATTTCGATAGCGTTCACTTAATATTCTAAATGTTTTCAATTGACTATTAATGTGTTCGATCACAACTCGTATTTTTCCAATCATTTTATTGTACCTTTTCTCAACATCAAATAAGGGTAAATTCTTCTTTTTCTTTATTGGCATCAATAATTTAAAGCCATCTTGCTCTAATCCGTAGTACCCTAAATCGGTCATAACATATTCACAATGTTTGAATTTCTTAACCGTTTTTCTTGCCAATTTAATATCATGCTGACTGCCATTCGATATATCTAGCCCTATGATTTGTTTGCTGTTCGGATGATAGATCACTTGTGCTTTTAGCGTATGTTTCTTCTTTTTACCACTGTAGAACTTACTCTGATTTTTTTTTCGGACGTTCTATTGAACATTCTGTCGCATCAATAATGACCCAGTTAAAGTGTTCGTCTGCTGTGGTAATGCTTCGTTTTGGCAGAGTAAAACGTCTTGATTTCATCAATGCATCTTCAACCTTTTTAATGGTTCGATTCACATTACTTTCAGCGATATGGTAATTTGCCGCTAATTCCAGTTGAGTGCTGTAGTTCCGTAAGTAATTGAGAGTTAATAACAACTGATCCTCTATATCTAAAGTATGAGGACGACCTGATTTCTTTTTGAGTGATTCTGCTTTTTCTAAAACCTCTACCATTTCAGTAAAAACTTGTCGAGGTACGCCAACCAAGCGTTTGAATTCAGAATCTGAAAAACGATTTAATTTCTGATATCTCATGAAATTTATATTGAGGTGGTTTTTACTTTCGCAAGAGATCTATTCTTAAAGTTAGCCTCTTCAATATCACCATATATTCTAGAATTTCCTTTATTTTTTTTATTGGTTGGTATAGGAATGCTGATCAAAGAGTAATCTACAATTTGCTCATCTGTATAAGCATAACCTTTTTTTGGACGCAATATCTCATATATATTAGACATTATTCTTCCCCATAAACTGCATTAGCAGATATAACTTTTATTCTTTTTATTTTCATATTATCTATAATTCTTTTAGCGTCTTTTTTTGGAGTAATAACTCCATTTAAATTTAAAACAACTGGTTTTCTAAATTCATTAACCTCTTCAACAGTCATTGCATTGATGTTATTTGAGACACCTTGATTTAGGAGAAAAAAACTATTTCCTTCATGCTCTATACATGAAAAACTAATAGGGCTTAAATACCCTTCTTCTAAGATTATTTTTTCCTTATTATTCATTTTATCTATTATTGGTAAGTTAATTACAGTTTTTTCATCAATTAATAGTTTACTACTTCTACATTGTCTAACGATTCCTCCACTACCTCTATCAACAAGTCCCTCCTCAGAATCATAACAACTCGAAAGAATTTTAATTCTTTTCTTCCCACATTTTATTTCTTTTGATTCATATTTTTTATAATTTAAACTCCCCCCATCTGATAAATCAGAAGAGTTACACCCATAAACTACTATAGATATCAAGAAAATAACCAAAAAATTATTCTTCATTTATTTCACCATTATCTTCATCAATTAGCGGAGAATCTATATGATTAAGCTGTTCATACTCATACGTTGTTTGTGGTTGGAACCAAATGTCTTGGGTTACTTCTTCAATAATTTCCAAATTCAAACTTTCATCACTTGATGAGGAATATCCAGTTACTGTCATACCATTATCGTCTGTCGCTCCTAAAATTTGTTGTCCAGATGGTAAGGTTAATTTATATTTTTGTCCTTTTACTGGATTATTTTGCTGATCCCTAACAAGAAAATTTCCATAAAACATACTTGGTAATTCAGGAACCTCATAAGATACTTTTGCCCCACCCACAAAACTATGCTGACCCGCCTTACTTTCAAACTTTCCACCTGTTATCGTAAAAATCCCATCCCCATTAATTTTGAGCTGTGAACCACCAGCAGTCAGTACAATTTCCTTCGGACTGGTTATTTCTATTTTATCTTCAGTTGAAATCAGCTTAATCACCTTACGCGCAATCGCCTCTATCGCATCATCTTGCGCCTGTAATTCAACTTTTCCTTTTGCAGCAAATGCCTTTAGCCCTTTTTGTGCAGCAAATAAGCTCACCTTATCCTGCGCATGCGCAATAATATTCTTCTGGGCACTTAAGTTAATGGAACCCTGTGCACTTTCAGCGATGTCTTGAGTAGCCTGTAAAACAATATCTTCAGGCGTCGTTAAGGCAATGCCATTGGGGGAAGCCAACAGCATTAAAGCCTGACGAAAGATCTTCGCTTGAGCTTGTTGCTGGTCATCCTGAGCTTTTTCTAGGCCTTGAGTATAACCTTCCATAAAACCTTGCATGGAGCCCAATGCCTGCATGGGATTAACATTCAGTTTGCTGCCTTTATTAAAGCTTCCGCAAGCACTGGTTAGGTCAAAGTCTTTCATATCAACATTGGCAATCACTTTGCCTACATCTTTTAAAGCGGCGAATGGATCCGCATTCAATTTTTCTTTCACACCTTGCAACTGACTTTTCAAAACATCTGTGCCATGTTCTTCGAGGTTATCAATAAAGGCTTTTAAATTGTCTATTGAAGCCTCTGTATCCCTAAAATAGTCTTTAAACTCATTGATCAAATTGTCTGTGTCTTGACCAAATTTTTGAATATCCTCAATAAAACCACCACACGTTTTTAATGCCGAAATCGGATCCTGACTGACTGCAGTTTTAAATAAACCAACAGTTGCTTGGAGGGCTTGATTGGCCCCTTTTAGCTCTACAGACTGAATCAATTTAGGCAGACGATTGATCACATTCAGTGCATCAGTCTGTTGTTTAACAGCCAAAGTACTCAGCATGTGCATACTGTCATGACCTTGCTGCAAGATGGACTGGGCTTCGGATGCAGCCAAATGATCTGCGACCGCTTGATCCTGTGCATAGGTACTAATCAAGAGGCCTTTGCCTGCACGCATGGCTCCCCATTGATCCGTTCTTAGCTCAAACCCCTCACCACGCCCATCACTGTTCTCAGTTTCTTTTGGATGACTGAGGTTACCGAGATTAAGCTGACTCGCTCCATGACTGCTGTGTAGCTGCACACTAATTTGTCCTGTCGTATCATCAAAACGCAGTTGGTTAAAGCCTTGCCCTGCAACCTCTTGCGAACGGATCCCGCTGAGTTTCTTCGTCGCAGGCAATGTCCCCTTCACATCAAACATGGTTTGATGGCGCTCCGCTTCATGAATACGCCCTACGACAAAAGGTCGATCGACATCCCCCTCAAAGAAGTCGATGACCACAATTTCTCCGATACGCGGATGAAAACGTGCGCCATACCCCTCACCCGCCCATGGGGTCAATACATCGACCCATGCCGAGTCCGTGTCATTATCATTTGCACCCGCACCACCATCATGAGCATGGTCATCACTACGCGTAAACATGAAGCGAACTTTAATCCGCCCCCATGCATCCACATAAATTTCTTCCCCTTCAGGCCCGACGACTTTGGCGCGTAAAGGATAGGCTACTGGACGGTGTATCCACGCTTGATATTTAGGAACAATTTTGACCTCACGGCGTACGACAAAGAGTTCATTGGCTTGACGTTCCTCACTCAAACCTTGCCAGCGACTTTCTTTTAGTAATAAATTGATTTGCTGTAATAACTCTTTGGGTAAATTATTTTGGTTATAAAAGACTTTGCCTAAAATGAGAAATTCACGCTCTGCGGACACATGCTGGTCTATTTCAGGATGATCAATCATTTCAAACCAATAGCCGACTTGCGCATCTCGAACGCTACTTTTTGCTGTGAAATATTTGGCCTGAAGTTCGTGATATTGGTTCAGTTGTTGGTTGAGACGATCTAGTTGACTGCTATTGGCAAGCGTGACCTGATCTTGACCTTGTAAATCAGCCGTCCATGCTGGACTGACACACCAGACTTGTTCCAGACCCAAACTTTCATTGTCCTGTTGATCACTGTGCTGATGCGCACTCAATACAGCCTGACTCTGATCTTGAGCTAAATGTTGCGCTTGCCAACGCTGCGTCTGTACTGTGGTGGACTGTAAGTGACGTTCAGCAATAAAACTGGTGATGCTATCAAAAGGCTCGGTAGCATGGCTGCGGTGGAAACGAATCGTACGACGACCCAGTGCTGTAAAAGCTTGATTATCATCCATCAAACGAAGTTGCTGTGCCTGAATCGGTTCCGACGAACTGAGCACCATCGGAGCTTGTTCATCAATCAACCAATTAATCCCTTCACTCCGCCATAGTCGAGTGAGAAATTCAGCGTCGGTTTCATTAGACTGCATGACAAAGGGTCGTACATCATAATCACGGCTCAAACCCTCTAAGTTCAGGCTTAAGCTGGCTGCAAATAACGTGCTGTGACTTTGCCATTCGCTAAACAGAGTTTCAGTAATTTCACGAACACTTTTGCTCATAAACACACGACTGTTTCTGCGCTTATGCCACAGCGCTGTTGCATCTTCAATCGTCAGTTTATAAACAGTTAATGCGCCATCACTTTGCCCCTGACCGGCACTGGTAATCACCCCCGTCAGACGAGAAAGCTGTCCCACATCCGTGACCTGATCAACCGCGACTCGCCCACCAATGAACTGTTTTAAAGGCAAATAAGCGTTGGTCGATAGACATAGGATTTCAGCTTTTAGGCCCTGATTAATGCGATGTTCACCCTCAATCCGCTGAATAAACACCTGTGTGTTCAAAGCTGGATTAGAAAAATGAATATGCAAAGCACGTTTTTGTGAGCCGAATCCAAAGGATTCCAGCATTTTATAAATAGAATTGAACATGATCATTGTTAAGTTATTGGTTTTTATACTTGTGCGCGGAGTGTACAAAATGTCTTTTTTTTAATCTAGTAAAATAATGTTAATGAAGACGCAGCTCTCAAAAAATAAAAAGGAGCATCATGCTCCTTTTTATTCGATCTCATTTTAAGCTTTAGAAGGCGACACGTTTATAGTGACGATACTCTGGCTTCCAAAAGTTCTTCTCAATCGCGTGTTGCAATTGTTCATCACTAATAATCGGGGCTACACCTGCATCCATTGCTGCTTTGGCCACTTTGAAGGCTATCAGCTTAGAGACCTTCTGAATTTCATCAATCTCAGGCAATAAATCTGCTGTAGGATTCACGAGCATCGGTGAGCAATCTGCCAAAGCATTACTCGATGCAATTAACATGGAGTCAGTCACACGGGTTGCATTGGCCGCAATCACGCCCAGCCCAATGCCTGGGAAGATATACGAGTTGTTGCACTGCGAAATATTATAAATTTTGCCTTGATAGTTGACAGGAGCAAAAGGACTGCCCGTCGCAATCAAAGCCTTGCCGTCTGTCCAGTGAATAATATCTGCTGGCACTGCTTCAACACGCGACGTTGGATTAGACAGTGGCAGCACAATCGGACGATCACAGTTCGAAGCCAAAGTGCGAATCACTTCTTCAGTGAATAAACCCGGCTGACCCGATACGCCAATCAACACAGTAGGTTTGGCATTTTTCACAACATCGAGCAGTGAAATCACTTCTTCAGCATTGCCCCATTGCGCTATCACATTTGGCTTTTGCGCCAATTTACGTTGGAAATCGAGTAGATTCGGCTGATTTTCAGTGATTAAACCAAAACGATCGACCATATACACGCGTGCACGCGCTTCGGCATCAGTTAAACCTTCAACCTTCATCTGCGCAACAATTTGCTCAGCAATCCCACAGCCTGCTGAACCCGCACCTAAGAAGGCAACGGTTTGATCTTTGAGCTGTTTACCTGCTGCACGTGATGCAGCGATCAAACTACCCACAGAAACGGCTGCGGTACCTTGAATATCATCATTAAAACAACAGATTTCATCACGGTACTTATTCAATAACGGCATGGCATTATTTTGCGCAAAATCTTCAAATTGAATTAAGGCTTTCGGCCAACGACGCTTGATTGCAGCAATCACTTCATCAACAAAAGCATAGTACTCATCACCACTGATGCGTGGTTGATTCCAACCCATATAAATCGGGTCATTCAGTAACTGCTGATTATTGGTCCCGACATCGAGGGTAATTGGTAACGTATAAGCTGGGCTAATACCACCACACGCGGTATATAGCGACAACTTTCCAATGGGAATACCCATCCCGCCAATGCCTTGGTCTCCCAAGCCTAAAATACGCTCGCCGTCGGTAATCACAATGACTTTGACATTTTTCTTGTTAATGTTATGCAAGATGTCATCAATATGCGCACGGTCTGGATAAGAAATAAATGTGCCACGATGGCGGCGATAAATATCCGAGAAACGCTGACAAGCCTCACCCACCGTTGGGGTATAGATAATTGGCATCATCTCACTTAAATGGTTTTCAATGAGGTGATAGAACAAGGTTTCGTTGGTGTCTTGAATGTTACGCAAGTAAATGTGCTTATTGATCACATCATTAAAAGCACAGTACTGTTGATAAGAACGCTGACTTTGTTCTTCAATACTTTCTTCAACATGCGGAATTAAACCATGCAAGTTGAAGCGAGTGCGCTCTTCTTCCGTAAACGCCGATCCTTTATTTAACAGCGGCAACTCAAGTAAGGTATTGCCCGCATAAGGGATGTATAAGGGTTGTTTTGTCTTTAAATATTCTGTCGTCATTACCTATCTCGTTCTACATAGATTTAGATGAACCTATGGGGAGAATCTATGCATCTAATTCGGCTACTAGCTTAGCGCCATTTGCGCATCTTTTGATATTTATAAGCGTGATGCAATTATCAAAGCGATTTAGTCTGAAAATAAAAATCAGACCGACACAACGTAAAAATGACGTTTACGGCAGTCTTTCAATCAAATAGCGCATGGATAAAATTTGAACTTGAATAAAGCTCAAGCTAAGCTAACGCTTTTATTTCTTCTTTATATTAAAAATGATCATCAAAAAATTGATGTTGTTGAGCCTTACATGTCTTTACCTCACACAAATGACAGCATGCCAATCCATTTCTACGGCGCAAAATAAGGTGAGTGATAAAATTACAGGACTATTTGGTCATAACGAAAAACTGCCTGAAATCGATCCCAAAGGCATTGTCGATATCAGTAAAGCCACCATCGAGCAATATGAGCAACTCAGTGCAAATTTACCCTTGAACCAATGGGTCTATTTGGAGAATGAAAAACAAGGGATTTATCAGCTACAAAACAAATCGACCGAAGGCTTTGTGCTATCACTACGTCTGAATTGTAAAATCAGCAGTTATCCGCCTACGTTTGAGCTTCAAGATGCACAAGGCAAACGTATTTTATATGGCTATGATAAAGAAGCAGGACAGATTCAGTTTTTACTCGACAACAAAAACTACGGCAATCCCTTTGATCCATTTCAACGCCAAACCCTGAGTCGTTTTCAACAACAGCTTGCCAGTGCCAAAGTGATTAAGCTCTTTCATGCCAGCAAACTGTATCGTTTTCAAAACCAAAATGCGGAACTCCTAAGCAAACCTGTTTCATGCCGTGAAAATAACTAAAATGGAGGTTATTTGGGTGGGTTCAAATGTGACATATCGACAAATACACCAGTCAAACGGCGCACAATCGGCAGTACAATGAGCACTACAGGATAGGCCACCACCCAAGACATCATCCATGCGGACAGCCAAACCTGTAGGAAATTGTCCACCCAACCCAAATTGCGCCAAAGATTGATCATCGAAATAATGCCACTCATAAAAAATGAGATAAAAAACGGTAAAATAAACATTGCATATTTTGCTGGTAACTTGGGAATATTGCCAATGATCATCGGCCGCTGTTCAGACACGTTTTATCCTTAAAAGTATGCGTTTTGGTTCTCATCATACTGCGCTTTTCATGTTTATTGCAGCGCAATCGTTAGCAGTTTTTGAACATTTTTTATTCTAAAAAAATGGATTCACCTAAAGACGTGGAAATTTGCTATATTTAGCGTTTTTCTGCGACATTAAATTTTCGACTGAATATGAACACGGCAATCCAAGCAGCTCTCGAGCACGCAGTGCAAAACCTTCAAGCTGAAGGCGTCCTTCCAGCAGACTGGAATAACAGCAGTACTTTGACGCGTACCAAAGACCGAAGCCACGGGGATTTCGCGTCCAATATCGCGATGATTGCCTCTAAAGCTGCGGGGATGAAGCCACGTGATTTAGCCGAAAAAATTCTTGCTGCACTGCCTGAAGTAGCGGATATCAGCAAAGCAGAAATCGCAGGTCCTGGCTTTATTAACTTCTTCTTAAATGCCGACCAACGTTTTGCCGTGCTCGATCAAATTCAAGCGCAAGGCAAGCAATTTGGTCGCACTCAAGCCAATGCTGCGAAAAAAATCCAAGTAGAATTCGTTTCTGCCAACCCGACGTCGAGCTTACACGTTGGTCATGGTCGTGGCGCAGCGTACGGGATGACCGTTGCAACCCTGCTTGAAGCAACAGGTGCAACGGTAGACCGTGAATATTATGTGAATGATGCAGGCCGTCAAATGGACATCCTTGCAACATCCACCTATTTACGCTACCTCGAATTAACAGGTCAGGAACTGGTTTTCCCAAAAAATGCCTATCAAGGCGATTATGTTAAAGAAATCGCGCAAAGCATTATTGATGCTGATGGCGATGCCTACGTTCGCCCTGTAGCCGACGTCTATAAGGATGTCCCTGAAGATGTACAATATGCAGAAGAGCTCGATGCTGAAGGCAATAAAGTTGTCCTTTCAGGCGACAAAGAAAAACACATTGATGGTTTAATTGCCAATTCACAGCAACTCATTGGTGCTGGCTACCGTGTATTCCACCAAGCAGCACTCCATGCCATCTTAGATGACATTAAAGATGATTTAGGCGAGTTTGGCGTAACCTTTAACCAATGGTTCAGCGAAGCATCACTCACTGATAAAATTGATGAAGCGTTAGCCACTTTAGAACAACGTGGTTTCTTATACAAAAAAGACGGCAATATTTGGTTCAAATCAACTGAATTTGGCGATGAAAAAGACCGTGTTGTGAAGCGTCGTAATGGACAAACCACTTACTTTGCTTCTGACATTGCTTATCACCTGAACAAATTACAACGTGGCTATACCGATATTATTGATATCTGGGGCTCAGACCACCATGGCTATATTTCACGGGTTAAAGCCGCGATTGATGCCTTAGGGTATGACTCGAAAAAACTCACCGTTCTATTGGTTCAGTTCGTCAGCCTATGGCGTGGTGGCGAGATGGTACAAATGTCATCTCGTTCTGGTCAGTTCGTGACTTTACGTGACCTGCGTAAAGAAGTGGGCAACGATGCTGCGCGTTTCTACTACGTGATGCGTAAGTCTGAGCAACACATTGACTTTGACTTAGACCTTGCAGTTTCACAAAGCAAAGACAATGCGGTGTATTACATCCAATATGCACATGCACGTGTTAATCGTATGGTCGATGTGAAAGCACCTGAAAAAGGCATTCCTTTTGATCGGAACCAAGCAGCTGATTACGATGCGACCTTATTAACTCTTGATGCTGAAACTGAAATTCTTGCCAAACTTGCGGCCTATCCTGAAATTGTGCTTCGTGCAGCAAATAGCTATGAACCACACCAAGTGGGTAACTATTTGAAAGAACTCGCAGCATTATTCCATGGTTGGTATAACTTGGATAATACAAGAATTATCGACGAACAGAATATTGCCCTTTCGCAAGCCCGTTTATTACTTTCAATAAACGTACAACAAGTTTTGCGTAATGGTTTAGAGTTACTAGGTGTGTCTGCACCTGAGACGATGTAATCTGCAAAGCAAAGCTTCACACATGGCTGCAAGACCGAAAGCTATGCTTGAGGTAACGATGTAAAAAGCAACGCTTTGCACATCGTCACAAGATGAAGGGCTTTGCCCGAAGTAGCCATATAAACCCTAATGTATCGCTCGCTTTGTGAAACTTGAATTTTGCAAAGCGATTCTTTATTTTACGATGACGCCTCTTTTAATTCCTTGAGGCCAAGTACTAAAATAAAGAAAAGAATGGGCCAGTCCCTCATATTGATTAAAAGAAAAGAGGTTTCCACGTGTTTGGAAAAACGCAGCGCGGTGTATCTGAAAGACCGAACAAACCCAAAAAGCCACTGATTCCAGCTTGGCTCGGTACACTTGTGGTCATTTTAATCGTGCTCTGTTTTGCTGTAGCACTGTTACTGTGGAAACCTTGGGCACCAGTGAAGCCGAAAGGGCAAATCACTTCGGAACATTATCAAGAAGAAACCAATAAAGACTACCGTTTCTATGACCTACTGCCACAGCAGCAAGTGACGCCGATTCCTGATCAAGCCATTCCTGAAACTAAAGATAATCCAAGCACCGTGGTGATTGTTGAAGCACCTGCTGCCGAAGAAAGTACCCCTACTGAACCGGGTTTAACCGAAACAGCGCCAGTACCACAAGCACCAAGTTTTATATTGCAAGTCCGCAGTTACCCTGACCCAGACAGTGCCGATGCACGTCGTGCAGAAATTATCTTAAATGGTCTCTCTGCCGATGTAGTCAAAACCGTTGAAGGCGGCCAAACATGGTATCGCGTGATTTCAGGGCCATACGACTCGCAAGAAGCCGCAGTGATTGCGCAACAAACCCTACAACATAGTGGCATTGACTCAATTGTGGTCAAACGCTAAAACAAAAAAAGGATGCCTCGGCATCCTTTTTTATACTCTGAGTTTGACGAGAAAATTTTGAATCAATTGCGCAACATGCTCTGCATGTACATAAGCCAAATCATGTTGCCCCTGTGATACGATGTGCAATTCTGCATGTGATATTTGACGGTGTAAGGCCTGCCCCACCGCAACAGGGCTAATCGGATCTGCATCGCCCCAAATCAGCAGAACAGGACAACGGATATGCTCCAAACTGTCCGTCAAATCAGACTGATGCTGAACAAACCAATCAGGAACCATAAAGCTCTGTTGATAATCCTCTCTCCAATCCTTCACCTGAAAAGGACTTAAATCAATACCGCCTGAGGTTGCCACGAGCACCAAGGCCTGCACCTGCTCAGCTTTTTTTAAGGCAGCTTCCACTGCAAAAATGCCGCCCATCGATTGTGCAACGACCACAGAAGGCTGTTGGATTTGATTCAATACATCGTCTTGTAAGCCCTCAAAACTCTGTATATCCACATCATCAGGATAGCCACCAAAGCTCGGATAAGCGACGACCATGGTTGAATCGTCCTGAGGAAGGTGCTGTATGACCGGTTGCCAAAATGCCGTATTGCCCGATGCACCGGGTAAGAAAATCAAGTTCAAACCATTACCACCCACTAGAACCCACTGAGCTCTTTGGCTTTTTTAAAGGCTGGCCGCTGCTGAATGCGCTGTGCATAAGCAACCATTTGAGGGTTATGGGCTTTTACCCGCTCTTGCATCGCCACCACAGGGAAGCTCATTTGGATATCGGCAAAGGAAAAATCCCCTGCAAAATAATCATGTTGAGATAAATAATTTTCCAAATATGCACTGTGCTCTTTCAAGCGTGGATTAATAAAACCGCCTTTCACCCCATCACAAATTTTATTGGCAAGCGGTTTAATTAGAAATGGAACATGCTTGGGTACATTACTCATCACCAAAGTCATAACCAAATATGGCATCAACGAGCCTTCGGCATAATGCATCCAGTAGTTGTATTGCATTAAATCCTTTGGATTTTGCGGTTTAAACTTGTGCTCCGTATCGTAGGTGGTTTGCAAGTATTCTAAAATCACCGCAGATTCTGCTATGACCAAATCACCATCGGTCAAAACAGGGGCTTTGCCTAAGGGATGAATGTTTTTTAACTCAGGTGGCGCAACATAGGTCGGTAGGCGTTTATAAAACTTCACCTCATACTCCAACCCTAACTCTTCCAAAGCCCATAAAATGCGTAAAGAGCGTGAATGTTCCAAATGGTGCAGGGTGATCATTGTTTTACCTTTTTTAATTGAAATCTAGCACCCACTTTACTCTAAAATTTGGATTTTGCACCTCTCGATACACATGAATATCCAGTCGCACAAAATCCTTTACCGCCTATAAAAAACCGTCAAGCGAGTTAGACAATTGAGGTTTCAATCTCGACGGAACGTAATAAAGTTTTAGTGACTGGTGTTTTTTGACAGATGTCTAAGATTTTTTGGCGTGCTTCTTCTGTCAATGTTTGCTCAAACGACAAACGACGGCTGATCCATTCTCGGCCTTCTTTATTGGCATTAAAATCTGCTTCGACACTAAAAGCCCCCCCACTCAATACCTTTGTGCTGCGCATACATACGTAGGGTAATCATGGTGCAGGAAATCAAACCTGTACAAATAAAGTCATAAGGTGCAGGGCCTTTATCTTGACCGCCAAAAGACGCTGGTTTATCGGTAATAAATTGGTGTTGTCCACTGCTTACTTCACCAGACCATGCTTCGACGCATGTTTTGACTTCTGCATTCGCAATTATTGCCATTTTTTTATTATCCTATTTTTCATTGATATTTTTTTGAATAGGTTTCAAGTATTGAAACTGTCCACCTATTCTGTTGTTGAACGATTTTTCGCAGTATTCCCTTTATTTTGAAGCGCGCATTTGGTCTGGAAATGCTGGTGCTTCCAAGCGCGGACCTTCATAGTCAGGAATGGAACCAAAACGTTCATCTTGTGCAATCCACTGATCACGCGCAATTTTCAATTCTTCTTGAGTACGGCCAACAAAGTTCCACCACAGTAGAATTGGACTTTCAAATGGCTCACCACCTAACAGTAACAAGCGGCTGCCAGCATGAATTTCAATTTCAATCGCACTAACACCCTGCTCAAGCACCACCATATTGTCTTCTGTCAGTTCATGCCCATTAACCGTGGCCGTTCCTTCTAAAGCCATAAAGCCATATTCAAAGTTAGGATTGAGCGTTAAACGGGTTTTGGTACTTTCTGCTGCGCTTAAGTCCACCCCTAATAGCTCGGTATAAACACTCACAGGTGAAGTGGTATTTAAAAACTCTCCGACCAAAACGGTAAATTCCACCCCATCTTTTTCCACCACTGGCAGTTCTGGATAGTGATCGAAACGGGGTTCAACAGCAATTTGTGCATCGGGCAATGCTATCCATAATTGCGCCGCATGCATTTTGGTTTCTGTATCTGGCGCAACTTCCGTATGGGAAATTCCATGTCCTGCGGTCATGAGGTTGACCTGTTTTGGACGAATCAGCTGTTTGCTACCCAAACTATCGGTATGCATCATGGTGCCTTCAATCATCCATGTAAAGGTTTGCAAACCGATATGTGGATGCGGGCCAACATCTAAACCATCCCCTTGTGGGAAAGTTACAGGACCTGCGTGATCTAAGAAACACCATGCGCCAATCATTCGTTTATGACGACTTGGTAGTGCACGCTTGATGACCGTCCCTTGGCCTATTTCAGCACTTCTCAGTGGAAACTCTTGAATGAATTGATTTACGTATTTTTCACAGTCATCCGAATGTGAAAGTTCAGTATAGTTATTATTCGTCATGTGCTTACTCATTACAGATCCATATGTCCTAGATCATAACAAGCAGATTCCCAACTGCACATCCCTAAAAATAGAATGCTGATTCTTAAAATTGGGACAATATCTTGTGTTTTCAAAACTTAACTACAAGGCAATGAGTGAATGTAAAAATGTTGTTACATCTTTATTTTTTAAAGATTACGACCACCTGAAAATAAGAAAAATATTATTGTGTAAGCCCTTTTGATAAATGAAATATACAGATTTCTCAATTTTCATGCCTACCCCATATAAATTTCATTCTGATGATAGTGTAGATAAGGCAGGTGTTTTACATCCAAGTGCAATTTTAAATGTGTTGGAATAGAAAAGAACTCTTTATCAATCTTATTGAGCTTTTTCGAAATCTGAACTATCCCCGTGTCAAGAAAAGTAATAAATCCTTGATCAAATAGACGGTCAAAATTTGGAGACAATAAGAATCCATTATAAACATCTACTTTTTCATTTCCATCACACTTTGCCCAAGGCTTAATATGGGATGCAATTAACAATCTACTATGACTAAAGCCTGTGACTGCACAATAGGGATAAAAATCAAAAAGCTTTTTCCTGAACTTATTTTGAATCAGTCTGACTTTAACTAAACGCTCAGCATCTGTTGTAAATATTTGTTTTTCCGTAAATATTGACTCATCATTAACATCAATTTCTTTTAAAAAGTCACCATAATGCTTCAATGCAGAAGAATACATATTATTCCCCACTCGGTTTCTATCTTGATAGATATCTAAAGTAAAAATTGTCTGCTTTAATGCTTCAAACTCAATGCTGTTTTGAGGTAACTCATAACTAGGTAACCACTCATTAATTCTATTTTTTATAACTAAATCATATTTTAAAGCTGTAGCCTTTGAAAGATTCTTATTCTGTATTAACCAATGATAAAAATTCATCCCTCTCTCCCTACCTCGTTATATAAAAAAGGACGCCTAAGCGTCCTTTTCAAAGAGTAATTTCTCATTCACTGCCGCGAGCATAGCTCTTGGCGTAATTTAGGTAAGAAGCTTCGCTTCTTGAAAGCCTTTCTGCCGCAGACGTAGCCTTTGGCGTAAAACTGGCATGAAGCGTTGCTTCATGAAAGCCCAGTTTTACTCCCATTCAATCGTTGCTGGTGGCTTAGACGATACGTCATAAACAACACGAGAAACATCTTTAATTTCGTTCATGATACGAGTCGAAATTTTATCTACAAGATCATAAGGAAGATGTGCGAAACGTGCTGTCATGAAGTCAACGGTTTCAACGGCACGAAGTGCAATCACCCATGCATAACGACGGCCATCACCGACGACGCCAACAGATTTCACAGGTTGGAATACAGCAAAGGCTTGTGCAGTTTTATCATACCAACCGCTAGCACGAAGCTCTTGCATAAAAATGTCATCTGCAAGACGTAAAATGTCTGCATATTCTTTCTTCACTTCACCCAAAATACGCACGCCCAAACCTGGACCTGGGAATGGATGACGATATAGCATTTCAAACGGTAAACCTAAAGTTGTGCCTAAACGACGCACTTCATCTTTAAACAAATCACGGATTGGCTCAACCAATTCAAAAGCTAAGTCATCTGGTAAACCGCCCACATTGTGGTGAGATTTAATCACATGAGCTTTACCATTTTTGGTTGCAGCAGATTCGATCACGTCTGGGTAAATTGTCCCTTGAGCAAGGAAGTTTACGCCATCAAGTTTACGCGCTTCTTCAGCAAAAACTTCAATGAACTCACGACCAATGATTTTACGTTTCTTCTCAGGATCAACTTCACCAGCAAGTGCAGTCAAGAAACGCTCTTCCGCATCGGCACGAATCACACGGATACCCATGTTTTTCGCAAACATGTCCATCACTTGTTCGCCTTCGTTCAAACGAAGCAAGCCGTTGTCAACGAATACACAAGTCAATTGATCGCCAATCGCACGGTGTAAAAGCGCAGCAACCACTGATGAATCAACACCACCCGACAGACCTAAAAGAACTTTTTGATCGCCAATTTGTTGACGTAATTGTTCAACGCGTAAGTCAATGATGTTTTCAGAGTTCCACAGGCTACGACAGCCACAAATGCTGTGTACAAAGTTAGATAATAACTCTGCACCTTTTGCAGTGTGCGTTACTTCTGGGTGGAACTGAATCCCGTAAAAACGACGCGTTTCATCAGAAACCATCGCCACTGGACAGCTTGGTGTGCTTGCAGTGATTTGGAAACCTTCAGGAATCGCTGTCACTTTGTCACCATGACTCATCCAGACTTTAAGTTGGTCTTTGGTGTCTTCAAGATCACCAATCAACTTGTCACGAACTTGAATGTTTACTTCGGCATAACCGAACTCATGTACAGTACCCGGCTCAACTTTACCGCCAAGCTGTGCAGACATGGTTTGTAAGCCATAGCAAATACCCAAAACTGGTACACCTAAGTTGAACACAACTTCTGGCGCACGTGGGCTGCCTTCTTCGTGTACGCTCTCAGGACCACCTGATAAGATGATACCGTTTGGATTAAATGCACGAATGTCTTCTTCAGACATGTCATAGGCATACATTTCAGAATATACACCAGCTTCACGTACGCGGCGTGCAATAAGCTGGCTATATTGAGAACCGAAATCCAAAATAAGGATACGATCTTCAGTAATTTGAGTATTGGTAGTCATGACAAACAACTATGAAAGGCAAACGAATATAAGCGCCGTATTCTAGCATTTTTCCGCGCATAACGCACATAATTCGGACAAGCTTTATACAACGCTTAAAACCCAATGGTTTTTATATCAAAAAGCACGCTTTCGCGTGCCTGATGTTTATTTCAAAACTTTTTCTATTTTAACGACTTCAATATCAGTCGGTTTATAACGATGTGTATCCACCTCACCGACCACCTGTACTTTATCGCCTGCTTTAATATTGGATGCTTTCCATAAATGGTCATCAATATCCAGCAAAATAACCCCTGTACCATCGCTGAACTCGTAGTGGTCTTCATTGAGATGTTTCAGCAGCGTGCCTTTTAAGGTGACCGCAGTTTCATCTTTGAGCTTTGCAATGGCTGACACAGAGACATGGTTCTTTGCAGCTTCTTGTAAAATGATATGATCATCTTTGGCCCATGCGCCAGCGGCAAGACTTAAACTTGTAATACATAACCCTATTTTAAAAAGATTTTTTCATCTTATTTTCCTCATG
The DNA here is from genome assembly GCF_058599305.1 of Acinetobacter sp. CAU_H_S139_7. Taxonomy (NCBI): domain Bacteria; kingdom Pseudomonadati; phylum Pseudomonadota; class Gammaproteobacteria; order Moraxellales; family Moraxellaceae; genus Acinetobacter; species Acinetobacter sp. CAU_H_S139_7. The sequence goes on from NZ_CM178651.1 coordinate 3,426,942, forward strand.
TTTTATTGATCTTGATCAAAAAAAATAACGTCCACACCGTACTTTTTTGTAAATAAAAAAGCAGCATCCTGCATGCTGCTTTTCATTTTGAATTATTTTTCAATCAAATGATCTAGACTCATTTTTCCTGCACCATGCAGGATTAGAAACAATAGACCACCTGCCATGGCAAAATTTTTCATAAAATTAATGCTGGCTTGTGCGCCATCGTGAAAAATAAACGCGGTAATAACACTAAATAGGTCTAAGCCAAACGCAGGAAAGTGGGCTTGAAAACCAAATAACAGCGCTAAGCCACCACCAAACTCAACTAAAATGGTTAAAGGTAATAGCGCTCCAAGCCCCCATATACCCTAAAGTTACGCTATAAGCTGAAATTTTTCCCTAGCTTGCAACAAGAGAATATAAGCCATCAGTACACGGGGAATTAAAGCTAAAACTACATCTGTATTGGGTTGATTGATAATATTTTTGGCCACAACATTTCGATTAAATATTTTTACACCTTTAAATACGTTTTATTTGAAGTTGTAGCTATCTTAATGTTCTCTATTTTTAGAATAAATATCCATTTTCATCACACATACTTTTAAGATAAGAACACTGATAGCTAAATTTATTTACGTTTTAATACTGACTTCTGATAACGAGACTGCTAGGATTTCCGCACTCTTTTGCTTATTTGTGCCCCATGGAACTGATTGATTTTATATTACATGTCGATGACCATCTGCTTGAGTTTATCACCAACTATGGGGTTTGGATTTATGCAATTTTGTTTCTCATCATCTTTGTGGAAACAGGTTTGGTGGTCATGCCGTTCCTACCCGGCGACAGTTTATTATTTGCCGCAGGTGCATTAGCTGCATCCACAGGTGCAATGAACCCATGGACTCTTGGTGTTTTACTTTTTATCGCGGCTGTACTGGGCGATACGCTGAATTATCACATTGGCCGTTATATTGGACCGCGTGTTTTTGAAATCGAGTCCCGTTTCATCAATAAACAACACCTGATTAATACACAAAAATTCTTTGAAAAACATGGTGGTAAAACCATTATTTTTGCGCGTTTTATCCCTTTTGCGCGGACTTTTGCACCTTTTGTAGCAGGTGCAGGAAAAATGGATTACAAATTTTTCCTGTCTTATAACCTAATTGGCGCATTCTGCTGGATTGGTTCATTCATTACTTTAGGCTATATTTTTGGTAATGTGCCTGTGGTCAAAGACAATTTCACGCATCTGATTTTCGGCATTATTATTATTAGTGTCTTGCCGGGGATCATTGGTTTTATTCGTGCCAAATTAAAGAAAAAATCAACCACTGAAGCTTAAGCAAAAAAACGTAGAATCACGGGAAACATACACACCACCAACAACATGGCCGATCCTTTATATAAGAGATCGGCTTTTATTTGTTTGGACTCACCCGATAAAATGGCACGGCCAAAAGACATCCAGAACAGTGCCGTTGGCAATAACACCAGACTAAACACCGCAAACACCAAAAAGAAATTGGTGGGATTATCCCAGGCTTCATAGGGAAAAATACCCGCAGCAAATAAGACTGCTTTCGGATTTTTCAAAGTAGAAAAAAATAATTGTTTAGGTCGAATCGAGGTAAAACGTTGATTATGTTTTTCTAAGTGCGAGCTTTTCCATAAATGAAAAGCCAACCAAAATACATAAACTGCACTGAGTGCATGTAAAAGATCTATCAGATAAGGCCAAGTCGGGGTGCTGAGATGAATCAGGAGTGCCCATAAATTGATGGCATAGAAATACCCAAACAGTTCTGCGGGTACAAGTAAGCTGGTCTTCGCCAGACCTTGCTGATGTGCAGAGCTTGCGAGTAAAGCATTGGTTGGTCCCGGAATCATCAAGACAGCAATCATTGCCAATACAAACAGCCAACTCTCAATCATAGACATCCAACAACAGCATTAAAGATGTGCAATTTAGCCGAAAAAGAGCTGTTTCCTCAAGTCAAAGCCGAAAAAAACACAGAACCCATGAGGTAGAAAAGCGCGTGTTAAAACGATAGTCCATTGTTTTATTGAAATTATTTTCGAAACATTTTGCTAAGATTTTAATGACTGCTGAAAGGGTGAACCCTTCAGCAGGATGAATAAATGCGGCATTAATTCGTCTTATTTTGCACGGTAATCGCACAGCCTTTGAATTTTGCAGCCTGTACAATCGCCTCTTGCTGACCCAAAAGTCGTGAAATTTCAGTTTTTTTGGTATTCGATGATTGTCCCATATTCACTGAAACGCTTGGACCAAAGCCCCAACCGCCACCATGACTCCATCCACCACCCAGACCTAGCCCCACGCCAACACCCGTGCGTTTCGCAGTAGGTACACCTTCATCTAAATGTTGCTGAATCCGATTATATTCTGCTTGTAACTGTTGGCAGTTCAAAGCTTGATACTGTGTAGGAGAGACATAAGTCGGTTTAACCGTTGTGGCACAGGCGCTCAATAACAGCGTACTGCCCACTAAAAAAGCAATTGTGATCTTTTTCATGCTGAATCTCGCAATTTATTATTCTCAATCTCATTGAACAATGATTGATAGGCCTGCGTCAATTTATGATCGTGTGCCAAATGAATCAAAGGTAAATTTTTGTGGTGCGATTCTTTCATCAGCACCGATGGGGGCAACATACTTTCTAGTACAGGAAGACCTTCATCCTTCAGCTGTTGCACCACTTCACGTGGAAGTTTGGCCTGCGCTTGGAACTGATTCACCACAATGCCTTCAATTTCCAAATGATCATTATGATCGTCTTGAGTTTCGAGCACATTTTCGATCAAAGTTTGCAGTGCACGTTTAGAAAAGACATCACAATCAAACGGAATCAGGACTTTATTGGCTGCAATCAGTGCCGACAAAGTAAAGAAGTTAAAGGCTGGTGGTGTATCGATATAGACACGATCATATTTTCCGGCAAGCTGTTGTAACGCATCACGCAGTTTATAAATTTTATGTTTTGACTCTAAAGCATAAGCCAATGCCCCGAGGCTTGGGCTGGCTGGAATCACATCCAAATTTTTAAAAGGGGATTGGTGCACATAACTTTCTAAGCCTTTAGCACGCCCTTTGAGGATCGAACCAATGGCACTGCCCAATAGACTTTTATTTTGAGTCGTTCCAAGTACTTCTTCAAAATAGTTTTCAATATTGGGTTCTAAGGCTGGCTTGTCTGCCGAATACGTTGCGTCATCGCCCAATACATACTGGCTCGAATTCGCTTGCGGATCGAGATCAATCAGTAAGGTTTTTAAGCCTTGATGTGCACTAATTGCCGCTAAATTCACTGCAATACTGGATTTGCCGACACCACCTTTTTGATTAAATACCACACGTGTATGCATAAAATCCCCTCCATCTTGTTATTTTTCCGCTATAGATAGCAGTGTAGCGCAGAACAATCGCTGTGCCGATGATTATGTCTAACAATTAGCCAAAGTTTGGTTTAATCATGACTAAACCTAAAATGGATATCATCGCTACCACCGCCAAGAATAACCCCACTCGGCGCTGTGTAAGTAAAATGCTGTCTTCTTTTTTATAAGCTTTCGACAAAGAAGATAACATCACTAAAAATAAAACCACTTTGGCATAAAACCATGTTTGCACATCAAAGTTTTTCATCACTAAAAGTGCAACCCCAGTCAGTACAATCACCAGCATGCTTAAGTGCTGAAGAGCAACAAAAACTGTTCGACCTGCTGGATTGGGTTGATTGCCTTGAACGCCTTTAAATAATGTCAGGGCACGCGCCAAAATCACGACACATGCCAAGCTGACCGCACACATATGCACGATCTTAATCAATAATTGTGTTTCCATAACTGAATCTCTGCTTAGCTTTTCGGGGCATGTACGCAATTTGGACTAGAAGTGTCTTGTCCTTGCCATTCTTCAGGTAGAAAGGCATGAATAGCTAAAGCATGAATTTTACCTGGACTGAGTAAGTCTCCTGCTACCGCATAAATTTTTTGATGGCGCTGAACTAAACGTAATCCCTCAAAAATATCACTCACCACGATTACTTTAAAATGTGACTCTTTCCCTGGAAAATAACCGCCATGACCAGAAGATTCATTCACAACTTCTAAATATGATGAGGAAAGCTGTTGTAAGCGTTCAATCAATTGCTGCTCCAAGCTCATACCTGTCTCCAAAAATAATGATTCGTTCAGAGTATACCTGTTCCTTCGAGATGTTGAATGCGTAAAACTCTTTTCACTAACATGAGGCACAACGTTTCGTGAACAAAAGTTAAAAAAGCTCAATACGCAGTCTAAAACTGGCTTTATTTTATGCAATTAAACTCAGCTTTTTCATAAAGCTATTGACCCTGAACTTGCTTGCTGTATCATACAGCGCTATGCGGGAATAGCTCAGTTGGTAGAGCACAACCTTGCCAAGGTTGGGGTCGCGAGTTCGAGTCTCGTTTCCCGCTCCAAATTTTTTTCAGTGTAAGTTTTAGCAAAAACTGCTCAATACGCGGGAATAGCTCAGTTGGTAGAGCACAACCTTGCCAAGGTTGGGGTCGCGAGTTCGAGTCTCGTTTCCCGCTCCATTTTTTAGTGTAAGTTTTTATAAAAACTGCTCAATACGCGGGAATAGCTCAGTTGGTAGAGCACAACCTTGCCAAGGTTGGGGTCGCGAGTTCGAGTCTCGTTTCCCGCTCCAAATTCAAAAAAGCCCTCATCGAAAGATGGGGGTTTTTTATTGTTGATTTTATTAGGTTTTTAAGAAAATTACTCTACTCACAACTGCCACAGCACCTACCTACCACTCTCCAATAAACTAGACCTTGTGACCAAGATGTGACCATTACGTGTCCTTAGGCATCAAAATAACACTAAATGACGTCAAATAAGCTTAATTTACGATCTAATTTAGCCTTCATTTTCTTGGTATAAAGCTTCTAATTCTCGGTTCATGTTTTTATTTTTTTACCAATGAGTAAATTATCAATGTCCATAGAATTTTAGATGTGACCATTTGTGACCAAAAATCACGACATAAAAAAACTGAATTAGCTCAATTTTGACGAAAAAAACCACTCTTTTATATCAAAGAGTAAAAAATGAAATTCCTTAGAGACTCATGATAAGGTTTGAGGCCACATACTTTTCAATGTGACCATTTGTGACCAAAAGATTTTTATATAATTAATTTTAAATATCTTTTTCAAAAACAAATAAGTCCCCTACTTGTATATCTAAGTAGTCGCAAATGCGATTAATTGTATCCAAATCAATCCTTGTTAAATCTCCATTATAAAGTTTGTGCAATGTTGTTTTATTAATTCCAGTACCACGGATTAGATCTGCAACACGCATTTTGCGCTCCGCCAACAAAATAGGCAGCTTACAAACAACCATTAAAATTTCCTCTAATACCATGAAAATTTAATTGCATTTAATTAAATTTAAGGTTATTTTAGCTATAAGGATGAAAAATTACTTCCATCCAATGAATTATGACAGGAATACAATTATGACATATACCTACTTAACAGCCCAACAATTGGCTGAAAAAATTCAGTACGACGCACGTACTATCCGCAACCAACTCAAAGATAGCGTTTTCATTGAAGGTGTTCACTACATTCGCCCATTTGGTGGACGCAAAATTCTTTTTGTTTGGGAACGCATTGAAACTGAAATGCTGAAGTTCACAGGCCTAAGCATGGATGCACTGCAATAATTTTAAAGTGAGGTTAACCAATGGCGAGTATACAAGCCCGCAGTGGAAAGTTGGTTGTTGACTTCCGTTATTTGGGCATTCGTTGTCGTGAAACAACAACACTTGTTGATAACCCTTATAACCGTCGTATTTTAAAAAAACGACTCGACCAACTTGAAGCTGAAATCACTCTAGGTACGTTTGAATACGGAAAATATTTTCCAAAAAGTAAGCGCATCGAAGAGTTCACAGCAAAGCGTAGTTTGCAAATTGCTGTACAAAGTAATGTTCCACTTTTTCATGATTATGTTGAAGTGTGGTTTACACAGAAAGAAATTGAATGGCGCATGTCTTACCGACAGAAGGTTTTAATAGTGATTGAGAACTACTTAAAGCCAGCTTTTGGAAAACAAGTTCTTTCGAAAATTAAGAAGTCAGACTTGATTGACTTCCGTGCCTCCCTCGCCAAAGTGACACACGGAAAAAATCAAACAAGTCTGAAAGCATCGAGGATCAATCAAATCATGACGCCTTTACGTATGATACTCAATGACGCAGCTGAACGATATGGTTTTGAATCACCATATAAAAATATAAACAACTTAAAAGAGAGTCGAATTGAGGTCACCCCTTTCTCTCTTGAAGAAGTTCAGCAAATCATTACAACGGTTCGTGATGACTTTAAACCGTATTACACCATCCGTTTTTTTACGGGTATGCGTACCAGTGAAATTGATGGTCTTCAATGGAAAAACATTGACTTACAGCGTCGTGAAATCCATATCCGTGAAGCACTTGTGAATGGTGTTTTAGGTGGAACCAAAACGTATGGTTCTGACCGCACGATCCAGATGAATGACCGAGTGTACCAAGCCTTTCTGCAACAGAAAAGCCTCAACAACGGAAAATCGGACTTCGTCTTCTGCAACCGTGATGGCGGTCCTCTAGACTACCGTTTAGTTAATAAGCGTGTATGGCACCCTATCCTGCGCTTTTTAGGATTAACGCCTCGTCGTGCTTATCAGACACGTCACACAGCTGCCACACTTTGGTTATCTGCGGGTGAAAATCCTGAATGGATTGCACGTCAGCTAGGTCATTCGACCACTGAAATGCTGTTCCGTGTTTACAGCCGCTACATTCCAAACGTCACACGTCGTGATGGCAGTGCTTTTGAAGCCATGCTGGAAAGACTAAATACAGAGGAGCCTGCTCATGAACAGTAAAGCTTTCTTTGGCGGTGTAGTCGTTAGCCCAGAAGCAGATATGGTCGCGCGTGAACTCATTCATGAGTTACACATTCCCAAACTGCACAATCTGGCCTTTTTGCTGGAAATCAATAAATGCTTCGATGACCACCAAGCATTGAGACTTTGGCTACAGCGAATGCTGGATGATGGACAAGCCCATTACGACGACCTGGCCCAACAGGCTCGCCTTCGGTTAATGAGCTTAGCTCACTCATAAAACAAACATATAAGGTCATCTAATTGATGACCTTAGCCCCTTTATACCTATAAAAAGGTAAACCCATGCATAAAGATATTTCAATTTGGATGCCACTTTATATTGGCGATTTACAGGCAAAATTCGCACGAATGACTGTAGAACAAATCGGTGCAACACTGCTGCTAATGATGGATTTCTGGAAAAATGGTGCCATTCCTCATGACCTAGCGACTGTATGTAGCATCACAAAATTATCGCAACAGACCAAAGCTAAAACTTTATTGAATACGCTGTTGGCCCTTGAATTGTTTGAAGTCGAATCTGAGCAGATTCATTCAAATTTTTTAACCAGTTTAAAAAGCCAGGCATTGCAAAATCAGCAAATGAAATCTGATAAAGCTAAAAATGCAGCTCAAGCACGTTGGGGGAAATCCGCAAGTAATGCTCAAGCATCAACTAAGCAACAAAAAGTAAATGCTCAAGCAGGTCCTGAGAAGAGCTCGAGTATTACTCAAGTTATACTTGAATCATGCCCTTCATCTTCATCTTCATCTTCATCTTCATCTTCATCTTCATCTTCATCTTCAAATTTTGAAGAAAAAAATGAGAGTTTTTTAGAAAATTCAAAATGGATTTAGGAGATCAGCCATGAATACCATCCTTAAAACACTCCAGTTTCGCGCAGAAACAACGGAAACACTTTGCCCTGCCCATCATATACCCATGATAGAAATTGCAGGTCACAGGCTCTGTAAATTGTGTGCCAAAGAAACCGTCCATCAATCACATGCAGCCTATGAGAATGAACTGCAACAGCGATTGCTAAAACAGAAAATTAAAAATTCAGGGCTCAATAAACGCTACCTGGATCGGGGCTTCAAGAATTATGTAGTTGCATGCCCTGCACAAGACAATACCATCAAACTATGTCAGGCCTTTGCACAGCAGATTATTTCTGACCACAACCCAAATATGTTGATGATTGGTACACCGGGTACAGGTAAAACCCATCTGAGTGCATCAATTATTCGCAACATTCTGCATAACAGTACAAAATCTGCGCGTTACTATACCAGTGCAGAAATTGCTCAAAAAATGATGGACACCTGGTCAGATGCTTCACGCTCTGAGAAAGAAGTTATCGACCATTTCTCCAGTTTTGATTTATTAGTGATTGATGAATATGGCCTGCATGACCGGCATGAAAAACGCCTGGAGATGGTACATAAGGTTTTGTATAGTCGTTATGACAACATGAAATCTACCCTTCTGATTTCCAATTTCACAGTCCAAAATATGCAGCGAGATTTAGGTATCCGATTATGGTCACGATTACATGAAAACAATTTGATTGTAGTACCGTGTTATTGGGATGATCAGCGGATAACCAAATAATACGACTCTTTACTTAAGCCAATTATCTCGCTGAAATAATTGGCTTTTATAATTAGATTTTTCAAAATTGCATTAATTGCATATTCTTATTAAATGGACAGATATTCTTATTTGAAGCTAAACACCCGTTCTTATTTGGTGGTGTTTCAAAAAGTATGCTGAAAAAAACAATATGGCTTTTGATAAAATAGAGGTATGAAAATAACGCTACAAATCAAATGTCCTACCTGTCTAAGTAACAATATAAAGAGAAATGGCATCAAAGTAGATGGGAAACAAAACCATCAATGCAAAGATTGCAAACGTCAGTTTATTGGTGCTCATGCATTAAGCTATCAAGGGTGTAACTCAGGTATTACCGGCAAGATATTACATTTAATGATCAGAGGAAGCGGTGTAAGAGATATTGCTGAAGTCGAGCGTATCAGCATTGGCAAGGTATTACGAACCTTAAGTGAATCGATCTATCAGATTCAGCCTAAACAAAGCCACTACGAATGTCTTGAAGTCGATGAACTTTGGACTTTTGTAGGGAATAAGAAAAATAAACAATGGCTTATTTATGCCTACCATCGAGAATCTGGAGAAATTGTTGCTTATGTTTGGGGTAAGCGGGATTTAGCAACGGTTCAACGTCTTAAAGCTAGACTTAAAAAGCTTGGGGTTCAATATGCTCGAATTGCGAGTGATCATTGGGATAGTTTTATTACAGCATTTCAATGTTGCAAGCAAGTGATCGGTAAGTTTTTTACCGTCGGTATTGAAGGTAACAACTGTAGAATTCGTCATCGAATCAGGCGTGGATTTAGGAGAAGTTGCAACTTTTCTAAAAAGCTCGAAAATCATTTTAAAGCCTTTGATTTGACTTTCTTTTACCTTAATAATGGATTTGTTTAACGCCAGCATACTTTTTGAAACACCACCTAGTGATTTATTTCGTCATCTTCAAGTTGGTCAAACTGAATGTCGTAAACGACGTATTTGGGTTGGTCGAGTGAAACTGTATATTAGTGCGCTACGATTAGAAGATGGAGAACTTTTACTTGTTGTTTCTCCTATGTTGAATGCTTCAGCTATTCGTGATTATGCATTACGCTGGGAAATCGAAACCTTATTTAGTTGTCTCAAAGGACGTGGATTCAATCTTGAAAATACTCGTTTAACAGACCCTAGACGAGTCAAGAAATTGATAGCAGTGCTAGCTATCGGTTTCTGTTGGTGCTATTTAACAGGTGAATGGCAACATGATCGAAAAAAAGCGATAAAAATAAAGAAGCATGGACGACTTTCAGTAAGTTTATTTCGCTACGGTTTGGACCATGTTCAAATGGCTATTCTACGTTTGATTGGTTTTGGGAAAAAAGAAGAATTTAAGAAAGTGCTAGCAATTTTAAGAAAGAAAAAGCCTGATAGGACAAGGGCCCTATGAAATTTGTCGTGTACAGAGTTAAAATTGTTACAAAGCCGCATTTTATATACATTTTTAAATTATCAACTTTATTTAAAATATGAGTGCAGTTATTTTGATCAATAAAATTAGTTTGGGGGTTAGTCGTTATGTTGAGTCGCTTTTTAGTTATTTGCCTGAGTAGTATGTATATTTTTTCGACTTATACTCTTGCAGCTGAACCACAAAAATCACTTCCTCCTACCACCAACAATCTAAACAATTTAGCACTGTTAAACCAAGCCGACACATGGTCTTTAGATAATCTAAATAAAGCGGAGTGGTCGGACAATCTTGAAAAAGGCTATCTTCCTGTTTACGCAAAGTTACAAGTGCTGTTGAGTCGCCATTACTCATCCTCAGGTGCAATTGATGGCATATTGGGCCTAAATACTGTGAAAGCCATTTCAGCTTTTCAGATTATGAAGGGTTTAAGTGGTGACGGAGTGTTAGATGCAAATACTTGGCGGCTTTTAAATGAAGTTACGACTCAACCGACGTTTATTGAGTACACCATTACCACACAAGACTTGAAAGGTCCTTATGCTCAATCGATCCCTGTGGATTATGCCGAACAGTCAAAAATGAAGGGCTTGTATTACACCCGTGTGACCGAAATGCTCGGTGAAAAATTCCATATGGATGAATTGTTTTTAAAAAAAATTAATTCAGGCGCAAATTTTAATAAAGTCGGTGAAAAGATTATTGTCGCAAATGTAATAAATGTTTTGCCAAATAATGTGCAAAGCATTATTGCACACAAAGGTTCTAAACAATTATATTTGCTTAATCGACAAAATAAGATCATTGCATCTTTTCCTGCAACGATCGGGAGCGAAGATAATCCCTCACCCACTGGCACGCATGCCATCGGCAGTATCGTGTTCAATCCACATTATAGTTATAACCCTAAGAATTTTATTCAAGGCAAAAATCTTAAGCCCTTAAGCCTCCCCCCAGGACCCAACAACCCTGTAGGAAATATTTGGATTGGTTTATCTCGACCTTCTTTTGGGATTCATGGCACGCCAAATCCCGCCTTAATTTCTAAAACAGCATCGCATGGTTGTATCCGATTGACTAATTGGGATGCTAATAACTTAGCTAAAGTCCTCCATAAGGGGTTAACTGTAATTTTCTTGGAATGAAAAAATTTACCTCGCTATTTGAAAAATCAAAATTTAGCAATCAAGCGCTTGCGTTCTCAAGCTCAATTCCTCTTGTCTCTTCCCACAAAGCCAAGATTTCGCTAGGCGTATACTTTTCCCACTTTTCATAGTTGCCAATAATTGGGCACTAACAAACAGCTCAATCTCGGAATACGTCCAATTTCCAGGAAGATTCCTCGGATACTTAGGTTTTTCATCTTTATGGTCTAAATAATCTGAATAAGTCGATATTTTCTTAGCAAAAACAGTATCTTTAATAAACCTAGCGTCTTCATCACCCGATAGCTCTAAGGTGCGTAACCGATCACCTACAAATTTCGACTGATACGGTAATCCTCCCATAAATAACCGAAGTTAAAAGTAGAGGTTAAGCAGCCATTAGAGGTGGCTTTCCTTTGTTAGCTTGATGTGGTCTTTCATGGTTGTAATGCCACAACCAGTTTGTTGCATAATCTTGTACTTCATCCAAAGTATCAAATAAATGCTTGCTCAGCCAACTATAACGTATGGTCCGATTATAGCGTTCAATATACGCATTCTGCTGTGGCTTACCCGGTTGAATATATTCAATACGAATACCGTGCTCAGTAGCCCAGCGCACAAATTCGTGACTGATAAATTCGGGACCATTATCGCATCGGATCACTAACGGTTTTTCTCTCCACTCCAGCAATTGATTCAACGTACGAATAACCCTGATTGTGGGCAATGAGAACCCTGCTTCAATGGCTAGGCCTTCGCGGCGGTAATCATCAATCACATTCAATAATCGAAACTTGCGACCATCGGAAAGCTGATCATGCATAAAATCTAATGACCAAACCTGATTTTCTCGGATTGGTTCTTTCAATGGTTCAGGCGCATGCCGTTTTAGTCTTCTTCTCGGTTTAATACGCAGATTCAGTGCCAACTCACAGTAAATGCGGTAAACCCGCTTGTGATTCCAGCAGCAACTCTCAACATGCCGTAAATACGAGAAGCACAAACCAAAGCCCCAATCGGAATTTTCCTCAGTGAGTTCAATGAGCTGTTCAGCAATGAGTGCATTGTCATCGCTGAGTTTGGCTTGATAGCGGTAGCAGGTTTCACTAATGCCAAATGCTTTACAAGCCAAACGAATACTAATGGCATGCTGGGCAACTGCCTGTTGTGCCATCTTACGCCGGCAAGATGGCTTTACCCTTGCGCAGCAGTGCTGCTCATTGCCATCGCTTCCTGGATGATTTCGGCCTTTAATCGCTCTTCCGCATACATCTTTTTAAGTCTGGTATTTTCGGCTTCTAGCTCTTTCAGTCGAGCCATTAATGATGTATCCATACCACCATATTTGGCACGCCATTTATAAAAGGTAGCATTACTCATGCCGTGTTCACGGCAAAGGGTCGCTACAGGTGTGCCAGATTCTGCCTGTTTCAAGATGGACATGATCTGACTGTCAGTAAATTTAGATGTTTTCATGCAGAATCTCCTGCTCGTATCTTAAGAGAAAATTCTACTTTTAGATCCTATTATTTTTAGGGGGGATTACCACTTTAGCTGCGAGTGCTTTCAAACGCTTCTTAAAGTTCTCTAAATCATAACGTAACCAAATAGAGCGAACACCGCTACCTGAAACAAATACACCCTTCTTGCGTAATTCGTTACTAGTACGATGCTGCCCATAAGCTGGATACTGAGTTGCGAAATCAATGACTGCTAGTTCTGTAGCATCATCTACACGATTTTTTAGATTAGGTACTCGACGGGATTTATTGATCAATGCATCCATGTCACCAGACTGTACTAGCTCCTGATAGCGATGAAAAGTATCTCTAGAGACACCCATCACTTTACACGCTCTAGATACATTCTGAAGCACTTCAGCTAAATTGAGCAGACCTACTTTGTGTTTAATGATTTGATTGTTAGTATGCAACATAAGAAAGTTACCTTTGTTTGATTAAGATTTCGACACCTTTATCAAAATGGGTAACTTTATCTTTTTCAAGAGTTATGTCCGATCAAGTCTGAACTAATACATCTGATGAATAAAAAAATTTGCTAGAGGTGCACTATGAAAAATATTGCTTATCATTCTTTTATATGCAGTCTATACTTTTTACTACATGGATGTTCAAATTCACAACCACAACAGCCTTTGCAGCATCAATCAAATAAAACCATTGCAAAATCAACAACGATACCCACTCAAAAAAATCCTCAACAGACTTTAGCCTCTTTTGACAAAATCTCTTGTGATGACATTCAAAATCCACAGTTTCAGCAAGCAGTTTTAAATGCCATTAATGAAATTCGAAATCACTCCCAACAATGTGGAAAAATTGCCTACTCGGCAACTCATTCATTAAAATGGAATAATCAATTACAGATGAGCTCAACTGCGCATGCACAGGATATTTCACAACGTCAGATTTTAAGTCATGTCGGGCGTGGAGGTGAAAATCTTAGATTCCGTATTAAAAAAACAGGGTATAAAGGCGGTGGGGGTGAAAATCTAGCAACAGGTCAAACCAACCTTAAACAAGTTCTTGAAAATTGGCTGGCATTAAGCCCAGGACATTGCGATAACTTAATGAAACCGCAATTTAAAGATTATGCGATCGCATGTAGCCGAAATCCTACAACCCATCGAACATACTGGGTGCAACACTTTGGTAGCGGGAAAAACTAAAACCGAGTACAAGATCTTTATTTGATCGGGTAAAAACTGAAATTAACACTTATAAAATCTGCTTTATAAATTAAAAATCCCTCTTTTTAAAAGAAGGATTTTTAGTAGATTGATGACGTTTATTCGACTTAACGCTCGGTTAAGGCATTGTTTTTCGCTTTTAAAATTGGTTTAAGTAAATAAGAAAGAATTGTTTTCTTACCTGTCATAATATCCAATTGAACCGTCATCCCTGGAATCACAGACAATCCTTTACCGAAAGTTGGTTTGTCTGTCACTGCACGGACGATATAAAACATATTGCCTTTTTCATCGGTAAATGTGTCTGGGCTAATGTGTTTCACCTTCGCATCCATTCCGCCATAAATCGAAAAATCATAGGCGGTAAATTTAATTACCGCAGGCAAGTCTGGTCGTACAAAGGCAATATCTTTCGGCGATACTTTTGCCTCAACGATCAATTGACCATCTAAAGGTACGATTTCCGCGACTTGATCACTCGGTTTCACCACCCCACCGATGGTATTAAAGAAAATTTTCTGCACGATACCATTGGTCGGTGAACGAATATCTGTGGTTTTTACTCGATCTGCCACGCCTGAAATACTTTCTTTTAAACTCACCAACTGCGCTTGCGCTTCTGCTAATTCATTGCGCCATTGGTTTTTCAAACTGACCGCAGCTTCAGAGGTTCTTGATTGCGCTTCGCCGATTGAGGCTTGCGAACCACGTAAGTTTGCTGCTGCCTGCTTACGCTCACCATCGGCATTGGAGACATCACGCTCTAAACGCAAAATATCCATTTCCGACACCGCACCAGTCTTTAACAAAGGTCGTGTGGTATTGAGTTCACGCACTGCAAGTTGATAGGCTCTTTCAGCTTGTCCGAGCGCAGCTTGCGCCCGTTGCGATTCCTGTTGACGGGTCGAAACCGTGCCTTGATTGGTCATCGTTCTTTGACTCAGTTCACGCAGACTTTCTGCATAATATTGGCTTTCTTGCGCCATAATCATTGCCGCTGCATCAGGTGAAACACCGGCTGGGACACTGCCTGAGGTATAGCCCGAGCCATTTAATTGTGCACTTAAACGTCTAACTTTGGTTTGCAAGGCAAAAATCTTGGCATTAACTTCATTCAAATTTGAGGTGAACCGTGTCGGGTCAATACGAATCAATAGATCGCCTTTTTTGACGTGCTCACCTTCCTGCACATACACCTTTTCAACCACGCCACCATCAACCGATTGAATCACTTGCATCTGTTGAGATGGAATAACTTTGCCTTCACCACGAGTAATTTCATCGACTTTGGCAAAACCTGCCCAAAGCAACAGGCAGACAAAAGTCACCGCAATAATATAAAGGGTCATTCGTGTCTTGAGTGGTTTTTGTGATTGTGTGACTTCCTTAACCTGTCGCTGCCAATCATTTGCATCGGCAGGCTGATATTGTTTAAACAAACGCAAACGCCCGAAAATAGGATTCATCACCTTTTCAGAGTTTTCTATGCTTTTGCCTACGCCTTGAAACAGCTTCTCGCGATGGGTCTTTTTTTGTTCTTCGCTCACGACATTACTCCTGCAGCTTTTTCTTGTTGAGGAAACATCGCTTTCAAGACCGTTTCTTTCTCGCCATTTGCAATGACTTTGCCATCTTCAAGAATGATAATTCGATCGACCAAAGCCAATAACGCAGGTTTATGCGTGACCAAGATCAAGGTGTGTTGGGCTGTCATGTATTGTTTTAAATGATGAATCACATGATTTTCCAATGGCGTATCCATGGCACTGGTCGGCTCATCGAAAATCAAAATTTTCGCATTTTGAGCAATTGCACGTGCAACTGCGATTGCTTGACGTTGCCCACCCGACAGTTTGTGCCCTCGCTCACCGACTTGCAAAGACAAACCATCTTCATGTGCTTTTAGAATCTGCCCTAAACCCGAAATGACTAAACTTTGTTCCAAAACCGTTCGGCTGACATGTGGATTGCCCAACACAATATTCGACAACACCGTACCATTCAATAAGTCGATGTCTTGTGGAATATAACCAATTTGGTTGCGTAATTCCGCAGGATCAATCTGTGCAATATTGGTTTGATCAATAAATACCGTACCCTCTGTAGGTCGATAAAGTGACAATAATATTTTTTCAATCGAGCTTTTACCAGAACCGACTTTACCCAATATCGCCACTTTTTCACCTGCGCGAATCGATAATGTAATATCTTCCAAAGCTGAACGTGACTCATTCGGATAGCGCAAACTGACATTTTTAAATTCAATATTACCAATAAGATTGGTATGACTGACCCAACCTTTTAGATTTTCTCGCTCTTGTTCCGCTTCAACTGTTTTGTTCAATAAATTTAATGCACTTGACGCTTGATAATATTGAGTAAGTAAGCCTGCAACCTGTGCAATTGGGGCCAACGCACGAGTCGAAATCATATAACAGGCAATGAGTGCGCCTTGCGTGAGCTTGCCTTCAACAATCAAGTAAACCCCGATGATGATAATGACCACGCCAACGGTTTGTTGAACCCATGACGCAAAGTTTCCAACCGTTCCACCCAAAAAACGTAACTTTGCAGAATAATGCACGGTAAAACGGGTGGCTTTTTCCCACAAAGCTTGCATACGACCGTTAGCATTAAAACTCTTAATGGTTTCTTCATTGTTTAAAGTTTCAATTAACAAGGCTTGACGTTGTTGTGAAGCTTCTGCCATCGCATCAGATAATTTTTTCAAATTGACATGCACTGACAACGCGTGCAATAAAATGATAAATGCTGCAATGAGCAGCGGAATCACAAACACCCATGAAATGATACAAATGACCGCAAGGAACAATACAAAAAACGGCAGATCGACTAAGGAAACAACAGTCAATGAACTGGTAAATGAACGAATCGATTCATAGGATTGAATATTTGATGCCGTCATACCCACCGACATATTATTCTGCTCCATGCGACGACCAAGCACTTTTTCCATGATATAAGCAGATAGTTTATTGTCTGCACGCGTCGCAGCTAAATCGACAAAATAACTGCGTCCTAACTTTAAAACAAAATCCGCGCTAATAATAATCATGATGCCGAGTGCCAAAACCCATAACGTATCTAAGGCATGGTTCGGTACCACTCGGTCATAAACGTTCATGACAAAAAATGGAGAACATAAGGCGAAAATATTGATGAATAATGCACCGAGCAAAATATCTTTATAAATTGAACGATGTTCACGAATTACACGCCAAAACCAGTGCTGCTGATTTTTTTCCATTTTCAATTTGTTATCGACAATAAATTGACGTTGTTGCAGATAAATCACTGAACCGACATACTGCTCTTGCAATTCTGCAATAGGTATTTGCTTCACTGTATCGGCTGATTCAGGAAAATAAACGGTTGCTAGTTGCTGTTCATGATCAATTCGATACAACACACACGCAGTATTATTTTTTAACAATAAAATTGCAGGAAACACAAAGTGATTTAACTGTGCTAAACCTTGCTGCACTATATTACTGCTTAAACTCACACGATCTGCAGCACGCGAAACAAAGCTCGGAATTAGTAAACCATTGGGCAAAGGCAAGCCAGAAAGTAGCCCTTCTTGGGTAATACTTACCTCATAATCTTTAGCCACCCGAATCAGGCATAACGCTAAAGGGTCAAATATTTGTGTTGTCACTTATTCACCATGGGTCAAAATGCATTTTGATTTTTTGAACTAAAACTTGCTATTAATAGACCTCTCTCATAAGTTTTTAAACCCCACTTGCGGAATATATTCCTCATCCCACTTCTCAAGGGGGAAAACAAAGGGGTTATGAAAGAGGTCTAATTAATGTATTGCTTCCAACGAATCAATAACAAAAACTTCTCTTATATAAAATGTATATTTTACGAACAAAAATAGGGCACACGTTGCACCCTATTTTTCATTTCATACTTTCATTATTCAGCAACTTGTGCTTGCACGTTCGCAGAACACATATTCGCTGCATTAATTTCACGCTGACTCACTTCTGATACAGCAGGTAAATTATCACGTTGAATACCTAGCGCAGGTAACAATTGTCCTGTGCTATAAAGTGTTTGGAATTGTGCAATTTTCAAATCATATTGCGCACTGACATAAGCACGATTGGCCTGAAAGGCTTCATTTTCTGAATCAAGTACATCAAGCAAAGTACGACGACCAATATCAAACTGATCATTATACGCTTTCACAACTGAAGCAGATTCATCACGATGACGCTGTAACCATTGCAACTGGCTGCTATAGTTATTGACATTGTTATAAGCCACGGCTGAAGTTTGGCGAATATCGACACATGCTTTGTTTTTCAAATCATCGGATTGTAAAACACGTGCATTGGCAGCATTCATGGCTGCTCTATCAGCAAAACCATTAAATAGATTGTAGTTGAGTCTTAACTCAACTGCGCTATCTTGCCCGTATTTATCGTTATCGGGATTGGTGCGTTCATCAAAACTATTACGGTTTTGATATAAACCTGTACGCGCCACAAACGACAGTTTCGGGTACATATTGGCTTTGAATTCTTGCGCACTTGCACGTGCATATTGCATTTCACTTAACGCAGCTTTTAAACTGTTGTTATTGTTGTACGCAGCAGTAACGACTTCTTGTGTGCTATTCGGAAGAGCCACATTGATTGTAACGGGTGCAAGATTACTACTTGGCTCAACACCTACAATTCGCGCAAAACGTGCTGATACATCATTTAAATTCGCTTGTTCCGTCATTAAATTGGTTTGTGCCAAAGATAAACGACCTGATATTTGTGCTAAATCCGCACCATTGCCCACACCCTGCTTGGTCTTTTGCTGAATTTGGTTATAAACACGTTGATGGTTATTAAAGTTGGTTTCTGCCAATTTAACCAGATCACGGTAACGTTGAACATCCAAATAAGCTTGCGCTGCTTCAAAGGCTTTTTGTTCCACACCAGCATTTAACTCATAATAGCGTTTTAGCGCTGCATAATCGCCTTGCTCAACTTTGCTTTTAATACGAAAACCATCGAACAACACTTGCGTTAATGCAATTTCTGCCTGACCTTGATTGAACCAGCCACGATCACCATCGAATTCACGGTTACCTTTGCCATAGGCTGCATTTAAATCAATTGATGGTAAATAACCTGCTCGCGCTTGTTTTTGATTCGCAGTGGCTTCAAGAAAGTTTGACCATTGCACCTGAACCTCTGGATTATTTTCAATCGCAGTTTTAGTCACTGATGTTAAATCTGCTGCTGATACAGTCATTGCCACACTTGCCCCAGCAACCATGCTTGCGATTTTTGTTAATGCTAATACTTTCACAGGTTTCCCCTTGTTTTAAGGTTTCTTAAATGTTTAACGATGTTGCCATCATATTAATAAATAAATTTGGGATAGAGGGCGAAGTGACTCCGCCCTCTACGCTAGGTTTAAGTCTGGAAGTTGGTTTTATTGATCATGTCGATGATGTCATTCTCTGTAAATGACTGGCCTGTGACCACAATATTCACATTCACGGTATTCGCTATATTATGGATATTGATGGTATTACTACCTGTGGTCAGGCTGACATAATCACTTAATGTAACCACATCCTGATCCCAACCAAGTTGTACTAATAAGGCTTTGGCATTAATCTTGTCACCCTGAGCTTTGCTAAAGTCATTGATGGTATCAGTCTGGTTCACATTATCAGTTGCACCCCAAACAAAGGTATCAGCACCCAATCCACCGTTGAGGATATCATTACCTACCCCACCGATCAGGATGTCATTCCCTGCATCGCCATACAGTATATCGTTGCCGATCCCACCTTCCAGACGATCATTACCATTGCCACCATATAGCGTATCCTGACCTGAACCACCAATGAGTACATCATTGCCTTTACCGCCGTACAATGTATCGTTGGTCGCACCACCCAGCAGAATATCATCACGCTCTGTACCATTGAGTGTAGTACCAGCGACATGATAAATATCGGCTTTTGCATTGGTTAGAACACCAAGCTCATTCAAAGTATAGTCAAAGCCACCTGAAGATGGTCCAATTGCCCCTTTAGGTGCAGCAGATGTCCCGCCACCAGCAGTCGAAGTACCATTATCAATGGTCAGAGCAAGGTTATAGCTAGTTGAAGAAGAATTTGTGTTGGAGAGTTGCACATAATACTCACCAGTAGTCGTGGCAGTAAACCAGCCATCCGTAGTCTGACTAAAGCTCGTTGCAGTACCACTGGCATCCAGTACAGCTCGTGTAGTCGTACCTGAAACATTGGTATTCGATCCAGTCGTACCATCTACATCAATATAGATACGTTCACCTGCATAAAGATACACTTTTACCAAATCACGATCTGCACTCGAATAGAACGTACCATTAAAGACCTGAGTGTAACCATTAATACCACTATCGACAGCCCAGCCCGAGATGGTTTGACCTGTCTGATAAGCAGTAATGGTTGCTGCCGTTCCCGTCGTACCAAACAGGCTACGGTCACTAAAGTCCACAGCGAGTTCTTTAATGTTATTTTTTGGCAAGCCCGAAGTATCATTATTGTCCCACGCACTGTTATACCAATCTGCACTTTCTTTAATCACTCGAATTGTCTGTGCTGGAATACCTGTTACATTTGGAGTAAAGGTAATCGTATTTGTACCCGATACCGTACCATTCACGGCATTGCTACTGCTAGACAAGAACGTATTATTACTCACCAGATCATTGTGCATTAATGCAGCATCCGAGATAGATATCGCTGTACCATTTTGTACATTGGTAATAATCGTATCCCGATTAGCATCAACCTGTGCCTGATAGTTCAAGGTGATGTTTAAATTCATCGAAATAGCATCACCATCGCCATCCACTGCACCAATCTGGAAGCTTTCCATTTCACCCAGAATAGTCTTATTGACAATAATTTCATAGCGATATTCACCTGTGGTGAAATCAACCGTTAATGCACCACCTTTTTCGGTATGAATGACTTGAGTGTTCCCACCAGCAAGAGTATAAACCACGCCATCTACAGTAACACTTTCCAGATATCCACCATCTGCACCCAGTATCATCCCGCCAGTACTACCACTACCTGAAAGAATAGACACATTCCCCTGAACAATACCATCATCAATGCTGCTGAGTAGTGTATTGAGCAATTCTGTCGGACTGGAGATTGCAACTGCCTCATCATTCGTACCCGTACGTATCAATGGATCAATGGCACTGGTATCACTACCACCGATTCTTACCGCATACATTGCATCAACACTGTTGTTATTCAGGAAATTACGCCAGTTTGTACCAATAGTTTCATTAATATCCTGATCACTATCAGGAGCACCATCGGTAATAAAATACACAAAGTTTTTATCTGCTGCTGGTGGTGTACCCCACTCAGTCATAGTCTTATTAATTGCTGAACGATAAGCAGTTCCACCATCGGCCTGCTGTGTATTGACAAAGTTAATCGCACCCGTCGCAGAATCCACATACCACTGTGAAACCTCTTCCGAACCACTGCTACTAAAGCTAATCAGCTTGACATTGACATTGCCCAAAGTATCAACTTTGTCAATTAATTGTGCAATCGCCTGTTTTGCCAGCATCAAACGAATAGTATTCGGATCAAAACCAGCAGTCGCTGAGCCTATACCATTTCCATCCCACGCCATACTACCCGATACATCGAGGATAATGGTCAGATTATAGGTCTGCGGTGTTGCTGCCATACTCAAGGTCTGATTAAGATCCGTTGCAACGGGTGCATCATCTATAACATTGATGGTTAAATTTGTCGCAGCACTGCTCTGACCTGTTACTTGATCTTTGGCAATATAGCTGAATACCTTGATATCATCGGTACCCTGTGTTGTTGCCGCAGTCAGGGTATAGGTATAAGCACCTGTCAGCTTATTGACCACCAATGTGCCATCAGCATCAGTAATGGTAATCGTAGTGCCCGAAATAACTTTGTTTGGCGTACCACTTGCACCACTACTAAAGCTGATGTCATCAATCTGTGTTGTGTTGGTCACAGTATCGTTGCTAAACAGATTACCCGTCGTCGTATATTGGGTCTTGGTGCCCTGGAACGTGCCATTTGGCAGATGTGATTCGCGTACTGCCGCGGCATCAGGTAATACATTCAATCCTGTGGTGCCAATGGTCAGTTTTGCAGTTGCCAGACTACCATCACTATCTGATAGAGTATAAGTAAACTCATCAGTTGCATTCCCTGTAACCGCAGCCTCTGCACGCAGACCATTGACACGGAAATGGGCATTATTATTAGTCGAAGTAAAAGCAATATATTGATAATTGATATCCGTTGGCAAGCTGAACTCCAGTACACTACTTAATGGCGTACCCGAAACTGTACCTGTACCCACACGAGTACCACTGGCATCAAAGGCATACCATGTAATACGACCAGCTTCCGTTGCATTTGAAACATCAGTTAAAGTCACTACAGCATTCTTCGACAATGCACCTAAATCAAAAACGATATATTCACCATTTTCGACACGACTGATATTCTGCTGATTGGATGTAGTACCCGACAGTGTTGTTTCAACACCTAAACCATCATTGTTATTACCAGTAGTAGCATCAACCAAACGTACAATATTGGCAGTTGAGTTCGTTAAAGCATTAAGGTTGAGAGTTGTACCCGATATAGGTGAAGAACCATCAAAACCATACACATTTTTTACACCAGTCGTTGCATAGTCTTTCCATGCAGTGAGTGTTGGTGCGGTATCAGAACCATTTCTATCGACATATACATTTCTATACCCTGAAGTATAGGTGTATTCGCCATTACTCTGGATTTCAAGTTTACCGTCATCTGTTGTAATGGTGGTAATGCCTGATTGTGCTACCGTATAGTTCGTTCCACCAAAATTCACCGAAGTAATTCTATTTGGTGTATCCAGACTTGGTGTATCTACACTTGCAGAAGTGACAATACCATTTACTGTACCTGTAATCACATTACCTGTAACTGTGTCACCTATCGCAACACTTGCCGAATCATTCTGGGCAACTGGTGCAGTATCCGTAATCGTGATCTGCACCTGCGTCCAGCCAGATTCCAGCGTACCATCTGATGCCTTGTAGTAAAAACTATCCACATCCGCACCATCAGTATCCGTTACACCGTTGTTACCATGATTACGTATTGGGGCAACATAGCTAAATGTGCCATTACTATTCATGGTCACTGTACCACCTAAAACAGTCGTAATGGTATTGCTGCCATTTGCTGTTTGTGCACCTGTACCACTGGCATTGGTTGCAAACTGAGCAACAATTAAAGTATCACCATCAACATCACTATCATTGGTCAATACAGAAATATGAGACCCTGTTGTGCCCTCTACACCAGTGTAGTTGTCAGGTTGGGTGATTGGCGCATCATTCACTGGTGTCACAGTCAACGTTAAAGTACTAGTCACCGTAGCTGTACCATCAGAAACAGTATAAGTTGCTACGGGTACTGAGCCGTTGTAATTTGCCACTGGTACAAAACTATAGCTACCATCCGCATTGAGTTGTAGCGTACCTACACCTGCAATCGTCGCGGTTTGTCCTGCACTATAGACTGTGGCATCACCTGCAACTGTGAATTGGGTCACGCTCAATGGATCACCATCAACATCACTGTCGTTCGCCAACACACCATTGGCGGCATTCACCGTTAAGGTGCTGTCTTCTGCGGTGCTGTTGCTATCAGACTGTGCCACTGGTGCATCATTGGCTGGGGTGACACTTAAAGTCAAGGTGCTGGTGCTGGTGGTCGTGCCATCACTCACCGTATAGGTGGCGACTGGCACGTTGCCGTTGTAATTGGCCGCTGGGCTAAACACATAGCTACCATCCGCATTGAGTTGTAGCGTACCTACACCTGCAATCGTCGCGGTTTGTCCTGCACTATAGACTGTGGCATCACCTGCAACTGTGAATTGGGTCACGCTCAATGGATCACCATCAACATCACTGTCGTTCGCCAACACACCATTGGCGGCATTCACCGTTAAGGTGCTGTCTTCTGCGGTGCTGTTGCTATCAGACTGTGCCACTGGTGCATCATTGGCTGGGGTGACACTTAAAGTCAAGGTGCTGGTGCTGGTGGTCGTGCCATCACTCACCGTATAGGTGGCGACTGGCACGTTGCCGTTGTAATTGGCCGCTGGGCTAAACACATAGCTACCATCCGCATTGAGTTGTAGCGTACCTACACCTGCAATCGTCGCGGTTTGTCCTGCACTATAGACTGTGGCATCACCTGCAACTGTGAATTGGGTCACGCTCAATGGATCACCATCAACATCACTGTCGTTCGCCAACACACCATTGGCGGCATTCACCGTTAAGGTGCTGTCTTCTGCGGTGCTGTTGCTATCAGACTGTGCCACTGGTGCATCATTGGCTGGGGTGACACTTAAAGTCAAGGTGCTGGTGCTGGTGGTCGTGCCATCACTCACCGTATAGGTGGCGACTGGCACGTTGCCGTTGTAATTGGCCGCTGGGCTAAACACATAGCTACCATCCGCATTGAGTTGTAGCGTACCTACACCTGCAATCGTCGCGGTTTGTCCTGCACTATAGACTGTGGCATCACCTGCAACTGTGAATTGGGTCACGCTCAATGGATCACCATCAACATCACTGTCGTTCGCCAACACACCATTGGCGGCATTCACCGTTAAGGTGCTGTCTTCTGCGGTGCTGTTGCTATCAGACTGTGCCACTGGTGCATCATTGGCTGGGGTGACACTTAAAGTCAAGGTGCTGGTGCTGGTGGTCGTGCCATCACTCACCGTATAGGTGGCGACTGGCACGTTGCCGTTGTAATTGGCCGCTGGGCTAAACACATAGCTACCATCCGCATTGAGTTGTAGCGTACCTACACCTGCAATCGTCGCGGTTTGTCCTGCACTATAGACTGTGGCATCACCTGCAACTGTGAATTGGGTCACGCTCAATGGATCACCATCAACATCACTGTCGTTCGCCAACACACCATTGGCGGCATTCACCGTTAAGGTGCTGTCTTCTGCGGTGCTGTTGCTATCAGACTGTGCCACTGGTGCATCATTGGCTGGGGTGACACTTAAAGTCAAGGTGCTGGTGCTGGTGGTCGTGCCATCACTCACCGTATAGGTGGCGACTGGCACGTTGCCGTTGTAATTGGCCGCTGGGCTAAACACATAGCTACCATCCGCATTGAGTTGTAGCGTACCTACACCTGCAATCGTCGCGGTTTGTCCTGCACTATAGACTGTGGCATCACCTGCAACTGTGAATTGGGTCACGCTCAATGGATCACCATCAACATCACTGTCGTTCGCCAACACACCATTGGCGGCATTCACCGTTAAGGTGCTGTCTTCTGCGGTGCTGTTGCTATCAGACTGTGCCACTGGTGCATCATTGGCTGGGGTGACACTTAAAGTCAAGGTGCTGGTGCTGGTGGTCGTGCCATCACTCACCGTATAGGTGGCGACTGGCACGTTGCCGTTGTAATTGGCCGCTGGGCTAAACACATAGCTACCATCCGCATTGAGTTGTAGCGTACCTACACCTGCAATCGTCGCGGTTTGTCCTGCACTATAGACTGTGGCATCACCTGCAACTGTGAATTGGGTCACGCTCAATGGATCACCATCAACATCACTGTCGTTCGCCAACACACCATTGGCGGCATTCACCGTTAAGGTGCTGTCTTCTGCGGTGCTGTTGCTATCAGACTGTGCCACTGGTGCATCATTGGCTGGGGTGACACTTAAAGTCAAGGTGCTGGTGCTGGTGGTCGTGCCATCACTCACCGTATAGGTGGCGACTGGCACGTTGCCGTTGTAATTGGCCGCTGGGCTAAACACATAGCTACCATCCGCATTGAGTTGTAGCGTACCTACACCTGCAATCGTCGCGGTTTGTCCTGCACTATAGACTGTGGCATCACCTGCAACTGTGAATTGGGTCACGCTCAATGGATCACCATCAACATCACTGTCGTTCGCCAACACACCATTGGCGGCATTCACCGTTAAGGTGCTGTCTTCTGCGGTGCTGTTGCTATCAGACTGTGCCACTGGTGCATCATTGGCTGGGGTGACACTTAAAGTCAAGGTGCTGGTGCTGGTGGTCGTGCCATCACTCACCGTATAGGTGGCGACTGGCACGTTGCCGTTGTAATTGGCCGCTGGGCTAAACACATAGCTACCATCCGCATTGAGTTGTAGCGTACCTACACCTGCAATCGTCGCGGTTTGTCCTGCACTATAGACTGTGGCATCACCTGCAACTGTGAATTGGGTCACGCTCAATGGATCACCATCAACATCACTGTCGTTCGCCAACACACCATTGGCGGCATTCACCGTTAAGGTGCTGTCTTCTGCGGTGCTGTTGCTATCAGACTGTGCCACTGGTGCATCATTGGCTGGGGTGACACTTAAAGTCAAGGTGCTGGTGCTGGTGGTCGTGCCATCACTCACCGTATAGGTGGCGACTGGCACGTTGCCGTTGTAATTGGCCGCTGGGCTAAACACATAGCTACCATCCGCATTGAGTTGTAGCGTACCTACACCTGCAATCGTCGCGGTTTGTCCTGCACTATAGACTGTGGCATCACCTGCAACTGTGAATTGGGTCACGCTCAATGGATCACCATCAACATCACTGTCGTTCGCCAACACACCATTGGCGGCATTCACCGTTAAGGTGCTGTCTTCTGCGGTGCTGTTGCTATCAGACTGTGCCACTGGTGCATCATTGGCTGGGGTGACACTTAAAGTCAAGGTGCTGGTGCTGGTGGTCGTGCCATCACTCACCGTATAGGTGGCGACTGGCACGTTGCCGTTGTAATTGGCCGCTGGGCTAAACACATAGCTACCATCCGCATTGAGTTGTAGCGTACCTACACCTGCAATCGTCGCGGTTTGTCCTGCACTATAGACTGTGGCATCACCTGCAACTGTGAATTGGGTCACGCTCAATGGATCACCATCAACATCACTGTCGTTCGCCAACACACCATTGGCGGCATTCACCGTTAAGGTGCTGTCTTCTGCGGTGCTGTTGCTATCAGACTGTGCCACTGGTGCATCATTGGCTGGGGTGACACTTAAAGTCAAGGTGCTGGTGCTGGTGGTCGTGCCATCACTCACCGTATAGGTGGCGACTGGCACGTTGCCGTTGTAATTGGCCGCTGGGCTAAACACATAGCTACCATCCGCATTGAGTTGTAGCGTACCTACACCTGCAATCGTCGCGGTTTGTCCTGCACTATAGACTGTGGCATCACCTGCAACTGTGAATTGGGTCACGCTCAATGGATCACCATCAACATCACTGTCGTTCGCCAACACACCATTGGCGGCATTCACCGTTAAGGTGCTGTCTTCTGCGGTGCTGTTGCTATCAGACTGTGCCACTGGTGCATCATTGGCTGGGGTGACACTTAAAGTCAAGGTGCTGGTGCTGGTGGTCGTGCCATCACTCACCGTATAGGTGGCGACTGGCACGTTGCCGTTGTAATTGGCCGCTGGGCTAAACACATAGCTACCATCCGCATTGAGTTGTAGCGTACCTACACCTGCAATCGTCGCGGTTTGTCCTGCACTATAGACTGTGGCATCACCTGCAACTGTGAATTGGGTCACGCTCAATGGATCACCATCAACATCACTGTCGTTCGCCAACACACCATTGGCGGCATTCACCGTTAAGGTGCTGTCTTCTGCGGTGCTGTTGCTATCAGACTGTGCCACTGGTGCATCATTGGCTGGGGTGACACTTAAAGTCAAGGTGCTGGTGCTGGTGGTCGTGCCATCACTCACCGTATAGGTGGCGACTGGCACGTTGCCGTTGTAATTGGCCGCTGGGCTAAACACATAGCTACCATCCGCATTGAGTTGTAGCGTACCTACACCTGCAATCGTCGCGGTTTGTCCTGCACTATAGACTGTGGCATCACCTGCAACTGTGAATTGGGTCACGCTCAATGGATCACCATCAACATCACTGTCGTTCGCCAACACACCATTGGCGGCATTCACCGTTAAGGTGCTGTCTTCTGCGGTGCTGTTGCTATCAGACTGTGCCACTGGTGCATCATTGGCTGGGGTGACACTTAAAGTCAAGGTGCTGGTGCTGGTGGTCGTGCCATCACTCACCGTATAGGTGGCGACTGGCACGTTGCCGTTGTAATTGGCCGCTGGGCTAAACACATAGCTACCATCCGCATTGAGTTGTAGCGTACCTACACCTGCAATCGTCGCGGTTTGTCCTGCACTATAGACTGTGGCATCACCTGCAACTGTGAATTGGGTCACGCTCAATGGATCACCATCAACATCACTGTCGTTCGCCAACACACCATTGGCGGCATTCACCGTTAAGGTGCTGTCTTCTGCGGTGCTGTTGCTATCAGACTGTGCCACTGGTGCATCATTGGCTGGGGTGACACTTAAAGTCAAGGTGCTGGTGCTGGTGGTCGTGCCATCACTCACCGTATAGGTGGCGACTGGCACGTTGCCGTTGTAATTGGCCGCTGGGCTAAACACATAGCTACCATCCGCATTGAGTTGTAGCGTACCTACACCTGCAATCGTCGCGGTTTGTCCTGCACTATAGACTGTGGCATCACCTGCAACTGTGAATTGGGTCACGCTCAATGGATCACCATCAACATCACTGTCGTTCGCCAACACACCATTGGCGGCATTCACCGTTAAGGTGCTGTCTTCTGCGGTGCTGTTGCTATCAGACTGTGCCACTGGTGCATCATTGGCTGGGGTGACACTTAAAGTCAAGGTGCTGGTGCTGGTGGTCGTGCCATCACTCACCGTATAGGTGGCGACTGGCACGTTGCCGTTGTAATTGGCCGCTGGGCTAAACACATAGCTACCATCCGCATTGAGTTGTAGCGTACCTACACCTGCAATCGTCGCGGTTTGTCCTGCACTATAGACTGTGGCATCACCTGCAACTGTGAATTGGGTCACGCTCAATGGATCACCATCAACATCACTGTCGTTCGCCAACACACCATTGGCGGCATTCACCGTTAAGGTGCTGTCTTCTGCGGTGCTGTTGCTATCAGACTGTGCCACTGGTGCATCATTGGCTGGGGTGACACTTAAAGTCAAGGTGCTGGTGCTGGTGGTCGTGCCATCACTCACCGTATAGGTGGCGACTGGCACGTTGCCGTTGTAATTGGCCGCTGGGCTAAACACATAGCTACCATCCGCATTGAGTTGTAGCGTACCTACACCTGCAATCGTCGCGGTTTGTCCTGCACTATAGACTGTGGCATCACCTGCAACTGTGAATTGGGTCACGCTCAATGGATCACCATCAACATCACTGTCGTTCGCCAACACACCATTGGCGGCATTCACCGTTAAGGTGCTGTCTTCTGCGGTGCTGTTGCTATCAGACTGTGCCACTGGTGCATCATTGGCTGGGGTGACACTTAAAGTCAAGGTGCTGGTGCTGGTGGTCGTGCCATCACTCACCGTATAGGTGGCGACTGGCACGTTGCCGTTGTAATTGGCCGCTGGGCTAAACACATAGCTACCATCCGCATTGAGTTGTAGCGTACCTACACCTGCAATCGTCGCGGTTTGTCCTGCACTATAGACTGTGGCATCACCTGCAACTGTGAATTGGGTCACGCTCAATGGATCACCATCAACATCACTGTCGTTCGCCAACACACCATTGGCGGCATTCACCGTTAAGGTGCTGTCTTCTGCGGTGCTGTTGCTATCAGACTGTGCCACTGGTGCATCATTGGCTGGGGTGACACTTAAAGTCAAGGTGCTGGTGCTGGTGGTCGTGCCATCACTCACCGTATAGGTGGCGACTGGCACGTTGCCGTTGTAATTGGCCGCTGGGCTAAACACATAGCTACCATCCGCATTGAGTTGTAGCGTACCTACACCTGCAATCGTCGCGGTTTGTCCTGCACTATAGACTGTGGCATCACCTGCAACTGTGAATTGGGTCACGCTCAATGGATCACCATCAACATCACTGTCGTTCGCCAACACACCATTGGCGGCATTCACCGTTAAGGTGCTGTCTTCTGCGGTGCTGTTGCTATCAGACTGTGCCACTGGTGCATCATTGGCTGGGGTGACACTTAAAGTCAAGGTGCTGGTGCTGGTGGTCGTGCCATCACTCACCGTATAGGTGGCGACTGGCACGTTGCCGTTGTAATTGGCCGCTGGGCTAAACACATAGCTACCATCCGCATTGAGTTGTAGCGTACCTACACCTGCAATCGTCGCGGTTTGTCCTGCACTATAGACTGTGGCATCACCTGCAACTGTGAATTGGGTCACGCTCAATGGATCACCATCAACATCACTGTCGTTCGCCAACACACCATTGGCGGCATTCACCGTTAAGGTGCTGTCTTCTGCGGTGCTGTTGCTATCAGACTGTGCCACTGGTGCATCATTGGCTGGGGTGACACTTAAAGTCAAGGTGCTGGTGCTGGTGGTCGTGCCATCACTCACCGTATAGGTGGCGACTGGCACGTTGCCGTTGTAATTGGCCGCTGGGCTAAACACATAGCTACCATCCGCATTGAGTTGTAGCGTACCTACACCTGCAATCGTCGCGGTTTGTCCTGCACTATAGACTGTGGCATCACCTGCAACTGTGAATTGGGTCACGCTCAATGGATCACCATCAACATCACTGTCGTTCGCCAACACACCATTGGCGGCATTCACCGTTAAGGTGCTGTCTTCTGCGGTGCTGTTGCTATCAGACTGTGCCACTGGTGCATCATTGGCTGGGGTGACACTTAAAGTCAAGGTGCTGGTGCTGGTGGTCGTGCCATCACTCACCGTATAGGTGGCGACTGGCACGTTGCCGTTGTAATTGGCCGCTGGGCTAAACACATAGCTACCATCCGCATTGAGTTGTAGCGTACCTACACCTGCAATCGTCGCGGTTTGTCCTGCACTATAGACTGTGGCATCACCTGCAACTGTGAATTGGGTCACGCTCAATGGATCACCATCAACATCACTGTCGTTCGCCAACACACCATTGGCGGCATTCACCGTTAAGGTGCTGTCTTCTGCGGTGCTGTTGCTATCAGACTGTGCCACTGGTGCATCATTGGCTGGGGTGACACTTAAAGTCAAGGTGCTGGTGCTGGTGGTCGTGCCATCACTCACCGTATAGGTGGCGACTGGCACGTTGCCGTTGTAATTGGCCGCTGGGCTAAACACATAGCTACCATCCGCATTGAGTTGTAGCGTACCTACACCTGCAATCGTCGCGGTTTGTCCTGCACTATAGACTGTGGCATCACCTGCAACTGTGAATTGGGTCACGCTCAATGGATCACCATCAACATCACTGTCGTTCGCCAACACACCATTGGCGGCATTCACCGTTAAGGTGCTGTCTTCTGCGGTGCTGTTGCTATCAGACTGTGCCACTGGTGCATCATTGGCTGGGGTGACACTTAAAGTCAAGGTGCTGGTGCTGGTGGTCGTGCCATCACTCACCGTATAGGTGGCGACTGGCACGTTGCCGTTGTAATTGGCCGCTGGGCTAAACACATAGCTACCATCCGCATTGAGTTGTAGCGTACCTACACCTGCAATCGTCGCGGTTTGTCCTGCACTATAGACTGTGGCATCACCTGCAACTGTGAATTGGGTCACGCTCAATGGATCACCATCAACATCACTGTCGTTCGCCAACACACCATTGGCGGCATTCACCGTTAAGGTGCTGTCTTCTGCGGTGCTGTTGCTATCAGACTGTGCCACTGGTGCATCATTGGCTGGGGTGACACTTAAAGTCAAGGTGCTGGTGCTGGTGGTCGTGCCATCACTCACCGTATAGGTGGCGACTGGCACGTTGCCGTTGTAATTGGCCGCTGGGCTAAACACATAGCTACCATCCGCATTGAGTTGTAGCGTACCTACACCTGCAATCGTCGCGGTTTGTCCTGCACTATAGACTGTGGCATCACCTGCAACTGTGAATTGGGTCACGCTCAATGGATCACCATCAACATCACTGTCGTTCGCCAACACACCATTGGCGGCATTCACCGTTAAGGTGCTGTCTTCTGCGGTGCTGTTGCTATCAGACTGTGCCACTGGTGCATCATTGGCTGGGGTGACACTTAAAGTCAAGGTGCTGGTGCTGGTGGTCGTGCCATCACTCACCGTATAGGTGGCGACTGGCACGTTGCCGTTGTAATTGGCCGCTGGGCTAAACACATAGCTACCATCCGCATTGAGTTGTAGCGTACCTACACCTGCAATCGTCGCGGTTTGTCCTGCACTATAGACTGTGGCATCACCTGCAACTGTGAATTGGGTCACGCTCAATGGATCACCATCAACATCACTGTCGTTCGCCAACACACCATTGGCGGCATTCACCGTTAAGGTGCTGTCTTCTGCGGTGCTGTTGCTATCAGACTGTGCCACTGGTGCATCATTGGCTGGGGTGACACTTAAAGTCAAGGTGCTGGTGCTGGTGGTCGTGCCATCACTCACCGTATAGGTGGCGACTGGCACGTTGCCGTTGTAATTGGCCGCTGGGCTAAACACATAGCTACCATCCGCATTGAGTTGTAGCGTACCTACACCTGCAATCGTCGCGGTTTGTCCTGCACTATAGACTGTGGCATCACCTGCAACTGTGAATTGGGTCACGCTCAATGGATCACCATCAACATCACTGTCGTTCGCCAACACACCATTGGCGGCATTCACCGTTAAGGTGCTGTCTTCTGCGGTGCTGTTGCTATCAGACTGTGCCACTGGTGCATCATTGGCTGGGGTGACACTTAAAGTCAAGGTGCTGGTGCTGGTGGTCGTGCCATCACTCACCGTATAGGTGGCGACTGGCACGTTGCCGTTGTAATTGGCCGCTGGGCTAAACACATAGCTACCATCCGCATTGAGTTGTAGCGTACCTACACCTGCAATCGTCGCGGTTTGTCCTGCACTATAGACTGTGGCATCACCTGCAACTGTGAATTGGGTCACGCTCAATGGATCACCATCAACATCACTGTCGTTCGCCAACACACCATTGGCGGCATTCACCGTTAAGGTGCTGTCTTCTGCGGTGCTGTTGCTATCAGACTGTGCCACTGGTGCATCATTGGCTGGGGTGACACTTAAAGTCAAGGTGCTGGTGCTGGTGGTCGTGCCATCACTCACCGTATAGGTGGCGACTGGCACGTTGCCGTTGTAATTGGCCGCTGGGCTAAACACATAGCTACCATCCGCATTGAGTTGTAGCGTACCTACACCTGCAATCGTCGCGGTTTGTCCTGCACTATAGACTGTGGCATCACCTGCAACTGTGAATTGGGTCACGCTCAATGGATCACCATCAACATCACTGTCGTTCGCCAACACACCATTGGCGGCATTCACCGTTAAGGTGCTGTCTTCTGCGGTGCTGTTGCTATCAGACTGTGCCACTGGTGCATCATTGGCTGGGGTGACACTTAAAGTCAAGGTGCTGGTGCTGGTGGTCGTGCCATCACTCACCGTATAGGTGGCGACTGGCACGTTGCCGTTGTAATTGGCCGCTGGGCTAAACACATAGCTACCATCCGCATTGAGTTGTAGCGTACCTACACCTGCAATCGTCGCGGTTTGTCCTGCACTATAGACTGTGGCATCACCTGCAACTGTGAATTGGGTCACGCTCAATGGATCACCATCAACATCACTGTCGTTCGCCAACACACCATTGGCGGCATTCACCGTTAAGGTGCTGTCTTCTGCGGTGCTGTTGCTATCAGACTGTGCCACTGGTGCATCATTGGCTGGGGTGACACTTAAAGTCAAGGTGCTGGTGCTGGTGGTCGTGCCATCACTCACCGTATAGGTGGCGACTGGCACGTTGCCGTTGTAATTGGCCGCTGGGCTAAACACATAGCTACCATCCGCATTGAGTTGTAGCGTACCTACACCTGCAATCGTCGCGGTTTGTCCTGCACTATAGACTGTGGCATCACCTGCAACTGTGAATTGGGTCACGCTCAATGGATCACCATCAACATCACTGTCGTTCGCCAACACACCATTGGCGGCATTCACCGTTAAGGTGCTGTCTTCTGCGGTGCTGTTGCTATCAGACTGTGCCACTGGTGCATCATTGGCTGGGGTGACACTTAAAGTCAAGGTGCTGGTGCTGGTGGTCGTGCCATCACTCACCGTATAGGTGGCGACTGGCACGTTGCCGTTGTAATTGGCCGCTGGGCTAAACACATAGCTACCATCCGCATTGAGTTGTAGCGTACCTACACCTGCAATCGTCGCGGTTTGTCCTGCACTATAGACTGTGGCATCACCTGCAACTGTGAATTGGGTCACGCTCAATGGATCACCATCAACATCACTGTCGTTCGCCAACACACCATTGGCGGCATTCACCGTTAAGGTGCTGTCTTCTGCGGTGCTGTTGCTATCAGACTGTGCCACTGGTGCATCATTGGCTGGGGTGACACTTAAAGTCAAGGTGCTGGTGCTGGTGGTCGTGCCATCACTCACCGTATAGGTGGCGACTGGCACGTTGCCGTTGTAATTGGCCGCTGGGCTAAACACATAGCTACCATCCGCATTGAGTTGTAGCGTACCTACACCTGCAATCGTCGCGGTTTGTCCTGCACTATAGACTGTGGCATCACCTGCAACTGTGAATTGGGTCACGCTCAATGGATCACCATCAACATCACTGTCGTTCGCCAACACACCATTGGCGGCATTCACCGTTAAGGTGCTGTCTTCTGCGGTGCTGTTGCTATCAGACTGTGCCACTGGTGCATCATTGGCTGGGGTGACACTTAAAGTCAAGGTGCTGGTGCTGGTGGTCGTGCCATCACTCACCGTATAGGTGGCGACTGGCACGTTGCCGTTGTAATTGGCCGCTGGGCTAAACACATAGCTACCATCCGCATTGAGTTGTAGCGTACCTACACCTGCAATCGTCGCGGTTTGTCCTGCACTATAGACTGTGGCATCACCTGCAACTGTGAATTGGGTCACGCTCAATGGATCACCATCAACATCACTGTCGTTCGCCAACACACCATTGGCGGCATTCACCGTTAAGGTGCTGTCTTCTGCGGTGCTGTTGCTATCAGACTGTGCCACTGGTGCATCATTGGCTGGGGTGACACTTAAAGTCAAGGTGCTGGTGCTGGTGGTCGTGCCATCACTCACCGTATAGGTGGCGACTGGCACGTTGCCGTTGTAATTGGCCGCTGGGCTAAACACATAGCTACCATCCGCATTGAGTTGTAGCGTACCTACACCTGCAATCGTCGCGGTTTGTCCTGCACTATAGACTGTGGCATCACCTGCAACTGTGAATTGGGTCACGCTCAATGGATCACCATCAACATCACTGTCGTTCGCCAACACACCATTGGCGGCATTCACCGTTAAGGTGCTGTCTTCTGCGGTGCTGTTGCTATCAGACTGTGCCACTGGTGCATCATTGGCTGGGGTGACACTTAAAGTCAAGGTGCTGGTGCTGGTGGTCGTGCCATCACTCACCGTATAGGTGGCGACTGGCACGTTGCCGTTGTAATTGGCCGCTGGGCTAAACACATAGCTACCATCCGCATTGAGTTGTAGCGTACCTACACCTGCAATCGTCGCGGTTTGTCCTGCACTATAGACTGTGGCATCACCTGCAACTGTGAATTGGGTCACGCTCAATGGATCACCATCAACATCACTGTCGTTCGCCAACACACCATTGGCGGCATTCACCGTTAAGGTGCTGTCTTCTGCGGTGCTGTTGCTATCAGACTGTGCCACTGGTGCATCATTGGCTGGGGTGACACTTAAAGTCAAGGTGCTGGTGCTGGTGGTCGTGCCATCACTCACCGTATAGGTGGCGACTGGCACGTTGCCGTTGTAATTGGCCGCTGGGCTAAACACATAGCTACCATCCGCATTGAGTTGTAGCGTACCTACACCTGCAATCGTCGCGGTTTGTCCTGCACTATAGACTGTGGCATCACCTGCAACTGTGAATTGGGTCACGCTCAATGGATCACCATCAACATCACTGTCGTTCGCCAACACACCATTGGCGGCATTCACCGTTAAGGTGCTGTCTTCTGCGGTGCTGTTGCTATCAGACTGTGCCACTGGTGCATCATTGGCTGGGGTGACACTTAAAGTCAAGGTGCTGGTGCTGGTGGTCGTGCCATCACTCACCGTATAGGTGGCGACTGGCACGTTGCCGTTGTAATTGGCCGCTGGGCTAAACACATAGCTACCATCCGCATTGAGTTGTAGCGTACCTACACCTGCAATCGTCGCGGTTTGTCCTGCACTATAGACTGTGGCATCACCTGCAACTGTGAATTGGGTCACGCTCAATGGATCACCATCAACATCACTGTCGTTCGCCAACACACCATTGGCGGCATTCACCGTTAAGGTGCTGTCTTCTGCGGTGCTGTTGCTATCAGACTGTGCCACTGGTGCATCATTGGCTGGGGTGACACTTAAAGTCAAGGTGCTGGTGCTGGTGGTCGTGCCATCACTCACCGTATAGGTGGCGACTGGCACGTTGCCGTTGTAATTGGCCGCTGGGCTAAACACATAGCTACCATCCGCATTGAGTTGTAGCGTACCTACACCTGCAATCGTCGCGGTTTGTCCTGCACTATAGACTGTGGCATCACCTGCAACTGTGAATTGGGTCACGCTCAATGGATCACCATCAACATCACTGTCGTTCGCCAACACACCATTGGCGGCATTCACCGTTAAGGTGCTGTCTTCTGCGGTGCTGTTGCTATCAGACTGTGCCACTGGTGCATCATTGGCTGGGGTGACACTTAAAGTCAAGGTGCTGGTGCTGGTGGTCGTGCCATCACTCACCGTATAGGTGGCGACTGGCACGTTGCCGTTGTAATTGGCCGCTGGGCTAAACACATAGCTACCATCCGCATTGAGTTGTAGCGTACCTACACCTGCAATCGTCGCGGTTTGTCCTGCACTATAGACTGTGGCATCACCTGCAACTGTGAATTGGGTCACGCTCAATGGATCACCATCAACATCACTGTCGTTCGCCAACACACCATTGGCGGCATTCACCGTTAAGGTGCTGTCTTCTGCGGTGCTGTTGCTATCAGACTGTGCCACTGGTGCATCATTGGCTGGGGTGACACTTAAAGTCAAGGTGCTGGTGCTGGTGGTCGTGCCATCACTCACCGTATAGGTGGCGACTGGCACGTTGCCGTTGTAATTGGCCGCTGGGCTAAACACATAGCTACCATCCGCATTGAGTTGTAGCGTACCTACACCTGCAATCGTCGCGGTTTGTCCTGCACTATAGACTGTGGCATCACCTGCAACTGTGAATTGGGTCACGCTCAATGGATCACCATCAACATCACTGTCGTTCGCCAACACACCATTGGCGGCATTCACCGTTAAGGTGCTGTCTTCTGCGGTGCTGTTGCTATCAGACTGTGCCACTGGTGCATCATTGGCTGGGGTGACACTTAAAGTCAAGGTGCTGGTGCTGGTGGTCGTGCCATCACTCACCGTATAGGTGGCGACTGGCACGTTGCCGTTGTAATTGGCCGCTGGGCTAAACACATAGCTACCATCCGCATTGAGTTGTAGCGTACCTACACCTGCAATCGTCGCGGTTTGTCCTGCACTATAGACTGTGGCATCACCTGCAACTGTGAATTGGGTCACGCTCAATGGATCACCATCAACATCACTGTCGTTCGCCAACACACCATTGGCGGCATTCACCGTTAAGGTGCTGTCTTCTGCGGTGCTGTTGCTATCAGACTGTGCCACTGGTGCATCATTGGCTGGGGTGACACTTAAAGTCAAGGTGCTGGTGCTGGTGGTCGTGCCATCACTCACCGTATAGGTGGCGACTGGCACGTTGCCGTTGTAATTGGCCGCTGGGCTAAACACATAGCTACCATCCGCATTGAGTTGTAGCGTACCTACACCTGCAATCGTCGCGGTTTGTCCTGCACTATAGACTGTGGCATCACCTGCAACTGTGAATTGGGTCACGCTCAATGGATCACCATCAACATCACTGTCGTTCGCCAACACACCATTGGCGGCATTCACCGTTAAGGTGCTGTCTTCTGCGGTGCTGTTGCTATCAGACTGTGCCACTGGTGCATCATTGGCTGGGGTGACACTTAAAGTCAAGGTGCTGGTGCTGGTGGTCGTGCCATCACTCACCGTATAGGTGGCGACTGGCACGTTGCCGTTGTAATTGGCCGCTGGGCTAAACACATAGCTACCATCCGCATTGAGTTGTAGCGTACCTACACCTGCAATCGTCGCGGTTTGTCCTGCACTATAGACTGTGGCATCACCTGCAACTGTGAATTGGGTCACGCTCAATGGATCACCATCAACATCACTGTCGTTCGCCAACACACCATTGGCGGCATTCACCGTTAAGGTGCTGTCTTCTGCGGTGCTGTTGCTATCAGACTGTGCCACTGGTGCATCATTGGCTGGGGTGACACTTAAAGTCAAGGTGCTGGTGCTGGTGGTCGTGCCATCACTCACCGTATAGGTGGCGACTGGCACGTTGCCGTTGTAATTGGCCGCTGGGCTAAACACATAGCTACCATCCGCATTGAGTTGTAGCGTACCTACACCTGCAATCGTCGCGGTTTGTCCTGCACTATAGACTGTGGCATCACCTGCAACTGTGAATTGGGTCACGCTCAATGGATCACCATCAACATCACTGTCGTTCGCCAACACACCATTGGCGGCATTCACCGTTAAGGTGCTGTCTTCTGCGGTGCTGTTGCTATCAGACTGTGCCACTGGTGCATCATTGGCTGGGGTGACACTTAAAGTCAAGGTGCTGGTGCTGGTGGTCGTGCCATCACTCACCGTATAGGTGGCGACTGGCACGTTGCCGTTGTAATTGGCCGCTGGGCTAAACACATAGCTACCATCCGCATTGAGTTGTAGCGTACCTACACCTGCAATCGTCGCGGTTTGTCCTGCACTATAGACTGTGGCATCACCTGCAACTGTGAATTGGGTCACGCTCAATGGATCACCATCAACATCACTGTCGTTCGCCAACACACCATTGGCGGCATTCACCGTTAAGGTGCTGTCTTCTGCGGTGCTGTTGCTATCAGACTGTGCCACTGGTGCATCATTGGCTGGGGTGACACTTAAAGTCAAGGTGCTGGTGCTGGTGGTCGTGCCATCACTCACCGTATAGGTGGCGACTGGCACGTTGCCGTTGTAATTGGCCGCTGGGCTAAACACATAGCTACCATCCGCATTGAGTTGTAGCGTACCTACACCTGCAATCGTCGCGGTTTGTCCTGCACTATAGACTGTGGCATCACCTGCAACTGTGAATTGGGTCACGCTCAATGGATCACCATCAACATCACTGTCGTTCGCCAACACACCATTGGCGGCATTCACCGTTAAGGTGCTGTCTTCTGCGGTGCTGTTGCTATCAGACTGTGCCACTGGTGCATCATTGGCTGGGGTGACACTTAAAGTCAAGGTGCTGGTGCTGGTGGTCGTGCCATCACTCACCGTATAGGTGGCGACTGGCACGTTGCCGTTGTAATTGGCCGCTGGGCTAAACACATAGCTACCATCCGCATTGAGTTGTAGCGTACCTACACCTGCAATCGTCGCGGTTTGTCCTGCACTATAGACTGTGGCATCACCTGCAACTGTGAATTGGGTCACGCTCAATGGATCACCATCAACATCACTGTCGTTCGCCAACACACCATTGGCGGCATTCACCGTTAAGGTGCTGTCTTCTGCGGTGCTGTTGCTATCAGACTGTGCCACTGGTGCATCATTGGCTGGGGTGACACTTAAAGTCAAGGTGCTGGTGCTGGTGGTCGTGCCATCACTCACCGTATAGGTGGCGACTGGCACGTTGCCGTTGTAATTGGCCGCTGGGCTAAACACATAGCTACCATCCGCATTGAGTTGTAGCGTACCTACACCTGCAATCGTCGCGGTTTGTCCTGCACTATAGACTGTGGCATCACCTGCAACTGTGAATTGGGTCACGCTCAATGGATCACCATCAACATCACTGTCGTTCGCCAACACACCATTGGCGGCATTCACCGTTAAGGTGCTGTCTTCTGCGGTGCTGTTGCTATCAGACTGTGCCACTGGTGCATCATTGGCTGGGGTGACACTTAAAGTCAAGGTGCTGGTGCTGGTGGTCGTGCCATCACTCACCGTATAGGTGGCGACTGGCACGTTGCCGTTGTAATTGGCCGCTGGGCTAAACACATAGCTACCATCCGCATTGAGTTGTAGCGTACCTACACCTGCAATCGTCGCGGTTTGTCCTGCACTATAGACTGTGGCATCACCTGCAACTGTGAATTGGGTCACGCTCAATGGATCACCATCAACATCACTGTCGTTCGCCAACACACCATTGGCGGCATTCACCGTTAAGGTGCTGTCTTCTGCGGTGCTGTTGCTATCAGACTGTGCCACTGGTGCATCATTGGCTGGGGTGACACTTAAAGTCAAGGTGCTGGTGCTGGTGGTCGTGCCATCACTCACCGTATAGGTGGCGACTGGCACGTTGCCGTTGTAATTGGCCGCTGGGCTAAACACATAGCTACCATCCGCATTGAGTTGTAGCGTACCTACACCTGCAATCGTCGCGGTTTGTCCTGCACTATAGACTGTGGCATCACCTGCAACTGTGAATTGGGTCACGCTCAATGGATCACCATCAACATCACTGTCGTTCGCCAACACACCATTGGCGGCATTCACCGTTAAGGTGCTGTCTTCTGCGGTGCTGTTGCTATCAGACTGTGCCACTGGTGCATCATTGGCTGGGGTGACACTTAAAGTCAAGGTGCTGGTGCTGGTGGTCGTGCCATCACTCACCGTATAGGTGGCGACTGGCACGTTGCCGTTGTAATTGGCCGCTGGGCTAAACACATAGCTACCATCCGCATTGAGTTGTAGCGTACCTACACCTGCAATCGTCGCGGTTTGTCCTGCACTATAGACTGTGGCATCACCTGCAACTGTGAATTGGGTCACGCTCAATGGATCACCATCAACATCACTGTCGTTCGCCAACACACCATTGGCGGCATTCACCGTTAAGGTGCTGTCTTCTGCGGTGCTGTTGCTATCAGACTGTGCCACTGGTGCATCATTGGCTGGGGTGACACTTAAAGTCAAGGTGCTGGTGCTGGTGGTCGTGCCATCACTCACCGTATAGGTGGCGACTGGCACGTTGCCGTTGTAATTGGCCGCTGGGCTAAACACATAGCTACCATCCGCATTGAGTTGTAGCGTACCTACACCTGCAATCGTCGCGGTTTGTCCTGCACTATAGACTGTGGCATCACCTGCAACTGTGAATTGGGTCACGCTCAATGGATCACCATCAACATCACTGTCGTTCGCCAACACACCATTGGCGGCATTCACCGTTAAGGTGCTGTCTTCTGCGGTGCTGTTGCTATCAGACTGTGCCACTGGTGCATCATTGGCTGGGGTGACACTTAAAGTCAAGGTGCTGGTGCTGGTGGTCGTGCCATCACTCACCGTATAGGTGGCGACTGGCACGTTGCCGTTGTAATTGGCCGCTGGGCTAAACACATAGCTACCATCCGCATTGAGTTGTAGCGTACCTACACCTGCAATCGTCGCGGTTTGTCCTGCACTATAGACTGTGGCATCACCTGCAACTGTGAATTGGGTCACGCTCAATGGATCACCATCAACATCACTGTCGTTCGCCAACACACCATTGGCGGCATTCACCGTTAAGGTGCTGTCTTCTGCGGTGCTGTTGCTATCAGACTGTGCCACTGGTGCATCATTGGCTGGGGTGACACTTAAAGTCAAGGTGCTGGTGCTGGTGGTCGTGCCATCACTCACCGTATAGGTGGCGACTGGCACGTTGCCGTTGTAATTGGCCGCTGGGCTAAACACATAGCTACCATCCGCATTGAGTTGTAGCGTACCTACACCTGCAATCGTCGCGGTTTGTCCTGCACTATAGACTGTGGCATCACCTGCAACTGTGAATTGGGTCACGCTCAATGGATCACCATCAACATCACTGTCGTTCGCCAACACACCATTGGCGGCATTCACCGTTAAGGTGCTGTCTTCTGCGGTGCTGTTGCTATCAGACTGTGCCACTGGTGCATCATTGGCTGGGGTGACACTTAAAGTCAAGGTGCTGGTGCTGGTGGTCGTGCCATCACTCACCGTATAGGTGGCGACTGGCACGTTGCCGTTGTAATTGGCCGCTGGGCTAAACACATAGCTACCATCCGCATTGAGTTGTAGCGTACCTACACCTGCAATCGTCGCGGTTTGTCCTGCACTATAGACTGTGGCATCACCTGCAACTGTGAATTGGGTCACGCTCAATGGATCACCATCAACATCACTGTCGTTCGCCAACACACCATTGGCGGCATTCACCGTTAAGGTGCTGTCTTCTGCGGTGCTGTTGCTATCAGACTGTGCCACTGGTGCATCATTGGCTGGGGTGACACTTAAAGTCAAGGTGCTGGTGCTGGTGGTCGTGCCATCACTCACCGTATAGGTGGCGACTGGCACGTTGCCGTTGTAATTGGCCGCTGGGCTAAACACATAGCTACCATCCGCATTGAGTTGTAGCGTACCTACACCTGCAATCGTCGCGGTTTGTCCTGCACTATAGACTGTGGCATCACCTGCAACTGTGAATTGGGTCACGCTCAATGGATCACCATCAACATCACTGTCGTTCGCCAACACACCATTGGCGGCATTCACCGTTAAGGTGCTGTCTTCTGCGGTGCTGTTGCTATCAGACTGTGCCACTGGTGCATCATTGGCTGGGGTGACACTTAAAGTCAAGGTGCTGGTGCTGGTGGTCGTGCCATCACTCACCGTATAGGTGGCGACTGGCACGTTGCCGTTGTAATTGGCCGCTGGGCTAAACACATAGCTACCATCCGCATTGAGTTGTAGCGTACCTACACCTGCAATCGTCGCGGTTTGTCCTGCACTATAGACTGTGGCATCACCTGCAACTGTGAATTGGGTCACGCTCAATGGATCACCATCAACATCACTGTCGTTCGCCAACACACCATTGGCGGCATTCACCGTTAAGGTGCTGTCTTCTGCGGTGCTGTTGCTATCAGACTGTGCCACTGGTGCATCATTGGCTGGGGTGACACTTAAAGTCAAGGTGCTGGTGCTGGTGGTCGTGCCATCACTCACCGTATAGGTGGCGACTGGCACGTTGCCGTTGTAATTGGCCGCTGGGCTAAACACATAGCTACCATCCGCATTGAGTTGTAGCGTACCTACACCTGCAATCGTCGCGGTTTGTCCTGCACTATAGACTGTGGCATCACCTGCAACTGTGAATTGGGTCACGCTCAATGGATCACCATCAACATCACTGTCGTTCGCCAACACACCATTGGCGGCATTCACCGTTAAGGTGCTGTCTTCTGCGGTGCTGTTGCTATCAGACTGTGCCACTGGTGCATCATTGGCTGGGGTGACACTTAAAGTCAAGGTGCTGGTGCTGGTGGTCGTGCCATCACTCACCGTATAGGTGGCGACTGGCACGTTGCCGTTGTAATTGGCCGCTGGGCTAAACACATAGCTACCATCCGCATTGAGTTGTAGCGTACCTACACCTGCAATCGTCGCGGTTTGTCCTGCACTATAGACTGTGGCATCACCTGCAACTGTGAATTGGGTCACGCTCAATGGATC
Source organism: Acinetobacter sp. CAU_H_S139_7 (assembly GCF_058599305.1). Lineage (NCBI taxonomy): Bacteria > Pseudomonadati > Pseudomonadota > Gammaproteobacteria > Moraxellales > Moraxellaceae > Acinetobacter > Acinetobacter sp. CAU_H_S139_7. Next base: position 3,470,633 of record NZ_CM178651.1, read on the forward strand.
ACCATCAACATCACTGTCGTTCGCCAACACACCATTGGCGGCATTCACCGTTAAGGTGCTGTCTTCTGCGGTGCTGTTGCTATCAGACTGTGCCACTGGTGCATCATTGGCTGGGGTGACACTTAAAGTCAAGGTGCTGGTGCTGGTGGTCGTGCCATCACTCACCGTATAGGTGGCGACTGGCACGTTGCCGTTGTAATTGGCCGCTGGGCTAAACACATAGCTACCATCCGCATTGAGTTGTAGCGTACCTACACCTGCAATCGTCGCGGTTTGTCCTGCACTATAGACTGTGGCATCACCTGCAACTGTGAATTGGGTCACGCTCAATGGATCACCATCAACATCACTGTCGTTCGCCAACACACCATTGGCGGCATTCACCGTTAAGGTGCTGTCTTCTGCGGTGCTGTTGCTATCAGACTGTGCCACTGGTGCATCATTGGCTGGGGTGACACTTAAAGTCAAGGTGCTGGTGCTGGTGGTCGTGCCATCACTCACCGTATAGGTGGCGACTGGCACGTTGCCGTTGTAATTGGCCGCTGGGCTAAACACATAGCTACCATCCGCATTGAGTTGTAGCGTACCTACACCTGCAATCGTCGCGGTTTGTCCTGCACTATAGACTGTGGCATCACCTGCAACTGTGAATTGGGTCACGCTCAATGGATCACCATCAACATCACTGTCGTTCGCCAACACACCATTGGCGGCATTCACCGTTAAGGTGCTGTCTTCTGCGGTGCTGTTGCTATCAGACTGTGCCACTGGTGCATCATTGGCTGGGGTGACACTTAAAGTCAAGGTGCTGGTGCTGGTGGTCGTGCCATCACTCACCGTATAGGTGGCGACTGGCACGTTGCCGTTGTAATTGGCCGCTGGGCTAAACACATAGCTACCATCCGCATTGAGTTGTAGCGTACCTACACCTGCAATCGTCGCGGTTTGTCCTGCACTATAGACTGTGGCATCACCTGCAACTGTGAATTGGGTCACGCTCAATGGATCACCATCAACATCACTGTCGTTCGCCAACACACCATTGGCGGCATTCACCGTTAAGGTGCTGTCTTCTGCGGTGCTGTTGCTATCAGACTGTGCCACTGGTGCATCATTGGCTGGGGTGACACTTAAAGTCAAGGTGCTGGTGCTGGTGGTCGTGCCATCACTCACCGTATAGGTGGCGACTGGCACGTTGCCGTTGTAATTGGCCGCTGGGCTAAACACATAGCTACCATCCGCATTGAGTTGTAGCGTACCTACACCTGCAATCGTCGCGGTTTGTCCTGCACTATAGACTGTGGCATCACCTGCAACTGTGAATTGGGTCACGCTCAATGGATCACCATCAACATCACTGTCGTTCGCCAACACACCATTGGCGGCATTCACCGTTAAGGTGCTGTCTTCTGCGGTGCTGTTGCTATCAGACTGTGCCACTGGTGCATCATTGGCTGGGGTGACACTTAAAGTCAAGGTGCTGGTGCTGGTGGTCGTGCCATCACTCACCGTATAGGTGGCGACTGGCACGTTGCCGTTGTAATTGGCCGCTGGGCTAAACACATAGCTACCATCCGCATTGAGTTGTAGCGTACCTACACCTGCAATCGTCGCGGTTTGTCCTGCACTATAGACTGTGGCATCACCTGCAACTGTGAATTGGGTCACGCTCAATGGATCACCATCAACATCACTGTCGTTCGCCAACACACCATTGGCGGCATTCACCGTTAAGGTGCTGTCTTCTGCGGTGCTGTTGCTATCAGACTGTGCCACTGGTGCATCATTGGCTGGGGTGACACTTAAAGTCAAGGTGCTGGTGCTGGTGGTCGTGCCATCACTCACCGTATAGGTGGCGACTGGCACGTTGCCGTTGTAATTGGCCGCTGGGCTAAACACATAGCTACCATCCGCATTGAGTTGTAGCGTACCTACACCTGCAATCGTCGCGGTTTGTCCTGCACTATAGACTGTGGCATCACCTGCAACTGTGAATTGGGTCACGCTCAATGGATCACCATCAACATCACTGTCGTTCGCCAACACACCATTGGCGGCATTCACCGTTAAGGTGCTGTCTTCTGCGGTGCTGTTGCTATCAGACTGTGCCACTGGTGCATCATTGGCTGGGGTGACACTTAAAGTCAAGGTGCTGGTGCTGGTGGTCGTGCCATCACTCACCGTATAGGTGGCGACTGGCACGTTGCCGTTGTAATTGGCCGCTGGGCTAAACACATAGCTACCATCCGCATTGAGTTGTAGCGTACCTACACCTGCAATCGTCGCGGTTTGTCCTGCACTATAGACTGTGGCATCACCTGCAACTGTGAATTGGGTCACGCTCAATGGATCACCATCAACATCACTGTCGTTCGCCAACACACCATTGGCGGCATTCACCGTTAAGGTGCTGTCTTCTGCGGTGCTGTTGCTATCAGACTGTGCCACTGGTGCATCATTGGCTGGGGTGACACTTAAAGTCAAGGTGCTGGTGCTGGTGGTCGTGCCATCACTCACCGTATAGGTGGCGACTGGCACGTTGCCGTTGTAATTGGCCGCTGGGCTAAACACATAGCTACCATCCGCATTGAGTTGTAGCGTACCTACACCTGCAATCGTCGCGGTTTGTCCTGCACTATAGACTGTGGCATCACCTGCAACTGTGAATTGGGTCACGCTCAATGGATCACCATCAACATCACTGTCGTTCGCCAACACACCATTGGCGGCATTCACCGTTAAGGTGCTGTCTTCTGCGGTGCTGTTGCTATCAGACTGTGCCACTGGTGCATCATTGGCTGGGGTGACACTTAAAGTCAAGGTGCTGGTGCTGGTGGTCGTGCCATCACTCACCGTATAGGTGGCGACTGGCACGTTGCCGTTGTAATTGGCCGCTGGGCTAAACACATAGCTACCATCCGCATTGAGTTGTAGCGTACCTACACCTGCAATCGTCGCGGTTTGTCCTGCACTATAGACTGTGGCATCACCTGCAACTGTGAATTGGGTCACGCTCAATGGATCACCATCAACATCACTGTCGTTCGCCAACACACCATTGGCGGCATTCACCGTTAAGGTGCTGTCTTCTGCGGTGCTGTTGCTATCAGACTGTGCCACTGGTGCATCATTGGCTGGGGTGACACTTAAAGTCAAGGTGCTGGTGCTGGTGGTCGTGCCATCACTCACCGTATAGGTGGCGACTGGCACGTTGCCGTTGTAATTGGCCGCTGGGCTAAACACATAGCTACCATCCGCATTGAGTTGTAGCGTACCTACACCTGCAATCGTCGCGGTTTGTCCTGCACTATAGACTGTGGCATCACCTGCAACTGTGAATTGGGTCACGCTCAATGGATCACCATCAACATCACTGTCGTTCGCCAACACACCATTGGCGGCATTCACCGTTAAGGTGCTGTCTTCTGCGGTGCTGTTGCTATCAGACTGTGCCACTGGTGCATCATTGGCTGGGGTGACACTTAAAGTCAAGGTGCTGGTGCTGGTGGTCGTGCCATCACTCACCGTATAGGTGGCGACTGGCACGTTGCCGTTGTAATTGGCCGCTGGGCTAAACACATAGCTACCATCCGCATTGAGTTGTAGCGTACCTACACCTGCAATCGTCGCGGTTTGTCCTGCACTATAGACTGTGGCATCACCTGCAACTGTGAATTGGGTCACGCTCAATGGATCACCATCAACATCACTGTCGTTCGCCAACACACCATTGGCGGCATTCACCGTTAAGGTGCTGTCTTCTGCGGTGCTGTTGCTATCAGACTGTGCCACTGGTGCATCATTGGCTGGGGTGACACTTAAAGTCAAGGTGCTGGTGCTGGTGGTCGTGCCATCACTCACCGTATAGGTGGCGACTGGCACGTTGCCGTTGTAATTGGCCGCTGGGCTAAACACATAGCTACCATCCGCATTGAGTTGTAGCGTACCTACACCTGCAATCGTCGCGGTTTGTCCTGCACTATAGACTGTGGCATCACCTGCAACTGTGAATTGGGTCACGCTCAATGGATCACCATCAACATCACTGTCGTTCGCCAACACACCATTGGCGGCATTCACCGTTAAGGTGCTGTCTTCTGCGGTGCTGTTGCTATCAGACTGTGCCACTGGTGCATCATTGGCTGGGGTGACACTTAAAGTCAAGGTGCTGGTGCTGGTGGTCGTGCCATCACTCACCGTATAGGTGGCGACTGGCACGTTGCCGTTGTAATTGGCCGCTGGGCTAAACACATAGCTACCATCCGCATTGAGTTGTAGCGTACCTACACCTGCAATCGTCGCGGTTTGTCCTGCACTATAGACTGTGGCATCACCTGCAACTGTGAATTGGGTCACGCTCAATGGATCACCATCAACATCACTGTCGTTCGCCAACACACCATTGGCGGCATTCACCGTTAAGGTGCTGTCTTCTGCGGTGCTGTTGCTATCAGACTGTGCCACTGGTGCATCATTGGCTGGGGTGACACTTAAAGTCAAGGTGCTGGTGCTGGTGGTCGTGCCATCACTCACCGTATAGGTGGCGACTGGCACGTTGCCGTTGTAATTGGCCGCTGGGCTAAACACATAGCTACCATCCGCATTGAGTTGTAGCGTACCTACACCTGCAATCGTCGCGGTTTGTCCTGCACTATAGACTGTGGCATCACCTGCAACTGTGAATTGGGTCACGCTCAATGGATCACCATCAACATCACTGTCGTTCGCCAACACACCATTGGCGGCATTCACCGTTAAGGTGCTGTCTTCTGCGGTGCTGTTGCTATCAGACTGTGCCACTGGTGCATCATTGGCTGGGGTGACACTTAAAGTCAAGGTGCTGGTGCTGGTGGTCGTGCCATCACTCACCGTATAGGTGGCGACTGGCACGTTGCCGTTGTAATTGGCCGCTGGGCTAAACACATAGCTACCATCCGCATTGAGTTGTAGCGTACCTACACCTGCAATCGTCGCGGTTTGTCCTGCACTATAGACTGTGGCATCACCTGCAACTGTGAATTGGGTCACGCTCAATGGATCACCATCAACATCACTGTCGTTCGCCAACACACCATTGGCGGCATTCACCGTTAAGGTGCTGTCTTCTGCGGTGCTGTTGCTATCAGACTGTGCCACTGGTGCATCATTGGCTGGGGTGACACTTAAAGTCAAGGTGCTGGTGCTGGTGGTCGTGCCATCACTCACCGTATAGGTGGCGACTGGCACGTTGCCGTTGTAATTGGCCGCTGGGCTAAACACATAGCTACCATCCGCATTGAGTTGTAGCGTACCTACACCTGCAATCGTCGCGGTTTGTCCTGCACTATAGACTGTGGCATCACCTGCAACTGTGAATTGGGTCACGCTCAATGGATCACCATCAACATCACTGTCGTTCGCCAACACACCATTGGCGGCATTCACCGTTAAGGTGCTGTCTTCTGCGGTGCTGTTGCTATCAGACTGTGCCACTGGTGCATCATTGGCTGGGGTGACACTTAAAGTCAAGGTGCTGGTGCTGGTGGTCGTGCCATCACTCACCGTATAGGTGGCGACTGGCACGTTGCCGTTGTAATTGGCCGCTGGGCTAAACACATAGCTACCATCCGCATTGAGTTGTAGCGTACCTACACCTGCAATCGTCGCGGTTTGTCCTGCACTATAGACTGTGGCATCACCTGCAACTGTGAATTGGGTCACGCTCAATGGATCACCATCAACATCACTGTCGTTCGCCAACACACCATTGGCGGCATTCACCGTTAAGGTGCTGTCTTCTGCGGTGCTGTTGCTATCAGACTGTGCCACTGGTGCATCATTGGCTGGGGTGACACTTAAAGTCAAGGTGCTGGTGCTGGTGGTCGTGCCATCACTCACCGTATAGGTGGCGACTGGCACGTTGCCGTTGTAATTGGCCGCTGGGCTAAACACATAGCTACCATCCGCATTGAGTTGTAGCGTACCTACACCTGCAATCGTCGCGGTTTGTCCTGCACTATAGACTGTGGCATCACCTGCAACTGTGAATTGGGTCACGCTCAATGGATCACCATCAACATCACTGTCGTTCGCCAACACACCATTGGCGGCATTCACCGTTAAGGTGCTGTCTTCTGCGGTGCTGTTGCTATCAGACTGTGCCACTGGTGCATCATTGGCTGGATTGACGGTGATATTCACGGTCGCTGTATTGGACACGACACCATTGCTGTCGGTCACGGTATAGGTGAAGCTGTCCGAGGTGGTTTCTGAACCATCATGTACATAGCTCACGGTGCCATTGGCATTCACCGTCACGGTACCGTTGGCTGGTGCGCCCACGATGGTCACCACACCTGCTGGCGTACCGTCTTCGGCATCGGTGTCGTTGCCCTTGACCGCTATCACCACGGTGTCACCTTCGTCCACCGTCGCTGTGTCGTCATTCGCCACTGGCGCATCGTTCACTGGATTCACTGTGATGTTGACTGTCGCTGTATTGGACACGACACCATTGCTGTCTGTCACGGTATAGGTGAAGCTGTCGCTGCTGGTTTCTGAACCATTATGCACATAGCTCACTGTGCCATTGGCATTCACCGTCACTGTACCATTGGCTGGTCCACCCACGATGGTCACTACACCTGATGGGGTTCCGTCTTCGGCATCCGTATCGTTGCCTTTGACCGCAATCACCACCGTATCACCTTCGTCCACCGTCGCTGTGTCATTCAAGGCAACTGGCGCATCGTTCACTGGATTCACTGTGATGTTGACTGTCGCTGTATTGGACACCTGTCCATTGCTGTCGGTCACGGTATAGGTGAAGCTGTCTCTGCTGGTTTCTGAACCATTATGCACATAGCTCACGGTGCCATTGGCATTCACCGTCACTGTACCATTGGCTGGTCCACCCACGATGGTCACTACACCTGATGGGGTTCCGTCTTCGGCATCCGTATCGTTGCCTTTGACCGCAATCACCACCGTATCACCTTCGTCCACCGTCGCTGTGTCATTCAAGGCAACTGGCGCATCGTTCACTGGATTCACTGTGATGTTGACTGTCGCTGTATTGGACACCTGTCCATTGCTGTCGGTCACGGTATAGGTGAAGCTGTCTCTGCTGGTTTCTGAACCATTATGCACATAGCTCACGGTGCCATTGGCATTCACCGTCACTGTACCATTGGCTGGTCCACCCACGATGGTCACTACACCTGATGGGGTTCCGTCTTCGGCATCCGTATCGTTGCCTTTGACCGCAATCACCACCGTATCACCTTCGTCCACCGTCGCTGTGTCATTCAAGGCAACTGGCGCATCGTTCACTGGATTCACTGTGATGTTGACTGTCGCTGTATTGGACACCTGTCCATTGCTGTCGGTCACGGTATAGGTGAAGCTGTCGCTGCTGGTTTCTGAACCATTATGCACATAGCTCACGGTGCCATTGGCATTCACCGTCACTGTACCATTGGCTGGTGCGCCCACGATGGTCACCACACCTGCTGGCGTACCGTCTTCGGCATCGGTGTCGTTGCCCTTGACCGCTATCACCACGGTGTCACCTTCGTCCACCGTCGCTGTGTCGTCATTCGCCACTGGCGCAATACTGATGATCTGATTCGCCGTCGACGTACCACCTTGGCCATCGCTGATGCTGTAGTTAAAGCTTTCTTGACCGCTAAAGCCTGTGTTCGGGGTGAAGGTAATGGTGCCTTGGGCATCAATGTTTACCACACCGTTCGGGGTGTTGATTTGTTGTGCGGTGCCCGGGGTCAAGGTCACGCCATTGATCGCGGTGATGGTCAATGGGTTGCCATCTGCATCGGTATCATTTGCCAATGGGTTTAAGGTCACTGGCGTGTTGAATGCGGTGTTGTACGTGTCATCGCTTGCAACAGGTGGTGTGTTTGGTGCTGCTGAAACGTTGATGGTTCCAGTCGCTGTTGAGCTGCCACCTTGGCCATCGCTGATGCTGTAGTTAAAGGTCTCTTGACCGCTAAAGCCTGCGTTCGGTGTGAAGGTAATGGTGCCTTGGGCATCAATGTTTACCACACCGTTCGGGGTGTTGATTTGTTGGGCGGTGCCTGGGGTCAAGGTTACGCCATTGATCGCGGTGATGGTCAGGGTGCCACCGTCTGCATCGCTGTCATTCGCCAATGGAGTTAAGGTTACTGGCGTGTTGTATGCGGTGTTGTACGTGTCATCGCTTGCAACAGGTGGTGTGTTTGGTGCTGCTGCAACGTTGATGGTTTCTGTTGCTGTTGAGCTGCCACCTTGGCCATCGCTGATGCTGTAGTTGAAGCTTTCTTGTCCAGTAAAGCCATTGTTCGGGGTGAAGGTAATGGTGCCTTGGGCATCAATGTTCACCACACCGTTCGGGGTGTTGATTTGTTGGGCGGTGCCCGGGGTCAAGGTCACACCATTGATCGCGGTGATGGTCAATGGGTTGCCATCTGCATCGCTGTCATTTGCCAATGGGTTGAGTGCCACTGGCGTGTTGAATGCGGTGTTGTACGTGTCATCGCTTGCGACAGGTGGCGTGTTTGGTGTAGGTGCAAATGGAGACAAAGGTGTCCAACTACCACCACCCAAACCATGCTCAAATGGTTTGATAACTGAAGATAATATTGGGTACTCAATTCCTAAAGGCGGAATATTATCTAACACTCGATTCAGCATTAACGGTTTTATACCGTCGGCGACAGATGTTTCGCCCACACGAGTAAGTTGAACAAAACGATGACCACCTTGAGTTACATCAGGATCGCCATCAAAGGACTCTCCCGCAATTTCAACATAATCTTTACCTTCTTTTTTAAATACTCGACCATCATCCAAACGAACAACATCATTTTGTTGTTCTGTATCATTCATTTGCTGAAATGATTTTGCAAAATTTACAATTTTATCTAGATCCGAGTTTGGTTCACCTAGCAAAGAATTGAGGCTAAAATTGCCGTCATTATTGATTAAATCTTTACCATGAATTTCAACAACTCGGCCATTTGAAAGCTGCAACACGACACTACTTTCTTCTGAAAGATGCAATACATCTTTCACCTGAAGCTTTGCCCCCTTTTTTAGAATTATTTTTTTATTTGTCTTTGAAAAACGCCAAACATCACCATCCACAGAGATTATTTTTACCGATGTATTCATTTATAACTTTACCTCAATTTGAAAGTTTAGCCATATCAATTATTTATGCTTTACATGACCAAATTTATTTAGCGCAGACAAAAAACCATCCTAGATTAGTTAATTAATATACAATAGACTTCCTTCATAAATCATTTTTCAATCAATTTAATTGTTTTAAATTAATAAAATTAATTAGGTTTGTTTTATTTTGCAAAAACTTGACAAACCGTGTATTCGATTTATCAAGTCACTTTAATACCTTTAAAATACTTTATAAAATAGGTAAAATTGAAGGAACCATATCCTGAATTGTCTTTCCATTACAAGTTTCACCTAATGCTGACATTTTCCATGCACCATTGTGACGATAAACTTTAGCAATAATTAAAGCCGTGTAATTACCTTTTGCTGAAAGATTATATTTTGCAATTTCAACATTCGTTGTAGCATCTACAACACGACAAAAAGCATTTTCAACTTTTTCAAAAGTTTGACCACGGAAACTACTGATTGTAAATACAATTGATTTAACTTGGGCAGGGACTTTAGTCAGATCTACATGAATTGATTCATCATCACCATCGCCATCACCAGTACGATTGTCACCAGAATGTTTGATACTGCCATCCCGGCTCTGTAGTTGACCGAACCAAATACTATCTAAGGCTTTGTTATTCTCATCAAACATGATTGCAGAGGCATCAAGATCGATCGAATCACCACCACTAAACATGCCAAAAAGGCCACCTTTCTTTGCGACATCCCAACCTGCTCCAAGAAATATTTTAGTTAAAGATGAACCATCACCTTTCTCTAAAGAAATTTTTTGACCCTTTACTAAACTAATGCCCATTTATAATTTTCCTCAGTTTGAATTTGAATTGCTACGACCTAAAGCCGTAGCTAACCACTGTAAATAACTCGCACGATTACGTGAACATACAATGACTTTACCATGTCCACGGAACTTAATTACTAATCCTTCTCCACTCGTCAAGCTATTAACAATATTGCCAACAAAGCCACTACCTGAACTTGGAATGCCAATATTATAATTTAAGGATGCATCCCATGCCGCTACATGACCATTATCAATCGTTACTTCACCCTGCTCTGGTGTAATTTCTAGCTCAAGTAAAGTTCCACTGCCAGAAATACAAACTTTACCCTGCCCACTGGTTTCCATGACCACAAAACCTCCCGTGCCCCCAAACAATGCGCCGCCAATATTACTTTGGACTTTTGCTTTAATCATGGTATGTTCAGTCGCTGCAACAAAAGAGCCATCAGATAAAATATACTGTCGTTGACCAACCTCAAGAATCTGCATATCACCATCTAAATTCGGTGATAATAGACACTCTCCTGCCCCTTTAACGGCTTTAATTTGCTGTTGAAACAGAGACTCTCCAGAAGTGAATTTACGCATAAATGCTTGAAAAATTCCCCCACGTAATTTACCTCCAACTTCAAGATTCTGTTCAACCATCACCATGGCATCAGATTCACAATAGATTGCTTCACCTTGCTTCATACTGACATGTAAAAAGGGTTCTGGACTGCCTACAAGATTAAATTCTGCCATTACATTTACCTATCCTCTCACGATATTTTTATTTTTTGCTTCTGTTAACCATATCGGAAATTCTTGAAGTAAAAAGTCATAGAGCATTGATTCAGAAGTACTTTCAATATTATTTATTTTAAAGAAATTACAATTGTCGACCACTCGCCCCTCCATGATATCTAATTTCTCTAATACACCGTAATTTCTGCCGCCTATACCTACAAATTGCCAAAATATGGGTTGTGATGATGCCTCTTGTAAAATCTTTTTAATTTTTCTAGCTTCAGACACACCGCCATCAGAAATAAATACAATATAGACAGCTACGTTTGATGGACTTTCTTTAATGAAATAATGCAATACTTCTTCAAGAACGGCAGGCTCATTATTATAGCCAGCTTTCGCATTCCATTTTTTATAGCCTCCTTGTTCTGAAGCTATATAGTTATTTAAATTCTCAAGATTCACATCATTTAAATGAAGGGCTTTTTCTGCAAATGCCCAACACTCAAAGCTACCATCGTCATCAAAATTCAAAGCCAAGGGTATAATTCGGTCTAGAAGGTGTTGTACATCACCCGATTTATATTGTTGGCTCATTGAACCTGAATAATCTAACACCAGTGCTACTCGTGCTTTAATATTCAATAAATTACTTTTTTCTAAGCTTATCAGCGACTTTTTAGTTAAATCTAATAAATGTGGTGCTGCCTGCTCAATTTTATCTAAAATCACTTTTTTCTTTAAATCAAGCTTGGAAAGCGTTGGCATAGGTGGAGCAAGGTCTTCTGCAACCTCAGCACCAAAATGTCGAACCAAAGCATTTAAGCCACTATTAAAGCCTTGTCCAATCGCTGCCAAGCACCATAAATCATTTTTAAAATAAACCTCGACCAACATCGCTGCTTTTTCTTGACTGAAATAGCTGGGGCTTAATGCATACGTTGCCACTACCTGTCCAGATGAGTTAAGCAATTCGATTTGAATCGCTTTCACGTCTCTTAAATTTTTTTGCTGATCACTGACCGCAGCACACAGTATAAATCGTGGCGTCTGTGCATGATTAATGTGTTTTAGATTGAAGTGAAAAAGATGCGCATTACGTTGTTGTTGATAGCGTACTTCTGCGGCAGGTGTCTGAGGCTGATTATAAAAAGTCATATAATCATCATTAAAAAGTGTATCGCCTACGCCTAAGCCAAAGCTTGAAACATCGATCTCAAATGTGGCGTTCATTTGAATCCGTAAAGTAAAGACATCACTTGTCTGAATAATTTGATTCAATGCTATTTTTTGACCAGAAATCAAGTGCATTTTTATTCTCTATTGTAGTACTTGAAAGTAATCCTATATCTATCACTTTCAAGTACTAAAAGATCGCTCTTTTAGTACTTGTGTTACAACTAGCTGCTTAAACAGCAACACCATAACTAGCTGCTAAAGCACCTAAACCACCACTAAAGCCTTGACCTACTGCTTTGAATTTCCACTCACCACTGTGACGATATAATTCACCAAAAATCATTGCAACTTCAGTGCTACCATCTTCAGACAAATCAAAACGCGCCAATTCTTCTGCATTTGCGTCTTGGTTAATTACACGGATATAAGCTCGATCGACCATACCAAAGTTTTGACCATTCTGCTGACCTTCATGAATCGTCACTGCAAATACAATTTTTGCCACTTCTTGAGGAACCTTAGACAGGTCTACTGAAATGGTTTCATCATCGCCATCGCCATCGCCAGTGCGGTTATCACCATTATGAGTCACAGACCCACATGGTGAAACTTTCTGATTAAAGAAAATAAATTCACCATCTAAACGAACTTTACCATCTTCACCCGTTAAGAATGCAACTGCATCTAGATCGAATGCTTTACCATCCGTTGCGCGTGGATTCCAACCTAACCCCAAGTCGACTTTATTCATAGTCGGTGCAGTTTTAGAAAGGTTAATATTTCCACCTTTGGATAAATTAATCGCCATTTCTTTATTTCCTTATCAAATTTAATTTATGAAGATTGTTGCTTTTTACTATATGAAATTGAAGAGATAACAGCCCAAACAATGAAGGCAACACCTACCAACCCTGTAATAACCTCTGGAATATGTAATCCTGTGCCACTGGCCAACATAATGAAAGCAAGTGCGCCAATTGCATAATGTGCACCATGTTCTAAATATACATAGGCATCTAGCGTACCTTTTTCAACAAGATAAATTGTCATTGAACGGACAAACATCGCACCAATTGCAAGGCCAAGCATAATAATTACCACATCGCTGGTAATTGCAAAAGCACCGATTACACCATCGAAACTAAAAGATGCATCTAATACTTCTAAATATAAGAAACCACCAATACCACCTTTGACAATAGTACCTGTTGCTGATGCACCATTTGATTTTTCAGACTCATCATCATTGCTACTGCCTTCTAATAGATGACCAATTACTTTCACACCCACATACACGACAATACCCCAAATTCCAGCCATCACAACAACTAAACGTGATGTATCAGGGATATAGCTTGCTAGAATAAGTAGAATAACTAATGAAATAAAGACTGAAATAGCCTGAATATTTCCTAAATCTGCTAGTCTTGATTCAAGCCAATGAAACCAATGTTCATCTTTTTCATCATCAAACAAGAAATTTAAGAATACTAATAATAAGAACATGCCACCAAATGCTGCAATTTCAGCATGATGAGCCATAAGCTTTTCTGAATAAGACTTAGGATCATTTAACGCTAATTTAGCAACCTCAATCATACTCATGTCCGCAGTGACACCAACAATAAGTAAAGGGAATACCAATCGCATACCAAACACGGCAACGATAATCCCGACTGTTAAAAACAGTGTGCGCCAAAATTGATTCCAATGTTTCAATACAGAAGCATTGACAACCGCATTATCAAAAGATAATGAAACCTCCATCACAGCTAGGATAGAGGTAATAGCCAAGACTTTGAACATGGCCATCAAGCCGGCTTCAGGACCATGCGTGAAGCCCCAATATGCTGAAATAGCCAAGCATATGATGGTAAAAATTATCGAAAAACGGAAATGTTTCATTTTTTACCTAATAAACAAAGTTTAAATACTGATGCCATATTGGCCACACATAGCGCGTAGACCGCCATTATAACCTTGCCCTACGGCTCTAAATTTCCATTCACCATTATGACGATATAGTTCACCGAAAATCATCGCTGTTTCAGTGGAATAATCTTCATTTAAATCAAAGCGGACAATTTCGACATTGGTCTGATCATTGACTACGCGAATAAAAGCATTTTGCACTTGGCCAAAATTTTGACCACGGCTTTCAGCATCATGAATAGTCACAGTAATGGCAATTTTTTGCACATCAGTGGGAATTTTCGCCAAATTAATTTTAACCGCTTCATCATCACCATCACCCTCACCGGTACGATTGTCGCCAGTATGTTCTACAGAACCTTCTGGTGAACGGGTTTGGTTATAAAAAATAAAATCAGTTTCACCACGAACTTTATCATTTGCAGCCAATAAAAATGCAGAAGCATCCAAGTCAAAATCTGCACCATCGGTTGCTCGCGCATCCCAACCTAAACCAATCAAAACTTGGTTAAGCGATGGATCTGTTTTACTTAAAGATAGATTTCCACCTTTGTTTAATGAAATAGCCATAATTTTCTCTCTTCTTTATTACATGTAAATTAAATTGATACTGTTAATCTTTTGAGCCTTGGGTCCAGCGAAAACCAAAGCGATAAAACTTATCTAAAAATTGTTGGTCTTTGAAATAACGAACTTCTCGATTAGCTTGAATAGCACCGTTAACATTTTTTAATTCTATAATTGCACAGGTAGTTAATTGATTACCTTCTGTTAAGCGCACCTCAATTTCCGGTTGATCCGGAATACGAATTGTTACCACACCATCGGTGGCAGCCCATTGTGCCGCACCTTCATAAATATAAGTGTAAATAACAATGCGCTCAATACGATCCCATTGAGTGCCGTTAATATGTAAGTTTTCTCCATTTAGCGATGCTCCGGTGCGATCATCTGCGTCTAATTTCATATAGGGAGCGCGATCAAAATTGCCAAATCGGTTTCCAAGCGGCTGTACTAAATCAATGCTGCCATCTTTAAGCTGCACCATCGCACCCAAATCTAGGTCGATTGAATTGGAACGGGTTAATTTCTGAAAAAAGGATTCGGATTTAGGTGCAGATTTATTCCAGTTTAAATTGACTGAAATTTTGCCAAAAGCTGAACCTTTCTTACTAAGATTAATTGTCGAGTTATTTTTATCTAACTTGATCTTGGATAAATTTATATTTGATTTTGTTGGCGTTGGCGTTGGCGTTGGCGTTGGCGTTGGCGTTGGCGTTGGCGTTGGCGTTGGCGAAGTATGCGTTGTAGTCTCATCAATCACCACACCAAAGTTTTCAGCCAACGGTTTCAACCCCCCATTAAAGCCTTGATCAATAAATCTAAATTTCCACTTATCATTATGTTTATACACTTCTGCCAAAATTAATGCTTTTTCTGTTTTAGACTGAGTCTGAATCACTGCATTGGCGATGGTTTGAGTACCGGATAAAAGTTCAATATGAATAGGAGATATTCGACTAAAATTATTGGGTTCATTAATTGTTGCACATAAAGTAACTTTTTGAATTTGTGGATCAATTAATGCTGTATTAATCTTAAATTTACTTACATATGGATCATTGGAATCAGACTGGACTAGTAGCACACTTTGATTTCGTGTTTGAGTTTGTCCATAGAAAATCATATCTTGATCACCACGCACTTTTTGCGTACTTTGTACTAAAAGATATGCAGTACAATCAACCTCTACTTGATTAGGAATACTGGTTTTTATTAATATCTCCACCACTTCAGATGCTAAAGCAATGTTTCCACCTGCAATAAGTTGCATACTACCCTCTTACAATATTGTAATATTTCATTTAACTAATTAAGTATATGAATATAAAAAAATATCTTAAAAATTATTTTATTCGCCCTATATTGTTTTAACATAGGCGGATTCACGCGGCAAGTGCAGCAATATAAAAACCTGCCGCCATGTCACTGGGTTGATATCAACCCAGTGACTTTCTAGAACAATTTTTCAATTTATTACATGAAAAATTTTATATACTCCATGGGCTTTGTTGCACAAAGATTTGAAATGCAAAGCGCCCCTAATTGAGCCAAATTTAAGGCGTAACTTGGGTAAGTGGTCGACCTAATTCCGTAAATCTGTTAAGGACTGCTACACGTGCATGGATCTCATTCACTTGGCTATCAAAACTCCTTGCACTGAGTTTATCTCCTAATAATTTGATGCAATGCATCTTAGTTTCAACCAAACTTCGACGATGATAGCCTGACCATTTTTTCCATAGTGTCCTGCCTAAACGTTTAATTGTTCGAAGTAATTCATTTCGCTCTAGCGAGCTACTCTTTGTATCTTTCCATGGTTTCGCATTTTTTCTAGGTGGAATCACCGCATGCCCTTGCCGATCTGCAATGACCTGACGGCATTGCTTGGTGTCATAAGCTCCATCGGTATAAACAGAGTCAATCCGCTCATCTTGTGGAATCTGATTAAGTAAATCACCAAGCACCTGTGAATCACTGACATTATTGGTTGTAAGCTGAACTGCTCGTATTTGTAGGGTTTTAGCATCTATACCAATATGAAGTTTACGCCATTGGCGACGATATTCAGGTCCATGTTTCTTGCGTTTCCATTCGCCCTCACCTAGAAACTTCATGCCTGTAGAGTCCATGAGTAGATGCAGCCCATCGCTACTTTTTTGGTAGCTGATTACAATATCAATATGCTTTTGTCTTCTACAAAGCGTGGTGTAATCTGGAGCTATCCAATTTAATCCGCAAAGTTTAATCAGACTTTGCACAAAGCCAGTGACCATACGTAAAGACAGACGGAATAAGGATTTAATCATTAAGCAGCATTGGATGGCTGCGTCGGAGTAGGTTTGATTTCGCCCTTGTTTGCCTTTTGATGGCGCATACCATTGCGTAGCAGGATCAAACCAAATGGCAATATTTCCGCGACTCATAAGCGCTCGGTTATATGCGGGCCAATTGGTTGTGCGGTAGATTTTGTGTGTAGGCTTCTTCATTTGAAAATTATATCGCTGAAAAACCCTTTACAGATAGGTTTGTGCAACAAAGCCTACTCCATGTAGAATGAAATCATAAATTCATAATTGTTATTAAATAAAATTGAGATCAAATCTACTGTGAAATCGCATTACAATATCTGGATTGCTGAAAGTTATTCCTGTCAAAATGACATTATTCAATTATTAAAAAACTCAAATTTATCTTCCCATCTGACTATTTTTTGTTCTCATAGTAAACAACGTCCTGAACTAAAGTTGTATGCAGACTATTTTTTTCAACAACCGGTTGTTAAGGACAGTTCAGACTGGTTATTAGAACAATGTAAAGAGCACTCTATTCAACTTTTATTTTGTGGAAAGCATAGTCAATTTATTGAGCAGTTTCGTGAAGAATTTTCTCGTCATGATATTCAATTAGTGACTGGTGCCAAAGACATTAGTCAGCATGAAAACATTAATAATAAATTTTTATTTGGAGAAATTTGCGAAGGTTTAAACTTACCTAGCATTTCTGCTGCAAAAGTTGCTCATGTTAATGAGTTAAAACAAGCTATTGATGAATATCAACAACGATATAGCGCTATTTGTGCAAAGCCCGTTTATGGCGTATATGGTGCAGGTTTTGTGCAATTAAGGGATGACGTTTCATATTTTATGAGGTTTCAGTCTAATACTTTGTGTAATACACAACAGTTTATAGAAGCTTATGCTCAATTACAGCCGCCTATTGAGTATTTGATTATGCCTTTTTTGCAAGGGCAAGAATGTTCTGTAGATATTGCCTGTAGTAATGGCAAAATTTTAGCCTTAGTGACTCGGATAAAATTTAAATTTTATCAAGAATGCTATATCGAGCATCCATGTCATGAAATATGTAAAATTTTAGTAGAACATTTCCAGTGCGATGGATTGATCAATATTCAATTTAAGCAAGATGATCAGGGAGCCTGGCATATTTTAGAAATTAACCCGCGTCCCGCTGGCGGTTTTGCCTATACACAACATACTGGAGTTAATTTAATTGCAGAATTGATTGCTGAAAAATTGCACTTAATTTTAAAGCGCTCCGTACCAACTACTGTAGTACAAGTTCTCCCCATTATACAAAGTATAAAAAATGGATTGTAAACATTGATAAAACATATTGATTTAAGCCGTGGCCGTATTAGTGTGACAGTAAATCATCATCATCCTGAATGGAAATTGGATGATTTGCTTAGCTTTGCAGAAAGAATTAATCCGAAACGTGCATTTTTATTTGTTTCTAAAGTTCTTGGTAAACATATTCCTGTCGCACCCTCAGTTATGCAAAAAAGCTATCAAGACCTTGCTGCTCTTATTCCTAAAAATTTGCCCTATCCCATTAGTGTGATTGGTATGGCTGAAACCGCAGTCGGTTTAGGCGCAGGAGTCTATCGTGAGCTGAAACCAGATTTCGGGGAAAATGCTATTTTTTTAACGACTACTCGGCATCCAGTCGAAACCTTGCCCACATTAGGCTTGTTTTTAGAAGAACATAGCCATGCACAAGACCAATTTATCTTGTCTAGTCATGATGCTATTAAACATCAACACATCCTGAGTTCAAAAACTCTTATCTTAGTGGATGATGAAATTTCGACTGGTAAAACCTTTAGAAATTTAATTCTCAGTCTTAAAAAATCAGGTTTAGAACACGTTGAAAGGATTATTTTAGTGACTTTAGTCAACTGGGCTGAACAGCACTTAGTCACCGATGATTTAGGTATTCCAGTTGAAGTGGTTTCTTTATTACATGGTCACTGGCAGTGGCAAGATAACAACAAAGAAATTGATATTCAAATGCCGAACGTCAGTTCAACCCAGCAACAAAGCCAAAAAATTATTGCACCCAATGACTGGGGGCGCGAACCGACTTTTCTGGAGTGTTCTGTGTGGCAAAAGATTGAATCCATTCAAGCGCATGAAAAAGTTTTAGTGTTAGGTTCGGGGGAATTCACCTGGATTCCTTTCCTAATGGCAGAGCAACTAGAAAAGCAAGGTGTTGAGGTTTATTTTAGCTCCACCACTCGCTCTCCGATTATGCAAGGACAGTCCATTGAAAGTATTTGTTTATTTAAAGACAATTACGGACTCAATATGAATAACTATGCATACAACGTAAAACATCAAGAATTTGATCGTGTCTTTTTAATCATTGAAACCGCTAAAGATAGTGTTGACCCTCTGCTTTTTGAACAAATAAAAAACTTGGAAATTATTAGTTATGAATGTTAAGCCGTTAATTTTTGTTGACTTAGATGACACTCTTTTTCAAACACATCGTAAAAGCACACCTACGCCTTTACATAAAATTGCGACTACAGATAAATTAGGTGAACCGCTTTCTTATATGCTGCCAAAACAGCAAATATTCGTGAATTGGCTATTAGAGTCTGCTGAAGTAATTCCAGTCACTGCTCGGTCAGTAGAAGCATTACAACGCGTACATATTCCTTTTCAGCACGGTGCAGTCTGCTCACATGGCGGAACCATTTTAGGGGCCAATAAACAGGTTGATCAAGAATGGCTTGTTTTGCAACAGCAAGCTACAGCAGAGTTAGAACACTTACTCAATGATCTACCCAATGCACTACTGGATTATGCAAAACCTTTTGGATCAATCCGTACTTGGACGGTGGAAGAAAATGGCGGGAAAATTTATACCGTTGCCAAACAGAATGATCCGGAACCATTATTTTTATCTAAAATTATTGCCAACTTACCTGCTGAAGTGCTCGAGCATTGTTACGTACATATCAATGGTAATAATTTGGCGATTATTCCAAAATTTGTTTCTAAACAAAAAGCAGTCGAATTTTTTATCAACAAATATGACCCTGAACGTGAACGTGCCATCTTAGGTTGGGGCGACAGTTTATCTGATGCCGGCTTCTTAGCGTGCTGTGATTGGTTTGGTATGCCCAAAAATAGCCAATTGGATAAGTTTTTAGCACAAAGTTTAATGCAAGATCATAATGCGAAAGGATATTTAGGACATGGATAAGAATTATGCTGGTGCATCCAATCTTAATACCTTAGGTTTTCATGGTTCATATCGACCGCAAGATGTAACCTTTTTACTCAATATTGATGATATTGAACCGACACCATTGGCAGAAAAAGAGTATTTGATTCAATCAGGAAAAAAACATTACTCCCAAATGATTAGTGTAGAGCATCCCCCTTCAAAAGAGCAGATGCGTCATTTTCAATACGCTTTTGAGCAAGGTGCTGAACGTCTGGCTTGTGATGTACAGAAAATTGGTAACTCTCTACTGAGTCGATTTAAAAATCAGCCTATTATTTTGGTCAGTCTAGTACGTGCAGGTGTACCTTTAGGGGTACTGCTCAAGCACTATATTGAAAAATATCAGCAGTGCGTACATTACGGTATTAGTATTATTCGTGATCGCGGTATCGACTTTGCAGCCTTACATGCCATTATTGATCAACATGGTGCGGAAAATATTGTTTTTGTAGATGGTTGGACAGGTAAAGGTGCAATTTGTCGAGAGTTAACCCAAAATTTAGCAGATTATCCGGCATTATTTGATGCAGGCTGGGATATTCCTCGCCTTGTCACCTTAGCCGATTTAGGTGGCTATTCTTGGTTAAGTGCTAGCTGTGAGGATTGGCTGATTCCGTTTGGTATTCTAGGTTCTGTGGTCTCTGGTTTAACCTCACGCACCATTTTAAAAGATCATATCAATTTTGAGTTAGCAAAAAAAAATTGCTATGAGCCTAAAAATTGGCATAGTTGTTTAGTTTACAAACATCTAGCTGAACATGATATTTCAGTAGATTTTACAGACAAAATTTTAAATATTATTAATCAGAATCCGTCTACAAATTTATCCCATTGGAATAATCATATTCGACTCAAACAACAAAAAATTTGTTTAGATACGATTACTTGGATCTCTGACATCTATAATATTAAAAATATTAATCGTATTAAACCTAGTATTGCAGAAGCGACACGTGCGGTATTAAGACGTATTCCTGAAAGAATATTAATTCGTGATCCATCCAATCCCCATGTACAATTACTGTTACATTTTGCCAAAGAACAAAATATTCCTGTAGATATTTTAGGTGCCAAGTTAGGTCCATACCATGCAGTCACTCTGATAAAAAAAGTCGAGAAAAATAAATGAAACAACTGCAACATGCGATTGAACTTGGTGCAACCATGTACATTCCTGCAACTCATGAGCAGTTATGGGAAGTTACCGAAGGGATTAAATTTCCAATACTTAAATCTATTGCAGTCTGTTTAGAAGATGCCGTATTGGAAAGAGACGTACAAACTGCGATGGTTAACCTAAAACTTTTATTACAAAAACGTTTAGAACAGCCGAATCCTAAAGCACCTGCAATGTTTATTCGTCCTAGAAATATTGAGATGGCAAAACACATTGTCGACTGGGAATTAAATCATACCTACAGTGGTATGATTTTACCCAAGTTTACGCTACACGATCTAAAACAGTGGATGGACGTTTTGCCATCTAATATCAACCTGATGCCAACGCTTGAAACTAAAGAGATTTTTGATATGGGCCATAATATGGAACTTAATCAAGCCCTCAAGTATGATTTTCATAAAACCTTGTGTTTAAGAATTGGAGGTAATGACCTTCTGTCCTGTTTAAATTTACGTCGTCCTAAAAATAGTACTATTTATCAAACCCCTGTAGGTATATTGATTTCACAATTGGCAGGCTTATTTATTCCAGCTGGTTTTCAACTCAGTTCGCCAGTGTGTGAACATATTAACCACACGCAATTGCTCATGAGTGAAATATGCCAAGATATGAATAATGGGATTTATACAAAAACTGCCATTCATCCTTCGCAAATTGCGTATATTCATCAAGCCCTTCAAATAACTACAGAAGAATTTCATGAAGCACAGCAAATTTTATCGCAAGATGCTAAAAGTGTATTTAAAAGCCACGGCTCAATGTTAGAACCTGCTACACATCGCAATTGGGCAGAAATGATTTTATTACGCTATAAAACTTTTGGTTTATGTAAGTCTCAACCGTCTACCCAAGATAAACTTATGCTCAATACATTTTCAGTCTAAGCTTCAACCATCTGTACTACAGCCAGACGGCCACCTTCTTGCTTTGAAAGTAAAATTTGTACACCATCTTTTAGCTCAATTTTACCTCCAATCGGGATAGCTGTTTTGGTTGTTACGTCAGTCAAATCTGCTAACCCTTCATTGACCAACCACCACTTATTATTATGAAAAATAAAATAACCTTTTCTTTTAGTTTGTTCAGGACTGAGACGTTCATTCGGTGCAACTATATGATTGCTATGCCATTGAAATAACGACTGACCGGTCCATACCATCAAACGATGATTATCTAGTCTAAACTTTCCTTCTTGACGTGCAGAATATAAGTTTAGTATTGGCAGCTTACCTGAAAATGGCGTATTGCAGAAAGGACATTTTGGTGCAGTAGTATTATCGAAAACATACCACTTATGGGTACAATTAGCATTTAAACACGGCTGAATTAAGTCAACGGTTTTGACTAAAGCATCTTCCCAATCATTTGCAGAAGGTCGCTTACTCGGTTCATGCAAACCATCAATAAAACATTTATTAAATAATTCGGTTAAATATGGTCCTGTCACAGTATAAGGAATTTGCTGTGGATCTGCCCAAGGTAATTGAGATGATTTTAATTGATTAGAACGAACACGGTTGGAGTGGAACCACATTAGTATAGATTCGGTGAAAACTTTAACCTCTCTTGAATTAGATCCCACTTCAAAACAGGGAGAAATCGCCCTCACTTTAATCCGTATTACCACATCACTAGATGCTCTGGCGGGTGGAGATACTACCTGGATGCAGCATTTCATGAAGTCATCAAATAAATTAACTAATGGCATTCCGGTAGAACAGATTCAAAATGCTCAGGGATTGTTCTCTGTTTTACAATTGCTAGAGGGTCTTCGAGCAAAACTTTAAAGAAATTAATGCATATAAATAATTTTGTATAATATTTTGAAAATTAATTGATTTATTATATTGTAATTCTTTAATTTAAGATTTGATATCAGGACAGTAATAGCTGTGTTTTAGGAAAAATCAGTGAATAATAAGTTAAAAGAAATTGCAGTTAGATTACAGCAAATTTTAGACCAAATCACATTATTACAAAATGAATATCAAAGCCTTTATCAAGAAAAAGAAAAACTTATATCGCTTGAAGAAAAAAATAAGAATTATTTATCAGCAGAAGAAAGACTTTTATTATTTTCTCAAAGGTTTATTGGACGAACTGATACCTTTGCTTATCGTTGGGAAAATAGCAGTGGAAAATCTGGTTATTCTGTTGCTTGTGCAAATGAGTGGAAACATGGCATTTGTTACAAACCTCAAATTAAATGTTCAGACTGTAAAAGCCGTCAACTATTACCCATCACACAAGAAGTTCTTTATTCTCATTTAACTGGACAGAAAGTTATAGGCATTTACCCACTATTAGCAACAGATCAATGTAGGTTACTCGCAGTAGATTTTGATAAATCAGATTGGAAAAATTGTGTAACTGCATTTTCTGAAGCGTGCTTATCTTTAAATATACCATTTTTGGTTGAGCGCTCTCGTTCAGGTAATGGCGCACATGTTTGGATATTTTTCTCTGAACCAATTGCAGCTAAGCAAGCTCGCTTAATGGGTGCAGGTATTCTAGATAAGGCCATGGAACTTTATCCAGCTCTAGATTTTGAATCTTATGATCGTATGTTTCCAAATCAAGATCACATGCCAGCAGGCGGATTTGGAAATTTAATAGCATTACCCTTACAAAAGCACGCAAGAGCGCTAGGAAATAGTACCTTTATTGACAGTAACTTTAATGCCTTTACTGACCCATGGACTGTTTTACAACAAACTGAATTAATGAGTTCTTCTGAAGTTAATAATATTGTGAATGAACTAGGCTACAATTTCATCGAACAGAATCAAACAGATGTTGACCATGAGGCTCCATGGGTAAAAAATATTCCTAAAAAAAATCAAAAGATCGCGGGATGTCCAGACGCTATTGAATTGGTATTCGCAAATATGATTCACATTCCAATTCAGACATTACCCTCTCAATTGATAGCTCAATTAAAAAGATTAGCCACTTTCTCCAACCCTCGTTTTTTTAAAGCACAAGCAATGCGTTTTTCAACGACAGGAATTCCAAGACACATATGCTGTGCCCGCCTTGAAGGACAATATCTCAGTTTACCACGAGGATGCCTAACAGATATAATTCACTTGCTTAATCAACAAGATACTAAAATAAAACTAAAAGATCAACGTACTAAAGGCAACATATTAGTCAATATAAATCTACTTACCGAATTATCCTCTGAACAGGAAATGGCATGTAAAAAAATCCTTGAACACGATGTTGGAGTTCTACATGCACCAACGGCTTTTGGAAAAACTGTTACTGCAATCTCTATCATTGCCAAACGCCAAACAAATACACTCATTATTGTTCATAACAAAGAACTTGTTTCTCAATGGAAAGAACGATTACATTCATTTTTAGCCGATGTCGAAATTGGTACAATACAAGGTGGAAAAGCCAAACCATCTAATCAAATTGACATTGCAACATATCAAAGTCTAATCAACCGTGTAAATAATTCAATCAAACCTATCGCCTTTAATTACGGACAAATTATCGTAGATGAATGCCACCATTTATCCGCACCAAGCTATGAATTTCTTCTCAGTGAAGTCAGTCCCTACTACATTCTCGGGTTAACTGCTACACCAGAACGTCAAGATGGGCATCAACCCATTATTTTCATGCAAGCTGGTTCTATTGTATACAAAGCGAAATCCAACAATCACACCCAGCTTAAAAAATTATTAATAAAAGTAAATTATGAAGGTGAATTCCCAGAAATTTTCTTTGGTACCGAAAATAAACCACATATTTCAAAGCTGATGCAACATCTTACTGAAGATACAGAACGTAATAATGCCATTATTAAAGATGTCTCTCATTGTATTCAAAATGGTCAGATCCCGTTAATTTTAACTGAACGTAGAAAACATGCCGAAAATCTTAGAAATAAGTTGAATGATTTAGGGTATAAAACATCTATTTTACAGGGAGGTATGAGCCATACAAAAAACATAAAAGAAAAACAAAATTTAGATGATGCTCATGTTGTGATTGCCACGGGAAAATACATTGGTGAAGGTTTTGATCTTCCTCGTTTAGATACCTTGTTCTTGGCATTCCCGATTTCATGGAAAGGCACTTTGGCTCAATATGTTGGGCGTATTCATAGATCAAATGAAGGTAAATTTGAAGTTCAGGTATATGATTATGTTGATGTTAACCATCCGATATTTGTCAAAATGTTTCAGAGAAGGAGTAAAAGTTATAAAGCTCTAGGCTATATTGTAGAACAATCACACAATAATATCGTTTTATAATTTTAGATCTATTGACACTACCCCAATTTTCAATCCATAAGATAATTAAACGTAAAGCCGCTTTTAAAATTCTAAATGTGTGGGTCTCCTTGGCATCAAAATAACTGGCCATCACAAAGGATGCGGGTCCGAATGCAAATTTTAACTGTATTTTCAGAGTCATTTCAGATCACTACGTAGCTAAGGCTGTTTTGCAGATCGAAATGATAAAATCATAAATTGCTTTTCAAGAAAAAAGAAACTAATATGTTTCTTATAACACTAAAAAGCAATAAATGTGTCTACAATGAATGAGTCTTTACTTCAGCAAATCAAAAAAAGACGAACCCAATTGGGCTTAAAGCAAGTTGATATGCAATCCCGTACAGGCATTTCAAGACAGCAATACCAAAAGCTGGAAAGTCAGGGCAACCCTCGATTAGAGACCTTAGAAATTATCGCGGCAGGATTAAATGCTCAACTGATGCTCATCCCTGATGATAAGGTTCATTTGATTAGACAATTATTGAATGATGAAATTAAAGTCACTATTGAAGATCAGGATGACTTAATGACTAACCCATGGAAGGGTCTTCTCGGAGGAGAGGAACCATGAATACTGTTGCCGTCCTGAAATTAACATTACATCACGCTGTCGTTGGATACTTGGCAGGATTTCAGAGCGGAAAAAATATTCTGGTTTTTACGGATTCTTTCCGATTTGATCAGCAACGCCAGACCTTGAGCTTGCTGACTTCCCCCTTGTATCCTCAAGCGGATAAAATTTTAGAAAAGACCTATGTTACACATCAGCGCTTACACCCCTTGCTATCAAACTTGCTACCAGAAGGGGCATTACGTGAACTGATTGCACAAAGCCTCAAAGTACATATAGACAATGAATTTCAGTTATTGGCAGCTTTAGGTCATGATTTACCTGGAGCACTCATTGCGACTCCATTAGATCCAGAAGAAATTCCAGATGAAATAAAATTCAAACTGCAGATCTCGAATCCAGATCAAATTTTAAAGCAAGAGATTCGAACAGATAATAAGTTTTCCTTGGCCGGCGTCCAAATGAAGTTTTCCATGAAAGCCAAAGATGGGCGTTTTACACTAGCACAGGCAACGGAAACGACTCTACTCGGGGACTGGATTATCAAAACTCCTTCTTCCAGACATGCTTTTGTTCCGCTAAATGAATATTCTATGATGACCCTTGCCAAAACGGTCGGAATAGATGTCCCTGAGATTCGCTTGGTGGATATGGCCCTTTTACAAGACCTTCCACCATTAAATTTACCCCAAGAGCAATATGCTTTCGCAATCAAAAGATTTGATAGACAGAGTACTGCTGATACTACAGAGCTTATTCACATCGAAGATTTTGCTCAGATCTTCGGCGCATATCCACAGCAGAAATACAGCACCACAAATTATGAACAGATAGGAAAGATCATTTATCAATTTTCAGATAACAAAATTATTGATATTCAGCAATTTGCCAGCCGTTTACTCGTCAATATTTTACTCGCCAATGGAGATGCGCACTTAAAAAACTGGAGTATGATTTATCATGATAAAAGTGCACCCAGATTATCTCTCGCATACGATATATTAATGACTAGTGTATATATTGAAAATGAGCATCATTTCGCATTAAATCTTGCCAAAAATAAAGATTGGTATTTAGCTGAGATGAAACACTTTGAAGAATGGGCTGAAAAAGTCGGTGTTCCATGGCGTGTTATTGAAAAACAACTTCACGCAATCATGGACAAAGCACGGTCAGTATGGCCAGTGCTATTACTAGACTTACCTATGATTTCTATTTATAAAGAAAAATTAAGAGAACATTGGAAAAAATTGCATCCAGACTTTCAGATACTTACAGATGATTAGGGTAATCTGAAACCAAACTAAAATTTCTCAAACAAGTTCATCACGTCATTTTCCGTCAGTTTCGCTTCGCCCTCATGATCGGTACTTAGAATAGACTGTGCCAGTTCTGCTTTATTTTGCTGTAAGGCAAGAATTTTTTCTTCTATGCTTTTATTGGTAATCAGCTTATACACAAATACTGGCTTGTCCTGTCCAATCCGCCATGCACGATCTGAAGCTTGATCTTCAGCAGCAGGGTTCCACCATGGATCATAGTGAATGACCGTATCTGCGGCAGTTAGATTCAGACCGACCCCTCCTGCTTTCAGACTGATTAAAAATACTGGCACTTGTCCAGACTGAAATGCTGTAATGACTTCATCTCGCTTTTTGGTCTTTCCAGTCAGCTTCACATAGCCAATTTCTGCGTGATGGAGCTGTTGCTCAATCAGTTCCAACATTGAGGTAAACTGAGAGAAGATCAGAATTTTTCGCCCCTCCTCCACCATTGGAACGACCATATCCATCAACTGTTCAAGTTTGGCAGAGTGTGCCTGCCCGGTTTTCACTGAATCCAGCTTTAGTAAGCTAGGATGGCAGCACACCTGACGTAGCTTCAGTAAGGCATCTAAAATTTGAATTTGACTACGTTTAAAGCCTTTTTCTGCCACAATTTTCTGAATATTTTCCTGCATCGTGGCACGAACAGCCTCATATAACTTGGATTGCTGGTCATTCATATCAATATTGACTTCAATCGTAGTTTTTTCTGGCAATTCTTTGGCTACGTCAGTTTTCAAGCGACGTAAAATGAAGGGCTTAATCCGGTTGACCAGCTTTTGCCTTAACTGCTGATCACCGCGTTTTTCAATCGGATGACGGTACTTTTTATTAAAAATTTCTTGTGAATATAAAAATCCTGGCATCAGGAAATAAAATAGTGCCCACAGTTCACCCAAATGATTTTCCATCGGGGTACCTGTTAGACACAAACGATGTCGTGCTTTTAATTGCCGTACTACCTGTGCAGCTTTGGCACGCGGATTTTTGATATTCTGCGCCTCATCCAAAATGAGTTGATGATATTCATATTGCTTTAGTTGTTCTTCATCTCTCGCTAGAAGCGGATAGGTGGTTAACACAATATCATAGTGCGGAATCTGCTCAAAATTCTGATGGCGGTCGGGCCCCTGTAGCAGCAATACCTTGAGCTCAGGGGTAAATTTCTCCGCTTCTTTGAACCAGTTATGCATCAGCGATGTGGGTGCAACAATTAAGGCGGGACTGTCCTGCAAATATCCAGCCTGCTTTTCCATGAGTAAATGGGCTAAAGTTTGTGCTGTTTTCCCCAAGCCCATATCATCTGCCAGAATCCCGCCATGCTGGGTTTCCCTTAAAAACTGTAACCAGCCTAAGCCCTGCTGCTGGTATGGACGCAACTCCCCCTGAAAACCTTGTGGTGTCGGCAGTTGTTGCTGATAGCCTTGTTTGAATTTCTGTACAAATTGCTGCAGGCGATCACTGACCTGCCATGTCATCCCAAGATTATGCTGCAATTCTAATAATTGACTCGCATCATAGCGATCAATACTGCGCTCTTCTTGCTGTAAAATGCTCTGCAGATGCAACAATACCGGCTTAATATCCCTAGCGGATAGAGCCAAATCAGGTTGATCAACTGCAGTTTTCACGGTGAAAATTTGACTGTCATGCAGATGAATAAACGTCCGCGGATCAAGTAAATCAGGATTTACTCGCACCAAAGCTACGAGCGCATCAAGCAAATTATAAGAATTGCCTGCACTGTCTTGAACCGTCGCCCCGATATTGAACCAGTCCTGCTGTCCTTCAGATTCAGTGATAGAAATATTTAAATTTTCAACATATTGCAGGTTAAAGGGGCTGTTTTCCAGATGCTCTATCTGCCAGCCCATCAACTCAATTTGATTGATGGGCATCAGCTGTTTGATCCAGTCTCCATAGAAAGCAAAAACCATAGAATCAAGACGTTGTTTATCCAGTTTTAATTGCTGGTCATAACTAAGATCTTTCACCCACTTCAGTGATTCGACCAATAGCTGTAAACGCTGGATTGACTGTTGTTCCTGAACTAAGTCCCGAAGCTGTCGCACCATTTTGCCATGCTGTTCACCAATAAAACTGTCACCTGATGTACCTGCTTTAATTCGCCCACCTGCATAGGAGAATTCAATTTCAGCACAAACAGACTCTTCCCATTTCCAATCAAATTTATCTAAAACACCGAAGCGTAAAATTGGCTGGGGACTACCCTCAAGGACATCAATATGCTGAATAGACTCGGGCTGAGGCAGATTTTTCACGTCTGAATATTGATGAGTCAGTTTCTCAAACTCTGGCAAGAGCATAGATGGAAGATCAGGCATCTGTAAAAAATGGTACAGAAGATTTGCCGTATATTCACCATATAACTGGCCCACCGTGTTCTGTTGAATATCCACATAACATGGTGGATGGCTTGCGAGAATCTGAATATGAGGATTTGATTTTAAATCGAGTCGAATATCACCATTGACCAATTCAATGTTTAAATGCTCTGTCTGTTTGTTTAGACCTTGTTGCCAGATCAGTTCGATGTGATAGCCTTGTTCTGACCATTGAAGTGCAGCATGGCTCTTTTTTTGCCAGTACACATCGCCACTTTGAATAAAAGATTTGAAATGCTCCAATAAAATGCTGGAGATATCAAGATTGCTTTGATAAAAGCGTTCGTCGCTGTTTATTTTGGCGTAATAATAAATCTGGTTAAATAATTGTCGTTTTTGTTCAGGTAAAGTCAGATGCTTTCTGGTGATATTTTCATATTGGGTATAATAACTTTCCCCTGCAATTGAGCCGTTTTTATTGCGTCTGGCCTTCTGAACATCAACTGTCAATTTCTTTAAGCTGACCGACTGATCTAGCAGGTAAATTAAATAATTGTTTGTTTTGACAGATTGCTCTGGTTCAGTCTGTTGTAAATACCGTTTAAAATCATTCAACCAGCGCTGCGCCTGATCATCCCCCCATCGGCGTTTTGCGATTCCCTGCGGAGATTGAGATTCAGCATAACGCTGTTGAAATTCCTGACGATATTCTTGAAAGAATAACCGCGCTAAAGCAGCAGCATGTTTACAGTTATATCCAACTGGACAAGTGCAGTCATCATCGATTAAACGGTCTTTTTTAAGATTATAGGTAATCGCGGTATCGTAATAATCTGTCCCTTCAATTTGAGCATACATCGTGACATCATCATTTTCCTCAAAGAACTCAATTGTTTCCCTATCAATGTGTTTAGCATAGCTCAGACTGCGCTGAAGAGTTGCAGTACTAAAGCGAGATAGAAAATTGATCAATAAGGACATAATTACCAGACACCAAAATGTTTATACAATTATAACGGACAAAGCTGTCATTTCAGAACAGTAGGGCTCGCCAACGTATCAGAAGAAAATAAATCCATGCTCAAAAAAACTTAATGTTTACTACAATGGATGGGGTGAATATTGGCTCGATTTGTAAGGTTGCAATCCTATTCAGCAACATCGCTCATGATCTATTACCTGGACAAATTCAAGTAGAGACTCTCCAAATGATCCAAAATAGGATTGGGCATAATATTCATTTATTGCACTAAATAGCTTTCACAAAGCTTCTATGAAGGGCTTATTCTAACCGTTGTTTTATCACGGCATAAGCTACACCAGTCACCACACTTCCAATCGCAATCGCCAATAAATATTTTAATGGATAATTCATCGCATTCGGAATGATCAGTACCATTACACCGCCATGAGGAGTGACTAGTTCACATTTAAATAATGCAACCAAAGCCCCAGTTACAGCACCACCTGCGATCGCGCATGGAAGCACTCGAATCGGGTCTTTGGCAGCAAACGGAATAGCCCCTTCCGAGATGAAACATAGGCCCAGAACTACAGCAGCCTTCCCTGCATCTTGCTCAGGTTTGGCAAATTTATGCTTTGCCAGAAAAGTTGCAATTGCCATACCCAACGGTGGTACCATACCCGCAGCCATGGTAATCGCCATCGGTCCGTATGTTTGTGACGTAAGTAAGCCTACCGTAAAGGCATAAGCTGCTTTATTTATTGGCCCCCCAACATCAATACACATCATACTCCCAAGGATAACCCCCATGATCATGGCATTGGTCGTCCCCATATTGGCAAGGAAGTGTGTGAGTAATTCAAACAATTGTGCAACAGGCTGTCCAACCACATAAATCATGATTAAACCAACAGCTAAACTGGCCAATAGTGGAATAATCAAAATTGGTTTTAATGCTTCTAGGCTACTTGGGAGTTTAAGCTGTTTCGATAAAAATAACGCAATATAACCTGCAATAAAACCTGCAACTAATCCACCGAGAAAGCCTGCCTCTAATTGTGTAGCAAGTAAACCGCCAATCAAACCTGGAGTTAAACCCGGACGATCCGCAATAGAATAAGCAATGTAACCTGCCAGCATAGGTACCATAAGAGTAAATGCTGCAGCACCTATTTGCTTTAAGGATGCGGCAAAGCTTCCTTCAACAGGATTGAGGCCGAACATAAACGAGATGGCAATGATCAAACCGCCCGCCACCACCATCGGCAGCATGAAAGACACCCCTGTTAAAAGGTGTTTATAAATTCCAGTTTTTTCTTTGTTTTCATTTTCTGTTTTAGTGGCTGTTTGCTTACCCGTTTCAAGCACTTTGGCCTCAGCAATTGCATTTGCAAAAGTCTTATCCGTTTGTTTAAGGGCAAATCCTGTACTGCAGCGATATACACGTTTGCCTACAAAGCGATCTGTATTGACCTCAATATCCGTTGCTAAGATCACGACATCTGCTTTGGCAATACTTTCTGCCGATAAAATATTTTTAGCCCCAACCGATCCTTGGGTTTCAACATCAATCTGATAACCGTGCTTTACTGCACCTTGTTGTAAGGCTTCGGCCGCCATAAACGTATGCGCAACACCAGTTGGACATGCTGTAATGGCGACAAACCGTGTAACCCCTACATTGGCTGCAATAGTTTCATCTACAGCATCTGAATGCTCAAGAACCTCTTGCAAAAGCATGATCGCATCGTGTTGTGCGTTATTCAAACCAATGACTTTCACAACCTTGTCACGCAGTTGAGTCGCATCTGCCGACTTCTGTCCAACAAAAACAACCGTATCAATAACATTTGATAAATCGAGATGCTCAACTGATGTCGCCACATCATTGGAAATACCAAGTGCTGTTGCTGCTTTAGACAGTTTTTTGGCCAAAATCACTGCATTAATCGGCTGCTCGGGACTATGTGGCACAAATAAAATATGTTTAATCTCTTGCATCGTATTAACTCAATGATTGGACTGAGATTTGCGATTTCAAATCTTCAATAACAGCAAAGTCTGGAAGGGCAAACCCAATTTGGGTCACAGCGTTGCTCGCAATTGCGGTTGCTGTTTTCAATGTTTCTTCTGGGGAAGTTGAACTCAACAAGCCATGAATCATACCTGCCAGCAAGGAATCTCCCGCACCCACCGTACTTTGGACGGTGACTTTCGGTGCAGTAGCATGCAGGGGTTGCGTGTGGTGAAGCCAGTTCACTCCGTTTTCACCCATCGAGACCACAATATGTTCGATCTGACTATTTAAACTGGCAAAAAGATGCTGCTGTTCTGCAAACGTTTCTGCTGGCAAATGGTAAGTTTCCGTCAACTCATCTGTATTAGGCTTAATCAACCAAGGATGGGCAGCAATTGCTGCTTTCAACGCAACACCACTGGTATCTACTGCGACTTTTTTACCCGCAGACTGTAACCATAGAATCAGTGTCGAAAGCTCTTCTGCAGAAAACCCTTGTGGCAAACTGCCACCAATCACAATCACATCAACCTCTAAAATCAGTTGAGATAAACGTTCATATAGTTGTTTTTTTGCTGAGCTATCTACAAAAAAGCCCTTGCCATTGATGTCAGTCATCTGACCAGAAGCTTCTGCAACTTTAATGTTTTGTCGTGTTTCACCTGCAACATAAATAAATTGGTTATCAAATTGCTCTTGCTGGATATGATTGTCAAAAATTTGACGGTTTTCTTGCCCCAAAAAGCCACTCACAATCAGTTCATGTCCCAAATCCTTAAGGACCTGTGCCACGTTTAAGCCTTTACCTGCTGCATGGCTTTGGGCCGTTAACTGACGATTGACCTCGCCAACTTTTAGTTGATCCAATTGCACGGTGAGGTCAATTGCAGGATTCAGAGTAATGCTTAATATCTTAGCCATTCGTAATTACTCCACCAATGCACGTACGGCAGACGCACTGTCACAACTTAAGGCTTGCTGTGCGACCTGTTGGCAATTTATATAGTTCAAACCACGAATTTGCGCCTTCACCAATGGAATACTGGTACTCGACATACTCAACTCATCCACGCCCAAGCCTATCAATACAGGCACAGCTTTTGGATCAGCAGCCAATTCACCACAAATGCCCACCCATTTACCATGCTGATGTGCTGCCCGAACAGTTTGATCAATCAATAGCAAAATACTCGGATGTAAGCCATCAGCCTCAGCAGACAACAGCGGATGACCACGGTCAATCGCCAGAGTATATTGAGTCAAGTCATTGGTTCCAATACTAAAAAAATCAACTTCTTGAGCAAGAATTGGAGCCAACAATGCTGCCGCAGGAACCTCAATCATAATACCGACTTGTAAGTTTTCACATGGATGCTGTATGCGAACCTCATCCAAAATTGCTTTTGCTGCTCGCCATTCTTCAACCCGCCCAATCATCGGAAACATAATTCTTAATGGGCGATTATCCGCTGCTTTAAGTAAAGCAACCAATTGCTGACGTAACAACTCTGGCTTACGTAAAGTCAGACGAATACCACGTAAGCCCAAGAATGGATTTTCTTCCTTTTCAATAGGCAAATACGGCAAAGGTTTGTCCCCGCCCACATCAAGTGTACGTACCACCAATGGACGACCCGCCAAAGCATCTAACACCACCCGATAATCGGCTTCCTGTGTAGCCTCATCAGGCGCACTGCTGTGTGACATAAAGACCAATTCTGTGCGTAGCAAACCAATTGCTTCTGCCCCATCGGCCACAGCCTGTATCGTAGCGCCCACTTTGCCAATATTGGCTGCGATTTCAACTTGATGTTGATCCAGTGTGATGGCAGGTTCTAAACAATGCTGTTCCGCTTGTTCTCGTAACTCACGCTGGCGTTGGCGCTCTGCAATGGCATGATCAATCTGACTTTGCTCGGGTGAGACCACATACTCACCAGTATCCCCATTAATTAGCACTGTGGCATGGTTCTCAATATTTAAAACAGCTACACCCGCACCTACGACTGCTGGAATAGCCAAAGCACGTGCCACAATAGCACTATGAGCACTCGCTCCACCAACCGCGGTCAAAATGCCTGCAACACGATCTTTATTCAGACGCGCTACATCACTCGGACCAACATCATGCATAATTAAAATATAAGGTTGCTCGGGTTCTGTGACATCGGCCACACCGCACAAAGCAGCCAAAACACGCTCACCAATATCCCTTAAATCAGCCGCACGCTCTGCCAGTAAACGATCGCTAAGTGCAGCCTGTGCGGTAGCAGCCACTTCAATATGATCATGCCAAGCTGCAGCAGCAGACAACCCCTGTTTTAAACCGCGTTGTACACTTTGGAGGAGGTCTGGATCATCCAGCATTTCCAAATGTGCCATGAATATCTGCTTAATGGCAGTAGATTCAGTATGTGCAATGAATTGACGTAAGCTATTTTTCACCTGATGAAGCGTAATTTCAAGCTTTTCATTCTCAGCTTTAAAACTCTGTCCGCGACGTTCATAACTAAATTCACGTGGCTTCACCACATGTGCAGGACCAAAAGCAAGGCCAGTTGATGCAGCAATAGCACAGCTACCCGTATCGCCATGTGATTCAAAAGGCATTAATTCCAAAGTATTTACGACTGGGTCACTACTGCTATGCTGATGAGACACAAGGTCAACAGCTTCAACCTCTTCTCCTAAGCCCTGTTGAACTGCATCAATAATCTGTTCTAAGCCTGCTACAGCATCGGTATCAGGTTCTGCAATAAAAGTCAGAGTTTGACCACGACGGCATCCCATGGCTAATAATTTGGTTAAACTTTTTGCCGAAACGTATGCCCCATCATCTACAGCAATGAGAATATCCCCTGCAAATTTCTTGGTCATATTGACCAAGTATGTCGCAGGACGCGCATGTAGACCATGAGCATTAGCTAAGACAATACGACGAGATGGCCAATCAGGAATCAGTTCAGCACCAATTAACTGCGCCAACTGGTGACTATCTTGCTCTTGGTTGAGGGTAAGAACTTGTTCAGTATCAAACAAAATATCCATTAACCGTTGAAACCGTTGCATATCCAGTTGCTCATTACTGGCAATACACACCAAAGTCTTGAGCATTTCCTGCTGATGGCTTAAAACCTGTTCCGCTTTTACCAAACTTACAGCTGGGCTCAAAACATGCTGGTTAGAAGTGATCGACCAGACCCCCTCCCCTAAATGAATCATGCTGTTTAGGTTTAAACCCGACAGAAAACCACACTCCACCATTTTTTGCTTTTTCAGCAGCTGTGTTGCCTGCCAAATTAAATCTTCTACATCCAGTGCGGGAACTTGGGTGGCGATTAAATTTTCATGCAATGCCAAAGATGCGGGTTGGGCTTGTAATAATGCAATAATTTGCTCTGCGGATTGAGCCTGTTTCACTTGATCAGCGACATCATTAATTAAAGCCCGCGTCAAAATTTGTAAGACTTGCAAATGCTCATCTGATTTCGCAGCAATCACTACTGCTAAATAAATTTTATTTTCACCGTCCCAAACAACTCCTTCAGGAAAGTGCGCCAGACGAATACCAGTTTTTAAAATACATTGGCGAGACTGAGGCGTCCCATGCGGAATGGCAATTCCTTGCCCTAAATATGTTGCACTTTGTTGTTCGCGCGCGGTCAAGCCATAAATATAATCAGGGGTAACCAATTGGTCTTCGACTAAGATATCGACTAGACATTGCAACGCTTGTGCCTTATCAGTGGCGTGTTGTTTCATTCGAACATGTTGTATATCTAGCGCGAGCATAAAACGTCCTTGCAAAGCAGCATAGTGAGAAGCCATGCCTTTTTTACTGGAGAAAAAATAAAAGTCGAATTCTACTCAGGATTTACACAAAAATCTGTATATTTTGATTTTATCTTGATAATCATCATTACGACGCAATTAAGAAACGACGAGATTCTCCAGAGCTCAGTGTTGCGATAGTTGGGTTTAGTTCTAATTGAACCGCTCTATCTGATTTCAGGGGGTATATTTTACTTTTTTCATCGGATCACTACGCTTCGCTACGTCTTGAGAAGCAATGCGTCTCATCTCAGAAAGTTTGGGCTCCGACAAACCCGGTACGGTTCAGTCCTATGAATGAATCAAACTCTTACTTCACTGTATCCGGACAACTGAGATAGAAACCAAACTGGTTCTTGTAAATGGAAAAAATATGGGCTTCAGATTTCGCAAGAGTATTAAAATATTACCTGGATTAAAAATCAATCTGACGCATAAAGGCATCAGCAGTGCAAGCATTGGCAAACCTGGTGCTTCTTTAAATATTGGCAAAAAAGGCACCCGAACCAGCGTTGGTATTCCAGGCACAGGCCTATCCTATTCCAAGCACCAACCCTATAAGAACAGAGCTGGCAACCAAGAGAATCTTACTCAGGAACAACAACCACTCTATACATCACATACTGAGAAACCCAAATCGAATGTCTGGATTTGGGTAATTTTTGGATTATTTTGTTTTATTGTCGGGGCTATTATTTTTTAGAATTAGCCGTCCTTTGTACCCATAACATTCATTCCGCTAGGCAAAATTTAATTCATTCATTACTATGGACGGATGTTAAATACAATAAAGGGTGCCGCTAATGTCTGATAATGACAATACTCTGGATTATGATGAAAATGATTTAATCGATTCTCCCTTATCTCAAATTTTACAAGAGGATAATGAGCAAATTGAAGTTCTAATTTATCGATTACCTGATAGTGACTGGACACTGGAAGTGGTAAACCAAAATGGTACTTCTACGGTATGGGATGAAACATTCCCGTCAGATCAGGAAGCTCTATCTGTCGCTTTAGATGGAATTAAAGCCGCAGGCGGTATTCAGGCCTTTTCAGAGCTCAGTGACCTTGAAGCAAAGAACAATATTTTTCCTGAATCCCTTACTCGCCATTAAAAATGAAGCTGCTGGCTTGGATCTGAGTCAGTATTTTCTGGATTCTTAGAACCTGTCGCGATGATAGGTACACTTCAACCCAAACCCATCTAGTGTTGAAGGGTCAAAATTTTCATCAAACATAAACTCATCTGCTCGCTCTTTTCTTAATGTCGCCAAGGCATAAAAGAAACATTTCTCACATAACTGCAATTCATATCTTTCCTCGTCATGCTTGGAACCATAGCCCCAATGCGCCGATAAAGTTCCAAACTCTAGTTTCGTTGATTGGTTGCATACATCACATAAAACATCAGTAATGACTTCTACCTGTTTCAGTTCTTTGATCTCCATATGCAATTCCTTGTAAATCCAACTTAAACATTCTAAATATTTACTAAAAACATAATTCAATAGGGTTTTAATTACCGCTAAAAAGATTAAAAACACTATATATAGTGAAATTTACAATTTAATAACACAATATAGGGTGCGTAACCCTTGACTCCCCTATAAAAAGTACGTGAATATTATAGCTTATTTTTCAGCCACTTGGCATAAATATGGGGAGACATCAGCATATGTCTATAAAAAAAAAGCTATTGAAAGTCATCGTGTATCTTCAAAAAACTTACAGTTAATGTGTTATCCAAAATGTATGCATGCCTACCAAATCTGGATTGCTCTATTTTTTCAGCTTAATGAGAAACAGCAAAACTATCACTTGAATTTAACTTTTAAGCAGAATATCGAAATCCCTCTTCTGACAACAGACAAAGCTGATCACTATTTTTTTAGTAGTCATTTCAGCTGGATCTATGCTTATTTTTACAATAAGTATAAAACTGAATTTACGTTTAGAGCTTATGAAAAAAATAATTCCTACGAATTCACCATCATGGCTTTAAGCGAAGTAAAGGCCTTACTATGTTCCGGATTACATCACTCAATTCATGGCTTAGATATCATCGCACATTGGCTAAATGAACAATACTTAGCCGCACATCTTCAGGAAGTTTTCGGTCAGGAAGTTCTAACTATCAATCATCTACGAGAATTATCAGGGCTGTCTAAATCCAAAAGTCCAGTAAGTTCTATTTCAAATTATGCTGGTCCACTTTCATTAGAACAAATTCTGGCTGGAATATCATCATGAACGGATATAGTTACTTAGAAGATACTCAAGAATTAAAGCTTGAGCCGTTTCGAGAATTCTATCAAACACTAGCAGAAGCAAAGCTAGAAAGTTTTCAAAATTCAATCAAACTCAATGAGTTCATTAAACCTACTAAAATTATTGAACTTAACAATATTATAAATCAAAAACTTGTAGAAAAATCAATCAGTGAATATCCTCTGGTTCATTATCTTATTGCAGTCATTAATACGACTTCAGCATATCAAGCTAATGCCCTGAAATGGGCCATTTTTAATACTCAATGTATTGAATTGCTTGATAGCAAAGAACATGCAGCCACTGTAGCTAACCTCTGTAGACGTTTTCGTTTAGCTAGTACAAAGCAAGAATACTATTGGCTTTACAATTTCTTAGCTCCTCTTCCTATAGAATTAAAGGATCTGCTTGAATTTCTAAACCAAGAAGAAACTAAGAATAGAGAGTTACTTAACCGCTCCACACCAAATTTAGATGAAAAACAAATTGGCCAGCTGGCAAATCTACGTGTCATCTATCAATATGTCTTTACTCAGTCTGAACGTTTAAAACGAAATCGCCAAAGCAGTTCAGGTGCCAAAGAAGCTCCTCAAACTGATGTTCAAAAGATATCAAGAATATCTCTCGATGATGAACAAACGTATCAGACTCATTTTGAACAAGGTACAGCTAAACAACCACGCGAAGATAAAACTATAGAAAAAGTTGAAGATCATAATTTTGAATTTAATCCTCTTGAGCAATACTCTATTACAGCTCAGGTCAATAATCTTAAGAACAAAGTTCTGCATCAAAACAAGAATCAGTTAATGAGCAAGTCAAATCCTCGTGTCTTGGATTTGCCTACCGCACAGCATATTATGCGAATTTTGTTTGAACAGGCAAAAACCTCTCCAATTCATGCCTTACTTTTATTTTCAGTACTCAGTTTGACACATTATAAAGAGCTATTAGTATTTCAGAAAAATTTCCGTCTGAGTTCAAAAAGAAAAGAAATTACTTTTAGCCCTGAAAACTTCTATTTTCGGCAAAGTTTTGATAACTCTAAATTTAAAGATGCTTTATTAAAAAAATATATGCTGAATAGAGGAAATTCTTTTACCATCCCCTTACCCAAAGTTTATTTTGATCAGATTTTTCAACTAAAAAAGTGGGATAAAGCTGATATTGCTTCAGATGTACAAGAATACTTACGTAGAATCAGTGACGGCCTTACTTTTCATTTAACAGCTCGAAACCTTCCTCGTTTAATCAGCGATATCACGTTGAATGAATTCGGATATGAATTGGAAAGTAAATTACTTAGTGGAGAAAACGTTAATAGCTACACCCCAAACCATTACTATTCAATGAAAATTGTTGATATCCTCGATATTTATAGCCAAACACTTTATCTGGTTTGCAAGCAGCTCGACACTAGTTATATCGAAGACTTTGAATCCCCTGTTAATTTCGGTAGTCAGCAAACGCCAGACCTGCCTCTGGTTAAATCCTTTTTTAAACAGCTTGACAAGCAAGTTCGGGGAAACCCTAACCCTTTCAAAACACTGAAATATTATTCAATTTGGCTATGGTACGTTTGCATGATTATGACATCTGCCCGACCAAATGAAGCCTTTCCCCCGAATCTCGATTATCTTGATCTCGACAACTGTTTGGTGGCTGTTGCAGATAAAGAACAACGTTATTCGGGTACCATTGGACGCTACCTACCATTTAATAATTTTCTTCGTGATGAAATACAGTTTTATCTGAATTATTTAAAACAATTTCAGCACCTTATGAAGGCTTGTGCTAACCAAGTAAAAACAGCATTAATTCAAGAAATCTTTGATGGTCAATGCCCCTTTCTTGTATATCCCAAGACTGAAGGATATATCCGAAATTTAGAGCTTGCTGATATTGAAAAGAACAGTCCAAATATAGTTTTGCAGCGCAATTGGA
Organism: Acinetobacter sp. CAU_H_S139_7; assembly: GCF_058599305.1. Classification (NCBI taxonomy): domain Bacteria; kingdom Pseudomonadati; phylum Pseudomonadota; class Gammaproteobacteria; order Moraxellales; family Moraxellaceae; genus Acinetobacter; species Acinetobacter sp. CAU_H_S139_7. The sequence continues at coordinate 3,511,288 of NZ_CM178651.1, forward strand.
CTCGCCATTTCGCTCGCTATTTTTTTGCACAGCACTGCGATGAAGATATGCTGAATGGCATCTTTGGTCACGATGGGCCCATGCAGGAACTTTTTGACCGCTATTCGGGTTTTCAGGCAACCGATTACGATCACATTCGAGCAGCGCAAGACAAGCTGGTCGGACTCTTAAAGCTTAAAAGTATGTCTACATTTAACGGGTTCCTGATTGAATGAGTAAACACCCACACTCCCTCAAAAGAATAAAAAAGCATAGAAAAAACAAAGCATTTCTTCTGAACTTGTTTAGTGAGAAATGTATAGAGCTGACGCCTGAGAACTATTCGGAAATTTGTCGTCAAGTTGATAATCAGCTTTTAGAACACTGTAAGTCAAACATCCGTAGCTATCAGATGGCCCGTATAGAATTTGCTAAATATATCAAGCGCTTTAATCTTTCATCGAATCAGTACTATCCAGTGCCTGCCGCTCCCGTAAGGTACGAAAGGTCTCTGCCACTACAAAATATTGAAACCTTAAAACATGGTAAAAAAGTTACTCAATTTGCCCAAAATATGATTGCTTACTGGACAAAACGAAATGACTTCAGTCCCACCCAATCTCTTGGCTTTTGTTTGATCAGTTCAATATTATTTAATGGCATTTATAACCATGCCGAATTGCAATTTTTTTTAAAAATCATTTTAAAAACAAAGAAATTTCAAAGTTTTTTAAACCTAAATCATATGGTAACACTCGAAATCCCGAACCGGAATTTCGGTAATCAGCGTATAAATGACCCTGATTTTTCAGTCAGCTATACAAAAACGTTTGTGCTACACGACATTGTGAAATGCTGGATCTACAGACTTAAACATCAAAAGTTTGATTTATTTTCGGATATTGAAGATGCAGAACATCTGATTAACGCTTGTATTATTGAATGCTTCCCTGAGGAAAAGGTACGTTGTAAAGACCTGTTAAAATACGGTTTTTACTATACACAGTTCCTGAAAAACAGCGGACTGGATCAAATGTCCATTTGTATCCTAAAAAATGAAATTTACAGTTCTAGTCCTCTCGAAAAACAATTAGAAGCTTATTTTGTTCAGTTTGAACAAAAGCACACCAATAACATTAAAGTTGAGAATACTTGTGAAAACCATCGGAACCACTCTAGAGTCAATATCGCATCAGATATAGCAGAAACTCTTGTAGAAATACGTCAAGCCATTCGTGCAAAAAACTATAAAGATCAACTCATAGGGTTATATTCCAGAGAACTGTCTCCTGCCTTAGAGCGTTTGTTGCTGTGGACCATCCTACGTTCCAAATTAACAGAGACTCAATTAAACTGCTTAAATCAAATTATCCAACAACAGAAACGATTTGAGCGCAAGCTTATACGTGCAGATTTTCAACCTATTAAGCAAAGCTCTCTAAATACCATGTTTTCACAGTTTGCCATCGATTGGCTGATGGCAACGCAAGACAAAGACATTTCATCATTTTCAAATGCCGATTTTGAAGATATGTATGGAGAAATGCTTTTATTAAAGAAAGAAACAACTAGAGAGACTTTACAAAAACGTCTACAGGAGTTTCATCACAAACAGACATTATTTTTTAACGCGCCCACTGTGGATCTGGATAGTTTAATCCAAGTAAAAATCTGCAGAACCGCATTGATCTCGCCCCATATTTTTTACCACATGCTAGAGCAGCTCGAAAATACTCAAGATATTTCGATTCAGGATAAAAATATATTTAAACTGATTTTTATTCTGGGGTTCAGAGTCGGACTACGGATCAATGAAACATTGAATATCTTCGTACGTGATCTATTTATTAGTGAAGATGCTGTGATACTCACCATTCGCAACAATCGCAATAAAAATCAAAAAAGCTACTCAGCTTACCGCAAGATTCCCCTGCATCATCTACTTAAAGCCGACGAATTACATACATTTAAAACATATAGTCAGAATAGAAAACGTCTGCTAAAAGAACAGGGAAAATCAGTTACACAACCGCTGTTTTTAAAACAGTCCTTAGAAGAAACTCATGAAAATGAAGTGAATTCCCTATTGAAACAATTGATCAAGACAGTTTTTGGAGAACACCATTTTACTTACCATAGTCTGCGCCATTCTGCATTTAATCATCTTTACCTGATTTTAAAAAACTCAACACTTGCAGATGCATTTACTGACTATAGCCCACATGAGCAATTACGTATCCGTTATGCATTGTTGCGAAACAGAAATACTCAGCAAACCTGGTATGCACTTTCTCATTTTGCCGGGCACCTAACGCCTGAGACCACTTGTTCAAGCTATCTGCATTTAATGCATCTAGCAATTAGCTACCAGCTGAATCAAATGCACAGCCCGCTTCCTAAAGAAGCCTATTTTAACATTCTGAAACATGATGATGCCATTAAATATCCTGTTCAGCAGCGGGCGATCAAACAGTTTTTATTTGATCAACTCACTAAAGACCGTTACAGGCAACATGATCATCAATTTCAACTAGGTCAACAGAAATCGCCTGATTCACTGATGCTAGGAGCTCATGACTCAGAGATGACTTTTGAATTATTGCATCACATTCTTGCAGTAGAAAAAGAACAAGACCTTATGTTACCTGAAGCTATTCCTTTGCAAATCGCGCAAAAATTACGTGCTAGAGCCCATCATTTGAAAACCTCCTGTGTAAACCAAAAAAAATCATCGAGGTTATTTACCACAGATTTTTTAAGGAAAACTCCGAATGCATTGGTCACCATGTTGCCAACCAATCAGGAGGAAAAAAAGGTCATTCAACATGTTCAGGAGCGTTATGCAAATGTACAAAGTAAATACAAAAAACAGCTTCATACGATCTACTCAATTTATCTTGAAAAAGTTCAGCCCAATTCAGCCCAGTTAATTTTTGAACTCAATGAAAAACGGCAACTGAAGAAACTTCTTTCTTTTATTCATAGCTTATTTCCCAAAAAATATCTTCATTTAGAACTCTCTCAGCAGAGCAAAACAGAGCTCAAAAAGACATTACAGGATTTAACATTACGGGCAGAAAACTTCAGCCTGACTGAAAATGAAAGGCGAATTAAGTTCTGCTTCAAGGGTAAAGATGCAAAAGCACTTGGGGTATTCAAGTTACTGATGTATCTGATGATAGTTTCTCATCTTTAATGCAAATTATTGGATAAGTTTGCCACGCATTCTTATTCGTGGTTTACCAGTCATTCCTGTAATGATTTAATATAGACTTCCAAGCGTGAGTGGTAAAATTAATCATCTTAAAGAGCAATAACTGTTTGTCCCACTAGCCAAATAATGTCTGTCCAAGTTAGCACAAAATTTAATGATCATTTAAACAAGAATTTGCAGTATTAATTTACAATTCGAAGTGAATAAAAAGCATAAATTGCCGCAGCACAATGAAATTGAAGAAATATTTTCAGAATATGATGAATAAGTTGTGAATCGGTACCCAATAAGTTATCAGAAAAGATAAACCCCTGCCCATAACCTCATTGCTCCAAACCACTTGTGCCAAATATTCCAGATTAACCTGATAGCAAATACTGGTTCCTCGCGACATCAGGCGAAACTGATTAAGCTTAAAGCAGGTTGTTAGACTCTATTAAATTGTAAATGTCTAATTAGACTTCTTTAGTCTAATTAGATCTAATCAGGCCAATTAAGCACCCTCCTTACATCAAATGGTTTATTTTTATAAATCCATTATTTTGTGTTTTAATAGATATATATAGATATAAGACCCAATATTATGGATTTAAAATTCAAAAAGCCTGAAGAGGTTGTCACGTTATTATGTGAAAGGCTTCGCAAAGAACGACTTTATCTGGAAATGACTCAGGCAGACGTCGCTACACGTGCTGGTATTAGTGTGAATACAGTATCTAATCTGGAAGCCGGTCGAAATGTTTCATTTGAAAATTTAGTACGCGTTGCCATGGTATTGGGCCGATTAAAAGAATTAGAGGAACTCTTCAAACCTCATTTAAACAGTGTAAATGACATTCTCCGCTATGAGAGCAATACGGCTCGCCAACGTATCAAAAGGAAATAAGTCCATGCTCAAAAAACTTAATGTTTACTACAATGGATGGGGTGAATATTGGCTTTGGGGTACACTGGTCTCCTCAACCGCAATCACAGGTCGGCCATTAATTGCCTTTGAATACAGTGCAGAAGCGATCAGTAAAGGTTTAGAACTTTCCTCTTACCTACTTCCATTAAAAGGTGACTCATTAAGAACGAACTTTCCTACACATCAAATGGGATTGCCAGGTCCTATATATGATGCCCTACCCGATGGTTGGGGCATGCTTCTTATGGATCGCTTATTTAAAAAAAATGGACTCAATCCAGCACGGATTGGGCCATTAGAACGACTCACGTATATTAATACACATGCAATGGGGGCATTATCCTTTGAACCTTCAGCACCTGAGTTAGCATTAACTGAAAATATTCCACTGATTAAACTCGCTCAAGAAGTTCAGCAAGTTCTCAAAGGAGAAGGTGCAGAATTTTTACAGCATTTATTAATTATGGGTGGATCTCCACAAGGTGCAAGGCCAAAAGCACTCGTCTATCGTGATCCTGTCACCAACGAATTCTCAACAGTTAGCTCACATCAACATGAAGCTTGGCTGATCAAATTTCCCGCTCAGCAAGAGCATCCTGAAGTTTGTGCAATTGAAGCTGTTTATGCAGAATGTTTGCGTCATTGTCATATTGATACCCCTGACACTCAATATTTTACTCTTCCGAATGGATTAACCGCATTTGCATCAAAGAGATTTGACCGCCACGATGGCATGCGTATCCCTATGCAAAGTTTAGCGGCCTTCACCGGAGCTGATTTTAAATCACCAGGGAGTTTAGACTACAGTAACTTTCTTCGCGCTGCACACTTTTGCACCAATGATGTTCGCGAAAAAGCAATTGCATTCAAGCGAGCTGTTTTCAATGTAGTCTTCAATAATCGAGATGATCATTGCAAAAACTTTTCATTTCTGATGTCCCAAAATGGGCAATGGAAACTCTCCCCTGCCTATGATGTTACTTTCTGTGAGGGGCCAGGTGGATATCATCAAATGGATATCATGGGTGAGGCACTGGATATTCCTCGACAAGCTCTTGTAAAACTTGGTACTCAGGAAGCGGAACTTTCTGCCCAAGAAGTCGATGAAATTATTGGCTCGATTTGTAAGGTTGCAATCCGATTCAGCAATATCGCTCATGATCTATTACCTGGACAAATTCAAACAGAGACTCTCCAGATGATCCAAAATAGGATTGAGCATAATATTCATTTATTGAATTGAATATAAAAAATTTTCATGAGGATCAAGAATCATTATATTAAATTATATAATGTTGTTGTTTCTCATGAAAATTCGCACCAAAATACAGGTGACTTTTATAGACTAAAATTTCCAATATGAAGTGACCAAAATACCCTTAAATGATCTAAATTTCTAAAAATTTCACCCCACTAAAAACTATACACAATCAATTAAATCATATATTTATAGTTAACATCATTTAATGGCATAAATCTCGGTGACCTTGCCAAGGTTGGGGTCGCGAGTTCGAGTCTCGTTTCCCGCTCCAAATTCAAAAAAGCCCTCATCGAAAGATGGGGGCTTTTTTATGCATTTCTGAACCTTACTCAAATTAGTATACTAACTCTGACAATCAAAAAATGCTGAATTAAGACATCGAACCAACGAGGGATGTCTAAAAATAGAGCATCCCTCGTTGTAAGAATCCATCCTAATACTGCTGCTATACAATGAACTTGGAATTAGATTGTTCTTATTTGGAAATTCATCTCACGCATTCAAACACATTAAAACTTCACCAAATCCCCTTTCAACGCCACACCCGCGAGTGCTGTACCTTTCGCGCATTGATAAGTCGTCATACTACGTGTTTCATTCGACTTATAGAAACTCACCAGATTAGTCACAGCATTTGCACCATTAGCTTTGGCGGTATTTTGAAATTGAATCAATGCCGAACGAAGTACGTGATCACATGAACTTTCCGCAGATTTAGCAAAACCATTGGTCTTTTTATTGGTCACTAGGCCTTTTTCAATCACTTTACCGCCCGACTTGGTTCCCGCCAAATAAAACTTCACTGAACCATCGAGTACCCCATCTGCAACAGCACGGTTTACAGCTTCTTGAAACTTAAAATCATACATTCTGTCTGCAGCTTGAGCCGATGCAATCGCTCCTAAAGACAACACAGCGACTGCACAAATATTTTTGAATAACATGGTTCTACCCTTATCTTATTAGATACGTTTAAAAATCAGGGAGGTATTAATCCCCCCAAAAGCAAAATTGTTGCTCATCACCATTTGCGTTTCTGCTGAACGCATATCTGAAACGATATAATCCAGATCACCACAAGCGCTGTCAATCTGATCTAAATTCAGTGTAGGCACCAACTGATTGCGTCTCATCATTTCAATACTCAGCCATGCCTCAATGGCGCCGCACGCCCCGAGCGTATGCCCAAAATAACTTTTTAATGAGCTGATCGGCTTTTTCCCCAAGATGCGCGCGGTTGCTTGTGATTCTGCAATATCCCCCTGATCGGTCGAAGTGCCATGCGCATTGACATAATCAATATCCGCGGCAGTAAGCTGTGCATCTTTCAATGCCAACTGCATACAACGGCCCATCATTTCAGAATCAGGTCGAGTTACATGCTGACCATCGGTATTACTGCCATAGCCAACGATCTCAGCATAAATGGTGGCCCCGCGCGCTTGAGCATGTTCATATTCTTCTAAAATCAAACAGCCTGCGCCTTCACCAACCACCAAACCATCCCGATTTGCATCAAACGGACGCGGGGTTGCCTCAGGTCGATCATTTTGCACACTGGTTGCTAACAGGACATCAAACACGGCTGAACCCGCGGCACTGAGTTCTTCTGCCCCGCCTGCAATCATCACGGTTTGTTTGCCATATTTGATCGCTTCATAAGCTTGACCAATGGCCATAGAACCTGAAGTACAAGCACTTGAGGTTGGTAGGGTTAAACCCTTTAAACCAAAATACACCGTCATATTGACCGCACTGGTATGCGACATCATACGAATGTAGGTTGTGGCATTCAGTTGGCTCATATTGTGCTCAATCAACATCGAGCCAAACTCACGTACGGCATCCACACTGCCCGCAGAGGAACCAAAGGCCACGCCTGCATCGCCACTTTTTAAGATATCCGCATGCAGTAATCCTGCATCTTCCAATGCTTTTTCAGCACATACAGCGGACATTAAAGCAACACGTCCCATACCTCGAGTAACCTTGCGGTTAAAATGCTTGGGTACGGTAAAAGACTCAACAGGCCCGGCCAATTTACTGCGTAAATCGGAATAAATCTCCCAGTCAGGCATATAGCGAATGCCGCTTTTGCCTAGTGCAAATTGCTCAAAAATTTGCTCTGCGGTTTCACCCAAAGAGGTAATCCCTGACATGCCTGTCACAACAACACGTTTCATTAGATCAAGCCTCCATTGACTGAAATTACTTGGCGGGTGATATAACTGGCATCATCACTGCATAAAAACTTCACCACTTTCGCGACTTCTTCCACCTGTCCCATGCGTTGCATCGGGATCATTTTCAAAGCATGTTCTTTAACTTCTTCCGTGACCATTTCGGTTTCAATCAAGCCCGGAGCCACACAGTTCACCGTAATTTTGCGTTTGGCCAATTCCAGTGCCAATGCTTTGGTCGCACCAATCAAGCCTGCTTTGGCAGCACTATAGTTCACCTGACCTCGGTTACCCATGATCCCAGACACTGAAGACAAGGTCACAATACGTCCGCCCTTTTTCAAGCGAATCATCGGCATCATCAGAGGTTTCAGCACATTATAAAAACCGTTCAGAGAGGTCGAGACCACATCATCCCAGTCTTCATCGGTTAGTGCGGGGAAAGCACCATCACGGGTTAGTCCTGCATTCAACACCGCACCATAAAAAGCGCCATGCTGTGCTATATCTTGCTCTAAAATAGCAGCAATCTTTTCACGCTCATTTACATCGAACATCAATACATGGCTAGCCTGCCCAAGCGCTTGAATTTCCTGAGCCACCACTTCGGCCTCAGACTGTCTTGAACGAGCATGTACCGTGACATCAAAACCTGCCTTTGCCAACTCCAAAGCAATCGCTTTACCTATTCCACGACTCGAACCCGTGACTAAAATTCTTCTGTTCACACTAATTTTCCAATGATTTCATTAATATTTTCAGGCTCAAATACGCTCAACATGGCGCTGAACCGATGTTCTTGATATTCAATTTCACAATTAAACTGCCCCAAACCTTCGTGCAGATAACTTTGTTCTACTCGAATCCGCACGGTTGTGCCCAAACTAAAATAAGCACAAGGCAACTGCATTTTACGCGTTCCCAATAAAAAGCCAATTTTCGGTGGCAAGCCCTGAGTTTGTCCTTTATAACCAGCATAAGCACTAATGGTCTGCGCCATCAACTCAATGCTACTCCATGTGGGCAAGCCTTCTGGCTCACAAAACATCAAATCTGGCGTGATGTGAAGTTCTGCAATAGCGAATTCATCATTGGCTTCAATCAAATGGCTCACGAAAACCATCGGTTTCGCATGCGGAATAAACTGTACTGCGTCCATCATGGCAAAACTGTCCCGAAAATTAAACTGATATTGCTGCCGCCAAAAGCAAAAGAATTACTCATCGCATAGCGAATGGGTGTATTCAAAAGCGGTGTAAACACATAGTTTTGCCCAGCCAAAGCATCGTCCAATTCGCCTGCATGATGCAGCGGCAACCAAGATTGATCTAATAAAACCTGCTGGCAAATAAAAGCTTCGATTGCACCCGCTGCCCCCAGACAATGCCCCGTTTTATGTTTGGTGCTGCTCAAGGCCACAGCTGCATCAGAGAAAACAGTCTGTACCGCCTTCATTTCCATCGCATCATTTTGCGGTGTGGATGTGCCATGCAAATTTAAATAATCAATATCGCTTGCTTGCAGCTGTGCAGCGTCTAAAGCTTTTTGCATCGCCTCCGCAGCCCCTTTTCCTTCTGGATGCGGTGCTGAAATATGCCATGCATCCATTGACTCGCCGCTCGACAGTAACATCACAGGGGCAGGCGCTTTAGAGAGTAAAAACAGTCCTGCGGCTTCACCAATATTAATGCCGTCACGGTTGGCACCACAGGGCTGGCAAATTCCGCTCGATAAGCTTTCTAAACTATCAAAACCATTTAAGGTCAGCTTGCATAGGGTATCGACTCCACCCACTAAGACTGCATCAGCCAAATCGGCATTCAGCAGACGTTGCCCCGCTGCAAGTGCTTTGGCTGCCGAGGAACAAGCGGTAGAAATGGTATAAGCAGGCCCTTCCCAGCCCAAATACTGTTGTAAGGCTTTCGCTAAACTGCCCATTTCTTGCTTTTGGTGCTGTACAGACTGCGGCGCTGGCTGTTGAAACTGCGCTTTTAAAGTAGGCTCATTATCCGCGATGCCTGAGGTTGACGTGCCAATAATCACAGCGAGACGTTGTTTAGGGAACTGTGCAGTATAGGCACGAATCTCGGTTTCAATGTGTGTCAAAGCCGTCAGGGTAAAGCGTAAATTCCGTGAGTCTGCACTGCTTAAGCTTGCAGGAACTGCTTGAAGCAAGGCTTGGTCAGATGCACCGACCCAGACCGTTCGCCCCGCGATCAGATCCTCTCGTTGGGATAAGGTATTTTTGGTGCTTGTTAAGGCATGTTGAAGCTCAGCGGCATTTTGTCCCAAAGCCGATAGCGCCGTACTGAACTGAATGCCAACAGCTGAAACATGCTGTAGTTTTTTAGTCATGATGGTCACCTTGATCATCTTCTAAAGTATTGCTCACCGCACTGATGACCATCTGATAAGGCACTTGCAAATTATCTAGCTCAATTGCCCCCTCATTTTGCTGAATTTTCAACACGGGCTGTTGCTGCATATAAATGGTATCGTCTTTCTGTACGACCGCATTTTGAGCGGCATGTAACGCAGCAAAATTGGGATAGGTCGCATACAGAATATCGCGCACCACATAATCAAAAGGCAATAACCTCATCGGCTCAATCCGCTGTTCAACGTCTACCTTTTGACCATCAAAACTGAGCTTGAATAACTGCTGTCCCGTAAGGCTAAGTGCCAGCATATCAAGCGACTGTCCTCGCTGTTGTTGGTACAGTAAAAAGCTGAAACTCTGGGTTTTCCACTGCACTTCAATTTGGTCTTGACGCTGGTAATTCTGCGCAGCCCACTGCGGAGTCGCGAGTCCCTGCGCTTTGGGAATCCAACTTTGACAGGCACTACAGAGCAGCGCACTGGCTAAAACCCAACTGACGGTCTTTAAACGCAGCTTAAGTTTCATCGGTCAGCGACTCTTTTTTAGGTTGTTCTTCTCGGCAATATTCGGCCAAAGTGCTCAAACGTTGCTTGGCATTGCGATGAATCGGGTTGCTCGTATCCCATGCATAACCTGCCAGTAAAGATGCAATCATACGGCGAATTTTTTCATCCTGCTGAGTCGAAAATACCACATCCTGAAACTCACCTGAATACCATGATTCGACATAGGCACGGAACACTTGAATGCCTTTACGTAGCGGCTTTTCATATTGCTCCATCCAGTCTACCGTCTGACCTTGCAACACTTGCTCGACCAATGGCACTGCTAGACTGGAAGATTTTAAGGCAATGGTTACCCCTGAAGAAAAGACAGGATCGAGGAACTCACCCGCATTGCCCAGTAGTGCATAGTTTTCAGATGCCAAGTGTTTCACATCGGCAGAGTAGCCCACCAAAGTACGTACAGGAGTATCATGTTTGGCATGACGTAACACATACGACAAGCTGGCATCATCGGCCAAAATACGCTTCTGTAAGGCTTCTAAGTCATAGTCCGCACTGCCGTCATAACCATATTTTTCAAAGAAATCTTGCTCCGCCACAATGCCAAATGAAGAGCGTCCATCAGCAAAGGGAATTAGCCAATACCACGCACGGTGGTCTTTTTCATGCACAGTAATTAAAATTTTCTCGCGGTCAAACTCAGGGTCATTCAATAGACCGTCTTCAATGTGGGTAAAGACCGCACGGCGCACGGGAAAATCCGATGGGCTTTCTAAGTCAAGAAACTTCGGCAAAATGCGGCCAAAGCCGCTGGCATCTAAGAGGAACTTGCCTTGAATTTGATAGCTGTCGCCTTGCTCACCTTTCACCGTCAAAATCGGTTGTGTAGATGCCACATCGACCGCCAAAACTTCATGACCAAAACGGATATCTGCCCCCATTTTTTCGGCTTGCTGCGCCAAAAGCTGGTCAAAGTTGGCACGTCGTACCTGCCATGTAGTGCCTGGGCCTTCACTAAACTTTTGAGTAAAGTCATAAAAACTACGCTGTGTGCCTCTTAAAAAAGCTGCGCCATTTTTAAACTGAAAGGCATATTCATCAGCATGGGTACGCACTGTCTCCAACAAACCCGCTTCTTCTAAAAACACCATACACTGTGGCAATAAAGACTCACCGATGGAAAAACGCGGAAAAAATTGCTTTTCGATGACCGTGACCTGATGGCCTTTTTGGCGCAGCAAAGCTGCGGCTGAACTACCTGATGGTCCCGCCCCAATAATTAAAACATCTGTCTGTTGCATGGTGCTCATTGCACTGTACCCTTTGACTCAGCTCTTTGGCTGATATTGTTGAACCACCACATGTTTTGCATCGGAGGATGTAAAAAGTGTGGCATAAATAAATGAAAAAATAACGCCCAGCAACACCGTTAAGCCAAAACTGTGAATGGCATAGGTATGACTAAAGGACAGCAAACCAAAACTAAAAAACGTCGACATCATGCACAGGAATAAAGCCATGCCCACCACCTGCGGGTGATCATGTCCGTGGCGGTAGAAAATCGCATAATCCACCCCAATCCCAATGATCAGGAAGGTACCCATAATGCTGAATAAATTAATCTCGACACCCAACCATGCTTGAATCGCAAACGTGGTCATTAAAGCCATGCTGACAGGCAACACCAAAGGCAGAATGGATTTTTTGCCATAAAGTACCCCTAAGCCAACAGCTAAAATCAGCAAAGCACTCAGCAATAGCCACTGTGCTTGCACACGATGCTGTTTGAATAACTCAGATAATTGATGAACGGGACGTAACAGTTGTACATCCGCATCTTCAAGCTGCTGTATGGCTTTAACATCATGCACATTTTGCAGCATTACTAAACGTTGCGTCGGACTCATCTGCAAAAAATGCAAGGGATGATCTTTAAAGACTGCTTCAGTCAGCAACGGTTGGTCTTTTAAATGCGCTTGCCAGTTTAAAACATCCGCTGCATTGAGCTGTAACGCTTGCGCATACTCCACTAAAGCCGGCTGAGGAATCGCCTGTAACATTTCAACATTCTTTTTTTGCTGCTCAAGCGATGGAATCCACTGCCCTAAAGATTGTATAGCATCTAGCTTTCCAGCCTGCTGCAAGGGCGCAAGCTCTGCCAACAGTTGCTGTTCACGTTGCTCTAACTCTGCTGGGGTTCTGCCCTGTACCACAAAATATTCACTGCTTTGCTGTTGCATAAAACGCGAACGAATATATTGATCTTCCTGCTTTAAAGTGGCATCCATACTTTGCAAATTGCGGATGTCATCATTGCTTTTCAGGAAGGCGAGGCTGCTGCCTGTCACCAGTACAATTAGTGCAATCATGCCATAACGCAGTGTATTTCGACTCTGCACATAACTGCGTGCTTTGCCAATAAAGCCCAAAGCACGTATCGCAGGTTCCGCATTCAGCGCAGGCAAACGTGGCAGCAGTAAAATACTGGTCACCCATGCGGCACTCAATCCAACCATGGAAAAGACCGCAATCTGTTTAAAACCCGGAAATGGAGTAAAGCTCAGCACCACATAGGCCAACAGCGTGGTCATTAGCCCCACAAATAGACTCGGCAATAATGGTTTTAAAACAGCAAATCCATCGAGCTGTCGATGCTGAGACTGCATGGCCATAAAATAAAATGAAAAATCGACACAGACCCCAATCAAACTGGCACCAAAGACCAGTGTCATCAGGTGAATTTCGCCGAAAACCCAATACGTCACCGCAAAGGCCACCAGACTGCCTGTGCCGACCGCAACCATTTCCGTTAGCATGGGTCTGATCGAACGGAAGCCAAACCAAACCAGCAGTAAAATTCCGATGGTCGAACCTACACCAATGGTCGAGATTTCCTCTTTTGCAGAGTTAGTGCCGAACTGTGCAAACAGCAGCGTACCTGTCCAGTGCGGTTTAACTTGCAACTGGTTGAGCTGCTGATTGATATTTTGGATAAACGCAGCGGTCTGCTCTTGGTAGGCAATATTATAAGGGCTGTTATTGAGCTGAAGCACCATCAGGCGCGAGATACCCTGCTCATCACGAATCGTAGCAAAGCCCTGCTCTAAATTGATATCAGCATTGCTTTGTAAAGCGCTTAAACCCACTGCATAACGCGGGAACAGCAGCAAGGGATCTTGCTTGAGCATTTCAGCCGTGATCGGCATGCCGGGACTCATCAGTTGCAATAAGCCCTGCTCTGTCAGTGCGGCATCATCCTGCTCCTGCAAAATCTGCTGATCGGTCTTGGATAATAACCCCGCCTTGTGTTGATACAGCGCTTGGGCAAATTGATCAGGATCAAGCTGCGGACGGACAGGTAAAAATAGCTGACTTTGGTCGGCTTGGGTTTTGAGTGCTTGCGTTGCCTGTTCTAATTGCTGATCAGTTTTGGCATCCAACACCACAAAAACTTTGTCATTTAACTGCTGACTGACGTATTGCTGTGCTTGTTCCAGATGCGCATCTTGATGTGCCTCAGGCAGCAAAGCAAAAATATTAGTCTCAATCTTAATGCCTTTATTCAGCCAAGCCACGCCCAGTGCCAAAGCAATGACACACAGCACCAACAGCCACAGGGCGCTAAATTTATTTTGCCAATTGGAAAAGCGCATTTTCCGCAGCCGTTAAAGTTTGAGGTTGAGCCGTTTGCTGGCTAAAACGAATGATGGTGCGGTTATTGGCTTGTTCCAAAATCGTGATACGGTCCACATAACGCTGGCCTTGCGCATCAACTTGGACAAAAAGCTTTTTAAATAGACTGCTTTTCGGCGTCAAGCTGACATTCCACTGCGTCGGACTGTAATTGGCAGACACCACATTAAAGTTTTTAGCGAGTGCCGCTTCATTGCCCGACATCAACTGTAAAAACATCGTTGCTACAGAGCCATAGGGAGTTTTATCGACTTCAATTTGACTGGACGTACGCTGCGTCTTTTGTACCAACTTACGCGGTGTCACCACCAAATCGGCTTTGACTGGACTTTGAATCTGCCACAGCACCCCTTGGTTTTTGCTGAACAGCACCGTGCCTTTAGACACATAAGTTTTATTCAGAGCTGCCAGTTTTTTCTGCTGCTCAAATTGGGCACGCACCACAGGCGTTGCACCGAGCTGAGCAAACACCTGCTTCAATTCAGTATTTTGTGCACTCACTGCGGGAGCAAGTAAAGTCATCACACTGGCTGCACACGCAACGACAATCGGCTTAAAAAATTTGTATCGAATCATGCTTGCATTACTCCGCTTTAAATTCAGGCCATGCATTTAAACAGTCCAGCAACACCTGTGGCGACTGGAAGCACATTTCACGTTTTTCAATGTGTACCGCCACTTGTGAGGTATAACCCTTGGTCAACTTTCTGTCCGAAACCGCATCGAAAATCAGATATTCAATTTTCAAACGGTTTTCCCATTCTTTTAAAATGGCACGCACGCGAATTTTTTGTTCAAACTCGATGCCTTGTACATAACGGACATGACTTTCAATCACAGGCCATGCGTAGCCCGAGTCGCGCATTTGATTATAGTTGTAATGAAATTGATCCAGCAGTTTGCAGCGCGCAATTTCAAAATATTTTAAATAATGCCCGTGCCACACCACATTCATGGTATCGACATCATGGAAAGGCACTTCAATCATTACATCAGCATGCATGCTCATTTCCTATGAATATTGAACAGCAATGCTGTCTAACAGTTCTAAATGCTCAAAGCGATTAACCAGCGCCTGAAGCTCATGTTGCAAAGGACGATCTTCCTCTACATAGGTGAAACTCTGAAGCACCCAGTGTTGAAATGCTGTTAAAACAGGGCTGAGTTCTGTATCTACATCTTTGAGTTTAACCGCCTGAACCGCTGCACAACTGAGTGCTGCAATCACTTGCTCGGTTAAGGTAATGATACGGCTAGCATCACGCGCGGCAATAGTGCCCATACTGACTTTGTCTTGATTATGACATTCGGTTGAGCGTGAGAAAATCGATGCAGCAAGTGTCTGTTTTAAGGCTTCTGCCGTCCACGCTGAAACCGCGATTTGCACCGCTTTAAAACCATGATTCAACGGCAAGCGCTCAGGACTAGAACCCGTTAAATTGCGTGGCAAACCATTGTTCATTTTATAGTCCACCAACTGTGCCAACTGACGATCCATCAGGTCAGCAATATTGGCAATCATAATTTTCAGGCTGTCCATGGCTTGGGCAATATGTCCACCATAGAAATGTCCACCATGCAGTACCCGCAGGTTCACCGGGTCAATCAATGGATTGTCATTGCTTGAATTTAGCTCATTTTCAATAAACTGACGCAGCCACAATTTAGAGTCTTCAAACACCCCAATCACATGCGGTGCACAGCGTAGTGAATAACGGTCTTGCAGGCGTGAACTTTGGTGTTCGGTTTGTACTTCACTATTCAACCAGTCGCGTAATTGGGCTGCAATATGTTGCTGTCCCGGATGTGGTTTTTGTGCAAACAGGACTTCATCAAAATGACTTGGATTGCCCTCTAAAGCCAAAACATTCAGTGCGGTAATTAAAGTACTGGCAAAAGAAATCTGTTCGGCTTTTTTATAATTCAGGCAGGCAATGGCTGTCATGACCGCTGTACCATTCATCAGGGCCAAACCTTCTTTAGGACGCATCACCAAAGGCTGCAAGCCTTTTTCTGCATACACTTGTGCAATCGGCACGATCTGGCCTTGATAGTACACATCGCGCTCTCCGACTAAGGCCCCAGCGATATAAGACAAAGGCGTCAAATCCCCACTGGCACCCACCGAACCCTCCGATGGAATCACCGGAATCACATCTTCATTCAACATCCAGACCAAACGCTGCAACAAGGCATGTGAAACACCCGAATAGCCACGCGCCAAAGAACATAAACGTACCACCACCACAGCTCGTGCCGTAATTAAGTCTAAGTTTTGTCCCATGCCACAACCATGAAAACGCGACAAATGTAGCGGTAGCTCATGCACTTGGTGGGCTGGAATTTCAACCAAGCACGAGTCGCCATAACCCGTGGTCACGCCATAAATGACGCCTTCGTCTTGCAACAACTGATCAAGGAAATCTGCGCCACGTTGAATCAATGCTACCCATTCAGCAGATGCAGGCAATGCCACCTGTTTTTCTTTACGCGCTACAGCTACAACATCTTCAATACTGAGCGGAATTTCCCCAACAATTAACACAAGACTTATCCTTTATTCCAAAAATTATAAAAATTAAACCATTGATAGGGCGCGCGTATGCAATGCTGTTCCAACAAGGCTACATACTGTCGTGTGGTCTGTTGCATAGCCTGTAAACGCTCTTTACGCGGCCAGTTCAACTGCTCCGCAACTTGATGAATATGCACTTCAAAATGCGTATTGACCCGATAGCAAAACACCGCCAACACTGGGGCTTTTAATAAACTGGCCAGAATCCAAGCGCCTTGCGGCCACAGCGCTTGCTCGCCTAAAAAAGCAACTGTTTGTACCCGATCCGACTGCACAGGTACGCGATCTGCTGCCACAATCACCCATTCACCCTGATCCAATTTATCCTGCAAAATTAGTGCTGTTTCTATTCCCAACTCATCCACCGAAACCAAATTAACATCGGCATGTTCATTCAGTTTTTTTAAAAATTCATTGAACTTGGTGGCATGTTTCTGATACACCAACACATTAATTTTCTGCGAATGCTCAGCTTTAATTGCACGCAGTAATTCAATATTGCCAAAGTGCGACACCACTATCACCGCACCTTTTTGATAGTGCGAGCGAAAGTGCGCATGACCCTGTAGCTTTAAGTTCTGCTCAGGAATATGTCCGAGCCAACCTTCAATTTTATCTAAAATACATTCGCCAAATTGCATTAAATGCGTATAGCTGTGCCAAAGCTGCGGCTCAGCCTGAAACGGGGACTGTACACCTGCAAAATGATGCAGTTTTTTTAAGTACAACAGTGAAGCCTGACGCGCGGTATTGGAAAAGAGCCAGTACCATAAAATCACAAAGTACAAGATGACTCGGCACAGCCAGCGCCCACCCAAACGGTAGAAACCCAGCATCAGCATCAGCGGTAACATCCCGCCGCGCTCTTTTACGGCGCTCCATTTCTGCATATGCTTCTCTGACCGCCTTAGCTTTTGACTTTCTGATAAATCAGCTTGGGGAACCGCAGCAGCATGCCACCCAATAAGCGGCTATGCGCACGCGCCATGCCCAAATTGTCCCGCCAAACATCGAAATGTGAAATGCCGCCTTCAGGGTAAATCACATGCGTAGGCAGATTGATAAACCGCACATTGTCCCATTTCAAACGTACCAAAATTTCTGAATCAAAGCCCATCCGCGGTTGAAACTTAGCTGTGTTTAGAATGTTCACCGTCTGCGCCAAAGGATAAACCCGAAAGCCACACATGCTGTCTTTAATGTCAAAAGATAGGCTGTTAATCCACACCCAAATATGTGTTGCATAACGGCCATAGAGACGTTTTTTTGGAACAGTCGCATCAAAGATCGGCTGACCAATAATCATGGCTTCGGGGTGCTGGATAGAGGTGTCTAAAAAGCGTTGCACATCCGGCCAGTCATGTTGTCCATCAGCATCCAGTTGCAAAGCATGGCTATAACCACATTCAAAGGCATGTTTAAGACCTGTGATCACTGCTTGTCCCTTACCTTGATTATGGGTATGTTCAACCAAATCGACCATTGGGTAATCCTGCGCGAGCTGATATAACACTGCTGTACAAGCGGCATCACTGCCATCGTTCACCATAATGATGGGTAACTCGAAAACGCTTAAATGTGACAGTAACGCAGCCAAATAATGCGGATGGTTATACACAGGAATCACAAAGCAGTGTTTCATTTTTCTCTCTCGGCTTAAACGTCTGAAGGGACAGCAAACAGCAAACGTCCTGATGCCAATATTTTGTCATGATTTTTCAGCTCAAAACTGACCTTATGCGCTTTACGGCTAAGCACCAGTTCCACCGTTTGATAGTGTTGAATCAGTCCTTGAAATTTTAACTGCTCAAAACCATTGCACCACAGTAAATCCGCCCAGTTTTGTTTGGCAAAATGCTGGATAAAACCAATTTGCCCTACGCCTGGATAAATCGGGAAGTTTGGGAAATGTCCTTTAAAGCACTCCAGCTCAGGAATAAATTCCAAAGCATAACTGATCTGTGCATCCTGAGATTGCTGCGTCAATACCACAGGCAAGCTCATCGGTTGAAAGAGTGATTTTAAATACTGTTGATTCAGCTTCGATTGTGCATTTTGTGGCATTTGCGTTAAGAACCGCCACTGCCGCGGAATCGCGATACTTTCCAGTTTTTGTTGCAATTGTTTTTTCAGTTGTGCGGTAAAGGCGGCTTTGCCCTTTTCAATGAGCAGTACACGAGCATCCTCAGTCAACACTGCCACCACCGCTAAAATCTGGCGCTGTTCTTTTTCATGAATTAAGACATGACATTGTTGTATTTCAGCCAACTCAGCGAGTTTTGCTTCAATCGCATCGAGACTTAAACGCTTTTCTTCGAGTTTGACAATGCGGTCCAAACGCCCCAATAACTGAAATGGACTTTTGGGATTCTGTACATCTGCAACCTGCACTTTATCCCCAGTTAAAATCCAATCTGTGCTAAAGGCATGGTTGGTTTTAACGGCTAACTCTTGTTGCTCGGCGCACTGAATTGCGACATTGGCAAAGGGGGTCCATAGCGCATCATCTGCCTGACGGTGGGCGATCCCGCCTGTTTCAGAACTGCCAAACACTTCAGTAATCGGACGGTTCAGCAAAGGACGCACGCCTGCATCCAACTTCCCGCCAGAGGAATAGACCCTATGGCAGTCTTGCAATACCACATCTGTAGTCCAGCGCTTCAACAAAGCAGGACTGGAAATCACATAATTGGGCAGCTGCACATGGGCAATTTTTTTTTGAAGATCGACCACATCTTCAGGGAAAGCCAGTTGTTTTTGGTAGAAACTGCGCCCACTGGCTAAGGGCCACAACAACTTAAACAATAAACCATAAATATGCTGATGGCTCACCGTAGCAATCGCGACCGCCTGCTCAGGCAAGTCAAAACTGGCCTCTAAACCGCAGACTTCATTGAACAACTGTTGCAAGGTGCGCGGAATCTTTTTCGGCTGCCCAGTTGAGCCCGAAGTATAAAAATACAGCTGGGCCTGATTGAAAAAGGCGGCATCAAATTGAAGCTCGAAGGTTGGCGCTACTGTCGACGGCAAACGTTTTAAAAAATAAATCTGCTGCCCAGCCAATTCTTTTTCTAAGTCGCTGACCCGATGCGGCGGCAACAGCACTTGCTTACCTGCTTGCAACGCCGCAAACAACAATACTAAAAACTCATAACTGTCTTCTTGCCAAAGCGCCCATACAGGCTGTTCCAACGGCTGAATTTGCGCAGCCTGTTCAGCCACATCCAACCAAAAAGTGTGAAAGGAAATAAAACTTGAGTCCACCTGAATACACAAGGGACGCAATGAATGGAGATGGTGTTGAAAATGACAAGACATAAAATTTGTTTTTAAAACCGTATTTCTAATCGCTATAGTTCGAGGCCACTGTTTCAGCTGCCCTGACGGAAATGCTGTTATTTCTGTGCCTGATGCAGTCGCTGCTGGCGTTTGCGCAACACAAACTCACCCAGTAACAGTCCACCCATCAAGACATAAGAGATCAAGCCGTTATACAGCACCCAAATCTTCATTGGTGCGAAAAAAACGGTGATCAGGGCAATGACCGCATTGATGCAGAAAAACCCACACCAAACTTTGGTCACTTGACGGGTCCATTCTACCCCTTCTTCGGGCAAATTAGGCTCTACCAAACGTGCAAAACGTTCAATCATCGAAGGCGGTCGAATCAAGGTGCTGGCAAATATAAACAACGCCCCGAGACTCATAAAGACAGGATAGAGTTTAAGCCATGCATGATCTTTTAAAATCAAACTCAGCCCGCCACATAAAATGGCAAAACCCGTCAATGGCCACAGCAAGGCATTGCCCTTACTCAATAGACGCAGGGTGCCCAGTGCAATCAATACCGCACTGACCCAGACATACTGTCCATGCGCCAAAGCATAAGCCACAAAAAAAGGATAGAGGATCAATCCGACCCCTACTATCCCTTTTAAGATGTTGTTCATGCAGCAGACATATTCTGAATCACGAGCACCACATCTTGTACGGTACGTACATTTTTAAAGTCTTCAGGATTAACTTGTTTACCTGTCAGCTCTTTAATTTTTACGACCAAATCAATGGCATCAATACTGTCGACATCGAGGTCTGAAGCTAGGTTTGATTCTAACTGCACATCTTCAGGCGCAATTTCAAACAGCTCTTCCATCCACTCACGTAATTTTTCTAACACGGTTTCTTGTGCAAGCATAGCAACCTCTTATGCTGTTTTCTGTGCTTCAACCAAAGCCACTAAGCTTTGAATTGATTTAAAATGTTCTTTGGTTTCTGAAGATTCTGCATTTAGATGAATGCCATAGCGCTTTTTCAATGCCAAACCCAATTCTAAAGCATCAATCGAGTCCAAACCCAGACCATCACCAAACAAAGGTGCGTCTGTATCAATGTCTTCAATACGGATGTCTTCAAGGGCGAGGACATCAATAATCATTTGCTTTAATTCATCAGCAAGATTGCTCATTTAGGGATAACTCTTGGTTAAAAAACCATTGTAATTGTTGATTTAACTGACGCACATTTTTGGGATTGACCGTTACATCATCCAATACGTCTTCCACTCGGATCGCATCCAACACTTTCACATGGATATGAAAAGGCTGTTCTGGAATGTGATACCACTTTTCATTTTTAGTCAGGGTCGATGGCGTGCAGCTAATCAGCACGGGGCGAATTGGTACACCTGCACGCAAAGCAATATTGGCCGCACCACGCTGAAAATCATTCAGTTGCTCACCTTTTGCTGTCCGCGTCCCTTCAGGAAAGATCAACAAGGACGCTGCATGATCCTGCTGTAATTTGTGTACACAGTCCTGAATAAACTGTTCAGAACCTGCATTTAAAATATAACCCGCACTTTGCACAGGGCCTTTGGTAAATGGATTCGACCACAGCGCCTGCTTGACCACGCAGTTTGCTTGTTCCATTAAACCAATTAAAACCACCACGTCAATCAGTGTCGGATGATTGGCAATCACCAACTCCTGCTGGCTGTGCTGTAGTTTGTCTAAACCTTCAACCGTATAGGTCATGATGCCCAGTTTCACCATCATTTCGGTGAAACCTTTAAAACTGTGCTTAATCACCTTTTGAGTACGCTGCTTGCGAAGCTCAAGGTCGGCTGAGCTCAGCTTAACCAGAGGTGCAATCAAACCACCAATTGCCACACCGCCCAAGCCAAAGCTGGCAAAGCTAAATCCTGTCGCCCCAACGCGCCAAACATAGTTGGCTTGTTGCTTGATCCGATTTAATTTCAGCATTTCGTCCACGCTTCTGATTCAGTTTGCTCAGGATTAGTCCAAAACGTATTAAATGCTAAAGCCTGCTGATAGGCTGGCGTTGCATCCGTATGCTTTGGCGTCAACATCAAGTTGGCAGGCGCTAATGAAATCATCGCTGCCATCGCAAAAGCAGCAAATGGCTGATGCTCGGCATAAATGTCTGGCAAGGCTTCATCATAATACACCAGCAAAACCTGACGAGCTTCTGGCCTTGTTTTTAGCCACGCATAGGCTTCAATCAGTCCATCATTCCACGAACCCGCCAAACTGGTCGCAGGTGTCGCATCCTGACATAAAATAGAATATAAACCTGAAATAGCATTATGCACCGACGTTGAAAATTGAGTCGGTGAAGGGGTTTGCTCGCTTAACACATCTGCCAAAATATTCAGGGTTTTTGCTTCATCGCCATATTGCGACACCCAAACAATATAATCGGCATGCTGGGTGGCTAAAGTCTGCATTGCGCTATTCAAAGCCAGCTTTGCCAAACGCGATAAGCGTCGGCGTTGCATCGCAGGAATGCGCTCTATAGCTGATAATTCTTGATCAACCAAGCTCATATTCAAGCGGGATACGTGGAGTTGCATCATCATGATCAGTGTTTAAAAGTTGATAAATTATCAGGCGCGCAATTATAGCACTGAGCCACATTTTTCACAAAAAATAACAAGCGCTGACGGGTTCAAAAAAGGAGGATGCAGCAACACTGATCCTCCTCCTTAAAACAAGAGCAACTAGATGTAATATTGCGTTCTTTTCTTGGCAAATTTATCCAGTTGTTTTAAAAAGCCTTCGAAATAATCCTTCTCTTTTTCCTCAGTACGATAGCCTGCATAAAGAGTACGACGCAAACCTTCAGGCGCTACGCAGTCCAAACGACGCGAAGTCACCCAACCCTTTTGTTCATATTCGTTCACCACCCAATCGGGTAATGCCCCAATACCACGCCCACTGGCCACCAGCTGAATCAACATTTGGGTGAGGTCGGTGGTGCGGATCTGCTTCGGCAGAATATTGGCTGGAATAAACAGACGCGACATAATATCTAAACGGTGCTTATCTACTGGATAGGTCACCAAGGTTTCTTCTGCAAGTTCTTGCACGGTAATGTCTTTGGCACGAACCAAAGGGTGGGTATTGGATAAAACCAAACGCGATTCATACTCAAAAATCGGGAAATACTCCACCCCTTTTAACGCAATCGGGTCGGCCGTAATCAATAAATCAAATTCACCTGTCTGCAATAACTCATGCGGATTGGCCTCAAAACCTGAAGCGAAGTCCAGATCAACATCGGGATACTGTTGGCGATATTGATTTAACAACGGCATTAACCAATCGAAACAGCTATGACACTCTGA
The DNA here is from genome assembly GCF_058599305.1 of Acinetobacter sp. CAU_H_S139_7. Lineage (NCBI taxonomy): Bacteria > Pseudomonadati > Pseudomonadota > Gammaproteobacteria > Moraxellales > Moraxellaceae > Acinetobacter > Acinetobacter sp. CAU_H_S139_7. Next base: position 3,534,629 of record NZ_CM178651.1, read on the forward strand.
GGAAAAAGTAATACGTCCAGTTTGACCATGCACAATACGGGTGATGTCGCTTTGTGCAATTTGTACCTGCGGCAATACTTCATCAGCCAGTTTTAATAAACGCTGTCCCACATTAGAAAAGCTAACGGGACGGCTACGACGGTTCACCACCTCCACCCCAAACCACTGGTCTAACTCACGCAACTGATGCGACAAAGCTGAAGGCGTTAAGCATAGGTCTCCTGCAGCAGCCACCAATGAGCCATGCTCTCTTAAAGCGGTTAAGGTTTTTAAATGGCGGAGTTCTAACATCTGGCGCGGCCCAATTTTTTAATCTTGATGAATACGGTATAGCTTAACCGATAAAAGCCACGTTTAATTATTTTTTCTCACCTTAATTTAAAATTAATTAGTTTGTTTCATTTTAATATCTATGGTTTGCAACGGAAATACTCGCCCCATTTACAGAGAGTGAAAAATTTAAACATTCAAATTCATAATACTCATGATCCGTGCATGAGCGCCAATGGAAGTAAGGCTTTCTTTTATAACTATGGATGACTTTTTAAGACTATCTCTTGGTTATTCCTAGGTTGAAGCGGGATTCCTTCAGTTTTTGAGAGGTACAACGACTGAATCCAGCCCACCAACTGTCCTATTTAACTCGTGGCTATGCATCGAACTCTTGTGATATCTCTACTTTGATATAGCGAAATCATTTGACAGCAAGCAGCATGCTCTTGTACCTGAGTTAAATTCAGTTCAAATATTGAGAACTGATGATTCTGATCTTCTATCCAAATTGAGCAGGCTAAAGCGCTGAAAAAGCATAACGTTCTGACGAGTAAAACTTCTCATAACCCTAGTCTTCGGGCTTTTTTATGTTCCACGTGAAGCATTTTGTAAATATCGAGCCAAAGTCACTTGTCTCTCAAACTGGTCAGAAGCCAAATAGAACATGTAAAAACAAAAAAGCTTCCGACTAGGAAGCTTTTTTTAAATCTTAGATTTAACCATCAATGGTGAGCTTTAAAATCTCAGCTTTGGTATAACCCCGTTCTTTTAAAAGATGTTGAATGGCTTTTTTCTCATCTTGATCTTCAAGAAATTTACAGCGTTGGATCAAACGCATATCGGTCTCATACTGAAAATTATGACGACACTCCAATTCCTTATTGGAAGGCGTAGTAAAAAAATGAAGCACAGCTAGATACTCTCTTTCATGCTGTTGAAGTGGCCCGCCTTCAACGAATACCTATCTAACACAACTGTTAAACACCCTTTGTGTAAATGATGACGAATCTCGCTCCATTATGCAAGTTTGGGCCTCTCAAATGTTCTCTCTCTACTCATCTACAGCACTCAAAACAGCTCTTTATCATCTACCAAAGTCGATTTTAATCATGAAAATTCATCAGCTCATCCTGAGAATTCTTCATCCAATCGCCGCTAATCCGCTCGTTAGACGTTTTAAACTGTCAGGTTTAAATAGATAAAAATCATTCAATATGTCGAAGCTCGAACGCCAGAAACTTAGCCTCCCCACAGGTCATGACAAACTGCTCTTGCATTCCTGCTGTGCACCTTGCTCAGGTGAAGTCATGGAAACCCTGATTGAATCAGGTATCGATTTTTCTATCTTTTTCTATAACCCCAACATTCACCCTGTAAAGGAATATCTGATTCGCAAAGAAGAAAATATTCGCTTTGCAGAAAAACATCACATTCCATTTATTGACTGTGATTACGACACAGACAACTGGTTTGCACGTGCTAAAGGTATGGAAAATGAGCCAGAGAAAGGGATCCGTTGCACCATGTGTTTTGATATGCGGTTTGAACGGACAGCGTTATATGCGGCAGAACATGGCTTTAGCCTGATCAGCAGCTCTCTCGGTATTTCCCGTTGGAAGAATATGCAGCAGATCAATGAGTGCGGCCACCGTTCTGCTTCACATTATGCAGGCATTCACTACTGGGACTACAACTGGCGCAAGCATGGCGGTGCGGTACGCATGCTGGACATCAGCAAACGTGAAGAGTTTTATCAACAAGAGTACTGTGGCTGCGTGTATTCACTGCGGGATAGCAACCGTTGGCGCATGAGCCAAGGCCGTGAACGGATCAAACTCGGACAAAAGTTCTATTCCAATGCCATGGATCAGGACAGCTGATTTCAGCCAGCAGCCTCCACATACCAATTTTTCCAAGAGCTGGTTCCACGCACCGCAATCGACACGGTCGGAATCAGCTTTTCTTTTAATATCTTGGTTTGTCCAACGGCTTTGGCTAAGCGTGCTTTGACTGAGTGAATGCATTCACGGTCACCAAATTCACAGCGGTCTAAGCTGGTTCCACCACAGGGCCCATTGGCCAAGCCTTTGGGGCAAGTTTCAGGGCAAATATACAAGGTCTCGCCTAAACGGCATTGACCACAACTTTCACAGCCCACCACCGCATGCTTACTCAAATGTTCTGTTTTCAGTAGTGCTTGATTGGCACGCGAGCGATCCCAAACATTAAAATTAAAAATAAACCGCCCCACGCCTTTGGCCAGTTTAGATTCAAATAAAGCATCATGCATCAAATGCAGATGTTGGTACTTGATAATCTGACTTGAGGTCGCAGGCCGTGAATAATAAGCCAGCTTCGGATGAAACTCTGTACCAGTTTGCACCTGCCAAAGCGTATTCCAAAGTCGTTCACACTCAGCAAAACTCAAGTGCCGATATTCTTCAATATAGCTTTCCAGTAAGCTTTGTTCTTCAGGCTGATGGCAAGCCGATAAATGCACCCCCGCAAAACCCAAATGTCGACACATTAGAATCTGTAATGCGCAGCGCACATAAACGCCATCACTTAAACCCTGTTCTTTTTCCTGTTGCAACACCTGCAACATATGCGGGGTGATCACTATACCAGCCACTTTATGTTTCAGCATAAACTTGGCCCGTGCCAAGGTCAGTGGCATGACGCAAGCTAAAATTTTCTGAGCATACTGATACCGCGCCAAAAATGCATGCGCATCCTGTAAAGCAGCCATGTCATAGCCCAATTGGGTAATCACATAATCCGCCCCTGCTTTCATCTTTTTATGCAGTTTCAGATATTGCGCCTCTTTTTCCGCTTCCGCATATTTAAACGGATTAAACGCGACACCAATATGAAAACTGCCTTGGCGTTTGGCTTCCATGACAGCATTCACAGACTCCAAATAACGTGTCCGCGGTTCTAGGTCGTGGCTATGGCGGTGCTGTTTTAATTTATCACCCGTTAAGAGCAACAGGTTCTTTTGACCCTGTGTTTTTGCATCTTGCAAAAACTGCTCAAAGTCTTGTATATCCCGTGCCTTCCCCGAAAAGTGAATGACTTTTTCAATCTCTTGTGGATACTGTTTGGCGACTTGCAAAGGCGCTTCATCATCATCTGCATGCACCCGATCAGCCAGAGTCATAGCAGCAGGAAAACCTGCAAATTGAGTTTTCACAGGCCACTGGGCTTGGTGCGAGCTTAAGTGTTCAACCAATACGCAAAATTGTTGCTGTGCAAAATATTGAGCAAGTAGGGACATCACAGAAGAAATAATCCAGAGGATTAAAAAAAAAGAATTATAGTACAAATCAAAAATAGATGACGAATCGTCTGATTATTCACTACGGCAGATTCAATATTTTTTGACTCATCCTCCACCCGATGAGTGAACGCAAATATCCACCCCGGTCTGATTCATTAGTTGCAGTACCCTGCTAAAACTGAACCTGATGGTCAAATTCAAAAAAGAAGGTACTCCAACGCTCAACCACACGCCGCCCACAGCACAACATTTGTCTAGCCCCCTTATTTACTACGCTGATTGATTTATTTTCGATAAGATTTTTCTTTTTTATGCTTTTCAATCGCTTAAAGACTAGGCACATTTCTGCTTTTTAAAATAAAGGCATCTTTTCAAGCTGGGACTGACTGTGTATAACAATGGTCGACTCAAGGAAATGATTCGCACATAGGCAAAAGCCTGAAAAAAGCTTAAACTATGTGCCAATGAAAACAAATGATATGTCGTCCATGGCGACAACGATGAAGGTGAAGGTTGATGCCGCTCAATACCGTTGAAGAGCTAGTTGCAGATATCCGTGCAGGTAAAATGGTCATCCTGATGGATGACGAAGATCGTGAGAATGAAGGTGATTTAGTTATCGCAGCGACCCATGTTCGCGCAGAAGACATCAACTTTATGATCACCCACGCACGTGGTTTGGTGTGTTTAACGCTCAGCCGTGATCGCTGTAAACAATTGAATCTTCCATTGATGGTCGATGCCAATGGCGCACAACATGGCACCAACTTCACGCTCTCCATTGAAGCGGCAGAAGGGATTTCTACAGGGATTTCACCTGCAGAACGTGCGCATACCATTCAAACGGCAGTAGCGGCACATGCCAAACCATCAGATATCGTTCAACCCGGACATATTTTCCCATTGATGGCGCAGCCTGGTGGTGTTCTACACCGTGCAGGTCATACCGAAGCAGGTTGTGATTTATCTCGCCTAGCAGGTCTAGAGCCGGCATCGGTCATCTGTGAAATCATCAATGAAGATGGCACGATGGCACGTCGTGCCGATCTTGAAATTTTTGCTGAAAAGCATGGTTTAAAAATTGGCACCATCGCGGATCTGATTCACTACCGTATGACCAACGAGCAAACAGTTGAACGTATTGATCAGCAAAGCATTGATACCGAATATGGGACATTTGACTTATATCGTTACCGCGAATTAGGCAATCCAGATATTCACTTGGCTTTGGTGAAAGGCGAACCAAAAGAAGGTGTAACCACCGTTCGTGTCCATGGTTTCAACCCTGTTCGCGACCTGCTCAAGCTCAACAAAAAAGACGGTGAGCCAGCATGGAATCTCGACAAGGCCCTGCAAGAAATCGCAAGCAGCGATCGTGGTGTTTTAGTCTGGATTGGTCAGCGTCATTTACAAGACTTAGGCCCAGCCTTAGACAGCCTTACAGCACCAAAACCAACCAAATCCAATGCTGCTTTATCTCAGCAGTACCAAACCATTGGGGTGGGCGCACAAATTTTACGTGATTTAGGCGTGGAAAAGATGAAGCTGTTGAGCTCACCTTTACGCTTTAATGCACTTTCTGGGTTTAATTTAGAAGTGGTGGAATATATCACCGCACATCAAACAACTTAAAAAATCATCGAGGTTGCTATGGCAATTCGCCGTATTGAAGGTATGTTACATCTCGCTAGCGAAGGCCGTTATGCGATTTTAGTGGGTCGTTTTAATAGTTTTGTTGTCGAACATCTATTAGAAGGTGCAATTGATACATTGAAACGTCATGGTGTATCAGAGGATAATATCACTGTTGTTCATGCACCAGGCGCGTGGGAACTTCCTGTCGTGGCTAAAAAATTAGTGGCGTCTGAACGCTTCGATGCCATCATTGCACTGGGTGCTGTGATTCGTGGTAGCACACCGCACTTCGACTTTGTTGCAGGTGAATGTGCCAAAGGTTTAGGCGTGGTTGGCCTAGAATCTGGTCTTCCAGTGATTAATGGTGTATTGACTACGGATAGTATTGAACAAGCGATTGAACGCTCGGGTACAAAAGCAGGTAATAAAGGCGGCGAAGCTGCTCTTACTGCAATTGAAATGGTTAACTTGTTAAAGGCTATTTAACGCTATGTCGCAAACATTGCAAGCAACTTATGCAGCAAAACGTAAAGCACGTCGCTTTGCTGTACAAGGAATTTACGAATGGCAAATGAGCCACAATCCAGTCCATGAGATTGAAGCACGTACACGTGTGGAAAATGCCATGCACAAAGTGGATCTGAGCTATTATCATGAATTGTTAACCCAAGTGGTTGCCAATCATGAAGCATTGGATGCGCTCTTAATCCCTGTGCTTGATCGCGAAGTTTCTGCGCTTGACGGCGTTGAACTTGCGACCCTCCGTTTAGGCGCATATGAACTCAAGGAACACCTTGAAATTCCATATCGCGTGGTTTTAGACGAAGCGATCGAGCTTGCTAAACATTTTGGCGGTGCAGACAGCCATAAATACATCAATGGTGTATTAGATCGTTTAGCAACAACTTTACGTGCAGCAGAAAAGCAACAAGCGAACTCACAGTAGTAGATTTGTTGTATGGCTGAGTTTTCGATCATTGATACCTATTTTAATCGTAAGAGTCCTCATTCTGTCGATTTAGGCGTCGGTGACGACTCAGCCTTGCTCACCCCACCACCACAGCAACAATTGGTCATTTGTGCCGATACCTTGGTTGCCGGACGTCACTTTCCGCTTGATACCAGTCCCCATGCGATTGGCTGGAAATCTGTCGCAGTCAATTTATCTGATATCGCCGCAATGGGCGCGAAACCTCAGAGTATTTTATTAGCCTTGAGCTTACCCCAAATTGATCATGACTGGCTCAAAGGCTTTAGTCAGGGTTTATATGATTGCTGTGATCAATTTGGCGTGAGTTTAATTGGTGGAGACACCACCCAAAGCCCACATCTCACTATTTCCGTGACTGCACTGGGCTGGGTCGATATCGGTCAAGCCGTCACTCGCTCTGCCGCTCAAGTGGGTGATTTGATTTGTGTCAGTGGTACGGTCGGTGATGCTGCTTTTGCCTTGCAACACTTAGGCCACCCTCTCCAACAACGTTTGGACTACCCCACCCCACGATGTGAACTGGGTCAGGCGCTCAAAGGCTTGGCGCACAGTATGATTGATGTGTCAGATGGCTTAGCACAAGACTTAAGTCATATTTTAAAAGCATCCCATGTGGGCGCGACCCTACAGCTTGATCAATTGCCCATCAACACCACGCTACAAGATTTAACACGAGAACAACAATGGCAATATGCTTTGGCGGGTGGCGATGACTATGAATTATGCTTTACAATAAGCCCGCAGAATTATGAAAAACTTTTGCAACAACAAAACCATAGCAGCATCTGTGTCATTGGAAAAATTGATGCCGAAAGTGGTCTGCGTTTTCAACAAAATGGCTTAGACCATTCCTTGCAATTTAATGGATATCAACACTTTGTATAAGCCCCCTATCCTCTTTCGTCAGATGTCTTGGTATGACCGTTTCATCGTATTTTGTGGTGTAGGGTTTGGCTCAGGGCTAGCACCCAAAGCACCAGGAACGTTTGGTTCTGCATTCGCACTGCTGTTCGTCCCGATTTGGCTTGCAATTGGCTTATCGAACACCATTATTGCCATCATCCTCATGTCTCTAATTGGCATTTATATCTGTGGGCATACTGCCAAAGTGATGGGCGTCCATGATGATGGGCGTATTGTATGGGATGAGTTTGCTGGCCAGTCCATCACCTTTTTGCCTGTCCTGTATTTAGGGCAAATGAATTGGCTCTGGCTGCTGCTGGGTTTTATTTTATTTCGTATTTTTGATGTGTGGAAACCGTGGCCGATTCGTGTCATTGACCAAAAAGTCGAAGGTGGCTTTGGTATTATGCTCGACGACCTGATTGCAGGACTTTGGGCTGCACTTTGTATTTGGATTTATTTTTATTTCACTGTGGCTTAGGCCATTTTTAGGATTAGAACATGTCAACGACTGTTATTATTCTTGCTGCAGGTAAAGGAACACGTATGCGTTCTTCTTTACCCAAAGTACTACAACCACTTGCAGGACGTCCTTTACTTGGTCATGTCATCGACACTGCAAAAAAATTAAATGCAGCCAATATTATTACAATTTATGGGCACGGCGGAGCACGAGTTCAAGAAACATTTACTCATGAAAAGATTGAATGGGTGGAACAAGCTGAGCAACTCGGAACAGGTCATGCAGTGCAAATGACACTCCCAGTCCTTCCACAGGAAGGCAGCTCACTGATTTTATCAGGCGATGTACCTTGCATCTCTCAAAACACGCTACAAAAATTACTCAATGCGACAGCCGAGACAGGCATTGGCTTAGTGACTTTAACTTTAGCCGATGCAACTGGTTATGGCCGTATTGTGCGTGAGAATGGTCAAATTCAAGCGATTGTTGAACATAAAGATGCGACCACAGAGCAGCATCAGATTAAAGAAATTAATACAGGCATTTACTGTGTCAGCAATGCCAAATTGCACGAATGGTTACCACGCTTAAGCAATAATAATGCGCAAGGTGAATACTACCTGACTGATATTGTAGCAATGGCCTTAGCTGATGGGATGCAAGTTGCATCGGTTGAGCCTGAACAAGCCTTCGAAGTTGAAGGAGTCAATGATCGTATTCAGCTCGCCGCATTAGAGCGTCAATTCCAAACAGATCAAGCCAAAAAGCTGATGCAGCAAGGTGTCCATCTGATTGACCCCAGTCGCTTTGACCTTCGTGGAAGTTTAACCGTTGGACAAGACGTACGCATCGACATCAATGTGATTGTTGAAGGCGAATGTGAATTCGGCGACCATGTAGAAATTGGTGCAGGTTGTATCATCAAAAACACCAAGATCGCAGCAGGCACCAAAGTTCAGCCTTATAGTATCTTTGACAGTGCTATGGTCGGTGAAGATGCGCAGATTGGTCCTTTCGCTCGTTTACGCCCAGGTGCAAAACTGGCTGCTGAAGTGCATATTGGTAACTTCGTTGAAGTCAAAAATACCAGCATTGGCCTCGGCTCAAAAGCCAATCACTTTACCTATTTAGGTGATGCTGAAATTGGTACAGGCTCGAACATTGGTGCTGGGACCATTACCTGCAATTATGATGGTGCAAATAAATTTAAAACCATCATTGGTGATGCTGCATTTATTGGCTCCAACAGCTCATTGGTTGCACCTGTCACCATTGGCAATGGCGCAACTGTCGGGGCTGGCTCAACCATCACCCGTGATGTTGCAGAGAATAGTTTAGCGGTAGAACGCTCTAAGCAAGTTGCAAAAGAAAACTATCAACGTCCACAAAAGATGAAGAAATAAGAGGATTAGACTATGTGCGGTATTGTCGGTGGCGTTGCAGAACGTAGTATTACCAATATTTTAATTGAAGGTTTAAAGCGCCTTGAATATCGCGGCTATGACTCTGCGGGTTTAGCGCTGGTCAATCAAGGCCAAGTTTTACGCGAAAGACGTGTCGGTAAAGTTTCCAATTTAGAAGAAGCCGTTAATCAATCGGGTATTCTAGGTTCTCTGGGTATTGCACATACACGTTGGGCAACCCATGGCAAACCCACTGAAGATAATGCACACCCGCACATTTCAGGCGATGTTGCTGTAGTCCATAACGGTATTATTGAAAACTATCAAGAACTCAAAGATGATCTTGAAGCTTTAGGCTATGTATTTACCTCACAGACCGATACCGAAGTGGTCGCTCACTTGGTGAAGGATGCCTTAAAGTCAACTCCAAGCTTGCTGGAAGCTGTGCAACAAGTCGTGCCTCAGCTTAAAGGGGCTTATGCACTGGGTATCGTACATACTGACCATCCAGATGAACTGATTACTGTGCGTGAAGGTTCACCTTTGGTCATTGGGGTCGGCATTGGCGAAAACTTTATCAGTTCAGATCAATTGGCTTTACTGCCGATTACCAATCGTTTTATTTACCTTGAAGAAGGTGATATTGCTCGTTTAACCCGCAATAGCATTGAAGTTTTTGTCGCTGGTCAACGGGTCGAGCGCCCAATCAAAGAATTAGATGCCGCCGTCAGTAATGCATCTAAAGGTGAATATAAGCACTACATGCTCAAAGAAATTTATGAGCAACCTGAAGCAATTCAACAAACCATTTCTCAAGCCCTAGATGGCAATGCACTGCGTGAAGATTTTCTTGCCAATGCAGTTGTTGATTTCCAAAAAATTCAGCAAATCCAAATCATTGCCTGCGGGACCAGCTACCACGCAGGCATGATTGCCAAATATTGGTTTGAGCAACTGATTGATCTACCATGCCAAGTAGAAATTGCGAGCGAATTCCGCTATCGCAGCCCTGTCATTGTCAATCACACGCTTTATGTTTGCATTTCACAGTCTGGTGAAACCGCTGACACTTTAGCCGCACTGCGTGATACCCAAAAGCGTGCTGCAGCAAAAGGTGCTGACATTACCACCATGACCATTTGTAATGTCGCAACATCGTCTATGGTACGTGAGACCAATCATAGCTTGCTTACACTGGCGGGTCCTGAAATTGGTGTTGCATCCACCAAAGCATTTACCACACAGCTTGCGGCACTCATGTTATTGGTCTTAAAAATCGGTACGATCAAAAATAGCATTTCTGTACAACATGTGGCGGAGATTACGGCTGAACTTTGGCATACACCCAAAGTGATTTTAGATACCTTACGTAATGACCCTGAAATTTTACGTTTATCTGAACTTTTCGTAGAGAAGCAGCACTGCTTATTCTTAGGTCGTGGCACGAATTTCCCGATCGCACTCGAAGGGGCATTGAAACTCAAAGAGATTTCATATATCCATGCTGAAGGCTATGCCGCAGGTGAACTTAAACATGGTCCGCTCGCTTTAGTCGACAATGACATGCCTGTGGTCATTCTCGCACCGAAAGATGACATGCTCGATAAACTCAAATCGAATATGGAAGAGGTTCAAGCCCGTGGTGGTGAACTCTTTGTCTTTGCCGATGAAAATAGCGGCATTAAAGCCAAAGATCGTCAGCATGTAGTTTATGTACCAAGCATTAGCCCAATATTGGCTCCAATTGTTTATAGCGTGCCTGTACAACTGTTGTCTTATCATGTTGCGGTTCTTCGTGGTACGGATGTCGACCAACCTCGAAACCTCGCTAAATCGGTTACTGTAGAATAATTATTTAAATAAAGGCTGGGAATCTGTGTTCGTATAATTAAGTTTGTATCAAATAATTAAGTTTAGATTTAATTATTTAAGTTTGGATATTAATGAAGTAAACGAACGAAACCCTACCCTGTAGACCCAGTGATTCTTCACCAAGTCTACAGGGTTTTTAATATAAAAAAATTCAAATTAGAATCACACCAGAAATATAAAATTATTACTAATATATTCAACAATATAGATATATAAAAATCTCACCCTAGATTCAAAAAGCATCCCTTTTTGACCTCATCTTGAAAACATTTCATTTTTATTTAAAGTATGCTTCACCTTTCTGAGCAAGAATTCGTATTTTAAAGTGGAAGAACCCGATACTTAATACAAACTTAATTTCATCTAAAATTAAGGATACCAAATTCTAATACAAACTTAATTTTAAAATTGAAAAAATAATGAATAATATATATCAACAACTTATGATCAAAAATAAAACAAACTTAATTAAATTACCATAATTAGACGCAGTATTTGGTCATAAAGCAAAATAAGGGATAAGGAACTATGTGCAAACTCTGAATAAGTCTATTAGCTATTCCTGTTACTAGCTAGCAGCCCACCTTATTTAAAATGAGGTATTTCATTCACTGGATATATTAATGTTAATGGATTGGATGTTAATGAGATAAAGCCAAACCGCTGATAAAACTCCATAGCTTTTTGGTCCTTAGCATGTATTACAACAAAATTTACACCAATAATTTGAGCAACTTTTGAAACTTGTTTAAGAGCATGTGCTAAAAGTACTTTTCCAACTCCTTGCCCCTGTGCTGCTTGATCAACGGCAAAGCGACCCACAACCACACAAGGTAAGGGATAACGAGGTAATCGTTTAGTGAGAACAGCATCAACCCCATCAAATCCTATAGAGGTACTTGATAGACAATAAAACCCCCTCACCTGTGCATCATCATCAATAGCAACATAGGTTTTACTTGTTCCTGATTTCTGATGTTGGGATGCGTATTGTTTTATGAACTTATTTAAATCATCTTGCCCACAATTAAATGATTTTTTCTGATGATGGGCTTGTAAAACCTCAATTTTCATCCAATAAACTCATTAAATTTTTCATCTCATCATTTGCAGGGCGCGGATTTTCAAGCAAATTCATTAACATATCACGATCAGCATTATTTACTTTTAACTCGTGATTAGATTTAAGTAATTCTTTTGCTCGTTCAAATGAGGATTGGATCATAAAGGAACTTACACTAAGACCCAATAAATTCGCAGCTTGCTCAATTACAATCTTTGCATCTACGGTTGAACGAACATTGATTCGTTCTGTTGCTAAGTTAGCCATATTTTCCACCAATTTGTACATCATAATGATGTACAAATTATAGCAGATTAAGGTAGTACTTTAAGATTCAAATTTACATATTTTGTTCTAAAATATTTGGAATAGAAAATAAACATTTTACTATGAACCAGAATGAATGGTCGGGTTTGAGTATGAATATGCAGTTGGTTTACATAAGAATATGCAACGATGTTTACTAAGATGTAATTTGAATACTTTTGCCTATCATTAACGTTTTTTAAACTCATTAATTGAGTACTAAAATACCAGATTAATTATTAAGTTAATGAATTAAAAGAATAATTAAATAAAAAATTATAAAATTTTGTTTGTATATAAATATATTTAAGTTTGTATGTTTTTGCCAAATACAAAATTACCCCCATTCAGATATGATTAATTATCCACCAAAATCCACAGGTCTTCTGTATGGCAAAAATTATAAAAAACTATGAAGAACTAGTAACAGAAGGGTATGGCCAGGGCCATGGACGCGATTATAAACCTTGTAAAACTGTTCAAAACTTCAGTTCAATTGGTCGCTCTCACAGAGTACAAGGCCGTGTGAGTCAACGTCTTCATCACTTATTTTCTGATCTAGAGCTATCTACCTTTTTACTGCTTGACTGGAATCAGAACGTTACAGATATTCGCGAACATTATCCTTTGGATATCTATGATCTCAACTCCATCTGTTCTCGTTTCCGAATGAAAAAAGTATCGGTTGACTATATACCTTTTACCCTATCTTCAGATTTTTTAGTTGATTTTGGTAAGTTTTCTATAGCCCTTGACACTCTTTACAGCAAGGATCTGAATAAAGCTCATGTTATTGAGTCATTAGAAATTAAACGTCGTTACTGGGAAGAAGAGCACAATACGCCGTTCAAACTGATCACTGAAAAAGACATTCCTGCTACGGTACTAGAGAACATTAAATGGCTGTATGTAGAAAAAAATGACCTTGAAATAACAAATCACATGATTGATCAAGCAGTTTATTTTATGGAAGAAATTAGCCAGTACCCTCAAAGCTCATTAATCCAATTTTGTAAGCATTCTGACCAAACTCAAAAAATGGGTATCGGAGCGACGCTCGCATTGTTTAGAAAATTATTTGCACTGCGAATACTTCAATTTAATCTAGAAATTTCGTACTTGGAGCTTAAACTCTCTGATATTCATGCAAGTAATTTGCTCCAGAATGAGAATACAGTCCATGCAACTAATTAATTCAGTTTACATCTTGAATTCAACACAATACCGAATACTCAAATTCTTACCGCAGTATACGGTATGGATTGCGATTGATAATAAAAATGCTTTTCCTGAACTCATTTTGTCTAAGGAACTTCAAACTCTCTCAGATGATCAAAGCCTGATACCAGCGCAAGATCCTTATGAATACTTAAAACGATTAAACTTGAGTGAAGATTCTATTCAACTCAAAAAAAGAGATGAAAACTTTTTAATTATTCAAGATTTAATTAATGATGAACAAGTTCTTATCAATACAAAAATCAGGACTGCAAAAATTAAAACTATACATCTAGAAAAAGAAGTATCAATTAATAAAATTCTACGACTCCTAAGACGCTACTGGCAGCGTGGTCAAACTATAAATGCTTTGGTACCGGACTATGAAAACTCAGGTGGAAAAGGTCAAAAAAGAGCTATAGGTGATAAAAAAATTGGCAGACCACGCATCTATGAATCGAATGGAGGTAAGAATGTCACTGAACAGGTTGAATTATATTTTAAGAAAGCCATCGAAGAGTATTTAGTTCCTGTCAAAAAACAATCCATTAACGAAACTTATCTTCGGTTTAAAAGTGTATTTTCTAAGCACTTTCATCAAGTGCAAACCTCAGATATTCCAACCTATGCTCAATTCTATTATTTTTATAATACGCGATATAGAAATAAGAACAATTCCAAGGAAATTCTGACGAATCAGAAAACTCTGAAAGATCACAAACCTCTAACTTCAACAGCAACCAAGCAAGCAAATGGCCCTGGCGCACGTTATGAGATAGATTCAACAATCGCTGACATCTACCTTGTATCATCACGGGATCCATCACAGATTATTGGCCGACCTACCGTATATATTGTTATCGATGTATTCAGCCGGATGATTACTGGGCTTTATGTCGGTATGGAAAACAGTTCATTTAATACAGCCATACAATGCCTCAGCGTTGCAATCCAAGATAAAGTGACATTCTGTCAGAGTTACGGCTTACAAATACAACCAGAGGACTGGCCGATTTATGGTTTACCTAGTGCCATACTTGCAGACCGTGGTGAACTCATTGGCTATCAAATTGAACTTCTTGAAAAAAACTTTTCTGTTCGTATTGAAAATGCGCCACCGTATCGAAGCGATGCCAAAGGTATTGTGGAGAGGGCTTTTGGAATCATTCAGTCACGCTTTAAATCCTACGAGAATATTGGTGTTGTTTCTGGATTCAAGGAAAAAAAGAAAGGCGGACATGATTATCGACTAGAAGCTTGTCTAACTTTGGAAGAGTTCAGAAAAATCATATTAAGCTGCGTCTTGTTACGCAATAATTTTGATATTTTGACGAAATATGATCGTAGTGCCGATATGCCGACTGACCTGCCTTCTATCCCCCTTAAGCTCTGGCAGTGGGGTCTACAGCACCGTACTGGGATGTTAAGACAAGTGGATAACAAATCACTATATGTTGGCTTGTTACCTAGGACCGACGCCTCCTTAAGTGACAAGGGACTTAAAGTCAAAGGCTTACTCTATCAATGTTTGGAAATGCATCAACAAGGCTGGTTTATTCGTAACACGACCAAATCCCGCCCGAAAAAGTTGCGGATTGGTTTTGACCCATACTCAGTAAATACCATTTATGTTTTCTTTGATGAAAATAAGTTGGAATACTGGGAAGCCCACTTAAGTGATACCTCACGTCAATATCAGCATCTGACCTGGTGGGAAGCTGAACAAATTCAAAAAGCAATCAAAACTGTTGAAAAACAGCATTCACAACTAAAGTCTGTAGCCATCAGTGAATTACAGGATTTTACTGACAAAATCATCCACACAGCACAGAGCCGGCAGGCTCAAGCAGGAGTTCACCAACTTTCTAAAGCACAACGTACTCGGGATATTCGTCAGAACAAACAAGAAGCAATTCAGGTGGAACGTGAGGAACATCTCCAAAATAGGTCCGTCAATTCTATCCGGACTATCCATCCCAACCAAGACAACCCTCCAACACCCCCATCTCACAGCAGCAATCTGGATTTGACCAGTCAACCAGACTTAATGAGACAATTATTTGAAGAGGACGATGAAGAATGAATAATAATGAAGTCGCGGTCAACACATCGATAGAAGATATCTATGGGGATAATCCTCTCATTACTCAATTACCGCCTATCCTTGATACGAAGTCGGTAATTAAACACCTACGAGGGAAACTGAAATTTCTTCCAAAACAGCGCTTTTATGCGCAACAAGAAAGAATCCATTTAATCGCTCAATTACCTCATGATTTTTTCCAGCCATTGACTAAACATTTATCCCTTGAGCAAAAAATTTCTATTATGATTCGGCAAGGTTATGTGAGTAGAAACATCACTAATGGGGATAGAAATCGACATTTACACGCTGCTTTTCAGCAACTAGAACCATCAAATGAAAGCTCTTATCGCTACGCACCTCCAGAGTCGACTGCAACTAGCATGTCAATTATAGGATGTTCGGGAAGCGGTAAAACAACGACAATGAACAAAATTTTGCGTTATTACCCGCAAGTGATTGAACATAGAGAGCTGGGATTAAAACAAATTGTTTACCTTAAAATTGATTGTCCGCATGACAGCTCTTTAAAAAACTTATGCTCAAACTTTTTTAGAGCAGTAGATTTAGCATTAGGAGATACAAACTTCGAGCATCGTTTCACCAGAAGTCGCTTAAATGTGAATGCTATGCTGCAGCAGATGAAAATTATCGCAAATAATTATTCTATTGGACTTTTAATCATTGATGAAATCCAGCATTTGAATACAAAAAAATCTGGCGGGGCTGAAATCATTCTTAATTTCTTTGTTACCCTTGTGAATGTGGCATCCATTCCAATTGTGATGATTGGGACACCCAAAGCCAATGAAATTCTGCAAGAAGATTTAAGATCAGCTAGACGCAGTGCAGGATTAGGCTCTTTAATCTGGGAACCTATGCGCAATGAAGCACCCACTCCCGATCTTAGCACCCCTGATCAAATGATCATTTCTGAATGGTATGCTTTCACCAACACGCTGTGGCAATATCAATGGGTTCAACAACCAGCTGAACTGACCGATGAATTAAGAAACACTTGGTATTATTATACGCAGGGCATTCCAGATTTAGTGGTTAAACTGTTCTGCTTGATGCAGATTCATGCCATCACCATTGGTCTGGAAAAAATTACATCTGAACTTTTTAAAAAAGTCTACGAAGAACAATTACAGCCAGTCCACGATATTTTGGATGCACTCCGCTCAGGCAACCCCACACGTATTGCACGATATTCTGACTTAACGATCCCTCAAGTTCAAATTGAGGAATATGTTGAACAACACCGTTTCAAAGCTGCATTAAAAACGGAAATACAGCGTAAAGATCTAGGACCACATTATTCCACACTGATAGGTATGCTAACGGCCTTAGGTCACCCCGCTGCTACAATAGATCTGCATGTCACTACTGCATTAAAAAAATATCCAAACGAGAACTTACAGGTACTACTCCAACATATTCTGGAAGTATTAGACGGCTCTGGAGCAAAAGATAAATTGGATAAGCCTCAGACCACAACTTCGGTAAGAAAACCAAGAATATCACGCAAAGTCATGAAAGCAGAAGAATGGAAGAGCACTGAAGCCAATGATTTACGGAATTTTTTCAGTCAAGCACAAGAACAGGAAGTAGATGTTTATGAGCTATTAAAATCATCTCACTATTTGTTTGATCCCACCTCTCCTGTGTTGCATTAAACAAAAAATAGAGAGTAAGTGCATTATGATTTCAAATTTTCCAATACCATATCCAGATGAGTTAATTTACAGTGTGATTGCACGTTATGCTATTCACAATGGAATTTTAAGTCCCAAATACCTTACTGAAGAATTATTCAATAATAGAAATTTGACGCCAACTTACGATTTACCTTCTCATCTAGACAGGTTGGCCAGTTACTTACCAGATCACTATGATGCGCTTACTTTAATCAACCAACACACCCTGTTACCAATTTACCAACCATTTCAACCTGATACAGTGATGCGTTATGCTGTACATGTATTGCAGGGTGAACAGTATCAATCATTACATACCAAGTTGGGAAAAAATGCGTCGCGAATCAAATCTGTGAATTTTTTTCGGTTCTGTCCGCATTGTTGGCAAGAACAGATGGAACAATATGGTGAAGTGTATTGGAAACGTAGCTGGCAGATTACAGGATATGAATATTGTATAAAGCATGAATCTGCCCTTTTTGTCAGCGCTGTTCCTTGCAATGGGCTAGACCGAAGATTTTATAATGCTCATTTAAATGTCCTTATTGACTCCTCACAACTTTTTATTAATTCACAAGACTTAAAGCGTCATCTAGAGTTAGCAAAAATAATCGAGGATCTACTTATTCAATCGAGCCATATTGCAGTACAAGATGTATCGATTTTATCAAATGCCTACTTCAATCTATTGAAAGACAGAGGCTTACTGTCAGGTCAAAAAAATATCAATTACGAAAAAGTCCGTCAGCTTGTTGTCGATTATTGGGGCGAAAGTTTTCTTCAATATTATCAATTAGGTGATCTGAGCTCTGAGAACTGCTGGCTCAAGAATATCTGTAGAAAACATCGTAAAGCATTTTCTTATCTTGAGCATCTCATCGTATTAAAGGCACTTGTTTCCGAACAAAGTCCTATTTATACATACCAACAGTATTTGGATCTAGCGACAGTAGGTATAGAGGAACAAGCCATTCCTGTCACTGTAAAACACAAGACTTACCAAGTCCTGTCAGATGATCAACTGAAATGGATACAATTGATTCAGGATATGTCAGTCAAACTAGCTCGTAAACATGATGGTGCACTGTACGCACGTTTATATCGCAATCATAAAGATTGGCTGTTACAAATCAATCAAACCGCTATCATGACACCACTCTCTCTACCCAAACCACGTGTCGATTGGAGTATTCGGGATCGTCAGTTTATGAAACAATTGATTAAAATACGTGATGAATTATTAGAAGACTTAGACTCCCCACAATGGACCAAAAAGTTTTTAATTAAACAACTTGGGCATGTCAGCCTAATTGAAAAAAACTGGCATTTTCTGCCGTTGACCAAAGCATTTTTGGAGCGCTACGCTGAGTCGGTGGACTGTTATCAAATACGTCGTCTGACTCGAACATATATTCGTCAACAAAGTAAGAATAAATACTATCCATCGAGTGTTTTTTTACGTAAATCAGGATTAAGTGAGCAACGATTAACGCCAGAAGCACATCGATTTTTTAATAATATTTGGGAAGAAATAAGAAATGAGTGATTGTTCAACCGACTTTTTACCAAAAGAGATGATTTACTATACTGCGACAAAAATTAGTCGACGCGGTCAAACTCGGTTTGATATTGATACTCATTTGTTTAACCCTATTATTAAACGTCCTATTCAACTTAAATTACCGATTGAGAGTGTTCTTCCATACCGCTATAGAACCCAAATTGATGCCTCTCCTACAAAATTATTCACTCACACACTTGAACATGTAAATTTCACAACATTTAGAACTATTATTTTACCGGAGGGTGAGGATCAAAAAATACATGAAGGCCGGATATGTTTTGAATTTAATTACTACTCAACAGTTTTAAAGAAAAATATAACTATTCAAATACCTAAGCTTATCTTGGCCCGCGATTTATTTTTCTCTCATCCTTATTTAATTCGGGCGGCACTTTTTGCAGAAAATTATTCAACCGATGTTTTAGTGGATAGAAATGATGAAAAGGCTATTCATATTAATATAGCAAAAAACAAAAAAATTATGAACGCAGATGTCTCTGATCCTCATTTTTTGAAGAAGCTCGCTTTAATTTTATTACAGCCTGATTTAAATAAAGCCTTCCTTAGTATTTATCAGAAAACAATTATTGATCAAAAAGGCGCTAAAAGTTTTAATTTTGACATGGAAGTGCCTGATCTTAAAAATATTGATCTAACAGTAGATGGAATTTATGATAAAGAAACAGGTATTTACAGAATTGAGCGCATTACATCTTTCAAAAATCTTGATACAGCTATCAACCGCCCTATTCAATTTCATTTCACTTCAAAAAGAATCATACAACAGGTCAAAAATGCTCAAGGGCAAGGTGGTTCAAACAAACCAAAACCAGCGAGTCAACCTAAAGAGAAATTGAATAAAAATGCTGAGGCAGATATCGATAAACTACTGGCCAAGCTAAGAAACCTACCTGGAGAAATTTATACAATTGAAGAATTAAAAATTTCTTTAGAGAAACCTCCTGCTAAAACTGTAGTACGTAAAAGACGAAAGCAAATGGATAAAGATCAAAATCAAGAAGAAGGATTTGCTGGTGGAGAAGGAGATATAGAGGGTACAGTGTCTGGATTTACAACAGAATCAGAAATTCAACTAGAACGAGTCACTTATAAAGACTTGATTAAACTATTGGAGCAAATTGAAGAAAAGGGATATAAAACCAAAGAAATCAAGAACTCACCTTTTAAAATATATAAACGTTTCAGAGGCCATAAGTTTGCAAACAATCAATTACGCTACTTTTATGTCTATAAAATTTTTAATATAGAAAATAACCATCAATTTTATTTGTGTGAAATTGATACTTCAGATGGTAAAAAAAATATCTCTACCTTATTACTCCCATATGAAAAAGAAACTCAACGATTAATTGAGATAGATTTGGAAATATTAAATAATTCAATACTGTCTCAATCACTCAGTTGGCCTAAAAAGTTTCTATCTGAAGTGAGAGGTATTACTGCAATAACTACAATTAATCATCCTTCCAAAAAGGAAGAAATAGAAGATGTAAATTATTACACTGACTGGGCGGAGCGGATCTTGGCAAAGGTAAAATCGATATAAATTTCATGAAGAGCTAATATATAAAATAGCATGCTGAAGTACCAAACTTTAAAAATTAGATGAAAGAGCACTATATACAGTTAAACATCTATTTTTAAAGAAGATATAAAAGTTAACCAGTAACTTGGCATATAGGAACTATTTTCCTTCTATAATCATACTTTCCTTACTTCGCAGGAATTATTTCGAGAATTTAAATGACACAACTTACTTGTTTTAAAGCCTATGACATCCGCGGCAAACTCGGTACAGAACTCAATGAAGAGATTGCTTATAAAATCGGTCGTGCCTATGGGCAAATTTATCAACCAAAAAAAATTGTGGTGGGCTGCGACATCCGTCTCAGCAGTGAAGATTTAAAACAAGCCACCATCAAAGGTCTGAATGATGCGGGTGTTGATGTTTTAGATTTAGGTATGACGGGGACTGAAGAAGTCTATTTCGGTGCCTTTCATCTAGATGTTCAAGGTGGGATCGAAATCACGGCAAGCCACAACCCGATGGACTATAACGGCATGAAATTGGTCCGCGAAAATGCACGTCCGATTGGAGCTGATTCAGGGCTAAAAGAAATTCGTTTATTGGCTGAATCAGGCAACTTTAATGAAGTTATCACTAAAAGCAAAACTGAAAAATACAATATTCTGCCTGAATATATTGATCATTTAATGTCGTATATTGATCCTGCAAAAATTCGCCCACTCAAATTAGTCATGAATGCGGGCAATGGCGCTGCTGGTCATGTGGTTGATGCCATTGAAGCAAAATTTAAACAGTTCAATATGCCTGTTGAATTTGTCAAAATTCACAATGATGCCGATGGTACTTTCCCTAATGGTATTCCCAACCCAATTTTAGTTGAAAACCGTGACAGTACCCGTAATGCGGTGATTGAACATCATGCAGATATGGGTATCGCTTGGGATGGTGACTTTGACCGCTGCTTCTTATTTGATGAAAAAGGCCAATTTATTGAAGGTTATTACATCGTCGGTCTATTGGCACAAGCGTTCTTACTGAAACAATCTGGTGAGAAAATTGTGCATGACCCTCGCCTGGTTTGGAATACCTTTGATGTGATTGAACAATACCAAGGTGAAGCGATTCAGTCTAAATCAGGGCATTCATACATTAAAGAAAAAATGCGTGAGCACAATGCAGTATATGGCGGTGAAATGTCAGCGCATCATTACTTCCGTGATTTTGCTTACTGTGACAGTGGTATGATTCCTTGGTTATTGGCGATTTCTGTACTCTCAGAAACCCAGCAAACATTGTCTTCACTGGTTGAAGGCATGATTGAAAAGTTCCCTTGCTCGGGTGAGATCAATTTTAAAGTTGCAGATACTCAAGCCACGATTCAAAAGATTTTTGATCACTTTGCCGATCAAAATCCTGCGATTGATGATACAGATGGTGTCAGCCTAAATTTTGGTGCATGGCGCTTCAATGTTCGAGCATCAAATACAGAGCCATTATTGCGCTTAAATATTGAGAGTCGAAAAGATCAAAATCCAAAACCAATGCAAGACTATGTGGATGAATTAACACAGCTGATTCAAGCTTAATTATTTTTTTAATATTAAAAAACCATTCAACTCATTCAATAAGTTGAATGGTTTATTTTTTTAGCTTAACTAGAAAGAAATTCTATCTAAGCTGACGACTGATTAAAATAGTGAACGATCTAATGGAATTTCGACTCCAATAGATACTCCCGCATCTTGACCATAGACATCAGAGTCACTCACCCATCCATTCAGTTTCAATGGCGCATTTGGTTTTAAATAATGTGTCCAAGTAAGATCTAAAGCTTTAATTTCATCTTTTTGCGTAAATTCATGATTAATACTTGAATTAGACTGATTGACTTTTGCTACTAACACACGCCCATTTAAGCGATTCATAACATCAAAGCGAATGTCTCCACCGAGACTTAGCATTTGACCATCCCCACCCATGGTATGCCCTAACGGGAAGCCGTGTTGGTAATAACCATCTTTATATATATGATGATCGTAAGAAATACCAAGTGCATCACCATTGGTTCGTGTATCTGCCCACTCTGCATAAATTTGATAAGGGATGCTATTCAGTTGAGAGGAATAATCAACTCCAGCTAAATACATTTTCTTAGAAGGTAGAAGTCCTGCTTCATCCTCACCCACATATTGAGCATACATACTCATGGGGATGCCTGTAAAATGATTCAGATTTAAGCGCGTATCAAAACCTGCTATTTGATTCGATGCATTGTCTTCACCAACACATACACCATCATTACATCCATTATCTTTCCCAACAAAAGCATTCCAATATGCTTTTAAGCTACCAGGTTGCCCTTGACCATCAATTTGAAAAGTTCTTGAGGCACCGAGCTCAAGATAAGGCAATGGCTGTGCAGTTAAGCGTAGGCCTAATAAATTCGTATCAGGAACGGCTTTATAATCATCTAATCGGCCAGCAAAAGCTTGATATTGCCAAGGACCAATCCATGACAGCCACTTTGTTTCAAATGCTTGTTGTTCAGCACGCTGCATGGTCAAACCATAAACTGGGCGACTTGCATCACCACGGATTAGGCTTCCTTCATGTCCTGGGCCCCAATACGTTGGGATTTGTCCTGCAATCAACCATTGATTCCACAATTTTCCTGCAATATAAGAACCTTCTAAATTGACATCATGTCCATGGTCAATGATTGGATCTTTTTCAGCATTGACCCGCAGCCTTGCATCCCACTGCGTTCCACCTGCATTCAATTCAAGCGCCGCTTGATATTGCGATTTTTGCTCATCTGCAAATTTTTGCGGGATATTTTGTGGATCTGTTTCAGCAAATAAAGCGAGCTTAATAGAGGTATTTTCTGCTTCTACATTTGCCATAACCGAATTGATAACTTTCTGCTGAGCATTATTTTCAATTTTGGCAGTAGATAATGCACGCTGAATTTCTTCACCACTCAATGGCCAAGTCGAAGTGCTAATTTGGATCACACCTTGCTGATTCAGCCAATTTAAATCTGTACGTAGATCATCATTATTCAAAATGATCCCTTGAGCGTAAACTGGCAGAGCTAGAGAAGAAAAAATCGCAAGTGATAGAACTCTAAGATTTTGATATTTCATATATTATTTCAATCAAGTTATATTTCACATATGATAACGATTTTTTCCAAACAAAAGATAAGATCTATCACTATTTTTGCACAATCAATACACGACTTGAGTTAGGTATTGAGAAGTATGGCAAATACAAAATTCGCCATACTGTCTTTAATGAATTTACACACTAAATTTTAATCTTAGTTATAACCATTTGGATTTTGCTTTTGCCAGTTCCAGCTATCCTTCAACATATCTTCTAAACCATATTGAGGCTGCCAATCTAACTCTGCGACAGCGCGGGCATTATCAGCAAATGAGGTTGCAACATCACCTTCTCGACGAGGTACGTATTCAAAAGGTATGTCAACTCCATTCACTTTTTCAAAAGTATCTCGAATCTGTTTTACTGAAATCCCATTGCCTGTACCAATATTCCAAGCGCGGCATCCTTGCGTTTTTAAACGATGATTCAATGCGCATAAATGTGCATTGGCCAAATCAACCACATGAATATAATCACGCACACCTGTACCGTCTACCGTGTCATAATCATTGCCAAAAATTGACAACTTATCACGACGGCCGACTGCCACCTGTGTGACATAAGGCATCAAATTATTGGGTATCCCCTGTGGGTCTTCACCAATTTGACCACTTTGATGTGCCCCTACTGGGTTAAAATAACGCAGCAATGCAATTGACCAGCGCTCATCTGCAGCCGATAATTTCTCTAGTAATTGCTCGACAATCAGTTTGGTATAGCCATAGTTATTACTTGGCATACCTGTAGGCATGGTTTCATTCAAGGGTGAAATATTGGCTTCATCATAGACCGTTGCCGATGAACTAAAGACCAACTTAAAGACTTGAGCACGCTCCATCGCTTTAACCAAGCTAATAGAACCCGAGATATTATTTTCAAAATATTTTAGTGGCTCTTTTTGGCTTTCACCCACAGCTTTTAAGCCTGCAAAGTGAATCACGGCATCAATAGAATGATGCTGAAAAATTTGATCTAAAATTTGCTGATCGAGGATATCACCTTCAACAAAATCTAATTTTTTAGCTGCCAACGCTTGAACACGTGCTAAAGATTCGACAGAACTGTTGGACAAATTATCCAGTACAACAACCTCATGCCCTGCGCTCAAAAGTTGAATACAAGTATGTGAACCAATATAACCAGCACCACCTGTTACTAAAATTTTAGCCATTTGTTTTTCCTAATAATATGTGTAGTAAGCCTTGCGTTGAACCATCTAAATCCGAAATATCCTTTCGATCACCACTTAATATTGGAAGTAGCTGATTGGCAATTTCCTTACCTTTTTCTACACCCCATTGATCAAACGGGTTAATGTTCCAAAGCACCGACTGTACAAAAACTTTATGTTCATACATTGTGATCAACATGCCCAAACTATATGGATTTAGCTCTTGCAATAAAATGGTTGAACTTGGTTGATTACCTTCATATTGTTTATATTCTGGCAAATCTTGTACTTCATGTTGATTTAAAGCTTGATTACCAAATGCCAGTAAGCGCGATTGAGCCAAACAATTAGATAGGGCCAAATGATGCTGTTCCACCAGCGCCTCTGCATTATCGACATAGGTAAATTGTTGGGCCTGATAGCGCTGCACTGGCGCAATGAAATCACAACTCACTGCTTGACTGCCTTGATGCAGCAATTGGTAAAAAGCATGCTGTGCATTTGGTCCCACTTCCCCCCATATAATCGGGCAAGTATCCCAGTCCACTTTTCGACCATTACGCTGAATCGACTTACCATTGGATTCCATTTCCAACTGCTGCAAATAAGAGGCGAAATATTTCAAACGGCCATCATAAGGCAGTACTGCATGAGTCTGAATATTAAGGAAATTATTATTCCACGCACCCAACAAGCCCATTAATACAGGAATATTTTGTTCGAAAGGTGCCGTCTGAAAATGCTGGTCTACCGCATATGCGCCAGCTAGTAGTTGTTTAAAGCCATCAACTCCAATTGTCAGTGCAATCGGTAAACCGATACATGACCAAAGTGAATAGCGACCGCCGACCCAATCCCAGAGCAAAAATTGGTTTTCGGCTGCAATACCCCATTCTGTCATTTTATCTGCTTTGGTGGATACGCCAATAAAATGATGCTTTAAAATTTGTGATTCTTGTCCAAGTGCTTTTTCAAGCCATAAACGAACTGTTAGCGCATTGGATAAGGTATCAATGGTCCCGAACGATTTTGAAGAAATAATAAACAGCGTGGTTTCGGGTCGAAGTTGATGCAATAAATCCGAAAGCTGACTACCATCAATGGTCGAAACAAAATGTACATTGAGTGGCTTATATGTGGATTTTTTGAAATCAGATAAGGCATGACTCACCATCAGTGGTCCTAAATCTGACCCTCCAACACCAATATTCACCACATCTTGAATGACTTCGCCAGTTGCGCCGCGGCACTGACCCGCATGAATTTTTTCTACCAAAGCATACATACGCTCAAGTTGTGTATGCACTTGTTTTGCTAATTCAGGATGAGACTGATCATCTTTGGGTAACCGTAGCGCCCAATGCATGGCTGCACGCTGTTCGGTATAGTTAATTTCTTCAGTAGAAAATAAACGCTTTATCCACGACGCTAAATCTTGTGTCTGTGCCCACTGGACTAGATTTTTGACAACGGGCTGATTGACTCTATGTTTACTAAAATCAAAAACCACTGGCTCTAAAGTCACAGAGAATTTTTCGAATCGCTGAGGGTCTTCAGCAAAGAGTTCTGTTAAATGCCTATTTTCAAATTCAGCTTTCAAACTATGAAGACTGCCTAAAACTGAATCTAAATGTTCGACCGTATAGGGTTGAGTTTTCATAGACATTAGCGCCCTACCCCCATATATGCAAAACCTTGAGACTTCACATACGCTGGATCATAAATATTGCGCCCATCCAAAATAAGTGGGTGCTGCATGGTTTTAAGCAATTCGGTATAATCAGGACTCCAATATTGTTTCCATGCAGTCAATAAACACAAAGCATGCGCATCTTGCACTGCCTCATATTGCTCTGTGCAATATATAAGATCAGGTCGCTCACCATATATTTTTTTAATTTCATCCAGGGCTTGAGGGTCGTGTAATCTAACTATTACACCTTGAGCCCATAGTGCTGCCAACATGGCATGAATAGGAGATTGTCGCGTACTGGACGTTTTTTCTTTAAACGCAGCGCCCCATATCGCAACAGTTTTCCCTTTTAAATCACCATGATAATAATTCCATAATTTACGGAATAAAACTTCTTTTTGCTGCTCATTAATTTCCCAAACTTGTGCAAGGAGTTGGCTATTTGCACCCACACCTAACACCGTATGCGTTAGGGTCTGAATATCATGTGAAAAGTTTTCTCCACCAAAGCCTGCCCCCGGATAGAGATAAGATCCTCCAATACGGTTATCTGCAGCCATCCCCTGACGAACTGATTCAATATCAATGCCTAATTTCTCAGCAACCACTGCCAAGTCATTGATATAACTAATTCGTGTCGCCAACATGCCGGAGATACTCAACTTGGTAAATTCGGCATCTACAATGGGCATAAATAAATATTGCTGCTGACGTGGAAATAAAGGACGTAAGAGTTCCTTAATTTTAATTTGAGCAGCATCTGATGCAGACCCAACAATCAGCTGTTTGGCTTGGGCAAAGCTTTGTAAAGCGTTTCCTTCCTGAATCATGTCGGGTAAGTAGACCCACTCATCTTCATGCAAAATTTTTACAAATTTTTCTGTCCCATGCAGTCCTAAAGTAGAAGCATTGATCATCAGTTTAGGGTGAATAATGGGACGAGACTTTAATTGTTTTAATATCTCAATCGCTTGAGTTTCTTCAGCTGGGTTAAAACTGAAGAAATAGGCATCTCCATCTAATGGAATATCATTAAAATCGCAGTATTTTAAAAAACTACTTTGTTGTTTGTTGAGTAGATTTTTTAAAGCTTCATCTTGGATATAGATTTGTTCGCTTTCATACGTTTTCAGTGGTTCATACCAAAAAACGTGATGACCGCATTCTGCTAGCAAAGTAGCAAATACACCTGAAAAGAGTGTTTGTCCAAATACTGCAACCTTCATATCAATCTCTTTTTATAGTTTTAGTTCTTTGATCAGTGCTTTAAATTCTTCACCTAATTTTGGATGGTCTACGCCATAATGTAAAACCGCTTTGAGATAGCCCAATTTACTGCCGCAATCAAAGGTTTGCCCTTTCATGTGATAAGCTTCCACCGTATCCGTCGCTTGCAAAGCTGCAATTGCATCAGTCAGCTGAATCTCATTACCTGCCCCTTTCGGCGTGTTCTCAAGTAATTGCATAATTTTGGCAGGTAAAATATAACGACCCACCACGGATAAATTTGATGGCGCAGTACCGACGGTAGGTTTTTCAACAATACCTTGCATTTGAATGCTGTGCCCTTCGGCAGGTGTAGAAGCAACATCGACAATACCATATTGATCTACCAAATGATCTGGTACAGCTTCCACCATAATTTGTGCTGCATTAGTTTCATCAAAACGTTGAATCATTAAACTCAAATCATTGGTTTCTGATGAATCTTTTACAAGAACATCTGGTAATAGCACGGCAAAATCATCATCACCTACTACAGATTTAGCACACAGTACAGCATGACCTAAACCAAGTGGCTGAGGTTGGCGCACACTGATTACACTCACATGGGGCGGTATAATTTCAGTGATTTCTTTGAGTAAATCAAATTTCTTTTTATTTTCTAAAGTGGTTTCCAGCTCAAAATTTCGATCAAAGTAGTTTTCAATCGATGCTTTTGAGGAATGGGTAACAAGAATAATCTGTTCAATGCCAGCAGCAATTGCTTCTTTCACCACATATTCGATGGCTGGGCGGTCTACCACTGTGACCATTTCTTTGGGAATAGATTTACTCGCAGGTAAAAAACGTGTACCTAAACCTGCGACTGGGAGAATGGCTTTTTTGATCATATGATTCATTGTGATAAAAATAAATTATTTATGGATTGATTCAGACTGAGAATTATTTTGGCTTGAAAAACGTACTGCTCCAACCTTTTGGTCAGGAGCATTAATACCTTCTTTCTTTACCATAACTTCAATCGTTTTAAACATAATTTTAAAATCAAGCCATATCGTATGCGTATCGACATACTTTACATCTAAGTCGAACTTTTCTTCCCATGTTAAATTATTTCTTCCACTCACTTGGGCAAGTCCTGTCATACCTGGTTTGACTTCATGACGACGCATTTGATGCGGGGTATAATGTTCAACAAATTCAGTTAATTGTGGACGAGGACCTACAACACTCATATCGCCTTTTAACACATTTATCAGTTGAGGCATTTCATCCAAACTGGTTGAACGTAACTTTTGCCCAAATGGTGTGATACGCTTCTCATCAGGTAAGGGAGTACCATTTTCATCAAAGGCATTTTTCATTGAACGAAATTTCATCATTTTAAAAAGCTTTCCATCTTTACCTGGACGCTCTTGATAAAAAAAGATAGGAGACCCTAAATTTTTTCTCACTTTATATGCGATCAAAAAAAAGATAGGCGACAAGAATACTAACGCTGTGATCGAAATAAAAATATCAATTATTCGTTTCATAAATTCTTTAACCTTATCTTATCTTATCTTGGTACAAAAATAAGATAAATATATAACGTCATTGGGCTAATAAAATTAAAACTTAGGGTGGTTTTCACATTTCAGTTTTCATTCTTAACTTTTCCATATTCATCAACAAATTGAGTCAAACCAGAAACTTTATATTTTTCAATATCTCTTTCCAATTGTTTAAATTGTTTAGAATAGAATGGGCCTGCAGCGTGAAAACATTTTTGGTCTTTTATGATACCTGATTTTTTTCCAATTAATCTGAATAAATTTTGTAAAGCACCATCTTCACCCAACTTCATGCTCAGAGGTAATAAGTTAAATATCCAAGAGATTTTTCTAAAATCACGCGCTCTAAAACCTGCGCACCACCCGCCTGTAGGACCTTTTTGAACTATTAAATTATCAATTGCAACTTCATTATAATAGCTTAAATCAGGTTTTGCCCCATTTGTATGTTCATTTTGTATGACATCCAGTGCCAAAAAACCAAACTTTTTAAAAGTATTAAAATACTTTATAAAGATTTCATCTATATGACTTGGATAAGCAAGTACATCATCATCAACTTCAACCACGATGTCACCCGTAGCCATTTTAAAGAGTTGCTTATAGGCTTTTAGTCTTAAATTTTCCTTTGAAATATGAAATTGGATATCAATAATATTTTTATATTTTTCAATAAATTCTAAAATTACAGACTCTGTATCATCATTTGAAGCATTATCAAAAATTATAATTTCAGAATTGCTTTTATCATGAATAGAGTTAATAAGTTCCTCTAGACAGATCTTTAGCATCTTACTTCTTTTCCAAGTTAAAATAACGAAAGAAATTTTTTTACGTATCATATCCATGCACTCAAATTAAAATTGATTTAAACATTTTTTGTTCAATGATGATCTACCCCTATCATAAACCCACCCCCACTTATTGAAATAATCAAAAGCGCTTTTTAGATGAGCTTTTAATAATGCAGGATTCTTATATGAACCTTGTTCGTGTTTATGAATAACTTTTGCAAGCGGATAATAAATTGCTCCAAATTTTTCTGCACAGCGTCTCGATATATCGATGTCTTCCATGTACATAAAAAAACGTTCATCAAAACCATCTAAAGCTAACAGTTTATCAGAATTAAATAACATGAAACATCCAGATAAATAAGGAACAAAAATATCTTTGGTAATCTCAAATCTTTTTAAAAGATAGGACTCATCTAGTTTAGCTGCTAAACGAGGAGAAAAGCGTCTAGAGAAAAGATTTAAAGGTGAAGGTAGAAGTCTTGCACCATATTGATTTTCTCCATTCTCATATACAATTTTTGGTAAAAAAAGACCTTCTTCACGAGTCAATACGAACTCAAAAAAATTATTAAATTGAGTTATGTCAAATACAATATCTGGATTACAAATAAGAAAATAATCACATTTTTTGGCATATAGTTTAATTGCCTGATTATGACCGTACCCAAAACCAAGATTTCTAGTAGATTTTATGTATTCGATTCGATCATTATGTTTAGCATAATCTATCGCCCAATCACTCGAATCGTTATCGACAAGTATTATTTTTTTTATAGCGTTGATTGCAAGCAGGCTATCTAATGTTTCCTTAAGTTCAGTATAATCATGCTTATACAGAACTAAAGAAGCTATTATCGAAATACTATTGGACATCACATGCTACCTTTACCCATCTTTTTGCTTAAAGCATCTTTAAGTGCCAACAAGAAAATTTTTAAATTATTTATTCTTGGTGAAACAAATAAAAATAGAAAGAAAAAATACATGAAAGTTTTCGGAATTTGTACAACTCTCCAATTCCACTGTAAATTTGAATAGAAAATTAGATAAAAAGCGTTTCTAATAATAAAGTATTTTCTAAAATCTGAATGTATATTGACATATTTTTTTGAAAAAGGAACTTTTATAGACTCATCACCGATAGAGTGTTTCATGATCACCTTATTTGCAACAAAGCAATGATAACCTAATTTTTTGGCTCTGAGTCCCCACTCCAAATCTACATAATCTATGAATAAGTCTTCCATCATTAAACCCACAGTTTTAAAAACATCTGTTCTGATTAGTGTGCCTGATGAAATAATATAATCAGCTATAGTAAATTGCTCATCTTCATTTGGGTAAATTCTATTAACTTTTAATCCATTAAATTGAATAATAGGGGCCTTGATATTGGTTTTTGTATCAATATATGCAGGTCCTACAGCTGCAACTTGAATATCACTTTTACGGATTTCATGGTCAGTCGCAATTAACGAGCTTACGAAGTCTTGATCAACTGTTGAGTCTTGATCAAAAATAACGAGATATTCAGAACCTAATTCTAATGCTTTAGAGATTCCAGCATTATGTGCTTTAGCAATACCTAAGTTACCATTTAGATCTACATAAATTATTTTCTTGTTGAGTTGATCTTTGTTTAAAAAATCATATTGTTGATTTTTTACAGGAGTATTATCAACTAAAATAACATTATCGACTTGATTTAATAAACTATTAATCAAGCCATTCAAATGCACTAAGTCTGGGTTAAATAAAACAATGATTGCCGAATTCATTCAAATACCTTTAAAGTAAAATTTTATTGGAACTGTAAAAAAACATAAAACTTAAAACAATAAGTAATAAAAAATACAAAGACTTCATACCTTTATCCCAAGACTTATACTCTAACGGGAAAATAAATGTTGCTAAAGAGAATAGAATAAAAACCTCGGAAAATCTCAGTCCCAATACAGCATTAAAGTTAAACATTATTTGTAAAGAACAACCAATTGCACTTAACAAAACAAAAAGTTTTTTTGATTGGTTTAATTCACGCCAAAAAACCGTATTTAAAAATATCATTAAAATTTTCATCAAAAGAAAAACTGAGAATAATGATAAATCATCAGCATTCTTATTTAAATAATCCTCAAATCTATCATTATCAGAAAACTTTAGATTAATATAATTTTGTAAATATGTTTTAAAAATAAACCCAAATATTAGACTTGAAAACAAAGTTATAATAACAAAAACACGATTTAAAATTATATTTCTCAAAAGATTAGCTACAACAAAAAATATAACTAAAACTGTAAGTGAGGCATGAATAAAACAAGATAAAAACAACAATAATATTGAAAATTTATTTCTATTTGAATCTGAAAAATAAGAAATAATAGCATACGATGCTAATGAAATCGCTAAACCCGCTCTAATCTGTGTAACTTCGTAGAGAGTGAAAGTTTGAGCAAATATTAACCAAAAGAGAATTAAGGCATTATATCTATTTAAAATTAATTCACTGAATTTGTATTTAAACGATAAAATTAAAAAGACAAAAATGAAATATATAAAAAAGATACTATTATTAAAAAATTGAATTAAATATACTATGATTTGAAATAAAGGATCTTTTTCAAACAACATCACAGAAATATGAGTATTAGATATAACCTTCATCCAATACTCATATGCAACAACATCTCTACTTAAATCATAAATATTATATGACACAAAGGAAGCTAATAAAGTAAATAGAATAATAAATATAAAGTTAACGGCTCTATTATTCAATTTAAATTCCATTTCAAGAAGATAAATTAAAATATTTAAGCTAAAAACGAAAAATGCTATATAATACACGAATTACCCTACATTTAATTTCTACTCACAAAGTAATCATCTCTCCTGATTAATTATGAGATACATTGTATTAACAATATGATAAAAATATCACATCATCTGAGTTAACATTAATTCATTCTATTTTCATTAATTTTTTGCTTTAAATTATATCTATTTGATTCAAATATATGTCTTATTACATCAATATTTTTCCTACTCTTTCCTAGATAAATACCACCATCCAATTGATTTATAAAAATATATTCATAACCATATTCTTTAAAATCTCCTATCTTCTCAGATAAAACGATTGGTATTATACCATAATTTAGATATTCAACTATTTTAGTTGGACATGCTACCTGATTAACTAAAATATCATCTCTAAGTACAAATCCATAATGACTTTTTTTGTAATATTCTTCTAATTCTTCAGGTTTAACTGACTTGATAGTGATTTGTTCTAGATTAATTTCATACTTTTGTAACATTTTTTTAAATACTTCGGGTTCACCTGTAAGAATTGTAAAATTAATTTTTTCTGACAGATTATTCTTTATTGCTTTAAGCATCAAATCAACATTCTGCCAAATTTGAGTATTACCACTATAGATAACTTCTAAAACATCATCTTTCTGGTTCATCGTATCTATAATATAAGGCTTAAGATGACTTGGTAAAATTGCATAAGTAATAAATACAGCCTTAGTTTTTGGATACTTCAACTTATAATGGTTTGACATTCTATTAGTGACAGAAATACAAACATTAACTCGCTTAAATAGAATTTTTTCTATTGTACTAAAAATTGATGCATACTTTTTTTTGCCCTGCATTTCGAGTTCTTCAGGGACAACACCATGCAAATCCAATACATAGAACTTATTTATAAAAAAGATAAATAAAATCAAATTTAGAGCATTATAAATTGATTGTATATAAACCAATGAAGCCTGTTTAAATAATTTTAAAATCGAAAAAAAATGAAAAAAAACATTACACGATATTTGAGCTCTCAAACCATCTTGTACTACTTTTTTTTTCCAATTCTTAAAAAAACTTGTAGTCAAATATACACGTACATCATCTGAATAGAATTGATCTATATTTTCAACTCTTTGAAAAAAGCCATCTCTGAATTCCGATTCAGTTTGTGGGTATTTACTTAAAAACAATATCACCAATTTACTCCATCAGAACTTTATGACTTCGAAAGAATTTCTACAATTTTTGAACAAGCAAAACCATCCCCATATGGGTTATGGGCTTTTGACATTTTGTCATACACATTTTTATCGTGTATTAACTTCTGTGCTTCTTCAAATAGTACAGTCTTATCACAACCCACTAGTTTTACTGTTCCAGCAGCCACTGCTTCAGGACGTTCAGTCGTATCGCGCATCACCAATACAGGTTTACCTAGTGATGGTGCTTCTTCTTGAATACCACCACTATCAGTAATGATAAAATATGATTGATTCATTAGATATATGAATTCTTCATACTGTAAAGGATCTATAAGATAAATGTTTGGAGTATTTGATAAGATTTTTTTTACAGGTTCCTGTACATTTGGGTTTAAATGCACTGGATAAACAATATCTATTTCAGGATTTGTTTGCGCTATCTGCTTCAACCCCTCACAAATATTAATAAACCCCTCCCCAAAATTTTCTCTACGATGCCCTGTAACCAATATAATTTTCTTATTTTCTTCAAGTTTATACTGACGATTAAGATTTTCTATAATTTTATTTTTGATTTCAGTATTACTGTCAATTCGTTTCAATACATACTTTAAAGCATCAATGACAGTATTACCTGTCACAAAAATACTATCGGTATCTTTCCCTTCTTTAAGTAAATTTTCTTGGCTAATTAATGTCGGGGCAAAATGATAACTTGCCAAAACACCTGTAAGTTGACGATTTCCTTCTTCAGGCCAAGGGGAATAAAGATCATTTGTACGTAGACCAGCTTCAATGTGGCCTACTTGTGCTTTAGCGTAAAACGCAGCCAAACTTGTTGATAGAGTTGTTGTTGTATCACCATGTACTAACACAATGTCTGGACTAAATTCTGCTAACACAGATTTCATCCCTTGCAGTACATTTGCTGTTATATCATAGAGATCCTGACCGGGTTTCATGATATTCAAATCATATTCAGGTTCAATATCAAAAATTTCGAGAACTTGATCCAACATTTGTCTATGCTGAGCTGTTACACATACTCTTGTTTCAAAATTAGTTAAGTCTTTTTTAAACTCTTTAACTAATGGAGCCATTTTAATCGCTTCTGGACGCGTACCAAAAACAATGAGTATTTTTTTCATAATTTGAACCTAAAAATGAGCCCTAACATGCACAAAGTTAAAAGTATTTCACCAAATATCATTGAAACCAATATTCCATTGATCAGGAAATGAGGAATCAAAATAAAATTCAACAGTACAGTCACTAAACCAGCAACAATAAAAGATGAAGTATAAAATTTGTCTTGTCTCATAGCAGACAAATATTGTATGCCGATAATATTGTTAATGACACCAAAAAAAAGCCAAATCATCATAATTGCAAGAATATAACTATATATTTGGAATCCTACCCCATAAACCAATGTAATAATATATTCTGATAAAAGTGCTACAACGATTCCAACTGCAAGCGCCATAGATCCAATTACTATCATAAGTTTTTTTATATAGGACTTTGCACTTTCTCTATGATTTACTTTACGACAACTTATCGGGTAAAGTGCTTGTGTAATCGGGGTAAACAACCCAACAATCGCTCTGAATAACTTTTCTACTGCGGAATAATAACCAACAATAGTGTTATTTGATACAAATGCTAAAATAATCGTTCCTGATGATATAAGTAGATTACTTAATGCAGAAGTCAAAAATAAATTCGAGCCACCTTTCAAATAACTCATAACATTTTTTATTTTTTGAAGTGTAAATTTAATTTTAAAATTCTTTCTAATCAAATATAAAGAATATATTCCTGCAAATATTCCACCTAATGATGTCAACAAAGGAACTAGCAAATAATCAGAGCTATGTTTAACCATTAAAAATATAGAAATTGTAAAAAAAACTTTAGAGACTATATTGATTATAGTGATGTATTTCATTTGCTCCACACCCTGAAAAAACCATACAGGAAATAGAACTTGACCCAACACTATACCCAAGGTTAAATAATATAACCAAGGGTCTACACTAAACTTATCGAAGAAATAAATTAAAAAGGTGAGAATAAAGAAAGAAAGTATAAAAAGTATAAACTTTATTATCATTACAGAGTTAAAAATTTCATTTAACTTCTCAGTATTGTCTCGATTTAAAGATACTTCTCTTGTGGCGGTAAAATTAAAACCATAGTCAGTAAGAACAATAAAATAACCAATAATTGCTGTTGCAAATGCTAATGCGCCAAATTTTTCAGCACCTAAAATACGAACTAGATAAGGCAACGTCAACAAAGGTAATATGTAATTGAGACCTTGCAAAGTCGCTAAAGAAAAGAAGTTCCCTAGAAATCTTCTTTTTTCTTCATCATTCACTACACTTTTGAATTTAGCTAACAACTTCGCAACTCTTCCAACACTTCATTTCAAATTGCATAAGTACAATTGGTAAATGAAGTAGATTAATCATTTAAATAATTTGGCTTCATTAAGTTGAGAGGCCACTTTATCTTTATCACTTACTAATACTTCAGCAATATCACCTATTGGCCACTCAATTGCAATATCGGCATCATCCCAAACAATGCTTCTTTCACATTCTTTAGAATAATAATTTGTCGTTTTGTATAAAAACTGCGTATTATCCTCAAGAGCCACAAAACCGTGTGCAAAACCTGCTGGAATCCAGAACTGCTTATGGTTTTCACCAGTAAGCTCTACACCAACCCATTGACCAAATGTAGGAGAACCTTGGCGAATATCGACAGCCACATCCCAAGCACGGCCTTGTACTACACGTACCAATTTGCCCTGAGCATGTGGATTCAGTTGATAATGCAACCCTCTCAGTACACCTTTTTGAGAGTACGAATGATTATCCTGAACAAAATTTGGAACCTCAAGACCGCGCTCTGTTAAAGCTTGTTCAAAGTTTTTTTGGTTAAAGCTTTCCATAAACCAACCACGATCATCACCAAACACGCGTGGTTCAAGTATGAGTAGGCCATTAATTTTTGTTTCAATAATATTCATTCGTATCACTCAGTTTTATCTAGTCTTTTTTTTCTAGCAATGCTTATGCTTGATGCTCTTTAAGCAATTTAAGCAAGTACTGACCATAGCCCGTCTTTTTAAAGAACTCACCACGCGCTTTGAGCTGATCAGCATTGATCCATCCATTGTTGAAAGAAATTTCTTCCAAACTCGCCACTTTCAAACCCTGACGGTGTTCAATCGTTTGTACAAACTGACTTGCTTCGAGCAATGAGTCATGCGTACCTGTGTCTAACCACGCAAAACCACGGCCAAGCACTTCAACATTCAACTCATTTTGCTGTAAATAAAGGTTATTTACATCCGTAATTTCCAACTCACCACGGTGCGATGGCTGAATATTTTTAGCAATTTCAACGACTTTGTTGTCATAGAAATATAAACCCGTTACCGCGTAGTTTGATTTTGGTTGTTCAGGCTTTTCTTCAATACTAAGTGCCTTTCCTTCCGCATCAAAGTCAACCACACCAAAACGTTCAGGATCATTTACATAATAACCAAAGACTGTTGCACCACTAACTTGTGACGCAGCACGTTTGAGTTGCTCACTAAAGTGTTGACCATAGAAAATGTTGTCGCCCAAAATCAGACAAACATTATCCTCACCAATAAACTCTTCCCCTAAAATAAAGGCTTGAGCAAGACCATCTGGTGATGGTTGGACTTTATAAGAAAGTTTAATTCCAAGCTCATCACCTGTACCTAAAAGTTTTTCAAAATTAGGTAAATCTTCTGGTGTCGAAATAATCAAAACTTCATTAATCCCTGCCAGCATTAGA
Organism: Acinetobacter sp. CAU_H_S139_7; assembly: GCF_058599305.1. Lineage (NCBI taxonomy): Bacteria > Pseudomonadati > Pseudomonadota > Gammaproteobacteria > Moraxellales > Moraxellaceae > Acinetobacter > Acinetobacter sp. CAU_H_S139_7. The sequence goes on from NZ_CM178651.1 coordinate 3,572,397, forward strand.
ACTGACAAAGGATAATAAATCATAGGCTTATCATAAATTGGGAGTAACTGTTTTGACGTTCCCATAGTAATTGGATACAAACGTGTACCTGACCCACCCGCAAGAATAATGCCTTTGCGTTTTATTTGACTCATGGAAGAAGTTCCTCTAATACTTGTGCTACACCTTGCTGCCAATGTGGCAGGTGTAATTTAAAATTTTGTTGTAACTTATCTGTATTTAAACGTGAATTTAAAGGGCGCTTTGCTGGTGTTGGGTAAGCTTGTGTTTCTATGGGATTCACTTGTTTTAAGATCAGTGGTTGATTATGTTCACGTGCCTGCTCAAACACAAATTGTGCATAATCATACCATGTTGTTTCACCTGTAGTCGCTAAATGGTAATGACCGTGCAGCAGTATTCTTTGATCATCGGACTGTAAAGTATAATAGCGAATAGCTTGAGCCGTGACATCTGCAATCAGTGCTGCCCCTGTAGGTACACCAACTTGATCTTGGATGATATTCAGCTCTTCTTTCATTTGCGCCAATTTGAGCATGGTCTTAATGAAATTATTTCCTCGCGCCGCATAGACCCAACAGGTACGGAAATTTAGAAATGAAACTCCGCTTTGCTCTAAAGCAAGTTCACCGTCTCGTTTAGTTTGACCATATAAATTAACTGGGGCAGTTTGGTCATCCTCTTTCCATGCCAAAACACCTGTGCCATCAAACACATAGTCTGTTGAATAATGAATCAACAATGCACTATGCTTTTGACATTCCTCAGCCAAGTGCTTAACCGCTAAAGCATTGATAAGATGTGCCTGTTCAGCATCAGATTCAGCCTTATCTACAGCGGTATAAGCGCTTGCATTCACAACAATATCTGGGCGAATTTGTTCAAAGGCTTTTGAGATTTCTGCAAAGTTTGCAACATCACCACACCAACCCTCAGGGCTTGTTTGACGATCTAAAGCAATCACCTCTCCAAGTGGTTGGAGTGCACGCTGTAATTCCCACCCCACTTGGCCATTTTTTCCTAACAACAGTATTTTCATAGTATTACGCAACTTAATTTGTTTCTTCTGCAACCTGATACTGTTGATTGATCCAATTTTGATATTCGCCACTTTGGATATGTTGAACCCACGCTTGGTTATTCAAATACCACTCAACGGTTTTTCTTAAACCCGTTTCAAAACTTTCTTCAGGCACCCAACCAAGGTCTTTTTGAATTTTGCTTGCATCAATTGCATAGCGTAAATCGTGACCAGGGCGATCTGTCACATAAGTAATCAAGTCTTCATAACAAACCACACCATTTGGTTTATTTGGTGCAAGTTCTTCTAACAATGTGCAAATGGCTTTAACAACATCAATATTCTTTTGTTCGTTATGACCACCAATATTATAAGTTTCACCAACAGCAGCCTCAGTAACCACTTTATATAAAGCACGTGCATGGTCTTCTACAAATAGCCAATCACGAATTTGATGCCCATTACCATATACAGGTAATGCTTTGCCATTGAGGGCATTCAAAATAATTAATGGAATCAGCTTTTCTGGGAAATGATAAGGGCCATAGTTGTTTGAGCAATTGGTTAAAACGACAGGTAAACCATAGGTTCGGTGCCATGCACGAACCAAATGATCTGAACTAGCCTTACTTGCTGAATATGGTGAACTTGGAGCATACGGTGTTGTCTCAAGGAACAAGTCATCTGTACCTTCTAAGTCACCATAAACCTCATCCGTTGAAATGTGGTGGAAACGAAATGCTTGCTTTTTATCTTCGCTTAAACCGTTCCAATAATGACGAGCAGCCTCCAACAACTGGTATGTTCCAATAATATTGGTTTCAACAAATGCAGCAGGGCCTGTAATTGAGCGGTCAACATGCGATTCAGCAGCCAAATGCATCACAGCATCTGGTTGAAAAATTTCAAATAATTGATCTAATGCAATGCGATCACAAATATCAGTTTGGGAAAATTGATAACGCTCATTATTTTCAACCAATGCCAACGATTCTAAATTACCTGCATAGGTGAGTTTATCGACATTGAGTACCTGATGGGGTGTATTTTGAATAATATGGCGAACGACTGCTGAACCAATAAAACCAGCACCGCCTGTTACCAATAATTTCATATTTTCCTGCTCTTAATTTAAATTGATTGATAGCAAAATAATTTTAGGTTATCTATAGATAAATAAGATGTTTCTTTATTCTAAAACTATTTCAGTATTTTATTCAAAATATGTGAATGAATTGTATAAATAGTTTAATTGAACACGTTAGGCTTTATCAAATGAACATCAATAAAATATATCAATTCTTGTGCAAATCTTTGGTTTTGTAACCCTCTACATAGGTTTGTAAGATATTTTTAATTTTTGCCTGATTATCTCCTTGTTCAGATAAATCAGATAACTGCATAAATACGCTGTTAATTTGATCAAAAAAATAAAAATGCTCATACGATTTTAAAATTCGTTCATGGTCAGTTTTGCTAACATTTTCAGATTCGATGAGTAGCTCTTCATATAGTTTTTCACCTGGACGCAATCCTGTAAACTGAAGTGCAATATCCCCTAAGCCTTTTTCATCTATAGGTTTAAACCCACTTAGACGAATCATCTGTTTAGCCAAATCAACAATTTTAACGGGTTCACCCATATCCAGTAGAAAAACATCTCCGCCTGTTCCCATTGCCCCCGCCTGAATCACCAACTGCGCAGCCTCAGGAATGGTCATAAAATAACGAGTCACCTCAGAATGCGTTACTGTAACAGGTCCACCTTTTTCAATCTGTTTTTTAAACAAAGGAACGACAGAACCTGATGAACCTAATACATTACCAAAACGAACTATACTGATTTGTGTTTGCGGTTTTGTGGCAGCTAAACCTTGACAATACAATTCGGCCATCCGTTTCGATGCACCCATGACATTGGTTGGACGTACAGCTTTGTCCGTAGAAATCAAGACAAAGGTTTCTACCCCTTGAGCCACAGCGGCATCAACACTACGGGCCGTACCAATTGAAGTATTATAGATCCCTTCAAACGGGTTGGCCTCAACCAAGGGCACATGCTTATAAGCTGCTGCATGGTAAACCGTTTGCACTTTGTACTCTTGAATAATACGTTCTAATTTTTGCTGATTGGTGACAGAACCTAGCACTGGAATAATTTGTATATCAGAAGCCTGCAATTCACGGTCGATTGAATACAAAGCAAATTCAGACATTTCAAACAGCACCAGCATTTTCGGCTGATGCTTCACGATCTGACGGCATAACTCAGAACCAATCGAACCGCCCGCCCCTGTCACCATGACCACTTTATTTTTAATATTTTTTTCTAACAGTTCAGGTTTCGGCGGTACAGGATCACGCCCCAATAGGTCGATAATATCCACTTCACGGATATCTGAAACTTTAACCTTACCATCGACCAGTTGGGTTACCCCTGGCAGTTCCATAATTTTGACATCTGCCGTATCAAAAGACTCAATAATCTCTTTTTTCCGTGCACGACCAACGGAAGGCATGGCAAGTAATACTTCTTCAATGCCAAATTTTCCAAGTTTTGCTTGCGCTTTTTTGGGTGAATAAATTTTTAAACCACTCAGTGACTGACCTTGTAAGGAGCGCTTATCGTCAATAAAACATACGGGCAAATAATCATCTGAGCGGTTTAAAGCTGCTGCAATTTGTTGTCCTGCCAGCCCTGCGCCATAAATTGCCACACGTTTACGGCTTTGCTTTTTGGCAAAAGTTTTAAGAGTAGCGTAGCGAATGACGGCACGGCTCCACCACATGTATGAAAACAGCATAAAGCCATACATGAGCGGAATACTCATGGGAATAAAAGCGACATTCAGTTTTTTAATCGTGTATAAGGCCACGATTTGGATAAATGTTCCGATTAAAATCCGCAGTAAATAGTCTTCATTAAATGAACGCACAATTGCACGATAAATACCGAGCAAGGCAAAAATCAGAATGCCTACCACACCGACATACATGTACCAAGCATCTAAACCTTGCATGACCTGTACATTGAGACGTGCCAAACGTATGGCATAAGCCAGCCACATCATTAACGGTAAAACACAGATATCCATCAGCACCAAAACGATTTGTTTTTGGCGACGCGGTAATGATGCTATAGAACGGATAATGTCTTTCACAAGATGCTCAAATGGGGTCAATAAAGCGGATGAGAGCGAATATTATATGCTCTTTTCAGGTTTAGATTTTTGCGATCACTGCTTGGATCGCATCCACGGTTTTTTGCAGGCTGTGCTCAGACAATGTTGGATGTACAAGGAACATTAAGCTTGTTGCACCGAGCTGTTTAGCGTACGGTAAAGACTGCGCAGGACGCCAAGGTGTACCATCAAATGCTTTTTCTAAATACACTTCTGAACACGAGCCGCTAAAACAAGGCACATTCAATGCATTGATTTCTGCCATGATTCGATCACGCGACCAGCCGTTGGGTAATGCATCGACATTGACTTGAACATAGCATTTATAGGCTGCATGCACATATTCAACAGATGGTTTTGCTACAGTAAAATACGGACTATTTTCAAACACCGCTTGGATACGCGCCATATTGGCATTACGTTTTGCAGTCCATTCTGGCATTTTTTTGAGCTGTAAACGGCCAATCACCGCCTGCATTTCCATCATTCGCCAGTTGGTGCCAAATGAGTCATGCAGCCAGCGGAATCCCGGCGGATGCTGAGTGTTGTAAACGCTGTCATAATTTTTGCCGTGATCTTTATACGACCACATTTTTTTCCACAGACTTTCGTCATTGGTAGTGACGATACCGCCTTCACCGCCCGTGGTCATGATTTTGTCTTGGCAGAAAGACCATGCGCCTATATGACCGATGGAACCAGCTGATTTTCCTTTGTACATTGCACCATGCGCTTGGGCACAATCCTCAATCACAAAAATGCCTTTTTCCTCAGCCAACTGCATGATCGGATCCATATCACACATCCAGCCTGCCAAATGCACACAGATAATCGCTTTGGTATTCGGTGTTATCACTGCTTCAATGGTACGGCGAGAAATATTCTGTGAATCCAGCTCTACATCGGCAAAAATAGGATTGGCACCTGCAGTCACAATCGAGCTTGCCGAAGCTAAAAACGTACGTGAGGTAACAATCACATCATCGCCTGCGCCAATACCTAAGGCTTTGAGTGCTACATCCAGCGCAACTGTACCATTGGCCACGGCAACTGCATGCTTGGTTCCTGCAAACTGTGCAAATTCCTTTTCAAATTCACGGCATTCTTGACCAGTCCAATAATTCACTTTATTGGATAAAAGGACTTTTGATACCGCATCGGCTTCTGCTTGAGTGAAGCTCGGCCAAGGCTCAAATGCACTGTTTAACATGGAGTTTTTCCTAGTCTCAAAATCGAGTTTAAACATCTATTTTTTCGTCACAATACGGGCAGGATTTCCCACAACTGTTGCGCCTGCAGGCACACTTTTAGTGACAACAGCGCCCATACCCACAACCGCACCTGCGCCAATGATGAGTGGCTGATCGGGTGTACCCTGCTTAATCATCGCACCCGCGCCAATATAGGCATGCGCGTGTATATGAATATTGCCGTTGCATTTTACGCCTGGCGCGAAAGTAACGAAATCCCCAATCACACAATCATGTTCAACATAACTGTATAAATTGGCTTGAAAACACTTACCGATTCTGACATTTGAGCCAATGGTGACAAATGGACTTAAAGCAGAGCCTTCATCGAGCTCAAGCTGATCCATTAGAACTACATTGTCCGCGATGATCGACCAAAGCTGAATGCCATCCATCTCTAAACGCTGAGCGATCTTTTCTCGTACATGACTATTGGCAATGGCAATTTGTACGTATTTTTCTGAAGCCGTTTCATTTAAAAATGCGAGGTAATTCATGGCACGATGAGCGTTTACTTCTGCAACCGATTCCAAGGCATCATCAATAAATACGATTTCTGAAGCATCGCTTTCACGTGCTAATTGCTGACGTGCAACAGGCATTAAACTGCGCCCGCAGCCTGAAGCGCCATAAATTGCATAGAGCTTAGTCATCTTTAGGCTCCGAAGTACCCGTAAATTTACTTATGGTCGCTTCACCTTCGGCACTAATATCATCTTTAGACAATACTTTTTGTACCGTTTTCAGCATGATTTTAAAATCGAGCCATAATGAACGGTTTTCGACATACCATGTGTCTAGCTCAAATTTCTTTTCCCATGAAATGGCATTGCGGCCATTCACTTGAGCATACCCTGTGATGCCCGGACGCACGTTATGACGTTTGGCTTGTTGCTCATTATAGAGGGGTAAATATTCCATCAGCAGTGGTCGTGGTCCGACAATACTCATCTCGCCTTTAAGCACATTCCACAGTTCAGGCATTTCATCCAAACTGCTGGAACGCAGCATTTGACCAAAGGGTGTTAAACGCTCACTGTCAGGCAAGGAATGACCTTGTGCATCAACCGCATCTTTCATACTGCGGAATTTGATCATTTCAAAAGGTTTGCCATTGAGCCCCGGACGCACCTGACGGAACAACACGGGTGAACCCAAATTTTTTCGCACCTTATATGCCACAAAAGCATATACAGGAGACAGCAGCACCAGCGCAGATGATGCAATCACAATATCCAATAAGCGCTTTAACATGGTTCACTCTTGAGGTTAGATAAAATGGCGGAGTCAATATTCATTTCTAGCAATGATTATACCCTGTCCAAAGCCATCAGATTTGTAAAATATTTCAACGGTCAAAGGGACTCAAGTATTCCCCATTCTAAAAGCTGTCACACCATATATCCGTTTAGAAATCTGTCCAACGACGATTGACTGCCTGACCCGGATTATTCATGCTGATCACCTTCGCATAGTTTCCCACCGCAGTTGCATTTTCAGGAATATCTTTGGTCACAACGCTTCCTGCACCTATAGTGGCATTATTGCCAATTTTGACATGCTCAATGATGCAGACATTGGGCCCAATATAAACATTATCGCCAATTTCTGCGGCTTGACGGCCGCCATTTGCACCAATGGTGGTAAATTGCGATAAATTCACATTATTGCCAATCACAGTTGTCGGATTAACGACCAACGGCCCGCCATGCCCAATAAACAAGCCGTAGCCAATTTGAGTCGTGGTATGAATATCAATGCCGTACTGCTTTTTTTTATAATAATAAATAGGATAAGCCAACTTTGCCCATACAGTTTTTGAACTGGCTAAACGCAGCCAAAATGAAAAATTAAAACCGCGATTGAAAAAATAAGTTTTCAAAAAAGTTTTAAAACTGACATGACCGGTATAACGGTATAAATCACTTTTTATATATTTTAAGATCATCTGGATCGCCTCTTAAATTGGGTAAATCGCCTTTAATGAATATCCATTTCAGCCATCATGTGCTTATTCACTTGATGCACATCATATTTATTCAGCGCAATTTCCCGCGAACGCTGTCCCATATACTCAATCAGTTTTGGATCTTCAATAAAATACTGCATGCTTTGCACCAGCTCATCGACTGATTTCACAGCAACCAAATAACCATTCACACCGTGCAATACCGTTTCACGACAACCTGGTGCATCGGTGGTAATAATCGCCCGTCCCATAGCCATCGCCTCTAATACCGTACGTGGCGTGCCTTCACGATAGGATGGCAGCACATAAACCGAACTGGCAGCAATTGCTGGACGCACATCACTCAGTTTACCCCAATATTTTAGGCGACCATCTGCAATCCAAGTATCGAGTTCGGCTTGCGAAATCGCAGATGGATTATCATCAATCCAACCGACCAAATGAAACTCAGCTTCAGGATATTGTGCTTTGATGATACGTGCCGATTCAGCATATTCACGCACACCTTTATCCCCCAAAAGCCGTGCAATGAGCAAGAATGAGGCTTTGACCACGCCTGCATCATCTTTCGGTAAAGGCATGACATCAAAGTCTTGTACATTTACCCCTGAACCATTCACTACTACAGTGGGTTTATTGGCATCAAGCAAATGCATGTCCTGGAAAAGCTTTAAATCATCAGGGTTTTGGAAAAAGACTTTGTCGCTACGTTTGAGCGCTTGCGCATATAAGCCATGCACCAGCTTTTGAAACAGACTACGCTTGCCAGATTCCACATTTTGAAAGGCATAGCCCAAACCTGTAATTAAGGCAAAACGATGCGGTACTTTCGCAAGCCAAGCCGCCAAGGTACCGTAAATGACCGGTTTAATGGTATAGGACAGCACATACTCAGGCTGAATTTGACGAATTTGCTGATACAGGTTTTTAAGTAATTTTAAGTCGGCAACCGGATTTGTGCCGGTGCGTTGCATTGGAATTTCATGCAGATGATAGCCAAGGGCTTGCAGTTTTTGTTGTTCTTCGGGGAATGATGCAAATTCAGGCGCCATGATATGAATTTCATAGCCTTGCGCAGAAATCGCTTCTAATAACTTGCCACGAAAATTGAGTACAGATGGCAAAAAACTGCTGATCATTAAAAACTTCATGCCTGTTGGCTCCACACCTGCATATATTGATGGCCGACAGTTTCAATACTGAAATTCTGCTCTACCCGTTCACGCGTCGCCTGTTTTAAGCTTTGTTTTTCTGCTTCTGATTTTTGTGTATAGGCTAAAATGGCATCCGCCAAAGCTTGCGCATTACGTGCTGGAACGATACTTCCTAAATCCTGCACAATATATTTGGCATCGCCAACATCGGTGCTGATACATGGCAAACCTGATGCCATTGCTTCGACCAATACATTCGGAAAACCTTCGGTAATCGAAGTCATGAGGAATGCATCAATGGATTGATAAAAGGCAGGCATGTCCGAGATTTGGTCTATTAAATGGACTTTTTCAGCATCTAGTTGATACTGATGAAATAAGGCTTTGACCTCAGGATTGTCTATACTCGCGCCGCTGCCAGCAATTTTAAAGATGATGTTTTTATCTTTCAGTAAGCCCATCGTTTCAAACAAATAGGGATAGCCTTTGGCTATGTGGTAGCGCCCTGCAAAACCAATCACGGTTGGTTCATGCAATTGAGGATTGGGCTGAAATTTATCTAAAAACACGCCATTGGCAATCACTTGACTATTGCCATTTTTAAAGCCAAAGGCCTGATGCTGCTGCATAGACGAATGCGCACAATAAATAATGGCACTGGCTTGCTGTGACAATATTTTGCTTATGCCCAAGGCAATCTTGGTGCTGATGGATTCATCTTTAGGAGAAGCAAGAGAATGATGAATGCCCCACACCACATTCGGTTTTTGGGCTAAACCGATGATACTCAAACTGGTCAACGCATTGGCATGGTACATCCAACATTGCACGATTTTAGGTTGTATTTGTTTGAGTAGTCCACGTAGTTTTTTGATGGTTCCGAGTGTATTTATGCCATTCCAACCGAGCGCATAATACGACTGACAACGCTCTAAAGTACTTTGATAAACCTCAGAGGTTTTCATCAATGCAATGATCACATGTTCATACTGCTGCTCTGTACATTGAATCAGGCGTGCCAACATCATCTCAGCACCGCCCACGCCTGCAAAGTTGGTAATCACATGTACCATTAACGGTTTATTCATGATGCAGACTCCATAATTCGCAAATACTGCTTAAGTACAGTTTGCTTATGAAACTGTTGAATATGCAGTTCAAAATCAGCATCTTGATATTGCACATAATCTGCAAATATCGCTTGCTGCATCGCTTGGGTTAAACCTGCCTGATCATTGCATTCGACTAATAAACCAAACTTGGTATGGTCTAAAATTTCACGTGGACCACTTGGGCAATCAGTACTGACCACTTTGACTTTGGATGCCAATGCCTGAATCAGCACGCCTGGTAAACCTTCCCAATTTGAGCTTAAAACAAATAGCGATGCATATTTAAAATAAGCATAGGGATTGGTATCAAAACCGGGTAAATCTACCACGTCGGTTAAATTCAACTGAGCAATTAAGGCTTCTAACTCACTACGTAACTCGCCCTCACCTAAAATAATCAGCCGTGTATCTGCATGCTGATCATGTAAGGCTTTAAAGGAGTGAATCATAAAACCAAAATTCTTAGCTTCAGTGAGACGGCCCACTGCCAAAATCACTTTATGATCATCGTTCAAAAATTCGTGTAAGACTGGCACTTTGAGTTTTTCAAAATAGGCATCGTCCAATACAGGGTTATAAATCGTGCTCAAATTATTATTTTTATAGCCATAATATTCACGAAAATCGGCTTCACCCCCTTTAGAGACACAGACCACTTGCTGTGCCATAGGATAAGTCCAATTCACCAAAGTTTTCAGCACAAATTTAGCAATGCCTTGCAACTTCATATTTTTTGACGGTGTCGATACTTCACGGAAGATCAAACGTGTTGCAACACCTGCAAGCTTTTTCGCAATGCCTGCCACAATATTGGTGTGGGTTTGCGTTGCGACCAAGCAATCGTATTGTTCAGCTTTTATTTTTATTTTTAAAGGCGTGATGCTATTCATCACACGACCGCAATTAAAATTGACCAATTCAATTTTAGAACTGACTTCGGGTAACAGCTTGGCTTTATCACCATTCAGGTCACACACACCCAAATGAATTTTGAGTCCTTGCTCAGCAAAGCTGTTCGCCAGTTGAATGACCGTACGTTCTGCACCGCCACCGCCCAAGCTTGGCAAAAAGAACATGACTTTATTCAACATATGCAGACCTAAATTTTATAAAATGGGAGAATATTAATGCGAGCTTTTTGAGGCTTGAATCGAAATGGCACGTTCCACACGGGCACGGTAATCGGTAATGCCAACCAAGTCGCTATCACTGGCACAGATGCTTTGAATTTTGGCTTGATAATCAGCAAAGCTCGACACCACTTTGGCAGGTACACCAATCGCCACGCTATGGTCAGGAATATCTTTGGTCACCACCGAACCTGCACCAATCACGACATTTGAGCCAATGCTCACGCCCGGCATAATAATGCTATTCACACCTATAAAGACATGCGAACCAACTTGAATCGGAGCAAAACGTTGATAGCGTTTGCCTTTATCATCTTTGACTAAGCAGGTACTGCCATCATGGGTAATAAATTTCACGCCTGAAGTCACCGTGACATGATCTCCAATTGAGACTAAAAACGGTTCTGAGCCCCAATTTTTAATATAAATTCGGCAGTTTTCACCAATTTTCACCCCCTTTTTACGTGCATATGCCACACTGCCCTTTGCCATAAAATAAGCAAGATCAAACAGCTGTCGAAAAGCAGAAACCATAAATGCCATACGCATGACCTATGTCAGGATCAGAAAATCAAAAGGGAGAAAATTAAGCTGAATATTTTACGCTGAAAATATGTTTTACGATATGCATAGCACTTTATACGGATTTGATTTTTTTGGCTGGAATACCGACATACACCCCTGATTCAGGTAAAGGTTTAGACACCAAACTACAAGCACCAATCACGCTATCATCGGCAATAGTTACACCATCAAGTACCGTAACTCGTGCACCAAGCCAAATATTTTTCCCTAAACTCACGCCCTGCTTGGTAATAGCATCTTTCACCAACAGATCAGGCTCACCAAATTTATGATTACTAGCAATCAAAATACTTTGCGTACCAATACGGGTATTGTCACCAATGCTTACACCACCACAACCATTAATAAAAGACTTAGAATTAATGCTGACATCTTGACCAATCGACACTTTTCCGCCAAAGCATTTGATATAACAGCTTTCACCAATAAAACTGTTATCTGCAATTTCTAAAATCGCACCTTGCTCGACAATTAAACTGACATGATCACCAATATAGACATTCTTACCGATCTTGACTTGACCATTAATCTCTAGGGTACACGCTTTGCCGAAGTAACGAAATTGTGTGCCAAATGCCATGTTGTACATCACTTTACGGCACTGTGAAGCAAACCAATTCATGTATTTTAAGATTTTAAAAAACATCAGTTTTTGTTTCTCCACACCACATATAAAATGGCAAAGTTATAGAAAATTAATGCCACAGGCACCGCAAGTAACATATACACTTTATCAACAAAGACAGCATAGAAGCCTGCAAATAAAGCGAACTTAATGATGAGTTCTACGATTTGCAACTTAAACAACACTTGGCTGTTGCGCTGAGCAATCAGAAAAGCCGAGCTTGGTGGATTACAGAAAATCGCCCAATAGCCCAAAGCTAAAATTTGGAAATAGCTCGAAATACCCACCCATTCACTGCCAAAAACCCATAAATATAAAGATTCAGGCAGAATGAAGAAAATGGCAAATAACGGTAGTGAAACCAGACTAAGCAGCACACTCGCCTTTAAGGCATTTTGATTGGATTCGGTGTTTTTAAATTTGCGAATAAAAAACTGACGCAAGGTTTGCGAAATCAGATTGATCGGTACACGAAGGGTACGCTCGACAATGGCATAGAAACCCATCGCCTGCACACCGACAAAATGCGACACAACATAGTAGGGCAAGTTATGCGAAAAACTATTCAGTAAGGCATGGGGCGTATTGGCATAAATAAAATCTTTATAATTTCTGAATGCCTGCCAACTGACTTGATATAGCTGATGCTTTATTAAATAAATCAACGCTGCCACAATCATGATGATCGAGCTCAGGTTATAACTATTTACTAGACTAATTTGCATGACAAATGGTAATAACAGTTGAACTGCCACAACAATGACACTACGGAAAATATTTAAGCCTGCGCAGAAATATTCTTGATGTGCTGAAAACTGATAATTATACAGACTTTGAATCAGGGTATTGGCAAGCACACCTGTCGCAACAGCCACTGCCATTTCAACATTTAAAATTGCACTGATGAGGATGCCACTAATGACAGCAATCGCAGTTGAGAATACAGCCCCTTCAAAAATCAGACTCTTTTTATCTTGCTCGTCCGCGACTAACAATGCTTGATCAAGACGTAAATTGGCAACCGTGGATAAAATACTGACAATCGCCAATGCAATCCCGTAAGCACCAAAGTCAGCAACAGAATATAGGCGTGTTAAAACAGGAAGTGCGATAAATGTAATTATCGCACCGACCAGTAAACTTAATGTAATCAGTCCAATGGACTGATATTTTGCGAAAAATTTCGCAATCATCTGTTCAATATCATTTTAAGTTGTTTACGTACCAACGCATAGCCAACTGAATACCTTCGGCAATTTTAAACTGCGGTGCATAACCCAAATGCTGCTCAATTTTGGCAATGCTGGCTTGTGAATGACGTACATCACCCGCACGGAATTCACGATACACAGGATCACGCTCAAAGTTCACATCATTTGTCGCAAGCGCTGCCTGAATCGCACGATACAACTCATTCAAAGTTGTGCGGTCACCTAGTGCCACATTATAGACCTGATTTTTTGCTTCATCGCTTTGCGTTGTCGCAGCTAAAATATTCGCTTGCACCACATTTTGAATAAAACAGAAATCTCGACTGGTTTCACCATCACCGTTAATAAACACATCTTCACCAGCAATCATTGATGATGTCCATTTCGGGATCACTGCTGCGTAAGCGCCTTTCGGATCTTGGCGTTGACCAAACACGTTAAAGTAACGTAAGCCAATTGTTTTAAACCCATAAGTTTTCGCAAATACGTCTGCGTATAACTCATTGACGTACTTCGTCACTGCGTAGGGTGAAAGTGGTTTACCAATATTTTCTTCTACTTTTGGCAATGCCGGATGGTCACCATAGGTCGAACTGCTGGCTGCATAAGTAAAGCTTGCAACACCTGTATCACGTGCTGCAGTGAGCATATTTAAGAAACCACTGATATTGGTTTCATTGGTCGTGATCGGATCGGCAATTGAACGTGGTACTGAGCCTAAAGCGGCTTCATGCAAGACATAATCCACACCTGCACATGCTTTTTGGCAATCTGAAAACTGACGGATATCACCTTCAATAAAGCTGAATTTTGCCCATTGCTCCGCAGTCACTAAGCTTTGTACTTCGTCCAAATTATGCTGATGCCCTGTGGCGAAGTTATCTAAACCCACCACAGTTTGATTGAGCTTGAGTAAAGTTTCTAAAAGATTCGAGCCAATAAAGCCTGCTACACCTGTCACCAACCAAGTTTTAGGTGCAGTTTTGAGCTTGTCACATACCTGTTGATATTGATTCATAATGGTATGCTCCTTACAAACGTAGATCAGATTCGGCTTGAGATAAGACGTATTTCAAGTCATATAACACATGATCAGCTTTACCCAAAGCACGAATTGCATCAGCGCCCATCACCTTAAATTGCTGATGGGCAACCGCAAGAATCACAGCATCATATTTGCCATTTTCTAAGTTTGAAATTGGGCTAATACCATATTCATGCTCAGCCTCAGCAGCATCTACCCAAGGGTCATAGACATCAATCTGAGTGTGATATTCCTTGAGTTCATTGACGATATCAATGATGCGTGTATTACGAATATCTGGGCAGTTTTCTTTAAAGCTTAAGCCTAAAATCAGTACCTTGGCATCTTCAACTTGAATACGTTTTTTCAACATGGCTTTAACTAGTTGAGTCACCACATAAGCACCCATACCATCATTTAAACGGCGACCCGCTAAAATAATTTCAGGATGATAACCCATCGACTGTGCTTTATGAGTTAAGTAATACGGGTCAACCCCGATACAGTGCCCACCGACTAAACCCGGACGGAATGGAAGGAAATTCCATTTAGTACCAGCCGCTTGTAATACCGCTTCAGTATCAATGCCCATTTTATTGAAAATCAACGCCAATTCATTAATTAAAGCTATATTCACATCGCGCTGAGTGTTTTCAATCACCTTCGCCGCTTCTGCAACCTTAATGCTGGCTGCTTTGTGCGTGCCCGCTTCAATAATCAAGTTATAGACTTGATCGACATAATCAGCGACTTCAGGTGTTGAACCCGACGTGATTTTTAAAATATTGGTAACGCGGTGCAGTTTATCACCTGGATTAATCCGTTCGGGGCTATAGCCCGCAAAAAAATCTTGATTGAATGTTAAACCTGATACTTTTTCTAAGACCGGAATACAGACTTCTTCTGTTGCACCGGGGTAAACGGTCGATTCATAGACAACGATATCACCCGCAGATAATACCTGACCAATACTTTGTGATGCTTTGATTAATGGAGTGAGATCGGGTTGTTTAAATTCATCAATCGGTGTTGGAACGGTCACAATATAAAAGTTACAACTTTTTAGATCTTCTAAATCTGCGCTATAACTCAACTGAGTTGCTTGCATCAACTCATCTGGAGACACTTCCAAGGTATGGTCTTGACTAGACTTTAACTCATCAATTCGCTTTTGATGAATATCGAAACCCAGCACAGAAACTTTTTTACCAAACTCTACAGCTAGAGGTAAACCAACATAACCTAATCCGATGATGGCAATTTTTAATTCGGAGAGTTGTAACATACTGAAGCCTATGTCATCGATGAATTATCAATCATCGTTATGTTGTAAATAGCGTTAAATTATATCAGAAAATCAAATTTCGATTGTGTAATGATGTTCTAAACATACATAAAAAGCCATACTTCCCGACTCACACAGATCATATCTATGGTCTTTTTTTCTATATGCTATTTTGTTAGGATCAAAGTCTCAGGTACATTTTTTATATTTTATAAAAAACCTAATGGAATTACGTTTTAAAACATCAATAACTATATTAAATAGCACGAATAGTATAGAATTTTGCAGTCTGAAACGTACAATTAGGGTTCATTGGCCCGTTCAAAAACATTCAAATTTATAAATAGGATTTATATTCGAGTGAATTACTATCGTTATAGCGTTATGCTGGTTTTGAGTTTAGGAATTACAGGATGCGCAATGACCCCTGGACTTCAGACATATGATTTACCACAACAAGGTTCCTATAAAACAGATCAAGGTGCTGAATTAAATGTTGTACCTTTGACACAAAATAATATTCCTGCTATTTCTCAAGCGAATTCGCAAAATTTAGCTCAAATTCAAACGTTATTTCAGCATCAGCAATCCATATATAAATTAAGTGCAGGTGATGTTCTATCGATCCAACTTTGGGCTTATCCTGAAATTACACCACCAATTCAAGATGCAACTAATGTAAAAGCTGTTGGTTATCCCATTGACCCTAACGGTAATGTACAGCTTCCTTTAGTCGGGTCAGTTAAAATTGCTGGGAAAACGCTTGCTCAAGCGAATACATATTTGCGTAGTCAATTTAGTAAATATTTAAAACACCCTGATGTTGTCGTCAGAGTGTTATCTTACGAAGGCAAAAGATACTTCGTAAATGGTCAAGTACTTAAAAGTGGCCAATACACTTTAAATGATCAACCAATCAGCCTCTATACCGCACTAGGTCAAGCCGGTGGTATTGATACCAAAACTGGCGACACCACTAATATTCAACTTATTCGAAATGGTGCTACGTATAATTTAAATACCATTCAACTCGAAAAAAATGGTTTATCACTACATAATTTATTAATTCGCCCGAATGACACAATTTTTGTAAATACAAAACAAGATCAAAAACTTTATGTCATGGGTGAATCAAGTAAAAGCCAAGCGATTAACTTACGTGATCAAGGCATGTCTTTAAGTGATGTATTGGGTGAAAGTGAAGGGATCAACCCTTACTCAGCTAGTGCAGCTAGAATTTATGTCATGCGTACAGATTTAGATCAGAAGCAGTCAACTATCTATCACTTAAATTTGAGTAGTATTGGTAATCTAGCATTAGCCAATCAATTTTCCATGAAAAAGAATGACATTGTATACATTGATGCAACTGGTTTGACTCGTTGGCAGCGTGTAGTCAATCAGATCATTCCATTCTCGAGCGCACTTTATAGTTTTGATCAGCTTGGGAAATAATTATGGCATTTAAAAATATACTCGTTGTCTGTGTCGGAAATATTTGCCGTAGCCCGATGGCAGAATATTTCCTAAAGACGAATTGCCCAAACCAACACATTGAATCTGCAGGATTGTCTGCAATGGTAGGACATCATGCAGATGAAAAAGCAATTCATTGTATGGACCAATTTAATATTGATATGCGTTCACATATTGCAAAACAGATCAATGCATCTTTAATTAAGCAAGCAGATTTAATTCTAGTAATGAGTACGAATCAGGCTCAGCATATAGAAAAACAATGGCCGTTTGCAAAAGGTAAGGTCTTTAGATTAGGCCACTGGCAAGGAAAAAATGTCCCTGACCCTTATCAACACGATCAAGACTTTTTTAATGAGTCCTGTAAAAACATAAGCAATTATGTTCAGGATTGGATGCCACATTTTTAATATAAATTATTGAATAATCAGTTGTTAAACTATGACTCAAACCTCAAAAACTGAAGATGATACTATTGATTTAAAAGAGCTCTTTTTTTCTCTGATTGCTCAATGGAAAATTATCGCTCTTTGCATCATATTAAGTTTAATCTGTGCCTTACTCTATATTCGCACCACACCTTCCATATATTCTACGGATGCTTTAGTTCAAGTCGAAGATGGCAAAAGTGCTGCGTCTGCTGCATTACTAGGCGAACTCAAAGAAGTCTCTGGTGGTCTTGGTCAAAAATCGCCTGCCGATGCAGAGATTGAGATCTTAAATTCTCGAATGGTGTTAGGCAAAGTGATTGACGACCTCAATCTGAACATCAGTATTCAAGATCAAAATAATAGCTTCTTTAAAAAACTTCTCTCTTCAGAAAAAGGCCAATTGAAATTTGATGGCCAAGGCGTTAGTTATAGCACCAAGCAAAATAATTTTTTAGTTAAAGAGTTCGATGTCCCAAATTATTATTTAGACAAACAACTGACTTTAGATTTCAAAGCAGACTCTAAATTTACCCTAAGTCATAAAGATCAAGTGATCTTTGAAGGTCGTTTAAATCAACTCAATCAATTTGTTGACGGCTATGGAGCTTGGAAAATTAATATTTCAAGTACACAGCCATTTGAACACGCTTTTATATTATCTAAACTCTCATTGCCTTCAGCTGTCAAAAATTTAAAATTAAATTATGGCGTAGCAGAAAAAGGGAAAATGACAGGTGTCATTGGTTTAAATTATGCTGGAGAAGATAAACAACATATTACCAATGTGCTGAATCATATTTTAGAAATTTATCACCAACAAAATATTGAGCGTAAATCGTTAGAATCAAAACAAACCCTCAATTTCTTAGATCAACAATTACCTGAATTAAAGCAACAACTTGAACAATCTGAAATTAAATTTAATGAGTTTCGTGAAAAATACAATACGGTAGATGTCACTCAAGAAGCTGAACTCATGCTCAAGCAAAATATTGAACTTGAGAAAATGCGTATTGAGTTAAAACAGAAACAAGCCGAATTGTCTGCTAAATATACACTTGATCATCCGTTGATGGCTGAAATTAATGCACAGGTAAATTCTTTAAATCAAAAGACTCAAGAATTAAACAAGTCTATTAAACAACTTCCAGAAACACAGCGCCTGTACTTACAACTTTATCGTGATGTCAAAGTAAATACTGAGCTTTATACATCACTTCTTAACAACTACCAACAGCTCAAAATTGCAAATGCTGGGGAAATTGGTAATGTCCGTATCATCGATACAGCTGTTGAACCTGAACGACCAATCAAACCTAAAAAATTAATCATTTTGATTTTATCATTATTTGTAGGTGGTTTTATTGGTGTATTAATTGCACTTGTTCGCAACATGATGCGTTCAGGGATCAAAGACTCCACTCAAATCGAAAATGAGTTGGATCTGCCCGTGTATGCAACGGTTCCTCGTTCACCTGTACAAGAAAGCCGTATTAATATTTTAAAGAAGAAAAAGAATATTCCTATTCTGGCTGTTAAAAATAGTGATGATATCGCTATTGAGAGCTTAAGAAGTATGCGTACAGCCATTCATTTCGCGCTAAGCTCTGCCCGAAATAATCTAATCACAATTTCAGGCCCTGCGCCAGAAGTTGGTAAATCCTTTATCTCAACCAACTTAGCCACAATTTTGGCGCAAAGCGATAAACGTGTATTAATCATAGACGCAGACTTACGTCGGGGTTATTTACACAAGTATTTTAATCTCGACACACAACCTGGCTTAACAGAGTTACTCAATGGTCAACAAAGTTTAGACACGGTTATTCGTCCTACAGAAGTGCCAGGTTTAAGTGTGATTTCTCGCGGGAAAAGTCCAGCCAATCCTTCTGAACTACTAAGCTCTAACCAGTTCAAAAATCTATTAGAGCAAATGTCTGAGAAATTTGATCATGTGATTATTGATACCCCACCTGTCTTAGCCGTGACGGATGGCATCATTATTTCTCAATACACAGGCGTTAACTTAGTGATTGCCCGTTATGCGAAAACACAGATGAAGGAGCTTGAATTGACCCTGAATCGCTTCGAACAAGCCGGTGTGAAAGTCAACGGATTCATTCTAAACGATATTCAGCGTTCAAGTGCAGGCTATGGCTATGGCTATGGCTATAACTATGCTTATGCCTATAAAGCCAATAAAGAATCAGACTAAATACATTCTCTAACCGATAAAAAGCCAGAACTTGATTTCTGGCTTTTTATTTCGTATGACAAACGTTTATATATTCAAATCCTTATAGTTTTTTTAAGGACTTCGGCATATATTAATTTGAAAATGTACTGGTGGTACAAAACACGTCATTCATGAAGTCTGCTAAGATGCTAAAAAACTTTTTGAATCTAATAGAATTAGGAAAAATTTCACATGAGTAAAGCCTTACCCATTGCTGTAGCTGTTATTCTAGGCGGTGCTGCACTTGTTCCCGTTTATTATGCATCTCAACACCCAGCTTCAGCCGAAGCCCAAGTTTCAAAAAATGCATCTGCCGTAGAAAAAATTAGCTATGCACTGGGTTATGAGGTTGCTCATCAAACTCCACCAGAACTCGATATTAACAGTTTTGTAACGGGTGTCCGTGCCGGTCATGCTCGTAGCCAACCTGCCTATAGCGAAGAAGAATTAAAACAAGCCTATGAGCAGTTCCAACAAGAAATGCAGCAAAAACAGGCCAATGATGCGAAGCAAGCACAGACAACCAGTGACAGCTTCTTAACTGAAAATGAGAAAAAACCTGGGGTGAAAACCACAGCGTCAGGCTTACAGTACAAAATCACGCAAGAAGGCACAGGCAAGCAACCCTCTGCTAGCTCTGTCGTGACCGTGCATTACAAAGGCCAACTGGTCGACGGTAAAGTCTTCGATAGTTCGCTTGAGCGTGGCGAACCGATTGAGTTCCCTTTAAATCAAGTGATTCCAGGTTGGACTGAAGGCCTACAACTCATGAAAGAAGGTGGGAAAGCGACACTTTACATCCCTTCTAACTTAGGCTACGGACCACAAGGTGTACCCGGCATGATCCCAGCCAACAGCACGCTTATTTTTGATGTTGAACTGATCAAAGTAAAATAAGACAATTCAATCAAAGGAGAGCTTTTGCTCCATTGCTGTCCCACAATTTTTCACAAGAGGAAGCTCATTTGAGCTTCCTCTTGTTTTATGGGTATTTTATCGGGTGAAAATAAAGCTTTTAAAGTTCTTCTTTCAAACAAATTCACTTGAATTATTCTGAGTAAACGTTGAACTGTCCAACCTGTTTTTCCTAAATGTTGAGCGAAACTCAGCAATAAATAGGCGATCATCGCAATCCAGATTTGTGTCTGAATTGCGTTCCTGCTGCGACCTAGAAACGCTTTTAATTTGAGATTCTGCTTAATCGCCTTAAAGAACAGCTCAACTTTCCAACGATCTTTATAAATCGCCGCAATGGTGGAGGCGGCTAAATGAAAGTTATTGCTGAGAAAGCTAAAGTGCTTGCCACTTTGCTGATCTCTATATTCAATTCTTCTTAACACTGGGGCTTTTCTTTTTAGGGCATGTGCGCTATTCAGCTGAATGGTTTCATCTTTTAGAATACCTTTGGATTCAAGCACTGGATGTTGCTGGATCACCTGATACACAGATTTAGGCCTAAAACGTGTAACAAATCCAATGTTTTGAGCAGTCAGATTTGCATACCATTGGTAATCGACATAGCCTTTATCAAAAACTACAATGCTGCCAGCAGGAAACTGGAATTTGCGGCCTTGTACCATGTCATTTTCTTTGCCATTTTCAACTGCAACAAACTCAGGAATATCATTGCTGTGATTCAATCCTATGCTGAGTTTCATGCTGGCTTTTGAGTCGTGAACTTTGGCCCATTCACATAAGGAAAGCGACAGGTCAATATGACTGGCATCCAAGGAATACAAGGGATTCTTAAAGCGAAATTTATGAGCTACTTTTGAGTGTTCATAGTATTTAAGCAACTTGTAAAATAGCTGTTGATACAAGGCAGCAGGCTGCTGCTCATTGATTCGTGCCAGCGTGCTTCGGGGAATAGACTTTGCTCCGAGATGACTTAGCTTTTCCTGTTGGCACTCCAAATTGGATTGAATATCTCTCAGACTTTGCCTACAAGAGAATTGAGACATCAATATGGCAATAAACTGATCCCACCGGGAAGCCGCTCTAAATTTCTGTCCAACATGGTGTACTTTAGCAAGTTGTTCAAAATCCTGTCGCACAACAGGTTTAATTAGCTCATGAAATACGGTATTCTGATGTGACAAAACCTGAATCCTGGTCGTTAAAGTGTTTGTTTGCACTCATATTTTAACTGTTAGGACTCAGGTTTTTTTATTTAAAGCAAACTATGGGACAGCAGTGGCTTTTGCTCTCCTCTTTTTATTGAGAATACAATATGAAAATTCAAACAACATTACTCTGTGGCTTGTTACTTTCTACACCTATTTTTGCAGCACCGATTAATAATAAAAGCAGCATCAACCAACAAGTCGGTTATAGCTTTGGCTATCTCATGGGTCGTAGCAATGCCGAATCAATTCAAGATTTAGATCTCGATGCTTTTGTGCAAGGGTTACGTGAAGCCTCTAAAGGCCAAGCTGCGTCATTAAGTGATGAAGACATGGCGCGAGTACTCACCCAATATAAACGCCAAGCCGAGGCAAAACAGTTATTAGAAGTTAAGCAACTGGCTGATAAAAATGCCAAAATTGGTGCAGCCTTTTTAGCTGAAAATGCGAAAAAACCCGAGGTGAAAACCACGGCTTCAGGTCTGCAATATATGGTTTTGCAACAAGGCCAAGGCAAGTCACCTAAGGCCAACAGCAAAGTCAAAGTTCACTATGAAGGGCGTCTGATTGATCAAACTGTTTTTGACAGCTCGATTGCACGTCAGCAGCCTGCGGAGTTTCAAGTCAGCCAAGTGATTCAAGGTTGGACTGAAGGCTTACAGCTAATGAAAGAAGGCGCAAAATATCGTTTCTTTATTCCCGCTAAACTGGGCTATGGCCAAATTGGTTCAGGCGATGTAATTGAACCGAATAGCACCTTGATTTTTGATGTGGAACTGATTGAAGTGTTGCCAAAATAAGGTAGCAATGCAAAGGCAATGCTATATACAAAATAAAAAGCCTGATCTTCGTGATCAGGCTTTTTATTAATTTCAATCTATTCTTAAATCAAGCCATACTTTTTTAAGCTACGCGCTTCGCTTGCAGTAAAAAATAAAGTACTGCTTTGTTTTAGACTTCATGTTTGAGGTGACGTGGTCTAAAGCCTGTTAGGAGCAAACCAACCGCATAAGCCACAACGCCGACCACGCACAGCCCCATCACTTCGGCAACGCGAATCCACTGTGACACGTCACCATTATACCAAGTCAATGCATACCACAAAACCACAATCATCACGGCGTTAGAAATACCAAACTGGATAAACAGTTTTTTCCAGTGTGCGCCAAAACGGAAAATATCGCGCTTGTGTAGATAGAAATACAACATCCCCGCATTCACCAGAGCAGAACCTGAAGACGCTAAAGCCAGCGCCATATGCTCTGCCTGCGATTCAATCAGTTTAAAGAAGCCAATAAATACCACGTTTAAAATCGCATTTGCGGCAACGGCAATTAAACCGACACGGACTGGCGTTTTGGTGTCTTGCTGCGCATAAAACCCAGGTGCAAAGACTTTAATCAACATAAATGAAATCACCCCAGCACTCATACATTGCAGTGCTAAAGCCGTCATTTGTGTATCTTCAAGGGTAAATTGTCCGCGTTGGAATAGGGCCTGAATAATGGGGGTCGATAACATAAACAGCGCAATACTCGCAGGCACCCCCACCAGAACAATCACCTTTGCAGCCCAATCCATCATGCCGCGGAACTTCGACATATCTTGCTCTGCATGACGGGTCGACAATGCGGGTAAAATCACCGTACCAATCGCCACCCCAATTAACCCCAAAGGCAACTCGGTCATGCGTTCTGCACTATATAACCATGACACTGAACCATCTTGCATAAACGAAGCCCAAATGGTGTTCAGGAGTAAATTGATTTGCGTGACAGAAACACCAAATAGCGCAGGCAGCATCAATTTCATGATGCGATCTACACCCTCATGTTTAAAATCAACTTTGGGCGGAATCAGTAATTTTTTATGCCAAAGTTCAGGAATTTGGATCGCCAGTTGCAATACACCCGCAGCAATCACTGCCCAACCGAGTGCCATAATCGGCTCCGCCATATACGGCGTCAACCACCATGCTCCTGCAATCATCGCAACATTCAGCAATACTGGTGAAAATGCGGGTGAAGCAAAGGAACCATAACTATTTAGAATACTGCTGGCAAAGGCTGTCAGCGACATAAACAATAAATAAGGAATGGTGAGGCGGAACATTGAAACCGCGAGGTCGAACTTCTCTGGATCGGCATGGAAACCCGGTGCATAGATGTATAGCACTGCTGGAGCTGCGACCATAGCAATGAAGGTTAAAGCCGTCATAACGGTCATTAAACAACCAAAGACACGGCTAATCAGAATCTGAACTTCCGCATGGGTACGCCCAGTTTTATATTCGGTCAGGACTGGAATAAAAGCCTGTGAGAATGCTCCCTCAGCAAATAGCCGACGGAAGAAGTTCGGGATACGAAAGGCCACCACAAAGGTATCGAAATCTTTCCCCGCACCAAAGACATTTAGTAAGACAATGTCTCGTACCAAACCCAAGACCCGAGAAAGCATGGTCATTGCACTTACAATTACGGTTGACCGCCACAGCGCCATCGTATCCACCTAGTTTTTCATTTGCCGCTATTGTAATGAAACTTCAGCGAATATTTGATTGTTTAATGTTGTTGTCGACTCTCAATTCATTGACTTTTTAACTGCTGCAAACGATTTCGATAGTCTAACCAATCAAAAAATGGGCCTGGATCGGTCTTACGTCCTGGCGCAATATCGGAATGTCCCGCTAAATGCTGTTGAATTTGAGGATAGGCCTGTTGTAAACAGGCCGTCACGTGTACCAATGTTTCATATTGGGCATCTTCAAAAGGCAAGTCATCACTGCCCTCAAGCTCAATGCCAATCGAATAATCATTGCACTCTTTCTTGGCCAGATAGCTTGAGCGTCCTGCATGCCATGCACGGTCATTAAAATTGACAAATTGTAAGACTTCGCCACTTCTTAAAATCAGTAAATGCGCTGAGACTTGCATACCTTGAATAGTTTGAAAATATGGATGTACTGACCAATCCAATTGATTTTGAAAAAATTGTTCAATATAGCCGCCACCAAATTGTGAGGGAGGCAAACTGATATTATGGATGACAATCAGTTGAATCTCAGTATCAGCAGGACGTGCGTTAAAATTAGGCGATGGAATTTGTCTCGCTCCCAGCAGTTGCCCTGCTTGCACTTGAAACGACGGAATGACCTGCATATTTTTATTCCTCAAACCCATTGCGCCCTTTGGGCAATCTTTTTTAATGTCTCTCATGCTAAATCTTTCCCCGTCATTTCTCAAATTGGTCAGCGTTTGATTTTGAAATTTTCACGCCTTTTTCAGGAAAAATGCTAATATATTGCACAATTTTCATGGCTTCTATAAAGATACGGACAATCGGATGAGCATATCGCAGCAACTGCTTGAACAATCTATTCAACTGAATATTCAACAGGCATTACAAGAAGATATCGGTGATGGTGACATTACGGCACTTTTGACACCTGAAGATGAACAAGCGACTGCGACCATTATTAGCCGTGAAGACATGATTCTTGCAGGTCAACCTTGGGTCAATGCATTAATTGCAGCTTTTGATCCAAGTGTACAAATCACCTGGCTAAAAAACGATGGCGATCTGGTTCGTGCCAATGAAACCATTTTTAAACTTTCGGGTTCAGCACGCAGCTTACTTACGGTTGAACGCCCTGCACTCAACTTTGTACAAACACTATCTGCTGTAGCAACCAAAACGGCGGAATATGTCAAACAACTGGATGGCTTAAACACCAAGTTGCTGGATACCCGTAAAACCCTGCCGGGTCTACGTATTGCCCAAAAATATGCTGTCGCGGTCGGCGGCGGTCAAAACCATCGTTTAGGTTTATTCGATGCTTTTTTAATTAAAGAAAATCACATCATGGCAGCAGGCGGCATCGCACAAGCCATTACCAAAGCGCATCAAATTGCCCCGAGCAAACCTGTTGAAGTCGAAGTCGAAACCTGGGCGGAATTAGACCAAGCATTGGAAGCAAAAGCTGATATCGTGATGTTAGACAACTTTAGCCAGCAACAAATGGTTGATGCGGTCAAGCATGTTGCAGGACGGTGTAAATTGGAAGCGTCAGGGAATATCACCATTGCCAATTTACGTGAAGTCGCAAGCACAGGCGTGGATTATATTTCGATGGGTGTGTTGACCAAAGATGTCAAAGCAGTCGACCTTTCTATGCGTTTTAATGCTTAATTCCAATAGTTTGCATTCAAACGACACCCAATAAAAAACGCACTCTCAAGTGCGTTTTTTATTGGGTTAAAACTTACCAGCCCAGTGCTTGCTGTTGTTTTTTCACCAATTCTTGAATGCCCTTTTCTGCCATTTCTAACATGGCATTGCACTGTACACGGGTAAATGGTTTATCTTCTGCCGTGCCTTGAATTTCAATAAACTCGCCGGCTTGGGTCATGACCACGTTTAAATCCGTTTGGCAGTTTGAGTCTTCTTCATAACACAAGTCTAAAAGTACTTCGTCTTGGAAAATTCCGACTGAAATTGCAGCCACTAAGCCTTTTAATGGATCTTGCTTAATTTTCTTTTTCTCAAGCAACGTATTCATCGCATCAATGAGAGCCACGGCAGCACCAGTGATCGCAGCAGTACGTGTACCGCCATCTGCCTGAATCACATCACAGTCGATGGTAATGGTGTTTTCACCTAATTTTTTTAAATCCACCATAGCGCGTAGACTACGGCCAATCAAACGTTGAATTTCTTGAGTACGACCACTTTGCTTACCACGCGCAGCCTCACGGTCACTGCGGGTATGCGTCGAACGTGGCAACATGCCATATTCAGCGGTTACCCAGCCCTGACCCTTGCCTTTTAAAAAGCGTGGTACGGAGTTATCAATACTTGCCGTACAAAGAACTTTGGTATGACCAAACTCAACCAATACCGAACCTTCCGCATAACGTGTGTAGTTACGAGTAATGGTGACATCACGTAATTGATCTAATGTTCGTTGGTCGATACGCATAATACGCCCTTCATCTGACTAAATAGGTTGGCGCATAGTATAGCAGAAGCAGACCCAAAGCATTTGTCTGACTGCATTGCATTTGTAATTGATCGCCTGTTTCCCTACCCATCCATATTCTTTGTTAAACTGAAGCTTAAAAGAGGCTGAAGCAATCATCTATGTCGATTCGGGAAGAACGTAAACAACAAAGCCGCCAAGCTTTGCTGAATGCTGCATTACAACTCAGCACCTCGGGGCGCTCCTTTGCTCGCATTAGTCTCCGTGAAGTCACTCGCCAAGTGGGTTTAGTACCGACCGCTTTTTATCGCCACTTTAATGATTTGGATGAGCTGGGACTTGAACTGGTCGACCAAGCGGCGCTCCACATCAAAAGTATGTTAACGCAATTGGGACAAAGCTATGTTTATGGTCCACATGCCACGATTGAGCACAGTCTAGACTTATTTTTTCATGCTGTAGAGCAACATCCTGAACAGTGGATTTTCTTGATTGGAGAACGCTGGGGTGGGTCAGCCTTGATCCGTGCAGCCGTTGAGCGAGAAATTGCCTTTTTAATCGATGACTTCGCCCATGAATTAACCCGTATTGAAAGCATGCAACATATTCATGACAGCGAAGACCTCAAAGTATTGGCCAATATTCTAATGGATGCCTCCTTTAACTGGGCCATGCGCTGGATTGGTTTGAGTCGAGATGTGGCTCCCGAGAAACTTCAACAGCAGCAGGCTGCATTTAAACTGCAAACCATCGTGCAGATTCAACTCATGTTCCGTGGAATCTCCAATTGGCAACGACCATCTGCTCAAACCAAACACGCCAATCCGACTTTGCATTAAGCCGTTCGCAGACGCAATTTTGGTGTATTACAAAATTTTTAATGCGCTTTACTCAAACTTGGATGCTTTTTCACTATCATAGAGCCAGTTTTTTCATCTGTAGCTCCTATGCGTTTTTTTCTTTTTTTAGCGGCGAGTGTCTGTATTGCCTTGGCATGGCTATTGCCCATTCATTATCGACCTTGGGTCACCTATACAGGTGAATTATTTGCATTTTTATCTTTATTTGCACTCTCTGCCTTATTTTTAAAAGAAAAACTCTTGCTCCCGAAAGTGAGTCTGCCACTATTGCTATTGAGTCTGGTGCCCTTCATTCAGTACGGTTTTGGCGAGCTGTTCTTTTTCAGCAAAGCGCTGATGTGTGGCTTATATATCTTTGCATTTTGGCTGAGTATGGTTTTAGGTTTTAACCTGAGCCAAAAACCCTTGGAACGTGAGCAATTATTTAGTGGTCTGTGTAGTGTATTTTGGTCGGTCGGTCTGGTAACAGCGCTCATCGCCACTTGCCAATGGCTCAATATTGAACAGTACATTCCCGGTATGACCACTTTAAAAGGCGATCGTCCTTATGCCAACTTTGCTCAACCGAACAATATGGCGAGCTTTCTGATTCTGTCCTTACTTGGCACACTGTACCTATTTGAAAAGAAAAAACTCAACTCGATTCTGCTGTGCGCAAGTGCTGCATTGATGTTATTTGCGGTAGCCCTGAGTCAGTCACGCACTTCATGGGTCGCAAGCATTTGTGTACTGCTGTATTTGCTCTATCAACAGTACAAAGGTGTGGTTCAACTGAAGTGGTATAGTGCCCTCGCATGGTTTGCGTTGTTCATTGCATTTACTGCGGTTATTCCACAGCTTAATCATCTATTGGCTCAGCTGTCTAATGTCGAAGTGACCCAAACCCGTGATGCAGTTGCGCGAGCAACGGGCGATATGTCGCGTCTTGCCATTTGGCAACAGATGCTCCATGCGATTGCTGAGCGACCTTGGTTTGGCTATGGTTGGCATCAAACCAGTGTGGCTTACACCCTAATCAGTGATCAGTTCCAAGGCCCCGTTTGGGTGAAAAGTGCGCACAACTTCATTCTCGACTTTATTGTGTGGAATGGATTAGTGATTGCGATTCCATTTTTTGCCTATCTCAGCTATTGGGGCTATCAACTTCAAAAGCATGCAACATCACTCGAATCTGTGATTGGCCTTCTGATGGTCGGCGCTTTACTGATTCACGGTATGCTCGAATTTCCGTTGTTCTACGCTTATTTCTTGCTGCCACTCGGATTGATTCTAGGCATTATTCAATCTCAGCAAAAAGTGAAAACTTGGACTTTACCGAGCTTTGCCATGCCGGTCACATTTACTGTCTGTGTGGTCTTGATCGCACTGATTATTCGTGACTATGAGTTGATGGTACCAAAGCTGAATGAGGCTTCTCGTTATGAACACACCCCTGAAAAGTTCACCAATCAAGATCACATTTTACTGCTGTCGGAGTTTAACCGCCGCATTGAATGGATTCAGTTAAATCCATACAGCAAAGTCAGCCCTGAGCAAATTCGTGACTATGAGGAAATGGTGCTGAACTACCCAATTCCCTATGATTTGACCAAATTTGCCAAACTCTTGGCCTTTAATGGCTATGAAGCCGAAGCTCGTCACCAACTTTGGCGCTTAAAAACCTTAAGAAAAATTGAACTGCGTTATGAGGATTTATTGCAACCAGCATCGAGTGTGCAATAAACATTGTTAATCCATAAAAAAGCCTGCTGATGCAGGCTTTTTAACTGAATAAGGACTTAAAACAGATTCAGCTTATTTTGCAGCACGTTCTTTTTCAATCAAATAGTCCACGACTTGAGTCACTTTAGCATCTTCACCTTGCACAATATATTTACCATTCACCGTCACCGCAGGAACACCACTGAGTTGATAACGCTTAGCTAAGTCTTGTGCTTGTGCAATTTTTGAAGTAATCGCAAATGATTTATAAGTGCTGTTAAATTTCGCTTCTGGAATACCAAACTGGGTATAGAACTTGGCTAAAGCAGGTTGCTCTAGAATCGGTTGATTTTGATCATGAATGGCATGAAATAACGTCAGGTGGGTCTTTTTACGTACACCTAAAGCCTCAGACACATAATAAGCTCGCGCCGCTTGTTCCCACACTGGATTCATGGCTGCTGGCGTACGCACGAAACGCACATCTTTCGGTAGTTTTTTCAACCAAGTCTGCATATGCGGTTCAAGTTTAAAACAGTGACCACAGCCATACCAAAAGAATTCGCGGACTTCAATTTTTCCTGGCACTTCCACCTGTACAGGTGTTGGTACAACGATATAATCCTGACCTGCCACAAAATTTGCAGCCATTGCACTGCCCGAAATTGCGAAAACAGCGGTTGCTAAGCCACTCAAAAGGAGTTTTTTCATTGAACTTATTGTCCTCAAAATCATTATGATAAGTTTATGCAAATACTATAAATCAAATATGCCAAATTCGTTTTCATTCTGTGAACTTTTTTCAGGCTTTTATCGCTTTTTCTAGAATAAACGCTACACTAAGCCCTATTGAACGTTTTAAATATCATGACTTAAATTGAGGTGCCGACGATGTCGCAACTGAATGTTGATCCACAAGAAATTGCCAAATTTGAAGCATTTGCTGCCATATGGTGGGATCAGCACTCGGAGTTCCGCCCTTTACATATGATCAACCCACTACGCTTAAACTGGATTGATGAACATGCAGGTGGACTCAGTGGAAAAAAAGTCCTTGATGTCGGCTGTGGTGGCGGAATTTTAGCTGAAAGTATGGCACGTCGTGGAGCAAATGTGCTCGGCATTGATATGGGCGAAGCCCCCCTGAATGTGGCACGTTTACATGCAGAACAAGAAGGTGTTGAGCATATCGAATATCGCCAAATTCCAGTGGAGCAGCTCGCAGAAGAACAAGCAGGACAATACGATATTGTGACCTGCATGGAAATGTTGGAACACGTGCCCAATCCAGCCTCAATCATTGAAGCCTGCCATAAACTGGTGAAACCAGGTGGTCATGTATTCTTCTCCACCATTAACCGTAATCCCAAAGCCTACCTGTTTGCCATTATTGGCGCTGAATATGTCCTGCGCATGTTAGCCAAAGGCACCCACGATTATCAAAAATTCATTAAGCCCTCAGAACTGGCACATGATATTCGCGGCGCAGGGCTCAAACTGAAAGACATGACGGGTTTACATTACAATCCCTTGACCAAACGCTATTGGTTAGCGCCAAATGTCGATGTCAATTACATGGTTTATACCGTCAAAGAAGGTGCTGCATGAAAGCCGTCTTATTCGACCTTGACGGCACACTGATCGACACTGCCGCCGACTTTATTCGCATTATTCAAGACATGTGCCGTGAAAAAGGCGTCGCTGTGGTCGATGCAGACATGATCCGTAGCCAAGTCTCTGAAGGTGCACGGGCGATGGTGAAATTGGTTTATCCAGAACTGGAAGTCGAAGACCCGGTTTTTCTGGCACATCGTCAGCGTTTTTTAGATATCTACGGTGCCGATATCGCAGTAGATACTGACCTGTTTTCGGGCATGTATCCGCTACTTGAAAAACTTGAAAACCAAGAGATTCCTTGGGGTATCGTCACCAATAAACCGCGCTGGCTCAGTGAAGCATTATTAGATGCACTGAATTTGACAGAGCGCTGTGCGGTTTTAGTCTGCCCAGAGGATGTCTCACAGACCAAGCCTGATCCTGAGCCGATGTATTTGGCTGCCAAGCACATCGCGATTGCACCTCAAGACTGTATCTATGTCGGCGATCATCCACGTGACATCGATGCGGGTCGTAACGCGCAGATGTATACCATTTTGGCGGCTTATGGTTATTTACCATTCGCGCACAAAGATGACTTAACAGCGTGGCAAGCAGATTGTATAGTGAAGACTGTGGCTGAATTGGACGATGTTATTCAGTCTCTTGTGAGTCAAACTACACCGTCCAACTCACTGACTTGATCACAATTAAAAAATCAAAATAACGAGGAGGTAATGATGAAATATTCAGAATATCAACCTCGCCCCGATCTGCTCAAAGATCGCATCATCTTAATTACAGGTGCGGGCGATGGTATTGGTCGTGCTGCTGCATTAAGTTATGCCCTACACGGCGCAACTGTGGTGCTGCATGGACGTACCTTAAATAAGCTCGAAGTCATTTATGATGAAATTGAAGGCTTAGGTGCGCCGCAACCTGCAATTTTACCCTTGCAGCTGTCGAGCGCCTCTCCTCGTGATTATGAATTACTGGTCGACACCTTAGAGCGTCAGTTTGGGCGCCTAGATGGTATTTTGCATAATGCGGGTATTTTAGGTGAACGCACAGAACTGGAAAATTATCCTGTCGATGTCTGGGATGATGTCATGGCCGTCAACTTGCGTGCGCCATTCGTTATGACTCAAGAGTTAATGCCACTCCTGAAAAAATCTGAGCATGCCTCCGTAGTTTTTGCCAGCTCAGGTGTCGGACGTGAAACGCGTGAACGTTGGGGCGCATATTCGGTGTCTAAGATCGCGATTGAAGCGGTCAGCCAACTGTTTGCCAAAGAAAATACCTCACCGAATATCCGCTTTAACTGTATCAATCCAGGGGCGACCCGCACTGCAATGCGTGCAAAAGCCTATCCCGATGAAGATCCAAAAACATTGCCAACGCCTGAAAATATCATGCCTGCCTATCTGTACTTGATGGGCGATGACAGTTTGCATATGAATGGTCAAAGTATTGATGCACAAGACTAAAATGTGTCACTTAAGAGGAAGCTTCGGCTTCCTTTTTTTATGCGTCAAACTGAAGCTTAGTCATCTGCAACATGATTTCAAGGTTCAGAAAAGGTTGTCTTTTTTCAATTTTTGCGGATACTGATGTCCAACTCCATTTTTGAAGTATATACCATGACGGACTTGAGCAACATCACTCTACAACCCACTGAAGATGGTATGGTTAGCCTGTTGATTGACCAACAGCCGATTTCAGAAAAATATGGAATGAAGTTTGAAGCCAGTATTGTGGAGGAACTTCAAGCCCTGGAAAATGGCGCCACACTGAAACTTTTCGACCAGTTTGTTTTTGCCCATACCGACTTGAACTTTGAACATAGCTATCACTACGTCACGGTCATTGCTAAGAATGATGAACAATATAAAGCAAAGAAAAGCTTTGTTTATCGCATCAAAATTGACGGTCAGCCCGACATTGAGCATGCCATCAGCAAAAATGGTGAACCGATGACTGCAGCCGATGTACGTGAATTTATCCAAGCGCATGTACAGAAATCATTGACTGATTATACCGACCTCAACTACGCCTATTGACATACTCCCACCACCAAACTAAGAGTTATGGTGGGGGAATCTTTGCGACCTATGCAATCAAATTGATTACACCTTTCGATGCCACACTTGCGCTGACAAGTATTGTGGCATAGGAACTCTTTACACAGCACGAAGCCCTAGTGCATCAGCTAAAGCGAAATTACGGATATTTATACTCGCATTCACATCACGATCTTCAACCAAATTGCAATTTGGACATTCAAACAATCTGACACTTAGCGGTAACTTTTCCATCTTATAGCCACAGCAAGAACAAGTTTTTGAACTGGGAACAAATCTTCCAATTTGTAGAATATTCTTGCCAAACCATTTTGCCTTGTATTGCAATATCGTAAGAAATTGACCCCAAGCTACATCTGAAATAGACTTCGCTAATTTTCGATTCCTTACCATGTTTTTAATTCCTAAATCTTCTACTGCATACGTGGTCGCTTGGTTTTCACAGATCAAGTGATGCGTTAGTTTATGATGTAGGTCTAAGCGTTGCAAACGCACTTTTTCATGGATGAATGCAACACTTAACTTTTGACGCTGATAATTCTTAGATTCTTTCTGTTTTCGGGCAAATATCTTTTGCTGTATAGCTAAGCGGTTTTGAGCCTGCCGTAAGTGTCTTGGATTTTCAACTTTATCACCATTAGATTGAATGAGCATGTGTTTCAAACCCATATCAATTCCAATAGTTTGATCGGGTTGAACTGTTGTTGGTGCAACAAGCTCTAACTCAGACTCAACTAAGATAGAAGCATAATACTTACCTGTTGCTGTTTTGCTAATGGTGACAGTTTTAATTTTCCCATCAAATGTCCTACTAAATACAGTTTTTATCCCTTTAATTTTAGGTAGATGTAGTAAACCATGCTCAAAGCTCACCGTTGCGTGCTGAGGGCATTGATAAGACCGTTGAGGTACTTTCTTGGATTTGAACCGTGGATAGCCAACAATATGACTCAATGGGCGTTTTTCATCAAGTTTTGGCTTGTAGCCTTTAATTTTCCTGAATTCAATCTTGCCTTTCTTCAATCGCTGAAAAAAATTGTTATAAGCAGTATGCAGGTGAAGTAATCCACTAAGAAGTGATTGACTGTTTACTTCATTCAACCATTCAAATTCAGGTTGCTTCTTCATTGCAACCAATTGGTCTTGAATATCCTTTTTTGATAATAATTTTTGAGTTTCTGAATGGACTTTGGTTTGAAGAGCTAAAGCCCAATTGAAAATAAAGCGAGTGCATCCGAAGTGCTTTTCAAACTGCACTTTCTGTTGAGAATTTGGATAGATGCGATATTTATACGCTTTCAAAAAAGGTTGTTTCATGGTTATAATTTAACAAATTAATTACTTAGTGTAAATATAATGAAATCACATTATCACTGTGTTTATAAGCTCACATATCATTTAGTGTTAGTAACAAAATATCGCAAGAAATGCCTTTCAAATGAAATGCTCAATCGGCTTGAAGAAATCGTAAAAAAGAACTGTGCCGATTGGGAAATTGACTTGCTTGAGTTTAATGGTGAAGCTGACCACATTCATTTATTACTAGAAATGCACCCGAATATCATGCCAAGCAAATTCATTAACAATCTAAAAACAGTGTCAAGCCGACTGATACGCAAAGAATTTGAGGAAGAACTAAAACCGTATTATTGGAAGCCTGTACTTTGGACGAGAGCATACTGTCTACTTACAACAGGTGGGGCTACAATTGATGTAATTCGGGAATATATAAAAAATCAAGAAAGACCTGAATAACGAAAAGTCGTGCTATCCATCTCCATCTAAATCACAGATTATAGATGGAGAATTTCGCATAGTTAGTTAAGCCGAATCAGCCAAGTTGAAAACTCAGCTTGGCTAGTTGGATATTTTAAATCGTATTTTTAAATTATTTTAATAAAAATATTCGGTTTTTAAGATCAATATTTCCTATTTATCATTCTGATTGATCAAGAATTGAAAATAAGGATGCAGCATGGCTGATTTGCAACGTAAACATGACACCATTCGTCATATCCATAATTTACAACTACCCGAAAGCCTGATTTGTGCTTTGGAGGATGCCAAACAAGCTGAAGCAGTGGTTCATTCAATCCGTTCATTACAACATCTAACGCAGCAGTGGAATTAAATAATGCACTATAGTTAAATCACTATAAAACTAATACAAATAGGCCTATGAATTATTTATAGTTTTTTTATAATATTGTATGGACAATAAAGTAGTTTGACTATATGCGTTCTTTGACAAAGGGAGATCTGAGCCCTCAAAATGAGTCAAAAATCAGAAGATACCGACTGTTTGCTTTGGCCTTTGGCGCAATTGATGATTTAATTCAGACTTAGAATTGGGCATAATCTTCTTAATATCTCTGCATTTGTTAATAAATACCCAATTCATCTTCACAGTTTCTCTGCATTTTTTTCGTACATTATAGGAAAGAATGAAATTACCTTAATGAGGATTCAACATGAAAAAGATTTTGACAGTATTGGCAATCTCTTTCAGTGCTTTGATGGCAAGCAGTCTCAGTACTGCTGCCCCTCAGTTTGACCACGATCATCCACGCTATGGCAATGAGCCACGCGGACGTGACTTTCGCGATTCAGGTAATGACGATCAGCAAGATCGTCGACGTATGCGCGAAGAGCGCGGTGTCAAACGTTTACAACAGCATAAATGGCAACAAGGTTATGTCATGCCACAGCATTACCGTGGTAACGGCTATAAAGTCGAATATAAAGACCATAATCTTCCAAAGCCACACCGAAACCAGCAGTGGTACAAAATCAACAATGACTACATTTTAGTCGAAGCAGACAGCAACAGTATTCTGCGCATTATGGGGCTTTAATCTGCGCTTCATTTTGTACAACTCAGCAACATTATTATTGAGACCTGAATCAACACCCTTTCATCCGCTTGAGCACGACTGCATACTCCTCTTAAGAGACCACAGTCAGGCACAGCATGGAAGGCGTTGTTTCAGGTTTTTTATGTGCCAAAGCTTTTGTTTGCAAGCATTGCAGAAAAACAACAATCTCCTCAGTCTCTTCATACATTTCACAATTCACCTAAATAGCCCTCACGCTTTCTCTAGAGTTATTCGCTAATTTTGAATGATCGAAACAAGACTAATACTGGACGAAAGCAATGAAAAAAATTCTGACTGCAATCACACTCTCTTTAGGCGCGCTCATGGCCACATCTGCAATGGCAGCACCACAGTACTATGACCGCTCGCATGATCATGACTCGCGTTGGGATCATCGCGATGACCGTCGTTGGGACAATGACAACCGCTACCAAAACAAACGTGTTAACCCAAGCCGTGACTGGCGCTCAGGTCAAACTTTGCCACGCGGCTATGACTCATCGCGTTATCATGTCAGTGACCGCGAAGCACGTCGTCTACCCAACACTGGACGCTACCAACAATGGTATAAGGTCAATGGTGACTATGTTTTAGTCAATGAACGTAATAACCGTATCCTGCGTATTATCGGTTAATTCTGGCTGGTGTCGCAAAACTGATAAAACACCTGAACGTTGCTTCAGGTGTTTTTCTATTTAAGACTTCCTCTTCTGCATTTTTTGATTAAAATCATGCTAAGCAGTTCATTTTGAGACAGGCATGCACGCAAATTCCATCGAAACACATCACAGTACAACTTTGCAGTATGTGCATTGGTTTCGACATTCTGCGCCTTATATCAATGCTCACCGTAATAAAACCTTTGTGATTATGTTCGATGGTGAAGCCGTTCAGCATGATAACTTTCAACATATTATTCACGATATTGCCTTACTGCATTCACTCGGTATTCGTCTGATCTTGGTGCATGGGGCACGTCCGCAAATTAACCACAACTTAAAACAAAGCCAACTACAAACGCCGTTTCATCAGTATCGTCGCGTCACCACCCGAGAATCTCTGGGCTGTGTAATGAATGCGGTGGGCTCGATTCGTTTGCAAATTGAAGCCTTACTGTCGATGGGACTGGCCAACTCACCGATGTACGGTGCACGCATTGATGTAGTTTCAGGGAATTTTGTTACAGCCAAGCCCTATGGCATTCGCGATGGGGTCGATTTTCAGTTAACCGGCGAAGTCCGCACGGTCGATACCGACGCCATTCAACGCCATTTGGATAATCACAATATTGTGCTGCTCGGACCAACTGGCTATTCCACCACAGGCGAAGTGTTCAACCTACTGGCAGAAGAAGTAGCGACCCGCACGGCGATTCATCTTAAAGCGGACAAATTGATTTTCTTGGGCAAACAACATGGTCTGCTCAATGAACATGGTCAGTTGCAACGCGAAATTTCGCCCCACAAGCTCGATGCACAAATTGAAAAATATCAAGATTCGAATCCAGACATTGCGGTACATTTACGCGGTGCCAAAAAGGCCTCGACGCATGGCGTCCATCGCGTCCATCTGATTTCCTATGCTTATGATGGTGCCTTGGTTGAGGAGCTCTTCACGCGTGATGGTTCGGGCACCATGATTACCGATGCCCATTATGAAGAAGTCCGTATGGCCAACATTCAAGATGTCGGCGGACTGATTAACCTATTACGCCCACTTGAAGAAGAAGGCATTTTGGTTTATCGCTCACGTGAACGTCTCGAAAACGAAATTGGCCAATTTGCAGTGATTGAACGTGATGGCATGATCTTGGCCTGCGCCGCACTCTACCCACTGCCAGCAGCAGAGGGTGAAATCCGCAGCGCTGAAATTGCCTGTGTCGCAGTCGATCCTAGCTATCGCAAATCTAATCGCGGCAGCCAAATTTTGCATTATCTCGAAGGTAAAGCCCGCAGTATGGGCATTCAACAGTTGTTTGTACTGACCACACGTACTGCACATTGGTTCTTAGAACATGGCTTTGAAACGGCCAATGTCGATGAACTCCCCAATGCACGCCAAGCCTTATACAACTATCAGCGTAACTCGCTTGTCTTTAAAAAGCCACTTTAAGTGGCTTTTGCAGGATTATGGATATCTTTATTTCTCATATCTTTATCTAGAAAACACCGCAAAAATCGCTCAAAGCTATATTGCGTGAAACACTAAGCTTATTCCAAAAACAAAAATACCTTTTAAATAATAAATATCAATAAGTTAATCTCAATAAATTTTATATTTTATGTTTTTTATATTGCTGTTTTTTGCATAAGTTTTGCACTTTTGTTTTTATCTTTTTTTCTCATGTCTAAAGCCCGATTTCTTATTTTTTCTGAAAAGAAATGCCCATTAGCGTATGTGTTCACCAACTCACTCACCTTATTTATTTGGAGTTATGAAACACATGAGCACTTCTCGAGCACAGTTCTGGATCAAAACAAGCGTTCTTTCTGCAGCAGTCGTGGGTGCCATGATGTTATCTGGATGTGGGAAAAAAGAAGCTGAAACCGTCACACTCAATATTGGCTTTCAAAAATATGGCATTTTGCCCATCGTCAAAGAGCGTGGCACTTTAGAAACGGTGCTTAAAGCACAAAATGTCCAAGTCAAATGGGTCGAGTTTCCTGCAGGACCACAACTCCTCGAAGGTTTAAATGTCGGAAGTGTGGTCTTTGGTGAAGCAGGTGAAGCGCCTCCAATTTTCGCACAAGCTGCAAATTCGAACTTGGTTTACATTGCCAACCAACCTGCTGCACCTAAAGCAGAAGCACTGATCGTACAAAAAGACTCAAAGATTCAGAGCATTCAAGATTTAAAAGGCAAGCGGATCGCACTCAACAAAGGTTCAAATGTGCATTACCTGCTACTTAAAGTATTAGAAGCGAATAACCTCAAACTTTCTGATATTGAAGCAGTCTATCTACCCCCATCAGATGCACGTGCCGCATTTGAACGTGGTGCAGTCGATGCATGGGTCATTTGGGATCCCTTCTTTGCGGCCGCTGAACACCAAATCTCAGCACGTGTGATTGCTACGGGAGAAAACTTAGTCAGTAATCATCAGTTCTATTTGGCCGATCGTAAATTTGCCGAAACCCATCCAGAAGTTTTAAAAACGGTCGTCAATGAACTCAACACCACCACACAGTGGGTCAAACAGAATCAACAACAAGCAGCCCAGTTGTTAGAAAAACCGACAGGCTTGTCTTTAGACATTTTACAAACCTCGATTGGTCGTATGGGCTTTGGCGTTCAACCCATTTCAGCCGAAGTCGCAAAAAAACAGCAGTACGTTGCCGATGCTTTCTATCAACAAAAACTCATTCCAAACAAGCTGAATATTGACGCGGCCATTATTAAATAAAAATATAGAGATCATCATGAAAACACTGAAAACAGTTTCCAGTATTGGCATCGTTAGCTTGAGTCTTGGACTCGGGGCATGCCAAAAGCAAGACACAGCAGCACCGAACACGCCACAAAAACAGGCAACAGCTCCAGTTAAAACACTGTCAATTGGCTACCAAAAGTCGTCTTTGAACCTATTGGTCGCGCGTGAGCAAAAATTATTTGAGCAACAATTTCCTAAAGCCAAAATTGAATGGAAAGAGTTCCCCGCTGGCCCACAAATGTTAGAAGCATTATCCGTTGGTGCTGTCGATTTTGGTGCAGTGGGCAATACCCCACCGATCTTTGCTCAAGCTGCTGACAAAGAGCTGAGTTATGTCGGCTATGAACAAGTTCCAGCCAATGCTCAAGCGCTGTTGATTGCTAAAAATAGTTCCATTGATTCAATACAGGCCTTAAAAGGCAAACGGATTGCGGTTCAACGCGGTTCAAGCGCACATGAGTTACTGGCGAAAGTCTTACAAAAAGCAGGACTCAGTTGGCAGGACATTCAACCGATTTGGCTGCCCCCTGCGGATGCGCGTGCCGCGTTTGATAAACAATCCATCGATGCATGGGCCATTTGGGAACCCTACCTCAGTGCTGCAGAGCAAGATGCACAGGCCAAAGTCTTGATTGATGGCACAGCTTTTCCACAAACCTATTCTTTTTATATTGGTAACCCCAAGTTCATTCAGACCTATCCTGAGGCCACCGCTCAGTTCATTCACGGGCTAAATTTGGCCGATCAATGGGTGCTAAAAAACCAAACGCAGGCACTTTCGGTCTATACCCAAAGTACGGGTTTACAGCCCTCTATTGCCCAACGCGTCATCGACAAACGTCTGAAGCCTTCACCAATTCAAACCCTGACGCCTGAAGTGGTGCAAGCACAACAACAAATTGCGGATTTGTTCCAACAAGTCCAGCTCATTCCGAAACACATTCAAGTTCAAAGTACCGTTTGGGTTGCACCGAGCAAACCTTAAACGACTCTATCTAAGGATTTTTTAAAATGAAAATTTTCTGGTTTATCCCAACTCACGGTGACAGTCGCTACTTAGGTACCAGCAAAGGTGCTCGTCAAGTGGACCATGCTTATATGAAGCAAATTGCAGTTGCCGTAGATAATTTGGGTTATGAAGGTGTGCTGATTCCAACGGGGCGTTCATGTGAAGACCCCTGGTTGACCGCAGCCAGCCTGATTGATGCCACGAAAAAATTAAAATTCCTAGTTGCACTGCGTCCAGGCGTGACCACTCCGGCACTGGCTGCACGGATGGCAGCCACCTTTGACCGTCTCTCCAATGGTCGGGTTTTATTGAACTTGGTGACAGGTGGCGATGAAAAAGAACTGCAAGGCGATGGTGTTTATGAAGACCATTCGACTCGCTATAAAACTGCCAATGAATACGTCAAAATTTGGCGTGAGATTTTAACCCGCTCCCATACAGGTGAAAGCTTTACCTTTCACGGCGAACGTCTAAAGGTAGATGATGCCAAACTTCTATATCCACCGGTGCAACAACCCTACCCTCCACTTTGGTTTGGCGGCTCATCGGATGATGCCATCGAGTTAGCAACTGATCAGGTCGATACTTATCTCACATGGGGTGAA
The DNA here is from genome assembly GCF_058599305.1 of Acinetobacter sp. CAU_H_S139_7. Classification (NCBI taxonomy): domain Bacteria; kingdom Pseudomonadati; phylum Pseudomonadota; class Gammaproteobacteria; order Moraxellales; family Moraxellaceae; genus Acinetobacter; species Acinetobacter sp. CAU_H_S139_7. Next base: position 3,613,347 of record NZ_CM178651.1, read on the forward strand.
CCCCCTGTTGCAGTTAAAGACAAAATTGACACTGTCCGTGCCAAAGCTGAAGCCAAAGGTCGTACGCTCAACTATGGTATTCGTCTGCATGTGATTGTGCGTGAAACCAATGAACAAGCATGGCAAGCGGCGGAAGAGCTCATCCAGTATGTCGATGATGCCACCATTGCTGCGGCACAGGCCAAATTTAAGAGCATGGACTCGGTCGGTCAACGTCGCATGGCTGAACTACACAATGGTGACCGCAGCAAACTTGAAGTGTCCCCAAACCTTTGGGCAGGCGTAGGTCTGGTTCGTGGGGGTGCAGGTACGGCATTGGTCGGTGACCCTGAAACGGTTGCAGCCCGTATTCAAGAATATGCCGACTTGGGCATAAGCACCTTTATTTTTTCAGGCTATCCACATCTTGAAGAGTCGATTCGTTTTGCCGAGTTGGTGTTCCCACTCCTGCCGCTTGAAACTCAAACAAAGTTGGCACAACCAAATTTAACAGGCCCCTTTGGTGAGATTGTGGCAAACAACTACACACCTGATGAAAACAAAAAAGCAAAAGTGATTCAGGAGCCTGCCTAATGTCCAAAATCGTTTCAGTGCAAACCCTCCAGCAGGAAAAGGTTTCACGTGGAACTCAGTTGGGGCAGCTATTGCTGCCTTGGCTCTTTCCTATCGGCTTGATTGTGCTTTGGCAAATGGCCTCCAGCACGGGACTTTTAGAAAGTCGGATTTTACCTGCACCAACGGCGGTGATTACTGCCTTCTGGAACTTGCTGCTGAGTGGAGAACTTTGGAAGCATGTGCAAGTCAGTGCAGGCCGTGCCTTACTCGGCCTATTGGTGGGTGGGGGTTTAGGGCTCTTTCTGGGTTTGTTAAATGGTTCATCGAAAATGGCGTCAACTCTGCTCGACACCACTCTACAGATGATCCGAAATATTCCTGCACTGGCACTTATTCCGTTAGTGATCTTATGGTTCGGGATTGATGAAACCGCCAAGCTGTTTTTGGTTGCGGTCGGGGTCTTTTTTCCCATTTACATCAACACCTATCACGGCATACGTTCGGTAGATCCACAACTGATTGAAATGGGGAGAAGCTATGGTTTGACCCGTTGGCAACTGTATAAAGAAATTATTTTACCGGGTGCGATGCCCTCTATTTTAGTCGGACTACGCTTTTCACTGGGTTTGGTATGGGTCCTGCTGATCGTTGCCGAAACCATTTCAGCCCAAGCTGGCATCGGTTATATGACCATGAATGCACGTGAATTTTTACAGACTGACATCGTTTTGGTGGGGATTTTACTGTATGCCCTATTTGGAAAATTGGCTGATGTACTGGCCGTCACATTAGAAAAATACCTGCTGCGCTGGCATGCAGGATACCAAAAATAAGGAGTCTGAGATGACTGATTTAAGCCTTGGTCGCCATGCCAATATTCCGTCGCCGCCAAATCACAATCAAGACATTAACCCTCAAGCGGTGCTTGGGGCCGAAATTATTATCGAACAACTGCATAAGTTTTATGGTTCAGTTAAAGTCCTTGAAGACTTAGATCTGCATATTCAGCCGGGTGAGTTTTTAGCCATTGTCGGACGCAGTGGTTGTGGTAAAAGTACCCTGCTGCGCCTGATTGCCAACTTAGAACAACAAAGCTACGGCGAAATTAAGTTTAAGTCCGCACGACACCTCCGCGAAGGGATTACCGCAGACGATATACGGGTCATGTTCCAAGATCCACGACTGCTGCCATGGCGCTCCATTGAACAAAACGTACAACTGGGGTTGCCGAAACAACAACATGCCACTGCCTCGGGTCTGCTTGAAAAAGTCGGACTCAAAGAAAAAGCGGGACTTTGGCCTTCACAGCTCTCTGGGGGACAGCGTCAACGGACCGCTTTGGCACGGGCTTTATCGCATAAGCCACGGATTTTATTGCTCGATGAACCTTTGGGAGCACTCGATGCCTTAACCCGCTTAGACATGCAGAATTTGATTGAAAAATTATGGACGGAACAGGGCTTTACCGCCATTTTAGTCACCCATGATGTTAGTGAGGCTGTTCAACTGGCCGATCGGATTATTTTGCTAGACCGTGGCCATATTGCCAAAGAGTTTCAAGTCGACCTGCCCCGCCCTCGTGTCAAAGATATGCAGTTCAATACCCTTGAACAGCAGGTGTTAAATGCGGTTTTAGCCACATAAGTAGACTAAAAAATCCTTAGCTTGGGGGGCTAAGGATTTTTTATGCTGAATTTCAGTCAAAAAAGCAGAAGACTGTCATATGACTTAAGCATACTTTAGTTTAAATAATGTAATAAATTTCACGTTATTTTTATCAAAACATGCCACTTCACATTGAATCATTTCATATAGTTTAGACAAAATAGTTTTTATATAATTATATTTTATTGGACAACTTTTAGAATTTATCGCAATTTAAGAGCCAATCTACAGAATAAATGATCATTATTCAAAAAATTAAATTTCCACTTTGTGCACAAATCTGATGATTTGCCGTACAATTTGTCCTTCCCCCTTTTTATTGTTTTTTAAATTAGAGAATGGAACAGAAAAAGAGTACTCAAAAACGCCACCAGCTGCTGAATGCTGCACTAGACGTCTTCTCACTCTATGGATTTAATGGAGCAAGCTTAGATGAAATCGCACAGATTGCTGAAATGCACAAATCGAATATTTTCTATTACTATGAAAATAAAGAAGCTTTGTACGTTGAAGTTTTAACGACGGTTTTACAAAAATGGTTAGCCCCACTACAGATGTTAGAAGCTGACTTAGAGCCGGAAGAAGCGATCACCAACTACTTATTGCAAAAAATTGAGGTTTCTCGGACTCAACCGAAAGCGTCTCGCTTGTTTGCTTTAGAAGTGATCCAAGGAGCGCCGCATATTTTGGAAATCCTCAAAGGGCCTTTAAAGAAGTTGGTCAAACGTAAAGCCAAAGTCATTAGCAATTGGCAAGAGCAAGGTAAAATTTCAACTGAAATAGACCCTGAGCTGTTAATCCTCAACATTTGGGCATTAACACAAAACTATGCTGATTTTGCCACGCAAATGGAAATGGTAACAGGTAAAACCCTACGTAACCGCAGTATGCAACAACGAGTCATTCAACATACCGTGCATATGATGCTGTATGGCGTGATCCCGCGAACACCGTCTGCATTATTCAAAGCTGAGTAATTTTGGCATACGACCATAGCACTCTATGGTCGCCGAATTGAAAAAGACAGAATCAAAGCCTCAGATACTTTCAAATAATGCTAATAATTTCTGAGCTCCCAATAACAAATTGTCTTCCCAGTCCAAATGCGCGGTGTCGTTGGCACCATCTGAAATATATTTGACCGAAATCAGGCGGACACCCTGTTTTTTACAGACCTTTGCCAGCGCATATCCTTCCATATCAACCAAATGACACGGTACTTTGGGCTTACCTGTTTCAAAGCTATCCCCTGTTCCACAAATGCCGGTACGGAGCTGCTGGAAAAACGGTTCTAAGTGAATTTCCGCAGGATGCATGGTGTCAAATGGGGTAAAACCGACAGCGAAACCCAGTGGAGACACATCCATGTCGCGTTGTACAAATTGAGAGACTTCGACCAATTCGTGCTTATCAAAAAACGTACTACCTGCTGTACCTAAATTAATCAGAGTTTTACAGCCTGTTTTTTGAATCACTTCAAATGCTTTATAGGCCGCGTTGACTTTACCAATACCGCTGTAGTGAACTTCAATCCCTGCCTGCTCAAACAATCCTTTAGACTCATTCGGCAAAGCCATGATCAATGCAACATCTGACATAAAATACTCAATTAACAGACTTCATGCGTGCCATTAGAAAACAAATCGATCCGAAAGAAAAGCGCCTCTGGTCTCTGCTCAAACAACCGACATAAGATCAGATGGCGCTTTAAACTGAAAGGATTGTAGACCTCATTTATACTGCTGTTCTAAATAGGTTTTTAAGCAAGGCGAAAAGAACAAATCCCCTTGATAAAAACCGTGTGCCGTCTTGGTTGCAACCAAACTCCATAACAACATCAGTATGGCTGCAAAAGCATAGCCAACGGCATACAGGAAGGCCAAATTGAGTTGCTGGGCTAAGGTTAAGATTGCCAGTGTATATACGCCCAATGGGAAAGTCAGTCCCCACCAGCCCAAATTAAACGGCAAATCCTGTTTGGCATGGTGCAAAGTCGTCAGTACCGCAATCCCCAACCACCACAGCCCAAAACCCAGCAGAATTAAACTGGCCAAAATTCCCGCCTGCTGAAATAACTGACCCAGTTGTGCTAAGCCCAAACTCGCCATCAGCATCGGTGCCTGATGCCCCAGAACCAATAACGCCAAAGCAGCAGTGCCTATCGGTCCCAAAGCCAACCAACTGCTGACCGCCAACTCTTTTTCAGGCAATTTATGTAAGACCAAACGCAACATTAAAATCGTTAAAATTGCAAAGGCAGGTAATACTGAAACACCCCACAACACATAACTACCCAATAAAATCGCAACAGCATGAGTATCAGCTGCCAAATGCCCCAGCAATAAACCACCACTGCTGGCTGCAACTTCACAGGCCACGATCGGCAATAACCACACCGCGGTCATCTGCTGTAAAGCATGCTCCTGATGTCGATACATGGCAAAAGGAACTGCCCACGCCACCAAGAGCGCCAAGACCACATCGGCATACCAGAGCGTTTGCGCAATCTGTACAGCTGTATCGCCATAAATAGGCTGACCATACTTTAAAAAGCCATTGAGGATGGTAGCCAGCGCCATCGGGATCGTCCCTAAGAATAGGCTCATGCTTGGATGTTGAAAAATCTGTTTGGCTTCGTGCGAATAAAATGCCCAACGTAAGCCATATAGCACACTAAAAAGTACGAACAATAAAATATTGAAATACCACAGCCCTGTGCCGAGTTGCCATGTGAGTGCCTTTAACATCGGAAACTCTGATACAATTAACGCCACAACACCTGTTCCCATACTGACAGTGAACCAGTTGGGGGTGAACTGACGAATGATATTGTGGCGCTGTCCAAGTTGTGTAAATGGTTTTTGCATGAGTTCGGCCTCATTTAAAATCTACATTTATACTAATCAAATTTATAAATAAGAAAAATTGATTAATTTATATTAAATAAATCAATAAAATTAATATAAATATACTTTGCACTAAATTTTGCGTTGTCAAAAAACAACCACAAGACGAATGCCCAAGAATATGGCAATATATAAGCCGTTCTTAATTCCAAGCACTTGATTTGCCCATGAAGCTGCTCCGTCTAAATGCTTTGCCTTCACATACCCAATTAGAAAAAACCGCTGTCACCATCGGTAATTTTGACGGGGTGCATTTGGGTCATCAAGCCATGATTCATCAGCTCAAAGCCGTTGCAAAACTACAAAATCTAAAAACAGTGGTGATGATTTTTGAGCCTCAACCACTTGAATTCTTTAAAGGTTATGATGCTCCACCGCGTATTTCATCATTACGTGAAAAAGTCGAATATTTAACTGAGCTGGGTGTGGACTATATTGCGGTCGCGAAATTTGACAACAGCTTCCGCAGTTTAAGTGCAGAACAATTTGCCGATATTTTAAAAGAAAAACTCAATGCCCAAAGTTTGGTTTTAGGCGATGACTTTCACTTTGGTAAAAACCGCCAAGGCAACAGTGAATTTCTCGAAAAGTATGGTTTTCAAGTCCACAATCTAGAAACCATCCTCTCAGAAGGTGAACGCGTCAGTTCAACTCGGATTCGCCAAACACTGGCCGCAGGGGACTTGGCGCTGGCTGCTCAGTTATTAGGGCGCCCTTATAGCATTACGGGTCGCGTACAATATGGCGACCAAATTGGCCGAACCCTTGATTTTCCAACCATTAACGTACGTTTAAACCGACATAAACCCTGTTTAAACGGCATTTATGGTGTAGATGTGATATGTGAAACCACGTCTTTACGCGATAAAGTGAAAGCAGACCATCCTGATCGATTAGGGGTTGCAGGATATGACCATTCAGCGCTTTTTGGTGCGGGTCATGTCGGAACACGTCCAGCCATTCAACAAGCACAGCCAGAATGGCGATTAGAAGTACATTTCCCTGATGTTTCTGCTAATCTGTATGGCTTGTTAATGCGGGTCACTTTCTTGAACTACTTACATGGTGAAAAGAACTACCCTTCGCTGGAAGCACTAAAAGCGGGAATTGATGATGATGTGGTGAAACTGCTTGAGTTCCGCCAAAACACCCCCACATTTCCCTTTTAAATACCAATCAATTTTATGTAAAACGCGTCAGCCGAGCCGCTGATTAAATTGGAAGACATCTTGCATGAGCGATAAGCAAACTACTGAAAATGCAGTGGATTATAAAGCCACACTCAACCTCCCAGGTACCGAATTTGCCATGAAAGCAAACCTTGCGGTGCGTGAAGCAAAATGGTTAGAAGAGTGGTATGCCGACAACATTTATCAGCAGATTCGTGCGTCGCGTATTGGCAAGAAAAAATATGTTCTGCATGATGGCCCTCCTTATGCAAATGGCCAAATTCACTTGGGTCATGCGGTTAATAAAGTTTTAAAAGATATCATTATTAAAAGTCGTATTCTTGACGGCTTCGATGCCCCTTATGTACCAGGTTGGGACTGTCACGGCCTTCCGATTGAACTGAAAGTAGAAGAGAAAGTCGGTAAAGTGGGCGTGAAGGTGGATGCTTCTACTTTCCGTAAAGCCTGCCGTGAATATGCTTACACCCAAGTTGAACTGCAAAAGAAAGACTTTGTGCGTATGGGCGTGTTTGGTGACTGGGACAATCCTTACCTGACCATGAACTTTAAGCAGGAAGCAGACATTGTGCGCTCTGTTGGCGCAATTGCGAAAGCAGGCCATATCGAACCAGGTCTTAAACCTGTGAACTGGTGTTTAGACTGTGGTTCAGCTTTGGCTGAAGCTGAAGTGGAATATGAAGATAAAAAATCTGACGCGATTGACGTTGGCTTTACGGTTGTCGACTTAAAAGACTTAAGCGCACGTTTAAATATCAACGTAGAAGCCGCAACAGATATCGTAATTTGGACCACCACACCTTGGACTTTGCCTGCAAACCAAGCAGTTGCCGTCCATGCTGAAATTGACTATCAACTAGTTCAAGTTAGCACCGACCGTGGCGTGCAAAACTTTATTTTAGCTAAAGACTTAGTTGAGTCGGCAGTTGAGCGTTATAAGCTTGAAAACCCTGTGGTTCTCGCTGATTTTAACGGCTCAGCAATCGAAAACCTATTATTACAACACCCGTTACTGACCGATCGTCAAGTGCCTGTGATTTTGGGTGAACATGTCATTGCAACCAGCGGTACAGGGGCGGTACATACTGCACCTGGCCATGGTGTAGACGACTATAAAGTTGGCTTACAGTACAACTTAAAAGTTGAAAACCCAGTGGGTGGTAATGGTGTGTATTTACCAACTTCACCGATTTTTGCAGGCGAGCACATCTACAAAGCCAATCCAAAAATCATTGAAGCATTGGATGCAGTTGGTCGCTTATGGGCACATCAACCGATCAAACATAGCTACCCACACTGCTGGCGCCATAAAACACCGATTATCTTCCGTGCGACCCCACAGTGGTTTATCAGCATGGATGCACAAGGTCTGCGTCAAAACGCTTTAAATGCGATCGAAAACGAGATCAGCTTTGTGCCTGATTGGGGTAAAAATCGTATTCAAGCCATGATCGAAGGTCGTCCAGACTGGTGTATCTCACGTCAACGTACGTGGGGTGTGCCAATCCCATTCTTCGTGCATAAAGACACCAACGAGCTCCATCCGCGCACAGCCGAGTTGATCGAAGAAGTCGCGAAATTGATCGAACAAGAAGGGATTGACGCTTGGTATAACCGTGAAGCGAAAGACTTTATCGGGGATGAAGCGGAACAGTACAACTGTGTGCGTGACACTTTAGACGTGTGGTTCGACTCAGGCACAACGCACTATGCCGTGTTGCGTGAACGCGAAGAACTCACCGATCCAGCCGATTTATACCTTGAAGGTTCAGACCAACACCGTGGTTGGTTCCAGTCTTCATTGCTCACCTCGATTGCGATCAATGAACGTGCGCCGTACAAAGGTTTACTGACCCATGGCTTCGTGGTGGATGAAAAAGGCCGTAAGATGTCAAAATCTTTGGGCAACATCATCACCCCACAAGACATCATTAAAGATATGGGTGCAGACGGCTTACGTTTCTGGATTGCATCGGCCGATTACCGTTATGAAATGACTGCAGGTAAAGAAATCTTTAACCGTGCATCAGATGGCTACCGCCGTATTCGTAATACTTTGCGTTTCTTATTGGCAAACTTGAATGGGTTCACACCATCGACGGATGCACTGCCTGTGGATCAATTGATCGCACTTGATCAATACATCTTGCAACGTGCAGCGGACGTACAGAAAACTATTCAGCAAGCCTACGAAGATATGAACTTCCATATCGTGGCAAATGCGCTGACCAACTTCTGTATCAATGACTTGGGTGGTTTCTACCTCGACATCATCAAAGACCGTCAGTACACCACCAAAGCCGATTCACAAGCGCGCCATTCAGCTCAAACTGCGCTGTATCATTTGGTGCAAGCCTTTGTACGTTGGATGTCACCAATCTTAAGCTTTACCGCTCAAGAAGCATGGCCACTGATTCCAGAACAAACTGAGAAATATGTGTTCACTGCGGAATGGTATGACATTCCTGTGGCTTCAAAAGCAAACTTGTTGTCTGAAGCCGATTGGCAAACGCTGATTGCAGTGAAGTCTGCGGTGAACAAGTTCATCGAAACTGCGCGTACCGCGAAAATCGTAGGTTCAAATCTCTCTGCCAAAGTTGAACTGTGGGCAGATGCAGAACTCAAAGACGTACTGGATCGTCTAGATGATGAACTTCGCTTTGTTATGATCACTTCACAAGTCTTGGTTAATGCATTCGATGCAACTCAAGGTGAAGCCTCTGATCTGGCAGGTCTGAATGTTCAAGTCTCAGCTGCTGATGGTGAAAAATGTGTACGCTGCTGGCATGTTCTGCCAGATGTGAATACACATGTTACACATCCAGGTCTATGTGGTCGTTGTATTATCAACCTTCCTACAGGCCAAGGCGAAGAGAGAAAGTATGCCTAACCCACAACATAAAAAGGGCTTATTCCAATTCTATCCGCACAATTTGGTGTGGGTAGGTTTGGCGATTCTAGCGATTGTCTTAGATCAATGGACCAAATGGATTGCCAGTACTCATCTGAATTATGCAGATCCAGTACCAGTCCTGCCCTTTTTGAATTGGACTTTATTGCATAACTATGGCGCAGCCTTTAGTTTCTTGTCCGATGCGGGCGGCTGGCAACGTTATTTCTTTACCTCTCTTGCAGGTATTGTGTCTGTCATTTTTCTGTTTTGGCTGATGCGTATGCCCAAAACCGTAAAAGTGCTGCCCATCGCGATTGCTCTTATTTTAGGTGGTGCTATAGGGAATTTAATTGACCGTGTAACCTTAGGCTACGTGGTTGATTTTATTCATGTGTACTATCAAAACAGCCACTTCCCTGCGTTTAATATTGCGGATAGTGCGATTACACTAGGAACGATCCTTTTGTTGATCGATACCTTTTTTCTCGAAAAAAACCGTATCCAACGTGCCGAAGTAAACCATGACTGATTTTATTAATCCCAATGAAGAAACTCGCGTAAGCGAAGGTTCAAAAGTAGAGTTACATTTTTCTGTGTGCATTGAAAATGGCGTAGAAATTGATAACACACGTAGCCGTGAAGAGCCTGTGAGCCTGGTGATGGGTGATGGCAGCTTACTTCCTGGTTTTGAAAAAGCCCTGTTCGGTTTACGTGCTGGCGACCGTCGTACGGTGAGCCTACCACCAGAAGATGCTTTTGGCCCGTGGAATCCTGAAAACGTACAACAGTTTGATACGGTCAAATTTGAACAGCGTCCTATTGAAGGGCACATGATCGAGTTTGAAGACAAAGCCAAACAAAGCCTGTATGGCGTAGTGAAAACTGTAGGTGATGACATCACCGAAGTCGACTTTAACCATCCATTGGCAGGTAAAGATATTACCTTTGAAGTTGAAATCTTCAAAGTAACGCCTGCTGGCCAACAAGGCATCAAAATTATGTAAAGCCACAGATCGATTGTCTGTGTGTCATTTAAAGCTCCTTCGGGGGCTTTTTTAATGCCTCAAACATTTGTCGATCAGATACATATTCAATCTATGCAAAGCCTAATTTTCATACTACCGTAGCGTAATCACATTTATTTTCCCAAGGATTTTTCATGAAAATTCAGGTCATTATAGGCAGTGTGCGCGAAGGTCGGACAGCCATTAAAGTTGCGCGATGGGTGCAAAAAGGCTTTGAACAACTAGAACTCAATACAGTCCAACTCGAGTTGGTCGACTTAAAAGAGTGGGATTTGCCAATTTTTTCAGGTGCCAATCCTCCTATGACGGGCATTTATGATCAACCCAAACAACAAGCATGGGCCGACCACATTGCCCAAGGTGATGCCTTTATTTTCATTAGCCCCGAATACAATCATGGTTATAGCCCTGCACTTAAAAATGCCTTGGATTATTTAGGCAAAGAATGGCAAGGCAAACCTGCGGCCTATATCAGTTATGGTGGTACCAATGGCTCACGCTCCATCGACCAAATTCGCCAAGTCGGTACTCAGCTCGGTCTGGTCGATACCAATGCGGTGATTGAAATTCGAGATATTTTTTCACGCAATAAAACCGAAGATTTTGAACCAAATCCTTTTGATGAGAAAAATTTAAAAGCAGCAATTGATAAACTCATTAAATATGTAAGCGCATAAGCATGAGATTCTTCTGTACGCTATTGCTTACAGTAACTTGAGTATTTGTCGGCTTTTCAATAAACAGCATCGACGCTATAGTTAAATCATACAGAGACAGGATGTCTCAGATGAAAAACAAAAATAACAACATACACAGCAGGATGCTGATCGGTAGGACAGGAGTTATACCGCTTGAAAGAATTTAAAAAGCCCTCGACAGGATGTCGGGGGCTTTTTAATTGTATTGATTTTTAGCTCAATATTTCTCTAAAAGTCCAAATCACGATCAGATATTAACGAACCTCTTATAAGCTTCAATACTTTAGAAGAAACTCATGAATACAAATCAAATTGGTCTGTCAGGATGACTATCCCAACTTAAATTTTCTAAAAATAATGATATAAAACAAATACATAAAAACATAGGAAATTTAAAAAACATCACTTCCATCCATCGTACATATTTAAGCGCTAATCCATAAAATATTAAGACTGTCACCGTTTGTCAGTATGTTCTTCTGCACAACGAAATATTACATCTGCTGGTCGAACTACACTTTATACTCTCGCCCACTGAACATTTGCCGCTTTAGCCAAAATGCTTCAGTCCAATACAATAAATTAAAAAAACAAAAATAGAGACCATTCACATGCAACTAAACACCACACTTTTAAATGATTATTGCAAAATTTATGTCGCTGACCCCGAATATACAGATGTAGATGCTCTAGCCGCCTATGTTAGAGTCCATCGCACAGAACTTATGCAAGAGTTGCATCAGTACGGCATCTTATTATTTCGTGGCTTTAAATTACAACGTCACTATGAATTTCATGAGCTCATCGAATATCATTTTCAGCTTGAACCTTGGCATACATTTACGCCTAAAAAATCAGGTTGGTTCGCCTCTTTCATTTGTAAATATAGCGAAAATCATGCAGGTCATGATAGACCTTATCTCAACCACAATACGGTGCAATTAGGCTCTGTTGAAAACTCAATTCAAGGTCCACATGTCGAAGGTGGCCTACACTCGACTCGCTCGCGTTATATTGCCTTGTTTTGCCAAGAACCCGCGGACCACTTACTCGAAACCGGGTTTAATAACCTCGAAAAAATTTGGGCCCATTTTCCAGTCAGCTCACAACAAAAATACTTAGGCGCATGGAACCATTTTTCTTATATTTCAACACGTAAGCTTAATCTATTTGATCGCTTGACCTTCAATAAAAACTCATTTGGTTTCCAGAAAAAATCAAATAAAGAAAGCAAACTTACCTTAAAACGCTCACCTTTCGTTGTCATACACCCGAACACGCAAAAGTTGATGATCCAGCCGTGGGCTTTTGCAAACAATACCAATTCTTTTGCCCATCAAGCTGCACAAAAAAGATTTAAGCAGCGAGGAAAGCTTCAACCAGACCCTACGGCTCATTGCATGCAACTGTCATGGGAACTTTTCACCCATGAAGGTGAAAAAATTGAATGGACCGATCAGGAAAAACAGCACTTCTTTGAAGCCTTATATCACGATGCACTCTTGCTCAAATGGCAAAAAGGGGATGTCGCCTTGATCGATAATATTAAAATTGTCCATTGGCGGATGAATGGCAAACAAGGACAACGAAAACTGATGCAGATCCAAGCCAATGTCTTCAATGCCGATCAACATGCTGCGCTTTAAAACCGACTTTCCTAGCAACACTCTGTTCGGGTGATTAATGTGAAAGCAGCTGAATTAAATCTGCATGTTTCCCATCCTCAATCACCCAAATACTGCCATCTTTCGCTTGTTGTAGACCACGGATACGTTCTTTCATATCTATCCGTTGGATTTCTTTTACTGGCTGTGCTGTGGTGTCTACAATAATTAATGCTTCAGATGAAAGCCCACCAATGATGGCTTTATCCCACCACTTTGGAAACATCTGTCCCGTATAAAAAATCAAACTCGATGGAGAGATTACGGGTGTCCAGTCTAATTTTGGCGCTTCAAACTCAGGCCGCGTGGCGTGGTCAGGGATATTCAAACCACTATAATGATCACCATTCGAAACGATTGGATAACCATAGTTTTTAGCCTTTTGAATTAAATTAAGCTCATCCCCACCTTTGGGGCCCATTTCAACCACCCAAAGTTGTTTTTTTGCATCCAAAGCCATTCCTAAAGGATTACGATGCCCCAAACTCCATATTTGTTTTGCGATATCCCCCTGCGTCTGAAATGGATTATCTAAGGCAACCGAACCATCATCATTCAAACGAATCATTTTCCCAAGGTTCGATGTCAAATCTTGTGCAGGATCAAACTTTTGCCGTTCTCCTGAACTAATCCATAATTTTCCTGCACCATCAAATAACATCCGATGTGCATAATGCCCCTGCCCACGCACCTTCGGTGCTTGTTTCCATATCATTTTAAGGTTGTCTAATTGTGGCTGCGCCTGATCTAAATTCAAATCAGCACGAATCACAACCGCACCATAACCACCTTGCCCTGCTTCTGCATAGCTAAGATAAATTTGATGGTTTTGTGCAAACTCAGGATGTAAAACAATATCACCTAATCCGCCTTGGCCACCATAAGCCACTTTAGGTATATTCCTAATGAGAGTCTTTGTCTGATCTATAGGATTAAATAAAATCAACTGTCCTGATCTTTCAGTAATTAATAATCGCCCATCAGGCAATACCGCTAATGCCCATGGCTCATTAAATTCAGCAATATGCTTTAACTGCATAGATTTGCCTAAAGAAGCAGAACTGTCCTGTTGTTCATGTGCTGCTGACTCCGCTGGTCTTTGTGCATGACATGCCATTAATCCAAAAAATGCACTCACTGCCATCAACAAACAAAAAGCTTTTTTTCTCAGCATTGCCTTCCCCATTAAATGCACGATCACCATTCATTGTAGAGAAATCATAAGTACAAGGTTATCCGCTTTGGTAACAAGATGAATCTGTGTAAGCCAAAGCTTACAAAAACTGAGGAAAGTGACCACTAGCCTTAAAACAGCTTACAGCATATATTAAATACATCAGGAGACAGGAAGTTTCCCAAACTTAAAACAATAATAATCAGTTTGAGCATCAGGATGTGAGATATGACAGGAGTTGTATCTAAGCACTGAAATACAAAGAAACCTCGACAGGATGTCGGGGTTTCTTTTTTATTGAGCACATTAAAATCTAAATCAAAACCTGTTTTGGCATATTTTGCATGATCACGAGTTAACTATAGCCATTCTTTTCCAACGGATATAGATGAAATAGCTGTTTAAATGCTCAAAATATACACAAATACTTAGTTAAAATTTCTTTTAGTGAAGAAGAAACCATCAAATTCAAGTGATAAAAACTAAACCTATTAAATATTAACGGCTATTTTTAGCTAATATTTTTCTTGTCTCTCATTTAAATTATTGAATATATGTTGCATAAAAAAATCCCCCTATCTCATTTGAGTTAGGGGGATTTAGAATTAATGAGCTGGCGATGACTTACTCTCACATGGATAACTCCACACTACCATCAGCGCTAAGAGGTTTCACTTCTGAGTTCGGGAAGGGATCAGGTGGTTCACTCTTGCTATTGTCGCCAGCACAACTGTTTATGACTATTCGTTGGGTCTTATTTACACATTGTGTATGCCTAACTTTCATCAAATGAGTTATTAACAGACATATTTGAGTTTCTTGCGACAATCTAAAGCAGTGCTTTATCTTATCTCATTGAACATTGTACTTAGCTTTATAACTAAATCAAGTTGTTTGCAGTGATTTGAACCACAACACCAACTGTTTGGGTGTTGTATAGTCAAGCCTCACGAGCAATTAGTATTGGTCAGCTTCACATATCACTATGCTTCCACATCCAACCTATCAACGTCGTAGTCTTCAACGGCTCTTTAGAGGACATAAAGTCCTAGGGAAATCTTATCTTGAGGTAGGCTTCCCGCTTAGATGCTTTCAGCGGTTATCCCTTCCGAACATAGCTACCCGGCGATGCGACTGGCGTCACAACCGGTACACCAGAGGTTCGTCCACTCTGGTCCTCTCGTACTAGGAGCAGATCCTCTCAAATTTCCAACGCCCACGGTAGATAGGGACCGAACTGTCTCACGACGTTCTAAACCCAGCTCGCGTACCTCTTTAAATGGCGAACAGCCATACCCTTGGGACCTGCTTCAGCCCCAGGATGAGATGAGCCGACATCGAGGTGCCAAACACCGCCGTCGATATGAACTCTTGGGCGGTATCAGCCTGTTATCCCCAGAGTACCTTTTATCCGTTGAGCGATGGCCCTTCCATACAGAACCACCGGATCACTAAGACCTACTTTCGTACCTGCTCGACTTGTGGGTCTCGCAGTTAAGCGCGCTTTTGCCTTTATACTCTACGCGTGATTTCCGACCACGCTGAGCGCACCTTCGTACTCCTCCGTTACTCTTTAGGAGGAGACCGCCCCAGTCAAACTACCCACCAGACATGGTCCTCGTCCCGGATAACGGGACAGAGTTAGAACCTCAATATTACCAGGGTGGTATTTCAAGATTGGCTCCACCGAAACTAGCGTCTCGGTTTCAAAGCCTCCCACCTATCCTACACAAGTAAGATCAAAGTTCAATGTCAAGCTGCAGTAAAGGTTCACGGGGTCTTTCCGTCTAGCCGCGGGTACACCGCATCTTCACGGCGAATTCGATTTCACTGAGTCTCTGCTGGAGACAGCGCCCCCATCATTATGCCATTCGTGCAGGTCGGAACTTACCCGACAAGGAATTTCGCTACCTTAGGACCGTTATAGTTACGGCCGCCGTTTACTGGGGCTTCGATCAAGAGCTTCGCTTACGCTAACCCCATCAATTAACCTTCCAGCACCGGGCAGGCATCACACCCTATACGTCCACTTTCGTGTTTGCAGAGTGCTATGTTTTTAATAAACAGTTGCAGGGGCCTGGTTTCTGTGGCTGCCAATAGCTCAAGGAGTAAATCCTATCACCGTCGGCAGCGTACCTTCTCCCGAAGTTACGGTACCATTTTGCCTAGTTCCTTCAGCAGAGTTCTCTCAAGCGCTTTGGTCTACTCGACCTGACCACCTGTGTCGGTTTCGGGTACGATTCCTATGTAACTGAAGCTTAGAGACTTTTCCTGGAAGCATGGTATCAGCCACTTCACTGTACAAGTACAGCTTGCTATCAGTTCTCAGCATAGAGTACCCCGGATTTGCCTAAGATACATGCCTACAACCTTCCACCTGGACAACCAACGCCAGGCTGACTTAACCTTCTCCGTCCTCTCATCGCATTACATAGAAGTATTGGAATATTAACCAATTTCCCATCGACTACGCCTCTCGGCCTCGCCTTAGGGGTCGACTCACCCAGCCCCGATTAACGTTGGACTGGAACCCTTGGTCTTTCAGCGTGCGAGTTTTTCACTCGCATTGTCGTTACTCACGTCAGCATTCGCACTTCTGATACCTCCAGCATACTTCTCAATACACCTTCATCGGCTTACAGAACGCTCCCCTACCACTTGCAATAAATTGCAAATCCGCAGCTTCGGCATATAGTTTTAGCCCCGTTACATCTTCCGCGCAGGCCGACTCGACTAGTGAGCTATTACGCTTTCTTTAAAGGGTGGCTGCTTCTAAGCCAACCTCCTAGCTGTCTATGCCTTCCCACATCGTTTCCCACTTAACTATAATTTTGGGGCCTTAGCTGGCGGTCTGGATTGTTTTCCTCTTGACTACGGACGTTAGCACCCGCAGTCTGTCTCCCGGATAGTACTCATTGGTATTCGGAGTTTGCATCGGTTTGGTAAGTCGGGATGACCCCCTAGCCGAAACAGTGCTCTACCCCCAATGGTATTCGTCCGAGGCGCTACCTAAATAGCTTTCGGGGAGAACCAGCTATCACCGAGTTTGATTAGCCTTTCACCCCTATCCACAAGTCATCCCCTGGCTTTTCAACGACAGTGGGTTCGGTCCTCCAGTTAGTGTTACCCAACCTTCAACCTGCTCATGGATAGATCACCCGGTTTCGGGTCTACACCCAGCAACTAAACGCCCTATTAAGACTCGATTTCTCTACGGCTCCCCTATGCGGTTAACCTTGCTACTGAATGTAAGTCGCTGACCCATTATACAAAAGGTACGCAGTCACCGAACAAGTCGGCTCCCACTGCTTGTATGCATGCGGTTTCAGGATCTATTTCACTCCCCTCACAGGGGTTCTTTTCGCCTTTCCCTCACGGTACTGGTTCACTATCGGTCAGTCAGGAGTATTTAGCCTTGGAGGATGGTCCCCCCATATTCAGACAAGGTTTCACGTGCCCCGCCCTACTCGACATCATCATATCAGCCCTTTCGTGTACAGGACTATCACCCACTATGGTTGCACTTCCCAGAGCATTCCACTAAAACTGATATGACTTAATGGGCTTTTCCCCGTTCGCTCGCCGCTACTGAGGGAATCTCAATTGATTTCTTTTCCTAAGGGTACTGAGATGTTTCACTTCCCCTCGTTCGCCTCGTATGACTATGTATTCATCATACGATACCTGCCTTATGACAGGTGGGTTTCCCCATTCAGAAATCTCCGGATCACAGGATATTTGCCGCCTCCCCGGAGCTTATCGCAGGCTATTACGTCTTTCATCGCCTCTGACTGCCAAGGCATCCACCACATGCACTTAATTACTTGACTATACAACCCCAAACAGTCGTTAATCCCTACAAGTAGGATTAAGACAGTCTATGATGATTTCTCATCACTTCCTTACAGTTTGTTGTTCTGTGTACTTAAACACTGTACAGCTTCAATTCAATTCACATACCAAAACGCTTGATTCAGTTAATTTCGCTAGTAACTCATTTCTTCAATCTTCATCAATCAGTAATAAATCACTGTTAATGTCAATCTTAAAAACGAGTATGAACAAATTATTTCAACTCAAATATATTCTGTTAATGATTTTTCCAGCCTTCGTCAGGTCAGGAAACTGTGATAAATCACAGAAGTTAATAAAATGCAAACTAATGTCTACTTCTTACTAATTTCTATAATCTAACTACTTAGCTTATATATTGATGAACAATATATGGTGGAGACTAGGAGAGTCGAACTCCTGACCTCCTGCGTGCAAAGCAGGCGCTCTACCAACTAAGCTAAGTCCCCAGCTTATCAATAAGTCAATGTCTCTGTTTTTCTGTATTCAGCATTTAATAATGCTTGTTAGTCAGATTTGGTGGGTCTGACAAGACTTGAACTTGTGACCCCACGCTTATCAAGCGTGTGCTCTAACCAACTGAGCTACAGACCCTCAGATACATCGTCATGAAGAACAACTTGTTGTGGATTCTTACCAATCGTCAATCTTTCGTTAAGGAGGTGATCCAGCCGCAGGTTCCCCTACGGCTACCTTGTTACGACTTCACCCCAGTCATCGGCCACACCGTGGTAAGCGTCCTCCTTGCGGTTAGACTACCTACTTCTGGTGCAACAAATTCCCATGGTGTGACGGGCGGTGTGTACAAGGCCCGGGAACGTATTCACCGCGGCATTCTGATCCGCGATTACTAGCGATTCCGACTTCATGGAGTCGAGTTGCAGACTCCAATCCGGACTACGATCGGCTTTTTGAGATTAGCATCCTATCGCTAGGTAGCAACCCTTTGTACCGACCATTGTAGCACGTGTGTAGCCCTGGTCGTAAGGGCCATGATGACTTGACGTCGTCCCCGCCTTCCTCCAGTTTGTCACTGGCAGTATCCTTAAAGTTCCCGGCTTAACCCGCTGGCAAATAAGGAAAAGGGTTGCGCTCGTTGCGGGACTTAACCCAACATCTCACGACACGAGCTGACGACAGCCATGCAGCACCTGTATGTAAGTTCCCGAAGGCACCAATCCATCTCTGGAAAGTTCTTACTATGTCAAGACCAGGTAAGGTTCTTCGCGTTGCATCGAATTAAACCACATGCTCCACCGCTTGTGCGGGCCCCCGTCAATTCATTTGAGTTTTAGTCTTGCGACCGTACTCCCCAGGCGGTCTACTTATCGCGTTAGCTGCGCCACTAAAGCCTCAAAGGCCCCAACGGCTAGT
The DNA here is from genome assembly GCF_058599305.1 of Acinetobacter sp. CAU_H_S139_7. NCBI lineage: Bacteria > Pseudomonadati > Pseudomonadota > Gammaproteobacteria > Moraxellales > Moraxellaceae > Acinetobacter > Acinetobacter sp. CAU_H_S139_7. Next base: position 3,632,340 of record NZ_CM178651.1, read on the forward strand.
AGACATCGTTTACGGCATGGACTACCAGGGTATCTAATCCTGTTTGCTCCCCATGCTTTCGTACCTCAGCGTCAGTATTAGGCCAGATGGCTGCCTTCGCCATCGGTATTCCTCCAGATCTCTACGCATTTCACCGCTACACCTGGAATTCTACCATCCTCTCCCATACTCTAGCTTCCCAGTATCGAATGCAATTCCTAAGTTAAGCTCAGGGATTTCACATCCGACTTAAGAAGCCGCCTACGCACGCTTTACGCCCAGTAAATCCGATTAACGCTCGCACCCTCTGTATTACCGCGGCTGCTGGCACAGAGTTAGCCGGTGCTTATTCTGCGAGTAACGTCCACTATCCTAGAGTATTAATCTAAGTAGCCTCCTCCTCGCTTAAAGTGCTTTACAACCAAAAGGCCTTCTTCACACACGCGGCATGGCTGGATCAGGCTTTCGCCCATTGTCCAATATTCCCCACTGCTGCCTCCCGTAGGAGTCTGGGCCGTGTCTCAGTCCCAGTGTGGCGGATCATCCTCTCAGACCCGCTACAGATCGTCGCCTTGGTAGGCCTTTACCCCACCAACTAGCTAATCTGACTTAGGCTCATCTATTAGCGCAAGGTCCGAAGATCCCCTGCTTTCCCCCGTAGGGCGTATGCGGTATTAGCATTCCTTTCGGAATGTTGTCCCCCACTAATAGGCAGATTCCTAAGCATTACTCACCCGTCCGCCGCTAGGTCAGGTAGCAAGCTACCCTTCCCCGCTCGACTTGCATGTGTTAAGCCTGCCGCCAGCGTTCAATCTGAGCCATGATCAAACTCTTCAGTTAAAAATCATTAGTAGCTTATGGCTACAAATCTTGGCTCATCAATTTTCTGACAAATATTTCTCAAATAAACTTCGAGTAATTTTTACCATTCAATCAATGAAATATTTTCGATCGATCAATCAGTAAAAATCCACACAAGTTGTTCTTCATAATCTCTTAATGATCTTTCTAACACCTCGTCAGTGCTAGAAGCTGGACTCAATATACTCAACAACTCAGCACTTCGTGCTTCGTTCGTTTCCGTCTATCTCGTCGGTATGGGGTGCATTCTAGACCATTACGAAATCTTTGCAACCCCCAAATTCACTTATTTGAAACGGGCGTTGGTTTTTTCTACAAGATTTAAGAAAAACCGTATTTTTCATCTATTTTTTGATCATATTTATAATTTTTTCTCTTATTTCTTTCAATATGAGCCTTTCATTTCCAATCTTTAAAAGTCTTTTAAGCTTAAAATTTAAGCCTTAACATTTATTTTTTCTTTAGGATGAGTCTTATCTATCTTCTAGCAACATTTTCGGACTTAAAATCACTCTGTATTTCTTTCATCTCTGTGTTTTTGATAAATCATCTTTCTAAAGACGTAGTTCTTTTATATTTAATACGCGCCTAAGCTGAAAAACTGCCACATCGCTATAAAAGCACCTAATATTTAGCAAGAATGGAATGCTTAGTCTGTTTTTATTTCATTCGCGTAATAGCAAAGCCCTCTTCTATCTATACCATGGTCAAGATAATTCAAGACAGAGCTGAAATAACAGCCACGATAAAGCTTGATGATACGAAGCATCTGGATATAAGTAGAAAACGCAGTGCTATATACCTATAAAGCTGATGACCAGCTTTATTTAAAAGTCTATTGCACCTAACTTTTATGACAGCTCGTTATTTGTCTGCGAGAAACTGATTTTAAAAACTAAATTTTTGCCAATAAAAAAGGAAGAGATCTCTCCCAAAACCTCTTCCTCGGAGTTAGATCGTTATCTGATCCATAGATGTCATTATTATAGTTATCTTAAAAAAAGTCCCTTGGGGAAGAGACTTGAAAACTGTGGAGAGTTATTCTTATTGACCCTTCTAGCGATATTAAAAACATCGACTAGACGTTGAAATCTTATACACACTCATTTTAAATTGCAATATTTTTGGAAAAAATTAAGCATTGTTTTTATAAGGTTTTTTTTGAATTTACTTATTTGATTTTTTTATAAAGATTAAAAAAATAAAAAGCAGGCCGAAGCCTGCTTTTATATCAATAACTTAAAGCATATATATGCACTGACTTAGTCTGTAAAAGTGACTTTGGCAATGGCTTTTTTACCCGACTGGACAATTAAAGTGACATTTTCTTTAACAGAGAAACCCATATCGACCACGTTCCAATCAACTTTGACCGCACCACGACCCACGGCATCTTTTGCCGCTGCAGCATTTGGGTTTAAGCCCGCTACGCGAAGAATTGTTGCAATAAACAACTCGCCACCAAATTCTGCACGTGAAATTGTCACTTCTGGTGTCCCTTCGGGTAGTTCACCCTCAGTAATCAGGTTGCCTGCACCTTTATGTGCATTTTCTGCTGCTTCTGCACCATGGAAACGCTCTACCAACTCAAGAGCTAGAATTTTCTTCACTTCTTGTGGATTACGCCCTTCAGCAATTTCTTTTAGCAGGACTTTAATATCATCAACGGATTTAAAGCTGAGTAAATCGAAATAGCGTTCAATTAATGCATCTGGCATCGAAAGGACTTTCTGATACATCGCCCCTGGTGCATCAAATACCCCAATATAATTACCCAAAGACTTAGACATTTTGTTCACACCGTCTAAACCTTCAAGGATTGGCACTGTAATGCAGACTTGCGCTTCTTGATCATAACGACCTTGAAGTGTACGCCCCATCAATAAGTTAAAGGTTTGGTCCGTACCGCCTAACTCAACATCTGCCTCAAGGGCAATCGAGTCATAGCCTTGAACCAATGGATATAAAAACTCATGAATTGCGATTGGTTGATGGTTGTTATAACGCTTGGTGAAGTCATCACGCTCAAGCATACGTGCAACCGTTTGCTGTGATGCCAACTGAATTAAATCAGCCGCTGTTTTGGTTGCAAACCATTCTGAGTTGAAGCGCACTTTGGTTTTATTAGGATCAAGAATTTTAAACACTTGTTCTTGATACGTTTTTGCATTTTCAAGCACTTGCTCACGCGACAATGGTGGACGTGTTGCACTTTTTCCAGTTGGGTCACCGATCATCGCGGTATAGTCCCCAATCAAGAAGGTCACGTCATGACCCAAGTCTTGGAAAGTTTTCAGTTTATTAATTAAAACCGTATGCCCCAAGTGCAAGTCAGGCGCAGTCGGGTCAAAGCCCGCTTTAATTTTTAAAGGACGATTTTCTTTTAATTTCTTCAGAAGATCTTCTTCAGAAATAATTTCATGCGTGCCTCGTTGAATGAGAGCAAGTTGTTCTTCAGCCGGCAGGAAATTTGACATCACAAAACCCAAACACATCAGTTATTCAATTTGTGCGATATACTAACACTTTTTCAGCACATTGCAGGCTTTAGAATAATCATGACAGCGATCTATATTGGGGTAATGACCGGCACCAGCATGGATGGTGTTGATATTGTTGCTGCTTCTTTTGATCCATTACAGCTTCACGCCACCCTCACTCTTTCTTTCGACCCAGATTTACGCGATGAACTGATGGCACTCACTTTGCCTGGTGACAATGAAATTGACCGTATGGGCAACGCAGATGTGGCTTTAGCAAAGATGATTGGCGAAGGCATCAATCAGCTGATTGAGCAAAGTCATTTAGATCGTAGTCAAATCAAAGCGATTGGCTCACATGGACAAACCATTCGCCATCGCCCAGAGCACGGCTTTACCCTGCAAATTGGTGACCCAAACATCATCACTGAAATCACCCAAATTCCGGTGATTTCAGACTTTCGACGTCGTGATATGGCCGCAGGTGGCCAAGGTGCCCCGCTGGTTCCTGCGTTTCACCAAGATATGTTCCAACATGAAAGCATTCATCGCGTCATCTTAAACCTAGGCGGCATCGCCAATGTCAGCATGTTACCCGCAGGCCAACCTGATCAGGTCTACGGTTTTGATACAGGCCCAGCCAACATTTTAATGGACGCTTGGTGTGAACGCTTTACTGGACAGCCCTATGATGAAAATGGCAATTGGGCAGCTTATGGCCATCCAATTCGTAGCTTGCTTGATCGGCTACAATCCCATGAGTATTTTTCTAAAGAACCACCGAAAAGCACTGGCCGTGAAGACTTTAACCTCGAATGGTTAGATGAACAAATTGCCGACTGGCGCAATGACCTTGAATATGACGAGCTTGAAGATAGTCCAGAAAATGTTCAAGCCACCTTAATGAAGCTCACCACGCGCGCCATTAAAAAAGCCATCTATCGCTCCGATATGGATACGGGTGAAGTCTACGTCTGCGGCGGTGGTGCGTATAACTCGCATCTTTTAGAACAATTACGCTGGCGCTTACGTAAACACAATTGGTCTGTACAAACCACCTCCGCCATTGGCTTAGCCCCAACGTGGGTAGAAGCAACCGCCTTTGCTTGGTTGGCTATGCGCTTTATCCAGCAACTCAGTGGCAACTTGCCGACAGTGACAGGCGCACAGGGCAACCGTATTCTCGGGACAATTACCGCGGTTTAAACATCACAGTGCTTCTGACCTTTTAGTCGCAACCAGTGCAAATCAAAAAAGCCAGTCAGGTGAATAACCGACTGGCTTTTTATCTATCTCAGCGATTTTTTGCTGTTAATGTTAACGCATCATCAACTTGGCATTTTCCTGACGAAAGGCTTTTAAAATTTGCTGTCCCGCTCGTCCCGTCGGACTTAAACCTAAACGGATTTGCTCCTGTCGAATGGCTTGACGAGTTTTATCACCAATCAAACCATCTACCGCGCCAATATCATAGCCACGATTCAGTAAAAACTGCTGAATTTCACGACGTTCAGAACGTGAAGTGCCTGCATCATCAGTTGGCCAAGTTGTACTAAAACCGCCTTGCCCTTGTAAACGGTCTGACAAATGCGCAATCGCTAATGCATAACTTTCTGCTGCGTTATAACTATAGATTGCATCAAAGTTTTTAAACACTAAAAACAGTGGACCATTTTCACCAGCAGGTGCCATCAACCCCGCTTGCGAGCTAGAAGATAAATTGCCTTGAATTAACGCTGAGCCATCTGCACGTACCAAGCCATTTTGCATCCAGTAAGATAAGGACTTCTTATTGCGACGACTTTCACCACTCAGAGAGATCGCTTGCGGATTTTTCACTTCAAATCCCCAAGGTTGCCCAGTTTGCCAACCGCGTTTTTTGAGGAAATTGGCTGTTGATGCTAAAGCATCTGTAGTACTCGACACCAAATCACGGCGTCCATCGCCATCAAAGTCGACGGCCAGCTCTTCATACGTCGATGGCATAAACTGGGTATGGCCAAACGCACCTGCCCATGAGCCTTTCAGTTGTGGCTCCGTTAAATCGCCACGCTGTAAAATACGCATAGCGGCAAAAAACTCTCCACGGAAATAGCTTTGGCGGCGCCCTTCACAACTCAATGTGCCTAAAGCTTGTAATAATGGATATTTACCTGAAATATCGCCAAAATTACTTTCCACGCCCCACACGGCAACCACGGTCTCCGCAGGCACACCATATGCTGCCGCAACACGATTCAACACTTCACGATGCTGCGCCAATTTTTGCTGACCTACCGCAACACGCTCATCATCCACCAATCCTGACAAATAATCCCAAATCGGCGTGGAAAATTCAGGTTGGTAATTTAATTTTTCAATCACAGAATAATCAGGCGCTAAATTTTGTGTGTAGCGATCATAAGTGGACGCAGACACACCATTCGAAATCGCTTGGTTTTTTAAATTGGCAATACAGCTTTGAAATGAATTCTGAGGACGATAATCGGAAGTTGCGACATTTGAACTGCCTGTAACTTTTTGACCATTAATAATAAGCTCAGCATTCGCCTGAGTCGCCGCTAAAAAAAATGAACCTAAAAGAAAAGCAAAACGGTGCATAAAATCCCTAATGATTCTTTATCTCTGAATTATGCTTTTAACCTTAACACTTTCGATTTCACTTTTCTGAATCAAAACGTAAATGAATATTCATTCTGGTTTAAATTCAAAACCATCTTTTAAATTTAAAACCACTTATCCACAACACTACAGATCTCAACTTTTGAATTCAAAAACAACCTTTAGTTCAGCAAGCACTTTAAATTCAATCATCTTGTTTTAAATTTATTTTATCCACATTTTTATTTAACCTTCATAATCAACAACATACAAAGAATTAAACTTCGAAACCCAAGCTCAATATTTTTAAATTCAAAACTTTAAATTCATCTCACAGACTTTAAATTTATTGTTTTGAATTTAAATTCAAACAGCATCAAAACGTTTAAATTCATTTTAAATTTAAACACTCGATTTAAATTTAAAACCCACTTTTAAATTCAAAATTTTACTTCTATTTTTTAAATTCAAAACATACTTGAAAAGATATCCACATACCCAAGTTGATAGAGCTCTCTACTGTTTCACTTTCTTTTAGGTGAAAACCAGTGTCACATTCAATTGTGGGCTCTGTTTTAAACGTGCTTCTCCACACAAAACTCGCTTTATTTTGCTTTCAGTTTATTTTCCTATGCGCTAATTTTATCTAAATGGATAAAAAACACGCAATTTATTTTAATTTTGATCCGATTAACGGTCACTTTTTTCGAAGAGGCGCAATCATGCCTGAATGAATCCAAATAAAAAAGCGACCACTCTTGTGATCGCTTTTTTTAACAACAACTGAAGCTTTAGATGGTCATATCTTCGCTCAGCGCCAAGGGATTTGGTAAGATTTTAGCCAACTGGCGACATAGCATCGTGAGTTGAGCGGTATCATTCGGCATTAAAGTCAGGTGACCAATCTTACGACCTTCACGTTCTTCCTTATTATAAAGATGTAGATGTACACCTTCTAAGGCCAAGACTTGTTCAGACTGTGGATACTGACCAATAATATTGATCATGACCGTAGGGCGCACCACTTCAGTTGAACCCAAGGGTAAGCCTGCGACTGCACGAATATGGTTTTCAAACTGAGAGCATACTGCGCCTTCAATCGACCAGTGTCCTGAATTATGCACACGTGGCGCCATTTCATTAGCATACAAACCTTTGTCTGTGACAAACAGTTCTAAGGTCAACACGCCAACATAATTCAAATGATTCAATAGGCGAGTGATGTAGTCTTGTGCAACGGGTTGTAAGTCCGCACTATTCGGTGCAGGAACAATCGAGTGCGACAAAATACCATGATGGTGATGGTTTTCAGCCAATGGCCACGTTTTCACATCGCCATTTTGACCACGTACCGCAATGATCGAAACTTCACGCGAGAAGGTCACAAAGCTTTCTGCAATTAAACTTCCAGCAGGACCTAATTCAGCCCACGCTTGTTCAATTTGCTGTTCAGAGCGCAATACAAACTGACCTTTGCCATCATAGCCACCTGTAGCTGTCTTCAGCACAATCGGTAAACCTAGCTCAGCAACCGCAGCACTTAAGCTTTCTAGTGAATCTACCGCTTTATAAGGCGCAACAGGAATCTCAAGCGCATCAAATAAAGCTTTTTCAGACAAGCGATGCTGTGCAATAGCTAAAGCCTGACGCGGCGGATGCATATCTTTTTGCTTGGTCAAAACATCAACATCAGACAAAGGCGTATTTTCAAACTCAAGGCTGAAGACATCTGCACTGGCAATAAAGTCTTGTAAACCGTTTTCAGTTTTGCTTGAAATCACAGTTCCTAAAGCCGCTGAAGGGCAGTCTGTACTCACATCAAAGAACGTACATTGAATATTCAGTGGCAAAGCCGCTTGTGCCATCATGCGACCCAGCTGCCCACCACCAAAAATACCGATGGTTTTATTCATGAGGAATGCCCCGTATTAAGCTTGGCCTGGAATATTGTTGCTTGCGACTTTGTCAGTTTGTGCAGCACGGAAATCGGCTACATTTTTTGCAATTTCAGGACGTGTCAGACCTAAAATTTGCGCTGCCATAATCGCGGCATTGGTTGCACCTGCTGGACCAATCGCCAAGGTACCCACTGCAATACCTGCTGGCATTTGCACAATCGATAACAGTGAATCGACACCGTTTAAAATCGAAGACTTCACTGGTACACCAAGTACAGGCAAATCAGTTTTCGCCGCACACATTCCTGGTAAATGCGCCGCACCGCCTGCACCCGCAATAATCACTTGGATACCACGGTCACGTGCTTGCTCAGCATATTCAAAAAGACGATCTGGCGTACGGTGCGCAGACACAACTTCCGCTTCAAATGGGACACCAAGTTGCTTAAGCATATTGGCAGTGTGTTCGAGAGTAGCCCAATCTGATTGAGAACCCATGATAATTCCAACGAGAGGAGTGTCTTGTGAAGCGGCCGCATTCATTGCAATGTTTCCAGAGATAGTTAAGAGAGATAAATCTCGACTAGCGCCAAGCTTTAATAAGAGCCCCGTATTATAGACTGATTTTTCAGCTCTCCAAAATTTAACCGTGCAACTAAATGCAGATTTTTCTTGTTTTTTTATTTCGTAGCATAAAACTTAAATAAAAAGAGGACTGTAGCCTCATTTTTTGAGTTATTGGCTGCGAAAAACAAAATACACACAACCAAATAAACACAGTCCGGCCCATAAATAATCGAGCTTAAAAGGCTGTTTAAATAAGAAAAGCATAAAGGGAACAAAAACCAATAACGTCACCACTTCTTGGGTGATTTTCATTTCACCCATTGACCAGCCTTGCTGTGACAGCATACGGGTCGCAGGAATCATAAAACTGTATTCCACCAACGCGATGAACCAGCTAAATAAAATGGCTTGCCAAAGCGGTACACCCGGCAAAAATTTTAAGTGTCCATACCATGCAAGTGTCATAAAACAGTTGGCAATAATCAATAAAATAAAGGGCAGGGACATGAAGCAAGATCGCCAAATTTAGGAGCATTTTATTCTACGTTTTTTGCTAGAAAATTCAGCAAATATTGCACTTTTCAGCCGACTTTTTTACAGAATAAAAGCGTTGTTCAAGCCGCAGAATAATTAAACGATTAGATACAAGAATCACTATCTTTTCGCTAAGCGCCTTGCTATGGTTGCTTTCACATCGAATTAATCACGACAACAGCACCAACAATACGTGATGTGTCTATAAAAGCAGTGGAGTGAGGCGGAATGCATCTGCATATTTTGGGTATTTGTGGCACCTTTATGGGGTCTTTAGCGCTTTTAGCACGTGATCTTGGCCACACAGTGACGGGTTCGGATCTAAACGTTTATCCTCCCATGTCCACCCAGCTCGAAAATGCAGGCATTACCTTAATGCAAGGTTATGACCGCAGTCATTTACAACCTCATCCTGATTTAGTCATCGTCGGCAACGCGATGAAACGCGGGATTGACGCAGTTGAATACATGCTCAATGAAGGCTTGCCGTATATTTCAGGCCCACAATTTTTGGCCGATCATGTGCTCCAAGGTAAACACGTACTTGGCGTAGCAGGAACCCATGGTAAAACCACCACCACCACCATGTTGGCTTGGGTCTTGGATCAGGCGGGTTTAGAGCCAGGTTTCCTGATTGGTGGTGTACCTTTAGGTTTCTCTGAAAGTGCGCGTTTAGGTGCTGGTAAATACTTCTGTGTCGAAGCCGATGAATATGATTCTGCCTTTTTCGACAAACGTTCGAAGTTCGTGCATTACCACCCCAAAACAGCCATTTTAAATAACCTTGAATTTGACCATGCCGATATTTTTGATGATCTAGCAGCAATTCAAAAACAATTCCATCACTTGGTTCGTACCATTCCAAGTGAAGGTCGTATCATTGCGCCTATTACTGAAAGCAATATTGATGAAGTTTTAGAGCAGGGCTGTTGGACACCTGTGGTTCGTACCTCTTTAGAGGCTCACGACCAGTCCGAATTGTATGCCGAACAACTCAGTGCGGATGGTTCGCACTTTAAAGTCCTCCAACACGGCGTGGTGAAAGGCACGGTGCAATGGAACATGACAGGGCAGCACAGCGTAGCGAATGCTTTGGCGACTATCGCTGCGGCTGAACATGTGGGCGTAAGCATTGAAAAAGCGTGTGAAGCACTGTCTAACTTTGGCGGCGTGAAGCGTCGTATGGAGCTTTTAGGCACGGTACGTGGCGTTGAAGTGTATGATGACTTTGCCCATCACCCAACCGCAATAGATACGACGCTAGAAGGCGCACGTAAGCGTTTAGGCGAGCGTAAGTTGTGGGCGATTATTGAACCACGTTCAAATACCATGCGCATGGGAAGCCATAAAGATGGACTTGCGCACTCTGCGCGTTTGGCCGATGAGGTGATTTGGTATCAACCAGAAGGTTTGGATTGGGACTTACAACCTGTCATTGCAGCTGCACCGAACAAGGCTGTGGTTGCACGTACATTAGATGACATTATCCATACCATCGTCAGTGATGCAGGCGAGGGCGATGCTGTTGTGATCATGTCTAATGGCGGCTTTGGTGGTTTACACCAAAAATTGATTAGCGCCTTAAACGCAGAATAATTTGTTCTCACTTAGACGAAAAAACCCGCATATGGCGCAATGCTGTTCACTTAAGAGGAGCAGCATTTCGATCTACTGGATAACGGGTTTTTGACATCTTAACCGTTCGGGGCGTTGTTGGCCTCGAACACCTTTCCAGAAACAGGCTACCTATCCCTGATCTCAGCTCCGATAGCCGCCTGCCAGTTCTTGATAATGGGTTGGCATTCGCCATCACAATCAGCTGAACGGTTATGTACTGGCATACAGGCTTGAAACGGATATCCGAAGGTGAACGCCCAAAGGCCACCGCTGCAAATGCCGCTTCTCGCCGGATAATATTGTAGGTCAGCAACAGACCCCACAACTCTTGATAAACCAGCTCTACTGTCTTGCTGCGAAGTGTGATGGCATTATGCTGCATCGAGCTTTTGATATCCCGAAAACCTAATTCGATTTCCCAGCGTTCTTGATAGAGTCTAGCGATCTCCTTTGCAGGATACTGATCGGCCGGCAGCGAGGTCAGAACCGTCTTTATTCGTCCCTTATCCACAGCATAACTGACTTGCCTGACTTCCCAGTATTGGGGGAGCATCGGGTTGTTCTTTCTTGCTTGGGGTGATACTTTCATCTGTACCCGCACGTCATCTTCTGCATACGTCTCGATCACCTCACTTTTCAGATTTTTGCGTTCCGGAATCAACCAGTGACGACCTTGACCCTGCATCGAGAGTGAAAGCAATAAGTCCGCACTCCAAAAACCCTTGTCAAACAAGGTGATCGAATGATCGGGAATCTGGCTGAGAAACTTCGACGCCAGAGGAATCCCCCCCGGCGATAGGGGCTGATCTGCGCATCGACTAATATATGCGAGCGCACATTCATCAGTGCGACGAGCCGTAGCATCGGAAATGGCGTCTGGCGCTGCGTGGAAGTATTCCCTGAGCCAAAATGCTCACGAAGATCAGTTGTATCCTGGGTTCGCAAGAGTGCACCGTCGACAGCAAAGACCTGAAGCCCCTGCCATTGATCATCTGGATAACGCTCATGTCCCCAGTGCTGACCTGTCTGGCGAAACAGCCACTCCACAGGATCTGCACCCAAACGCTTACGTGCTTCAGTTATCCCGCTGCGTGCCCACAGGTCAAGAGAGGCCAGTCCTTGAGCGCAAATATTTAGTCTTCTTGCCACTTCATGGACAGGCTCATCACGAAAAATCGCCATTCCGAGAACCAGCCAGAGAACCTGATCTGCGGGCAAGCGTCGCCTGCGAATAGTAGCCGAGCTGCTCAATTTAAGTGCAGATTCAACCCACTCAAGGGAGATGTTGTGAGTAAATGTATTCAGATCCGAGAAGTTAAACAGACCGTTGAGGTCGAGAAGATCCTGCTGAAACACCATAAAAAATCCGATGCCAAACCTGACATCGGATTCTCTAACAAACTCCGCCACGCTTCAAATGCTTAAGTGAACAGCATTGCTCATCAGGAGGGCTTTTTTACAAGCTTATTCAATTGACATACTCCCACCACCAAACTAAGAGTTATGGTGGGGGAATCTTTGCGACCTATGCAATCAAATTGATTACACCTTTCGATGCCACACTTGCGCTGACAAGTATTGTGGCATAGGAACTCTTTACACAGCACGAAGCCCTAGTGCATCAGCTAAAGCGAAATTACGGATATTTATACTCGCATTCACATCACGATCTTCAACCAAATTGCAATTTGGACATTCAAACAATCTGACACTTAGCGGTAACTTTTCCATCTTATAGCCACAGCAAGAACAAGTTTTTGAACTGGGAACAAATCTTCCAATTTGTAGAATATTCTTGCCAAACCATTTTGCCTTGTATTGCAATATCGTAAGAAATTGACCCCAAGCTACATCTGAAATAGACTTCGCTAATTTTCGATTCCTTACCATGTTTTTAATTCCTAAATCTTCTACTGCATACGTGGTCGCTTGGTTTTCACAGATCAAGTGATGCGTTAGTTTATGATGTAGGTCTAAGCGTTGCAAACGCACTTTTTCATGGATGAATGCAACACTTAACTTTTGACGCTGATAATTCTTAGATTCTTTCTGTTTTCGGGCAAATATCTTTTGCTGTATAGCTAAGCGGTTTTGAGCCTGCCGTAAGTGTCTTGGATTTTCAACTTTATCACCATTAGATTGAATGAGCATGTGATTCAAACCCATATCAATTCCAATAGTTTGATCGGGTTGAACTGTTGTTGGTGCAACAAGCTCTAACTCAGACTCAACTAAGATAGAAGCATAATACTTACCTGTTGCTGTTTTGCTAATGGTGACAGTTTTAATTTTCCCATCAAATGTCCTACTAAATACAGTTTTTATCCCTTTAATTTTAGGTAGATGTAGTAAACCATGCTCAAAGCTCACCGTTGCGTGCTGAGGGCATTGATAAGACCGTTGAGGTACTTTCTTGGATTTGAACCGTGGATAGCCAACAATATGACTCAATGGGCGTTTTTCATCAAGTTTTGGCTTGTAGCCTTTAATTTTCCTGAATTCAATCTTGCCTTTCTTCAATCGCTGAAAAAAATTGTTATAAGCAGTATGCAGGTGAAATAATCCACTAAGAAGTGATTGACTGTTTACTTCATTCAACCATTCAAATTCAGGTTGCTTCTTCATTGCAACCAATTGGTCTTGAATATCCTTTTTTGATAATAATTTTTGAGTTTCTGAATGGACTTTGGTTTGAAGAGCTAAAGCCCAATTGAAAATAAAGCGAGTGCATCCGAAGTGCTTTTCAAACTGCACTTTCTGTTGAGAATTTGGATAGATGCGATATTTATACGCTTTTAAAAAAGGTTGTTTCATGGTTATAATTTAACAAATTAATTACTTAGTGTAAATATAATGAAATCACATTATCACTGTGTTTATAAGCTCACATATCATTTAGTGTTAGTAACAAAATATCGCAAGAAATGCCTTTCAAATGAAATGCTGAATCGGCTTGAAGAAATCGTAAAAAAGAACTGTGCCGATTGGGAAATTGACTTGCTTGAGTTTAATGGTGAAGCTGACCACATTCATTTATTACTAGAAATGCACCCGAATATCATGCCAAGCAAATTCATTAACAATCTAAAAACAGTGTCAAGCCGACTGATACGCAAAGAATTTGAGGAAGAACTAAAACCGTATTATTGGAAGCCTGTACTTTGGACGAGAGCATACTGTCTACTTACAACAGGCGGGGCTACAATTGATGTAATTCGGGAATATATAAAAAATCAAGAAAGACCTGAATAACGAAAAGTCGTGCTATCCATCTCCATCTAAATCACAGATTATAGATGGAGAATTTCGCACAGTTAGTTAAAAACCAGACATCGTACCCGTATATTCAAAGTCTTTTAGTTTTGCCCAACCTTGAACCGTGTCTCCCAAGCGCTTGCTGAGATACATGATCGAAACCCACTGTTCTTGGCCATCATCATAGGTGCTATAAGCAGTGATATGGTCATTTTTACTCATAAACAGATCTTTGATTTTACAAGCATTGCTCGGTGCTGAATGAAAATATACTCTGGTTGTAGCAATCACTTTCATACCCCAACGTGGAATAATCTGAACTTCTTTTTGTTCTGCCTTTTCCTCAAGTTTTACACAGTCTTCAGCATGCAATAAAGGGGCAACTGAACAGAATAGGGCAATAGATAAAAGCGTCTTCATATACTTTAATTTCACCATCATTCAGCGCTGCAAAACACAAAATAGAACTGTAATCGCAGCTATATCGATCTCATTTTAGCTTAACCTTTAGAGTTGCGATGAATGGCAAACAATTAAGCCGCAACATCTTCAAAACTTTTCTCACGGCGAAACATCACATCGACATAAGAGCAAGTTGGGATAATTTTCAGATTTTTCTCACGTGAAAAATCAACCAGAGTATCCAACAGCAAACGCGCCACCCCTTGCCCCCGCAGTGAATCATCGACCCAAGTATGGTTGGCATCAATGGTTGTCTCGTCCCGCCAAATATAGCTAATTTCAGCAATACGCTGACCGTCTGCATTATTTAAGAAAAACTCACCTTTTTGATCACGATCTACATGTTGAAATTGCATAGCACACTCATTGAATGGATTGATGGTTATCTATCTTAGAGGAATAAAACATCATGAATAGATGGATCTTTGTCGAATACCGATTTGGAAAAAGGGCACAAGGGTAAAATTTTCACGCCCTTATCACGGGCAAAGTTAACCAAAACATCCAATAACTGACGCCCCACATGTTGCCCACGGAGCAACTCACTGACCCAAGTGTGATCAATAATAAATTTATCATCCCCAGCCCAACTATAAGTCATTTCCGCCACACGCTCGTTTTCTTGCTCAACAAAAACTTCGCCTTTACTACCTGTTTCTTGATGTTGAATTTTCATTATTATTCCTCTAGCTGATTATGCTACTTTTTTAGCTTGCCACAAATTGAAGCAAAATTTTGTCTCATTTATATTTCATCTACAATTTTCTTTAATATTTGCTCAAACCATAAAAATATGCGATGCTTAGCTCACTTTTGGATCAAATCCAAAACCAAATTTATGTTGAACAAGGGGAGTAGCCTCCTCCAAACGTGAAAAATCAATGCCATGCATCACTTTCACGTGTCAGATTATCGTCATTACACTTTGCAAAAAGTCGGTATCTGAGCATTTTAGCGCACAAAATACATACGCTAAAATGTAGGCAAGACCTTGATCATGTTGTCACAGATGTTTTATTTCATCTGGCAGCAGGTCAAGGTTTTTTTGTGGCCGATTACTGGATGTGGAGGATTTCATGGAATCTATAGGCAATTTATGGCTATACATTGCTTTTTTCGGTATTGTTACCGTGATGCTACTGATCGACTTTTTAGGCTTTAAACAAAAAGAAGGTCAAGAAGTTAAAATCAAAACAGCCGCGTTATGGAGTATTGCGTGGGTTTCCGTCGCATCACTCTTTGGTGCAGGTCTTTGGCTTTATTTACAACAAACTGCAGGTGTCACTGTGGCCAATACCAAGGTCATGGAGTACTTCGCAGGTTATTTACTTGAAAAATCTTTAGCCGTCGACAACGTCTTTGTCTGGCTGATGATCTTTGCTGCTTTTGCCATTCCACCTGCACTACAACGCCAATTACTGCTTTACGGTGTCTTGGGTGCGATTATTCTACGTACCATCTTTATTTTTATTGGCGCGTGGTTCGTGCAAGAGTTCTCATGGATTCTGTATATCTTCGGTGCGTTCTTGGTGTATACGGGCTTCAAATTCTTCAAAGGGCAAAACGAAGAAGAAACCAATATCGAAGATATGGCGATCTTAAAATGGCTACGTAAACATATGCGGATTACCCCGCAACTGCATGGCAACAAGTTCTTTGTCCGTCAAAACGGGATGTTATGGGCAACGCCGCTGTTCTTGGTGTTGATTCTAGTTGAAGCGTCGGATGTGATTTTCGCGGTGGACTCCATTCCTGCAATTTTCGCGGTGACTTCTGATCCGTTTATTGTGTTGACTGCAAACTTAATGGCAATTTTGGGTCTACGTGCGATGTTCTTCTTGTTGTCTGGTGCAGCAACCAAGATGCATTATCTCCCGTATGGTTTAGGTATTATCTTGGTATTCATCGGCTTTAAGATGCTCATGTTGGATGTGTTCCATATGCCAATTTGGATTTCACTGGGCTTTATTGTGTTGGTGCTGACCATTACTGCAATCTTGTCGATTCGATACAGTAAGAAACATCATCAAACCACCCTCTAATGTTTAAAAAAAGCCTTCCTCTGGGAAGGCTTTTTTATGACCAAATTTTAGTATGCTCGAGACTTAATCCTATGATTTTCTGTGCAAATGCACTGTACTTTATGCAAACAGCTCCCTATGATAAGCGGGCTTAAAACCCTTGGTTTTACCAGTAAAAATAAAAGAACCTGAAGGTTGCTCATCCATGCGTACCAAAAAATTAACTCTTGTTGTAGTGCCCGTTTTACTCACAGCATGTAGCGGTTCTAAAACCCTACAACAGGATGTTTACAATAACCAATACAACTGCTACCAAGACTGGCATTTTGAACTGTGCGAACCTGCTAACGAAAATAGTGAATCGAGCTATAGTGGCTCTACTGGGGTTTATATCGGCCCACAATATTATAAAAACAACCGTAAAGTCCGTTACATGGGCCAAGTCTTGAAAGCTCGCGGACGTCATTCGACGGGCACACCTAGAATCTCAACTCACGTTTTTAGCCATGCCAAATCCCAGCCCATTCGTGGAGGCTTCGGCCGTGGCGGAGGCTCGTTCGGAGGTTAATACATGAAACGAGTTCTACTGCCTGAGCGTGCAAACTGGCAACAGGCGCATCAAGAGATTGGTTTTGACTACTACAACTTGCCGTCGCGCGATGGTTCAATGTATTGGTCAGAAGGGGTGGCTTATGAGTTTAGTCTCAAGCAAATTGAACAGCTAGAAGATGCCTCGAACGAATTACACCAGATGTGCCTAGAAGTGGCAGGGGATATGATTCAACGTGGTCATTATCCCGAATATTTTCAAATCCCCCCAGCAGCGATTCCTCTGATTGAGCACTCATGGAAAAATCAAGCGCCGATGCTGTATGGTCGTTTCGATTTTGCCTATGATGGTCAAGCCATCAAAATGCTGGAATACAATGCCGATACGCCAACGGGTTTACTCGAAGCCTCTGTTGCACAGTGGCATTGGATTGAACAGGTCGAAAATATTGCAAACCGTGATCAGTTCAATAGCATTCATGAAAAGCTGATTGAGCGGTGGAAACAGCTCTATCCTGCGCGTAGCCGTGTCCATTTCGCAGCCTGCCAAGAAGCAGGGCGTGAAGATTGGGGCAATTTAGAATACCTCATGGATACTGCTTTTCAGGCAGGCTTAAATGTCAGCGAACTGTCGATGGAAAATATCGGTTGGAATGGCACAGCCTTTGTCGATTTGCATCAGCAAGAGATTCAGCATTTATTTAAGCTGTATCCGTGGGAATGGATTTGGGAAGAAAATTTTTCACAGTTTCTCAAACCCGAAACTGAATGGATTGAGCCGTGTTGGAAAATGCTACTCTCCAATAAAGCCCTGTTGATCGAGCTATGGAAACGCTTTCCAAATCATCCATTGTTGTTAGAAACCCATGCTTATGATGCACACGCCCACTATGCAGGGAAATGGGTGCGTAAGCCCATCTTAGCGCGCGAAGGCGCAAATATTCATATCCTACAAAACAATGTCGATTGTGGCGCAGCCTCAGGTAGTTTTTACTTTGATGACTACGACAAATATGGCTATGTCATGCAACGCTGGGTAAAATCTCCGTTGCATGAAGGCATGCTGCCCACCTTGGGACTTTGGATGGTCGGAGATGAATGTGCGGGGATGTCACTGCGTGAAGATGTATTTGATGTGATCGGCAATGATGCGCATTTTGCTGCGCATTATTTTGTGGAATAAAGTGGCGCTCTAAATCAGCTATTTAAAATAGCTGTCCAAAAATTAATACGGGTCTGTTCAGGCGTTTTAGTAGGAGTACTACCACTTTTAGGTTATTCACGGCGGAGTCTTATCTTTTTTAAGTTCAATACTGGGAGCTTAGTTATTCTTTTGTTTCACCAAATGAGAAGCGAAGCTTCGTAAGAAAAGCATTTGTCCTCCGCAAAATCTGTTTACTTTCTATAATTAAAAAAATTTGTGTTGCAAAAACAATCTATTCCAAACACTACGCAGGTTGAGGATGACGCTTCCGTGTATCAAATAGAGTTTAAATTGAAAAAGAAAATGCCTGTCAACTCTAAAACTGACAGGCATACATTCGAAAACAATATTTTTTTCAAGCTTAAATGGTATGCGCTTTAACCCGCTTCATATAAGACACCAAACGCGTGAAAAACAAGATTTGCAGGAAGATGGTAAATAGCGAAATAGTCCATTCATACCAATCGTCAAACGCTGTGCCTTCTAGATTAAAAGCAAAATAAAGGCCTAATAACACTGCGCCAAATACAACACCAGCTACAGTGGTTTGTACCAAAATGGGAAAAGACAACGCTGTGATTCGACCTAAGAAATGCTCGCCCTCATCGCCGCCATTGGCTTTATAAGCACTTTGAATCCCGATAAACATAATCAATAAAGTCAGAAGTCCCTCAATACCAATCACACGGACATCCCCATAGGGTGAATACATCCCGTAGTAATACACCACTGAAACCAGCAAGGCGGTGACTAAGTAATAATTTTTATAATGCTTTTTATCGAGGGTATTGCTAGATAATTCATGTGCTAATGCTTTGGTATTCCAAAAATACATGCCGGTCATTGTCTCTTATTTTATCAATGTCGACACTGTACTGACTCAGCATTTAAAGATAAAGACTTTCTCAACAAAATTTTGCGAATAGATTGAATCATTTAAGCTCAAAGCTTGTGCTTATGCATTGCATAAAAAATAATGATCTTATCGATGGCACAGGTACATGTCTGGCCTTAAAACAGTTCAATTTTTAAGAAAATACTGCTCCAGTCTTTCATTTAAAATGTAGCGTTCACAACACACATAAAAACTTCAGTAAATAGCCGTGAAAAAAATCCAGTTTACGGTACAATCAATCGAAAAAAAGTCAAAACGCAGGTTTAAAATGTCTTCTGTAGTTGCAACGACGGCGGTTCGCGGTCGCTTCCTAGATATTCAGAATACGGTTGCCCAAGCGCGTGAAATTCACGACCAAGTGCGTTACGTAGAAGATGGTTTACTGATTAGCCAAAATGGCAAAATCCAATGGTTTGGATCTTGGCAGGAGGGGCAACAGCACCTTCCTGTTGGCATCGAGGTTCAGCACTATCCTGAACAATTGATTGTGCCGGGTTTTATCGACACCCACATTCATTTTCCACAAACAGAAATGGTGGGGGCCTATGGTGAACAGCTACTCGAATGGCTCAATACCTATACCTTCCCAACTGAATTGCAATTTTCCGATAAAGCCTATGCCGACCAGATTGCCCAATTCTTTGTGCAAGAACTACTGAAAAATGGCACCACCACAGCCTTGGTCTTCTGTACTGTGCATACCGAATCGGTAGATGCACTATTTGAAGCAGCAGGACAGCACCAGATGCGCCTGATCGCAGGTAAAGTCATGATGGATCGTCATGCACCTGAAGACCTGTGCGACACGCCTGACAGTGCTTATGCAGACTCTAAAGCACTGATTGAGAAATGGCATGGCAAGGGCCGTAACCTGTATGCGATTACGCCACGTTTTGCTCCAACCTCGACACCAGAGCAATTGGCTAAAGCAGGGCAGCTCAAAGCTGAATACCCAGATGTGTATGTGCATACGCATTTAAGTGAAAATAAAAATGAAATCGCTTGGGTGAAAGACTTATTCCCTGAGCAGCAAGGTTATCTCGATGTTTATCATCACTTTGGTTTAACTGGTTCATATTCGGTCTT
Organism: Acinetobacter sp. CAU_H_S139_7; assembly: GCF_058599305.1. Classification (NCBI taxonomy): domain Bacteria; kingdom Pseudomonadati; phylum Pseudomonadota; class Gammaproteobacteria; order Moraxellales; family Moraxellaceae; genus Acinetobacter; species Acinetobacter sp. CAU_H_S139_7. Next base: position 3,652,349 of record NZ_CM178651.1, read on the forward strand.
TGCCCACTGCGTGCACTTAGAAGAGGCTGAGTGGGACTGCATGCATCAAACTGACTCTGCCATTGCTTTCTGTCCGACCTCCAATCTATTTTTAGGCAGTGGTTTATTTCCATTGAATAAGACTTGGGAAAAGCAGGTAAAAGTTGGACTGGGTACAGACATTGGTGCAGGGACCTCTTTTAACCAACTACAAACCCTCAATGAAGCCTATAAAGTACAGCAGCTTCAGGGAGATAAATTGTCCGCGTTTGAGTCGCTTTATCACGCTACGATTGGCGGTGCTAAAGCACTGAGCTTGGATGATAAACTCGGGAACTTTAATTTGGGCAAAGAAGCCGACTTTGTGGTGCTCGACCTCAAAGCAACTGCGCTGCAAGCATTACGTCAGCAACGTACAAAAGGGATTGAAGATGCGTTATTTGCCCTGATGACCATGGGTGATGACCGTAATATTCATGCGACTTATATTTTTGGTCAGAAAGCCTATGTGCAAGACCAATCAGCAAATAGCGAAAATTTAAGCAGCTAATCGAGTTTTGAACCAACTTTGATTTTCGCCTCTAAACCAAGCTGCATCCTGCCCGCAATGAAATGATTACATTTTCAGCGGGCAAAAGGGGGTGCATCTCGTTTAGAGATATATTAAAATTAATGCATATATAGAGGTGTTGCAGGTCAACGCCTTTTTTATTTTTGATTTTTTTTAATTTTTAGGTATCTACCCATGACCGTTCAAATGAGCGTAATGATTTCTACTGAAGAGATTCAAGCGAAAGTAAAAGAGCTTGGTGCACAAATCGATGCGCATTATGCAAACAGTGATAAGGAACTCGTACTGATTGGTTTATTACGTGGTTCAGTCATTTTCATGGCAGACTTATGTCGTACCATTTCAAAACCACATGAACTCGATTTCATGACGGTTTCGAGCTACGGTGGCGGTACGGTATCTTCACGTGATGTAAAAATTTTAAAAGATTTAGACGGCGAAATTCGCGGTAAAGATGTCTTGGTGATTGAAGATATCATCGACTCAGGCAACACCTTGAGCAAAGTATTAGAAATATTAGAAACACGCTCTCCAAACTCAATTGAGCTATGCACCTTAGTTAGCAAGCCTTCACGCCGTGAAATTGAACTTGATGTGAAGTTTTTGGGCTTTAATGTCGAAGATCGATTCATTGTGGGTTATGGCCTAGACTATGACCAAAAGTACCGTCATTTGCCATTTATTGGTGAAATTGGTCTTTAAGATCAATCGACAAAAGAGTGGCCGAAGGCCACTTTTTTTATTTTTATCGTGAGCTAAGTACATAAAACATACAGTTTTTAGCAGATTTGCTCTACTGCAAAGCAGCATTATGCCCGATGATATTTTTGCACATGATGTAAAAACAAAGACATGATAAAAAAAGGAGCTGGCTCATGTGGTCACTTATTGTTGCAATCGTGATTGGTTTTATTGCAGGTCTCATCGCACGTGCTATCCATCCTGGCGATGACAAAGCAGGATTTATTGTCACCACTTTACTGGGGATTGCTGGTTCTCTCGTAGCCACTTATGGTGGTCGTTTACTCGGTCTCTATAGTGAAGGCTCTGCCGCAGGGTTTATTGCTTCAGTTATTGGGGCTATCGTTATTCTATTCATTTACAACATGGTCACCAAAAAAACCTAAACTCAGCCATTAAAAAAAGCACCGTTTCAGGTGCTTTTTTTATGTATCTTTGAACTCTTATAAGCCCAGTTCACGCCACATATTTTCAATGGTGGTTGAAGGCACAGCACCATTCACTTTAAAGCCATTTGAGAAAATAACCACAGGCGTCCCTTGTAAACCCAGACTACGACCGAGTTCAATGTTGCGCTCAATTGGATTGGCGCACGGTTTTTTCGACGTCGGTTGAGTCCCTTTCGCAATCAAATTTTTCCATGCGAGGGCAGGATCTGCTTCACAAAATACTTGTTTCGACGGTGCAATCGATTGCGCCTTAATGGCATAAATAAATGTATAGATGGTCACATCATTCAGTTTATTCAGCTCAGCCTCTAACTGCTTACAGTAAGGACAGTTTGGGTCTGAAAAAACCGCCAATTGGCGTTTGCCGTTGCCTTTAACGCTTTTAATGGCATCTTTTAGCGGCAGCTTGTTCCAATCAATCGAGTTTTGTTGCACATATAAGGCAGCACTTAAATTTTTCTGATCTTTTAAGCGTACCATCGAACCTGCAATCACATGCTCAGCCGCTTCGCCTAAATACACAATTTCGCCATCTAAAGATCCACTATAAATGCCCGACATTTCTGTTTTTTGAATATTTTGAACATTAATATTTGGATAATTCTTTTTTAAGTTGGCTTGAACACTTTCTACGCTGGCCATACTCATGCTTGCAATTGCACTTGTGAGTAGTGCCAAACCCAGTTTTTTTATCATCACTTTTTGCTCTTTCAATCGGAGAACCACGGCGCTAGTGTAGAGCGTATTATTCAAGCATTGAATCATTTTTTCCATGGCTTTACCGAAACCCAACATGCCTTGCTTATGAACTGGCCAAAGTTTCACGTGGAACAGTGAGGGCTGTACTATTAATTTCCACCGAGACATGAACAATTTCTTCATGAATCGAGAGCATTGCCCGCACGCGATCCGCACTTAAGTCTACCGTCGTTTCTAAAGCTAAAATACAGGAAAACTTGCCTTTGCCTACTTTCCAAACATGTAAATCGGTCAAGGTCGTCTGCGGTAGTTCTGCCAACACTTCGCGAATTTCATCCACCACATGATGATCCATTTCAGCATCTAACAAGGTTTTTCCCGTTTCTTGCATTAAGCTCAATGCCCATTTGGCTACCAGTATTGATCCCACGATTCCAAGGGCCGCATCGAGAAAATCCCAGCCCAAATATTTACCAAAAATCAGCGCGATTATGGCAAAAATGGAAGTCACCGCGTCTGCCACTATAGTCAAATCATTATAAAACCAATACAATGGTGCAATGAGTTATTCAGAACATTTTAGACGTAAAATTTTAGCTAAGCTTGAGGAAGGTTATTCTATTCGAGCGGTAGCTGCACAATTTGAAATTAATAAAAATACCATTGTTGAATGGAAGAAACGTATAGAGATTAAAAAAACTCGTGTACGTAAACCTTCTAAAATTAACGATGATGCTTTACGTGAAGATGTTGAAAAGTATCCTGATGCTTATCAATATGAACGTGCTGCACGTTTTAATTGTGGTGTTTCATCTATTGGTGCTGCATTAAAGCGCTTAAATATTACAGTTAAAAAAAGACGTTAAGCCATCCTAAAGCAGATACAAAGCTTAGGGATAAATTTATTCTGCAAGTGAATGAATTAGAAAAAAACCATCCGATTATTTATCTGGATGAAAGTGGTTTTAAGTCACATGATTATAGACCTCATGGCTACTCACGAAAAGGAGTACCCTGTTTAGGGCAATATAATTGGCAATTAAAGAATCAGACCAATGCCATTGGAGCAATCCATGAGGGTAAGTTATTTTCAGTCGGTTTATTTGACTGCAAAATCAATTCAGATGTTTTTCATTTTTGGATTGAGCAATTCCTCATACCAGCATTACCAGAAAATAGTGTAGTGGTTATGGATAATGCAGCATTTCATAAAAGAGCAGATATTCAGGAGTTATTGGAACAACAAGGGCATAAAATTCTTTGGCTTCCTGCATACAGCCCTGATTTAAATCCTATAGAACACATGTGGGCATGGGTTAAACGTAAGCGTAAAGAATGGTTGATCGACTCAGTCGATGAGTTATTTCGAGTTTTTTTCGAATCTTGTATGAATAATAAAGTAGTTTGACTATACATGCATAAATGCAGCTTTCTGATTTAAATCATGATGATGGCTATGTACTTCTGATGCATGAGCGTGATGGTGATGGTGATGGTGACCATCGTGCAGCAACCATGCACAGATTAAATTCACCAATAAGCCTAAAATCGCAATTGGAATCGCTTCGTTATAATGAATTTGTACAGGCGAGAATAGACGCTGAATCGAGTGAAAAGCCATAAAACCCGCCACCACCATCAGCAAAATAGCGCTACTGTAGCCTGCAAGAATTTCAATTTTCCATGTGCCGAAACTAAAGCGCTGATCACGGGCATAATGCCGCGCAGCACGATAGGCAAAATAAGCCAAACCCAGTGCCAACATATGCGAACTCATATGCCAACCATCTGCCAGCAAAGCCATTGATTGGAAAATCCATCCACCAATCACTTCTAATAACATCATGACTGCCGTTAAAATGGTCGCCATTAAAATCCGTTTTTGTGCCAGTGGATTACCGTCATCAAAATGATGCGTATGCTGACGTGATGGGGTATTTTGCATTTTAAATCATTCACCAATATACTCCCCCTTAGTATATTTATTTTTGGAGCAATGTGTTGAGTCATTTGCATGAAGATAAAAAAATTTTAAACCGTGTGAAACGCTTACAAGGGCAGGTCAACGCCGTTGAACTCTCGATCACACATCCCAATGCCAGTTGTATCGATGTTTTACAACAAGTCGCTGCTATTAAAGGCGCGGTCAATGGGCTGATGAATGAACTCGTTGAAGCACACTTACGCCATCATGTATTAGCACAAGCTGAACAGGTCAATGAAGAGGAGTTGGCTGAGTTCTTAAAACTGCTGAAACGCTATGGCTAAGTTTTATTGCGTTCTTTTTCAAGTTTTTAGTTGACCATTTTTTCCACAAACCGATACACTGTTGCTCTCTATCCTTTTTCTCTTGGGCATCAAAATATTCTCGTTTTGACTGAGAGAGCCGCATGGCATTTGCATGACAACAACCACTTCTTGGCGTCCATTTTGTATGGTCAGCCTCGCCTTAATGATGGGAACGATGGGGACTGCCTTAGCCAGTCCACTTTACCCGCTGTATCAAGCCTTATGGCATCTGGTGCCGAGTCAAATCACCTATATTTTTGTGGCTTATATGTTTGGTTGTCTCGCTACTTTACTTTTTCTCGGCCGGACCAGTAATAGCATTGGCTATTTACGCACCTTACAAGTGGGCTTGGTGTTTATCAGCATCGGGTTGGTGATTTCCGCTTATGCTTCTGATGCTCTCATTTTATCTTTGGGCCGCTTTATTATTGGTATTGCATCTGGTTTGATGACCACTTCGGCCTTACTGGGACTGATGTATACCGTGCCCAAAAGCCATCAACAGATTGCGCCGCAGCTCAGTTCGATTATTACCGCAGTAGGTTTTGGCTTAGGCCCGCTGATTGGTGGCCTGATAGCTCAATTTTCAGAATACCCTTTGGTCAGCCCTTATCTACCGGTCATTCTTGGTGCTGTACTGTGTTTCTTTGGTTTATTTTGGGTTGAGTCTCCCACATTTACCGCACAGCCCTTTAGTATTGCCCCAAAGCTACTCCGACCAGAAGTGCAATATCATCAGTTGTTTTTGATCGTTGGATTTACCGCATTTAGTGCCTTTGCCGCGTTTAGTTTATTTGCATCCTTATCCCCGTCATTTGTGCGGGATATTTTGCCGTGGCACGGCCCCCTTATCAGCGGTTCAGCCATTACCAGCATTCTCATTGTCTCTGCCGTGGTGCAGTATTTTGCCAGAAGTATTCCTGCATATAAGTGCCTCAACTATGGCTTAATTACCTTGATTGCAAGCTTAGGCATTTTGGCGCTGTGTATGCTATTTCAACTGAGTGCATTTTTCTTTATCAGTGATTTTCTCGTTGGTGTCGGACATGGCCTGACCTTGATTGGTTCCTTTGGTCTCATTCATGCCATGACCAGCTTAGAGAATCGTGCTGCGGTGATGTCGACTTATCTTTTTATTGGTTATTTGGGTACGATTGTGCCTATTGTAGCTGTGGGTTATCTGGCAGATCACTTTGGATTAAGTTTCGGGGTCATTAGCTTTAGCATTGTCATCGCTTTATTGTGTTTTTATCTGTGGTTTGCGCATAAGGGCAGTATACGTCTGGCTTAAAGATCAAAAGCCCTGATCAGAGGGCTTTTTCATCAATAGCAGTGTTATTTTCCAATACAGAATGATCCAAAAATTTTCCCAAGCAAATCATCCGCACTAAAGTCCCCTGTAATTTCACCGAGGGCATTTTGCGCCAAACGTAGCGACTCTGCGACCAACTCACCTGCGTTATACACCACCAATTGTTCACGAGCTTCAGCAAGGTAAAGCTGAGTACGTTTCATTGCGTCTAAATGGCGTGTACGCGCAATAAAGGTATCTTCTTCTGGCTGGAAGCCTGCATGCGCTGTAATCGCTTCTATGAGTGCTTGAACGCCAGTTTCTTGCTTTGCCGAAACCATAATATGACGGAAGCCATTAAAATCTTCGATATGCGATGTTGTTTCCATCAAATCACACTTATTACCAATCAGCATTAAACGTTTCGGTTCAATATGCTCAGCAAAATATTCTTGCGCCAGTTTGAGTGGGTCTTCGCCTTGGCTTAAGTCATAGACTAAAAGTAACAGGTCGGCTTGCTCAATTTCTTTAATGGCACGACGAATCCCTTCTTTTTCTACAATATCGCCGGTTTCACGTAAACCCGCAGTATCGGTTAAGGTAATGGGTAAACCATTCAGGGTAATTTTTTCATGTAAGACATCTCGCGTCGTACCTGCAATATCCGTCACAATGGCGCGTTCAATGCCCGCTAATGCATTGAGCAGTGATGACTTACCCGCATTCGGTTTCCCTGCAATCACCACTTGTAAACCTTCACGCAGCAACTGTCCTTGACGAGCCGATTGTTGCACTTGATTCACAGCAGACGTAACACCATCTAAAAGATTTAAAATTTTCCCGTCCGCAAGAAAATCAATTTCTTCTTCAGGAAAATCAATCGCAGCTTCCACATGCAAACGTAGATGAATCAATTGCTCCAACACACGATTCACTTTAGTTGAAAATGCGCCTTGTAATGAACGTACCGCAGAACGTGCAGCGGCTTGAGACGTCGCATCAATCAAGTCGGCGATTGCTTCAGCCTGTACCAAATCCAGTTTGCCATTTTCAAAAGCACGCATGGAAAACTCACCGGCTTTTGCTGCAATCGCACCGAGCTCCAACAAACGCCCCAGTAAAGCATTTTGAATGACAGGGCCACCATGACCTTGCAACTCAACCACATCTTCACCAGTAAACGAGTTCGGGTTCGGAAAACAAATCGCTAAGCCCTCATCCATCACTTCGCCAGAGGCATCATAAAACTGACGAAAACCTGCAAAACGCGCTTTCGGCAAGTCTTTTTGGATCAAGGCCTGTGTAATCTCATAAGACTTGGGACCAGATAGGCGAATCACCCCCACACCACCACGCCCAGGTGGTGTTGCAATGGCAGCAATCGTGGTTCGGTTGTACATAACATTCACCTAAAAATCTTAAAAGTCACACAATGAAAAATCCGCCTAAGATTACCATCTTAAGCGGATTTATTCAGCTTTTCGCGAAAAGTTGCCTCGATTAACTCGACGCGCTTTCCTTATTCAAGCGGTCTTTTTCAACAGATTTGTTGATCAAGGTCTGCTGAATAATCGTGATACTGTTGTTGACAATCCAGTACAACACGAGACCCGCAGGGAAGAACAACATAAAGACTGTGAAAACAATCGGCATGATTTTGAAAACTTTCGCTTGCATTGGATCAGCCGGTTGTGGATTTAAAGACTGCTGAATGAACATCGTTGCGCCCATTAACAGCGGTAAAATAAACCACGGATCCATCGCTGACAAATCTTGAATCCAAAGTAACCATGGCGCATGACGAAGCTCAACAGACTCCATCAACACCCAGTACAACGCAAGGAAGATTGGCATTTGTAATAACAATGGCAAACAACCCGCAAGCGGATTGACTTGTTCACGTTTATATAGTGCCATCATTTCTTGAGAGAAGCGCATACGGTCTTCACCGAACTCTTCTTTCATACGCTGCATTTCAGGTGCAATGACACGCATTTTCGCCATTGAGCGATAGCTCTTAGACGACAACGGCCAAAGAATCAGTTTCACCAAGACCGTTAACAAAATAATTGCCCAGCCCCAGTTACCCACTAAACCGTGGAAGAACTCAAGACCCAAGAACAATAATTTCGCAATTGGCCATAACCAACCATAATCAACAGTTTGGTTTAAACCTGTTGCAAGCTCTTTCAACTCAGATTGAACTTTAGGACCTGAATAGAAGGTCGCGTCAATCTCAGCCACTGTACCAGCAGGCACAGTAATCGTCGGCGAAGTAAAACCAATGATATTCATATCATCCGTTGACTTACGCGACTCTAATTTCGCGACATAAGGTTGACCATTGGCTTGCGTCAATTTTAAGTCACCAGGAATCCAAGCACTCACAAAGTAGTGCTGAACCATAGCAACCCAGCCGCCTTTCGCTTCAACATTCAATTTTTCTTCATTGAAGTTAGCAAATTTAAGCTTGTTATAATGCTCTTCAGGCGAACCCCAAGCACCACCTAAGAAAGTGCCCAGCGTGAAAATACCTTGATCCGATTTGCCTGGATCATCAGAGTTGTCACGTTTGAGTTGACCAAACATTTGACCCTGCCAGTTTTGACCACTGCGGTTCACCACTTTATGGTTCACAACAACAGGATATTCACCTTGCTTAAAGGTAAAGGTTTTAATGATTTCCACACCATCAGCTGTTTTCAGTACCATCGGTACGGTTAACACTTTGATGCTTTTTCCATCTTCAGTTTGAACCGCTTTGGCATCATTCAATGTATAAGCAGATTTTTCAATCTCATACATTGGACGACCGCTACGGTTACTGTCTGGACCATTAAGACCAATTAAACCAGACTGCGCCACATAAGTACGTTTTGCATCACTTTCAAGCATGACAAATGCTTCGTTACTGTCTTTGCTCTTGTCATGGTTTAACAATTCAATACGAACAATATCACCACCTTTAGGATTAATCCAAAGATGATAAAGGTCAGTTTGTACTGAAATAAGCTGTTGATTTACAGATGCTTTTGCTTCTGTAGCTGGTTGCTGAGTCGCGATATTTGCTTGTGGCATATCAGACGCTGCTGAAGCCGTTTGAGCATTTGGCAAATCTGCAGATACTTCATGTGAAACTGCTGCAGCCTGTTGTGGCTGTGGCTGAGTTTCAGCATGTCCATAATCTTTTTGCCAAGCCAAAATGAGCAAATAAGCGACAACAAACATGGCCCCGAGAATGGCAAACCTGGCCCATTGTTGCATATCGATTACCCCAAGTGGTTAGAGTGATTTTGGTTCAAGAAACAATCACGAAAGGGTACAGCAACCAGATGCTTTTGAGAATCTATTTGCTGAAAAGAGATAAAACGAATCCTTTTGTTTGGAACAGGGTCATACCCCGAACCACCCCAAGGATGACAACGGCAAATACGTTTAGTAGCCAACCACACACCACGCACAGCACCATGTGTATGGACTGCTTCCAATGAATATTGAGAACATGTAGGGATATAACGACAACGCGGTCCAAGTAAAGGACTAATCGCAATTTGATAAAATCGAATTAACCAATGCAGTAACCGGACCATTGGCCATCTCTACTTTTGCAGGGAGGGAGCTATTTTTTGATGCTTTTTGGCAAGACGTTGTAATTTTTGCCAAGCAAATTGTAATTGCTGGTGCAACTCTGCATTAGGCACTGTTTCTATCCCCATTTTAGGCATAACCACAATATCTAAAGTTAATTGCTGTTGATGCAAGCGAAAACTTTCGCGAGCCAAACGTTTTACTCTATTTCTTTCGTGTGCACGACGCACTTTCTTTTTAGCAACAACAATACCCAAACGACTTTGAGGTTGTTCGGTCAGTTTTGCTAGAAATAAGAAATGGGGCTGATGCACTTTAAAAAGCGCACCATCGAAGACACTCTTATAATCGGCAGCACAGCGAATACGAACCTCTGTGCTGAAGCCATAAAGTGTAGTCATAACACCCAAAATCGTTTAAGCGTTAACTATTGATTAAACAGTTAAGCTGTGACGACCTTTTGCACGACGACGAGCTAATACTTGGCGACCAGCTTTAGTAGCCATACGAGCACGGAAACCATGAACGCGCTTACGCTTTAATTCAGATGGTTGGAATGTACGTTTCATATCGAAACTCCAAAAATGATCATTCAATGAAGGTTCGCGAGTTTAGTGTTCATTGCTTGAGCTGTCAATGGAAAACCGATTTTCTTGTGAAATTAAGCCTTTTTATTTGTAACAGCAGCTTGGGCTTGCTCTTTTCTCGATAACATTTAAACAACTGCACTTTTTTCTTATACACAACCTAGATTATTGTTTATTAAAGTGATATAAGTTACCAACAAGATTACCCACACAATTATCCACAAGTCTTTAAATTCACTTGCTGTGCCTGTTTTTAAATTTAAATTCATTTTGGATCTCCAGTTATCCCCAGAAAACAGGTCTCTTATAAATAAATTCAAATTTATAAATTTAAATTTATTACTATTAGGGTGGTATTTTTCTGTGGAAATGACACTTTTTTAATTATAAAACAATAAAATATGGTGTGGATAAGATTGTTTTTATGAAATTAATAGTTTGTGGATAACTTTGTGCTATATTCTATCCACAGTTTGCAGATAAACTTATCCACACTAGTATTTGAATTTAAATTTATTTTCATAAGCAGGCTTTTTGAGCAATATCTGCAGAATTTTCCATGACAGATGTGGATAACTTGGTTAGAATGGCGACCCGCTTCGGTGGGTACATAGTGTTTTTATTAATTATCGATGGAATGAATAGGGGTTTCAC